>NZ_NIWD01000013.1 GCF_002277025.1 Sphingopyxis sp. GW247-27LB
CCAATCTGGATAAGCTCGTTCATCGTTCGACTCCTCTGTTGAAGGAGCCGAAAGGGTCTGCCTGCGGCAGCCCGCGTTCAATCAGGCGTGACGCTCGCTGGGGCGCTTTACATCGAGGCTAACGCCAATCCGCGGAGCGGTTCGTGCAACGGCCATCAGTGACGCGAGAGCTTTCGGTTGAGGTCTTCGCGGACGGCTTCCCAAAACGCGATTTCTTCCTCATTGCCGCGTTCGCGCGCCCACCGAGCCTGACGGGCGACGATAAACGCCGCCTGCCTGCCGTGCTGGAGCTTGATTTGCGCTGCGCAGCTTCGAATGCTTTGTCCGCCAAAGGGCATAACATATCTCCCGTCATTCTCCTTCTCGCCAAGACGTAGGAGGGCGGCGAAGATCGCCGCCCTCCGCATGTCAGAAGTCCATCGCCGGCATCGGCGCGGCCTTCTCCTCTTTCGGCAACTCTGCGACGAGCGCCTCGGTGGTAATCAGCAGCGAAGCCACCGACGCGGCATCCTGCAGCGCGGTGCGAACCACCTTGGCGGGGTCGATCACGCCCGCCTTGACGAGGTCCTGATATTCGCCGGTCGCGGCATTGAAGCCCCAGCTATAGTCATCGCTTTCGAGCAGCTTGCCGACGATCCACGCGCCGTCCTCGCCGGCATTGTCGGCGATCTGGCGCGCCGGGGCGCGGAGCGCGCGGCGGACGATGTCGATTCCCGACTGCTGGTCGTCGTTCGCTGCCTTGAGGCCCTCGAGTGCCTTCAGCGAGCGGAGCAGCGCAATGCCGCCGCCGGGAAGGATACCTTCTTCCACGGCCGCGCGCGTCGCGTGCAGCGCGTCGTCGACGCGGTCCTTCTTCTCCTTGACCTCGACCTCGGTCGCGCCGCCGACGCGGATCACCGCGACGCCCCCCGCGAGCTTGGCAAGCCGCTCCTGCAGCTTCTCGCGGTCGTAATCGCTTGTGGTCGTCTCGATCTGCTGGCGGATCTGCGCGACCCGGCTATCGATATCGGACTTCGAGCCGACCCCGTCGACGATCGTCGTATTATCCTTGTCGATGACGACCTTCTTCGCGCGCCCGAGCATGTTGATCGTGACGCTCTCGAGCTTGATGCCAAGCTCCTCGCTGACGACATTGCCGCCGGTGAGTACCGCGATATCCTCGAGCATCGCCTTGCGGCGGTCGCCGAAGCCCGGCGCCTTGACCGCGGCGACCTTGAGTCCACCGCGCAGGCGATTGACGACAAGCGTCGCGAGCGCGTCGCCCTCGACATCCTCGGCGATGATGAGCAACGGCCGCCCCGACTGGACGACGCTCTCGAGCAGCGGCAGCATCGCCTGCAGGTTCGAGAGCTTCTTCTCGTGGATGAGGATGTACGGATCGTCGAGTTCGACCTTCAGCTTCTCGGCGTTGGTGATGAAGTAAGGCGAGAGATAGCCGCGATCGAACTGCATGCCCTCGACCGTTTCGAGTTCGGTTGCGAGGCTCTTCGCTTCCTCGACGGTGATCACGCCCTCGTTGCCGACCTTCTCCATCGCTTCCGCGAGGATTTTGCCGACCTCTTCGTCGCCATTGGCCGAGATGGTCGCGACCTGCGCGATCTCGCTGTTCGCCTCGACCGACTTGGCGTGCGCCTTGAGGTCCTCGACGACCTTGGTCACGGCGAGATCGATGCCGCGTTTGACGTCCATCGGGTTCATGCCCGCGGCGACGGCCTTCGAGCCTTCGCGGACGATCGCCTGCGCGAGCACCGTCGCGGTCGTCGTGCCGTCGCCGGCCTTGTCATTCTGCTTCGATGCGACTTCGCGGAGCATCTGCGCGCCCATATTTTCGAACTTGTCGGCAAGCTCGATTTCCTTGGCGACGGTGACGCCGTCCTTGGTGATGCGCGGCGCGCCGAAGCTTTTGTCGATCACGACGTTGCGGCCCTTGGGGCCCAGCGTGACCTTCACTGCATTCGCAAGCGTATCCACGCCGCGCAGCATGCGATCACGCGCGTCCGACGCAAATTTCACTTCCTTGGCAGCCATTTTTTCCTCCTTCTTGCTGTCCTTTCAGTGTTGATGAATTGGCGTTACGCCGCCTGCCTGAGCGCCTCGGCCTGCTCCATCACGCCGAGGATGTCGCTCTCCTTCATGATGAGCAGCTCCTCGCCGTCGATCCGCACCTCGGTGCCCGACCATTTGCCGAACAGGATGCGGTCGCCCGCCTTCACGTCGAGCGCGGTGACCGTGCCGTCCTCCGCGCGAGCGCCGGGACCGACGGCGACGACTTCGCCTTCCTGCGGCTTTTCCTTGGCGGTGTCGGGGATGATGATGCCGCCCGAAGTCTTCTCCTCGGCTTCGATGCGGCGGACGACCACATGGTCGTGCAAGGGACGGAAATGCATGCATAACCTCCATGTTGCATAACGATATGATAAGCCGGCGCGCCTGTCCGGGACGCCCGGCGCCGATGAGCTAGGAAGTGAATTTTTTCGCTTCAAGAGGGTCGGCAAAAATTTTTCGATGGCATATCCCGCAAGAAACTAACGCCCCTTATCAAAGGCCTGAACCCTCTTGACTCGACTCGCTTCGCTCCCAAAATCTGTCCCTGAGGCGCTTTGCCGCACGACGAGAAAGGAATGGCGACAAGGAAGGAGGCACGATCATGTCCGAGCCATTTTCCCGTTTTCTTCACCCCTTCGACGTGGCGCATCACCCGAGCCTTGAGCCCGAGGTCAAGCGCGCCCTTCTCGCATCCTGGGCCTCGGATCGCTCGGCGGTCCGCAACAAGCCCGCGCTTCGCAAACCCCCGGGGGCGAAGCGTGCGGTTCCGGTCGACGATGTGCTCGCGGCGCTGCGGTCGCTCGACGGCGGCGCGGCGCGCGCGCCATGACCGACCGGGCGCTGCTCGCGCAGCTGGACGGCTATGGGCTGACAACCGCCGAGATCCATTATTACCGGCCCGATTATCCCTCGCTGCTCCAGCTCTTCGTCTGGCAGGATTATGATCTGCCGCCGGACTTTCCGGTGCTGTTCGATTTTCTGGCGATGTGGCGTCGGCAGATCGTAGCCGCGCTTCATTCGGTGAGGATCGCGCATGATGCGCTGATCGGTCCCGTCGAGTGGCGCGCGGCCGATATCGTCCGGGCGATCGACTGACAGGGCAGGGCGCGCGGCCGCGTGCCGGACGCTTCACGGCGCTGTTGTTCGCCCAGTACAGAATGCGGGGCCGCCGCTTGGGAGCGGCCCCGCGAGGCGTCAGGCGTTCTCGGGTGTCTTTTCCCTCGACGATCCGATCCGGCGCGGTTCGGCGGCGTTGCTGCCGATCTCGATCTTGCGCGGTTTCATCGCCTCGGGGATGACCCGGTTGAGTTCGATCGCGAGCAGGCCGTCGGCGAAACTCGCCGCGCCGACCTCGATATAGTCGGCGAGCTGGAAGCGCCGTTCGAAGGCGCGGCGCGCGATGCCGCGGTGGAGATAGGTGCTCTTCGCATCCTCTTCGGCCGGTTTGCCCGAGACCGTCAGCTGGTTCTGCTGCGCCACGATCTCGATCTCGTCGGGCTTGAACCCCGGAACCGCGAGCGTGATCCGGAAACGGTCGTCGGCCTCGCGAACGATGTCGAACGCGGGATAGCCATCGGACGTCTCGCTGCGCTGCCCTTTTTCGAGCAGGTCGAAAAGATGATCGAAGCCCACCGTCGAACGGCGGTAGGGGCTAAAGTCGAAGTCGGTTCTCATTTCCAAATCCTCCTGATTGAAGCAATTCGGGCATGAGATGCGCCGGTACACAGAGCCGGTGCTCTCCATGTCCTGCAGACCCGGAAAATCCGGCATCCGGCAAAAAATTAGGAAGGCATTTGCGGGTTTCAAGACCCGCGATCTATCCCGGACGGCAGCTCGTCGCAGAGCGCGGAAGGCCGGCCGCGACCGAGGGGCGGAGCCGCGCTGAGCGGCTCCGCGATGGGTCAGGCAACGCGGCTCCCGCCGGTGTCGCTGCTCCACGCAGCGATCTGGTCCTTGACCGCCAACTTCAGCTTCTTGAGCCGCGCGATCAGGACCTCGTCGGGCCGGCACTGGCGCGCTTCCCGGTCGATTTCGGCGTCGAGGCGGGCATGCTCGCGCCGGAGATATTCGATATGTTTGCTGGACATCTTCTTCTCCATGCCAAGTTGAGGATGTTGCAGCCGGCTTGGCTGCGGCAGGGATATAGGAATGGGACAGCCCCGATTTCAATGGGTTGGAATATCTCGTTCCCTCAAATCGGCGCATCCGCCGCCGGTAATGAGAACGACGGGCTCTTGCCCGGAATTGGATAGGCAATGGCCTCTATCGGGCCGAAACGTGTCATCGCTACTTGTGACCTCGGGAAGGTCCGTTATTCGCCATTCGGCACCAAGAAGCGGCCGGTCTCCTACCGGCCAGTGACGGCAAGTTGATTCCCTCCTCCGGGCGCTGCTGGCCAAGCCAGGGCGCCGACCCCATATCTTCGCACAGGGTCATTAGGCCATTGAGTAGAATGGTCGTAAATCGTTCCTGAACGCAATCTGCCATCGCATCATCGAGGCAGAAATCATGCGAGGCGACCCCCCACTCCTTTCACGCATTCTCAGGAACAGCGTTCAGAGAAATGTCTTCCTGTCGCCGCAACCGAGCGCCCGACTTTCTCAGCTGTTCGCATTCGGAGGTTGCCTATGGGCTTCGGTAAATTTGCCGCTTGCCCAATGCGCCAGCGTTATCGCCTTCGCGGTATTTGCGGTGCTCTCGAGCAATGGGGTTCGAAGGGCGCGATTGCTGCGAGGTGCTTTTCTTCGCAACGCACCGTCCCAGATATTCGAAACCGTGGTCACGCTCGTGGCCCTCACGATGCGCCTGTCTCCTCTTGAGCGCGACCTTGTCGCTGCCAGCTTGCTGAACCTTCTGTATCGATTCTGAAGTTCGGTGCCGCCAGCCTGCCAACTTGATGGGAGCGACATTCCGTCACCTCGCCCTGTCCCAAGGAATAGGTCCACCTCGCCATCGGCCTGCAGCCGCTAGCCCCTTGCACGATAGGCGAGGACCGGGCGGTCCGCGATGCTCGCGTCGATCTTCCCCGCGCCCGCTTCAGCGGGTTGGAGAGGCCCCATTCAGCAAGGAGAGTCCCGTGGCACAGAAAATCGTCATAATCGGAGCCGGTTTCGCCGGACTGCTAGCTGCCCTTTCGGCGGCACGGCTGCGTGATGAGAAGGGCGTCTCGCCCGCTGATTTGGCCATCACCGTCGTTGCGCCCGAACCCGCGCTGATCGTCAGGCCACGCCTCTATGAACGCAATCCCGCGTCGATGACGGCCCCTCTCGGCGAGTTGTTCGCCGCGACCGACATCGATTTCCGTGCCGGATGGGTCGACAAGATCGATGCAGGGAAGGGCGTCATCAGTGTGAAGGGCGTGGACGGCTCGGCCGAAATGCTGCCCTATGATCGCCTGGTCGTCGCGGCGGGAAGCCACGGATTTCAACCCCCGATTCCGGGCCTCGCAGACTTTGGTCACAGCGTAAACGAGCGCAATGCCGCAGTTGCGCTCGATCGGCACCTGCAGGCGCTTGCCGAACGTCCGTCTTCCTCGGCGCGCAATACGGTAGTCGTCGTCGGCGGCGGCTTCACGGGGATCGAGGTGGCGACCGAAATGCCCGACCGACTGGGCGAAATTCTCGGGCAGGACACCCCGGTGCGCGTGGTGATCGTCGAGCATGGGCCGCGCATCGCGCACGACATGGGCGACGAACCGCGTCCCTATATCGAGGCACGGCTGCGCGAACTCGGCATCGACACGATCGTCGGATCGGGCGTTGTCGGCCTCGACGAAGTCGGCGTCACGCTCGACAATGGCGAGCGGATCGAGACCGATACGGTGATCTGGTCGGCGGGTATGCGCGCGTCGCCCTTGACCGCTCAGTTGTCGGATGAGCGCGACAATCTCGGCCGCATCATCGTCCATCCCGATCTGCGGGTGCCCGGAGCGCCACATATCTTCGCCACGGGCGATATCGCAAAGGCCGCAACCGACGACAAAGGCAATTTTTCGCTGATGTCGTGCCAGCACGCGCGTCGCCTGGGCGCCTTCGCTGGGCACAACGCCGCAGCCGACCTGCTGGGCGAACCAACACTGTCCTATGACCAGCCATCCTATGTCGTGTGCCTCGATCTCGGTCCCGATGCCGCGATCTTCACCCGCGGATGGTCGCCCCGGACCGTCGAGATCACCGGACCCGAGGCCAAGAAGGTCAAGATGGAGGTCAATACGGTGTGGATATATCCGCCCGCGGCGGAGCGCGAGGCAGCATTCCAGAATGCCTTCGAGGCGCGCACAGTCGATTTCTGAGGGGTGCTTTGCCCGGACTTCTCGAGGGTAGGTGCCGCCTCTCTCAATCTTCGACCGACATTTGTCCGGCGGGTCCAATTGCCGCCCGCCGTTCGCTTTCGAACAGGAACTCTCCATGACTTCTATGCAATTGCCGCTCAATACGGCCTTCGGCCCGTTCACGACCGCCGCCGACGTCGCCGATGGCGTCGATCTGTCGGGGAAGACTGCCATCGTTACCGGCGGCGCATCGAATCTGGGCTTTGAGACGGTCAAGATTCTCGCTCTAAAAGGCGCTCATGTTGTCGTGCCTGCACGCAATGCGGGCGCGGCTCGGCAAGTTTTCCATGATTTGCCAAACGTCGAAGTCGCCGCGATGGATTTGCTCGACCCATTGTCGATCACAGCCTTCGCTTCCGGCTTTCTGGAGAGCGGTCGCGCGCTCGATCTCCTGATCCTGAGTGCTGGAGTCATGGCGACCCCGCTGTTCCGCGATGCCTCTGGCCGGGAAGGCCAGTTCGCGACCAACCATCTCGGTCATTTCCGTCTTGCAGCGGCGCTGTGGCCGCGGCTTCGAAGCGCAGCCGGCGGCGCGCGTGTGGTCGTCCTGTCGTCGCGCGCTCACCAACTTGGCGGACTCGACCTGTCCGATCTCGATTTCCGGCGCCGCGCCTACGACAAATGGTTGGCGTACGGCCAGGCCAAGACGGCAAACGCCCTCTTCGCCGTCGCGCTCGACGCGCGCGGCGCGGAGCACGGCATTCGCGCCTTTTCTGTCCATCCCGGTTCGATACTGGGACCGCTTGCACGTCACTTGAGCCGGGAGGAGATTGAGCAGTTCGGCGCGGTACATCCGGACGGCACGGCCGTTGTCGACCCGCGGCGCGACCTCAAGAGTCCGCAGCAAGGCGCCGCCACGACGATCTGGTGCGCCACGTCGCCCGCCCTGGCGGGTTTCGGCGGGGTGTATTGCGAAGACTGCGACATTGCCTTCATCGAAGCGGACGGCGAACTCGGCGGGCCTGGTGTGCGTCCTTTCGCCATCGACCCCGACACAGCCGAAGCGCTGTGGCACGAAAGCGCCGGGTTGCTCGATATCTGTCAGCCCGGATATTGCTGATGAGCCCCGCGCCCAAGCAGGAGACGCCGCGCCGGCTTTGCGTTTTTTCCGGGTCGAGCACCGGAATCTCGCCCACCTATGAATGCGCTGCGCGGCGCCTTGGCGAGCAGCTGGCACGGAGCGGCATCGACCTGGTCTATGGCGGCGCGGCTGTCGGCCTGATGGGCGTCGTCGCCGATGCCGAGCTGGCGGGCGGTGGTCGGGTCATTGGCGTCATCCCGCAGGCGCTGGTCGAAAAGGAGGTCGCGCATCGCGGGTTGACCGAGCTGCGCATCGTAAGCTCGATGCATGAGCGCAAGGCGCTGATGGCGGATATGTCGGATGGCTTCATCGCGCTGCCGGGCGGGATCGGCACGTTCGAGGAACTGTTCGAGGTCTGGACCTGGGCGCAGCTTGGGAACCATGCGAAGCCGTGCGCTCTGCTCAACGACTTTGGTTTTTACGACGGGCTACTGACCTTCCTCGATCATGTCGTCGGACAGGGCTTTCTGAAGCCTGTTCACCGCGAGATGCTGATCGTCGAGGACGATCCGACATGTCTGTTGCAGACGATGGCGCGATATCGTGCGCCGGCAGCCGGCAAGTGGGTAGGCCGCCCCGACAGATAGCCGCGCCCGCCGCAATGGAACCGGGACGGACACCGCGATCCGTCCCGGACTTTCCCATCAGCTCCGGATGAAGGCCAAGATATCCTTGTTGATCACATCGGCATGGGTCGCGGCCATGCCGTGCGGATAACCTTCATAGGCCTTCAGCGTCCCCTTCGCGAGCAGCTTCGCCGAGAGCGGGGCGGAGTCGGCGAACGGCACGACCTGATCGTCGGTGCCGTGCATGACCAGCGCTGGGACCGCAATCTTCTTCAGATCCTCGGTGAAGTCGGTTTCGGAAAACGCCTTGATGCAGTCGTAATGCGCCTTGGCACTGCCGACCATGCCTTGCCGCCACCAGTTCTGGATCAGACCCTGGCTGATCTTCGCGCCGTCGCGGTTGAAGCCATAGAAAGGGCCCGAGGCGATATCGAGGTAGAATTGCGACCGGTCCTCGGCCAGTGCCTTGCGGAACCCGTCGAACACCTCGACGGGAAGACCGCCGGGGTTGCTGGCCTTCTTCACCATGACCGGCGGAACTGCGCCGACGAGGATCAGCTTTGCGATCGTTCCGGCTTTGGCGCGTGCGGCATAATGCGCAGCTTCGCCGCCGCCGGTCGAATGGCCGATATGCACCGCGCTCTTGAGATCGAGCGAAGCGACCAGCGCCGCGACGTCTGCGGCATAGGTGTCCATCTCGTTGCCGTGGTCGGTCTGCGTCGAGCGGCCGTGACCACGCCGGTCGTGTGCAATCACGCGGTAGCCCTGAGAGAGGAAGAAGAGCAGCTGGTTGTCCCACTCGTCGGCCGTGAGCGGCCAGCCGTGATGGAAGACGAGCGGCTGCGCATCGCGCGGCCCCCAGTCCTTGTAGAAAATCTGCGCGCCGTCACTGGCAGTGATATAAGTCATGGGATCGGCTCCTTTGTGAGCTTTCGGGGGGATTGTGCCAAGGCTGACAGCCGACCAGCCCAGGCCGCCTGCAAGGGTCGCCGCGCCACCGGCGGCGACGAGCGCCCGGCGACCGATCATGAAATCCTGAAGTATGGGCATGCTGTGATCCTTCGCGTCGAACCGATGCCGTATACGGGACGCCCGGGACGGGATCGGCCCACTTGGGATAAGGATTTCGGGCGGCAGCGCGATTATACGGGGGATGCGCCGCGACTATGCCAAGGTCGAGGCAGATTGGCGACTAGTCCTCGCCGCGCTTCGCTATTGGAAGGGTGAAGGTGAAGCGCGCGCCCGTGGGTTCGACGTTGTTGGCTCGGAGTGGGCCGCCGTGTGCTTCGACGATCGAGCGGCAGATGGCGAGACCCATTCCCATGCCGTGCACCTTGGTCGTGAAGAAGGCTTCCAACGCGTGATCGGGGTCGGCAAGGCCTGGCCCCGTGTCGGTGATATCGATCCGTATGCGGTCGCGCTCGACGGCTCCTTCCAGCCGTAACGTTCGGCTGCCCTCCGGGCTCGCCGCCATTGCCTCGATCGCGTTGCGCAGGATGTTGACGAGAACCTGCTGGATCTGGATCGCGTCGATCGCGACGGGTGGAAGCCCGGGGGCGAGCCGAATGTCGAGAGATGTTCGACTTTGCGCGAAGGGCTCGGCGAGAAGGTCGCGCACTTCGCCGACCAGCGCGCCGAGGTCGATGGATCGGCGCGGACCGGCGCTCTTTTGGAAAAGGGCACGGATATGGCTGACGATGTCGGCTGCGGATTCGGCGCTTCGGACGATCCGGTCAACGATGCCCCGCGCGCGGGCAATGTTCGGCTCGTCGCCGGCCAACCACCGCTGGCAAGCTTGGGCGTTGGTCATGATGGCGGCGAGCGGCTGGTTGACCTCATGCGCGATCGATGCCGAGAGTTCGGCGAGGCTCGCCGCCTCACCGGCTTTCGCGAGTTTTTCCTGCGCTTGCCGGAGTTCATCCTGCGCCCGGATCTGGTCGTCGATATCGAGACAAACGCCGTTCCACTGCACGATTTCGCCGGCTTCGTCGCGCATGGCGGCGAGCCGCGTTTCGACCCAGCGAAACGTCCCGTCGAAGCGGCGCTGCCGATGGGTGAGCGCATAGGGCGCGCCCGTGCGCAGCGAATGATCGAGACGTTCGTTTACGCGGTCGAGATCGTCGGGGTGGATGATGGCACCCAACAGGCTTTGCAATCGCGGAACATCGGGTTCGTCCTTCGCCGCGACGTCGAAGCCGAGGAATTCGCGCATGTGGCGGCTGAAGTAGATCGGCCGGCCCGACGGCGTCATGCACCAGATAAGAGCGGGCGCAGTCTCGAGCAGCTCGCGCAGGGAGCGCTCGCTCTCGTGCAGGGCGGCGTCGGTCCGGCGGAAAACGTCGACATCGAAACCCGTGCCGTACCAACCCGTAACGCGGCCGTCGTCGGCGCGTGCAGGGCGGATCGCAAAGCGGTGCCAAACATATTCGCCGGTTGCCCGCAGCACGCGATATTCGTAGTTGAACGGTGTCCCGCCGCGCATGCAGCGGCGGAGCTCGGCAGAAGCGCCTTCATAATCTGCCGGATGCACGCCCTTCTTCCAGCCAAGGTCACCGCCGTCGAGGAAAGCGGCGTCGCTCAGCGGCTCGTTGAAATCGTCCAATGTCATCGCAAGCGATGTCTGGGCCATGGGGGTCGCATAGGTGAAGCGTCCTTCGGCGTCGAAGGCGAACGCAGAGCCGTAGACATCTTCGATGATCTTCGCGGCGTTTACCGCATCGCCGGTTTCCCCGAGCGAGGTGGCGAGCGCCCAGTCTTCGTCCGGGTCGTGAACCAAAGGGCGTACGGGGACGTTGGAGGAATAGGCAGGTTCGGCACGATATTTGTGCCATCGCCATCTGTGCCCCGGCGAGCGCTGGCGGTAGCTGACGACCTGCGGCACGCCGCTGCAAAAGGCGCGCGCTTCGGCCTGTGCAATGGCTTGGCGGTCGCCGGGATGAATCGCCTCGTTCGCATGGATATGTGGTTGGGCATGGCGCCGCCACGCAAGCGCGCCCATCGCAACACCGATTGCCAGACCGGCGAACAGGCCAGCCGGTTCGATCATGATGCCTGACGCGCGGGCGGCAAGCGGACGCGAAATTCCGCGCCGCCCTCTGGATGGTTGGAGGCTGACACTCCGCCGCCGTGCGCCGCGACGATCGATCGGCAGATCGCGAGGCCGATTCCCATCCCTTGCGGCTTCGTGGTGAAGAAGCCGTCGAAGATTTGGCCGAGATGGTCAGGGTCGATCCCCGGTCCCCGGTCGCGCAAAGTGAACAGGGCTTCGCCTTTTGAGCCCGCCGTCGTTGCAACATGGATTTCCCTGTCGGCCTCGCACGATGCCTCGACCGCCTGCGCCGCATTGATCAGCAGGTTGACGATGACTTGTTGGAGCTGGATGCGATCGCCGACGATTTTCGGAACGCGGCGTGCATAGGATGTCGTCACGCGAATGCCGCGTGTTTCGATCTCGTGGCGGACGAAGAGGAGGCTTTCCTGCACGACGTCGTTGAGCGCGATCGGTACCGGTTCGGGTGCCTGCTTGACGGCCATGCTGCGAATGCGGCGCACGATATCGTCGGCGCGGCGCGCGCTCGTCGCGATCCGCGTTGTCAGCTGCGCGACCTTGCCGATGTCGGGTTCGTCGCGCGCCAGCCAGCGAAGGCTGGTCTCGGCATTCGTCATGATCGCCGCCAGCGGCTGATTGACTTCATGGGCGATCGAACTGGTCAGCTCGCCGAGGGTCGAGATGCGCGCGGCGTGGCTAAAATCGGCCTGCAGCTGTCGCAGCTCGGTCTCGATGCGGAGGCGTTCCGTCACATCTTCGAGGCTGAAAATTGTCGTATCGAGTTCGAGCAGCGGTTCGGGATAGGTAACCGAAAAGCGGACGTCGAGCAGGCGACCGTCAAGCGCGCGTATCTTCATATATTCGCTGTAATTCTTGCGCCCGCTGAATCGCCCGATCATGACGCGGCGCAGCGAGTCCGGGCTTTCGGCGAACAGATATCCGACAGGCCGGATTAAGTCCTGTACGCTGGCACCGCCGACGAGTTCGATGGCGCAGCGATTGACGTCGGTGACCGGAACGCTCGTCGCAGCGAAATCGACGAGTTCGGGGTGATCGTCGAGATGGGCCGCGAAGTCGGTGATGCCGCGCGAGCGCAGCTCGGCGTATATCTTGCCCATGTGGCTCGCATCGACCTGCCAGAGCGCGACCGGCATATAGTGAATGAGCTTGCGGTAGCGCGCCTCGCTCGCGCGCAGATAGAGGTAGGATCGATCGTCGTCGGCCGCGCCGTCGACGGCAACGAACAACCGGTCCGGTCGGTCGTCGCCCGCGCGCCACACGGTAACGAGGGGATCGCGCAGGATGCCATCGGAAGCGAGGCGGCGCTGGACGCTGCGGCCCTCGCGGTCGGCGCGTGCCTCGAGGATGAGATCGGCAAGGATCGTCCGACTTTCGAGAGGCCAGAAAGCCGCGACCGATTGGCCGGTCATCAGGGCCCGCCCGCGGTTGCCGCCGACCAGTCTCGCGGTCCGATCATTGACCTCGACGATCCGCGCGGCATTGACGAGGCCGTGGAGCAGTTCGTCGCGTTCGGACGTGTCGGCGCCGGGCGTGCAGGCCGTGAGAAGATCGAGGATGTCGGCGGCGGGCGCGATGTCGATTTCCCAGCTCGCGGCCATGGACCGGTCCGGGACTGGGTCGTCCGCTTCCGTCCGGCCCGCTGCCTCGGGCTCCGCGCGGGCATATTCGACGATGTCGCGCAGCGTTCCGGCGGCGTCATAGCGCAGATGCCGCCGGATCCTTGCGACCCGCACGTCGCCGTCGCGCGTGCGGCGCCGAATACGTCCCTCCCACGCGCCTTCCTGAAGCAATTGCGACCAGGCGTTGGCCTCGTCGCCTGGCGCGGGCGACAGCTGGGCGTCATCGGTCCCGCAAACGGCGAGTGCGGGCCAGCCGAACAGGCGCTCCGCGGCCGGGTTCCAATAGCGTATGATCCCGGCAGGATCGAGGATGACGATGCTCTCCGATGCGAGTTCCGCAATGCCCGCCACATCGCTCTCAAGCGGGTCGAGCAGGGTCGCCGTCACTGCTTTGAGCCCGAACCTGAACTCGCGATTGCCTGCGCGAGCGCTCCCAGCAGATGCTCGTCGGTGACGGGCTTGGTGAGCCACGCGTACGCACCGATCGCGAGCGCATGGGAACGCGTCGATTCGTCGAGCACCGACGACAGCACGATCACCGGCAATCCTGCGCGCTCGCCGCGCAATCGTTCGATCAGTTCGATGCCCGACATCCCCGGCATGCGGATGTCGGTCACGAGGCAGTCGAAGGAGCGGGTTCGCCGCGCAGCAAGGAAGTCACCCGCGCTTTCGAAGCATTCGCAGGCGAGCCCCGAGACCATCAGAAGGTCGCCCAGAGCTTCGCGAACGGCCTCGTCATCGTCCACGATCGCGACGGTCGGCATATGGGACAAGCGGCGGCATCCTCTTTCACGCGGCCTCGCTGGCCGATGGGGTCAATGTCGCGCAGCTTGTAAGCCATTATAACCATACCAAAGTCTAGGCCGGGGCAGGTTCGCGCACCTCCGCCGGCAATTTTTCCCACGCGCGGATCAGTTCGCCAACCGAAGCCGCCTGCATTTTGCGCATCACATTGCTGCGGTGCAGTTTCACGGTGATCTCGGTTATGCCCAGATCGTAAGCGATCTGCTTGTTCAGCCGGCCCAGCGCGACCTCGCGCATGACCTGACTTTCCCGCGGCGTCAGCGTCGCATAGCGTTCGACCTGCTCGAGGACGATTTGCGCGTTGGCACGCTCGGCAATGTCGCGCTCGATCCCGGCGGTTACGGCGTCGAGCAAGGTCTGATCGCGGACCGGCTTGGTCAGAAAATCGACCGCGCCGGCTTTCATCGCCTGCACCGACATGGGGATGTCGCCGTGCCCGGTCAGGAAGACGATGGGCTTGGAAATGCCCGCAGAGGCCAGATGCTGCTGGAGATCGAGCCCGCTCGCGCCCGGCATCCGCACGTCGAGGACGAGGCAGCCTGCGCGGTCGAGAAGCGGGGACTCGATGAGGTCACGGGTGGAGGCGCAGCATTCGGCCTCTATCCCTACCGATAACATGAGCTCGCTGATCGCCGTGCGGACGTCCTCGTCGTCGTCGACCACCAGCACGAGCGGCGGCTGCTTCTCGGAAGCAGGATTGATCATCTTTGCCTATCCTCTGCTTGCGCCGGGCGCGACCGCCTTCCCGCGAGTCGCGCGTCGAACCAGGCTTTGGTGTCGTCGCCGAACTCGGCGGGGGCCTTGCGCTCGAGCCGGGAGCCAATGTCGGCCAGCGTCTCGCTCGCCAGCGCGTCGCGCATTGCCTTTTCGGCCTTGAGCATGACCGCATGGATCGAACAAACGCCGCGTGTCGCCCATTCGGGCGCGCCGTCCTCGAACAGAGCGCAACGCGCGCGTATGTCCTGACAGTCGAACAAGGGTTTGCGCCCTTCGATCGCATCGACCAGTTCGAGCACGCTGATCGCATGGGCCGGCCGCGCGAGCCGATATCCGCCGCGCACGCCTTCCGCCGCCGTCACGATCCCCGCCTTCTCCAGCTTGGCAAAAATCTTGGCCGCGAAGCTCGGCGAAATTCCCTGGAAGAGAGCCAGATCGCGGGCGCTGCGCGGCGAATCGCCCGCATCGATCAGGCCCAGCAGGCAATGCAACCCATATTCCACGCTCACGGTCATGTGTGCCATAACGCGGAGTATATTTGTCCGCGTTTTGCAAGGCAAGACATTCCTGCCTCGCCTTGCCCACCACAGATTTAGTTTTTGAATGGGATGAGCGATCCTCAAAAGTTCCAGGCGACGCCCGCCAGAACTTGATGCCGGTCCCATTTGGTGCCGCCGCTGCCAAGGTCGTTGTAGCGATATTCGACGCGCGCCGAGATATTGTCGGTGACAGCGCGTTCGATGCCGCCGCCAACCGACCAACCGTCGAGATTGTCCTTGCCGCGGCGCGGACCTTCGAGATCGAGGATCTGCACCCTGGTGCGGATATTCTCATAACCGCCGCGCGCATAGACGAGCGTCTTGTCGGTCACGAGGTAACCGGCGCGTACGCCCAGGTCGAAACCATATTCGGGATTGATCGCGGCCGATGCGTCCTTTTGCGCACGCGACAGGTCGTCGTCGAACCCGAAATTGACCGCACCTTCGGCCGACAGCACGAGCTTGGCCGTTGGCTGGAGATTATAGCCGAAGAAGATGCCGGCGGTCGCCGCATCGCGGCTGTCGTCGATCGTGGCGGTGCCAAGGTCGGTCGCGACCGAGCCGAGCCTATTCTGGCTCCAGCCGGCCTGCGCCCCGACATAGGGACCCTCGAAGGTCTGGGCGGCCGCTGGCGCCGCCGTGCCGATGGCGATCAGCGCGCCGAGCGAGAGGGGGAGAGCAAGATTTTTCAACGCATGTTCCTTTCTGTCGTTTGAAAATTGGGGCGCGCGCGACTGGGGGGGGCGGGGCCGCGCGCGCCCCGCAGTCAGGCGCCTTTCCGGGGAGGGAGGAAGGCGCCATCGATGCCGCCCGGCCAGGGCGTCACCGTTTCACCGGCGACCATCCAGGTGCCGGAATCCTTGCGCATACGAAGCTCGTACATCGCGGGCGGAGCGTCAGAGCTCATGCGACGATAGAGGATCGCCGTCGCATGATCGCCCTGCTGCTCGACGTGAAGCACCCGATGTTCGGTCGAAAGCGGCGCTTCGCCCGCGTCGCGACGCGACCGGAATTCAGCGATCGAATCGTCGCGACGAATTCGGGTCACCCCGCCGTCGCTGCCGAGCACCAGGAAAATCTGGTCGGGCGTGTAGAGCCTTTCCATGCCTTCGATGTCATAAGCGCTGCCGACATGGACGACGTCGTGGATCAAGGCGGCGATGGCCGGGTCAACGGGAGATTGGGTCATGCTGTTTTCCTTTGATGCGTGGGGAAAGATCAGAGCAGCGCCATGCCGCCGTCGACGCGGAGGTTGATGCCGGTCACGAAGCTGCTGGCGTCGGACGCGAGGAACAGCGCGCCGCGCGCGAGTTCATCCGGCCGGCCGAGCCGCGCGAGCGGGATTGCGCTCGCCATCATTTCGGCAAAGGCACCACGCTCTTCGGGCGCCACGCCCAGCTTGCCAAGGATCTCGGTTTCGGTCGGCCCGGGACTGAGCATGTTGACGCGAATGCCGCGGTCCTTGAATTCGAGCGCCCAACTGCGCGCGAAGGCGCCGATCGCCGCCTTGGTCCCGGCATAGACGGCGTGGCCGTCGAGCACCTTGTCGCTCGCCAGCGAGCCGACCAGGATGATCGAGGCGCGCTCCCGCAGGTGCGGCGCGATCGCCTGGATCCCGAAGAAAGTGCCGCGGGCATTGATTCCGAACTGGGTGTCATATTCGGCTTCGCACACCTCGCCCGATGGCGTGATCGTGTTGACGCCGGCGTTCGCCATGTAGATGTCCGCAGCGCCGAAACGCTCGCGAACCAGGTCCGCAACCGCGCGGTGGTGCGCCGGGTCGGCGACGTCGCCGCAGATCGCTACCGCAGCAGGGCCGATCGACCGAACTGCCTCGTCGAGTGCGGCCTGGCGCCGCCCGGTGATCACCACCTGCGCGCCCTGCTCGGCGAAGAGTTTCGCGCTCGCGAAACCGATGCCGCTGTTGCCGCCGGTAACCACGGCGACCTTTCCCTTCAAACTGTCCATAATTCACCTCTGTGGTTGGAGACGGAGATGAATTTGGCTTTTCCTGTTCGGAAAATTAGACTGGAGACGGGCATATCATTTTTGCTAAAAACTATCGAATGACCGCTGGCCTCGAACCGACGACCGGACTTCAAGCCTTTGTGCGCGCCGTCGAGACGGGTTCGTTCAGCGCCGCGGCGCGCCTTGCCGGGACCACCCCCTCCGCGGTTTCGAAGAGCGTCGAACGGCTCGAACGACGCCTTGGCGTCAAACTTTTCCTCCGGTCGACCCGTTCGCTGACACTGACCGTCGACGGGACCGCCTATTACGAGCGCATCGCCCCGCTGCTGCGTGCCCTCGACGAAGCCGGCGACGCCTTGAAAGGTGCCGAACGCGCGCAGGGTGTGCTGCGCGCCAGCCTTCCCGGCGTGCTCGGTCCCGCTTTGATGGAAGCGCTCACCCGGGAATTCGTCCCGCGCTATCCCGAGATCAAGCTCGAGATCAGTATCACCGATCGCCATGTCGACCTGATCCGCGAAGGCTATGATGTGGCGTTGCGCGTCGGCGAAATGGGGAATGTCGACTGGATGGTGCGACGTCTTGCGACCCTGCCGCTGATTCTCGTCGCGGCTCCTCAATGGCTCGAACGCGTTGGGCATCCCGCAACGCGCGAAGCGCTCGCGCAATTGCCGCATATCCGGTATCGGCTTGGAGCGCAGGCCTATCCCATTCGCTTCGCCGACGGGACCGACCTGCTTCCCGAAGGGGCACTCGACACCGATTCGGGGCAGGCGATGCGGATTGCGGCGCTCGGCGGCGTCGGCATTGCGCAGCTGCTTCGGCTGGCGGTGACGGATGATCTCGCCGCGGGGCGCCTCGCCGAGATATTTCGGCACGATCCGCTCGCCCTGGTTCCCATCCAGGCGCTGCACGCCTTCGGCCGTCTTGCTCCACTGCGCGTCCGATTGTTCATCGATTTTCTTGCCGACAGGCTTGCAGCGCACTCTGTCTGATCGACCTTTGGCGCGCAGCGAAGCGGGTTCGCACGAATGCCGCATTTCGAATTTCCTCGATTGGAAGGGTCGGTGTTCCGCCCGTTGGGGGCATACCGGCGCGATAGGCCGGTACGCCCCCCGGGGGAGCCTTCGGCCGGAGATCAGAAATCCCAGAAGGCAGCGACCCAGCGGAATGCGTCGCCATCGGCGGCGACGCGGCCCACCGACGGGAAGGGCAGGTGCGTCGCGACGAGATACTCGCCGCTGGCGGCCGCCTGCTGCAACAGGCGGACGCGCACGCGCACCGATTCTTCGGGATCGTGTTCGAAGCCATTGTGCCAGTCGGGATGGTCGAAACCGACGGGGAAGAGCGCGTCGCCCGCGAAGGTCAGGCGCTCGCCGCCCGAGGCGACATGGACGATACAGTGCCCCGGCGTGTGCCCGCCGGTCAGCTTTGCGATCACGCCCGGCGCCACTTCGCACTCCTCGTCGAAGGCCATGATCTTGTCGGCATAGGCATCGATGAACTGCGTAGCGGTCTTGCGCAGGACCTCGGGAACGGGGTTAGGCATCGCGGTCTGTTCGAAGTCGGGGGTCTGCCAGAAGGCGATTTCGGTGGCCGTCACGTGAATCCGGACGTCGGGCCGCAGGCGCTGCTTCACATCCTCAACGAGCAGGCCGCCGACATGATCCATATGCATATGCGTGATGATGATGTCGGTGACCGACGCAAGGTCGATCCCGGCCGCCTGCAGCCGCTTGGGAAATTGGCCGGCGCGCGGAAAGCCGGGGAACTGGCCGCCGAGGCCCGCATCGACCAATATGGTTTTGTCGCCGCTGCGCAGCACGAGGACATTGAGAGCCCAGTCGAACATGTCGGGTCCGACGAACATATCCTTGAACCATTCGGCGCGGACCGCGGGGTCCACGTTGGTGGCCATCGTTTCGGTGGGCAGCGGTAGCACGCCATCGCTGACGACAAGCACGTCGATGTCGCCGATCTGCAGCGCATAACGCGACGGAACCAGCTCTTCGAAGCCCGATTTCTCGGGCGTTGCAATAGTGTCGGGTTTCATGTCTCGATCCTCCTGAAAGCCGTGCAATCACGACGTTCAGCAAGCTAGGTGGCGGTCGGCTCCTGGTCGATTGGATCGAGGCATTGGTTGGGGCATACCTTCGGACAGGGACGATTGCCGGCATCGATAGGCGCAAAGCTGCTTTCGCTTGCTTTGCGGCGCTGACAAGGACCACGCCCTCTGGGAGCGAACGCTTTGGCCTGTAGCTAAACGTCCGCTCTCCCCGTTTGCACGCTACAAGCCGCCAGTCCGAAATCGGCCAGCCGTGGTCAGCTCGTAAAGGCGGCGAGTATCGTGTCGACATAGTTGGCGGGCTTAGCCCAAGGATATTCGCTGACCGTGATTTCCATGTGAGCGACGCCGGTGAGCGCGCAGATCAGCGCTTCCGCATCGACCTTGCAATCGATCTCCGGCGTGGTGACACGCCTCGAAGAGGAGACCCGGATCGGCAAGGGCGGGACCCTGGCGGCGCAGCTGTCGCGGCTCGACCTGATCGTGCTCGACGAGCTCGGTTATCTGCCGTTCGCCCGCTCCGGAGGGCAGTTGCTGTTCCACCTCATCAGCAAGCTTTATGAGCGCACCAGCGTCATCATCACCACCAACCTCGCCTTCGGCGAGTGGCCTACCGTCTTCGGTGATCCCAAGATGACCACGGCGCTGCTCGACCGCGTCACCCACCACTGCGATATCATCGAGACGGGCAACGACAGCTGGCGCTTCAAAAACCGCAGCTGACCGCCACCTTCGGCCCCTTCAAAAATCTATCTTGCGCTGCGCGCGCCTCCGGTCGGGCTACGCCCGCCCTCCGCCGCACGCAGCGCAAGGCGACCTTCAACTAACCGGCATCATATCCGAAAAGGGGGTCCCTCTTCGACGCCGATAGGGGGTCCCTTTTGAACGCCGTTTGACAAGCAAGGGCACGATATGTATCCGGATCCGGCTTTCATCCAAGTCCAACGAAGATGATTTGATCGGGAGATTCTTCCGCCCGAGAATATTGCCGGCGCGTGCTTCCTTCAGATACCAGTCGCACATCTCCGTGACGGTCATGCCCTTGCGTGCCTGGCGGGCCTTATCAGCCGGATCTTCGCCGAGGATGACCTCCGCGAGTTTCAGCTTGGCGAGATCGCGGGCCTTTTCAACGGTCAGAACCCCGAACCGACCGAGGTTCATTCGGCGCTTTATACCTTCTGCGTTGCGATACTGGACGATGAACGTCTTCAGGCCCGACCGCAAAATGCGAATCCCAAAGCCCTTCACCTCGGTGTCCCAGTAGATCAACTGGCTCTCTTTCGGCGCTGCCAGCGCGTCGATTGCCCGTTTCGTCAGCTTTCCGGTTGGCACATCGCTCTCCCTGGAGACAAAGCTCTACAGCTTCCGTTTGTCACCGCTTTGTCTCCAAAGGAGTGAAAATTGGAGACAAAAACAGAGTAGGGCCGGAAATATGTAATCTCAAGAAATGATTGAATTATAGTGGTTTAGGGTAGTAAAGGAAGCTCTGGAAAAGGTTGAGGGGCAAGTTGCCAAGGTTGGGGTCGAGGGTTCGAATCCCTTCGCCCGCTCCAGTTTCCTTATAATGTTGGCGACCTAAGCGGTCACCGGTCGGCAAGCGGTCCCGAAACGGCCTTCCGCAAAGCGGGGCCGCATCGGCGATCGGCGACAGGCGCGACGATCAGTCGAAGAGTTCCTCGAGAAAGGACTTCCGGCGCTTGGGATAGCCGTGACGGTGATCCTTCGCATGTCCATGGCTCTGGTATGGAGGCGGGGGCGCGGGTTGCGGCGATCGGGGCGCCATCTCCCCGGCGGATCGTTCGATGATCTTGTCGAGTTCGCCGCGGTCGAGCCAAACCCCGCGGCACTGCGGGCAATAGTCGATCTCGACGCCCTGGCGATCGCTCATCGCGAGCGGCACCTTGCAGACGGGGCAGGGCATGTTGTGGGCAGATGTCATGGGGAAGCCTCCATATAGATCAAGATCCATCGAAGGCGCCGGTCAGGTGGAAACCCCTCAGCCAAATGGCACCGAGCGCACTCGATGCGGTCCGACATCACGATCGCGTCCGCGCAATCGCCAGAGGGGCCCGGCCCGCATCTCGTAGATATGTTGGCGCGTCCGACTGTCAAGAGCGGCTGCCGTTCGAGGCGCTGACGGGAGAGGCGCTTCAAGGGGTCGCCCCGCCGGCCTCTTCAACAAGATATTGATGACCGGCGGCAGATCTCGCAATGTTCCGGAATGAGCAGGGCATCTCTTCATCGCGCCACGGGGCTGCGCCAGTTTCTGAATCCAGAGCAGCAGCGCGACTGGCTGGACGGGAAGAGCCTATTGCCCGACGCCGCCGAGCGGGCGGAGTCCTTCGAACAGCGGTTCAAATATGCGGCGCGCTTCCAAAAGCTGCTTCGGCGCCCCCAGGCGCAGGACGTTCTGGCGATTCTCGGCCTCTACGGCAAAGACTGCCTTCCCGTGCCGCGCATGACCGAGCGTCATTACTGGTCGGTCTCCTGCCTGCCGTCGACGTCGGACAAGCCCTTGGTCCGCGTCAGCGCGAGCTGGATGGAACTCTTCACGCTCTATGCGGAGGGCGAGGATGTCCGCGCGCGCTTTATCGTCCATCTTTCGGATTTCACGACCGACGCATCGCTGGTGCAGGAGCATGTGGACGATCGCTTTCTCGAGCAATGCGTCCGGGCCCCCGAAGACGTCGGCTATTTCTTCCCGCGCGGCGCGGATATTTTCGGCGTCACGGTTCGCGGCGCCCCCTCCATCCGCAGCTTCCTCGCATCCTCGCGCGCGTTGCGCGCGGTGCGAAGGTTCAATCTGACGCACATGAATCGCGGCAGGAATGCCTATCAGGCGAGCCATTCGTACAGCGTCGCGGATCATATGCTGGGGGATGGCGATCCGGGATGCGCATGACCCGGCGTGAAACCCGGCCGGCCTTCGCGGCCGCGCAGGCCTTATCCCGATATTCGCACGCGCTGCATCCATTGGCGCGCCTCGTGCCGTCCAGCCCATGATCGGCCCTTGCCGGTCCTGGCGGCGATTCCGCGCGGCGATTGTTGAGGTGCACCCCGGCACCGACGTCGCTGCCTTGCCGGGAATCGCCGCCTGTGGTTTCACCATGCCGGTGCGGCATGAAGGAGAATGACGATGATGAGCCTGCTTGCCGCGACCGCCGCCACGGTGGCGCCTGCCGCCCCTCCCGCTGCCGCGGCGCCGGTGGCGCTGCCGTCCCCGCCGGTCAGTGCCGCCGATGTCGCGGCCTATATCGACCCGCGCGACATCGCCGCCTATGTTCCGGCGCCGCCGCCGACCACCGAGTTGGTCGCGGTCAGCGACGGCTTCTTCCGCCTGCTCGAGAATATCACCATGGTCGCGCTGTTCGTCGTCGGCTTCTTCCTGCTCGCGCGGCTGCTTCATGCGTGGATGCTCCATCGCTCGATCCGCCGCGCGATCGAGGCGAAGTCCGACGCCGTGGGCTCGATGATCGACAAGCTCAACAAGCCCTATGAGCATCTCGGGACGCGCGGCGATGCCCCCGGCGACGACCGCAACGGGCTGGTGCTGCTCGCGATCGGCCTCGCGATGGCGGGTTTCGGGCTGATCCAGGGGCATGAGGAGGTGATCCGCGTGTCGGCGGGCGCCGCGCTCTTCCCCGCCTTCGTCGGCATCGCCCTCCTCGTGCGCCGCCGCCTCGTGCGCGCCGAGGCTGCCGGGGAGCGCGCCGCTGCGTGACGATGGCCACGCCGATGAGGATTGGGCGCTCAACCGGCGCGTCGCGGATGGGGATCGCGCGGCCTTCCAGCTCCTCGTGCTGCGGCACGAGGGGCGGCTGCGCGCGTTCCTGGCGCGCGCGGCGGGGAGCGATGCCGACGATCTGGCGCAGGAAGCCTTCGTCCGCGCGTGGCAGCGCGCCGGCGATTATCGGGGGCAAGGAAGTTACGCGGCCTGGGTCATGGGGATCGGCTGGCGGCTGTTCCTCGACCAGCGGCGCACCGCGCGGCGGCGCGAGGGGCTCGCGGCGCAGGACGAGGCGCCCCAACCGAATGCACCGCACGGCGCGAGCGACGCGGCGATCGACGCCGACCGGCTGCTCGCCGGTCTGTCGCCGCAGGAGCGCGCCGCGCTCACTCTGTGCTTCGGCCACGGCTGGTCGCACGGCGAGGCGGCGGAGATCATGGGCATCCCGCTCGGCACGCTCAAGTCGCTGGTCTTGCGCGGGCGCGCGAAAGCGCAGAAACTGATCGCCGAAGGAGCCGGGTCATGAGCGGATCGCGCGAAACCGATGGGGATGCGATGCTGGCATCGCTGCTTGCTCCGCCCGCGCGCGGCGGCGACCGGAGCTTCGTGGCCGAGGTCGAGCGGGCGATCGACGCCGAAGCCGCTTATGCGGGCGCGCGGCGGCGCTTCTGGCGCAGCTTCGCCTTCGAGGCGCTGGCGGTGACGGCGCTGCTCGCGGCGCTGTGGCTGCTGTCCGCGACGCCGCTGCTCGCGCCCTTCGCCGGCCCCGCGCAATGGGGGGTTGCCTCGCCGCTGCTGCTCGTGCTGCTGCTGTGGTTCGGGACGCAGCGCTGGCGCCAGGCCTGACGAGACGCCCGATCAGGCTGGCTTGCCGGTGATATCCTCGGCCTCGAGCCCCTCATATTTGAGCTGGAGATAGCGTTCGCGCGTCGCGAGCTTGTCGAGTTCGCCCGCGGCGAGGTTGCGCGCCGCCTCGCCGATCTCGCGTTCGAGCATCTTGAGCCCGCCGACCAGCGTCTCGTCGGGGGTGCGTCCCGCGTGCGCCTCGCCGCGCAGCCCGGCGGGGATGCGCTGATAGCCCGCGACGAGTTCGGGCAGATCCTCGCCGACCAGCTTGCGGATGTTCGCCGCGGCGGGTTCGGCCGGATCGAGCGTCTGGAGCTGCGGCGCGAGCAGGTCGAGCTGGACGCCGATGCCGTCGACGAGGGTGCGCGCGGGCGCCGGCAGCGCCGGGCGCTGCGCCTCGAGCCAGATTTCGGTGCGCCCCGCGAGCTGCTTCAGATCGGCCTTGGGCAAGTCGCCCTGCCGCGGTTCGGGAAAGGGCGGCCATTTGCCGAACAGGATCGCGACGCCGATCAGCAGCAGCGTGACCGCCATCACCCCCGCGAAACCGAGCGGCTGGATCAGCATGCCGAACAGCGCCGCCGCGATCAGCACCGCGCCGCCCGCCATGCAGATGCGGCCGATCTTCTTGAACAGATGCTGGCGGCGCAGCGCCAGGCTCTTGGTGCCGATCGGCCGGCGACGCTCGCGCGACCGTTCGATCGCGGCGTTGCCTGCCAGGACGGTGCGATCGACCTCGCTCATCGTCATCGCGCCCTCACGCCTCCAGCGCGGCGAGCGGGCTGTCGGCGCCGCCGACGCTCGCCTGCGCCTGGCTCGCGCCCTCGGCGCGCGCGATATAGCCCTTCGACTTGGCGACCTCGCCCTCCAGCGCGGTCACGGTCGTCTTCATCGTGTCGAGCGCCTTCAGCTTGAAGGTGTCAATCGCGTCCATCGTGTCGTAGATGTTCTGGAAGGCGCGGCTGAGCGTTTCCATCGGGATCGTGCTCGACGCCGCCTGCTCGTGGATGCGCGCGGTATTGTCCTTCAGCATCTTCGACGTGCCGTCGATGATGTTCGCGGTCGTGGTGTTGAGCGCGGTGATCTGTTCGAGGACCAGCTTCTGGTTGGTCATCGCCTGCGCGACGGTGATCGCGGTCTTGAGCGCGCCGACGGTGGTCGTGGACGCGCGGTCGACGCCCTTCACCAGTTCGACATTGTTCTTCTTGACCAGGTCGAGCGCGAGATAGCCCTGCACCGTCACCGCCATCTGCGTCAGCAGGTCCTGCGTGCGCTGGCGCGCATAGAAAAGCGCGTTCTCGCGGATGATCTTCGCCTTGGCGGGGTCGGTGCCGTCGAGTTCGGCCGCCTTCGCCTCGAGCCGCTGGTCGAGCGTGCCCGCGATGTGGACCATCTGCTCGAGCTTGCCCATCGATTCCCACATCTTGCGGCGCTCGACGTCGATCGCGGCATTGTCCATCAAGAGCTCGTCCTTGCCGTTGGCGAGCGCGGTCAGGATGCCCGAGATATGCGTCTGGGCGCTGCGGTACTGCGCGAAATAATTGGTGATCTTGCTGCCGAAGATCTTGTCGAGGAAACCGCGCTTCGACAGCAATTTGCCGTTCGCCGACGGGTCGAGCCGCTCGACCGTGCTCCTCAGCTCGATCAGATTCTGGCCGATGTCGGTGTCGCGGTCCATCGCCTTGATCGGGCGATCGAGGAAGCGGTTCGAATGGTTCGCCGCCTCCAGCATCTCCTTGCGGCCCATATTGGTGATCTGGTCGATCCGCTTGCCGAATTCGGGCGAATTCTCGTCCTGCGCGACGAGATCGTCGATGAAGCCGTCGACGCGCTCCTCGAGCTTCGACTTCTGCTCGGTCGACAGCGGCACGAGCCCCGCCGCCTTTTCGGGCGCCAGCGGGGGCAGCGGTTCGGGCGGGGTCAGCTTCAGCTCGTCGGTCGCGGTCGCCGTTGCGGTGTTGTCGCTCATTCCTTTTCCTTCCACCCCGATGCCGCCAGCCTATATGGCATGCGGCCCTGTGTTATTCAAGCACTACACCGTTTCCGGGCGGTTGAGCCAAGGCGCAATCCACGCGGACAGGATCAGCTGCGCCATATGATAGACGAGGATCGGGACGAGCACCATGCCGGCGGTGGCGGGCGGGAACAGCGTTGCGGCAAGCGGGGCGCCGACCGCGATGCTCTTTTGCGCCCCGGCGAAGAGCAGGGTGACGCGGTCCGGCCTGCGCAGCCGCAGGAGGCTGCCGAGCAGCCACGCACCGGTGAAGGAAAGCGCGAGCATCGCCGCGACGGCGGCGAAGGCGATGCCGAGCTCGCGCCCGTCGAGCAGGCGCCAGATGCCGCCGACGACCGCGGCGGAGAAGGCGACATAGACCGCGATCGCGATCGAGGTGCGGTCCATGAAGGTCGCCGCGCCGCGATGCGCGAGCACCCACGGCCGCAGCCAGCGCTGCGCCACCTGGCCGGCGAGGAAGGGGAGGAGCAGGATCAGCGCGATACGCAACGCCGCCGCGCCGTGAATCTCGCCCGCGCTGCCGGCGAGCGCGGCGAACAGCAGCGGCGAGGCGATCACCCCGACGAGGTTGAGCAGCGCCGCCGCGACGACGCTCGCGGCGACGTTGCCGCCCGCCATGCTGCTCGCGGCGGTCGCCGACTGGACCGTTGAGGGCAGGACGCCGAGGAACAGGAAGCCGAGCGCGAGCGTCGCGGGCAGCAGCGGCGCGGTCGCGGCCTGCGCCGCGAGGCCGAGCAGCGGCATGAGGGTGAAGCAGAAGGCCAGATTTCCCCCCTGCAGCTTCCAGTTGCGGATGCCGTGCAGCACTTCGTCCCGCGGCAGCCGCACGCCGTTGAGGAAGAAGAGCAGCACGATCGCCGCGGTCGACACGCCCTCGGCGACGGGCACCGCGCCGCCGCGCACCGGCAGCAGGCTCGCGAGGCCAATCGTCGCCAGCAGCACGGGAACGAAGCGGTCGGGAAAGAGGCGGGATAGCATGGGCGCCGGCGATGGCCCAGCGCGCCCGGGTTGGCAACCGTCCAGGACGGGCCGGTGCGGCCTCCCTTGCAACGATGGTGACCGAGCCGTTGCAGAAGGAAAGCGAGGGGCAATCGATGCGGCGCATCATGAAGGGGCCATCATGGCGGCGGTTTTGGGGTGGATTTAAGCCATTCCCCTCCCTTTTAGGGAGGGGTTAGGGGTGGGTGCGCGAGCGGAGCGAGCCCGCAAAAGAACGCCGCCTTCGGCGGCTACCCACCCCCAGCCCCTCCCTAGAAGGGAGGGGGAAGACATGCCCGCATCCGGCCGTCCCCCGCCATCCTCGCGAATCCGTTCGCATCGGGCGCGGCTGTCGCTAAGGGGGTGTCATGGCGCGCATATTGATCCTGGCGGCGCTGCCCGAAGAGGGCGAGGCGCTGTTTCCCGGCCAAGGGACATCCATTGGGGGACCTTTCGCCGCGCGTCGCCTGACCGTGCATGGGCATAAGCTCACTATCGCGACCTCCGGCCTGGGCAAGGTCAACGCCGCGCTCTGTGCCGGGGTTCTGGGCGCCGATGCCGAGCTGTTGCTGATGAGCGGGACGTGCGGGGCGCTGGGGGCGGTGGAGGCGCGCGCTTACTGGCTCGCCGAGGCGGTGCAGCACGATTATGGCGCCGCCCAGCCGGGCCTTTTTCGCCGCTACCGCGCCGGGGAATGGCCGATCGGGGAAGCGGGGGACGCTCATTTCGCGGCCATGCCTGACCCCGGCCTCGGCCTTCCGCACGCGCGGATCGCGAGCGGCGACAGTTTCGTCGCCTGCCCGGACGCCGCGGCAGGTCTCGTGGCTGGCCTCGGGGCATCGCTCGTCGATATGGAGGTCGGCGCCGTCGCGCAGGTCGCGGCGCGGCTCGGGCTCCCCTGGGGCGCGGTCAAGGCGGTCACCGACGAGGCGAACGAGGGCAGCGGTACGGATTTTCACGCCAATCTGGTCCGCGCGGCGCGGCTCGCCGCGCGCGAAATCGAGCGGCTGGTGGCGATGCTGTGAGGCGGGGTGCGGCGCTCGGGCTGATCGCGCTCGCGGTGGCGATGGCGCTCGCGGTGCCCATCCGGCAGCGGTTCGAACCGAGCGATGCCGACATGTTTGCGGCGTGGCGCAACGGGCCGGCGAAGGCCGAGGTTACGGCCATCGAAGCCTATCTCGAACGCGAGAAGGTCGGCCGGGTGCTGCCGCTTGCCGACCTGTTGCGCAGCGACGCGCGCTGGCGGAACTGCCAATCGGCCGAGCCCTTCGCCGTTCCGCCTTCGGCGCAATGGCCCGCGATGGCCGGGACGCTGCGCTATGTTCGGGAGCAGCTCGTCCCCGCGATCGGGCCGGTGCGCGTCGTTTCGGGGTATCGCGATCCTGTCGCCAACGCCTGCTTCAAGGGCGCGAAGGCGAGCCGGCACCTGCGCTTCGCCGCGCTCGACCTGGTCCCGGTGCGGCCGATCCCGCGCGCCCGACTGATCGAGGCGCTCTGCGGGCTCCATGCGCGGACGGGGCCACGGTTCGCCGTCGGGCTCGGCATCTACAACGCGACGCGTTTCCACGTCGACACCGCGGGTTATCGCCGCTGGGGCGGCGACTATCACGCCGCCTCCTCGCCGTGCGGAGGCGGCACCTGATCCCCGGCAATTTTGTTGCGCCGCAGCAGCGCTTCTGTTAGGGGCGCGGCGTTTCGCGGCGCTCCGGGCGCTGCCCCTTTCCATCAAGGCTTATCCCGCATGTCTTTGCGCAATATCGCCATCATCGCGCACGTCGATCATGGCAAGACCACTCTCGTCGATCAGCTTTTCCGCCAGTCGGGGACGTTTCGCGACAATCAGCGCGTCGAGGAACGCGCGATGGACTCGAACGACCTCGAAAAGGAACGCGGGATCACCATCCTCGCCAAATGCACCTCGGTCGAATGGGGTGCGGGCGAGAATGCGACGCGGATCAACATCGTCGACACGCCGGGCCACGCCGACTTCGGCGGCGAGGTCGAGCGCATCCTCAGCATGGTCGACGGCGTCATCCTGCTCGTCGACGCGGCCGAGGGGCCGATGCCGCAGACCAAGTTCGTGACCGGCAAGGCGCTCGCATTGGGCCTGCGCCCGATCGTCGTCGTCAACAAGATCGACCGCAGCGACGCGCGCGCCGCCGAGGTGCTCGACGAGGTGTTCGAGCTGTTCCTGACCCTCGACGCGAGCGACGAGCAGCTCGATTTCCCGATCCTCTACGCCTCGGGCCGCGGCGGCTTCGCCTCGGACAGCCCCGACGCGCGCGAGGGCACGCTGGAGCCGCTGTTCAAGACGATCGTCTCGCACGTCCCGACCCCGGGCCTGCCCGAGGATGCGCCCTTCACCTTCCTCGCGACCTTGCTCGACCGCGACAATTTCATCGGCCGCATCCTGACCGGCCGCGTCCAGTCGGGGACGGTCAAGGTCAACCAGCCGATCCACGCGCTCGATAGGGACGGCAAGGTGATCGAGACCGGCCGCGCGTCGAAGCTGCTGGCGTTCCGCGGGCTCGACCGGGTTCCGGTCGACGAGGCGAAAGCGGGCGACATCGTCGCGATCGCGGGCCTGACCAACGCGACCGTCGCGAACACCATCGCCGACACCAGCGTCAGCGAGCCGATCGCCGCGCAGCCGATCGACCCGCCGACGCTGTCGATGCGCTTTGCCGTGAATGATTCGCCGATGGCCGGCCGCGAGGGCAGCAAGGTGACGAGCCGCATGATCCGCGACCGCCTGACCCGCGAGGCCGAGACCAATGTCGCGATCCGCATCACCGAAAGCGCCGACAAGGACAGTTTCGAGGTCGCGGGCCGCGGCGAGCTTCAGCTCGGCGTGCTGATCGAGACGATGCGCCGCGAAGGCTTCGAGCTCGGGATCAGCCGCCCCAAGGTGCTGTATGGCGAGGATGAGGCCGGCAAGCGCACCGAACCCTATGAAACCGTCGTCATCGACGTCGACGACGAACATAGCGGCACGGTGGTCGAGAAGATGCAGATCCGCAAGGCCGAGCTCACCGACATGCGCCCCTCGGGCGGCGGCAAGACGCGCATCACCTTCAGCGGCCCGTCGCGCGGCCTGATCGGCTATCACGGCGAATTCCTGTCCGACACCCGCGGCACCGGAATCATGAACCGGCTGTTCGAGAAATATGGCCCCTATAGGGGCGTGATCGCGGGCCGCCAGAACGGCGTTCTGATCTCGAACGGCAATGGCGAGGCGGTCGCTTACGCGCTTGGCCCGCTCGAAGAGCGCGGCATCTTGTTCGTGTCGCCCGGCGAGGCGCTCTACGAGGGGATGATCATCGGCGAGAATGCGAAGCCCGAGGATCTCGAGGTCAACCCGATGAAGTCGAAGCAGCTCACCAACTTCCGCTCGACCGGCAAGGACGACGCGATCCGCCTGACCCCGCCCAAGCGCATGACGCTTGAACAGGCGATCGCCTATATCGACGACGACGAGATGGTCGAGGTCACCCCGGCGAACATCCGCCTCCGCAAGGCGATCCTCGATCCGCACGAGCGCAAGAAGGCGTCGCGCAAGAAGGAAGCGGCGTAGGGACCCGTCGGCGGGTCGCGCCGCCGACTTTACCCCTTGAGTTCGGCAGATTCCCGTCGATACTGCAGGTCTAGCGAAAGGATCGGATGTGGCTGAAGTTCGTGAGAAAATGGCCTGGTCGTTGCAGGAATACCGGGACATCATATCGAAGTATAAGCCGATCATCTGCGATTATCCGGATACCGCGGGCCGCGACAGTTTCTGCATCATCCGGCACGATGTCGAGTTCAGCGTGTCGCGTGCGTTCGACCTCATGAAGATCGATTCGGAATGCGGGATTCGCGCCAGCTTCTTCTTCCAGGTCATGAACGGCGCCTATAATCCGCTCAGCGTCGCCAATCGGGCCCTGATCCGCCAGATCGCCGAGGCCGGGCATCATGTCGGCCTGCACCTGTACGTGTCGCACATCGAGCCGGGCGACGTCGCGACGCTCCGGCGCGAACTGGCGTTCCAGCGCGACATTCTGGCTGCGATCCTCGGCCGGGCCGTCGACCGCTTCAGCTACCATCGTCCGCCCCGCTGGGTGCTGGCGCTCGAGGAACCGGTTCTCGACGACATCATCAATGCCTATGCGCCCGAATATTTCGAGCTGACCGACGGCGCGCCGCCCGCCGAGATACTCTATATGGCCGACAGCCAGCACAATTGGAAATATGGCCACCCGCTCGACGACAGCAAATACCGGAAATTCCAGATCCTGCTGCACGCCGACGAATGGACCGGGGACGGCGCGGAGGCGCGCGACAATTTCCACGAGTTGATCGAACGGAACCGGGCGGAATTCGTCGAGATCATTCGATCCGAATGCAATCACTATGATCGGATCATGGCAAATTGACCGGGCGCCATTTCAGCCGCGTCGTCTTTGGCAACAAGAAGACCGCGCTGTCGCTCATCCGCCATCTCGTGCGGATCGACATGGCGCCCGATCTCGTCGTGACGCTGGGCGAGACGGCGCGCGCCGGCGTCGATATCGCCGGGGGCGCGAACGATATGGCGGGGGTGTGCCGCGATCTCGGCATCGCGGTCTATGAATGCTCGAACTACCGGCTGAGCGGCGCGGACGATCAGCGCTTCTTCACCGAAAACGGTTTCGATCTCGCGATCTGCACCGGCTGGCAGCGGTTGATTCCCCAGGAGATTCTCGACCGTTTCGCAAGCGGCGTGTTCGGCTTTCACGGCAGCGGAATGCGCTTTCCCAACGGCCGGGGGCGTTCGCCGCTGAACTGGACCCTGCGGCTCTCGGGAGACCGGGTCTTCCACAATTGCTTTCGCTACGCGGCCGGCGCGGACGATGGCGCCCTGTTCCAGACGACCGAACTTCCGATCGCCGAGCGCGACACCATCGCGATCCTGCAGTTCAAGGCGCTGGTCGATATCAAGCTGAGCGCCGAGCGCCTGTTCGCCGCGCATGCCGCGGGGGCAATCCCCTTGATCGATCAGCCGGATGGCCCGTCGATCTGGCTGCCGAAACTCACGCCCGACGATAGCCGGCTGCAGTTCGCCTCGATGCCGCGCGACCAGCTGCTCGGCATCATTCGCGCTTCGGCCCCGCCCTTCGCGGGCGCCTTTGCGACGCTGTCGTCCGGGGACGAGCCGCGGCGCTGCGTTTTCAGGAACGCGATCGCTTATGACGGTCCGATGGGCGAGCATTGGACCTCGGCTGCGCCCGGGACCATCCTCGACGCTTCCTCCGACTTCTCGGTGATCGCTTGCCTCGGCGGGCCGCTGCTGGTGATCGATTCGGCGGACAGCCTGGAGGACAAGGTCGGCGAACGGCTCGATTGAGCCGCCCCGGCCCCGGATTCTCCGCCGCCGCCCTGGAACCTCAGAACTTCACGCTCAGCCCGGCGGTGATGCGGCGGTCGGTGAGGCCCTGGAAGCACAGCAGCGCCTTGTCGTTGACGCAATATTGGTTCTGGTCGCCGCGCAGCAGGTTTATGCCCTCGACGCCGACATTGATGTGGTCGTTGATGTCGTAGTTGATGCTGGCGTTGAGCTGGCCGCGCGCGCCGTTGATCAGCGGCAGCCCGAAGAAGAAGGGGTCGTTCGACACGTAGCTCGACCGCCACGTGTAGCGCAGCCGCGCGTTGAGCCCGTATTTGTCGTAGAACAGCGTCGTGTTGTACGAATATTTCGACAGGTTCGCGAGGGTGATCAGATCCTGTGAGCCGGGGTGGCCGAGCTGGGTGAAGACGGTGCGCGGTCCGTCGGCGGCGCGATATTCGTGCGCCGAGCCGCCGGTCTTCTGATAGGTGAAATTGCCGATGAAGCCGAAGCCCGAGGCGAAGCCGAGCACGTCCTCCCACGCCGACAGATCGTGCTGGAAGGCGATTTCGACGCCGGTCTGCGTCGTGGTGCCGGGGACGTTGAAGGTCGAGCTGCGCGGGACGCAGATGCCGACGCCCTGGATCGGGTTGTTGATGTTGCGGTTGGCGATCGGGTTGTAGATGCCGCCGCCGGGGCAGGCGGGGTCGATCGAGATGTGGAGATTGCCGTCGGCGTCGAGATTGGGGGCGGGATCCTCCTGCCGCTGCGCGAACAAATTGGTGCGGCTCTTGTGGAAGAAGCCGATGCTGATCAGGCTCGACGGCGCGAAATAATATTCGCCCGACAGGTCGAACGACCACACCGCCTCGGGAACGAGGTCGGGGTTGCCCACCGCGACCGGCGTGTTGGCGCCGGTGCCGAACGAATAGGAGGTCGACAGCGTGTCGAAGTTCGGACGGCGGATGTCGCGCGAGATGCCGGCGCGGACGAGGAACTTGTCGGCGGGCTCGAGGACGAGGCTGAGGCGCGGCAGCAGGAAATTATAATTGCTCTTCGCGACGATCTGGCCCGTGACCTGCCCGTTGGCGATATTGTTGCCGATCGAGGAGAGGTTCGTCCGGAGCCAGCGGACGCCGACGTTGCCGCGCAGCGGCATGCCGGCGATGTCGCCCTCCATATTGGCCTGGAAATAGGCCGCGTTCGTCGTTTCCTTGATGCTGAAGAAGCCGGCGAAGGATTCGGTCGGCGTGGCGAGCGAGGCGACCGGCGGGCCCTGGGTGGCGGCGGCGTTGCTCGCGGCGATCGCGGAATTGAGCGCGTCGAGCACGCTCGCCGGGTCGCGGAACGCGAGTCCGCCGTCGATCAGCAGGAAGTCGCCGAAATAGAGGTCGCGCCCGTCGGCGGCGTTGAAATTGCTCGGCCCCGGAATCAGGATATCCGAAAACAGGTCGCCCGACGGCCGGTTCCAGGCGCTCGTCGTGTTGGTCAGGCTGACGTTCCGCGAGAATTCGTTGTTTTCCGCCGAAGTCCGGTTCCAGCGATAGCCGACGTCGATCGAGGTCACGAACGGGTTGAGGTCGCTGGTGTCGTAGTGGAGGTCGAGCCGCGCGGCGCGTTCCTGATTGTCGGTGGTGTTGGCGCCCTGCGCGACCTGTTGCAGCTGGTAATTGGCGGGATCGAGCAATTGCTCGGTCGTCGGAGCGAAGGGGCTCGATTGGTCGATGCCGAATTGCAGCGTGCCGCCCGTCAGGTCGAACGCCAGCGGAACGCCATTGTCGATGCTCCGCCCGATCGCCGGCTGCGGCCCGTTCGGATTGATGAAATCGAGCGCGGTCGAGAAGTTCGGGAATTTGGATTTTGAGGTCGACAGCGACACCTCCGCGCGCACGGTCAGCTTGTCGGTCGCATCCCATTGGGTGCCGAAATCGAACACCCGGCTCTTGGTCACGCGCGCGCCGGTGTCGCTCGACGTCCGCATATTGGGGTCGATCACGGTGCCGGTCGAGCCGCCGATGCCGATCGTGCCCGCGACCGTCGCCTGAACCTCGCCGAGGTCGATCGGGCCGTCGGGCCCGTCGAGCGTCCCGAAATCGACCGTCTCGAAGGCGGTGTTGTCGGTGGCGTCGACGACCGACGGCGTCGCGGTGCCCGATATCTGCACCCGGTGGCTTTGCTGCCCGCGGGTCTGGTTGTTGAGCGTCGCGTCGAAATAGAGCTTCAGATTGTCGCTCGGCTTCCATTCGAGCGCGGCGGTGCCGTTGTAGGTTTCATATTCGTAATTCTCGAGCCCCTGCTGGAAGAACTGGATGCGCAGGAAGGGAAAGGCTTCGGCGCTGGGCCCCGAGCCGGGGAGGACCACGGCGTCGCGGTCGACGCGCGGCTTGAAGGCGGCGACGTCCTGCCGGGCGTAGCTGCCGCTCACCACGATGCCGATCTCGCCGATGCCGGTGTCCCAATTGTTGCCGATGGTGGCGGACAGCCGCGGCAGGGTCGATTTCGCGAGGTCGCTATTCTCCATCTGCGCCCGCGCCGCGATCAGCGGTCCCTGCAGGTCGAGCGGGCGGATCGTCCGGAGATTGATCGTGCCGCCGACCGATCCCTCGATCGTCTGCGCGGTCGGCACCTTGATCACCTCGACCGAGGCGATCAGCGAGGCCGGCAGGTCCTCGAAGCTGATCCCCGAGCGCCCCGCGCCCGACCCCACGGTCGACACGCCGTTGATCTCGACCCGGTTGGCGTCGGTGCCGCGGATCTGCACGGCGTTGCCGACACCGGCCTGGCGGGTGATCTGGACCCCGGTGACGTTTTCGAGGACTTCGGCCAGATTCTGGTCGGGCAGCTTGCCGATATCCTCGGCCTGAATCACCTCGACCAGATTGTTCGCGTCGCGCTTTTCGACCAGCGCATTCTGAAGCGAACTGCGGATCCCGGTGACGACGATCGCGTCGCCGTCGCCTTCGTTGGTCGGGGCCGGGGCCGGGGTTTCCTGCGCCTGCAGGGGCGCGGCGATCAGGACCGCGGCGGTGCTCGCGAGCAGCGTGGCGAGCGAGCGTCCGCGCGAACGCGCTCCGGTTTCGGTTGTCCCCACCCCTGTCATCGACTCTCTCCCTGTCCATTTTGGTTATGGGACGCGACGCTGGATTGGTCTGCATAAAATGTCAACCAATGATGCAGACCAAGAAATATTATAACATGCAAATATTGGTAGGACATTGTGTCCTACCAATTTAAGGGGGAGAGGGTTGCAAGGGAATGGCGGGACCGATCGCGGGTCCAACCCGCGCGGCCGAACGGGTCGGGGACGGCGCGAGCGCGCGCCGGTCAGTAATCGGGCAGCGCCTGCCGCGCGAAGCCCCAGCCCTTGAGCTCGGCGCTCGCGGCGCGGTCGAGCAGGTCCTGGGCGTCGGCGATGCTCCAGCGGCGCGGGCTTTCGACATCGGCGAGCGCGTCCCAGCCGATCGGCGCGGCGACGGGCGCGCCCTCGCGCGCGCGCGCCGAATAGGGCATGATCGCGGTGCTGCCGCGCTGGTTGCGCAGCCAGTCGATGAAGATCTTGCCCTTGCGCCTCGCCTTGCTCATCGTCGCGACATAGCGGTCGGGCTCGGCGAGGCTGAGTGCTTCGGCGAAGCGCTTCGAGAAATCCTTGTGCGCGTCCCAGCCGTGCCCCGGATCGAGCGGCACGACGACATGCACCCCCTTGCCGCCCGAGAGCATCGCGAAGCTGACCAGCCCGATGTCGGCGAGTCGGCGGCGGATATCGGCGGCGGATTTCTTGACGTCGGCGAAGCCGAGCCCCTCGTCGGGGTCGAGGTCGAACACCATGCGGTCGGGCTTTTCCAGCGCATCGACATGGCTGTCCCAGCCGTGGAACTCGATCGTCCCCATCTGGACGCAGGCGAGGATGCCGTCCGCGTCCTCGACATAGAGATAATCCTCGTGCCCCCCGTCCTTTTCGCGGATCGGGACATGATGGACATGGTCGCCGAAGCTGCCCGAATCATGCTTCTGGAAAAAGCATTTCTTCGCGCGTCCCTGCGGGCAGCGGACGAGGCTGACCGGGCGGCGCGCCATGTGCGCGAGCATGATGGGCGCGACCGCGGCATAATAGTCGGCGAGGTCGCCCTTGGTCGCCTTCGCCTCGGGGAAGATCACGCGGTCGCGGCTGGTGATGACGACATCGCTTCCGGGTGCGGGGGCGGGTTGCCGCGTTTCGGGGGTCACGTCGCTTGCCTCCTTGTCGCTGCGCAGGCCGAGGAAGCTCGCGTGGCGCACCGATCCGCTCGCTGTATATTCGGCGAAGGCGATTTCGGCGACGAGTTCGGGCTTCAGCCAATGGACCTTGCGCGCGGCGGCCTTGTCGACGGCGAGCGGCGCGGTCTTGCGTTCGCGACTCGCGAACCTCTTCGCGAGGTCGGCCATGGTCGCGGCGTCGAAGCCGGTGCCGACATTGCCCTTGTAGACGAGCTCGCCGCCCTCGCGCTGCGCGAGGAGCAGCGAGGAAAAGGGGCGCGCCTTCGCCGACGATGGCTTCCAGCCGACAAGGATGAATTCCTGCCGCCGGGTGCATTTGACCTTGACCCAGTTCTTCGTGCGGCGGCCGGCATAGGCGGCGTCGGCGCGTTTCGAGATGATGCCTTCCTGCCCCGCGCGGCACATCGCGCCATAGAGCGTCTCGCCGGCGCCGATGACATGATCGGCGACCGCGATCGGCGTACTGGCGCCGCGGAGCAGCGCCTCGAGCCGCTCCTTGCGTTCGAGATTGCCGAGTTTGGCGAGCGATTTTCCGCCCTCTTCGAGGAGGTCGAAGGCGAAGAAGAGGAGCTCGGTGCCTTCGTCCTGCGCGCCGTGGCCGCGCTTGAGCACCGCCTGCAGCGACGAGAAATCGGGGTTGCCGTCCGTGCCATAGGCGACGATCTCGCCGTCGATCAGGCAGGGCGGCAGGTCGAGCGCCGCGACATGCTTGACGAGCGGGACGAACTTGTCGGTCCAGTCGAGGCCGTTCCGGGTATAGACGCGCACCTCGCTTCCCGCCGCGGCGATCTCGGCGCGGTAGCCGTCATATTTGATCTCGTGGAACCAGCCATTGCCCGCCGGCACCGCATCGACGAGCGTCGCGAGCTGGAGCGGGCGGAATTCGGGGGGCTTTCCCTTCGCTTTCGGCCTTGCGACCTTTTTGTTATGCGCGGCGGCGGTCTGCATCTTTTTTGCGAACGCCGCGCCCTTCGCCCCTTTCAGCGATTGCTCGCCGCCCGCGTCGCCCGCGATCTCGGCCATGGTGCGGCCGGTCAGCACGCTGGTGAGGTGGCGGCCGGTCAGTTCGTCGCCGCCGCCGGCCTCGGCGTCGTTCACCTTGCGCAGCAGCCAGTTCTCGCGCTTCTCGCCCGGCCGCGGCTTCATGCGGACGAGCAGCCATTCGCCCTTCATCCGTGTCCCGTCGAGGATGAAGTGAAGATGGCCTTTTTCGATATCCTTCGCGCTCTTGCCTTCGACCGGCGCCCAGCTGCCGCGATCCCACAGCATCACCGTGCCGCCGCCATATTCGCCCTTGGGAATCACCCCCTCGAACTCGGCATAGGCCATCGGGTGGTCTTCGGTGCGCACGGCGAGGCGCTTGTCGGCGGGATCGGCGCTCGGGCCCCTGGTCACCGCCCAGCTCTTGAGCACGCCGTCCGCTTCGAGCCGGAAGTCGTAGTGGAGCCGCGTCGCATCGTGCTTCTGGACGATAAAGCGGTGGCCTTGGCCCTTGGCGACCTTGCCCGCGGGCTCGGGGGTCAGCGCGAAGTCGCGCTTGGCGTTATATTGCGCAAGGGGGTCGGCGCGGGCCATGTCATGCACGCTTGCGCGCCGGCGCCTTCTTGGCCGGAGCCTTCTTTGCCGGTGCTTTCCTGCGGGCTTCGGCGGGCGCCCGCTTCCTGCCCTCGACCGAGGCCTTGAGGGCCGCCATCAGGTCGATGACGTTCGACCCGCGATCGATGCCCGCGGGTTCCTCGACATCCTCCAGCACCTTCTTGCCCTTCGCCTTCGCCTTCTTGGCGATCACGCGCTTCAGCGCGTCGACATAGTGATTGTGATAGTCCGACGCGTCGAACTTGCCGCTTTTCTTGTCGATCAGCGTTTCGGCGAGGTCGAGGAGGTCGGGGTCGGGCTTCGCATTGCCGACGTCGCGGAAATAATTGGCGGCCTTGTTCACCTCGTCGGCGTAGCGCAGCACCTCGAGCACGAGGCCCTTGCCGCAGGGACGCAGTCCCACGAGCTGTTCCTGCCCGCGCACCGAAAGCTGGCCGAGCCCGACCTTCTTTGAGCGTCGCAGCGCCTCGCGCAGCACGATATAGGCCTCTTCGGCGAGTTCGTCGGCGGGGACGACATAATAGGGCTTGGCATAATAGAGGATGTCGATGTCGCCCGCGTCGACGAACTGGACGAGTTCGAGCGTCCGCTTGCTCTCGAGCTTGACCGCCTCGATCTCCTCGTCCTCGAGCAGGACATATTGGCCCTTCGACGTCTCATAGCCCTTGATGATGTCGTCGGTGTCGATCGCGCCGATGCCCGGCACGATCTTTTCATAGCGGATCGGCTTGCCGCTCGGCTCATGGATCTGGCGGAAGCTGATGCTCGCGCCCGATCTGGTCGCGGGATAGATTTCGACGGGGATCGACACCAGCGCGAGCCGGATTTGCCCCTTCCAATAGGCGCGGGCGGCCATCGAGAGTCCTTTCGCTGCTCCCCCACCAAATGATCGGCAGGGCCCGCGGGTTCCGCGGCGCTCGCCCGCGCGGGTTTTACCCTCTTTTCATGCTCGCCGATTAAAGCGAAGATGGGGCCGTTCGCATCGAGGGAAACCTATGCCCTTCGTCCACGAAATGCGCCGCCTGCGCGCCGAGCATGCCGAACTGGCGCGGCTGTCGCGCCAGTTGGCGGATTTGCTCGAGGCGTCTGCCGCTCCGCCATCGACCGAGATCGAGCCGATTCGCGCGCAGCTCCGCGACACGCTGACGCGTCATCTGAAGTGCGAGGATTGGGCGCTTTATCCGCGTTTGCGGGCGGCGGGCGAGACCGACGCGGCGCGGCTCGCGCGCGACTTCGCCGATGCGATGGGCCATGTCGCCGACGATTATGACGCCTATGACCGGCGCTGGCCGCCCGCGCGCGTCGCGGCCGAATGGCCGGCATTCCGGGCTGAAAGCCGGGCGATGCTGGCCGCCCTCGACGAACGGATGGAGCGCGAGAACCGCGAGCTTTATCCGCTCGTCGACCGGCTGGCCGAGCAGGGTCTTCAACCGTCGAGATGAAAGGCGGGTTCGCGCGCGGGTGCCTGCCGCGGCGCGCGGGGCCCCTTGATTTGCGCGTCCCGCTCGCCTAGCCGCGCCGCAGAGCCTGGAGATTTTCAAATGACCGATACCCCGCCCGATCACCTGTCGACCAACCCGCGGTCGCCCCATTTCGACATGGAGGTGCTCCAGCGCGGCATCGGCATCCGCTTCAAGGGCAAGGAACGCACCGACGTCGAGGAATATTCGATCTCGGAAGGCTGGATTCGCGTCGCCGCGGGCAAATCGAAGGACCGCTTCGGCCAGCCGATGACGATCAAGCTGTCGGGCGAGGTCGAAGCCTGGTTCGAGGATGCGACTGCGGATAGCGGCGACGAAGGTGGCGAAGCCTAATTAAATCGTCATTGCTTCGCTTCGCCCGCAATGACGGGAGGATGTGGAGCTCAGTTGCCCAGCGACGCCGCGACCAGTTCGAGGCCGTTGCCCGGCTTCCAGTCGTTCTTGGCCCACACCGGCGCGTCGAAGCCGCTGCGCGGATTATCGCCCGCGTCGCCGTTCGGATAGATGAAGCCCTGCACCGGATTGACGCGCAGACCGAGATCGCCGATCGGCGCGTACCAGACGCGCACCGCGCTCCAGTCGCCGGCGTCGCTGACGTCGACGACGCGGACGTTGCGCTCGATCTGGCCGCGGCGGCCGTTGATCGGCGACCAGTTGGCGTGGCTGATCAGGATTTCGCGGTCGCTCACGACCTTCTCGACCACCGCGACATGGCCGAGCGGCATGCTGCGCGTGCCGGCGAACGCCATGACCGCGCCCTTGCGGGGTTCCTGGCCGCGGTCGTAGTCGCCCGCCGCCTGCGCCCACCAGGTCTTCGCATTGCCGTGAATTTCGACGCCCGATTCGGCGCGGGCGAAGGGGACGCACTGAAGCGCGGCGGCCGGGGTGCTGATCAGACCGGCGAGCATCAGCACGGACGCGACGGCGGCACCCAGAAAGCGGCGAACAGGCATGAGATGCGACCCCCCATTGGCTTGTCTTCAAGCGTGGAGGCTGTGTGCGCGAAGCCGGCGAAGGCCACCAGCGTCGCGCGACGAAATGCGGGATCGCTGCGGTGGGCTGCGGAACCTTTTGGTAAGTATTTCAATTCGTCGCGCGGGCCTATCGGTTCGCCGCCGCGGAGCGGCGTCAGGCCGCGGCGCTGGGTAGCGATTCGGGCGCGCGGAACAGCGTGAGGACGTCGCTCGCGGGCATCGGGCGGCCGAAATAATAGCCCTGGATGTTGCTGCAGCCGAGGCTGCGGATCGTCTCGACCTCGCGCTCGGTTTCGGCGCCCTCGGCGGTGGTCGCCATGCCGAGGCTGTCGGCGAGCGCGACGACGGCGCGGATGATCGCGATCGATTCGGTGTGCCCCTTGGCCGCGCCCACCACGAAGGTCCGGTCGACCTTGATCGTCGAGAATTGCGTTTTCCTCAGATAGCCGAGCGACGAATAGCCGGTGCCGAAATCGTCGAGGCTGAGGCGGATGCCGAGCGCGATTAGCTGGTCGAGCAACTGTGCCGCGCCGCCACCGTCGCGCAGGAACACGCTTTCGGTCACCTCGATCTCCAGCCTCTGGGGCGGAAGCCCGCTCTGCGCGAGCGCCGAGACGACGAGCGAGGCGAAATTGGGGTCGGTGAGCTGTTCGGCCGAGACGTTGATCGCGACCTTGAGGTTCGACGGCCAGCGCATCGCCTCGGAGCAGGCGTTGCGCAGCACCCATTCGCCGATCGGCGCGATCAGCCGGCTGTCCTCGGCGAGCGGGATGAAACGGCCCGGCGAGACATTGCCGAGCTTCTGGCTGTTCCAGCGGATCAGCGCCTCGAACCCGTTGAGGGTGCCGTCGTCGGCGGTGACGACGGGCTGGTAGTAAAGCTCGAACTCGCGACGTTCGAGCGCGCCGCGCAGTTCCTGCTCCATCACGCGCCGCTCCTCGGCCTGCGCATGGAGCGAGGCCACGTAAGGCGCGACGACGTTGCCGCCCTTGTCCTTCGACTTGTAGAGCGCGAGGTCGGCGTTGCGGGTCAGCGTTTCGACCGTCGCGCCGTCCTGCGGTCCCATCGCATAGCCGATGCTGGCGCCGACGAAGAGCTGGTGGTTGTCGACGACATAGGGGCGACTCAGCGCCGCGATGATCCGGTGCGCGATCGTCTCGGCCTCGACCGCCGAGGCGACGTCGTGGAGCACCACCGCGAACTCGTCGCCGCCGAGCCGGCCGCAGGTCATCCCGCCGGCCATCAGGCTCTTGAGCCGCGTCGCGACCTGCGCGAGCAGCTGGTCGCCGACCGGGTGGCCGAGCGTGTCGTTCACCGCCTTGAAGCGGTCGAGGTCGATCATCATCAGCGCACAGCGCGCCTTGGCCCCCTGCGCATGCGCGAGCGCGCGGCCGAGATCCTCGTGCAGGCTCAGGCGGTTGGGGAGGCCGGTGAGATTGTCGAAACGCGCCATGCGGGCGATCTGCTCGGCCGAGGCGCGCTGTTCGGTGACGTCGGAGCCGACCCCCCGAAAGCCGAGGAACTTGCCCTGATCGTCGAGCCGCGGCGAGGCCGAAAGCTCCCACCAGCGCCGCTGGCCGTCGATCGTGACGGGGACGATGAGCGTCGAGAAGCTCTCGCGCCGCTTCATCCGCTCGGCCATGTCGTGCAGGCTTTTCGGGAAATCGCCGGTTTCCCAGGCGTCGCCGGCGAGCGCCTGGAGCAGCGGCACGCTTTCGAGCGCATCGGGCGTGGCGCCGAGCGCGAAGGCGAGGCGCGGCGAGACATGAACGAGGCGGCGGCTGTTGTCGGTCTGCCACAGCCAGTCGGCCGAGGTTTCCTCGAACTCGCGCAGCAGCAAGCTGACGGTCTCGGTCTTTTCGTGCAGCGTTTCCTCGGCGCGGCGGAAACGGACGTGATTCTGGGCAAAACGGATGCAGAAGCCGCAGAGCAGCAGCCCGGCGACGAGCGCGATCGCCGCGAGCTGCGGCGCGCCGGCGAGCAAAAGCGCCGCCGCCGCCGACAGGCTGACCGGGACGATGAACAGCGCGCAGGCGAGCGGGAGGCTGTGCGCGACCATCGCGAGGGTCAGCATCATCAGCAGCGCGATCGGCCAGATCGACAACACATGCTCGAGCGTCGGCGACAGGCCCTCGAACCAGAAGGGGACCGACCACAGGAGCGCCGAATAAAAGGCGTGGCGGTGGCACAGCCGGAAGATCGAGGCGCTCGAAAGCGTCGGGTCGCCAAGCGGCAGGACGGCGAAGGAGCGGTAGGACCAGAGGCTGAACAGCAGCGCCGTCGTCAGCCAGCCCCCCGCGATCTCCCACGGCAGGCGGGTGACGAGGGTGAAGGCGGCGACGAGCGCCATGCCGATGCCCATCCACAGCCGCAGCGCCCCCTTGCCGCGAAGCGGCGCGAGCTGAAGCAGACGGAGGTTGCCGATCTCCTCGTGCCGCGACCCCAGCCCCATCAGGGTGCGCGCGGAAACGTCGTCGGCCGGTCTATGGTCGGTCAGCAGGCTTGTCACAAAGCCCGTCATAACGGCGCAGGGTTACCCGATGGTAACCGTGCGCGGCGCCCCGCCGCGCGATTCTGTGTCGCGGCGGGACGGAATTGGGGGATGGGAAATCGTGCGCTGCTCGGGAGGCCGAAGCCGATCTCCTATATCTCGTCACCCTGAACTTGTTTCAGGGTCCATGGTCTGCCCGCGAATGAGACGCGGCGCAGCAGGAGAGACCTGGTCATGGATGCTGAAACAAGTTCAGCATGATGAAGGAAGAGGTCGTGGCTCCGAGCCGCTACGCCGCCATCGCGAAGGGCTGGATTTCGCCCGCCAGATATTGCGCGCGCGCCTTCGAGCGGCTCAGCTTGCCCGAGCTGGTGCGCGGCAGGGTGCGCGGCGGGATCAGCTCGACCAGGCAGTTCATGCCGGTGATCGCGCGGACGCGGTCGCGGATCGTCTCGCGCAGCGCGATGCGCTCCGCCTCGTCGCTGGTGCGGCACTGGACGAGCACCGCGGGGGTCTCCTCGCCGCCGGGTGCGGTGATCGCGAAGGCGGCGATGTCGCCCGACTTGAAGCCGGGAAGCTGCTCGACCGCCCATTCGATGTCCTGCGGCCAGTGGTTCTTGCCGTTGATGATGATCATGTCCTTGGCGCGGCCGACGACATAGATGTAGCCGTCCGACAGATAGCCCATGTCGCCGGTGTCGAGCCAGCCGTCCGCCATGCAGGCGGCGGTCGCCTCGGGGTCGCGGTAATAGCCGGTCATCAGCGACGGGCCGGTGCACCAGACCTTGCCGACCGTCTGGTCGGGGAGGATGTTGCCGGCCTCGTCGCGTACTTCGATCGTCATGTCCTTGACGGCCTTGCCGCAGTTGACGATCGCGCGGTAGCGCGTCGGCCGGCCGGCGTCGCCGGCGCCGCCCGACAATTCGGTTTCCTCGACCAGTTCGACGACGATCCCTTCGCCCGGCGGCATGATGCTGACCGCGAGTGTCGCTTCGGCGAGACCGTAGCTCGGCAGGAAGGCGCTCGCCTTGAAGCCCGCTTCGCCAAAGGCGTCGACGAAGCTCTGCATCACGTCGGGGCGGATCATGTCGGCGCCGTTGCCTGCGACGCGCCAGCGCGACAGGTCGAAACGCTCGGCGACATTGGTCTGGCTGGAGATGCGGCGCGCGCAGATATCGTAGCCGAAGGTCGGCGAATAGCTGAGGGTGGTGCCCTGGTTGCGGCTGATCAGGTCGAGCCAGGCGAGCGGGCGGCGCGCGAAATCCTCGGTCTTGAGATAATCGACCGATACCTGGTTCGCGACCGGCGACAGGAAGCAGCCGACGAGGCCCATGTCATGATACCAGGGCAGCCACGACACGCAGCGGTCGCTGTCCTGAAGGTGCATGCCGTGCGAATGCGCCGACAGATTGTTGAGCAGCGCGCCGTGGGTGACCGCGACCCCGTGCGGGAAGCGGGTCGATCCGCTGCTGTACTGGAGATAGCAGGTTTCGTCGGTCTTCTGCTCGGGAAGCTCGGTGATCGGGGCCGCCCGCTTCTCGAACGCGCTCCAGTCCATCGGTGCGACGCCGCGCTGTTCGGCGGCCTCGGTCGCCATCGCCGCGATCTCGGGCGGGAAGAACAGCATCACGGGGTCGCAGCTGGTGAGCTGGACGGTGAGCTGGCCGACATAGGATTCGCGGCCGCCGAAGCTGGTCGGCAGCGGCAGCGGGACCGGCCAGGCGCCCGCGTAGATGGTGCCGAAGAAGAGTGCGGCGAATTCGGCGCCGGTCTCCGCGATCAGCGCGATGCGGTCGCCGGGTTTCACGCCCGCAGCGACGAGCCGATAGGCGGCGCGCTTCGCATCCTCCTTGAGTTCGCGATAGCTGTAGGCGCGGACGAGCTTGCCACGCGGATCGTGGAAATTGAGCCCGCGGCTGCCCGCGGCGGCATAATCGAGCGCCTCGCCGACGGTGGCGAAGTCCGAAAAGCGGCGCGGCTGCGCGCATTCGGTGGGCGTGGGGACGAGTTCGTCCGGTGCGACGTTGTTTTTTTCGGTCATAGGGGGTGCAAAGTCCCGGGAAGCGGGGTGCGCGGCAACAAGCATGTCATCTTTCGGATCCATGATGGCGCTCGGCGATCCCTTGCAAGTGGAACAAATCGGCCCTTTTCGGACCTTGATGGCCCGATATGGCGGCGCTGGTCGTTCTCAATCGGGCCCGACTGTGGCATAAACATGGCATATGCCCAATCGCCGCGCTCCATCCGACCGCCGGAAAAAGTCGTTGGACGCCGCACGGCTCGACGAGCTGGCGCTCGCCTATGTCGCGCGATTCGCGACGAGCAGGGCCAAGCTGGCACGCTATCTCGCTCGAAAGATACGCGAATCCGACTGGACGGACGAAGCGGACGCCATGACGTCATGCGAAACGGTCGTCGCGAAAATGGAGCGGCTCGGCTTCGTCGACGACCGGCAATATGCGGCGATGCGCGGCGCGGCGATGACGCGGCGCGGGCTCGGCGCGCGGCGGGTGAAGGCGCAGCTGTGGGTCGACGGCATCGGCGAGGCCGACGCGGGCGAGGCGATCGAAAGCGCCGAGGCGGCGGCGTTCGCCGCGGCGCTCGGCTTTGCGCGGCGGCGGCGGGTCGGCCCCTATGCGAGCGGGCCGGCGGCCGACCCCGCGCTGCGCGAGCGCCAGGTCGCGGCCTTCGCGCGCGCGGGCCACGCGCCCGGCCTCGCGCGCCGCATCCTCGCGATCGCGCCGGGTGACGAAGCGGCGCTGGCGGCGCTGGACGAGGGCGCGGCGCTCGACTAGGAAAAGCCCCCGTTCTGGCGAAAGGAAGTGCCGATGCGCGTGATCTTGACCGCTCTTGCCCTGACGATGGCGATGCCCATGTCCGCCTGCGCGAAGGACAGCGACGCGCAATCGGAAAGCGCGGCGACGATCCCGCTGACGATCCAGGAAGGCGGCAAGACGCACAAGTTCAATGTCGAGGTCGCGCGCACCAGCGAGGAGCAGGCGCGCGGGCTGATGTTCCGCACCAGCCTGCCCGCCGACGGCGGCATGATCTTCCCCTTTCCCAAGCCGCGGATCGCGAGCTTCTGGATGAAGAACACGCTGATCCCGCTCGACATGATCTTCATCCGCGCCGACGGCAGCATCGACCGGATCGCCGAGAACACGATTCCCGAATCCCTCGATCCGGTGGTCAGCGGCGGCGACGTCGCGGCGGTGCTCGAACTCGCGGGCGGCACCGCGGCGAAGCTCGGCCTCGACGAGGATGCGACGGTGAGCTGGAAGGATCGTTGAGGCGGGCGCATAAACGTCCGAGCCGCGCCCTTTCGCGCTTGCGAAGCGCACGGCCTTGCCTGTAAACGCCGCAGCCATGAGCATCCTGGGCAAGATTTTCACCTGGTGGGACGGCGCGACCGTCGGCACGTTGTTGAACAGCTGGCGCACCGGCACGCAGGTCGGCGAGGACGGCCTCGGCAATCGCTATTTCCGTTCGCGCGACGGCAAGCGGCGCTGGGTTCTCTACAAGGGGTCGAACGATGCGAGCCGCGTGCCGCCCGAATGGCACGGCTGGCTGCACGGCACCTTCGACGAGCTGCCCGCCGACATACTGCCCGCACCGCGCGCGTGGGAAAAGGATGCGACCGCGAACCTGACCGGCAGTCTAGGCGCCTATCGCCCGGCGGGCGCGCTCGAACGCGGGGGGCGCCGCGCCGCCGCGACCGGCGATTACGAGGCCTGGCGGCCCGGCGCCGAGTGAACGCCGCAATGCCGCGTCCGCTCGTTTCCGCGCTCGTCCTGCTGCTGGCGGTTCCGGCGCTGGCGGGATGCGACCGCGCGGCGGACAAGACGGGCGGAAGCGCCAAGGCGCCCGAGGTCGTGCGCTCCGAAACCGTGCCGCAGGAAGTCGGCGGCATCGAAGGCGCGACCCCGATGGCCGAGCGCGTCGCGGTGCTCGGCCTCCTCAACAAGCGCAACGGGCTGGTCCGCGACCTCGAGATGAAGCCCGGCGAATCGGTGCGCGTCGGCCGCGCGATCGTGCGCCTGCGCGCCTGCGAGCAGACCGCGCCGTGGGAGGATCCGCCCGAAACCGGCGCCTTCGTGCAGCTGACGGTGCAGGATCAGCGCGACGACAAATGGTATCGCGTCTTTTCGGGCTGGATCTTCAAGGAACGGCCCGAGCGCAACATCATCCAGCACCCGATCTTCGACGTCTATGTCAAAAGCTGCGCGATGACATATCCGGGCGGCGAACCCGTCGCGCGGTCGGTGCCGAAGCCGGCCGCGGCCGCGGCGCCCACGGCGTCGAGCGCGCCCCAGTCGCCGGCGACGAACGGCGGCGAGGGCAGCGCGGCGCCCGCCGCGCCTGCTGCGCCCGCGCCAGCCGCCCCCTCGGTGCCCGACAGCACCGAATAGAGCTGCGCGAGATAGTCGGCCTGCGGGATTTCGATCGCGCCGAGGCTCGCGAGATGCGGGGTGATGAACTGGCAATCGAGCAATCGCCAGCCGCCCGCACGCAGCCGTGCGACGAGGTGCGCGAGCGCGACCTTCGACGCGTCGCGCGCCCGGCTGACCATCGATTCGCCGAAGAAGGCGCGCCCGAGCGACACGCCGTAGAGCCCGCCCGCGAGCTCGCCGTCCAGCCAGCATTCGACGCTGTGCGCGTGGCCGAGCCGGAACAATCGCTCGTAACTCGCCTTGATCACAGGATTGATCCAGGTCGTCGGCCGGTCGGGCGCCGCCTCGGCGCAGAGTGCGAGCATCTCCGGAAAGACGGTATCGGTGGTGACACGGAAGCGGTCGGCGACGATCGTCTTCCTGAGACTGCGCGACAGGCGGAAGCCATCGAGCGGCAGGATCGCGCGCAGCCGCGGCTCGACCCAGTGCACCGACGGGTCGTCGGCCCCGTCGGCCATCGGGAACAGCCCCTGCGCATAGGCGCTGAGCAGCAGCGCGGGGTCGATGGTTTCAATATGCCGCGTCAGGACACAGGCTTCACGAATTTCAGCGTCATGCGATCCGATTCGCCGATCGCCAGATATTTTTCGCGGCCCTCGTCCTTCTGGCTCAGCGTCGGGGGCAGCGTCCAGACGCCGCCCGGATAGTCGTGCGTGTCCTTCGGGTTGGCGTTGACCTCGCTCTCGCCCGCGAGCTTGAACCCCGCGGCCTCGGCGAAGCCGACGATCGACGAGCGCTTCATATAACCGCTTTTCTCCTCGAGCGCCGAATCCATCGCCTCGGGCAGGCGATGGTCGACGACGCCGAGAATCCCGCCGGGTTTGAGCATCGCATAGATCTGCCGGAACGCCTCGGCGGTATTGTCGCTGCCATCAAAGCGCCAATTGTGAACATTGCGAAAGGTCAGCACGACGTCGGCGCTGCCGTCGGGCACCTTCGTGCCGTCCTCGTGCGGGAATTCGGCAAGCTTGACCGCGCCATAGACGTCGGGTTTGCCCGCCTGCCAGCCCTCGATCGTCTTGAGCCGGCCTGCGGGGGCCGCAGCGTAGAGGGTGCCGCCGCCGGTCCTGGTCAGCGGGGCGAGGATTTCGGTGTACCAGCCGCCGCCGGGCCATAGCTCGACCACCGTGCCGCCGGGCTTCACACCGAAGAAGGCGAGCGTTTCGGCAGGGTGGCGATAGCGGTCGCGCGCAGTGTTGGCGGGGGTGCGGCTCGGCGCGGCGACGGCGGCGGTGATCGCGTCTTCGCCCTTGTCCGCATTTTCCTGCGCGGTGGCCTTGCCCGACGGCGCGCTGCACGCGGCGCAGGCGGCAATCAGAAGGGCACTTGCAACGGAAGGAAAATGACGCATATCGGCACCTCTCGGCTGGGGAGGACCGGTCGCGCCGGCCCGGGTGGGCGGCGGCCATAGTGCGAAGGGAGCCCGATCAATGCAAGTGTCCATGCTGTCGGTCAGCATCGGCGCCGCCGCGCTGTTCGGGATCGCCGAGGCCGCCGACTGGCGCCGCCGCCACCGCCGCGACGTCGACAATGTCGGCTTCATGCCGTGGCGCGGAATCGCGCTCGCCTCGGTTGCGGTCGCGCTGCTGAGCGCGGCGGTTTGGCTGCATGGCGGAGCGGGGACCTGATCGCGCGGCTCCGCACGGGGGAATCGCTCGGCGACCGCGTGATGAAGGTCGATCATGCGGGCGAGCATGGAGCGGTCTGCATCTATCGTGCACAGCGCTTCTTTGCACCTTGGCGAGCGCCCGGCTTGGTTGCGGAACTCGATGGATTTTTGGCGCATGAGCAAGATCATCGCGCACGTTTTTTCGCCGAGCTGGGCCGCCGGGGTCGCGGCCGCTGCAGCAGCTATCATCTGTGCGGCGGGGGCGGCTTCCTGTTGGGAGTCGTGACCGGCCTGGCGGGCGCCAAAGCGGTAGCGGCGACCACGGTCGCAATCGAACGGGTCGTGCTACGCCACATGCTTCAACAGATCGAGGCGCTGAAGGACAGCGATGCGGCGGCAACCGCGATATTGCGCGAGATCATCGTGGAGGAACAGCAGCATCACGACGAATCCGTCGAGCGGCTCGGGGGCAGCCACTGGTCGCGGTTCATCGACCCGATCGTGGCCGCTTCGACCGAAGCGGTGATCTGGCTTGGGATGCGGCTCTAGGATTTAGAGGCACGCCTCGAGGAACGGCTGGTCGAAGCCGAACTGGCGCGCCTTTTCGAGCGTGTAGGGGCGCAGGCCCATCGAACGGTATTCGCCGACGATCTTTCCGTCCTTGTCCTCGTCCATATATTCGAACTTGAACAATTCCTGGGTGACGATGACGTCGCCTTCCATGCCGATCACCTCGGTGACGTTGGTGACGCGGCGCGAACCGTCGCGCAGGCGCTTGATCTGGACGATCAGGTCGACCGAATCGGCGATCTGCTTCGAGATCGCTTCCTTCGGGATCTTGATGTCGCCCATCAGCACCATATTCTCCATACGGCCGAGGCATTCGCGCGGGCTGTTGCTGTGCAGCGTGCACATCGAGCCGTCGTGGCCGGTGTTCATGGCAGCGAGCAGGTCGAAGCATTCGGCGCCGCGGACCTCGCCCATGATGATACGGTCGGGACGCATGCGCAGCGCGTTCTTGACGAGGTCGCCCATGTGGATCGCGCCATTGCCCTCGAGGTTCGCGGGGCGCGTTTCGAGCGGCAGCCAGTGCGGCTGCTGCAACCGAAGCTCGGCGGCGTCCTCGATGGTCAGCACGCGCTCGCCGGGGTCGATCATCTTGGAGAGCGCGTTGAGCATCGTCGTCTTGCCCGAACCGGTACCGCCCGAGATGACGATGTTGAAGCGGCTGGCGCCCGCGATCTTGAGCGCGGTGCACATTTTCTGGTTCATCGCGCCCCATTGGCAGAGCATGTCGAGCGTGATCGGCTTGGCCGAGAATTTACGAATCGAGATCGCGGTGCCGCGAAGCGAGAGCGGCGGCACGATCACGTTGACGCGGCTGCCGTCCTTGAGGCGCGCGTCGGCGAGCGGCGTCGTCTGGTCGACGCGGCGGCCGACGAGGTTGCAGATGCGCTGCGCGATCTGGAAGAGATGCTGTTCGTCGCGGAACTGGATCGGCGCGATGACGAGCTGGCCCTTGCGCTCGACATAAGTCTGGTAGGGGCCGTTGACCATGATGTCGCTGATGTCGGGGTCGGACAAAAGCTCTTCGAGCGGGCCGAAGCCCAAGAGCTCGTCGACCAGCACCTTTTCGAGCGCGAACTGCTCGCGGCGGTTGAGCGTGATGCGAAGCTCCGCGAGCACTTCGAGAATGATCGGGCGGAATTCCTCGGTCAGCTCGTCCTTGCTCAGCGTCGCCGCCGCCTCGGGGTCCACGCGTTCGAGCAGGCGCGGGAGCACCTGTTCCTTGATCTTGTGAACCGAGGCTTCGAAGCCCTGGAGCTTCTCGGGCTCCATCGCCTCGGCGCTCGACCGCTGGTTCAGCCGGTCCATCGCCTCGAGTTCGGGGGCGAGGGCGCCCGGCGCGGGCTCGGGAATCGGCGCCGTGTCGAGCGCGGGGAACTGCCCGCCGCCGGCGGCGCCCCCCTGCATCGGCTTGGCCACGCCAAAGGCGGGGCGGCCCGCGGTTCCCGGTCGGCGTCCGAATGCACTCATCGTTTCACCCTGCTTCGCTTCGGTCCTCGTGCGGGGATTGCCGCGGCTTTCGCGAGAAAACCCCCGTCGAGCACGGTGAATAAGGGGGAAACTTTGATATTCTCCTAATGCCGCGGCGGGATGTCCCGCGCGGAGGAGGGGAATGACGATGCGAATCATGATCTTGGGGCTGGCGGCCCTGCTCGCGGCGTCGCCGCTCGCGGCCGCCGATTCGCCCGAACTGCCCGGCTGGATGGAGGGGGCGTGGGAGCAGACGGCCTCCGAAGGGCGCTGGGCCGACGAATATTGGACCCCGCCGCGCGGCGGCATCATGGTCGGCGCGGCGCGAATCGGGAAGGGCGACGCCCTTGGCGTGTTCGAGCATACGCGGATCGTGCGAAAGCCCGACGGAACGCTCGCCTTCGTCGCGCAGCCGTTCGGGGGTCCGGCGGCCGAATTTCCGATGGCGGCGGCGGGGGAGCGGATGATCGAGTTCGCCAACCCGGCGCATGATTATCCGCAGCGCATCCGCTATTGGCGCGAGGGAAACCGGCTGAAGGCGCGCATCTCGCTGATGGACGGCAGCAAGGCCGAGGATTGGGATTACGGCCGGATGGGCAGCGGGGGATAGGGGCGTCAGGCCACAATGAATGCGGGCCGAGAGAACGTCCGTTCATGACCGATAACGGCCGTCGCCCCCGCGAAGGCGGGGGCCGCCGTCGTCTTACGCAGCGGCGCAGGAATAAGCCTCCAGCGGCCCCCGCCTTCGCGGGGGCGACGAGTTATGCAACGTCCGCTACCCACCCCAAAGCCCGCATTCCCACCCGGCAGGACAGGCAAAGAAAAGGGCCCCGAAGGGCCCCTTTGATCCGGCGATGACCGCGCGCGCGTCAGCCCGCGATATGTTCGGCGAGGACGGTCAGGCCCGCCTCGTTCACTTCGGCGAAGCCGCCTTCGACTTCGATCGTCTCGGGCGCCGCGCCGGCGCTCGCGTAGATGGTCAGCGGGCCGTTGCGCAGCGTCGCCATGAAGGGCGCGTGGCCTTCGAGCACCGAGAAGTCGCCCTCGCTGCCCGGCACGGTGACCATATAGACGTCGCTCGACCGCTCGAGGCGGGCGGGGGTGACGAGTTCGAACTTCAGGGCCATGATCTTCATCCTAAAGCCCTCTCCCCCTGGGGGGAGAGGGTTGGGAGAGGGGAATGGTGCTTCGTTCGAGCCCCTCTCCAACGCCGGCTAGGCAACCAGTTGCCAAGCCTTCGTATCCTCTCCCCTGAAGGGGAGAGGGCTTCTATTACGCCTCTTCGGCCAGCTTCGCGGCCTTGGCGACGGCTTCGTCGATGCCGCCGACCATGTAGAAGGCGGCTTCGGGGAGGTGGTCATACTCGCCGTCGACCACCGCCTTGAACGACTTCACCGTGTCTTCGATCGCGACGAACTTGCCGGGGATGCCGGTGAAGACTTCGGCGACGTGGAAGGGCTGCGACAGGAAGCGCTGGATCTTGCGCGCGCGGGCGACGGTGAGCTTATCCTCTTCCGAAAGCTCGTCCATGCCGAGAATCGCGATGATATCCTGCAGCGACTTGTACTTCTGCAGCGTTTCCTGAACGCGGCGGGCGGTCTCGTAATGCTCCTGGCCGACGGTCGCGGCGGTCAGCACGCGGCTGGTCGAATCGAGCGGATCGACCGCGGGATAGATGCCGAGTTCCGAAATCGCGCGGTTGAGCGTCGTGGTCGCGTCCAAGTGGGCGAAGCTGGTCGCCGGCGCCGGATCGGTCAAGTCGTCCGCGGGGACGTAGATCGCCTGCACCGAGGTGATCGAGCCCTTGTTGGTCGAGGTGATGCGCTCCTGCAGCGCGCCCATGTCGGTCGACAGCGTCGGCTGATAGCCCACCGCCGAGGGAATGCGGCCGAGCAGCGCCGACACTTCGGACCCCGCCTGGGTGAAGCGGAAGATGTTGTCGACGAAGAACAGAACGTCCTGGCCTTCCTCGTCGCGGAAATATTCGGCCATGGTCAGGCCCGAGAGCGCGACGCGGGCGCGGGCGCCCGGGGGCTCGTTCATCTGGCCGAAGACGAGCGCCACCTTCGACCCGTCGGGGGTCGGGTTGCCGTCCTTGTCCTTGGCGATGACGCCGGCGTCGAGGAATTCGTGATAGAGGTCGTTGCCTTCGCGGGTGCGTTCGCCGACGCCCGCGAACACCGAAACGCCGCCGTGGCCCTTGGCGATGTTGTTGATCAGTTCCTGGATGAGCACGGTCTTGCCGACGCCCGCGCCGCCGAACAGGCCGATCTTGCCGCCCTTCGCATAGGGGGCGATCAGGTCGATGACCTTGATGCCGGTGACGAGGATCGCGGCTTCGGTCGACTGGTCGACGAATTCGGGGGCCTTGGCGTGGATCGGGGCGACGGTCGCGGCGTTCACCGGGCCGCGCTCGTCGATCGGGTCGCCGATGACGTTGAGGATGCGGCCGAGCGTCTGCGGGCCGACGGGGACCGAGATCTGCGCGCCGGTGTCGGTCACCGGCTGGCCGCGGGTCAGGCCGTCGGTCGCGTCCATCGCGATCGTGCGAACCGTGTTCTCGCCGAGGTGCTGCGCGACTTCGAGGACGAGGCGGTTGCCGTTGTTGTCGGTTTCGAGCGCGTTCAGAATCGCGGGCAGCGTGCCGGTGAACTGGACGTCGACGACGGCGCCGATGACCTGCGCGACGCGGCCCGTCGCGGTGGCGCCCGACTTTACATTGGGCGTCGCAGCCTTCTTGGGGGCAGCGGCCTTCTTCGGCGCAGCAGCCTTGGGCGCGGCGGCCTTTTTGGCGGGAGCCTTCTTTTCAGCGGGAGCGGTTGCCATGGTCTTCTTCCTTGGGTTGATCGATTACAGCGCTTCGGCGCCGGCAATGATTTCGATGAGTTCGGTGGTGATCGCCGCCTGACGCGTGCGGTTGTAAACGATGGTCAGCTTGTTGATCAGGTCGCCCGCGTTGCGCGTCGCATTGTCCATCGCGGTCATCGACGCGCCCTGTTCGGACGCGGCGTTTTCGAGGAGACCCTTGAAGATCTGGATGGTGACGTTGCGCGGGAGCAGGTCGGCGAGGATCGCTTCCTCGTCGGGCTCATATTCGACCGCGGCGCCGCTCGATGCCGGAATGTCGGCGGGCGGCGGGACCGGGATCATCTGCTGCCCGGTCGCTTCCTGAAGCAGCGCCGAGCGGAACTTCGAATAGAAGAGGTGCGCGACGTCGAAGGCGCCGGCTTCGTAAAGCTCCATCACCTTCGTCGAAATCTCGTGCGCCTGTTCGAAGCCGATGTCGCGGATGCCGGTGGTTTCGTAATGTTCGATGATCTGGCCGGGGAACAGGCGGGCGATCACCGGGCGGCCCTTGCGGCCGATCAGATAGAAGAGGACCTTCTTGCCCTGCGCCTGCAGCTCGTTCGCCTTGTCGCGCGCGGCCTTGACGATGTTCGAGTTGAACGCGCCGGCGAGGCCGCGGTCGCTGTTGAGCACGACGAGCAGGTGCGTGTCGCTCTTGCCGGTGCCCGAAAGCAGCTTCGGCGCCGAATCCGATACGCCGACCTTCGATGCGAGGCTGGCGACGACGCCTTCGAGGCGCTCGGCATAGGGGCGCGCGGCCTCTGCCGCGGCCTGCGCCTTGCGCAGCTTCGCCGCAGCGACCATCTTCTTGGCCTTGGTGATCTTCTGGGTCGATTTGACCGAGACGATCCGCCCTTTGAGTTCCTTAAGCGATGCCATTACGGCCCCTCTTGTTCGTCAGCCCGGCGCGAAGGCCGGGCTCACGGTAACTTGGCTTACGCGAAAATCTTGCCGAAGGCGTCGAGCGCCGCGACGAGACCCTTCTTGGCGTCGTCGCCAAGATCCTTGGTGTCGCGGATCGTCTTCAGCACGTCGGCATGATCGCTGCGCAGATAGGCGAGCATCGCCTGTTCGTAGCGCGACACGTCGGCGGTGCCGACATTGTCGAGATAGCCGTTGGTGCCGGCGAAGATCGATGCGGTCTGTTCCTCGAACGGCATCGGCTGGAACTGCGGCTGCTTCAGGAGCTGGGTCAGGCGCGCGCCGCGGTTGAGCAGCTTTTGCGTCGAGGCGTCGAGGTCCGAACCGAACTGCGCGAAGGCCTCCATCTCGCGATACTGCGCGAGCTCGAGCTTGATCGAGCCCGACACCTTCTTCATCGCCTTGGTCTGCGCGGCCGAGCCGACGCGGCTGACCGACAGGCCGACGTTGATCGCCGGGCGGATACCCGCGTTGAACAGGTTGGTTTCGAGGAAGATCTGGCCGTCGGTGATCGAAATCACGTTGGTCGGAATATAGGCCGACACGTCGCCCGCCTGGGTTTCGATGATCGGCAGCGCGGTGAGCGAACCCGCGCCATTGTCGCTGTTCATCTTCGCGGCGCGTTCGAGCAGGCGGCTGTGGAGATAGAAGACGTCGCCGGGATAGGCTTCGCGGCCCGGCGGGCGGCGCAGCAGCAGCGACATCTGGCGATAGGCGACGGCCTGCTTCGACAGATCGTCATAGACGATGACGGCGTGCATGCCGTTGTCGCGGAAGAATTCGCCCATCGTCACGCCGGTGTAGGGCGCGAGATACTGAAGCGGCGCGGGCTCCGACGCGGTCGCGGCGACGACGATCGAATATTCCATCGCGCCATTTTCTTCGAGCTGGCGGACGATCTGCGCGACGGTCGAGCGCTTCTGGCCGACGGCGACGTAGATGCAATAGAGCTTCTTCGATTCGTCGGTGCCCTTGTTCGCTTCCTTCTGGTTGATGAAGGTGTCGATCGCGACCGCGGTCTTGCCGGTCTGGCGGTCGCCGATGATCAGCTCGCGCTGGCCGCGGCCGACGGGGACGAGCGCGTCGAGCGCCTTGAGGCCGGTCTGGACGGGCTCGTGGACCGAGGTGCGCGGGATGATGCCCGGCGCCTTCACTTCGACGCGCATGCGCTTGTCGGCCTTGATCGGGCCCTTGCCGTCGATCGGGTTGCCGAGGCCATCGACGACGCGGCCGAGCAGGCCCTTGCCGACGGGGACGTCGACGATCGTGCCGGTGCGCTTGACGGTGTCGCCTTCCTTGATCTCCGAGTCCGACCCGAAGATCACGATGCCGACGTTGTCGGCTTCGAGGTTGAGCGCCATGCCCTTCACGCCGTTGGCGAATTCGACCATTTCACCGGCCTGGACATTGTCGAGGCCGTGGACGCGGGCGATGCCGTCGCCGACCGACAGCACAGTGCCGATCTCGCTGACCGTGGCGTCGGTTCCGAAATTGGCGATCTGGTCCTTGATGACCTTGCTGATTTCAGCGGCGCGGATTTCCATTATTCAGCCTTTCATCGGGGCATTTGGGCGTACGGGCTTTCAGCCCTTCATCGCCTGGGCGAAACTGTTGAGACGGGTACGGATGCTGCCGTCGATCAGCTGGCTGCCCAGCTGGACGACGAGGCCGCCGAGGATGGCGGGGTCGACGGTCGTGGCGATGCTGACATCGCGGCCGACACGGGTTTTGAGGTTGGCGGCGAGCGCCCCCAGCTGCTCGGCGCTCAGCGGGTGCGCGCTCGTGACCTTCGCGGTCATCTCGCCGCGGTGCGCCGCGACGATCGCGTCGAAAGCGTCGATCATGCCGGTGAGGTCGGCGAGGCGGCGGTTCTCGGCGAGCACGCCGAGGAACTTGGTCGTCAGCGAATCGAGCTTCATCGCCTTCGCGACGGCGGCCACGGCCTTCGCGGCGTCGGTGCGGCTGACGACGGGGCTGGCGACAAGCGCCGCGAGCTCGGCCGAATCGGCGAGCCCCTGGCGCAGCGCGGCGAGGCTGGTCTGGACGCCGTCGATGGTGTTCGATTCGCGCGCCAGATCGAACAGCGCGCTGGCATAGCGGCCCGCGAGGCCCGCCGTGATGTTGCCCTGAATGCCGCCGGAATTCTCCACGCGCGAAAGTCCTTCTCTAACGATCCCGAGGGGGATGGCTGCGCGGTTTTCATGGCGTCCGAAGATGCCCCCGCTGCACAGTCGCGGCGCGCGTAGCAACGATTTTGCTGCAATGCAAGGCGGGGGGTGGGACTCATCTCGCTATCCTCTCGCCGTTCGCGCCCCGCCACCGCGGGGGCAGGCTCCGAGCTTGTCGAAGGGCCGTTCTTTCTTCATTGGTCATCGGAAAGAAGAACGGCGCTTCGACACGATCAGCGCGAACGGAAATTGGGAGAGGAAGCAGATGGGCGAGATGATCCGGATGACGATGGACGACGGCGCGGAGATCGCGGTCTATCACGCCCAGCCCGAGGGCGAGCGCCGCGGCGGGCTCGTCCTGATCCAGGAGATTTTCGGGGTTACCGACCATATCCGCGAGCTATGCGACGAATATGCCGCCGATGGCTATGAGGTGCTGTCCCCCGCGCTGTTCGACCGCGAGCATCCGGGGTTCGAGAGCGACTATTCGGGGCCGCAGTTCGAGCGCGCGGTCGAACTGGCGCGGACGCTCCACCCGTTCGAGCAGAGCCTCAAGGACGCGCAGACCTGCATCGACGCGCTCAAGGGCAAAGGTCCCGTCTTCATCACCGGCTATTGCTATGGCGGGTCGGTCGCGTGGCGGATGGCGCAGATCAGCCCCGACCTCGCGGCCGCGTCGGCCTATTACGGCAGCCTGGTGCCGACGCAGTTCACCGACGAGGCGCCGCAATGCGCGACCATCGCCCACTTCGGCCGCTATGACGCCGGCATTCCGATGGAAGGCGTCGAGGCGCTGATCGCGAAGGATCATCCGACCGCGCAGGTCTTCGTCTATGAGGCGGGGCACGGCTTCAACAGCGACCGCCGCAAGGATTATCACGAGCCGAGCGAGACCCTCGCGAAAGAGCGGACGCTGATGCTGTTCAAGGCGTGCGGGGGATAGGGGGCGAGACCCTTATTCCTTCGCGGCGGCGGACGCCGCCTGCTTCGCCGCCGGGCCGCCGAGCTTCTGGCATTCGTAGACCAGCCGCTCGTTGGGGGTCGGCGGCAGCGCGCTCTTGATCGCTTCCTGCTGGGTGGCGAAGGCGGCGAGCGCCTCGGCGTCGGCGGTGCAGCCCTTGATCGTCGCGCCGGCGCGGATCTCGCGCGCCTTGGCCATCGTCTCGGCGTCGAGCAGATAGCGGTCGACGCGATATTCCTGCCCGGCGGGGTCGATCGACGCGATGGTCACCGTCGCTTCCTCATTGGGAACGAGGATGCGCTGCCAGCGTCCGTCGGAGCCTTGCGCATATTGGGTGCGCTGGTTGACGCAGCCGCCCCTGCCGAGCGTGACCGGCACGTCGTTGGTCGACGACACGGTGATGCGGCTGCGGTTCGGCTGGATCGTGCAGAGGAAGCTGCCCTCGGCGAGCGCCGGGATCGCGGGCGTCGCGGCGGGGTCGGCGGCCGCATCGTCGGCGACGTCGGCGTGCGCGTCGGGGCGGGTCAGGAACAGGATCGCCGCGATCAGGATCAGCGCTGCGCCGCCCCCGCCCGCGATCTTCGCCTGGCGCAGCTTCTGCTGGCTGTAGAAGAGCAGCCCCGCGCCGCCGCCGAGCGCGCCGAGGACGAAGAGCACCCCGGCGAGCGCGATGCGATTCTCGCGCGAGGCCAGCGCGGCGTCGTTCGCGCGCTGCAGCTTCGCTTCGCGTTCGAGCTTCGCCGCCGCGGCCTTGGCGGCATTCGCTTCGGCGGTGGCGCGCGCTTCGGCATCGGTCGCGGCGCGGTCGCGCTCCGACGCTTCGGCGAGCGAGAGGCAGGGGGTGCCGACGCTGGTGTAGTCCTGCCGCGCATCGGCGAGGAAGCGCGCGATCTCGCGCACCGAAATCGCGAAGGCGAAGGGCGAATCGCCATCGTCGGCGCGGGTGATGAAGGTGTTGATGCCGACGATGCGCCCGCACTGGTCGACGAGCGGCCCGCCTGAATTGCCGCGCGAGATCTTGGCGGTGTGGACGAGCGTCGCGATACCGTCGACGCTCTGGGTGTTCGATATATTGCCCTCGCTGCGCACCGGGGTGCGCGGGGTGATATAGTCGGCGGCGCTGCGCGCGGTCGCGAGGTCGACATTGCCCGGATAGCCCAAGGCGACGACATCGGCGCCCGAATCGAGCGGACCGGTGTAAATGGCGGCCGACGGCACGCGTCCCTCGGTGATCTCGATCAGCGCGAGGTCGCGCTTGGTGTCGATCGCGATCAGCTTGCCGGCATAGCTTTTCTGCCCCTCCGACGGGACGACGCCGAGCGCGACATTCTGCGGATATTTGGCGGCCGATTCGACGACATGCGCGTTGGTCAGGATGCGCGTCGGGGTGAGCGCGATGCCGCTGCCGTGGCCGAAGCCGACGACCTCCCCCTCGACCATCGCGACGGTGACGACGCGGACGACGCTGCGCGAGACCGCGCTGATGTCGTCGGCGGCGCGCGCCGGCAGGGTGAGGGCGAAAAGGGCGAGCAGCAACGTGATCAGGCGGGTCATGGGGCGACCCTAATCGCTGAGGCGGCGAAGGCAAGCGCGCCCGGGTCGGACCCTAGATATAGGGGCCCCATATCATCATCCAGGCCCCGGCACTACCGATGAGAATGACGATGCCGCTGAGTAGCAGAAGCGCTGCGATGCCCGCCTTGGCCCTTGGCGTTCCGCGCGCGCCGACGCGGAGATAGAGCTCCGTCACGGCAAGCGGCAGCAGCGAATTGGCAAAGGCAAGGAAGAGGTCGAAGGGACCGTCCATCGCCCGGCCGATCCCCGCGCCGCCGGTCGCGATGCCCCAGGCCATATAACCCACGCGCATGAACCATACCGCGCTTGCGACCGCGAAAAGACGCAGCGCCCAGCGGCGATGCTCGACAAAGCGGCGCGCACGGGCGGTTCGATAAGCCATGGCGGCGAAAGCCAGGATAAGGAGGGCGTCGAGCGTGATGCCGAACGCGCCCGTCAGATTGAGCCACGTCCCGCGTCCCCAGGTCAGCCACAAGCCGCCGAGCGACAGCATCAACGCGCTGACCAGATAGAGTCGCCCATTCCAGCGGTGAAGGCCGGGCCAGCGGTTGCGGATCGCTGGGACGAGCTGCACCAGCCCGCCGAAAGTGATGATGGCCGCCATCATGACATGCGCGGCGAAGAAGAGATTTCCGCCCGCATCACCCGCGACGAAGCCCTTGATCAGGGGTTTGGTGTTCCATGCAGCGAAATCGCCCGAGAGCGACGAGGGATAGTAGAAGAAGAGGATGAAGGCGGTGAAGAGAAGCTGCCCCGCCGCGATCGAAAGATAGCATAAGGTCGCGGCGCGGGAGAGCCAGTCGATGCGCCGCGCGGAACGGGCGGGCGCGAACGATGCGTCGACGGTCGCCATGAGCTCTCCTTCGAATCGGCGCAAAGATGTCCGAGATCCATAGGTGAGTCAATGATATAATACAGTAATACACTCAGGCTTGGTGCTTTGAACGCAAGCATCGGGACGCATCGATCGGCGCGGCGTGGCAGAGGGGATGCAAGACGAGAAAGGACGACGATATGACCTATGCCATTACCGGCCTCGACCCCGAACCCTTCGCGCCGCTGTTCGCGATGAACGACGCCGAACTCGCGGCGCGCGGCGCCCGCCGGGTGACGGCGGACGCCGACCGCGGCTTCCCGTGCCGCATCAGCCTCGACGATGCGCGCGCGGGCGAGGAACTGATCCTGCTCCACCATGTCCACCACGATGTGGCGACACCCTATCGCAGCGCCTATGCCATCTATGTGCGGCAGGGCGTCGCGGCGGCGACCTGGCGCGACGCACCGCCGCCGGTGTTCGCAGGCCGTACGCTCGCGCTCCGCGCCTTCGACGGCGAGGGGATGCTGCGAACCGCGCGACTCGCGGGGCCGGGCGAAGCCGACGGCGCGATCCGCGACCTGTTCGCGGACCCCGCCACTACCTATATCAACGCGCATAACGCCGCCTACGGCTGTTTCGCCGCGCGGATCGAAAGGGACGAGCCATGAGCTTCGCCACGATGACCGACGACGAGCGCTGGGAGGCGATGCGCCGCCGCGATAAAGCCCATGACGGGCGCTTCATCGTCGGGGTGCTGACCACCGGCATCTATTGCCGGCCAAGCTGCGGCGCGCGTCAGCCCTTGCGGGCGAACGTCCGCTTTTTTGCCGACGGCGCCGGCGCACGCGCGGCGGGGCTGCGCCCGTGCAAGCGCTGCCTGCCCGACGACGTCGGGCGCGACGAGGCGGCGGTGCTCGCGGCGATCGCCGCGATCAAGGGAAGCGAGGAACCGCTCGCGCTTGCCGATCTTGCGCAGCGCACCGGCTATTCGCCGACCCATTTCCAGCGCGTCTTCACCCGCCACACCGGCCTGTCGCCCGCCGCCTATGCCCGGACGCTGCGCGAGGAGCGGGCGCGCGCGGCGCTGAGCGACGCGGAACGGGTGACCGACGCAATCTATGACGCGGGCTTTTCGGGGCCGTCGCGCTTTTACGGACATATGGAGGGACGCATGGGTATGACGGCTTCGGCTTGGGTGAATGGCGGCAAGGGCGCGACGATCCACTGGGCGGTCGTGCCGACGAGCCTCGGCGACATGCTGGTCGCGGCGACCGACAAGGGCGTGTGCCGCCTGTCGTTCGCCGAGGGGCGCGAGGCGCTGGAGAACCGCTTCCCGGCCGCGATGCTGGTCGAGGGCGGCGCCGAGTTCGAGGCGCTGCTGAAGGAAGTCGTCGATGCGGTCGAGACGCCCGCGCAGGGCTTCGATCATATCCCGATCGACGTGAAGGGCACCGCCTTTCAGGAAGCGGTGTGGCGCGAGCTCCGGAAAATTCCCGCGGGCGAGACGCGCAGCTATGCCGACATCGCCGCCGCGGTGGGCAAGCCCAATGCGGTGCGCGCGGCGGGGAGCGCCAATGGCGCGAACAATGTCGCGGTGCTGATCCCCTGCCACCGCGTCGTGCGCAGCGACGGGTCCTTGGGCGGCTATGCCTATGGCCTCGACATCAAGGACGAGTTGCTGCGCCGCGAATCCGCGCCCGCGCAGCGCCGCCTCGGCGAATTCTGAAAAAGGCGCGCGTCATGCAGGGCAAGGAAGCCGCTTTCGCCATCTGGCGCGCCTTTGCGACGCGCGATGCCGACGCGATTCGCGCGGTCCTGACCGAGGATGTCGAATGGCGGGCGCCGCCGCGCAACGCCACGGCGATGGCGTTGGGGGTGACCGATCATATGATCGGCCCCGACGCGATCATCCGTTTCATCCTCGAGGATTTTCCGAGGCTGTTTTCCGCTGGCATGCGGGTCGAACCGATTTCGGTGACCGCCGAGGGCGAGCGCGTCGTGTTCGAGCAGCGGCAGAGCGCGACCTTGGCCAACGGGCGTCGCTATGCGATCGATTATGTCTTCATCTTTGAAATGAAAGGGACGCGCGTCCATCGTATCCGCGAGTATATGGATACGCAGGGCGGCCGTGATCAGGTCTTCGGTTCGGCGCCGGCCGGCCAGATCGTCTGAGGCGCAAATGCCATCCACATCGAACCCATGGGAGTTGTCGCATGACTGACAAGATTGCCGAATTCCGCGCGCTGCATGTTCCGGGCGACCCGCTGATCCTCGTAAACATCTGGGACGCGGGAAGCGCGAAGGCGGTCGCCGCGGCGGGCGCGAAGGCGATCGCGACCGGCAGCTTCGGCGTCGCGGGCGCGCAGGGGCGGGCCGACGGCGAGGATTTTCCGATCGAGGATGTGTTCGAGAATCTGGCGCGCATCCTGTCGGTCACCGACCTGCCCGTCACCATCGACATGGAATCGGGGTACGGTGCCGATGCCGCGGCGGTCGGCGTCTCGGTCGGCCGGGCCCGGGCGGCGGGTGCGGCGGGGATCAACATGGAGGACCGGCTGCCGGGCGCGAACGAGCTGCTTCCTATCGGAGAGGCGGTCACGCGCTATCGTGCGGCGGCCGACACCGGGCTTTTCGTCAATGCGCGCTGCGATGTGTTCCGCGGGGCCGATGCGGCGAAGGACGGCGAGGCGCTCGTTGCCGCGACGCTCGAACGCGCGCGCGCCTATGCCGACGCCGGGGCGGGCGGGCTGTTCGTGCCCTTCCTCGCCGACGTGAAATGCATCGGTGCGATCTGCGAGGGCTCGCCGCTGCCGGTCAATATCCTGCGCGGCAAGGGCGGCCCGACGCACAGGGAGCTTGCTGGATTGGGCGTCGCGCGGATCAGCCACGGGCACCAGCCGTGGGCGGCGGCGATGGCGTGGCTGACCGGGCAGGCGGAGCAGGTGCTGGGCGGGGACGAGCCGGATTATTGAGAAGAGGGCAAGCGCCCGATCACTCACGAAATTCGTCATTGCTTCGCTTCGCTCGCAATGACGGAGTCGCTTACTGCGCTTTCGCACCCTCCGGCCGCGCTACCGCGTACATTTCCTTCGCGATGGTCTTCATCAGCGCCATCCGGTCGTCGCCCTCGCTGTAGAGGTCGAAATGGGTGCGGCCGGGGACGAAGCGGAACGAGGATTTCGCGCCGAGCCCGTCGAGCACGACCTTGAGGCGGCGCGCCGGCCCGTCGAGATAGAAGGTGTCGGCATCGCCGACGATCAGGTGGATCTTGCCGTCGAGGTCGGGCCGGAGACGCGTCCAGTCGCGCGCGACGATGTGCGCGATGTCGTAATGGTCGCGCCAATAGCCGGCGACCGCGGGATCGATTTTGCCGGTCGCGCGGTCGAACAGCGGGCACGGGCGCCCGTCGGGGCAGCGCGGCGAGAAGACCCAGTCGAAGCTCGCGAACTGGCCGCCATAGGCGCCGAGCGCGGCTTCGAGCTGCGCGAACTGCTTCAGCGTCGCGATCACCTTGCCCTTGTCGCGGATCAGCGGGAAATCCTGCCCGTCGGCGCCGGCATAGGCATTGGCGTTCGCGGCATAGATGTCGATATTGGTGAAGTCGTGGAAGTCGCTGGCGTCGGGCGCGGTCGGCCAGGTGCCGCCGAAGACCTTGGGATAGGCGACCTGCAGCCACAGCGTCGACCAGCCGCCCGAGCTGTGGCCGTTGAGGAAGCGTCCCGAGGCGCGCGCGTCCATGCGATATTTGGCTTCGAGCGCGGGGATCGCTTCGGTCGTCAGCGCCGCGCCCCACGGGCCGTTGTTCGCCGAATCGGCGAATTCATGCGTGCCGGTCGCGACATGATGGTCGAGGATGACCCAGATCATCGGCGGCATCTCGCCCCTCGCCATCATCGCCGCGACGCCCGCGGCGTTCATCTTCGCGCTGTCGAGGGTGCTGCCGAAGCCGCCGTCCGAATAGGCGGTCGGATAGGTGCCTTTCCCCTCCTTGTAGCCCGGCGGCAACGCGACCCAGCCCTTGATCGAGGTCGCGCGGCCCGAGAAACCGGTCATCAGCTTCGACGGGATGTCGACCGCCTCGACATTCTTCAATCCCGCTTCGACCTCGGCGCGCTTGTCGGCGGGGAGCGACGCGAGCCGCGCATCGAAACCGCGCGCCGGGATTTCGGTTGACAGCGTCAGCGTCGGGACCGGGCCGGGCAGCGCCGCCTCGACCACCGCCGAGACGAGGTCGCCGGGGCCGCGCCCGCCGTAATTATAGTCGTGGTTGCGGTCGAGCACCGCCTGCAGCCGATAGGTGCCGGGGGCGAGCTTCGACCAGGCGGTCGGGAAGGCGTCGGCTTCCGTCCCGACAAGCGCGGGGGTGCCCGGGGCGAGATGCGCGACCTCGAGCGCGGCGACCGCGGTGCCGGTCGGGTCGAAGGGCGAGGTGTCGACCTCCTCCTGCGGCTTGGCGCCGGGCTCGACCCTTTGCGCGAAGACGAGCAGGCGTCCGCCCGCCTCGCCGCCGAGGTCCTTCGCCGTGACCACCGGCACCGCGAGGGGCGCGGGGTCGGCATGGACGGCGCCCGGCGCGGCGAGCGTCAGGGCGATGGCGGGGACGAGGAGCGAAAGCGCGCGGCGCGATGCGGAACCGATCATGCGACGAGGTCTAGCCGCGCCGCACCGCGTGTAAAGGGCGTTGGACGAAAGCCGCGCTACTTCTCGCCTTCGTCGTTCATCTTCTTGAAGATTTCGGCGATCTTGGTGCGCGCCTCGTCGAGCTTCTTGTCATCGATCGCCTTGACCACCGCGAGGAGCAGATTCTCCTCTTTGCCTTCATGCCCCTGGAAGGCGATCGGCGCGATCACCGTGCGCGCGAGATCGCCCTTGCCGTCGTCGAGCAGCTGACGGGTCAGGAGCAGGCGATACTGCGGATCGAAGGAGGCTTCGGGATAGACCTGTTCGAGCGCGGTTACGGCCGGCGCCGGGATCGCCTCGCCCGCTTCGCGGAAAGAGAGATAATAGCCGACCGCCGGGCGCGGATCGAGTTCGTCGAAGTGGCGGGCCTTGATGAAATAGGGCCGCGCCTTGGCATAGGCGCTCTTGTCGGCCTTGCCGCGGCCCATGAAGACATTGGCCTTGAGAAGATTGGCGAGCGACGATTCGGGATCGAGCTTGAGCGCGCGGTCGGCCGCGGCGTCGGCGGCGTCCCAGTTGCGCGCGTCGATCTGCGCTTCGCCGACCCAGAGCTGCGCCGGCAGGCTGTCCGAAAAGGCCGCGTCCTTGCCCGCCATATCGCTGGCGACGTCGCGCGCCTCCTTGCGGTCGACCCCGCGCTGCGAGCGCATATGGTCGCGGATCAGCGCTTCCTCGGCCGCGCTCAGGCGGCGCATCGTCACCTTGGGCTCGACATAATTGCCCGGCTTGACGTCATAGCCGAGGAAGGGGCCGCGCTTGTAGCGGCGCACTTCCCTTTGCAGCGCATCGAGGTCGCCGAAGACGCGTTTCGCGGCGGTCAGGCTGTCCTCGCCGCTGTTGAGCGCCTTCAGATAAGCGAGAAGCTGCCCCTTCCGCTCGGGCGCGAAGTTCAGATAGTGCGAGAGCAGCCAGCCGAAGGTGTAGGACTGATACTGCTGCATGCCGCTCAGCGTAGCCTTGGTGTCGAACAGGCGGGCGAGCGGGATGTCGGGCAGGGCGTTGAGCGCCGCGCCGCGCGCCTGCGGGACGTCGCCGACGTGGAAGCTGCCGTCGTCCATGAAGCGGATCGTGCTGTAGAGCTCGGCCGAGCCTTCGGTATACCATTGCGGATAGGCGGTGCTGAAGTTCGACAGCATGAAATGATGCGTATATTCGTGGAGCAGCACCGTCTTGATGTCGAGGCGGGGGCCCCGTTCGATACCCTTGCTCGTCGCGATGCGCTCGCGCGCCGGGACGAAGGCAACCGGATTGCCCGCGCGCGGAATATAGAAGCCCGCGATGCCCGATCCCGACGCGTGGGCGAAGACCGCGATATTGTCGGTGTCGCCGGTGCGATAGACCTTGACCCGGTTCGCCGCGCCGACCTCGGGCCCTGGGACCGGCATGCCCTGGAGCGTGCGCAGCGCATTGTCGAAGCGTTCGAGCAAGGCCGCGAATTTCTCGGCATCGCTCTGGTCGCTTTCCGAATAGACGACGAAGTGCGAGGTCTGCGCTTCCCACCATTCGGCGCGCGCCGCCGGGCTGGCGAGCATCGCCAGCATCGCTGCCATTGCGCCCAGAAGCCGCGCGGCTCCCCGCTTCCATGCCGTCCCCGTCACCGTCCATATCCCCCTTGGCTGTTCCTCTGCGGCGCAGCATAGCGGGCGCCGCCGCGCCTTCAAGTCCTTGGGTTCAAACGAAGCTGTAGGGATCGACGTCGATCGCGAGCCGTGCCTTCGCCGGCCAGTCGATGCGCCCGATCCAGTCGCGGATCGCGCCCTGCAGATCGAAGCTGCGCGGGGCGTGGAGGAGGAGGCGGAAGCGATGGCGCCCGCGCAGCATCGCGAGCGGGGCGGGGGCGGGGCCATAGATGGCGAGGCCGTCGGCGACGGGCGCCTTCTGTCCCAGCCGCTGCGCGACGCCGCGCGCGACCTCGATATCCTCCGACGAGATGACGAGCGCGGCGAAGCGGCCATAGGGCGGCGCTCCGGCCTGCCGCCGCGCCGCCGCCTCGGCGGCGTAGAAGCCTTCGCGGTCGTTCGCGACGAGCGCGGCCATGACGGGGGCGTCGGGGACGCGCGTCTGGATCAGCACCTCGCCCGGCTTGACCCCGCGCCCGGCGCGCCCCGCGACCTGCGCGATCTGCTGAAAAGTGCGTTCGGATGCGCGCAGATCGCCGCCGTCGAGCCCGAGGTCGGCGTCGACCACGCCGACGAGAGTGAGGTTGGGGAAATGATATCCCTTGGTGACGAGCTGGGTGCCGATGATGATGTCGACGAGCCCGCCCTCGACATTGTCGACGAATTCGGCGGCCTTGGCGGGCGACCAGAGCGTGTCGGAGGTGACGATGGCGGTTCGCGCCTCGGGAAAGCGTGAGCTCACCTCGTCGGCGACGCGCTCGACCCCGGGGCCGCAGGCGACGAGGCTGTCCTCGTCCTCGCATTCGGGGCAGAGCCGCGGCGGCGGCATGACATGGCCGCAATGGTGGCAGGCGAGGCGGTGGACGAGCCGGTGCTCGACCATCCAGGCGGTGCAGTGCGGGCACTGGATGCGGTGTCCGCAGGTGCGGCAAAGGGTCAGCGGCGCGAAGCCGCGGCGGTTCAGGAAGAGGAGGCTCTGCTCGCCCTTGCCGAGCCGATCGGCGAGCGCGTCGACCAGCGGCGGCGCGAGCCAGTGGCCGCGATCGGGCGGGTCCTGCCGCATGTCGATCGCCGCGAGGTCGGGCAAGGTCGCGCCGCCGTAGCGGGCCGGGAGGATGATGTGGCGGTAGCGCCCCGCCTCGACCATCGCGAGGCTTTCGAGCGCCGGGGTCGCGCTCGCGAGAATCACCGGCAGTCCCTCGAAATGCCCGCGCATCACCGCGACGTCGCGCGCGTGATAATGGACGCCGTCCTCCTGCTTGAAGCTCGTCTCGTGCGCTTCGTCGACGACGATGACGCCAAGATTGCCATAGGGCAGGAACAGCGCCGAGCGCGCCCCGACGACGATCTTCGCATCCCCGCTGGCGATCGCGTGCCACGCGCGGCGGCGCTCGGTGGAGCGCAGGCCCGAGTGCCAGGCGACGGGCTCGCAGCCGAAGCGTGCCGCGAAGCGGGTCAGCATCGGTTCGGTCAGCGCGATTTCGGGGAGGAGGACGAGCGCCTGCTGGCCCGCATCGACCGCGGCGGCGATCGCCTCCATATAGACTTCGGTCTTGCCCGATCCGGTGACGCCGTCGAGGAGCAGCGTCTCGAACCGCGCGGCGGCGACGGCGCCGCGAAGCTCGTCTGCCGCCGCCGCCTGTTCGTCGGACAGGTCGGGCGGCGCGAAGGCTGGGTCGGGTTCGGCGTAGGGCGCGTCGGCCGACACGCTCACCGCCTCGAGCGCCCCCGCCTGGACGAGCCCGCGGATCACGGCGTCGCTGACCTCGGCGAGCGCGGCGAGCTCGCGCACCATGCCTTGCCGGCCGCCAATCTTTTCGAGCGCCACCGTGCGCTGCGGCGTCATCCGCGCGGGTCGTTCGCCGGTCGCGCGATATTCGACGATCGGGCGGCGGGCGTCGGCGAAGGCGGCGCCGGGCAGCACCATGCGCAGCACCGCGCCCGGCGGCGCGAGATAATAGTCGCTCGTCCATTCGACGAGGCGGCGCAGCGGCGCGGGCACGGGCGGCACCGGCACGACCTCGTAGAGGTTGCGGAGGCGATTGTCGCCGACAGCTTCGGGGGCGCCGAAGCTCGCATCCTCCCACACCACACCGCCCATCCGCCGCGGCCCGAGCGGCGCGACGACGACGCTGCCGAGCGGCGCTTCGCTTTCGCGCGGGACGCGATAGTCGAGCGGGCCGAGAGCGGCGGTCAGGAGAAGGACGCGGGCGCGGGTCATGGGGCTGGGCAGGATATAGGGCGCTGCCGGAAATAGGAAAGCGACGGTTTGAAGAGTCGTCGCCCCCGCGAAGGCGGGGGCCGTTGTCGGCGTAGCGCGAGGCCGCCAGCGGCCCCCGCCTTCGCGGGGGCGACGGTCAGCTTGCCGCCAGCGCCGCCGTCTTCATCGCCCGCCTCGCCGGTTTCGGGCGGCGGAACCAGAAGGTCCAGACCGCGAAGCTGCCGAGCATGGTCAGCGACAGGCCCGAGATCGTCAGCACGAGCCGCCAGCCGAGCCCGCCGACCTTGCCCGCGTGGAGCGGATAGGCCTTGTTGAACGCCTGCGCGCCCGGCGCCATCGCCAGCGCGTCGCGCGCGCCGAGGACGCGGCCGGTGCCGGCATCGAACCACAAGGTCGTACGCCCGTTGGGCAACCATTCGGCCTGCTGGCGCATGCGGAGGCTGATCGGCTCGCCGGGCTTGCGCGGCAGGCTGAGGATGCGGAATTCGGCGCCCGGAAAGCGCCGCCGCGCCTCGGCGAGCATCGCGGCATAGTCGGGCTTCGCGGCGAGCGGCCCGCTTTCATATTTCGGCGGCTCCATCGACTTCACGGTTTCGGCGACCGATCCGAAGGGGGCGACCATCGCCATCGCGAAGGGGCGGAAGATCATCATCGTGCCGGTGACGAGCGACAGGAGGAGCAGCGGCGCGACGATGACGCCCAGGTCGCGGTGGTGCGTGACGATGGCGGGGCGGCTCATCCGCTTCGGCCACAGGCGGAGGCGGAAGGTCTTGCGGGTGCGCCACCACAAGATCACGCCCGAGATCACGAAGAAGAGGCCGCACAGCCCCGCAGTGCCGATCACCCATTCGCCGCTGTCGCCCGCGAAGAGATGGTGATGGAAATCGAAGATCCAGAGCTCGGGCCGCTCCCACTGGCTCGCCCAGCGCGCCATGACCTGGCCCGACTGATCGGCATAGAAGCCGGCGCCTTCGCCGATCTTGAAGCGCCCCTGATGCAGCCCGAAGCCGTCGCGGGCATAGACGATGCCCTGCGGGCCGCCCGGCAGCGCCATGATCGCCTCGGTTGCGGCGGTGACGCTCGCAAGGTCGGTGCGCAGCGGATCGCCCGCGTGGGCGACGCCGATCCACGCATCCTTGTGGAGCAGGATCGTGCCCGACAGGCCGAGCAGCGCCAGCACGAGGCCGATCAGGCCCCCGGTCCAGCGATGCAGCGTGTCGAGCAGTTTCACGGGGCTAGAACCGGTAATCCCAGCCGAGCGTGAAGGTGCGCCCGCGTCCGGCGAAGTTGAAGAAATTGTCGGTCGGGCGCTGGGTGTCGCTCGCGTAGCTGATATATTGCTCGTCGAACAGATTCTGCACCGCGAGGCTGATGCCGCCGAGGCTGGTCTGATAGCGGACGAAAGCGTCGGTCAGCGTATAGCCTTCGAAATCGTTGCGCGGGTCGCGGCCCGGCCCGCGGAAGCTGCGCGACAGATAGAATTGCGTCTGCACGCGCGCCGAGACGGGACCGCTGGCATAGGCGGCGGCAAGGTTGAGCCGGTCGGGCGAGATGTTCGCGCCGTCGAGGTCGGTGTCGACCGCGCCGTCCTGATCCGCGTCGAAACGGCCGTCGATATGGGCATAGCCCGCCGAGACGGTCAGCCCGTCGATCGGCAGCTTGACCGCGAGATTGACCTCCAGCCCCTCGATCTCGACGCGCTGGCGCACGACGTCGAAAATGCCGTCGGGCCGCGCGATCAGCAGCTGTCCCTTGGTGCTCGTCGACCAGAAATAGGTCGCGCTGGCGTTGAGCGGCCCGCGCTTCACCTCGACCCCGATCTCGCGGTTGTTCGAGACGATCGGCGCGATGTCGAGATAATTGTCGATATCGACCCCCGCGACCTTCACGGCGCGGGTGATACGGCCGATGTCGGGCACCGTATAGCCCTCGGCATAGCTCGCATAGGCGCGGATGCCGGGGGCCGGCTCGACGATGACGCCGCCGTTGAGCAGCACATCGTCGAAGCTGGGGCTGCCGCCCGCGACATCGACGCCGCCAAAAGTCGCCTCGTCGCTGCCATCATAGGTGTTGGCGGCCAGCGTGTGATAATCGGCGATCTTGATCTTCACATTCTCGTAGCGCGCGCCGCCGGCGAGGCGGACGAGGCCGTCGGCGAGCTTGAGATTGGCCTGACCGAAGGGGGCGAAGCTGCGGAAGTCGCTCGGCGGCACCCACGCGCGATCGGTCGCGATCAGCCGTTGCTCGGTCGTGTCCCACAGCGCGTCGAAGCCGGCGATCAAGGTCAGTGCCTCGAAGCCGGGAACCGCGCGCTCATAGCTCAGCTTGCCGCCGATCTTGCGGCTGCGGTTCTGCGACTGGTCGAACAAGGTGCCGACCGGCGCGATCGCGGGGTCCTGGAAGCTCGCGATCGGATTGGGCTCGCCGCCGAAGGTGTCGCGGCTGCGGTTCCAGAAGATCTGGCTGACGAAATTGCCGCCGCCAAGGTCGGTGTCGGTCAGCGACAGCGCGACGCTTTCGGTGCGGTTGGTCGCGGGCACGCCGGGCGGCACGCCGGGCTCGGCGCTCGTCGGCAGTCCGCCGATCTTGTCGCCCGCGACCGGGGCATAGTCGCCGTCGCCCTCGAGCTCGAAGCGGCTCGCGATCAGGTCGAGCCGCATCGTGTCGGTCACCGCGTAGCCGAAGCGGCCGAAGAACGAGAGCGCCTTCGAATCCATCGTCTCGCCCTGCGTCAGGTTGATGCCCGCCGGGCGGCCTTCGCCGTCGCGGAACAGGCCGCGCAGCTCATAGGCGGCGCCGACCGAGGCGTCGAAGCGCCCCGCCTTGTACTGGACGAGGCCCGCGGCCTTGCCGCCCATGCCGGCATCCGAAAATTCATTGTCGGCCGTCGCCTGCAGCAGCGCGCGGCCGGTGACGCCCTCCTGGGTCGGAGCGCCGACGGTGACCTGGTTGACGATGCCGCCAGTGCCGCCGATCCCCTGCAGCGCGTTCGATCCGAAAATGACCTCGACCCGGTCGATGAAGAAGCCGTCGATGGTGAAGCCGTCGCGGCTGCCGTCGCGCATCGGGGTCGATTGTGGAATGCCGTTGATCGCATAGAGCGGCGCGCGGCCGCGCAGCGTCTCGCCCGCCCCCGACAATTTCTGCCGCGTCGGCGAGAAGCTGGGGGTCAGCGTCGCGACGGCGTCGGTGACCGATCCCGAAATGGCGACCTGCTGGTCGAGCGCCTCCTTGCCGATCACGTCGATCGTCAGCGGTAGCGCATTGGGCGGCAGGATCGAACGCGTCGCGGTGACGACGATGCTGTCCGCCTCGCTGCCGGCGGCGTCCTGCGCGAAAGCGGGCGAGGACAGCGCGGTGCAGGCAAGCGCGGCGGCGACCAATTTGCGATTCATTCTCATCTCCTGTTCCGGAGCGGCCGCTAATGCGAGCGATTTGCAGATGCAAGGTTTTTCGGCTCGCTCTTGGAAAGGGATGGTTTCGGCCGATAACAGCCGGCGCCCCCGCCTTCGCGGGGGGCGACGAGTTATGCAACATCCGCTCCCACCCCAAAGCCGGCATCGCCCTAAAGGGTGACGCCGCCCCCAAAACCGCGCTATCAGCCCGAGCATGCGGGAAAAGGAATTGCGGTTCGCCCTGATTTGTTACGGCGGCATCAGCCTCGCCGTTTACATGCACGGCATCACGAAGGAAGTGTGGCGGCTCGCCGCGGCGTCGCGCGCCTTTCACGACGGCGAGGCGATCGCGGGGTCGGGGGGCGTCTATCGCGACCTGCTCGCCGACCTTTTGGCAAGCAGCAACGTCCGGCTCCGCGTACTCGCCGACATCGTCGCGGGCGCGAGCGCGGGCGGGATCAACGGCATCTTCCTCGCGCGCGCGCTCGCGACCGGCCAGTCGCTCGATCCGCTTACCGAATTGTGGCTGACCGACGCCGACGTCGACCGGCTGATCGACCCCGACGCGCGGCCGCTGTCGGCGGCGACCAAATTCTGGGCGGTGCCGATCGCCGGCTGGGCGATGAAGCGGCGCGGCAACGTCATCGACCGCACCGTCGGCGGCGCGGCGCAGGAGGAGGTGCGCGCCAAGCTGTCGCGCTTCGTGCGCGCGCGCTGGTTCGAACCGCCCTTCGGCGGCGCGACCTTCTCGAACCTGATCCTCGATGCCTTCGACGCGATGGACGGCGGGCCGCGCGGGCCGGCGCTGGTCCCGGCGGGGCAACCCGTCGACCTGTTCGTCTCGGTGACCGACTTCGCGGGACACAGCATGCCGCTCGCGCTCAACAGCCCGCCGCGCGTCACCGAGCAGGAGCATCGGCTCGTTATCCATTTCCGGCACGATGGCCGCGCGGGCAAACGGCTCGACGATGTTCCCGGCCTCGCCGCCGCGGCGCGCGCGACCGCGAGCTTTCCCGGCGCCTTTCCCCCCTTCACGCTGCGCGAGATCGACGCGGTTCTGGCAAAGCGGGGCATCGACTGGCCCCACCGCGCCGATTTCATCCGCGTCCAGTTGCCGCAGAGCGAAGAGGCCGATCCCGCCGACCGGGTGCTGATCGACGGATCGGTACTCGCCAACGCGCCTTTCCGCCCCGCGATCGCCGCGCTCAAGCAGCGCCCGGCGCGGCGCGAGATCGACCGGCGCTTCGTCTATATCGACCCCAAGCCCGATTATCGCTCGATCAGCTTCAACCGCCACGGCGAGCCCGTCGAGGGCGAGGAGAAAAGGCTGCCGGGCTTCCTGACCACCATCCTCGGCGCGCTCTCCGAAATCCCGCGCGAACAGCCGATCCGCGACAATGTCGAGGCGATCGAGGCGATGTCGCGGCGCATCCGCCGGATGCAGCATATCGTCGACGCGATGAAGGTCGAGGTCGAGGAACAGGTCGCGGCGCTGTTCGGCACCACCTTTTTCCTCGGCACGCCGACCCCGGCGCGGCTCGACCGCTGGCGTTCCAAGGCGCAGACCGAGGCGGCGTCGCGCGCGGGTTTCGCCTATGCGCCCTATGGGCACCTCAAGCTGTCGGCGATCGTCGAGGAGCTCGCTCGATTGATCGACCGGCTGGCGCCTGCCGAGGGCGCGGTGCACCGCGCCAACCGCCGTCAGGCGCTGTGGGACGAGGTGCGCGCGCGCGGACTCGACCGCATTTCGGGCAAGAAGGGCGCGGGGGCGAGTCGCGACGCGATCGATTTCTTCCGCACCCACGACCTCGGCTTTCGCATCCGCCGCCTGCGCTTCCTCGCGCGCGAACTCGACGCCGCGGTCGAGGCGAAGCGCGACGAGCGCGACCCGGCGTGCGAGACGATGCGCGAGGCGATTTTCGCCGCGCTCGGCCTCTATCTCGAGCGCGAGGCCGACAGCTGGCTCGGCGAGCTCGACATTCCCGCCGACGCGGGGCTCGGCGCGTGGATCGACGCGATCGCGGAGCGGCGCGACCTGACCGCGGTCGACAGCGAGGCCGACGTGCTGCTCGCTGCGGCGCTCGGCGCTCTGCCGAAGGACGACCGGCGCACGATGCTGCTCGCATACCTCGGCTATCCCTTTTACGACATCGCGACCTTGCCGCTGCTCCAGGGCGAGGGGTTCGACGAGTTCGATCCGGTCAAGATCGACCGCATCTCGCCCTCCGACGCGACCGCGATCCGCACCGGCGGCGCCGCCGCGATGCTCAAGGGAATCGAGTTCAACAGCTTCGGCGCCTTCTTCAGCCGCGCCTACCGCGAGAATGACTATCTGTGGGGCCGGCTCCACGGCGCCGACCGGCTGATCGACATCGTGGCGTCGAGCGTGACGGGCGACGGCGCGCTGACCGCCGACGCGCTCGCGACGCTCAAGCGGCGAGCGTTCCATGCGATACTGGACGAGGAGGAGGGGCGGCTGCCGAAGGTCAAGGCGCTGATCGCGGAGATCAGGGGGGAGATAGGCTAAATCTCTCGTCGCCCCCGCGAAGGCGGGGGCCGCCGTCGGCTTTGCCCTTCGTCGCTGCGCAAACCTCCAGCGATCCCCGCCTTCGCGGGGCGACGGCTAATCCGTCAGATCGTCCCACATATCCTTGATGCGGCCGAAGAAGCCCTGGCTCGCGGGACATTCCTCGCCGGTCTCGGTCTCGCGGAACTCGGCGAGCAGTTCCTTCTGCCTGGCGCTGAGCTTGGTCGGCGTTTCGACGTCGATCTGGACGACGAGGTCGCCGTGACCGCGGCCGTTGAGCACCGGCATGCCGGCGCCGCGCTGGCGCAATTGCTTGCCCGACTGGATGCCGGCGGGGATGCGGATGTCGTGCCTGGTGCCGTCGAGGCCCGGAATGCTGATCTCGCCGCCGAGCGCCGCGGTGGTGAAGCTGATCGGCGCGCGCGTGAACAGCGTCGTACCCTCGCGTTCGAAGACCCGGTGCCGCGCCATGTGGAGGAAGATGTAGAGGTCGCCCGGCGCCGCGCCGCGCGCGCCGCTCTCGCCCTCGCCCGACAGGCGGATGCGCGTGCCCTCGTCGACCCCCGGCGGAATGGTGACGGTCAGCGTCTTGCGCCGGTCGACGCGACCCTCGCCGTGGCATGTGCCGCACGGATCGGCGATGACCTCGCCCGCGCCCTGGCAGGCGGGACAGGTACGCTCGACCATGAAGAAACCCTGCTGCGCGCGCACCTTGCCGTGGCCGCCGCAGGTTCCGCAGCGATGGGTGGTCGTGCCCGGCTTGGCGCCCGATCCCTCGCACGCGTCGCAGCGCGCGGCGACGTCGACCTGGATCTCGCGGCTGCAGCCGGTGAAGGCGTCCTCGAGCCGGATCTCCATGTCGTAGCGCAGGTCGGCGCCGCGCGCGGGGCCGCGCTGCTGCTGCCGCCCCCCGAACGCCGAGCCGAAGATCGATTCGAAAATATCGCCGATATCGCCGAAATCGGCATTGCCGCCGCCGCCGAAGCCGTTCGAGGCGCCGCGCACGCCTTCCTTGCCGAAGCGGTCGTAGAGCGCGCGCTTCTGCGGGTCCTTCAGGCAGTCATAGGCTTCGTTGATCGCCTTGAACCGCGCCTCGCTGTCGCCGCACCCCGGATTCTTGTCGGGGTGATGTTGCATCGCCAGCTTGCGATAGGCCGCCTTCAGCACCTTGTCGTCGGCGGTGCGTTCGACTTCCAGCAGTTCGTAATAATCGATGTCGAGCGACATGATGCCCCTAACCTCGCTTCCCCTTTCCGCTCGCCCTGAGCCTGTCGAAGGGCCGTTCTTTCCCGAAGAAAGAAGGACGGTGCTTCGACGAACTCAGCACGAGCGGCATAGGGATGAGAGCCTTACTTCTTGTCGTCTTCGACTTCCGAGAATTCGGCGTCGACGACATCCTCGTCGGCCTTGCTCTCGCCGGCATCGGCGCCGGCGCCGGGCGACGCCGCGGCCTGCTGTTCCTTCTCGTAGATCGCCTGGCCGAGCTTCATCGCGACCTGCGCCAGCGCTTGGCTCTTTTCGGTCATCGCGGCGGGATCGCCGCCTTCGACCGCGGTCTTGGCCTCGGCAACCGCCGCTTCGATCTCGCCCTTCAGCCCCGCGTCGACCTTGTCGCCATGCTCTTCGAGCTGGCGCTCGGTCGAATGGATCAGGCTTTCGGCGTTGTTCTTCGCCTCGGCCGCCTCGCGGCGCGTCTTGTCCTCTTCGGCGAACTGCTCGGCGTCCTTGACCATTTGGTCGATGTCGGCGTCGCTGAGGCCGCCCGAGGCCTGGATCTTGATCTGCTGCTCCTTGCCGGTGCCCTTGTCCTTGGCGTGGACCGACACGATGCCGTTGGCGTCGATGTCGAAGGTCACCTCGATCTGCGGCACGCCGCGCGGCGCCGGCGGGATGCCGACGAGGTCGAACTGGCCGAGCGCCTTGTTGTCCGCCGCCATCTCACGCTCGCCCTGGAAGACGCGGATCGTCACCGCCGACTGGTTGTCGTCGGCGGTCGAGTAGACCTGCGACTTCTTGGTCGGGATCGTCGTGTTGCGGTCGATCATGCGCGTGAACACGCCGCCCAGCGTCTCGATGCCGAGGCTCAGCGGGGTCACGTCGAGCAGCAGCACGTCCTTGACGTCGCCCTGCAGCACGCCTGCCTGGATCGCGGCGCCGATCGCGACGACTTCGTCGGGGTTCACGCCGGTGTGCGGCTCCTTGCCGAAGAAGTCCTTCACGACCTCGCGCACGCGCGGCATGCGCGTCATGCCGCCGACGAGCACGACCTCGTCGATGTCGCTCGCGCTGACGCCGGCGTCCTTGATCGCCTTCTTGCACGGTTCGAGGGTCCGCTTGATCAGGTCCTCGACCAGTTTCTCGAGGTCGGCGCGGGTGATCGTCTTGACGAGGTGCTTCGGCCCGTTGGCGTCGGCGGTGATGAAGGGCAGGTTGACCTCGGTCGACTGCGCGGTCGACAGTTCGATCTTCGCCTTTTCGGCGGCTTCCTTCAGCCGCTGCAGCGCCAGCTTGTCGCCGCGCAGGTCGATGCCTTCGTCCTTCTTGAAGCCGTCGGCGAGATATTCGACGATCTTGCTGTCGAAATCCTCACCGCCGAGGAAGGTGTCGCCGTTGGTCGACTTCACCTCGAACACGCCGTCGCCGACTTCGAGCACCGAGATGTCGAAGGTGCCGCCGCCGAGGTCGTAGACCGCGATCGTCTTGTTCTCCGACTTGTCGAGGCCATAGGCGAGCGCGGCCGCGGTCGGCTCGTTGATGATGCGCAGCACTTCGAGGCCTGCGATCTTGCCGGCGTCCTTGGTCGCCTGGCGCTGGGCGTCATTGAAATAGGCGGGAACGGTGATCACCGCCTGCTCGACCTTCTCGCCCAGATAGGCCTCGGCGGTTTCCTTCATCTTCTGAAGGATGAAGGCCGAGATCTGCGACGGCGAATAATCCTCGCCGCCCGCCTTGACCCAGGCGTCGCCGTTGGCGCCCTTGACGATGGTGTAGGGGACGAGTTCCATGTCCTTCTTGGTCATGGGGTCGTCGAAGCGGCGGCCGATCAGGCGCTTCACCGCGAATACGGTATTTTCGGGATTGGTGACCGCCTGGCGCTTCGCCGGCTGGCCGATCAGCCGTTCGCCGTCCTTGGCGAAGGCGACGATCGACGGCGTCGTGCGCGCGCCTTCCACATTGTCGATAACCTTGGGCTTGCCGCCTTCCATCACCGCGACGCAGCTGTTGGTGGTGCCGAGGTCGATCCCGATCACTTTGGCCATAATGTACACGTCCTTGTTGCTTTTGCGGCGCCCTGAAAAGGCACGCCCATCGTTGATCCCTTCACGGGTTTCTGGGCGCGATATAGGTGCGCTAATCCTTGGCACAAGGGCTTTGAGGGCTTATCGGTAACCCGTAATTTACAGCCCTTGCCCGGAGTCCAGCGATGAAGACCTTTGCAATTACCGCCCTCGCCGCCGCCGCGCTGACCCTGTCCGGGTGCGGCGACAATCTGGGCCAGGGGCCGGTGCTGCACGTCGCGAGCGGCTATATCGAAATGGGCGCGACCCCCGACCGCCCCGCCGCGGGCTATTTCACCATCGAGGGCGGGCCGCGCGACGTCGCGCTGATGGCGGTCAGCTCCGACCTCGCCCAGCGCGTCGAGATGCACGAAAGCGTCAAGGAAAACGGCGTCGTGTCGATGAAGCCGCTCCTGAGCGCGCCGGTTCCCGCGAAGGGCAAGCTCGAATTCAAGCCGGGCGGCAAGCATCTGATGATCTGGAACATCAACGGCGCCGCGGTGCGCGCGGGCAAGCTGCCGATGATCTTCGTCTTCTCGAACAACAACAACGAACGCATCCTGTTCGACCTGACGATCCGGCAGGCGCCGGGGGCGGACGGCGCGAGCGGCGCGGCGATGGATCATGGCGCGATGGACATGGGTGGCGCCGGCAAAGCCGCGGACAAGGGCGCGGCGGACGCGGCGAAGAAATAAGCGCGCGTGCCGCGCCCGTCGCGCGCCCTGACGGCCGGCGAGATCGCGCTCGCCCGCAGCGTGTTCGGCGCAGCGATCGACTATGCGCGGGTGCGCGTGTGCCACCACAAATGGGCCTTCTTCCAGCCCCGGCGCGTGGTGATGGCGCCGATGGGCGCGCTCCATTTCCACCCGCACGGCGACCTCTATGCCGAGGATTTCAGCGCCGCCTCGCAGGCGCTCCAGGGCCTGTTCATCCACGAGATGACGCACGTCTGGCAGGCGCAGACGCGCGGGCGCTGGTATCTGGTGCTGATGCGCCACCCCTTCGCGACCTATAGCTACAGCCTCAAACCCGGCTGGCCGCTCCATCGTTACGGCCTCGAACAGCAGGCCGAGATCGTGCGGCACTACTGGCTGCTGACCCAGGGCGTGACGGTCGGCGGCGCGCCGGGGGTGGAGGCGTATCGCGCGATGCTGCCGTTTGTGTCCGCGACCTGAAAACCACTAGCCAAGCCCCCGGCGTTCATTCTATGTTCCGCGCATGGATATGGTCTCGCTGCTCGTCGCCCTTGTCGCTCTCGCCATCGGCGCGCTGATCGGCTGGCTGTTCGCGGGACGGCAGGCGGGCGGGCTAAAGGCCGAACGCGACGGGCTCGCCGAGCGGTTCAAGGCGGCGGTGACCGACCTCGCGGTCGAGGCCGAGGCGCGCAAGGCGGCCGATCTGCAGCTTTCGGCGTTGCTCGCCGAGCAGAAGGCGCGCGATGCCGCGCACTACGCGCAGATCGCACAGCTCAGGGACGCGCAGGCGGCGCTGATGAAGGGGGACAGGAGTAATTGAAGTGGGGCCGTTGGCGGGAATATCCGGGATTGGGCGGGATTTGGCGGGCCGAAGTGGCGGAAATCCGGGGCGCTCGCGGTATGCTCCAAAAATTGGCGATCGCGGAGCTGTGTCTATAGCGGTGGTTAATTTCGGCAGGACGTGACAGGAGCGTTTTTAGTCGGGCGCTTCCGAGAAGGGCGCGCCTCAAGAACCCTCTCAGCGGCTTCTAAATGGCGGGAAAGCGCGTTCTTAGAAGATCGGGCATCCTATCCTATCCGGGGCGAAGCACATTAAATCCTGTGTTCGACCCCATCGTGAACCGGGCAGAAAGTTGCCCAGTTCCGTTCGCGGCGAAATCGGCGGATATGCGCGGCCGGCGCCCAAATCGGCGCGAGCAAGATAATTACAAACTGGGGGCGTTTTTCGGGCGGCGATCAGGAGGGCCAGAGGCCAACCAGGAAGGCGACCAGGCCGTAGAGGGTGACGGCGGCCGGGACGAAGACGTGATACCATCGGAGCGGCCGAGCGGCCGGCAGGCGAGGGTCGGGCCAGTCGCGGGGCATCAGTCGGGCCGCTCGACGAGGCGGGCGCCGACGAACCAAAAGACCGGCGCGCGGGGAATGGGGTCGCGGGTGGCGTGGCCCTCGGCGATCGCGTCCTCGATCGCCTGGGCGCGATCGCCGCGCCAGGGCGTGACGCGCCGGCCGAAGAGGAAGACGGCATGGCGCGAGCCGGGGCGGCGTTCGGACGCCCAGGCGAAGGGATCGGGCTTCATGCGGCCAGCCCCTTCCGCGCGGCATCGCGCAGGGCAATTTCGACCTGCACGGTCGGCTCAATCCCGACGGCGCGAAGGACGCCGCGCAGGGCGGTCATCAAATAGGTGGTCCGGCAGTAGCGCGCCGTTTCTTCGCTCGACTGGCTGGCGTGCGGGTCCTGCATCATGCGCCAGAAATGATCGAAGGGCTCCCGGTCGCCCTTGCTGTGGGCATAGCAGACCGCAAGCGCGAGCCGCGCGGCAGGATGGGGTCGCGCCGGCGCGGCGTTCACGCGCTCAACCAGCTCGGCGAGCGTCACCAGTGCCAGCCAAAGAATGCGGTCTGGGAGCGTCGCCATCAATCAAAACCGAGGCGCTTTCTCTCTCGGTCCACGGCAATGAGGAAGCCTGCCGTCTCATTGTGAAGGCTTGCGGTGTCGATCCCCGTCACTGCTTCACCGAACAGCCGCATCCGCCACGAATAGTCGCTGTCGCCGCTACTCGCGGACAATGCCTCCAAGTCTTCCCGAGGCAGCTCGGCGATGGCGTCCTCAAAATAGGTGCACCCATATCCCCGACAGCTAACATCGGTATCGAGCCGCTCGATCGGCACGGTCTTTAGCTTGCCGTCGATCAAATAGGTCATTCTGGAGAGGCGCAGGGGGCCTCGCGACGAAGTCGAGCGCAAATAGAGCTGATATGTCGTCTTTCCGGTTTCCTTGTCGATCAACGCCCTGAAGAACTTGTCATCCGCATTGCCTTTCAGGAAGGGCTCAGTGGAAACCCAGACACCGGGATCAAGCGCGTCGGTTCCCCTGACGAGCGTTCGAAGAGATGCTTCTTCCGCCGTGAGCGCCATCGCCTCTCGCTCCGGCTTCGACAGCTTGGCTGGCGCATCCTGGGCCATTGTCGGCATCGCCAACGCGGCCGCTAGAGTTATGGAAATCAGCGATCTTCTCATTGCCCCTCCCTCCTACTGAACTATTTCCATCGGCGGCTCTGCCTTCCGAGTGATAATATTGGCCGGCACGGTCACAAAAATGCGCCGGCTGTCGCGATCACGCTGGGCGCGGCCCTGCCGGAGCGCGTCGTGGGCGGCTTCTTTCCGGGTCGCCCGCCAAGGGCCGACCTGCTTGCCGCACCAAGCGTAGGCGTATTGAGTTACCGTCCGCATCAGTTGAGCGCCTCGCGAAGCCACTCTCCTTCCGCTTCTTCGAGCGCATCGTGAAGTTCCCAGCTCGCCTCGTCCTGATTGAGTCGCTTCGACAAATCCAACGGTGTCGAGAGTTTCCCGCCACGAGGATCGTTGCGCACCGCGCGGGAGAGATCGCCGACGCTATCCTTGCGGGTATGCTGTCCTCGCAGCCAAGTTATGAAGTTGGTGGGGACGGTAGTTGCCATGATCCATTCTCCTTTCGATCACCTTTCAGCGTTCGGTCATTTTGACCTTACGCTCGAACACGAGTCGCGATCGAATAGAACAAAATTAGAACATCGGCAATTGAGCCGCATGCCCTAGCGCCCCTAAAGCGGACGGGCATATTCACCAATGACGCGCGCAACGGCGATATGCTGATCCTCTTCCTGCCCGAGATCACGGGCCGTAACGACCTCCTCCCCGTCACCCGTCTCGCGAAGTGAAAATCGCGCCATGATGACGCCGCCATTGACACGGAAGAGATAGTAAGCGCCGTGGATCATCCGCTCTCCTGGGCGATAGTCCTTGCAGAATAGCATCGCGCCCGTGTCAATTCCCAGCGCGTCATTTCGAGTTGGAGAGCGCGCCATCCAGATGCCCGTCGTGTCGCCGAGGCTGGAATATAGCCAGTCCTTGCGCATGCGAGTGGTCGTAATCGGATCGAGTTTTCCCAGCTCGTCAATCTCGTAAGTCGAATATTCGGGAACATCGACCCAATCGGCTTCGTTGGCGTCGATCAAACTGGGCTTCGACGCTGAAATACGGCCGTCGATCAGGAACTCAACGGTGGTTTCCAAGGCTCTCGCGATCTTGACCGCGTTGTCGGCCCTAGAAATGCCTCGCTGCACATAATCGCTGAGCGTGCTGGCGGGAATCCCGGTTTGTGCCGCCAGCCATCCGAAATCTCGCTCCGCCAATAACGCGACAATCCGCTTTCCAACCGAATTTTCGGTTTGAACGGGTTGACGGCGCCGTTTCTTAACTATATCCGAGTTTTCGTTACGAACTTTCGGGCTTACCATAATGTCACTCGCTCAAATGCACCGGGAAGACATCAAGGCCGCACTTCGCAAGAAGTATGGCACGATCCGGCAATTCGAAATCGACCATGACCTTTCGAGGGGCGCGGTTCACGAGGTTCTCCGCAATCGCCGCTGGGCCAGGGTCGAGCGCGCGATTGCCGAGGCTCTCGGTGTCTCCGATTCTCAATCCGAAAAAACGGATAGCAGCCGAATGGCCGGCGCGCACGGTCTAAGTGCGGAGGCCAAATAGGCATGGCCTCGAAACCGAAAGACGCTGCGCCGGTCGTTGACCAGGTGCTGGAGCTGGACCCCGATGCCATCGACGCGTCGGGCCGGATCGGCTTCTTCTTCCCCGAGAAGGCCGAGGCCTATGCCGCGCTGATCCAGCAGGATGGGCAGCGGACGCCGATCACGGTTCGGCGAAACGGCACCCGGGCGAAGCAGCCCTGGACGCTGGTTGCCGGGCGGCATCGGCACGCGGCCTGCGCCATCGCGGGCATCAAGGTTCGGGCGCTGGTCGTCAGCGGCGAGGATGCCGAGCTACGCGCCGTGCAGGCGAGCGAAAATCTCGACCGGCGCGATTTGGTGCCGCTGGAGCGCGCCATGTTCGTCGCCGCCGTAGCCGATGCGGCAAAGGCTCGCCTTCGCGCCCTGCACGGCGGGAAGTCCCAACAGCAAATCGCCGCTGAAATCGGCGCGTCTGAGCGCGCGGTCAAAATGACCGAACGCTCAAACGGGCGTTCCGACATTTTGTCGCAGCGCTCGAACGAAAATGGAGAGGGCCCCGGCATACGTTCGGTCAGAACGACCGAGCGTATGGACAAGGTCCAGTTTACCCCGGTCGAGAAGGCGGACGCCGACGCTGAGCACGCGCGCGAGGCTCTGGCGACGGCCTACCGATGGAGCGATGCCGCCGCCGCCGCGTGCGGCATGGGTGTCGAAAGCCTCAAGCGTTCCCTCCGCATCTTCCGCATCATAGTCGAGCCGAACCGCGACCTGATGGACGCGATCAAGGACCATCCCGTCGCGGCGAACGCGAGCGCGCTGCTCGCGATCTGCGCGAAGGGCAACGACCCGGCGAACGTCCGCGCCATCCTGGAATGGCTGATCGCGCATCCCGAGGCGAGGACAGCGGACGAGGCGATCGTCGCGCTGGAGCTGGCGCCAAGCAAGGGCGGCGGTGCGGCCGCGGCGCCCGACGCCAAGCGGCTGTCGGCCTTTATCGGCACGTTCGGGCGGATGCCGCTCGCGGAGAAGAAGGGCGCGCTGGGCCAGCTGGGCCAGATGCTGCCCGCTGGGTTCGAGATCGTCGAAAAGGGGCAGGCGCCCGTCGGCGACGCGTCCGTCCGCGTGATGCGCGGCGCTCTGCGCGTCGCCGCCGATCTGATCGCCAAGCTGTCGGACGGCGAGCCCGTCGACGACGACGAAATTCGCCAAGCCCGAGAAGCAACCGAGGTCGCGCTGGACCGCGCGGCTCGGCTCGGATCGACCAAGGGAGAGAAGGCATGACCGAGCAATCAGAAGGCTGGCGCGCGGGCGATCTGGCCGTGTGCATCAGCAATATCGGATGGTGGAACGAAACGACCCATGAAGCCGCCGACGGCCCCGAGGCTGAACAGGTGGTGCGGGTGCGCAAGGTCTATGTCGGCATTGCCGAATATGGTCCCGGCGAGCCGGGGCTGGAGTTCGATGAGTGGCCGAACGAGGTCTATCCGGCGCGATCCTTCGACAGGATCAATCCCGACCACACCGCTGCCGATGACGCTGAGATCGTCGCGCTGATCAAGAGCGTGAGCGTGAGGGCGCGGGCATGAGCGCGCACGATCATCTGACCTATCGCGTTCGCATCCTGCCGCATCAGCTTGCCGCCGCGCGGGCGCGGGTGGCGCAGCTGGAGCGCGAGGCGATCCGCTACGGCTTCATCGACCTGCTGGTCCAGGCGCCCGGCGCCGGACGCTACGACCCCGCGTCGATCGTCGACAGCGACCCGGTCATCGGCACCTACGCCGCGCCTGAATGGCGCGAGCTGAGCGAGGATGGGCAGGACTGGGTTGCCGCCATCATTCGCGAGACGCTGGCCCGCGCGGGCCGCACCGACCTTCCCCCTAGCTCCGGCCTTCCCCCTCTCAGCCGGAGCGGCGCCGTGCGTGATTGCCCCACGCACGGCGCCACCCTGGGGGAGCGCTGACATGTCGGCGCACATGATGATCAACCTCGCGTTCGTCGCGGTCGGCTTCGTCGGCCTGTCGGTGATCGTCTGGTCGCTGCTCGACACGCCGGGGAAGGTGTGATGGGCAATCTTCGTCCCGCCCCTGCCGCGCTGACGCCGCCGCGCGTCGACCGGCTACTCGTCGCGCTCGACGCGCGCGACGGCTTGCCGATCCTGCGCACGCTGGGCCTGACGGCCGAGGAGATCGCGGCGATCGGGCGCATCGCCCGCAAGCGCGGCGTGCGGCCGATCGACATTGCGGCGACGCTGCTGCGCGCGGCGCTGGAAGCGGTGGAGCGCGCGGGCTGATGGCGAAGGCACGCGCCTCCAATCAGCTGGCGTTCTCTTTCGAGGCGCCGAAGCCGGCGACGCTCCCCGCGGCGCTGGCCGGGATGGACGCGCGCGTCGCGCGGACGGTCGGCGAGGCGCTGGCCAGCGCGATGGCGAACGGAAAGCCGCGCGAGGTCATCGCGGCGGAAATGGGCGTGCTGCTCAACGAGGCGATCACCGACGACATGCTCAACGCATGGTCGGCGCCCAGCAAGGGCAAGCACAACATCAGCTTCGCCCGCATGTGCGCGCTGATCGCGGTGACCAAGCGGTTCGACCTGCTCGACCGCGAACTGCGCGCCATCGGCGTCGCCGTGCTGCGGGGACCCGAACTCAACACGGCCCGGCTGGGCCACCTGAAAGTCAAGATCGCCGAACTCCAGGCCGAGGCGCGTGGCCTCGAACGCATGGGGCTGGCGCAGCCAATCGAAAGAGGGGGAGAAACATGCTGATCCACGACAAGCTGTGGTTCACCGCGGCCGAGCTGGCCGAGCTGCAACTGGCGGGCCTGCCGAAGCGCAAGCGCGAGATCAATCGGCTGGCGGCGGTGGAGAATTGGGCGGTCGCGGTCAGCGATGCCGGGGCGCCGCTGGCGCGGCGGCATTCGGGCCGGGGCGGCGGCTTCACCTATCACGCGTCGCTGCTCCCCGCCGCGGCGCGCGCCGATCTGGTGCAGAAGGGGCTGACGGGCGGGCAAGCCGCGGTTGAGGCGGGCAATTGCAACGACGCGTCGAACCTGTGGCATTGGCTGGGGCGCCAGCCGGAGAGCGTGCGCGCCGAGGCGCAGCGGCGGACCAGCATCCTGGCCTGCGTCGACATGTTCGAGGCCGCGGGCATGACGCGATCGGCGGCGATCGCGGCGGTCGCCGAGGCCGAGAATATCAGCACCGGCACGCTGTGGAACTGGCTGCGCCTGGTTAGCGGGGTCGCGGTGTCCGAACGGCTCCCTCTGCTCGCCCCGCGGCGCGCGGGCGGCGGCATAGAGGCCGAGGTTGACCCGACGCTATGGCAGGAGCTGCTGTCGGACTATCTGCGCCTGTCCGGCCCCAGCTGGTCGACCTGCTACGAGCGGATCGCCGCCAAGGCGAAAGCGCAAGGGATCGCGCTGCCGCATTCGCGGACGCTGTGGCGCAAGTTCAAGAAGGAAGTGCCGGAGCAGGTCGCGACGCTGCGCCGCAAGGGCGAGGAAGCGTTGCGGGGCATGCTGCCCGCGCAAATCCGATCGGTCGCCGAGTTGCAGGCGATGGACCTCGTCAATATCGACGGCCACCGCTGCGACGTCTTCGTCCGCATGCCCGACGGGCGGATCATCCGCCCGACGATGATCGCGATCCAGGACGTCTATTCGCGCAAGTTCCTTAGCTGGCGTTTCGCCGAAACCGAGGACATGGTCACGGCGCGGCTGGTGTTTGCCGACCTGTTCGCGAAATGGGGCATCCCCAAGGGGCTGCTGACCGACAACGGCCGCGCCTTCGCCTCGAAATGGCTGACGGGCGGCGCGAAGACGCGCTTCCGCTTCAAGGTGCGCGACGAGGACCCGACCGGGCTGCTCGTCGCGCTGGGCATCACGATCCATTGGGCGAAGCCCTATCGCGGCCAGTCGAAGCCGATCGAACGCGGTTTCCGCGATCTGTGCGACGCGATCGCCAAGCATCCGGCGTTCGAGGGCGCCTACACCGGCAACCGCCCCGACGCGAAGCCGGAGAACTACGGTAGCAAGGCGGTCGATTTCGAGACGTTCCAGCAGGTCTGGAACGCGGGGATGGACGCGCACAACCGCAAGCTGGGGCGCCGCAGCGAAATGGCGGGCGGGCGGCTGAGCTTCGATCAGGTGTTCGAGGAAAGCTATGCGCGGGCGGCGATCGGCAAGGCGACCGACGAGCAGCTGCGCATGGCGCTGCTCGCCGCCGATCAGGTTCGCACCGACCGGAAGACGGGCGGAATCAACCTGGCCGGCAACCGCTATTGGGCGCCCGAGCTGAGCGAGATCGCGGGGCAGCTCGTCACGGTTCGCTTCGATCCAGAGCAGCTTCACGCGCCGATCCACGTCTATGACCGCGCGGGCCGGTTCCTGGTCACCGCGCCTTTGTGGGAAGCGACGGGCTTCCTCGACATGGCGGCGGCGAAGAAGCGGCAGCGGCTGGAGCGGAACTGGAAGAAATCGGCGAAGGCGGCGACCGAAGCGCTCGACCTGCTCAGCGCCGACGAACTGGTGGCGCGCCTGCCCGATTACGACGGCGAGGAAGCCGTGCCGAAGCCCGGCGCCGCGCGGATGGTCCGGCACCGCGGCAACACCGTCGCCCAGCTGAAAGCCGTCTCACAAGCCGCTGAGAGGCCGCTGAGCACCCCCCAGGCCGAAGCAACGATCGACCGCTTCGCGCGCGCCGCCGAGCGGCACCTGCGCGCGATCGATTAAGAGGAGAGAGCAAGTGAACAACCCAGAGGATTTTCCGGTCGACGAAGCGGAACTGCGTGAATGGCTGAACGAACGACGGGCCACCACCGGCCTGTCGTGGAAGGCGCTGGCCGAAGAAAGCGGGATTTCCCAAGGCACGCTGTCGACTTGGGGTCCGGGCACCTATGCCGGAAACAGCCAAAATATCGCGAAGAAGGTCTTCAAATACCGACAGATGCTGGACAGCCAGGCGGCGCGCGCCACGGACGCCGCCAACGCAGGGCTCAGCAACGCGCCGACCTATATCCAGACACCGACCGGAGCACGGCTTCGCGGGTTGATGGTCACCGCTCACAGCGGGCAAATGACCTATGCGGCGACCGGGCCGGGCACCGGCAAGACGATGGAGGCGCAGCATTATTGCGCCAGCGCGTCGAACGCCTTCATGGTCACGATGAAGCCGACGACGAAAACGCTGACCGCCATGCTCGGCGAAGTCATCCGCGCTATGGGTGGCCGTTCGGGAACGAGCTGGGCGCGGCAGATGTCGGCGCAGGTGATCGACATGGTGAAGGGGCGCCCCTGCCTGCTGATCGTCGATGAAGCGAATTATCTGGAGTTCGAGGCGCTGGAGGAGCTGCGCGCTTGGCATGATATCGCCGGCCTCGGCATCTGCCTGCTCGGCAATGAGGAACTGCATGCGACGATCCGCGGGTCGGTGCGCACCGGGCGGCACAGCTTTGCGCGCCTGAACCGCCGGATCGCAATGAGCCATGTCCAGGACATGCCGCTCGACGGCGATATCGCCGCCTATCTGGATGCATGGCGCATCGAGAATGCCGAGCAGCGCTCGCTGCTGATGCGCGTCGGGCGCACCGCAGGGACGGGCGGCCTGGGCGAGATCAGCCAGATCATCAGCAATGCGTCGCTACTCGCTCTCGAAGACGGGCAGGCGCTTTCGCACGGCCATCTGCGCGAGGCGATGGCCGCGCGCGCCACAAGCCATCTGCGGCTCGCATCCTGACCTTTCAACCCGAGGAGACTGACATGAACGACATGACCAAAATCGCGAGCGCGCACCCGGCGACGATCGACGTCGGCGGCAAGCCCTATCTGCGCGACGCCAAGGGCAATCTCGTCCCGGTAGAGACGGTGAAGGCGACCGACCTGCTGATGGACGAAACGGTGCGCAAGATCATGGGCTTTGCCCGCGAGCTGTCGGCGCAGATGGGCCGCTTCAAGGGGCACACGTTCGAGGACGTCAACGCGCTCCAGGCGCTGTTCCGGCAGGAATATGACGCGCCGCTGGGCGGGGCGAAGGGCAACATCACCCTGACGACGTTCGACGGGCTGGAAAAGGTGCAGGTGCAGGTCGCCGACCTGATCGAGTTCGGCCCCGAGCTGCAAGCCGCGAAGGCGCTGATCGACGAATGCCTGGTCGACTGGTCGGCCGACAGCCACGCGGCCTTGCGCGCGCTGGTCAGCCGCGTGTTCAGCGTCGAGAAGGAAGGCCATATCAACCGCGCCGAGCTGTTCATGCTGATGCGGTTCGAGATCGACGACGAACGCTGGCAGCGCGCGATGAAGGCGATCCGCGACAGCATCCGCGTCATCGGATCGAAGGCCTATGTCCGCTTCTATGAGCGCGGCGGTGCCGACGAGCCGTGGCAGACGATCAGCATCGACTTGGCGAGGGTGTGATGGGCGCGCGCGTCGTGGCGATCGCGCCGATGATCCGGGGCGGGGCGGCTACCGCATTCCGGTGGCGGCGCCGGCCTTCGGTCCCGGTCTATGCGATCGACCGTCCGAACCGCTGTCCCGACTGCCACGGCGAGGCGTTCTTCGTCGGCGCATCACGGCCGAATGCGCCGGGTGCGGCCTGCCGCTGGTCATCGTCTCGCTGCGGAGGCCGTCGTGAGCGACGTCGCCCGCCTTCGCTATGCGACCAACAGGCCGATCGGCGACGACGGGCTCAACGACAATGAGCGCCGCGTTCTCGACCTGTGGGACGCCTATGTCCCCGCGGCCAAGATCGTGGATCAGACGGGGCTGTCGCGCGAGTTCGTCAGCCAGGTGCTGTCCGAGTTCTCCGTCACGGCGCTGGAGCCGTGGAAGGTCGACGCGGCGCAGGGCTCGGCGGCGCTGGTCGCAGCGCTCACCGCGCGCTTTCCCCATCGCTGCGGCGCCGCGTCGTGACACCGAACCCCGGCCATCTGCCGCCCGACGCGGAAGGCAAGCGTGTGATCGTGCAGCTGGCCGAGGGTTCGATCTGCGGGCGCGAGCCCGTGTCGCCGACCGCGCCGCGCGGCTGGGCGGCGGAAAGCGCCCGGTGGTCGCTGACCGGGCATCCCTTCGACATCGCTTTCTACGAGGTGCTTTGATGACCAGGAAATATGACGGAAGTCGGCCGGTCGGATCGGACGGCCTGCTCCAGAAGGAGCGGGACGTCCTCTCACTCGCGGATCAGGGCCTGAAACCCGACGAGATCATCGCGGCGCGCCCCGATCTTCGGCCCGCCTTCATCCGCGATACGGTCAATCGCTGCAGCTATAGCGGCCGCGAAAGATGGAGCGAAGAGGCGCGCCTGGGAAGCGCCGACCTGCTCAAAGCACTCCGGCGCCATCATCCCGATCGTTGCGGGGTGCCGTCGTGAGCGCGGCGATCAAGCTGATCCATGTCGCGAAGCGCGAGCTGCGGATGGACGAGGACGATTATCGCGCGCTGTTGCTGCGCGCGGGCGGACAGTCGTCGGCGAAGGCGCTGACGCCGGACGGCGCGCAGGCGGTGATCGAGGAAATGAAGCGGCTGGGGTTCAAGCCGGTCAATCGCAACGGCGCGCTGACGGGTCCCTATGCGCCCAAGCTCGTCGCGCTCTGGCTGTCGGCGTGGAACCTGGGCGTGGCGCACAACCGGCACGAACGGGCGCTGATCGCCTTCGCCGAGCGGCAGACGGGGATCAGCCACCTGAACTGGGTTCGCGACCAGCGCGACGCAGCGGCGGTGATCGAGGCGCTCAAGAAATGGATGGCGCGCCCGGTCGATAAGGGAGGGGCCGGGGTCGAATGGCCGAAGGCCGGCGACGCGGACGGCCGCGCCAACAAGGTCGCGGTGATCGCGGCGCAGCATCGGCTGCTCGGCCTGGGCGAGCGCTATGTCGACAGCCCCGCGGTTCGCACCGGCGAGCTGGACGCGATCATCGCAGCGCTGGGCGCGCGGATCAGGGAGGCGAAGTGATGGCGAAAGCGAAACGCGGCCGGCGCGCCGGCTCTTATCGCTGGAAAGTCGCGCCGGGCGGCGAGTTCGACGATCTGGCGGCGATGATCGGCCAAATGAGCGGGCACGTTTTCGAGGGGACGCCGCGCGAAATCATCGGCAGCCGTGAGAATGGCGGCGGGCGCATTCTCGGCCTGAGGGCGACCTATGGCGACGGGGAAACCGTCACGGTGCGCATCCGCAAGGATGGCAGCTGCAGCGTGGCTTTCGGCCTGCGCATGACGACGAAGGGGGGCAAATGAGCACTCCCTGTCCTGCTCGCGCGGCCGCGCTGCGGCGTCATCGCGAGATTTTCGAATATGCGCGCGAACATGGGCTGACGCTGCGCGAAGCCGAGGCCGAGCTGGTGCGCGAGAGCGCGCGGCGGGCGCGGGAGCGGCTGGCGGTGATCCAGCGCTGCGGCCGCGCCGCGGTCGCGCCGGGCGCGCCGATCGGCGCCGAGCCGCCGCAAGGCCCCGCCCCCGAGAATGCCCCCTGGATGATGAGAGATTGACGATGGCGAACGAACCGGTGAACGTAGCTCAGATCACGCTGGCCCATGGGGCGAAGTGGCCTTTCGACGCGCCTGACACTTGGTGGCAGGATGATGGCGAGAACCCGCCGCCGCCGACCGATTGGGCGCACGCCGCAGCACGCGGCGTTCTTTCTGACCTGAACGATCGGCGAGGCATCAAGCAGGGCTTTCTTGGACTGGACGAGGATATCCGCGCCGAAATCGTCTCCAGCTTGGCCGCGATCATCCGCGTTGCCGCCGAGCAGCAGGGGATTGCGTCGGAATGACCGCCCCCCGCGTTTCCGACCATGCCTTGCTGCGCTTCCTCGAACGGGCGGGCGGGCTCGCGGTCGAGCAGCTGCGCGCGCAGCTGGAAACCTCGCTCGACCGGGCGGCGACGGCTGCCGATACCATCGGTGGCGGCGACTATCTGATCGTCGCAGACGGGCTCGCCTATGTCATCCGGTCGGGCACGGTCACCACGGTGATGGACGAAGGCAACCCCGGCGTGCGCGCCCGCATGCTCGATCCTCGGGGGAGCCGCGGCTGACATGAACCTGCCGCCGATCCTGACCGAGATCGCCGAGGTCGCGGGCGAAGACGCCGCGCTGACGATCGCGCGCGTCCGGGGCGGCACGTCGATCTATATTCCGCCCGTCCCGGCCAATGATCATTGGCTTTGCCGCCTGATCGGCCGCGACGAGGCCAAGGCCGTCTGCGCGCACCTGACCCGCGGACAGGGGCGCCCGCGCCGGCTGGAGCTGCCGCTGGGGCCGACGGGGTCGGCGGCGTCGGCACGCGCCCAGGTCGACGAGCTGCTCGGCGCCGACATGTCCGAACGTGACATAGCGCTGCGGACTGGTTACACGATCCGCGGCATCCGCCTGCGCCGCAAGAAGCTCGGCATCAAGCGCAACGACGGCCAGCTCAGCCTCTTCTGACGATCCTCTCGGCGCTTGGCCCGGAATATGTTCCGGGGCGCGATCCTCCCTCCTGACCATTAGCCCGATCCCGACGACGGCGCGCGACAGGCGCGCCTCCTGCGTAGGGAGTGGCCGCGATGGCGGATATCGAAAAGCTGATCGACGCGGTCATCGATCGCGAGGGGCGCTATGTGGACCATCCCGCCGATCGCGGCGGGCCGACGTGCTGGGGTATCACCGAAGAGGTGGCGCGGGCCAATGGCTATGCCGGGCCGATGCGCAGCCTGCCGCGCGACGTCGCGGCGGCGATCTATCGCAGGCTCTATTGGACGAAGCCGGGGTTCGACCGGATTGCCGAGCGCGCGCCGCTGGTCGCGGCCGAGCTGTTCGACACCGGCATCAACATGGGCATCGGGACAGCGGCCGGCTTCCTCCAGCGCGCGCTCAACGCGCTCAACCGGTCGGCGCGCGACTATCCCGATCTGTCCATCGATCGCGCGGTCGGGCCGCGCACGCTTTCGGCGCTCGACGGCTTTCTTAGGACGCGCGGCAAGGCCGGCGAGGCGGTGCTGGTGCGCGCGCTCGATGCGCTCCAGGGCGAGCGCTACATCGCGCTCGCGGAGCAGCGGCCGAGCCAGGAGGCGTTCGTCTATGGCTGGCTCGCCAATCGCCTGGGTAACGCGGAATGAGCTGGGCGGCTGCCTGGACGCTGCTTCGCCGCTTCTGGTGGATCGTGCCGATCGGCGGGCTGCTCGCCTGGGCGCTGATCCTGCGCGCCGAGCTGCGCGGCGCCGAGGCCGACCTTCTGGCCGAGCAGACCGCCCACGGGGCGACCGTCGCCAATTACCGGGCGGCGACCGCGACGGCGCGCATCCTGGACGCGCAGAACAAGCAGCTGACCGAGCAGGTCCAGGCTGCCGAGACGAGGAGAATTTCCGATGCCTTTGACGCGCGTATTGCCGATGCTCGCGCCCGCGCTGCTGCTGTCAGCGTGCGGGCCGAAGCCGCCGCAGCCGATCCCGGCAGTCGCCGAGGCGCGGCAGTGCCCGGCCTTCCCGATCCCGCCCGAGGGGTTGATGGCGCGGCCTGCGAAGCTGGATTTCCTTCCCGCGACGCCCTCGGGACCGGCGACGCCCTGATCGCGACCGAGCAGGCGATCCAGCTCGACGAGCTGATCAACTGGGTCGCGGCGCAGCAGCGCATCTGGGCGGCGACCCAGCAATCCCCACAGCAGAAGGAGCCGAACGGTGACGAATAGTCCCAAGCCCTGGTGGCAGTCGAAAACGATCTGGGGCGCGATCGGCGTCTTCATCATCACCGTGGCCCCCGAGCTGGGGATCGGCGTCAGCAGCGACGACGCGGCCGGGATCGGCGGCGCGGTCAGCAACATCGCGACGGGGGTGTTCGCCCTGTTCGTCATCTTCGGCCGGCTGCGCGCCAAGCAACGGATCGGCGCGACGCCACCGGATGACGCGGCGGGCTGATGCGCCACGCGGGTAACCGCGCGATCGAGCATGCCGAGGCGATGGTCGATCTGGAGCGCGACACGAGGATCGCCGGCATCCGCAAGCATCTGGCCGAACCGGGCCGGGCCGAATGCGGGGATTGCGGCGAGGAGATTTCGAAGGGGCGGCGGGCGGCGATGCCATCGGCCCGCCGCTGCGCAAATTGTGAAGCGCGGCGCGAGCGCGCCGCAAAGCGGGGTTGGTAATGGATTTGCAGCTTTTCACCCAATGGGCCGGCGCGGTCGGCCTTGCCCTGGGCATCATCAACATGGCCTGGAACATGCTGAGCCGCAGCACCAAGGGGATGACCGACCGGCTGGAGAAGCACAGCACCGACCTGAAGGACCATGATCGGCGCATTCAGGCGCTGGAAGGCGAAGCGAAGCACGCGCCGACCGGCGAGCAGGTCACGGAGCTTCGCCTGTCGATCGCCCAGCTCGACGGGCACGTCAAACGGCTGGACGGCACGCTGACCGGCCTCGCTACGACCGTGCGCCGCATGGACGAGTATCTGCGGAGCGAAAAGGCATGAGCTGGAAGGACAAGGTCGCGCTCGATGCGCGCCTGATCATCTTGCGCGAGCTGGCCCAGCAGATGAACGGCACGCTCAATTCGGTGTCGCTGCGCCGCGTGCTCGACGTCTATTTCGTCCGCCCGGTCGAGTGGATCGACACGCAGCTCGTCAAGCTCGCGCAGCTGGAGGCGATCGAACTGACGCGCGCGGGCGATATCGCGATCGCGAAGATCACGCCCGCGGGCCGCGACCATCTGGACGAGCGGTCGATCATCTCGGGCATCACGCCGCCTGCGGAATTTCGCTGAATGAGCGCCGGGGACGACAAGGGGCGGCAGGACGGCCGCGGGCGCCTGTCGTCGATCGACCTGCTGCCCCCCGAGGCGGAGCCCGATATCGTCTGGGCGCTGGATCAGCTGCGCGAGCGCACGAAGCCCGCGAAGATGATCCTGGTCGAGTTCAACGCGCGGCTGGCGGATCGCGGCATCGCGCCGATCACGAAATCGGCCTGGGGGCGCTGGTCGCTCCGTAAGGCGGTCCAGTTCCGCCGTCTCGACGAGGCGCGCCAAATCGCGTCCGAGCTGGTGCCGTCGCTCGGCACCGACGGGCCGGACCATGTCACGATGATGATCGCCGAGATGGTGAAGGTGTCGGCGCTGGAGCTGCTGGAAGGCGGCGAGGTCAGCAGCAAGGGGCTGATGGAGCTGTCGCGCGCCGTATCGTCGGCGGTCGCGGCGCAGAAGGTGTCGGCCGAGCATCGTCGCCAGCTGGAGGCCGAGGTCGAGCAGCGGCTGGCGAAGGCGGCGGCGGCGGTCGCCGAGGTTGGTGCGGCGGCTGGCGTCGGCGTCGACACGCTGAGCAAGATCACGAACCTTCTGACCACCGGACAGGTTTGATGGGCCGCGCGCGCATCATCCCCGCCAACCGCGGCGCGATCTTCCTGCCCTTCCAGTCGCGCTGGATCGAGGACAACAGCCGTCTCAAACTGGCGCGCAAGGGGCGCCAGCTCGGCTTTTCCTGGGCGACCGCCTATGCGGCCGACAAGCGGACGGCCGTGCAGGGCGCCCGCTATGATCAGTGGGTGTCGTCGCGTGACGATATCCAGGCGCGCCTCTTCCTCGAGGACTGCAAGCTGTGGGCGCAAGCGATGGACGTCGCCGCCCGCGATCTGGGCGAAGTGGTGCTCGATCCGAAGGAAAAGCACTCGGCCTATGTGCTGCGCTTTCCCAATGACCGGCGCATTCATTCCATGAGTTCGAACCCCGACGCCCAGGCCGGCAAGCGCGGCGGGCGAATCCTAGACGAGTTCGCGCTTCATCCCGACCCGCGCAAGCTCTGGTCGATCGCCTACCCCGGCATCACCTGGGGCGGTTCGATGGAGGTCATATCGACGCCGCGTGGATCGAAGAATTTCTTCAACACGCTTGTCCGCGAGGTCGAAGAGGGCGGAAACCCCAAGGGCATCAGCATGCACACGGTGACGTTGCAGATGGCCCTGGACGAAGGGCTGCTCTGGAAGCTCCAGCAGAACCTCCCCGCCGATCACGAACTCCAGGACATGACCGAGGCCGAATATTTCGACTTCGTCAAATCCGGCTGCGCCGACGAGGAGAGCTTCCTTCAGGAGTATATGTGCATCGCGGCCGACGACGATGCGGCGTTCCTGGAATATGATCTGATCGCGGCCGCCGAATATGCGGGCGGCACCGACTGGACGCGCTGCGAGGGCGGCGAGCTGTTCGCCGGCGTCGACATCGGCCGCAAGAAGGACCTGACCGTCCTGTGGGTGATCGAGCGCCTCGGCGACGTCTTCTACACCCGCCATATCGAGTGCCTCCAGAACATGACCAAGGCCGACCAAGAGGCGGTCATCTGGCCGTGGATGGAGCGTTGCGCGCGCACTTGCATGGACGCCACCGGCCTCGGCATCGGCTGGGCCGACGACGCGCAGCGCAAGTTCGGTCACTATGCGGTGGAAGCGGTAACCTTCACGCCGCGGGTCAAGGAAGCGCTCGCCTATCCGGTGCGCGCGACGATGGAGGATCGGCGCCTTCGCATCCCCTATGACAAGGCGATCCGGGCCGACCTGCGGTCGGTGACCAAGCAGGTCAGCGCCGCGGGCAATATCCGCTTCACCGCCGAGCGCACGCCAGACGGCCACGCCGACCGCTTCTGGGCGCTCGGCCTCGCGATCCACGCGGCGACCGGCATCGAGGGCGCGCGCTGGCGCCCGCTCCTCGACCAGCCGGCGCCGGCCTCGAAACTAGACCAGGATTGGATACCGGCATGATCGGCCGCCCTTCGACTGCATTCCATGCGCTCAGGACAGGCTTCGTCAAAGCCGTCCGCGCGACGATCGACAATTTCCGGCACGGCGGCACCGCGCCATTCTTTGGCGGTCTGCTGCGGCGGACCCGCTTCGACTATCGCAAGGAGATCGGCGACTGCCTGGACGCGTCGGTGGTCATGGCGCCGGTGCAATGGGTGCAGCGCGCGCTGCCCGAGGCGACGCTGATGGTCCGGCAGCGGAACCGGAAGGGTGCGGTCGATGACCTGCCCGATCACCTGATGCTCGCGCTGATCCAGAGCCCGAACCCCTATTACGGGGATATCGTGCTGTGGTGGGGCTATGTGCTGAGCATGATCCTGGACGGCAATGCCTATTGGCTGATCGTCCGCAACGGCCTCGGCCGGCCCGCCGAGCTTTGGTATATCCCGCATTGGATGCTGGAGCCGAAATGGCCCGCGGACGGCAGCGTCTTCATCTCGCACTATCTCTATTCGCCGGGCGGCGGGGCGGCGTCGATGGAGATCGACCCCGCGGACGTGATCCATTTCCGGCACGGCATCAACCCGCGCAATCCCCGCAAGGGGCTGGCGCCGATCGACAACGCGCTGCGCGAAATCTTCATGGACCTGGAGAGCAGCAATTTCGTGTCGGCGCTGCTCCGCAACATGGGCGTGCCCGGCGTCGTGATCAGCCCCAAGGGCGGCGCGATGCCCAATCCCGCCGACGTCGAGGCGACCAAGACCTACGTGCGGTCGCAGTTCAGCGGCGACGGCCGCGGGAGCCCGCTCGTCCTGGGCGCGCCGACCGAGGTCAGCGCCTTCGGCTTCAATCCCCAGATGATGGACACGGGCGGCGCGCGCGACGTCGCCGAGGAGCGGGTGTGCGCCGCGATCGGCATTCCCGCCGCTGTCGTCGGCTTCGGCGCCGGGCTTCAGCAGACCAAGGTCGGCGCGACGATGGAGCAGCTCGGCAAGCAGGCGTGGCAGAATGGCGTGCTGCCGCTCTGCCGTCTCGCGGCCGACGAGCTGAAGCGGTCGCTTTTGCCGCAGTTCGGAAAGGCCGATGGGCTCGACGTCTTTTTCGACACGTCGGACGTGCCGGCGATGCAGGAGGACGAGGACAAGAAGGCCGATCGCTGGATCAAGATATTCGAAGCGGGCGCGGCGCAGCTCTATGAAGCGCGCCAGGCACTCGGCCTCGATGCCGACGACAGCCATCGTTTCTACCTGCGCAAGATTTCGATGATCGAGGTTCCCGAAAACGGCGAGCGATCCGAGCCCGATGCGACGCCGAAGGGGCGCGGGGCGAAGGGGCGCGCCGCCAGCCAGGACGCCTACCAGCGCGGCGCCGCCTATCTGCTGATGCTTCAGCGGCAGGAAAAGGGGCTGGTAGAGGCGTATAAGAAACCTCTCATTGGCTTCTTCGACCGACTCGGCCGGGCCGCTGTCGAAGCGTCGGCCGAACTCCTCGAGGAGCAGTTCGGAAAGGCGCGGGGGGCGAAGAGCGACGATCTGCTCGTCGACATGATCCTCGACCGGCTGGGCATCCCGAAATGGGCGAGCGATTTGCGGGCGATCTATGAGGCGCAATATCTGGAGATCGGCAAGGCGACCGGGGATGCAGCCGAAGCCGCGGGGCTCGGCGCTTCGCTGCCCGATCAGGTCGCGCAGTCGATCGTCGCGGCGGGCGGGCGGCGGGCCGGGCTTGTCGATCTCGACCGGCAGACGCGCGCCGCGGTGTTCGACGCGCTGGCCGAGGGCCGGGCGGCGGGCGAAGGCGCGGTGCAGCTCGCGGCGCGCATCCTGCCCGCCGTCGCATCGGGACCGTCGCTCGATCCCGAAGTGCGCGCGCTGCGGATCGCGCGGACCGAGGCGAAATATGCGCAGAATATCTCGACGATCGAGCGGGGGCGCGCGGCCGGCGTCTCGTCGTTCATCGTGTTCGACGGCCGGCTCGGGCCGGGCCGGTCGCTGCTCTCGCATATCGCGCGCGACGGCTCGATCGTCGGCATCCAGCAGGCGGTGGTGATGGCCGACGCCGAGCATCCCAACGGCACATTGAGCTTTGCCCCCAATTTCGAAGAGGACTGACAGATGATGTTGCAGACGAAATCCATGACCATCAAAGCGATGGACGAGAGCGGCAAGGGGCTGGCCGAGCTGGCGACGCTGTCGGCGGTCGACAATGACGGCGACACCTATGATCGCGGCGCCTTCGCATGGAAGGCGGGCGGGCACCAGTGGGCGATGATGATGCCGGCGCACGATCGGCGGAAGATGCCGTTCGGCAAGGCGCGGGTCTATGAGGAGGGCGACACGGCCTTTGCCGAGCTGAACCTGAACCTGAAGACCGAAGCGGGGCGCGAGTGGCACCAGGCGCTGTTGTTCGACCTGGAGACGGGCGACCCGGTTCAGGAATGGTCCTATGGCTACAACATCGTCGACATGGACTATCGGGTGTCGGGCAACAGCCGGGTGCGCGTGCTGAAGAAGCTGGACGTCGACGAGGTGTCGCCGGTGCTGCGCGGCGCCGGCATCGGAACCCGCACGATCGCCATCAAGGGCGCGAAGCTGCGCGACGAGCATTTCGCGTCGCTGATCGGCGGGCTCGGCGAGATGGCGTCGGCGATCGACGAGGACCCGAACGCGGTATCGGCCTCTGGCCTCAAGCAGCTGCGCGAGATCCACGACGCGATCGGGCGTGTCTTCACCGGCGCCGATGGCGAGGTCGACGAGGCGGCGGTGAAAGAGGCGCTGGGCCGGGACACGGCGCTGTCGCATTTCCTCCAATATCGGCAGACGCTGCGGCGCTGATCGTCGGCCCCAGCGAAATTCGCTCCAGGAGCGTGTCAGGCGATGCCGAGGCCCTCGGCATCGCCTTTTTCATGCGCCAGCCTTCTTAGCGGCTTCTCAGCCCTCTTAGGGCGCTATTTCCACCCAGCGGCGCGGGGCGACCCGTGGGTGATCGGGAGCCTGTTGTCATCGGGCGCCGAGTTCGGTTACATCGGCGCGACCCCCCGCATCGTCTGTCCGCCGCTGCCCCGGAACATGTTCCGGGGCGAACGCCCGCCATCGCTGCTGCCACATGGGCCGGATTTTCCGACCACCCATAGGGAGCAGCATGCGATGACGGTGAAGAGTTTGACGCTGAAGGACGCCCGCGAAAAGGCGCAGACCCTTCAGGACAATCTGGGCAAGGTTTTTGCCGAGGCGAAGACCGACGACGGCCAGTATGATTACAACAAGGTCACCTATTTCGGCGCTGAGGTGAAAGGCTCGGTCTCCGTCGCCGAGAAGGTGAAGGCGATGAACGACGAGCTGGACGAGGTCATGGGCCATGTCGAGACGCTCGAAGCTGCCGACAATGCCGCCAAGGCCCATGCCGATCGCGGCAAGGCGCGCCGCGGCTTCGGCCTGCCGGGTGGCGGCGAGAAGGGCGGCGATCGCCCGCGGCTGATCAAGTCGCTCGGCGAACTGGTGTCCGACGACAAGCTCTACCTGGACTGGGCCGAGAAGGGCGCCAAGGGTCAGATCGACCTCGCCTATGACGACGTCTGGGCGACCGATCTGCTCGCGATGGCGACCAGCGGCAACACGATCGGCGCCAAGGCGCTGATGACGACGGCCGCGGGCTATGCGCCCGAGGCGGTTCGCCTGCCCGGTTTCGTCGAGCATACGACGCGGCCGATCGAGCTGATCGACATCCTTCCGACCTCGCGCACCGGCAATGCCCAGGTCACCTACATGGAGGAGACGACGCGCAACCACGGCGCGGTCGAAGTCGCCGAGGGCGGCGAATATGCCGAATCGGAGTTCGTCTTCACCGAAAAGTCGAGCCCGGTTCGCAAGATCGGCGACAGCCTGCCCGTCACCGACGAGCAGCTGGAAGACGTGCCGTTCATGGGCAGCTACATCAACGGCCGCCTGTCGTTCGGCTGCCGTCAGCGGCTCGATCGCCAGGCGCTGATCGGCGATGGCGCGGGTTCGAACCTTCGCGGCCTGAAGAATATCGTCGGTATCCAGGTGCAGGCGCGCGGCGGCGATCCGGTCCCCGACGTCTTCTATCGCATGATGACGAAAATCCGCATGAACGGGCAGGCGGTGCCGACGCACCACGTCATGCACCCGCTCGACTGGGAGGGTATCCGCCTGCTGCGCACGGCCGACGGCATCTATGTCTTTGGCAGCCCGAGCGAGGCCGGCCCCGATCGTCTGTGGGGCCTGCCGGTTGCGCAGAACTCGGCCGATGCCCAGGGCACGGGCTACACCGGGTCGTTCCAGCAGGCGTGGATCAGCCTTGTCGAGCGCCGCGGCGTCGACGTGCAGATCGGCTACGTCAACGACCAGTTCAAGAAGGGGCAGCGCACCGTGCGCGCCGACCTGCGGACTGCGCTCGTCGCCTTCCGCCCGCCCGCCTTCTGTCAGGGCACCGGGCTCGCCGGCTAATCGATCGCCTGCCGGGGTGCTTTGAGCTGGTCCCTTGATCCCCCGGCTTCGGCACCGGCTGGGCGCGCAACTCTCTCCCGCGCGCCCAGCCGGAAGCTTGAGGAGAATTTCCATGAAGATGCCTGGTTCCCAGCCGCGCGTGCGGACGTGTCAGATCGGCGAGGTCGCGCTTGGCGCCGACAACGCCATCCTGGGCGATGCCGCTATGGACGATGCCGATCCGACCGTGATCGACGCGTTCGCCGGCCAGCCGGACGTTCCGCGCAACCTGACGGTCAAGGGCAATGACGCCAACGTGAGCGGCGACGTCGAGATCGAAGGCACCAACGCCTTCGGCGAGCCGATCAGCGAGACGATCGCGCTCGCGGGCGCGGCGGTCGTTGCCGGCAGCAAGGCGTTCCGCACCGTCACCCAGGTCACCCTGCCGCCCTATGACACCGCCAACACCGAGCGCGTTCGCGTCGGGACCGGCGCGAAGCTGGGGCTGCCCGTCGCGCTCTCGCGCGACACGGTGATCGCCGCCTATCGCGACAATGCGCGCGAGGCGAACCATCCGACCGTCGCCGTCGACGAGGACGCGGTCGAGAGCAACACGGTCACCCTCGGCTCCGCGCTGAACGGCTCGGCCGTGATCGTCGACCTCTACGAAACGAACTGAGCCCTTCGACGGGCTCAGGGTGATCGGACAAGAAGGAGAGATTTCATGATTGCGAAGGAGCGTCTGTATCTGACAGCCGACAGCAAGCGGCTGGTCCGCGAAGGCGATCGGGCGGCGGCAAGCCTCTATGCCGCGAAGGGCGACGAAATCCCCGATAGCGCCGTTCAGCGGTTCGGGCTGAAGGACGGGACGATCGGCAAGGGCAATTCGCGCGCCCCCAACCAGAAGGAAGGCCTGCCCGGCCAGGATAAGGAAAAGGCGCCCGGCCCGGACAAGGAAAAGACGCCGGACGGCGACAAGGGCGGTGGCCGCGGCACCAAGGGCGCGGGCGGCGCCGGCGACGCGGGCACGGCGTCCGCGGCCGATGACCTGACGCGCGTCAAGTTCATCGGCGCCGCGTCGGTCAAGGCGCTGAGCGCTGCCGGCATCACCAGCTTCGCGCAGCTCGCGGCGATCGACCCGGCGAAGCCGCCGCAGGTCGAGGGCATGGGCGCGCGGGTCAACTGGAGCGGGATCGTCGCCTCGGCGATCGAACTGCACGAGGCGGAGCCCGGCAACGAGCTTGGCGGGGAAGGCGGGGCCGACGCCGGCGCGGGTCAGACAGGAGCCTGATCCATGCCGCTGCTCGACCGGGTCAAGGAACGGTGCGGGTCGGAGCTGTCCGATGCCGAGCTTCAGGCGATGATCGATGCGATCGTCGCCGAGCTGGACGCGCGCCTTGGCCCGGTCGGACCGGTCACGATCGAGCTGGGCGATCCCGACGATCCGCACAGCCGGTTCAACCGGACGCTGCGCGTCCTGCCGCCGATCGACGCGACCGCCGAGCTGACGATCGTCGAACTCGATCCCGGCAACAGCGGCGGCGCCGCGGCCGAGCTGGAGCTGGCACCGGGCGATTATCGCTTGCTGCACGGCGGGCGGACGCTTCAGCGGCTGACGGGCGGGCCGAACGGGCGCGGTTATTGGGCGCCGCTGGTGCGGCTGACCTACACTCCGCAGGGCGCCAGCCAGGCGCAGCGGGACGAGGCGGTCATCAAGCTGATGATGGTCGACCTGTCCTATCGCGGCGGGCTGAAGAGCGAGCGCGCCGGCGACTATTCGATCACGCTGAGCGGCGACCCGGTCGCCGATCGCGAGAGCATCATTGCCGGGCTGATCCCGGCGAGCGGGTTTCTGCTGGCTTAGAGAGAGAGACATGGACGAAGTGACCCGGAAGGTAGGCGACGCGATCGGCGCGGTGAAGACGATGCTCGACGCGATGGCGGCCGATCCGACCGTCGACAAGCGCGGGCTGGCCGTCACGCGAACCCAATTCGAAACCGCCTTCCTGTGGGCGGCCAACGCCGTGGGCGGCGAAGGCATTTTCGAGGGCTGAGCGATGAAGTGGCATGCCCCCAGCGAGCGGACACAGCTCATCCTGCTTTCGCCGGTGATCGCGGTCGCCGCGATCGCCGCCTTGTGGTTTCTGCCAATCGCCGGCCTCTTTTGGCTGGACGATAAATGGCGGGTCCGACAGGCCGCAAAGGGCTGGCATCCGTGGCTCGCGTGGCGCCCGGTCAAAGTCGGCGAGTGGTGGGCGAAGGACCGCCGCTGGGTCTGGCTGGAGACGGTCGAGCGCCGGGTTCGCAAATATGGCGACGGCTATGACTATCGGCTGCCGGGAGCCGAGGCATGACGCGCAGGCCCGGCATTCTTGAACAGGTTCGATCCGAAGCCTGGAGCGACGGGTTCGCGCAGGCGAACATGCTCGTCGACGACGACGCATGGTGGGCTGGGTGGACGGCGGCAGAGGCCGCGGCGCCCAGCCGGTTGGTCTGGTTCATCCTCGGCGCCGTGGCCGGCGTCCTGGCGATCGTCCTGGTCAACGGGGTGTGGGCATGAGCTTCCTTCGTGACATATTCGTCAACCTGGGCGCGGTGCTGCTCGGGGCGGCGCTGCTCTGGCTGGCGGCGTTCGCCGTCCAGGTCATTCGGGCGTTCCTGCGATGATCGGCCGTCGCCTCACGATGCGGGCGCATGTCGAGCGCAATGTCGCGGTGGGCAAGAACGGGTGGAACGCGCCCGCGGCGCCCGACTATCAGCCGCATGGCGTGCTGCCGTGCTTCGCCTGGGCGCCGAAGGCCGGCGTCGACGTCGTCGACAGCAAGAAGGTCGCGGTCCAGCAGGACGTGCGGATGATGATCGCGCTCGGCGCCGAGCTGCTGCCCGGCGACCGGGTCGCGCAGATCACGAACGCGAAGGGGGACGCGGTGCTGTTCCGCGGGCCGCTACGCATCGAGGGCGAGATCGACTTCAAGCATAATCACCGCGAAGTCGCGCTGGTGAGGGTCGGCTGATGCAGATCGGCGTGATCCAGGGGGCGACGCGCATCGTCGGCAAGTCGCAGGGCTATAACGGCCTGCCGATCCGCGACGAGGCGATCCATTGCACGGTGAACGGGCCGGACACGCCCGCGATGGTGACCGCGTGGCTGCCGACGCCCGCCGAGCTGGCGGCGCTGAACGCCGGCGCCGCCGTGCATGTCCGCATCCTCGGCCGCACCCCGCCGCCGATGGCGGTCGAGGTCGGGCCGGTCCCGTCGATCGACGATCGCGAGAGCCTGGACGGGCGGGAGGCGGATCGTGCCTAGCAAGAGCCTGACCTGGAACGGCGAGGCGGTGTCGGCCGCGTGGAAGGAGGCGCAGATCAAGGGCGTCAACGCGGCGATGGGCGCGGCGGTCAATCATGCCAAGCGCAACCACCCGTGGAAGAACCGCACCGGCATATTGGAGGGCGCGATCAACGTCACCGATCCGGCGCGGCCGATCGCGACGGGGGTGGAGGGCGTGTGGGGCGTCAACGACGCGGTCCAGGCGCGGATACTGGAGGTCGGCGGCGTGATCACGGCGAAGAACGCCGCGGCGCTCGCCATCCCGCTGCCGGGCGGCGGCGTGGTGCTGCGCAAGTCGGTGACGATCCCGGCCTATCCCTATCTGCGGCCCGCGGCCGACGCGGTCTATCCGTCGCTCGCGATGCGTATCCAGAAGGCGCACGCCAAGATCGGCGGGGGAGCGAGCGATGACTGAGGCCGATCCGATCGGCGCGCTCGTCGCGTGGCTGCTCGCCGACGGGCCGACCACGGCGCTGACCGGCGAGGACGTCTTCGGCGGGTCGCTGGAGGGCGACATATTGGATCGCGGGCCGAAGAGCGCGCTGGTTGTCGCGCCTTCGGGCGGCGTGTCGATGACGGCGCGGAGCAAGGCCGAGTTCGACACGGCCCGGATCGACCTGATCGCCTATGGCGCGACGAAGGCCGATGCCGACACGCTGATCCGCACGGCGGCGCCGCGGCTGTGGCTGATCGACCGGCAGGTGATCGCCGGCACGCTGATCCATTGGGTGAACCGCGCGGGCGGGTCGGGCGACGCGCGCGACAGCGACACGCAATGGCCGCAGGCGTTCCGGTCCTTTCAAGTTCTCTATTCGCTGAGGCCGGTCGCCTGACCGTGTGCCGGCCCGCCTCTCTGACCCCCGTTTTGACAAGGAGTTGAACCATGGAGCCTTATGAAATCGTCAGCGGCCCGCTGACCCTTTACCTCGCGCCGGTCGGCACGGCCTTTCCCCTGATCGACGCGGCGCCCGCCGCCGAGTGGAAGATGGTCGGCACGTCCGGCGACAAGAATTATTCCGACGACGGCGTCAGCGTCCAGCACAGCCAGTCGATCAACAAGGTCCGTCCCGCGGGATCGGTCGGCGCGCGCAAGGCGCTGCGCACCGAAGAGGACATGATGGTCACGGTGACGCTGTGGGACAACACGCTGGAGCAATATGCGCTGGCGCTGAGCGGCGTGGACCCGGCGGCGACGGCGGCCGGCGTCGGGACGGCGGGGTTCAAGAAGATCGGCCTGTCGCGCGGCGAGGAGGTCAAGCAATATGCGCTGCTGGCGCGCGGCAAGTCGGCTTATGACGAAAAATACGCGGCGCAATATGAGGTCCCGCGCTGCTATCAGGCGGCGAGCCCGACCGTTCTCTACAACAAGGGCGTGCCCGCGGGCATCGAGCTGAACTTCGATGCGCTCGAAGACCTCGCGGCGGCGATTGAAACCGAGCTGTTCGGCCGCCTGATCATGCAGACGGCCGACGCGCTGCCCGAGGGCTGACGCGTCGATGCGTCCGATCGGCGATCTGCGCGCGCGGGCGGATGCGGTCAGCCGCAAGCTTCGCGCCCACAAAAAGGCGGTGCGCGACCATCGGCGCGCCGCCCAGGACGCCGCGACCGAGCTGGCCGAGATCAAGGCCGAATGCGCGCGCCGCGGCATCGCCCTGGTGCTCGCCCCGGAAGGCGTTCCGGGGCGAGGCGCCCCCACAGGCCGGGCATAGCCCGGCCCGCCCCCTCCCTCTTCCCGGCGTAGGAAAATTCATGGCCGAAAAAGTGCTGCTAGATCTCAACACACTTATTCAGCGCCCCGCGATCGACGTCGACGGGACGCGATACGAGCTGTTCAGCGTCGACGAGCTGTCGGTTCTCGCCTCGCACCGCTTCAGCGTCTGGGCGCGGCGGATCGAGGCGATCGAGGCCGGGACCGACGAGGAGGAGGCCGCGGAGCTGGCCGTCCTGGTCGACAAGGTCGCGCAGGCGGCGCTGGTCGATATGCCCGCGGCGGTGTTCGAGACGCTGAGCGGTGCGCAGCGCCGCGAGATCGCCAATGTTTTTATCGCGCTCCTGCTGCGCAAGCAGCTCGCGGCAGTGGGAGCGATCACGCGGGCGATGGGCGTCCAGCCGACTGGGGCGACGTCCTCCCCCGGCTCCAGCGATATTACGGCGGCGACGCCCGATGGTGGCTGGCTGAAGCGCCTGCTTCGCTGGTGCGGGCTTATCTGACCATGATGCCGCGGCTGAAGGCCGAGGAGCAGCTGGCGCGGATCGACGCGACGGCGCTGGCGATGGGTCATTACGACAAGGGCACGGTGCGGCAGAAGATGCGCAGCCTGCGCGACGCCGCGATGGGCGACCGTCGCCGGGTCAAGGTGAAGGCAAGCCCGGCGCAGCTCGGCATGGTCGGCATCGGGGTGAGAATGTTGCCGGCGCCCGATAAGAAGGCGGTGAGCGATGGCTGAGCTGACAGGGCCGATCGAGCTGAAGCTTGTCGTCGATGGTCCCGGCGCGATCGTGCGATCACTTCTTTCGGTATGTGAGGTGCTTGCTGCCTCGCGTGCTGCGCGCGAGACCCTCGCCGATTGCTTCCCGGACTTTCCCGACGCCGGCATCGATCGCGGCCTTGCGCATCTGATCCTTGACCGCCTCGATCTGTTCGGCGGTGAGCCGATCCTCGACACGGCAGGCGGGGCAGTGAAATGCATCCTCCAGCCGAGCGACCGATATCGCATGTTCGTGGCCGCACTCGCAGCGGACGGGCAGTTCGCCGCTGATCCTGATTTCCATGGGTGGCCGATCCTTTCTGTCGCGACTCGCAAGGCGACAGTGACCGAGGTCGCCGGGGATGCAAGCCCCGGCGACGAAGGCGCCGATAAGGAGCCTCTCAGCGATGGCTGAAGCACTCGGCGAAGCCCTGCTTTATCTGCGCACCGACGATCGCGGGCTCGATGCCGGGATCGCGAAGGCGAAGGGGAAGAGCGATCAGCTCGGCGTGGCGTTCGACACCACGTCGGGCAAGGCCGATCAGCTCGGCCAGTCGATGGACCGGGCCGGCGCGAGCGCGGAGCGGTTCGGCAACAGCCAGGCGGCGGTTTCCAAAATGTCGAACGCGCAGCGCGCCGGCATGCAGCAGCTGTCGATGCAGATCAGCGACGTCGCGACGATGTATTCGCTGGGCGCGCGGCCGATGCAGATATTCGCGTCGCAGATCGGGCAGATCACGCAGGCGGTGCAGCGCGCGTCGGGCGGGACAAGCAAGTTCGCGGCGTTCATGGGCAGCCCGTGGACGATGGCGATGAGCACGGCCGCGATCGTGCTGGTGCCGCTGATCGGCAATCTGCTCGATAGCGAGGACGCGGCCGACAAGGCGGGCAAGGCGAACCAGACCTGGACGGATAAGCTCGACGCCAGCAAACATAGCATCGACGAGGTTCGCGCCGCGCTGCGCGAATATAATGCCGAGCAGAAGAAGGCGAACGAAACGACGCTGGAGGCGGCCGCGGCGGCCTCTGCGGCGGCCGCTGCCAAGCTGAAGGAGGCCCTTGCGCTCCGGCAGGCCCTGGCGGCGCAGCTCGCGTCGATCAACGAGGACACGCTGAGCGCGCGCGGGGCGGGCGGCGAAGGCGCGGGCACGGCGATGGCCGCTGGCCGCAGTGTCATGCAATCGCGGATCGCGGAGAATGAAGCCGCTATCACCGAACTCACGCAGCAGGCGCGCGATGCCGCGTCGAGCGTCGCCGAGGAAATGGCGAAGCTCGAAACCGACACGACGGCCAAGATCAAGTTCGAGGCCGAACAGCGACGCAAAGCCGTTCGCGACGAGATCGCCACCTACGACGAGAAGCTGAAGAAGCTCAAAGAGATCAACCGCTGGGAGAAATCGGAGACCGAAAAGGCCAACGCGGCGAAGCGGAGCGGCGGCGCCTCGGGCGCCGCCTCGCGCGCGGCCAGCGTCGGGGACATGACGGCGCTGATCAAGATGCTGTTCGGCGCCGGGTCGCAGATCACGTCGACGACGGGCGGCAGGCACGTCAAGGGCAGCGACCATTATGCCGGGCGGGCGATCGACTTCATCCCCGAGGGCGGCATGGGCCGATATTCGACGGCCGAGGTCCAGAAGATTTTGGAGGACGCCGGCGTTTCGATCCGGCGCAATGCCAAGGGCACCCAGCAGCTGTTCGGGCCGGGCCGATCGGCGAGCAGCCAGGGCGACCATGACGATCATTTCCATTTCGCCTGGTCGGGCAGCGCCTCCCCCGAGGAAGCGCAGCGCCGCGCCGCGCAGGCGGCGGAGCGCGCCGCGCGCGCGGCCGAGCAGGAAGAGCGCCGCAAGGAACGCTATAGCCGCGATCTTGCCGGTCTTCAGGACGCGCAGGCCGACCTTCAGGCGCAGCTCGGCCAGACGGCCGAGGAACGCTATCAGCTCGAACGCCAGGGGCTGGAAATCGCGACCGCCGAACATAAGCGGCGGATCGACGCGAACTCGGACTATGACGACGCCGAGAAGGCGACGCTGCGCGCAGAGCTGGAGAAGAAGGCGAGCCTTGAACGCGAGTTGCTCGACCGGCGCCGCCGCGAGGAACTGGCGAAGCAGGCGCTGCAAATCGCCCAGGCGATGAACGCCAGCGAAGCCGAGCTGCTCGACAAGCAAATGAGGCTGGCCGAAACGCGCGAGGGGCGCCGTGCGATCGACCAGCAGTTGCTCGATATCGCGTATCGTGACCGCAAGGCGGCGCTCGAAGCGCGGATCAACGATACGACCGCGAGCGACGGCGACCGATGGTCGGCCTTCGTCGATCTTTCCAATCTCGAAAAGAGCCGCGCGCTCGACCAGGAGCAGCTCAACCGCAACTACGAAAGCCCGCTCGAGCGCTATCGCCGCGAGGTGGCCGGCGTCGGCAACAACATCAACGACGAACTGGAAAGCGTCGCCGTCAACGGACTCGACCGGCTGAGCGACGGTCTCACCGATGTCATCATGGGCGCAAAGTCGCTCGGGGACATGTTCAAGCAAGTCGCGAAGCAGATCATCGCCGAGCTGCTGCGCATCGCGATCCAGCAGATGGTGATCATGCCGCTGCTCAATGCACTCGGCGGCGGCGGTGGCGGCGGCTTCGGCGGTGGAGGCGGCGGCGGTGGCGGTCTGCTGTCTTCGGTCTTCGCCGGCATGTTCGCCGATGGCGGACTGATCCCCAACGGCAGCTTTGGCATCGTCGGCGAGGCTGGACCCGAGCCGGTGTTCGCGACGCCGGGCGGGGTGGGCGTCATGCCCAATTCGGCGTTGCGCAAGATGGGCGGCGGGGGCGAGGCCGGGCCGATGTATTTCGACCTGCGCGGCGCGGTGATGACCGCAGATTTGCTGCGCCAGATGAACGCCATGTCGCAGGCGAACGTGCGCAGCGGCCTTGCCGAATATGACCGCGGGGTCGGCGCGCGCGTCCAGGACAATATGGCGAGGCGCGGCTGATGGTCGGGCAGCCCGAAATCTTCGACTGGCCGGCGACCTTGTCGCCGACCGACATTTCGATCCGCGCGCCGAGCAAGACGGTAGGGCTAACGACGAGCGTCAACGAGTCGGTGCAGGCGGTGCCGTCGATCCGCCCGCCGTTCCGCATGACGCTGGAGTTCGAGACGTTGTTCGGTCCCGAGGTCCTCGCGTGGCGGGCGATGATCGCGTCGCTCGAAGGGCGCGCGAACCGGCTGCGCATCCCGCTGTTCGACATGTGGTTCGCGGCGAGGGACCGGCAGATCGCGGCGGGCCTTGCCCCGCATTCGGACGGGACCGGCTTTTCGGACGGCGCGCTCTATGCGACCAGCGATGTCGAGGGAGTGACGGTGACGGGCGTCCAGGGGCAGCGGACCATCACGGCCGACTTTTCCGGCTATGCCGGCGCCGATCTCGACGCGCTGCTCCAGGCGGGCCTCTATTTCGGGCTGCACGATCAACCCTATATCGCGACGGCGGTCGCCTGGGCGGACAGCGTCGCGACGATCCGCTGCTCGCCGACGCTGCGGATCGACTATGTCGACCAGCCCCTGCGGCTGCGCCCGGTGATGATCGCGGGGCTGACCGACGACGAGGGCGGCGAGCTGACCCTGAAGCGCGGGCGCTGGGGCGGGCCGACGCTGGAGCTTGTGGAGAGGTTCGATGGACCTCTTCCCTGAGACGATCGCGACCGCGCTGGGCGGCGGCAAGGTCGAATGCGCGAACCTTGTCCATTTCGATTTCACCACCCAGCCGATGGGGGTGTGGAACGGCGAAGGCGAGCTGCGCACCAACGACGATCGGCGCTGGTCGGGGCTGGGCGGCTGGGGCGGGATGAGCGGCGTCGAGCAAGCGGTCAACGGCGAGGCGCCCGAGGCGGCGTTCACCCTGTCGGGGGTCGATGCCGACGTGCTGCGGCTGTCGCGCGAGGAGTTCGAGCCCGAATGCAAGGGCCGGCTGGTGCGGGTGCTAATCCAGTTCTTCGGCGTCGACGATCCCGCCGATCCGGGAAACCAGCGCCCGCTCGACCTGCCCTATCCGATCTGGGCGGGGCGCATCCTGGCGCCGACTTTCACGATCGACGCCGAGAATGGCGAGCGGTCGGTGACGCTGTCGGCCGAGAGCCTGTTCTCGCTGCGGTCGCGGCCGCGCTACGCCATGTATACCGACCGCGACCAGCAGCGCCGCTTTCCCGGCGACAAGGGGTTCGAGTTCGTCGGGGCGATCGTCAACAAGGTGCTGACATGGCCGGACTATTGAACAGCTTCGATCTGAGCGGCGCCGTGCGGCCGTCCGACCTGGAGCGCATGATGCGCCAGTCGGACGCGCAGGCTGCCGGCATCGATGCCGTCGCGGCCGAGCTGCACCGCTGGGCGGCCGAGCCGTTCGACCTCGCGCTCGCCAATTGCGGGCTGAGCGTGCTGGCCTATGTGGCGCGGGTGAAAGGCCGGCTAGTGCCGATGTGGCTGCGGGCGTTCGGCCGAATCGGCGCGGGGCGGCTGATGCGCAGCGACGCGCTGTTCCAGACGGTCGCCGATCGCGCGCTCGCCGAGATGGGATGCGCGCGAACCCTCGCGCCGCGGCGCGGCGACGTGGCGCTCGTCCGGCTGCCCGGATCGGGGCTGACAGCGTGCATCTGCTCGCGGAGCGCGTCGAGCCGGATGCCGGCGATGTGGGCGGCACGCGGCGACCGCGCGGCGGTGATCGCGGCCGGCGAACTTGTCCAGGCGTGGAGGGTCGCATGCCGCAAGCGCTGATAGGGTTTCTGGTTCAGATCGGGCTGTCGCAACTCGCGGCGACGCTGGTCGCCACGGTGGTGACGATCGGCGCGTCGATGCTGCTCAACGCGCTGTTCGGCCCGTCGCGGCCGAAGCCGAGCGACCAGCAGCAGAATATCCGCGTCGCGGTCGGGTCGCGGAAGCGGCATTACGGCATCGTCTGCACGGGCGGCCAGGAGACGTTTTACGAGAGCCGAAACGGGACGATCGCGAAGGTGGTGACGCTGGGGACCGGCGAAGAGGACCAAATCCTGGAGCATAAGATCAACGACCAGAAGGTCACCGTCGTCGGCGGGACGATCACCGACGCCAAGTTCCGCGGGGCGGTGCACATCTACACGCGGTCGGGGACCGACGATCAGACGGCGATCGCCGAGCTGACGGCGAAATTTCCCGAGTGGACGGCCGACCATCGCCAGCGCGGCTGCGCGCATGCGGCGATCATCGGCGACCCGGTGAAGCAGAAATATTTCGGCGAGGTCTATAACGGCCAAATCCCCCAATACACCCAGACGCGGAAGGCGGCGAAGCTCTACGACCCGCGCAAGGACAGCACGATGGTGATCGGGTAATGGCGGGCGATCCCATCTATGGCGACGGCCCGCACCGGATCGCCGACAAGGCGACGCGCGAGTGGAGCGACAATGCCGGACTGGTGATCGGCGACTATGCCGCGCACCCCGACGGCTATGGCCTCGGCTATGAGAATGTGAACTGGGCGTCGATCGCGCGCGAGGCGGATTTCAGCGACCTGCCGGAGACGACGGTGACCGGCGAGACGATCGCGCGGTGGCGGCTCTGGGGCAGCTACAGCCTCGCCAGCGAGGAGCGGCGGCAGGTGATGGCGGACATGCTGAAGGCGTGCGACGGCCATATCTGGCAGGACGCCGACTGGAAATTCAACCTGATGACGGGGCGCTATGAAGAGCCGACCGTCGTCATCACCGACGACCATATCCTGTCGATGACCGCGAAGCGCGGGCCGAACGCACGGCACGCGGTGAGCGCGGTCAAGATGATCTATACCGAGGCGGCGATCGGATATCGCGAGCAGGAGAGCGCGACGGTCGCCGATCCCGACGCCGAGGACGATCCCAACACCGACCCCCAGTCGATCGAGGTCCTCTTTGCCCCGCATCACAACCAGGCGTCGCGGCTCGGCAAGATCAACCTCGCCCGCCTGGGCGACCGCTGGCACCTGTCGGGGGCGCTCAACCTGTTCGGGCTCAACCTGATCGGCAAGCGCTTTTGCCGGGTGCGGTCGGACCAGCTCGGCATCGACGCGGTGTTCCTGGTCGGGCCGCTGCGGCTGGAGCTGGATCAGCAGCGCGTGCTTCCCCAGGCGCTCGACGAGGTCCGGGCCGAGGATTGGGCGTTCGACGCCGAGCTGGAGGAAGGCGTGCCGCCGCTGGCGCCCGACATGACGCCGAGCGTTCCCACGGTCCCGCCCCCGACCGACCTCGTCCTGTCGGCCGTGCCGATCGCGCTCGGCGAGACGAACGGCGTGGCGATCGGCGCGAGCTGGGCGAGCCCGCGTCCCGACCTGGGCTTTCGGGCACAGTATCGACCCGCGGCGGGCGGCGACTGGGTAACGATGGCGGTCGACGAGGACGAGCTGACGGCGCGCAGCGGCCCGGTGGACAGCGGGGTCGAATATCAGGTGCAGGTGTGGGCCATCACGGTCGGCTATCGCGAGAGCGCGGCCGTCAGCGACACCATCACCCCCGAGGCGACGAACACGCTGGGACCGCCAACCGAGCTGGCGGCCGAGGGCGGCACCGGCGAGGCCGAGATCAGCTTTCGGATGCCGACGCAATCGAGCCTTGCCTATGCGCGCCTTTATGGCAGCGGCACGGACGATTTCGGGACGGCGGTGCAGGTCGGCCCCGATCAGGTCGCCGGTCTGGGCGCGATCGTCACGATCACCGAAACCAGCCTGTCCGCAGGCACCCGATATTATTGGGCCCGCGCCTTCAAGGCGGGGAGCGGCATGTCCGCGCTCGCCGGGTCGGTGTCGGCCGTCATCAGCTGACGAGGAAGACGACAATGGCGACGATCAAGGATGCGTTCGACGCGGCATTCCGCGATTTCACGATGGAGGGGGTCGCATCGAGCGGCTTGCGCGACCCGGTGAAGGCCGAGCTGCGCGCGCTGGGCGCGGTGATCGAGGCGGCGGTCGGCCTGATCGCGGCGGGCATTCCCGCGGTCGCGGCCGAGCCGGTCGGCGCGCCGGGCGTGGGCGAGCCGAGCGTGGTCTTCGTGACCGACGATCCGACGCCGACGAAGAATGGCGTGCGGGTCTATCGCGACGGCGCCTGGGGGCCGTTCACCGAGCTGTATGACGGGCTGTCCACCGTGGTGCAGCCGCTGGTCGACCAAGCCGAGCTTTGGGCCGAGGGCGACGGCGAGCCGGGCGATCCGGGGAGCAAGAGCGCCAAAGGCTGGGCCGAGGAGATCGCCGCGTCGGCGGCGGACATCGCCGGCATGGTCACCAATTTCGTGGAGGCCGACACGCGCAACCTGTTCGACCCCGCCGCGGCGGGCAGCGTTCGCGGGATGGTGATCAACACGGTCTCGGGCGCGATCGGCGGGACGGCGATCTATCAGGGTTATGGCGTGACCGCGCTGAGCCGCCCGCTGACGCCGGGGGGCGAATATACCGCCTATAATTACGACGCGCCGCCCGACTGGGGCTTCCTGACCTTCACGGCCGCGGCGCTGCACGTCTATCAGCCCGACGGCGTCACCTGGGACGGGGGCATTCCGATCGCCGACTGCACCTTCGACGGTGCCGCGCCGCCGAACGGCGGCTTTACCGGCAATCGCCGGATCACCTTCACCTATCCCGCCGATGCGCCGGTCGGCGGCGGCGTCCGCTTCAACTTTCGATCGGGCGAGGCGACCGACGCCGGCTTCGCGGCGGCGATCAAGGGGCTGGTGCTGGTCGAGGGCGCCGCGCCGGTCGGGTTCGTGCCCTATGCCCCCGCGGGTGCGAAACGGTTGGTCGCGGCGGCTGAGCCGGTCGCGCCGATCAACGTTTTCTGGCCCGACGAGTATATCTATGTCCGCACCGCGCGCGCGGGATCGGCCGACAAGGACGAAGTGCAGACGCTACGCGTCGACCCGCCGAGCATCGGCCTCCAGATCAATCGCCCGCTCGGCGTCGACTTTGCCGAGAGCCGGGTGATCGACAAGGACACGCCGCTCGACCAGACCGTCGACCGTTTCGGCTCTCCGGCGCTGTCCTATCGCCAGAGCGCAGGCACCGACGAATGGACGCCGCAGCGGTTCATGGGGAAATATTACAGCTACAACCACGGCGTCATCGGCTATGCGCGGCTGGGGGCGCATGGGAAGACGAATGCCGACATAGGGTCGATCTGGGAGCTGACCGATGGCGTGATCACCCAGCAATGGGTTCTGAGCGGACTGTTCGAGCAATATATCTCCAGCGTCGGCACCGGCCTGACCAAGATGATCCTGATGGTTCCGCGCTATATCGGGACGCCCGCCGACTATGATTTCAACCGCGATCTGGTGAAGACGGCGGCGCCGGCGAAGTTCGTCCACGTCTCTGGCGCCACCGAGACGTCCGATATCGCCTTCACGCTGCCGGCCGTGGGGCAAAACGAGAGCGCCGACATGAAGTGGTGCGACCTGCGGCCGATCATGCGCGACTATGACCGGAACGTCTTCCTCGACGGCGTCGAGCTGGCGAAGGGGCAGGACGCGACGGGCACGGATTTCCGCATCTTCCAGCATTTCGACATTATGAACGCGGCCGAGCAGCAGGACCGGCTGATCGCGCAGGTCGGGACGGCGACAGCGCCCGATTATACCAATGCGGCGATATCGTCGATCGTCGGCGTGACGCAGGTCCATATCTTCAACGCCTTCGGCTTCATCGAGACGATCACGACGATCGAGGCGAAGGAAGCGTTCAAGCTGCGCGTGTTCGACTATCTGAACGGGCAGCAGCAAATCCGCATGGGGCTCAACGCGCTGGCGCCCGACAAGCTGCGCGCCTGGTCGCCGGGGCACGCGACCTATGGCGCCGCGCCGATCATCTCCGACGCGCCCGCCGAGGACTATCTGCTCTACAGCGAATATGCCGACCCCGAGAAGCCGGCGCGCTTCCTGACGCAGCTGCTGACCAGCGGCGCCGGCGTCTACCAGCATGGCTATTATGCGGGGAAGGATTTGGAGGACGATGCGATCCTCGCGCAGTCGAACGCGCTGGGGGTGATCAGCCAGTCGATGAAGACCTACCTCCACATGGTGAACTGCCTGACGCTGGGCGATGCCGTTCCGGTCACCCGCGATGTCGCCCAGGACGCGTGGTTCGAATGGAGCCAGGCGCGCGGGCCCTTCGAATGCTTTGATCAGGCGATCCGCTGCTATGCCTTCCCGACGCACGGCGGGCACGACTATTTCGTTCTCGGCCTAGGCGCCGCGGTCGCCGGGCTGTGGTGCCCGATGCCGCATCCCTCGCTGGTCGGCCGCGCGATCCGCGTGGTCGACGGCGACGGCGGGATCACGCTCGACACGCCCCGGCAGGTCGGGGCGCGCGGCATTCACGTCAGCAGCGCGGCGGGCGGCTGGATCGCCGTCGAACTGATCAGGAATTGATCGCGATCGACCGATATTCGCCGACCCCGAATAAGGGGGAGGCAACGGGCGCTGCAACGCCCGTCACCGCAGGGATAAGGCCCCGCACCTTGCGATGCCGCGGCATCGCTCCGCTCCCCCACCGGCTGGCCGGCTGGGGCTGGATAGGTGCCAAAGATGAAGGAAGAGATACGGTGCGGCGGTTGCCGCGCCCTGTTGTTCAAGTGCGAGACAAATGCCGTCGCGGGCGCTATAGAAATCAAGTGCCGGCGATGCCGGCAAATCAATCAGCTGAGGCCCATGAGCCCGTCTCCGAGCGCCGTTCGAGCCGCCAGCGGAGAATAGCATTGTGGTTGTTTGTTCCCCCGGCCGCGCCGAGCTGCGCGGCCTCTCCCTCTGCGCCGGCTATGCCGGCCTCGATCTCGGGATCGGGATCGCCGAGCCCCGATATCGGACTGTATGTTACGTCGAGCGGGAAGCTCATGCTGCGGCCACTCTCGTGGCGCGGATGGCGGACGCGGCCCTGGATGCAGCACCTGTATGGGACGATCTCAAATCCTTCGACGGCCGACCGTGGCGCGGCCGCGTTCATATCCTCTCTGCCGGCTATCCCTGCCAGCCCTTCAGCCACGCCGGAAAGCGGCGCGGCAAGCGCGACCCTCGCCACCTCTGGCCCGAGGTCGAGCGGCTCATCCGGGAAGTTCAACCGGCGCTCGTCTTCGCGGAGAATGTCGAGGGGCACATCGATCTGGGATTTGCCGAGGTCGCGGCAAGCCTTCGCCGCCTGGGCTTCCACCCAAAAGCGGGCCTGTTCACAGCGCGAGAGGCAGGCGCTCGCCATCGCCGGCGACGGCTATTCATCATGGCCTACGCCGACCGCCTCGGACGCGGGCTATATGCCGGACCTGATGGTGGGCGGGACCATCCGGCCGACAGCGCCCCACTATGTCGCGAAGGGCAGCGCGGGGCAGTTCAGCCTGACCAACGCGACGCGGGCATGGACGCACCTCTGGCAAGCGATGCGGGCGCTGGGGTGGACGCCGGTTTCGATGCCCCGCTCGCCGCACCCGGTCCGGGTGAGCTTCAGCTTTGGCGCCGGGTCATCGATCGGCGACCTGATCTCCAACCCGCAATTCTTCGAGTGGATGATGGGATGGCCGATCGGGTGGACCGCACCCGAGGCGTCGGTAACGGAGTTTTCAGCATGGCTGCGGCGCTCGCGTGGCGCACTCTCAGCACTGATTTCGCCAGGGACGGATGGCACATCTGAGGGGCGGCTTAGCGGCTTCTCAGAGGGTGCTTAGAATCGGCGATGAAGGGGGTTTGGGGGTGTGGCGAGTGCTGCAATCGGTCTTGTCACAGACTGTAAACGCTCTTGTCGCGCTTCAGCTGACCGCCCAGTTCCGCGAGGTCGGGCAGGCGATGCTCGGCGAGGCGCAGAAGGCCTTTCTCGAGCGCGCCGACCAGCGCTTCCGGCAGAGTGAGGAAAGCGCGGGGCAGTCGTTGAAGTCGCTGCTCCAGCCGGTGCACGAGCGGCTCGCCCGATATGAGGAGGCGGTGGGCAAGGTCGAGGCCGAGCGGCGCGACGCCTTCGGCTTGCTCCATGGCCAGATCGCGGCGATGCGCGAGGGCACCGAACGCGTGTCGAGCGAAGCCGCGAAGCTCGTCAACGCGCTGCGCAACGCCCCGAAAGCGCGCGGGCGCTGGGGCGAACAGCAGCTTCGCAACGTGCTCGAAAGCTGCGGGCTCAGCGAACATGCCGATTTCCAGACCGAGGTGAGCGTTGCGGACGGCGACGGCGGGCGGCTGCGCCCCGACGTCGTCGTCAAGGTGCCGGGCGGGCAGAGCCTCGTCATCGACGCCAAAGTGTCGCTCAATGCCTATCAGGACGCGTTCGGCGCGGTCGACGAGGGCGAGAAGGCGGCGCATCTCGCGGCGCACGCCGCGGCGATGAAGGCGCATGTGAACACGCTCGGCGCCAAGGCCTATTGGAACCAGTTCGACGACACGCCCGATTATGTCGTGATGTTCGTCCCCGGCGAGCATTTCCTCGCCGCGGCGCTCGACCATGACGCCGATCTCTGGGACTATGCGTTCGAGCGCAAGGTACTGCTCGCGACCCCGACCAATCTGATCGCGATCGCGCGCACCGTCGCGGCGGTGTGGCGGCAGGAAAAGCTCGCGGGGCAGGCGCGCGAGATCGCAGCGCTCGGCAAGGAGCTCTATGCGCGAATGAGCGTGATGGGCACGCATATCGCGCGGGTGGGGAGGAATCTCGACCAGGCGACCGGCGCCTACAACGCCTTCGTCGGCAGCTTCGAATCGCAGGTGCTGACGCAGGCGAAGCGGTTCGAGGCGCTCGATGTCGAGACCGGCGGCAAGGAGATCCCTACGCTGCCGGTTGCCGAACAGGCCGCCCGCCCGCTCGCCAAGCTCGCGGCGGCACCGAGCGCGGTCAACGACGGGGAATGACCCGTCGCTCCTGTCTTCGCAGGGATGAGGGTCCTAGATCGCCCGTTTCAGCACCGCCGTCTGCCCGCCCGCGCCGGTCAGCACCAGCGTACCGTCGGACGGGAAGTCGAGCCGCACCGGCGCCCGCATCAGCGTGAAGAAGGCGCCTTCCTGCGTCATCCCCGCGCCGGGGCACGCCATTTCGGTCGCCATCAGCGGGTCCGCGCGCAGCGTCCTGCCGTCGCTGGTATAGGTCCCCGAAAAGCGGTTGCAGCCCGCGCTGCCGCTCAGTTTCTTGCCGTCGAAGGCGAGCGAGGTCGGGCGGCCGGCGGCGATGGGGGTTCCGCCGATCGACACGAAGGTCCAGTTCGTCCCCGCGAGCTCCTCGGGCGCGAGGATGCCGCCGCCGCAGCCCTTCACGGTCTTGCCGTCGGCGGTGACGGTCACCGTGTCGCGATAGCGGCGGTCGCTCATCCCGTCGCTGCATTCGGCGTGGGTGACGTCGACGGCGAGTCGCTTGCCGGCATAGCGCTCGCCGTTGAACGATGGCCGCGCGCCGGGGTTCGGTTCCAATATCTTCGTGTCGCCATAGTCGCCGGTATAGTTGAGCAGCCCGGGGGTGATCTCGAGCGTCCAGCCGGGCTCGGTGCCGAGCGCCATATAGGTGGCGGGCTGGGCGCCGGGCGCTTGCGGCGGAATCGCGGTGCAGGCGGCGAGGGCGAAGGGCAGGGTGAGCAGGGGCAGGAAGCGGGTCATGACAGCTATCTCCTTCTTTCGTCATGCTGAACTCGTTTCAGCATCCATGGCCCGACCTCGCCTGCGGCGCTGCGCCGATCGAGAAGACGGGCCATGGACCCTGAAACAAGTTCAGGGTGACGAAATTCTGTGAGCGCGGAGCATAGCTGCGGCTCAGATGTCAGGACGCTGAACCGCGGCTATCGGTTCCGCCGCTGGTTCAGCACCTCATAAGCCATTACCGCGCCTGCGACCGCGGCGTTGAGGCTGTCGGCCTTGCCCATCATCGGCATTTTCACCCGCACGTCGGCGGCGGCGGCATAGGCTTCGGGCAGGCCCTGCGATTCATTGCCGATGAGGATGAAGGTCGGTGCCGCGTAGCGCACCGCCTGATAATCCTTCGTGTCGTCGCCGAGCCAGGTCGCGACCAGCTCGCCCGGCCCTGCGCGCAGCCAGGCGAGGAAATCGTCCCAGCGCGCCTGCACCAGCCGTTGGGTGAAGATCGCCCCCATGCTCGCGCGCACCGCCTCGACCGCATAGGGATCGGTCGATTCGTCGAGGAGAATCAGCCCGCCGGCGCCGACCGCGTCGCCCGTGCGCAGCATCGTGCCGAGATTGCCCGGATCGCGCAGCCGTTCGGCGACGAGCCAGATCGGCGCGGCGGCGCGGTCGAGATCGGCGAGGCGCGTCTCCGGCTCGGCATAGATGCCGACCACCGTCTGCGGATTGTCCTTGCCCGACAATTTGGAAAGGATCGCGGGCGTCGTGTCGACCACCTCGCCGCTGCTCGCCAGCGTCGCCTCGACGAGGGCCTTCGCGAGCGGGTGCGCCGCGGCGCCCTCATCGGCGAGGAACAGCCATTGCGGCAGTATCCCCGCCTCGCGCGCTTCGGTCGCGATGCGCAGCCCTTCGGCGAGGAACAGCCCCTCGGCGCGGCGGTGGCGCTTCTCGCGCAGCAGCCGCATCCGCTTGACCAGCGGATTGGAGAGGCTTTCGATTCTCGAGCGGCGACCCGCCATGGGATCAATCCTCGCCGAAGCTGTCCTTGACCAGTCCGACGAGCTTGAGCAGCGCGGCGTCGGCGCCGTCGCCCTTCGTGTGGATGGTGATCGAATCGCCCTTCGCCGCGCCGAGCATCATCAGCCCCATGATCGAGGTGCCGTTGACGCGGTTGCCGCCCTTTTCGACCTCGACCATCACGCTCTCGGGCAGGCGACTGACGAAAGTGACGAATTTGGCGCTGGCGCGCGCGTGAAGACCGCGCTGGTTGGTGATTTCGACGGTCTCCGACAATTCGCTCAAAGGCCCACTCCCAGCATTTCCGACGCCACCGATATATATTTCTGGCCCGCCTCGCGCGCCGCGATCACCGCCGGGCGCAACTCCATCGTCTTGCGCGCACTTTCGAGCCGGATCAACATCGGCAGGTTGACGCCCGCGATCACCTCGGTCCGCCCGGCTTCGAGCAGGCTGATCGCGAGGTTGGAGGGGGTGCCGCCGAACAGGTCGGTCAGCATGATGACGCCGCGCCCTTCGTCGACCGCGCGAATCGCCTCGGCGATTTCGCGGCGGCGCATCTCCATATTGTCGTTGGGGCCGATGCACACGGTCGCCACCGCGCGCTGCGGGCCGACGACATGCTCCATCGCGGTGACCATTTCCTCGGCGAGTCGGCCGTGCGTCACGAGAACCATTCCGATGAGCGGCAATGCTTTATCGCTAGGCATGCAGTCGGGGACCCTTATGCTTTGCCGCCGGATGCGGGCGGGGGCTTGCCCTCAAGCCCATCTTGCGGGGCCGAGTCAAGGTTGCGATGGATGACATTGGGGGCGTGGCCCGCAATGCGCAGCGCCTGGGCGACGCGCTCGGCGACGTGCACCGACCGGTGCCGCCCGCCGGTGCAGCCGAACGCGATGGTGACATAGCTTTTGCCCTCGGCGCGGTAGCGCGGCAGCAGGGTGAGCAGCAGCGCCTCGATCTGCGCCACCGTCATCTCATAGGCGGGGTCGGCGGCGATATAGGCGGACACGTCGGCATCGAGCCCGGTGCCCGGGCGCAGCTTCGCGTCCCAGTGCGGATTGCGCAGATAGCGCATGTCGAACACCAGGTCGGCGTTGCGCGGCAGCCCGCGCGCGAAGCCGAAGCTCATCACGGTCAGCGACGGCACATCGTCGCCGACGTCGGCGAAGCGCTGGCGGATTTCCTGCTGCAAGTCGTTGCTGCTGTAATTGGTCGTGTCGACGACATGCTCGGCCCAGCGGCGCAGCGATTCCATCATCTCGCGCTCGCGCGCGATGCCGTCGGCGGCGGGGCGATCCTCGGCGAGCGGATGCCGTCGCCGCGTTTCGGAAAAGCGGCGTTCGAGTTCGGCCCCGGCACAGTCGAGGAACAGCGTCTGGATGTCGCGTCCGCCCGCCTCGCGCAATTCCTTGATCCGCTTGACGAGCCGCGACGGCTTGAAGCCGCGGCTGCGGCTGTCGATACCGACCGCGATCGGGCGAGCCGCCTCGCTCGGCTTGACGGGGGCCTCGATCAGCGGCTCGAGCAGCGACAGCGGCAGATTGTCGACGACCTCCCACCCCAGATCCTCGAGCACCTTGAGCACGGTCGACTTGCCCGCGCCCGACAGGCCGGTGATGAGGAGCAGGCGCGGTTCGGCGGCGGCCGGCATCGAATCGCTCATGCCGCGGCCTCCAGCCTGTCGAGCGCGAGCAATATCTTGACGGGCGCCGAGGCCTCGAACGCCGACAGCGTCACCGCGGGAAGCGTCTGTCCCGCCACGGTCTCGACCTGGTTCGCGGGGGGCATGCGCTCGTAGCGCTCGGCCAGTCGCACCGCGAGCGCGATCGGCACCGGCGCGGTCCACGGCTGTTCGACGATGCCGATGCCGCGCACCTCCATCTTGCCGGCGAGTTCGGCGGGCGGGCGGCACCACAGTCGGCCGCGCTCGGACCAGACGTCGCAGCGGTCGTCGGCGACCAGCCGCGCGCCGCGGTCGATCAGCCGCAGCGCCAGATCGGACTTGCCGCGCCCCGACGGGCCGAGCAGCAAAATCCCCCGGCTGCCGGCGGCGACGCAGCTTGCGTGGATATTGGCGACGGGAAGAGAGGACCGGCTCGGAAGCATGCGGCGAGGCTTACCGGCGCGCGCGCGGCGCCGCAAGGCGGATGGGCTATGCTGTCCCGCCTTCTTCCGCCGCGGGAAGGGTGATCAGCAGGCTGGCGCCGGGCTTGCCGTCGTCGCGGTCGTCCGCCGCGATCGTGCCGCCATGCCCCTCGACGATGGTGCGCGCGATCGCGAGGCCGAGCCCACTGTGGCGTCCGAAAGCCTCGCCATCGGGGCGCTCGCTGTGAAAGCGGCGGAAAATCGCCTCGCGCTGCGCGGGTTCGATCCCCGGCCCGTCGTCGTCGACGCCGATATGCACTTCCTGTCCCAGCCGCGTCGCGCGCACGCAGACGAGGCCGCCCTCGGGCGAGAAGCTGATCGCATTGTCGATGATATTGTCGATCGCGCGCTCGAGCCGGTGGCCGTCGCCCATCACCGTCGCGACGCCCTTGCGCGGGCGGGCGAAGGCGATGCGCGGCTGCGGGCCGCCGCCCTGTTCGGCGCGCGCCGCGCGCGACGCGAGCATCGATTCGATCATCAGCCCGATGTCGATCGGCTCGAACAGGGTACGCGACAATTGCGCGTCGATGCGGCTCGCGTCGCTGATGTCGCTGACCAGCCGGTCGAGCCGCCGCACGTCCTCGTCGGCGATGGCCAGCAACTGGGCGCGCTGTTCGTCGGTCCTGACCCGGCCGAGCCCCTCGATCGCCGAGCGCACCGAGGCGATCGGATTCTTGAGCTCGTGCGTCACGTCGGCGGCGAAATGCTCGCCGGCGTCGATGCGCTCGCGCAGCGCCTGCGTCATGTCGCTGAGCGCGCGCGCGAGGGTGCCGATCTCGTCGCGGCGGCTCGGCAGGCGCGGGACGACCACCTCGCGCGCGCGGCCGAGGCGGACGCGCACCGCGGCGCGCGCGAGGCGGCGCAGCGGGCGGACGATGGTGCGCGCGAGGAAGAGCGAAAGCAGCACCGACGCGATCAGCACCATCGCGAGGACGACCGCGAGGCGGAAGCGTTCGGCGCGCACCGTCCGCGTGATGTCGCGGGCGTTGATCGTCATCAGCATCACTTCGGGGGTTTCGAGGTCGACCACCCGCGTCGCGCTGAGCAGCGGGGTGCGCTCGGGCGCGTAGCGGAAGCGGCTCGTGCCCTCGCCGCTGCGCTGCGTCTCGACGACCTCGGGCCAGGCGCCGCCGCGATCGATCGCGGGCTCCTCGAACTCGGGATAGGCGGGCGCGCCGACGATCCAGTCGATGCCGCGGTCCATTGCGCGCGCCGCATCGCGCTTCCACGGCTGCAGATCGGGATCGCGCAGCGTGTAGGTCGGCGGGCCGTGCGCGAAGCTGTCGTCGAGCTTGTGCCCGTCGGGGGCATAGAAGCGCAGCCGCGACTCGGTCGCGCGGGCGAATTCGCCGATCAGCCGCTCGCGCTGGTCGGGCCGCGCCGATTCGAGCGCGCTGTCGAGCATCGCGAGCTGATCCTCCATCACCCCGATCCGCGTGTCGATCAGCCGGGTGCGATAGGTGTCGAGATAGAAGAAGCCGCCGGCAAGAAGCGCGACCGCGAGGATATTGACCACCAGGATGCGCGTCGTCAGCGACCAGCGCGCCGACCAGACGAGCGGCAGGTCCTCGGCCGCGGCGGCGCGGTTGTCAGCCCTCGTCAGCAAAGCGGTATCCGGCGCCATAGAGGGTCGCGATCGCGTCGAAGTCGGGGTCGACCTCGCGGAACTTGCGGCGCAGGCGCTTGATGTGGCTGTCGATCGTGCGGTCGTCGATATAGACATCGTCCTGATAGGCCGCGTCCATCAGCTGGTTGCGGCTGCGCACGATGCCGGGGCGGCTGGCGAGGGTTTCGAGGATCAGGAATTCGGTGACGGTCAGCGTCACGTCCTGGCCGTCCCAGGCGACCTTGTGCCGCGCCGGGTCCATCGTCAGCCGCCCGCGCGTGATCGGCTCGGCGACGGGCTCGTCCTCCTCGCTCGGCGCGTTCCTGTTGAGCTCGACGCGGCGCAGGATCGCGCGGATGCGCGCGATGACCAAGCGCTGCGAGAAAGGCTTGGCGATATAGTCGTCGGCGCCCATCGCGAGCCCCAGCGCTTCGTCGATCTCGTCGTCCTTGCTGGTCAGGAAGATGACGGGGAGCTGGCTCTTCTCGCGCAGCCGGCGGAGCAGTTCGAGCCCGTCCATCCGCGGCATCTTGATGTCGAAGACCGCGAGGTCGGGCGGATTGTCGATCAGCGGCTTCAGCGCCGCCTCGCCGTCCGAATAGACGCGCGTGACGAAGCCTTCGGCCTGCAGCGCGATCGACAGGGATTGCAGGATGTTGCGGTCGTCGTCGACCAGCGCGATGGTTGCCGTCATGCTCTTTCCGTAGGGGCGGGACCCGGTGCCGGATTAGCCGATCCCGCACCCACCGACAACAGCGCCGGCATGTCACCGGTTCCCTTACGGCGCACCCGTCGCGCGTCCGCCACGAGTCCCGCTTTAATCTTTGACCTCATCGGCCATCGCCGCTAACGCGACCGGGAATTTTCGGAATCGGCGTCATCGTCGGCACCCATTCAAGATGCGGGCCTGCCCTTTTGCTCGGCGGGTATTGCATAGGTATGCAAGGGTCCGGCGGCAAAGGGAAAGGCCAGGACAATGACCAAGGTGGTGATCGGTAGCGAGACCGTGGAAACGCGGGCGGACGTGGCCGAAAACTGGGGCACGGCGCAGCTCGTCGAGGAAGCGGTGCGCCACGGTGAAGGCCTGCTCGCCAAGGACGGCCCGCTCGTCGTCGCGACCGGCAAGCACACCGGGCGCAGCGCGAAGGACAAGTTCATCGTCCAGGACGGCGAGACTGCCGACACCATCTGGTGGGGCAAGACCAACGTCCCAATGACGCCCGCGCACTTCGCCGCGCTGAAGGCCGATTTCTTCGCGCATCTCGCCTCGCGCGACCGCCTCTATCGCCAGCAGCTCTTCGGCGGCTCGCAGCCCGAGCATCGCGTCGGCGTCCAGGTCGTCACCGAACTCGCGTGGCACAGCCAGTTCATCCGCACCCTGCTCTGCCGTCCGACCACGGCCGAACTCGCGGCGTTCGACAGCGAATATACGATCGTCGACCTGCCGAGCTTCCGCGCCGACCCCGCGAAGCACGGCACGCGCAGCGAGACGGTGGTCGCGGTCAACTTCGCCGAGAAGCTCGTGCTGATCGGCGGTACCGCCTATGCCGGCGAGATGAAGAAGTCGGTGTTCGGCATCCTCAACTATCTGCTCCCCGTCGATGGCGTGATGCCGATGCACTGCTCGGCGAACATCGGGCCAGAGGGCGACACCGCGGTCTTCTTCGGCCTGTCGGGCACCGGCAAGACGACGCTGTCGGCCGACGCCTCGCGGACGCTGATCGGCGACGACGAGCATGGCTGGTCGGACACCGCGGTCTTCAACTTCGAGGGCGGCTGCTACGCCAAGATGATCCGCCTGTCGGAAGAGGCCGAGCCCGAAATCTATGCGACCACCCGCCGCTTCGGCACGGTGCTCGAAAATGTCGTGATCGACCCCGCGACGCGCGCGCTGGATCTCGACGACAACAGCCTCGCCGAGAACACCCGCGGCGCCTACCCGATCGACTTCATCCCGAACGCGTCGGAGGCGAACATGGGGCCGGTGCCGCGCACGGTGATCATGCTGACCGCCGACGCCTTCGGCGTGCTGCCTCCGATCGCCAAGCTGACCCCCGACCAGGCGATGTATCATTTCCTGTCGGGCTATACCGCGAAGGTCGCGGGGACCGAGATCGGCGTGACCGAGCCCGAGGCGACCTTCTCGACCTGCTTCGGCGCCCCCTTCATGCCGCGCCACCCGTCGGTCTATGGCAATCTTTTGAAGGAACGCATCGCGAAGGGCGGCGTCCAGTGCTGGCTCGTCAACACCGGCTGGACCGGCGGCATGGCGACGATGGACGGCATCAAGCGCATGCCGATCAAGGCGACCCGCGCGCTGCTCAATGCGGCCCTCGACGGCAGCCTGAACGATGCCGAGTTCCGCAAGGATCCCAATTTCGGCTTCCTCGTTCCGGTCGCGGTGCCGGGGGTCGACGCCGCGCTGCTCGACCCGCGCGAGGCGTGGGCCGACAAGGCGGCCTATGACCGCACCGCCGAGGCGCTGGTGCAGCAATTCATCGACAATTTCGCGCAATTCGCGGACCATGTCGATGAAGGCGTCCGCCAGGCCGCTCCGCAGGCGGCCGTCGCAGCCTGATCCCGCCCGGTTCCTCCGGGTGGCCCGTCACCCGGAAGGAACCGGACGATGACCACCGATTTTTCGCCGCGCCTGTTCGAGCGCGATTCCGACATCCGCGCGCTCGGCGAGGGTCTGCTCGCCTGCGCGCTGCCGCGCGAGGCGTGGACGCACGAGGCGCATCTCGCCGCCTGCCTGTGGCTGCTGACCGAGCGCCCGGACATCGATATCGATGCCGAGATCGCCGGGCTGATCCGCCGTTTCAACGAGAGCGTCGGCGGAGTGAACGACGACCGGAACGGCTATCACGACAGCATCACCCGCGCCTATGTCGCGGGGGTGCGGTTGTTCCTGTCCGAGGCAACCGAAACCGGGCTGGCCGCGCGCGTCAACGCGCTGCTGCTGTCGCCGATGGGAGCGCGCGACTGGCCGCTGCGCTTCTACAGCCGCGAGCTGCTGTTCTCGGTCGCGGCGCGGCGCGGGTATGTCGAACCCGATCTTTTCCCGCTGCCGTTGTGAAGAAAAGGCGGGTCCCCGATCAAGTCGGGGATGACGGAGATTTGGAGCGAAAACGGTTCTATCTCCGTCACCCCGGGCTTGACCCGGGGCCTGCCTTGCCTTTGTCTCCCTCGAATGGAGCGCCAACCTTGCGTCTACATCCTCGCCCGATCATCGCATGGGACGCTTTACACAGGCGTGACGTCGAACCTCCTCCGGCGCATCCATCAACACCGTGAAGGCGTCTTCGACGGCCACACGAAGCGTTACGAAATCAAACGCCTCGTCTGGTTCGAGCGACATGAGACGATGGATTCCGCGATCCTGCGCGAGAAGCAGGTCAAACGCTGGCTGCGCGAATGGAAATATGACCTGATCAATGCGCAGAATCCGACATGGCGCGATCTTGCCGAGGATTTCGGCTTCGACCCGTTGCCATTGGGACAAAGAAAGGCGGGCCCCGGGTCAAGCCCGGGGTGACGTTGGTCAGGCGTTCCCGCCTGCGATATATTCGTCGACATTCTTCGCGAGCACGTCGAGCGGGACGTTGCCGCCTTCGACCACCACATTGTCGAAATCGCGCAGGTCGTATTTCGCCCCCAGCGCCGCCTGCGCGCGGCCGCGCTGGCGGACGATCTCGCTGTGGCCGACCTTGTAGCCGCACGCCTGGCCCGCCCAGCTGCAATAGCGGTCGACCTCGCTGGACACTTCGAGCGGGTTCGACCCGTTGCGTTCGACGAAGAAGCGGACGCCTTCCTCGCGCGTCCAGCGCTTCGCATGGAGCCCGGTGTCGACGACGAGGCGGCAGGCGCGGAACGCCAGCGACTGGAGATAGCCGAGCCGCCCGACCTCGAAATCGTCGTAGAGGCCGAGCTCGTCGGCGAGCTGCTCGGCATAGAGCGCCCAGCCCTCCGAATAGGCGTTGAAGGCGAGCATCGAGCGGATCAGCGGCATCTGGTTCGCATATTCGCCCTGCCAGACATGCCCCGGAATCGCCTCGTGCATCGCGAGGTCGGGGAGCGAATATTTGCTGTGGAGGTCGGTGGTGCGCAGGTTGATCCAGAATTTGCCGGGAATGCTGCCGTCGATCGACCCGGCGCCGCCATAGGCCGCGGGCGCGCCGGGTTCCTCGGCCAGAGGGAGCCGCTTCACCTCGACATTGCCCTTCACCAGCGTGCGGAAGGCGCGCGGCAATTCGGCGCGGATTTTGCCGAGCCAGGTCTGGATATAGGTCTTGATCTCCTCGCGCCCCTTGTCGCCTTCGGGGAATTTGTAGCGCGGGTCCTGCGCGAGCGCGTTCATCCGCGCGCCGACCGGGCCCTCGCTGTAACCGAGCTTCTTGAGGATCGGGTCCATCCGCCCGTGAAGCTCGGCGAGCTGGTCGAGCCCCATCTGGTGGACCTCGTCGGGGGTCATGCGGGTGGTGGTCGAGGCGCGCAGCCCCCAGGCATACCATTGGTCGCCGCCGGGCCGCGCCCATAGCCCTGCGTCCATCGTCGCTTTCGGCCGCTGTGCGCGCATTTCGGCGATCTGGCGTTCGAGCGCTGGGACGACCGCGCCCTTGACGATCCGCTCGGCGCGCGGCCCCCAGTCGCCGGCGATGGTCTGTTTGACCGTGCGCTGGACGAGGCTGTCGACCAGCCCGCCGCCTGCGCGCGCGTCGGCAAGGCTCGCGTCCATCTGCTTCAGGGCGGCGTCGATCAGGAAGGCGGGGGCGATCAGCCCCTGCGCGCCCGCCGCCTTCAGCCGCTCGGTCTCGCCGTCGAGTGCGGCGGGATAGGCGTTGAGGCGCGCGAGGTAAGCCTCGGCATCGGCGGCACTCCGCACCGGATGATCGCTGTCGAGAAATCGCGGCACGTCGAGATAGGCGCCGACATTCTGGATCACGACATAGGGCGTGTTGCGCCAGCCGCCGACCGCGACGTCGCCATAGGGAAGCGCGAAGCCCTCGAGCGCGACGCTGTAGGCGCTGTCGACCACCGCGAGGCTGGTGCGCGCCTGATGATCGAGCCCGCTGGTGTCGGCGGTGCGCACCCGCGCGAGGTCGGCTTTCAGGGTCGCGGCGAGCGCGGCCACCCCGGCGGGCGAGCGGTCGGACAATTGCCCGCGCATCCTGGCGCGCTCGCCGGTGTCGATGCCGAGCGCGGTCGCGCCTTCGGGGCCGTGAGCGAGGAGATTGTCGGCGATCGAGGACAGCAGCGCCGATGCAGGGGGTGCGGCGGGCGCGGCTTCCGCCGCGGCAGCGGGGACGCGAGCGGCAATGGCGAGGCCCGCGGTGCCGGTGCCCAGCGCAGCGAGCGTCTGGCGGCGGCTGACGGGGGTGGAAAATCTGTCGGACATGCGGCGGCTCCCTCGCGACCCTGGTTTCGGTTGAAACCGGTTCTGGAGGGTGGGCGCGCAGCGGTCAATGGTAGCAAAGCCCCTCCCCGTCAGGAGTGCCAGGTAAACCGTCCGGGGGACGGTTTACCTGGCACTGGGTTGGGGCGGGGTCTCGAAACGTTGCGCAAGGCCGATGGACCCCACCCGCTGCGACTAGGGAGCAAAGCTCCCAAGTCTCGCTGCCCTCCCCTGAAGGGGAGGATTGATCCTAGTCCGTCAGGTCGGCCGGCACCTTGCCGCCGTTGGCCGCGAGCTCGCGCATCACCGCCTTGTGCAGCCAGATGTTCATCTCGGCGCTGCCGTTGAGTTCGCCGGTATAGCCGAGCTCCTGCGCCAGTTCCTTGCGGTTCTGGAGGCTGGGGTCGATTTCGAGCAGCTTCATCAGGTCGACGATCGACGTGCGCCAGTTGAGCGGCTGGGTCGCATAGGCGTTCTGCGCGGTCAGGATAGCCTCGACATCGACCTCGCTGATCGCGGCCGGCGCGGCGGGGACGGGCTGCGGCGCGGCCGGGGCGGCAGTCGTCGCGGGGGCGGCGGCGGGCTCGGCGGCCGCGGCCTTCTTGCCGAAAATCGCATCCTTGATCTTGCCGAAAATGCTCATGATTGGGACTCCCACTTTCTTCGTGCGGCCGGTTCGGAACATGCATGGCCGCAGACTGCATCGTGGCGCCGGGGGATGACAGGAGAATGAACGGACTCGTCCTCCCCCCGCGCGCTGCTATAACAACCCGCATCGGCGCATTTCGATCCGCGCCATCAGACGGAGGCATCCATGAATCTGACCGACATTCTCCAGCAGGCCGGCGGCATCGAATCGATGGCGAAGGAATTGGGCGTTTCGCCTGGCGTCGCGCAGCAGGGCGCCGACGCGCTGCTCCCCGCGATCCTCGGCGGATTCAAGAAGCAGGCGCAGGGCGGGGGGCTCGAAGGACTCGGCGGTCTGATCGGCCAGCTCGGCGGTGGCGGGCTGCTCGACTCGGTGCTCGGATCACAGCCGACCCCGGTCGGGCAGGGCAATGAGGTGCTCGGCCAGATCTTCGGCTCGAAGGACGTCAGCCGCACCGTCGCGGGCGATGCGGCGGCGAAGACCGGCCTCGACGCCGGGCTGCTCAAGCAGATGCTGCCGATGCTCGCGATGATGGTCGCGGGCTATATGGCGAAGCAGGGCGGTGAGGGCGGCGGCGGCGGGCTGGGCGGCCTCGGCGGCATCCTCGGCAATGTGCTCGGCGGCGCGGTCGGCGGCGGTACCGCGCCTTCGGCCGGCGGGCTCGCGGGCAGCCTGGGCGGCCTCGGCAAGCTCATCGACATGGACGGCGACGGCAACCCGCTCGACGATATCCTCGGCATGGCGGGGAAGCTGCGGGGGTAACCCCCGTTAGGCCCTCCCCTTCAGGGGAGGGCAGCGAAACTTGGCGGCGTGCCGCCTGGTTGCAGCGGGTGGGGTCCATCGGCCTTGCGCAAAGGTTCGAGACCCCACCCCAACCCCTCCCCTGAAGGGGAGGGGCTTATCGATCGATCACGCGGCCTGCAGTCGCCATTCGTCGCGAAGGGTGTCGGGCCATCGCGCGGCGCCGAGCATGGCGACGGGCCCTTCGTCGCCGTCGCCATCATTGCCCGGCGCCGCGATATCGCGGGCATATTCGACCGTCGGCGCGGCCCGGCCGCGGCCGAGGCTGCCGCGCAGCGGACGCCGCCCGGTCGGCCGGAAGCCGAGCTTGCGCAGCACCGCGCCCGAGGCCGGATTGTCGGCGAAATGCGAGGCGACCAGCCGGCCGATGCCGAGCGTGCGGGCAAGGTCGATCATGTGCCGCCCCGCCTCGGTCGCATAGCCGAGCCCCCAGAAAGGCCGCGCGACCCAATAGCCGAGCTCGACCTCGCCGCTCTCCGTCTGGTCCATCCCGACGCCGCCGATCAGGCGCGGCGCGCTCGCGGTGCGCTGGATCATCAGGAAGCGGCTCGGGTGGCCCTCGGTCCAGGTCGACAGAAAGGCGCGGGCGTCGTCCTCGCGATAGGGCCAGGGCGCGCGCGACAGGTTGCGCACGATCGCTTCGTCGCCGATCGCGCGCGCAAGTGCGGAGGCGTCTTCGTGCCAGCCGGGCCGCAGCAAGAGTCTTTCGGTACGCGCAAACATTTTCGTCACTCCCATTTGCCGGTCGCCGTGGCGCCAGATGGTGACGCTTTGACGACAGTCGATATGCGAGGGAGATGATCGGCCCCATTTTCGCGCCCGAAGCCGAAGCGGCGGATTTCGGGCAAGAAAAAAGGGAGTCCGGGGGCGACCCGTCTCCCTCTTTTCGAACCTGGTTTCCGCGCTGGGCGGAAAGGGCGGCTCCGGGTCGTCCCTGGTGGACGACCTCGGTAAAGTCGTCCCTTATTCGGCGGCGTCTGCCATACAGTCGACCGACACATATTTGCGGCCAAGCTTGCCGTCGTGGAATCGGACGCGGCCGTCGGCGGTGGCGAACAGCGTGTGGTCCTTGCCCATGCCGACATTGACGCCCGGATAGACGCGGGTGCCGCGCTGGCGCACGATAATGTTGCCGCCGATCACGTCCTGACCGCCGAACTTCTTCACGCCAAGGCGGCGGCCGGCTGAGTCGCGACCGTTGCGCGAAGAACCGCCTGCTTTCTTATGTGCCATGACTGATGCTCCTTAATCTCTTGGGCCGAGCCGCGGGTTCGCGCTCAGGCGTCCTTCTTGGGGGCCGCCTTCTTGGCAGCGGGCTTCTTGGCGGGCGCGGCCTTCTCGGCAGCGGCTTCCTTCTTCGGAGCGGCCGCCTTCTTGGGCGCGGCTTCCTTCGCGGGCGCAGCCTTGGCCTCGGTCGCCGGGGCGGCCTCTTCCTTCTTGGGGGCTGCTTCCTTCTTCGGCGCCGCCTTCTTGGCGTCGCCGACGGCGAGGATGCGCAGCAGCGTCAGCGACTGGCGGTGACCGTTGCGGCGGCGATAATTGTGCCGGCGGCGCTTCTTGAAGACGATGACCTTTTCGCCGCGCGTCTGGGCGATGATCTCGGCCGAAACGGCCAGACCCTTGGCGTCCTTCATCTCGCCGCCGTCGCCGGCCAGCAGGACGTCGCCCAGCGACACGGTGTCGCCTGCTTCACCCTCGATCTTCTCGACGGCGATCTTGTCTCCAGCGGCGACGCGATACTGCTTGCCGCCCGTGCGCACGATTGCGAACATGGTCTTCCATCCAATCAGAAACTAAAACACCCGCGCTGCCAGTCACCCGCCGAAGCAGGCGATTTTTCCGGCATGCGGGAAAGTCAGCGCCACTAGCGAGCCGGGGCGGTGCTGTCAACCGCATATTTCCGCGTTTTTCGGGGTTTCGGCCGCCCCTTGCCGGCCGGCGCGCGTCCTTCCCCCGATTCGGCTTGCCGCCCGGCGCCGCGGCCCATATCAGGAGCGGCGATGACGCGCATCTCCCATCTTCTCCCCGCGGCGATCGCGGCCTCGCTGTCGCTGTCGGCCTGCGCCGCCGCTCAGGAAAGCCATGCCCCCTCGCTCGCCAAGCGCCCGGTCGAGGGGCGATTCGACGTCGCGCCGCCCGCAGTCGTCGTGACGCCGCCGGGGCCGCTGCCGACCGACCTCGCGGGGCGGCTCGCGCGCTGGGAATCGGACGCGGTCCAGGCGCAGCAGGCGTTCGCCGCCGAGCGCAACATCACCGCGCCGCTCGTGGCGTCGGCCGCCGGCTCGGCGGTGTCGAGCGAGCCATGGGTGGTCGCGCAGCAGGCGATCTCGCGGCTGATCGCGACGCGCGCGCCGCTCACCGGCGCGCTCGCCGACATCGACCGCCTCTATGTCGACCGCAGCATCGAGGAGGCGATCGACGGCCTGCCCGACATCTATGCGCTGCGCGACCGGCTCAGCGAAATGGTATCGGCGCAGGACGCGGTGATCGGCGCGCTCGAGGCGCAGCTGCCGGAATAGGGCTGATCTACCTGAATCGTCACCCTGAACTTGTTTCAGGGTCCATGGCCGGACCTCTCGATAAGCGCGGCGCTTGAAGCGGAGTGCGGGCCATGGATGCTGAAACAAGTTCAGCATGACGAGGGAACAAGAGGTAGCCTACTGGTTCAACCCGTGCTTCTTCAGCGCGTGGCGGATTTGATCATAGCTGAGCCCGAGCGCTTCGGCCGCGACCTTCTGGTTGTAGCGGCAGCGCGCCATCGTATCGGCCAATATCTGCCGCTCATAGCCGTCGACCGCGGCGCGCAGGTCGCTGACCGGGCCGGAAGGCGGCGCGGCGGGGCCGGACGAGGATTCGGGTACGGCGACGGGCGTCGCGCCGTCTTTCGCCGCGGGCCGATGAACCGGCTGCCACGGGCTCGCGAAGGGATCGAAGCTCAGCGCGTCGACCGGCCTTTCGGGGTCGGGCCAGCGATAGATGGCGCGCTCGATCACGTTCCTGAGCTCGCGGACATTGCCCGGCCAGTCGTGGCCCTCCATCTGCGCGAGCGCGCGCGGGCCGAAACCGGGCCATTCCTCCCAGCCGAGCACCGCCGCCATGCGCTGGCCGAAATATGTGGCGAGCACCTCGATATCGCCTTCGCGCGCGCGCAGGGGGGGGAGGGTGATGACCTCGAACGACAGCCGGTCGAGCAGGTCGGCGCGAAAGCGGTTCTCCTCGACCAGTGCGGGGAGATGCTCGTTGGTCGCCGCAACGATCCGCACGTCGACGCGGATCGGGCGCGACGATCCGACGCGCGTCACCTCGCCATATTCGACCGCGCGCAACAGGCGCTCCTGCGCGCCCATCGACATGGTCGCGAGCTCGTCGAGGAACAGCGTCCCGCCGTCGGCCTCCTCGAAGCGTCCGGCGCGGCTGCGCGTCGCGCCGGTGAAGGCGCCCGCCTCGTGCCCGAACAGCTCCGATTCGATCAGCGTCTCGGGCATCGCGGCGCAGTTCATGATCAGATAGGGCTTGTCCCAGCGCGCCGACAGGCGGTGGAGGCGCTCGGCGATCAGTTCCTTGCCGGTGCCGCGCTCGCCGATCACCAGCACCGGCCGGTCGAGCGCCGCGGCCTGGCTCGCGCGTTCGACCGCGTCCTGAAAGGTCGCCGACTGGCCGATGAACTGCGTTTCGCGCTCCATTCCCAATCATTGGCGATATTTCCCGCTGATTGGCAAGTTAAATCCGCGTCGAACCCAAGTCCAGTGTGAATCCCGCGCGCTTTTCCGCCACATGGGCCAATTGGCACACCCCCTGCATAGAGGAAAGGGAACCGGCACCAATCGGGCCGGAGCAGCAAGAACAGGGAAGGTTGACCCATGAAAACGATGTTTGCCCAGGCCGCCACTTTCGCGCTCAGCGCGGCGGGAGCGCTGGCCATCCTCATCGGCGTGATCGACCAGCCCCAGATCGCCGTCAGCGCCGCCGGACACCCCGTCGGCGTGCTGGCGGTGACCGCTGCATCATCCCCGGCGGTCAGTCCCTTGGCCTGACCGGCTCTGGTGCCGGGGCACTCTCCCCCCTTGCCCCGCCCCGGCACCAGCATTCATTCAAGGTCTCAAAAGTTTCGACAGGAGTTAGTAGCATGGGTATTTTTTCACGGACCCGCGACATCATCGCCGCCAACGTCACCGATCTGCTCGACCGCGCGGAGGATCCCGAAAAGATGATCCGCCAGATCATCTTCGAGATGAACGAGACGCTGGTCGAGGTCCGCGCGTCGGCCGCCCGCACCATCGCGGACCAGAAGGAAATGCGCCGCCACATCGCCAAGCTGGAAGGGCTGCAGGACAGCTGGAAGGAAAAGGCCGAACTCGCGCTGTCGAAGGATCGCGAAGACCTCGCCACCGCGGCGCTGGTCGAGAAGCAGAAGGCCGGCGACATGGCCGAGCGGCTGAAGAGCGAGATTGCGGTTCTCGACGATGCGCTGAAGGGCTATGAAGCCGATATCGCCAAGCTGCAGAAGAAGCTCAGCGAAGCGCGGGCGCGCCAGTCGAGCGTCGTCAACCGCCTCGAAAGCGCCGAGAATCGCTACAAGCTGCGCGAGATGACCAACGGCGACCGCGTCGAGGATGCCTTCTCGCGCTTCGAGATCCTCGAACGCCGCGTCGACGAGGCCGAAGGCCGTGCCGACGCGCTGGGCCTGGGCTATAAAAAGTCGCTCGACGAGGAAATCGCCGAACTGCAGGCCGCCGACAAGGTTGCCGACGAGCTCGCCGCGCTGAAGGCCGCGCAGGGCAAGAAATAAGGAGCCGGACCGATGGATTTCGACTTCGTCATCCCGGTGCTCGTCGTTGGCATTCTCTTCCTCGGTCTTCCCTGGCTGATCCTCCACTATGTCACCAAGTGGAAACAGGCCAAGACGCTGACCGGAGAGGATGAGCAGCTGCTCGACGAACTTTACGATACGGCTCGAAGGCTCGAGAATCGTCTTCATACCGTGGAACGCATCATCAGCGCCGACCATCCCGACTTCCGCCCCGCGGTACGCAGCGATGAGGACCTGGCGCAACTCGAGAACAACAGCATGAGCCGGAGGAACTGAAGATGTCTGCCAGCCGCACCAAATTCTATCTCGACAAGCAGAACGCCAAATGGCTCGGCGTCTGCTCGGGTCTGGCGGATTATATGGGGATCGACGTCCTCTGGATCCGCGTGGGCATGGTCCTCGGCACGTTGATGGGCTCGGGCTTTCCGCTTCTCGCCTATATCGTGATCGGGATCATGGGAACGCCCAAGCCTTTCGCGCTCTATGGCTCGAACGAGGAGGCGCGATTCTGGCAGGGCGTGCGCTCGAACCCCAGCGCCTCGGCGCGCGACATCCGCTCGCGCTTCCGCGACATCGACCGCCGCATCGCCGACATCGAGCAATATTACACCAGCCACAACCGCCGCCTCGCCGATGAGATCGACGCGCTGCGCTGAGCGGAAAACGGGCAACAGGGAGACAAGATATGAGCATCGGCGGCCCCGCCTTCGTCCTCGCGATCATCGCCATGTCGATGGTCGGATGGATGGTGACGACCTGGATGCGCGCCAAGCACGGCTATCCGGTCGAGAATGAATGGGGCGGCACGGTTCATCGAACCGCCCCCGACGCTGATCGAAAAATCGCGCTGCTCGAAGGCGACAATGCCAAGCTGGCCGACAAGATCACACGGCTCGAAGACCGGATTTCGGTGCTCGAGCGGATCGCGACCGACGCGAACGGTGGGGCGGCCCAGCTCGCCGACCAGATCGACCGGCTGCGCTGAGAGGAAAGAGAAGATCATGAATCTCGATATTTTATATGCCCTGGCCCCCGTCGCCGCGATCATCGGCGTCAGCGCGGTCGGCGGCTGGGTGCTGACGACCTGGATGCGGATCAAGAACGGCTACCCGCTCGACGGCGCCTGGGGCCAGGCGATCTATCCCAAGACCAGCGACGAGACGATCGAACGCGTCAAGCTGATCAGCCAGGAAAACGCCCAGCTTCGCGCCGAGCTCGGTTCGGTCAAGGATCGCCTCGCGGTGATCGAGCGCATCGTCACCGACGAGAGCCACCGGGTGGCGAGCGAGATCGAGGCGCTGCGGCGCCCGGCGAACTGAACGAAAGGAGCGCGCCCGTGGACAGCTGGGTTCAATTCTTCCTCATCGTCGTCGGTCTGCCCGTCGTGCTCGGCATCGGCAGCGACATGTTCCGCCGCCATCTGAAATTCAAGGAACGGCAACTGACCGCGATGTCGCACGAAACGGCGGAAAAGGCCGCGCAATATGCGGCGCAGACCGAACGGCTGGAGGAACGCGTCCGCGTCCTCGAACGCATCGTCACCGACAAGGGCGTCGATGTCGCCGACGAAATCGAAAAGCTGCGCGACGCGCCGCTCAACTGAACAACGACAAGAATCAGGCGAAAGGATCCTTCCCATGAACCCCTTTGAAATGGTCATCGGCATCGTCCTCATCGTGACGATCGGGAGCATCATCCGCGCGAAATACGGCGTGCGGCGCGACCATCGCGGCGGCGAGTATTTCGTGGCCCAGGACAATGCCGAGACCAAGGCGTTGCAGGCCGAGATTCGCGCGCTCAAGGAGCGCATCCAGGTTCTCGAACGCATCGCCACCGACCACAACCGCGCCGCCAGCCTCGACGAAGAGATCGAGAAGCTGCGCGACCGGTCCCTCCCGTAACGCGACGAAGAAGGAGCCGACCCATGGCCGCCATAACGTCCGAGATTAGCACCCATCTGATCACCGCCGCGATCGCGCTCAGCGCCCTGACCATCATCAGCCTGGTCGCGCTGCGCGGCTGGCGCGACTGGATCCAGCTCAAGCGCGAGGAACTCGCGGCGGGCCATACCCCCGCGCAGGATGCGACCGTGCCGCACGCCGGATCGCGGATCGAGATCGCCGATCTGAAGGAACGGCTGCGCAAGCTGGAAGCGATCGCCGCGGGGGTGGATCTCTAAACCCGTCGCCCCCGCGAAGGCGGGGGCCGCAGGCCGCCTTGCGCGGCGACGTCGGAATAAGCCCGACAGCGGCCCCCGCCTTCGCGGGGGCGACGATGGAAGGAGGCGACGCTATCCCTTCCCACCACCCCTCAAATCTGCCACTGCCGCGCCCATGCGCAGCCTCTCCGACATCTTCGACGAATATGACTTCCTCGACGGCGACGATCGCTATCGCCTGCTGATCGAACTCGGGCGTGAGCTGGAGCCGATGCCCAATGCGCTCAAAACCGACGCGACGCTGGTGCGCGGCTGCTCGGCGAGCGTCTGGGTCTATCCGGTGCCGCGGGGCGACGACCGCCTCCACTTCCTCGCCGACAGCAACGCCGCGATCACCAAGGGCATCGTCGCACTCGTCCTCGCCGCGGTGCAGGATCAGCCCGCGTCCGATGTCGCCGGCATGGATATCGCCGCCGCGCTCGCTCCCTTCGACCTGACGCGCCAGCTCTCGTCGAACCGCACCCAGGGCGTCCCCAACATGATCGCGCTGGTCCAGGACACGGCGCGCAGGATCGCTGCAGGCTGAGCATGGTTTCGCGGTGGGAGCATCGCTGGTGACGGCTTTCCGGTTTTTTTTTTGGCACTTTGTGATCCCCGGCTTTCACCGGGGATCACGTAGGATAGGATTGCAATCGGTCGAAAACTGCCAACAGAAAAGGGCGCGGGAGTTGCCTCCCGCGCCCTGATCTTTTCCGGCGATGCCGCGGCTTAGAAGCCGACGATGATCGAACCGATGAAGGTGCGCGGCGCACCGATCTGCACGAAGGGCGCCGAATTGGTCGCCAGCTGTCCGTCGAAACCGCCGACATAGAGCTTGTCGAACAGGTTGGAGACGTTGAACTGGAAGTAGGTCTTGTCGCCAAGGCCCGCCCATTCGAGGCCGACGCGCGCGTCGAGGTCGACCAGCGTATAGGCCGGCGTCTTGGCGCCATAGACATCCACGCCGCCGATGGTCAGCGGCAGATTCTGGTCGTTCACGTAACGCGGGCCGGTCCGCTTGACCTGCGCACCGAGCTGGATCGGACCGAGGTCGCCCTGCACGCGGGCGCCGAAGGTATAGACCGGCGCACCCGATTCACGCTTGCCGGCGGTCGGCGCATAGATCGGGTCGCCGTTGCCGTCGATGCCGTTCAGCACGTCGTCCTTGATCTTCGACTTCAGATACGAACCGAAGGCATAGATCGAGAACTCGGGGATCGGACGATAGGAGATGCTGCCGTCGATGCCATATTTGTCGACGCGGCCGAGGTTGCGATAGACGTTGCGCTCGGTCTCGGGGTCGAACGACGAGGCGAGACGATCGTTGAAGATCGTGTACCACAGCCCGACCTGCGCCTGCACCTGGCTGCTGCTGTAGCGCAGGCCCGCGTCGAAGTTGTCGGTCGTTTCCGGGGCCGGGTTGGCCGATTCCGTGTCCGCCGGGAAGTAGAAGGCATTGTAGAGGTTGTCGGTGCCCGGGACCTGCACGCCCTTCGAATAGTTGGCGAAGATGCTGAGCGCGTCGGTCAGGTCATAGGTCAGGCCGACGTTCGGCGTGAACTTGTTATACTTGCGCACGCGGCGCTGCGGGCCCTGCGTATCGAAGGTCACGCCCGCGACCGTCTGGGTCGGGTTGGCCGCCAACCAGGCTTCCAGGCCGGCGGTGTTGGTGCCGAAGCATTCGACGAAGCCCGTCACGCTCGAGGTGGCGCAATTGTTGGTCAGGTCGCGCTTGAACATCTTGTACGCGCCGCCGACCTCGATGGTCAGCGCGCCGAACTCGCCGCGATACTGGCCGCCGAACATGTTCAGCATGGCGATCGACTTGCGGTCGCGCTTCTGCAGGACATGGCCGTCGACGTCGGCCAGCGGGTCGTTGACCGGGAAGACGTCGATCGGCGAACCGTCGAGCTTCAGGAAGCCCGTCTGGCCGGTCTGGCGGTGGCTGGCGCGATCGTAGCTGTAGAAGATGCGGAAGGTGTTGCTCTCGTCGAACTCGTAGCGCAGGCCGGCGATCACGCCGATGCGGTCGGTCTGCGTCTGGCTGGGCGCGAGCACGCGGACGGTGTCGAGGATGTCGCCGTCACCGTTGAGATCGCGGCCATAATAGGGCGAGCCCGAGATATAGCCGGTCTGCAGCGAGACGCCTGCGCCCGGATCGACGTCGCGGAAGCCTTCGTTGCCGGTCGCCGTGCCGCCGCCGTTCGCCTTCACATATTGATAGCTCGGGTCGATCGTCAGCACGAGGCCGTCCGACAGGGTGAAGCGCGAGTTGACGCGGATGTTGCCGGTGTTCGACGGGTTGAAGCGTTCGTCGAAGGTCGAGCCGCAGCTGTTGGCCGTGTCGCGGACGCCGGGGGTCGCCACGGTGTTGATCTGGCAGCGCGCGATCCCATAGTCGCGTTCGTCCTTGGTCTGCGGGAAGCCGCTCGGGACGTCGCGGTCGTTGCGCAGGCCGACCGAACCGAAGAAGTTGTTGCGGTTCTGGTTATAGTGGCCCGAGATCGCGACGAAGTCGCCATTGTCGCCGATCGGCTGATACAGCTTGGCGTTATACTGCTGCTTGTTGATCTGGCCCTTGTGCGACGGGACGCCCGGCAGGTCGACGTTGCCGAACACCGTGTCGTTGGTCGCGCTGCTGGCCGAGAAGAAGGCGCGCGTGCCCCAGGGGGTGAAGACGCCGGTGTCGACCATGCCGAAGACGCGGAAGAAGTCGAAGTCGCCGGCCGAGCCGACCAGCTTGACGCCGAATTCCTCGCCCGGGTTGCGGGTGCGGTAGTTGACCGTCGAGCCCGAAGCCGCGGCGGTCGGGCTGTCGACGTCGGTCGAGCCGAGGTTGACGTTGACCTGCTCGATCAGCTCGGGGTCGAGCTGCTGGTTCGAATAAAGCGCATAGTTGCCCGAGTCGTTGAGCGGGATGCCGTCGAACGTCTGGTTGATGCGGGTGTTGTCGAAGCCGCGGATCGACATCTTGCCGCCGGCCGAGCCGAAGGGGTCGTTGTTCTGGAAGCTGACGCCGGGGAGCTGGTTGATGATGTCGTTGACGGTCTGGCCCGGCGCCTGGTGCGCGATGAATTCCTGGGTCAGGACGGCCTTCGCCTTGGTCGTGTCGGGCGCGATGACGCCGCCGACGCCCTGGTTCGAGCGCGAACCGGTGACGACGATTTCATTGTCGAAATCCTGCGAACCCGTCGACTGGGCAAAGGCAGGCGTGGAAAGCAGCGCGACCGGAATCAGCGCGACGCTGGCGGCAAGCGTGTGACGAAATTTCATGACAGGATGTCCCCTTGGTGGTTGGCTGTCGGCCGTAGCGTGCAACAGGCACGCGATAACCTGGCCGGGCCCCTGACGCCCCTCTATGGCATGATTGTGACAGTGCAACCCCGCAGCCGCCCTCAGCTGCGAAGGGGGTCGCGGAAAACCAAGGTTTTTCTGTTACAACAGAAACTTGCCCATCGCGGTTCGAGGGCTTTTTTTCGGTAACTGTTGCTGCAATGCAACATCGTCCGGCGACGACTCGGACAGCGCGGCGCGGCGCGTCCATTCGGTGCCCGGGCGAAGACGCGCCGCCGGCACCGGGCGCGCCGGTGCCCGCTGCAGGTCAGGCGGCGTCGCCCGCTTCCTTCGCCTTGTCGGCATAGACGCGAACCGGCTGCTTGCGGCCCTCGACGACATCCTTGTCGACGACGATCTCGACCACGTCGGTCAGGTCGGGCAGGTCGAACATGGTGTCGAGCAGGATCGCCTCGACGATCGAGCGCAGCCCGCGCGCGCCGGTCTTGCGTTCGATCGCCTTCTTGGCGACCGCGACAAGCGCATCGTCGGTGAAGGTCAGCGCGACCTCCTCGAGGTCGAACAGCTTCCTGTACTGCTTGACCAGCGCATTCTTGGGCTCGCCCAAAATCTTGACCAGCGCGTCGACATCGAGGTCCTCGAGCGTCGCGATGACGGGGAGGCGGCCGACGAATTCGGGGATCAGGCCGAACTTGAGGAGATCCTCGGGCTCGATCTGCTTCAGCACCTCGCCGGCGCGGCGCTCGTCGGGGCCGGCAACATGCGCGCCGAAGCCGATCGACTTGCCCTGCAGGCGGTCGCCGATGATCTTTTCGAGGCCGGCGAAGGCGCCGCCCGCGATGAAGAGGATGTTCGTCGTGTCGACCTGCAGGAATTCCTGTTGCGGATGCTTGCGCCCGCCCTGCGGCGGGACGCTCGCGGTCGTGCCTTCCATCAGCTTCAGCAGCGCCTGCTGCACGCCCTCGCCCGACACGTCGCGGGTGATCGAGGGATTTTCGGCCTTGCGGCTGATCTTGTCGATCTCGTCGATATAGACGATGCCGCGCTGCGCCTTTTCGACATTGTAGTCGGAGGATTGCAGCAGCTTGAGGATGATGTTCTCGACATCCTCGCCGACATAGCCCGCCTCGGTCAGCGTCGTCGCGTCGGCCATGGTGAAGGGCACGTCGAGGAAGCGCGCGAGCGTCTGCGCGAGCAGCGTCTTGCCGCTGCCGGTCGGGCCGACGAGCAGGATGTTCGACTTCGCCAGCTCGACATCGTCGCCGCGGCCGCTGTTCGCGAGGCGCTTGTAATGATTGTGCACCGCGACAGACAACACGCGCTTCGCGGTGTTCTGGCCGATCACATAGGCGTCGAGATGCTGGCAGATCTCCAGCGGCGTCGGCACCGCGCCGTCCTTGCGCGCGGCGACCCCGCCCTTGATCTCTTCGCGGATGATGTCGTTGCAGAGCTCGACGCATTCGTCGCAGATGAACACGGTCGGCCCGGCAATCAGCTTGCGGACTTCGTGCTGCGACTTGCCGCAGAAGGAGCAGTAGAGTGTGCTCTTGCTGTCCGAGCCGCTCAATTTCGTCATAAATCTTCCTTTGGCCGGCGCCAGAAAGGGCACCGCCGCCTATATCCTAGCCCCCGTCCACCCAATTACAATATGGCAATTGGGTGACACGGAGACAATGTTTCGCCTAGCGCCAAGGCGTGGGGCAGACGTCAAGAAACGCGGTTACCGCGATCTTGCCGCGCCCGCGTTCAGGGCGTCGGGCCTTCGCCCTTCTCGCCCGCCGCCTCGGCGTCGGGCATGCCCGGGCGGCGGTCGAACACCTGGTCGACGATGCCGAATTCCTTGGCTTCGTCGGCCTCGAGGAAGGTGTCGCGGTCCATCGCCTTCTCGATCTCTTTCAGCGACTTGCCGGTATATTTGACATAGAGGTCGTTCATCCGCTTGCGGATGCGCAGGATTTCCTTGGCCTGGATCTCGATGTCCGACGCCATGCCGCGCGCACCGCCCGACGGCTGGTGCACCATCACGCGCGCGTTCGACAGCGCGACGCGCATGCCGGGCTCGCCCGCGGCGAGGAGGAAGCTGCCCATCGACGCCGCCTGGCCGATGCACACCGTGCCGACGCGCGGGCGGATATATTGCATCGTGTCGTGGATCGCCATGCCCGCCGTGACGACCCCGCCCGGCGAGTTGATGTACATATAAATGTCCTTCTTCGGGTTTTCCGATTCGAGGAACAGAAGCTGGGCGACGATCAGCGAGGCCATCTGGTCCTCGACCTCGCCGGTGACGAAGACGATCCGTTCGCGCAGCAGGCGGGAGAAGATGTCGAAGCTGCGTTCGCCGCGGCTCGTCTGTTCGACGACGACGGGAACAAGGGCGGCGAGCGGGTCGATCATGCGGATTTCGTCCTTATTTATCCGGGTCGCCGCGCCGAGGACCGGCCGGCTGCCCCACCGCGTTCTACATCGGCGGCAAGGCGACGGGTTTCAAGGGGGCAAATCGGCCCGAATGGTTCAAGAGGCGGATCGTTGACCTTCGCTTCCGGGCAGGGGGCGATGAAGGGGACGACCCGCGACATTTTTTTCAAAGTTCGGGAAAGTTCACGGCGCGTCTTATCGCGGCCTGGGTCCGGGATCCGGTGGCCAACGGCGGCGCGGCAATTCCAAAGTTCAGGAAAGTTCAGCCTATTGCATTCCCCCGATGTCGGCCTCGCGGTGCGCTGAATGCTCCGAGTACGCCTCGCCATGGCCGCCCCAGTAAGCTGGGCCGCTCCACCGACTGAAACAGTCGGGTGAAGGCTGGCACAGCCGGATAATGTAGGAAAGACCTATTTGAAGGCGATGTCTGCTATGGGGTGGATTTGAGCCATTCCCCTCCCTTTTAGGGAGGGGTTAGGGGTGGGTGCGCGAGCGGAGCGAGCCCGCGAAAGAACGCCGCCTTCGGCGGCTACCCACCCCCAGCCCCTCCCTAGAAGGGAGGGGAGAAGGTATGGCCGCTACCGGTCGTTAGCGGCCCTTGCGAACCATCGCCCGGGCCAAAAGAAAAGGGCGGGAGTGACCCCGCCCCGATCGCCCGTCGCCGGTTCCGCGACTCAGTCGCCCTCGCCGGGTTCGGCCGAGAAGAATTTCTCATATTTCCCTTCGACGCCCTTATATTCGTCGGCGTCGGCGGGGCTGTCCTTCTTGGTCGTGATGTTCGGCCATTCGGCGCTGAACTTGTTGTTCACCTCGAGCCATTTCTCGAGGCCGCTCTCGGTGTCGGGCAGGATCGCTTCGGCCGGGCATTCGGGTTCGCAGACGCCGCAGTCGATGCACTCGTTCGGGTTGATGACGAGCATATTCTCGCCCTCATAGAAACAGTCGACCGGACAGACCTCGACGCAGTCCATATATTTGCAGCGGATGCAGGCGTCGGTGACGACATAGGTCATGGGTAACGGCTCCCTTATCGCGGCGCATCGGCGCCGTTCGACTGTACTGATTCCCCGCCTCTATGCCGCGCGGCGGCGGCGCGTCAACGCTTTCGGGCAGTTGCGAATCACTCTCACTCCATAGGCTCCGCGGCGCCATCATGGGCGACAGCTTTTCCTTCGCCGCTGATAGCCGCGTTGGGGGCGGCCGGCGGGTCGGGGGCCAGCCGCCGGTAATGCGCCTGCGCCTCGCTTGCCGGGCCGCGGCGGCCGGGGAGCGACAGGAGGCGCAGCACCTCGATCCGTTCGCCGATGGGGAGGACGAGCGTCTGTCCCGCGTGCACCGCGCACGAGGCGCGGGTGACCCGCCGCCCGTCGAGGCGGATATGCCCCGCGGCGATCAGCGCCTGGGCGAGGCTGCGCGAGCGCGCGAAGCGCAGATACCACAGCAGCTTGTCGAGCCGGATGCTCCCTGCCGCGCCGGGGCTCGCCATCAATCCTCCCGCGCGCCCGCGAGCAGGTCGGCGAGCCCGGCGAAGGGGCTGTGCGGTGAAGGACCGCGGCGCGTGGGGCGGTCCGGCCGCGCCGGACGGGGCGCGGCGGACGGAGGCTTGCCGTTCTTGCCTTTCTTCGGCCTCGGCGGCTTCGCGGCGCGGGGCGGCTGGGCGTTCTGCGGGCCAGGGCGGGGCTCGGCGCCCTTGCGGTGGTGCCGGGGGCCGCGCCGCTTCTCGCCACTGCGGCGGCCGAGCCAGCGCCAGCGCTCGAACGCCGGATCGCCGACGCTGCGGAAGCCGAAGCTGCCGAGCAGCGCGCGGCGCGCCTCGGCATCGAGGCCGAGCGAGGTGGCGAGCGCGGGGTCGATCGCAAAGCCGGGTGGCGGCGCGGCCTGCGCCTCGTCCCCGTCGTGCGCCTCGGCGTCGTCGTGCGGCTCGCCGCCCGCGATCGGCGTGGTCGGCGGCGCGACCGCCTGCATCCGCGCCGCATGCGCCTGGCGCGCGAGCTTTTCGGCCATGTCGATGCGCAGCCAGCCGGTGGCGCAGCGGCGAAAGCCCGCGATGCGCAGCCCCTCGGGACTGCCCTGCTTCTGCAGGACCGCGCCGTGCGGCGGCAGCGCGGGCATCGCGCCGCCCTGCTGCGCGGCGATGAGCGCGGCGCGCCAGCGCACCGCCTCGGGCTTCAACAGCTGCGGGTGGAAGATGTCGAGCGAGCCGATGGTCAGGCCGAGCTTGCGAAGCTGCGGCCGCTCCTCGGCGCTCATCGCCGCGAGCTGCTCATCGACGGCGGCGCGCTCGATGAGGCCGCTACCGTCGGCCATCGCCGCGAGCAGCGCGCGGACGCGCGGCGGGGTGAACAGGTCGCCCGCCGCCGCGCCCATCGCCGCGAGCGGCGCGGCGTGGCGCGCGAGCTGCTCGGCGACGAACGCCTGCAGCCGCTCGGCGATCGCCTGCACCTGCGGCGGTTCGAGCCGGCGCAGCGCGGGTTCGAGCAGGACCGCGGGCTGGACGAGCGTGGTGCCCTTGGCGAGCGTCGCGACGATATGACCATGCCAGGCGAGCCGCGGCGGTGCGCCCGCCTCGCCGACCAGCGACAGCGCGCCGCCGTCGCCCTCGGCGAGCGCGGTGGCGCGCCGCGCGAGTTCGGCGCGCAGATGCTTCTCGGCGGCGGCGAGCAACAGCCGGTGGTCGCTCGCCCGCGCCTGTGCATCGACCTTGAACTGGAATCCGGTGAGCGTCCCGATCGGTTCGCCGTCGACCGCGACCGTGCCATCGGCGCCGACCGCGACGGGCAGCGCGGCGTGACGCTGCCCCGCGTCGCGGATCAGCAGCGCGAGCCGGCGGTCGACAAAGCGCTGCGCGAGCGCCGCGTGCAGCGCGTCGGAGAGGCGCGCCTCGAGGTCCTGCGTCCGCGCCGTCCAGCCCGCGGCGTCGGCGATCCAGTCGCCGCGCTGCGCGATGAAGCAGAGGGTGCGCACCGCCGCGATCCGGCTCGCGAGCTGGTCGATGTCGCCCTCGACGTCGTCGAGCCGCGCCAGCCGCCGCGCGAACCAGTCGGGGTCGATCATCCCGTCGCCGCTCGTCCGCCATTGCCACAGCTTCAGCACCGTGCGGCTGTGATGCTCGGCGCCCAGCTGCTCGAAGTCGGGCAGGCCGCACGCATCCCACAGCCGTTCGACCGCGACGGCGTCGGTCGCGCGCGCCAGCACCTCCATGTCGCCCGCGAGATGTTTCAGCACCGCGAGGTCGACCGCCTCGGGCGCGGCGCGCAGCGCCGCATGGGCGGGCGGGCGGCCGAGATCGCCGATCAGCCGGTCGAGCGAGTCGAAGCGCGGGCTCGGCTCGCGCCAGAACAGGCTGGCGAGCGGCGGGAAATGATGCCCCTCGATCGCCGCGATTTCTTCGGGCGCCATCCCGCCCTGCGGCAGGCCGATGGTGCCGAAGCTGCCGTCCTGCTGGTGCCGCCCGGCGCGGCCCGCGATCTGCGCCATCTCGGCGATGGTCAGCCGGCGGAGGCGGCGCCCGTCGAACTTCTGGAGGCTCGCGAAGGCAACATGCTGGACGTCGAGGTTGAGCCCCATGCCGATCGCGTCGGTGGCGACCAGATAGTCGACCTCGCCCGCCTCGAACATCGCGACCTGCGCGTTGCGGGTGCGCGGACTGAGCGCCCCCATCACCACCGCGGCGCCGCCCGCGAAGCGGCGCAGCATCTCGGCGATCGCATAGACCTCGTCGGCCGAGAAGGCGACGATCGCCGATCGCTTGGGCAGGCGCGACAGCTTCATCGGCCCGGCGTAGCTCAGCGTCGAAAAGCGCGGCCGGGTGACGATTTCGGCCTCTGGCACCAGGGCGCGGACGAGGCCGGTGATGCTCGCCGACCCCAGGATCATCGTCTCCTCGCGTCCGCGCGCGCGCAGCATCCGGTCGGTGAAGACATGGCCGCGCTCGGGGTCGGCGCCGAGCTGCGCCTCGTCGATGCCGACGAAGGCGACGTCGCGCCCGACCGGCAGCGCTTCCATCGTCCCGAGCAGATAGCGCGCGTCCGGCGGCATGATTCGCTCTTCGCCGGTGACCAGCGCGACCTGGTTCGCGCCCTTGATCCGGGCGACCCGGTCATAGACCTCGCGCGCGAGCAGGCGCAGCGGAAAGCCCATCATGCCGCTGGCATGGGCGGTCAGGCGCTCGACCGCCAAATGGGTTTTGCCGGTGTTGGTGGGGCCAAGGACGGCCTTGACCGGATGGGACGAGGGAGATGGCATATTCTTGTGGCGCGATGCTGGCATGGGCGGCCTTGCGGTGCAACCGCCGATCGTCGAGCGGCGGCGATTTCGGCGTGTTCGGCCGTCCGCGCCGCCGGGGCGCGAGTCACCCCGCGCGCGCCACGGCTCGCCGCAGCACCCAGCGGCGAAACCCGCGTTAAATTGACTTTAACGGCCTTTGTTTACACAAAACGCGACGGAGACACATCGGCGCGATCGCAAAATGGGCGCGCCGAGCGGGGGTTGCATCTTGTACCAGCGCCACGAACCCATCGCGGGGATGACCGGCAATGCGGCCGCGCTGGCGATGTCGCAGGCGATTCCCCTGCAACGGGGGCAGGCCGCCGCCGAGCCGTCGCTGACGTGGCGCGAACGCCTCGCCCAGCTCGACCTCGTTCCCGACCTCGGCGCCGACATCGGCTCGGGCGAATGGTGGCGCGGCCTCGCGACGCTGGCGTTGCTGTGCGGCGCGGCGATCTCGACCTTCCCCGGCGTCCAGCCGCTCGGCGTCGGCGGCGCGCCCGCGCTCGACACCGCCGATTTCAACGAAGCGCGCGCGCAGATGATCGTGCCGCTCGCGCTCGGCGCCGACACCGGCCGCCACATGGCGGCGACCGACGCGGTGCGCCCGCTCGCCCAGACCCCCGAACGGCCGCAGATCGAACTCACCGCCACGCTGGGGAGCGGCGACAGCTTCGCGCGCCTGCTCGAACGCTCGGGCGTCGGCAGCACCGAGGCGCAGGCGCTCGCGAGCCAGGTCGCGGCCGCCGTCCCGCTCGCCGATATCGCGCCGGGCACGCGCATCGACCTGATCCTCGGCCGCCGCGCGGCGCGCACCATGCCGCGCCCGGTCGAGGCGCTCGCGATGCGCGCGCGCTTCGACTTGAGGATCGAGATGGAGCGAGTGGGCGATCGCGTGGTGATGCGCCGCATCCCGATCGCGGTCGACGCGACGCCGCTGCGCATCCGCGGCCGGGTCGGCGACAGCCTCTACCGCTCGGCACGCGCCGCCGGGGCGCCGCCCGAGGCGATCCAGTCCTATCTCCGCGTGATCAGCCGGCAGACGCCGGTCTCCGCGATTCGCGCCTCCGACGAATATGATATCATCGTCGAGCATCGCCGCGCCGAGACGGGCGAGAGCGAGACCGGCAAGCTGCTCTATGCCGGGCTGATCCGCGGCGGCAAGCCGAAGCTGTCGATGCTCGAATGGACCAAGGACGGCCGCGCGCAATGGTTCGAGGCGTCGGGCGTCGGGCAGCAGCGCGGCGGCATGGTGCGCCCGACCAACGGCCGCGTCACGTCGACCTTCGGCATGCGCCGCCACCCGATCCTCGGTTATCGCCGCATGCACAGCGGCATCGATTTCGGCGGCGGCTACGGCGCGCCCATCTACGCCGTCAGCGACGGCGTGGTCACCGTCGCGGGCCGCACCGGCGGCTTCGGCAATTATGTGAAGCTCAACCACGGCGGCGGTCTCGGCACCGGCTATGGCCATATGAGCCGCATCGCGGTGCGCGCGGGCCAGCATGTCCGCCGCGGCCAGGTGATCGGCTATATCGGCACCACCGGCCTGTCGACCGGCCCGCATCTCCACTACGAGCTCTATCGCAACGGCCATGCGGTGAACCCGGCGTCGGTGAGCTTCGTCACCAAGGCGCAGCTCGAGGGCAAGGAACTCGCCGATTTCCGCGCCCGCATCCGCCAGCTCACCGCAGTCGCGCCCGGCGCCGCGCTGGCGCCGATCGCCCCGAAGCAGGTCGAAGGGCCAAAGCTCGGCAGCCTCGCCGACGTCGCGTCGAAAAGGGTGGGGGACGGCATCTAGCTGCCTCCCTCCCGCAAGCGGGAGGGATAGCGAGACTTGCGAGCTTGCTCGCTGGTCGCAGCAGGGTGGGCCATACGCTCGGTCTGCTTTGCCCACCCCGCTGCGGCTAGCCGGTAAACCGGCAAGCCTCGCTGCCCCTCCCGCAAGCGGGAGGGGTGGTCTGGCCACCAATATCCCTTTCCCCCGCCGTCAAAGCGCGGCTATGCACGCGCCATGACTCACGCCGCTTTCCCCGACCTTCGCCTCCGCCGCACCCGCCGCACCGGCTGGAGCCGCGCGATGGTGCGCGAAACGCGGCTTTCGCCCGCGAACCTCATCTGGCCGCTGTTCGTGTGCGCGGGCGAGGGGACCGAGGAACCGGTCGCGAGCCTGCCCGGCGTGTCGCGCTGGTCGGTCGACCTGCTCGTCGAACGCGCGAAGGATGCGGTCGCGGCGGGCATCCCCTGCCTTGCGCTCTTTCCCTATACCGAAGCCGATCGCCGCAGCGAGGACGGCGTCGAGGCGCTCAACCCCGACAATCTGATGTGCCGCGCGACCGCGGCGATCAAGGAGGCGCTTGGCGACGCCATCGGCGTGCTCACCGACGTCGCGCTCGACCCCTATACCAGCCACGGGCAGGACGGGCTGCTCGACGAGGGCGGCTATGTGGTCAACGACGAAACGGTCGAGGTGCTCGTCGGGCAAGCGCTGAATCAGGCGCGCGCGGGCGCCGACATCATCGCGCCCAGCGACATGATGGACGGCCGCGTCGGTGCGATCCGCGCCGCGCTCGAGGCCGAGGGCTTCGGCCATGTCCAGATCATGAGCTACGCCGCCAAATATGCCTCGGCCTTCTATGGCCCGTTCCGCGACGCGGTCGGCTCGCGCGGGCTTTTGAAGGGCGACAAGAAGACCTATCAGATGGACCCCGCGAACGCCGAGGAGGCACTGCGCGAGGTGGCGCAGGATTTGGCCGAGGGCGCCGACAGCGTGATGGTCAAGCCGGGCCTGCCCTATCTCGACATCGTCCGGCTGGTGAAGGATCATTTCGCGGTCCCCGTCTACGCCTATCAGGTGTCGGGCGAATATGCGATGATCGAGGCCGCGGTGGCCGCCGGTGCGGGCGAGCGCGACGCGCTCGTCCTCGAAACCCTGCTCGCCTTCCGCCGCGCGGGCGCGTCGGGGGTGCTCAGCTATCACGCGCTCCACGCGGCGCGTCTGCTCGGCGCATGATCGAGACCGAGCGGCTCCGCATGCGTAGCTGGCGCGACGAAGATGTCACGCCCTTCCAGCGGATATGCAGCGACCCCGAGGTCATGGCGACGCTCGGTCCCCCGCTAGATATCAACGCAACCGCAGCGCGGATCGAATGGATGCAGGCGCACGAGGCCGAATACGGCCACTGCTTCTGGGCACTGGAGCGCCGCGACGACGCCCGTCTGATCGGTTGGTGCGGCGTGATCCGCGGCGACATGGAGCCCGTCGCGAACAAGGTCGAGATCGGCTGGCGGCTCGCCCGAGACTGCTGGGGCGCCGGTTTCGCAAGCGAAGCCGCGCGGGGCGCAGTCGCGTGGAGCTTCGCCCATCTTCCCGACGATGCGATCTGGGCAATCACCTGGCAGGGCAACACTCGCAGCCGTGCGGTGATGGAGCGGCTCGACATGCGGTATCGCGAGGATCTCGATTTCGATCATCCGAAACTTGCCGAAAGCGACCCGTTACGGCCGCACGTCACCTATGCGCTGTCACGCTCGGCATGGGGGGCCGCATGACCGCGACCCCGCGCCGCTGGCTGTTCGTGCTGACGATCCTCGTCGGCAGCTTCCTGCTCTTCCTCGTCCAGCCGATGGTCGCGCGCATGGTGCTGCCGCGGCTCGGCGGCGCGCCGATGGTGTGGAACAGCGCGATGCTCGTCTATCAGGCGTTGCTGCTCGGCGGTTACGCCTATGCGCATTGGCTCGGGCGCTTCGCGGTGCGGCGGCAGGCGGCGATCCATGTCGCGCTGCTGCTCGCCGCGGCGCTGTGGCTGCCGATCGGCATCGCGCAGATCGCGCCGCCCGCGCCGGGGCAGGAGGCGCTGTGGGTGCCGCTGCTGCTCACCGCGTCGATCGGCCCGGTCTTCTTCGTCGTCGCGGCGCAGGCGCCACTGATGCAGCGCTGGTTCGCCGCCGACAGCCGCGCCGGCGACCCCTATATCCTCTATGCCGCATCGAATCTCGGCAGCTTCGCGGGGCTGATCAGCTATCCGGCGCTGGTCGAGCCGACGCTCCCGCTCGCGGCGCAAAGTCTCGGCTGGGCGGGGGGCTATGCGCTGCTCTTCCTGCTCGTCGTCGCGAGCGCCGCCGCGCGCTGGCGCGGCGCGGTGGAAGCCCCGCACGGCGCCCCGGCAGCGGCGGGCGAGCCGCGCCCGGCGCTCGGGCGCCAGATCCACTGGCTGCTGATCGCCGCGGTACCGTCGGGGCTGATGCTGTCGACGACGACGCACCTCACCACCGACATCGTCGCGATGCCGCTGCTCTGGGTGCTGCCGCTCGGCCTCTATCTCTTGAGCTTCGTCATCGCCTTCTCGAATCTCGACGGGCTCAAGCAGACCTTCGCGACGATCGCCCCCGCGGTGCTCCTGATCGCGGGCGGCCAGGCGCTGCTCAGCACCGGCGGCGGGACGATGCTCGTCGCGCTGATCAGCCTCGTCATGCTGTTCGTCGTCTCGACCGCGCTGCACGGCTATCTGCATCATCTGCGCCCCGCGCCGCAGCATCTGACGCTCTTCTACCTGATCATGTCGGCGGGCGGGGTGCTCGGCGGCGCCTTCGCGGCGCTCGCCGCGCCGCTCCTTTTCAACTGGGTCTACGAACATCCGGTGCTGGTGCTCGCCGCCGCCGCGCTATTGCCGCTCCCCGCGCTGCTGCCGTGGGACCAGTGGCTGAAGGTCGCGCGGCCGGTTCCCTATGTCGCCGCGATGATATTGCTCGCAGCCTTCGCCTGCTGGCACCTCGCGTCGGATTGGGACGGCACCTTCGACGGGACCAACGCGCTGTGGGCCGGGGCGATCGTCGCGGTCGGGCTGCTCGTGATCGCGTGGCGCTGGGCCTATATTCCGGTGATGATCCTGCTGATGCTCGGCGTCGGCGGCATCGACACGCTCGAAAAGGGCGAGCATGGCATGCGCGTGCGCAGCTATTTCGGCGTCTACACCGTCACCGACGATCCCGCGCACCAGCAGCGCCGCCTCGCGCACGGCACGACGCTGCACGGGCTGCAGCGCACCGACGCCGCGCACCGGCTCGATCCGACGACCTATTACGGCCACCAATCGGGGGTCGGGCTGACTCTCGACGCGGCCGACCGGCTCGCCGGGCCGAACGCGTCGGTCGGCATCGTCGGACTCGGCGCCGGGACATTGTCCTGCTATCGCCAGCCCGGACAGCGCTGGACGATCTTCGAGATCGACCCGGCAATGGTCGACATTGCCCGCGACCCCGGCAAATTCACCTTCCTCTCACGCTGCGCGGGCGACACGCCGATCGTGATCGGCGACGCGCGGCTCGAAATCGCCAAACAGCCGCCGGGGCGCTTCGACATCCTCGTGATCGACGCCTTTTCGTCCGACGCGATCCCGCTTCACCTGCTGACCAAGGAAGCGGTCGGCATCTACGCCCGCGCGCTGAAGCCCGACGGCATCCTGCTCATCCATATCTCGAACCGCTTCTTCGACCTCGAACCCGTGCTCGCGGCGGAGGCGAAGGCGCGGGGCTGGTCGGCGGCGATCCGCATGGACCCGTCGGGGCAGGATGATGAATTCAGCGCGCTCACCGGGTCGAACTGGGTCGCGCTGACCGCTACGAGCGACCGGATGCGCCAGTTGACGGGCGGGCTCAGGCCGCGCGACAAGGCGCAGGAGGACGGCGCCTGGGTGCCGCTCGAGGAGCGGCCGCATTTCGACCGCTGGACCGACGATTATGCCTCGACGCTGCCGGTCCTGCTCTGGAACCACCTCATCGGAGGCCGCGAATGACCCGCACCGACATTTCGATCATCAGCGTGAACGGCAAGACGCCCCGGATCGACCCGAGCGCCTTCATCGCGCCGGGCTGCCGCATCATCGGCGACGTCGAGATCGGGCCCGACGTCAGCATCTGGTACAATTGCGTGCTGCGCGCCGACGTCAGCCACATCCGCGTCGGCGCGCGCAGCAACATCCAGGACGGCAGCATCGTCCATTGCGACGGCCCGATGCCGCACCGCCCCGAAGGCTATCCGACGATCATCGGCGAGGATGTGCTGGTCGGCCATCTCGCGATGGTGCACGGCTGCACCCTTGCCGACCGCGCGTTCGTCGGCCTCAAGGCGACGGTGATGAACGGCTGCCGCGTCGGCAGCGACGCGATGCTCGCGGCGGGCGCGCTGCTGACCGAGCACAAGGAAATCCCCCCGCGCGAGCTATGGGCGGGCGCCCCGGCGCGCCGCGTGCGCGAGATCGACGACGCGCAGGCCGCGGGAATGCAGGCGGGGGTGGCGCATTATGTGCTGAACGGGCGGATGCACAAGGCGGCGGTGGAGGGGGATTAGACGGGAGAATTTGGTCGGGCTCAGCCTTCGGCTTCCTCCGCCACCGCCAGCCCGTTCCTCATCATCACCGGCAACTGGGTCAGCGTGAAGAGGAAGGAGAGGGCGGTGACGCCCCAGACCTTGATCGTGAGCCAGAGGTCGAAGCTCATCCGCCCCGCCTGGATCAGCTCGTACATCACATGGTTGGCGACGCCGAGCGCCGCGAAGAACAGGCCCCAGTTGCGCGACAGCGCCAGCCAGCCCGTCTCGGTCAGCCCGTCGAGCGCCGATTGCAGCAGATATTTGAGCATCGGCTTCTTGAGCGCCCAGCCGCCGAGCAGAAGGATCGCGAAGGCGGCGTAGATGATCGTCGGCTTCATCACGATGAAGCGCTCGTCGTGGAACCAGACCGTTAGCGCGCCAAAGCCGAGGACGAGGATTCCCGACATCCACAGCATCGGCGAAATCTTGCCGAGCTTCCACTTCGACACCGCCATCGCGATGACGATCGCGACCATGAAGGCGAGCGTGCCCTTGATCGCGCCCGCCGTCGCCGCGAAGGCGCCGGTGCCGCCCGAGGTGAATTTATAGGTCAAGAAGAAGACGAGCAGCGGCCCGAAATCGATCGCGAAATTGAGCCAGCCATGCTTGGCGGGTGGCGGCGCGGGAACGGCCTCGGGGCCGCCGGGGAGGACGTCGCTCATCTTATGTTTCCTGCAATGATGCCCGCGATCTCGTCGGCGTCGAAGGGGCGAAGGTCGTCGATCGTCTCGCCGATGCCGATGGCGTGGATCGGCAGGCCGTGCCGCTCGGCCGCGGCGACGAGGACGCCGCCGCGCGCGGTGCCGTCGAGCTTGGTCATGACGAGGCCGGTGACCCCCGCGACCTCGCGGAACACGTCGATCTGCGACAGCGCGTTCTGCCCCGTCGTCGCGTCGAGGACGAGCACGACGTCGTGCGGCGCGGCGGGGTTGAGGCGGCCGAGCACGCGCTTGATCTTGGCGAGCTCGTCCATCAGTTCGCGCTTGTTCTGGAGGCGGCCGGCGGTGTCGACGATCAGCACGTCGATGCCGGTCGCGGTCGCCTGCTTGACCGCGTCGAAGACGATGCCCGCCGCGTCGCCGCCCTCGGGCCCCGCCATGATCGGCACGCCGAGCCGCTCGGCCCAGACCTTCAATTGCCCGATCGCGGCGGCGCGGAAGGTGTCGCCCGCGACGAGCATCACGCCATAATCCTGTTCCTGGAACAGGTGTGCGAGCTTGGCGATCGTCGTCGTCTTGCCCGATCCGTTGACGCCGATCACCAATATGACCTGCGGGCGCGGAAAAGCGTCGACCTCCAGCGGTTCGGCGACGGGGCGCAGCACCGCCGCGATCTCGTCGGCGACGATCTTCCGGAGCTCCTCGGTGCCGCCCGCGACCGCGTCGCGCCGAGCGGCGAGCCGTTCGCGGATGCGCCCCGCCATGCCGGGGCCGAGATCGGCGGTGATCAGCGCGTCCTCGATCCGGTCGAGATCCTCGTCGTCGAGCCGCGCCTTGCCGGTCAGCCCCGCGAGATTCTCGCCCAGCCGCTCCGACGTGCGCTTGAGGCCGCCGAACAGCCGCTCGCTCCAGCTCGCGCCGCTCATGCCGCAATCCTTTCGGCGATCATCCGCTCGCCGTCGCGCGCGATAAGGCGCACCCGCACGACGCTTCCGGGCGCGGCGGAGGCGGCCAGCGTCAACGCGGCGAAATTCTCGCCATGTCCGGTCAGTCCGTCGCGTTCGACCAGCACCGACGCGGCGCCGCCCGCCTGCGCGTCCAGCCACGCATGGCGCCGCCGCGCATTGGCCGTGCGCAGGGTCGCCGCGCGCTCGCGCGCCACGCTGCGGCCGACCTGCGGCATCCGCGCGGCGGGGGTCCCGGCGCGCGGGCTATAGGGAAAGATATGGCCAAAGACGATGTCGGCATCGTCGATCAGGGCCAGGCTGTTGGCGAACATCGTGTCATCCTCGGTCGGAAATCCGGCGATCAGGTCGGCGCCGATCGCGATGGCGGGACGCGCGGCCTTGAGCCGTTCGACCAGCCGCACCGCGTCGGCGCGGCGGTGGCGGCGCTTCATCCGCGTCAGCACCATGTCGTCGCCCGCCTGCAGCGACAGATGGACGTGCGGCATCACCCGCGCTTCCTCCGTCAACAGCGCGAACAGCGCGTCGTCGACCCGGTCGGGGTCGAGCGACGAGAGGCGGAGGCGCTCGACGGGCAGCGCCAGCAGCGCCTCGACCAGCGCGGCGAGACTGGTGCCGCTGTCGTCGCCATAGCTGGCGAGATCGACCCCGGTCAGCACGATTTCGCGCTGCCCGCGGTCCAGCGCGCTGCGCGCGGCGGCGAGCACGGCGTCGACGGTGGCCGAGCGCGCGGCGCCGCGCGCAAGCACCGTGGCGCAGAAGGTGCAATCATGCGAACAGCCGGTCTGCACGCCGAGGAAGGCGCGGGCGTGGTCGGCGCCGGAAAGGGCGGGGGTGTAGGCACCCTTCGACGGGCTCGGGGCGAACGGTTCGGGGAGAGATGCTTCGTAGCTTTCCGTCGCACCCTTGGCATCATTCGACACCACCCGCGCGCCCATGTCGGCAAAGCGCTGCGCCTCCAGTTCCGCCGCGCATCCGGTCACCACGACGTCCGCGCCCGGCCGCTCGCGCAGCGCGCGGCGCACCGCCTGTCGCGCCTGCCGCACCGCTTCATCGGTCACCGCGCAGCTGTTGAAGACGATCGTATCGGCCGCGCCCGCGCGCAGCGCCGCCGCGCGCACGGCCTCGCCCTCGGCGATGTTGAGCCGGCACCCGAAATTGACGACCTCGACGCCCGCGGCAGCGCTCATCCGAAGCGCGCCCAGTCGGTTTCGCCCTCGAACACGCGCGTCGCCGCGCCGCTCATCACGATCGGCTCGCCCTCGGCCCAGCGGATGACGAGGTCGCCGCCGGGCAGCGAGATGGTGACCGGAGACTGGACCAGTCCCGCGCGGATTGCCGCGACCGCGGTCGCGCAGGCGCCGGTGCCGCACGCCTGGGTCAGCCCGACCCCGCGCTCCCACACGCGCAATTGCAGCTGGTTCTCGCCATCGAGGCTCGCGACATTGACGTTGACGCGTTCGGGGAACAGCGGGTCGGTCTCGATCCGCGGTCCGAGGTCGGCGAGCGCGACGGCGTCGGCCTCGGGCACGAAGAAGACGATATGCGGATTGCCGACGTTGACCGCGGCGCCATGTTCGAGTTCGTCCCACGCGACGGGCATGTCGCGCGTGTCCATCGGCATCGCGAGCGGAATCTGCTCCCATTCGAACGCGGGTTCGCCCAGCGTCACCTCGGCGCCGCCGTCGGCCGGCGTGACGCGCAGCATGCCGCCCAGCGTCTCGATCACCGCGGGCTGGCCGATCAGCGTCGCGACGCAGCGCGTCGCATTGCCGCACGCCTCGACCTCGCCGCCGTCGGCGTTGAAGATACGCATCTTCACATCGGCATTCTCGGAGGGTTCGAGCAGGATCAGCTGGTCGCAGCCGATGCCGTGGCGCCGGTCGGCGATCGCATGCGCGCGCGCCGCCGTCATCTCGACGCCATGCTCGCGTGCGTCGATAACGACGAAGTCGTTGCCGAGGCCGTGCATCTTGGTGAAGCGATCCGCCATGTTCGCGCATGTAAGGGCGCGCAGGCGGGAAGTCTAGCGAGGCAGGCGCGGCCTCCTCACTCTCCCCTCCCTGGAAGGGAGGGGTTGGGGGTGGGTGCCGCCGAGGCACTCGGCGGCCTGCGCGAGCAGAAATTCGGCTGCGCCCTCGGGGTTGGTAATGACCTCCGAATTCCAGAGGCGGACGACGCGCCAGCCCATGCTTTCCAAATAGGCGGTCCGTTTCGCGTCATAGGTTTTCTGGTCGAGATGCTGGCTACCGTCCAGTTCGACTGCCAGCTTCGCCTCGCGGCAAGCAAGATCGACGATATAGGTCCCAACGACAAGTTGCCGGGTGAACGCAGGTCGATAGCGGGATAGCAAGCGCCACAGCTTTCGTTCCGCCGGTGTCGAATCGCGCCGCATTTGACGGGCACGTTCGGTCATTTCCGGCGGGACGCGTTTCATGGCCAATAGGTAGAACGGCGAGCTGCGCTCGCCAACCCACCCCCGGCCCCTCCCTTGCAGGGAGGGGAGGGCTTAGGCCGTCTTGCGCAGCGGCGTATCGTGCGCTGGATCAGCTTCCATTGGCACCACCGGCGTCCGCAGCAGCCCGCGCTCGGCGAGCATCGCGGCGGTGTCGCCGGCCGACATCGCGCGGCCATAGTGCCAGCCCTGACCCTTGGCGCAGCCGAGCCGCGTCAGCTCGGCCGCGGTCGCGGCATCCTCGACGCCTTCGGCGGTGATCGGCATGCCCAGGCTCTCGCCCAGCCGGACGATCGCGACGACGATCGCCTGCGCGTCGGCGCTGCCGCGCATCGCGGCGACGAAGCTCTTGTCGATCTTGATCCGGTCGAACGGCAGCGCGCGCAGGTGCGACAGCGAGCTGTAGCCGGTGCCGAAGTCGTCGAGCGCGAGCGAAACCCCCTGATTCTTGAGGCTGGTGACGATCGAGCGGACGAGCGGCAGATTCTCGAACAGCGAGCTTTCGGTGATCTCGACCTCTAGCTGGCTCGCGGGAAAGCCCGTTTCGACGAGCAGCTTGGTCAGCTTCTGGCTGAACCACGGATCCTTCAATTGCTGCGGCGAGATGTTGACCGCCAGCGCGATCGACGGGTCCCAGCCCTTGGCGATCTCCATCGCGTGGCGGATGACCTGCAGCGACAGCTCGCCGATTAGCCCGCTGTCCTCGGCGACCGGGATGAAGCGTTCGGGTGGGATCATGCCATGCTCGGGCGAATCCCAGCGCATCAGCATCTCGAATCCCATCAGCCGGCCGCTGGCGATGTCGACCTGCGGCTCGAAATGCGGAACGAATTCGCCGCGCGGCATGCCGGCGCGGATGCCGGTTTCGATCTGGTTGCGGACCTGCACCGCCATTTCCATGCCGGGTTCGAACCAGATATGGCGGTTTCGGCCCTTTTCCTTGCAATGATACATGGCGATGTCGGCCTGGCGCACCAGCGTTTCCATCGCCGCGTCGCCGCCGGCCGCGAGCGCGATACCCAGCGAGCTGCCGATGCGGATCTGCTGGCCTTCATAGGCGACGGGCTCCTCGAGCGCGACGACCAGCGCCGCGGCGAGCGCGTCGATATCGGGCCGCGCCGCGGGTTCGAAGACGAGCATCGCGACGAATTCGTCGCCGCCGAGCCGCGCCTTGGTCGCGCTCGGCGGCAGGATCGCGGTGATCCGCTCCGCGGCGACCTGCAGCACGCGGTCGCCCGCGACATGGCCGTGGATGTCGTTGACGGTCTTGAAATGGTCGAGGTCGAGCAGCAGCAGCGCGACATGGCGCTTTTCAGCGGCCGCCGCGGCGATCAGCGACGGACCGGCGGCGAGCAGCGCGCGGCGGTTGAGATAGCCGGTGAGCGGATCGGTGTCGGCGAGGTAGCGCGCCCGCTTCTCGGCGAGCGTGCGCTCGTGAATCTCGCGGTTGAGGTCGTCGTAACGGCGCCAGCCGAACAGGATCAGCGCGATATTGAGGATCAGCGTCGCCGCGAGCACCTGATCGGTGCCGCCGCCGACGCCGCCGAGCGCGCGCACCACCGACTGCATCACATTGCTGCCGGTGCCGACGAACAGCAGGATGGCGGCGACGACGATGCCGCCCGCGACGATGTCGCGCTTCGCCCCCTCGCTGCGATCCCATTCTTTCGGCACGGCCGTTCCGGCTGTCATAGACATGTCCCCACAGTCGGGCCTCTTTGCACCCGAAGCGGTGAAATTTGCGTTAAGTGACGAAAGGCTCGGCGATCGGCGGGAAGGTAGGGAATAAAGGGGATTCGCGCAGAGGGCGCAGAGATCGCAGAGAGAAAGGAAAGGATTCACGCGGAGACGCGGAGGCGCGGAGAGGCAGTACGGGCCGACAGGCCCGCTTTCCGATCGGTGTCGCGTCATGGTGTGGCGACGGATGAAGAGAGCCGCTTCGCGGTCATCGCAATCTCTCCGCGCCTCCGCGTCTCCGCGTGAGCCAGATTCTCTGCGATCTCTGCGTCCTCTGCGCGAATCCTTCTTTCTGCTCCGGCCCCCAGGCCGACCCACTGCCGCCGCCTGTCCGGCGCGCGCTTGCCTTTTGCGCCATTCTTGCGTAGAGGCGCCCCGTTCGGCCGCATCTTGCGGGCGGGCATATCGACATCCGCGACGGGAAAGTCTGTCCACGGATAGCCGCTGGTTGGCGAGGTTTCGCTCACCGGCGTCTTTTGCGTTGCGGTGTCGAAGGAAGGATTTTGGGCCACATGTTCGACAGTCTGAGCAATCGGCTTGGCGATGTATTCGGGAAGCTCCGCGGCCGCGGCGCGCTGACCGAGGCCGATGTGCGCGCCGCGATGCGCGAGGTGCGAATCGCCCTGCTCGAGGCCGACGTCGCGCTGCCCGTCGTGCGCAGCTTCGTCGATCAGGTCACCGAGCTCGCGGTCGGCCAGAATGTCCTGCGTTCGGTCACCCCGGGGCAGCAGGTGGTCAAGATCGTCAGCGACGCGCTGACCGAAATGCTCGGCTCCGAAACCGCCGATCTCGACCTCAATGTCACCCCGCCGGCGGTGATCATGATGGTCGGCCTGCAGGGCTCGGGCAAGACCACCACCACCGCGAAGATCGCGAAGCGGCTGAAGGACAAGGAGCGCAAGAAGGTGCTGATGGCGTCGCTCGACGTCAACCGCCCCGCCGCGCAGGAACAGCTCGCCGTCCTCGGTACCCAGATCGACGTCGCGACCTTGCCGATCGTCGCGGGTCAGCAGCCGGTCGAGATCGCGAACCGCGCGCTGCAGGCGGCGAAGCTCCAGGGCTATGACGTCCTCATGCTCGACACCGCGGGCCGGCTCCACGTCGACCAGCAGCTGATGGACGAGATGCAGGCGGTGTCGCGCGCCGCCAATCCGGCCGAAACCCTGCTTGTCGTCGACAGCCTGACCGGCCAGGACGCGGTGCAGGTCGCGCAGCGCTTCACCGATCAGGTGCCGCTCACCGGCGTCGTCCTGACCCGCATGGACGGCGACGCGCGCGGCGGCGCCGCGCTGTCGATGCGCGCGGTCACCGGCAAGCCGATCAAGTTCGCGGGCACGGGCGAGAAGCTCGACGGGCTCGAACTCTTCCAGCCCTCGCGCATCGCGGGCCGCATCCTCGGCATGGGCGACGTCGTCAGCCTCGTCGAACGCGCCGCCGAGACGATCCAGGCCGAAGAGGCCGAGGCGATGGCGAAGAAGATGGCGAAGGGTCAGTTCGACCTCGACGATCTTCGCACGCAATTGAACCAGATGCGTCGCATGGGCGGCATCGGCGCGCTCGCCGGGATAATCCCGGGGCTCAAGAAGGCGCAGGCGGCGATGGCGACCAGCGGCGCCGACGACAAGATGCTGATTCACTTCGACGCGATCATGGGGTCGATGACCCCCAAGGAGCGCGCGAAGCCCGACCTGATCAACGCCAAGCGCAAGATCCGCATCGCCAACGGCTCGGGGACCAGCGTGCAGCAGGTGAACAAGGTGCTCAAGATGCACCAGGAAATGTCCACCGCGATGAAGCGCATCCGCAAGATGGGCGGGCTCAAGGGGCTCGGCGCGCTGTTCGGCAAGGGCGGCGGCATTCCCGGCATGGGTGGGGGCGGCATGGGCGGCGGCGGCCCTGCCGGCCTTCCCGGCCTCGGCGGCGGGGCGATCCCGCCCGAGCTCGCCAATCTGATGAATAAAAAGAAGTAATTTCGGCTAACCTTAATATTTGAAGTAAAAGGAAAATATCATGGCTACCTCCATTCGCCTTTCGCGCGGCGGCTCGAAAAAGCGCCCCTATTACAAGATCGTCGTCGCCGATTCGCGCAGCCCGCGCGACGGCCGCTTCATCGAGCGTATCGGCAGCTACAACCCGCTGCTCGGCAAGGACAATCCGGAGCGCGTGAAGCTCGACGGCGAGCGCGCCGCGCACTGGCTCTCGGTCGGCGCGCAGCCGAGCGATCGCGTCGCCCGCTTCCTCGACGCCGCCGGCATCAAGGAACGCGCCGCGCGCAACAACCCCAACAAGGGCGTCCCGGGCGAGAAGGCCAAGGAACGCGCCGAGGAAAAGGCGCAGAAGCTGGTCGACGCTGAAGAGGCGGCCGCCGCCGCTGCCGCCGCTCCGGCTGAAGAAGCGCCCGCCGAGGAGGCCGCCGCTCCCGAAGCCGCCGAGTCCGACGCGACCGGTTCGGTGAAGAGCGAGGAAACCGCCGAAGCCGTCGCCGACGCGGTGGCCGACGAAGTCCCCGCCGAAGCGACCGCCGAAGACGCGGCCGCGATCGCCGAGGAAGTCGCCGAAGGCGGCCCCGTCGCCGAGGAAGCTCCGGCCGCCGAAGAAGCGCCTGCCGCTGAAGAAGCGCCCGCCGCCGAAGAGGCCCCTGCCGAAGAAGCCGGCGAAGAAAAGGCCGAAGGCTAAGCCTTGGCGCGCGCCGACCGCCCCGTCACCCTCGCCGCCATCGCCGGCGCGCATGGGGTGCGGGGCGAGGTGCGCCTCAAATTATTCGGCGAAGGCGCGGATGCCCTCCGCGCCTTTTCCGTTTTCGACGCAGGCGCCCGCAAGCTGACGCTGAAATCGGTGCGCCCCGCGAACCAGGGCGCGGTGGCGACCTTCGCCGAAGTGAACGACCGCGGTGCGGCCGAGGCGCTGCGCGGGACCGTCCTGACCGTTCCGCGGTCGGCTTTGCCGCCGCTCGGCCCCGGCGAATATTATCATCACGACCTGATCGGCCTCGCCTGCACCTCGACCGAAGGCGAGGCGCTGGGCACCGTCGTCGCGGTCGAGAATTTCGGCGCCGGCGACATTCTCGAGATCGAGCGGCCGGCCGAACCCGGCAAGAAACCGGGGCGCTTCATGGTGCCGATGATCCCGCAGGCGGTGCCCGAATGGAGCGACGCGGGGGTCATCGTGGCGGCGGCTTTCGCCGAATAGCGGCATTGGACCCGGACAGGACCGGGTTGGACGGAAATCCCGCCGCAAGGGGGAGCGGCCGAGGCGCCAGTGGCGCGCATCGGCACGGTCGACGGGATTCCCGTCCGTCTCAGTGCGCCTGGGCGCGGGGCTTCGAGCCGGCCGCGGGGCGTGCGCCGCGACCGCGCCATTCGCGCCACGCCTGCGCGATTCGCGCGAAGCCGCGGTCGAGGTCGGCGCTGAAGCGGCCGTGATTTTCGGCCCAGCCGCGCATCCACATTTCGTCGATCATCGATTGTCTCCTGCTGGGTGACTGTGCCCTTTAGATGCGCCTCGCGCGGCGCGCCGGCCAACAAAAGCTTTGCGGCACAGCATAAGGCAGGCTTATAGGTTCCTTATGTCCAGACTGCCGCCCCTCGCCGCGATCCGCGCCTTCGAATCGGCCGGAAGGCTGGAGAATTTCTCGCGCGCCGCCGAGGAGCTCGGGATGACGCAGGCCGCGGTCAGCTATCAGGTCCGCCAATTGGAGGACCGGCTCGGCCGCGCGCTGTTCGTGCGCGAGAAAGGGCGGGTGCGGCTGTCCGAGACGGGGCAGCGGCTGCTTCCCGCGATCCGCGCCGCCTTCGCCTCGATGGGCGACGCCTTCGCGGCGCTCGGCGACGACGAGGCGGAGGTGCTGACGATCAACGCCGCGGTGACCTTCGGCGGCACCTGGCTCAGCGCGCGCATCGGGCGCTTCCAGCTCCGCTACCCCGATCTTGCGGTGCGGCTCTCGATGTCGAACGACTATGTCGATTTCGACGCGTCGAACGTCGACGTCGCGATCCGCATCGGCCGCGGCGGCTGGCCGGGGCTGCGCGGCGATTTCCTGTTCCGCAGCCATGTGACGCCGATCTGCTCGCCCGCCTTTCTGGAGGCGAACCGGATCGCGGCGCCCGCCGACCTGCTGCGCGTCGAGCGGCTCGCGCCGAACGACGGCTGGTGGGCCGGCTGGCTCGCCGAGGCCGGGGTCGACGTCGCCCCGCCGCCGCGCCGCGGGGTCGTGCTCGACAGCCAGCTTCAGGAAGCGAGCGCGGTGCAGGGCGGCTACGGCATCGCCTTGATGACCCCGCTGCTGTGGCGCGCCGAGCTCGACAGCGGGCGGATGGTCCAGCCTTTCGACACGCTCTACCAGCCCGGAAGCGCCAACTGGCTCGTTTACCGCGAGGGCCGCAGCCGCGTGCGCAAGATCGAACGCTTCCGCGAATGGCTGCACGAAGAGATGGAAAAGGATCGTCCCCTGCTCCCCGAGGCGCTATGGCGGCCGCTGCCATGACCTTCACCGCCGTCCCCCTGACCCTCTATCCCGACATGTTCCCCGGCCCGCTCGGGCACAGCATGGCCGGGCGCGCGCTCGAGAGCGGGACATGGGCCTGCGCGCCGGTGCAGATCCGCGACTTCGCGACCGACCGGCACCGCACCGTCGACGACACGCCCGCGGGCGGAGGCGCGGGGATGGTGCTCAAGGCCGACGTGCTGGGCCGCGCGATCGATCACGCGGCCGCCGCGCATCCGGGGCTGCCCCTGCTCGCGATGACGCCGCGCGGCGCGCCGATCACCCAGGCCCGCGTCCGCGACCTTGCGGCGGGTCCCGGTGCGATCATCCTCTGCGGCCGCTTCGAGGGTTTCGACGAGCGCATCTTCGACGCGCGCCCCATCGAACAGCTCGCGATGGGCGACATCGTTCTCTCCGGCGGGGAGATGGCGGCGCTGCTGCTTCTCGACGCTTGCATTCGGCTGCTTCCCGGCGTAATGGGCGCGGCTTCTAGCGGAGACGACGAATCGTTCGAGAACGGTCTGATCGAATATCCGCACTATACCCGACCTGTCACATGGGAAGGGCGCACGATCCCCGAAGTGCTGCGATCGGGGGATCATGCGAAGATCGCCGCCTGGCGGAAACAAAGGGCGGAAGAGGACACACGGTTACGCAGGCCGGACCTTTGGGAGCGCCATGAGGGCGCTCGGGCCCGACCTGCCTCTGGCGCGCGGCAACAGAAGAAGGACTAGGGGCCATGAACCTCATCCAGACGATCGAAGCCGAAGAAATCGCCAAGGCCGGCAAAGAGATTCCGACGTTCCGCCCCGGCGACACGCTGCGCGTCGGCGTGCGCGTCGTCGAAGGCGAGCGCACCCGCGTCCAGAATTTCGAAGGCGTGTGCATCGCCCGCTCGAACAAGGGCATGGGCTCGAACTTCACCGTGCGCAAGCTGTCGTTCGGCGAAGGCGTCGAGCGCGTCTTCCCGCTCTATTCGCCCAACATCGACAGCATTACCGTCGTCCGCAAGGGCGCCGTCCGTCGTGCGAAGCTCTACTATCTGCGGGGCCGCACCGGTAAATCGGCGCGTATTGCGGAGCGCCGCGAATACCGGTCGGAAGCCGGCGAAGGCTAAGGAGAGCTTCTCCACACCAAAGCCGAAACAGCTTTCCAAAACGACCGGTTCCGCCAACAGGCAGAGCCGGTCGTTTTCTTTTGGGCAAAGCGAATTTGATGCAAGCGTCCGTCTTCCCGTTCCAGCCGACACGGCGCGCCTTCCTTGGCGCGGTGCTCGCCTTCGGCGTGGCGGGCCAGGCGATGGCGCTCACCAATGCCCAGCGCGTGGTAAGCGCGGCGCGCCGGCAGGTCGGCGTGACGCTGACCTACGACCCCGCCTATACGGTGCTGCGTTTCCCGAACGGCGATGTCGACCGCGCGAAGGGCGTGTGCACCGACGTCGTGATCCGCGCCTTTCGCGATGCGTTGGCCCTCGATCTTCAGGCTCTTGTCAACGCCGACATGAAGGCCAATTTCGGGGCCTATCCAAAGAATTGGGGGCTCGGCCGTCCCGACCGCAACATCGACCATCGCCGCGTGCCCAATCTCGCAACCTACTGGCGGCGGCAGGGCGCGGCGCTGCCTGTCACCGACAACCCCGCCGACTGGCGGCCGGGCGACATCTTCACCCAGATGGTCGGCGGAAGGCTGCCGCACACGGGCATCGTATCTGACCGGAAGGACACGACCGGCGTGCCGCTCGTGATCCATAATATCGGCGGCGGCACACGCGAGGAGGATGCGCTGTTCAAGCATAAGCTGACCGGCCATTTCCGCTGGAAAGTCTGAATTACCCTAATGTTTTCAACCGAGTTCTTGCCTTGAGGAGTGAGTAAATGGGTTATCGTATCGTTGTCGCCGGAGCCACGGGCAATGTCGGACGCGAAGTCCTCGCCATCCTCGCCGAGCGCGAATTTCCCTACGACGAACTCGCGGCGGTCGCTTCGTCGCGCAGCCAGGGCGACGAGATCGAGATCGGCGACACCGGCAAGACCGTGAAATGCCAGAATATCGAGAATTTCGACTGGGCGGGCTGGGACATGGCGATCTTTGCCATCGGCTCCGACGCGACCGCGATCCACGCGCCCAAGGCGGCGGCGGCGGGCTGCGTGGTGATCGACAACTCGTCGCTTTACCGGATGGATCCCGACGTGCCGCTGATCGTGCCCGAGGTGAACCCCGATGCGATCGACGGCTACACAAAGAAGAATATCATCGCCAACCCGAACTGCTCGACCGCGCAGATGGTCGTCGCGCTGAAGCCGCTCCACGATGCGGCGACGATCAAGCGCGTCGTCGTCTCGACCTATCAGTCGGTGTCGGGCGCGGGCAAGGCGGGGATGGACGAACTGTGGAACCAGACGCGCCAGATCTTCGTCGGCGACGAGAAGGACGTCAGCAAGTTCACCAAGCAGATCGCCTTCAACGTCATTCCGCACATCGACAAATTCCTCGACGACGGCTCGACCAAGGAGGAATGGAAGATGGTCGTCGAAACGAAGAAGATCCTCGATCCCAAGATCAAGGTCACCGCGACCTGCGTCCGCGTGCCGGTGTTCGTCGGGCATAGCGAGGCGATCAACGTCGAGCTCGAAAAGGAGCTGTCGGCCGAGGAAGCCCAGCGCATCCTGCGCGAGGCGCCCGGCGTCGTGCTCCACGACAAGCGCGAGGACGGTGGCTACATCACCCCCGTCGAAGCCGTCGGCGACTTCGCGACCTTCGTCAGCCGCGTTCGCGAGGACCCGACGATCGAGAACGGCCTCAACCTCTGGTGCGTCAGCGACAATCTCCGCAAGGGCGCGGCGCTGAACGCGGTGCAGATCGCCGAACTGCTCGGCCGCCGGCATCTGAAGAAGGGGTGAATGTCCAAGCCCCTCCTCTTCAGAGGAGGGGCAGCGAGCCCCGGATCAAGTCCGGGGCGCAGCGGGGTGGTCTCCCTCAAAGGCGTCCACCACCCCAAACCCCTCCTCTGAAGAGGAGGGGCTTAAATGCCTCGATGGGAACGGCTAGGAATGGGTCATGCCCGCCGCCCTCTCCGCCGTTCCCCGCCCCCAGCGCCTCCTTCTCGGCCTGCTCCTCGCGCTGCTTCTCCTCGCGCAGGTCGACCAGCCTTACCCCGCCATCGCGCCGCTCCAGCACATCCCGACCGCGCTGCTGCTCGTCGCCGCGCCGTGGCTGCTGCGCCGCTGGCCGCTCTCGACCCCGGCGCTCGCCTGCATCATCCTGTTCCTCGCGCTGCACACGCTCGGCGGCCGCTATATCTACAGCAACGTTCCCTATGACGAGTGGGTGCGCGCGTTGACCGGCCGGGGACTGTCGGAGGCATTCGGCTGGACGCGCAACCATTACGACCGCCTCGTCCATTTCGCCTTCGGCTTTCGACGGTGCCGGTGGCGGAGGTCGCGCGGCGCTACGGCGGCCTGTCGCGGCGCGGCGCGATGCTCGCGGTCGCCGGCTGGGTTCTGTCGCTGTCGTGCCTCTACGAGATTTTCGAATGGCTGCTGACGATCGTCGCGGCGGGCGAGACCGCCGACCGCTACAACGGGCAGCAGGGCGATATCTGGGACGCGCAAAAGGACATGGCGCTCGCCGCGCTCGGCGCGGTCATGGTGGTGGCGCTGCCGCGCGGCAGGGCGGAGATTTGAACCAACCGCCGCTTTGCTGATAGGCTGCGACGCGATGGACAGCTTCACGCCCTATGCGCCGCTCGATGTCCCCAAGCCGTTCGGCGAGGCGATCTGGATCGTCGACGGCCCCGAAATCCGCATGGATTATGCCTTCGGCTCGATCCCCTTTCCGACGCGAATGACGGTGGTGCGGCTCGCCGACGGCGGGCTCTGGCTCCATTCGCCGGTCGCACCCGACGAAGCGCTGTTCGCGGCGATCGACCGGCTGGGGCCGGTGGCCTGGCTCGTCGCGCCGAACAGCATCCATTACTGGCATGTCGCCGACTGGCAGCGGCGCTATCCGCATGCGAAGACCGCGGCGGTGCCGGGGCTCGCCGAAAAGGCGAAGCGGCCCTTCCGCATCGACGCGGTGCTGGAGGACGCCCCGCCCTGGCCGCGCGCGGAGATCGACATGGTGCTTTTTCCCGGCACCGCGGTCAGCGAGGCGGCCTTCTTTCATTCGGCGTCGCGCACCGTGATCCTCGCCGACCTGATCGAGAATTTTGAGCTGCGCCGGGTGCGCAACCCCCTCTATCGCTGGCTGATCCGCCTGTCGGGCGCCGCCGCGCCGCACGGCAAGGCGCCGATCGACCTTCGCCTGACCTTCTGGCCCACGCGCCGGCGCGTGCGCGCGGCGGTGGCGTCGATCCTCGCCTGGCCCTGCGAGCGCATCGTCATGGCGCACGGCCTGCCCCATGCCTCGGGCGGCGCCGCCGAACTGCGCAGGGCTTTCGCATGGGCGCGGTGAGGGGGAAGGGCGGCCGCTATCACGGAGTGGCGATGGTTGATCGAAAAGCGCTCTAATGCCCCATGTCCGCCGCCGACGCCTTCGGGCCCCCGGGCGCGGGCGGGCGCAGCAAGATGACCAGCGGCACCGACAGCAGGGTCACCCACATCATCGCCCAGAAATCGTCGATATAGGCGATCATCGCCGCTTGGCGGTTGATCTCGGCATTGACCATCGCCATCGCGCTCGCGCCGAGCGAGCCGAGGCGGTCGGAGGTCGAGGGGTCGATCAGCGGCACCGCGCTGCTCGTGACGTGCGCGACCAGATCCTCGTGGCTGCGCTGGGTGTTCGCGCCGAGCAGGGTCGTCACCACCGAAATGCCGACCGACGCGCCGACGCTGCGGAACAAGTTGAGCAGGCTCGCGCCGTCGGTGCGCCACACCGGCCCCAGCGTCGCGAAGGCCATGGTGTTGAGGGGGATGAAGATCAGCCCCATGCCCAGCCCCTGCACCAGCCCGCTGACGATCACCGGCCAGGCGCCCATCATCAGCGACCAGTGGCTCATCTGCCACAGCGAATAGGCGGCGATGAGCAGTCCGCTGCCGACCAGCCAGCGCGCGTCGATCCGGCCCAGAAGCCGTCCCGCGATCCACATGCTGATGAAGATGCCGACCCCGCGCACCGCGAGCACCCAGCCGGTGTCGATCACCGGCCAGCCGAACAGCCGCTGGAGCATCGGCGGCAACAGCGCCATCGACGAGAACATGACGACGCCGATAACCACCATGAAGCCCAGCGCAGTGAGCAGGTTGCGGTCGGCGAGCATGCGCCGGTCGAACAGCGTGTTGCGGCCGGTGAGCAGGTGGATCAGGAACATCCACAGGCACGCGAAGGCGACCCCGCTTTCGATCCAGATCTCGATGCTGTCGAACCAGTCCTTCTGCGCGCCGCGGTCGAGCATCAGCTGCAGCGAGGCGAGGCCGAGCGCGAGCATAGAAAAGCCGAACAGGTCGAACTTGCGGTCCTTGCGCGATGTCGCGGGGAGCAGCGCCCACATCAGCGCGAGCGTCGCCGCGCCGACCGGCAGGTTGACATAGAAGACCCAGCGCCAGCTGGCGCTTTCGGTCAGCCAGCCGCCGATGATCGGTCCCAGGATCGGCCCGACCATGATCCCCATGCCCCAGATCGACATCGCCCGCGCGTGGCGTTCGGGCGGGTTGATGTCGAGCATCACCGATTGCGACAGCGGGCCGATGAAGGCGGCGCTGATCCCTTGCAGGAAGCGAAAGGCGACCATCTCCTCGAGATTCTGGGCCGCGCCGCACGCCATCGACGCGATGATGAAGCCGACGACCGAGGCGAGGAACAATGTGCGCCGGCCGATGCGGTCGGCGAGCCAGCCGGTGATCGGCATCGCGACCGCGGTCGCGATGATATAGCTCGTCAGCACCCAGTTCACCGTCTCGCTCGTCGCGCCGAGGCTCGACTGCATATGCGGGATCGCGACATTGGCGATCGTCGTGTCGAGGATCTGCATCACCGACGCGCCCATGACCGCGACGGTCAGGAGGCCGCGATAGCGCACCTGCTCGTGAAGCGGCCGGTCGTCGCTGACGACCGTCGCCGCGGGTGCGGCGCGGCGGCGGGGAAAGGCGCGGCTGGCCATTACGCGGCGTTTGCGGGGCTAAAGCCCCTCCCCTTGAGGAGTGCCGGGTCGGTCGGTCCCCCGGACCGACCTGAACAGTCCGGGGGACTGTTCACCCGGCACTGGGTTGGGGTGGGGTCCATCGGCCTTGCGCAAGGCCGATGGATCCCACCCGCTGCGACTAGCGAGCAAGCTCGCAAGTCTCGCTGCCCTCCCCTGAAGGGGAGGGCGGGAGTTGGGCCGCGAAGCACGGCCGCCAGGCCCACGTCAGCCATAGTCTCACTTGCCCTTTGCCGGGCAACCGCCCGACGTGATCACCTTCACCTCGGTCGAAAGCCCCGCGATCATGTCGCGCTTCGCGACCTCGTCGAAGGCGACGCGCACCGGCACGCGCTGGGTCACCTTGACCCAGTTGCCGGTCGCATTCTGCGCCGGCAGCACCGAGAATTCGCTGCCCGTTCCGGCGCCGATCGTCTTCACATGGCCGCGCACGACGAGCCCGGGATAGGCGTCGAAGCGGAGTTCGGCGGGCTGGCCGACGCACATGTCGGCCAGGTCGGTTTCCTTGAAATTGGCCTCGACCCACGGGTGCCCGGTGTCGACCAGCGTCACCGCGGGCAGCCCGGCGACCATCATCTGCCCGACCTGCAGCCGATCCGATTCGGCGACGCGTCCCGCGCTCGGCGCGCGCACCTCGGTGCGGCCGAGGTCGACCTGCGCCTGCGCGCGCTGGACGCGTGCGGCCTCGACCTGCGGATTGGTGCCGCTCGCGCCGGTGGCGAGCTTGGCGCGCGCCTCGGCGGCGTCGGCCCGCGCCTGGCCCAGGCTGGCACGCGCCTGTTCGACCGCGTGCTTCGCGGCGTCATAGGCGGCCTTGGTGGTGAAGCCCTTGTCCATCAGCGCGGCCTGCCGCCGGAAATTGGCCTCGGCGAAGGCGATATCCTCTTCGGCCGCCTTGATGTCGACATTGGTCGCGGCGAGGCTCGCCGACAGATTGCCGACGTCGACCTTGGCGGCGTCGATCGCCGCGCCCGCCTGCGCGACGGTCAGCGCATAGGGATGCCCGTCGATGCGGAACAGCAGGTCGCCCGCCTTGACCTCCTGGCCCTCGCGCACCGCGACTTCGGTGATCAGCCCGCCGACTTCGGCCGCGACCGACACCTTGTCCATCTGGACATAGGCGTTGTCGGTCGACACCGACCCGCCGCTGGTCAGCCACCAGACGCCGCCCGCGATCGCGAGCGCCGCGGGCACGCCGAACATCAGCGCGCGCGCGCCCCAGCCCGGCTTGGCTTCGTCTTCCGGGGCGGAGGCAGCGGAGCCGGCGGCCGGCAGCACCGGATCGGCCTTGGGGGCGGCGCGCGGGGGCTTGGCGTCCTCGGCCGTGGGGCGGGTGGGGGAGAGCTGGGTCATTCTGCGGCCTCGGTTTCGGTCTCGGTGTTCGCGTCGCGGCGCGACAGGTTGCAGCGGATGCGCCCGACGAGCGCGATCAGCTGCGCCCGTTCGGCGTCGTTCAGCCCTTCGGTGGCTTCTTCGGTCAGCCGGTCGGTCGTCCGGCGCATGACCTTCAGAAGGTCGCGCGCCCGCGGCGTCAGGTGGAGCTGCCAGGCGCGGCGGTCGGTCGGGTCGGCGCGGCGTTCGACCAGCCCGGCCTCGGCCAGCCGGTCGACCATCCGCGACAGGGTGATCGGCTCGACCTCGATCAGCTCGGCGAGTGGGCCCTGCCGGATCCCCTCGTACCGCTTCAGATAGCTGATCAGCCGCCATTGCAGCGCGGTCACGCCGCTGTCGCGCGTGCGCGCGTTGAACGCGCGGCGAAACAGCCGCGCGGTGTCGTTCAGCAGAAAGCCGATCGTCTCGTTCATGGCAGGGCATATAATAGCAATGGCTATATAATCAACTACGCGCTGCGCGGCACCTTCGAAACCTTCCATTCCGGTGTAAACTATTCCGACAATGCTTGCGCCGCGCCGTATTTTGGGCAGGATGCCCGCATGAGTCTTTCCGCCGACCTCTTCTGGTCCTTTCGCTCGCCCTATTCCTACCTCGCGATCGGCCGCTACCGCGCGCTCGCCGCGAGCCACGCGGTCGACATCAACCTGCGCCCGGTCTACCCGCTCGCGATCCGCCAGCCCGACTTCTTCGAGCGCAACCATCCCAACTGGCTGAGCTATACGATGCGCGACATGATCCGCGTCGCGCAGTTCCACGGCATCCCCTTCGGCCCGCCGCGTCCCGACCCGATCGTCCAGAATGTGACGACGCGCGAGATCGCCGCCGAGCAGCCCTATATCTATCGCCTCACCCGGCTCGGCCAGGCCGCCTCGCGCCGCGGCAAGAGCCTCGCCTTCTGCGATGAGGCGGCGCAGCTCATCTGGGGCGGGGCGCAGGACTGGCACCTTGGTGACCATCTCGCCGGCGCCGCGAAGCGCGCGGGGCTCGACCTCGCCGAACTCGACGCCGAGGCGGAGCGCGACGCCGAGGCGCTCGATACCGAGATCGCCGCCAACCAGGTCGCGCTCGAGATCGCGGGTCATTGGGGCGTACCGACGCTGGTCTTCGACGGCGAGCCCTTCTTCGGGCAGGACCGTATCGAGATGGCGAAATGGCGGATGGAGCAGAAGGGGTTGAAGCCACGGTAGGGGGTGTAAGGCCGGCTGGTCGTGAACGGCTGCTTTGGGGTGGGAGCTGCCATCCAACCTCGTCATGCTGAACTTGTTTCAGCATCCATGGCCAGGTCCCCCCTTCGGCGCCGCGTCCAGTTCAAGGGCGGGCCATGGACCCTGAAACAAGTTCAGGGTGACGAAGAATGAAAGGTCCGCTTCTGGCCGAAAGCGGCCATCTCGCTCGTGTTGAGCGAAGTCGAGGCAGTCCATGTCGCTCCCATTCGCCGTTGCGCGAACCGCCAAGCGGCGCGTAAGGCACGGCAATGACCATCGAACCCCGATTTTTCGCGGCGCGCGACGGCGTGCGGCTGGCGTGGCGCGAGACGGGGGAGGGGGCGCCGGTCGTGCTGCTTCACGGCCTGTTTTCGAGCGCCGAGGTCAACTGGATCAAGTTCGGCACCGCGGCGCGCGTCGCGGCGGACGGCTTTCGCGTCATCATGCCCGACCTGCGCGTCCACGGATCGAGCGCCGCACCGCACGGGGCGGAGCATTATCCGCCCGACGTGCTGGTCGACGACCTTCAGGATCTGGTCGCGCACCTCGGTCTCGCCGATTTCGACCTTGGCGGCTTTTCGCTCGGCGCGCGCACAAGCGTTCGCGCGGTGGTCGCGGGGATGCGGCCGAAGCGGCTGATCCTCGGCGGCATGGGGCTTGCGGGGCTCGCCGGCTGGCAGCGGCGCGGGCAGTTCTTCAAGCGCGTGATCGCCGACTATGAGGGTGCGAAGCGCGGGGACGACACCTGGCTGTCGGTGCAATTCATGAAGACGATGAAGGTCGACCGCGTCGCCGCGGGGCATCTGCTCGACAGCTTCACCGACACCGCGCCGGACGCGCTCGCGGCGCTGACGATGCCGGTGCTGGTGGTGTGCGGCGACAAGGATCAGGACAATGGCTCGGCCGAGGAACTGGTCGCCGCGCTGGCCGACGCGCGGCTCGCGACGATCCCCGGCACGCACATGTCGAGCGTGACCGAGCCCGAACTCGGCGAAGCGATCGCCGACTTCCTGACCACCGCTTGACCGGGCTGGCGGTGCGGTCCAGACTGGCGGCCATCGCGCCAGAGAGCGCCATGATCATCCAGAGGACGCACCCCATGAAAGCCATGATTTCGACCCTGTCGCTTGCGATGTCGCTCGCGCTCGCCCCAAGCCCGGTGCTCGCGCAGGAAGCCGCCCCAGCCGCGGCCGAGGCGCCGGCTGCCGCCCCGACGGCCGCCGATGCCGACGCCTTCATCGCCGCCGCCGAAAAGGATCTGTTCGACTATTCGGTCGAGGCGAGCCAGGTGAACTGGGTCAACTACAACTTCATCACCGAGGACACCGACGCGATGGCGGCGCGGATCAATGCCGTCGGCACCGAGAAATCGGTCAAATATGCGCTCGAAGCCGCCAAATATGTGAATGTGCCGGGGCTGAGCGCCGACACGAAGCGCAAGCTCGACATCTTGCGCAACGGCATCGTGCTCCCCGCCCCGACGACCGAGGGCGCCGCGACCGAGCTCAACCGGATCGCGACCGATCTCTCGTCGCAATATGGCAAGGGCAAGGGCACCCTCGACGGCAAGCCGATCTCGGGCTCTGACATCGAGGCCGAGATGGGCAATCTCGAGCATACGCCGGCCGAGTTCGCCGAGATGTGGACGAGCTGGCACGACAATGTCGGCGCGCCGATGAAGGACGACTACGCAAAGATGGTCGGCATCGCCAACGAGGGCGCGAAGGAGCTGGGGTTCGCAGACACCGGCGCGATGTGGCGGTCGGGCTACGACATGCCGCCCGAGGAGTTCGCGAGGACGACCGAGCGGCTGTGGCAGGAGGTGAAGCCGCTCTACATGGCGCTCCACACCTATGTCCGCTGGAAATTGAACGAGAAATATGGCGACGCGGTGCAGCCGAAGACCGGCCCGATCCGCGCCGACCTGCTCGGCAATATGTGGGCGCAGGAATGGGGCAATATCTACCCGCTCGTCGCGCCCGCGGGTTCGGGCGACCTCGGCTACGACATCGGCGATCTGCTCAAGGCCAAGGGCAAGACGCCGCTCGACATGGTCAAGGCGGGCGAGAATTTCTATTCCTCGCTGGGTTTCGCGCCGCTACCCGAAACCTTCTGGAAGCGCAGCCTGTTCGTGAAGCCCGCCGACCGCGAGGTCGTTTGCCACGCTTCGGCGTGGGATATCGACAACAAGGACGACGTCCGCATCAAGATGTGCACCAAGGTGAATTCGGACGATTTCGTCACGATCCACCACGAACTCGGCCATAATTATTACCAGCGCGCGTACAACAAGCAGCCGTTCCTCTACCTCAACGGCGCCAACGACGGCTTCCACGAAGCGATCGGCGATTTCGTCGCGCTGTCGATCACGCCGCAATATCTGGTCGACATCGGCCTGCTCGACAAGGCGCAGGTGCCCGGTGCCGACAAGGATGTCGGCCTGTTGTTGCGGCAGGCGATGGACAAGGTCGCCTTTCTGCCCTTCGGCCTGCTCGTCGATCGCTGGCGCTGGGGGGTGTTCGACGGGACGATCCAGCCCGCCGACTACAACAAGGCATGGACGCAGCTGCGCCTGCAATATCAGGGCATCACCCCGCCGGGCGAGCGGCCGGCGAACGCCTTCGATCCGGGCGCCAAATATCATATCCCGGCGAGCACGCCCTATTCGCGCTATTTCCTCGCGCGCGTGCTGCAGTTCCAATTCTATCAGGCGGCGTGCAAGCAGGCGGGATGGAAGGGCCCGCTCCACCGCTGTTCCTTCTATGGCAACAAGGCGGTCGGCGCGAAGCTCAATGCGATGCTCGAAATGGGCGCGTCGAAGCCCTGGCCCGACGCGCTCCAGGCCTTCACCGGCAGCCGCGAGATGTCGGGCAAGGCGATGGCCGACTATTTCGCACCCCTGAAAAAATGGCTCGACGAACAGAACAAGGGCAAGCCGACGGGGTGGTGATTGCGGTTACGAGGATGTGACAAGGGCCGGGGAGGCGACTCCCCGGCCCTTTTCTTGCGGGAGTGCGGGGGCGTTTTGGGGTGGATTTGAGTCATTCCCCTCCCTTTTAGGGAGGGGCTGGGGGTGGGTAGCCGCCGAAGGCGGCGTTCTTTTGCGGGCTCGCTCCGCTCGCGCACCCACCCCTAACCCCTCCCTAAAAGGGAGGGGAGAAGGTATGGCTCCTACCTGCCGTGGGCTGCCGTTCCCCGTCAATCCGCCTCCACCGCCTGCTTGAACCGCGCCAGCCGCGCCGTCGCCGCAGCGGCGTGCGGGCCGATCCAGCGGTCGTGGATGTCATGGATCGGCATCGCGTTCAGGTGATTCCAGCGCTCGCGGCCGCGGCGCTCGGCGATGATGAGCCCGGCATCTTCCAGCACTTTCAGATGTTGCATCACCGTGCAGCGGTCGAGTTCGGGGAAATGCTCGCACAGCGTGCCGGTGGTCAGCGGCTGGTCCTTGAGGTCGTCGAGGATCTGGCGCCGCACCGCATGGGCGAGCGCCTTGAAGATGCGGTCGTAATCGTCGTGGATTGACATGTTATAAATTTATAACATAAACTGCACCAACTCAAGCGGAGATTGATCATGGAACTGAAATTCCGAGTCGCGGCGCGGATCGCGAAGCCGGTGCACGAGGTGTTCGAGGCGGTCGCCGACCCCGCGAAGCTGTCGCATTATTTCACCACCGGCGGTGCCAAGGGCCGACTGGAGACCGGCGCGACGGTCGAATGGGACTTTCACGACTTCCCCGGCGCCTTCCCCGTCTATGTGATCGAGGTCGTGCCCGACGAGAGGATCGTCCTCGAATGGCAGGCGAACGAAGGCGAGGCGCCGAATGTCGAAGGGGGCGAGCTCAAGGACGCCGATTACCGCACCCGCGTCACCATGAGCTTCAAGGGGCTCGACGACGGCCGCACCCTCGTCGAGATCGCCGAGGAGGGCTGGCGCGAGAATCAGGGCGCGCTCAGCGCCTCCTACGGCAATTGCCAGGGCTGGTCGCAGATGCTCTGCGCGCTCAAGGTGTGGATCGAGCACGGCATCAATCTGCGCGAGGGCATGTATAAATAACCGGCCCTCCCCGCGACGAAGCGGGAAGGGCCGAGAGATGCGGGGTGGGCAAGGAGCCCGCCCCCGGCATCCTAGATTCCGTCGACGGCCTTGCTGACGAGGATATTCACCGCGACGCGGCGATTCTGGGCCTTGCCTTCAACCGTGCTGTTGTCCGCCGCCGGGTCGGCCTCGGCCATGCCCGTGGGGGTCAGCATGCGATAGGGCTTCCAGCCGCACGCCTGCTGGAGATAGTTGACGACGCCGCTGGCGCGCTTCTCGCTCAGCGCCTGGTTCAGCTCCTGGCTTCCCGTGGAGTCGGTGTAGCCGACGACGAGCAGCAGGGCGTTGTCCATCGCCTCGGCCTGGCTCGCCGCGGCGCAGAGGTCGGATTTCGCCTGCTCGGACAGCGCCGCCTTGCCGGTGTCGAAGTTCACGTTCGTCGTGCTCTTGACATTATACTGGTCGATGTCGCCCACGCGGCCGCGCAGGGCTTCGGTCGCCGCGGTCTGTTCGGCGAAGCGCTGGTTGGTGCCGGTGCGGATCATCGATGCGGTCCGCAGGTCCTTGTTCTTGAGCGCGATCTTGCTCGCCACCAGGCCGCCGTCCCACTGCAGGGTCTCGACGCTGACCGGCAGGCCGTTGAGCAGCGAATCCGCCGCCAGCTTGTCGCTGCCGAGTCCCAGGAACCCGCCGCTGCCCTTGATCTTGGTGCCTTCGACGAGGGCGATCGTCGTGTCGGCGCCGTCGGCGGTCGTGACCTGCATGCTGCCGTCGCTCCGCGCGGAGATGATGCCCTCGATTTCGGGCCCCTTGGCCATCTGGGCCAGATCGGGCATCAGCTGGCCATTGACGATCACATTGTCGCTTGCAGGGTCGCTTGCGGGCGCATCCTGCGCCTGCGCTGCGAGGCTGACCGTCGCCGTGCCGGCCAGCAAGGCCAGCAACACCATTTTCGGACTCTTGGAAACCGCTCCCATACGCTACTCCTTCGAACTGGATCGGCAGGGGTTCCGCAGTTTACCTGGCCCCTTCCGGCACAGAAATACTCCTGACATGGACAGGAGTTGCGCAGGTCGTCGAGCGCCTTGCACGGCTCGGCTAATCGCGCGAACCGGGCAAAAGCGCGCGAATCCGCGCCATTTAGACAATTAAGCTAGCTATATTCAGGCGTTACGCGCCATCAGCCCGCCGTCGACGGGGATCACCGCGCCGGTGATATAGCTGGCGGCGGGAAGCACGAGGCTCAGGGTCACATGCGCAACCTCCTCGGGCTCGCCATAGCGGCGGAGCGCGGTGCGGCGCCTGGCGAAGACGGCCTTGTCCGCCTCGGGCACGGCGTCGGTCATGCCGGTGCGGATCGGGCCGGGGCAGATGCAATTGACCGTGATCCCCTCCTTGCCGAGATCGACCGCGAGCCCGCGGGTCAGGCCGGTGACCCCGGTCTTCGCGGCGACATAGGGCGTGTCGCCCGGCGTCGCGCCGAGCCCTTCGGTCGAGGCGATGTTGACGATCCGCGCGGCGTCGCTCCGGCGGAGCCACGGCAGTGCGGCGCGGACCATGCGCTGGTGCGCGGTCAGCATCACCGCGATCGCGCGGTGCCAGATCGCTTCATATTCGTCCTCGGTGTCGAGCGGGGCGAAGCTCGAGACGCCGGCATTGTTGATCAAGATGTCGATGCCGCCGAAATGCGCCGCGATCTCGCCGACGACATGGCGGATCGCGGCGCCGTCGGACACGTCGAGCGCGAAGGCCTTCGCATCGGGCCCCGCTTCGGCCGCGACCGCCTCGCAGGCGGCGAGGTCGAGGTCGGTGACCGCGACCTTCGCGCCCTCGCTCGCGAGGAGCAGCGCCGTCGCGCGGCCCATGCCGCTCGCGGCGCCGGTGACGATCGCGACGCGGCCGGCGATGGAACGCGAGAGGGTGGGCGCACCGCTCACCGGAACGGCGGCTCGTTGAAGGCGCGCAATTTCCGGCTGTGCAGCTTCGCACCCTCGTCGTGGAGAAGTTCGCAGGCGCGGATGCCGATCTGGAGGTGCGCGGCGATCGCTTCCTCGTAGAAGCGGTTCGCCTGCCCCGGCAGCTTGAGTTCGCCGTGGAGCGGCTTGTCCGAAACGCAGAGCAGCGTCCCGTAAGGCACGCGGAAGCGATAGCCCTGCGCGGCGATCGTTGCCGATTCCATGTCGATTCCGATCGCGCGCGACTGCGAGAAGCGCAGCGCCGAATCGGTATAGCGCAGCTCCCAATTGCGGTCGTCGGTGGTGACGACGGTGCCGGTACGCATCCGTTTCTTGAGGTCGGCGCCGCTGGTTCCCGACACCGCCTCGGCGGCGCTGGCGAGCGCCTGTTGCATTTCGGCGATCGGCGGGACCGGGATTTCGACCGGCAGCACCGCGTCGAGGATATGGTCGTCGCGAAGATAGGCGTGCGCCAGCACATAGTCGCCGATCCGCTGGCTGGGGCGGAGCCCGCCGCAATGCCCGATCATCAGCCACGCCTCGGGGCGCAACACCGCGAGGTGATCGCAGATCGTCTTGGCGTTCGAGGGGCCGACCCCGATGTTGACCAGGGTGATGCCGCTGCCGTCCTCGGCGATCAGATGATAGGCGGGCATCTGGTGGCGCCGCCACGCGCTGTCGGCGACGAGCGCGCTCGCGTTGGTACCGGGCTGGTCGACATAGAGGCCCGCGGCCCCCGCGAGCGCGGTGTAGCGGCCCTGGCCGACCTGCGCGCCCGCCCAGGCGACGAATTCGTCGACATAGCGGTGATAGTTGGTGAACAGGATGTAGCGCTGGAAATGCTCGGGCGCGGTGCCGGTATAGTGGCGCAGGCGCGCGAGGCTGAAATCGGTGCGCAGCGCGTCGAACAGCGCGAGCGGCTGCGGCGCGGTCGGGTCGAGCCCGAAAAGGCCGTCGGCAAGCTCGTCGCCGATGTCGGCCAGCTCGGTCGTCGGAAAATGCCGCGCCAGCTCGAGCGGGGTGATCTTCCCCATGTCCGACCCGTCGCTCGCGTCGAGCACATAGGGAAAGGGGATCTGCTGGCCGGTGCGGATTACCGAAAGGTCGACGTCGTAATGGCGCGTGAGCAGCATCAGCTGCGCGCGCAGATAATCCTCGAACAGGTCGGGGCGGGTCACGGTGGTGACGAATTCGCCGGCATGTTCGAAGCGCCCGAAAGCGAGATTATGCCCCTGGCCTTCGCGCAGTTCGCCATTGGTGACGAGACGCAGCGCCGGATAGTCGAAAAGACCGGTCGAAGCGGCGTCGGCGGGCGGCAGCGTGCCGTCGTGGACATAGGCGGCGATGGCCGATTTGAGAGCGGAGACCGACGCCTTGAAGCGGCTTTTCAGCTCGGCGAGAATGTCCTCGACGCGGGCGGTGGGATCGGCGGTGTTGGATGTTTGCGATGAGGATGATGTCATCGCGACGCTGTTGCACGAAATTGTGACGAAAGGGAAGAGTCGCTGCAAGCAAGCCCCTCCCCTTTTTGGGGGGAGGGGCTGGAATATTCTTATAGCTGCTCGAGCATATGGTCGGCGCTCGATACCTTGAATTCGCCGGGTGCTTCGACGTTGAGCTGTTCGACGACGCCGTCGTTGACGATCATCGAATAGCGCTGGCCGCGGGTGCCCATGCCGAACGCCTTGCCGTCCATGGTCAGGCCGACCGCCTTGGCGAAATCGCCATTGCCGTCGGCGAGCATGGTGACCTGGTCGGCGCCGCCGGCCTTGCCCCACGCGCCCATGACGAAGGCGTCGTTGACCGCGGTGCAGGCGATCTCGTCGATGCCCTTGGCCTTCAGTTCCTCGGCCTTGTCGACATAGCCGGGCAGATGCTTCGCCGAGCAGGTCGGGGTGAAGGCGCCCGGGACCGAGAAGAGCGCGACCTTGCGGCCCTTGAAATAATCCGCGGCGTTCACCTGTTCGGGACCGTTGTCGGTCACCTTCACCAGCGTCGCTTCGGGCAGCTTGTCTCCGGTCTCGATCGTCATCTCGGCGTCCTTTCGTTGAGGGGAATATCGGAAGGCCGAGAGATTGGGGCGCGAGCGGGTGGAGTCAAGCGGGGCGGGGGAATTTCGGGGAAAGGCGGCTTGCGGCGGAAGCGGCATTCCTCTCCCCTCCCGCCTGCGGGAGGGGCGTTCGGCACGCATGGAACGCCCGCTCCCTACCCCAAAGCCGTCGCGCCCGACCCAAAGACGCTGGACCCGATGCGCGCGCGCGTCCATGATGCGGCGATGGATACGGCGCCCCCTTGGTTCACCGGCCAGCTGCTGCTCGCGCTGCCCGGGATCGGCGATCCCCGCTTCGAGCATTCGGTGATCGCGATGATCAGCCACGATGAAGAGGGCGCGATGGGAATCGGCGTCGCCGATCCGATCGGCGGCATGACCGTGGGCGCGGTGCTCGACCAGCTCGAGATCGCGCACGACGACCCGCTCGATGGGCCGGTGTTTCTCGGCGGACCGGTCGAGCCATCACGGGGCTTCGTGCTGCACAGCCGCGACTGGGGCGGCGAGGGGGCGGTGCAGGTGTCGGACCGCTGGATGATTTCGAGCTCGCACGACATCTTGCGCGCGATCGGCGAGGGGCGCGGACCCGCGCGCTGGCTGGTCGCGCTCGGCTATGCCGGCTGGTCGCCGGGGCAGCTCGAAGAGGAAATGGTGCGCCACGGCTGGCACGTCACGCCGGGCAGCGACGCCCTGCTGTTCGACACGCCGCCCGACCGGCGCTGGCGGGCGGCCTTCGCCGAGGCGGGGGTCGATGCGCGGTTGCTCACCACGGAGGGTGGCGAGGCATAGCCCGAATCGTCGTCCCTGCGAAAGCAGGGACGACGGGCTTTTGTCGCTTAGTGCGCCAGCGCGAGCTGTTCGCGGCCGCCCGCGAGATTGCTCAGGGCGGTACGCGCGGCCCAGCGCGAGTCCATGTAATCGCCGTTCGCGAGTTCGAGGTCGTAGCGGATCGGGCTGGCGGCCGCGGCTTCATAGGCCGCCTTCGCGTCGGCGGTGCGGCCGAGCCGGGCATAGGCCGTGCCGAGATTGATCAGCCGCGACGGATCGCGCGCGTCGAGCCGCGTTTCGCCGGTCAGTTTTTCGACCGCCGCCTGATTCTCGCCCGCCCGCAGTTCCGCAAAGGCGACCGGCAACACCGTCTCGTCGGTTTGCGGCGCGGTAACCACCACGATCGATTGCGCCGCGGCGGGCGATGCGAAGGCCAGAGCGACGAGCGGCAGCAGGATTTTTTTCATCTCGATTATCTCCCGAAAACTGGGCTTGATTTTCTCGCTCGTCGACAAAAAAGTCAATGTTTTCGGCTGTTTGTAACATTGCTGTCACAAATACATCCTATGCTCATCGCAAGTCGCATTATAAGTCATGATTTTCAGAATCTTGGCCCCGGGCGACTCGTGTCACAATGACGGCGCGCGGATTGTCACAATCGGCGCGGCCGAAATTTTATTCGCCGCCGCCGCCTCCGGCGGCTGGTGATTCGCGCCTGCGATTCGGGATCCGGGATTCCGTTTTCCAATCCGGCGGACCGCGCTTCCCTTGCGATATAAAGAATAGTTTATATTTGATCCCGAGCGCGCTTTGGGCTAGGGCGCGCAACATAATTGCGCCGCCGCGACCGCGCGTCCGCGCCCGCCTGACAGGAGAAACGCCCGTGGCCACGCTCGCCGCCGATACCCGTGACTATGTGATCGCCGACATCGCCCTCGCCGACTTCGGCCGCAAGGAAATCGCGATCGCCGAAACCGAAATGCCCGGCCTGATGGCGCTGCGTGCCGAATATGGCGCGGCGCAGCCGCTGAAGGGCGCCCGCATCACCGGTTCGCTCCACATGACGATCCAGACCGCGGTGCTGATCGAGACGCTGAAGGCGCTCGGCGCCGAGGTGCGCTGGGCGACGTGCAACATCTTCTCGACCCAGGATCATGCCGCCGCCGCGATCGCCGCGGGCGGCACGCCGGTCTTCGCGGTGAAGGGCGAGAGCCTCGCCGATTATTGGGACTATGTCGGCCGCATCTTCGACTGGGGCGACACGACGTCGAACATCATTCTCGACGACGGCGGCGACGCCACCATGTTCGCGCTGTGGGGCGCGAAGATCGAGGCCGGCGCGACGCTGCCCGCGCCCGAGAATGAGGAAGAAATCGAGTTCCAGCGCGCGCTGAAGGCGTTCGTCGCGGCGAACCCCGGCTATCTGACCAAGACCGTCAAGGCGCTGAAGGGCGTGTCGGAGGAAACGACAACGGGCGTGCACCGCCTCTACGAGATCGCGAAGAAGGGCGAGTTGCCCTTCCCGGCGATCAACGTCAACGACAGCGTCACCAAGTCGAAGTTCGACAACCTCTATGGCTGCAAGGAATCGCTTGTCGACGCGATCCGCCGTGCAACCGACGTGATGCTGGCGGGCAAGGTCGCCGCGGTCGCGGGCTTCGGCGACGTCGGCAAGGGCTCGGCGGCGTCGCTTCGCAACGGCGGCGCACGCGTGCTCGTGACCGAGATCGACCCGATCTGCGCGCTGCAGGCGGCGATGGAAGGCTATGAGGTCGTGACGATGGACGAAGCGGTGCAGCGCGCCGACATCTTCTGCACCGCGACCGGCAACGCCGACGTCATCACCGCCGAGCATATGGCGGCGATGAAGCCGATGGCGATCGTCTGCAACATCGGCCACTTCGACAGCGAGATCCAGATCGCGGCGCTCGCCAATTACAAGTGGACCGAGGTGAAGCCCGGCACCGATCTCGTCCAGTTCCCCGACGGCAAGGAAATCATCGTCCTCGCCAAGGGCCGCCTCGTGAACCTCGGCTGCGCGACCGGCCACCCGTCGTTCGTGATGTCGTCGAGCTTCACCAACCAGGTGCTCGCGCAGATCGAACTGTTCACCAAGGGCGAGAATTACGGCAACGACGTCTATGTCCTGCCCAAGCACCTCGACGAGAAGGTCGCGGCGCTGCACCTTGAGAAGCTGGGCGTGAAATTGAGCAAGCTGACCCAGAAGCAGGCCGATTATATCGGCGTGCCGGTCGAGGGGCCCTTCAAGCCCGATCATTATCGTTACTGAGCGCGGTTCGCGCAGCGCGGATCGAACGAGGGCGCCGGAGCTTTCCGGCGCCCTTTCTATTCGGCCAGATCCCCCAGCGCGTCGCGCAGCGGCCCCAGCCATTCGGCATAGGGGCGCCAGACCTCCATCCCGTCGCGGTTGAGCGGGCGGCGGACCTGCTCGCTCGACGGGGTGCGGACGACGCGGTCGAGCTTGTGGAATTCGAGGATCGCCGGGTCCCAGCCGAGCCCGAGGTGCGTGAGCGCCGGGCGTAGCTGCGATTCGGGATCGGCGACCAATGCCGCATAGTCGATGTGGTGGACGAGCCCCGGCGCGACGCGACCGAGATGCGTCATCAGCCGCACATAATCGACATAGCATTGCCCGATGTCGGTGAGCGCGAAGGATGCGCCGTGCGCGCGCGAGAAATTCTGGGTGAAGTTGGAGAAGCAGCAGTCCATCGCCGGGCGGCGGATGTCGAGGAACTTCGCTTGCGGCAATATCTTGCGCAGGAACAGGATGTTGCTCCAGTTGTGCGGGAGCTTGTCGACGAAATAACGCTTGCCGGTCCTGCGGTGCAACGCCGCGCGGCGGAGATAGTCCTCGCCCATCGCCGCTGCCTGATCGGGGCCGATGCCGGCAATGAGCTGCGGCACGGTGACGGGGCCGCGCCGCGTCGCCATCTCGATCGCGCCGCGCAGGATCGCCGGGGCGTAGGCGAGTTCGCCGACGGATTCGATATCGCGATGGCTACCGAGCATCTGTTCGAGCAGGGTCGAGCCCGAGCGTGGCAGGCTGACGATGAACACCGGCACGCTGTCGCCGAGCGATGCGGCGGGTAATACATCGAAGAAGGCCGGGCCGATCGACTGCTCGATTTCGGTGACTTCGGCGGTCAGTTCGCGCGCATCGTAGCCGATGCTGTCGGCGCGTTGGCGATTCGCCTCGGCATAATGACGAAACGCCTCGGCATATTGTTCGCGATCGTGGAGCGCGCGCGCGAGCGCAAAATGCAGCGGTGCGCTGTTGCGCACATCGACCGCGACGGCGATCCCTCGGCGAATCTCGGCGATGTCGGCGTCGCTGAGCAGCTTGCGCTTGATGCTGGCGAGGCTCCACCAGGCTTCGCCATATTCATAGTCGAGCGCGGCCGCCTTCCGATAGGCGGCGGCGGCGGCGGTGGAGTCGCCGGCAGCGCGCAGACTGTGCCCGAGCGCGACCCAGTTGGCGGGCTTGCCGGGCTCGGTCTCGGTCAGCCGCTGCTGGATCGTCCGCGCTTCGTCCACCCGCCCGAGTTTTTCGAGGATATGCGCGCGGGCGGCCGGCAGCTCGGTATCCGGGTCGCCTTCCTCGAGTGCCGTCAACATGGCTTCGGCCTCGGCTAGTCGCTCCTGCTGTTCGAGAACCGAGGCAAGCTGGTGGCGGAGCGCCCGGCTGTCGCCGCCCTTGGCGAGTGCGGCGCGCAGGAAATGCTCGGCCTGGCCGAGCGCGCCAAGCAGGACCGCGATCCTGCCGAGCGTCGCGAGTCCCTGCGGTTCGTCGGGGTTGCGGCGCAGATGTTCGATGGCCCGCTGGGCCGCTTCCTCGTAGCGGCCGGCAGCGATCAGTTCGTCTGCCTTGGCGAGCAGCGAATAGGCGACGACATCACCCTGCCGGCGGTTGGACGATGGCATTCGGTCCCCCTCAATCATAGCCGAGCAGCGCGCGCAGCCCCGGGGCCTGATAATCGACGAGCGCGCGGTGGCGCGGGCCGAGCGTATCGGGAAGTTCGATGCCGATGCCGGTCAGATTCTCGCGCGCGGTTCCGCTTTGCTTGCGATCCGACCCGACGCGAATCCGCTCGCGCCAGTCGCCGGGGCGCTCGATCCCGCAGGCGTCGAGCAGGGCACCGAAAAAGGCGTCGGCATCGGGCGTGTCGAGCGCGCCGACGTGACGCACCATGTCCTCATAGGTCACGACATGGACTCGCGCACCCAGCCAGGCGGCCGCGTTCATCTCATAGATGTCGCGGAGCGACGGCGCCTTGGCGGGGAGGCCGAAGATCATCATCGTCAGCAGCTCGTCGGCGGTCAACGCGCCCGATTTCAGATGATCCATATTGCCGGCGAACTGTTCGGAAATGAAAAAGCGCGCGCGCGCGATCACCCAGTCATACGGGTCGCGATAGAGGAGGATGCGGCGCGCCGGCGCGGTCTCGATCGCCGACGCGTCGGCGAGGAACAGATGGCCCCAGCTCAGCATCGGGCGCGTCGGATCGAACGCGGCGCGATGCTGCGGCAGATTGGCCCATTGGATGAAGTCGCGGCCGTATTGCTGTTCGACCGGCACGAACATGCGCAGGATATTGCGCAGCAAGTGACTGCCGCTTTTCGGCACGCTGTTCAGGAATACCGGCTGGCGCAGCGGCATTTGCGCAAAGCGGCGATTTTCGTCGTCGAGCGTATCGGCTTGGACGCGGACGGTTGGCATGGCCCGGCGGGCTCCCTTCGATCAAATGAAACGGGGCGGCATGTTGCCATGCCGCCCCGTCCCGCCGTCTGTCAAATCGATCAGAATTTGCTCGAGATGTTCAGGAAGGCGCGACGCCCCGTGAACGGATATTGCGACGCCACGATCACCGGCCCGAGCGTCGAAATCTGGCCGCCGTTCAGTACCGACACGCGCGGCGGGCGGGTGTCGAACAGGTTGGCGATGCCGAAGGTGATCTCGAACCGGTCGGCGATCTCCTGCGAGATCGAGACGTTGTGATAGAAGGTCGCCGGCGCCGTCAGCTTCGGGCAATAGCGACCGCGCAGCGACGAATCGATGCACGGATCGTCACCGTTGCGGCGCAGGAAGTCGCCGATGTCCGACGTGCCGCCGATGACGTTCATCCCGTAGAAGAAGGTGAAGCCGCCGCCGCTTTCCCAGGTGGCGCGGAAATCACCGACCCATTGCGGCGAACCGGCTTCGCCGTTCGTCGAGCTGGGCACCGAATTGGGGAGCAGCTGGAAATCATCCTTGGTCTGCCAGGTCATCCCCGCGGTGAACGACAGGCGGCCGAGTTTGCCGAGGTCGTGGCGCACGTTGAGCTCGACGTCGACGCCGCTGTTCCGCTGGCTCGCGATGTTGACATATTGGTCATAGACTTCCGCGATCGCCAGCGGGTCGGCGGGCTGACCGCGCGTGAACAGGTTGCACAGCGGCTCGTTCGCGAAATCTTCCGAATCGTAGCAGCCGAAGACGATATTGGCTGCGCCGAGCTGGGTGATTTCGCTCTTCACTCGGATGTCGAAATAATCGACCGCGAGATTGATCGTCGTGTCGGGAAGGAAGTCGAACTTCGGCGTCAGGATGCCGCCGGCCACCCACGCGCGCGAGGTTTCCGACCGCAACTGACCCAGGCCGCCCTGCGAAAAGGCGGTGGCAGTGATGCTGCCGCCATTATAGTTGCCGGGAATGCCGTCGGCGGTGCAATTGTCGGCGACGCGCTGCGTCGTCGAGCCGTCGTTGAGGCCTTGCTGCCAGTTGACGCAGGGGTCGATGTTCCGTGCGCTCGGGAAGCTGGTTTCATTGGCCAGGAACTGCTCGAACAGCGCCGGAGCGCGGAACGAGGTGCCATAGCTGCCGCGGAAGCGCAGCCAGTCGTTCACCGCCCAGTTGAGGCCCAGCTTATAGGTCCAGTTGCCATTGTCGCTGTCCGACACGCCGTCCGACTTGCGGGTCGACTTGACGCTGGTGACACGCGCGGCGGCCGACAGCGTCAGCTCGTCGAAGAAGGGCTTGTTGGCGAAGATCGGGATGTTGATTTCGCCGAACGCTTCCTTGGTGAAGCTTTTGCCCGCGGTGATCCCTGCCGCCGACGAACCCCAGGCGTTGCCGGCACGGGTGATCTCACCCGGTACGTCGTTGATCCGGTCCTCGCGGCCGTTGAAGCCGAGCGCGATCGCGACCGGGCCGGCGGGCAGGTCGAACAGCTTGCCCGATACCGTCCCTTCGACCGTCTTTTGGGTGTAGACGGTCTTGCCTTCTTCCCAGTCGAACAGGAAATCGACCTGTTCGGGCGTCATCTCGCCGCGCAGGAAATAGGGGTCCATCCACGGCAGGTCGATGCACTGCTTGCCCGAGATCGGCGTGACGGTGCCGACGCACGAACCCGCGAACTGCGTGCCCTGGGCGAGGCCGGTGTCGTAGACGTCCTGAAGAATCTGTTCGCTGCGATAGCGGCCGATGCTCTTGCTGTACTGGCCGTAGACTTCCCAGCGCCAGCCGCCGAAGAAGCTCCCGTCGTCGGGCGCCTCGCCGCGCAGGCCGAAGACGCCGCGATAATAATCGACCTTCTGGCTGTTGTCGGCGTGGTTGGTGATTCCGGTGGGGCTGACGAGGTTGACGCCCGACCAGCCCGGCGCCCAGATATTGGTGTTCGTCCCGGTGCCGTAGAGATCGCCGGTATAGCCGAAGTTCCAGAACTGGCGGAATCCGTTCTGATAGGTCTTGCGGCGGTTGAACAGGAACTCGCCGAACGCCTCGACCTCGTCCGACAGCTCGAAGGAGCCTTCGGCATAGGCGGTGATCAGCGTCGTCTTGGGGATGATCGTCGCTTCTTCGTAGAAGGGATGATAATTATTCTGCACCGCCAGCGTGTCGGTGGTGTAACCGACCGGGAACCAGCCCGCCGGGGTGCCGAGATCCAGTCCGTTGGACGGTGCGCCAAAGGCGGGAATGCCCAGCGTTTCGCCCGGATACTGATACTGGATCAGCGCAACGCCGGTGGGCGCCGTGTTGATGCCGGTGTTCGGGCCGCCCGGCCCGTCGAGCCGCATGTTGCCGATCAGGTCATAGGTCCAGACATGGCCCCAGGGCAGATCCTCGCACTTCGGCTTGCCGGTGCGCGGGTCGATCAGGTCGGCGCGGCTGCCATCCTCGCGGAAGGTATAGGCTTCGGGACACGCCAGATAGCTGCGGTCGCCGCGGTTCAGTTCCTTGACGTGGGTGTAATCGGCGGCGAGCATGATGTGACCGCGGCTGAAGGTCTTGCCCCACACCGCATTGGCGCGATATTCCTCGCCGCCGCTGTCGAACGGCACCGAAGTGTTGAGATTGACCTCCAGCCCGTCGACGTCGGTCTTGGTCTTGATGTTGACCACGCCCGCGACTGCATCGGAGCCATAGACCGACGATGCGCCGGTCTTGAGGATTTCGACGCTGCCCGCGATCGAGGCCGGCAGCACGTTGAGGTCGAACGACGACACGCCGCCGCGCGTGCCCGCGGGACCGGCACGGCGGCCGTTGAGCAGCACCAGCGTGCGGTTCGGGCCGAGGCCGCGAAGGTCGATCGTCTGCGCGCCGGGCCCGCCATTGGTGACGAAGTTCGACGAAATCGCGGCGGTGATCTGGGTCGAACCCGCAGCGACCGGCGAGCTCTGCAGTGTCGAGGCAAGATCGAACTTGCCTTCCTGCTGCGCGATGCCCGGATCGATGACGGTGATCGGGTCGGGACTGTTGAACGGCGTCCGGGTGCTGATGCGCGAGCCCGTGACGACGATCGAATCCTCGGGGCTGGCGGGTGTCGGTGCGGCGACCGCTTCGTCATCCTGCGCGGTGTCGTCCGATTGTGCAAAGGCCGGCGTCGCGAGCATCACGGCCATCGCCGACACGCTCGCCAAACCCAGATTCCGGCGCAGACGCGGCGCGGCGCTCTTCATATCCTTCATATCGATGTTTCCCCGGTTTTTATTCAAGGCCGCATTTGCCCATTTGGCCTTACCAAAACGTCAACTCCTTCGGGCGTCTTGGCGCCCTGGGACTTGCCATGACGACGAGCGTTCCAAAGCTTTGTCTGCAAGTCAAGCGGGTTAAGGCGGCGCCCGATCCTTTCGGGAAGCGGTTGTGGCCGAACTGTCGCAGTCGACCAAGCGGCGTCCAGCTGCGACCGGCCGCTTCGGCGGCGCTGCGCCGAACGATTGAATCGCTCCATGACTGTCGATAGGGCGAGCATATGTCCATTGCACGACAGCCTGTCTTCCCGCCGGTTCGGGCGCGACGCCGATGACGCAACCCCCGGGGGCGGTGTTCGCGCTGGGCCTGTTCGCGGCGCTGTGGCTGCTCGCGGGGCTGTGGGCGGTGGGGCGCGGGATCGCGATGCAACGGCGCTCGGCCTACGTCGCGGCGCAGACCGAACGGCTCGCGAGCCTGGTCGAGGCGTCGCCCTATCTGCCGGTCGTCGTGCGCGGCGATTGGCGGATCGAGGCGAGCGAGCGGCTCGGCCGTTGGCTGGGGCTCGACCGGGGCCCGCGCAACTTCGACGAGCTCGCGGGGATCGAGCAGGGGCTCGACGCCGACGGGATCGAGGCGCTGCGCCAGGCGATCCTCGGGGCGCAGCGCGGTGCGCGGCCTTTCACGCTGAGCCTGCGGCCGCAGGGCGGCAGCCGCACTCTGGTGATCCAGGGCGCCGCGGCGCCGGTTGCGGTCGGCGGGCCGGGCAGCGTGCTCTTGTGGCTGAGCGACGCGACCGACGGCGAGCAGGCGCTCGCCGACATGCGCCGCGAGCGTAACGAGGCGATGGCGGCGTTCGAGGCGTTGTCGGGGTTGATCGAGGCGGCGCCCTTTCCGATGTGGTTCCGCGACACCGACCTGCGCCTCGCGCTCGTCAACCGTGCCTATGTCCGCGCGGTCGAGGCGGGCAGCGCGGCGGCGGTGATCGACGAGGGGGTCGAGCTGTGCGAGCCGGTCGCGGGCATGAGCGCGGCCGACGCCGCCGACCAGGCGCGCGCCGCGGGCGGGGCGCAGATGCGGACGGTGCCGGTGACGATCGAGGGCGAACGGCGCATCATGCGCGTCGTCGATGTGCCGCTGGCGCCCGAGGGCGGCGGCGCGATCGGGGTCGCGGGCTATGCGATCGACGTGCAGGAACTCGAAAGCGAGCGCGGGGTGCATCGGCGTTTCGCCGACACCCAGCGCGAGCTGCTCGACCGACTGTCGGCGGCGGTCGCGCAGTTCGGCCCCGATCAGGGTCTCGTCTTCGCCAACCAGCCCTTCCGGCGGCTGTTCGAGGTCGATGCCGACGCGGTGGCCGAGGCGACGCCCTTCGCGCGGCTGCTCGACGCGTGGCGCGAAAAGGGGCGGGTGCCCGAGGTACGCGACTATCCCCAATGGCGCGAGGCGCACGTCGGCTGGTTCGCGCTGCCGCGGGCGAGCGAGGAGGACTGGCTTCTGCGCGACGGCACGCATCTGCGCCTCGTCGCGCAGCCGAGCCCCGACGGCGGGCTGCTGTTGATCGCCGAGGATCGCACCGAGCAGGTACAGCTCGCGGGCGCGCGCGACACGCTGCTGCGCGTCCGCACCGCGACCTTCGACAATCTGTTCGAGGCGATCGCGGTCTTCGCCCCCGACGGCCGGCTTCACCTGTGGAACCAGCGTTTCCGCCGGCTGTGGGGTGTCGACGAGCCGACGCTCGCCGCGCATCCGCGTGTCGACGCGCTGATGAGCGGGCTCGCCGACCGGCTGGCGAAGCCGAACCAGATCAGCATCGTGCAGGAGGTGATCCGCGCCGCGACGCTCGAGCGCACGCAGCGCGCCGGGCAGATCCGCTTCGGCGACGGGCGCCATTTCGATTTCGCCTCGATCCCGCTGCCCGACGGCAATGCGCTCCTCATCATGCTCGACGTCACCGACAGCCGGCGGATCGAAAGCGCGCTCCGCGAACGCAACGAGGCGCTGGAGGCGGCCGACAAGGTCAAGACCGCCTTCCTGTCGCGGATGAGCTATGAACTGCGTACGCCGCTGACCTCGATCGGCGGTTATGGCGAGATGCTGCAGGCGGGCTATGCCGGCAAGCTCGGCGACCAGCAGCAAGGCTATGTCGATGCGATCATGGATTCGGTCGCGGTGCTCGGGCGCCAGATCGACAATGTGCTCGACCTCGCGCAGGGCGAGGCGGGGACGCTCGCGATCGAGCGCGCGCCGGTCGACGTGCGCGCGCTGCTGGGGCAGGCGCTGGCCGATGCGCGGCCGCTCGCCGACGCCGAAGGGATCGAGCTGGTCGACAACATCTCCGCCGAACTCGGCACGATCGAGGGCGACGCGCCGCGGCTGTCGCGGCTCGTCGCCGGGCTGCTCGACAATGCGGTGCGTTTCACCGCGCCGACGCGGCGGACCGGCGGGCGGGTGCTCCTCCACGCCGAGGGCGATGCGCGCGGGGTCGACATCGTCGTCTCGGACAACGGCCCCGGCATGCCCGAGGCGGTCGCCGCGGTGACGCGGGGGCAGCAGGCGGGAACGCCGAGCGGTGGCATCGGCCTCGCCCTCGCGCGCCAGCTCGTCGCCGCGCACGGCGGCACGATGGAGGTGCTGAGCGAGAAGGGCCAGGGGACGCTGGTGCGTGTCAGCCTGCCGCGCGGGGCATGAGCGACTTTTCGTGCGACTATGACCTGTCCGACGCCGACCGGATCGGCGGTGCGATCGGCTTGGCGCTCGCGCCGGGCGACGTGGTGCTGTTGTCGGGCGACCTCGGCGCGGGGAAGACGACGCTGGCGCGCGCGATGCTGAAGGCGCGGGGCCTTGCGGGCGAGGCGCCCAGCCCGACCTTCGCGATCGTCCAGCCCTATGCGCCGCCCGAGGTCGACCTCGCGATCGCGCATGTCGATCTCTACCGGATCGAGGACGAGGACGAGCTGATCGAGCTCGGCCTCGACGATTATCTGTACGACGGTGCGCTGCTGATAGAATGGCCCGAACGGCTGGGGGGTGCGCGCTGGCCCGACGCGCTGGCGCTGACGATTTCGGGGAGCGGCGCCGCGCGCGTCTTGACAGCCGATGTGCCGCCCGCTTGGGAAGCGCGATGGTCGCTCCGATGATTCCGCCCGCCCATGCGCCCGCCTTTCTCGCCGCGCATGGCTGGGGCGATGCCCAGATCCTTCCGCTCACCGGCGACGCCTCGTTCCGCCGCTATTTCCGGGTCGTGGGCAAGGGCCGGCAGGCGGTGCTGATGGACGCGCCGCCGCCGCACGAGGATCCGCGACCCTTCGTGGCGGTCGCCGAATTCCTCTGCGCGCAGGGGCTGACCGCGCCGGCGATCATCGCGCGCGACCTCGACCTCGGGCTGCTGCTGATCGAGGATTTCGGCGACGTGCGGCTACGCGAGACGCTCGACGCGGCGCCCGACGCCGAGGAGCGATATTATGCGGGGGTGACCGACCTCCTCGTCCATCTGCACGCGCGGCCGCCGATGGCGGGGCTGCCGGTCCACGGAATCGAGCAATGGCTCGAGGAGGTGATGCTCTTCACCGACTGGTATTGCCCGGCGGTGGATCTCGACGTCGACCGCGACGCTTTCCGGGCGGCGTGGGAAGCGGCGCTGGCGCCGGTCGAAGCAGACGGATTGCCGCGCGTCACCGTGCTGCGCGATTTCCACGCCGAGAATATCATGCTGGTGAAGGGCAAGGACGGGATCGCGCATTTCGGGCTGCTCGATTTCCAGGACGCGCTGGTCGGCCATCCCGCCTACGACCTCGCCTCGGTGCTCGAGGATGCGCGGCGCGACGTGTCGCCGGGGGTCGAGGCGGCGATGTTCGATCGCTATGTCGCCGCGGCAGGGCAGGGGGAGGCGTACCGGCGCGCCTATTGGGCGCTCGCCGCGCAGCGCAACACGCGTATCCTGGGCGTCTTCGTCCGCCTGTGGAAGCGCGACGGCAAGCCCGGATACCGCCAGTTCCAGCCGCGCATGTGGGGGCTGCTCGAACGCGACCTCGCGCACCCCGCGCTTGTCGCCGTCCGGCAATGGTTCGACGCCAATGTCCCGGCTTCGAAACGGGCGGAGCTTTGGGTGGAGAAGGGGGCGTGAGCGCGAAGATCGACAGTGCGATGGTGATGGCGGCGGGGCTCGGCAAGCGGATGCGGCCGCTGACCGCGACGCGGCCCAAGCCGCTGGTGCGTGTCGCGGGCAAGGCCCTGATCGACCACAGCCTCGACCGGATCGCGGCGGCGGGCGTCGGCCATGTCGTCGTCAACGTCCATTATCTTGCCGACGCGCTCGAGGCGCATCTCGCGGCGCAGAAGCGGCCGTTCAGCATCGCGATCTCCGACGAGCGCGGTCAGCTCCTCGAAACCGGCGGCGGGATGGTCAAGGCACTGCCGCTGCTGACCGGTGACCCGATCCTGATCGTCAACAGCGACAATATCTGGACCGACGGACCCGAGGACAGCATCCGCCATCTCGCGCGCCACTGGGACGGCGCGCGGATGGATGCGCTGCTGCTGCTGGTCCGCCAGGCGAGCGCGAGCGGGCACGGCGGCAAGGGCGATTTCCACATGGACGGCGCGGGGCGACTGACGCGGCGCAAGGCGGGGCGGATCGCGCCCTTCGTCTATACCGGGATTCAGCTGATTTCCCCCCGGCTGTTGGAAGGCGCGCCCGAGGGGCCCTTTTCGACCAACATATTGTGGGACCGCGCGATCGCGGCCGGGCGGCTCTATGGCGTGTCGCACATGGGCCAATGGTTCGATGTCGGAACGCCGGCGAGCATCGCGCCGACCGAAGCGGCGTTGGGCGGGATTTGATGTTATTTTCGTCATTGCGAGCGAAGCGAAGCAATCCAGAGTTGCGTAAACCGCTCTGGATTGCTTCGCTTCGCTCGCAATGACGGAGGCCATGACAAAACCCACCCTCACCTCCATCCCGGTCCACCGGGCGTTCGCCGACGCGCTCGCCGCGGGGCTGATCGCGCGCTTTGCCGACGGCGCGCTGGGGCTCGCCGAGGGGTTGATCCTGCTGCCGAGCAATCGCGCGCGCAGCGCGGTGCAGGCGGCGTTCGTGCGCGCCGGGGGCAGGGGGCTGCTGATGCCGCGGCTCGCGGTGATCGGCGACGCCGACCTCGACGAGTCGGTGGCGCTCGCGCTCGACGGGCTTGACGACGATCCGATTCCGCCCGCGATCGACCCGCTGCGCCGCCGCCTGCTGCTCGCCGAACTGATCGAGCGCCACACCCCCGACGGCGAGGCGCCGGTCGCGGGCGCCGCGGCGTTCCAGCTCGCCGACGGGCTCGCGCGTGTGATCGACCAGCTCCATTATGAAGAGGTTCGGCCCGCGGCGCTGGTCGACCTCGACCTCGGCGCCTTCGCCGGCCATTGGCAGGCGTCGCTCGGACGGCTGCGGCTCCTCGTCGATCATTGGCCCGCGGTGCTGGCGCGCACCGGCAGCATCGACCGTGCCGAGCGGCGCGGCCGCCTGCTCGACCGGGTCGCGGCGGGATGGCGCGGCGCCCCGCCCGCGCGCTTCACCGTCGCGGCGGGGATCACCACCGCGGCGCCCGCGATCGCGCGGCTGCTGCGGACGGTCGCCGGTCTCGATCGCGGCATGGTCGTGCTGCCGGGGCTCGACCAGGGGATGGGGACGGACGAATGGGAGGCGCTCGGCCCGACGCGGCCCGATCCTGAAAATCCGGCGCGTCCGCTGGAAACCCATCCGCAATATCATCTGAAGCTGCTGCTCGATCGCATGGGCGCCAGCCGCGACGAGGTGATCCTGTGGGACGCGACGTCGGAGTATGACGGGCCCGCGGCGCGCACGCCCTTCGTCTCGCTGCTCTTCGCGCCCGCCGACTATACCGCGCAGTGGCAGGTGGCGGGCGACCTGTCGGCGGCGACCGCGGGAATTTCGGGCGCGGTCTTCGCCGACGACGGGCAGGAGGCGCAGGGGATCGCGCTGCTGATGCGCGAGGCGGTCGAAACGCCGGGACGCACGGCGGCGCTCGTCACCCCCGACCGCGGCCTTGCCGAGCGCGTCGCGGCGGCGCTCGCGCGCTGGGGCATTTCGGTCGACGACAGCGCGGGCCAGCCCCTGTCGCGCACGCCGCCGGGGGCGCTGCTGTTGCTCCTCGCCGAGCTGGCCGCCGATTTCGATCCGGTCGCGCTGGTGTCGCTGCTCGGCCATCCGCTGGTCCGCAAGGGCGAGGGGCGGAGCGCGTGGCTCGACCAGGTCCGACGGTTCGACCTGACCCTGCGCGAGCCGGGGCTGCGGCCCGGCTGGGACGGGGTGAGCGCGCGCATTGCGGAGCGCGCCGCCGACCCCAAGGCGCGGGGGCACGGGCTGACGGTGCAACTCCGGCCGTGGTGGGACGAGGTGACAGGCACGCTGGGCGCGGCGCTCGCGCCCTTCGCGTCAGGACCGACGCCGCCTGCGATCCTGCTCGCCTCGCTGCAGACGGGGCTTGAAACGCTCGCCGGCGATGCCGTCTGGGCGGGCCCGGCGGGGCGGATGCTCGCCGAGCTGTTCGACCAATGGGCGCTCGCGCGCGGCGACGGGCCGGCGCTCGTCGACCCGGCCGACTTTCCCGCGATGCTCGGGCAATTGCTCGCGCAGGCCAGCGTGCGTCCGCCCTATGGCGGCCATCCGCGCCTCTTCATCTGGGGGCTGCTCGAAGCGCGGCTGCAGCGCGCCGACCGGATGATTTTGGGCGGGCTCGACGAGGGGCGCTGGCCCGCCGCGACCAAGCCCGACCCGTGGCTCGCGCCCGGCATCCGCCGTCTGCTCGGGCTGCCCGCGCCCGAGCGGCAGCAGGGAATGGCGGCGCATGATTTCGCGGGCGCGCTCGGCGCGGGCGACATCGTGGTGACGCGCGCCGAGCGCAGTGGGGGCGACCCAGCGGTCGCCTCGCGCTTCTGGCTGCGGCTCGCGGCGCTGGCGGGCGATCTGCCCGAGCCGCGACCGGGCGGGGTGCCGCTGACCCGGCTCGCGGCCGAACTCGACGCGCCGCCGGGGGATCCACAGCCGGCGCCGCGGCCCGCGCCCCGCCCGCCCGCCGCCGATCGCCCGCGCAAGATCAGCGTCACCGCTGTCGACCGCCTCGCGCGCGATCCCTTTGCCTATTATGCGAACGCGATGCTCGGCCTGTCGGCGCTCGACCCGCTGAGCGCCGCGCCCGATCCGCGCTGGCGCGGTACGCGGGTGCATCAATTGTTCGAGGATTGGGTGCGCGGCGGCGCGACGGCGGACGGGTTCGAGGCCGAACTCGCCGCGCTCGCCGCCGACCCGGCGCTCGATGCGCTCGACCGCGCTTTCTGGCTACCGCGCGTCGAGCCCGCGCTGCGCTGGGCGGCGGCGCAGGTGACCGGAGCCGAGGGACGCGTGCCCGTCGGGGTCGAGATGCGCGGCGAGATGGCGGCGGGCGGCATCGCGCTGCACGGAAAGGCCGACCGTATCGACCGCGACACCGAGGGTCGCCTCGCCATCGTCGACTATAAGTCGGGCGGCGCGCCGAGCGCCAAGGCGGCGTTCGACAAGCTCGATAACCAGCTCGGCCTGCTCGGCCTGATCGCGCAGGCGGGCGGGGTCGAGGGCGTCGCGGCGGCCGAGGTCGGCGCGCTCGAATATTGGAGCCTGCGCCCCGACCGCCGCGCCGATGGGGCGGGGAAAATCTCGAACAGCTACGGGCCGCGCAGCGGGTTGAAGAGCGCGGGGGAAGCGATCGGCCACGCTGCCGACGCGCTGACCGACCTCGCCGGGCGCTTCCTGCTCGGCGACGCGCCCTTCGTGCCCGGCGAGGCGGCGGGCTATGGCGATTATGATCAGCTGATGCGCCGCGACGAATGGTTCGGGCGCGGGGAGGGCGAGCGATGAGCAAGCCCGCCACCCTCGCGACGCTCGACCCGCGGCAGGGCGCCGCCGCCGACCCCGAAAGCCATGTCTGGCTCGGCGCCTCGGCGGGGACGGGCAAGACGCAGGTGCTCTCGGCGCGCGTGCTGCGGCTGATGCTGGGCGGCGTGTCGCCGGAGGCGATCCTCTGCATCACCTTCACCAAGGCGGGCGCCGCCGAGATGGCGCACCGCATTCACGAACGGCTTGCCGCCTGGGTGCGGATGGACGACGGCGACCTGCGGCTCGATCTGCGCGCGCTGGGGCTCGAATGGGACCAGCCGGGGCTGATGGCGCGCGCGCGGTCGCTGTTCGCCACGGTGATCGACAGCCCGGGCGGCGCGATCCGGGTGCAGACGATCCACAGCTTCTGCCAGACGCTGCTCGCGAGCTTTCCGCTCGAAGCGAAATTGCTGCCCGGCTTTCGCGCCATCGAGGAGGACGAGGCGGAGGCGCTCAAGCGAGCGGTGCTGGGCGCTTTGCTAAGCCCCTCCTCTTCAGAGGAGGGGTTTGGGGTGGTGGACGCCGGTGTGGGACACCACCCCGCTGCGACTAGGCCCAGCTTCGCCGAACCAAGTCTCGCTGCCCCTCCTCTGAAGAGGAGGGGGGGAGAAACCGGACTGAACGACGCCGCGGCGATGCTGTCGCGGCGGCTGGGCCCCGATGCGGCACTGGCCTTCCTCTCGCGCTGCGCCGCGGCGTTCGGCGGCCCGCGCGCGCTGTTGCCGCCCGCGGCGCACGATCTGCGCGCGGCGTTCGACCTGCCCGCCGGCGACGCCGACGCGTGGGTCCGCGAGCAAGTGGCGGCGGGGGCGATCGCCGACGCCGATATCAAGGCGGTCGCGGCGAGCGGGGCGGCGTGGGGAACGAAGACCGGGCTCGCCTGCTCCGACGTGATGGTCGGCTGGCTGATGGGCGACCCCGATGCGCGCGCCGCGATGCTCGGCGAGCTCATCGCCTGCTTCGTGACCGGCAAGGGCGAGCTGCGCGCCGATTTCGCGGGCGACAAGGGAAAGATGCAGGATTGCCTCGATGAGGCGACCCGGATCGTCGAGGCGGCGCAGACAATGCTCGGCACCGCCACCGCGATGCGCGTCGCCGACGAGCTCGCGGCGGCGTGGAAGCTCGGCAGCCGTTTCGCCGAAGCCTATGCGCTCGCCAAGCGCGAGGCGGGGCTCGCCGATTTCGACGATCTGATCAGCCTTGCGGGCGCGCTGCTGCGCGTCAGTCAGTTCGGCGAATGGGTGCGCTTCAAGCTCGACCAGCGCACCGACCATATATTGGTCGACGAGGCGCAGGACACCAATATGCGCCAGTGGGGGATCGTCCTGTCGCTCGCCGAGGAATTTTTCGCGGGTGCCGGAGCGAAGGACGAGCGCATCCGCACGCTGTTCACCGTCGGCGACCGCAAGCAGGCGATCTTCGGCTTTCAGGGCACCGATCCGGGCGCCTTCGCCGACGCAAAGACGCTGTTCAAATTGCTTGCCGGGGAGACCCCGAATCCCCTGCAAGAGGTCGATCTCGTTTCCAATTACCGCTCGACCCCCGCTGTTTTGCAGGTCGCGGACGCCTGGCTGGAGGCGGGAGGAACCGGGCTGATGGGCCTCGACGGCGACGAGCCGCCGCACCGGCCGTTCCGCGACGCGCAAGCGGGGCAGGTCGAGCTGTGGGCGCCGCTGCCGGTCGGTAAGGCGCTCGACGCCGAAGCCGAGGATGCGGGCGAGGAAGAGAGCGGCGACAGCACCGCCCCGGCGTCCGACCCCGCCTCGATGCGACTGGCGCGGGCGATCGCCGACGAGGTACGGGACTGGACGCTGAACGGCAAGGACGGGCGGCCGGTCGCGCCGGGCGATATCATGATCCTCGTCCGGCGGCGGCGCGACCTCGCGGCGCGGATCGTCGCGCGGCTCCAGGCGCTGCATGTCCCCGTCGCGGGGGTCGACCGCTTCGCGCTGACCCAGCCGCTGGCGGTGCAGGATCTGATGGCGGCGATGCGCTTCGCGGTGCAGCCGCTCGACGATCTGAACCTCGCCGCGCTGCTCGTCTCGCCGCTGATCGGCTGGACGCAGGACGAGCTTTACGAGCGGACCCACAAGCGCGGCCGCGCGGCGATCTGGGAGCATCTGCGCGGCACCGAAGGCGATGTTCCGGCGGCGGCGATGGAGGCCTTGCGTCACCTGCTCGGCATGGCCGATTTCACCACGCCCTTTCGCTTTCTGGAGACGGTGCTGTCGGGGCCGATCGACGCGCGGCGCAAGCTCTATGCGCGGCTGGGGCGCGAGGCGCGCGACCCGATCGACGAGCTTCTGAACCAGGCGCTCGCGTTCGAGACGCGCGAGACGGTGTCGCTGCTCGGCTTCTTGACCGCCGTGTCGGGAAGCGGCGCCGACATCAAGCGCCAGACCGAGGCGCGCAGCGACGTCGTGCGGGTGATGACGGTGCACGGGTCGAAGGGACTGCAGGCGCCGATCGTCATCCTCGCCGACGCGACCGACGATGCGGCGATCGGCCACCGGCCGTTCCGCGTCGACGTCGCGGGGTGGGAGAAGCTCCCCGTCTTCGCACTGCCCGCCGACGAACGGCACGGGGCGATCGCCGAGGCCTATCAAAAGGAAGCGCTGGCGGCCGCCCAGGAGCATTGGCGGCTGTTCTACGTCGCGATGACGCGCGCCGAGGAGATATTGGTCGTCGCGGGGGTGACGAAGAAGCCCGACCGCAGCATCCCCGAAACGAGCTGGCACGCCGCCGTCGAGGACGTGCTGTCGGGCATGGGCAGCGAATGGGAGGAGGCGGGCCCGATGTGGGGCCGCCGCCGCGTCCACCGCGCCAACGCCGGCAAATGGGCGCGCCGCGAAAAGGCGGCGAGGGCCGCGCCGCCGCCGCTCGTGCCGCCGGCCTGGGCGCACGCGCCGGCGCCCGAGGAGGCGCGCCCGCCGCGCCCGCTCGCGCCCTCGGCGCTAGGCGAGGACGATGTCGCCGTGCCGCCGCAGGGGACGGCGCGCGTAGCGGCGGTGACGCGCGGGCTGTTGCTCCACGCGCTGTTCGAGCGACTGCCGCCGGTCGCGGCGGAAAAGCGCCGCGCGGCGGCGCTGCGCTGGCTGGGCGCGCAGGCCCCGGCGCTGGACGACGCGGCGCGCGCGGCGATGGTCGACGAGGTTCTGGCGGTTCTGGACGACCCGGCGCACGCGGCGCTGTTCGGCCCCGGCAGCCTCGCCGAAGTGCCCTTGTCGGCGGTCGTCGACGGCGGGCTGGTCGTGGCGGGGATCGTCGACCGGCTGCTCGTCACGGGGGATGCGGTGACGGTGATCGACTACAAGACCGGCCGGCAGGTGCCGGACGGGGCCGCCGACGTCGCGCCCGCCTATCTGCGGCAAATGGCGGCCTACCGCGACGCGCTCGGCGTCATCTTCCCGGGGCGGCTGGTCGAGGCGGCGCTGCTCTATACCGCGGGGCCCAGGCTGATCCTTCTGGACGATGACATTCTCGTCGCAAACAAGCCCGCCTTGATAGCGACCAAGGCGAATTTGCCGCCGGCGGGACTTGAGCCGGGGCCGCCGACTGCTTAGCTTGGGCTCCAAGAGGGAATTCAGGAGTGAAGATGATGGGTACCAAAGCGATCACCGACGACAGCTTCCAGGCCGATGTGCTCGACAGCGACACGCCGGTCCTCGTCGATTTCTGGGCCGAATGGTGCGGCCCGTGCAAGATGATCGGCCCGGCGCTCGAGGAGATTTCGGACGAATTGGACGGCAAGGTGGTGATCGCCAAGCTCAACATCGACGATCACCCCAACGCCCCCGCCAAATATGGCGTCCGCGGCATCCCGACGATGATCCTGTTCAAGAATGGCGAGATCGCCGAAACCAAGGTCGGCGCGGCGCCGAAGAGCGCGCTCAAAGGCTGGCTCGAAGGGGTGCTCTGATTTCCAACCGTCGCCCCCGCGAACGCGGGGGCGACGGTTTATATAAAGCTCAGCTCCGATAATCGGCGTTGATGCTGATGTAGCCGTGCGTCAGGTCGCACGTCCACACCGTCGCGCGGCCTTCGCCGAGACCAAGGTCGGCGCCGATGCGGATTTCGAGGTTTTTGAGATGCGCTGCGACCGGCGCCTCGTCATAGCCGTCGACCGGCAGGCCCTCCTTCGCCACCCAATGATCGCCGAAACGGATCGCGAGCTTGTCGCGGTCGGCGGGTTCGCCGGCCTTGCCCACTGCCATCACCACGCGGCCCCAATTGGCGTCCTCGCCCGCGATCGCGGTCTTGACCAGCGGCGAATTGGCGATGGCGAGCGCGACGCGCTTCGCGCTGTCGTCGCTGACCGCGCCCGTTACCTGTACCTCGATGAATTTCGACGCGCCCTCGCCATCGCGCACCACCTGATGCGCGAGGTCGAGCGCGACCTCGCGAACCGCGGCATAGAGCGCGTCGGCGCCGGTATCGTCCCATGAGGCGAGGACAGGATTGCCCGCCTGGCCCGTCGCGAAGAGCAGCACCGTGTCGCTGGTCGAGGTGTCGCTGTCGACGGTGATGCTGTTGAACGTTCCGCCGGTCGCCTTGGTCAGCATCTCCTGGAGCAGCGCCGGCGCGACCGCCGCGTCGGTGAAGATATAGCCGAGCATCGTCGCCATGTCGGGGGCGATCATTCCCGATCCTTTGACGATCCCCGCGACCTGGACGCTCCGGTCGCCGATGACGGCGCTCGCGGCGGAGCCTTTGGCGAAGGTATCGGTCGTGCCGATCGTCTCGGCCGCCGCCTCCCACGAACAGGGGGGCGCGGTCAGCGCCGTCGCGACGCCCTCGCGCGCCTTGTCCTTGGGCAGGGGCACGCCGATGACGCCGGTCGAGCTGACGAAGACCTCTTGCGGCGCGCAGCCGAGATGTTCGGCGACCTGCCCCATGATCTGTTCGACCGCCTCGCGCCCGCGATAGCCGGTGAAGGCGTTGCTGTTGCCGGCGTTGACGATCAGCGCGCGGCCCTTGCCCCCCTTTACCTGCTCGCGGCCGAGTTCGACCTCCGACGAGCAGCAGATATTGCGCGTGAACACGCCCGCGACCGCGGTGCCCGGCGCCAGTTCGACATAGGTGAGGTCGCAGCGGTCCCATTCCTTGTAGCGCGCGCGCGCGACGCGGAGGGTGACCCCGGCGATGTCGGGGAGGACGGGGAAGGATGCGGGGGCGAGAGGCGAGCGCGTGGTCATGGTGCGGTGCGTTTAGCGGGTGCTGGCTCGCAGCAAAAGCCCCTCCCCTTCAGGGAAGGGGTTGGGGTGGGGTTTTGAGCCCTTGCGCAAGGCCGATGGACCCCACCCGCTGTGACTAAGCCAGCAAGCTGGCAAGTCTCGCTGCCCTCCCCCGAAGGGGAGGGCGTGAGTCGCTTACGCCGGTATCCCGCTGATCGCCTTGACTTCCATGAAGTCCTTGAGGCCGAACAGCCCGCCTTCGCGGCCGTTGCCCGACGCCTTGTAGCCGCCGAAGGGCGCGCCCGGGCCGGGGCCCCACGCGTTGACCGCGACCATGCCGGCGCGCAGCTTCGGCGCGACCTCGGCCGCCTTGGCGGGGTCGCCCGAGACGACGGCGGAGAGGCCATATTCGGTGTCGTTGGCGATATCGACCGCCTGATCGAGATCGTCATAAGCCATCACGGTCGCGACGGGGCCGAAGATCTCTTCCCTGGCGATCCGCATGTCGGGGGTCACGCCCGAAAAGACCGTCGGCTTGATATAATAGCCGCGGTTGACGTTCGACGGCAGGCCGGTGCCGCCGGTTTCCAGCGTCGCGCCTTCGTCGATCGCCGACTGGATCAGGCCCTGGATCTTGTCGAACTGCGCCTTGTTGACGACGGGGCCGATATGGCCGCCCTCGGCCATCGGGTCGCCGACCTGCGTGCCGTCGAACATCGCCTTGATCACGCCGACCGCTTCGTTCTCGCGATCCTTGTGGACGAGGATGCGGGTCGGGGCGATGCAGCTCTGGCCGGTGTTGACCAGCACGCCCTGCACCGTCGGCGGCAGCACCGCTTCGAGGTCGGCGTCGGGCAGGACGATGTTCGGCGACTTGCCGCCAAGCTCCTGATGGACGCGCTTGACGGTATCGGCGGCCGCCTTGGCGACGAGGATGCCGGCGCGGGTCGAGCCGGTGAAGCTCACCATCTCGATCCCCGGGTGAGCCGAGATCGCGTTTCCGACGGTCGGCCCGTCGCCCTGGACGAGGTTGAAGACGCCCGGCGGCACGCCAGCGGCGTCGAGGATCTCGGCGAAGATCGTAGCGTTGCCGGGGCATTCCTCCGACGGCTTCAGGACCATCGTGTTGCCCGCGGCGAGCGCCGGCGCGACCTTCAATGCGATCTGGTTGAGCGGCCAGTTCCACGGCGTGATCATGCCGACGACGCCGATCGGTTCGTAGACGACCTTGTTCGCGCCATGCTGTTCGCTGAAGGCGAAATCCTTGAGCGCCGCGATCGTGCCCATGAAGCCGCCGATACCGGCGCCGACCTGCGCGGTGCCCGCGAAGCTGACCGGCGCGCCCATTTCGGCCGCCATCGACTTGGCAAGATCGGCGCCGCGCTTCTTATATTCCTCGACGATCCGACCCAGCACCTCGAGCCGCTGCTCGCGCGTGGTCTGCGACCAGCTCTTGAACGCTTCCTTCGCCGCGGCGACGGCATCGTCGACATCGGCCGCGGTGCCGAGGACGATCGTCGAAGCGGGTTCTTCGGTCGCCGGGTTGATGACCTGATGTTCCTTGCCGCCCTTGCTGTCGACCCACTGGCCGCCGATGAAATTCTGCTTGAGATGCTGTTCGGTGCTCATGTCGTTTCTCCCATCGGCGTGAAATACGTCTCGCTTTGCTACCTAAGCACTGGCGCGAATGAATCAAGCGCGGGCGGGCGCGAAATTATCGCCCCTCGGCGGCGAGGCGCGATATCAGGATCGCGGCGCGCGTCGCCTGGCGCGCGATCGACGGCAGTTCGACCGTTTCGCCCGGCGCATGATCGCCGGTGCTGTAGGTGCCGAACCCGGCGAGGCTGTCGACGTCGGCGGCGACGAAGCTGATGTCGCCGGCGCCGCGCTTCAGCGGGTCGAGCGCCGCCATTTCGGCGAGGCCGAGGTCGCGGTTGACGCCGTTGAGCTTCGCGAGCAGCGCCCGATTGCCGTTGGTCGGCGCCATCGCCGGGTAGCCGCCGGGGTCGAAGGCGAGGCTGGCGCCGGTGCCGGGTGCATGATCGGCGACGATCGCCGCCATCTTCGCCTTCACGCGCGCCGCCTGCTCGGCCGAAAGCGTGCGAAGGTCGCCGCGCGCGATCGCGGTCGCGGCGATGATGTTGGTCTTGCCGCTCGTCGTCGCGCGGATGCCGCCTTCGTCGAGCGTCGCCTCCTGCCCGCCCGCGACCAGCCCGACGTTGAAGGTCAGGTTGGGCTCGGGCAGTTCGGTGCGGAAGCGCTGGATGATGCGCGCGAGTTCGTAGATCGCGCCGTCGCCCGATTCGGCGCTGAAGATGCCCGAGCTGTGATTGGCCTTGCCCGTCGTGGTGACCGTCCAGCTTTCGGACGAGCGGCGCGCGACCGACCCCATGTCGGCGCCGCCGTCGCGGACGAGCCCTTCGAAATCGAGCGCGACATCGCTGCGCTTGCCCGCCGCGATCAGGTCGGCGCGCGATTTGGCGATCGGGTCGCCCGCATCCTCTTCGTCGCCCGTCAGGTGGATCTCGATATTGGCGTTCTTCAGCGTCCCCGCCGCATGCATCGCGCGCAGTGCCGCGACGATCACCGTCATGCCGCCCTTGTCGTCGCCGACACCGGGGCCCTCGGCGAGATCGCCCTTGCGGGTGAAGGCCTGGAACGGCGAGTCGGGTTCGAACACCGTGTCGAGATGGCCGATGAGCAGCAGGCGCTTGCCGCCCTCGCGCCCCTTGTGAACCGCGATCAGATGGCCCGCGCGCTTCGTTTCGGGCATCGGTTTCCACGTCACCGCGAAGCCCAGGGGCTCGAGTTCGGCGCGCATCATGGCCCCGACCTTCTCGACCCCTTCGAGGTTGAGCGAGCCGCTGTTCTGATTGACGAGGCGTTCGAGCAGCGCGATCGAGCGATCCTGCTCGGCGGCGACGGTCTTCGCCATCGTGGCCTCGGCCTTTGAGAGCTTCGCGTCCGCCGCCGGCGCGAGGGCGATCGAGGCGGCGAGGATGGCGGCGAGCGGCAGCAATTTCATCGAGGACTCCCTTCGGGTCCCTTGTGCCGCCTGCCGCACCGGGCGGCAAGCCGTCAGCCCGGATAGGGCGACGCCCTCAGCAACCGCGCGAGATGCGCGGCATTGGCGGCGACCATCTTCGCGGTCTCGGTGACCTTGCCCGGACGCTTCTTCAGATCCTTGAAGTCGACCGATCCCATCGCCTCGCCGACCCAATAACAGGCGGCGACCGCGGGAATCGTCCAGCCGACGTCGTTCAGCGCCTGGAGGATTTGGGACGTGACATTGTGCGCGCCGTCCTCATTGCCGACGATCGCGGCGACCGCGACCTTCGAATAGCTCGGCATGCGGCCCGCATCGTCGGTTTCGGACAGGAAGGCATCCATGCGCTCCATGACGAGCTTGGCGATGCTTGATGCCTGGCCGAGCCAGATCGGGGTGCCGAAGATCAGGATGTCCGCGGCGAGAATCCGCTCGCGGATCGCGGGCCATTCGTCACCGTCGCCTTCGTCGGAGGTCACGCCCCATCGGACCTTGTGCCGCGCGATGCGGATCGGATCGCCGACGGTGACGTTCTGGTCGGTGAAATGCTCGGCGAGCACCGCGAGCATTGCGTCTGTCGAGCTTTCGCGCCCGCCCGCTGACAGCGAGCAGTTGATGGCGGTGGCGGTGAGAGGGGCGACCATGATCGATCCTTCGCGGGTTGGCCCCCTCGCGAAGGGGAAATGAACGGCGGGGGCCGGAAGTTCCGGTCAGCGGCCTATGACGCGTCCTCTACCGCGTCGAAATCATCGAGCTTCTTCAGCGCGTCGCGGGCGATCGAATGGAGCTTGACCATGTTCACCGCCAGGCCTTCGGTGTCGTGCCCCGTCAGTTCGTCAACGGTGAAGGCGACGCGCGTACGGTCGGGCGCGAGTTCGTCGAAGGTGAATTTGAGCCCGGTGGCAAGGGCGCCGTCGTCGACGCTGTAGATCAGGTGCGCCTCGCGTGGGATCGTCATCGCCACCGCGATCTTGACCTTATAGGCGTCGGGCCGCTCCTTCGGGGCGACCTGCGGCCACAGCGGATCGCTCTTGTCCACCACCAGCTCGTAAAGCCGGTCCGAGCCGCCGTTGGTGACGAGCGGCAGACCCGTGAAGGCGCCGTCGTCGCCGAACATCTTCGCGAAGACCTGTTCGCGCGGCGCCGCGACGGTGCGGGTCTGGCTGACCAGCTCGATCGACTTGCCGCATCCGGCGGTCAGCAGCAGGGCGGCGGCAAGGATGAGAGCGCGCAGCATGAATTCCCTCCCGACAGGAGGTTTGCCCAATAATGCGCGCCGCTTACCAAAGCGTAAGCGGCCGGCAACGAAAAGGGCGCCCGGCTCCCCTCGAGCCGGACGCCCCTTGGCGTTGCCGATCGCGAACGATCAGGCGCTGTAATACATGTCGAATTCGACCGGGCTCGGGGTCTGTTCGAAGCGATAGACCTCGTCCCACTTGAGTTCGACATAGGCCTCGATCTGATCCTTCGAGAACACGTCGCCCTTCAGCAGGAAGTCGTGATCGGCCATCAGCGAGTCGAGCGCTTCGCGCAAGGACCCGCAGACGGTCGGCACTTCCTTCAGTTCCTCGGGCGGCAGGTCATAGAGATTCTTGTCCATCGCCTCGCCGGGATGGATCTTGTTCTGGATGCCGTCGAGCCCCGCCATCAGCAACGCCGCGTAGCAGAGATAGGGGTTCGCCATCGCGTCGGGGAAGCGGAACTCGACGCGCTTCGCCTTGGCGCCCGCACCGTAAGGAATGCGGCACGAGGCCGAACGGTTGCGGCTCGAATAGGCGAGCAGCACCGGCGCCTCGAAGCCGGGGACGAGGCGCTTGTAGCTGTTCGTCGTCGGGTTGGTGAAGGCGTTCAGGGCCTTGGCGTGCTTGACGACGCCGCCGATGAAATAGAGGCACAAGTCCGAAAGGCCCGCATAGCCGTTGCCTGCGAAGAGCGGCTTGCCCTTTTCCCAGATCGAGATGTGGGTGTGCATGCCGCTGCCGTTGTCGTCCTTGATCGGCTTGGGCATGAAGGTCGCGGTCTTGCCATAGGCGTGCGCGACCTGGTGCACGACGTACTTGTAGATCTGCATGCGGTCGGCGGTCTGGGTCAGTGTGCCGAAAGTCAGGCCCAGTTCGTGCTGCGCTGCGGCGACCTCATGGTGGTGCTTGTCGCACGGCAGGCCCATTTCGAGCATCGTCGAGACCATCTCGGCGCGGATGTCGACCGCGCTGTCGACCGGCGCGACGGGGAAATAGCCGCCCTTGGCGCGCGGACGGTGGGCAAGGTTGCCGCCCTCGTAGCTGCGGCCGGTGTTGGTCGGCAGCTCGATATCGTCGAGTTCGAAGCCCGATTTATTATAGCCGGTTTCGAAGCGCACGTCGTCGAACATGAAGAATTCGGCCTCGGGCCCGACATAGACGGTGTCGCCGATGCCGGTCGATCCGACATAGGCCTCGGCGCGCTTCGCGGTCGTGCGCGGGTCGCGGGCATAGCCCTCGCCGGTCGCGGGCTCGACGATGTCGCAGACCATGATCAGCATCGGGGTCGCCGAGAAGGGGTCGTCATAGACCGCGTCGAGGTCGGGCTTCAGGATCATGTCGCTCTCGTTGATCGCCTTCCAGCCCTCGATCGACGAGCCGTCGAACATCAGCCCGTCCTCGAGCGAATCCTCGTCGATCACGCCGGCGCACATCGTCAGGTGATGCCATTTGCCCTTGGGGTCGGTGAAGCGCAGGTCGACCCACTCGATGTCATTGTCCTTGATCCGCGCGATGATATCCTTGGGCTTGGTGGCCATGGTCTGAACGTCCTTCTTGCGATGATGTCCCGGTCGTCCGGGGGTGTTGAACTGGAATGGCGACGGAGGCCCTAGAGCGCGTCCTCGTTGCGTTCGCCGGTGCGGATGCGGAGCGCGGTCTCGATGGGCATGACGAAGATCTTGCCGTCGCCGATGCGGCCGGTCTGCGCGGCGGCGGCGATCGCCTCGACCACGCGTTCGGCCATATTGTCGTCGACGACGACCTCCAGCTTCACCTTGGGCAGGAAGTCGACGACATATTCGGCGCCGCGATAGAGTTCGGTGTGGCCCTTCTGGCGACCGAAGCCCTTGGCCTCGGTGACGGTGATGCCGCTGACCCCGACCTCGTGCAGCGCCTCTTTCACCTCGTCGAGCTTGAACGGTTTGATAATCGCCTCGATCTTCTTCACGCGTCTGATCCCCTTTGGACTGCCCGCCACGGCTCGCAGTCAAAGCCGGATCAGGCGCGCCTGGTCCGGTTCGGCCGGTCGAGTCGGAGCGGTGTCCCGCCATCTTGCACCAATCAAGAGCCGTGCCAATTGGCGAATCGCGGGGTTTCGCGGAGATTTGCGGCGAAGGATCGCGGCATTGCCCAAGGGGTGGGCAGCGGGGGGATTTTATTGCCTAAAATATGGGCAAGAGCGTTGGGCGGTTTGATTTTGTTTCACGCGAAGACGCGAAGGCGCGAAGAAGGTCGCGCATCAAGCATGACCGCTTATTGTCGCCGCAGGCGACCTTAAAAGGCGCGTTCGCGTGATCGGCGAGCAACACGGGCGCAAGGGGGCTACCTTCTTAGCGCCTTCGCGTCTTCGCGTGAAAAATTCCTGTCCCGCCCTCTCCGCAGCTCCCATCGCTTACGGAGAGGCCGGAATTTCGTCCTACCGCCCGACTGGCGCCGTCGCTTCGGGCAGATTGGCCTTGGTCCAGTTCGACCGGTCGATGACATAGGCGCGGATCGCTTCGGCATCGGCGGGGGTGAGGACGCGGGCGAAGCTGACCATGCCGCGGTCCTTGAGCGCGCCGTCGAGGATCACGCTCTTCCACGCGTCGGTGTTGGTGAGCGTGCCCGAGACGCGCAGATCGGGGGTGAAGCCGTTGCCGATCGCGCTGTCGCCATGACAGACTTGGCAATAACGCCCGAAGTGCGCCTTGCCCGCCGCGATCTGCTCCGGTGTCCCGAACTGCGGCGGTGGATTCCACGCGAGCGTCGTCGTCGCCGGCGCGGGAAGTTGCACCGTGCCGCCGATCTTGAGCACGACGAGGCGCGGCAGGTTCGGGAGCTTGCGCGTCACCCCGCCCGCGACCCCGGCGACGAGCGGGAAGGCGCCGCCCTTGCCGGTCTGGAAGGCGACGTACTGGACGCCGCCGACGCGGAAGGTCGACGGCGCGCTGACGATCCCCGACTGCATGTCGAGGTCGAGCAGCTGCTTGCCCGTATCGGCGGCATAGGCGCGGAAGCGACCCGTGCTCGTGCCCTGGAAGACGAGATTGCCCGCGGTCGTCATCGTGCCGCCGTTCCACGCGGCGGGATAGTCGACGCCCCACGCCACCTTGCCGGTGCGCGGGTCGAAGGCGACAAGGCGTCCGGTCGTCGCGGCGACCGCGGCGCGGAACGCCTTGGCGTCGTCGGGCAGCATCGTCTTGTTGAGCGAGGTGCCGACGTTGAAACCGAGCACCTTCCTCTTGTCGAGTTCGTCCATGTCCTGGAGATAGCCCTGCGGGATCTGCTGCGCCGGAATATAGACGAGCCCGGTCTTGGGATTATAGCTCATCGGGTGCCAGTTGTGCGCGCCGAGCGCGCCCGGGATGGCGATGAAGGGCTTGCCGGTCCTGTAGAAGCGCGATTCGGGATTCTCGATCGGGCGGCCGGTCGCGAGGTCGTAACCGGTCGCCCAGTTAATCCCGTCGACATAGGGCTTGGCGTCGATCAGCTTGCCGGTCGTGCGGTCGATCGTGAAGAAGAAACCGTTCTTCGGCGCATGGTACAGCACCTTCGTCGGCTTGCCGCCCACCTGCTGCTCGGCGAGGATGATCGGCTGGGTCGCGGTATAGTCCCACGTCTCGGCCGGGGTTTCCTGATAGTGCCATTTATAAGTGCCGCTATCGGCGTCGAGCGCGACCACCGAGGAGAGGAACCAATTGTCCCCCTCGCCGTTCGAGCGCAGCCCGTGGTTCCACGGATTGCCGTTGCCGACGCCGAGATAAATCTGGTCGAGATCCTTGTCATAGACGATCGCGTCCCACACCGTGCCGCCGCCGCCCGACACCTTCCATTCGCCCTTGTCGGACCAGGTGGCGTTGCCCTTTGACGCGAAGATGTCGTCCGACGCGGCGCCGTCCTTCTTCTTCTCGGGATTCGGGGCCGTGTAGAAGCGCCAGCGTTGCTTGCCGGTGTCGGCGTCATGGGCGGTGACATAGCCGCGCACACCGAACTCGGCGCCGCCGTTGCCGATGAGCACCATGTCCTTCACGACGCGCGGCGCGCCGGTGATCGTATAGGGCTTGCGCTTGTCGAAGGTCTGCGTCGACCAGATCTCCTGGCCGGTCTTCCGGTCGAGGGCGATCAGGCGGCCGTCGAGCGCGCCGACGAAGACCTTGTCGCCCCACACCGCGACGCCGCGGTTGACGACGTCGCAGCAGGCGCTGACAGCGCGCTCGCCGGGAACCTTGGGGTCGAAGGACCAGAGCTTCTTGCCGGTCGCCGCGTCCCAGGCGTCGACCTTCGACCAGGCGTGGCTGACATAGAGGGTGCCGTCGACCACCACCGGGGTCGCTTCCTGGCCGCGCGCGTCGTCGAGGTCGGCGAACCAGGCGATGCCGAGGGTGCCGACATTCTGGTCGTTGATGTCGGTGAGCGGGCTGAAGCGCTGCTCGTCATAGCTGTAGCCGATGCCGGCCCAGTCGTCGCCGTTGCCACCGGTCTTGAGCAGCGCTTCGCTCGCCTTCTCGGCCTCGTCGAGCGATCCGCCGCCTGAGGCGCTGTCGTTCTTCGAGGCGTTGCACGCCGCCAGTGCCAGTGCCGCGCAGCCAAGCAGCGCAGCCGAAAAGACCCGTTTCGCCATCCCATGCTCTCCCGTTCGACGCCTATGCTTGACGTTAACGTCAAGTCTGCGCTGGAAGAGGCGGGGGCGCAAGGGAGAAATGCTGTTCCCCGGCGAACGCCGGGGTCCAGAGCGAAAGAACGCCAAAGTTATGTGAGGACGCCCTGGGCCCTGGCTTTCGCCGGGGAACACGCCTGATTTCGTGCTTGGCTTACTGCCAGGGCGGCGCGTTCAGGCCCTTGGGGCTCGCGGTGAAGATTTCGCAGCCGTCCTCGGTGATGCCGATGCTGTGCTCGAACTGCGCCGAGAGCGATCGGTCGCGCGTCACCGCGGTCCAGCCGTCGGGGAGCATCTTCACCGCATATTTGCCGGTGTTGATCATCGGCTCGATGGTGAAGAACATGCCGGGTTTCAGCTCGGGGCCGGTGCCGGGACGGCCGGCGTGGACCACTTCGGGCGCGTCGTGAAACATCTGGCCAAGCCCGTGGCCGCAGAAATCGCGCACGACCGAATAGCGGTGGCGCTCGGCGTGGCTCTGGATCGCGTGCGCGACGTCGCCCATGCGATTGCCGGGCTTCGCCTGCTCGATGCCGAGCATCAGGCATTCGTAGGTGACCTCGACCAGCCGCCGCGCCTTGATCGGCACCTCGCCGACCAGATACATGCGGCTGGTGTCGCCGTGCCAGCCGTCGACGATGCTGGTGACATCGACGTTGATGATGTCGCCCTCGCGCAGCGGCTTGTCGTCGGGAATGCCGTGGCAGACGACATGGTTGATGCTGGTGCAGCAGCTATGCGTGAAGCCGCGATAGCCCAAGGTCGCGGGGATGCCGCCGCCGTCGAGCATCATCCGGCGGACGAGGTCGTCGATCGCGCCGGTCGTCACGCCGGGCTGGATGAAGGGAACGAGCGCGTCGAGAATCTCGGCCGACAGCCGCCCCGCCTTGCGCATCCCGGCAAAGCCCGCCGCGTCGTGCAGCTTGATCGTGCCGTCGCGGACGGGAGTCGGGGCCGCGGCATCGGCGGTGGTGACGGAGATATAGGAGATATAGTCGTACATGCGGGCAATATAGGCGATGTGGCGCTGAAATGCGAGGGTGGACCCAAGCCCCGTTTCGCCGGGATGACGATATTCTATATTTTGTCTGTTCGTCTGCCTTTGCTTTCCTCGTGGGTTCGGAGAGTTTTTGCGCAGTCTGGGCCGCGCCCTGCCCCGAGAATGAGGAAAGTTTCTTCTTGGCCCTGTGCCGCGACCGCTACGTCTGCATCGCAAACGGACCAGATATCACGGACGGCGCGCGTAAAATCGCCGCGAGTAGCGCCCGGCGCCATGCGAAACATGGCCGTATGGGCGGGGCTGATTTTGTTGGCGACGCCCGGATCATAACGGATCACATCGCGAGCGGCGATTTGTGCGCCGCTTGTCGAGCGGAACCGACGGTCCTTGTAAACCGGAAGTTCCATCGGCTTGGCGGCGACTAGGTCGTAGAATATCATTTGCGCAGTGGGATGCATTTCGAAAGCGAAATCGATGCTCGGTTCGCGGGGCCATAGCCACCACGCAGCCCAGACCGCAGACATCAACAGCCCGGCCAGCAGAATGGGGCGCCTGCGTCGCCGCACGCGCCCCGCTTCTGTCATTCCGCCGCCTTCTTCGCTTTATCGGCTTTGGGCTTCGCCTTACCCTTCGGCGGCGCGGAGACGATTTCGAAAGCGAGCGGATTACCGACCTTGGCGTCGTCGCCCTCCTTCATCCGCACCTTGACCTCGCCGCCGTGAACGAGCTTGCCGAATAGCAGTTCCTCGGCGAGCGGCTGCTTGATCTTCTCCTGGATCAGGCGGCCCATCGGGCGCGCGCCGTAGAGCTTGTCATAGCCCTTCGCGGTCAGCCATGCCCGCGCCGCATCGTCGAGCTGGATGTGGACGTTGCGGTCGGCGAGCTGGAGTTCGAGTTCGAGGATGAACTTGTCGACGACGCGCGCAACCACCTCGGGCGGCAGATAGCCGAAGGGGACGATCGCATCGAGGCGGTTGCGGAATTCGGGGGTGAAGAGATTCTTCACCGCTTCCTCCTGCACATCCTCGCGCGTCGCCTGGCCGAAGCCGATCGACTCGCGCGCCATGTCGCTTGCGCCCGCGTTGGTCGTCATGATCAGGATGACGTTGCGGAAATCGACGGTCTTGCCGTGATGATCGGTCAGCCGGCCGTGGTCCATCACCTGCAAGAGGATGTTGAACAGGTCGGGGTGCGCCTTCTCGATCTCGTCGAGCAGCAGCACGCAATGCGGGTTCTGGTCGATCGCGTCGGTCAGCAGGCCGCCCTGGTCGTAGCCGACATAGCCCGGAGGCGCGCCGATCAGGCGGCTCACCGAATGGCGCTCCATATATTCGGACATGTCGAAGCGCTGGAGCGGGATGCCGAGCAGATGCGCGAGCTGCTTCGCGACCTCGGTCTTGCCCACGCCGGTCGGGCCCGAGAAGAGATAGTTGCCGATCGGCTTTTCGGGATCGCGCAGCCCGGCGCGCGACAGCTTGATCGCCGACGACAGCACCTCGATCGCGACATTCTGGCCGAACACGACACGCTTCAGATCGGTCTCAAGCGTTTCGAGCACGCGCTTGTCGTCGCTCGACACCGATTTGGGCGGGATGCGCGCCATCGTCGCGATCACCGCCTCGATCTCCTTGGCGGTGATCGTCTTGCGCCGCTTCGACGGCGGGACGAGCATCTGCATCGCACCGACCTCGTCGATCACGTCGATCGCCTTGTCGGGGAGCTTGCGGTCGTTGATGTAGCGCGCCGAGAGGTCGACCGCCGCGTTGATCGCGTCGCTCGTATATTTGACGTTATGATGGGTCTCGAACGCCTCGCGCAGCCCGGCGAGAATTTTCTTGGTATCCTCAAGGCTCGGCTCGATGACGTCGATCTTCTGGAAGCGACGGAGCAGCGCGCGGTCCTTTTCGAAATGGTTGCGGAACTCCTTGTAGGTCGTCGATCCGATGCAGCGGATGACGCCGCCCGACAGCGCGGGCTTGAGGAGGTTCGACGCGTCCATCGCGCCGCCCGACGTGGCGCCGGCGCCGATCACCGTGTGGATCTCATCGATGAACAGGATCGCGTGCGGCAGGCCTTCGAGTTCGGAGACGACCTGCTTCAGCCGCTCCTCGAAGTCGCCGCGATAGCGCGTGCCGGCGAGCAAGGCGCCCATGTCGAGCGAATAGATCACTGCTTCCTTCAGCACCTCGGGCACGTCGCCTTCGACGATCTTGCGCGCGAGCCCCTCGGCGATCGCGGTCTTGCCGACGCCGGGGTCGCCGACATAGAGCGGGTTGTTCTTCGAGCGGCGGCAGAGGATCTGGATCGTGCGGTCGACCTCGGCATTGCGGCCGATCAGCGGGTCGACCTTGCCGCCCTTCGCTTTCTCGTTGAGGTTGACGGTGAACTGGTCGAGCGCGGTTTCCTTCTTGTTCTTGGCGCCCTCCTTGTCCTTCGCCTCTTCCTTCTCCTCGGGCTCGGCCTGCGCGGCGGGCTTGCCGCCCTTGCCGACGCCGTGGCTCAAATAGGAGACCGCGTCGAGGCGCGTCAGGTCCTGCTGCTGGAGGAAATAGACGGCATAGCTCTCGCGTTCGGAGAAGAGCGCGACGAGGACGTTGGCGCCCGTCACCTCATCCTTGCCCGACGACTGGACGTGCAGGATCGCCCGCTGGACGACGCGCTGGAAGCCGCTGGTGGGGGAGGGGTCGCTATGCCCCTCGACCTTCAGGCTGTCGAGTTCGGTGTCGAGATAATGGACCACCGCCGACTGGAGATCGTCGAGCGCGACGCCGCAGGCACGCATCACTTCCGCAGCGTGATCGTCGTCGATCAGCGCATAGAGCAGATGCTCCAGTGTCGCATATTCGTGATGACGCTCCGACGCGGCCTTGAGCGCGTTGTGCAGGGTCTTTTCGAGGGACTCCGAAAAGGACGGCATGGTCTTTCTCCTTGCGGGACCAGCCGGGGAGAGGCCGCCCCTAGGAAGCTAACGTGGCGATGCCGCCGCCCCGCCGCAAGGGAAAAGCGGAGGCGGATATGAAATTACGATGACAGGATTGCGCTATGGTTAACGAGGCGTTGGGAAATTGGTGCGCGCCATTCATCGGCCGGCAAGCTGCGCCGTGGTTAGGGGCCGGCGCCCCGCTCCACTCTCCCTACGTCTCATCGGAGCGGGGCACACCCGGCATCGGCCCCTACCCCTTGCGGAACAGCGCCTCCGCGCTCGCCTTGAAGCCGCCGGCGGCGGCCTTGTGCGCCTTGATGCGTTCGATCTCGGCCTGAAGCACCGCGATGCGGTCGTCGAGTTCGTCGACCGACAGCGGATCGAGCGGCTGGCGGGTCAGGGCCGCGAGCGCATCGTCGCGGCGGCGGGGAAGGTCGTCATCGTCCATGGCGTGTCCTTTCTCGCTGGTCCCTGCATTTCGTAAGCGCGCGACTGTTGACCCGCGCGCCGCGCCTGTCAATAAGGCGCGCCGAGTGGGAAACATATGGGAAGTGGGGAAAATAGGGTGACCAGCCTACCCGAAAGCATGACCGCCATCGCCATCGGCGAACCGGGCGGGCCAGAGGTCCTTATGCCCGAGACGCGCGCCGTGCCGCGCCCCGGTCCGGGCGAGGTGCTGATCCGCGTCGCCGCCGCCGGGGTCAACCGCCCCGACGTGCTCCAGCGCATGGGTTTCTATCCGCCGCCGCCGGGCGCGTCCGATCTGCCGGGGCTCGAGGTCGCGGGCACGATCGCCGCGATCGGGCCGGGCGGCGATCCCGAACTGCTGGGGCAGGCGGTATGCGCGCTCATCGCCGGCGGCGGCTATGCCGAATATTGCATCGCGTCGGCGGGAAGCTGCCTGCCGGTGCCCAAGGGCTTTTCGATGGCCGAAGCCGCGGCGCTGCCCGAGACGATGTTCACCGTCTGGCACAATCTGTTCGAACGCGCCTGGATGAAGGAGGGCGACACGGTGCTCGTCCACGGCGGCACCAGCGGCATCGGCACCACCGCGATCGGGCTTTGCGGCCTGTTCGACATCCGGGTGATCGTGACCTGCGGCAGCGCGGAGAAGTGCGATGCGGCGCGCGCGCTCGGCGCGGCGCTCGCGGTCGATTATTCGAGCGAGGATTATGTCGCGGCGGCGAAGGCCTTCACCGGAGGGCGCGGGGTCGACGCGGTGCTCGACATGGTCGGCGGCGACTATGTGCCGCGCAACCTCGCCGCGCTCGCCGACGACGGGCGCCACGTCAGCATCGCCTTTCAGCGCGGCGCGAAGGCCGAGATCGACATGTCGGAGGTGATGCGCCGCCGCCTGACGCTGACCGGGTCGACGCTGCGCGCGCGGAGCGCCGACTTCAAGGCCGCGCTTGCCGACGAGATTCACCGCACCGTCTGGCCGCGGCTGTCGGATGGCGCGTGGAAGCCCGCGATGGACCAGGCCTTTCCGCTCGCCGCCGCCGCCGCCGCGCACGCGCGGATGCAGGCGGGCGCGCATGTCGGGAAGATCGTGCTGACCATATGAGGCGGGGCCTGCTTCCATCTGGGGGAAACAGGTTCTAAACCCCGCACATGAGCGACGACGGGAAAATCTACATCGACGCGAACGCGCTGCTCGCCGACTCGCTGCGGCTGGGCATGCAGGTGCTCGAAAGCGGCTTCGCGCCGACCCATCTCGTCGGCATCTGGCGCGGCGGCGCGCCGGTCGGGATCGCGGTGCAGGAACTGCTCGATTATCACGGCCAGCCTTGCGACCATATCGCGATCCGCACCTCCTCCTATCACGACATCGACCGGCAGGATCCCGAGGTGAAGGTGTTCGCATTGGGTTATCTGATCGACACGCTGAACCCCGACGACCGCCTGCTCATCATCGACGACGTCTTCGATTCGGGACGCAGCATCCGCGCCTTCCTCGCCGAACTTCGGGCGCGCTGCCGCCACAATATGCCGCGCGACATCCGCATCGCCACCGTGTGGTACAAGCCGCGCCGCAACGTCACCGACCTGAAGCCCGACTTCTTCGTCCACGAAACCGACCGCTGGCTGATCTTTCCGCACGAATTCCACGGCCTGTCGGTCCACGAGATCCGCCGCCACAAGCCCGAGGCGGCGATCATCCTGGGAGAGGAGACGGCATCGCATGGCTGATGGTTTCGCCTCCGTCGCCGAGCGCGCGGCGTTCATCGCGGGGCTCCCCAAGGCCGAGCTCCATCTTCATATCGAAGGCTCGCTCGAACCCGAGCTGATGTTCGAACTCGCGCGGCGCAACGCGATTCCCATCCCCTTCGCGAGCGTCGAGGAGGTGCGCGCGGCCTACGCCTTTTCGAACCTCCAGGATTTCCTCGACATCTATTATCAGGGCATGAGCGTCCTCGTCACCGAACAGGATTTCCACGACCTGACCGCGGCCTATCTCGCCCGCGCGCACGCCGACAATGTCCGCCATGTCGAGATCTTCTTCGACCCGCAGGGGCATACGCAGCGCGGTGTCGCGTTCGACACGGTGATCGCGGGGATCACCCGCGCGCTGAGCGAAGCGCGCGAGCGGCACGGGCTGACCTCGAAGCTGATCCTGTGCTTCCTTCGCCATCTGAGCGAGGCGGAGGCCGAGGCGACGCTCGATGCGGCGCTGCCATGGCTCGATCGCATCGACGGGGTGGGGCTCGATTCGTCGGAGGTCGGGCATCCGCCCTCGAAGTTCGAACGCGTCTTCGCGCGGGCGCGCGGCCTGGGGCTGAAGCTGGTGGCGCATGCGGGCGAGGAGGGACCGCCCGCCTATGTCGTGGAAGCGCTCGACCTCTTGAAGGTCGACCGGATCGACCATGGCAACCGCAGCCTCGAGGACCCGGCGCTCGTCCGCCGCCTCGCCGATGCGGGGCTGTGCCTCACCGTCTGCCCGCTGTCGAACCTCAAGCTCTGCGTCGTCGACGACATCGCGGCGCATCCGCTGCGGACGATGCTCGACGCGGGGCTCGCCGCGACGGTCAATTCGGACGATCCCTCCTATTTCGGCGGCTATGTGAACGCCAATTATCAGGCGGTCGCCGACGCGCTCGACCTGTCGCGGGCCGAACTGGTCACGCTGGCGCGCAACAGCTTCACCGGATCGTTCCTGGAGGACGGCGAGCGCGACCGCCACCTGGCGGCGATCGACGCCTACGCCTAGAGTGCGTTCGGTTTTGATGGAATCAAAACCGGCACTCTAGATTCTTGTTTTACCGTGTTTTCCGAGTCGTCAGGTGATTCCACCTGACTTGAAAACACTCTAGGCTCTGAGGATCAGGCGGCGATCAGGACGCTGCGATAGGTACTGTCCTCGAGCGCCTGCCCGGCGCCCATCGCGACGCACATCAGCGCATCGTCGGCGACCCGGACGTCGAGCCCCGTCGCCTTCGCGATCGCCTCGTCCATCCGGCGGAGCAGCGCGCCGCCGCCGGTCAGCGTGATGCCGGCGTCGATGATGTCGGCCGCGAGCTCGGGCGGCGTCTGTTCGAGCGCCGCGCGCACCGCGCCGACGATCTGGCCGACCGGCTCGACCAGCGCCTCGGCGACCTCGGCCTCCGACACGCGCACCTCGGCGGGGCGGCCGTTGACGAGGTCGCGGCCCTTGACGCCCATGACCAGCCCGCTGCCCTCGGGCGCGACCGCGCAGCCGATGGTGAGCTTGACGCGCTCGGCGGTCATCTCGCCGACCATCAGATTATGCTTGCGGCGGATGTAGGAGGAAATCATGTCGTCCATCTTGTCGCCGCCGACGCGCACCGAATTGCTGTAGGCGATGCCGCCCAGCGACAGCACCGCGACCTCGGTCGTCCCGCCGCCGATGTCGACCACCATCTCCCCCATCGGCTCGGCGACCTGCAGCCCGGCGCCGATCGCGGCGGCGAGCGATTCCTCGATGAGCTGGACAGTGACCGCGCCGGCATTGGAGGCGGCGTCGCGGATGGCGCGGCGTTCGACCATCGTCGATCCCGACGGAACGCAGATCACGACTTGGCTGCGCTGGCGAAAGCGGCTCTGGCCATCCATCACCTTGGTGATGAAATGCTTGATCATCTGCTCGGCGACGTCGATGTCGGCGATGACGCCGTCGCGCAAGGGGCGGATCGCCTGGATGTTGGCCGGCGTCTTGCCCATCATCAGCTTGGCCTCGTTGCCGACCACCTTGACGCGCCGGACGCCGTCGCGCGTTTCGAGGGCGACGACCGACGGTTCGTTGAGCACGATCCCCTTGTCGCGGACATAGACGACCGTGTTCACGGTCCCGAGGTCGATGGCCATGCCGTGCGACGACGCCCCGAAGCGATGGAAAAAGCTCATATCCGAAAAAACGCCCTGTCTGGAAAATCGGGCGTTCCGGGCCGTTCGAGTCCGGGCGACCGCCTTCTCCCCCGCTTGTGACCCCGGTCGGGGGGCGTCAACTGATGGGGGAGCCAGAGCGTTGGTTTCTCAGGTCGGGCCGATGGCGCCTAGGGTCAGGGCCCTAGAATTTCCCCCGCACCGAGAAGGCGAAGATCGGGCCGATCAGCCGGTCGCGGCTTTCGTGGAAGGCGACGGGGGTTTCCCCGCGCAGCCCTTCGTAGACCGTCCGCTCGCGCCGCGACCGCGCATTGATCGCATTGGCGAACTCGGCACGCACGGTCAGGCCCATCACATCCTTGTTCTCGACGAAGAGCGAGGCGAAGACCGGCCCCTCCCAGGTGCGGTTGACCTCGTTGCGGCGGTAATTGGGCTGGTAATGGCCGTAGCTCGCGGTCGCGCCCCACGCCCAGTCGCTCCCCGGAATGTCGTGGCGCAGCGAGAAGTCCGCCGAGCGGTCCTGGAAGCCGCTCCACTGGCGCTTCTCGCCGGTGAAGGGATCGCGCAGCCCCGATTTCTCGATATCGACGCTGGCGTCGATCTTGACGCCCTTCAGCCCCGCCGGGTCGAGGTTGATCGTCGCCGACCACACGACCGCCGCCGCCCATGCCTTCGCAATGTTACCGACCGATTCGCCGCCGTCGACGGGAACGACGTCGACAAAATCCTCGGCATCGACATAGACGAGCTGGAGCTTGGTCGAGCCCCATTTGCCGAGCGACTTGTTCGCCTCGAACTCGTAGCGCCAATTCTGCTGGGGGCGCAGATCGGCGTTGCCCGCGTTGCTGTTGTCGTCGTTCAAAAAGGCCTGCGCGAGGAAGTCGTAGAAATCGAGCTGTTCGACCTGCCGCTGCGCCTTCAAGGACAGGTCGAGGCCCGCGGCGGGCGTCCAGGCGAGGGTGAGCGACCCCTTGGGCCGGAAGAAACTGCGTTCGAGCCCGTTCGCGCCGTCCTGGGTCAGCGTCGAATGCTCGGCGCCCGCGACGAGCTGGAACGACAGCTTGTCCGTCAGCTTGCGGCCGAAGCTCAAAAGCGCCTCGTAGCGGTCCTCGCGCACGCCGCCCGTGCCCTGGGGGAAGGGCAGCTCGACGAAGTCGTCCGTGGCCGGATCGAGCGTGTAGAGCCGCGCGACATTGTCGAGCGTGTTGAACGCCGCCTCGCCCGAGAGCTGCCAGTCGCCGCCGAACATCTTCCAGTCATATTCGCCGCGGCCGATCGTCTCGCCGACGTCGCCGGTCTGGGTGAAGCGGTCGCCGCTGGCGGGCGAACCGTCGGCGGGGCGCAGCACCACTTCCTGCGACACCGGCTCGTGGCTGAAGCGGCGGAGCCCGATCAGCTTGAGCTTTCCGGGACCGAGACCGAACTGCCAATCGCCGTTGACCTCATAATTCCATGTCGTCTCGGTCTCGCGCACGGTGCGCAGCCGGTCGGCCCCGCCGGGCGCGGTCCAGACGCCGTCCTCGTCATAGCGATACCAGCGGCGCTGATAATGGGCGCCGAGATGCGCGATGCTGTCGCCCGCGGGATCCCAGGTCAGCTTCGCCGACAGTTTGGGCGTGTCGTAATGGGTGTTCCAGATGTCCTTGCGGTGCTCGACGACCGCGCCCGCGCCGTCGGTGATGACGGTGCCGCCGCCGGCGCCGCTGCGCGAACTCGTGTCGTTGTTGAGGCCGAGCTCATATTCGACGTCGCCCTTGCGCCCACGCACCGAAATGTCGGCGCGGGTGAACAGGGGGTCGGTGTAATGCGGCCGGAACTCGGGCTTCCACGAGAATTGGCCCGAGAAGCTGTCGGCGCGGAAGACGATGTTCGCGACCTGGCCCGAAAGGCCCGGGAGGTCGAGGCTGGCGCCGTCGACGATCTCGATCCGCTCGACATTGGCGGCGGGGATGCGGGTGAGCTGGGTGACGATCGTGTCCGACTTGGTCGAGGGCCGCGCGCCGTTGAACAGCACATTGCCCGTCGCCTGCCCCAGCCCGCGCACCGTGTCGTTCTCGCGGATCGAGAAGCCGGGTACCTGGTTCAGCATGTCGTAGGCGTTCTTGGGCGCGTAGCGGGTGAAGTCGGCGGGGGTGTAGACTTTCCCCGCGAGCGCCTTCGCCAGCGTCGCGGTCGGGTCGGCGGCGGGCGGCGGCGCTTCGCCGCTCGCGGGCGCGTCCTGCGCGAGCACGGGCTGGACCGAGAGGGCGGCGGCCATCGCGAACAGGCTGGCGGCGATCCTCACTGGTTCGCCTCCGTCGCGGCCGCGTTCATCCGGCGGGCATAGTCGCCGCTGACGCCGAGCGCCTTGAGCGAGACGACATCCTCGACCGACAGCTTCGTATAGCCGGCATCCGCGAGTTCGCGGACGTAGCCGGCGTCGACGCCGAGCGCGCGGCAGGCGAAGGCGTCGTCGAGCGAGGCGAGCTTCATCGGCGCGGCGCGGAGGTCGCGGACATAGGCGGGGGTGACGTGCAGCGCCGCCGCGGCGATCAACTCGCCCGCGTCCTCCGCACGGAGGCCCGCGTCGGCGAGCCCGTCGGCGAGCTCGACCGTCGCATCGACGAGGAGCATCGCGAGCAGGTCGCGCCGCTCGTCGGGGGCGATGCCGCGCTTCGCGAGCGCCTGTTCGAAGCCGGGGTCGGCGGTGAAGCGGCAGTCGCCCTTGCCTTCGTAGCGGCGCGACAGCCGGCCGTCGCAGGCCAGCGTTCCGGCCTGGTGGGCGACGGTGAAGGCGACCGGCCCGGCGCCGCCGGCGAGCGCGCGCTTCGCCGCCGCGACCTCGGGGCGCGAGCCGTCGAGCGCGAGGCTGCTGCTCGACCGGTCGGAGCGGATGCGCAAGTGCGGCTCGTCGTCGCCTGCGCCCTTGCCGCCCGCGGGCAGGATGTCCCAGCGGATATCGGTCAGCACCGGCGGCGATCCCGTGGGCTGCAGCGGCGCCGCCGAGGCCAGCGCGGACAGCATGGCGAGGCTGGCGGTAACGATCAGGGCTTTCATGGCACGTCTCCTCCGGGCCGCGGATCGCGGGCGAGCGTCGTCGCTCGCCGTGGATGCGGCGTTTCAGACCTTGGGGTTGGGGTTGGTGGCGGGCGCCCGGCCGGGCCGGGCGTCCGGCGTCAGTCGTTGGCTTCGGGTGGCTGCGGCGGGCCGGGCGGCTGCGGGGTCTCGACGCGCATCGCCGTGCCGTCGGGGCCGTGCATGTCGACCACCGCCACGCCGTCGCGGCCGACGCTGACCGACGAGGCGCGCCGCGCGCTGCTCACCGCGTGCGACACGACCCTGGGGATGTCGATCCCGCTGGTCGCGCGAAGCTCGATCGCGTCGTCGGGGTTCGACACGCGGACGCCCGATTTGCGCATGTCGCGGACGAAGGCGCCGGTGACGCCGACCGCGCGCATTCCGCTGAGATCGTCGATGGTGAGGCGCGGGAAATAGGATTTCATCTCGCGGGCGTAGCCGGTGTCGATCCCCAGCGCCGAGGCGCCGATCAGATCGTCCATGTCGGCGTTCGGGAACAGCGCGCGCATCCGGTTCAGATAGGCGGGGCTGGCGCCGGTCGCCTTGGCGGCGATGACGTCTTCGGGGTCGAGGCCGCCCTGGTCGCCGCGCATTCCGCGCACATCTTCGGGGGTTATGCCCATCGCTTTCATGCTGACGAGCTGGTCGACCGGCAGCTTGGCGTGGGCGGGAGCGGGCTCCTCGTCCCCTTGTGCGGCTGCGGCCGCGGTCTTGGGCGTCGCGGCGGGGGTGACGGCGGCGATCGCGTCGCCCTGTTCGCCGGCTGGCCGCGCGCCGGTGGCCGAGAAGGCGGCGAGCGGAACGGTGACGCCGGCGAGAAAGGCGAGGATCATCGCGAACCAGCTCGCGCTCGCCGGACCGCGTTTCGCACGCGCGTCGAGAACGCGGGTGATGCGGCGCTTGAGGCTGTTCTTGCCCGGCGCGACGCCGTGCGCGGCGATCAGCGTCCCCTTGTTGTCGTGGCGCGCCGCGCCGACGAGCAGGGTCGCATAGTCGGGGCCGTCGATGTCGGCGAGCAGCACCGCGTCGTCGGCGGCTTCCTCGCGGAGCTGATGGCTCTCGCGCGCCAGCATCCAGACGAGCGGGTTGAACCAGAACATCGCGCAGGCGAGCCGCGCGGCGAGCAGCTTCGCCCAGTCGAGCCGCGCGACGTGCGCGAGTTCGTGCGCGATGATCGCCTCGGCCTCGCCGACCGCCTCGACCGCCTTGGGGCTGAGGACGATCGTCGGGCGCAGCACGCCCCAGCTGATCGGCGAGCGCAGCTCCTCGCTGACGAGGAGCGCGGTGCCGTGCTTGAAGCCCATGCGCCGCTGCGCCTCGGCGAGCGCCGACAGCCACGAGGGCTGGACGAGCACGTCGGCACGGCCGCGCATCGCGAACAGCCGCACCACCGCGACCAGCATCGTCGCGAAGAGCAGGGCGAGCGGCAGCGCGTAGACCCAGAGCGCGAGATCGGAGAGCGAGGGCAAAGAGGCGAGCAGCGACGCCGATGCCGGGGCGGCGGAATCCGCCGCGGCCGGGGCTGGAGCCGCGGCGGAAGCGAGGTCGGCGGCGACCGGGGCCGCGGTCGCTTGGATGCTCGCCGCCGCGGGGGCGGCATCGGCGAACCAGGCGGCGGGCAGCGGCGCCCATATCGGGAGCAGCAGGGTCGCGACCGGGAAGGCGAGCAGGGCGGCGAGGCCGACATGCGCGATCAGCGAGCGCTCGGCGGCCGAGCGGACACGCGCGAGACGGAGGAGGAAGAGGGTGAGGCCGGCGATCAGCGCCGATTTCCAGGCGAGACCGATGAGCATGGTTGCGGTGATCATCATTTCGTCCTCCCGTCGCGCGCCTCGGCGATCAGTTTTTCGAGTTCGTCGAGTTCGGACGCGCTCATGGCGTCCTGCATGCCGAGCAGCGCCGCCGCGGCGCTCGTCGGCGAGCCGTTGAAGAAGACGCGCACGACCTGGCTCAGCGCCGACTTGCTCGCCGCCTTGCCTTCGACGCTGGGAGCGTAGAGGAAGCCGCGGTCGGACTGTTCGCGGGCGACGAAGCCCTTGCCCTCGAGCCGCTTCAGCATCGCGCGGATCGCCGAGCCCGACAGCGCGTCGCTGAGCGATGCGGCGATCTCGGGCACCGTCGAGGCGCCGTTCTCATAGAGGATATCGACGATTTCGCGTTCCCGCGGCGGTAAACTGGACAACATGCGAATCACCTTTCGCGCTACATTTGTAGCTTAGCTACATTTGTAGCGCATGGATGGCAAGCGATTTATTTGGGTAATACAGGTGGCGCGTGGTCCTCCCCCTTGGGGGAGGGGGACCACCCGCAGGGTGGTGGAGGGGCAGGCGCGTCTGTGGCGCCCCCTGTCTTGAGCGAAGTGTAGACCGCCCGTGCCCCTCCACCACCTTCGGTGGTCCCCCTCCCCGTGCCGGGGAGGATCGCTGCGCTTCAGCCGGCGGCGTAGCGCCAGCGGATCAGCGGGCCGTCCTCTTCGTCGATGCGCTCGCCCACCGGCACGAAGCCCGCGCGTTCGAGGACGCGCTGCGACGCGCGGTTGGCGGTCGCGGTCTCGGCGGTGAGCGCATCGACATCGTCGCGGCTGTCGGCCCAGGCCGCGATCGCGCGGAGCGCCGCCTGCATATGGCCGCGGCCCTGGCGGCCCGGCGCGATGCCGTAGCCGAGGTCGACCTCGCCGTTCGCAGGCGGGCGGGTGATCGAACAGAGCCCGACGAGCTCGCCGTCGTGGACGATCAGCCAGGAGGCGGGCGTGAAATGCGCGCGCACCCGTGCCGCGACATCGGCGAGCATCGCGAGCACCGCAGGCGGCGCGATCGGCGGATCGAGCCAGAGGAGCGCGCGCGGCGCCGCGCCGCGCAGCAGGGCGGCGTAATCGTCTTCGGTGGTTTCCAATATCATGGGAGGCTTTCGAAATGCGGCAGCGCGCCAGGCGGCGCTGCACAGGGTCATTCCGCGGGCGTCAGCACCCGGCCGCGCGCACGCACGGCCGCACCGGCCCGCGATTGCGGTCCAAGGCGAACGGGGTGAGCAAAGGCAATCTCCTGAAAAGCCGGGACGATCTGGCACGGCGGCGGCGGGTTGTAAAGCGCCGCGTCGCAGCGGTGTAAGTCGACAAATAACCATATAGGTTATTTTCTATTGACATCGTCACGCTGATATGGCACAAGTGTCTCATCATGAAGAATTGCGAATCGGGCCGGCGCCTTGGGGCGTGCGGCCCGATTGTCTTTGGAGGGACGGGCGATGGGGCGAGCGGCGAAAGGCGAAGGTGCAGGGCACGCGCGGCCCGGCAGTGGGCAGATGGACAGCTTCCTCGACGTACTGGCCGAAACCTCGAATGTGTCGGCTGCGGCGCGCGCGGCAGGGATCGCGGCCAATGCCATGTACCGCGAGCGGCGGCGCAATCCGGCCTTTGCCGCGCGGTGGCACGAGGCGCTGTGCGAGGGCTTTGCGCGGCTCGAGGCTGAGCTTCTGTCCGAGGCGTTGATCGCGCCGAGCGGCAATGTGAAGGAGGCGACGCTGAAGTCGCGGGCGCAGAAATACCGGCTCGGCCTGTCGCTGCTCGCCGCGCATCGCGCCGCGGTGCGCGGGACGGTGCCGGTGGCGCCCGGCGCGGGTGCCGCCGATGCGAAAGCACGGCTAGGCGCCAAGATCAGGGCGATGCAGACGCGGGTGCGGGCAGAGGCGGGATCGTCCGCCGAGGATAACGCGCCTTGAAGCGTGCGATCGATTGGGCCGAGGGGAGGTCCAAGGATTTCGAGGTCTGGTTCAAACGGCTGCGGAGGGCGAAGGCCGAAGCGCTGTTGACCGACTGGAACTGGTGGCGGCGTGACGACCAATGTCCGCCGGCGGGAGACTGGCGCGTGTGGCTGCTCCTCGCGGGGCGCGGGTTCGGCAAGACGCGGACAGGGGCAGAGTGGGTGCGCGCCTTTGCCGAGACGACGCCGGGCGCGCGAATCGCGCTGGTCGCAGCGACGCTGCACGAGGCACGGCAGGTGATGGTCGAGGGCGAAAGCGGGTTGCTGGCGATCGCGCCGGCGGCGATGCGGCCCGATTATGAAAGCAGCCTGCGGCGGCTGACCTGGCCCAATGGCGCGGTCGCGACGCTCTATTCGGCCGCCGAGCCCGAGAGCCTCCGCGGGCCGGAGCATGGCGCGGCGTGGTGCGACGAGATCGCCAAATGGCCGGCGGGCGAGGCGGCGTGGGACAATCTGATGCTGACGATGCGGATCGGCGACGCGCCGCGGACCATCGCTACGACGACCCCGCGCGGCGTGCCGCTGGTGCGGCGGCTGATGACGGAAGATGGAGTGAAGGCGACAGGCGGCGGAACCGAAGCCAACCGCCATAATCTGTCGGGGTCGTGGCTGGCGGCGATGAAGCGCATCCATGGCGGCACGCGGTTGGGGCGGCAGGAGCTCGAGGGCGAATTGCTCGAGGATGTCGAGGGCGCGCTGTGGACGCGGGGGCTGGTCGAGCGGTGCCGGGTCGATGCGGCGAGCGTCGGCAAGCCGGTGCGCGTGGTGATCGGCGTCGATCCGCCCGCGACGAGCACGGGCGATGCGTGCGGGATCGTCGTCGCGGCGCTGCTGCGCGACGGGCGGCTCGCGGTGGTCGAGGATGCCAGCGTCGAGAATCCGCCGCCGCATATCTGGGCGCAGGCGGTTGCCGCGGCGGCGGCGCGCTGGGGCGCCGACCGGGTGGTCGCCGAGAGCAATATGGGCGGCGAGATGGTCGAGGGCACGCTGCGCCAGGCCGATCTCGCCCTGCCGGTGGTGCCGGTGCATGCGAGCGTCGGCAAGGCGCGGCGGGCGGAGCCGGTCGCGCTAGCTTATGAGCGCGGGCAGGTGGTGCACGCGGGCGCGTTCGCCGAGCTGGAGGATCAGCTTTGCGGGTTCCAGGTGGGCGGCGGCTACGCCGGGCCGGGGCGCTCGCCCGATCGCGGCGACGCGTGCGTGTGGGCGTTGGCGGTGTTGCTGGAGGGGCTGCGGACGGGGAGAGAGCCGGGGGTGCGGCGGGTTTAGGCCGATCCTTCGTCGTCCCGGACTTGATCCGGGATCCGCCTTTTCCTCGAAGACAGGCGGGCCCCGGGTCAAGCCCGGGGTGACGGATGGTGGATGCGCGAGGGCGCCAGCGTAAAGACAGGAGAACATCATGAACTGGTTTGGCCGCAAGGCCGCGCAGGTGCCTGCGCGGCCCGCCTTGTCGCGCGTGTACGGAAGCTGGAGCGCGCCCGCGCCGCTGTCGTGGGAGGCGCAGGTGCGCGAGGGGTATCTGGGCAATGCGATCGTCCAGCGCAGCGTTCGGCTGGTCGCCGAGGCGGCGGGTAGCGCACCGGTGGCGGCGAGCGACCCGGCGCTGCTGGCGCTGGTGTCGGCGCCATCGGGCGGGCAGGGGCTGGTCGAGACATTGGCGTCGCAGCTGCTGCTTCACGGCAACGGCTATGTGCAGATATTGACCGACGGGGCGGGAGCGCCGGCGGAGCTGTTCGCGCTGCGGCCCGAGCGGGTGACGGTCGAGGCCGACGCGCGCGGCTGGCCGGTCGCCTATCGCTATAAGGCCGGCGGATCGGCGGCGGTGCTGCCCGCCGAGGATGGCGCGGGTCGGCCCGCGGTAGTGCAGGTGAAGGCGCTGCACCCGCTCGACGACCATTATGGCGCGGGATGCCTCGGCGCCGCGGCGGGCGCGATCGCGGCGCATAATGCGGCGGCGGCGTGGAACCGGGCGCTGCTCGACAATGGCGCGCGGCCGTCGGGGGCGCTCGTCCACGATCCGGGCGACAAGGGGATGCCGCTGTCGGCCGAGCAGGTCGACCGGCTGCGCGAGGAGCTGAGCGAAAGTTTCTCAGGGGGAGCGAACGCGGGGCGGCCGCTGCTGCTCGAGGGCGGATTGACGTGGCAGTCGCTGTCGCTGTCGCCCGCCGACATGGATTTCCTCGAGCTCAAGCATAGCGCGGCGCGCGAGATTGCCATGGCGTTCGGGGTGCCACCGATGCTGCTCGGGCTGCCGGGGGATGCGACCTACGCCAATTATCGCGAGGCCAATCGCGCGCTGTGGCGGCTGACCGTGCTGCCGCTGTGCGCGAAGATTCTGGGCGCGCTGGCGCAGGGGCTGTCGGGATGGTTCGCGGGCGCCGAGCTGCGGGTCGATCTCGACCGGGTGCCGGCGCTCGCCGAGGACCGGATGGCGCTGTGGCGCGAGGTGTCGGCGGCGGACTGGCTGACGGCCGACGAGAAGAAGGCGCTGCTGGGGGTGGAATAGCCCGCGCGAAAGGAACGGAACATGGACGAGGAAGAGGCGCTGGCGCGGTTGGTCGCGCTGGCGGGAACGAGTGCGGCCGGAGCGTCCGGGGCGCCCGACGCGGCATTGCTGCGCGCGGTGGTCGAGGAGGCGAGCGAGCTGGGCGCGCGGCGGGCGCTGGCGCGGCTGGGGCTCGCCGACGAGGCGGCGCGCGGCGACATCGGGGATTTGCGGCAGCTTCTGGGTGCGTGGCGCGATGCGAAGAAAAGCGCGTGGAAGGCGGCGGTCGACTGGGCGGTGCGCGGGATGCTCGCGCTGCTGGTGGTCGGACTGGCGGTGAAGCTGGGGCTGCCGGGGTTGTTGAAGTGAAGGGTCGGGCGAGGCCGCTTGCCCACCCCCCGGCCCCCTCCCGCCTGCGGGAGGGGGAGATGCGGTTCGCGGGCTATGCGGCGGTGTTCGACCGGTTGGACCGGGGCGGGGATGTCGTGCGGCATGGGGCGTTCGCGGCGAGCCTGCGCGAAGGGCGCGGGGTGCCGCTGTTGTGGCAGCATCGGCCCGGCGCGGTCGTGGGGGTGATCGAGGCTTTGGCGGAGGATGCGCGCGGGCTGCGCGTCGTGGCGCGGGTGACGCATCCGACCGCGGCGGGGCTCGTCGCGCGCGGGGCACTGACGGGATTGTCGTTCGGATACCGGGTGCGCGCGGCGCGCGGCATCCGGCCGCGCGAGCTGCTGGCGCTCGACCTCGCCGAGGTGAGCCTGGTCGCGCAGCCGATGCAGCCGGCGGCGCGGGTGATTGCGGTGGAAAGCGGACCGATCCTCCCTGCGCCGAAGGCGTGGGGAGGTGGCAGCCCGCAGGGCTGACGGAGGGGCTATGGCGCGACGTCGCCGCCCCTCCACCACCGCTTCGCGGCGGTCCCCCTCCCCATGGCTACGCCACAGGGAGGATCTTTTTGGAAGGAGTGACAAGCATGGACGATATGGAAATGAAGGCGGACGCGCTCGAGGGGGCGTTCGACGCGGTGCTGGCGGCCGAGGCGGTCGATGAGCTGAAAGCCTCGGTCGCGGCGCTGAAGGCCCAGGTCGACGCGCAGGCGGTCGCGGCGTCGCGGTTGCCGCTCGACGGAGCGAAGGCGGCCGATCCGGCACGCGACGCCTTCGTCGAGCGCTATCTGCGGCGCGGGATCGATGCCGGGGTCGAGATGAAGAGCCTGTCGGGCGCGTCGGGCGGCGAGGGCGGCTATGCGGTGCCGCGCGAGATCGACGGCGCGATCGCGGCGACGCTGAAATCGCTGTCGCCGATCCGCGCGATCGCGAGCGTCGTGCAGACGGGGACGAGCGGCTATCGCAAGCTGGTCGCGACCGGATCGATGGGCGCGGGCTGGGTCGGCGAGACCGCGGCGCGGCCCGAGACCGCGGCGCGCGCCCTCGCCGAGATCGCGCCGCCCGGAGGCGAGCTCTACGCCAATCCGGCGGCGAGCCAGGCGATGCTCGACGACGCGATGTTCGACGTCGAGGACTGGCTGGCGACCGAGATCGCGCGCGAGTTCGCGGTGGCCGAGGGCGCGGCCTTCGTGAGCGGCAACGGGACGAACCGGCCGCGCGGCTTCCTCGATCATGACGCGACCGACGAGAGCGACGCGATCCGCGATTTCGGGACGCTGCAATATGTCGCGAGCGGCGCCGCGGGCGGCTTCGCCGCGGCGAGCCCGCAGGACGGGCTGGTCGAGCTGGTGCATGCCTTGCGCGCGCCCTATCGCCAGGGCGCCTGCTGGGTGATGAATTCGGATACGCTGGCGCGCATCCGCAAGTTCAAGACGAGCGACGGCGCCTTTCTGTGGCAGCCGGGGCTGGTCGAGGGGCAGGCGGCGACCCTGCTCGGCTATCCGGTGGTCGAGGCCGAGGACATGCCGGACATCGCGGCCGACAGCCTGTCGATCGCCTTCGGCAATTTCCGCGCCGGCTATCTGGTCGCCGACCGCGGCGAGACGCGCATCCTGCGCGACCCGTTCAGCAACAAGCCCTTCGTGCATTTCTATGCAACCAAGCGGGTGGGCGGCGCGATCATCGATTCGCAGGCGATCAAGCTGATGAAATTCGCCGCCAGCTAAAGCGGCTGGTGCGCGATGCGGCGCCCGGTCCGAGCTCGCTTTCCCTTTCGGGGCCGGGCCGGGCGCCTATCGGCGGGCCGATATTTCGACCGGAGCGGGCTGCAAAGCACGGCCTTTCGAGCTTCCGGTGCTCACGTACAGACGTACGCTGCGCTCCGGTTCTCGAAAGTCCGCACTTTTCGCCTCGCCCCGGCMAAAATCTCGACCCGCCGATTCTCTCGAAAAGATGATTTTTGCGGAAAGGATGGCCCTGCCATGCCGAGCCTGTTTTTTGCCGACCTGGTGCGCGAGCATTGCCACGAAGGCGGCGCGGGGGCGCTGACGCCCGCCGGGGCGCTGCCGGGGCATCGCGGCTTTGCCGATGCGGTGCCCGCCGACACGCCGTTCCACTATGCGATCGCGGGGATCGCCTTCGCGGGCGAATGGGAGGCCGGGACCGGCCGGATCGATGGCGCCGGGCGGCTGGCGCGCGACAGCGTCGCGGCATCGTCGAACGGCGGCGCGGCGGTCGATTTCACGCCGGGGCTGAAGACGCTGGCGCTGACCGTCGGCGCGGACTGGTTCGCGGCGCGCGACGCGAGCGCGGCGGCGGTGGAAGCGGCGCTGGGCGGCAAGCAGCCGCTGTCGACCCTGCACCCCGGCACCGCGACCGGCGCGGCGGACGACCTGATCACGGTGCGGCGCGGAGAGGGTTGGGTGAATATTCCGATCGCGTCCTTCGCCTATCAGGGCGCGAGCGGAGCGGTGACGGTGGGCGCGCCGCTGGCGTGTCCGGCCGGAAGCGCGGCGGCGCCGGCGCTGAGTTTCGCGGGCGACGCCAACACGGGGCTGTTCAACGCGGGCGCCGACGCGATCGGCTTCGCGCTGGGCGGAATGGAGCGGGCGCGGATGACCGCGACGGGCCTGGGGTTCGGTACCACGACACCCTATGCCCGGGTCGAGCTGGTCGCCGCCGCCTCGATGCCCGGGCTGGGAATCGGCGCGGCGGCGGGGGCGCAGAATCTGGGGCTCGAACTCTATGGGCTGATGGACAGCCTGCCGCCGGCGCAGGCCCGCGGTTTCGTCGGGATCGGCAATTCGGGAGTCGGTATCGCGGGCGACCTGCTGCTCGCGCCGCGCAGCTCGACGATGGCGTCGATCCGCTTCCTGACCGGCAGCGCGGGCGCGGTCGAACGCTGGCGGATCACCGCTGCGGGGACGCTGCAGCCGGGAAGCGACAATGGTTATGACCTGGGCGCGGCGTCGATGCGCGTGCGGACGATCTACGCGGCGACGGGGGCGATCAACACATCCGACGCGCGCGACAAGGCGTGGCGCGGGGCGCCGGATGCGGCCGAGCTGCGCGCCGCGCGGCGGATCGCGGCGGAATTGGGTTTCTATCAATGGCTGGGCGCCATCGCCGAAAAGGGCGCGGGCGCGGCGCGGCTACATTTCGGCGTCCGCGCGCAGGCGGTGTGGGCGATCATGGCCGAGGAGGGGCTGGTCGATCCGATCGGGGGCGAAGGCGACGCCGACGGTGCGCGCTACGCCTTTCTGTGCCGCGACGAATGGCAGGATGCGGAGGGCGCGCAGACGCGCTTCGGCGTCCGCGAGGGCCAGCTCGCGCTGTTCCTGATCGCCGGGCTGGAGGCGCGGATCGCAGCGCTGGAGGCGACGGCATGACGGCGGGCGGGGCGATCGGATCGCGGGCGATCGGCGACGGCGGGCGGCGTGATCTCGCGACCGAATGGGGCGGGCCCGACCCGTCGGCGGCGCCGGCCCACGAGCGGACCTTCCGGCGCGGGCGTGAGCTGCGCCGCATGATGGTGCGCAAACCTTGAGGAGGTGGGGCATGACGTTGGTGGTGAAGGATCCGGGCAGCCGGATCGACTATGAATTCGACTGGAGCGGGGCCTATCCCGGCGGGCAGGCGGTGGTCGCGAGCGAATGGATCGTGGCGCCCGCCGAGGCGGACGGCGTCGCGGTCGCCGCTGCGGCGCACGACCTGGCGCGGACGACCGCGACGCTGGCGGGCGGGGCCGCCGGCCGCGTCTATCGCGTGACCAACCGGGTGACGATGAGCGACGGGCAGGTCGACGAGCGGTCGATGACCGTCCGGGTCGAAGAGCGATGAGCGCCGCGGGTGCGGTGCCGGCCGCGGTTCCGGTGAGCCTCAACGAAGCGCGCGGCTGGCTGCGGCTGGGTGCGACGGCCGACGAGGTCGTGCCGCTGGGCGGCGGCGCGATCCGGCTGACGGTGCGTCCGGTCGTGGCGGTCGAGGCGGTGACGCTGCTCGCCGCCGATGGCGGCGCGAGCCTGCTCGAGCCGGCCGGCTGGCGGCTGGCGGTCGGGCGCGAAGGCACGGGGCGGCTGGCGATCGAGCGGCCCGGCGCCGCGACACAGGCGCGTATCGCCTATCGCGCCGGAATGGCGGCGGACGCCAACGCCATTCCCGAGGCGATCCGGCAAGGCATCATCCGCATGACGCAGCATATGCACGACGCGCGGGACGACGACGGGCTGGCACCGCCGGCGGTCATCGCGGCGCTGTGGCACCCGTGGCGGCGGATCGGGCTGGGAAGCGGGGCATGACGGGCGGCGTCGAGCAGGCGGTGCGGGCGCGGGCGCTGGCGTTGCTCGCGGCCGATGCCGCGCTGGCGGGGCTGGTGCACGGCGTGTTCGACGGCGTTCCGCCGCGCGTCACGGCGCCCTATGTGTCGCTCGGCGCGGCGGAAGGGCGCGACTGGGGCACCAAGGACCGGCCGGGGCGCGAGGTGCGGCTGACGCTGGCGCTGATCGGGACGGGCGACGCCGACGGCCGCGCGGCGGCGCGCATCGAAGCGGCGCTGGCGGCGCTGCGCGGAGCGGCGGAGGACTGGCAGATCGTCGGTGTGCGCGTGCTGCGCACCCGCTTCGCCTTTCAGCGCGACAGCGGCTGGCGCCACGAACTGGTCGTGCGCTGCCGGTGCCTGAGCGCGGCGTGAGTTCCTGGCCCCTCCCGCAAGCGGGAGGGAGGGGGGATCAATCGGCCGGCATGGTGTTGGATTCGGAGTAGTCCTTGAACTGCCCGACGAAATTGTCGTGATAGTCGCTGATCTGCATGTTGGCGTCTTCGGTCGCGTCGGCTTCCGAATCGCCGCTCGCGCGGTCGAGCGCGATCACCGCCTTGCGAAAAGCATCACGCTCGGTCTGGCAGACGGTGTCGATCGCGGCCTCATAGTCCGCGGGCGGCTTCTTGGCGTCGAGCGATTTCTTGAGATCGGTGCGCAGGCACTTGGTGAAGGCGGCGCGCGTCGTGCCGACGTCGGCCGCCGGCGAAGGCGCCGCGAAGGCCAGGAGAAGGGTAGCGATCAACATCCTGCGACTCCCCGTTTGTGCAGTGATTTCATGTCGAGGAGAATAGACGATGGCAATCGAAAATGGGAGCGCTTTTCTGCTCCGGGTCGGCGACGGGGCGGCGCCGCCCGCGTACCAGACCGTCGCCGGGCTGCGCACGACGCAGATGTCGGTGAACGGCGAGGCGGTCAACGTCACGACCAAGGATTCGGGCGGCTGGCGTGAGCTGCTGTCGGGCGCGGGGGTAAGGTCGGTATCGGTGAGCGCGGCGGGGATCTTTACCGGATCGGATGCCGAGGTGCGGCTGCGCGGCCACGCGCTGGCCGGAACGATCGACGATTATGAGCTGAGCTTCGAGAGCGGCGAGCGGATGCAGGGGCGCTTCCTGGTGACGCGGCTCGACTATGCCGGCGATTACAACGGCGAGCGCCAATATACGCTGAGCCTAGAATCGAGCGGCCCGGTGGTGAGCCTGTGAGCGCGGCGACGGGCATGGCGGCGAACCCGCTGCGCGGCGAGGCCGAACTGCGGATCGGCGAACGGGTGCTGGTGCTGCGGCCGAGCTTTACGGCGCTGGTCGCGGCGGAGGAGGAATTGGGGCCGCTGTTCGCGCTGGTCGAGCGCGCCGCGGGCGGCGGGCTGGCGCTCGGCGAGATGGCGGCGCTGTTCTGGCATTGCGTGCGCGAGCGGCCCGAAGAGCTGACGCGCGAGGCGCTTGGCGAGGCGGTGGTGGCCGGCGGGCTGGCGGCGGCGACGCCGGCGCTGCGGGTGCTGCTGGGGCAGATCTTGCAGGGACGATAGGGGTGGGGTCCTTCGGTGCGTCGGCCCTGCGATTGCTGGGCCTGATGGCGCAGGTCGCGGGGTGGCGGCCCGGCGAATTCTGGGAGGCGACGCCGGCCGACGCCGCGGCGGTGCTGGCGGCATGGCTGCCCGATGCCGGTGTGGAAGGCATGGATCGCGGGCGCCTCGCGGCGATGATGGAGCAATTTCCCGATGGATGAGATCGACGAGATGGTGGTGGCGGTGCGCGCCGACACCGGCGCTTTTCGCCGCGATATCGCGGCGCTGCGCGAGGAGCTGGCCGGGCCGCTGGTGTCGGCCGCCGACGCCGCGGGGCGAGGGATCGAACGCGCGCTGGGCCGGGCGATCCGCACCGGCAAGCTGGGGTTCGAGGATATGAAGCGGCTGGCGATGAACGTGATGAACGACATCGCGCGCGCCGCGGTGACGGGCGGCATCGGCGCGCTGCTCGGCGGCGGGAGCGGTTCGGGCGGCGGCGGACTCGTGTCGCTCGGGCAGAGCCTGGCGCTCGCGCTGTTCGGGGCGCCGGGCCGCGCGACGGGCGGGCCAGTGAGCGCGGGGCGCGCCTATCGCGTCGGCGAGCGCGGGCCCGAGCTGTTCGTGCCGACCGCGAGCGGGCGGATCGAGGCGGCGCGCGGCGCGGCGGTGCGCAACATCGCGATCACGGTGAACGTGCAGGGCGGCGGCGCGAGCGAGCCGCAGCGGCTCGCGCAGACCGGGCGGCAGCTCGCGCGCGCGGTGCGCCGCGCGGTGGCGGCGGGAGAGGATTGATGGACAGGCTACTGATGACTGAGGGGCCAATGGCACTGCCGTCTTTGCCCACCCCGCTGCGCCCCGGATCAAGTCCGGGGCTCGCTGCCCCTCCCGCTTGCGGGAGGGGAGGGTGTCGGTGATGGGCTGGGCGCTGGTCGCGGCCGAGCCGCATCATCAGAAGGGCTGGATCAAGCGGTTCGACCCGCGCTTCTGGACCGTCGATTTCGCGCGGCCGATGATGGCGAGCGCGGTGACGACGGGTCCGCAGGCGCTGCGGGTCGAGGCAGTCTTTTATCAGAAGCAGGATCTGGCGGGGCTGATCTGGGAAGCGGAAGATCGCTGGGATCATCCGTTGCTCGCCTATGAAACCCGCCGCGATTTCCGGCATACGCAGCTTCGCTTTCGTTGGCGGTCGGGCGGGGTGAAGCCGCTCGATGCGCTGCACGGGGCGACCTTGACGATCGAGGGGCGCGACGCGGGCGGGGCGCCGCGCGCCTGGTATGTGCAGCTGTGGAACTATGCGGTGGGGGCGGCCGAGGATGCGGTCGTCCACCTCGATTTCGATGCGCTCGACGGCGGCTTCCTGCTGCCGGGCGAGGCCGATCGGGTGTGGGCGGGCGATGTCGACCGGATGTTCGTGTCGCTGGTGGCGCCCGATTACGACGGCAGCGACGGCACGCTTGCGGCGCCGGCCGAGGGCTGGGCGGAGATGAGCGAGATCGCCTGCACCGGGTCGGGGTCCGTGCTGGCGATCGGCGACGCGATGCTGCCCGAGCATGGGCTGGGGATCGCGAGCGGCTATGACGACAGCTATCATCTGACCCCGGCGCGCGTGGTGCGGCAGATCGGCGCGCTCGGCTATTGCGGCGACATCGTCCATTATGTCGGGATGAGCCATTATATGCGGCTCGCGGCGGCGGTGGACGGGTTCGCGGTCGATACGGCGGGGCCGGCGATCAACGCGGCGGCGGCGGCTTGGCACGCGGCGCTGGCGGGCGAATGCGCGGCGGCAGGGCTCGGGCTGATCTGGTCGCTGTCCTACGAGCTGTTCGACGCCTGGTGCCCCGAAGGCTGGAAGCAGCGCGACGCCGAGGGCGCGCAGGCGCTGACCGGGTGGGTGCCGCCGTCGACCTTGCTGTCGCCCGCCAATGCCGAGGCGATGGATTGGCTGCAGCGCGTCGCGCGGGCTTTCGTGGGGATCGCGGCGGCGGCGGGGCTCGACCTCCAATTCCAGGTCGGCGAACCCTGGTGGTGGATCGGCGCTGGCGGGCGGATCTATGCCTATGACGCGGCGGCGAGTGCGATACTGGGTGCGGCGAGCGTGGGAATCGCCGATGTGCGCGCGCCGCTCGATACCGCGCAGCTGGCGATGCTCGACGCGCTGGGGGAGATTCTCGCGGCGTCGACCGCGGCGCTGGTCGCGGCGGCGCGCGAGGAAGCGGGCGCGGTTGGGCTGACGAGCCATTTGCTCGTCTATCTGCCGACCGTGCTCGACCCCACGGCGGTCGAGGTGCGGCGCGCCAATGTGCCGCCGGACTGGGCGGCGCCGGCGTTCGACGTGCTGCAGCTCGAGGATTATGACTGGGTGACCGGCGGGCGCGGCGCCGAGACCGCGGGAGCGCGCGCGGCGATGACGGCCCGGCTCGGCTATCCGGCCCAGGATCAGCATTATTTCGCGGGCTTCGTGCCCGATGCGGCGGATCGCGGGCAGTGGGCCGCGATCGCCGATGCGGCCGGCGCGGCGCGGCGCGCGGGGGTGGCGCGGACCTTCGTCTGGGCACTGCCGCAGGTCGCGCGCGACGGCTTCGTGACATTCGACGGCGAGGAGGAGGAGGGGGACGTGCGGGCCTTTGATGCGGTGGATTTCCCGCTGGCGATCGGGCGCGAGGCGCTGGTCGTGACCGAATTTTCGACCCAGATCGTGAGCTCGCCCTCGGGGCACGAGCAGCGCGCGAGCGAATGGGCCGAGGCGCGGATGCGCTATGATGCGGGACCGGGCGTGCGGTCCGAGGCCGATGTGCGAACGCTCGCCGATTTCTTCCGCGCGCGGCGCGGGGCGGCGCGCGCGTTCCGCTTTCGCGACCCCTTCGACCATAGTTCGGCCGAGGGCGGGGCGATGCCCGCGGCGAGCGACCAGTGGCTGGGGCTCGGCGACGGGAGCCGGCGGCAGTTCGCGCTTGTGAAGCGCTATGGCGCCGGCGACGCGGTGCAGGAACGCAGCATCCGGCTGCCGGTCGAGGGGAGCCTGCGCGTGTCGGTCGACGGCGTCGAGACCGCGGGGTTCGAAATGACAGCAGAGGGTGAGGTGCTGCTCGACGCGGCGCCGGCGATGGGCACGGCGGTGCGCGCGGGCTTCCTGTTCGACGTGGCGGTGCGCTTCGCCGAAGACCGGCTTGAGGTCAGCCGCGCGACCTTCCTCGCGGGGGAATGCGCGAGCGTGCCGCTGGTCGAGGTGCGGGCGCCGTGGTGAGCGCGGCGATGGCGCCCGGCTGGTTGCGCGAGGAGCTGGTGACGCTCGCCTGGTGCTGGCGGCTGTCGCGGCGCGACGGGGTGGTCGTCGGGCTGACCTCGCACGACCGCGACCTGATGGTGGACGGCATCCGCTATCGCGCGGCGCCGGGGATGAAGCCCTCGGCACTCGAGACGCGCGACGGCATCGAGGCCGAGACGATGGATATGGAAGGGGCGATCGCGAGCGATGCGATCGGCGCGCGCGACCTCGACGCGGGACGCTGGGACGGCGCCGAACTGACATTGTTCGTGACCGACTGGACCGCGCCCGAGACGGCGCCGGTGACGGTCGCGCGCGGCTCGCTCGGCGCGGTCGAACGGCGCGGGGCGAGCTTTACCGCGGAACTGCAGGGGGTGACTCGCGCCCTCGACCGGCCGGTGTGCCCGGCGACGTCGCCGAGCTGCCGCGCGATACTGGGCGACCGGGCGTGCCGGATCGACCTGGCGCCGCGCACCTATATCCGGCGCGTCGTCGCGGTCGAGGGGCGCGCGGTGACGCTCGACGCCGCGGCGCCCCCGGGGGCGATGGCGTTCGGCGAACTGCGCTGGACCCAAGGAGCAGCGTGCGGGCTCGCGAGCCCGGTGGTCGGCGAGTCGGGGGCGGTGCTGACGCTGGCCGAGGTGCCGCCCTTCGCGCTCGACCTGCCGGCGCGGGTGCGGCTGATCGAGGGGTGCGACAAGCAGCTTGCGACCTGCCGCACCCGCTTCGGCAATGCGGCGAATTTCCGGGGCGAGGCGCATCTGCCGGGCAACGACCTGCTGACGCGATATCCCGGTGGATGAGCTGGCGGGCCGCGCCTTTGCGGCGGCGCGGGGGATGATCGGCGCGCGGTTCCGCCCGCAGGGGTGCGACCCGGCGAGCGGGCTCGACTGCGTGGGCCTCGTGTGGGCGGCCCATGCCGCGGCGGGGCGACGACTGACGCGGCCGGCGGCCTATCCGCTGCGCGGATGGGAGCGGGGGCGGATCGAGGCGGCGATGGTCGCGGCGGGATTCGGGGCGGTCGCCGATCGCCGGATCGGGGATGTGGCGTTGATCGTGCTGCCCGCGGGGCAGTTTCATCTCGGGATGATGGGAACGGACAGTTTGGTCCATGCCCATGCGGGGCTGCGGCGGGTTGTCGAGACGCCGATCGCTGGAATGGATGGGATGGTGCTGTGGCGGCTGGCTGGCTGCCCACCCTGCTGCGACTAGGGCGCAAGCGCCCAAGTCTCGCTGCCCCTCCCGCCCGCGGGAGGGGAATGGTTTCAGGAGCATATGATGGCGACTTTGGTACTGACGGTGGTCGGCGGGATCGTTGGCGGGCCGGTCGGGGCGGCGATCGGCGCGACCGTGGGGCAGCAGATCGACGCGCAGATATTCAAGCCCAAGGGGCGCGAGGGACCGCGGCTCGCCGACCTGAAGGTGCAGGCGTCGACCTATGGCCAGCAGATCCCGCAGCTGTTCGGGACGATGCGCGTCGCGGGGAGCGTGATCTGGGCGACCGACCTGATCGAGCGGCGGACGAAGAGCGGCGGCGGCAAGGGGCGACCGTCGGTTACCGAATATAGCTATGCCGTGTCGCTGGCGGTCGCGCTGTCGGCGCGCCGGGTGCGCGCGATCCGCCGCATCTGGGCCGACGGCAATCTGCTGCGCGGGGCGAGCGGCAGCTTCAAGGAACGCTGCACCTTTCGCTGGTACGAGGGGAGCGAGGACCAGGCGGTCGATCCGCTGATCGCCTCCGCGGTCGGAATCGAATCGGCGAGCGCCTTTCGCGGGCTGTCCTACGTCGTGTTCGAGGAGCTGGAGCTCGCGAGCTTCGGCAACCGTATCCCCTCGCTGACCTTCGAGGTCGAGGCCGATGCCGGCGCGATCGACGCGGGGCTGGTCGGGGAGGTGCTGCTCGGCGAGGCGGGGCGCTGCACCGGGCGCTGGGCCTTTGGCGGCTATGCGGCGTCGGGCGACCGGGCGCGCGACGCGCTGGCGCCGCTGTTCGACGCCGATGCGACGCGGCTGGTCAGCGCGCCCGAGGGGTGGCGGCTGGCGCCGACGGGCGAGGCCGGGGAGGCGATCGCGCTCGCCGATTTCGGCGAGGCGCGGCGCAGCGAATCGGCGCGCGACCTGATCGAGCGTCGCCGCGCGTCGCTGGGATCGTTGCCGGGGACGATCCGGCTGCGCCACTATGAGCCCGAACGCGACTATCAATTGGGGCAGCAGACGAGCGCGGTCGCGGGCGGCGGGGTGCGCGAGGAGCGGATCGACCTGCCCGCGGTGCTGGCCGCGGACGCGGCGCGGGCGCTGGCGCGGCAACTCGCCGCGGCGGCGGCCGACGAGCGCGAGACCTGCCTATGGCAGGCCGATCTCGCGGCGCTGGCGTTGCCAGTCGGGGGCCGGGTGATTCTCGCTGATGGCGGGATATGGCGGCTGGCCGGACGGACGGTGAAGGACGGCGGCGTCGAGGTCGAGCTGCGGCGGCATCAGCCGGCGACCGCGATCGCGCTGCCCGCCGATCCGGGCGTTCCGGTCGGCGCGCCCGACTGGCCCGACGCGATCGGCACGGTGCGGCTGTTCGACCTGCCGACGATCGGCAGCCCGGTCGCCGATGCGCCGCGGCTGCTGGTCGCCGGCGCGGGCGACAACGACGGCTGGCGCGGCGCCGACTGCTGGATCGTGCCCGCGCCGGGGGCCGCGCCGCTGGCGCTCGGCACCGTACGCCCGGCCGCGGCCTTGGGGGCGCTGGCCGCGCCGCTGGCGGCGGCGAGCGATCTACTGGTCGACCGCGCGAACGTGGCGGTCGTGACGCTGGTCAATCCGTCGATGACGCTCGAATCGGTCGACGACGCGATGCTGTTCGGCGGCGCCAATCGCGCGATGATCGGCGGCGAGTGCGTGCAGTTCGGGACGGCCGAGGCAGCCGGGCCGGGGGTCTGGCGGCTGTCGCGGCTGCTGCGCGGCCGCGCCGGGGCGGCGGTGGACGCCGCGCACGCGGCGGGCACGCCGTTTGTGCTGCTCGACGATCCGGCGCTGCTGACGGTGCCCGCCGACCTCGCCGCCTGGGCGCCCGGCGGCGGCGCGATGCTGCAGTGGGCGGCGCGGAACGACATGGAGACTACTGATATTTCGGTGCCAGGCGCGGCTGTGGCGCTGCGTCCGCTCGCGCCGGTGCACGGCCACGCGCGCGCGGACGGAGAAGGCGGGCTTCGCGTCAGCTGGATTCGCCGGAGCCGCCTCGACACCGGCTGGCGCGACGGGGTCGACCAGCCGCTGGGCGAAAGCCGCGAGCTTTACCGCGCGGCGCTGTCGCCACCCGTGGCGGGATTCGGGCCCTGGGACTGCGTGGAGCCCCAGCTGGTGCTGGATGGCGGAACGGTGGCGGCGCTGCCGCCGGGCACGGGGATCGAAATTCGCCAGGCGGGGGATTTCGCCCTGTCGCCGCCGCTGCTCGTGCCGCTGACATAGGGTCAGGACCCGAAGGAGACATCATGACCGATTTGCCGACCACCGCCCGTTTCGGGCTGCCGCTGCTCGCAACCGCGCAGGCGCAGAAGGAAATCACGCACAATGAGGCGCTGACGCTGCTCGACGCGCTGGCGCACGCCGCGGTCGAGGACGGGCCGCGGGCCGACCCGCCGCCGACGGCCGCTGCGGGCCAATGCTGGCTGGTCGCCGATGCGGCGACCGGCGGCTGGACGGGCGCGGCCGCCGGGTCGCTCGCGATCTCGACCGCCGGCGGCTGGCGCTTCATCGCGCCGCGGCGCGGCATGCGGGTTCTCCGCCTGGCGGACGGCGCGCGCCTGCATTTCGAGAGCGGCGTATGGATGGAGCCCGGCGTGATCGCGAATCCGGACGGCGGGACGATCGTCGACTCCGAAGCGCGCACCGCGATCACGGCAATAATTCTGGCGCTGTCGGCGCGGGGGCTCTTGATTTCAGGCTGAGATTTTGGTGGTTTAGGGCAAGGAGTGCGACTTTTTGGCAACAGATTTGCGATTTGTTATCTTGCGTGGAACCAAAGCGACGCGTAGGACGTCTGACGAGACGTAAATCTCAATTGAAAGGGGAATTTCTATGAGGAAGCTTGCCGTCGCCGTGGCGTTGGCCTCCACTGCCCTTGCGTCGCCCGCCCTGGCGCGCGACAACTCCTGGTATGTGGGAGTGGGTGGTGGCGTGATGCTGGTCGAGGACATGGACCTCGATATCGGCACCGTCGACAATGCCGGCACTCTCGATCACAAGAAGGGTTACGACTTCGAAGGTACCGTCGGCTACGACTTCGGCGCGTTCCGCGCGGAAGTGGAAGTCGGCTATCGCGAAGCCGACATCAAGAGCGGTCGCTTCGTGGCGCCGGGCATCCCCGACACCGCGTCGGGCGCTGGTCCGCTGGTCACGGGTGATTATGCCATGAACGGCGACACCAATGCGCTGAGCTTCATGGTCAACGGCATGTTCGACTTCGGCGACGACGATGGCCTGCAGGGCTTCGTCGGCGGTGGTGCCGGTGTCGCGCGCGTCAGTGTCGCTCCGGTCTTCGCCGGTCCGTTCCTCGACGATTCGGACACGGGCTTTGCGTGGCAGGCGATCGCGGGTATCCGCGCTCCGCTGACCCGCAACATCGATGCCGGCCTGAAGTATCGCTTCTTCAACGCCAGCGGGCTCGACCTGGTCGACCAGCTTGGCCGCGACGTTTCGACGCGCTTCCGGTCGCACTCGATCCTGGGCACGCTGACCTTCAACTTTGGTGGTGCGGAGCCGCCGCCGCCGGCCGAACCGCCGGCGCCGCCGCCGCCTCCCCCGCCGCCGCCTCCCCCGCCGCCCCCGCCGCCGCCGCCGGTGTGCGCGCCTGGGCCGTACATCGTGTACTTCGACTGGGATCAGTCGGCGATCACGCCGGAAGCGGCTTCGACGCTGGACAACGCGATCAGCGCCTACAACCAAGGCTGCAGCGGTCAACAGGTCATGCTCGCCGGTCACGCCGACCGTTCGGGTTCGGCCAAGTACAACGTCGGCCTGTCGCAGCGTCGCGCCGATGCGGTGCGCAGCTACATGACCGCGCGTGGCGTTTCGGACACGTCGATCACGACGCAGGCGTTCGGCGAAACCCGCCCGGCGGTTGCGACCGCCGACGGCGTCCGCAACGACCAGAACCGTCGCGTGGAAATCACTTACGGTCCGGGCTCGGGCATGTAAGACCGGTTTCCATTCCCGACAGGGACTGGACGAAAAAGAGGGGCGGCACCGCAAGGTGCCGCCCTTTCTTTATGCGAGCGCGGCAGGGCGGCCGGTCCGTGCTTTTTATTTGCATAGAATATAAAATGTTATACCATAACAAAGATCGGTAACCGCTCGCGAGCGGTGCGGGTGGGCCGGTCATGGCGGTGGTGCGCCGGGTACCGACGGTGATCGACCGCCCGACAGGGAGAGAGACGATGCGCCGACGCCGCAGCATTTTTCGCACCGACCCCAACGCCGACCCGATGATCAACACGACGCCGCTGATCGACGTGATGCTGGTGATGCTGGTGATGTTCATCCTCACCATCCCGCCGCCGACGCACAGCGTCGACGTCACGTTGCCCGACGGCACGCCGATCCCGGCCGAGGTGCGCGACGAAAATCATATCACGATCGACACCGCCGACGTCATTCGCTGGAACGACGAGGCGGTCGACCTTGCCGAACTGGGTTTGCTGGTAAAGGCGGCCGCGGATCGGCCGAAGCCCGCGACGCTGATGTTCGAGCCCGAGGCACGCGCGCGCTATCTGCGGGTCGACGAGGCGATCGGCGCGATCCGCCGCAACGGCGGCACGCGGATCGCCTTTCCGGGCATTCACCGATATGGCGGGCTGATCTGAATCGGTAACGTCTTCCCGTCGCTTTCGGGCGGCGGGGACCGGCTTCGTCAGCCGGCGGGGGCGGTGCCGGGCCGCAGATGCTGCATCATGTAGCTCGCATAGTCGGCCTTGCCGAGCGGCACGCCCATGTGGCGCATGATCGCGTAGGCCGCGACGATGTGGAAATAGAATTGCGGCAGCGCCCAGTCGCGGACGTAGGCGGCAGCACTGAGGTCGAAGACCATGCCGTTCGGCAGCGAGAATTCGACCGGGCGGGCGTCGTCGTCGCCGAGCGCGGCGGGACCGACCGAGGCGAGAAAGGCGAGCGTCCGCGCGATCTGATCCTGCATCGCGGCGAAGCTGTCGGCGTCGTCCGCGAAGTCGGGCGCGCCGGCCGCGCCGAGCCGCGTCACCGCCTGGAGCGCCTGGCCGCAGGAAAATCGGATCTGGGTCGGCAGCGGAAACATGTCGGGCGCGAGCCGGGCGGCGAGCAGTTGCAGTTCGCCGACATTATTGTCCGCGCCCCAGGCGAGCGCCTTGTCGAGCTGGCCCGACAGCGCGCGCAGGGCGTTCTCATAGGCGGGAATGGTCAGGCTGTGCAGCATGGGGGCTCCTGTCGTCAGGCGGCGGTGAGATTGCTCTGGAATTGCAGATGCGCGAGGCGGGCGTAGAGGCCGCCCGCGGCGACGAGAGCATCGTGGCGCCCTTCCTCGACGATCCGGCCTTCGTCCATCACGACGATGCGGTCGGCGGCACGCACGGTGGCGAGGCGGTGCGCGATGACGATCGTGGTGCGGTCGTGCATCAACGCCTCGAGCGCGTCCTGGACGAGCTTTTCGGATTCGGCGTCGAGCGCCGAGGTCGCTTCGTCGAGCAGCAGCAGCGGGGCGCGGCGCAGCAGCGCGCGCGCGATCGCGATGCGCTGGCGCTGGCCGCCGGAGAGGCGCGCGCCGCCTTCGCCCATGAAGGTATCGAGCCCCTGCGGCAACTTGCGCAGAAACTCCTCGGCGTTGGCAGCGCGCGCGGCGTCCCACAACTCCTCGTCGCTCGCCGACCAGTTGCCGTAGCGCAAATTGTCGCGCGCCGAGGCGGCGAAGATCACCGTCTCCTGCGGCACCATTGCGATGCGCGCGCGGATGTCGGCGGGATCGGCCTCGGTCAGCGGGACGCCGTCGAGCCGGATGGTGCCGGCCTGGGGATCGTAGAAGCGCTCGGCGAGCTGGAAGAGGGTCGATTTGCCGGCACCCGAGGGGCCGACGATCGCGACCGTCTCGCGCGGAGCAATCGCCAGCGAGAAGTCGTGGAGCGCGGGGGCGTCGGGGCGGGTCGGATAGCGGAACTCGACGTTCGCGAATTCGAGCGTGCCGAGCGGCGGCTCGGGAAAGGCGCGTGGATGCGCGGGCGGCGCGATCTCGGGTTCGGCGTGGAGCAGTTCGGAGAGCCGCTCGGCGGCGCCGGCGGCGCGAAGCAGATCGCCATAGACTTCGGTAAGCGCGCCGAACGCGCCCGCGACCAGCCCGCCGGTGAGCACGAAGGCGGCGATCGTGCCGCCGGTGATCGTCCCCGCGGCGACACCAGCGGCGCCGTACCAGAGCAGGGTCGTGATCGCGCCGAAGAGCAGGCCGATGACGATCGCGGTCATCGTCGCGCGCAGGCGGATCCGGCGGCGCGCGGTCGCGAAATTGGCCTCGACCGCGGCACCGAAGCGGTCGGCCTCGCGCGCTTCCTGACCGAAGGCCTGGACGATCTTCATCGCCCCCAATTGCTCCGCGGTCGTCGCGCCGATGTCGGCGACGCGGTCCTGGCTCGATCGCGAGACATTCTGGAGGCGGCGGCCGAGCAGGACGATCGGCATGATGATGACGGGGATGCCGATCAGGATGCCACCGGTGAGTCTGGGCGACAAGGTGAAGAGATAGGCGATGCCGCCGATCCCCATCACGAGGTTGCGCAGCGCAACCGAGACGGTGGTGCCGACCACCTGTTCGATGATCGCGGTGTCCGAGGTCATGCGCGAGGCGATTTCGGACGGGCGGTTTTCCTCGAAGAAACCCGGCGCGAGACGCAGCAGGTTGCGCTGGACCGCCTGGCGGATGTCAGCGACGGTGCGTTCGCCGAGCCAGCTCACGAAATAAAAGCGCAGCGCGGTCGCGAGCGCGAGGATCACGACGATGACATAGAAGAGGCGGAAATGCGGCGCGACGTCGCCGCCGCCCGCGACGAAGCCGCTGTCGATCATCTCCTTGAACTGCCAGGGGATGGCGAGCGTCGCGAGCGCCGCGATGCCGAGCGCGACCGCGGCGACCAGAAGCTGGAGCGGGTAGCGGCTGGCGTAGCGCCAGATCATTCGGAGACTGCCGAGCTTGCGGGCGCGGGGTTCCTGCGATTCGGCGGGAGGGGCGGGTCGGTCGGGTGAGGTCGCCATCGCGCCCGCCCTAGCAGCCGCGCGGGTGCCGCTCAACGGCGGAGAATGGCGCACCGCTTCAAGGCGCTTGAAGCAGGACGAAATGATGCGTTGCACAATGACACTGATGGCCTAGGATGCCGGGGACGACAGGCGCCGCGAGAGCGCCCCCCCAAGGACGCAAGGAAATTTCACCACATGCTGTATCACGCTTTCGACATGCAGAAGAGCTGGCTCGCGGGGGCGAGCGCGCTGGCGACCGCCGGCGCGCAGGTCATGCAGCACCCCGCGAATCCGCTCGGCTATTTCGGCGGCAGCCCGCTGTTCGCCTCGGCGCTCGAGGTGTTCGCGCACGCCGCTGCGCCGCGCGGCAAGCCCGGGTTCGACCTTTACGAGACGGTCGTCGACGGCGAGACGGTGCGGGTGAGCGAAGTGATCGAGGCGCGCAAGCCCTTCGGCCAGCTCAAGCATTTCAAGCATAAGGGCGCAAAGGACGCGCCCAGGCTGCTGATCGTCGCGCCGATGTCGGGCCATTATGCGACGCTGCTGCGCGGCACGGTCGAGCGGATGCTGCCGGGGCACGACGTGTGGATCACCGACTGGCGCGACGCGCGCAACGTGCCGCTCGAAGCCGGGAAGTTCGACCTCGACGATTATGTCGACTATCTGGTGTCGTGGCTCGAGCATATCGGTCCCGGCGCGCATATGCTCGCGGTATGCCAGCCGTCGGTGCCGAGCCTCGCCGCCGCGGCGGTGATGGCCGCGGCAGGGCACAAGTGCCGGCCGAAGACGCTCACCATGATGGGCGGGCCGATCGACACGCGCAAGGCGCCGACCGCGGTCAACCAGCATGCGACGACGCGGCCCTACGCCTGGTTCCAGGAAAATGTCATCGCGACGGTGCCGGCCTGGTATCCGGGCGCGGGGCGCCGCGTCTATCCCGGTTTCCTGCAACTCGCGGGCTTCATGTCGATGAACCTCGGCAACCACATGATGAGCCATTGGGAGATGTTCAAGCATCTGGTCGACGGCGATGGCGAGAGCGCCGACAAGACCAAGGAATTCTATGACGAATATCGGTCGGTCTGCGACATGACCGCCGAATTCTACCTGCAGACCGTCGATGCCGTATTCCAGCGCCACCTGCTGCCGAAGGGCGAGATGCTGCACCGCGGCCAGCCGGTCGATATCGGCGCGATCGGGGATATCGCGATCCTCGCGATCGAGGGCGAGCGGGACGATATTTCGGGGATCGGCCAGACCAAGGCGGCGCTGACGCTGGCGAAATCGCTTCCGGCTGCGAAGAAGAAATATCTGATGGCGAAGGGTGTCGGTCACTATGGCATCTTCAACGGCCGCAAATGGCGCGACGAGATCGCGCCGGTGGTCGAGGGGTGGATTCGCGCGAACGGGTGAGAAGGCGGTTTTCGGCCGATTGCGGCCATACCTTCTCCCCTCCCTTTTAGGGAGGGGTTGGGGGKGGGTAGCCGCCGAAGGCGGCGTTCTTTCGTGGCTCGCTCCGCTCGCGCACCCACCCCTAACCCCTCCCTAAAAGGGAGGGGAATGACTCAAATCCACCTCAAAGCGGTCTTCGCACCGCCCTCCTTCAGCGACGTTCAATGCCAGGGGGACGTTCGCACGCTCCAATAGACGATGGTGAGCAGCCCCGCCCAGATCAGCAGGATCGCGATCATGCCGGCGCGACTCGACGGGCGTTCGCTCGCGGCTTCGGCGGCGGCGTGGAGCTCGGCCCAGAGCGGCGCGGGGATCAGTCGGCGCACCGCCCACAGGCCGGCGGGGACGAGGATCAGGTCGTCGAGCCAGCCGAGCACCGGAATGAAATCGGGGATCAGGTCGATCGGCGACAGCGCATAGGCGGCGACCGCGACCGCGAGCAGGCGCGCCAGCATCGGCGTGCGCGGGTCACGCGCGGCGAGCCAGGCGGCGTGCGCTTCGACGGCGAGGCGATGGCCGAATTCGGCGATGCGTTCGGAAAGGGATTTGCCGGGCATGGCGCGCAGCATTACTGTTCTTCGATGGCCATCCAACTGAAAAGCGCGCGCGTCGAGCGCTGGCCGGTCGCGGGCGAGTTCGTGATCGCGCGCGGCGCCAAGGATCATGTCGACGTCGTCGTCGCCGAGATCGAGAGCGACGGCGCCGTCGGCCGCGGCGAGGGAACGCCGATCTATTATCATGGCGAGGATGCCGCGGGGTGCCGCGACGCGATCCTCCGCGTGGTGCCGCATCTCGCGGCGATGAGCGCCGCCGAGGCGCGCGCCGCGGTGCAGGAGATGCTCGGCGCCGGCGCGGCGCGCAACGCGCTCGACTGCGCGCTGTGGGATCTCGAGGCGCGGCAGCGCGGGGTGCCGCTGTGGCGGCTCGCGGGATGCGACGGGCCGCCGACCCCGCGCGTCACCGCCTTCACCATCTCGCTCGCCGCGCCCGACCGGATGGCGGAGCAAGCCGCAGCCGCCGTCGCCGACGGCTGGCGGCTCCTCAAGCTCAAGCTGACCGGCGAAGGCGACCGCGCCCGCGTCGTGGCGGTGCGCGACGGTGCGCCCGACGCGCGGCTGATCGTCGACGCCAATGAAAGCTGGGGCCAGCTCGACCTGCTCGGCGAGGCCGAGGCGCTCGCCGAGCTCGGGGTCGAGATGATCGAGCAGCCGGTTCCGGTCGGCGCGGACGCGCTGCTCGACGGGGTCTATGCGCCGCTGCCCTTCGTCGCCGACGAAAGCTGCCAGACCGCGGCCGACATCGCGCGCATCGGCACCTTCTACGACGGGGTGAACATCAAGCTCGACAAGGCTGGCGGGCTGACCGAGGCGCTGCGTCTCGCCGATGCCGCCGACGCGGCGGGGCTCGGCATCATGGTGGGCTGCATGCTGTCGACGAGTCTCGGCATCGCGCCCGCCTTCGTCCTCGCGCAGCGCGCCCAATGGGTCGACCTCGACGGCCCCGCGCTGCTGGCGCGCGACCGCGAGGACGGGTTCCGGTTCGAGGACGGGCGGATCAGCGGGCCACCCGCTCAGGCATAGCTCACCACCTCATATTCGATGCCGTCGGGGTCGAGGAAATAGAAGCGGCGGCCGGGGTCGTAGTCGGCGTGGTTGAAGGGAACGAGGCCGACCGCCTTCACCCGCGCTTCGATCGCGTCGAGATCGTCGACCTGCACCCCGACATGGTTGAGCGGCTCACCCTTGGGCCAGCGCGCTTCGGCATGCTCGCCGCCGGGGCCGGTGTAGAGCGCCAGATAGGCGCGATCGCTGCCGACATGGATGGTGGTGCCGCCATCGCGCGCGGGGCCGCGCCAGCGCTCGTGCCAGCCGAAGATCGCCGACAGCAGCCGCGCGGTGCGGTCGGGATCGCTGACGGTGACGTTCACATGCTCGATGAAGGGGTGCGCCACGATAATTCTCCTGATTCGGGTTGACGCGCGGCTTTTGCAATCTCAAGTCAGGTTTAGATCAAGTGGCAAATGAGGGCCTGCGCATGCACCGCACCGACCTGATCGCGATCGGCGAGCTCGCGGCGCGCACCGGGGTCGCGGTGTCGGCGATCCGCTTCTACGAGGCGAAGGGGCTCATCGAGGCGCTGCGCTCGGGTGGCGGGCAGCGGCGCTTCCTGCGCGCCGACATCCGCCGCGTCTCCTTCATCCTGATCGCGCAGCAACTGGGGCTGAGCCTCGAGGAGATCGCCGCCGAACTGGCGCAGCTGCCGGCGCAGCGCACCCCCAATGCCGCCGACTGGACGCGGATCAGCACCGATCTGCGCGCGCGGATCGACGCGCGGATCGCGGCGCTGGAGCGCACGCGCGAGTTGCTCGACCAGTGCATCGGCTGCGGCTGCCTGTCGTTGAAGAAATGCGGGCTCTACAACCGCGGCGACAAGGCGGCGCAGCGCGGCGCCGGACCGCGCTACCTGCTCGGCGACCGCGCGGGGGAGATTGCGGAAGTCGGTTAGGTGACGCGCTATCCGACGCGAACGCTGGCGCCGCCGTCGACCGGCAGCAGGGCGCCGGTGACGAAGCGCGCCTCGTCGGAGGCGAGGAACAGCGCCGCGTTGGCGGTGTCCCGCGCGTCGCCCATGCCGCCCTTCAGCGGCACCATCGCCCCGCGCGCGGCGCGCTGTTCGTCGAGGCTGCGGCCGTCGCGCGCTGCGGTGCCGTGGATCGCCATCGGCGTGTCCATCAGTCCGGGGAGGATGGCGTTGCAGCGCACGCCTTTCGATGCGGAGCCTTGCGCGGTAGCGGTGGTCAGCCGGTTGAGCGCCGCCTTCGAAATCTCATAGGCGATCATGTTCGCGCCGGCGATCGCGGCGAGCGACGAGATGTTGATGATGACTCCCGCCTCGGCCGCGCGCATCGGCGCGAGAACGGCGCGGGTCAGACGGCGCGCCCCGGTGAAGTTGATGTCGAAGACGCGCTCGAACGCTTCGTCGCTGGCGCGGTGCGCGGGCCCGTCGCCGGGCGATCCGACACCGACATTGTTGACGAGAATGTCGATGCGGCTCCAGCGGTCGAGCGCCGCCGTGACGATCGCCTCGATGTCGGCGATCCGGGTGATGTCGGCGGCGTGAGCGAAGCCCTGGCCGCCCGCCTCGCCGATCATCGCGGCGGTTTCCTCGGCGCGTTCGGCGACCCGGTCGACGCACAGCACCTCGGCGCCTTCGCGCGCGAAGGTCAGCGCGATGGCGCGGCCGTTGCCGATCGTGTCGCCGGGTTGCTGCCCGGCGCCGACGACGATCGCCGCCTTGCCCGCGAGCCGGCCCGCCATCCGGATCAGACCGCGCCCAGCCGCTCGATTTCGGGCGCGCCGGCGAGGCAGGGGCCGAGCTTCGCGCCGAGGGTGCGGAAATGGTCCGAGGCGCGGTGCGCTTCGACCGCCGCGGCATCGTCATAGCATTCCAGGACCTTGTAGACCCCGGCCTCTTCGGTGCGGAACAGGCGGTAAAAGCTGTTGCCGGGTTCGTTCGCGCGCACCGCGGGCGCGAGTTCGGCGAACACGCCCTCGAACTCGGCTTCCTTGCCGGGCTGCACGCGCAGCGTCGCGATCACGCCGATGGCGCTCATGTCTCTCTCTCCCTCTTTTCAGGCGCGAAGGTCGGGGTCGACCTCCCATCCCTCTTCGACCTGGATGCCGAAGCTGTTCAAAATCATCGAAACCTGGGTGTATTGGCCGACGGTGAAGACGAGGTCCATTCGCCCCTTGTCGCCGAGCGGCGCGAGCGCGGCCCAGGTCGCATCGCGCACGAAATGGTTTTGGGTCAGTTCGTCGGCGGCGCGCAGCATCGCGCGGTCGAGGTCGCCCCAGCCCTCGGCATCGGGGCCGGCCTTGATGCGCTCGACCTCGGCTTCGGACAGGCCGCAGTCGAGGCCGATCCGCTTGTGCTGCGTCCACTCATAGCCCGAGCGGCAGTTGTAGCCGGTGCGCAGGATGACGAGCTCGCGATCCCGGGCCGACAGCGCGCTCCGCTTCGAGAGGATATAGCTGCCCCAGCCGAGGAAGGCGGTCAGCGCCCGCGGCGCATGGGCGAGGGTGCGGAAGATGTTGAGCACCCGCCCGCCCCCGACCTTGCCGCCAACCACTCCGGTATTGGGGGCAAGGAAGGGTTCGAGCGCGGCACGCTGCTCGGCGTCGAGCCGGTCGAGATCGACCGGTTCGATACGCGGGGTGGTCAATCTCACTGAACGGGCCGCAAATCAGAAGACCTCGAACAGGCCCGCCGCGCCCTGGCCGCCGCCGATGCACATGGTGACGACGACATATTTGGCGCCGCGGCGCTTGCCCTCGATCAGCGCGTGGCCGGTGCAGCGCGCGCCGGTCATGCCGAAGGGGTGGCCGATCGAGATCGAGCCGCCGTTGACGTTGAGCAGGTCGTTCGGAATGCCCAGCTTGTCGCGGCAATAGAGCACCTGCACCGCGAAGGCCTCGTTGAGCTCCCAGAGGCCGATGTCGTCCATCTTGAGTTCGAAGCGTTCGAGCAGCTTGGGGATCGCGAAGACCGGGCCGATGCCCATTTCGTCGGGTTCGGTGCCCGCGACCGCCATGCCGACATAGCGGCCGAGCGGGGTCAGGCCGCGCTTTTCGGCGACCTTGGCTTCCATCACGACGCACGCCGACGACCCGTCCGAAAGCTGGCTCGCATTGCCCGCGGTGATCGTGTGGCCTTCGCCCATCACCGGCTTCAGGCTCGCGAGGCCCTCGAGCGTCGTGTCGGGGCGGTTGCATTCGTCCTTGTCGGCGACGACCTCCTTGTAGGAGACTTCCTTGGTTTCCTTGTCGACGATCGCCATCGTCGCCTTGCAGGGGACGATCTCGTCGTCATATCTGCCCGCGGCCTGCGCCGCGGCGGTGCGCTGCTGCGACTGGAGCGAATATTCGTCCTGCGCCTCGCGGCCGATGTTGTAGCGCTTCGCGACCACCTCGGCGGTGCCGATCATCGGCATATAGACGTCCTTGTGCATCGCAATCAGCTCGGCATCGGGCTCGATGAACACCTTGCCGCTGCCACTGACCTTCGAGATCGACTCGACGCCGCCGGCGACGACAATGTCCTGGCGGTCGACGATGATCTGCTTTGCCGCGGTCGCGATGGTCATCAGGCCCGACGAGCACTGGCGGTCGATCGACATGCCGGGCACGGTGACGGGGAGGCCGGCGCGAAGGCCGATCAGGCGCGCGACGTTCGGCGACTGCGACCCCTGCTGCATCGCGGCGCCGAAGATGACGTCGTCGATCTCGCCGCCTTCGAGCCCGGCGCGCTCGACCGCGGCCTTGACCGAAAAGGCGCCGAGCGTCGGCGAGGGGGTGTTGTTGAACGAACCGCGCCCCGCCTTGGTCAGCGGGGTGCGGGCGGTGGAAACGATGACGGCGTCACGCATGTCGGTAATCCTTCTGCTTGGGTCCGGTGTTCTTTTCGGGGGAGGTCGGCCGGTCGAAAATCATCAGACGAAGAATTGCGTGATCCACTCGGCGATCAGCGCGGGCTTTTCCTCGCCCTCGATCTCGACGGTGATCTCGTTGGTCTGCTGCCACTGGCCGGGGCGCTTCTCGTCGAGTTCGAGCAGCTTCACATGGCTGCGCACGCGCTTGCCCGAGCGGACGGGGGCGAGGAAGCGCACCTTGTTGCCGCCATAGTTGACGCCCATCTTGATACCTTCGATCTTCGGCGCGTCGGTGCGCGCGCCGAGCATCGGGATCAGCGACAGCGTCAGGAAGCCGTGGGCGATGGTACCGCCGAACGGGGTCAGCTTCGCCTTCTCCGCGTCGACGTGGATGAATTGATGGTCGCCCGTCGCATCGGCGAATTTGTCGATCATGTCCTGATCGACGAGCACCCATTCGGAGGTGCCGAGATGCTCGCCGACCCTGGTCTGCAATTCCTGCGGCGTGATCGTGGCCATTCATCATCCCCTCAAAGACTGGTTCGGGGGCGTTCTAGGCCTGTCTTGCCGCGTTGCACAAGACCCCGGGACTTTGCGCTACGGCGCCGTAGCGTCAGCCCGGCTTCGCCGTCCTGGCGGGCGCCGTCTTGGGCTTCGGGGACTCGGCGTAGGGCATGATCATCGTGCCGTCGGGCGCCGCGGTGAAGGTCGTTTGCGTCGGATAGGCGAATTCATAGCCCGCCTCGCCGAGCGCTTCGACGATGCGGATCGCGATGTCGGTTCGCGCCGCGGTGACCTGATCGAAATCCTCGCTGAACACATCGAACAGAAGCTCGAAATCGAGGCTTGAGGCGCTGAAGGTCACGAGGCTCGAGCGGATGAATTCGTGCCCCGCCGCCTTGACCTGCTCCTCGAGCAGCCCCGGCAGCGCGCGGAGCATTTCGGGGCTCGTCTGATAGACGATGTTGAGGAGGAAGGTCACCCGCCGCCGGTGGAGATGCGCGTAATTGGTGATTTCCTTCGACAGCAGATTGGTATTGGAGATCACGAGCAGCTCGCCGTTGATCGAACGGATGTGCGTGCTCTTGAGCCCGATGCGCTCGACCGTGCCCGACGAATTGTCGTATTTGATCGCCTGCCCGACCCGGAACGGCCGGTCGAAGATGATCGACAGCGAGGCGAAGAGGTCGGAGAAGATGCCCTGCGCGGCGAGGCCGATCGCGATGCCGCCGATGCCGAGCCCGGCGACGAGGCCCGTGACGTTGACCCCCATATTGTCGAGGATCACGATTCCCGCGATCGCGAACAGCGCGACGCTGATCAGCAGGCGGATGATCCCCATCGCGTTGGTCAGCGTCTCGTTATGCCCTTCGGCGGCGCGGCGCTGAATGAGGCCGATGACGATTTCGCGCGCCCAGATCGCGGCCTGGAGGACGACCGCGATGGTGAAGACGAACTGGATCGTGGCGAGGATGATCGCGGGCGGATTGGCGTAGCCCGCGACGAGACGGATCGCGACGATCGCGAGCACCGTCGACTTGGTCTTGTGGATCACCCGCCCGACGATGTCGGTCAGCGTGAACTGTCCCGGCGCCGATTGCGCCCGCTTCAGCGCGAAGGTGCGCAGCAGCGACAGCAGGAAATAGATGACCAGGCCGGCGCCGACCGCGATGCCGATCTGCAACCAGTGGTGATTCACCCAGGCGACGCTGCTGTCCCACCAATAGCGCAGGTCCTCGAGCGGGTTCGGCCGCGGGGCGGCCGGGGGCATGGCGGTCTTGACGGCGGCGAGAAGGGAGAAGGTCACGTCGATCCTCGTGGGTCTTTTCTGAAGGGTCAGGCGGAACGGAGCAGGGCGGCCGCGCCCGGCGCCTGTTCCAGATAGGCCAAAAAGCCGCGCTCGTAACGCGAAAGATATTTGGTCGCGCGCGGCAGCGGCCCGGCGGCGGCGGCGAAATCGCCGCGTGCCTGCGCCGCGGCGATCATCGCCGGATGGACATAGGCGCGCCGCGCGACCGCCGGCGTGTTGCCGAGCCCGTGCGCGACATGCGCGAGCATCGCCTTCAGAGTCGGCTCCTCAGCGGCATCATGGAGATAGGTGAAGGCCTCGACGCTCGCCGACCAGGTGCGGAAATGCTTGGCGCTGAAATCCTCGCCCATCGCCTCGCGGATATAGGCGTTGACCTCGTCCGATCCGACCGCGCACAGGCCGCCGCCATCCTCATATTGAAACAGATGCTGTCCCGGCAGGTCCTGCAGGCGGCGCACCAGCGTCGCGAGGCTGCGGTCGCTGACCGTCACCTCGCGCATCGCGCCGCCCTTCGCGCGATAGGTCAGGCGCAGCCGCTGCCCGCTCAGCCGGGCATGGCGCTGGCGCAAGGTGGTCGCGCCGAAGCTCTTGTTCGCGGCGACATATTCTTCGTTGCCGACGCGCAGCGCGGCGAGGTCGAGCAGGCGCACCACCGCGGCGACAACGCGTTCGGGGCCGAGCGTCCGGCGCGCGAGATCGTCCGCCAGCCGGGCGCGGAGCAGCGGCAGCGCGTGGCCGAAGGCGGCGCAGCGGTCGTATTTGTCGGCCTCCTGCGCCAGCCGGAAATCGGGATGATAGCGATATTGCTTGCGCCCGCGCGCGTCATAACCGGTCGCGAGGATATGGCCGTTCGCGGCGGGGCAGAACCAGGCGTCCTGATAGGCGGGGGGCAGCGCGATCGCGTCGAGCCGCGCGATCTCGGCCTTGTCGCGGATCGGCTTCCCCCTCGCGTCGCGATAGCGCCAGCCGCTCGCGGTGCGTTCGCGGCTGATGCCGGGCAGGCTGTCGTCGACGTGGATCAGGCGCGTGGACATGCGATGATAGCGTCTCGGGATGCCCATGGTTCCCGATTTCGCTGATGCCAAAAATCAGCCGCTCGCCACCGGATGCCGCGCGGGCACCTGCGCCGGTCGCGCGGTCAATGGCCGCCACCCCGCCTGCTGCTCGCGCCGCCGGCAATAGGTCCACAGACCCATTTCGAGCGCCAGCATCATGTAGATGAAGGGCTGGAAGGCGATGCCGACGAACAGCGATCCGACCATATAGACGATATGGCCGTGCTGGAGTGCGGTCGCGAGCGGCGCGATCCATTGCTCCTCGGCGCGGCGCGTCCTGAGATAGCGCCGCCGGAGCCGCTCCATCTGGAAAAGGCCGCTGACGTGCAGGATCAGCCAGAGCGCAAGGCCCGGATAACCCTGTTCGCCGAGCATCTCGAAATAGCTCGAGTGATAGGCGCGGGCATGATCCTCATAAACGACCGGCTCGTCGGACTGCGGCGCGTCGGGGTCATAGGCGCCCGCCGCCATCTTCACGCGGACATGGTTCTGAAGATAGGCGTTGAACCCGCCGCCGAACGGATGGTCCTTCGCATAGTCCCAGGTCCACTTCCACACCGCGACGCGGGTCGAGGCGGATTCGTCGGATTGATAGCCCTCGATCGTCTCCATGCGCTGGGTGAAGCTCTGCGGCAGAAAGGGAATTGCGGCCGCGGCGAGCAGGCCGGCGCCGACCATGTAGAGGATCCGGTGCTTGACCGCGCGCAGCGACAGCACCGCGAGCACGACGAGGCAGACGAGCCCGGTGCGCGCCTGCGTGCCCACCGGCAGCAGCATGCACGCGAAGCAGAGCGCGAAGCAGAAGAGCGACACGCGCCAGTCGGGCGGAAAAATGGTCCCGTGGCGGCGGTACCAGAGGATCAGCGGAATGATCGAGATGCCGACGGTCGACATGATCGACCCTTCGTAGAGGCCGAAATTCTCGTTGAGCAGCAGTTGCAGCGAGCCGTAACCGCCGCCGCCCGCGGCGGTCTTGATCCCGCCCGCGATCGCGATCGACGCGGCCGACAGCAGCATGATCAGCGCCAGCGCCTCGATGCGCAGCTTGGTGCGCAGGGTCAGGGGCAGGAAGATCGCCCAGACGAGCGCTTTCCACACCCAGCTCCACTTGTCCTGCGCCTCGACCGGGAAATCGGCTTGCAGGGTCGTGACCCAGCAATAGAGGAGCAGGATGACGAGCAGGATCTGTCGGCCCGACCACCGCGTGTCGCGCTTGTCGTCGACCGCGAGCCAGCCCGCGATCGCGAGCCCGAAGACGATGAGCGAGATCGGGATCGAGTTGATCAGGAAATAGCTCAAGCGCTGCGGCGCGACGATGTCGATGTAGCAGAAGCAGAGGATGAACAGGAACGGCTTCCGGAAGCCGATCCCGATGAAGGCGAACAGGAAGGCGACGAAGGCGAGGTCACGCATCGCCCGCCCCCTCCTTCTCCGCCCGTTCGGCGTCGCGGCGCTGCTGCCACGCCATGCGCGGGCTGACCTCGCGGTCGAGGTCGCCGCGATAGAGCAGCCGCCACAGCGCGATTCCCATCAGCACATGGGTCAGGGCAATGGAAAAATTGTCGACCATCTACGCGGCAAGGCCCAGCTTCGCTTCGACCCCCGTGGGGTCCGGTGCTGCGGCTCTATCCGATCGGGGTTGACGCGGCGTTAAGGCTTGTCTGGCACTTTCCCCGCGCGATGACCCGGATTCTGCACATTCTCGATCACAGCCTGCCCGCCCACAGCGGCTATACCTTCCGCACCCGCGCACTGATGAAGGCGCAGGTCGCGAAAGGCTGGGAGGTCGCTGGGGTCACCGGCGTGCGCCATCCCGAAGCGGGCCCGGACGGCGAGACCATCGACGGGCTCACCTTCTACCGCACCCCGCCGATCGCGCCGGCGCGCGCGCCGATTCGCGAATGGCGCGAGATCGGCGCGCTCGCCGCGCGGGTCGAGGCGCTGGCCCGCGACTGGCGACCCGATCTGCTCCACGCCCATTCGCCCGTCCTCGACGGACTCGCGGCACTGCGCGTCGGAAAGCGGCTCGGCATTCCGGTGGTCTATGAAATTCGCGCCTTCTGGGAGGATGCCGCGGTCGGCAATGGCACCGGCCGCGAAGACAGCCTGCGCTACCGGCTGACCCGCCACCTCGAAACCCGCGCGGTCAAGCGCGCCGACGCGGTCGCCGTCATCTGCGAAGGGCTGCGCGGCGATCTGGTCGGGCGCGGCGTCGATGCGGGCAAGATCATCGTCTCGCCCAACGGCGTCGACCTCGACCTGTTCGGCGACCCGCCGCCGCGCGATGCGGCGCTCGCGCAGCGGCTCGGCTTAAAGGCGGGTGACGCGGTGATCGGCTTCATCGGCAGCTTCTATGATTATGAGGGCATCGACGATCTGATCACCGCGATGCCCGCGCTCGCCGCGGCGCAGCCGCAGGCGCGCCTGCTGCTCGTCGGGGGCGGGCCGATGGAAGCGGCGCTGAAGGCGCAGGCGGCCGCCTCGCCCGTCGCGGATCGCATCCATTTCGTCGGCCGCGTCCCGCACACAGAGGTCGAACTCTATTATTCGCTGATCGACATCCTCGCCTACCCGCGCAAGAAGATGCGGCTCACCGATCTCGTCACCCCGCTGAAGCCGCTCGAGGCGATGGCGCAGGGCAAGCTCGTCGCCGCCTCGGACGTCGGCGGGCACCGCGAGCTGATCGAGGACGGGGTCACCGGAACGCTCTTCGCCCCCGACGACCCCGCCGCGATCGCGGCGGCGCTGGTCGCCCTGCTCGGCACGCGCGGCCGTTGGGACGAACGGCGGCGCACCGCGCGTCTTTTCGTCGAAACCCATCGTAACTGGTCGTCAAACATTTTACGTTACGAACCGGTTTACCAGCGGCTGCTGCGCGATGCCGCGCCATCGGCAGCCTAGGATTCGGAAAAGCGATATGGACGACAGCAGCGAAAAATCGTGGCAGGACAGCGCCTCTGCGCTCGCGCGGGCGCTGCGTCCCGCCCTGCCGGCGGTGATCGGCGCGGCCGCGCTGACCTTTCTGTTCGCGGCGGTCATGCCGCTCGCCTGGGTCGCCGGGGTCAGCTGGAACCTCTATCTCGATCGCCTGTCGGAGCTGTTCGTGCCGCCGGTCGGCAACGGCGGCCGCCTCGCGCTCGCGCTCGTCATGGCGGCGGTCGCCGCGGTCATCGCGGGACTGGTCGCGCTCGCGCTCGCGAAGCCTCACGCGCTGCGCCGCCGAAAAACCGAGGCCGACGCCGACGCCGAAGAGGCGCCGCGCCGCCGCCGCGCCGACGTCCACCCCGACGATCCGCCGCGCCCGCCGCTGCGCGCGGGCCGCGACCTGCCGCCGCAAGGGCTGGGCCCGGTCGTCGTACCGCCGCCCGTCGAGCCTCCCGTCGATGCCGATGCGCTGGACGAGACCGACGAGGCGTTCGAATTCACCCCCGCCGACACGGTCGAGCCCGAAGAGGAGGAGCTCATGCTCGCCGACCTCGCGCCCGCCGAGCCGGCGCCGGGTGAAGAGCCCTGGCTCCAGCCCGCCGAAATCGCGGCGCCCGTTACGACGATTCCCGACCCCGCCGACCAGTCGCTCGGCGCGATGGTCGCCCGCTTCGAAGCCGGCCTTGCGCGCCGCCGTGAAGCGCGGATCGCGCCCCAGACGGCGAGCGCTCCGGCGAACGAAGACGAGGCGGAGACCATCGACTTCGCGCTCGAGGCCGCGCTCGGCACGCTCCAGCGCCTCAACCGCCAGGCGGTCGGCTAACCCTGCAGGGACGCGCGGCAAGAGGCTCAGTCCTCGACCGTTAAGATCTCGATCCGCAGCTCGCTGGCTTCGCCCGCGACCTCCACCGCCGTATCGGCGACGATGTGGCCGGGCAGGTGCCATTCGGCACCCTCCAGTCGCGCCTGCAAGGCCGCGCGCAACGGCTCCGCCTCGCCGACCGCGAAGGCGCAAGGGAAAAGGTGGCGCGCGCCGACGAAATTGGCGCTCGCCCAGGGGCGCAACGTCGAAGGGCCGAGCGACAGGCCGTGCGGCAGCTCGCGCGCGAGCAGACGGCGCAGCCTGCGGTGCAGACAGCCGGGGCGCGGCGGAACGGCGGGCGACCAGATCTTCATTGCAGGGCTCCCGCCTCGGTCTTGCGGGCCACCCGGACGCGGCGGTCGCCGCTCGGCGCTACCCGGCCCGCATGATGATCGGCCTGCCATTTGTTCATGAAATGTTCCGCACGTCTCGTGATTTGGCCGCCCGGAATGCGGCCGCCGCGCAGATCGCTGACGAACCGCGGGTCGCGCACCGCATGGCGGCCGAAGACGCTCGGGGGCATCTCGCTTTCCTTCAGAAAGGCGTTGATCCGTTGCAGCAGGCTACGCTCCATTGTCTTCTCCCATGGTTCGCGTGATGGGCGACTCGCCCGATAGGATATTTCCTATCTGAGCCACGATTTCCTACTTGTCTAGGAAAAATCCTATCGCTATAAGCGAAATAGGAAGGACCGATCCCGTGTCAGATTTCGTCGACGATCCGCGCGCCGCGCTCGACCGCCTGTTGCGGGAAAAGGGCATCGACTATGCCCAGCTGTCGGCGCGCATCGGGCGCAACCCGGCCTATATCCAGCAATATATCAAGCGCGGCTCGCCGCGGCGGCTTGCCGAGGAGGACCGCGCGCGCATCGCTGCCTATCTCGGCGTGGCGGAATCGATGCTCGGCGGCCCCGCGCCGCGCGTCGCGGCGGCGAACCGCGTCCGCGGGCCCGGCATGGTGCTGGTTCCGAAGCTCGCGATCGGCGCCTCGGCGGGCGCGGGGGCGAGCATCGACGGCGAACCCGTCGAGGGCGAACTGGCGTTCGACCCCCGCTGGCTGCGCGGCCTCGGCGCCGATCCGCGCGCGCTCAGCATCATCCGCGTCGCGGGCGATTCGATGGCGCCGACCCTGAACGACGGCGACGACATATTGGTCGACGGCAGCGACGCCGCCGGGCGGCTGCGCGACGGCATCTACGTGCTGCGCATGGACGACGGGCTGATGGTGAAGCGCGTTGCGCGCGCGCCGGGGCAGGGGCGGCTGTCGGTGATCAGCGACAACCCGCAATATCCCAGCTGGAACGACCTGCCGATGACCGCGGTGCGCCTTGTCGGCCGCGTGGTGTGGACGGGCCGGCGGGTGCGGTGATTTCGGCTTTGGGGTGGATTTGAGTCATTCCCCTCCCTTTTAGGGAGGGGTTAGGGGTGGGTGCGCGAGCGGAGCGAGCCTACAAAGAACGCCGCCTTCGGCGGCCACCCACCCCCAGCCCCTCCCTAGAAGGGAGGGGAGAAGGCATGTCCCCTACCGGCCGCAAGCCGCCCCTTCAGATCGGCTCCGCCATCACCGCTTCGATCTCGTGGTCCAGGACCTCGGCGCGCTGGCACTGGTCCTCCCGCCCGGCGCGGCATTTCTCGGTCGCCTTGTCGCGCTGGCGCGACAGCTTGCCCAGCTTCGCCTCGCGCTCGCGCATCGCGCGGCCGCGATTGCGGTCGGATTCTTCCTGGCTGGTGGTCGACCAGTCGGCGACCTTGCCGACGGCCTTGACCGGCGCGGTGACGACGGTCTTCACCGCGCTGACGCATCCGGTCAGCAGCGGCGCCGTCAATGCGGCGATGATCAGGATGCGCATCTCTCGTCCTCCTCGGCGGTCGGCCATCTTTCCCTGGCATAGGCGTATCAATGTGAACAGCATATTGCGATGGAAGGCGGCGCTTGTCCGTCGGCTGTCATATCCTTGAAACAAATGGTTAAAGCCGTGTTTACCAGCTGCCATTAGGCCGCGAGCGCAACCCGCCTCGCAACCTGATGGAACCATGATGAAAAACCTCGACTTCGTTCTTGCGCCCTCGGCCGGCCATGCGGTCGCGGTCCCGGACGACGCGCAATTGTCCGAGGTTATCGATATTTTTCGCGCCAACGCACAGCTGCGCCTGCTCGCGGTCCTCGATGCCGCGGGGCGGCCGGTGGGGATCATCCGCGAACAGCGCGTGCGCGAACTGCTCTTCTGCCCCTATTGGTTCTCGCTGATGCAGAATCCGACGATCGGGGGATCGATCGCGATGATGATCGAACCCTGCCTGACCGCCGGCGTCGATGAATCGACCGCCGACCTGCTTCGCATCGTGTCGCGCGCGGCGGGGCACGAGGGGCTCGTCCTGGTGCGCGATGGCCGTTTCGTCGAGACGCTCGACAGCGGCCAGCTTGCGCGGCTGGCGATGCTGCGCGAGGTCGAGCTGGCGCACGAGCGCGCGGCGCGGGCGAGCCGGGTCGACGACGCCGGACGCCGTTTCCAGCAGGACGTCGCCGCCTGGACCGCGAGCCTTTCCGACATGGCGCGCGAGGCCGAAACGGTCGCGCATGCCTTGTCGGATCGCGCCCGGCAGACCGGGCTCGATGCGGTTTCGGTCGCCGGCGCGACCGCGCAGACGCTGGCGGGGCTCCACGAACTCGGCGACCGCGGACACGCGCTCGCCGCGGCGATGGCGCGGATCGTCGACGACGGCCGCCTCGCCCGTGCCGCGCGCCACGAGGCGCACCGGACGATCGTCGAAGCGGGCGACCGTGCCGCGGCGCTCCAGGCCGCGAGCCAGGCGATCGAGCATATGCTGGCATTGATCATCGACATGGCCGGCCGGACGAACATGCTGGCGCTCAACGCGGGGATCGAGGCGGCGCGCGCCGGTGACGCGGGCCGCGGCTTTGCGGTGGTCGCGTCGGAGGTCAAGCAGCTCGCGGGCCAGACCCGGTCGGCGGCGAGCGACATCACGCAATATGTCGACCGGATCCGCGACGTCATCGGCCAGGTGACCGAAGGCTTCCGCGAGGTCGAGAAGGCGATCGACGCCAACAACGGCTTTTCGGACGCGATCGAGCAGGCGGTCGACGGGCAGAGCGCGACGACGCTGACGATCGCCAGCTATGTGGAACAGGCCGTGGCGGCGGGGCGCGAGATCGACATGCGCGCGCACGGCATCAGCCACGGCGCGTCGGCGGTCGGCGCGGATGCCGAATCGCTTGGCCAGCTGTCGTCGGGACTGACGAAGCTCGCCGAGGCGCTTCACCAGCGCGCGGGCCGCTTCGTCGATGCGGTCGCCGCCGCCTGATCGACTCGCGGGGCGGGTTCGCGCGCTCGAAGCCATAGTTGTTACAAAGACTTGCCGTGCGGCGCCGTGCTGATAGACTGCATCCCGCGCCGGCGGCGCACGTGACCGTCCGGCGGGAGGAGAGGGTCATATGAACAACATGCAAAAGGGCTTGGCCGAATTTATCGGCACCTTCTGGCTTGTCTTCGGCGGCTGCGGCAGCGCGGTGCTGGCGGCGGCCTTTCCCGATCTCGGCATCGGCTTCCTCGGCGTGGCGCTCGCCTTCGGTTTGACGGTCGTCACCATGGCCTATGCGATCGGCCATATTTCGGGATGTCACCTCAACCCCGCGGTCACCGTCGGGCTCTGGGCGGGCGGGCGCTTCGACGCGCGCGACATTCCGCTCTATGTCGTCGCGCAGGTGCTCGGCGCGATCGTCGCCGCCTTCCTGCTCTTCTATATCGCCAGCGGCAATCCAGGCTATGATCTCGCGACCAACGGCCTCGCCGCCAACGGCTTCGGCGAAGGATCGCCCGGCGGCTTCGACCTCTGGTCGGGTCTGATCATCGAGATCGTGCTCACCGCCTTCTTCCTGTGGATCATCATGGGGTCGACCGACGGCCGCGCGCCCGCGGGCTTCGCCCCGCTCGCGATCGGCCTCGCGCTGACGCTGATCCACCTGATCGCGATTCCCGTGACCAACACCTCGGTCAATCCGGCGCGCAGCACCGGCCCGGCGCTGGTCGTCGGCGGCCTCGCGCTCCACCAGCTCTGGCTTTTCTGGGTCGCGCCGCTGATCGGCGGCGCGGTCGGCGGCTGGCTCTATCGCACGGTCGGCGCCGACAGCTTCCCGAAACCCAATATCGAGGGCGAATAAGGGGGATGGCGCCGGCCGGGTTCGTCCCGGCCGGCACCATTATCATTTGAGCAGGTCGACCGCGAAGGCGCGGACGTCGTCGGCCATGTCGGGACGTTCGAGCGCGATGGCGAGGTTGGCCTGGATATAGCCGGCCTTCGACCCGCAGTCATAGCGCGCGCCGGCAAAGGTCACCGCGTGGAAGGGCTGCGTCCCGATCATCGCCGCCATCGCGTCGGTCAGCTGGATTTCGCCGCCCGCGCCCTTTTCCTGGTCGGCGAGCACGCGCATCACCTCGGGCTGCAGGATATAGCGGCCCGAGATGATCAGGTTCGACGGCGCCGCCTCGACCTTCGGCTTTTCGACGAGGCCGGTGACCTCGGTGAGCGCGCCGTCGCGCCGGCCGGGGGCGATCACGCCATAGGACGACACCTGTTCGTGCGGCACTTCGAGCACCGAGATCAGATTGCCGCCGACGCGGGCATAGGCCTCGACCATCTGCTTCATGCAGCCGGGGCTGCCGTGCATGAACTCGTCGGGCAGGAAGATGGCGAAGGGCTCGTCGCCGACGATGTCGCGCGCGCACCAGATGGCGTGGCCAAGCCCGAGCGGTTCCTGCTGGCGGACATAGGCGCAGTTGCCGGGGCCGAGCCGCGTCGGTTCGAGCACCGACAGATCCTTGCCGCGCTCCGACATCGTCTTCTCGAGCTCGAAGGCGATGTCGAAATGATCCTCGATCGCGCTCTTGCCGCGCCCGGTGACGAAGATCATCTGCTCGATCCCCGCCTCACGCGCCTCGTCGACGGCATATTGGATGAGCGGCCGGTCGACCACCGGCAGCATCTCCTTCGGGATCGCCTTGGTCGCGGGCAGAAAGCGCGTGCCGAGGCCGGCGACGGGAAAGACGGCTTTGCGGATCGGTTTCATGGCCCAGCGACTTAGCGGCGAACGCCCCCCAAGGGAAGAAGCCCAAAAAGGCGATTGCGCGCGCGAGCGATCTGCGCAAGGCAGGATGGGCGCGGGCCCGTAGCGAGGGCCTGCCGAAAAGGGGGATATATGCGCGGACCGATCTTTGCCTTTCTCGCCGCCACGGCCTTCGCGGGGGCGGGGGCCGCGGGAGCGCCGCTTCACGCCCAGACGACGTCGGCGCCCGCCGATATGCGGATGACCGCAGCGCGCGATCTTGCGCAGCTCGTCAACGCGACGAACCGGGTCGAGGAACAGCTCGACGCCCTGCTCCGCAACATGGCGCGGCAGGCCTTCGCCACCGATCCGTCGCTGATGGCGCTGGGACAGGAATATCCGGGCGCCGACCGCGTTTTCGTGGAGTCGATCCGGCCGATCATGGCCGAAGAGCTCACGCGCACGCTGCCCGCCTACAACGAAGCCACGGCCGGCTTCTTCGCGTCCAACTTCACCCTGGCGGAGATCGGCGAACTGTTCACCTTCTGGAGCTCGCCCGCCGGCCAGGCGCTCGTCTCCTCGGTATCGGGCGCCGCCGATTACAACTCGATGACCAAGGAGATCGTCGATCAGATTTCGACCCCCGGGACCGATTTCACGATCAGCCAGGATGCGATCACCAAGGACAAGCAGGACGCCGCGGTGGCGGGGCTCGACCGGCTTTCGGCTTCGCACAGGGCGGCGGTTATCCGGTTCGGTCTGACTCCGACCGGCCGCAAGATGGCCCGCCTGTCGTCGCAGCGCAACGAGATTGACCGGCAATGGGCGAACCGCGAACCCTCGGCCGAGGCGATGGCGCGGATGGAAAAGGAAATCCCCGAGGCGCTGCTCGCCTTCATGGCGGCCGAAGACCGCAAGCGCGCCGCCGCAAAATAGGCGGACGAGCGGCCGTCCGCTTCGGATTCAGGCGGGGGTCACGATCACGACGACGCGTCGGTTGTCCTGCCGCCCCACGGCCGTCGCGTTGTTCGACAGGGGGTCCGCCTCGCCGCGGCCGACGACCTGGTCGGGGGTGAAGCGCATGCCGCTGGCCTGCATCGGCGCGGCGACCGCTTCGGCGCGCGCCTGCGACAGTTTCAGATTATAAGCGCTGGTGCCTGTCGAATCGCTGTGTCCCTCGACGCGCGCGGTGGCGATGCCGACCGAAAGCAGATGGCGCGCGAGGGTCGCGATGCGCTCCTCCTGACCCGGCTGCAGGCGGCTTTCGTCGCTCGGAAAGAGCAGCCGCTCGTTGAGCGTCAGTTCCCAGCCCGTATCGGTCTCGATGAAACCCTCCGATTGCAGCACCGCGATTTGCGCCGGGCTGAATCCGGTCGGCGGCGGCACGCTTTGGCAGGCCGCGAGCAGCGCGGCGAGGGCGGTCAGGAGAAGAAGGCGGATCGACTGGAGGGGGTGGGTCACGGCATGTCCTTGTGTCTTACGAACGATGACGGAGCTTGTCGGCATACATGGCGGCATCGGCGGCGGTCAGCAGCGCCGCGGCGTCGCGGCCGTCATCGGGATAGAGCGCCGCGCCGACGCTGATCGCGGTGCCATGGTGCTGGCCGCCCGGAAGCGCGATCGGTTCGGCGACGCTGGCACGGATCCGTTCGACGAGCGCCGCGGGAAGGACAGTGGGATCGATGGGGTCGATGATCACGACGAATTCGTCGCCGCCGATCCGCGCCGCGAAATCGCCCGAGCGCAACACCGCCTTGATCTGCGTCGCCATCGCGACCAGCACCGCGTCGCCCGCGGCATGGCCGAACCCGTCGTTCACCGCCTTGAAATTGTCGACGTCGATGAACAGCAGCGCGAAGCGATGATGCTGCTGCGCCGCCGCTTCGAGGCGGCACTTCAACTGCTCGTCGAAGGCCGAGCGGTTGGGCATCGTCGTCAGCGGATCGTGCGCCGCGCGATGGGCGAGCACCGCCCGTTCGTCCTCCATATGCCCCTGCCAGCCCTCCAGCTCGTCGAGCAGCGCGTTGATGTCGCCGCCCAGCCGGTCGAGTTCGGCGATGCTGAGGCTCGTCACCCGCTTGTCGAACCGGCGGTGGAGGCGCACATCGTGCGCGACGGTGGCGATTTCGTTGAGCGGCTTGACCAGCTCATATTCGAACCGGCGCGCGAGGGCGATGGTGCCGAGCGCGGTGATGAGAAGACAGGCGAGCCCGGCGAGCATTCCGATGCGGACATAGTCGGTCAGCGTCGTCGAATCGCCCCAGACCTCGATCGTGCCGATCGCCGATCCGTTGCGGCGCACCGTCATCGCAAAGGGTTCGGGAAAGAAGATGCGCGTCAGGACCGGAGCCGGATCCTCGATCGGCGACCTCCATTCGACAAGAGGATGCCCGCGGTCGTCGAGCACGCGAAGATGGGCGATGCCGGGAATTTTCATCAGCGGCTTCAACCCCTCGCGCGCCGCCTGCGGGTCGTTAAAGACCAGCGCGGGCTCGACGCCATAGGCGCCGAGCTGGGCCGCCAGCTCGATATTGCGGTCGGCATAGCCGCGCATCGCGGTGATCCCTGCGAGGAGGATGGTGATGCCCGACAGCGCCACCGCGAACAGGGTGATGCCGAAATGGAAGCGCGAAAGCAGCTTTTGCAGCGTGGTGCGACGCGGAACCCGGTCGGTCATGATGCGCCTCCGTCGGCGCCGCCGATCTTGAGGACGCGCGGATCGACGCGGAGCGGCCCGCGGCCGATCGCGTCGAGATTGACCGAAAAGCTGAGCCCGGCTGGTTTGCGGGCGAGGCAGAACATCGCGCCGGTGCGGCAGGCCGGATCGTCGTCGGTGATCGTCAGCGTCGGCTCTCCGCGAACCCATTCGATCAGGCGCCGGCGCTCGTCGCCCGGCATCCGGCCGAGGAACAGGATGTCGCACCCGCCGCCGGTCATCGCCCCGCCCGCGGTGGTCCGGCGCACTATGACCCGGCGCTCTCCCGGAATATCGGGCGCGATCGAGGCGGTCAGGCGCGGCGTGCCGACCAGGCACATCGTGCGCGGCGCGGCGGCGCGCCCGTCGGGCCAGCGGACATAGGTGATGATTCCGCCGAGCATCCGGTTCACGGCGCGGGTCATTCCGTCGCTGCTATTTTCGACGATCGTCTGGCTTGCGGCCTGAACCGACATCTGCGGCGTCGCGAACACCGCCCCGATCAGGAATAACGACGCCAACATCAGGCTCTGGCGATCCCTACCTCGCTCCGGGGATCAAGCTGCCCCAACAAGGTCGCGTCCGCTAGTCCAAACCGTCTGAAAGTCAAGGAAAAGTGACGTCATGCGGCCAATATGCAACACTGCGGCCCGCCCGCGGCCGTCAGGATGACGCCGCCTCGTCGCTGCGCAGCCGGTCGGCGAAGCCCTTGCGCAGCTTGGCGAGCTTCGGCGGAATGGTGGCGAGGCAATAGGGATTGCGCTGGCCTTCGCCGTCCCAATAGGCCTGATGATAATCCTCGGCCGGATACCAGTCCGACAGCGGCTCGATCGCGGTCACGATCGGTTCGGCGCGGTCGCCCTGCGCGCGCGCGATTCCGGCGCGTGCCGCGGCTTCCTGCGCGTCGCCGAGTGGGAAGATCGCGCTGCGATATTGCGTGCCGACGTCGTTGCCCTGGCGGTTGAGCTGCGTCGGATCGTGCGTCGCGAAAAAGACGTCGAGCAAATCGCCGTAGGAAATGACCGCCGGATCATAGCCGATGCGGATCGCCTCGGCATGCCCGGTATCGCCGCCGCAAACCTGCTTGTAGGTCGGGTTGGCGGCGTGGCCGCCCGTATAGCCGCTTTCGACGCTCTCGACGCCCGCGAGCGACTGGAACACCGCCTCGGTACACCAGAAGCAGCCCCCGGCGAAAATGGCGGTCTCTTTGGTCATGGCGTCGATCCTTCGCGAAAGGGGAGGGCAGGCCTCCAAGATAGGCGCGCGCGCCGCTATTCCAAGGGCGGCGGCGCCACGACCAGCGGCGGCCGTGCGCCGGGATCGGCGGCGCGCGCGGCGGCCATCGCCGCCATTTCATCTTCTATGGCGGCGATCCGTTCGCTGCGCGGCGGGTGGGTCGCGGCGCGGATCAGCGGCCGCTTGTGCCGGTTCCAGAAGCGAACCGCGGCCGCGGGGTCGTAGCCCGCATCGGCCATCAGCCACACCGACAGCCGGTCGGCCTCGAGCTCGGTCGCGCGGACGAGGCGCGCCGAGCGGTTCCCGGCGGCCGCCAGCCGGTCGTGATGCCGCAGGATATTGTGCGCGAGCTCGTGCGCGATCACGGCCGCGAACTCGGCCTCGTCTACGACTTCGCGCGCCAGCTCGAAGCGAAGGCGCACCAGCGTTCCGTTCGCGGCCGCTTGCGCTCCCTTGCGCTCGATGCGGAAAGCGCTGGCGCACCCCGACGCGGCATCGAGCCGATAGGTGCGACCGGCGCCGTCGGTCACGGTCAGCGGCGCGGCCGGATCGAGCGCCGCGAGCATCACGATCGTCGCATCGATCCGGATCGTCGGCGCATCGCCGAGCGTCGGCACGGGCTCACCGTTGATCGCGGCGATCGAAACTCCGCGCGCCAGGCCGGCGCGATCGGCGGGCGATCCCGGCGCAACGGCGGCGATGAAGGGGCCATCGCTCGTCGCGTCATAGACCTGCCGCGCCGCGTTCCAGTCGCCCGCGTCGAACCGCCGCCGGTCCTCGAGCATCCAGCCGGGCTGGGGCATGGTGTCGGGACACCAGCGCGCCCCCGCGGTGGTCAGGCGATGCGAAACCGTCGCCAGCCGTGCCTCCTGCGCCGCGAAGTCGGCGATGTCGGACGGGCTGCGCGCGCCGGCGGGAACCGCTAGCATGCCGACGGACAGGAAGAAGAGCGGCCACCGCATCGCGCGCCTGTTACCAGCGGCCGCCTGTCGCGGCCATGAATTTTGGCGATTATGTATTTTGCGAACCCGCTTGCGCCGGCTTTCGGTCGATCAGCGACATCCCGGGTCTCATAACGAAGGTGGGGGTGCCACCTCCCCCACCCAAAGCCGAACGACGTCACCACCCCCGCTTCGCCCCCTTGCCTATCGTCCGGCAAGCGACGATAGGGCGGCCATGACCCAGGTCGCCAACCCCCGCCCCGCCGCGCTTGCGCGCTGGCTGTGGGCCGTCGCATTGCTCGTGATCGCGGTGGTCGCGGTCGGCGGCATCACCCGCCTCACCGAATCGGGACTGTCGATCACCGAATGGGATCCCGTGACCGGCGTGCTGCCGCCGCTCAGCGAAGCGGCATGGCTGGCCGAGTTCGAGAAATACAAGCAGATCCCCGAATATCAGGAGATCAACCTCGGCATGTCGCTCGCGGCGTTCAAGGGCATCTTCTTCTGGGAATGGCTGCACCGCATCCTCGGCCGGCTGGTCGGCATGGCGCTGCTCGTGCCGCTCGCCTGGTATGCGCTGCGCCGCGCGGTTCCGGCGGGCTATGGCTGGCGGCTGTTCGCGCTCGCGGCGCTCGTCGGGCTGCAGGGGGCGATCGGCTGGTGGATGGTCGCCTCGGGCCTCACCCAGCGCACCGACGTCAGCCATTTCCGTCTCGCGACCCATTTGCTGACCGCGCTCTTCCTGCTCGGCGGCCTCGTCTGGACCGCGCGCGATCTCGCGGTGCTGGCGCGCGCTCCGGCGGCGCGCTCCGCGCGGCTGACCGGCGCGGCGGTCGCGGTGATCGCGATCCTCTTCGTTCAGCTCCTGCTCGGCGCCTGGACCGCTGGGCTCAACGCCGGCTATGTCGCGAGCGACTGGCCCCTCATGAACGACCATTTCGTGCCCGAGGGCATCGACTGGTCGGGCGGTGCGTGGTCGGCGATCACCAACGATCCCTTCCTCATCCATTTCCTTCATCGCTGGTGGTCGTGGGCCGCCGCGCTGACGATGCTGCTGCTCGCGCGGACGCTTTGGCGGCGCGGCGGGCGAACCGAAGCGCGACTGCTGCTGCTGGTCGTCGCGGCGCAGATGACGCTCGGCATCCTCACCGTGATCACCGGGGTTTCGATGTGGATCGCGGTGCTGCATCAGGTGACCGGGGCGATCCTCGTCGCGGTCGCGGCGGCATCGCTGCACCGGCTGGGGCGCCGCGCGGCATGACGCGCGCGCGGGCGCTGGCGGGCGCGCTTCTGGTGCTCGCCGCGCCCGCCGCCGCGCTCGCCCGGCCTGCGACCGCGCAGACGACGGCCGGTGCGCTGGCTTTCGCGCCGCCGCTCGACCGGCCGATGACCTATCGGGTGACGACGCGCCGGTTGAGCCGCGAGGGCGGGCTGATCAGCTTTTCGCTCGTCTATGCGCTCCAATGGCACCGGCTCGGCCGCGGCTACCGGCTCGATGCGACGCTCGAGAGGATCGAATCCGACGCACGCCCCCGGTTGGTCGGCGCCCTGACCGGCGTCCTCCAGCCGCTGGTCGGCGAGGCGGTGTCCTATCTGGTTTCGGCCGACGGGCGGAGCGTCGATCTGGCCGATCCCGACGGGCTTTGGGCGCGAGTGGCGGCGCGAACCGAGGCGCTGGGCGCCCGGGCGGAGCGGCCTGAAGCGCGCGCCGCGGCGGCGATGCTCGCCAGCCTGTCCGCGGAAGAGCGCGAGGAAATGGCGGTCGCCGACATTCGCGCGCTCGTCGGACCCGCGAACGAGGCGCTGGCCCGTGGCGGCGCGGATGCCAGGGTCGCGACCCACGACGGACAACGCCGGATCACCAGCGTCGGGACGGGCACGATCCCTGCCGCCGGCGGCGACCGCCCGCTCCGGATCGAATCGGCGTGGACGGTCGATGCCGCCACCGGGCTGCTGCTGCACGAGCGGCAGCAGAACTGGCTCACCGACCCCGCAAGCGGCGCGCGGACGCTGGTGGAAGAGCGGGTGCGCGCGTTGGATTTCCTTTGAAGGTATCATAATACCCGTCAGCAAAGCCGCCGATCGCTTGACTTTCGGGCCGCTTATCGCCATTGGCCCGCTCCGAAGCGCCGCTTCGTCCATTCGGGACTGGCGGCGCGGCTTTTTTCGGGCGGCGGGATCATGATCCCATCGCCCTCGTCCATCTCTTCAAGGAGCGTGCCATGAAGGCGCTGACCAAGACGACCCAGTCGGCGAACGCCGCGACGGTCGAAAAGAAATGGGTGCTGATCGACGCCGACGGCCTGGTCGTGGGCCGCGTCGCGACGATCATCGCCAACATCCTGCGCGGCAAGCACAAGCCGTCGTTCACCCCGCACGTCGATTGCGGTGACAATGTCATCGTCATCAACGCCGAAAAAGTGGCCTTCACCGGCAAGAAGATGGCCGACAAGCGCTATTACAAGCACACCGGCTATGCCGGCGGCATCAAGGAAACCAGCCCCGCGAAGATTCTCGAAGGCCGTTTCCCTGAGCGCGTGCTCGAAAAGGCCGTCGAACGCATGATCCCGCGCGGCCCGCTCGGCCGCCAGCAGATGCGCAATCTGCGCATCTTCGCGGGTAGCGAACATCCGCACGAAGGGCAGAGCCCCGAAGTGATCGACGTCGCGTCGATGAACCGCAAGAACAAGGTGGGTGCATAATGGCTGACGAACAGACCATGACCGATCTCAAGGATCTCGCCGGCGCCGTTGACGCCGTCGCGACTCCCGAAACTCCGGCTGCGCCGCTGCGCGAAAAGCAGGTCGACAAGCAGGGCCGCGCCTATGCGACCGGCCGCCGCAAGGATGCCGTCGCCCGCGTGTGGCTAAAGCCCGGCTCGGGCAAGATCACGATCAACGGCCGCGACCAGGAAGTCTATTTCGCGCGTCCGACGCTGCGCCTCGTCATCAACCAGCCGTTCGGGCTGACCGACCGCGTCGGCAGCTACGACATCGTCGCGACCGTCAAGGGCGGCGGCCTGTCGGGCCAGGCGGGCGCGGTGCTGCACGGCATCGCGCAGGCGCTGACCCGCTTCGAACCCGCGCTGCGCGGCGCGGTGAAGTCGGCCGGCTTCCTGACCCGCGACAGCCGCGCGGTCGAGCGCAAGAAGTACGGCAAGGCGAAGGCCCGCCGCAGCTTCCAGTTCTCGAAGCGCTAAAGACTTTTTCCGCCGACGGGTGGAAAAGAGAGGGCGGTCCGGCAACGGGCCGCCCTTTTTCATTGACGATCACCCGATCAGGTCGAGGCTCCCCAGCGCGAGCGCCTGCCGCGCCGGGCGCTCGGCCATCACCGCGAACATCTCGTCGCCGCGCTCGGTGCGTTCGACGCTCATCGACGCGAAGACCGCCATGAAATAACCGCTGAGCGCGCCGATCCGGTAGTCGTCCCACAGCCCCGCAAGATCGGGATCGATGCCGCGCCGTTGCAGCGCCGCGCTCCACTGGTCGAACGCCGGACGATCGGCGGTAGCGCGCTCGACGGGGTCGGCGATGCTGGTGCCGATCAGATAGGCGAGGTCGCTCGCCCCGCTGCCGCGCCCCAGCGTCTGCCAGTCGACGAGCCAGCAGCGCCCGCTGTCTGGCGCGAACAGGATATTGTCGATGCGAAGGTCGCCGTGGACGATCGTCCGCGCGGCGGGCTGGCGGGTCAGATAGGCGTCCATCCGCTCGACGATCCCGGCGCCGAGGTCGAGCACCTCGGGCTCCAGCCGCTCGGCATAGCGTTCGCGAAAGCCCAGATAGAGCTGCGGAAACAGCGTGCGAATGACTTCGCCATTGTCGCGCGTGAGCCAGGGCAGCGCGTCGAGCCGCGCGTCGTTCCACAGCAGCGCATGCAGCCCGGCCGCCGCATCGATGCAGGGTGCGAGCCCGCCCAGCCCCAGCCCCGCCAGTTGATCGCCCTGCCGCGCGGGCGCAAGGTCTCCGAGCAGGAGGATGAAATCGACCTCGTCGTCCGCGATTTCGGCATGGTGACAGAGCGGCGCGGCGACGCCGCTGTCGTCTGCCAGTTCACGATACCAGCTCACTTCCTTGACATAGGTGCCGGTCAGCTTGGCGATATGGCGGCTCGCCGCATCGTGGCTCGGGCATTTGGCGATGATCGTCGCGGGCGCCCCGGCACCTTCGGCCCAGTCGAGCGTCAGGCGAAAGCTGTCGCACATCTGCCCGGTGCCGACCTTCGCCGAGGTAAAGCCGCGCAAAGTCCCGGCCGGCGCTCCGAGCTTGTCCGCGAGCCACGCCGGGGTCATCGCCTCCGGCGATGTCGGAAAGCTCATCGGACGGGATCCATCAGGCCCGAAAGGCCGGTCGGGGCGTGCGGGCCGACGAATAATTGTTCGAGCACGCCGATGCCGCGGTGCCGGCTGTCGCCATCGGTGAGCTCGGCGGTGACGAGTGCCTGGATGTGCATCGCGAGGGGGTTGCCCCAGGCACGCTCGGCCTCCGACAGGCTGTCGTGCGCGACGGCCAGCTCGGCTCCATGATCGAGGCCGTGGCCCCACGCCGGATGGGTGTAGCCGAGCCCGCTCATCGCGAAAACCGGCCCCGAGGGCTCCAGCGTCAGCGCACGGCCGCTGCCGAGGTCGGCGGTCATCCTCGCGATTCGCCGCGACCCCGCTTGCCAGTCGACGGCGAAGGTCGCGGCGTCGAAATGCCGCTCCGTTCCGCCGTCGGCAACAATCACCGCGCGGCGGTTCCAGGGCGTCCCAGCGCCGTCGTCGTTGCTGTGGAAGAAGAGCGAGCGGTCCTCGAAATTGCAGGGCGTCCACAGCCAGAAGAACTGGTTGAAATTGCCCTCCGGCGGCGGTTGCGGCTCGCTCGCGCCTACCGGGCGGATGCCCCAGCTCCGGTCGCGGGTGCCGGTCCAGCCGGCGCCCACCTCGGCGCGCTCGCCATCGACCGACAGCCAGCCCGACCAGCGGCCGTTCTGCGTCATGCGCGTATAATCCATGAACAGGCGGGTGCCGTTGCGGCGGATGAAGCGCGGTTCCTCGATCGGGAAATGGCGGCCCGTGAAGGTGAGTTCGCCGGCCAGCGGGCCGTTTCCGGCGGCGATGCGCAGCGTCACCCTTTCCAGCGGCGCGTCGATCTGGATCGCGATCGGGCCGACCGTCAGGTCGAGCCGCTCGCCCGCCGAACGGCGGCTCGCGCGCAAATTATGCTGTACCCCGTCCGCGACGACGCAAAAGCTGGCATCGATAATACCGAGCTGCGGATAAAAGCCCATCGCTGCGGCAAAGAAGACCGACCCGTCGGGCGAATAGCCGTTGAAGAAATAGCGGTCGTAGAAATTGCGATCGGTCCCCGCGAACGCGACCGGCTCGCTCGTCTGGTGCAGCGGATAATCGTCGCCTTTTGTCAGCATCTTCTCTCATCCCGTTTTTTCTTGCAACCTAACGGGAAGATGCGCGGCGTCAATGCACCGGCGGATCGACCGGGGGCACGGTGCCGACCGGTGCAACGGGGTCGCCGGGTTCGCGCGGCGGCAGGGCGTCGGGCGGGATGTCGCGAATCTGCATGTCGGGCGTCGGAACCGCGGCGAGATTGCGCACGCTGACGTCGAGCGCACCGGTCGCGGGATCGAGGCGCAGCGCATTGAAGCTCGGCGGTGTCGACCGGATGCGCCGCGACAGGGTTCCGGCGCCGATCATGCGGATGGGCCCCGCCGCGGTCGACTGGACGAGATCGAAGGCGTCGTGGACATGGCCCGTCAGCACCGCCGTGACGCCGCGCGCCGCGAGTTCGCGCAGCGCCCTCGCGCCGCCGCGGGTCAGCGCGCGGCCTTTCGTCCCGGCCTCGACCAGCGGATGATGCGCGGTGACGAGGATGCGGCTGCCCGGCGGCGCGCCGTCGATCGCGGCGAGCGTCCGCGCGAGCGCTTTCGGCGTCACCCGGCCTTTCGACCAGTCGAGCCGCCACTGCGCGCGCGCCGTGGTCTTGAGCGGGACAATCGCGACGCCGGGCAGGTCGAGCTCGCGTTCCAGCAGCGCCTCGATCCCGCGAATCCGCCGATAGGGATCGAAAAAGCGCTCGACGAGGTTGAAATAGGGAAGGTCGTGGTTGCCGACCTCGACCGTCACCGGGACGTCGAGCGTGCCGATCCAGTCGCACGCCGCGGCGAATTCGCGGGGCCGAGCGCGCATCGTCAGGTCGCCGGTGATCAGCACCGCGGCCGGCCGCTCGCGCGCGACGCAGTCGGCGAGCCAGGCGAGCGCCGCCGGATCCTCGAGCCCGAAATGCAGGTCGCTGATGTGGAAGAGCAGGGTCATGCCGTCGCGATGAAGTCGACCGCGCTGGAACCGAGCGCGAAGCGGGCGGGCGAAGGGGTTTCGCGAAGCTCGCCGTCATATTCGAGGCTGATCGGCGTCTCGCTTTCGAGGATGATCGTCTCGCCGGACGCGATCTCTTCGCTCGGCCCGTCGCGGAAATCGCCGCCGAGCCAGGCGAGGCCATGGCGCAGCACGTCGGCGGTTCCCTCGGTCAGGATGCCGCTGGCGCGGACGCCCGCTTCGGTCGGAGTCAGGATGATCGCGGGATAGGCCTGGTCCTGCCCCGCGACGCGGACGCCGGGGGCGTTCAGCATCTCGTCGAGCGCGTCGGGGGCAGCGCCCGCCGCTTCGAGCAGCCCGTCCTGCCGCATCGTCTCGCGCACCTCGGCCCAGCGGGTCGCGGGACCCGCGACGATGGTGATGAAGGCGTCGTCGCCCTCGCCGCGAATAACCGGTATGGTGCGCCGCCGTCCCTTGCCGCGCAGTGCGTCGGTCACGATCTCGGGCGCCAGCCGATCGCCGTGGAGCGCCTTTGACAAGAGGTTGAGCGTGCCGCCGGGGAGTGGCAGCACCGCCCCGTCCCAGTCCGCCGCGCTGCTCGCGGCGGCGTTGATGGTCCCATCGCCGGTCCAGACGAGCAGCAGGTCGATATCCTGCGCGCGCAAGGCCGCGGCGTCCGGAATTTCATCGTCGGGGAGCGCGAAGGTCGCGGCGAGCGGAGTGCCGGCGGCGCGACAGGCCTCGACGATGGCGTCGTGGATGGCGGGATCGTGGCTGCCGCTCTGGCTGTTGCAGACAAGGGCGGGGCGCGTGAAAGGGCTGGTCATGCCTTTCTTACGCCCGAAGGCGGAAAAGGTCGCGCGGTTCGGCGCTTGTTCGCGGGCGCGGTGCCCTGTAGGGCGCGAGGCTCGCGACGGATCACGATGTCAGGGAACGGCGGTTGATCAAATTCCTCTTCTTGGCGGCCGTGCTCCTGCTGCTGTTCGGCGGCGGCGCGAAAGCGGTCGTCGCGGGTGGCGCCCGCTCGCTCGACATGGCCGACCGGCTGCTCGGGCGCGGTGGCGCGCGTCGGGTGGTGGCGGGCCAGTCCTATGGCGATGGTCCGCGCCGTCTCCTCGACGTCTGGGCGCCCGAAGCGGCGCAGGCGGGCGATCGGCTGCCGGTGATCGTCTTCTTCTACGGCGGCGGCTGGAGCAGCGGCGATCGCGAGCATTATGGCTTCGCCGGCCGCGCGCTCGCCGAAGAGGGGTTCGTCACCGTCATCCCCGATTACCGCCTGGCCCCCAAGGCGCATTGGCCCGATTTCCTCCACGACAGCGCGGACGCGGTCGCCTGGGTGCAGGCGCATATCGGCGATTTCGGCGGCGATCCCGACCGCATCGCGCTGATGGGTCATTCGGCGGGCGCCTATAATGCCGCGATGCTCGCGCTCGATCCGCAATGGCTGCGCGGCGCGGGAAGCGACCCTACGGCGATTCGCGGCGTCGCCGGGCTCGCCGGTCCCTATGACTTTCTGCCGATGGAAAAGGGCGGCCGCGCCGACAAGGCGATGGGCAAGGTTCGCCCCGCCGAAAAGACCCAGCCGATCGCCTTCGCGCGCGGCGATGCGCCGCCGCTGTGGCTCGCGACCGGCGACGAGGATGAAACGGTGCGGCCGCGCAACAGCCAGAATCTCGCCGCCGCGATTCAGGCGGCGGGCGGCTCGGCGGACCTGCGCATCTATCCGGGCGTCGGCCACACGGGCATCGTCATGGCGCTCGCCGCGCCTTTCCGTGCGAAGGGGCCAGTGCTCGCCGAGGCGAGCGATTTCCTGCGCGGCGTCACGGGACGGCGCGTCGCTCCGCTCGCGGAGGCGGCACGATGACAATCCCCGCCATCGTCATGGCCGGCAGCCGCCCCGGCCCCGATCCGCTGCTGTCGGGCAGCAGTGTTTCGACCAAGGCGCTGCTGCCGATCGCGGGACAGCCGATGCTCGCACATGTCGTGCGTGCGCTCCGCGCTTCGCCGCTGGTCGGGCCGATCACCATCCTCGCGCAGAAGAGCGCCGATCTTGCCGCCGAACCGGCGCTCGCCGGGCTTTCTGATCTGCATTTCGCGGATTCGGGGCAGGGGATCAGCAGTTCGCTCGCCGCCGCGCTGCCCGAGGGCGATGCGCCGCTGCTGGTGACGACCGCCGACAATGTGCTGCTGACCCCCGCGATGATCGCCGAATTCCTCGCGGGCGCCGCGGACAGCGACGTCGCGGTGGCGATGGTCGAGCGGAACGTGTTGCTCGCGCGCTACCCCGAATCGAAGCGTACCTGGCTCAAGTTCCGTGGCGGCTGGTGGTCGGGCGCGAACCTGTTTCGCCTGCGCGGACGGCGCGTGCTGCCGCTGCTCGACTTCTGGGGGCGGATCGAGCGCGACCGCAAGAAGGGGCTGAAAATCATCGCCGCCTTCGGCCCCATCCTGCTGCTTGCCGTCGTGCTGCGGCTGATCACCATCCACCAGGGCGTCGCGCGCGCGGGTCTGCGCTTCGGATTGAAGGCGAAGGTGGTGCCGATGTCAGAGGGCGAAGCGTGTATCGACGCCGACAAGCCCGCGGACGTCGAACTGATCGAGAAGATCATGGCGGCGCGAGTTTAAGCGGTCGGGTTTGCCCGCAACTCGTCATTGCGAGCGAAGCGAAGCAATCCAGGACGGTTACCGCGGGCTCTGGATTGCCGCGTCGCCTTCGGCTCCTCGCAATGACGAGGTGGGAAAGATCAGGCCGCCGCCAGCGCCTTGTCCACCGCCGCCGTCGCCAGCGCCAGCTCCTCCTCATAGGGAATCGTCGCGTCGATATCGACGATCGGCGCCCCGTTGAATGTCAGCAGCGGCACCGTTTCAACCTTGCGCGCGATCAGCGCGCGGTCGTGATCGGGCTTGCGCGCCATCACCGTGTCGACGTCGACGTGCAGGCGGATGACCAGCGTCGGAACATAGGATGCCATTTCGGCATAGAGCGCGCCTTCCTCCGCTTGAATCGCGGCGAGGCGCGGGTTGGTCGCGCGGCCGGCGAGGATCGGGCCGTCGTGGAGGCCGGGCACCTCGAGCTGCGGATAGCGGTCGGTGACCACGGTGATGCCGGCGCGGCGCTGCGCGACCAGCGCGTCGAACTTCGCCCGCCGCCGCCGCGACCGGCGCAGCGCATAGCGCGCCGCGAACAGGCTGGGGATCGGTTCGCCCGGATCGCGCAGCCGGTCGGCGATGCCGTCGAGCCAGCGGTGGAGCGGCGGTCCGATGATCGGCCAGCGCCCGATCCGGCGCCCCTGCTCGCCCGACCCGAGGCCAAGATAGCCAGCCTCGGCGCGGCGCGTCTGCTGGATATGCGCGAGCAGGTCGGCCGACAGGGTCGACTTTCCCGACCCGTCGCTGCCGACGACTGCGATCAGGGGAGCGAGCTCGCTCCCCATGCGCTCAGCTCAGTTCCTTGAAGAAGCCGATCATCTTCAGCCCGCCGATGAAGAAGCGGACGATGACGAGCGCGGCAAAGGCATAGACCCAGTTCCACTGCGCCGGGGTCAGCGCGTCGAAGCTGAAATCGAGCCGCGCGAACCAGGTCAGGAAGACAGTGGTGGCGAGGAGGAACAGCTTGTTCTGTTCGCGCCAGATCATCCGCTTCCACCAGAAGGGATATTTGGGCTTCACCCAACCCGTCAGGCGCGGGAGCAGCGCGGGAACGTCCTTCGCCCATTCGGCATGCGCCGCGCCGAACTTTTCGCGCAGATATTCTTCCTCATAGATCGAGATACGTTCGTAGATCAGGATCGCGAGCAGGAAGGCGATCGCGCCGAAAACCCAGCTTCCTGACAGCATCGCGAGCCCGGTGAAGTTAAGGATGCGGCCGACATAGAGCGGGTTGCGGACCAGGCTGTAGGGACCGGTGGTGTTGAGTTCGCTCGCCTCGGCGGCGACCTTGGCGCGCCCCGAGGTGCCGAGCGCGGCCCAGCCGCTGGTGAAGACGCGGACGATCGCGCCCGCGCTCGCGACGCCGAGCGACAGCCAGAACCAGGCGCAATCGCCGACGGCCGTGTTGAACGGACCCCAGTCCTTGCTGCACCAGGCGATCAACACCGAGATCGCGATGGTGATGTAGATATAGGTGCCGCGAATGAAAAAGAGGCGCTTGCCGCTGCGGGCGAGTTCTTGCTGGTACATCGAGTTCCGCCTGTTGGCCGCGCGGGATCAAATCCCTGGCGGCGAAAAATCAGTCGCCCCCTCTAGCAAATTTTGCGGCCAAAATAAGACCTATCCCTCCTTCGTCACCCTGGACGTGATCCGGGGTCCATCTGCGCGCGTGGGGGAATGACGAAGGAAAGCTATACGAGCCGCAGTTTGCGCGCCGTCTTGCCGAGCGAAGCGCGGTCGGCGTGGGGGAGGGCGAAGCGCAGGGAGAGCCAGATCGCGCCCGCGGCGATGGCGGTGATCAGCGGCAGCGCGACCGGATCGGGCAGGCGGCTCGCGAGCAGCGCGATGGCGCCGGCGCCGAGCGTGATTGCGAGCCCGATCGCCGCGACCTTCGGAAATTGATGGTCGAAGGGATGGAGGCGCTCGCCCGCCGCGAGCTGGATCATCGGGATGCCCGCCATCACGACAAGGCCGATCGACATGGCGAGGGTGACGCCGGTCAGCGCATCCATATGGCCGACGATCAGCCCGCCCGCGCCGACCGCGACGATCACTCCGAACAGGCTCGCGGTGAGCTGGTGGCGGAAGGCCGCAACAACCTGCAGCACGGGGAGCGAGATACCGAGCACGGCTTCGAGCGCGCGCGCGAAAAGCAGGATGATCACCGCGCCCTGCGCGATATGCGCCTGAGCGCCGAACAAGCCGAGCAGCGACGAACTGCCCGCGGCGAGCACCGCGGCGAGCGGCAGCGCGATCGCGAAGATCAGGCGCGTCGCATAGGCATAGATGTCGGCGACCTGCGCGCGTTCCGATCGCTCGGCGCTGGCCGCGAGCGGCGCGAGGACATAGACGAAGGCGATGCGGACGAGCTGGACGACGCTCGACAGCTTGCGCGCGATGGTGAAGAGGCCCGCCGCCGCCGCGCCCGCCGCGCCGGGAAGCAGCAGGTTGAGGATCAGCGCCGGCGCGTCGCCGAACAGCCGCGCGATGATGTTCGACGGCAGGATCGACAGGCCCGCCCAGAAGGTGCTGCGCGCGGTGTCGCTCGCCCAGGGCCCGCGCCAGAGGTCGGCGAAGCTGTAATAGCGCGCGAGCAGGCGGACGCACAGGAAGGCGGTGACGGCGAGTGAGCAGAGATGCGCGATGAACAGCCCCTTGAGGCCGAACCCGCCCGCGAAGAAGAGGCCGGCGAAGACCAGCCGCATGATCTGTTCCCAGACGATGCGCAGGCGGATCTCGGCGCCGAACACCATGCGCGCGCGCATCGCCGAGGTCGCGATCTCGACAAAGGCCCAGAGCGGCAGCGCCCAGACGAAGAGCTGGATCGCGGGGACGACGAGCGGCCGGTCCTTGTCGGCGACGTTGAGCAAGGGCGCGAGGTCGGCGGCGAAGAGCGCGATTCCCCCCGCGACGATCAGGCACGGGCCGACCCCGAAGACCATCGCGGTGCGCAGCGCCGCCGCCGCTTCGGCATCGCTCGCCGATTGCGGCACCGTACGCTGCATCGCGCTCGTCATGCCGGTGTCGAAGATATTCTCGAGCAGGTTGATCGTCGCCCACAGCACCGCATAGAGGCCATAGCCCGCGAGTCCGAACATCAGGACATAGAGCGGCTGCGCGACGATCTCGACCACGGCGCCGAGCCGCGCGAGCACGGTGGTGCCGAGCCCGCGCGCGACGTGGCGGCTGGTGACGGCAGGGGATGCGGCGGCGTCTTCGCTCATCGCAGCGCCCCTAGCGACTTGCCCGCTCGCTCGCCAGCGGCTTTCGCGCTTTCAACCCCTTGTCGACTTCGCCAATCGGGTCTAGGCAGCCCGCGATTGCACAAGGGAGCCCGCGACATGGCCGAATTTCGCCTGCCCAAGAACAGCCGCATCGAGAAGAGCGGCACGGTCCACAAGGCCGAGGGGGCGACCAGCGTCAAGAAGTTCAAGGTCTATCGCTACAATCCCGACAGCGGCCGCAACCCGCATTTCGACACTTTCGAGATCGACACCGAAAAATGCGGCCCGATGGTGCTCGATGCGCTGATCAAGATGAAGAGCGAGCAGGATTCGTCGCTGACCTTCCGCCGCTCGTGCCGCGAGGGCATCTGCGGCAGCTGCTCGATGAACATGAACGGCAAGAACGGCCTCGCCTGCACCACGGCGATCGAGGATCTGAAGGGCGATATCACGATCACCCCGCTGCCGCACATGGAAGTGATCAAGGACCTCGTCCCCGACTTCACCCATTTCTATGCGCAATATGCGTCGATCGAGCCGTGGCTGAAGACCAAGACGACGACCCCGAGCGGCAAGGAACGGCTGCAGTCGCCCGAGGAGCGCGAAAAGCTCGACGGGCTCTACGAGTGCATCCTCTGCGCCTGCTGCTCGACGAGCTGCCCGAGCTATTGGTGGAACAGCGACAAGTTCCTCGGCCCCGCGATCCTGCTCCAGGCTTATCGCTGGCTCGCCGACAGCCGCGACGAATATACGGGCGAGCGGCTCGACGAGCTGGAGGACCCGTTCCGCCTCTATCGCTGCCATACCATCATGAACTGCGCCAACGCCTGCCCCAAGGGCCTGAGCCCGGCGCGCGCGATCGCCGAGATCAAGAAGCTCGAGGCCGAGCGGCAGGTGTGAACGACAGTATCGAGGAGCCGAAGCGCCGCGAGAATTTCAGCGCCGAGGCGCTGGACGATGGCTGGGTAAGCTGGAACCTCAAGGATCCCAGCCGCTTCAATGCTTTCATCGAACCGCTGTCGGTGCGCGTCGAACCGCCGACCTCCGACGGCCGCCCACGCGCCCGCGTGCGGATGCTGCCCGAGCGCAAGCACAGCAATCTCGGCGACAATGTCCACGGCGCGGTGACGCTGGGGCTTGTCGACATCGCGCTCTTCGCCGCTTCGCACCAGTTCGGTTCGCTCGACGCGGGCCATTCGGTGACGCTCGACCTGTCGACGCAATTCGTCGGGGCGGGGCGCGTCGGCGAGCCGCTCGATGCCCTCGTCGAGCTGGTGCGCGAGACCGGCCGGCTCATCTTCCTGCGCGGCCTCGTGGTGCAGGGCGAGGATGACGCCCATATCGTGCTGAGTTTTGCGGGAACGATCCGGAAGGCGAGCCGGAAGTGACCTCGGTCCTTGCGGCCTATGACGCGCTGGTTTCCGCCGGCGAGCTCAAGTCCGACCCCGAACAGCGCGCTGCCGCCGAGCGTCTGAACCGCCTGCAGGCGGAACTGGAGGCGTCGCCGCCGCGCGGCAGCCTGTTGTGGCGGATCGCGGGCCGCAAGCCCGAAGCCCCGCGCGGCGTCTATCTGTGGGGTGCGGTCGGGCGCGGCAAGTCGATGCTGATGGATCTTTTCTACGATCAGCTTCGCATCCAGCGGAAGCGGCGGGTCCATTTCCACGCCTTCATGCAGGATGTGCACGCGCGGATGCGCGAGGTGCGCAAGAGCGAGGCGGGGGATCCGATCCCGATCGTCGCCGCGGCGCTCGCGGAAAATGTGCGCTGCCTCGCCTTCGACGAGATGGTGGTGAACAACAGCGCCGACGCGATGATCCTCTCGCGCCTGTTCACCGCGCTGATCGAGCGCGGCGTGACGGTGGTCGCGACGTCGAATCGGCCGCCGAAGGATCTCTACAAGGACGGGCTCAACCGCGAGCATTTTCTGCCCTTCATCGCGCTGGTCGAGGCGCGTCTCGATGTGATGGGCCTCAACGGGCCCACCGACTATCGCCGCCATCGGCTCGGCGACGGCAAGCGCTGGTTCGTCCCCGCCGATGCGGCGGCGACCGAAGCGTTGTCGGCTGCCTTCTTCCGCCTCACCGACTATCCGCCCGAGGATCGCGCGCACGTTCCCTCGCTCGACCTCGACGTGGGGGGCGGGCGCACGCTGCATGTGCCCAAGGCGCTGAAGGGCGTCGCGGTCTTCTCGTTCAAGCGACTCTGCGGCGAAGCGCGCGGCGCCCCGGACTATCTTGCGGTCGCGCGCCATTTTCACGCCGTCATCCTTGTCGGCATCCCGCGCATGGGGCCCGAGAACCGCAACGAGGCGGCGCGCTTCGTCACGCTGATCGACGCGCTCTACGAATATAAGGTCAAGCTGCTCGCGAGCGCGGCGGCCGAACCCGACGCGCTCTATGTCGCGGGCGACGGCGCCTTCGAGTTCGAACGCACCGCGAGCCGGCTCGCGGAGATGCAGTCGGACGATTATCTGGCGCTAGGCCACGGTCAGGATGACGCCGCCGACGATCCCGCCCCAGCGCGATGAATTGAGCGTGACATAGATCAGGCTTCGTACATAGCGCAGTTCGTGAGCGACATGTCCGACCGCCTGCTCGATCCGGCGGCGGATCGTGCGCAGCACCCGGGGTTCCGCGACGTCGATGCGGTGCGGATACGGGGGCGGTAGAGGGAGGCCCGCGAAGCCGCCGCTCGTCACTCGCGGATCGTGGGCGACGGCGCGGCACAAGGCTTCCATCCGCGCGATCGCCAGCCGGTTGGGCACGGCGCGGTCGCGGCTCAGCAGCTCGAAACTGTGGCTGAAGGCGGAGAACTGGATCGCGCCTATCGCCGCAACATGGTCGAGCGCATCGCGCATTTCCTCTTCGGACATCGCACACAGCTGGGCGGGACGAAAGCGGTCGCTGCCCTCGAGTAGACCGCTGACCGGCACTTCGCAGACGTCATGATGAAGGCGCATGCCCAGGTTTGCGGGGTCGTGCGTGATCGCGCAGCCCTGGCCGACCCAGGCGGCGTTGAAGCTGCTGTCGTAGCGGAAGCCAAGCGCAGCGAGTGCGCGCAGCGTGTCGTCGTTGGCGCCGAAATTTCCCGCACGAAAAGCGATGGGGCGCGGCGCGCCCGACCGGGTCAGTATATCGCCCGCGAGGCCGATCAGCTTTTTCTGCGCCGCCAGCGGAAAGTCACCGATGTTGCGCCCCGTCAGCCTGCCGACGGGGTTCAGCCGGGCAAATTGCAGCCATTCGGTGTGGATGTGAAGCTGGACCTCGTGCCCGCGCGCGATGATCGGCTGGACGATCGCGTCGATGATCGCGCGGCCGTAGACGAGCGCCGGCATCGGATCGACGAAATAGACCCCGGTCAGGCCGAAGCGGTCGAGCATGTCCATCTGGAAATGAATGCCGAAGTCGCCCTCGCGGCAGCGGCCGAGGATCGAACTTTCGAAATTGGCGCGCGCATCGAAACCCCGTTGATGGAGGCCCGCCGACAATTCGGTGTCGAAGCTGATGATCGCCCGCGTCATGACGCGGGCCTAGCAAGGCAGGGATAAGGGAGGGTTAAGCGCCGGCTACGGGTCCCTAGAAACGCAATGTCACGTCGACACCCGCGCTCTTGGTGTCGCCCCACGGCAGGATATGGACGCGGTCGTTCGCCCTGGTCGTGATCAGGTGCCCGGTCGCGGTGCCGATCGCCGCACCGACCAGCACGTCGCCGACCCGGTGCCGCTTCGCCTCGACGCGACTCAGCCCCACGAAGGATGCGACGACATAGGCAGGCAGCCCGGCTTTCCAGCCATAGCGATTGTGCAGCGTCGCGGCGGCGGCGAAGCTGGTCGAAGTGTGGCCCGAGGGAAAGCTCTTGTCGTCGCTGCCGTCGGGACGTTGCGAGGGGAAGGCTTCCTTCAGGCCCTGGGTGATCAGGATCGTGCCGCCGATGCTGCCGCCCGCCTCCAGCACGCCTTCCCAGTCGCCCTGCACCGCGGGCACGCCGAAGGCGGCGACGACCAGTGCATTCTTCGCGATCGTGCCGGCATCGTCCCAACCCTTCTCGCTGGCCTGGGCCGGCGCGGCGATGCTAAGCGACAGGGCGAAGGCGAGTCCGGCGGTGCTGCGTCTGAACATGCGGATCTCCCGAAAGGTCTCGCTCCGTGTGCGGAACGAAGACTTATCGCAGCCGCGTGCGGAGGCCAAGACAAAGCCGGGCCCTTGCCGGGAAGGTCTGCGATGCCCACCTTCCGGGTTCCACGAGGAACTCATTATCGCTATTGCGAACTATTTGCAGAAAAAGCCCGATTTTCGCCCTTTTGGCGGTTGTTTCCTTAAGGGAATCGGCGTAGGGGCGTCGCCAGTCTTTGGCCGGCTGGGCGGTAATGGCCCGTGCCCCCGCCGGTTCCGTGAAGCATTGCCGGGCTTGCCAGAAGGGAGTGCCGCGCGCCATGGGACGCAAGAAGATCGCATTGATCGGAGCCGGGAATATCGGCGGAACGCTGGCGCTGCTCGCCGCGCAGAAGGAACTCGGCGACGTCGTCCTGTTCGACGTGGTCGAGGGCGTGCCGCAGGGCAAGGCGCTCGACCTGTCGCAGGTCGGCCCGATCGCGGGCTTCGACGCGAAGATCACCGGCACCAACGACTATAAGGACATCGCGGGCGCCGACGTGATCATCGTCACCGCCGGCGTCGCCCGCAAGCCGGGCATGAGCCGCGATGACCTGCTCGGGATCAACCTGAAGGTCATGAAGGCGGTCGGCGAGGGCATCAAGGCGAACGCTCCCGACGCCTTCGTCATCTGCATCACCAACCCGCTCGACGCGATGGTGTGGGCTCTCCGCGAGTTCTCGGGCCTGCCGCACAACAAGGTCGTGGGCATGGCCGGCGTGCTCGACTCGGCGCGCTTCAGCCACTTCATCGCCGACGAATTCGCCGTGTCGGTGAAGGACGTGAACACCTTCGTGCTCGGCGGACATGGCGACACGATGGTCCCGGTCGTCCGCTACTCGACCGTCAACGGCATCCCCGTTCCCGACCTCGTCAAGATGGGCCTGTCGACGCAGGAGAAGATCGACGCGATCGTCAAGCGCACCCGCGGCGGCGGCGGCGAGATCGTCGCGCTGCTCGGCACCGGCTCGGCCTTCTACGCGCCGGCTGCGAGCGGCATCGCGATGGCCGAAGCCTATCTGGGCGACCAGAAGCGCATCCTGCCCTGCGCCGCCTATGTCGACGGCGAATATGGCGTCGATGGCCTCTATGTCGGCGTGCCGGTGCAGATCGGCGCTGGCGGCGTCGAGAAGATCGTCGAGATCGAACTCGACGGTGCCGACAAGGCGGGCCTCCAGGTCTCGGTCGACGCGGTCAAGGAGCTGCTCGACGCATGCAAGGCGCTGGATCCCAGCCTCGCCTGAACCCTTTCTGGCCCGCCCGGCCGGACAGGCCGGGCGGGCTGACTCTCCCCGGGAGACTTAGATTATGTCCATCCTCATCGACAAGAATACCAAGGTCATCACGCAAGGGATGACCGGCGCCACCGGTACCTTCCACACCGAACAGGCGCTCGCCTATGGCACCAAGATGGTCGGCGGCGTGACGCCGGGTAAAGGCGGCACGACACATATCGGCCTGCCGAACTTCAACACCGTCGAGGAAGCCAAGGCCGCGACCGGCGCGACCGCGAGCTGCATCTACGTGCCGCCGCCGTTCGCCGCCGACTCGATCCTTGAGGCGATCGACGCCGAGATGGAGCTGATCGTCTGCATCACCGAAGGTATTCCGGTGCTCGACATGGTCAAGGTGAAGCGCGCCCTGTCGGGTTCGAAGTCGCGTCTGATCGGCCCGAACTGCCCCGGCGTGCTGACGCCGGACGAATGCAAGATCGGCATCATGCCGGGTTCGATCTTCAAGAAGGGCAGCGTCGGCGTCGTCTCGCGCTCGGGAACCTTGACCTATGAGGCGGTGTTCCAGACCTCGAACGTCGGGCTCGGCCAGACTACTGCGGTCGGCATCGGCGGCGATCCGGTCAACGGCACCAACTTCATCGACGTCCTCGAACTCTTCCTCGCCGACGACGCCACCAAGTCGATCATCATGATCGGCGAGATCGGCGGCGACGCCGAGGAGCAGGCGGCGCAGTTCCTGATCGACGAGGCGAAGCGCGGCCGCAAGAAGCCGATGGTCGGCTTCATCGCGGGCCGCACCGCGCCCCCGGGCCGCCGTATGGGCCACGCCGGCGCGATCGTGTCGGGCGGCAAGGGCGACGCCGAAAGCAAGATCGCGGCGATGGAAGCGGCGGGCATCACCGTGTCGGCCAGCCCGTCCGAACTCGGCACGACGCTCGCCGAGGTGCTGAAGGAACGCGTTTGACGATCCGCGCCCGCCGGCAACGCAAAGCGGCCGGCGGGCGTTGATCCCCGAAATCCCTTCTCCACCATTCCTCCCCGAGAATGGAAAAGACAATGAACCTCGAACGACAGAGCTTTGACATCGACGAGCCGCAGGCCGGCCCGAGCTGGGCGCCTAAGGGTTGGCCCCAGATTGATGGCGACGACCTTACCGCGGCGCTCGACCCGCAGCAGATGCAGGTGGCGGTGAAAGCCGCCGCCGCCAAGGCCGGCGCGCCACTGTCGAACGCCGAGGTCGAGCGCGCCGCCGACGAGGCGATCCGCGCGATGATGCTGATCCGCACCTATCGCGTGCGCGGTCACCTCGCAGCGAAGCTCGATCCGCTCGGCCTGTCGAAGCGCGAACTGCCCGCCGACCTGACCCCCGAATATCACGGCTTCGTCGGCGCCGACCAGGACCGGCCCGTCTATCTGGGCGGCACGCTGGGCCTCGAAAAGGCGAGCGTGCGCGAGATCGTCGCGATCCTGCAGGCCAATTACTGCGGGCACGTCGGCCTCGAATATATGCACATCGCCGACGTCGAGGAGCGGCGCTTCCTGCAGGACCGGATGGAGGGCGCCGACAAGCATGTCGAGTTCACCCCCGAGGGCAAGCAGGCGATCCTCAAGAAGGTGATCGACGCCGAGGAATGGGAGAAGTTCCTCGCCAAGAAATATGTCGGCACCAAGCGCTTCGGGCTCGACGGCGGCGAGGCGATGATCCCGGCGATGGAAGCGATCATCAAATATGGCGGCCAGTACGGCGTGCGCGAGATCGTGTACGGCATGGCGCACCGCGGGCGGCTCAACATGCTCGCCAACGTCATGGCGAAGCCCTACCGCGTCATCTTCCACGAATTCCACGGCGGCAGCGCCAACCCCACCGACGTCGGCGGGTCGGGCGACGTCAAATATCACCTCGGCACCTCGACCGACCGCGAGTTCGACGGGATCAGCGTCCATATGTCGCTCGTCCCCAACCCCTCGCACCTCGAGGCGGTCGACCCCGTCGTGCTCGGCAAGGTGCGCGCGCAGCAGGTCCACCGCGACGACCTCGAAAAGCACGAGCAGGTGCTGCCGGTGCTGATCCACGGCGACGCGGCCTTCGCGGGGCAGGGCATCGTCTGGGAATGCCTCGGCTTCTCGGGCGTTCCGGGCTACAACACCGGCGGCTGCATCCATTTCATCGTCAACAACCAGATCGGCTTCACGACGAGCCCGCAGTTCGCGCGCTCCTCGCCCTATCCGTCGGACGTCGCCAAGGGCGTCCAGGCGCCGATCCTCCACGTCAACGGCGACGATCCCGAAGCGGTGACCTTCGCCTGCAAGCTCGCGATCGATTTCCGCCAGCAGTTCAAGCGCGACATCGTCATCGACATGTGGTGCTACCGCCGGTTCGGCCACAACGAGGGCGACGAGCCGAGCTTCACCCAGCCGCTGATGTACAAGATCATCCGCAAGCATCCGCCGGTCAGCGAATTGTTCGCGGCGCGGCTGGTCGACGAAGGCGTGATCGGCGGCGATTTCGTCGCGCAGCATCGCGCCGAATTCACCGCGCATCTCGAGGAGGAATTCAAGCTCGGCGCGGATTACAAGCCGAACAAGGCCGACTGGTTCGCCGGGCGCTGGTCGGGGCTCTATGCACCCAAGGACGACGACGGCAACCGCCGCAATGTCGAAACCGGGGTCGAGCGCAAGCTGTTCGACGCGGTCGGCCGCGCGATCACCACGATCCCCGACGACCTCGACGCCCACAAGACGCTGCGCCGCGTGATCGACGGGCGCGCCGAGATGTTCAAGTCGGGCGAGAATTTCGACTGGGCGACCGGCGAGGCGCTCGCCTTCGGCACCCTGCTCAGCGAGGGCTATCAGGTCCGCCTGTCGGGCCAGGATTCGGGCCGCGGCACCTTCAGCCAGCGCCACGCCGTCTGGGTCGACCAGACGACCGAGGCCAAATATGTGCCGCTGAAGACGCTGCCGCACGGCCGCTTCGAGGTGCTCGACAGTCCCTTGAGCGAATATGGCGTGCTCGGCTTCGAATATGGCTATGCGATGGCCGATCCGAAGAGCCTGGTGCTGTGGGAAGCGCAGTTCGGCGACTTCGCCAATGGCGCGCAGATCATGATCGACCAGTTCATCGCGTCGGGCGAAGCCAAATGGCTGCGCGCCAACGGCCTCGTGCTGCTGCTGCCGCACGGCTATGAGGGGCAGGGGCCCGAGCACAGCTCGGCGCGCCTCGAACGCTTCCTCCAGCTGTGCGCGGGCGACAATATCCAGGTCTGCAACATCACGACGCCGGCCAATTATTTCCACGTCCTGCGCCGCCAGATGCTCCGCGACTTCCGCAAGCCGCTGATCATCATGACGCCCAAGTCGCTGCTGCGGCACAAGCTCGCGGTCAGCAGCCGCGACGAGTTCCTCGGTGACAGCCATTTCATGCGGATCAAGTCCGACATGACGCCGCCCGCCGACGACAAGATCCGGCGGCTGGTGCTCTGTTCGGGCAAGGTCGCCTATGACCTGATGGAAGCGCGCGACAGCGCGGGGCTCGAAGACGTCAGCGTGGTGCGCATCGAACAGCTCTACCCCTTCCCCGGCGAGGCGCTCGCCGTCCGGCTCAAGCGGATGACGAATCTCGAAGCGGTGGTGTGGGCGCAGGAAGAGCCGCGCAACAACGGCGCCTGGTTCTTCGTCGAATCGCTGATCGAGGAAAGCCTGCACGCGGCGGGGCACAAGGGGATGCGGCCGCGCTACGCCGGCCGCGCCGCCGCGGCATCGCCCGCGACGGGCCTGATGAGCCGTCACCAGACCGAGCAGGCGGCGCTCGTCGCCGACGCGCTCGACCTCAGCGTTCGCGCCGAAATCCGCCGCACCAAGAAAAAAGCCTGATCTCCCGCAAGGAATGACCCCATGAGCACCGAAGTCAAAGTTCCCACCCTCGGCGAAAGCGTCACCGAAGCGACGATCGGCGAATGGCTGAAGCAGCCGGGCGATGCGGTCGCGGCCGACGAGCCGATCGCCAGCCTCGAAACCGACAAGGTCGCGGTCGAGGTGCCGTCCCCGGTCGCGGGCGTGATGGGCCAGCAGGTCGCCGCGGTCGGCGACACGGTCAATGTCGGCGCGGTGATCGCGACGATCGAAGCGGGCGGGGGCAAGGCGGCATCCGCTGCCCCGGCGCCCGCCGCTGCGCCCGCTCCTGCGGCGAAGGCCGAGGCCGCGGCTCCAGCACCGGCGACGACCGGTGACGAGGCGGCCGACACGGTGACGACGCTGTCGCCCGCGGTGCGGCGCCTGGTGCTCGAGCACGGGCTCGACCCGAGCAAGATCAAGGGCAGCGGTAAGGATGGCCGGCTGACCAAGGAAGACGTGCTCGCCGCCGCCAATGCGGCGCCCGATGCGGCCGCTGCGCCCGCGCCCGCCGCCGCGCCGGCTCCCGCCGCGAGCGGCGCGCCGGGCCGCCGCGAGGAGCGCGTCAAGATGACGCGGATGCGCCAGACGATCGCCAAGCGGCTGAAGTCGGCGCAGGACACCGCGGCGATGCTGACCACCTTCAACGACTGCGACATGTCGGCGGTGATCGAGGCGCGCGAGAAATATCGCGACGGCTTCGAAAAGAAGCATGGCGTCCGCCTCGGCTTCATGAGCTTCTTCACCAAGGCGGTCGCGCTCGCGGCGCACGACATTCCCGCGGTCAACGGCCGCATCGACGGCGACGAGATCGTCTATTACGACTATCTCGACGTCTCGATCGCGGTCAGCGCGCCCAACGGCCTCGTGGTGCCGATCGTCCGGAACGCCGACAGCCTGTCCTTCGCCGGAATCGAAAAGGCGATCGCCGACCTCGGCAAGCGCGCCAAGGAGGGCACGCTGACGATGGAGGACATGACCGGCGGCACCTTCACCATCTCGAACGGCGGCGTGTTCGGCGGCCTGATGTCGACCCCGATCATCAACCCGCCGCAGTCGGCGGTGCTCGGCCTCCACCGCATCGAGGACCGCCCGGTCGTGCGGAACGGCGAGATCGTCATCCGCCCGATGATGTATCTCGCGCTCAGCTATGACCACCGGCTGGTCGACGGCCGCGAGGCGGTGACCTTCCTGAAGACGATCAAGGAAGCGATCGAGGATCCGACGCGGCTGCTGATCGATTTGTGATGTTTGTGCTCCTGCGTACGCAGGAGCCCAGGGTGGATTGCAATGTTGGTGCAACCGGACCCTGGGTTCCTGCTTTCGCAGGAACGCATATGGAGTGAGTTATGGCTGATTACGACTACGACGTCCTTGTCATCGGTGCCGGCCCCGGCGGCTATGTCGCGGCGATCCGCGCGGCGCAATTGGGCCTCAAGACCGCATGCGCCGAGGGGCGCGAGACGCTGGGTGGCACTTGCCTCAACGTCGGCTGCATCCCGTCGAAGGCGATGCTCCACGCGTCGGAATATTTCGAGGCGGCCGCGGGCGGCGCGATGGCGGCGATGGGCATCAAGGTGAAGCCCGAGCTCGATCTCGGCACGATGCACGGCCAGCGCAAGGATGCGGTGAAGGGTCTGACCGGCGGCATCGAGTTTTTGTTCAAGAAGAACAAGATCGACTGGCTGAAGGGTTATGCCAAATTCACCGCCGCTGACACGGTCGACGTCGCGGGCAAAGCCGTGCGCGCGAAGAACATCATCATCGCCACCGGCTCGTCGGTGACCCCGCTTCCGGGCGTCGAGGTCGATAATGCCAAGGGGATCATCGTCGATTCGACCGGCGCGCTCGAACTCGCCAAGGTTCCGGCCCATATGGTCGTGATCGGCGGCGGGGTGATCGGGCTCGAACTCGGCAGCGTGTGGCGCCGCCTCGGCGCCAAGGTGACCTGCGTCGAATTCCTCGACCAGATCCTGCCCGGCATGGACGGCGACGTCCGCAAGGAAGCGAACAAGATCTTCAAGAAGCAGGGCATCGAGTTCAAGCTCAAGACCAAGGTCACCAGTGCCGAGGTGAAGGGCAAGAAAGCGGTGCTGACGCTCGAACCCGCGGCCGGCGGCGACCCCGAAACGCTGGAAGCGGACGTCGTTCTGGTGTCGATCGGGCGGCGTCCGAACACCGAAGGGCTCGGCCTCGACAAGGCGGGGCTGGAGCTCAACAAGCGCGGCCAGATCGAGACCGACCATGATTTCCGCACCGCGGTCGACGGCATCTGGGCGATCGGCGACGTCATTCCCGGCCCAATGCTCGCGCACAAGGCCGAGGACGAAGGCATCGCCTGCGCCGAGAATATCGCAGGGCAGACCGGCATCGTGAACCACGACGTCATCCCGTTGGTCGTCTACACTTGGCCCGAGATCGCCGGCGTCGGGTTGACCGAGGAGCAGGCGGTCGAGAAGGCGGGTGGGGAAAAGGGCGCGGTCAAGGTCGGCAAATTCCCGATGCTCGCCAACAGCCGCGCCAAGACCAACCACGAACCCGACGGCTTCGTGAAGGTCATCGCAGATGCCAAGACCGACCGCGTGCTCGGCGTGTGGTGCATCGCGAGCGTCGCCGGCACGATGATCGCGCAGGCGGCGCAGGCGATGGAATTCGGCGCGACCAGCGAAGACATCGCCTACACCTGCCACGCGCATCCGACGCACAGCGAGGCGATTAAGGAAGCCGCGATGGCGGTGACGGGCAAGCCCATCCACATCTGACCAACAGCACAGGGGGAGACAGGATATGGCGAAGCGCGGACTCTGGGTGGCGGCTTCGCTGGCCCTGTCGCTGGCGGCGACCGGCGCGCGCGCGGCGCCCGACATGGCGGCCGCCAATGCGCGGCTGTCGGCGCTGCTTGACAAGAACTATCCCGCGCTGGAGGCGATCTACAAGGATCTGCACCTCCACCCCGAACTCGGGATGCAGGAGGTGCGCACCGCGGGCATCCTCGCGCAGCAACTCCGCAAGGCGGGCTTTGCCGTGACCGAGAAGGTCGGCGGCACCGGCGTCGTCGGCGTGCTGAAGAATGGCGATGGCCCGACTATCCTCGTCCGCGCCGACATGGACGCGCTGCCGCTTGAGGAGAAGACCGGCCTCGCGTGGGCGAGCAAGGCGCGTGCGACCTATGAGGGCAAGGATGTGCCCGTGATGCACGCCTGCGGCCACGACACCCATGTCGCCTATCTGGTCGGCGTCGCGCAGGCGCTTTCGGCGATGCGTGACAGCTGGTCGGGCACGGTGGTGCTGATCGGCCAGCCCGCCGAAGAAACGCTGAAGGGCGCGCGGGCGATGCTCGACGACGGGCTGCTGACGCGCTTTCCGAAGCCCGACTTCGGTTTCGCCGCGCATGTCAGCAACCTTCCTTCGGGCGTGGTGGCGATCAAGGCCGGACCGTCCTCGTCGGCGTCGGACAGCTATTCGGTGATCTTCCACGGCCGCGGCGGCCACGGTTCGATGCCCGCCGCGACGATCGACCCGATCCCGATCGCGGCGCGCTTCGTCACCGACGCGCAGGTGCTGATCAGCCGCGAAAAGGACCCGGCGGCGTTCGGCGTGCTGACGGTGGGCGCGATCCATGCCGGCAGCGCCCCGAACATCATCCCCGACAGCGCCGAGGTGAAGGTCAACCTCCGCTCGCAGTCGCCCGAGGTGCGCGACCTGCTGCGCACCGGAACGGCGCGCGCGGCCAAGGCCGCGGCGGCGATGGGCAACGCCCCCGAACCGACGGTCACCTATCTGGGCGGCACCGGCGTGCTGATGAACGACGAGGCGATGGCGGCGTCGGCAGCCGGGCTGCTCGGGCCGGTGTTCGGCAAGGGACTGGTCTTCGCGCCCGCCAGCGCCGCGCCCCTGTCGGGGAGCGAGGATTATTCGGAATATGTCGAGGCGGGGGTGCCGTCGGTCTTCTTTGGCATCGGCGGCTATGATCCCGCGGTCCTCGCCGACCTAAAGGCGAAGGGCGAGCCGGCCCCGACCAATCACTCGCCCTTCTTCGCGCCCCAGGCCGAGCCCGCGATCCGCAACGCGGTGACCGCCATCGTCCTGTCGATCATCGGCGGCGTGCGTCCGGCGGCGGAATAGCGTCGGCGATGCCCGAGCTCGACAATGCGCTGATCGTCCGGCTGCTCGACCTGGTCGGCATCGGCGTCTTCGCGCTGTCGGGCGCGCTGATGGCGGTGCGGCTGCGGCAGACGCTGGTCACCGCGAGCTTCTTCGCGCTCGTCACCGGGGTCGGCGGCGGCAGCGTGCGCGACCTGCTCATCGGCGCGCCGGTGTTCTGGGTGCACGACGGCGCGATCGCCGCGATGTGCATCGTGATCGCGCTGGTCGTCTGGGTAACGCCCGAACGCTGGTGGCAGGGTCAATTGCTCGAATGGGCCGATGCGGTCGGACTCGCCGCCTATGCCGTGTTCGGCACCGCGAAGGCGATGGCGTGGGGCGTGCCTCCGGTGCCCGCGCTGATGATGGGTGTGATCACCGGCTGCGTCGGCGGCACGATCCGCGACGTATTGGCGGGGGTGCCGTCGATCATCATGCGGCCCGAAGTCTATGTCACCGCCGCGGCGCTCGCCTCGGGACTCTTCCTCCTGCTGCAATGGCTGGGGGCCGGAACGCCCGTCGCGGCGGTTGCGGGCGCCGGGGCGGGCTTTGCGCTGCGCGGCGCGGCGATCCGCTGGTCGCTCGCGCTTCCGGCCTATCGCGGCCCGAAAACCGGATAGGCTTGCCAAATCGCGAATCTGTGGCAGGTTCGCCTTATGAACAGCGATGTCAGCACGATCGCCCGCCGGGTGCGCGGCCAGGCCGATGCCTTGCCCGACCTGTTCGGGCGCTTCGATTTCGACAAGGCGCCCGAGCGCTGGGCGCCCGAGGCCGATGCGGTCAGCGAGCTCGGCCGGGTCCGGGGAGCCGACCGGGCCGCCTATCTGGAGGACGCGGAGCTGCTCGCGCGCATCCGCGAATATACGATGCTCGGCGACCGCACCGGCGACGCCTATGCGGCGCTGATGCCGCGCTATGGTTTCCAGCGCACCGTCGCGATGCTGGTCGAGGCGTGCGATCGCGGCGTGGCGGCGGTCGAGGACGCGCCGCCCGAACTCGCGGCGCTGATCCACGAGATGGAGCAGAAGCCGACGTGGCTCGACATGGAACTGGTCGAGGAAGGCGCGGCCTACGAGCGCAATGCGACCGCGAACCTCTCGCCCTTCCTGATCCGCGGCGCCTTCATCGCGACCTTCCTCAACAAATATTCGGCGCTGCCGATGGCGCTGACCGGCACGCTCGGCCATGGGACCGCGGCGCGGCGGGTGAAGGAGACCGCAACCTTCTTTGCGACGACCGCGCTGCCGGGCGCGCTGGGACGCTTCGGGCCCGGCTTCAAGGCCGCGGCGATGGTGCGGCTGATGCACTCGATGGTGCGCGTCAACGTGCTGTCGCGGCCGGACATGTGGGACGCCGAAACGTATGGCATGCCGATCCCGCAGCTCGACCAGATGCCCGCGGGGCTCATCCCCGTCTATTTCCTGTCGCAGGAGGTGCTGGCGAAGGGGCGCACCCGCTTCAACCGGCTCGAACGCGGGCGGGTCGAGCTCGCGCGCTACCGCTGCTATCTTCTCGGCCTGCCCGAGGATCTGCTCGCCGACACGCCGCAGGAGATCGTTCGCATCTGGCGCACGCGCAGCGCCACCCTGCGCTACGAATATGACGACCGCGTCTGTGGCGGCCTGCTGCGCGCGACGATGGAGGCCGAGCTGTCGGCCGACCCCTCGCCCAAGGGACGCGTCAAGCGCCGGCTCGAGCGCTCGGTCAGCCGCGTCTTCTTCGTGAAGGCGTTTCTGAGCGGGGACGAGGAGCGCGCGGCCGATGTTGGCGTGCCGGTCTCGCGCCGCGACCATCTGATCTATGGCGCGACGATGCTGGCCGTCGCGGGGCGCATGGCCGCCTATCGCGCCGCGTCGCGCCTGCCCGTCGTCCGCCACCTCGCCGACCGGCGGCTCGTGCGCCGGATCGAGCGCCAGCTTGCGGGCTATGGCCGCGCCGAATTCACCACCGACTCCGCGCATTATCGCCCGGCAACCGCCAGCTGACGGATATAACCGCATGACGACCGAACAGACGACCGCGAACGGCCTTTCGATCACCTATGAGGACAAGGGGCCGCGCGACGCGCCGGTGATCCTGCTGGTGATGGGGCTGGGCGGGCAGCTGACCCTGTGGCCAGACGAATTCGTCGATGCGCTGAACGCGCGGGGGTTCCGCACCATCCGCTACGACAATCGCGACGTCGGCCTGTCGACGCGCTTCGAGGCGGCGGGGGTGCCCAACCTCAAATGGATGTTCGTGAAGGCGGCGATCGGGTTGCCGGTGCGCCCGGCCTATACGCTCGCCGACATGGCGGCCGACGGCATGGCGCTGCTCGACCGGCTCGGCATCGAGCGCGCGCACATCGTCGGCGCGTCGATGGGCGGGATGATCGCGCAGCATATCGCCGCGCGCTATCCCGAGCGCGTGCTGTCGCTGACCTCGATCATGTCGACGACCGGCAACCGCCGCCTGCCGCGCGCGCGGAAGGAGGCGATGCAGGTACTCGCGAACCGGCCGATGGGCGGCGATCCCGAGGACATGATCGCCTATTCGGTGCGCGCGGCGCGGGTGATCGGCAGTCCCGGCTACCCCGCCGAGGAGGCGCGGCTGCAGCGCCGGGTGCGCGCCGATTACGAGCGCGGCTTCTATCCGCAGGGTGTCGCGCGCCAGATGGCGGCGATCGTCGCCGACGGCGACCGGCGCGCGATGCTGAAGGACGTCAAGGCGCCGACGCTCGTCATCCACGGCGAGGACGATCCGCTCGTGCCGCTGGCGGGCGGCCGCGACACCGCCGCGAGCATCGCCGGGGCGCGGCTGATGACGATCCCCGGCATGGGGCACGACCTGCCGCTCGCGCTGGTCGACACGCTGACCGGCGCGATCGCGGAGCATGCGAAGGACGCGGTGGTCGCGGCCTGATCTCTCCCCTTCCGGCCGCGGGAGGGGGATCAGGATTTCAGCAGTAGCGCCAGCTTCGCCAGCAGGCCGGTCGTGTCCGCGCCGCGCGAATGCGGCACGGCGGCGGGCAGATAGGCGCGGCAGTCGAGGCAGGCGGCCTGCACCGAACCCGCCTCGGTCAGCAGCGACAGGTCCTGCGCCAGCCGCCGCTCGGTGAGCTGGCGCTTCATCGCCGCGATGCCGAACCAGCCGCGCGGCGCCATCGCCGCCTCTTCCTGATCGACGCCGAACAGCCCGGCGAGCATCTTCGAAAATTCGCTCGGCTCGTCCTCGAAATATTTGGCGTGATAATCGCCGTCGACCTTGGCGAGCTTCGCCGCTGCCGCGAGCGCCTCGGGCAGCCCGCCGAACTGGTCGACGAGGCCGAGCTGGCGCGCGGTGCCACCCGCCCAGACGCGGCCTTCGGCAATGGTCTCGATCTTCTCCACCGGCTGCTTGCGGCTCTTGGCGACCAGCCCGGTGAAGCGCGCGTAAATGTCCTCGACGCTTGCCTGCGCAAGCTGGTTGAACTCGTCGTTCACCCCGCCGAGGATGTCGGGCTGGCCCGACAGCGGGGTCGTCGCGATGCCGTCGGCGGTGACGCCGATCTTGGCGAGCGCCTGGTCGAAGCTCGGCAGGATGCCGAAGACGCCGATCGACCCGGTGATCGTGTCGGGCTCGGCGAAGATGCGGTCGGCGGGGGTCGACACCCAATAGCCGCCCGACGCCGCGACATTCGCCATCGACACCACGATCGGCTTCTTCTTCGCCTTCGCGGCGAGCAGCGCCTGGCGGATCTCTTCGGAAGCGAGCACCGAGCCGCCCGGCGAATCGACGCGGAGGACGATCGCCTTGACCCCGTCGTCGGCCGCGGCGTCGAGAACGTGCTGCGCGATCGTTTCGCCGCCCGCGGTGCCGTTCGAGGCTTCGCCGTCGACGATCTCGCCGATCACGGGAACGACGGCGATCGCGGTGCCCTCCTTCCCCGGCGGGTTGGCGGCGACCCAATTGTCGAGCGGGATCGCGTTATAGTCCCACGGCTGGCTGTCGTCATAGGCGCCGCTGATTTCGGCGACGCGCGTTCCGAACGCCATCCGGCTGCCGACCTTGTCGACCAGCCCGGCGTCGAGCGACGCCTTCGACAGATCGTTGCCGGCGGCTTTCACGAGGCCCGGCGTATCGGCGATGAAGGCGTCGATCTTCGCTTGCGGCCGCGCCTTTTGGACGTCGCTCCGCCATTTGTCCCACAGCACCGAGGCATAGGCGAGGTCGGCCTCCTTCGCCTCGGGCGACTGGTCGCTGCGCAGGAAGGGTTCGACCGCGCTCTTGAAGGTGCCGACGCGGTAGATGTGCGCGGTAATGCCGAGCCGGTCCATCAGCCCCTTGTAATAGAGGTGCGACCCGCCCGGCCCCGCGATGGCGACGCCGCCGATCGGATCGGACCAGATCTCGCTCGCGTGCGAGGCGATCTGGTAGCTGTCGGTGGTGTAGGCGGTCGCGAAGGCGAGCACCGGCTTCTTCTTCGCGCGCACCTTGTCGATCGCGGCGCCGATCTCGGCGAGCGAGACCTGCCCGCCGCCGAGGAATCGGTCGAGGTCGAGCACGACCGAGGTGACGCGTTTGTCGTCGGCCGCGGTTTCGAGCGCATGGACGACGTCGCGGACGCGATATTCCTTGAGGTCCTGCCCGCCCGACAGCGCGGCGAAGGGGTCGATCTCGGCCGGCTGTTCGGTGACGACGCCGTCGAGTTCGAGCAGCAGCGCGCCCTCGCTGACCGGCAGCGCCGCGTTCGGGCGGCCCGAGAGCAGGCCGAACAGCAGCGCGAAAAACATGAGGAGGAAGACGAGCGCGAGCCCGTCCTTGATCGCGACGAGCAGGTGCCAGACCTTGCGCGGGAAGCTGGTGGTCGATTTGGGCTTGTCGTCGCCCGGCAGCGGACGGCGGACGGGGATCGCCCAGGGACCCTGGTTGCTGTTCGGCGGCGTGGCGGTGCTATCGGTCATGCCCCAGACCTAATCGCGCCGCCCATCCTTGGCAATGCACGCTTCGACCGGCGGGCCATGCTGCCCCATCGGCGACGTGAGCGTCAGAGCCAGCCTTCGCGGCGATACCAGCGCACCGTTTCCGCGAGCGCGTCGCCGGTCGCGGTTTCGGGCTGCCAGAGCGCGGCGGGGGGGCAGGCGCCCTCGGCGACGACCCAGTCGGGATGCGCGATATAGCGCGCGCGGTCGGGGGTCAGCTTGGCGCGGCTGCGGCGGACGAGCGTGTCGAGCCGCCCGCCGGCCCTGAGCACGACCCCGGGCACCGCGAGCGTCGAGACGTGGCTGCGCCCGACCGCGCGGCCGATCGCGCGCGCGAAGCTGCGGTGCGACCAGCCGTTCGGGTGGCCGTCGTCGGGCTCGTAGGTCGCGCCGATGCTCGCGTCGCGGTCGGCGGCGAGCGCGACGAGCAGGCGTGCGAGTTCGTCGACGTAGATCGCCGATAGGCGCCCCGCGGGCGGCAGCAGCGCGACGCCGCGCCGTGCCATGCGGAACAGGTCGAGCATCTCGGTGTCGCCGGGGCCGAAAACCGCGGGCGGGCGCACGATCGTCCAGTCGAGCCCGCTCGCGCGGACGATCGTCTCGGCGCGCGCCTTCGACCAGCTATAGTTGGAAATTTCGGGCTTGCGCGCCGCGAGCGAGGAGACGTGGACGAAGCGCGTCACCCCCGCGGCGCGCGCGGCGTCGACGACATGGCCGGTCGCGACCGCGTTGCCGGTCTCGAACGCCGCGCGGGTGGGGACGTTGACGACGCCCGCGATGTGCAGCACGGCGTCGCTGCCCGCCGCCATCTCGGCGAGGCTCGCGGGCTGGTCGAGCGCGCCGGCGATCCAGGTCACGCCCTCGCGTTCGGGCTGCGGGCGGCGGGTGAGGGCGCGGACGTGCCAGCCCGCCGCGACCGCCTGGCCGAGGGTCGCGCCGCCGACGAAACCGGTCGCGCCGGTCATCGCGAGGGTGGGGGTGTTCACAGCAGCACCAGATGGTCGCGGTGGACGACGGCGCTGCGCGGCGCATAGCCGAGCGTGGCTTCCTGCGCGTCGCGGCCGAGGCCGAGGATCGCCGCGATGTCGGCGGCGGGATATTCGGACAGGCCGCGCGCGACGACGCGGCCGTCGGGCCCCGCGATGTCGAGGATGTCGCCGCGCTTGAAGCCGCCGCTCGCGCCGGTCACGCCCGCCGCGAGCAGGCTGGCGCCGCCGCCGAGCGCCTTCACCGCCCCCGCGTCGATGGACAGGCGGCCCTTGGCGGTCAGTCCGCCGGCGAGCCACGCCTTGCGCGCGCTCGCGCCTTTCTCTGCGGCGAACAGCGTGTGGCGCGCCTCGGCCGACAGCGGCCGGTCGATCCGCCCCGAGGCGATGGCGAGATGTGCGCCCGCGGCGCCGGCGATCCGTGCCGCCGCGATCTTCGACACCATGCCCCCCGACCCCATGCCCGACGCCGAGCCGGTGTCGGCCATCGCCTCGATGGCGGTGTCGATGCGGTCGACGCGCGCGATATGCCGGGCGCCTTCCAGCGCCGGGTTGCGGTCGTAGAGCCCGTCGATGTCGGAGAGCAGGATGACGCCGCCCGCGCCCGCCGCCTGCGCGACGCGCGCGGCGAGCCGGTCGTTGTCGCCGAAACGGATTTCGGCGGTCGCGACGCTGTCATTCTCGTTGATGACCGGCACGACGCGCAAGGACAGCAGCCGGTCGAGCGTCGCCGCGGCGTTGAGATAGCGGCGGCGATGTTCGAGATCGTCGAGGGTGACGAGCATCTGCGCCGCGGTCAGCCCCTCGGCGCCGAGCACCTCGGCCCAGACCTGCGATAGCGCGATCTGTCCGGTCGCCGCGGCGGCCTGCGCATCCTCGAGGCTCGCGCGGCCGCCCTTGGCGAGCCCCAGCCGCCGCGCGCCGAGCGCGATCGCGCCCGACGAGACGACCGCGACCTGCTGCCCCTCGCGCGTCCGTTCCGCGATATCGGCGGCGATCCCCGCGAGCCAGTCGCGCCGCACCGCGCCGCCTTCGTCGACGAGCAGCGCCGATCCGATCTTGACGATCAGCCGGGAGCAGGAGGCGGGGGGGAACAGGGTCATTCCTGCGCCGATAGCGCGCGCGCGCAGGGGTGCCAATGCGAATATCCGTGCCGTGGTGCCGTTTCCCTCGCGATATGCTATGCTGGTCTTCTCATCGAGCCCTTCTGGAGAGTCGCACACCCCCTTTGCAGGAGAGGATAGATGGCGACGGCAATCGATGAAGACAGGCTGCACGCGTTCGTCGGCAAGATGCTGGGCGATCTCGGCGGCGGAATGAGCGTGCCGACGGTGCGGCTGGGATTTCGGCTCGGCCTGTTCGATGCGCTCGCGGAGGCACCGGCAACGGCGGCCGAACTGGCGTCGCGCGCCGGCGGGCTGCACGAGCGCTACGTCCGCGAATGGGCGCTCGCCCAGGCCGCGAACGGCTATATCGACCATGATCCGGCGTCGGATCGGTTCAGCCTTTCACCCGAACAGGCGATGATATTCGCCGAACCCGACAGCCCCGTCTATCTGGCCGGCGCTTTCGAGCTGATCGCGGCGATGATCGAAGCCGAACCCAAGGTCGAACAATGTTTCCGCCACGGCACCGGCGTGCGCTGGGGCGATCATGCGGGCTGCCTGTTCTGCGCGACCGGGGCCTTCTTCCGGCCGGGCTATGTCAACAATATCGTCCAGAACTGGATTCCGGCGCTGGATGGGGTCGAGGCGAAGCTGCGCCGCGGCGCGAAGGTCGCCGATGTCGGATGCGGAGTCGGCTTCTCGACGTTGCTGATGGCCGATGCCTATCCCGAGAGCGCGTTCGTCGGCTTCGACTTCCACGCGCCGTCGATCGACGAAGCGCGGCGGCATGCGGCCGCGCATGGCTATGGCGACCGCGTGCGGTTCGAGGTCGCCGCGGCGAAGGAAATCGCCGAGGACGGCTTCGACCTGATCACCATGTATGATTGCCTGCACGATATGGGCGATCCCCGCGGCTGCGCTGCGCATATGCGGCGCATATTGACGCCGGGCGGCCACTGGATGATCGTCGAGCCGATCGCGGGGGACGCGCCCGCCGAGAATATGAATCCGGTCGGGCGCCTCTATTACAACGCCTCGACCATGATCTGCGTGCCGACCTCGCTCGATCAGGAGGTCGGCGAGGCGCTCGGCGCACAGGCGGGCGAGGCGCGGCTGTCGGAAATCATCCGCGAGGGCGGCTTTGGAACGGTGCGGCGGGCGACCGAAGGCCCGTTCAACATGGTGCTCGAAGTGCAGTGATCAGATCGGCGACCAGTCGCCGCCAGCGTCTTCGCTTTCGTCCTCGCCCGGCTCGGGATGGCCGATCGCTTCGAGCAGCTTGTCGAGCACCGCGTCGACCCCCGCGCCGCTCGCGCCCGAGAGCGCCATCACCTTGTGGCCGCTTTCGGCGGCGAGCTCGGCCGAGAGCGCGGCGATCAGCTCGTCGTCGAGCGTGTCGATCTTGTTGAGGGCAACGATCACCGGCTTGTCGACCAGATCGGCGCCATAGGCTTCGAGTTCGTCGCGGACGATGCGATAGCTGGTCGCGACATCGGCGTCGTTCGCGTCGACCAGATGGAGCAGCACGCGGCAGCGCTCGATATGGCCGAGGAAGCGGTCGCCGACCCCGGCGCCCTCGGCCGCGCCCTCGATCAGGCCGGGGATGTCTGCGATGACGAACTCGTGCCCCTTGTGACTGACGACGCCGAGCTGCGGGCGGAGCGTGGTGAAGGCATAGGCGCCGACCTTGGCCTGCGCGTTCGTGACCGCGTTGATGAAGGTCGACTTGCCCGCGTTGGGCAGCCCGACGAGGCCCGCGTCGGCGAGCAGCTTCAGCCGCAGCCACACCCACATTTCCTCGCCCGGCCAGCCGGGTCCGTGCTGGCGCGGCGCGCGGTTGGTGCTGGTCTTGTAGCTCGCATTGCCGCGCCCGCCATCGCCGCCGCGGAGGAAGACGAGCCGTTCACCCTCTTTCGTCAGGTCGGCGAGCAGGCTGCGATCCTCATCATCGTCGAGGATCTGGGTGCCGATCGGGACCTGGATGACGAGGTCGGGGCCGCCCGCGCCGGTGCGGTCGCGCCCCGCGCCGGGGGTGCCGCGCTTCGCCTTGAAATGCTGGGTGTAGCGAAAGTCGATCAGCGTGTTGAGCCCGGCGACCGCCTCGAAGACCACGTCGCCGCCCTTGCCGCCGTTGCCGCCGTCGGGGCCGCCATATTCGATGTACTTTTCGCGCCGGAACGACACCGCGCCGGGGCCGCCGTCGCCGGATTTGATGAAGATCTTGGCTTGGTCGAGGAAGTGCATGGTGGGGCCCTTGAGGCAGAATGGGAAAGCTACACATCAATTCCCGTTCGTGTCGAGCGAAGTCGAGACACCCATCGGATTGCACGACCGAGGGGCATCTCGACTTCGCTCGATGCGAACGGAATGAGGGGATCGCGGCGCCAGTAGCGTGTGCGGCGCGGAATTGCGAGTCTTTAGCCCGCGTTCCCGCCCTGCTCGGCCCAGAAGGCCGCGATGCGGCCCGTGATCAGCTCGGTCGCGAGCGCGCGCGCGGTGTCGCGGGGCAGGCCGAGCGCTTCGGCCATCGCGCCGCCGAGCTGCGCGTCGCCCATCGCCATCAGGACGAGCGCGAGCGTATCCTCGTGCATCAGCCGCTTTTCGTGCGCGTCGGGCGCCATGCCGTCGATCAGCCGGTGGATCGCGGCGACGATCGGGTCGAGCGCATCGTCGTTGCCCGTGGCCGCCATCCAGGTCGCGAGCGCGCCCGCGCCGCCGCTATCGAAGGCGTCGAAGGCGAGGTCGACGATCTCGCGCACGTTGCGCTCACCCGGCGGCGAGGCGGTCATCTTGGCGGCGATCGTGTCGCACACCGTTTCGGCGAGATAGGCGGCGAGCGCCTTTTGCAGACCCGCGGCGCTGCCGAAATGGTGGAGCAGATTGGCGTGGGTGCGATCGATCCGCGACGCCACCGCTTTCAGGGTCACCGCCTGCGGCCCCATCTCGATCAGAATCTGCCGCGCCGCTTCGAGCGCGACCGAACGGCTTTCCTCCGGGCTGAGCCGCTTCTTTGCTATTGACACCACTGTAAGTAATTCCTAGATACATGCCCCTACGGCGCCGCCGCGCCATCACCCCTATTCGCCGGTGAGGAAGATATGTCCAGCCTTTCGCTCTCCCCGACCCCCACCGACCTTTCGATCACCCCGCGCGACCGGCGCTTCGGCCGCGACGACCAGCAGGGCCGCTGGTGGCTGAACGGCGATCCGATCGCCTCGGCCTTTCACACCGCGCTGTCGGTGACCTTTCCGAAGGGCGAGGCGATGTTCATCGAGGCGGTGAAGGCGCACCGCGACGGGGTGCCCGACAAGCTCGCCCGCGAAATCCGCGCCTTCACGCAGCAGGAGGTGATCCACAGCCGCGAGCATGTCGTCTTCAACCGCAAGGCGGCCGAGGCGGGCTACGACCTGTCGGCGCTCGAGGCCGACGTCGATCACATCATGGAGCAGATCAGGACGCGCCCGCCGATCGTCAACCTGATGGCGACGATCGCGCTCGAGCATTATACCGCGATGATGGCGGCGATCATGCTGAGCGATGCGCGGATGTACGAGGGCGCCGAGCCCGAATGGGGCGCGTTGTGGAAATGGCACGCGATCGAGGAGATCGAGCACAAGGGCGTCGCCTACGACACCTGGCTCCACGCGACGAAGGACTGGAGCCGCTGGCGGCGCTGGAAGGCGAAGTCGCTGATGATGCTGGTGATCACGACGCGCTTCTGGCCGAAGCGGGTGCGCGGCATGAAGGCGCTGCTTGCGCAGGACGGCCTGACCGGCTGGCGCGTGACGGCGCGCATCTGGTGGTATCTGCTGGGGCGGCCCGGCATCCTGCGCAAGAGCTTCCTGCCCTGGCTCGCCTATTTCATGCCCGGCTTCCACCCGTGGAACCACGACGACCGCGCGCTGATCGGCAAATATGAGAGCGATTATGCCGATGCGGTGCTGCCCGCCGGCGAGGTCGCGGCGGCCGCCTGACGGCTTGTTCCTGCATCGGCGGGGTGGGCGCGCGAGGGAGGCCCCAAGGGGTTTCGCGCAAAGGCGCAAAGAGCGCGAAGAGGCTGGTTCGGGCCGACCGGCCCCATTTTCCAGCCTTGTCGCGTCATTCGCACCGTCGATTGACAAACCCGCTTCGCGGGATCGCGCAACCTCTTTGCGCTCTTTGCGCCTTTGCGCGAAACTAAAGTAACGCCACATTTCGGCTCACTTGCCGCCGGCGGGGCGCGCTGATAGCGCTGCGCGATGTCTGCATCGCCTCCCGTCATCGACACGCCGCGCCTGCGCCTGCGCGAACCGCGCTTTGCCGACAAGGACGACCATATCGCGATGTGGGCCGACGCGCGCGTGACGCGCTTCATCGGCGGCGAGCCGCGCGCGCCCGATGTCAGCTGGAGTAAGTTTCTGGCGGCTGCCGGGCTGTGGCCGGTGATGGGCTTTGGCTATTGGGTGTTCGCCGACCGCGCGGCCGACCGGCTGGTGGGCATGGGCGGGCTCAGCTATTTTGGCCGCGGCATCCCCGAACTCGAAGGCGTGCCCGAGGCGGGCTGGGCCTTCGACGCCGATCATTGGGGCGCGGGCTATGCGACCGAGGCGATGACCGCCGCGCTCGGCTGGGCCGACGCGCATCTGGAGGCCGCCGACGTGCGCTGCATCATCGACCCTGGCAACAAGGCATCGGAGCGGGTGGCGGCGAAGCTCGGGTTCAAGCACATCGGCGAGAGCGGCGCGCTGGGCGAGGTGGTGGCGATCTATTCGCGGCCCAAGGGGGGTTAAGACAATCATCGTCGCCCCCGCGAAGGCGACGTGTTTCCGTCAGGCCGCCTCCACCACCAGCACTCCGCCGTCGGCGCTGACGACGCGGACCTTGGCGCCTTCCGCGGCGTCGGGGCCGCGCACCGGCCATTCGCCGTCGCCGACCTTGGCGCGGCCGCGGCCGTCCTCGATCGCCCGGGTCACCGTCAGCACCTCGCCGACCAGCCGCCCGGCGCGTTGGTTGAGGTGCGGGTCCGCCGAAGTGATCGGGTTCGCCTTCAGCCAGCGCCGCCCGCCGTAGAGGGCGACGAAGGACAGGATCGCGAAGATGCCGAGCTGGAGCGGGATGCTGAGCGGAACGACCCAGGCGACGACGCCGGTGACGATCGCCGCGGCGCCGATCCAGATCAGGAAAAAGCCCGGCGCGACGATCTCCGCGGCGGCGAGCAGCACGCCGAGCGACAGCCACGCCCAGTGCGGCTCCATGTTCGTCAGCCAGTCGGGCATGTCAGCCCCCCGCCTTGCGGTCGAGCGCATCGCGCGCGAGTTCGCCGATGCCGCCCAGCGTGCCGATCAGCTGCGTCGCCTCGACCGGGAACAGGATCGTCTTGCTGTTCGGGCTGGTCGCGAACTGGCTCACCGCGTCGACATATTTCTGCGCGACGAAATAGTTGATCGCCTGCGTATTGCCGCTCGCGATCGCATCGGAGACCATCTGCGTCGCCTTGGCCTCGGCTTCGGCTTGCCGCTCGCGCGCCTCGGCGTCGCGGAACGCGGCCTCGCGGCGCCCCTCGGCTTGCAGGATCTGGCCTTGCTTCTCGCCCTCGGCGCGCAGGATTTCGGAGGCACGCGACCCTTCGGCCTCGAGGATCACCGCGCGCTTTTCGCGCTCGGCCTTCATCTGGCGCGCCATCGCGTTCGAGATGTCGGCGGGCGGGCGGATGTCCTTGATCTCGACGCGGGTGATCTTCACCCCCCACGGCGTCGTCGCATCGTCGACGACGTGCAGCAGCCGGACGTTGATCTCGTCGCGCTTCGACAGCGTCGCGTCGAGGTCCATCGAGCCCATGACGGTGCGCAGGTTCGTCGTCGTCAGGTTCATGATCGCGAGATAGAGGTCGCTGACCTCATAGGCGGCCTTCGCGGCGTCGAGCACCTGGAAGAAGACGACGCCGTCGACCGCGACCATCGCGTTGTCCTTGGTGATGATCTCCTGCCCCGGAATGTCGAGCACCTGCTCCATCATGTTCACCTTGCGCCCGACGCGGTCGAAGATCGGCATGATGAAGTTGAGACCCGGCTGCGCCGTGTGCGTGTAGCGGCCGAAGCGCTCGATCGTATAGGCATAGCCCTGCCGCACCGGCGTTAGCGCCCAGATCAGGAAGACGAGCGCCAGCACCACCAGCGCGATCGCGAAATACATTGACCATCCCTCCCGCAAAATCGTCCGTGCAAACCGCCTTCCTTATTGCGGCTATGGCGCGGCTGCGCCACAGAAAAGCGCATGACACAGGCCGATTTCGCTCCGCGCTCGCTCCTCTACGTTCCCGCATCCAACGCCCGCGCGCTCGAAAAGGCGCACGCGCTCGCCGCCGACATGCTGATCATCGACCTCGAGGATGCGGTGCCGGGGGATCGCAAGGCCGAGGCGCGCGAGGCGATGCGCGCGGCGGTGACGGCGGGCTTTGCCGGAAAGCGGGTCGCGGTGCGGATCAACGGCAGCGGCAGCGCGCATCAGGCGGCCGACCTCGGCGCGGTCGCGGGGCTGGCGCTCGACGCGGTCGTGCTACCCAAGGTCGACGCGCCCGCCGATCTCGACCCGGCGCGCGGGCTCGGGCTGCCGCTGTTCGCGATGATCGAGAGCCCCGCCGCCATCTATGCCGCGCACGCCGTCGCCGCCGACCCCGCGACCCGCGGGCTGATCGCCGGGCTTAACGACCTCGCGCACGAATTGCGGCTTCCGGACGGCACGGACCGCAGCGCGATGGGCCATGCGATCCAGGCGATCGTCCTCGCCGCGCGCGCGGGCGGCGTCTGGTGCTTCGACGGCGTCTACAACGCGATCGACGACGCGCCGGGCTTCGCTGCCGAGGCAGACGAAGGGCGGCGGCTGGGCTTCGACGGCAAGACGCTGATCCACCCGTCGCAGGTCGATCCGTGCAACAGCGCCTTCGCGCCATCGGAGCGCGAGATCGCCGCCGCCGAGGCGCTGGTCGCGGCGGCGACCGGCGGCGCGCAGCGGCACGAAGGACGGATGATCGAGGACATGCACGTCGCCGCCGCACGGGCGCTGCTGGAGCGGGCGGGGCGATAGGATAATCGATGGGTTCGAATGGGACCGGCCGAAAATCAAGCCCGTTCGCCCTGAGCTTGTCGAAGGGCCGTCCTTTCTTTCGACGGTAAGAAAAGAACGGTGCTTCGACAGGCTCAGCACGAACGGATTTGGGGGGGCATGCCGGCCGGACGCCGCCGCCTGTCGTTCGACAAACGCGCCTTGCCTCCCCCGGCGGTCCATGTCATGCGGCCGGTCCATGCAGAAGACAGCCTTTCGCGCCGCCGTCGCGGCCATCGCCTTCACCGCTTTCGCGGCCCCCGCCGCCTTCGCCAAGGGCGTCGACGCTCCCGTCACCGAAGCGCAGCTGGCCGAGCATATCCGCATCCTGGCGGGCGACGCCTTCGAGGGGCGGGCGCCGGGCACCGAGGGCGAGGACCGTACCATCGCCTATATCGTCGGCGAATGGGCGAAGGCCGGGCTCGAAGCCGTGCCGGGCAGCGCCACGCCGTGGCTGCAGCCGGTGCCGCTGGTCGAGAGTGAGGCGGTCTCCGGCAGCGCCAGGCTGCGCGTCCACGGCCGCGACTTCGCGCTGGAGGATGACGGCATCATCCTGACCGGCCGCGACCCCGCGGTGACGCTGAAGGACGTGCCCGCGGTGTTCGTCGGCTATGGCATCGACGGCGCGGGCAAGGTCGCGACCGACGTCAAGGGCAAGCTCGCGATCATGCTGTTCGACAATCCGCCCTATGGCGACAAGCCGCCGCGCTACCGCGAGCGGCGGCGGATGCTGGCAGAGGCGGGCGCCGCGGCGGTGCTGGTGGTCGCGACCGACGCCGTGCCCTGGGCGCAGCTTCGCGGCGCGCTCGCCGGCAAGACGGTGCGGCCCGCCGAGGAGGCGAGCCAGGGACCGGCGATCAGCGGCTTCCTGTCGCTCGAGGCGTCCGATGCGCTGTTCGCGCGCGCGGGGCAGGACGGCGGCGCGCTGCGCGAGGCGGCGAAGGCGCCCGACTATCGCGGCGTCGCGCTGCCGGTGACCGCCGATTTCGCGGCGACCTCGACCGTGCGGCCCTTCGCCAGCAACAATGTGATCGCGAAGCTGCCCGGCGCGAAGCCCGACGGCAAGGCGGTGCTGTTCCTCGGCCACTGGGACCATCTCGGCATCTGCCGCCCCGAAGGAGCGGCCGACCGCATCTGCAACGGCGCGGTCGACAATGCGAGCGGGATCGCGGTGCTGATCGAGGTCGCGAAGCGGCTCGCGAGCGGGCCGCGCCCCGACCGCGACATCTATTTCCTCGCGACCACCGCCGAGGAGAAGGGGCTGCTCGGCGCCGCCTATTTCGCCGACCATCCGGTGGTCCCCTTGGGCGACATCACCGTCGCGCTCAACATCGACACCATCGCCATCTCGCCGCGCGGCACGCCGGTCGCGACGATCGGCCGCGGCCGCCCCGCCTATGACGCGATGGTGCGCGATGTCGCGACCAAGCTCGGGCGCCGGATCGACACCGACGGCGAGGCCGACGCCTTCGTCCAGCGGCAGGACGGCTGGGCGCTCGGCGCGAAGGACGTCCCCGCGCTGATGGTCGGCGGCAGCTTTTCCGACATGGGGCTGCTCGAGGCGTTCCTCGGCAGCGACTATCACGGCCCGGGCGACAATTTCACCGAGAAGGTGCCGCTCGGCGGCGCGGCGGAGGATGCCGACCTGCACGTCGCGCTCGGGCGGGCGTTCGCCGATACGAAGCGATGGGCGGGGACGGCCGAGAAGTAAGGGAATAGCCGTCGCCCCCGCGAAGGCGACGGCTATCTATTGGCGCGCGCTTAAGCCGCCTGCTTCGCCCGCTCGCTCATTTCCTGGTTGAGCATCTCGGCCAGCAGGAAGGCCAACTCCAGGCTCTGCCCCGCGTTGAGGCGCGGGTCGCAGTGGGTGTGGTAGCGGTCGGCGAGGTCCATCTGGGTCACGTCCATCGCGCCGCCCGTGCATTCGGTGACGTTCTGGCCGGTCATCTCGATATGGATGCCGCCGCCGTGGGTGCCCTCGGCGCGGTGCACGGCGAAGAAGCCGCGCACTTCGGCGAGGATGCGCTCGAAGGGCCGCGTCTTGTAGCCGTTGGGCGTCTTGATGACGTTGCCGTGCATCGGGTCGCACGACCAGACGACGGGGTGGCCCGATTCCTTCACCGCGCGCACCAGCTTCGGCAGATGCGCCTCGATCTTGTCGTGGCCGTAGCGGGTGATCAGCGTCATGCGGCCGGCGACATGGTTCGGGTTGAGCGTGTCGAGCAGGCGCAGCAGCGCGTCGGGCTCGAGGCTCGGCCCGCATTTCATGCCGACCGGATTGCCGATGCCGCGGAGGTACTCGATATGCGCCGAGCCTTCGAAGCGGGTGCGGTCGCCGACCCACAGGAAGTGGCCCGACGTGTCGTACCAGCCGCCGGTCAGGCTGTCCTGCCGGGTGAGCGCCTGCTCATAAGGAAGCAGCAGCGCCTCGTGGCTGGTGTAGAAGCTGGTGCCCTTGATCTGCGGGACGGTTTCGGGGGTCACGCCGCAGGCTTCCATGAAGGCGAGCGCTTCGGAAATGCGCGCGGCGGTTTCCTGATATTTCTTCGCCCACGGGCTGCGGTCCATGAAGTCGTGCGTCCAGGCGTTGACCTGGTGCAGATTGGCGTAACCGCCATTCGCGAAGGCGCGCAGCAGGTTGAGCGTCGCCGCCGACTGGTTATACGCCTTGACCATGCGCGCGGGGTCGGGTTCGCGGCCCTTCGCCTCGAAGCCGATGTCGTTGATGATGTCGCCGCGATAGCTCGGCAGCGAGACGCCCTCGATATCTTCCATGTCGGCCGAGCGCGGCTTGGCGAACTGGCCGGCCATGCGGCCGAGCTTCACCACCGGCATCTTGGACGCGAAGGTCAGCACGACCGCCATCTGCAGGAGGACGCGGAAAGTGTCGCGTATGTTGTTCGGGTGGAATTCCGCGAAGCTCTCGGCGCAGTCGCCGCCCTGGAGCAGGAAGGCCTTGCCCTCCGCGACGCGCGCGAGCTCGCTCGTCAGTTCGCGCGCTTCGCCGGCGAAGACGAGCGGCGGATAGCTCGCGAGCTCGCGTTCGGCCGCTTCGAGCGCGGCGCCGTCGGCGTAGGTCGGAAGCTGGCGCGCCTCGTGCGAACGCCAGCTATGCGGTTGCCATGTTTTCGTCATCTCTATCGTCTTCTGCATCAAAACCCGAATCGCGCGCTGCCTTGGCGCGAACGCACCGGGGAAGCAAGGGCAAGGAAATTAGCATTGTCCGCGCTTTTGCGCACCTATGCTTTTCTTGAGGCGCGGAAACTGCTAATTTGCTGCCGCTCCCGAAGGGATAGCGGATGGCAGGGAATGCCGGGCTGGGGTCGCGTCCAGCGTTCGGTAATCGGTAACCTTATATATCTAAGGGTTCTAACCACCAGGCAGCGACGCGAAACGATACAGGCTATGGCGAATTTCAACCCCGCGTGGTTCGGCTATGGGGCGCTGCTGTTGCTGCTGGCGACCTGTTTCGCCGCGCGTATCGAGCAGGTGCGCCTGGGCGTCGCCGCGGCGGCGCTGCTCGCGCTGCCGATCGCGGTCTTCACCTGGCATGGCGTCGGCTACGCGCTGCTGCTGCTGGCGATCCTGGCGGTGAACGGCGCGCTCGCGGCGCGCGGCTGGCTGCGCGACGCCGGCATCCGCTTCTCGCCCGAGGAGCAGGCGCTGCGCGCGCTGCACTTCGCCGATCTCGGCCCCGCCGGCGTCCGGCGCCTGATCGACCAGGGGCACTGGATTTCGGCCAAGCGCGGCGAGGTGCTGATCCGCGAGAATCAGGCGGCGCCCAGCCTCTTCTACCTCGCCGAAGGCCGCGCGCTGATCCAGCGCGACGGCGCGGAGGTCGGGACGCTGACCGACGGCGCGCTGATCGGCGAGGCGACGGTGCTCGACGGCGCCCACGCGACGGGCACGGTCACGCTGACCACCAACGCGCGGCTGTGGTTCGTGCCCGCGGCGGCGCTGCGCGCCTATCTCGCCGCCAATCCCGACATCGCCGCGGCGCTGCACCAGGGCTTCGCGCGCGCGCTGCGCGGCAAATTGGCGAGCGCCAACACGCGCATTGCCGACATGCCGCCGCTATCCTAGAGTCGCCGGATGGCACTGACTCTCTATGGCATTCCGAACTGCGACACGGTGAAGAAGGCGCGGCGCTGGCTGGACGGCGCGGGCGTTTCCCATCGCTTCCATGATTTCCGCAAGGACGGGCTCGATCCCGCGAAGCTGCAGGGCTGGATCGACGCGGTCGGCTGGGAAAAGCTGCTCAACAAGGGCGGAACGACCTTTCGCAAGCTGCCCGACGCCGACAAGGCGGGGCTCGACGCGGCGAAAGCCAAGGCACTGATGCTGGACCAGCCGGCGATGATCCGCCGCCCGGTGGTGGAGGCGGCGGACGGCGTTAGCGTCGGATTTTCCGAGAGCGACTGGCAGGCCCGCTTTGCGGCATGAGGCGCTGGCGCGCCGCGTCGCTCGCGCTGCTGGCGCTCGCGGGCTGCGGGGCTGAGCCGATGGCGGCGGCGCCTACTTTGGGCGGCAAGCCGCCGATCGTCATCGCGCATCGCGGCGCGTCGGGCGAGCGTCCCGAGCATACGCTCGCGAGCTATGAGCTGGCGATCGAGCAGGGCGCCGACTTCATCGAGCCCGATCTGGTGCTGACGAAGGACGGGGTGCTCGTCGCGCGGCACGAGAATGAGATTTCGGAAACCACCGACGTCGCCGGCCATCCCGAGTTTGCGGATCGAAGGGCGACCAAGCGGATCGACGGCAAGGAGGTCACGGGCTGGTTCACCGAGGATTTCACCCTTGCCGAATTGAAGACGCTGCGCGCGAAGGAGCGTATCCCGAAGCTGCGCGGGACCGCCAACGACGGCAAGTTCGAGATTCCGACCTTCGAGGAGATTCTCGACCTTCTCGCCCGCGTCAACAAGGCGCGCGCACATCCGGTCGGCGTCTATCCCGAGACCAAGCACCCGAGCTATTTCGCCGCGATCGGCCTGCCGCACGAGGCGCCCTTGCTCGCGCTGCTGGCCAAATATGGCTATCGCGGGCGCGCCGCGCCGATGTTCATCCAGAGCTTCGAGGTGGGCAATCTGAAGGCGATCCGGGCGAAGAGCGACCTGCCGCTGATCCAGCTGATGGACGGCGAGGGCGGGCCGGCCGACGATCCGAAATCGAGCTATGCCGCGATGGCGACGCCCGCGGGGCTGAAGGCCGTCGCTGCCTATGCCGACGGCATCGGGCCGAACAAGGACATGATCATCCCGCGCGGCACGCTGGGGACGCTCGGCGAGCCGACGACCCTCGTGCGCGATGCCCATGCGGCGGGGCTCAAGGTGCATCCGTGGACCTTTCGCCGCGAAAATTACTTCCTGCCGCTCGCCGACAAGGGCGGCATCAACCCCGCTGGTCACGGTGATCTGGCGGCCGAGATCCACGCCTATCTGAAGACCGGCATCGACGGCCTGTTCAGCGACAACCCGCGCGAGGCCGTTCCCGCGGTGAAACAAGGAGAAACGCGATGACCGAACGCGCTTTGGGCCAGAGCGGCCTTTCGATCCGGCCCTTCGTGCTCGGCGGCAATGTCTTCGGCATGACCGCCGACCGCGCCGCGAGCTTCGCGGTGCTCGACCGCTTCGTCGAGCATGGTGGCGGGATGATCGACACCGCCGACGTCTATTCGGCGTGGGTGCCGGGGCACAAGGGCGGCGAATCGGAAACCATGATGGGCGAATGGCTGAAGGCGAGCGGCGCGCGCGACCGGATCCTCATCGCGACCAAGGTCGGGATGATGGAGGGCGGGCTGAAACCCGACCGCGTCCGCGCGGCGGTGCAGGGTTCGCTCGACCGGCTCGGCGTCGATGTCATCGACCTCTATTTCGCGCACAAGGACGATCCCGACGTGCCGCTCGATGAAATGCTCGGCGCGTTCGGCGAGCTGGTCGATGCGGGCACCGTGCGCGCGATCGGCGCGTCCAACTATTCGGCCGAGCGGCTTGCCGAGGCGCTGCGCGTGTCGGCGGAGACGGGGTTGCCGCGCTTCACGGTGATGCAGCCCGAGCTCAACCTGCTCGACCGCGATCAATATGAGGGCGCGCTGCAGGAACTGTGCATCGCCGAGGGGCTGGGCGTCGTCACCTATTTCAGCCTCGCCTCGGGCTATCTCTCGGGCAAGTATCGCGATGCGGGCGATCTGTCGAAGAGCCCCCGCGGCGCGCGCGTCCAGCCCTATATGGAGGGGCGCGGGCCGGCGGTGCTTGCGGCGATGGAACGGATCGCGGGCGAGACCGGCGCGTCGCTGCCCCAGATCGCGCTTGCCTGGGTCGCGGCGCAGCCCGGCGTCACCGCGCCGATCGCGAGCGCCACGAGCGTCGAACAGCTCGATGAGATCATGGGGAGCGAGGCCCTGCGCCTGTCGCCGGAGCAACTCGCGGCGCTGACCCGGGCCGGCTAGGCCTAGTCGCCTAGTCGAGCGCGCAGCTTGCGCCGCCGAGCGCGCGCTCGGTCAGGAAGGCGTCGATCGCCTCCAGCGCCGCCTTATGCGCGGCGGCGTTGAAATCGCCGGGCGTCCTGGTGCTGCCGGGATCGTCGACCGGGTGCGCGACGTCGAAGCGGTGCCCGGCGCCGGGATAGAGGTTGAGGACGAACGGATATTCGGGATTGCGGACGCGGTTCGCGGCGAGCGCTTCGAGCCGTTTCGCGGGTGCGGTGCCGTCGTCCGTGCCTTGCAGCGCCAGCACCGGCAGCCGCTGCGGCCAGGGCGAGGGCTGGCCGCGCACCGAGGGGTAATAGACGATCGCGGCGCGAAAGCCGCTGTCGGGGCCGCCCGGCGTCGAGGCGAGCGTCAGCGCGCCCTCGCCGCCGCGCGACCAGCCGATGGCGATGCCGGGGCAGCGCATGTCGAAGCGGCCCGCGGCCCGCAGCCTGGCGAGCGCGTCGATGGCGATCGCCGCCCGCTTCTCGCCCGCCGATCCCGGCGGCTTCAGCCGCTTGAGCGCCGCATCGTCGTCGACGACCAGCACGTCGATCCCGCGCTGGTTGAGAAAGGCCGCGAGGTCGGCATATTGGTTGCCGGGCGCGAGTTTTCCGACTCCCTCGGCGCGGGGGAAGAAGATCGCCCACGGACGCGGTTTCGCATCGGCGGCAGCGGGGATCAGATGCAGGTCGGCGGGCAGCGCGTCCTGCGCCCCGGCAGGCGCCACGGCGAGGAGGAGAGGGAGGCAGAGCAGCGATAGCGGGCGCATGGCCGAGTCCTTTCCGGCCGCCGCTTTTACGCTTGTTCGTTCTACCGGCCAAGCCGCGGCCTCAGCCCTCGTCCCACTGGAACACCGCCTCGAGCGGCCTGCCGAAGACGCGCGCGATGCGGAAGGCGGCCTCGAGCGACGGCGAATATTTGCCCTGTTCGATCGCCGCGATCGTCTGGCGCGTCACGCCCACCCGCTCGCCGAGTTCGCCCTGCGTCATCTCGCCCGCCACGAAGCGCAGCGTGCGGATGTGGTTGGTGAAGGGCGGCCTCGCCACGTCGATGTTTCCTTCCGGCCGTTGCGGCGCTCCATGTCTGTTATATTTAACTTAGAGTAAAGAAATAATGACACAAACAGCGGAACCGCTTTTGCACTGCAACATTCGGGTCTAAGCCGCGCGCCATGTCCACGCTCCCCAAAACGCTCACCCTTCCCACCTCCACCAGCCGCGCCAATCCGACGCCGCAGCCGATGAAGCGACTGACGGTGCCGCGGATTCGCCAGCGCAAGGGCGGCGAGCCGCTGGTCATGCTGACCGCCTATACCGTCCGCATGGCGCAGCTTCTCGACCCGCATTGCGACATGCTGCTCGTCGGCGATTCGCTCGCGCAGGTGATTTATGGCCTGCCGCACACGGTCGGGGTGACGATGGAGATGATGTCGCTGCACGGCGCGGCGGTCGTGCGCGGCAGCTATCACGCCGCGGTCATCGTCGACATGCCCTTCGGCAGCTATGAGGGCAGCCCCGAGCAGGCGTTCGACAATGCCGCGCGGCTGCTCAAGGAAACCGGCGCCGCCGCGGTCAAGGTCGAGGGCGGCAAGGTGCTCGCACCGACGATCGAATTCCTGACCCAGCGCGGCATTCCGGTGATGGGCCATGTCGGGCTGACGCCGCAGGCGGTCAACATCCTCGGCGGCTATGGCGTGCGCGGCAAGAGCGACGAGGAAGCGCGTTCGATCGTCGAGGATGCAATCGCCGTCGCGCAGGCCGGCGCCTTTTCGATCGTCATCGAGGGCGTGCTCGAATCGATCGCGGTCGAGATCACCGACAAGGTCGCCTGCCCGACGATCGGCATCGGCGCCTCGGCGCAGTGCGACGGGCAGGTGCTGGTGACCGACGACATGCTCGGCATGTTCGAACGCGTCCCCAAATTCGTGAAGCGGTTCGGGGATATGGCGGGCGTCGTCAGCGGCGCCGTGCAGGAATATGCGGACCAAGTCAGGTCCCGTTCATTCCCGACCGAGGATCAGATCTACGCCGGTTGACGGCGGCCGCGCCGCACCTGCCGGGGCCAAGTGAATCGCTTGGCCTTTTCCGGCGCCCCCGCTAAGGAGGCGACCGGCGGGACGCGTGCCCGAAAGCCGGATGGACGAGATGGAGGTTTGATTGGCGCTGAGCCCGACCAATAATGCCGCGCTGTTGCAGGAAGTCGACGAAGCCGTCCGCAAGGACCGGCTCGATTCGATCTGGAAGAATTACGGGCGCTGGATCGTCGCCGCGGTGATCGCGGCGGTGCTCGCCTTCGGCGGCTATCTGTTCTGGAACCACCAGCAGGAAGCGAAGCGCGGCGAACAGGCCGAGGCGCTGCTCGCGGCGTTCGACAAGGCGAAGACGAGCCAGCCGCGCGCCGCGGCCGCCGAGCTCGACAAGCTGATCGCCGACGGCGGCCCCGCCTATCGCGCCGCGGCGCTGCTCCAGCAGGCGAATCTGAAGGCGCAGACGGGCGATCTCAAGGCGGCGGCCGGGCTGATGGCGAAGGTCGCCGGGGACACCAAGGTCGACCAGTCGCTGCGCGACCTCGCGCTCATTCGCCAGACCGCCTTCGAATATGACACGCTGAAACCCCAAACGGTGATCGCGCGCATGAAGCCGATGGTCGATGCCAAGGACCCGGCGTCGAGTTGGTTCGCGAGCGCCGCGGAGCTGAGCGCGATCGCGCATTACCAGCTCGGCCAGTTCGATCAGGCGGGCGATCTGTACGGCCGCATCGCCAAATTACCCGATATTCCCCAGTCGCTGCAGTCGCGCGCCGTCCAGATGGCGGGGATGCTGGGCGTCGATGCGGTCGCGGATCGCGCGACCGACAGCGCCGCAGCCGAAACGAAAGGCGATGCCGCGCCCAAGGCAGCGGCCGCGAAGAGCGAGGAAGCCAAATAGGATGAAGAGCCGGTATGTATTCTACGCGGCGCTGCTGACGCTGCCGCTGGCGGGTTGTGGCGTGCTGAAGGGCGACGGCGGGCCGAAGACCCCGACCGTCGGCGATCGCATCTCGATCCTGTCGAACGACAACAGCATCAAGGTCGATCCCGCGCTCGCCGAGGCGGCGGTCGTGCTGCCCGAACCGGTGGTCAACGCCGCCTGGGCGCAGTCGGGCGGCAATGCGTCGAAATCGATGGGCCACCTCGCGCTCGCCGCGTCGCGCAGCCAGGTGTGGAGCGCGACGATCGCGGGCAGCACGAAGAAGCAGCGCCTCGCCTCGTCGCCGGTCGTCGCCGACAACCGCCTGTTCGTCGTCGACACCGACGCGGTCGTGTCGGCCTTTGCCGCCGACACCGGAGCGAAGCTGTGGAGCGCCGCGATCGGCAGCACCGGGAAGGATTTCCAGGATTCGCTGTTCGGCGGCGGCGCCGCGGTCGATGGCGATATCGTCTATGCGACCAGCGGCGTCGGTGACGTCGCCGCGCTCAAGGCGAGCGACGGGTCGGTGATCTGGAAGGTCAAGCCCGCGGGGCCGCTGCGCGGCGCGCCGACGATCGCGTTCGGGGGCGTCTATGTGATCACCCAGGACAATCAGATCCTCGCGCTCAATGCCGCCAACGGCGCGGTGCTGTGGCAGGCGACCGCCTCGCTCGAAGCGGGCAGCGTGTTCGGCGCGGCCTCGCCCGCCGCGGGCGAAGCGACGATCGTCGCGGGCTTCTCGTCGGGCGAGGTTCAGGCCTATCGCTACGAGAATGGTCGCGACCTCTGGGAGGATGCGCTCGCGCGGACCTCGATGGCGCTGTCGGTCTCGACCCTGACCGACGTCGATGCCGATCCGGTCATCGACCGCGGCCGCGTCTTCGCGCTGGGGCAGGGCGGCCGCATGGCGAGCTATGAGCTCAACACCGGCCAGCGCACCTGGGAAATCTCGATCGCGGGCATCTCGACCCCCTATGTGGTCGGCGAGTGGGTCTATGCGATGACCGACGATGCGAAGCTGCTCTGCGTCGCGCGTGGGTCGGGCAAGATCCGCTGGATCCAGCAGTTGCGCCGCTATCGCGTCGAGACCGAAAAGAAGAAGAAGGATCCGATCCGCTGGACGGGGCCGATTCTCGCCGGCGGACGGCTGATCGCGGTGAACAGCGAGGGCGAGCTCGCCGAATTCTCGCCGACCGACGGATCGACGCTCGCGACGACCGATTTCAAGACGCCGCTGTCGCAGACCCCGGTGGTCGCGAATCAGACGCTCTACATTCTCGCGGACGACGGACGCATCACCGCCTGGCGGTAACAGGGGGCGAGGCCGCGCGGCCTCGCCGGCAGATAGGATAATATCATGGCGCGATCCGCGACGATCGCCATTGTCGGCCGGCCCAATGTCGGCAAATCGACGCTGTTCAACCGGCTGGTCGGCAAGCGCCTCGCGCTCGTCGACGACCAGCCGGGGGTGACGCGCGACCGGCGCGAGGGCGACGGCAAGCTGTTGGGGCTCGAATTCCGCATCGTCGATACCGCGGGTTTCGAGGATCATGACGCCGCGACGCTGCCCGGCCGGATGCGGGTGCAGACCGAGAAAGCGGTGCGCGAGGCCGACGCCGCGCTGTTCATGATCGACGGTCGCGCCGGGGTCACCCCGCTCGACGAGGAAATCGCGCGCTGGCTGCGCAGCGAGGACACGCCGATCATCCTGATCGTCAACAAGGCCGAGGGCAAGCAGGGCGAAACCGGCCTGATGGAATCCTATGCGCTCGGTTTCGACAACCCGATCGCGTTCAGCGCCGAGCATGGCGAGGGCGTGGTCGACCTGTTCGACGCGCTGCGCCCGATCGTCGAGGCTTATGACGCGGCCGAAGGCGAAGCGCCGCCCGCACCCGAAGGCGACGAGGATGAGGACGCGCCGCTCGGCCCGATGAAGCTTGCGATCGTCGGGCGGCCCAATGCGGGCAAGTCGACGCTGATCAATCGCATGATCGGCGAGGACCGCCTGATCACCGGGCCCGAGGCGGGGATCACCCGCGATTCGATCCGCGTCGACTGGCAGTGGGAACAGGACGGTGAAGTCCACGAAATCCAGCTGTTCGACACCGCGGGGATGCGCAAGCGCGCCAAGGTGCAGGACAAGCTGGAGAAACTGTCGGTCGCCGATGCGCTCCACGCGGTCGATTTCGCCGAGGTCGTCGTGCTGCTGCTCGACGCCACCAAGGGGCTGGAGGCGCAGGACCTGCGGATCGCCGACCGGGTGCTGCAGGAAGGGCGCGCGCTGATCGTCGCGCTCAACAAATGGGACATCGCCGAAGACCCCTCGTCGCTGTTCAACGGCGTGCGGGCTGCGCTCGACGACGGGCTCAGCCAGGTCAAGGGCGTGCCCGTGCTCAGCATTTCGGGCGCGACGGGAAAGGGCATCGACACGCTGGTCCGCGTCGCCTTCGAACAGCGCGCGATCTGGACCAATCGCGTCTCGACCGCGAAGCTCAACCGCTGGTTCGAGGGAGCGGTCGACGCCAACCCGCCGCCGGCGCCGGGCGGCAAGCGGATCAAGCTGCGCTATATCACCCAGGCGCGCACCCGACCGCCGACCTTCGTGGTCTTCGGCACCCGCACCGACGCGCTGCCGGGAAGCTATGAACGCTATCTGGTCAACGGCATGCGCAAGGAACTGGGCTTCCAGGGCGTCCCCGTTCGCCTCAATTTCCGCAATTCGCGCAATCCCTATGACGAATGAGCCGGCCGCCGCGGTGGTCGATGCGCGCGGCATGCGCTGTCCGTGGCCGGCGCTGCGCCTCGCGCGCGCGATGCGCAGCGAGCATCATGTCGTCCTGCTCGCCGACGATCCGCAGGCGGCGCGCGAGGTCGCGGCGCTCGCCGCCGGTCATGGCTGGACGGTCGACGCCGAGGGCGAGGGGCGCTGGCGGGTCGGCCGCTGACCCGTTCCGGGACGCTTCGCGCCGCCCCCGCCGGCCGTAACGGCTTTTTTACCCAAGTTCGTCATGGAGGACGGCAGGGACCAAGGACCAAATTGAACACCAAGGGACGAAACATTGGACGAGATCCTGGTCGATTGGGATGAATTCCGCGCGACGCGCGCCCAACTGGGCGCCGCTTTCGTCCGGATTCTCGGCTATTTTCGCGAGGACGGCACCAAGTCGGTGGCCGTGATCGAAGAGGCGATGCGCGCGCGCGACGCGCGGGGTCTCGTCATGCCGGCGCACACGCTGAAGAGCGAAGCGCGGCAGTTCGGCGCCGAAAAGCTGGGCGAACTGGCCGAGGATATCGAGATGTTCGGCCGCCGCTGCGTCGAATCACAGGTCAGCCCCGAAGAATATCTGCCGCGCGTCGTCGAGCTGCGATCCTTGTTCGAAAAGACCCTCGCCGCGCTCGAGCGCGAGGCCAATCCGCTGGTCCAGCGCCGCCCCGCGAGCTTCGGCAGCGCCGTCGGTTACTGAGCCGGGACCCGCCGCAGCATCGGTTGCAGCTTCGCGCGCGACAGGCTGCGCCACAGCCATTCGAACGGGCCATAGTGAAAGCGGTCGAGCCACGGTTTCGACCAGAGCAGCATCGCAGCCCACATGCCGAAGCAGAAGAGATAGAGCGCGGCGCGGCCGACGCCGCCGAACAGGCCGAGCCCATAGCCGTAGAAGATCATCGTCATCACGATCGACGTCGTCAGATAGTTGGTGAAGGCCATGCGCCCCGCCGCGGCGAGCCGCGCGCGCACGGCGTCGCTCGCCGCGACCCGGATCAGCCACAGGATGAGCGCCGCCCAGCCGAAGGTCATGACGATGTCGAACGGCATCGACAGCGCCGCCGTCCCCCCGAACACCGCCACGCCGTCGAAACCGGAGTTCCTCTGATAGACGGCGAGGGCGGCGAGCGGCGGCGCGGCGACGAGGAAGCAGATGATCGCCCATTTCAGATAGCGCGCCGCTGGCCACTCGCCGGTCAGCATCCGCGCCTTGAACAGCGCCATGCCCGCGAGCATCAGCCCCATGCTTTCCCACAGCATCATGATCAGGCCCTGCACCGGCTCGCCCGCGGTCTCGGTGGTGCGATGCGCGACGATCGAGCCATAGCTGCCGAGATAGAGCGCGACGTCTTTCGCATAATCTGGCGAATTCGCGCCCATCGCCGCATCGATCTGGTCGAGCGCGGTGCGCATCCCGGCGCCGCCGTCGCCCGGCAGCGCGCCCGCCTGCGCGGCGAGGAGCGAACTCCAGAGCGCGAAGAAGAGCGCGGCGCCGATCAGGAAGAAGCCGGCCGCCCACCAGCCGAGCGCCTTCACGGAGAGGCGGCGGAACGGAAAGAGCAGCAGGCCGCACGCGGCGTAGAGGAACAATATATCGCCGAACCAGATGAAATAATAATGCGCGAGCCCGAACAGCGCGAGCCAGAGCATCCGCGCATAATGGGCGCGCAGCGGGCTGCGCCCCGACGCTTCGGCGCGCTCGATGACGAGCAGCGTGCTCGCGCCGAACAGCATCGAGAACAGTCCGCGCATCTTCGAATCGACGAATAGGAAATTGAAGAACCAGGCCGCGAGGTCGGCGGTGCCGGGCGGCCCGCCCGCGGCGGGATTCGAATAGGCCGAAAAGGGCAGGGCGAAAGCGACGATATTCATCGCCAATATGCCCATCACCGCGACGCCCCGGATCGCGTCGAGGCTTTGATAGCGCGTTCCGGTCGCTTCGGTCATCGTCCCCCCGCTGTATTGCCAATATACTACGCTGCGTGGCGGTTGCCGTCCAGATGCGATTCTGTATTGACACTCGTGTCAGTAGTGTTATCTCTCGTGCGACATCGATTCTGCGCGAGACATGAAATGACCACTCTGCCGCTCTCCCACCCCGACCGCACCGACGCCGGCTTTCGTCCGCTCAAGGCGCTGCACCATTTCCGCAAGCTGATCGCCGACAAGGAGGACACCGAGCAGGTGTTCCACATCATCGACGCGCTGCGCGACAAGCGCTTCGGCCGCTCGGTCGAAAAATTCTTCGCGACCACCGAAGGAAAGAAAATCCTTGCGGAACGGCCCTATCTGCCCGCGATGCTCGACGATCACGACGCGCTGCGTCGCCTGCCCGAGGGCAGCGTCGGGCGCGTCTATGTCGACTTCATGGAGCGCGAGGGGCTGACCGCACAGGGGCTGGTCGACGAATCGCTGAAGTTCCGCCGCGACAAGCCGAGCTATGACGACATGCTCGAGCTCTACGGCAACCGGTTGCGCGACACGCACGACCTGTTCCACATCCTGACCGGCTACGGCCGCGACGCGCTCGGCGAGCAATGCGTGCTCGCCTTCTCCTACAGCCAGACCCCGAGCTGGGGGACGCTGTTCATCGCCTGGGCCGGCGCGCGCGAGATCCGCAAGGGCTTCGGCCGCCGCTATCCGATCTACGCCGCGGTTCGCGAGGGGCAGCGCATCGGCCGCGCGGCGCAGCAGATCGCGCACCAGGACATCCGTGCGCTCCTCGCCGAGCCGCTCGACGCCGCGCGCGCGCGCCTGGGGATCGCCGAGCCGACCGTCTACAAGCAAGTCCACGCGATGATGCGCGCCGAGGGGATCGATCCCTATGACCTGCTCGGGACCAAGGCGGCAGAGGCCGCGGCGGCAGCGGCGCAACCCGAACTGGCGAAGGCGGCCTGACGGCCGCCGCCGTCATCCACCCAATTTCGCGATCAGCGCCTGCGCCGCTGCGGGATTGCGCACCTTCGCGCCCGCGATGAAGAAGAGATAGACGTCGCGGTCGCCCCTCGCCCAATCGCGCGCGCGCTTCGCCCAGGCGTCGAGCGCTTTGTCGTCGTAGCCGGTTTCGACGTCTTCCTGACTGCGCTGCAGCCGCGCATAGGTGAAATCCGCCGTATCCTCGTCGATGCAGGGAAATTCGTCGCTGTCGGCGAAGACGATTCCCATGTTCCGCTCGCGCGCGAGGTCGACGAAGGCCGGATCGCGGAAGCTCTCGTGGCGCACCTCGAGCGCGTGGCGGAGCGGCAGGCCGTCCTGCGTTTCGGGCAGCAGGTCGAGAAAAGCCGCGAAATCGTCGCGCTCGAACTTTTTCGTCGCCATGAACTGCCACAGGATCGGCCCGAGCCGGTCGCCGAGCCGCGTCAGCCCCTGCGTCAGGAATTTCTCGATCGAACCCGCGCCTTCGGCCAACACCTTGCGATTGGTCGCGAAGCGCGATGCCTTGACGCTGAACCTGAAACCATCGGGCACCGCTTCGGCCCAGCTGGCAAAGGTTTCGGGCTTCTGGCTGCCGTAATAGGTGCCGTTGATCTCGATGCCCGTCAGATGCTGCCCGGCATATTCGAGCTCGCGCTTTTGCGGATGGCCGGGCGGATAGAAGGGGCCGCGCCAGGGTTCATAGGTCCAGCCCCCGATTCCCACGTAAATGCCCATGGTCCATCACTCCTGCGAAGCCGTCTCCGGCATCGTCCAGCCCGCCACCCGCCGCCGCACCGCCGCGGCGAGTTCGTCCATCGTCGCGACCTGCTCGACGCCATAATGTTCGGCGGTGATATCGACATTGCCCTTGCGCCAAAAGCCCTCGGGACAGAGCAGGATCAATTTTCCGCCGCGCGCGTGGAGGCCCATTTCGAGCAGGCTGATCGGGCTCTGCGATCCGGGCGCGAAATACATCACGACGATGTCGGCCGATTCGAGCGCGCCGAGTTCCCATTCGACCTGGCGGCGAAATTCAGGCTCGCCCGCCTCCGGCTTCCAAGCCGGGTTCCAGTCGGGCCGCCGCGGATTGAGAAAGACGACATCAAGGTCGCCGAGCGATTTTACCAGCTCGGCCTGCCAGTCGGCCGCGCGGCCCATGTCGATGCTGCCGCCGAGGAAGATGCGCGGCCGGCTATGGTCCGCGGGCAGCGCCTGCGGTGAGGTGACTATGCGGGGCGCAGCTTGCGCGGGCAGGGCGGTCGTCAGCAGCGCCAGTGCGACGAGCGCGCGCCGCATCATGCGAGCGCCGCGTCGGCCCCCATCAGCGCCGGAAAGAAGCCCTCATGCGCGTCGCGCAGTTCGGCGAGCGTCACCTGGTGATCGCTCTCGGGCAGTTCGAAGACGATGCGGTCCTTGATCGTGCGACCGAGCGGGTCGACCGGAACGTCGGCGCGGCCCGCGGCGTCGAGGAAGTCGGCAAGGCAGGTGTCGCAGACGGTGACGAGGTAGAGACCCTGATCCTCACCGAAGAAGCTCTCGGCGATGCCGAAGGGCTGCTCTTCACTGATGAGGACACCGATGTTCGATTTGAGCGCCATTTCGGCAAGCGCCACCGCGACACCGCCGTCGGAAACATCGTGGCAGGCGGTGATCCAGCCCGCATTGATCGCGCCGCGGATGAAGTCGCCGGTGCGCTTTTCGGCTTTCAGGTCGACGGGCGGCGGCGGGCCTTCCTCGCGGCCGAGGATTTCGCGCAGCCACACCGACTGGCCGAGGTGCCCGGCGCGCTCGCCGACCGCGAGCACGATGTCGCCGGTGCGCTTGAAGCCGATGCCGACCGCCTTGGCGAGATCGTCGATCACGCCGACGCCGCCGATCGCGGGGGTCGGCAGGATCGCGCTGCCGCCGCCGGTCGCCTTGCTCTCGTTATAGAGGCTGACGTTGCCCGACACGATCGGATAGTCGAGCGCGCGGCACGCCTGGCCCATGCCGTCGAGGCAGCCGGTGATCTGGCCCATGATCTCGGGGCGTTGCGGGTTGGCGAAGTTGAGGCAGTTGGTGATCGCGAGCGGCGTCGCGCCAACCGCGGTGATGTTGCGCCAGGTTTCGGCGACCGCCTGCTTGCCGCCCTCGACGGGGTCGGCGTAGCAATAGCGCGGGGTGCAGTCGGTGCTCATCGCGAGCGCGCGGTTGGTGCCGTGGATGCGGACGAGCGCGGCGTCGCCGCCGGTCTGCACCGTGTCGGCGCCGACCTGGCTGTCATACTGCTCCCAGATCCAGCGGCGGCTGGCGATATCGGGGGCGCCCATCAAAGTCTTGAGGTCGGCCGCAACGTCAGCCGTCTCGGGAATGTTTGTCAGTTCGGCCTGCTTCGGCGTCGGGACGTGCGGCCGGTCGTAGAGCGGCGCGTCGTCGGCAAGCGGGGCGAGCGGGATGTCGCAGACGATCTCGCCCTTATGCTCGAGCACCATGCGCCCGGTATCGGTGACGGTGCCGATGACCGCGAAGTCGAGTTCCCATTTGTGGAATATCGCGGCGGCGAAGTCCTCGCGGCCGGGCTTCAGGACCATCAGCATGCGTTCCTGGCTTTCCGACAGCATCATCTCATACGCCGTCATGCCGGTCTCGCGCTGCGGCACGTCGTCCATCTTGAGGTGGAGGCCGACGCCGCCCTTCGACGCCATCTCGACCGACGAGCTGGTCAGCCCCGCGGCGCCCATGTCCTGGATCGCGACGATCGCGTCCGACGCCATCAGCTCGAGGCACGCCTCGATCAGCAGCTTTTCGGTGAAGGGATCGCCGACCTGCACCGTCGGGCGCTTTTCCTCGGCGTCCTCGCCGAAGTCCGCCGATGCCATCGTCGCACCGTGGATGCCGTCGCGGCCGGTCTTCGAGCCGACATAGACGATCGGATTGCCGACGCCGCTCGCGGCCGAATAGAAGATCTTGTCCTGCTCGGCGACGCCGACGGTCATCGCGTTGACGAGGATGTTGCCGTCATAGGCCTTGTGGAAATTGACCTCGCCGCCGACCGTGGGCACGCCGACGCAATTGCCGTAGCCGCCGATACCGTGGACGACGCCCGAGATCAGATGCTTCATCTTCGGATGGTCGGGGCTGCCGAAACGCAGCGCGTTGAGGTTCGCGACCGGGCGCGCGCCCATGGTGAAGACGTCGCGCAGGATGCCGCCGACCCCGGTCGCCGCGCCCTGATAGGGTTCGATGTACGACGGGTGGTTGTGGCTCTCCATCTTGAAGATGGCGGCGAGCTTCTTGCCGTCCGGGCCTTCGCCGATGTCGATGACGCCGGCATTCTCGCCAGGGCCGCAGATCACCCACGGCGCTTCGGTCGGCAGCTTCTTCAAATGGATGCGCGAGCTTTTGTAGCTGCAATGTTCGGACCACATGACCGAGAAGATGCCGAGTTCGACGAGGTTCGGCTCGCGCCCGAGCGCGTGGAGGACGCGATCATATTCCTCAGGCGAAAGGCCGTGCTCGGCGACGATTTCGGGGGTGATGGCGGTTGCGGGCTGAGTCATGGCGCGCCTTTAGCCGCGCGCGCGCGATAGGAACAGACCCCATGCGTCCTTTTTGGGATCGGGCCGCGCGATCGCCGGTTCAGGCAGCGGCGGCGACGCGGTTGCGCCCCGCCCACCAGGCCGTCAACGCGAGCAGCGCATAGGCGAAAAGCATCGTCGCGGGGATGGCGAGCGAATAGGCGGGTTCCTTCGGGCCGAACCAGTCGATCGCCTGGAACAGCGCGAGCAACCCTGCCAGCACCCACAGCCGCAGAGGACCCGAGGGCGCTCGCGTCCGTGCCGCATAATAGACGAGCGCGCCGCCGGTCAGCAGGATCTCCAGCGGCATTTCGATCAGCGGATGGTTCCAGAGGCCCAGCCCCAGCTTCGGCGGCGCACCGAACAGCGTGAGGTCGGGGATATGGACGATCAGGTCGAGCAGCCAGTGCGAAAGGACGACGAGCCCCGCGCCGATCGCCGCCGTGCGCCGCCGCGTCGCGAGCCCGACCAACCCGCCGAACACCGCGCCCCACAGCAGCGCGCCGAGCAGGCTGTGCGTATAGGGCATGTGATAGAGGTCCATCGGGTTCATCACGGTGATGCCGGGGACGATCCGCATCGCCTCGACGCCCGGGATCAGCAACGCCGCGAAGCCGATGTCGACGATCTGCGCGGCGACGAACAAGGTGCCGAGCCCGGCGGCGCGGGGGCGGGCGGCGGCGACCAGCGCCGGGGCGAAGTGGCCGACGAACATGGCGCGAGCCTATCGCCGCGCGGGGCGACGTCAAGCTTGACCGCATGGGGCCGAAGAGGCCAAAGCAGGCGCCATGACGGACACGCCCGACCCCGCCGCCGCCGCTGGACTCGCCTCGCTGTCGTTCGAGGCGGCGATGGGCGAGCTCGAAACGATCGTGCGGCGGCTCGAAAGCGGCGATGTCAGCCTCGAGGAATCGGTTGCGCTCTACGAGCGCGGCCACGCGCTGCGCGCGCATTGCGAAGCGCGGCTCGCCGCGGCGCAGGCGCGTATCGAACAGGTCAGCCTCGGCGCCGACGGCCAGCCCGCGGGAACCGCGCCCTTCGGCGAAGCCTGACCCGTGGCGGCGCTCGTCGAGGGCGGCACGGAGGCGGACGCGCTCATCGTGCGCGCGGCGCAGGCCGAGGTCGCCGACGGAATCGACGGGCTTTTCGACCGCTTGCTCGCGATCCCGACCGACCCGCGCGGTCCGCTTTACGAAGCGATGCGCCACGCCGCGATCGGCGGTGGCAAGCGGCTGCGTCCGCTGCTCGTGCGCGCGGCGGGCGACCTTTATCATGTCGACCGCGCGCCGGCGCTGCGCGTCGGGGCGGCGGTCGAGGCGATGCACGTCTATTCGCTGATCCACGACGATCTGCCCTGCATGGACGACGACGACATGCGCCGCGGCAAGCCGACGGTGCACAAGGCCTATGGCGAGGCGACCGCGATCCTCGCGGGCGATTCGCTCCACGCGCTCGCCTTCGAGTGGCTGATCGATTCCGCGACCCATGCCGACCCGTTCGTCCGCGGCGAGCTGGTGCGCGAGCTGGCGCGCGCGGCGGGACCGGCCGGCATGGCGGGCGGGCAGATGATGGACCTCGCCGCCGAAACCGCCGATTTCGACCTGCCGACCGTGACGCGGCTGCAGCAGCTCAAGACCGGCGCGCTGATCGGCTTCTCGGTCGAGGCGGGCGCGATCCTCGCCCGCATCCCGGCCGAGGGCCGCACGCCGCTGCGCGGCTATGCGCGCGACATCGGGCTCGCCTTTCAGATCGCCGACGACATCATGGACGTCGAGGGCGACGAGGCGCTCGCGGGCAAGGCGCTGCACAAGGACGACGCAGCGGGCAAGGCGACCTTCGTCACGCTGATGGGGATCGAGCGCGCCCGCGAACAGGCGGCGCTGCTCGTCGAGCAGGCGATCGCCCATCTGTCGGGTTTCGGCGAGGAGGCCGCGCTGCTGCGCGCCATCGCGCGCTATGTGGTGGAAAGGGACCGTTGATGCGCATTGGGGTTTATCCCGGGACGTTCGATCCGATCACGCTCGGGCATATGGACATCATCCGCCGCGGCGCGAAGCTGGTCGACCGGCTCGTGATAGGGGTGACGACCAACATCACCAAATCGCCGCTGTTCGACGACGACGAGCGCATCGCGATGGTGCGCAGCGAGGTCGCGGCGATCGAGGGCGACATTCGCGTCGTCGGCTTCAACGCGCTGCTGATGGATTTCGCGGAGCGCGAGGGTGCGAGCGTCATCGTCCGCGGCCTGCGCGCGGTCGCCGACTTCGAATATGAATATCAGATGGCGGGGATGAACCAGCAACTCAACGACCGGATCGAGACGGTCTTCCTGATGGCCGACGTCGGGCTGCAGCCGATCGCGTCGCGGCTGGTCAAGGAAATCGCGATCTTCGGCGGTGATATCCACAAATTCGTCACCCCCGCGGTGCGCGAGGCGGTCGTCGGCCGCATCGCCGAACGGGGGCTTCGGCAGGGCGAAGGCTGATCGTTATTTTCTGGAATGCGCGGCACCGGCCCGCTCCCCCACCCGGCCTCCCCGACGATAGTAGCCTATGGGAGGTCGGGTGGGGGAGCGGGCCGGTGCCGCTTCATCCATACGCAATCATTGAGCGTTCAGCTTTTTCCCGCTAGGTCGCGCCGACGGGGCGCAAACCGGATTCACTGACAAAGGCCGATATAGTATGAAATTCACTTTTCGCCCCATGATCCTGACGGTGATGGCGCTCGGCCTCGCGGCTTCGGCCGTCGCGCAGGAAGCGCCGCCGCCGCCGGGGCCGACGCCAGAGGGAAATCCGACCCCGACCGAAATCCCGGCTCCGGCGCCGCCCGCCGAAACGCCTCCCCCTGAAGCGCCGCCGGCCGAGACGCCGCCGGCCGACGCCCCGGCCGCGGCCGATGCGGCTCCGGCGGTCGCGCCGCCGGTGATCCCGGCGATGACGCCCGACCAATATCTGAACAATCCCGAATATATGCTCGACCTCGACCTCTCGACCGGCGGACGGGTGGTGATCCAGCTCTATCCCAACGTCGCGCCGAACCATGTCGCGCGGGTCAAGGAACTCGCGCGCGCGGGCTTTTACGACGGGGTCAAGTTCCACCGCGTGATCGACGGCTTCATGGCGCAGACGGGCGATCCGACCGCGACCGGACAGGGCGGTTCGAAGCTCCCCGACCTCAAGGCCGAATTCAACGATATGCCGCACCTGCGCGGCACGGTGTCGATGGCGCGCGCCGAGGGGGAGGACAGCGCGAACAGCCAGTTCTTCATCATGTTCCAGCCGCGCTTCGCGCTCGACCATCGCTATACGGTGTTCGGCCGCGTGGTGTCGGGGATGCAATATGTCGATGCGATCCAGAAGGGCGAGCCGCCCGCGCTGATGTCGCGCATGGTGCAGGTGTCGGTCGCCGCCGACAACAAGCCGGTGCCGCCCGCCGCGATGCTGACCGAAACGCAGCCAGCCGCGCCCGCGATCACCGCCGACCAGCTCAACGCGCCGATCGCGCAGTAACCGGGCAAGGACGCGCGGACCCTCATGCGCGTCGACGCCTTCGATTTCGACCTGCCGCCCGAACGCATCGCGCTCCGCCCCGCGCGGCCGCGCGATGCGGCGCGGATGCTCGTCGTCGAGGGCGGCGCGATCGGCGATGCGGTCGTTCGGGACCTGCCGAACCGGCTGCGCGCCGGCGACTGCCTCGTCTTCAACGACACGCGCGTCATCCCGGCCCAGCTCGAAGGGCGCCGGGGGGAGGCGAAGATCGGCGCGACGCTCCACAAGCGCATCGGCCTTCGCCGCTGGCAGGCGTTCGTCCGCAACGCGAAGCGGTTGCGCGTCGGCGAGACGGTCGATTTCGGCGCGGGGGTCGCGGCGCTCGCCGAAGAGCGGCTTCCCGACGGCAGCTTCGTCCTCGCCTTCGCGGGCGACGAGCCGGTCGAGATACTGCTCGAGCGCGCGGGCACGATGCCGCTGCCGCCCTATATCGCGGGCAAGCGCGCGACCGACGAAGCCGACCGCAGCGACTATCAGACGATGTTCGCGAGGCAGGACGGCGCGGTCGCCGCGCCCACCGCCGCGCTGCACTTCACCCTATCGCTGCTCGATACGCTCACCGCCGCCGGCATCGGATCCGAGACGCTGACGCTTCACGTCGGCGCCGGAACTTTCCTGCCCGTGAAGGCCGACGACACCGAAGACCATGTCATGCACGCCGAATGGGGCCGCATCGATGCCGCGACCGCCGACCGCCTCAACGCGGTGCGCGCGGCGGGCGGGCGCGTGATCGCAGTCGGCACGACGAGCCTCCGCCTCCTTGAAAGCGCGGCGCGCGAGGACGGCGTCATCGCACCGTTCGAAGGCGATACCGCGATCTTCATCACCCCCGGCTATCGCTTCAAGGCGATCGACGGGCTGATGACCAATTTCCACCTGCCGCGCTCGACCCTGTTCATGCTGGTCAGCGCGCTGATGGGACTGGAGACGATGCAGGCGGCCTATGCCCATGCGATCGCGCAGGATTACCGTTTCTACAGCTATGGCGACGCGAGCCTGCTGCTCCCCTGAGCGGGCGGATATTTACATTATTGCAAGGCATTCCGGGCATAGCGGGCGCTTGGTTGGGGCCAGCAAGAGTTTTTGAGCCGATGGACAGGGCATCGCGGATCGATGCGGGCGACGTTGAGGGGAATGCCGACGACGCGGAACAGCGCGGTTTTTTCGGCCGGTTCGGCGCGCGCATCGGCAAGGGGCGGAACGATTCCGCGCCCAATCTTCATACGCGCGAAGCCTTGCTGCTGCTCCAGAATTACGAGGAAAGCCGCCAGGGCTGGTTCTGGTCGACCGACGCCGCGGGGCGCCTGACCTATATCACCGACGCGGTCGCGCGGCTGATGGGCCGGAGCGGCGGCGAGTTGCTCGGCACGCCCTTCGTCGACCTCTTCCTGCCCGCCGACAGCAATGGCGAGCGGCAGCGGACGCTGCCCTTCCTCCTCACCCGCCAGTCGAAGTTCGACGATCTGCCGCTGCGCGCCGCGAGCGCTGCCGACGGCGAGGAGCGCTGGTGGGCAGTGTCGGGACGTCCGCATTTTGGCGGCGGCGGCGATTTCGCCGGCTATCGCGGCAGCGGCACCGACATCACGGCGCAGCGCCGGTCGGCCGAAGACGCGTCGCGGCTCGCGCTCTACGATTCGCTCACCGGCCTTGCCAACCGCTTCCACATCTCGAAGAAGCTCGATTCGACGCTCGCCGCCTTTGCGCAGCAGCAGCGGTCGTGCGCGATCATGCTGCTTGACCTCGACCGCTTCAAGCAGGTCAACGACACGCTCGGCCATCCGGCGGGCGACGCGCTGCTCAAGCAGGTCGCAGAGCGGCTGCTCAAGATCGTCGGCGACAAGGAAATGGTGAGCCGCCTCGGCGGCGACGAATTCCAGATCATCCTCCCCGACCAGGAGGATCGCGGCAAGCTGGGCGACGTCGCCGCCGACATCATCGCCAGCCTGTCGCAACCCTATTCGGTCGAGGGCAGCCGCTGCATCATCGGCGCCTCGGTCGGCGTCGCGATCAGCCCCTTCGACGGCGTGGCCAGCGACGACCTCGTCCGCAACGCCGACCTCGCGCTCTATGCCGCGAAGGGTGGCGGCCGCGGCCGTTTCCGCTTCTATTCGAGCGACCTCCACCAGGCCGCCGAAGACCGCCGCGCGCTCGAAGAGGATCTGCGCGACGCGCTCGGCCGGGGACAGATGGAATTGCATTACCAGCCGGTGGTGCAGGCGAAGTCGAACATGGTGACCGGCGTCGAGGCGCTGGTGCGCTGGAACCACCCCGAGCGCGGGCCGATCTCGCCGTCGCTGTTCGTCCCGATCGCCGAGGAGGCCAATCTGATCTGGGCGCTCGGCGAATGGGTATTGCGCAAGGCGTGCGAGGACGCCGCGCGCTGGCCGGGCGACATGCGCGTCGCGGTCAACGTCTCGCCGATCCAGTTCGCGAACGAGGATCTGCCGAGGGTGGTGGCGAGCGCGCTGGCGACGACGGGCCTCGAACCCGACCGGCTCGAACTCGAGATCACCGAAAGCGTCTTCCTTGGCGATTCGAACGAGACCGCGCGCATGTTCAAGGCGCTGAAGGGGCTCGGCGTCCGGCTCGCGCTCGACGATTTCGGCACCGGCTATTCGTCGCTCGGCTATCTGCAGTCAGCGCCGTTCGATAAGATCAAGATCGACCAGAGCTTCGTGCGCGGCGCGACGGTTAGGGGGTCTCGGAATGGGGCGATCATTGCGGCGATCGTCGCACTGGCCGAGGCGCTGGAGATGGAAACGACCGCCGAGGGCATCGAATCGCTCGACCAGCTCGACCTGATCCGCAAGCTCCACGTCAGCCATGTGCAGGGCTTCGTCTACAGCAAGCCGGTGCCGCATGGCGAGCTTCTGGAGCATGCCGAGGCCGGGTCCTGGATGATCAAGCCCGCGGGCCCCGCCAAGCAGCGCACCGACCGCGTCTCGCTGTTCCGCAAGGTCGCCGCGATCCACGACAACCATCGCTATGGCGTCGTGATGCGCAACCTGTCGGCGTCGGGCGCCTTCATCGAGGGGCTGCTCGAGGTTCCGGTCGGCACCCGCTTCGTGATCGATTTCGGCGAGGGACAGCTCGTCACCGCGGTCGTGCGCCGCTCGATGAAGCATCAGCAGGGCATCGAATTCGAGCAGTCGCTGGTCAGCGACGGCAATGGCGGCCTGTGCACGCGCCACCGCGTCTCGCCCTATCTGATCGCCGCCGCCGCCCAGAACACGCCGGCGATGGCGCTGCCCGCCTTCACCACGACGAGCGACTGGCAAGCCGCCTGACCGCGCCGCTCCCGCCGTCTCGACTTTCAGCGCCACTCCCGTCATAGGGCGCGCGCCATGACCGACAGATTCGCCTTCCAGGTCGCCGCGACCGACGGCGCCGCGCGCACCGGCGTCATCCGCATGATGCGCGGCGAGATCCGCACTCCCGCCTTCATGCCCGTCGGCACCGCGGCGACGGTGAAGGCGATGCGGCCTGCCGAAGTGCGCGCGACTGGCGCCGACATCATCCTCGGCAACACCTATCATCTGATGCTGCGCCCCGGCGCCGAGCGGATGGCACGCCTGGGCGGGCTGCACGCCTTCATGGGCTGGGACCGGCCGATCCTGACCGACAGCGGCGGCTATCAGGTGATGAGCCTGTCCGCGCTCACCAAGCAGAGCGAGGAGGGAGTCGCGTTCCAGAGTCACCTCGACGGTTCGCGCCACATGCTGACCCCCGAACGCTCGATGGAGATCCAGCGCCTGCTCGGCAGCGATATCGTCATGGCGTTCGACGAATGCCCGCCCGCCGGGGTCGACGCGAAGCGCGCCGAGGCGAGCATGGATCGTTCGATGCGCTGGGCGGCGCGCAGCCGCGCGGGCTTCGACACGGGTGGGGAGCATGCGGCGCGATCGGCGCTGTTCGGCATCCAGCAGGGATCGCTCGACGAGCGGCTGCGCGCGCGCTCGGCCGCTGCGCTGACCGACATCGGCTTCGACGGCTATGCGATCGGCGGGCTGGCGGTGGGCGAGGGGCAGGAGGCGATGTTCGGCGTGCTCGACTATGCGCCCGCGCAGCTTCCCGCCGACAAGCCCCGCTATCTGATGGGCGTCGGCAAGCCCGACGACCTCGTCGGCGCGGTCGCGCGCGGGGTCGACATGTTCGATTGCGTGCTGCCGACGCGGTCGGGCCGCAACGGCCAGGCCTTCACCTGGGACGGCCCGGTCAACATCCGCAATGCGAAGCATGCCGAGGATCTGGGCCCGCTCGATGCGTCGTGCGACTGTCCGGTTTGCATGACCTGGTCGCGCGCCTATCTCCACCATCTTGTCCGCTCGGGCGAGATGCTGGGCGCGATGCTGATGACCCAGCATAATCTGCATTTCTATCAGGCGCTGATGCAGGCGATGCGCGACGCGATCGCGGCGGGGCGTTTTGCCGCCTTCCAGGCGGATTTCGAAGCGCGTTACCGGCGCTGAAGATCAGTTGAGCTTGTTGAGCAGGTCGAGCATCGACTGCGGAATCGTCTCGTCGACCGCCGACTCGTAAGCGCGGCGCAGGGCGAGATTAACGTCCTGACCTTTGCGGGGGTTTTTCTTTTCGGCGTCTTTCCCGGAAGCCTTGGGTTGAGGCGATCCGGATTCAGACGACATTATCGAGGTATCCGCTGAACATGGGGCCTTCTGCTAACCGCGCCTTCACCAAAGAGCAATGGCGCGTTTGCTGCTTTCCCATGAAACTAATTTACGGCTAGATCGTTCCGCTACGGAGCAATTATATCGGGCGCCGGCGGCACGGGGGTGAAAGCGTCCGCTTCCGCGGTGTTTAAGGCAGGTTTTCCGGCCTGTATCAGGAGGTTTTCATATGTCATTGGGTCAGGCGATCGCGCCGCATCTTCCCTATCTGCGCCGCTATGGGCGTGCCATTTCGGGAAGCCAGACGAGCGGCGATGCGCTGGTGGCCCAATTGCTCGAGACGCTGGTCGCCAATCCGGGTGCTGTCGACACCGGCGCCGACCTGCGAATCCAGCTCTATCGCATGGTCCACGACAATTTCGGCCTCGCGAGCGCGCAGGCGCCCGCTGACGCGGAAACGGCGGCCGATATCGCGATCGCCGACGCGCGGCTCCGGCGCATTCCCTCGCTCGCTCGCCAGGCCCTGCTGCTGACCGCGGTCGAAGGTTTCGGCGAAGCCGAGACGGGGCGCATCATCGGGCGCGACGCCGACGCGGTGCGCAAGCTGATCGCCGAGGCGCTCGACGAGATCGACCGCCAGACGCGCGCGCGCATCCTGATCATCGAGGACGAACCGATCATCGCGATGGATATCGAGATGATCGTCCGCGACCTGGGGCACGAGGTGGTTGCCGTCGCGACGACGCATCGCGAGGCGGTGGCCGAGGCGCAGGCGCACCAGCCGGGGCTCGTCCTCGCCGACATCCAGCTCGCCGACAACAGTTCGGGGATCGAGGCGGTGCAGGAGATTCTGAGCGATCTGAAGGTGCCGGTCATCTTCATCACCGCCTTCCCCGAGCGGCTGCTGACCGGTGACCGCCCCGAGCCCGCCTTCCTGCTCACCAAGCCCTATCAGCCCGCGACGCTCCGCGCCGCGGTGTCGCAGGTGCTGTTCTTCGACCAGAGCACGGTCCCGGCCTGAGGGCGGGCGGGTCGCTCCTGTTGGGCGAAGCGCCATCATCACCGCTTCGTCATGCTGAACTTGTTTCAGCATCCATGGCCAGGTCTCTCCTTCCAGGCGACCCCGACATTCGAGGGCAGGCCATGGACCCTGAAACGAGTTCAGGATGACGAGGTTGGGGACGGCAGCGTTGCAATGACGCACTTGGGGTTGCCCCGTGGGCAGGGGCAGGCGATAGCGGCGGGCGATGACCGCATCCGACGCCTCCGCCCGCCAGTCGGCGCTCGCCCGGCTGACCGCCAACGCGCCTTTTCTCGCGCGGCTCGCTGATCTCTATCCCGATGATGTTACGCGCTATCTGGCCGAAGGCGCCGACGCGGCGCTCGCGAGCGTCGCGTCGCCGCCCGCGGATGACGACATCATGCGCGCGCTGCGTCAGTGGCGCGGCCGGATCGCGCTGCTCCTCGCGCTCGGCGACCTGTCGGGCGAGCATGACGTCGCCGCGACCACACGGCGGCTGTCGGCCTTCGCCGACCAGGCGTGCGACGCGGCGCTCGCCGCGGCCTTCGCCGAGCGGGTGCCGGACGAGGAACCGCGCGGGCTTTCGGTCATTGCGCTCGGCAAGCTCGGCAGCCACGAGCTCAATTACTCGTCGGACATCGACCCGATCCTGATCTTCGACCCCGAGACATTGCCCCGGCGCTCGCGCGACGACCCCGACGAGGCCGCGGTGCGGATCGCGCGGCGGGTGGTCGAAATCCTCTCGGCGCGCACGGCCGACGGCCATGTGCTGCGCGTCGACCTGCGGCTGCGCCCGCACCCCGAGGTGACGCCGATCGTGCTGCCGGTGAGCGCGGCGATCTCTTACTATGAATCCGAGGCGCTCGCGTGGGAGCAGGCGGCCTTCATCCGCTCGCGCGCGTCGGCGGGCGACCGCGCGCTCGGCGGAAATTTTCTCGCCGCGATCCAGCCCTTCATCTGGCGCCGCAGCCTCGATTTCCGACAACTCAAGGAAATCGGGGCGATGAGCGACCGCATCCGCGACCATTTCGCGCAAGGCCAGCAATTCGGCCCCGGCTACGACCTCAAGCGCGGGCGCGGCGGCATCCGCGAGATCGAATTCTTCGCGCAGGTCCACCAGCTCATCTACGGCGGCCGCGACCCGTCGCTGCGCGCTCCCGCCACCGTCGACGCGCTCGCCGCGCTCGCGAAGGCCGGACGGATCGACGCCGACGTCGCCACGCGGCTGACCGGCCACTACGCCACGCTGCGCCGGATCGAGCATCGGCTGCAGATGATCGAGGACCAGCAGACGCACAGCCTGCCGATCCAGCCCGATGCGCTCGACGCGGTCGCGCGGCTCGACGGCGAGGCCGACGGTGCGGGGCTGCTCGCGACGCTTCTGCCCGTCGTGACCGACGTCGGTGCCTGCTACGACAGCCTGGTGGTCGAGCGCGCCGCGACCGGCGGGCTCCCCCGCGATGAAGGCGAACTGGCGGGGGCGCTGATGGCGGCGGGCTTCGAGCCACCCGACGGGGCACTGCGCGCCATCGCCGAATGGCGCGGCGGCAAGCTGCGCGCGCTGCGCAGCCCCGCGGCGCTCGAAGCGCTCGAGGCGGTGCTTCCCGAACTGGTCAAGGCGATCGGCGCGGCGCCCGATCCGCAGGCGACGCTCGTGCGCTTCGACAAGCTGGTCGCGGGGCTGCCGAGCGCGGTGGGCTTCTTTCACCTGCTCGCGGCGCAGCCCGAGCTCGCGAAGATCGCGACGCGCATCCTGTCGATCGCCCCGACGCTCGCCGATGCGCTCGGCGCGCGGGTCGAGCTGATCGAGGGGCTGATCGACAAGCGCGCCTTCGACGCGCCCGCGACCAAGGCCGAACTGCTCGCCGAATGGACGCCGGGGCTCGCGGGGCTCGACTATGAGCGGCTGCTCGACCGCGCGCGCGACCGCGTCGGCGAGCGGCGCTTCGCCTATGGGGTGCAGCTCATCGCCGGGGCGACAGACCCGATGGCGATCGCCTGCGGCTATTCCGAACTCGCCGAGGCGGCGCTGCAGGTTCTCGCCGACGCGACCGTCGCCGAGTTCGAGGCGGCGCACGGGCGCGTCCCGGGCAGCGAACTCGTCGTGCTCGCGCTCGGCCGGCTCGGGGGCAGGGCGCTGACCCACGCGTCGGACCTCGACCTCATCTATCTCTTCACCGGCGATCACCTCGCCGAATCGGACGGGCCGCGCCCGCTTGGCGCGACGACCTATTACAACCGCCTCGCGCAGCGCGTGACCGGGGCGATGTCGGTGCCGACGGCGGCGGGCAAGCTCTACGACGTCGACACGCGCCTGCGCCCCCAGGGCGCGCAGGGCCCGCTCGTCGTCACCCTCGACAGCTTCGAGCGCTATCAGCGCGAGGAGGCGTGGACGTGGGAGCATATGGCGCTGCTCCGCGCGCGGCCGGTCTACGGCTCGGACGCAGCGAAGGCGGCGGTGCAGCGCATCGTCGACGATCTGCTCGCCGCGCCGCGCGAACGCAAGAAGCTGGCGCAGGACGCCGCCGAGATGCGGGACAAGATCGCCGCGCACAAGCCCGCGAAAGGCCCGCTCGACATCAAGGGCGGGCCGGGCGGGCTCGTCGACCTCGAATTCGCGATGCAGGTCACGCAGCTCGCGAGCGGCCAGTGCCACGACCCCAATATCGGTTCGGCGCTCGCCTGCCTGAAGGCGAGCGGGCTCGCGCCGGCCGAGGTGTGCGACGCGCACGGCCTGCTCGGGCGGATGCTCGTGATGCTGCGGCTGACCGCGCCCGACGGGGAACCCGCGACCCCCGCCGCGCGTCAGCTCGTCGCGAGCGCCTGCGGCGAGCCGGGCTGGCCGCAACTGCTTGCCGCGCATGACGCGGCGCGGCAGGAGATCGCGAACTGGTGGGCCTCGATTCGTCCGCCGCAGCAGGAGACCAAGCCATGACTCTCGCCATCGGCGATGCCATTCCCGCCGTGACGCTGCTCGATGCCGACGGCGCGGCGATCGATCTGAAGGCGCTGAAGGGCGCGCCGCTGGTCGTCTATTTCTACCCCAAGGCCGACACGCCGGGCTGCACGGTCGAGGCGCAGGACTTCACGCGTCTCGCGCCCGAGTTCGCGCATCTGAACGCACAAGTGCTGGCGGTGTCGCGCGACGCACCGGCGAAGCTCTGCAAGTTCCGCGACAAATATGGGCTCACCGTGCGGCTGGCCTCGGACGAGGATGGCAAGGCGTGCGAGGCGTTCGGCACCTGGGTGGAGAAACAGAATTACGGCCGCACCTATATGGGAATCGAGCGCTCGACATTTTTGTTCGGCGCCGACGGCAAGCTCGCGCAGCTATGGCGCAAGGTGCGCGTGAAGGGGCATGCCGACGCGGTGCTGGAGGCGGCGAAGGCGCTTTGACCAGCCTCGGCGAAGCCGCGCGGGCGGTCCTGCTGACGCCGGACCCGCACGACAAGCGCCGCGCGGCGCGCGCGCTGGCGCGGGAATGGCGGCGCGGCGCACTCGACCATCGCTGCGATACGCCGATGCCGGACCAGCCGGCGTGGCCCGCGGTGCCCGAATTGCTGGCGCCGAGCCAGATGCCGCGGCGCCGCAAGGGCGGGTCCGAACGCGGCCGCATCGCGATGCTCCACGCGCTCGCGCATATCGAATTCGTCGCGATCGACCTCGCGGTCGATCTGGTGGGGCGTTTCGGCGGAGCATTTCCGCGCGGCTTCGTCGACGACTGGCTCGGCGTCGCGGCCGACGAGGCGATGCATTTCGCGCTGCTCGACCGGCGGCTGCGCGCGCTCGGCAGCCATTATGGCGCGCTTCCCGCGCACGCCGGCCTCTGGGAAGCGGCGGCGGCGACCGCCGACGATGCGCTGGCGCGGCTCGCGATCGTGCCGATGGTGCTCGAGGCGCGGGGGCTCGACGTCACCCCGGCGACGGTCGATCGCTTCCGCGCGGTCGGCGACGAGGCGTCGGCGCGGATTTTATCGCGTATTTACAAGGACGAAATCCGGCATGTGCGCGCGGGCACAGTCTGGTTCGGCTGGATGTGCGACGAACGGGGATTCAACGTGGTCGAAACGTGGCAAAGCCTCGTAAAATCGCGCTTTCGCGGGAGTTTGAAGCCGCCGTTCAACGACTCGGCGCGCCGTGACGCCGGTTTAACGCAAGAATACTACGCGGTTATTGCTTCGTAACCTTTGCCCATGCACCAAGGCTCCCGCGGGCAGGGAATTATCCCATCCAGACAAACAACCGGCACCGGCGGAGCAAAAAACACCGTCGGCGACATGGCTAAGAGCGGGGTCGATACGTGCGGAACGCGACACGAACGCAAAGGTTTCATCTCGGACTGATTTTCTGCGCGCTGGCGTCGATGGGCATGACCGCCCCGGCGCACGCGGTCGAAACGAGCGCCGCCGCCGGCGTGCCCGTTCCCGACGAGCCCGACGACGAGGGCTTCGACGCGGGCGTGACTCCCTCGGTCAAGGAAGACGGTGAAGCGCGCGCGGTGTTCCAGGCGTGGAAGCGCCTCGATACGGGCCTCACCGCCTCGATTGGCGTTTCGGTGCCCTCGCGCCGCCCGATCGAGCAGATGTCGCTCTCCTCCTCCTATGGCATGCGCACCCACCCGATCACGGGCCGCGTCGCGCGCCACAACGGCATCGACATCCCCGCACCCCGCGGCACCCCCATTTACGCGACCGCCGACGGCATCGTCGGCCGCGCCCAGCGCCTCGGCGGCTATGGCAATTATGTCGAGATCGAGCATGGCAACGCGATCGAGACGCGCTACGGCCACATGTCCTCCTACATCGTCCATCCGGGGCAGCAGGTGAAGAAGGGCGAAATCATCGGTTATGTCGGCTCGACGGGCCGTTCGACCGGCAACCATCTGCACTATGAAGTCCGTATCGACGGCGCGCCGGTCAACCCGCTGCCCTTCGTCCGTTCGGACTCGATGGCGATCGCCGCGCTCTCGGGCGACGGCAAGGCGCTCGCGATGGGCGGTCCCGAAGAATAAGACTTTCAGGGTCGGAGAGGAGGGGCGCCCTCCGGCCAAAGGCCGGGGCGCCCTTTTCATTTGCGCGCGAAGCCCTATCTTGGCGTCATGGCCACCCAGCTTTCCGATATCGCCCTGTCCCCCGCCGCCGCGGCGCGCGTGCGCTGGATCGCCGAACGCAAGGGCGCTGATCTTCCCGCGCTGCGTCTTGCGGTCGACGGCGGCGGCTGCTCGGGTTTCACCTATCGCTTCGATCTGGCCGAAACCATCGACGCCGACGACATCGTCACCGAGACCGATGGGGTGAAGCTGGTCGTCGATCCGGTCAGCATGGACCTGGTGCGCGGCTGTACCGTCGATTTCGTCGATTCGCTCGGCGGATCGTCGTTCAAGGTCGAGAACCCGAACGCCGCCTCAGGCTGCGGCTGCGGATCGAGCTTCTCGATCTGACGCCTTTCCTGGCGAAACGCTTCCTGCCATAGACGGGCGATGAAAATCGCCACCTTCAACATCAACGGCATCAAAGCGCGGATGCCGCGCCTCGTCGAATGGCTCGAGGAAACCCAGCCCGACGTCGCCTGCCTGCAGGAACTGAAATCGAGCGACGAGACGATGCCGACCGCCGAGATCGAGGCGGCGGGGTACGGCATGCTCTATCACGGGCAAAAGGGGTTCAACGGCGTCGCGATCCTCGCGCGCGGCACCGAGCCGGTCGAAATCCAGCGCGGCCTCGCCGGCGAGGCCGAGGACGAGCAGTCGCGCTATCTGGAGGCCGACGTCCACGGCATCCGGGTCGCGTCGATCTACCTTCCCAACGGCAACCCGCAGCCGGGCCCGAAATTCGATTACAAGCTGCGCTGGATGAAGCGGCTGCGCGAGCGCGCACGCGCCCTGCTCGCCGCCGAAATCCCGACCATCCTGACCGGCGATTATAATGTCATCCCGCACGACGACGACGTCTGGGACCCGCGCGCGATGGCGAACGACGCGCTGATGCAGCCCGATTCGCGCGATGCGTATTTCCGGATGCTCGGCGATGGCTGGACCGACGCGATCCGCAGCCGCCATCCGGCCGGGGGCGTCTGGACCTTCTGGGACTATCAGGCGGGCGGCTGGCAACGCGACCACGGCTTTCGCATCGACCATCTCCTGCTCAGCCCCGCGCTCGCCGACCGGCTGGTCGACGCCGGCGTCGACAAGGATCACCGCGGCCGCGAAAAGGCGAGCGACCATGCGCCGACCTGGGCGGTGCTGCGCTAGGTTTCGAGCGCCTCTCACCCGAACGGGGGGAAGCGAAGATTTATGGGCAAGCCCCTGTTTCGGCCTGGAATGCCGCGCTGGGCAGGGAGTGATCGCAGGGGAGGCGCGATGAAAAAGATATGGATGGGCGCCGCCGCTCTGTGGGGTGCGCTGCTTCTGGCGGCCGGCCCGGCGCGGGCGCAGACCCCGGTCAGCGGCTCCGACTGTCAAGCCGAACAGGCTGCGATGCGGCGGCTGGGCGCCCCGGATGCGGCGGTGCGGGAAGCTCTGCTGCCGCCGGGTGTCGAACGCGCCGATGCCACTGCCGACGCCTTGGCGGTGATGAGAGACGCCTTCAAGGACTCCCTGTCCACCGCCCAGGCGGCCGGTGCCAAGGAAGATGCCGCAACCTTCCGGCTGATGATTTGTGCCTACGATGCGGCGATCGCCGGAAGGCGGGGAGCCAATCCCAAAGGACATGGCGCGGCAGCCTCTGCTGCAGGCGGCAGCATGGCCGTGCAGTCCTCCGGACCATTGCCCTCGGGGAAGCGTTGGGGAAATGATTGTCTGAAAATCGACAAGCTGCAGCGCGCCCGTTTCGCGCAGGAGACTGGCAAGATCTTTGATGTGATCAACTTCATTCTCCGGAACGAATGTCCCGTGGACCAGCTTTATTATCTGAGTTTTGGCGGACCCGAGAGCAGCTATGTCTCGCCCGAGTTCATCAATCGCAAATTTCAGCAGGACGCGATGGCGGCTCCCGATAGCGCCTTTCTCCCGGATTCTCCTCCATCGGATTTCCGTCCTCTCCTCCGGCAGCCACCCGCCCATACGCCCAGTCCCCAGGGATTTGTGCAGGTCGCGCGTGCAGGCAAAAGCTATCATATGGAGGTGCCGGCAGGCGAGGCCGACAGCATGTCATCCCCCTATTGGAGTCCGAGGCAATATGTGATCGCCGCCTGCGATGTCACTCGCGGCGGGTATCTGGTGAAGATGTTCCTCAACCCGAACCAGAGCTACTTCGACTGTATTCCCAAGACGGATGGACCTGTGCGGTAGGGGGTAGAAGCGGGGCTGGCTGGATTGCACGACTAAGTGACGTTTCAATTCAGGCTCTCGCCGATGTTCAAATGTCCGGATAGAGCGTCTTCGTCACCCGCGCGGGGTCGAGCGCATAATGATGCGCGACCGCCGCCGCGATCACGCTTTCGAGGCTGCGCGTCGGCTTGAGGTCGCGCCCGTCGAAGCGTGCTGCCACGGCGAGCCCCGGCCAGTCGGCCGACACCTGCCCACCCTGGGCGAGCCCGCCGCCGAAGAACATCGCGGCCGATCCGGTGCCATGGTCGGTGCCGCCGGTGCCGTTGACCGCGACGGTGCGGCCGAATTCGGTCGCGACGATCACCAGCGTGTCGGTCCATGCGGGGCCTAGCCCCGTCTGCAGCGCGCCGACGAGCTGGTCGAGCCCGCGGAGCTGCGCATTGAGGCGCCCGCGCTGGCCGCTGTGCGTGTCCCAGCCGCCGGTTTCGACCATCATCACCCGCGCGCCGTCGGCGGGCGTCATTAGCGACGCCGCGAGCGTGCCGAGGTCGGCGCCGTTGCGGCCGTTGTTGCCGCCGATGTCGCTCGCGAGTTCCTGCGTCCTGACCGCGCTTTCCCACAGCGGGTGGAGCAGCGGATCGTCTTGGTATAGCGCGGTCAGCCGCGCGATCAGGTCGGCGTCGGCCTGTGGCAGGCGGCTCGGCGCATAGGTGGCGACGGGCGCGTCGCCGCGCAGCGCCAGCGGCACCGCGGGGGCGATGGCGAGGGCGTCGCGCTCGCTCTCGGGAAGCAGGGTGAGCAGCCGCCCGACCCAGCCGTCGGTGCGCTCATAGGGGCGCGACCCGCCACCTTCGAGCACATTCTGGCCGTCGAAATGCGATCGGTCGCGATAAGCGGTGGCGACGGCATGGGCGAAATGGGCCTGGCGAGCGGCATAGAGCGTCGCGCCGGTCGCGAGCGCGGGGTGCAACGTGAACAGCCCGCCGAGCTTCGCGCCACCCGCCACATCCTCGGCGAGCGCGCCGCGCGCGGCGGCGAAGGCGGGATCGCCGGTCGGCGCGACGATCGACAGCCCGTCGGCGGCGCCGCGCTGGATGACGAAGACGAGGCGCTTGGCCGTCCCCGCGGCGGCCCAGGCGACGCGCGGCATCGCGCTCGCGGCGGCGGCGGTCAGGCCCGAGAGGAGGAGGGTGCGGCGCGAGAATATCATCATCTATCTCCGCAGGAAGGCTGGGGTGGCGAACAGCATGGCGAGACCCTGTCCCGGACTGTCGGCGCGTGCGATCGCCTGGGCTGCCGCCGGGGTCAGGGCATCGGCGAGCAGCAGCGGCGCGAGGGCGCGCGCGTCGGCGCGGTCGCCGATCCGCCCCGCGACGCGGCTGGCGAGTTCGACGCGCTGCATCAGCGCCGCCGAGCCCGCCCAGGTGGCGACCCTGTCGTCATAGCCGGCGGGCGAGCCCGGGCGCCACAGCGGCTGGCCGAGCTGGGTGAACATCGCCGCGATATTCTGGCGCGGCCCGAGCGCCTCGGCCTTCAGGCCGCGCAGCATCGACACCGTCCAGTCCCACGGCGATTTGAACATCGCGGGCTCGGCCGCCCAGGGCTCGGGCGAGGCGACGAGCGTGCGGTAGAGCGACGAAAGGTCGCCGCCGGTCGCCTGAAAATCGGCCGCGAGCCGGTCGATCAGCGCCGCGGGCGGCGTGTCGCCCGCGAAATGGCGCGCGAGCTTGGTCGCAATGTGGCGCGCGGTCGCGGGATGGGTCGCGAGGTCGCGCAGCACCGCCTCGGCCTGCTTTGCACCGGGCTGGTCGTAACGCTTGCCGAGGATCGTCTGTGGCCCCGGCTCGTGCAGCTGGTCGATGAACACCGTGTCGCCAGGCGTCGCGTCGGCGGGCATCAGCCGCTGCCCCGCTCCGCGCCCGAGCCCCGCGACGGTCAGCCCGGTCAGCGCCTTGGCGAAGGCGGTGACGTCGGCCTGCGTATAGCCGGTGCGCACCCCCAGCGTGTGGAGCTCGAGTATCTCGCGCCCCAGATTCTCGTTGAGCCCCGGTCCGGGGCGGCCCCGGCGGGTACGGATGCGGGTCGAAACGGGGCTGTCGGGGCCGAAGCTCTGCGCCTGGTCGAGATAGAGCAGCATCGCCGGGTGGCGCACCGCGGCGATCAGCAGATCGGAAAATTTGCCGAGGATGTTGGGGCGGATCGCCTCGAACTCGAAATTGCCGGCGAAGCCGATCACCGCCAGCTTGTCTGCCGACACCGCGAAATGATTGGCCCAGAAATGGGTCAGCCGCTCGGGAAGGGGGGTGGGGGAGGCGATGGCGGCGGAGAGGCGCGCGCGCACCGCATCGGCATAATGGCCGCGGATCGCCGAGCGCGACAGGCGTTGCAGCTCGGGGGGCATCCCCTTGTCCGCTGCGTCTACCGGCTGCGCGTCGTTTGCGGCCTTACGCATCGTGGCGCGTTCGTCGCGATACTCGATATAGGCATCGGCGATCGCGGCGCGTCCCGCCAGTGCCGCGATCGGCGGCGGCGCGGGGTCGAAGGCGCCGAGTTCGGCGATCAGCGCCGCGCGCGCATCGCCCGCGGGCGCGGGGTCGTCATAACGGCGGCCGAGGCCGAAGCGGTTGGCGGCGAGATAGTGGATCGCCATGACAAAGCCCTTCCTGATGATGGCCGAGGCTGGTGCGCGTTTGTCGCAAAGCTATCCCAACGCCGGCTTTGGGCCGAAATCGCCTCAATCGAGCGGCTTGTCATAGATCTGATAGACCCGGTTCTCGGTCGCCTCGATCGCCTTCGCCACCGCGATCATCCCCTGATTATCGTCGAGCACCCAGCCGATGTCGCCCTGCTGCGCGCCATAGTCGACGACGGCGTCGCGGCGGATGAACTCGATCATCATGAAGGCGAGCGTGCTCGCCATGCGGCTGTTCTGCAGCGTCTTGACCACGCCCATCAACGGCACGCGCAGGATGCGGCTTTTGGGCTTCCTCAGCCACCAGAGCAGTTTCGCCCAGCCGAAGGGGAGGAGCGATCCCTCCATGTCGATCAGCAGCTCGTTGATGTTCGGGAGCACGATCATGAAGGCGACGGGCTGTCCGTCGAGTTCGGCGACGCGGATCAGATCCTCGAACACCAGGGTTTTCAGCTTCTTGCCGACGAAGGCGATCTCGCTGTCGGTCAGCGGCACGAAACCCCAATTATCCGACCACGCATCGTTCAAAATGCCCATGATCAGCTTCGCCTCGGCGTCGAAGCGGCTTTTGTCGACGCGGCGGATGCGGATGCGCTCATTCTTCTCGCCCGCCGCGACGATGCGGTTGACGATCGGCGGAAAGCCGTCGGTGATCCCGACCCTATAATTGATCAGCCGCTTGACCGGACGATAGCCCGCCGCCTCCACCCATGCCTGGTAGAGCGGACTGTTGTGGCCGAGCATGATCGTCGGTGGCGTGTCGAAGCCTTCGACGAGCAGGCCCGGCTCGTCCCAGATCGAGATCGACAGCGGCCCGAGCGAGCGGTGCATGCCCTGGCCGCGCAGCCAATCCTCGGCGGCGGCGAGCAGCGCGGTCGCGGTTTCCGCATCCTCGGCTTCGAGCAGCCCCCAATTGCCGGTGCCCGGCCCCATCCCCTGTTCGGCGGGCTGGGCGAGCGCGAGCGCGTCGATATGCGCCGAAATGCGCCCCACCGTCCGCCCGTCGCGGCGCGCGAGGAACAGCTGCGCCTTGCCATGCTCGAACCAGGGATTTTTGCCGGGGGTCAAGAGGTCGAAGGCCTCGCCCTTCAGCGGCGGCACCCACGCCGGATCTCCGCGATTGAGGCGAAAGGCGAGCTCGACGAACTCGCGCTTGTCGGCCTTGGTCTGGACGGGAATGATGCTGATCGGACCTGGGGTGTGCGCGGCCATGGCTGGTTTCCTGAACTGGACTTCCTATGTTTATGCGCGAGGCATTAGGGCATAGCTGCGGCGCTGGCGACCCGCATTTGGCCATCTTGCTGCCACGAAATCATGGTGAAGACCCCGATATGTTTGCGATGAACACCCTTGTCGACCGGCACTCGGTCGCGCCCGCGCCGCCGGTTCCGAAGTCGGCGATCGCCGACGATATGGCGATGATCCGCGCGGCGTCGGAGCTGACGCGCGATCTCGTCGCGCCCAGCGCGCGCATCTACTGGGCCGATTTCCTCGCCTCGGCCTTCATCGGCTATGCCGGCGTCGCTGCCGCGATCTTCGCGCCCTCGACGGCGTGGATGCTCGCCGCGGCGCTGGTCGCGGTGCTCGCGCTCTACCGCGCGGGCAGCTTCATCCACGAGATCACTCATATCCGCAAGAATGCGCTGCCGGGCTTTCGCCTCTGGTGGAATGTCCTGATCGGGGTGCCGCTGCTGATCCCCTCCTTCATGTATGAAGAGATTCACAGCCTGCACCACAATCGCACCAAATATGGCACGGTCGAGGATCCCGAATATCTGCCGCTCGCGCTGATGAAGCCATGGACGGTGCCGCTGTTCGTCGTCGCCGCGGCGTTCGCGCCGGTCGCGCTCGTCTTCCGCTATGCGGTGCTGACCCCGCTGTCCTTCCTGATCCCGCCGCTGCGCCGGATCGTGATGGAGCGATATTCGGGGCTGATCATCAACCCGATGTTCCGCCGCAAGCCCCCCGAGGGTGAGTTCCGCCGCCAATGGGCGTGGCAGGAAGGCGGCGCCTGGGCGTGGTCGACGCTGCTCGTGGCCGCCGCCGTCTTCGGCTGGGTGCCGCTCCGCGCGCTGCTGATCTTCGGGGGTATCGCCTCGGCGAGCATCGTGCTCAACCAGATCCGCACCCTCGTCGCGCATCTGTGGGAGAATGACGGCGAAGTGCTGACCGTGACCGCGCAGTTCCTCGACAGCGTCAACGTTCCCCCGCCGGGGCTGCTCCCCGAATTGTGGGCGCCGGTGGGCCTGCGCTATCACGCGCTCCACCACCTGTTGCCGGGCGTGCCCTATCATTCGCTGGCCGAGGCGCACCGCCGGTTGAAGGAGGCGCTGCCGCAGGATTCGCAATATCACAAGGCGAACTACAAGGGGCTGCCGGGACTGGTCGCGAAGCTCGTCGCGGGGTCGGCGCGGGGTGGGGCGGCGTAATCGTAGGAGTCTCGTCAGACTCCGCCACCGGACATGAAGGCGTAGCCCACGAAGACGCCGAGCACGGCGACCATCCAAATGGTCAAGGCGGCGACTAGCCAAGGCGGCCGCTTGGCGACCGACAGCAGAATGATCGCGGGAATAACGGCTCCGGCCAAGGCAAAGATGATGGAGCCGTAGCGATACCATAGTTCCTGTTCCAGACTGGAATAGGGGCCTTGGGAAAAGCTCAACGTAGCGAGGCCCATCAAGAGCCCGTTTATAGCCAGCATTGCGATGGCGCATCCCGCGCTTCGAGATTTGGCAGGCGGGGATCGGTCTGCTTCCGACATGTAACCCACTCAATTCCTTCGCCTCGTCGCGCGAGATTATTCCTCGGTCCGGATCAAGATCATTTCGCCGATCAGCGCGAACAAGATGAAGGGCCCCCACGCGGCGAGGAAGGGCGAATAGGCGCCGAGGTCACCCATCGCGAGCGCGAAATTGTCGGCGACGAAATAGGCGAAGCCCAGTGCCATCCCCAGGATCGCGCGCACGAACAGCTTGCCCGACCGCGCGAGGCCGAAGGCGGCGACCGCGCCCAGGAGCGGCATCAGGATCGCCGAGAGCGGCCCCGAAATCTTGTGCCACAGCACGCCCTTCAGCGAGTCGACGGGGCGTCCCGCGGCTTCGAGATCGGCGATCGCCGACTGGAGCTTCAGAAAGGGCAATTCGTCGCCGTCGACCTGCGCGAGGGTGAACTGGTCGGGCCGCACGCCCTTCGCCGCGACGATATTGCCGAGCGGTTCGAGCGTTCCCGACCGGCGCAGGAAGCGTTTCGCGTTGGTCAGTTCCCATCCGCCGGCCACCGCGCGCGCGCTGTCGGCCGACAGGATCGACGACAGCACGCCCTGGGTGCGTTCGTAGATGGCGACCTTGCCGAGGACGACCGCGGGGCCCCCGGTCTGCACGGTCTGGGCGTTGATCAGGTCGTCGCCGGCGCGCACCCATATGTTGCTGCGCACCCCGCTGTCCTTGGGCACCTGCGCATATTGCACCTTCTGCCAGGCGCTGAGCGCGGCGTTTGCGCGCGTGACGATGCGTTCGTTGAACGCAAAGCTGATGCCCGCGACGAGCAATGCGGCGAGGAACAGCGGCGCGAGCACCTGGTGCGCCGACATGCCCGACGCCTTCATCGCGATGACCTCGCTGTTCTGGTTGAGCGTGATCAGCGTCAAGATCGTGCCGAGCAGCACCGAAAAGGGCAGGAAGGTCTCGATGATCTGCGGCATCCGCATGCCGACATAGCGCCACACGTCGCTGTCGCTGTTGCCCGCGACGGCCAGGATCTTGCCGCTTTCGCCGAGCAGGTCGAGCGTTTGCAGGATCAGCACCAGCGCGAACAGGATCGCGAAGCTGCGGACGAGGAACAGCCGCCCGACATAGAGCGCCATCGTGCGCGAGGGAAAGAAGTGGAGCTGGTGCATCAGGCGGTCTGCTTGCGCTGGAAGAGGCGCGCCAGTGCGCGGACCTTCTGCCCGGCCTTCGCCGCGACGCGTTCGAGCGCGCCGATCGGCTGGCCGCCCGGAACATGCGCGACGGTGTAATACATCCACACCGCGAGCGCCGCGAACAGCAGGAAGGGCACCCACAGCGCGAGAACCGGATCGACGGTGCCGCGTGCGCCGAGATCCTCGGCATATTGGTTGATCTTGTGCTGGGTGACGAGCAGCACGATCGACAGGAACACCCCCAGCGACGAGGTCGATCGCTTGGGCGGGATGGCGAGCGCGATCGCGATCAGCGGAATCAGGAACATCGACATCACCTCGACGATGCGAAAATGGAAATTCGCGCGCACTTCCAGCCGGGTGGCGGCCGATTCGCTCTGGTCCTTGCCCGCGACGAACAGCTCGGGGATCGTCATTTCGCGGTCGCCGCCGCCGCGCGTGCGAAACGCCTCGATCTTGGGCAGCGGGATCGGCAGGTCGTGGTTGTCGAAGGTCAGCACCCGCGGGACCGCGAATTTCGGCGATTCGTGGATCAGCACCCCCTGCGTCAGCCGCAGGATGATCGTATCGGGATCGTCGGTGGCGAGGAACTGCCCGCGCGACGCGGTCGCCGATACCGCCTGTCCGTCCTTGTTCTCGCCGCGCACGAAGATGCCGCGCAAGCTGCGCCCGTCGTTGTAGCTTTCCTCGATGCGCAACGTCATCCGGCTGCCGAGCTTGGTGAATTCGCCGACCTTGATCGACGCGCCGAGCGCCCCCGACCTCAGTTCGAACTGCAGTCCTTCATAAGCGTAGCGCGCATAGGGCTGGATGAAGCCGACGATCGCGAGGTTGAGCAAGGCGAGCGCGAAGGCGAAGGCATAGGGGACGCGCATCAGCCGCCCGAAGCTCATCCCCACGCCGCGCAGCACGTCGAGCTCGCTCGACGTCGCGAGGCGGCGGAAGGCGAGCAAGATGCCGAGCATCAGCCCGATCGGAATGCCGAGCGAGAGATATTCGGGGATCAGATTGGCGAGCATCCGCCACACGACGCTGACCGGGCCACCCTCGGTCGCGACGAAATCGAACAGGCGCAGCATCTTTTCGAGAACCAGCAGCATCGCCGAGAGGACGAGCGTGCCGAGCATGGGGAAGAAGATGAGCCGCGCGATATAGCGGTCGATGGCGGGTATCTTGTTCAAGCTTTCGTCGCCCCATCACCATGATTTGGCCGCAAATGTTTCCGATATGCCGATTCAAGGGCGACAGGGACCCATGTCGGCTTGCGCTTTCGCGCGGCTGGCGTGGCTATAACCTCTGGAGGTATTGAGGTCATGTCGAAAATGTTTTTCGCCGGGATACTCGCCGCCGGCGCCGCCGGAGCGCTGATCGCGCCCGTCGCTGCGCAGGGCGCCACGCTGGGTCCGGCGGCCGCCCTTTGCAACAGCAACGCGACCGCCGTGCTGGTCGACGTGCGCGGATTCAAGGCGCGCACGGGGACGCTGCGCGTGCAGATCTACAACGCGGACAAGAGCTATCTCGAAAAGCGCAAGTGGCTGGAACGGGTCGATGTTCCGGTGCGCAATGGCGCGGTGCAGGTCTGCGTGCCGGTGAAGGGGCCGGGCAATTATGTCGTTTCGGTCCGTCACGACATCAACGGCAATGGCAAGTCGGACAAGAGCGACGGCGGCGGCCTGTCGGGCAACCCCGACATGAAGCTCACCGACTTCATCTTCAAGCGCAAGCCCAAGCTGGCGCAGGTCAGTTTCGCGGTCGGCGGCAGCACCAAGCGGGTGCCGATCACGCTGAACTACGTCAACGGCCTGTCGTTCGATCCGGTCTGAAGGTGGCCAGCGTCGCGCTCCTTTCCAATCCACGCTCGACGGGCAACCGCTCGCTGTTGCCCCGAGTGCGCGAATATTGCGCGGCGCACCCCGACATCTTCCATTACGAGGTCGAGGCCGTCGACCAGATCGGCGAGGCCATCCGCACCATCGCGATGGTGTCCCCGCGCGTCGTCGCGATCAACGGCGGCGACGGCACCGTGCAGGCGGCGCTGACCGAGCTTTATTCGGGCGGCCATTTCGGCGGTTCGCCGCCGCCGGTCGCGGTGCTGCCCAACGGCAAGACCAACCTGATCGCGCTCGACCTCGGCGCCGAGGGCGATCCGATCAAGGCGCTCGAACGGGTGGTCGAGCTGGTCGGCGACGGCCGGCTCGAGGATCATGTGATCGAACGCCAGCTCATCGCGCTCGACAGCGGCGGCGCCCGCCCCGTGCTCGGCATGTTCCTCGGCGGCGCCTATCTTGCCGACGTGATGCTTTATTGCCGCCACCGCATCTATCCACTGGGCCTGCCCAACGGCGTGTCGCATTTCCTGGCGGCGATGCTCGCCTTCTTCTCGATCCTGTTCGGCGTCGGCGGCGGGCGGTTGCCGCCCAAGCCCGAGCCGATGACGGTGTCGCTCGTTCGCCAGGGCGAGTTCAAGGGCAAATTCTCGCTGCTGATCGTCACCACGCTCGAAAAGCTGCTGCTCAGCATCCGCACCAGCGACAAGCATGGCACCAACGGCCATATGAAGCTGCTCGCGACCGAAAGCAGCGTCGGCGCGCTGTTCCGCATGCTCGGCGCGACATGGCGCGGCACGCTGGGACAGAATGAGCTCGCGGGCGTCCATTTCCAGCAGGGCGACGAGATCCGCATCGAGGGCGAACGCTCGAACGTCATCCTCGACGGCGAGATTTTCGAGGCGACGGGCGGCCGGCCGATCATCCTGACCTCGACGCAGCCGGTGCCTTTCCTGCGCCTCGCGGCCTGACGGGGCGCAACCATGTCCGCTCTGGCCGATCTGGTCCGCGACGAACTGTCGACGCCGGTCGATCCGCGCGTCGCCGCGATGGCGGCGGCGGTCGCGGCCGAATATCCGGGCAGCGCGCGCGCGGTGCTCTTCTACGGAAGCTGCCTCCGCGAAACGCAGCTCGACGGGCTGATGCTCGATTTCTACCTGATCGTCTCCGACTATGGCGACGCCTATCCGAAGCGCTGGCTGCGGCTCGCCAACCGGCTGATCCCGCCCAATGTCTTTCCGTTCCAGTCGGGCGGGCTGATCGCCAAATATGCGGTGCTCAGCGAAGCCGATTTCGAGCGGCTGAACGGGCCCGAGACGCGCAACGTGTCGGTGTGGGCGCGCTTCGCGCAACCATCGCGGCTGGTGTGGGCGGTCGACGACACCGCGCGGAGCCGTGCGGTCGCCGCCGTGTCTCGCGCCGCGCCGACGCTGCTCGCCGCCGCAGGGTCGCGCGACGGCGAGGAGCCGCTCGACTGGTGGCGCCGCGCCTTCGGCCTCACCTATTCGGTCGAACTGCGCGCCGAGCGCACGACCCGCGCGCAATCGGTCGTCGATGCCGATCCCGACCGCTATCTGCGCTTCAGCGCGCCCGCGATGGCCGCGATTCCGGCGGGGGCGCCGAGCGGCGGCTGGGCAAGACGGCGCATCGAGGGCAAGCTGCTCAGCATCGCCCGGCTCGCGAAGGCGAGCCTCACCTATGCCGGTGGCATCGATTATCTGGCGTGGAAGATCAACCGCCACGCGGGCACGAAGATCGAGATCAAGCCGTGGCAGCGCCGCTGGCCGCTGATCGCGGCGCTGACGCTCGTGCCGCGGCTGATGCGGAGCGGCGCGATCCGGTAGGGCGGGACGAACCTGAGAATCTAAATTACCCGTTTCCCCGAGCGAAGACGAGGGGCATTGCCGAGCGAAGTCGAGGCTGCGACGCCAAAGATTCTCGCTTCGCTCGAACGGCCCCCTCGTCTTCGCTCGGGGAAACGGATTCTATTGATCGCCCGCCCTCTACCCCGCGAGCCGCTGAGTCTCGACCGCGCGTGCATCGCCGCTGCGCCGGATCGCCCGGTCGAGCGCGGCGAGGGTGAAGGGTTTGCGCAGCACGTCGTGGTCGCCGAAGCTCGCGTCCTCGCTCGCATCGCCGGCATAGCCGGTGACGAACAGCACCGACAGGTCGGGCCAGCGCTGCTTGAGCCGCGCGACCATCTCCGGCCCCGTCAGTTCGGGCATCAGCACGTCGGACAGGATCAGGTCGAAGCCGCCATGCCCTTCGACCATTGCCTCGGCTTCGAGCGGGTTGCCGCAGGCCACCGCCTTGTGACCCAGTTCGCTGACGGCGTCGACCGTCGCCGCGAGCACGCGGTGATCGTCCTCGACCACCAGGATGTTCAACATGTCGGCGGGATCCGCCGGCGAAAGGGCCCCGTCGCCGGCATCGTCCTCGACGCCCGCCGCCTTCGGCTTGGCGACCGGCAGCAGCATCGCGACGCTGGTGCCTTCGCCTTCGGTCGACTGGATCTGCACCTCGCCGCCCGACTGGCGGCAGAAGGCGAAGACCTGGCTCATGCCGAGGCCGGTGCCCTGGCCCGCGGGCTTGGTGGTGTAGAAGGGGTCGAAGACGCGTTCGAGCACCTCCGGCGACATGCCGCAGCCGGTGTCGATCACCTGCACCGCGAGTGCCGCCGACTCTTCCTCCTCGTCGCGCAGCGTACGGATGGTCAGCGACCCATGGCCGTCCATCGCGTCGCGTGCGTTGACCGCGAGGTTGAGCAGGGCATTTTCGAACTGCTGCCGGTCAACCCAGCAGGCGAGCCCGTCTGCCTGGAGGTCGAGCGTCAGCGCGATGCGGTCGCCGATCGTCCGTTCGATCAACTCGGCGAAAGAGGCGATGCAGGCGTCGATCTCGGTCATTTCGGGCCGCGCCGGCTCCGAGCGGGCGAAGGTCAGCAGCCGCCGGGTCAGGTCGGCGGCGCGGTTGGCCCCATCGAGCGCGTTGTGGATATGCCGCTCGGCCTTGTCGGGGGCCTCGGACAGCCAGCGCTGCGCGAGTTCGAGCCCGCCGACCACCACCGCGAGCATATTGTTGAAGTCGTGCGCGATGCCGCCGGTGAGCTGGCCGACCGCTTCCATCTTCTGCGCCTGACGCAGCCGCGCCTCGGCGGTTTCGCGTTCGGTCATTTCGCTGCGCAGCGCGACGTTCGCCCGTTCGAGTTCTGCGGTCCGTGCCTCGACCGCGGCCTCGAGTTCCATCGCGCGCTCGCTTTCGGCGAACTGCTCGCGCCGCGCGAGCCGCCGGTCGCCCTCGACGCGAAGCAGCGAGAAGGTCGCGGCGATCGCGATGATCGCCGCGGCGGCGCCGAGCAGCGAGAACATGATGATCGCCTGGTTGAGGCTCGCCCGGTCCGACGCCGCGATCCGGTTGCGTTCCGACAGGCGCTGGCGCTCGTCGCGGATCAGCTGCGCGAGCAGCTTGTTGATCCGCCCCAGCGCCGGATCGTGCGCTGCGGCGTTATATTTGGAGATGGCGGCGATGGTCTGGCGGTAGTTGGCGCTGAGCGCTGCGTCGCCGAGCTGTTCGCCGCGCCGCTCGAGTTCGACGCCGAGCTGGCGCACCAGCTCGGCCTGCTCGGGGCTGTCGCGGACGTTGCGTTGCAACAGGCGCAGATACTGCATCGCGACGCCATATTGCTGCTGATAGATGCGGCCGTCGTCTTTCTGCAGGCCGACCGCGAAACGCCCGAGCGCCGCCTCGGCGCGGGCGAGCGCGGCGTCGAGCGAGCGGGTCTGTGAAATGACCTCCAGACTGTGCGCCTGCCAGCCGAGCGACCGGTCATAGGCGTCGTTGGCGCGCATCAGCAGCAGGACGAGCGCCGCGACGACGCCGGTCAGGATCGTCCCGACGCCGATCGTCAGCCAGAAGCGCAGGCGCTCCCGGCGGCTCTCGCTTTCATGGTCGCTATCCCTCTCGAACACGCGCCTCTCTTACCGTTTCGCCGGAGCGCCGCAAAGCGGGGAAGGGCGCCGAAGCGGCCGCCTCCTTCGTTTCGCCCCGAAAATGCGCCCGCTGGTCGGCGGATGCCCGGTTCAGCCGATGATACCGATGCGCTTGTCGGCGCGCTCGAAGCGGCCGAGGATCTCGCCGACCTGCTCGCTCGAATGCTCGGCGCACAGCGAGCAGCGCAGCAGCGTCATGCCCGCGGGGGTCGCCGGCGGGCGGGCGAGATTGACGTAAAGTCCTTCCTCGAGCAGCGCTTCCCACATCATCGCGCCCTTTTCGAGGTCGGGCATGATCACCGCGATAATCGCCGACTGCGGCTCGTCGGTGCCGAGCGTGAAGCCCAGATCCTTGAGCCCCTTGTGGAGCATCTTCGAATTTTCCCACAGATGCGCGCGCTTGTTGCTCCCAAGCATCAGCTTGCGGATGCTCGTCGCGGCGGTCGCGACGACGCTCGGCGGCAGCGAGGCGGTGAACACGTACGGGCGGCAGACCAGCCGCATGATCTCGAACTTCGGATGGTTCGAGACGCAGAAGCCGCCAACGGTGCCGACGCTCTTGCTGAACGTGCCGATGATGAAGTCGACGTCGTCGATGACGCCCTGCGCCTCGGCGACCCCGCGGCCGTGCTCGCCGATGAAGCCCATCGAATGCGCCTCGTCGACCAGCACCATCGCGCCGGCTTCCTTCGAGACGCGGATCATCTCCTTCAGCGGCGCGACGTCGCCGAGCATCGAATAGACGCCTTCGAGCACGACGAGCTTGCCTGCCTCGGGCGGCAGGCGCTTCAGCCGCTTTTCCAGCGCCTCGATGTCGTTGTGGCGGAAGGCGACGATCTCGGCGTCGCCCATCTTGCACCCGTCGTAGATCGAGGCGTGGCTGTCGATGTCGAGGATGACATAATCGCCCTTGCCGGCGATGGTCGAGATGATGCCGAGGTTGGCCTGGTATCCGGTCGAGAAGACCATGGCATGATCCATGGCATAGAAGTCCTTGAGCGCGTCCTCGACTTCGCGGTGCCCCTGATAGGTGCCGTTGAGGACGCGGCTGCCGGTGGTGCCGCTGCCGAATTTGTCGAGCGCGTCCTTGCCCGCGGCGATGACATCCTCGTCGAAGGTCATGCCCATATAATTATAGGTGCCGAGCAAGATGGTCTCGCGCCCGTTGCAGACCGCGACGGTGGGCGAGAGCACCTTTTCCATCACCAGGCTGAACGGGTCGGTGACCCCGGTCGCGAGCAGGTCCGCGCGCTGCTGGATCAGCGGATCGAATTTGGAGAAGAGGTCGGTCATCTTTGGTTTCCATGTTCCCCGGCGAAGGCCGGGGTCCAGACGGGTTGCGCGAGCTCGCGGGAGATCCCGGCTTTCGCCGGGATGCAGGGCTTTCAGCCCCGCAGCTTTTCCACCGCGGCGATGAGCTGGCCGACATTCTCGATCTCGGCCTGCTGGTTCATGCTGATGATGATGTCGAAGCTGTCCTCGACCTCGGCGACGAAATCCATGACGGTCAGGCTGTCCCATTCAAGGTCGCCGGCGAAGGTGGTGGCGTCGGTCAGTTCGACGCCCTTCTTGTTGAAGGGCTCGATCAGGCCGTGGATCTGGTCGGTGAGGGCGGTGCTCATGGGGTGCGTCCCTAAAATGGTGAACTTGCGCGCGGGAATGCCGCGCCAGCTTTCGCTTGGCAAGCGATTGCGGCGGCAATCGGGCAGCATCTTGCCGATATGCGCCGAACATGCCATCGCTGGGCCGGGTCGGGACAGGGGATGCGCCGATGGACGACGACCGGCAGGACATTGCGGCGGCTCCGCCGGGCGCGGTCGGCTTTCCGCCCAATGCGGTGCATCTCGCGCGCACCAACCAGCAGCTGACGATGCAATTGTCGCAGATGGCGGACCAGAAGGCGTCGATCCTGATGGGGGCGACCTTCGTCGTTTTCACCCTCGCGGTCGGGCAGGCGCGCGCCGGCGCCGGGGCGTTCGCGATGCCTCTGACGATCCTCGCGACCTTTTCCTTCCTGTCGGCGCTGCTCGCGGTCTCCGCGGTGCTGCCGCGCGTCGGCCGGGCGCCGCCGATCGTCTTCAAGGACGGCAAGGACCATAGCAACATCCTCTTCTTCGGCCGCTTCGCGCAGATGGAGGAGGATGAATTCATCGCGGCGGTGAAGGCGCGGATGCGGACCGAAGAGGATCTCTACGAAACCATATTGCGCGACACCTACCAGAATGGCGTCGTCCTAGCCCGGCGCAAATATCGATATCTCGCCTATGCCTACCGGCTGTTCGTCGTCGGGCTGACGCTGACCTTCCTCGCCTTCGCTTATGAGATGGCGATGCTGTGGAGCCAATGACGCTGCCACGGTGAGGTGATACCCTTTCGTCATCCCGGACTTGATCCGGGATCCATTTTTACGACGCCGGCGTGAATGGACCCCGGATCAAGTCCGGGGTGACGATGAAAGGGCAGCAGCAGGACGTTGCTGTTGCCTTTTTGCCACCCCCGCTTCCCAAATGCGGCGCCGCGCCCTCCTGCTATTGAACCGTCATATTCGTCCGCCTATCCGGGCCGGCTATGCTTCAGCAGGCCCACCCCCTGACCGCGGATGCCCCGCGGAGCCTGCGCGCCGAGTTCGGCGCGACGCTGGCGCTCGCCTGGCCGCTCGCCGCGGCGAATCTGCTGCAGATGATGGTCCATGCGGTCGACGTCATCTTCGTCGCGCGGCTCGGCGATGCGGAACTCGCGGCGGCATCGCTCGGCGTGTCGATCTTCGGGCTCCTGCTGTGGACGAGCACCGGGCTGGTCGGCGCGTCGGCGCCGCTGATCGCCGCCGAGCTCGGGCGCCGCAAGCATGCGGTGCGCGAGGTGCGGCGCACGGTGCGCATGGCATTGTGGCTCAGCCTGCTCGTCTCGATCGCCGCGATGGGCATCTGCGCCGCGGGCGGACCGATCATGATCGCGACCGGGCAGGCGCCCGACATTTCGGCGCACGCGGCGAGCTTCCTCCTCATCCTGATGTGGGGCATGTTTCCGATGGTCGCGGCGAGCGTGCTGCGCATCTTCGTTTCGGCGCTCGGCCGGCCGAAGATCGCGACCGCGATCACCTTCCTCGCGCTCGGGGTCAATGCGCTCGGCAACTGGGCGCTCGTCTTCGGCCATCTCGGCCTGCCCGCGCTCGGGCTGCACGGCTCGGCACTGTCGAGCGTGACGACGAGCACGGTGATGCTGCTCGCCTATGTCGTCGTGATCCAGTCCGACCGCCAGCTTCGCCGCTATCATCTGTTCGGCAACTGGTGGCGCTCCGAATGGGCTCGCTTTCGCGAGATTCTGCGCATCGGCGCGCCGATCGGGCTGATCATCCTCGCCGAGGCGGGGCTGTTCACCGGCGCGGCCTTCCTGATGGGCCGGATCGGCGAGGCGCAGCTCGCGGGTCACACGATCGCGCTCCAGGTCGCGGCGCTCGCCTTCCAGATTCCCTTCGGGGTCGCGCAGGCCGCGACGATCCGCGTCGGTCTCTCCTACGGCGCGCGCGATCCGCACGGCATCGCGCTCGCGGGGCGGGCGTCGCTGATCCTCGGCATCGGCTTCATGGTGCTGACCGCGGCGACGATGTGGCTGTTCCCGCGGCTCGTGCTGTCGATCTATGTCGACGTCGACGCGGCGCGCAACGCGGCGCTCGTCGGCTATGCGATGCAGTTCCTCGTCGTCGCCGCCGCCTTCCAGCTCTTCGACGGCGCGCAGACGGTCGCGGCGGGCGTGCTCCGCGGGCTTCAGGACACGCGCGTCCCGATGATCATCGCGGTGTGCGGATACTGGCTCGCGGGCTATGGCACCGCCATCTATCTCGGCTTCTGGACCCCGCTCGCCGGCGTCGGCATCTGGATCGGCCTCGCGGTCGGGCTCGTCGTCGTCGCCGGGCTGCTCCTCATGCGCTGGCGGATGCGGGCGCGGCTGGGGTTGCTACCTTTGGCCTAGCTTGCGAAGCCGTTCCTCAACCTGCGTGTGGAGTGCCTGAAGCCATTCGCGTCCAGCTTCGGGTTTGAAGGCATCGATAGGAAGGTGGCCTTTCTTGGCATTGCATGGTTTGCATGCCAGCACCAGATTTTGGATCGCGTTGGGTATCTCGCCGGTCTGACCTTCGACATGATCGATAGTGACTGTGTCTTTCGACAAGGCTGTCGAGCAATAGAAGCAGGTTGCACCGTGAACGGCGACGGCCTTCTTCAGGCTGTTTATTGCACTCCACGGGCCGCCTGCTACCCCTGCGACCCAGTAAAGCGGTGCTTTCGATTCACTCTTGTGCAGATGAGCAAATACGATGGCTCGATAGGGCATGGAATCGAGACAGACGCGCGCTGCGTCTTCCGGCTTTTCCAGCGCCTCCTGTGGCATTGATGGTTTCGCATTGCTGGTCATGCCCGGCGTTATGGCGTGCAGATGTAAAATTTTCGTTGGACTCCGCTTGACGCCCCCCGACCCTCGACCCATATGCCCGCCTGTTAGCACTCCGACCTTGCGAGTGCTAAAATGACATCCATTGCACCTCTGGAGGGATATCCATGCAATTTCGTCCGCTGCACGATCGCGTGCTCGTCCGCCGTATCGAAGCCGAAGAAAAGACGGCCGGCGGCATCATCATCCCCGACACCGCCAAGGAAAAGCCGCAGGAAGGCGAAGTCGTCGCCGTCGGCACCGGTATCAAGGCCGAAGACGGCAAGGTCACGCCGCTCGACGTCAAGGCCGGCGACCGCATCCTGTTCGGCAAATGGTCGGGCACCGAAGTCAAGGTCGACGGCGAAGAGCTGTTGATCATGAAGGAATCGGACATCCTCGGCATCATCGCCTGAGCCTGTTCATCGATTTCAGTGTGAAGTTGCGCAGTTTTCTGCGCCTTGAAAGGAATTAGCACATGGCTGCGAAAGACGTAAAATTCAGCCGCGACGCGCGCGAGCGCATCCTGCGCGGCGTCGACATCCTCGCCGACGCGGTGAAGGTCACGCTGGGCCCCAAGGGCCGCAACGTCGTCATCGACAAGAGCTTCGGCGCCCCCCGCATCACCAAGGACGGCGTCACCGTCGCCAAGGAAATCGAACTCAAGGACAAGTTCGAGAATATGGGCGCGCAGATGCTGCGCGAAGTCGCGTCGAAGACCAATGACCTCGCCGGCGACGGCACCACCACCGCGACCGTGCTCGCCCAGGCGATCGTGCGCGAAGGCATGAAGTCGGTCGCGGCCGGCATGAACCCGATGGACCTGAAGCGCGGCATCGACCTCGCGACCGCCAAGGTCGTCGAGACGATCAAGAGCCAGTCGAAGGCGGTCAAGGGCTCGGCGGAAATCGCCCAGGTCGGCATCATCTCGGCGAACGGCGACAAGGAAGTCGGCGAGAAGATCGCCGAAGCGATGGAAAAGGTCGGCAAGGAAGGCGTGATCACCGTCGAGGAAGCCAAGGGCCTCGATTTCGAACTCGACGTCGTCGAAGGCATGCAGTTCGACCGCGGCTACCTCAGCCCCTATTTCATCACCAACCCGGAAAAGATGCTCGTCGAGCTGGCCGATCCGTACATCCTGATCTTCGAAAAGAAGCTGTCGAACCTCCAGTCGATGCTGCCGATCCTCGAAGCCGTGGTGCAGTCGGGCCGCCCGCTGCTGATCATCGCCGAGGACATCGAAGGCGAAGCGCTCGCCACCCTCGTCGTGAACCGCCTGCGCGGCGGCCTCAAGGTCGCCGCCGTCAAGGCGCCGGGCTTCGGCGATCGCCGCAAGGCGATGCTCCAGGACATCGCGATCCTCACCAATGGCGAGATGATCTCGGAAGACCTGGGCATCAAGCTCGAGACGGTCACGCTGAACATGCTCGGCCAGGCCAAGCGCGTCACCATCGACAAGGACAACACCACCATCGTCGACGGTGCCGGCGACGCCGAAACGATCAAGGGCCGGGTCGAGCAGATCCGCGCGCAGATCGAGACCACGACGTCGGACTACGACCGTGAAAAGCTGCAGGAACGTCTGGCGAAGCTCGCCGGCGGTGTTGCCGTGATCAAGGTCGGCGGTGCGTCGGAAGTCGAGGTGAAGGAACGCAAGGACCGCGTCGACGACGCGCTTCACGCGACCCGCGCCGCGGTCGAGGAAGGCATCGTCCCCGGCGGCGGTACCGCGCTCCTCTATGCGACCAAGGCGCTCGACGGCCTGACCGGCTCGAACGAGGACCAGACCCGCGGCATCGACATCATCCGTCGCGCGCTGCAGGCGCCGGTTCGCCAGATCGCCGAGAACGCCGGTTTCGACGGCGCGGTCGTCGCGGGCAAGCTGTTCGACCAGTCGAACACCAGCCACGGCTTCAACGCCGCGACCGACGAATATGAGGATCTGGTCAAGGCCGGCGTGATCGACCCGACCAAGGTCGTCCGCACCGCGCTCCAGGACGCCGCGTCGGTCGCGGGCCTGCTCATCACCACCGAAGCGGCGGTGAGCGAGCTGCCCGAAGACAAGCCGGCGATGCCGATGGGCGGCGGCGGCATGGGCGGCATGGGCGGCATGGACTTCTAAAGTCCTGCACCCACCGCTCGGCGCAAGCTGACACGAGGGGCCGGGGAGGAAACTCCCCGGCCCTTCTTCATGGCATCCGGTCGGTGCCGGCCCCGTTTCGGGTTTAATCTCTGGCTTTCTTTGCCTGCCGCAGCGCTTCCTTGGCGGCCATATAGCGATCATATCGCGGCTGAAGGTCGCGTTCGATCTGCGAAACGGTGATGATGCGCGCCGTCTGATCGGTAAAGGGCGCCGGCGGATTTGCGCTGTCGACAAGCTGGATGCGGGCCTGCGATTCGAAGCCCGACGAATAGGTCGAGCTGCCTCCCCATCCGGTGGTCGTCGTCTGCCGCGCAAAGGTCCGGTTGCTGAGGATCACGAAGCCATCCTTGCCCTCCTCGCGAGCGAGTTGAGCGGCGGCCAGCAACGCCATCTCCTCCATCATCGCCCTGCTGCCCACGAGCGTCTCGTACCGCACGGTTCGGATGCTGCCATCGCCTTCCTTGGCTTGCGACCAGCCCGATCCATCGCTGAACAGCCATTTGCTGGCGGCGGAGGCGAACTTGGGAATATCGTCCAGCGCCTCGGCCTTGGGCAGCAGCATGCCGAGATCGCCCGCCTCCAGCGTCATGATGTTTCCCACCACCTCCCTGGTGATCAGATCGGCGGTCGCCGTGGCTTCGGCCTGTTCGGGACCGCGAATCTGCCGCAGCATTTCGACCAGCGCGGGCAGCATTCCCGGCGACGATAACGGCGTCACCCGTTCGGCCAATTGTTTCGGGGTCAACCCGGCCACCTCGCGGCGAAGCCCGATGATCGTATCGAAGCCGGTCGCGATGGTGAGCATGCCCTTGCTCGACTCGACCCGAGCCAGATACTCCTTGACGCGGATATTGGAGATGCGGCGCTGCTGTTCGTTACGCGGATCCTCGCCGATATAGTCGGATACCAGCGTCCGGGTGTCCTTCGACAATTGGTCGGCGCGCGCCATGTCCCCCAGCGCCGCGGCCACATAGGCGCGCAGCCCCTGAAAGATCATCTCGCGTTCCACCTGTTGCACGGGATCGAGGCCGCCGATCATTTTCCAGCCGCCTCTCATCTTGGGCTCGGTCAGGCTGATTTGCTCGCCCACTGCGTCGGCTTCGGGCAACCGCCCGTCCAGCAGGTCGACGAGGAATATGATCCGCAGCGCATCGGGGTCGATCGCGATGCGCTCGGCGAGCCGCGCGCGCATCGCCGTTCGGTCGATCGCCGCGACCTCGATCAGGTCCGCCGAGGCCACCACGCTGGCCGCATAGGGGCGCGCCGCGCGAATCCGGCCGAGTATCTCCCGAGCCTCGTCCGCCCTGCCGAGGCGATTCATCGCATAGGCGCGCAGCATGTCGTTGCTGAGCCCGACCCCGAGGTCGAACAGGCTGTCGTGCGCCGCTTCGCCGATGGCGTCCGATTCATCGAGCGCCGCCATGGCGAGCCGGTCGCCGTCCAGCGACAACAGCGATACCGCGCGACCCTGCAGCAGCCGCGCGCGCATGTCCCAGCCTTCGCTCGCATCCGCCGCCATCGCCAGAACCCGGTCGCAAGCCTCGAGTTTCGGCGTCGCCATCCACACTCTGAGTTTTTCGCTGTTCAGGCATTGCTCGCGGTCCTGATTCCTTTTCCGGCGCAGGGCCTTGGCTTCCTTCTTGTCGAGAAGGATCGCGGGCGTCGCCGCCTGGGCCGGCGCTGCTCCCCAGCGCGCGATTTGCTCCTCGAGCGACGTCTTGCCGGGCGCTGCGGTATCGATCGGGGGCGGGGGGATGTAGACCGGCGGAGGCGGGCTCACCACCCGGGGCGGATGCGGATTCGTCGTTTGCGCGGCCGCATGAGCCGACCCCGCCAGCGCGGTGACGGCCAGAAGGCCCATCCCCCATTTCCCCCTCATGAACCGTTCCCTTTACAGTAGTGAAAAGACCATTATTCAAAACTTCGATTGTTTTTCAACAATAATGGGGGAGAAGTTCGGTGAGGTGGATGCTTGTCGTCGCGATCGCCCTGATGTTTTCTTCGGCCATGGCGCCGAGCAGGGCGGCAGCGCAGGATGTCCCGGCAAAGCCGAAGATAGTGGCGCCGCCCCCCGTCTTCATTCCGCCCGCCCCGCCGGCTCCCCCCGCCGCTCCGAAAACCGGCGTCGAGGCGGCCGAACGCAAGCTCTATGTCATCGCCGCACGCTTGTTGCCCGGCGAGTGCGATAGCGGCAACGGGCGCGCCTGTTCCTATCTTGCCGAATTGTACCAGAAAGGGGTCGCGGTCGCGCAGGATCGCGCCCGGGCCGAGCAACTCTTCGCCCAAGCCTGCGACCGGGCCTATCTGGCCGGGTGCAACAGCCTCGCGATCCTGACGCTGGAAAATGCCAGGACGGATGAGGAAAAGGCGGCGAGCACGGCGATACTGGCCAAGGCATGCGAGGGCGGCGAGCCTTTCGCCTGCTCCAATCTCGGCCATCGTTACGAAACGGGGAAGGGCGTGGCCGCGAATCCGGACCAGGCGCGCGCGCTCTATGTAAAGGCTTGCGCGCTCGACAACCCGTTGGGATGTCAGAACGCGGCGATTGCCTTCGATCGACCGATCGGCGGCGCGCGGGATTATGCGGAATCGCTGCGCAACTATCGCCGCGCCTGCGAACTCGGCCAGCTCGACAGCTGCTTCTGGGCCGCGGTCAAGGAGGAAAAGGGCGAGGGGACGGCGGCCGATTTCCCGCGCGCGGTGAAAGCCTATTCGGATCTCTGCGATCGCGGTCATGGTCGTTCGTGCGCCGCCTACGGCTGGGCGCTCGACCAGGATATGGGCGGCAAGGAAAATCGGGCCAAGGCCCGCCTCGCCTATGCGAAATCCTGCGGTCTCGACTATGGCGGGGGTTGCAACTCGCTGGCTATCCTGTTCGAGAATGGCAAGGGCGGGCCGCAGGACCTGTCGCTGGCCGTCGCGGGCTACGACCGCGGATGCGAATTGAAGGACGGCAACGCCTGCTACAATCTGTCGCGTCTCTATCGCACCGGCCAGGGCGTGCCCGTCAATCGCGGGACGAGCACGACCTATCTCGGCCGCGCGTGCGAACTGGGTCTGGAGCGGGCCTGCCGCGACCTTCGCCGATGACCGTCGGCGGTTTCGCCGGGTTCCTCACGCGAAAAGCGACCGATCGAGGCATTCGGCCATCCGCGCCGCCGCGGCGTCATAGACGCGCGCCTTCAGCCCTTCCGTCACCGCCGCCGGAGCGCGGCCGGGGTGGCCGCCGACGAAGGGCGGGGCGGGGTCATATTCGATCGCAAGCTGAATCGCCTGCGCGACCGCGTCGCCCCGGAGCCGCGCGATCAGGGTGAGCGCGAAGTCGAGCCCCGAGGTCACGCCGCCGGCGGTCACCAGATTGCCGTCCTCGACCACCCGGCCGGGCGCGGGTTCGGCACCGACCCGCGGCAGCAAATGGGTATAGGCCCAGTGCGTCGTCGCGCGCTTGCCCTGAAGCAACCCGGCGCGGCCGAGCAGAAAGGCGCCCGTGCACACGCTCGTCACCCAGCGCGCACTCGCGGCCTGGCGGGCGATGAACGCGATCGTCGCGGCGTCGCCGAGCGCGTCGGCGACGCCGTGCCCGCCGGGGACGCACAGGATATCGGCTTGGGGACAGGCGGCGAAATCATGCGTCGGCACGATCGCGAAGCCGCTGTCGGTCGCGATCGGGTCGGGGCTCGCCGCCGCGCCCGCCAGCCGCGCGCCCGGCATGCGGCTGAGCGCCTGCGCCGGGGCGGTGAAGTCGAGCTGGGTGATGCCCGGGAACAGCAGGAAGACGATGGCGACGGGATCGGTCATCGCGGCGGCTCTCCGGCGGGCTTGTCCGCGTCGGACGGCGGCGGCGCGTCGCGGCTTTCGAGCATCTCCGCCGCCTGGTCGAGCGCCTTCGCCTCGCTGACCGTCACCCCGCCCGGGCCGGGCTCGTTATCGGTGCGGCTACACCCGGCCGCCGCCATGAACGCGGCCGTCAGCAGGGCGGTATGCCATATCCGTGTCGCCATCGCTCGCCTCTCACGAAAAAGGGCTCCATTCGCGCGGAATGGAGCCCCGTTCTCGGATCGCGCGCCGCGGCGCGCAAGCCCCGATTACTGCTTGTCGTTGGCTTCCGCCTTCGCGGTCTCTTCCTTGACCTTGTCGCCGGCGGTCGCGGCGGCGTCGCCAGCAGCGTTCACCGCGCCCTCGACGGCGTTGCCCGCGTCCTTCGCAGCGTCGGCGGTCGCGTCGGCGGCATCGGCAGCGCCTTCGGCGACTGCATCGCCCGCAGCAGCGGCATCGTCAGCGACGGCAGCGCCGGCTTCCGAGGTTTCCTGCTGCGCCTTCTCCGAGCAAGCGGCGAGGCTGAAGGCCGCGGCGGCCATCGACACGATGATGAACTTGCGCATGGTAATTCCTTTCGAATGGCTTGGCGATCCGGTCCCGTCCGCCAAGCGCGCAGAGTTAACCCCAGATGAAGCCCTTGGCAACCACATCGGGCGGAGCCTGCGCCTTGTTCCTTGTTCCAGAAAGAAAAAGGGGCCGCCGGACCCTGCCGGCGACCCCCTTTTCTGTTCGGCTTGAACGCCGGAAAGAAGCTTACTTCTTGGCTTCTTCCATCGCGCCCTTGGCGGCGTCGGTCGCTTCCTTGGCGGCGTCGGCGGCTTCGGTGGCCTTGTCGGTCGCGGCGGCGGCGTCGCCGGTCGCGGCGGCGTTGGCGGCATCGCCAGCGGCATCGGCGGCGGTGCCCGCAGCGGCGGCGGCGTCGGTCGCGCCTTCGGCGGCGTTCATCGCGCTGTCAGCGGCGCCGTCCATGGTCGCCGTGGTGTCGTCGGCGGTCGCCGCCGCATCGTCGGCAGCCTTTTCACCGCAAGCGGCGAGGCCGAGCGACGCAGCCAGGACGAGCGACAGAGTGATCGATTTCTTCATTTGGGCATATCCCTCTCGATTGAACTGATCGACCGGCATACGGATGCGAACCCTTTCGCCCCGGCACATTGCCAATCGCGCTTAGAGCTACAATCTCGCCAAATCGCGTGCAACGACCTTTTTGGAGACGGCGCCCGCTATTCGCCGCATTGCGCGTCGCGTCGTCCACGCAAGCGGCAGGAAAAGGCGGGCCGTTGTCCGGTTGACCGGATATAAAGAAACCTTTATATGTAGATTCATGACCGAGCTGCTCGACATTTTTCGCGCTCTGGCCGATCCGACGCGCCTGCGGATCGTCGCTCTGCTGCGCGAGATGGAGCTGGCGATCGGCGAACTGGCGGTCGTGCTCGAACAGAGCCAGCCCCGCGTCTCGCGCCACGTCCGCATCCTCGCCGACGCCGGAATCGTCGAGCGCCGGCGCGAGGGAAGCTGGGTTTTCCTGCGCATTGTCGAGGAGGGGCCGGTGAGCGATATCATCGCGCGCGCCGACGAATGGCCCTTTTCGGCGCGCGAGGCGCTCGTCGTCGCGCACGACGCGCGCCGGCTGGCGGCGGTGCGGATCGATCGCGTCGCCGCGGCCGAGCGCTATTTCGCCGAACATGCCGCCGAATGGGACGCGATCCGGTCGCGCCACGTCGCCGAGAGCGAGGTCGAGGCGGCAATGCTGGCGATGGTCGCGGGGCGCCGGCTCGGGCACCTGCTCGACATCGGAACGGGCACCGGGCGCATGGCCGAAATCTTCGCGCCGACGGTGCGCCGCATCACCGCGCTCGACCGCAGTCCCGACATGCTGCGCATCGCGCGGGCGAAGCTCGCCGGCCAGCCGGTGCCGATCGACCTCGTCCAGGGCGACTTCCTGAACCTGCCGGTGGCCGATGCCAGCATCGACAGCATCGTCATCCATCAGGCGCTGCACTTCGCGCACGAGCCCGACCGCGTCATCGCCGAGGCGAGCCGGGTGCTGCGCGGCGGCGGACACCTGCTCGTCGTCGATTTCGCGCCGCACGAGGACGAGGAATTGCGCACGCTCGCGGCGCATGCGCGCCTCGGCTTCTCGGACGCGCAGATCCGCGGCTGGTTCGCCTCGTCGGGCCTGCTGCTCGAAACCACCCAGACGCTCGAAGGCGGGGAGCTGGCCGTGAAGCTCTGGCTCGGCCGCCGCCGCAGCGACGAAGATCAACCGCCGGTCGCCCGCGAAGGCGACGGCCCGCGCAAAAGGCTTGCGGCATGACCTCGACCCTCAACTCCATTGCCGAGGCGCGCCGCGCCGCTGCGACTCCGCTGTTCGCCGACCTGGCGGGCGACATCGGCGTCAGCTTCGAATTCTTCCCGCCCAAGACCGAGAAGATGGAGGCGCAGCTGTGGGACACGTTCCGCACCCTGGAACCGCTGGGTCCGAGCTTCGTGTCGGTCACCTATGGCGCGGGTGGGTCGACGCGCGAGCGCACCCACGCGACCGTCGCGCGGATCGCGGCGGAAAGCGCGGTGCCGCCCGCCGCGCACCTGACCTGCGTCGAGGCCTCGAAGGATGAAATCGACGCGGTCGCGCGCGCCTATTGGGATGCCGGGGTGCGCCATATCGTCGCGCTGCGCGGCGACGTGCCGGGCGGCGCGCCCTATCGAGCGCATCCCCACGGCTATGCCAACGCCGCCGAACTGGTCGCGGGGCTCAAGGCTATCGCGCCGTTCGACATTTCGGTCGCGGCCTACCCCGAGGTCCATCCCGATTCGGATTGCCCGCAGGCCGACCTCGACAATCTGAAGCGCAAGCTCGATGCGGGCGCGACGCGCGCGATCACGCAGTTCTTCTTCTCGCCCGACGCCTTCCTGCGTTTTCGCGACGCGGCGGCGGCGGCGGGTATCGATACGCCGATCATTCCCGGCATCCTGCCGGTGTCGAACGTGTCGCAGACGCGGCGCATGGCCGATATGTGCGGCGCGGCGATCCCGTCGTGGATGGTGTCGCTGTTCGAGGGGCTCGACGATCTGCCCGCGGCGCGCCAGCTCGTCGCCGCGACGATCGCCGCCGAGATGTGCCGCCGCCTCTATGCGGGCGGCGTGCGCGATTTCCACTTCTACACGCTCAACCGGGCGGAGCTGAGCTACGCCATCTGCCACCTGCTCGGCCTGCGCCCCGCCGTGGCGCCCATCAAGGAGCAAGCCGCATGACCGCAGCCACCACGAGCGCCCGTGAAGCCCTGCGGACGGCCGCGAAGGAGCGCATCCTCCTGACCGACGGCGGCTGGGGTACGCAGATCCAGCTGCGCAAGCTGGGCGAGGCCGATTATGCGGGAAGCCTCGGCCTTTCGCACGACCAGAAGGGCAATAACGACATCCTCGCGCTGACCCGCCCCGACGTGGTCGCGGCGATCGGCGAAGCTTATCTCGCCGCCGGATCGGACATCGTGTCGACCAACACCTTCAGCGCCAACCGGATCAGCCAGGCCGACTATGGCGCCGAGGCGCTGGTCGCCGACATCAATCATGAAAGCGCGCGGCTCGGCCGCGAGGCGGCGGACAAGTTCGCCGCACAGGACGGCCGCCGCCGCTTCGTTGCGGGCGCGGTCGGGCCGACCAACAAGACGCTGTCGCTGTCGCCCGACGTCAACAACCCCGGCTTTCGCGAGATTGATTTCGACGAGCTGAAGCAGGTCTATCTGGACCAGGTGGTCGCGCTTGCCGAGGGCGGCGCCGATTTCATTCTGATCGAGACGATCTTCGACACGTTGAACGCCAAGGCCGGCATCGCCGCGACGCTGGAGGCCGAGGCCAAGGTGGGGCGCGAACTGCCGCTGATGATCTCGATGACGCTCACCGACCTGTCGGGCCGCAACCTGTCCGGCCATACGGTCGAGGCGTTCTGGTATGCGGTGCGGCACGCAAGGCCGCTGACCGTCGGGCTGAACTGCTCGTTCGGCGCGGCGCAGCTTCGCCCGCACGTCCGCGTCCTCTCCGACCTCGCCGACACGCTGGTGATGGTCTATCCGAACGCGGGGCTGCCCAACGAGCTCGGCGAATATGACGAGACGCCCGACACCACCGCCGGGCTCGTGCGCGAATGGGCCGAGCATGGCCAGGTCAACATCCTTGGCGGCTGCTGCGGTTCGACGCCGGCCCACATTGCCGCGATGGCCCGCGCCATCGAGGGTCTCGCCCCGCGCCATGTTCCCGACGTGCCGGTTCGCACGCGGCTCGCCGGGCTCGAACCCTTCACCATGGCGGCCGCATCCTGATGGACGAGGGACCGACATGGACGATCCGCGAAGCCGGAGAGGATGACGCCGCCGCGCTCGCGCTGATCGGCGCGGCGACCTTCCTCGAAACCTTCGCCGGCATTCTCGACGGCGCGGCGATCGTCGCCCATTGCGCCGCGCAGCATGAAGAATCCGCCTATCGCGCCTGGCTGGCGTCGGGTGCGCGAGCGTGGCTCGCCGAAGCGCAGCCGGGCGGCGCGCCGATCGGTTTCGCGCTCGTCGCCAGGCCCGATCTGGACGCGGCGGCGGAGGGCGATATCGAGCTCAAGCGCATCTATTCGCTGTCGCGCTTCCACGGCAGTGGCCTCGGCGCCGCGCTGATGCGGGAGGCCGTCGCGGCGGCCGAGGGCCATCGCCGCCTTCTCCTCGGCGTCTATGCCCGCAACGAACGCGCGCTCGCTTTCTATCGCAAGCAGGGTTTCGTCGACATCGGAACGCGCCGCTTCAACGTCGGGGGCAAGCTCTACGACGACCGCGTTCTCGCCCGCCCGCTCGCCGCTTGATGTTCACTCTCAGGATTACCCCATGACAACCGCCGCCTCCTCCAGTTTCGTCAATATCGGCGAGCGCACCAACGTCACCGGATCGGCGGCGTTCAAGAAGCTGATCCTCGCCGACGATTTCACCGCCGCGGTCGAAGTCGCGCGCCAGCAAGTCGAGAACGGCGCGCAGGTCATCGACGTGAACATGGACGAAGGGCTGCTCGACGCCGAGCGCGCGATGACCACCTTCCTGAAGCTGATCGCCGCCGAACCCGACATCGCGCGGGTGCCGGTGATGATCGACTCGTCGAAGTGGGACGTGATCGAGGCGGGACTCAAATGCGTGCCGGGCAAGCCGATCGTCAATTCGATCAGCATGAAGGAGGGCGAGGAGCCCTTTCTCGCGCACGCGAGGCTGTGCATGGCCTATGGCGCCGCGGTCGTCGTGATGGCGTTCGACGAGGTCGGGCAGGCCGACACGAAAGCGCGCAAGATCGAGATCTGCGAACGCGCCTACAAGCTGCTCACGGGCATCGGCTTCCCGCCCGAGGATATCATCTTCGACCCCAATATCTTCGCCATCGCGACGGGGCTCGAGGAACATGACAATTATGCGGTCGACTTCATCGAGGCGGTGAAGGAAATCCGCGTCCGCTGTCCGCACGCGCATTTCTCGGGCGGTCTCTCCAACCTGTCGTTCGGCTTTCGCGGCAACGAAGTCGTGCGCCGCGCGATGCACAGCGTTTTCCTCTATTATGCGATCCCCGCCGGGCTCGACATGGCGATCGTCAATGCAGGCCAGCTCGACGTCTACGACACGATCGATCCCGAGCTGCGGAACGCCTGCGAGGACGTCATCCTCAACCGCAAGGTGGAAGGCGAAGCGGAAAGTCCGACCGAGCGGCTGATCGCGCTCGCCGAACGCTACAAGGGCAAGGATGCCGCGCAGGAAAAGGCCGCCGAGGAATGGCGCGGCTGGGAGGTGCGCAAGCGGCTCGAACATGCGCTGGTCAAGGGCATCGACGCGCATATCGTCGCGGACACGGAAGAGATGCGCCTCGCCATGGACCGCCCGATCGAGGTCATCGAAGGCCCCCTGATGGACGGAATGAACGTCGTCGGCGACCTGTTCGGGTCGGGCAAGATGTTCCTGCCGCAGGTCGTCAAATCGGCGCGCGTAATGAAGAAGGCGGTCGCGCACCTGCTCCCCTTCATCGAGGCGGCGAAGGAGCCCGGCGCGAAGGGCAAGGGCAAGGTCGTGATGGCGACGGTCAAGGGCGACGTCCACGACATCGGCAAGAATATCGTCGGCGTCGTGCTCCAGTGCAACGGCTTCGAGATCGTCGACCTCGGCGTGATGGTGCCCTGGTCGAAAATCCTGGAGGCGGCGAACGAGAATGACGCCGACATGATCGGCCTCAGCGGCCTGATCACGCCGTCGCTCGACGAGATGGTGACCGTCGCCGAAGAGATGCAGCGCGCGGGCATGACGATGCCGCTGCTGATCGGCGGCGCGACGACGTCGCGGGTCCACACCGCCCTGCGCATCGACCCGGCCTATGCGGGTCCGGTGCTGCATGTGCTCGACGCGAGCCGCGCGGTCGGCGTCGCGACCGCGCTGGTCAGCGACACCGGATTCGACGCCTTCGTCGGCGGCTACAAGCAGGATTATGAGCATATCCGCGAGGTTCGCGCGAACAAGGGGCAGAGCGCGCTCGTGCCCATCGCCGACGCGCGCGCGAACGGCTTTGCCATCGACGAGCATATCCGGCCCTTTCCGCCCGAAAAACCGGGGGTGCACGCATTCGACAATTGGGACCTCGCCGAGCTTGCCGAATGGTTCGACTGGACGCCCTTCTTCCGCGCGTGGGAGCTTGCGGGCGTCTATCCCGCGATCCTCGATGACGAGATCGTCGGGGAGAGCGCGCGCAACCTGTTCGCCGACGCGCGCGCGATGCTCGACACGATCATCGCCGAGGGCTGGCTTCACGCGCGCGGCGTCGCGGGGCTGTGGCCGTGCCGGCGCGAGGGCGACGACGTCATCATCCATCTGGAGGAAGAGGAGCGGCATGTCCGCGTCCCCTTCCTGCGCCAGCAGATTGCCAAGCGCGAGGGGCGCCCCAACATGTGCCTCGCCGATTTCATCAGCCCCGATGGCGACTGGATCGGGGGCTTTTCGGTCGCGATCCATGGCATCGAGCCGCACCTCGCGCGCTTCAAGGCGGCGCACGACGATTATAGCGACATATTGCTGAAAGCGCTCGCCGACCGCTTCGCCGAAGCCTTCGCCGAGCGGCTCCACGCGCATGTCCGCACCCAATTGTGGGGCTATGCGCCGGGCGAGCAATTGACGCCCGAGGCGATCATCAAGGAGGAATATCGTGGCATTCGTCCGGCGCCCGGCTATCCGGCGTGCCCCGACCACAGCCTGAAGCCGATCCTGTTCGAGTTGCTCGACGCGGGCCATAATTCGGGCGCGACGCTCACCGACCATTTCGCGATGCTGCCGACGGCGGCGGTGTCGGGCTTCTATTTCGGCCACCCCGACGCGAGCTATTTCGGGGTCGCGCGGATCGGCGAGGATCAGCTTGCCGACTATGCGACGCGCCGCGGAGTCGACCTCGCGACCGCGACGCGCTGGCTTCGGCCGAACCTCGATTAACGTCTGCCTGTGCGACTGTCCGATAAGGGGACGGTCCACTGATTAACCAGCTTCGCGAACGACTTGCGGCGCGCGCCGGGCTATGTCGCGGCCATGGCAAAATCGCTCTTTCGCCGGCCGCTGCTGCCGCTCTTCGTCCTTCCGCTCCTGCTCGCGCCGGTGCCGTCGCCCGCGCAGCCGGGCAGCGCGCCCTACAGCATCGACGGCAGGGGCTTTTCCCGGCTGCAGGATGCGGTCGACGCGATCGGCGGGGGCGAGGGGACGATCCGCATCGCACCCGGCTATCACCGCGATTGTGCGGTGCAGACCGCGGGGCGCATCGCCTTCGTTGCCGCCGAACCTGGCCGCGCGATCTTCGACGGGGTGACCTGCGAGGGCAAGGCGGCGCTGGTGCTGCGCGGCGCGGGCGCGCGGGTCGACGGCATCGTCTTTCAGAACATGCGCGTTCCCGACGGCAACGGCGCGGGCATCCGGCTCGAAAAAAGCGATCTCGCGGTCGTGAACAGCCTGTTCCGCAGCAGCGAGCAGGGCATATTGACCGCCGACGATCCGGACGCAACGCTGACCATCGACCGCTCGACCTTCTCGCGCCTCGGCCGCTGCGACCGCGGACTGAGCTGCGCGCACAGCGTCTATACCGGCGCCTACGGCCAGGTTATCGTGACCCACAGCCGCTTCGAAAAGGGCAGCGGCGGCCATTATCTGAAGACGCGCGCGGTTCGCGTCGACGTCAGCGACAACAGCTTCGACGACACGCAGGGCCAGGCCACCAACTACATGATCGACCTGCCGTCGGGGTCGACCGGGCGGATCACGGACAATCTGTTCGTGCAGGGAAGCGACAAGGAAAATCATTCGGCCTTCATCGCGGTCGCGGCCGAGGGGCGCGACAATCCGTCGCGCGGCCTTGCTATCGCGGGCAATCGCGCGCGCCTGTCCGAAGGGGTGAGCTGGCCGTCGGTGTTCGTCGCCGACTGGAGCGGCGAGCCGCTGGCGATCGGTGCCAACGAACTGGGGCCGCGGCTGACGAAGTTCGAGAGGCGCTAGCTTTTCGGTCCCGTCATTGCGAGCGCAGCGAAGCAATCCAGGGCGGTTTACGCTACTCTGGATTGCTTCGCTGCGCTCGCAATGACGAACCTTGTTGGTCTGGGCCGCGTCGGAGCAAAACGGCTTACGCCTCGCCGCGCGTTTCGATCAGCGAGGCCGCCAGCGCCTCGGCAGGCGACTTGCCGCCCCACAGCACGAACTGGAACACCGGATAAAAGCGCTCGCATTCGTCGATCGCGGTTTCGACCAGCGTTTCGGTGAGATCGAGCGCCAGCGACGCGTTGCCGCCAACCAGCATGCCGTGGCGGAACAAGATGGTGCCGCTGTTCGACCACAGCTCGAAATGGCCGAGCCACAATTGCTCGTTGATCAGCGCCAGCGCCTCGTGCGCGACGGCGCGCTTGTCCTCGACGACGCGGATGTCGGGGAAGGCGAGCAATTGGATGACGCCATCGTCGGCGCGCCACACCGCGCGCAGCTCATAGGTCGTCCAGCTTCCCTGCGCGGTCGCGACGATCTCGTCCTCGCCGACCATCTCGTGCGGCCAGTCGTGCGCGGCGAAATAGGACGCCAGCATCTCCATCGGCGCCGCTTCGTGGCCGTCATCATCGTCGTAGATATCGTCGCTCATCGGGGCGCTTTAGCGGCTGTTCGGCCTGGTGGCGAGTCAGCCACACAAAAACGTCGCCCCCTCGGAGGCGGGGACGGCTATCGGTCTGGCATAAGGCAGCCGACGGCCCCGCCTTCGCGGGGGCGACGCATCATTTCGCCTTGGGCTTGCGCGCCGCGGGCTTGGTCGCGGGCTTTGCCGTCGGCGTGCGGACGGCGGCGGGCTTCGCCGCGCCTTCGAGCTTGTCGAGCCGCGCCTTCAGCGCCTCGGCCTCGGCGCGCGCCTTTGCGGCCATTTCCTTCACCGCCTCGAATTCCTCGCGGCTGACGAAGTCCATGCGGCCGATCCATTCTTTCGCGCGCTCGCGCATCGCCGCCTCGGCCTCGCGGCCGGCACCGGCGACGGTCCCGGCGATGCCGTTCACCATCTTGGCGAAGTCGTCGAAAATCCGGTTCTCGCTTTGCATGTCAAACTTCCTTTGTGGGGGAGTGCCCCCTTGCCGTCATCCTATCTGGGTGCTCGCGGCGGCGGGGACAAGGGTTTCGGCGTCGGGATTGCGCTGGTCGATCTGGAAATTCAGGATCGCCGCGAAGGCGAGCCACGCCATATAAGGGACGAGCAGCCAAGCCGCCGCCTTGCGGATCGGCGAAAAGGCGAAGGCGGTGGCGACCGTCACCATCAGGATGAAGATGATCAGGTAGAGCGCGGTCGTCACCTGATGCGCGCCGAAGAAGAGCGGCGACCAGGCGAGGTTCGCGGCGAGCTGGACGAAGAAGAGCAGCAGCGCGAAGCCGCGCCCCTTCGCGCCGCGCGCATGGAGCACCATCGCGAGCGACAGGCCGAGGCAGATGTAGAGAGCCGGCCAGACGGTCGCGAACACCCACCCCGGCGGGGTGATCGCGGGCAGGTCGAGCGCGGCGAACCAGCGATTGCCATAGCCGCTGTTCGACAGCAGCCCCGACAGGCTGCCGATCAGCACGATCGCCGGAACCGTTACCATCGCCCAGCGCCAATAGGACATGCGAAGCTGCCCCGGAGTGGCCAATTCGGTCATGCACACGCCCCCTTGCGCAAAATTCGGTCGCAAGGGGTGTCGCGGCAGCCGGGCCCCGCGTCAAGACGCTGGTTTTACGGCGGCGATCAGAAATTCGACATTGCCCTCGGGCCCCGTGATCGGGCTTTCGACCAGATCGGCGACCGCCCAGCCTTCGCTCTCCAGCCACGCCCGAACCTCGCCGCAGACGCGCGCGTGGACCGCCGCATCGCGCACCACGCCCTTCTTGCCGACCTCGTGCCGCTCGGCCTCGAACTGCGGCTTGATCAGCGCGACCAGCCGCGCGCCGCCCCGAGCGAAGGACATCGGCACCGGCAGCACCTTGGCGAGCGCGATGAAGCTCGCGTCGCAGACGATCAGGTCGATGGGCTCGGGGATATGATCGACGGTCAGGATGCGCGCGCTTGTCTGTTCGTGGACGACGACGCGATCGTCCTGCCGCAGCTTCCACGCGAGCTGGTTGGTGCCCGAATCGACCGCATAGACGCGCGCCGCGCCGCGGCTCAGCAGCACGTCGGTAAAACCCCCGGTCGACGAGCCGACGTCGATCGCGACGGCGCCCGCGACGTCCCAGCCGAGATGCGCGAGCGCGTGGTCGAGCTTGATCCCGCCGCGCGACACCCAGGGGTGATCGCGGCCCTTGACGCTGACCTCCGCATCGTCGGCGATCTGCTGCCCCGCCTTGTCGATCTTGCGGTCGCCGACGAAGGCGAGCCCCGCGAGGATGAGCGCCTGCGCTCGCGTCCGGCTTTCGGCGAGCCCACGGTCGACGAGCAACTGGTCGGCGCGTTGCTTCGCCATCAGCCGTCCACCAGATCGATAAGGGTGCCGGGGGTCAGGATCTGTGGAAGGATGACGGGCGCATCGGCGCCCGGCGCATACCAGAGGTAGAGCGGCACGCTGTTCCGCCCATGTTCGGCGAGGGTCCGCGTGATGACGGGATCGCCATTCGTCCAGTCGCCGACGAGGATGATGACGCCCTTGTCGCGGAACGCCTCCTGCACCGCCGCGCGATCGATCGCGCCCGCCTCGTTCGCCTTGCACGACAGGCACCAGTCGGCGGTGAAATAGACGAAAACGGGCTTGCCGGTCGCGCGCGCCTTGGCGAGCGCGGCGGGGGAGAAGGTTTCCGATTGTGAGCTGTCGGCGACGACATCCGGCTTCCTGAATTCGTCCCAAGCGCTCACGCCCATGAAGGTCAACATCAGGAAATAGAGAGCGATCACTTGTTTCCGCGGTCGTCCCCGCTTCCGCCAGTCATGCGCCATTGCACCGATCAGGATGATCATGAGGATAAGGATCATCGCACCGTGGATGCCGGGTCCGGTCTGCTGGCGCAGCAACCAATAAAGACCGATCGCGGTCAGTCCCATCGGCAGCGCCATCCACTTGCGGAACTTTGCCATCCACGGCCCCGGCTTGGGCAGACGGTTGCGCAGCGCAGGGATGAATCCGATCGCGAGGAAGGGCAGAGCAAGGCCCAGCCCCAGCCCGCCGAAGATCGGCAGCGCCGCCCAGGCAGGAAGAACCAGCGTCGCGCCGAGCGCCGCGCCCAGCAAAGGCCCGCTGCACGGCGTCGCGACGAAGGCGGCGAGGGCGCCGGTCCAGAAACCGCCCGCCGCGCCGCCCTGGCTCGCGAGTTTCTGCCCGCCGCCGAACGACGGCAGTTCATAAAAGCCGAGCAGATTGAGCGTGATCGCGACGGCGAGCAGCAGCAGCAGGAAAACGCTCACCGGATGCTGGAGCTGAAACGCCCAGCCGATCTGCTCGCCCGCGGCGCGCAGGCCCAGGAGGAGCCCCCCGAGCGCGAGGCAGACGAGGACCGCCCCCGCTGTGTAGGCGAGCGCCTCGACCTTGGCCGCGCGCGCTTCGCCACCGGAGCGCGCGAGGCTCAGCGCCTTGAGGCTGAGGATCGGAAAGACGCAGGGCATCAGGTTGAGGATCAGGCCGCCGAGGATCGCACCGCCGAGCGCTGCCCAGAACAGGCCGAAGTCGACCACATCGGACGTCGTCCGGATCGGATCGCCGGCGAGCCGGACCGCGGAGGGCTCGAAACGCACGCTCAAACCGCGGCCGTCGGCGAGCTTGAGCAAGCCCTGGGCCGCGCCCGACGCATCGCCCTTGCCGCGCGTTTCGATGACGATCCAGTCGCCGTTGCGGCTGAACGCCTGCGGCGCGGCATAATCGACCAGATTTTGCGTCTCGAGGAAAAGATGGGGGTCGTCGAGCGCCGCCCCTTCGGGAAGCGGCACGCCGAACCGCACCTTGGCGCCCGTGCGTTCCCACGTCCCAGCGCGGTCGAGCGGTTGCGGCAGCTTCGCGCGCCACGCGTCGAACCGCCCGCGCTCGTCGGGTGCGATATGGCCGTCGCCCGCCTGCAGCGCGACGGCGATCACCGCCTTTTCGGGCACGCACACCTTGTCGGTGCAGGCGAGCCAGTTGGCGACGCCCGACAGCGTCAGGTCGGTTCCCGGCGCGACGCTCTTGTCGATGCGAACATCGGCGAGCAGCGCATAGGGATGTTCATAGACATGGTTCATCATCCCGAAGAGCATCAGTGCTTCGGGGACCGGATAGCGGAAGGGCGCGACGGTCACCCCCTCGGGCGCGTTCCATTCGACCTGCAAACCAAAGCCGGCGTCGCCGCCGTTCGACCAATAGCCGTGCCAGCCCTTGTCCGGCGCCATCGTCAACGCGATCGCGGTCGACCCGCCCGGTGCGGGCGCGCTCGATTCGGCGACGAGCTTCGGCTGGATATGCGTGCCCTGCGCCGCTGCGGGGGCGAGCGCGAGCAGCACGAGCGCCAGCAGCGCCATCGCTGCGCGCCAAAGCCGTGTCACAAATCCGTCTTTCCCGCGATCCATGCCCATCCCGCGTCTGCCCGTCTTTCGAGGCTTGCCATATAGGCGGCTTTGGCCGAGAGGACAGCCCGCGCTGATACCTCGTCCAACGGAGATGCCGCTCGTGAAGCTCAAGACCCTCACCACCGCTCTCGCCGCCGCCCTTTGTGTTGCGGGCGCCGGCGCCGGTTTCGCGCAGGATTCGGCCGCACCAGCGCAAAAGGTTACAGCGGCGACTGCGCCGCCCAAGCTGATCGTGATGATCGCCGTCGACCAGTTCTCCGCCGATCTGTTCGCCGAATATCGCAGCCATTTCACCGGCGGCCTCGCACGGCTCGCGTCGGGGGTCGTCTTTCCCTCGGGCTATCAGGCGCATGGCGCGACCGAGACCTGCCCCGGCCATTCGACGATCCTGACCGGCAACCATCCCGCGCACACCGGCATCATCGCCAATAATTATTTCGACCTGTCGGCCGCGCGCGAGGACAAGCGCCTCTATTGCGCCGAGGACGAGACGGTGCCCGGCACCAGTTCCAAGCAATATGCGGCGTCGGTGAATCACCTGCTGGTCCCGACGCTCGGTGACCTGATGAAGGCGCGTGCCCCGAAGGCGCAGGTCGTCTCGGTCGCGGGCAAGGACCGCGCGGCGATCATGATGGGCGGGCGCAAGGCCGACGAACTGATGTGGCTCGCGCCCACGGGGCTCACCAGCTTTCGCGGCACAACGCTGTCGCCGGTCGCGACCCAGGCCAGCGCCGCGATCGCCGCCGCGATCGCCGCGCCGCAGCCGGGTCTCGCGCTGCCGGCCGACTGCGCCGGGCACGATATCGCGATTCCGGTCGGCGGGGGACGGACGGTCGGCACCGGCCGGCTCGCGCGCGATGGCGGCGATTTCCGCCGCTTCATGGCGTCGCCCGAGGCCGACGGGGCGGTGCTCGCGGCGGCGGCGGCGCTGCGCCAGGCGCGTAAGCTGGGCGAAGGGAGCACGACGGACCTCCTGATCGTCGGCCTGTCGGCGACCGACTATGTCGGCCACGGCTTCGGCACCGGGGGCAGCGAGATGTGCCTGCAGATGCTCGCGCTCGACCGCGAGCTCGGCGACTTCTTCGCGCGCCTCGACCAGGCCGGCATCGACTATGCCGTGGCACTGACCGCCGATCATGGCGGCCACGACCTCCCCGAGCGCAATCGCCAGAACGCCTGGCCCGCGGCCGCGCGCGTCGATGCCGCGATCGATCCCGACGCGGTCGCCAAGGCGGTCGCCGAAAAGCTCGGCCTGCCGCAGCCCTTGCTCTACAGCGACGGCCCGTTCGGCGACATGTATCTGTCGAAGGCGCTGACCCCGGCGCAGCGCAAGGCGGCGATGGCTGAGCTGATCGCTCGCTTCCGCGCCTTTCCGCAGGTCGAGGCGGTGGTGACGGGCGAGGAGTTCGCTTCGCGCCCGATCTCGAAACAGGCGCCCGACACCTGGAGCCTGCTCGACAAGCTGCGCGCATCCTATAATGCCGAACGCTCGGGCGATTTCATCGTCGTGCTGAAGCCGCGCGTCACCCCGATCGCCGACACGAGCCGCGGCTATGTCGCGACGCACGGCTCGGTGTGGGACTATGACCGGCGCGTGCCGATGCTGTTCTGGCGCAAGGGACTGTCGGGTTTCGAGCAACCCAACGCCGTGATGACGGTGGACATATTGCCGACGCTCGCGTCGCTGATCGGCCTGCCGGTCGATGCGGGCAAGATCGACGGACGGTGCCTCGACCTGCTGTCGGGGCCGGAAAGCAGTTGCCGCTAGAAAAGCATAACGACCAGAAAAGAAGACCAGGGACCATGACGAAGACTTTGGGGAATTTTACCGGCCGGCTGCTGCTGGTCGGTTGCGGGAATATGGCCGGGGCGATGCTCGATCGCTGGCTGGGGGCGGGGCTCGAGTCCGCGCAGGTCGCGATCGTCGACCCGTTCGCGGCGCCGCGCGCGAGCATCGCCCATTTCGCGACGCTCGCCGACTGGCTCGCCGCGGACGGCGCCGCCGAATGGGTGATGCTCGGCATGAAGCCGCAGCAGCTCGGCGATGTCGCGGGCGACCTTGCGCCGGTGGTGGGCGGCGAGACGCATCTGCTCTCGATCCTCGCGGGCGTGTCGCTCGCCGATCTCGCGGCGCGCTTCCCGGAAGCCAAGGCGCAGGTCCGCATCCTCCCCAACCTTGCCGCGCGCATCGGCGCGGGGGTCTCCGCCGTCGCCAGCCTCGGGGAGGCCGATCGCGAGGCGATCTCGGCGCTGCTGACCCCGCTCGGCACCGTCGTCGACCTGGCCGACGATTCGGCGATGGACCTCGTGACCGCCTTCACCGGCAGCGGCCCCGCCTTCGTCTTTCGCCTGATCGAGGCTTATGCCGCGGCGGGCGAGCGGCTCGGCCTGTCGGCCGACGACGCGCTGCGGCTCGCCACCGCGACCTTCGGCGGCGCGACCGCGCTGCTCGCCGGCAGCAGCGAGAAGCCCGGAACGCTGGTCTCGCAGGTCGCGAGCAAGGGCGGCACGACGCAGGCCGGGCTCGACGTGCTCGACGCCGACGGGCAGCTTGTCGCGCTGATGACCAATGTGCTCCGCGCGGCGCGCGACCGCGGCCGCGAACTCGCCGATCTTGCGCGCGGCGAGGGTTAGCCTCCGTTCAATCGGGGGTCTGGCCCAACCGCGCCACCCGTCCCCGGTCGCGCGGCGGCAGAAGCGCCTCGCTGACCTGCCAGAATCCGGTGACCGCCGCCTGGCCCGCATGGGTATAGGCGCGGCTCATCGTGTCGCGCAGCTGCGAGAAGATCGCGCTTTCGAGCGCGCGGCCCTCGGGCGTCAGCCGCAGCTCCTTCTGCCGCCGGTCGCGGCCCCCCGGCCGCGTCGTCAGCAACGCGCGTGCCTCGAGATCCTTGACCACCCGGCCCAGCGACTGCTTGGTGATGCCGAGCAGCGCGAGCAGGTCCGAAATCGTCAGGCCGGGCTGGCGCGCGATGAAATAGAGCGCGCGGTAATGCGCGCGGCCGAGCGCCTTTTCGGCGAGCCGCGCGTCGATCGCCCGCCACAGCGCGCCATGCGCGAAAAACAGATATTCGATGCCGCGGCGCACTTCTTCTTCGCGCAAGAAAAGGGCAGAGGCAGCGGGAACTTGTGAAAGAAAATTTTCATCCGGCATGGTCACTACCGTTGCGCCGCGCGCCCGGCTTTGGCAAGAGGCGCGCACCGGTCGATCCTGACCCGCAACCCCAGCCACAAGGTTTTCCGTCCATGTCCGCTCCCGCTTTCGCCCATCTGCCGCATCCCGCTCCGGTCGCGGACGATGTCCGCGCGGCGGCGATCGCCGATCCGGTGTTCGGGCGCGTCTTCACCGATCATATGGTGTCGATCCGCTACAGCGAGGCGAAGGGCTGGCACGATGCGCAGGTGATGCCGCGCGGCCCGCTGTCGCTCGACCCCGCGACCGCGGTGCTCCACTATGCGCAGGAGATTTTCGAGGGGCTCAAGGCCTATCGCCTCGACGACGGGTCGATGGCGCTGTTCCGCGTCGAGGCCAATGCCGCGCGGTTCAACGCCAGCGCGCGCCGCATGGCGATGGCCGAACTTCCCGAGGAGATGTTCATCGCGGCGGTGAAGGAGATCGTCCGCGTCGACGCGGACTGGTTCCCGCCGGTCGCGGGCGGCGCGCTCTACCTGCGCCCCTTCATGTATGCGAGCGAGGTGTTCCTGGGCGTGAAGCCCGCGGCGGAATATCATTTCCTCGTCATCGCCTCGCCGGTCGGCAATTATTTCAAGTCGGGCGCGCCCGCGGTGTCGCTGTGGGTGTCGGAGGATTATACCCGCGCCGCGCCGGGCGGCACCGGCGCCGCCAAATGCGGCGGCAACTATGCCGCGAGCCTCGTCGCGCAGAGCGAGGCGATCGCCAAGGGGCACGACCAGGTCGTCTTTCTCGACGCCGCCGAGCATCGCTGGATCGAGGAACTGGGCGGCATGAACATGTTCTTCGTCTTTGACGACGGCAGCATCGTCACGCCGCCGCTGACCGGCACGATCCTGCCCGGCATCACCCGCGACGCGATCATCACGCTGGCAAAGGACGCCGGCCTGACGGTGCGCGAGGAACGCTATGCGATCGATCAGTGGCAGGCCGATGCGGAAAGCGGCCGCCTGACCGAAAGCTTCGCCTGCGGCACCGCCGCGGTGGTGACCCCGGTCGGCAAGGTGACGCGCGGCGAGAGCAGCTTCACGATCGGCGCCGGTGGTCCCGGCCAGGTCACGAACATGCTCAAGGACCGGCTGGTGGGCATCCAGCGCGGCCTCGCCCCCGACCCTCACGGCTGGGTCGCGCGCCTCTAAGGCCGCCTTGCCAATCAAGGGCCAGGCGCTATAGACGCGCTCGCACCGGCCCGATGGGGCGTAGCCAAGCGGTAAGGCAGCGGTTTTTGGTACCGCCATGCGCAGGTTCGAATCCTGCCGCCCCAGCCAGCCGGTGCAGCTTTTCAACTATCTGAAAACAAGAACGAATCTCTGCGTATCAATTACGGAGGCCACACCCCGTGGCACCTAGCCGTGGCCCCTGTGAAACTACGATGAATCCACACACGGGCGATTGCAAGTTATGATTTGAGCGGGCCGCTTGGACGCGGCGATCACCGATCGGTATCTGTCGCGGCCGCGCGTTAAGTGGACCGACATCGGCTAAGGCGTCTTAGCAGTCAGGCAGAACCGTGCAGTCTCAAACGCCAAAGTGCGGATAATGTCGCGCCGACCGCGCGCTCTAGCGTGGTGATCCCTACGGGAGGGGGCGGAGTTTCTAATATTCGTTATATAGCAATGGTATAACTATTATGTCAACGAGGTAAGGTCCGGGCAAATGGACCATCTAAATGGACCATGTCTCAGCCGCCATAGATAGTGTGAACCGACCGCTTTGCGCCTATGTTCGCCATCCAGCACATCAGCCGACGCGCCCTAGAGCAGCCGTTTGCCTTGAGGGCCCTCGATCGGGAATGCGCCACCCCCAATCCGATTGAGCGGTTGCGAAAAATGCCTCAATGCTTATCCCGTGTGTGATGGGGAATACTTCGTGTCGATGAGTGTGAAACAACTGGAGCGGAAGGGAGCGGCTGAGAGCAGTCTTTTTGACTTGATCGCGCGCTTCGAATCTGAGGGATCAGCAGTTGAGGTCAACTTCCGGCAACTCGTAACTACGGATGGAAGCACGAATAAAAGCGCTCACGCGATCCACCCTTATCCCGCAAAACTGCTCGTAAACATCCCGAAGTTTTTTATCGACGCGCTACCAAGTGTGGCCGGCAGCGTGCTGCTCGACCCATTTTGCGGCTCCGGGACTGTGCTTTACGAGGGGGCGCTGGCCGGTCTGCGTCCGATAGGATCTGACTCCAATCCTTTGGCGCGGCTGATCACGAAAGCCAAGCTCACGTCTGTGGATCGGGAGGCTGCTCAACTGCAACTCGACGAGGTGATGGCATCATATCCTTCGGCGCTGCCGACGATTCCGGATGTTGTGAACCGCCAATATTGGTTCTCGGAGAGAATCTCCGACTGCTTGGGTCGGTTGAAGACGGCGATTGAGCGGACTGTACCTGCTCGGCATCGGCCGGTCTTCGATGTCAGCTTCTCCGCGACGGTAAGGCGCGTCAGTTATGCGGATCCGCGATTGTCCGTCCCAGTTAAGATCAATCCCGATAGAAGTGCGAGATACGGGGCGAAGGGCGACGAGGTCATCCGCCGTCTTGGGCGGCTCGCGGACATCGATGTGGGCGCGACATTCTGGAGTATCGCTAGCCAGAACATTCAACGGTGCCCCGAACTCGGGCAAGGGTTCGCAGCCGATCAGCCGGAGCTTTTCTCCGATGCGCGGTCGCTAGGCCTCGCAGACGGCACCGTGGGCTTCGCCATCACGTCACCGCCCTACGTTGGGGCCCAAAAATACGTCCGGGCGTCGAGCCTTTCGCTGGGGTGGCTCGGCCTAACTCCGGATTGCAAGTTGCGCCCCATCGAGCGGCGATCCATTGGTCGCGAACACCTCGCCGCTGATGAGATGCTCGAGCCTGCGGGCACTGGCGTCGCCGAGGCAGATTCCCTGCTGGATAAGATCGTCGAGCGCAATCCGCTTCGCGCACGGATCGCACAACGGTACCTGCTGGAGATGCGAGAAGCATTGGCGGAGCTTTCGCGCACGATGACGCATGATGGTAGTCTGGTTCTCGTGGTCGGGCCGAACCTTGTCGCCGGCCTGGAGTTTCCGACGCCGCTCTTCCTGCAACAGATAGCGGAGAGTCTCGGTTTCACCACCCAACTTCATCTCATCGATTCAATAGACTCGCGGGGCCTGATGACGAAGCGCAACCGCACTGCGGGAGTGATTCAGCAGGAGTCGGTCTTCCTCCTAAAGCGGGTGCGCGTCGGTGCGTAGCAGTCCTCGTCATGATCCCGTCACTGATGAACTGCAGTCGAAGATCAAGACGCTGCACAGCTCCATTTGGGAGCGAAGGGCCGACTGGCCGGAAGTACTCGACTGGCTCGACCAGTTCGAGGAGAACGATGATCCCGATGCTGACGAGCAGCTGCAGGCTCTCCGGCTACTTTCGAGTTTCATGTACTTCGGGGTGAACGAAATTCGAGCACTGCTCCGCTCTCTCTTCCGCGACACCTTTCGGCCACAAGTCGCGAAGGAGGTGCGCTCGAGCCTGTCATCCTCGATCACCTTGAGCACGGTTGGCAGCATGGTAGAGGCCGAGCTGCGGCGCACGCGCTTCGTGTCGCTTGGCAACCCGTCGGAGAGCAGCGCCCTGCTGCTTTACTACTTCCGGCAGGAGAACTCCCTACCTAAGGATCTCTTCTTGCACGGTTCGGACATATTTGATCTATCGGCCCTTGGATCCGGTGGCAGCCTGATGGTCCAAAACACCGACATAACCCGCTACGTATTTATCGACGATCTCTGCGGTTCGGGACATCAATCCAAGGAGTATTCTGATCGGGTCGTAAAACCCCTAAAGAGCGTCAGCCCGGACGTGAAGACGTACTACTATCCGATTTTCGGGCTATCGAATGGTATAGAACATCTACGCACTCACTCAGCGTTCGACGAAGTCTATCCGGTCGTCGAACTTGACCCCACATTCCGGGCCTTCGCAACGGATTCCCGCCTTTATGTTGAGCCAAAGATCGCTCAGCTTCGGTTGCCGACCGAAGCCACCTGCCGACGCTACGGCGGCGAACTGGTGCCCGCGCACCCGCTCGGTTGGGAGGACGGCCAACTCTACATTGGTTTCGCGCATAATACGCCGGACAACAGTCTCCCAATATTTTGGTGCGACCACACCGGTTCTCGACCCTGGCGACCTATCTTTCGAAGATATCCGAAGGTTTTCTGGTAATGTCCGGTGTAACACCAAGCAATCCGTTCAGCCTTACAAAGGCCAACGACCTTAGCGACGATCAAATCCAGGAGCTTTGGGTGGATATTGCACCGCCCGATAGCCCGGACTCTCTGTTCAGTGCTGGTAGGTTCGCATCGCCCATGCCGACGTTCATCCTGGGCAGCAAGGGGAGCGGAAAGACGCATCTCATGCGCTACGCATCCTTCGCATTGCAAAAAAAGCGGTTCGAAAGGGAGAAACTGAGGTCGCTCGCAGGTGCCCGTGCTGACGGCTACGTAGGTATTTACACCCTCTGCAGTGGACTCGAGACGGGCCGGTTTCAAGGCAAGGGCCAATCCGAGGAGGCTTGGCTTGAGGTGTTCTCTTACTATCTTGAGCTTTCACTCGGGATTGCGGCGCTCGCGGCAATAGACGATTTACTGGACGGCGAGGCACGAAATCACATCGAGCCGAGGCTTTGTGCAGCAGTGGGCCTTCTCTTCGATTCCGATCCGCCCCCCGCCAATGGCGTTGGAGCTTTGATCAACGAACTTGAACGACGCAGGCGCGAGTTAGACTATCAAGTCAACAACGCGGCGTTTACTGGCGAGCTGGTCCCGAATGTCACAGCCAGTCGCGGCAAGCTAATCTTCGGCATTCCCCAAGCCTTTCAGAATTGCTCCAGCGATCTGGGCGGCTTCATCTTCGCCTATCAGCTCGATGAGCTTGAGAATCTGACGGAGGCCCAGCAAAAGCACGTGAATACGCTGGTACGGGATCGCCGCGGGCCGGCCACGCTCAAGATCGGTGCACGGCAGTTCGGGATTAAGACCTACGCGACGATGAGTGCGGGAGAAGAGAACATTCGGGACTCTGAGTTTGAGGAGTTACGGCTCGATCTCAGGTTCCGGCGCAACGAAAAGACATACAGGGATCTCGTGGCGTTACTGGTCGAACGCCGTCTTCAAAACTTCTGGCCGCATTCCTCTACTGGGCTCGCTGGCCGTGGCCGCCGTCTCACGGATTGGTTCGAAGAGCCCAAGCGCGATCCCTTCGACCCTTTCTTCCAGAAGCTAGTAAAGGGCGCGCCGTCCTCAGAAAGGCCGCATATATTTCGTCTCCGGAGCGCACTTGCGGCACGGATCCCACGCGGAGGCGTCGGCAGCGTCCGGAATGACGAGGACATCGCCGAGATCACAAACGCGATTGCAGTTCCCGAAGCGCCGCTTCTAGAGAAACTGAACACGTTCCTCATATTTAATGCTTGGGCGAGAGGTCTGGACCTCAAACAGACGGCTATGTCTGTTAAGACTGACTGCGCGGCGTTTGTCACCTCGAAGGCCGCTGGGCGTTATCGGCAAAAGCTTGATCATTACAAGTCAGACCTTATCGCCCAAATGTTTAGGGATGCGTCCTTCAGGCATAATTACGGCGGACTCGACGAGTTCACCCGCATGTCAGAAGGCCAGCCCCGGGCGCTTATCACCTTGCTGAAGCAGACTTTTGACTGGGCCACCTTCCAGGGTGAGCGCCCATTCGAGGCGGGCAGCATCAGTCTTGATGCCGAAAGCAAAGGAGCGCTGGCCGCAGCGGACTGGTTCTACAACAACATGAGAAAGGCCGGTAACGAGGGACAAGCGATCCTAATCGCCGTAGATCGGCTGGCGGAACTCTTCCGGATCAACAGATTTGCAGACAATCCCATCGAATGCTCCCTTATCGGCTTTAGCGTGAGCGCACGGATCGGATCAGAAACATCCCAAAGGAACCTGCGGCTCGCTCTCGATCATTCGTTTCTCGTCGAGATTCTGGGCGGACAGTCTGAACGGAATTCTGAGCAGGTAACGGGTAAGTTTCAGCTTAATAGAATGTTGGTTCCCAAGTGGGGACTTGCCACCGGACGAAGAGGCATCAAGCCGCTGAGCGAGGCGGAGTTGAACGCGATCTTTGATCCGGAGATGAGCGAGGCATTCGAGAACGTGAAGGCTGACTGGGTAAGCCGGATGAATGCCCCCTTCGATCGAGCGCGCCGGGCGTCCAAGGATTTCGCCAACGGCGATGCCGACGACATCCAAAACGACCTGTTCAGCGACTGAGCGCATGGTACACGATTACGGACTTTACCTACGCGAGGAAATCTTTGGCGCCCGCGGCTGGCGGGCGACTGACACCTACGACCTGTTCCTCTCCGCGTTCAATCTCGGCGAACGGACGGTCGAGGTCTTCGATCGTATTTCGGCGTCTGAGAAGATTTGGCTCATTCATCAAGAATACGGGCTGTCCGAGGACGAGTTGCCAACCGGTCAGAAGTTCCAACTCCCTAGCTCTGACGAGGCGATTTACTGCAAAGCTCTGATTGATGGTTTGCTCACCAGTGGGAAGCTAGACGTTTCGAGGACTAGGCTTTGCATCGACATCACAGGGATTCTCCGACCCCATCTGATGTTTATCACACTCTACTTGAAGCGGCTGGGTATTCGTGTCGTCGACATGCTCTACGCCGAGCCTAAGCACTACGCGTTAAAGGAGAAAACCCCGTTCTCGACCGGGTCTATTCTCGAAGTGCGTCCCATCCGAGGATTGGAAGGCTCTTCGAGCGTGCGTGGCGGAGAGGATTTCCTAGTAATAGGCATGGGATACGACGATCGTCTGCTGGCTGCAGTTGCTGAGAACAAGGACAAGGCAGGGAAACACCAAGTGTTCGGATTGCCGTCGCTTCGAGCCGACATGTATCAGGAGAGCGTGCTGAGATCGCGTCAGGCGGCAGACGAGCTCGGCGACCCCAATTTTTCCGAGACAAATCGTTCATTCGCACCTGCAAATGATCCGTTCGGGACGGCGTCCGTGGTGGGAGAGATCATTGAGCAAAGACTGGCTCGAAACCGCGACACCAGCTTGATGCTGTGCCCATTGGGCACGAAGGCGCAGGTGCTTGGCTTTACGCTATACCACATCTTTGAGGGTAGTCCTCTCGGCGCACGTATCATTTTCCCTTTCAGCGAGGGCTATTCGTCCAAAACGGGCACTGACCTGGCGCGTGCCTGGCTATATCGTGTCGAGTTTTGACTACCCTAACGCGTTGCGCCGGCGTGGGGCGTCCGCGCGACCTGTAAATGCCTGATCTTCTCCGCGGATTGGTCATCCGATGAAACTGACGCGACTTGGAACCGGCTGCTGTTGCAATTGAGAAGTCAGACGGCAATTTGTGCGGCACTGCTAACGGAAATAGATCGCTTTTTAAGGGAAGGGACTTGAACGGTCTCGGCGGGGATTGAGTTGGGGGAACATGACTGTAGATGCAAACAAGGCGAAATCCGCGGCGCTAGAAGCGGTGGTCGTCAACGTTACTAGGCTACTGGCGGATGCCAGGCTGCTGCAGAATGGCGGCAGTGCTGGCTCGGCAATCAGTCTCGCGATCCTTGCGTTCGAGGAGGCCGGCAAAGGCCACATCATCGAAAACGGCTGGGAAAAGCCGAGAGGTGCCCGGAGCCAGCATAGCTATCGCCACTTCATGGCCTTCTTTGTGCTGCAAGCGTCGTTCACGCAAAAATATCAGATCGATATGGGTGCCGTGAATGACAAGATCGCAGCGCGATTTGCGGCACTCGGTCTCAAACCCGGCAACAAGGACCCCTTGCCTCCGATGAGTTCAGAGCTGCGCGACGAGCTTCGCGCGGATCTCCTGCCACAGCTTGACCGGCTGTCGAATGAACAAAAGGCGGTTTTCGGGATCGAGCAACGCTGGCTGACGAAGGTCGCCGATGCGGTGCACCAAGGACAACTCGAAAAAATCCGGCAATCGGGGCTCTATGTCGATACCGACGCCCAATTCGCCATCACATCGACGCCTGAGTCGATCGAGCGAATTGACGCCGAGCGCTGGATCTGGGCCGCGACCCGGGTGCTTAACCTGCTCGAGAAGGGACAATATGATCAGCCATATTCGCCGCTCGCCGAACTGATCACAGCCGCGAACGCGGGAGACAAAGAGGCTGCCCGCGTGCTCTATGCTGCGAAGGCTTCAGCTGCGGAACTAAAGGGCGTGTCGCCAGATGATTTTGAAAAGAACATGTAAAACTATGCCGCGGCGGGCGCCTCGGCAGAATCTGGAAAGAGGAAATGGCTGATATGTTCCGAGTGGTAGTCCCCGTGGATTCAATGGACGTTACGTCGTGGCAGCTTGCGGCGGCCTACGCGAAAAAGATTGCGGGCGAGACATCGCCGCGCGCGACCGACATCGTGTTGCTGACCCATACGAAGCACCAGCTCGACCATACCTCGCTTGCCGGCCACCTAGGGTCGGGCGCATCGAAGGCCCTTTCGAAGGGAATGAAGTTCAATCTTGATGACGGCATCACCCTTCGCCACGCCACGCTGCGCACCCTCGGCTATTCGGCCCACAACAGCGTAGTCGTGGCTTTCTATGCCGACGAGACGATGCTCGAGACGCTCGACGGGAAACCCGGCGTTGCAGGTATCGTTGCCGTGCCTGAGTTCGACGGTGACATCGATCACTGGATCAAGCGCTGGAATCCGGTCATTCACGGCGCAAGGCGCGAAGCCACCAAGCCGCTCATCGACGATCCGGTGATCGTAAAGGCGCTCGAGTCCGTGACTGCGATCAGCAACACTTCATATGATGTGCTCCACCCTCGCGATAAGGAGCATGCGGACGGTGTCTTTCGCATTCTGCGCGCCAAGGGGCACATGCTCGATCCGGACGCGATCAAATCCTGGGCGATCCGGGAGGGGTGGAAGCCCGGAGGTGCCGATGAGCTGAGTAAAGTCGCGGCCAAGGTTGTGAAACTCAAGAACAAGCCGAGCTTGGGCGCGCTCCATGATCCTCATGGGCGGTACGAGCGCTGGCGGAGTTGACCGCTCGGTCTGTCGGTCAGCGCGGCTTGAAGTCGATAATGTCGTCGTCCGTGATTTTCAGCATTTCACTACGAAAGCCGCTCCGCCCCCGGATGCGCGACAACAGATCGATGAGCCTGTCAAGAGTTTGCCAGCAGTAGATAAGCCCGTCCTGACTGTCCTCGACGAAATCATTATACTCGCCGATCGCAGCCTTCACCGCTTCTTCGTCTTCGAAATCGACGTCGCCGTCGTCGCTCCAGACCGTGCCGTTCGCCTGGAGGATAGGGTAGTGGAGCAGCTGCACGGTTACGGCCGGGGACAGCGCCTTCGACCTTACTTTGCAGCTGTGGAAATTTTGCTGTCGGCCCATCGGTGCGACATGGACGATTTCATCGCGCAGCGATGATAATTGGCGCAGCCAGCAATTGTCGCTAGTCACCTGGAACTGAAATAAGCTTCATTGTATATGCCGCTGCATTGGCAGGAGGCATGCGGTGGTTGGTCGTCAGGCAGATGTTGTCGAGTTGAGTGCGACAGATCGCACGTTTCTGGAATCGCAGGTTCGGCGTCACAAGGCGCCGCGCTCGTTATCGGACCGCTGCCGGATGGTGTTGCTGTGCGCGGACGGTTTGCAGAGTAAGGAGGTTGCCGAAAGGCTCGGGGTTCACGAGCACACGGTTGGCAAATGGCGTCGTCGTTTTGCGCAAGCCGGGATTGAAGGGCTGACCGACGAATATCGGGCAGGCCGACCGCGGACGGTGAGCGATGCGCAAGTGGCCCAGGTGATCGAGCGGACGCTGAACACCACGCCCAAGGACGCCACGCATTGGTCGATCCGTTCGATGGCGGCCGAGGTCGGACTATCGCATACCACGATCCGCCGGATTTGGGGTGCATTCGGTCTTCAGCCCCACCGGTCGGAGACCTTCAAGCTGTCGAGCGATCCCCTGTTCGTCGACAAGGTGCAAGACATTGTGGGCCTTTACCTGTCGCCTCCGAACCGCGCGGTCGTGCTGTGCGTGGACGAGAAATCGCAGATCCAGGCCCTTGATCGCGAGCAACCAGTCCTGCCCATGGCGCCCGGCATGCCCGAGCGGCGCACTCATACCTATGTTCGCAACGGCACGACATCGCTGTTCGCCGCGCTCGACATCGCCACCGGGGCCGTGATCGGAAAATGCTACAAGCGGCATCGCGCGACCGAGTTCCTCGACTTTCTCAAGCAGATCGACGCGGCGATGCCTGAAGGTCCCGAGGTCCATCTTGTGATGGACAACTATGCGACCCACAAGACGCCTCGGATCAAGGCTTGGCTCGCACGTCGTCCGCACTGGCATGTGCACTTTACGCCAACGTCGGCATCTTGGATCAATCAGGTCGAGCGCTGGTTCGCCGAGCTGACGCGCAAGCAATTGCAACGCGCTGTCCACAGATCAACGGCGGAACTCGAAGCTGATATTGCCGCCTTCATTGCCGCGCACAACGAAAACCCCAAGCCCTACAAGTGGGTCAAATCCGCCGACGATATCCTCGCCTCCGTCAAACGATTCTGCCAAAAAGCAATGAGTCGAACTTCGGATTCAGGTGACTAGGGTCAGGACTCATTGATCAGAGCCAGAAGATGATGGTGGCGGCGAGGGCGACGGCGGAGAAGAAGGCCTTCGGGCACCGATCGTAGCGTGTGGCGACGCGCCGCCAGTCTTTGAGGCGACTGAACATGATCTCGATGCGGTTGCGGCGTTTGTAGCGGCGCTTGTCGTATTTGACGGTTTTGTTCCGTATTTTCCGGCCCGGGATGCAGGGCGTGATCCCCTTCTCCTGCAAGGCGTCGCGGAACCAGTCGGCATCATAGCCCCGGTCGGCGAGCATCCATTGCGCTTTGGGCAGACTGTCGAGCAAAGCGGCCGCGCCCGTGTAATCGCTGACCTGCCCAGCGGTCATGAAGAAGCTGATCGGACGACCATTCGCATCGGTCACGGCATGCAGCTTGGTGTTCATGCCGCCTTTCGTGCGCCCGATCAGGCGTCCCGGACCCCCTTTTTTACCCGCAGGCTCGACGCCGTGCGGTGCGCTTTGAGATAGGTCGCGTCGATCATGATCGTCTTGCGTTCGGGAGCCTGAGGTGTGGCCAGGCCTTCCATCATGCGGATGAAGATGCCCTTGTCGCTCCACCGCTTCCAGCGATTGTAGAGCGTCTTTGCCGGGCCATATTCTCTCGGCGCATCCCGCCACCTCAGCCCATTACGATTGACGAAGATGATGCCGCTCAAAACCCGCCGGTCATCGACGCGCTCCCGGCCATGGCTCTTCGGAAAATAGGGCTGAAGACGCGCCATCTGCTCGTCCGTCAGCCAATACAAATCACTCATCCTTCAGGCTCCTCAACGCGAGCCTGAATCACAGCCGTCACATCAAATCAATGGGTCCTGACCCTAGCGTTCGATTCAAACCCTGCCACCAGGGGGTCATCCCCAGATCGGTCGCTTCCAGACGTCTTCAAGCATTTTGCCGTGAACGTCCGCTTTCTGAGATTCTCGCCCGAAACTGGCTTGGCCGCAAGCGGCCAGAGTCGGCGGTATCGCATACCTGTGAGTTGGGGGGGTGTCGCCTATTCCGTAGGATGTTGTCGCCACCAAGCGTGGATTAATCGCTTTCCTACAATATTTCGCGCTGTCATGCAGAGCCCATGCAAGAACGCGGACCCAAATGGCGCGATCGGGCGCTCGCTATCGCATTCTGGATCGCGACCGCGTTAGTAGGCGGCTCGTTCCTCGTCGGGGCGGGGCAGGCCCTCAAATATTTGTTCTAGCGGTGCAGGTGGCGCACTGGGGCTACGCGCCAGCGGCGAGCGGTGAAGGAGCAATGTTCTCAGGCGCTACACCGTCGACATCGACAAGGTCTTCACCCACCACGATGCCCGTAATGCGAACACGCTTTTCGATATGGTCGACCGGAACGCGGTGCAAGTCGAGGCGCCACCGGCCGCCAAGGTCACGGCGAAGTGAGAAACCGCCCGCGTCGCGGAGCAAGGCTCCCGTCTCTTCGATTCTCGTGCCGATCATCGTCATGTCTTTGGCCTACGCAAAGTCGCAACACCGCGCCAGAAACTTTGGCTGAAGGCCTTTCAACCCAGCCTAAATGCTCAGCGACGCCGAAATGGCTCGCAAGCCACCCCGTCACCGTCGCCATCCATTTCTGGCCGATATCCGGGCTGACCGCGGTATAATGGTGCGGCACCCGCTGCCCATGCCGCATTGCAATTGCGGTAAAAGACGCCGGACGGCGCCGGCGATGCAATAGGCTGGCGCACGGCGGATGCCTTCGGCTTAAGCCGATGAACCCTGGGATTGGCGGCCCGATAGTCAGCCGGCTGTTGGAAGTCGGAACTCCAGATGCCCAGTTTGAGGGACTTGGCGCGCGCCTCGGCGCCGAGATAGCGATCGCTAAACTGAGGCAACGCAACTGCAAGACCCGCTTCGACCATGGCTTGGCCTAGATCTATCTGCCGCGCGGTGCAGCTGGCGACGATCCGGTCATAGTCGTCGACATCACGCTGCTCACATTGCAATTCGGCACCATTGACCAGTTGCGCCAGTTTCGCCGAGGCTTCTTTCCCGCATGCCCAGCTTTGACCCTCGCGCGCGCAAGTCTGGTTGAGCTCGGGGGCGTCCACACCGTGCAAGCGGACGACGATCCCCGCCATATTGAGAGAGTCGCCGTCCATCGCCCGGGCCGAACCACTAATGTCCTGCGCGGACGCGGAAAGCGGGGTCAGCGCCAGTGCGATTACAAAAAACCATTTCATGGGAAGGAATCTAGCGCGGTTAGCTTACCAATTTCTTGAACATCCTCGATCGATCGAGCCGAATTCGCTATGCGAATATTCGCCCCAAACACCGACTGACAGAACCGCCATTAGCAGAATCGACGAAAGCGCCGACCGCGCCGAACTCCTTTGCTGCGGACGTGGCGCCGGTGACGACCACGACGCTATGGGTCGGGCATTAGAACCAGTGCTAAGAGCGCCCGCTCCGCTACCGCCCGGACCGACGCTTCTGCATTCCCTTTATGATGTCTCCAAGAACCAAGCGATCTTGGGGATCGAGAGATTTCAGATCACGGTACATGACGAGCAAATGCTCGTCATCGCTATCTTCGTCCGGCTTCTCCCCGACAAGGCTTGCGATAGATACCTCAAAGTGATTGGCGAGCTTTCGGACAAGTTCGATCGACGGATTTGTGGCGGTGCCTTTCTCAAGCTCCCAGATATGCGCCTTCGACGCGCCGATGGCGTCAGCCACTGTCTGAAGCGATTGCTGCTTTGCCGTGCGAAGGTTCTGCAGCCTCATCGCCAACGACATGTCCATGACCTCCCTCGACACAACCTAACATGAGAGCAACGCCATAGAAATCAACGAGCGTTCGGTCAAACGAACGACTTCCTCCGACCGATTGACTCTAGTCGTTGTCTGATATAACGAACGATAACGTAACTCCGTATCTTACTAATGGCATTGCATGAATCACCGTCGGGATACCATTCCCCACCCTCGCATCTGGGCAGTCCACTCGGCAGCGAAGCCTGGGGTCTTGGACCGATCATCGCGTGTCCGACGTACGGAGACGATACGCACCCTGAGACCGCTCCGGGGGCAGCACCATGACGCGTAGCGGGAAGCGATCAGCATCCGTGCCGCAGATTAAGCTGGAGAGAAGACATGGCTAAAACCACCAAGTCCAAGGCGCTAGTGCCCGCTGGGCAGCGCAAGACTTCCGTCATGCGAAAGGCAGCCACGGTTGCCGCTGCGCCCGCCACGGACGGCACGCTGCTGCCCATCCTCGGCTCCGAACTCGCGGTGGCGAAGCTGATCGGCGTGGGAGGCGATGTGACGCGAGAGGGCGGCGTCGTTCTCGTCACCGGTCGCGCTTATGCGACCCGCGCGCGCGTCGTTCCCGCGGAAGAAATATTCTACGATCAGGCGGCGCGGCCCGATGGCAAGGGTCCGTGGCTCGGAGAGGCGGACAAGATCAGCTGGCGCGACGGGGCGAGTGGCTATGACTGCATCATGTTGCGTAACACGGACAATGGCTTTCTCTGCGGATATGTCGGCATTCCCAAGGATCACCCTCTCTGGGGCTGGGATGCAAACGCAGTTCCGCCGGACATCGGGATCGATGTGCATGGCGGTTTGACTTATTCAAGACTATGCGAAGAAGGGCCGAGTCCGACGCGTCGGTTAGCCGTCGAGGCGCGCCGCATCTGCCACGTGACATTACGACCGGCGGTCTACCATCCGGTAGAACACGCAACCGACCACCGGGTCGAAGATTCGCATGCGTGGTGGTTCGGCTTCAGTTGCGATCATGCCTACGATCTTATTCCAAACGCTAGGCCGAATTCCTCCGGATCGAAGTCCTCGGAGCTTGGACGGATATATCGCGACGACGCATATGTTGTCAGGGAAACGGTCGCCCTCGCAGCTCAGCTGCGAGCAATCGCTGAAGGAGACGCGGCGCCCGCGCGCGATGGCGCGCCGCCGCCGCTCGGCCTCGACCCTCGTCGCGGGGGTGGCCGTGGCTGACTTTGAGCGTCACGTCGGCGAACTCCCATGGGGCTGGTGGCTTCGAGCCAATCCGCGCGGCTACGAGGATGCCTCTGGGCGAAATTGGGCGAGCGTCAGGGACGCCTTCTGGGAGGGAGAACTTGGATTCCCGCCGGTCCACTTCGCACCCGAACAGCATGAACTGATGCTGAGGGTCATGACCGCGATCGATGCGCGCTGGTTTGGCACGGAGAGCAACCACGACGTTTTCGGCGGGGACATGATGTTCTGGCGATTCCATCTGTGCTGGCTCGCCAGCATCGGTATGGTCGAGACATCGGCGGGGAGGGACCTCTTCGGTGGGGGGCTGAGCTCATTGGGCAGGTCCGTCCTCATGATGCTGCAGGCCACGCGCGAGCCGGAATTCGAGCGCTTGCCAATGGCGGCGGTTGTTGCCGCGGTAAGTGCGAGCGCGGGGCCCGACGCCGAGGCACGGGAGCGGGCACTAAACACTTTTGAGCAGCAGGTTGGGTTTCGTCGCCATCTGTTCGCGCGCGAAAATCTGGGAAGGCGATACCTGGTGACGTTGACCGGACTTAAGGTTGGCGCGCGGATGCCGACGCGCAATATCGCGTGGTCGCAGTCCTTCGCCGATGCAAATTCGCGCGATGATCTCTTCGCCTGGCTCGCCGGGCGGGTGCACCGTTGGGATGATTGGGGTGAAATCGCCTACCGAAAGGGCGCGTCTGCGCTGACAAGCCATTTGTTGTCGGTCATCGTCGGAGCGGGCGGCCTGGCTCGGTGATCGCTCGTCGCGGGGAAGATGCAAGCTGGCCGTTGAGCGTGGTCTATCATGTCGTCGAGCCGACGGCCAATTGAGCGTGTCCGCGCGATGACGGAGCTTCTGTATTCGCGTAGGACATGACAGCTTTCTCCGGAGGGATGTCTCGGCAAGGAAGCTGTTCAGAACAAGTCGAAAGCGAAATCTATATCACCCGGCAAGGCAGCGATCTTGTTGGGATAATGCTAAACTGGATGTAGGAACCTTCCATATAAATGTTCACCATGAACGACCGGACACTTTGCAAAATAGTCGCTTCGGCTGGTCGAAATTTACCTGGATGGCCTGTTGATCGCCAATTTCTATCGAACTGGCTTCAGTGATGATCATGTCGCTGGACAGTATGGGATGCTCGATCAAGCGAGTTATCGGCTGACCCGCCAATTGGCTGATCGCGATCTCGGGAAGGGTGCAATTCCACAACGTGAGCGAGCTACCATTCCAGTGAAAATTGGAATTTTGCGCGTCGTAACCTTCGCAGCCAATGTGTCCGTCTCGGACATACAAGTACAAATCAGGATGACGTGCTTCAACAGTCCGATTGGCGACCCACCTTATTCCGTCAGCGATATCACATCGCTGCGCGATAGCATTGATTGCGATTTGGTCAATCGACCCGTCCGCTCCTTGGCGCGCCAGTTCGGTTTTCCTGGCGAATCTTAAGTCCATAAGTTCTCTGTGCGTTTTGAGCTTCGCGTTCAGCAAACTTGGATGGTCTGCAACAATATTGAGTTCAGAAGGGCCGAGTTTATTATCAAGCACTCGAAATTCTAAATCTGATAGGTATTCTTGTCTTCCGCACCATTCGTCTCTCAACAGCCGCGGTTTTACCAGTTCGGCATGCGTTGCGCCTCCTGACCAAGTCGAAAGCGTCTTCAGTGCCTCATGGCGGGCGTCATAAAGCATCGCGGAGAGTGCACTTATCCCTCTGTTGCGAAAGTCCTCAAACACGGCGAATATAGCCTGACCGATCGCATCGCTGTCGGTGCATATCCCTCCTCGTTCTGTGTCGTCGCAATCGCCATATCGAACAACGACAAATGCGCCCGGGGAGAATTCAAGCTCGACCTCGAAGTCATAAATATCACCGCAGTCTGCCCTTATACCGATCGATGTAATTCGGGGACGCCACTCGAAACCCCTCAAATGCTCATTCACATATTCAAGTATTTCAAGTGCGAGCTTGGACGCTTTGCTCCTGCCCTCATGTCTATACCACATTTTCATTGCGTTAGGCTCCAATGGCACATGACCGCGCCGTTAATTTTTTGAGGGTGGCAGATCGACATGCGCCGAGGCTTGGGGCGCACGGTTTTTCACGGCGACAAGGTGGGCAATCAGTATCATCGCCAAATTAACAGGCCGATGATCAGCGCAGTCTGGACTGCGCTAATGGTATAAAGCCTCCAGGGCTGCGGATTGAGCTGCTCGCGGGCTCTTGCGAGAAACTCTATGGCCCATACGCGCATTTCCGTTTCGATGAATTTTTGGAATGAATCACGCGTGTACTTGAATTCCCCGTGCGCCGACGCAAAGTGGGCGGCAAGTTGGCTGACGTCGCGCCCCAGCCGCTCAATTTTTGCAATCCGCATGTCGAGTTGTCCGGCGCTCTGACTGGCGGCGGTAGAAATCTGAGCTACCAGTCGACCCGCCAATTCTTCAGCGTCCTGCATACTCGTCCGCCGCTGCGTTTCCGCGACTGCAATTACCTCTCCCGTGTATTGGGTAGCCCTCAGCAGATCGTTCACGAGGTTGCTCCCGACCTTCAATATGCCTGTCAACAGCCAGACGAGATTGTCCTTTTCAAGGTTGTGTTCTTCGGCGAAGCGCAGGATCAGTTCGACGTCGCCGCTGCCGTACAGATATTTCTCGAGCAGCTCTCGCGCCGAGGTAGAGGACCGAGTTTGCAGATCGATATGGGGCTTTTTCATCAGAAAGGCCTCCATTCGATGCCTTCGAGGCCCAGCAGGTCTTCGATCTTCTGGAACTCGCGAACCCATTTGCTGAGCCATGATGCCATGTTGAGCCGGTCATATTGTTCATAATCGCCTCCGACATGAGTCGCGGACTGGGCAAATGTCAGGCTCAGCGCTTCCGCCAGCGCGAACGGCCGCATGGGGGCGGGTGGCATGTCGATAACCTGACCGCCTGCTTCTTCGAACTTACGACGGACGTTGCCGCCGACCGTGCGGCCATAAAAATTGATGAGAGGATCGGACGACCAGAGCCGATAGTCGTCATCGCGCACTCCCGCCATATAGCGCGCCCCGACATAGGACACCTCGCCGAAGGTATCGATCGCCTTGCCAACGCCGCGGATAGCAGCAACGGTCGGTCCAAACGGGACAAGAACGATCGGCTCGCGATCATTGTGACGAATATGATCGACAAGATCGCGGGCCGTCAGCGATTCAGACAGGGATCCGAAGCGATCGAGCGACCCTGACGGCGTATCGATGATTACAAATTCGGCATCTGATTCTATCGCGTGAAAGATTGGGCGGGCACCGTCGCGATCGAACAGATCAGCCTTGATAATCCCCTTATAGGGATCCTGCTCAGCGAGCAGTTTGCCGGAGTCATCGCGCTCGCCCAAACGCTGAGTCAGAGAGCCATTGGCCTTGTCGGCGTCGACGATCTGGACACGGAAATGACCTTCGCCAGTGGCCCGCAAAACGGTCGCGAGCGCGGTCTCCGTCGTGCTCAGGCCTGCGCCCCCCTTATCTTTGGCGCCGATGACTGCAATGCGGCGTCTTATGCCTCTGGTCGTCATTTGCATTTCTCCTTCGTTTCGGATCAGATTTCTTCATCGAGATCGATGCCCGGCTTGAACGGGGTCTCAATCGTCTTGGCCTTGGGCGCTGATGAAGTTTGGGGCGGCGTCAGGATGGCTTCATCCTGGGCAGACGGTGGTTCGACGATCTCAGGCGGTTTATCTGGCGGCGCGGGATCGGACGGGGCTGCCGCGGCATGCGGATCCATTTCGTCAGCCGGCTCCGCGATCTGGTCCATCTCCATGGATGGTTCTTCCGGATTTTCGCGGCGCAGGCGGCTGAGGTACACCCGCAAAGTCTCTGCCGAGATTGCAACGCCAAGCTCATGCAGGAATTCGACGATTTGCGCGTCGGTCCAGCCGTTGGCACGGCGAATAAGGATTAACGGCGCTGCCGTTCGAATGACGCCCATAAGGGGGACGCGCCGCTGGGGAGGATCTTGGACGTCTGCCTCGCGCTGAGCATTGACCACCGTCTCGATGGCCGCGGCATCAAACAATGTACGCTTGCCTTGAGGTAACGTCGTTCGTCCATCGGATAGCGCCGCGCTTGCGGGCTTTGGTAGGGGCGATGATGTGTTCATTCCTGCATTTTAGTCTGGCGGCATTGACTAAAATGCAAAATGTCACATATTTTTTTATTCAGGATTAATCTGCGGTCTCATCGGCATGCGGAATTTTAGAGAAAGTTATACTCAATGCGACTGTTCGAACCCGAGACTGAATTACGAAAGGCCCGGAAAGCGTGCAATTTGACACAGGCTAAGCTCGCACGACGGACTGGCTACAGCCGGGAGACAATCTCGAGGATCGAAAGTGGCCAACGCAAAATGTCACGCGCATTTCGCGATATTCTTTTGCGTGAGGAGGTGTTGGGCAAACATTTGCCTCAAGAAGCCGGTCTAGGCGACGCGCCGGGGGGATGGCGCAATTATCGCTGCTATCTTGCGCGCTGGATCGGAAAACGTTCAATGGCCGATGTTGCACAGGCGGTCGGGATCAGCATCAGCTCGGTGAGGAAGTTCGAACGCGCCGAGGCGACGCCCCGGGGCATCGTAGAAAGTCGACACTCCACCAAATATGGGGACATTAGCGAGGCCTATGCCAAGGCGCTCGGTTTCGATGGTGTCGACGATGCCGACGCCTATTTGGGAGCGAAAGACATCACCCCTTGGCTAAAACGCATCGCCCGAATACGCGGCACTGAAGATCGCCTCAAAGCCGCTCGCATGCCGGAACCTGACTACTGACGTGGTGATGTCGATGGGTTGATCGAACCCGGTGTCAGCAAGCTTATGCCGTCGCTGACCATACGAGCCTCCTGCCGGATCATTGCACTGCTTTGTTATGTTATGTCATGTTTGGACATGACCCCCACGATCACGTCGCGTTCCAGCTGATTAGGTGCGATTGCGCTTTGACGCGCAGCGTAATACCGGTCCATTTATTTGACACAGGATGGGGCTTCACCTGAGAGGTGAAGCCGACGCCACGGCTGCTCGGCGCTTCGCTTCTTGCAGCCATGGCGAATTCGGCCACGTTAGTAGTAGTCCCACGCTGTAGGTGATTGTTACGGAAGATTAGATTGGCGCCGCCGCGCAGCGCCACCATTTCCCAGTGATGGTCATTGTCGAAAAACCGGCGAAAGAAAAGGGCGGCGCGGGATCCCACCATGCGCGGTCGCTCGCCCGCTATATGGAAACTGTCAAGCGTAATGGTCAGGCTCACGAATTTGGTCTGGATCTTGCCCATTATCTGTTGACCGACAAGTCGCCCGGCGCACCGGAAGAACGCGTCATCGACCTTGGCGGCCTCACCCAAGGGCAAAAAATGGATTGGGCCGCCGCTCGCGATGAAATGGAACGCCGACTTGCGCTGCGCTCTTCGCGGTCGAAGAAGCCAGCGCGGCATGTGATCGCGTCGGTGCATGGCGATGAAATACTTGATGGCAACTCCTGCAGCCGGATTGCGATGGTGTTGGCCGAAGAACTCGATTGCACAGACGCACTGATCCTATGGGCCCTGCATGGCGACACAGACAATCTACATCTGCATCTGCTGGTCCTAACGCTCGACCAGGAAGGGCGAGCGACTCCCTTTGGTCCTGAAGGATTATCGCATGAAGCAATGCAGCGGGCGTGTGCCCGGTTGGAATATGAGCTTGGACTGAGACCGGAACCAGGAGCCCGCTATGTAGCCGATGCCCACAACGTTCGCCGGGTCGAGCCTATCGAAACCAAGACCGATAAAGCGAAGCATCCCTCGCCCTCGCTCAAAACTCTGCAATGGGAGGAAGAAAGCGGCGTCGAGTCATTTACGCGATTTGCCCAAAAGCAACTCGCACCACTTCTGCATGCCGCCCAGAACTGGAGCGATGCCCAGACGGCACTTGCCGAGCACGGCGTGATGGCGGTTCAGACTGGGTCGGGCGGCGAGTTACGAAGCGCGGACGGCCTTCATCACGTCAAGATGTCGGTCGTGGACCGAAAGCTGAGCATTCCGAAGCTGATCAAGAAATGGGGCCCCTGGACGGCGCCCGAACCGCCGGAGCATCAGTTCATTCCACGCATCATCGACCCGGAAAGGGCGGGAGCCTGGGCGACACGCGACCAGCATCGCGCCGACGCTTGTGGTATCATCCAAGAACGCATCGCTCGGCTAATGGCGGAAAAATTGGCCGCGGTGACGATGCTGGAAGCTGAGCGTCGGATTTGCCGCGCCGAGGTTGCAGCGCTTGAGGCCGACCCTGCGGTCATCGGGGTTGGCGCGCTTCAGTCAGCGGTCTCATCAATGTTCAAATCTCGGATCGCCGACGTTCGAGCGCAATATGATGCCCGGATCACTGCACTGCGCCAATTGCGCGCTGAAATCGACGAATTTCCGGATCCCGCGGCTATCGACCTCCCATCGCTCGAGGGAAACGATGCGTCGTTTGACCTGGGCTGGGTGCCAAGCCAACCGGGCCGGCGCGAATTGCGAGGTTATCGGTCAGTCGAAGTGGGGAATGCCACCCAATATTGGTCCATCGAAGAGGGTTTTAGGCAACCTGCATTCGTCGAGCGCGGCAACCGCATCTGGCTCCAAAATACTTCCGACGCGACCCTTCGGGCTGCGCTGTTGGTGGCAAGGAATCGGCATGGAGATGTCGCTGCGTTTGGCGGCAAGGACTTTATCCGCCAAGCTCAACGGCTCGGCGCAGAACTCGGGATAGCCGTTCAAGCACGTCCGATCTTGCAGCCAGAAACGGTGCGCAAGCGTTCGCGGCGTGCTGAGCGGTGGTACGCGGCTATTGATGCTTCTGCAGGTCGCGGACAAAATGTTGCATCCCATACTGCGGACCCAAGCCCCGAGGCCGACAGGGCGAGCACCATCGACCGCGACGTAGCACCATCCCCGGTCAATGCTTCGGATGGATATCGGCTGCATATGCGCCTGCGTCGCCGGGTCCGGGCACTCGTCGCACAGCGGCTGGCCCGCTGGGACTGGGATCCAGGAGAATACCGCGAACGTGACACGAGCGTCGCCCGCGCGGGTCCGCATAAATACACCGATGCCGATCGCGGGTCGGGGCCGATCAAGCCAGATGAGCCGAGAACCGCCATGCAACAGGCACTAGGGCAGTCGCCGCCTGATTGGTCGCGATGACCGAATTTACCGTTGACCAAGGAGAATTGCAGTGCCGACCAATGATGTTTTCCAGCCGAGCCAGTTCCAAACCCTGCGGCGAAATGATGATCATGTCAGCCCAGTACTCAGCCATCCGGCATCCGGTGTAACATTGACGCCCGATCCCGCTTGCAGTTCGTGCCGGGCCGCGATGTGGCTGTTCGACACCGACATCCGCTGCTTCTGCAAAGTGCTCAAGGAATATACGTGGGGACGAGGACGTGATCCGGTCATCGCCTGTGACGAGCGCGAAGCCTTGGCCGAAGTCGCTGAAGAAGCAAGCCGCGGATCGGATTGATCCGCAGAGTACGTTTCGTCGACACCACAGGCGTAACGTCGTTCTTCTGCTCATGTACCAGTCTATGGGGAAGCGAGTAACCGGCGGTCGCCGCCGCCCATCACCGGCTGCCAGAAAGACATACCCACCTATAAATGTCGACCACCCCTGCGGCGCAGCCGCAGACCGATCTCGCATGTCCGCCGGATGGAAAAGCGGGACGCGCCTTCGCGCCCGCTGAACAATGGAGACGCTGACGCGGGAAGCGAGGAACAGGGTGAAAGGAAAAGAGGCAGGAGTTCTGTCTCGGATCCCTGATCCTCCGAAAGGAGAATATCGTGAACGAGTATCAACTTCCCAAATGCCTGCAGGTGATCGGTCTGGCATGCATTCCCGTCAACGACATACCAGACGAGCATCCGGCGCTGGCACGCAGGCCGGTTGCGGCGGCGGTCCTGACGATGGTCGATCAAGATAATGGTCATCGCTGGATCAACACGATCTGCGTCTCCGACGCGCGCAAGTCGGAAATCCCATTGCCGCACTTGCTCGACAAGACGCTGTTGCCCGGCGTGGTCCAGATCGCGTCCACGGCCGATCGCATGACGTTGGCGATGGACGCGATGAGCCGGCGCTTCTTCGTCGAGCCGGCTCTTGCAGAACTCTGCTTTGGCGAGACGGCTGTCGATCCCGCCGAAATGGGTGCACATGGCTTCGATGAGCGAACAGCGTGCCGTCGTTTCTCGATCCCGATGCCCGAGATCGGCGATGCGGACATCGAGCTTGCCTGGTCGCGCGCCGCGCCGGCGGCAGCAGAAGACCATGCGCTTCGCGTCGCGACCGCGCGGCTAATGCTGTGGGCGCATGTCGAGGCGTTCCGTACCGCGCGACCGGAACCCTTTTTCGAGACGATGCTGGCCCTGCGCAACTGGATCGATGCCAGCGAGTATCTGACAGCCGCGCTCGCCGATATCGGGAACTCACGCCCAATCCGCCGTGCAGACTCGTTCGCGCATCATTATCGCGACTATCGACAACGCCTTGCTGCGGGCGACGAAACCGCGAGATGGGTCAGCTTCGAGGACGGCCTGTTCCACGCCTGAGCGCGCCTAACGCGTAAACTCACTATCGATGAAAAAATGGCCTCGCTGCTCGGGTCGCGCGAGCAGCGAGGCCTGCGAGCGTGCATATGCACAACGCTTCGCATGCGATGGGCCGCTATCATGCCCGTCAGGGCACGGTCTAGCGACCAGCTTTAAATATCCGGTGAATCGACGTCCAGCAGCCACTGCGGCGCCGTCTCTCCGTCCCACCATCAAACCCAAATCAGCAAGCGGACCGCTGCGATGCGGTCCCTTTGTCCTTTGTAGAAAGACGTACCAAATGACGACCATCCATAACATCCGCCCGTTCAACACTCGATATGTAATCCGGGAACGCTCAAGCCGCTACACGCCCGAACTCTTGCGCACGCACCGCACGGCGCAGGCGAGCTATGCCTACATCAACCGCCAGAATAGCGTTGATGAATGGGGTCCGACGCCGAACTGGGCGTCGCGCTCCGACCTTGCGGCGGCGGGCCGATGTGCTCCTGCCCGCGCCGCCGGACCCAAGCTGTCGGGGATCGCGCTCTGGGCACAAGCGGACGAGAATGCGCTCCGGTATCGGCCCGACGAGCCGACAATCGCGCATTGCGTTGGCAGCTTGCCGCGCCATGAGGACCTCGCCTTCTGGCGCAATTTGATCGAAGGCTTTGCCGAGGATTATCTGGTCGCCCGCGGCATGGTCGTCGACTGGGCGATCCATCACCAAGCGGAAACCGACGATCAGCCCGAAATCGCACCGCACGTGCATTTCCTCATTACCTTGCGAGGCTATGATCCCGAACACCGCGATTACGGCAAGGTCCGGCAGAACTGGCTGCGGACGGATAACTCCCGCAAGCGCCTGGCCGAGCGTTGGTGGGACCGTACCGGGATCGTCCCGCCGCAATATGTCATGGCGGCGACGGCGCAAAAATCTCGCTGAGATCGTGCCGGCACCGGGCACCGGCAACATCCGGTGCCGCACATTCTGATGATAGCATTGCCGCGTCGGATGCTTCGGAAGGCTCTGACAACAATGCCCAGAGGTCAAAATTAGGAGGGGAGTTGAGCGGAGAGGGTGATCAGAAGATCAGAGGAGAAAAGAAATGTTTAGCGTTGAACCAATTGTCGTCGCCGTTACCGTGTGCGCCACGGTTATATTTGTGCGCGAAATGCCGCGCCTGTTTGCATTGCTAATCGTCCGGATCGCCGACCGGCTGTCGGCAGCTAGGCACACTCAGATCGTGGAAGCGCTTAGCGGTCGCCAAGTCCCAGCGAATTGGACCGCGGCGTCGGAAGATCGGAAGTTGTTGCGCGCCGGCATGCGCTCCACAATGCGTGTGATGATGTTTCGCTCGCTCTATCCTCTGAACCGCTGAAATCGGCTGTTAGGCCCATTTTGACTGCGACAATTTCCCAGAATGATTTGCATGGGCTTCGCCTCGCCCGCAAAACACGGCATTCTCTAATTTCGAACCGTGTGACGTCGCGGAGCCAATGTCTCCAAGGAAGCGGAGATCTCAGATGATGGCTTTTCGGGTGAATGCTTACCTCCCGGTCAATTGGCGATAGAGCGACACGATCTCCGACTTTGATAAGCTCGGATTGCCCGCCACGTTGAGCGCGACCCTGGTAAAGTTGAGCCGTTTCATTATTGGCTCCACCTCGCCTCGAATGAAATAGTGGGAAGACGGACTCCGCGTGAAGTCTCGGTGCACGCGGCCTGCTCGCGCACCGACGCGCTGTATCGCGAAGTCGGCTCGATCTGGCGTCGTAAAGCTAAAATCCCGGTGATGGATTGCGACATGTTGCAACTCTCGCAGCTCATCGCGACGCTCCCAGATCTGGAATATAGCCGGTACGTCGTACGGCTTGGACCTGAATAGGAACGCGTCACGCTGCACAGTCTCCTCGTGGATTAGATGGAAGTTACGATCGAGGCGATTTTCTATGGAAGCCTTCCGAAAGGTTCGCGGCAGTATCAGTGCGATGACACTCGCCTGCCATGCAGCATGGTTGAAGAAGCGTACTGCCATACTGGCACTCCGGCCGAACGGCGGATTGCCGACCACAGCCACCTCTCGTTCGCTGCGGATTTCAACAGATAGGAAATCAGCTGTAACTATGCCAGGGAACTTTGGATCAACATCAAACGCCAAGCTCCCTTGGGGCATCAGCATGAAAAACGATCCCGTACCGGCGCTCGGCTCGACTAGCTGGTATCGCTCTGGATCGCAGAATTTCCGGAAAGATCGATAGAGCTTTTGTGCTACGTGTTGACGTGTGTAATACTGGTCCAGCAGTACATCATTCGTTTCCATCCAATTTTTCATTTTTACACCCTCGAGACAAAATTCAATCTCGTCGGACATTTGTATTTTGCCGACCCTAGGTTTTAGGATGGCCGGCAGGTTCTCCCAAGCCGATGAGTGATTTTTTTCAGATGTTCTATTTTTTGGCTATAGAAGACATAATATATATGGGCGTCATATTGCATTTAACGTCGGCAGAAGGCCGGATTTGCACGGGGGACATCGCGACGCGGGTGCGCAGGCGAATGGATGCGCTTGCCTCTCGGACAAACAACAATGCGCCGCTCATCTTGGGAAAATCGCCCCTTAAGGCACCCGCTGTTTAGGAGCCCGACCAGCCCACGCGGGTCGATCTAGTCTCCTCTCGGACGCTTCCGCTTTGCGCCCTACATCCGGCCGTTCGGCCTTGTCGCCGACGATCCCGAAAGCCGCCGTTCGTTCGCCAGCGCTCAACTGGTTCAGACCCGAAATTGTGCGGACGGCCCAGCAGGCGTGGCCACAATTATATTTGGAGTGCAGCAATCAGGGCGTCCCGAGCCATGGCCACGCGCGGGTGTCGCAGCGATGAGCGTGCCCACACAAGGTAGAAAGCGTTGAGCGGCACCATGATCGGCGCGGGTATCTCGATCAGCGTGCAGGCAGCGCGTTCGCTGCGGGTGAGATAGCCGGGCAGTACCGTCCAGCCGAGGTCCGCGTACAATCCCGACCGTAGCACCCTCAGATCGGGCGCGGTCAAGGCGGGCTGGCTAGTCAGCTCGATCTGGTTTGCATGGAGCCAGGTTCGCAGCAGCGGCCGGTCAAGATCGTAGGCGAGGTGGGCTGTTTGATTAAGCCCTTCGACCAGCGGCAATTCGGCAATCCGCATGGCCACGGCGGGAGAGGCTACGGCGCGCAGGTGCTCTTCGCCCAGCGCATGGAAGGCCAACCGCGGATCTTCGGGTTTCGAGGCGGTGACAGCCAGATGCACCCTGTCTTCGAGGAGCATGGCATAAAGCGCCTCGCGCCCGCCGATATGCAGGCGCAGGTCCAGCCCTGCTTCCAGCAGCGGAGCCAGTCGGGGCGTGATCATCTCTCCCAGCAGGTCCGACGGTGCGGCGATGTGGACCGTGCCCGAGATGCGCGACGATCGGGCCCGCGCGCTCGCCAGTGCCGATTCCGCCGTGTCGAGGCTGCTTCCGATCGAAGCCGCCAGATCGTCGGCAATCGCTGTTGGTCGAACACCCCGCGAATGGCGATCAAACAAGGGACGGCCCAATTGCGCCTCGAGCGATGCGATGTGCTGCGACGCAGCCGGTTGGGTAATGCCGATTGCCCGGGCCGCCTCGCTCAGTGAACGACGGCGGTAGACTTCGACGAAGGTGCGCAACTGCAGGAGGGACATTGCGGTTCCATAAGCGGATTTATGGCCGTCCGCCATTCCCGCTGGATTTCATGATGCCGTTCCCGGCGTATCTAAGCCGCCGAAAGGCACGATCGAATGAAAAATCGCCGCCAACTGCTGAAAGCTCTCACAGCTGTCTTTGTGGCGGTTGCGGCTGCGCCGGGTGCGTTTGCTCGTGTCCCCGACATCAATGGAACAGGACAATTGACGATGACCCGCATTCTGATGGTGGCCACCTCCGCCGACCGCATGACCCCCGGCACCGAACCGACGGGTGTCTGGCTCGAGGAACTTACCACCCCGTATTATGCCTTCCGCGATGCGGGCGCCGAGGTGACGCTTGCCTCGATCAAGGGCGGCGCCATCCCCGTCGACCAGCGCAGCGTCAATGCCGACGGCGAGAACGACGCTTCGGTCGAGCGCTATCTGAAGGACGAGGCCCTGAAGGCCGAGGTTGTCGGCACGCCGGTGTTCACCAGCATCGATCCCGGCGGCTACGACGCGCTGTTCCTGCCCGGTGGCCACGGCACCATGTTCGATTACCCCGGCAGCGACGAACTGGCCCGCCTGGTCGAACGCTTCGACCGCGAAGGCAAGATCGTCGCCGCCGTCTGTCATGGACCGGCAGGGCTGGTCTCGGCGAAGAAGGCCGATGGCACGCCCCTCGCGGCTGGCCGCCGTGTCGCGGGCTTCACCGACAGCGAGGAGCGCGCGGTCGGCCTCGATCAGGCGGTGCCGTTCCTGCTCGAAACGCGCCTCAAGGAACTTGGGGGCAAGCACGAGGGCGGCCCCGATTTTGCCCCCTTCGCCCTACGCGACGGCAATCTGGTGACCGGTCAGAACCCCGCCAGCGCGGCGCGCACCGCGGAACTCGTGATGGAAGCCCTCAAGGAAAAGGTCGCCTGATCATGCGCTATCTCCACACCATGCTGCGCGTCGCCGATCCCGAGTCGTCGATCCGTTTCTTCACGCTGCTGGGTCTCAAGGAGACCCGGCGCATGGAGAACCAGGCCGGGCGTTACACGCTGATCTACCTTGCCGCCGACGAGGATTTCCGCGGCGACGGCGAGCAGGGCGATGCCGAGGTCGAGCTGACGTACAACTGGCCGCCCGAGGACGGCAGCCCTGCCGAGACATACACGGGGGGCCGAAACTTCGGCCATCTCGCCTATCAGGTCGACGACATCTACGAAATCTGCGCGCGGCTGCAGGCGGGCGGCGTGACGATCAATCGCCCCCCGCGCGACGGGCACATGGCGTTCGTCCGCTCTCCGGACGGGATCTCGATCGAACTGCTGCAGCAGGGCGAACACAAGGCTCCGGTCGAACCCTGGGCCTCCATGCCCAACACGGGCGAATGGTGATGGCGAAATTGTTCGAAACGATTGAGGTTGGCGGGCTGCGGCTCGCCAACCGCATCGTTATCGCGCCGATGTGCCAGTATTCGGCAGTCGACGGCGCGATGACCGACTGGCACCAGATGCATCTCGGGGAGTTGGCGCTCTCGGGCGCGGGCGCGCTGACGATAGAGGCGACCGCGGTCAGCCCGGAAGGGCGCATCACCTACGGTGACGTCGGCCTGTACGATGACCGTACCGAAGCGGCGATGCGAAGCGTGCTCGAAAGTGTGCGCCGTTGGTCGGACATGCCGCTTATCATCCAGCTGGCCCATGCCGGCCGCAAGGCGAGCTGCGCCAAGCCGTGGCACGGCGGAACGCAGATCGCCCCCGATGCGGAGAATGGCTGGCAGACCGTGGCACCCAGCGCCATCCCATTCGCTCCGGACGACCATCCCCCTGTCGAACTGGACGAGTCAGGGCTTGCCCGCATCCGGGAGGCGTTCGCGGATGCCGCCCGGCGCGCCGGCAGGCTCGGCATCGAAGCCATCCAGATCCACGCCGCGCATGGCTATCTGCTCCACGAGTTTCTTTCGCCGATCTCCAACCGGCGCGGCGACGACTACGGCGGCAGCCTCGACAACCGGATGCGGTTCCCGCTCGAAGTGTTCGATGCCGTGCGCGAAGCATTTCCGGCCGACCGCCCGGTGACCGTCCGCGTTTCCGGGACCGACTGGGTTGAAGGCGGCTGGACGGCGGAGGAAACCGCATTGTTTGCACAGCAGCTGGAGCGGCGCGGTTGTTCGGCAATCCACGTCTCCGGCGGCGGCCTCGACCCGCGCCAGCAGATCCCTGTCGGCCCCGGCTATCAGGTGCCGCTGGCGCGGACGGTCAAGGACGCGGTCGCCATGCCTGTCGTGGCGGTCGGAATGATCACCGATCCGCATCAGGCGGAGCGCATCCTCGAAGACCGGCATGCCGACGCCATAGCGATAGCCCGCGCTGCGCTGTGGGATCCGCGCTGGCCCTGGCACGCCGCCGCCGCGCTTGGCGCATCGGTCAAGGCGCCCCCGCAATATCTCCGGTCCGAGCCCCAGGAAGCGGGCCGCATTCTCAAGGAAATGATCCCATGAAAATCTCCGTCAAACTGCTTCTTGCCGCGGGCGCGGCTTTAACGCTCGCCGCCTGCTCGACGACCCGCGAGAGTGCATCCGCGCCCCAGATCGAACAGGTCGCGACCTTCGATGGCGCGATGCCGACTGGCGTGACCGTCGCCCCCAACGGGCGCATTTTTGTCAACTTCCCGCAATGGGGCGACAACGCGCCGTTCACGGTGGCCGAGTTGGTCGACGGCAAGGCGGTGCCTTATCCCGACGCCGCGACCAACCGGCCCGATCCGGCCGACCCGGCGGGGCATTTCATCTCGGTGCAGAGCGTGGTGGCCGATGGCGCCAACCGCCTCTGGGTGCTCGACACGGCGGCGCCCAATTTCTCCCAGCCCCAGGCCGGCGGTGCAAAGCTGGTGGCGATCGATCTTTCAACCAACCGGGTGGTGAAGACGATCGTTCTGCCGCCCAGCGTGGTGCTGCCCACGACCTACCTCAACGACGTGCGCTTCGATCTGCGTCAGGGCGCCGAGGGCGTCGCCTACATCACCGACAGCAGCAACGCCGGTGTCGGCGGCATCATCGTCGTCGATATCGCCAGCGGGCGTGCGATCCGGCGCCTGTCGAACCATGCGACGACCAACCCCGAGCGCGGCTTCACCCCGGTCGTCGACGGCGCGGTGCTCATGAACCGCCCGGCCGACGGCCCCGCGACGCCGGTCGCGATCGCCAGCGACGCGATTGCGCTCAGCGCCGACGGCAGCCTGCTCTACTATGGACCGCTGTCGGGTCGCACGCTGCACGCGGTGCCCACGGCGCTGCTGCGCGATGCCGCGGTGTCCGAGGAGGGGTTGGGCCGCGCGGTCCGCAACCTGGGGCGCAAAGGCGCCTCGGACGGGATTGCCGAGGACGACAACGGCCGCGTGTTCGCCGGCGATTACGAGAACAACGCGATCCGCGTGCTCGACCAGGGCAGCTGGACGACGGTGGTCAGCGACCCGCGCATCAGCTGGCCCGACACGCTGTCGATCGGCACCGACGGCTACCTCTACTTCACCGCCAACCAGCTTCACCGCCAGCCAGGCTTCCACGGCGGGCGGGACTTGCGCCGCAAGCCCTACGAACTGCTCCGCATCAAGGTGGGCGCCGGTCCCGTCCTGTTGCGCTCGCAGTGACCCCATCAGGCCGGGCGGGCTCGCGCGGGGCCGCGATCCGGCGAAAAATCAACAACTGACTTGAAGGAATACAGTCATGACCAAGGGTATCGAAGGCAAGGTTGTTCTCATCACCGGCGGCAGCACCGGTATCGGCGCAGAAACCGCGCGGCTTCTCGCTGAACGCGGCGCCAAGGTGGCCATCGCCGCCCGGCGCAAGGACAGGCTCGACGAGGTCGTCGCGGACATCGCCGCAAGCGGCGGCACGGCACGTAGTTACGCGCTCGACGTAACCGACAAGTCGGCGGTCCAGTCTGTCGTCGCCGCGATCGTCGCCGACTTCGGCCGCCTCGACGTGCTGATCAACAACGCCGGGCTCATGCCGATCCGTCCGATGGCCGAGGTCAATACCGACGAGTGGGACCAGATGATCGACGTCAATCTGAAGGGTACGCTCTACGGCATCGCAGCGGCCCTTCCCGGTTTTCTCGAGCAGGGCAGCGGTCACATCATCAACCTGAGCTCGGTTGCGGGCATCAAGGTCTTCGCACCGGGCGGCACGGTCTACTCCGGCACAAAGTTTGCCGTCAGCGCGATCAGCGAGGGCTTGCGCCACGAAGTGGGGGAAAAGGTCCGGGTCACGTCAATCGAGCCTGGAGCTGTCGAAAGCAATCTGAAGTTCACGACATCCGGCACGGCTGCCGAGACGGTGCTGGACTTCTACAAGCAGGCCATCCCGGCGGCATCGGTGGCGCGTGCTATCGCGTTCGCTGTCGAACAACCTGATGACGTCGATGTCAACGCGATCGTCATCCGGCCGACCGCACAGGAGTTCTGATTTCGACGAGGAGGCGGGGCCGCGTGTGCTCCGCCTCATGGGGAACGTACCGGTCTGCTCGTCCGTTACTTTGCCGAATAATATCTGTCCGTTTCACTTGAGGAGTCATTTATGCCCAAACTTGCCCTGTATGTACCACTGAAGGCCAAGCCCGGAAAAGAGCGCGATGTCGCCGATTTCCTCACCTCGGCATTGCCGCTCGTTCAAGCTGAGCCGGGCACTCTGACCTGGTATGCGATCGAGGAAGGTCCCGGTGCGTACGCGATCTTCGATACGTTCGACACAGAGGATGATCGCCAGGCCCATCTTGACGGCAAGGTTGCCGCCGCACTGATGGACAAGGCAGACGAACTGTTTTCCGAACCGCCGCAGATTCACAAGTTCACCCTGCTGGCCGCGAAATAGCGGAGCGGTCGGCACCCTAAGCTGCCGTTTGGCTGCAGTGTAAGGCTCGTGTCTCCATCCCGAATGGATGCCCCGGCCGAACCGAGAAATGAGTAAATGAATACGACAGGCCATCCGCGATAGTGGATGGCCTTGTCTTTTGCGCTTATCCCGCCTTTTGATGCTGCTGCTGATAAGTCGGCGTTGATGTGTTGCGTTATCATGGCGCCGTTGGTTTCGCAGGAACTTCTTTAGGTCATCAATCTGCCGCTTTTTTAGATCGTCCTGGCCCAGGCAATCGAAAAGCCGCCGTAAATCGATCCGAGAACTGCCGAACGGGAAGGAACCGCTCAGGCGTCAGGCGGTTTAGGAGACAGAAATCGGTTGGAAAGATGCGATGCTATGCGCCTTTGCGCTGGTTCGGATCATCAGCAAGCTCTCGATTTGATGACGCCCAGAGCAGAGCAACAAAAGGAGAAGATCCGTGAAAGCTGTCGTGTACAACGGGCCCAAAGACGTTTCCGTCGATACCATCGATGATCCCAAGATCGAAAAGCCCACCGATGTCATCGTTCGGCTGACCACGACCAACATCTGCGGGTCGGACCTTCACATGTACGAGGGCCGCACCAGCTTCGAGAAGGGCAGGGTCTTTGGCCACGAAAACCTTGGCGAAGTCATCGAAGTCGGCGCTGCCGTAGATCGGATTAAGAAGGGCGATCGCGTCTGCATGCCGTTCAACGTCGGTTGCGGGTTCTGCGAAAATTGCGAACGCGGTTTGACGGGTTTTTGCCTCACGACCAATCCTGGAACCGCGGGCGCAGCGTACGGGTTTGCCGAGATGGGGCCGTGGCAAGGCGGTCAGGCCGAGTTGATGCGTGTTCCTTATGCGGACTTCAATTGTCTGAAGCTGCCTGAGGACGCCGAGGAGAAGGAGGATGACTATGTCATGCTCTCCGACATCTTCCCGACGGGTTGGCATGGCGTCGAACTGTCAGGCTTCATGCCTGGCGAAAGCATCGCGATCTACGGGGCTGGTCCGGTCGGTTTGATGGCCGCGCACTCAGCCGAAATCCGGGGTGCCGCTCAGATCTTCGGTTTCGATTCCCACGATGACCGCCTGAAGCTGGCCGAGGCGATGGGCGCGATCCCGATCGACATGCGCAAGGGCGATCCCGCCCAGCAGATCCTTGACGCAACCGGCGGCCTCGGGACCGACCGTGGGGTCGAGGCGGTAGGTTACCAGTGCTGCGATCGCCACGGCAAGGAGCGCAGCAATTACACGATGAACTGCCTCGTCAAAAGCACGAAGGCCACCGGCGGCATCGGCGTCGTCGGCGTGTTTATCCCGGAAGATCCGAATGCGCCCGACGATCTCCAGAAGGAAGGCAAGATTGCGTTCGACTTCGGCAACTTTTGGTTCAAGGGGCAGAAGATCGGCACCGGCCAGTGTAATGTAAAGCATTATAACCGGCGGCTGATGAACCTTATCGAGCACGGCCGGGCCAATCCTGCTCAAATCATCTCGCACCGACTGCCGCTCGACCAGGCACCAGACGCCTACAAGCATTTCGATGCGCGCGATGATGGTTGGACAAAGGTAGTGCTTAAGCCGGCCGCCTGACCTTAATCTTTGACGGAATAGGGAATAAATTATGTCGTTAGAGGGCAAATCAGTTGCCATTCTGATCGCGCCCCGCGGGACGGAAGAGCCAGAATTCTCGAAGCCCAAGCAAGCTGTCGAGAACGCTGGTGGCAAAGTGACCGTGGTCAGTTTTGAACCGGGCAAGGCTCGCACAGTCAATAACGATCTCGACGAGGGCGGCAGCTATACTATCGACAAGACGTTTTCCGAGGTCAAAGCCGACGATTTCGACGGACTTGTTGTGCCCGGAGGGACTGTCGGTGCCGACAAGCTGCGCGGCAGCGACGAGGCAATCGGTTTCATCCGGGCTTTCTTCGATCAGAAAAAACCTGTTGCGGCTATATGCCATGCACCTTGGACATTGATCGAGGCGGGCGTGCTCAAGGGTCGCACCTTGACGTCCTACTCGACGCTGAAGGTCGATATCGAGAACGCCGGCGGTGCATGGACCAATGAGGAAGTCGTGGTCGACAACGGCCTTGTTACCAGCCGCGATCCTAATGATTTGCCCGCCTTCTGTGCCAAACTCGTTGAGGAAATCGCAGAAGGTGTGAGCGCAGCGCTTGCAGCAGGGAAATAAGACGGGGCGTTTCGACGAACCATGTGAGGGCCCTCTCCCCGGAGAAGGTCCGCACGAAGCAAATGTGGCGGATGGCCAGAGATTGGCCGTCCGCCATGCCGCGTATCACACGAACAGGGCGCACCTGACGGCACTTAAACCCTGAGCCGCGTCAACCGCGGTGACACCTCGCCGGCTCCCGCTTCCAGACTCGACCCATTCCAACGTGTGGTTGAGATGCACCTGATCGAACGTGCGTTCGGCGAGGTTTACGACCTACAGCGCCGCCTTGAGATAGCGGGCGGTGAGACTGCCTTCCGCTTCCGCGACGACGCCAGGGACGCCGCTGGCAACGATACGGCCGCCCTCTTCCCCGGCCCCCGGTCCCAGATCGATAATCCAATCCACCTGTGCGATAGCGCGCATGTCGTGTTCCACGACTACGACGGTATTGCCGGCATCGACGAGGCCCTGCAAGTGTTGCATCAGCCGGTCGGCATCGGAGGGGTGAAGCCCCGAAGTTGGCTCGTCGAGGATGTAGATCGTGTTGCCGCGTTGAGCGCGCTGCAGTTCAGTCGCCAGCTTGATGCGCTGCGCTTCCCCGCCAGACAGCTCGGTCGCCGGCTGACCGAGCCTCAGATAGCCAAGACCGATCTCCCGCAACACGTCGAGAGAGCGCATCACAGATGCCTCGCCAGCGAAGAAATCGCACGCATCGTCGACCGTCAGTTCAAGCACCTGGGCGATATTGCGCCCGTTCCATTCAACTTCGAGCGTTTGCGGGTTGTAGCGAGAGCCATGACAGGTCGAGCACGGCGCAAAAACGCTCGGCAGGAACAGCAGCTCCACCATGACGTATCCCTCGCCCTCGCACACAGGGCAGCGGCCTTGCGCGACGTTGAACGAGAACCTTCCCGGGCTGTAGTGCCGCCGGCGGGCGAGCGGCGTATCAGCGAAGATCCGTCGCACATGGTCGAACATGCCGCTGTAGGTGGACAGGTTCGAGCGCGGCGTGCGGCCGATCGGTTTCTGATCGACCCGCACCAGCCTGCGAACATGCTCCATGCCTGCGACAAGGCGTCCTTCAGTGTCGTTCTGCGCAACATCGAGCAGCGGATCGATATCCTCCTCCTCGGCCACGGGGGAGCCGCCGAGGTGTTCCGTGACGAGCTCGGACAGCGCCTGACTGACCAGACTGGATTTGCCTGATCCCGAAACGCCGGTGACAGCGGTGAAGCAACCGATGGGAAACTCGACGTCGAGACCATGGAGATTGTTCCGCCTGATCCCTTCAAGGCGTAGCCATGCCTTGGGATCGCGCGGTGTGCGCTCACTGCGGAGCGGCTCTGCGAACAGGTAGCGGCGGGTGATCGAAGTCTCGACGTCGGCGAGCCCCTCTATCGGCCCGCTGTAGAGGACTTCACCGCCCTTTTCCCCGGCTCCTGGCCCGACATCGACGAGCCATTCCGCGCGGCGGATCACGTCGAGATCATGTTCGACGACGAACAGAGAGTTGCCCGCCGCCTTGAGACGCTCGAGGATGGTGAGCAAGGCTTCGCCATCTGCCGGGTGCAACCCTGCCGAAGGCTCGTCGAGCACATAGACCACGCCGAAAAGCTGTGACGACAATTGCGTGGCAAGCCGCAAGCGCTGCAGCTCTCCGGAGGAGAGCGTCGGCGTGCTGCGGTCGAGCGAAATGTAACCAAGGCCAAGATCGATCAGCGGGTCCAGCCGCTCGATCAATTCGCAGGCAAGGCGTTGGGCGGCGATCCGCTTCTCGTCGGAGAGATTGGGCGTGCGGCGTACGTCGGGCGCGCCCTTGTGCGCAGAGCCGCCCGCCGCAACCCGTTGTTCGACCGCTGCATCGCGGGCCGCTTTCTCCAGAACATGGCCCTTCGAGGGGGCGGAGACCGCCCCATACGCGCCTTGCGCGACGGGCATCAGCAAGTCCTTCAGCTTGAGCACCGTCAGGTCGCCGAGCTCGGCGATGTCGAGGCCCGCGAACTTCACGGACAGGGCTTCGCGCTTCAGGCGCTTGCCGCCGCAGGTCGGGCAATCGCGGCCGATGATATATTGCGAGACGCGCTTCTTCATCAGCGCGCTTTTGGTGTTGGCGAAGGTTTCCAGCACATAGCGGCGTGCGCCGGTGAAGGTGCCCTGATAGCTCGGCTCCATGCGACGCTTGAGCGCCGTCCGGGTCTGTTCGGGCGTCAGGCCCGCATAGACCGGCACCGTCGGCGCCTCGTCAGTAAAGAGGATCCAGTCGCGATCCTTTTTCCGCAGGTCGCGCCACGGCGTATCGACGTCATAGCCGAGCGAAACGAGGATATCGCGCAGGTTCTGGCCATGCCAGGCGGTCGGCCAGGCGGCGATTGCCCGATCGCGAATGGTGAGGCTGTCGTCGGGCACCATCGTCTCTTCGGTCGCATCATATACGCGGCCGATGCCGTGGCAGGTCGCGCAGGCCCCCGCGACCGTGTTGGGGGAGAAATCCTCCGCATAGAGCATGGGCTGATGGCGCGGATATTCGCCGACGCGGGAATAGAGCATCCGCACCAGACTGGAGAGCGTTGTCACGCTGCCGACCGAGGATCGCGCGTTGGCCGAGCCGCGCTGCTGCTGCAACGCGACCGCAGGCGGCAATCCGTCGATCGTGTCGACCTCCGGCACGCCGGCCTGGTCGATAAGGCGACGGGCATAGGGCGCAACCGATTCCAGATAACGCCGCTGGGCTTCGGCATAAAGGGTGCCGAACGCGAGCGATGACTTGCCCGAGCCCGATATGCCGGTGAACACCACGAAGGCGTCACGTGGTACATCGACGTCCACATTTTTTAGGTTATTCTGGCGCGCGCCGCGAACCTGCACGCAAGCGGGCGGTCCCGCATGCCCATGATCGGTGGCGGGCGTCGTCGCGTGTATATCCTTGTCCTTCAATTCAGTCTTCCTGCCATATCCGCCCGTGCGGCCCGTGGTTCATTACGGTCGGGGTAACAGATGAATGCGTTTCCGACTCAATACATCCAACGGCCAGGCTGGCTCGATGTTCGGAACCTTTGAAATATTTTTCCAGCATTAGACAAAGGTTACGACAAAACCATTTTCCCGTTAGGTCGCGCGACGAGGCCACACACATCCGGCTGGTAAGCGCCTGGGCCAGGCGGCCCTGGTCCGTGCCGCTATCGGCGTGTAACGACTGCACTTCGGCGGTTGTTACCGCATCGCGACGCGTTGCCCAGTTGCCAGAGCGCGCTTCATCATGGCCGGGGTCGGGCCATGATGACGGCTGGCCTGCCAATCCGAGCGCCTGGCGCCGCGTCTTAGAACGCGACTGAACGGTCGACGTTGGCGGCGTCGAGGAAGAGGGGGAAGAAAATGCCGTCACCCGAGATAACCGGAGCGGTCATCCGGAACTTCCTCGATGTCTGGTGTTGCCAGAGGCGCCTTGGATCGGCGGGTCAGTAGTGAATGACCGTGCGGATCGACTTGCCTTCGTGCATCAGGTCGAACGCCTCGTTGATCTCCTCCAAACCCATGGTGTGGGTAACGAACGGGGCCAGATCGATATCGCCTCTCATCGCGTCCTCGACCATGCCGGGGAGCTGTGTCCGTCCCTTGACGCCGCCGAAAGCCGACCCCTTCCATACGCGGCCCGTGACGAGCTGGAATGGACGGGTGGAGATTTCTTCGCCCGCGCCGGCAACGCCAATCACGATCGACTGACCCCAGCCACGGTGCGCTGATTCAAGCGCGGCGCGCATGACTTGGACGTTGCCGATGCACTCGAAGGTATGATCGATGCCCCAGCCCGTCATCTCGATCAGCACTTGCTGGATGGGCTTGTCGTGGTCCTTGGGGTTGATGCACTCGGTCGCACCGAACTGGCGTGCCAGCTCGAACTTGGACGGATTGGTGTCGATGGCGATGATGCGACCTGCCTTCGCCTGGCGCGCACCCTGAATCGCCGCGAGGCCGATCCCGCCCAGGCCGAACACGGCGACCGAGTCTCCGGGTTGGACCTTGGCGGTATTGTGGACTGCGCCGATGCCGGTCGTGACGCCGCAGCCCAGCAGGCAGACATGTTCGGGGTTAGGCCGCGTTGACAAAAGACTTCAGCCATAGCCGCGTGGCGGCGAGGTTTAGGAAGCTCTCGAACGAGAGAAGGGTTTTGTCATATCGAGTGGCGATGCGTCGTTGCTGTTTGAGCTTTCCGAACATGCGCTCGACGCGGTTGCGGTNTAGGCCGCGTTGACAAAAGACTTCAGCCATAGCCGCGTGGCGGCGAGGTTTAGGAAGCTCTCGAACGAGAGAAGGGTTTTGTCATATCGAGTGGCGATGCGTCGTTGCTGTTTGAGCTTTCCGAACATGCGCTCGACGCGGTTGCGGTCCTTGTAACGGCGATAGTCGGGATGCTCTGGCACCTTGCGGTTCGAGCGGGGCGGGATGATCGGCAGGATGCCCCGGGTCAGCAGGCTTTCCCGGAAGCGATCACCATCATAGCCCTTGTCCGCGAGCAGCGCCTTGGGTGTGGCGACGGGGATCGCCATCAGCGGTTCGGCAGCGGTGTAATCAGAAGCCTCGCCGCCGGTCAGGATGAAGCCGACAGGCAGTCCTTGATTGTCGCAGCGGGCGTGGATTTTGCTCGTAAAGCCGCCGCGTGATCGACCAAGAGCGTTCGCACAAGCCCCCCTTTTCCGCCCGCTGCCGAAACATGGCCGCGAACGCTGGTGCTGTCGATCATATGTTGCCAGTCGTCGGTCAGACCCAGATCGACCAGCGTTTGCAGCAGGGCATCCCAGACACCCTGTTCGGCCCAGCGCCGGAAGCGGACATAGACCGAGTTCCACTTGCCGTAGCGCTCGTGCATGTCGCGCCAAGGGCAGCCGACCCGCAGCACGTGAAGCATGCCGTTGAGAAAGCGACGATTATCGCCCGACGGCCGCGCCCAGCGACCACGTTCAGGCGGCAGCAGCGGCCCAATCAGGTCCCACTCCGCATCCGACAAATCCCCGCGACCCATGACTGATCCTCAAAAAGCAGTCTTGAATCAGAAGGAGGAGGATTTGGGAATCCCTTTTGTCAACACGGCCTA
>NZ_NIWD01000009.1:0-118756 GCF_002277025.1 Sphingopyxis sp. GW247-27LB
AGCCTGATAAGCCGATCGGGACCGGGTTCGCGGACTCCATCAGGGCCAGCAGTCCCTACCGACTGCATCAACAGGCCGGACAGACGACTGCAACCGACCAAAACGCCGAACGTCAATTTATGCTTGCAACGCGGGAGCCATCCACAGAGGGCTGTCCGCTATTTAGCAATATTCGCCAGTTGCGGACATGGGGTTCGCTACGGGTAGGTTGCAAAAACTCTTTGCCCGAAATCGCCGAACGCAATCACCTGGTAGGGCTGGGTGCGACCGCCCATCTCCATGCCTGGCGAGCCAAGCGGCATTCCCGCGACCGCCAGCCCTTTGACGCTCTTCGGCCTTTCCCGAAGCAGCCGTTGGATATCGGCGGCAGGAACGTGTCCTTCGATGACGTATCCTTCCACTTCCATGGTGTGGCACGATGCGAGTTCAACCGGAATGCCGCGATCGGCCTTCACCTGTGCCATGGGGACGTCTTCGCGCATTTCGACCTCGGCCTGAAGACCTGTCCGGATGTGCTCGGCCCATTCGTGGCAACAGCCGCAACCGGGGTCACGGAACATCACGTACGGTGCCGCCTGCGCGGCGCCGGTGCACGACGCCAGCAACAGGGCAAACGCTGTCGCAGGCAAGCGGGCCGTTGCGGATTTGAAAGCGATCATCGTCTTTTCCTTTGCAGCAGGTTCGTAAATGCCCACAAATTCAATGACCACCATAGGACAGGAGTCAATTGTCCTTGGCTGAACTGGCATGAACGGCCGATTTTTCTCCCGAAATCGTGTCGATGATCGGGCAATCCGGCCGATCGTCGCCATGGCACGTGCGGGCGAGATGGAGCAGGCTGGAGCGCATCGCGGCCAGCGCGCCCACCTTGCGGCCAAGTTCGTCGGCCTTTGCCAGAGCCAGCGCCTTGACTTCGAAACTGGCACGATGCTCGTCGCTCCACAATTGCAGCAGCTCGCCGATCTCGTCGATGGAAAAACCCAGATCGCGGGCATTGGCGATGAAGCGCAACCGGTTCACGTCCGCATCGGAATAATCGCGATAGCCACTTTCACGGCGTGGCGGTGCCGGGATCAGGCCGATCTTCTCGTAATGCCGGATCATCCGCTGCGAAACGCCGGTTCGCTGCGATGCATCGCCAATGTTCACAGCTGCGCCCCCTTCAATCGCAGGGCATTGCCGATCACGCTGACCGAGGAAAGCGACATCGCGGCAGCCGCGATCACGGGAGACAGCAGGATGCCGAAGTGCGGGTACAGCACGCCTGCCGCCACCGGCACGCCCAGCGCGTTGTAGCCGAATGCGAAGACGAGGTTCTGTCGGATGTTCGACATGACCTTGCTGCTGAGCGTGCGGGCCCGTGCAATGCCTGTCAATTCGCCATTGAGCAGGGTGATCCCGGCACTCTCGATCGCGACATCGGTACCCGAGCCCATGGCGATGCCCACGTCTGCTGCGGCGAGCGCCGGGGCGTCGTTCACCCCGTCACCGGCCATGGCGACGACATGGCCTTGCGCGCGCAGGCGCTCGACTACCGCGCTCTTCCGGTCGGGCAGGACATCGGCCTCTACTTCGTCAATGCCCAGAGACCTTGCCACGACCTCTGCGGTCGTGCGGTTGTCGCCCGTCAACATCAGGACGCGGATGCCTTCGGCGCGCAGGGCCTTCAGCGCGTCGGGCGTTGTCGACTTGACCGTATCGGCAATGGCGATGACGCCCGCGACCTTGTTGGCAATGGCGATCAGTATCACCGTTGCGCCGTCCTGGCGCAGCAAGTCGGCATCGCTGGCAGCGGGATTGGGGTCGACACCGTTCTCTCGCAGGAAAGTGGCATTGCCGAGCAGGACCCGACTACCCTCAACCGTGCCCATGGCCCCCTTGCCGGTGGGCGATTCAAAACCCTCGATGGCAGGTGGGACGATACCGCGCCGCTCTGCCTCGGCCATGATCGCCAGAGCCAGCGGATGTTCCGAGGCCTGCTCGACACCGGCGGCAAGCCGCAGCACGTGTTCTTCCGACAGTTCGCCCAGCGGCACGACTCGGGTTACCGACGGCTTGCCCTCGGTCAGCGTTCCGGTCTTGTCGACAACCAGCGTATCGACTTTCTCAATCCGCTCCAGCGTCTCGGCATTTTTCACGAGTATGCCTTCCTCTGCACCACGGCCCACGCCGACCATGATCGACATCGGCGTGGCCAGACCGAGCGCGCAGGGGCAGGCGATGATCAGCACGGCCACCGCGGCGACCAGCGCATGGGCAAGGCGCGGTTCCGGCCCCCAGAGGCTCCACGCGGCAAATGCAAGGAGCGCGACGAGCAGTATCAGTGGTACGAACCAGCCCGCCACCTGATCAGCCAGCCGCTGGATCGGCGCGCGCGAGCGCTGGGCCTGAGCCACCATCTGCACGATGCGTGCAAGAAGCGTATCGCGGCCCAGCTTCTCTGCGACCATCACCAGCGAACCGGTCGTATTGATGGTGCCACCAATCACCGAGTCACCCGATTGTTTGGAAACGGGCATGGATTCACCGGTCACCATCGACTCGTCGATGGCGGAGGCGCCTTCGGCCACCTTGCCGTCGACCGGGATCTTCTCGCCCGGTCGGATACGGAGACGATCGCCGACCTGCAGATCCTCCAGCGCGACTTCCACATCACCGTCTGTGCCAATCCTGCGTGCGGTGCGGGGCGCCAGGCCGAGTAGGGCCTTCAGCGCCCCGGACGTTCGTTCGCGGGCACGAAGTTCAAGGACCTGGCCCAGAAGGACCAGCACGGTGATAACCGCCGCCGCTTCGAAATAGACCGCAACGGTACCATCGGGGGCGCGAAAGGCGTCTGGGAATAGCCCGGGCGCAAGGGTCGCCACCACGGAATAGGACCATGCTACCCCGGTCCCCAGCGCGATCAGGGTAAACATGTTGAGGTTTCGCGAGATGACCGATGCAACGGCCCGCGTGAAGAACGGCCAGCCCGCCCATAGAACCACCGGTGTCGCCAGAGTCAGTTGCACCCAGACCGAGATGTCCATCGGGACGAGATGGTGGAGCGCCGGAAACAGATGCCCGCCCATTTCCAGCAGGAACACAGGCAAGGTCAGCGCCAGACCGATCCAGAACCGCCGCGTCATATCGACCAGTTCTTCGTTTGGACCGGCATCGGGATCGACCCTCTCCGGTTCGAGCGCCATACCACAAATAGGGCACGATCCCGGGTGGTCCTGGCGCACCTCCGGGTGCATCGGACATGTCCATATCGCCCCTTCTGGTGCGGATTGTTCCTCAGCCGCGCCGTTCAGCCATCGATCCGGATCTTCGGCAAAGCGCGTCTGACAGCGGGCGCTGCAAAAATGATAATCTTGTCCATCGTGGGTGGCGCGATGCGCCGTCGTCTGCGGATCGACCTGCATTTCGCATACCGGATCGGTGACTGTCGCGCCGCCTGCCGCTGCGTGATCGTGACTACAGTGCTGACGTTCGTCCATCGGCCTAATCTCCTTGCCGACGACTCATATAGGGCCTGACATGATGTCAGGGTCAAGACGGCAATTTAAATCGGTCGGCTACTCTGTCTGAGAGTGCAGGCGCATCGCACCTCGACTTTGGCGAGTTTTGGGCCGATTGCGGTCGGCCCGTAATTGAGAGCGAAATGCCAGAAAGCTGGACACCTCGAAAAACTCTGGTCTTTGAGGTGTAGATTTGATTCACTTCGCCGGTGATACGGCGGAGGCAGTGATGGCGGGACAGCCCGGTTTCTTTGATCTTTCGGACCGTTATGAAGCGCTGAGTGCGGCGGGCGATCCGCTGGAGCGCTTGGCGGCGGTGGTTGACTTCGAGGTTTTCCGCGGGCCGCTAGTGGCAGCGCTTCGACGCAGCGTTCGCGGCAAGGGCGGGCGGCCGCCGTTCGACCCGGTGCTGATGTTCAAGATCTTGGTGCTTCAGGCGCTTTACTCGCTGTCAGACGAGGCGACGGAGTTCCAGATTAAGGACCGGCTGTCGTTCCAGCGCTTCCTGGGCCTCGGCCTCGACGGCACCGTGCCGGATGCGACGACGGTGTGGTTGTTCCGTGAGCGCCTGGTCCAGGCCAAGGCGATCGATAAACTCTTCGCCCGCTTCGACACTGCGCTCAAGGATCGCGGCTATCTTGCCATGGGCGGGCAGATCATCGACGCTACGGTGGTCCCGGCGCCCAAGCAACGTAACACCGAGGCCGAGAAGACCGCCATCAAGGAAGGGCGCATCCCCGAGGACTGGAAGCCGGCCAAGGCGCGACAGAAGGACAGGGATGCGCGTTGGTCGATCAAGTACAGCAAAGCCAAGGTCCGCGAGGGGACCGATCCCAAGGCAGCGAAGCCCGTCGATCTCGCTATCCCGATGTTCGGCTACAAAAATCATATCGGCATCGACAAGGCCCACGGTCTGATCCGTACCTGGGGTGCCAGCGCCGCCAACGCCCATGACGGGGCGCGGCTGCCCGACCTGATCAGCAAGGGCAATACCGGCTCGGGCGTCTGGGCGGATACCGCTTACCGGTCGAAGAAGAACGAAGCGTTCCTCACCGCCGGCATGTTCAAGAGCCATATCCACCAGAGGCGCAAGCCGATGCGGCCCATGCCCGAGCGGATCGCCAAGGCCAACACCAAGCGATCCAAAATCCGCGCGCAGGTCGAGCATGTGTTCGCCGGGCAGAAGCACCGGATGGGTCTCGTCGTGCGCACTATCGGTATCGCCCGCGCCACCATCAAGATCGGCATGGCCAACCTGGTCTACAACTTCCAACGCCTGGTATGGCTTGAGGGGCGAACTGCGTCTGCATGACATCAAAACGGCCCCAAGGAGGTGCCGGAAACATCAAAATCATCCGGAAATTGGGCAAACAGCAAAGCCCTTAATGCCTTCGGGCCCCGTTTTGACGCGATCACGATAAAATCACTGGGTTCTTCGAGGTGTCCAGCTCACATTGACGGGCGTGTGCGTTTCCTCCTTTCACCACGGGAGGTTCGAATTAAGGTCGGCTCACAACGACGTGCCGCACGCGGCGACCAGGAAGAACGCGCGCTTATCCTGCCCACCCCGGCAGACCGGACACGCATGGAATTGCGGGCCGAACGCAGCCATCTGGCGGATGACCTGCTCGAACTCCTCCGGCGAAAATACGTAAACTGAGACATGGCGAGGGAGAATGAAGGGTAGATGCCAGACAGCTAGTAACGAATTGGCCGCAGCCCCAACTCGTGCCAGCCTTCACATGTAATAGCGAAAGTCGGGCTGATCTCGCTCGGCATAGCTAACGTGCTTCAAAACCCGTCCGACTTCCCGCGCTGCTCGGATGGGGATGGGAAGTGCATGATCGAATTGGGTCGAGTTCCAATTCATCTTGGTTAAGGCAAGGATTTCGGCAGCTATTTCGTCCAGCGAGGTTTCACATTCGTAGGGACGAAGCTGTAGTGCGTTGGGCATTCGTGCGCCCGGGTAGGTGCCGTAGTATGGGACGCTACCCCGCGTGTAGAGGATGCCGTCGTGTCCAATGCGGACGAAGCTCCCCCTGAGCGCGGGGTAATCACCTTCCCGGAAGAGGGCTACATGGCCACCTTCCGATACCCAAACCATATCAGTCATGGCGACGCGCATCTCTTCGATAGCTTCTGCGAAGCCATGAGATTCGCTATTCTCGAAGCGGGACGTCTTCAGAATGACGATCCGCGCCGGCATCGTGCGGTGATGCTCAAAATAAGTCTCGAGCGAGCGCTTGACGAGATCGTAAGCATCTTCGCGGGCCAGATAGGGGTGCTTTCCTGGCCGATCAGTACGAGCCCTCGCTCCGCGAAGGATCAGCCCTTTACCCCGCTCGTCAAACATCTGAGCGGTGCTTGTCCAAAGCCGATGGCCGTCCAGGTCCCGATAAAATCCGATACCAAGATAGCATGTTTCATATCCGTCGGACTTGGGTAGACGCCACGGCACGCGACCGGCCTTGTAGAAAATCGCGTTGAGCAGGTTCCAAGCCCGCGTAGCTGGGCCTTGCACCTTGCGCTCAGTGGTTTTCATCTTCCTGGAAAGCTTGAAGGCGTCATCCCAGACCGAAGGCCAAGCAATCTGCGTCGGGACGCTAAGGCTCAACGCCTTTGCCTTGAACAGATCACGGAAATTGAGCTCGGTAGGGCCGGCTTCCTCCTCATCATCGTCATCATCATCTTCGGACACGATGCTACGTGCGTTGACCACCTTTTCGATCAGAACTTTCGGTAGGGCGATGACGATCACCTCGGGACGCGAAGTGCCCTCAAGCAAAATGCGCGCCTGCGCGATCAGCAGATCGACAGCGGCGCGAACCGCTTCCTCGTGGTTCCTTATCGCAACAATCCTCTTTATCTCGGATTGAAGAACCGTCTGGCAGGCTTCCCGAGGCACTTCGAAGCGACAGCGAAAGGGGTTCTGGTTTCCAAGCCCGGGGAAATCTGGATGCAAATTCCCCAGTTTTTCATTGTCGCTCGGGATACCTTGCATCGCCCGGTCGATGTATTTGGCAAACCCATCGACCGTATCAGATGTGCCTACCACTCCGATTCGAATCAGGTCGCCAGGCTTTGGCTGCAGAGGACCGTGGCGCATCAATCCGACACGCGGGTCGAGGAACAGGCCGCCATCCCCAAATTCGAGATCTGGCTCGGGAATACAGCGAGTTTCGAATGTGAATGTCACACGCCTACTCCCAGCTCGCCCTGTGTGGGCTCATCGTCCTGAACCTTCATCCGCTTGGCGTTCGGATCTGTTTCGGACCAAGCGTTCTCAGGAACGGCCGCTTCCATGGCTACGGGTTCAACGACGTTGAATGTCAGAACCGGGCTGACTTCCTCTGCTTCTTGAAAAAGATCGAACTTCGCGTGCGGCTGAAGATCAATTCCTGAAAGCAGAAAGCGGAACATCATCATCTGTCCACGTATCGATCCGTTACGATCGAGCCTCTTCTTCCCAGCAAGGAGATCGGAGGCGAACCTATGAGCGCGGAAACCGTCTTCGGTGAAAACAAAGGTAGGGGAAATCGATAGAAACCAATTGCTCCCGATTTGTTGGAAGCGAGGTGAGAAAGCGTGGTGGCGAAGGTAGTTGACCTGTCCTTTGCGTTTTCCCTTCTTGTAGTCATAAACTTGGACGACCGTCGCGGATGTCGTTTCGCGCAGGGATCGATAGAAATATCGCCTCGGCTGATACCTCTCTTCGGCCTTGAAATAGAAGAGCCGGGCTTTTCGGTCGAAAGCGAGGATATCCGAGAACTGTTCGGCCATTGTCCGGCGCAGCAGTTCGATCATCATCACCGCATCATCATGATCATCGCTAATCGACACGTCTTCCGTATCGACTTCCTCGACCGTGTCGATATCGACAATCGCTTCGAGCGGTGTACTTTTGGGATTGCGAAAGGACAGAAAACGGCGGCCGCGAATAACCCAGTCGAAGTGATGGCCGTCAGCGCGCAATAACTCCGGAACCGCGTCACGGCCCGAGGCAAAAGGACTTTCGCCAACGAAGATCGATGAAGGCAGTCCGACGTGCATCAGATTTAGATGCGCTTGCTCGCCCACTCGAAGCGATGGGAGGAATGTGCCATCCTTACCGCGGCGGACTGCCATTGCGGCCAGGCGCTCGATCGAGCTGGAATCGAGGCGATCTCGATCCTTGCGAAATTTGAGGCGCCGTTCATTGCCTTCCTCTCCAGCCTCAACGTCGCGCCAATAGAGTGATCCGTCTTCCTGTCGGTAGAGGATCAGTGCGACAGGGAGACTGCAACGCTTCCAATAATCGATATCCTGCTGGCGAACGCTGTATTCAAACTCGTCGTCACTTTCGCCGACATATTTGGTGGACTTCGTCGTCTTCACTTGAACTGCGACGGTGAGACCGGTCATGGAGCGCGTAACGGGATCTCGAAATTCGATCGTCCCATCGATGCCCGTTTCCAGGCGCCCACGGCCTTCGAAAACGTGGCCGAGCTCAAGAATCTTGCTTTTGACTACGGTTTCGCCCAACTCGCCAGTCAGCTGGTTGTCCGTGAGAGTCTTCATCGAAGGCGCGGCCATGAGAACATATCAAGAATATACGGTGCCGAGGCCTTCGTAGCAAGTTCTTGAAAACGCGTTTCCCCCGCTAGGTAGGAGTGGCGCCAAGGCCGCTTTCAATGCTGTGACGCGAAAGAGAGATCTGAGGTAGGAAAAGGGAACGAGGGCAGAATTAAACAGTTCATTGACTGGTAACCTTCCGCGGAATATATCAACTGACGGAGAAAACCATGCAGCAGGCTTGCTACTACAGCCCGGCAGAACGCCAGCAGGAGAAGGAGCGTCAACGCGCTTCCGACGCCGACGACCTGCGTTCTGGCCGTATTTCGCGCGACGAGCTGCGTGCCCGCAATGGTTTTTTCTCCTCGCTGGACATCGTCGAATCGTCGATCATCTGCGAAGAGGCTTTCGCCTGAATCAAGCAGTTCTACCTGCCAAGATCGTCTATGATCTAGCAAGCATCCTGAAATTGAGTGACGATGCCTTCATCGTCGGAGGCCAAGCGCTCAACCTGTGGGCAGAGCGCTACAGCCATGTTGCCGAGCTCGATGCCTACGGGCCCTACACATCCAAAGATATTGACTACTTTGGTCAGCGCGAAGCCGCAGAGAAGCTTGCAAACGCTCTTGGTGGTTCCGTTGCCATCCCCGACGCCGACAACCACACACCGCAGACGGCCATAGTGCATGCTGAGATCGATGGGCACCCAATTGAAATCGATTTTCTCTGGCATGTCATGGGCGTCGATGACGCCAAGCTAAAGAAGCAGGCCATCCAGATAAGAATGAATGTCAGGATGACTGAAGGGACGGCTGAGCTCCATGTCCCGATAATGCATCCCTTTCATTGCCTGCAAAGCCGCCTAGCCAACGTTGTCCAGCTCAAAAGGGAAACCGACCTGGCCCTTAATCAGCTCAACGCTTCACCAATTGTTCTGCGCGAATTTCTTCTCGAGCAACTAGATAATGGCCAGAGCAAACACGTTACAGGCGTTCTTCAAGCCCTCTATGATTACCTTTCGAGCGACATCGTAGGCCGCAAGGCGCACAAGCACATGCGCAACGATCCGTCAGCGGTCCTCGATACATTCCAAAATGACGAGCGCCTCGACGAACGCTGGCGTGAAAAATCTCTGCATTCCATGCGAGCTTCGTTGGCCAGAAAGCGCACGGCATGGGGCATGATGGCCGAGCGAATCAAAGAAGCATTCAACCGAAAGCGCGAGAACGCCCGATCTTGAGCCAATTTGATGTCAGCTTTCAAGGTCAAGTGCAGGTTATTTGATACGCCTTAGAGAGGCGCAAAGCTGCCGGAGTCGCCGCAGCGCAAGCCGGATGTTGGATATTCAGTCAGTGTCCACCACCCGAAACACCGCCCCTGTGCCAGCGTCTCGAACCAGATCGACACCCATTCCGTCCCAGTGGTAGTCGAGGTGACGTCCCTGAGTGGGGTCGGATGCACAATCCGGGTAGAACAAGCCGACACATTCACCACCCGGATGCCGGATGCTCGGATAGACAAGACCTTCGGCCCCGCCCCCTTTGAGTTCAACAGCGAGGGCTTGCGATGCAGCATAGTTGTCGGGATCTAGCGCGGGATCGCCTGCCGCAAGGCTCCTGAGATCGTGAAGATCAGCGCTTACCGAAAGGATGATCTCACGGAACTGTGAGGTCCAGCCTGGCGCTTCTACAGTGCGAGCCATGAAGCGGGCATGGTGATGGATTGTCTCGAACAGCGCAGTTTCGAATGCATCCCCCGCGTATAGGACGCCGTAGGTCCCATCGGTGAAGCGACTAGGTCGGTCAGTGCTGACATGCGTGAACGGGGCCATCAGATAGGATGCGCCGTTGCCCCCTACCCGGCGGTCAGCAGGTACCAGATCGAGATTGCCGATCGTCGCCATGATGCGGGGATTGGTTTTTTGCTCGGCAGAGGTCAGCAGCGGCCAGTCTGCGGGGTCTGCGATATCTTCGAACAGGTCGATCGGTGGAAAGGCACTGCGGATAATCCGTACAGCACCTTTCCACTCGACCTGGGCAACCGGAATCGCCTTGGGATCAATCACCAGGCACCACGTTCGGCATCAAGATAGCGACGCACCCGCATGATATCAGTCAGCTCCCCGCCAAGCATGACATCAAGCGCGCTCGCTCCGGCAAAGGCGGCGTTGCCTGCCTTGATCCAGGCGTAGCCACGCTGGGCTTCTGAAAACATGATCCTCAGCGCCTTATGGATACCCATTAGGTTGGAGAGCCGCGCCGCACCATCGCGCGAGACACGGCCCGGCCCCTCAGCTTTCCACCGCCGATAGGAGCGAACCGGCATGTCGAGCAAAGTCGCTGCCTGATCGTCGGTGAGTTCCCATTTCCCAAACAGGTTCAGCACGGCGCGGAACATCGCCGCTGCTTCCTCCTGGGTTACAGGATCGGGCCGGAATGCTTGGGGGAAGGTATCAATGGGTTGCAGTGCCAACATGAGCTTTCTCCATATGGCATCATATATCAATTTGAATGCCAAGTGGCAAGATAGCGGTTACTCAGGCGAAAAGTTCCGCCAAGACCGCCGCCGCGCTCGTCGTCGGGACGAAAAGTCGCGTCTGATAGCGTATGATCTCGGTGAAGCACCCATGTGCCTTGTACCAGTCGAGGCGCGACGCCGACCAACCAGCCAGTTCGAGCCTCTGCGCGCCATTGACGAGGCTGCGCTTGAGCGTGAGCGCTTCGCGGCTTTTGATTTGCATCGGCCGCCCGGTCCCGATCACCGCATCGACGATTTGCTCTGCCGAAAAGGCATGTTCGTCTTCGAGTCCAAGCGCCTGGCACAGTTCGGGCACGCAATGGAGCGGAACCTCCCGACCTAATAGCGAGCGTCCGTCTCGCGCCGAGATCCGGCTGACCCGAACATAGTCGGAAGGCAGTTTGTCCCACACCGGAAGCAGCAGGCCGGTTGCAAGGTGCAATCGCTCGCGCTTGAGATGGGAGGCGGCGTCATCGACCTCAGCCTGCCAGAGGCGGCGAAATTCAGTTGCATCCACCGTTTCCCAGTTGCTCTCCTCGAGTTGATTGGCGGTGATGTGCCCATGCTTCAAGGGACGGACAAGCTCGAAGCGGGCCACCCGCATACCTTCGTCTGTGAGCAGGCTGCGCGCTGGCACAAGCAGCCCGATCCGGCCTGAGCGCGCATTACGCAGAAGCTGCTGACGCGCACCTGAAAAGCCGTAGAGCTCCTCGAGGCGTTCGAGACGCAAAGGCTTGAGCGCGCGGGCGATCTCGAGTTCCAGGAGATGCGTAGTCGCACCCGACAGCGCATCGGTGCGCAGTAGCGTGTCGGTCAGCACCTCGTAATGCTCTACCGCAATGGTCTCGACCCCAATGTCGAGCGTGCCGGCCTGCCGTGCTGCATCGATCCGCGCTTCGACGAGGCCGAGAAACTCGTCAAATATGCCGTTTTGTAAAGCAATCGGCAACGCGAGGATGCGATTGAGCCAGCGCTGGATTGTTGGCAGGTCATCGACCATCCCGCCGTCGGGCCCTTCGACCCTGAGCCCGCTCAATTCCTCAAACCGAGAAAGCGTAACGGCTTCCAGCTTGCCTGCGAACAACAGGCCGAACCAGCGATGAAGCGCCTCCTTGGCGTAGGTGCTCTCGAGATTGTCGGCGGGATCGAAGAGGTTCTGCCCACCAGTCTGGCGCTGCCCGCGGGTCAGTGCCCCGAGGCTATCGAGCCGACGTGCAATGGTCGATATAAACCGACGTTCGCCACGCACATCGGTGGTCACCGGGCGGAACAGCGGGGCAGATGCCTGATTGGTGCGGTTGGTACGGCCAAGCCCTTGAATTGCGGCATCGGCCCGCCAGCCGGGCTCAAGCAGAAAGTGGACGCGGCGCATCTGGTTCTTCACCGCGAGGTCGGCATGATAGCTGCGGCCGGTGCCACCAGCATCGGAGAAAACCAGAATTCGCTTGGTGCCGTCCATGAAGTCTCGCGTCTCGGCGACATTGGCGCGCGGAGAGCGCGACTGGAGCACCTGGCGTCCATCGCGTCCGACAATCAGGCGGCGAGTACGGCCCGTGACTTCGGCGACCTGATCGACACCGAACCGTTCAATGATCGCATCGAGCGCCGTCGCGATCGGCGGTAAGGCACAGAGCTGCTCGATCATGCGATCGCGCGCGGCAAGCGCCGAACGGCAGAGAACAGGAGCACCGTTCTCATCACTCATCGGTTCAGACCGAGCATTGCCGTTCTCGTCCGTAAACACGGACATCAACCGCACGGGAAAGCTTTTAGTGAGGTAATCGACCACGTATTCGCGGGGGGAGAGATCGATTTCGAGCGCTTCACGTTCTGCATCGGAGAGATCAGCGAGGCGGCGATTGAGCATGGCTTCGGCGGTCGAGACGAGTTGCACCACAACCGCGTTGCCGTCGGCAAGTGCCACATCAATCGCAGGCAGCAGGCTAGGCAGCTTCATCGATAGAAGGAGCTGCGCGAAGAAGCGCTGCTTGGTTCCTTCAAACGCCGAAAGCGCCGCCGATTTGGCGCCTGAATTTAGGGTCTCGCCATTGTCAGTGTCTACGAGCCGGGTTGCCTCGAGTGCCTCGCGCAGGTTGGCATGAATGATTGCCCAGGCGTCTGCATAGGCATCATAAACCGCTACCTGGTCGTTGGTCAGGCAATGCTCGAGAATCTCGTACTCAACTCCGGCGAATGAAAGTGCCCTCGCCGCGTACAGTCCGAGTGACTTCAGATCACGGGCGACCAGTTCCATTGCAGCGATACCGCCATCGCGGATGTCCGCGACGAAGGCTTCGCGATTGGCAAAGGCCGTTTCGGGACCCCACAGACCGAGACGGGTCGCATAGGCGAGATTATTGACGTCGGATGCCCCGGTCGCAGAAGCGTAGAGCACGCGGGCGCGCGGCAACAGATTCTGGATGCGAACACCGGCAATGCCCTGCTCCGATCCCTTGACCTTACCACGTGAGCCCTCCCCGCCAGCGGCATTGGCCATCGCATGGGCTTCGTCGAAAACGATGACGCCGTCGAAGTCCTCTCCTGACCATTCGAGAATTTGCTCGAGCCTAGTCGCGTCGCTGCGGCCCGAGCGCAGTGTCGGATAAGTAACGAAGAGTATGCCCTCGCGCATCCCGATCGGGACACCGAGCTTCCACTGGCCGAGCGGCTGGATGTCGATGGGAAGGCCACCGAGCGCGCTCCAATCGCGGCGGGCATCTTCGAGCAAAGCTTCGTTTTTGGAAATCCAGATGTGGCGCCGTTCACCCCTCACCCACCGGTCGAGGATGACAGATGCGACTTGCCGGCCTTTGCCTGCGCCAGTTCCGTCACCAAGAAAGTAGCCCATGCGATAGGCGTGCCCCTCGGCGCTCGCCTTGAGGGCGCAGCCCTTGTCGTCGGGCTCGAACCGGCCCGGCAGATCGCGGGCATGGGCGCTTGCGGCATAGATCAGGGTCTCGGCCTGCGCAGCGGATAAGACGCCTTCAGCAATGATACTCGAAGGAAGCTGAGGCACCACTTCCGGCACGGGTGCGGTTATCGAACCCATTGCGACGGATTCTACCAGCGGGGTCGGGTGGGAGACCGCATTTGCAATTGAGATCCGGCTCGGTCGGTAAGGCAAATAATGCCCAACCTGGCATTCGATCGGCGCAGGTGCTTCGAGCGGAGTAAATTCAAGCGGCAGTATCGACGGCGCCGCAGCGGCTGGATGGACCTTAAGTGGAACCGGTTTTGTCCTGTTCGCCACCAGTCGAAGCGGCAAGGCTGGCTTGATGCCGATGCTGGGCTCGGCGGGCAGGCTTACCCGGTCAGGCAGCAGATCGATCAGCAGATGAAGCTCGGCAAAGTTTGCAGGCTGGGCGATGATCGGGCTGGTACCATCATCAGCCTTGTCGAGAACCAGGAGCCGGGTAGAGATTGATGTGCCCTGCTTGACGAAACCTCGCTCGATCGTCGCGTTGAGGCGCAATGAAACGGGACCGGCGATCCCGGCAAGGAACTTCGGAAGCTCGAACCATTCGGGCATCACTGCGACTAGGCGGCCACCGGGCAGAAGGCGCTTCCAGGCAGAACGCAAATGGCGATCGCCAGTGCGACTATCGTGGCCCCTCTCGATACCGTGCGAATAGGGCGGGTTCATCAGCACCACGCTCGGACCCACGTCGGGCGTGAGAAGTTCGTCGATCAGTTCCCCGTCAAATCCCGTGACTGTCGCGTCCGGAAACACGGCGCCCAGGCATTCGCGGCGCAGCGGCGATATCTCGTTGAGAGCAAGACGCGCCGCTGCCTTTGCCGCCCATACGCCCAGCATCCCGGTCCCGGCCGAAGGTTCGAGAACCAGTTCGTTGACAGAAATCGCGGATGCCTTTGCAGCCATCCAGGCCAAACGGGGCGGCGTTGCGAATTGTTGCCACTCGATCTGCTCATCGCTCCGGTTGGACTGGGTGGGGACCAGGCGTTCGAAGTGCGTGAATGCCTCATCGGCGAAGCTGGATGACATCGCAGGTGAGAATTCAGTTGCCTGCGCCAGGAAAAGCACCTGCGCCAGTTCAAGTGCGGCATGGGCATCACGTACGGACCAGCGTCCTTCGGCGTCGCTACCGCCGAAGTGATCGGCCATTGTTGCATTCACAGTGACCCGTGAGATTGCTTGATCTGCAGCGAGCCGCGCGGCCAGCGCCCTCGCCGCTGCCAACACTTGCGGCTCGGCTGGATCGGAGAATGCGAAAGCGGTATTTGCATGTGACATGAGAGACCTCCTGAAGAGGCCCTGGGTTTGTCCGGGTGTCCGTTCAGATGGATCCGTCCGGGGGCCTCACAAGGCCCCAAGCCCGCTTTCCTCTCACCGACATTCAGACCGCAGCTCGGACTGAGCGCATGAGCACATCATTCCAATCATCGCCGGTCTGCTGCGGACGCCTGGTGACAATCAGCCGCCCTTCGCAAGCGTAAGCCTTTCTCGCGCGCTTTTCAGCAAGGCGCCCACCCGCATCATTGTCGACAAAGAGATACAGCTGGCGCACCGATTCCGGGATTGTGACCTGGCCGAAGCGTTCGTTTCCCAGCGTCGCCCAGCAGGGAACATTGAACATTTGCATCGCTGAAAGGGCCGTTTCGTTTCCTTCTGCGAGGCCAAGGCGTCCCTCATCCGGGTATGCGAAACGCACCGCGCCAGAACCGGGACTGCCTAACGCACGCCTGGGCTGATCAAATGAAGCCAAGCTGCCTTTTTCCAGATTTAGGAAGGAGCGGTGCAGCGCCAGAATCCCGGCATCACTGCGCACGGCCGCGATCATCGCGGGAAGAAACCGGACAGCACCCTTTGGCCCCAGAGGCATGCGCGGGTGGAAACGCAGCTCGGTCGACGAAATCGTGATACCTCTGGTCTCGAGGTATCGCTCGACAGGGCTACCGGCGATGCTCGATGCCTCACGCCAGAGCCTCAGCGCATTACGATTGGCGACTTCCTCGCGCGGTTCGGTCACGATCGGATCACTCGTCCCATCGAACAGGTCCGCAATTCGTATTCCGTGCCCGGCCATGGCTTCTATCACCGCCTCGTTCGCGCAGCCGGCAAAGCAATGAACAAGAATTGCACGCTTTCCGAGGGTGATGCTTAGCGAAGGAGTGCGGTCGTCGTGGGCCGGGCAGCAGCACATCCCGCGCGAACGCGACCAGGTGCCGCCCAGCTGCTCGACTATCTTGCGTGCGCGGGTTTCCAGCTGCATGCCTTGGAATTGGGATGTTCGGTGTTGGTGCATTGGGGCATCTCCATCGTAACGTGCCTCCACCCGCGCAGCCTCCGCTCTGCGTCGCTGACGTTTCATTTTCCTACATCATATGTTCTATATATGTTCTTTCCCGATTCGACACCAAAGGATTCGGGAATGAGACTGAAATGGGCATTAGCCGCAGTGGCAACGGCAGGATTTGGGTTCGTCCTCCCCGCTCACGCGCAGGATCTGGAGTCCCCTCAGATGACCGTTGCATCGGAGTCGACGACCGGTGGCTTCCGCGTCGCAGAAGGGACCGATGGCTTTCTTCTCGTCGAACACGGCATTTGGAGAATGCCTCCAGCGGGCTCGTTCGAGCCGCCGGCTGCCGATGCAAGTCGAACCTATCTGCCCTATCGATATCCAAAGCCCCAAGGCAGCGCGCCGTCAGGCTTCCGTCGGGCAAGCTACCTTCCTCATGTTTACGCTGCTGAGGCTCAGTACTCGCTACCAAGCGGCCTTCTCGACGCTCTTGTATGGACGGAATCACGATATAATCCCTTGGCCATCAGCAAGGCCGGCGCCGCAGGTTTGGGGCAATTGATGCCAGGGACAGCGCGGGACCTTGGCGTTTCAAATCGCTTCGATCCCAAGGCGAACATCTTGGGTGCGGCCCGATACCTACGCCAGATGCTGGACAAGTTCGGGGTGGTTCATCTGGCCCTCGCTGCCTACAACGCAGGTCCAGGTGCCGTCGAGCGCGCCGGCGGTATTCCTCGCAATGGCGAGACGCCGGCCTATGTGCGCGAAGTGCTGCGCCATTGGCGTTTTTGAACGGGGGGCGTTGTGAGCGCGGGTCGAATACGCATCTCGGGAATTTTGAGCCGCGGTAGACGCGGGATGTTCCTGACCACGACAGACGAAGTCGTCTGGATCATCGAGAGCGAAGAACCCGAATGCGAATTCGTCGGATCAGCGGTGATTGTCGAGGGGGTTGTCACAGGTCGAGATCGTTTGCGCGCAGACTGGATTGGACTGGTCTGATCGAAGCCATAGTTATCAGGCTGCGCGCTTCCCTGCCTTCTTGATGTCGATCACCTTCCCGCCGCTCAGATAGTCAGCCCAGTCCTGCATCATCCGGCGCCGGGGAGCCAGGTATTCAGCGGCATTGTAAGCTCCACGCACGTCGTTTTTCTCCGAATGCGCGAGCTGTAGTTCGACCCAATCCTCATGGTATTTCCTGATCCACATGGGCGGCTTACCAAACTCGACCAACTGCTCATTGGCCCAGGTGCTCGCCAAGCCCCGGAAGCCGTGCACGGTTTGGCGGCTGTGGTATCCAAGACGATAGAGCGCGTAGATCATTGTGTTCTCTGAAAGCGGCTTGTTCGGGCCGTTGCCCGGGAAGAGAAACTCGCCAGGCGCTGCTGCTATCATAGATTTCGCGATGTGCGTTGCCTGCTGCGAGAGGGGCACCAAATGCTCTCGTCCCATCTTCATTCGCTCTGCTGGTATGCGCCAGACAGGTGATTTGCCGCCCAGGTCTTCAAACTCGGATTTGGCGGCGAAGCGGAGCTCCTTGGTTCGAACCCAAGTCAGGAGCGCAAAGAGAACTGCGTCACGGGTGATCGCGGACCGTCGTTCGCCCTCTTCTTGGTAGGCATGCAGCTTGTCGATGAAAGCGGGCAATTCGCTGAGCGGCAGCCGGCTCATATGCTTCACTCTTGGTCGCGGCTTTAGCGCCCCACGCAAATGTGTCGTCGGATCGTTCGTTGCCAAGCCACACGCGATCGCAAACTGGAAGACTTGCCCCACCCCTTGCTTTGCACGGCGGCTGATATCGAGCGCGCCTCTTGCTTCGATCTTGCGGATCATTGCCAGGACATCAGGCGCCGTGATTTCATGCACGAGCTTCTCGCCGATGGCTGGAAAGACGTCCCTTTCCATCCGCGACCAGACGCGTTCGGCATGCGCGGCATTCAACGCGCTCTTTCGATTTTCATGCCAGCGCTTTGCGACCTCGAAGAAGGTGGCTCCCTCCTGCGAGATCACTTCCCCCTTGGATTTCATTGGATCCTTGCCCTCGGCTAACAACGCCTTTGCGGCTGTCCGCTTGTCGCGCGCTGCAGCTATCCCGAGGTCTGGGTAAGCGCCGAACGAGAGCAACTTCTCCTTGCCCGCGAAGCGGTACTTCATCCGCCACAACTTTGACCCGTTCGGCTGGACGAACAGGAATAAGCCCTCCCCGTCGGCCAGCTTGTAGGCGCGCTCGCGTGGCTTGGAATTTCGGGCCTGAATCTCCGTGAGAGGCATTGGGGGTATCGCTCCTTTCCGATACTCCGCGAAAATACCCCCAAAATACCCCCACACCAAATCTGGCTGCATGTGGAAGACCATGGGCGCATGCGGACGCGAATCACCCGCAACCCTCTGCTTTTCTTTCAATTTTTGGAAAAATGCGGAAGCTAGTGGAAGCTTCCGGATCAAGGAATGGTAGCGGAGGAGGGACTCGAACCCCCGACACGCGGATTATGATTCCGCTGCTCTAACCGGCTGAGCTACTCCGCCCCGAAAGGCCGCCGCATTCGGGCGAGCCGCGCCTATAGGCACGGCCGTAGCCGCGGTCAATATGCTCCGCGCCGACCGCGAAAATTCCGCGAAAAGGCGCGTTCCCAGGGGCCGCCGCGATAGTGATGCACGGCGAGGCCGGTGATCGCCAGCGGGCGCGGGCGGATATCGCGCGCCAGAGCGGCGAGCAATGTCCGGGCGGCGGCGGGCGCGGCCTTGTTCTGCACCGTCACGTGCAGCCGCGGCGTGCCGCGATCCTGCGCGCCGAGCAGGCCTGCCAGGCGGTCGGCGAGCCGGGCGCGGACGGCAAGGAGATCAGGGCTGTCGACACGAAAGGCGACGCCGGTTCCGAGCGAATAGGCGCCCGCGAGGATCGCCGGCGGCGGCGGCGTGTCGCCGGCGATGCGGCACACCAGTTCCTCCAGCTCGGCCAGGCTCGACGGCGGGAGTTGGTGGAAAAGCGTGATATGCGCCGGAACGCGGTTGCGGCCGGGCGGGAAATGCGCCGCGCGAAGGCCGTCGAAGAAGCGCTGGTCCGCCGCGCCCATCGTCGCGGTGACGATGATGGGCGCGGCCTCAGTGGCCCGGACGGGAGGGGGGAGGCCCGGGTCGCCGATCACGAGACGGGATGGAGTGGCGGGAGGGGGATAGCCATCGTCCATGGGACGCCCTGTCTCATTGACAGCGCCTTTCGCCGATCGCCGGCGAACGATCCAATCGATTTATTGGGTCACAATGATCGGCCACGCCAATCACGGCGAAAAACGCCACATCTACAGGCTGTTCCAGAAGCGCGTCAGCGCTGCGGCGACCTCGGCGGGCCGTTCGGCGATCGCCCAATGCCCCGCGCCGTCGATCACCGTCAGCGGCGTGCCCGTGCGCGCGGCGAAACGCTCCGCCACCGCAAGCTCGACATAGGGGTCGTTCGCACCCCAGATCAGCGCGCCGTTCGCGGGTAGCCGGCCGATGTCGCGCGCCCAGTCATGCTCGAAGCTCAGTCCCTTCGCCGAGCGATAGAGGCGGAGGATCGCGCGCCGCTTGTCCCTGTTCGCCCATTGCACGGCCTCCTCCGCCGCGATGTCGGCAGGCATCCCCTGTCCGGCAAGCCCCCTGGCGAGCGCCGCTGGCCGGCTCAGCGCCATGAAGATTTCGCCGAGGATCGGCGTGTTCCAGATGCGCGCGATGCGATGGCCGCGATAGTCGGGGTCGATCACCGCGTTCGATACCGCCCAGCTTCGGATCAGGCCGGGGCGCAGCATCGCGGTGCGCTGCGCGATCAGCGCGCCCCAGTCGTGGCCGACGATGTCGATCGGGCCGTGCGCCGCGAACAGCGCCTCCGCCTCCCCAACCGCCCAGTCGGCATAGGCCTCCTTAGTCGCCGGAAAGCCGGCGGGGAGCGAGCCAGTGAAGCCCGGCAGCGCGGGCACCGCGACGGGCGCATCCCCAAGATCGAGTTGGCCAAGCAGCGGGCGCCAGATCGCGGGGCTGTCGGGAACGCCGTGGAGAAAGAGCTTCGCGGTGGTCATCTGTCCTTCTCCGTCGCCCCCGCGAAGGCGGGGGCCGCTGTCGGCCTTTCCTGCGGCGCTGCGTAAAACGACAGCGGCCCCCGCCTTCGCGGGGGCGACGATCATCGGTTGCCGCGCCTACATCTCCCCCCTGTCGCGGCGGATCTCATACCATTTCTGGACATTGGCATTATGCTCGGCGAGCGTGCGCGCGAAGATGTGGCCGCCGTCGCCCTTGGCGACAAAGAAGAGATAATCGTTGGGTTCGGGGTTCAGCACCGCGGCGATCGACGCCTTGCCGGGGTTGGCGATCGGCCCCTTGGGCAGGCCGATCATCGCATAGGTATTATAGTCGTTCACCGCGAGGATCTCCGACCGCAGGATGCGCCGCCCGAGCGGTTTGCCCCTGGTGATCGGATAGATGATCGTCGGATCGGCCTGGAGCCGCATCCCGACCGCGAGACGGTTGGTATAGACCCCCGCGACGGTGCGGCGCTCGGCGGGAACGCCGGTTTCCTTCTCGACGATCGAGGCGAGCGTGATCGCCTGGTTGCGGTCCTTCGCCGCGGTCCGCGGGCTGCGCTTCGCCCACAGTTCGGCGAAGGTCTTGTCCATCGCCGCCTGCATCCGTTTCAGCACCGCGGCGCGCGTCTCGCCGGTGGTATAGGCATAGGTGTCGGGGAGCACGCTGCCCTCGGCGGGAACCGCGACCTCGCCCTTCAGCCGCTTTTCGGCCATCAGCCGTTCCCACACCATGATCGACGGCATGCCTTCGGGCACCGTGACGAAGCGCTGGACGGTCTTGCCCGACTGGAGGAGGGAAAGGATGTCGCCCGCGCTCATCCCCTTCTTCACCTCATATTCGCCGGGCTTGATCGGTGCATCGCCGCCGAAGAAGCGCGCGTGATTGACGAAGCCCGAGGCCGAGGTCGCGCCCGCCTGTTCGAGGATCTCGCCCGCCTTGGCGATGCTCGCCCCCGGCGGGATGACGACGACGGTGTCGCGCGGTGCGCCGCCCGAACAGGCGGCGAGCATAAGGGCGAGCAAGGCTGCGAGCAGCCAGCGCATGGCTCAGCCCTCGACCGCCTTCAGGACGAGGCTGGCGTTGGTGCCGCCGAAGCCGAAGCTATTGTTGAGCGCCGCCTTGACGGGCCGCGCTTTCGCCTTGTGCGGGACGAGGTCGACGCCTTCGGTGCCCTCGTCGGGATTGTCGAGGTTGAGCGTCGGCGGGACGATCTGGTCGCGGATCGCGAGGATGCAGAAGATCGCCTCGACCGCGCCGGCGCCGCCGAGCAGATGGCCGATCGCCGACTTGGTCGAGCTCATCGACACGCCGCCGATCGCGTCGCCGAACAGCCGCTTGACCGCGCCGAGTTCGATCGTGTCCGCCATCGTCGAGGTGCCGTGGGCGTTGATATAGTCGATGTCGGCGGGGGTCATGCCCGCCTTTCGGAGCGCCATTTCCATCGAGCGATAGGCGCCGAAGCCCTCGGGATGCGGCGCGGTGACGTGATGCGCGTCGCCCGACAGGCCATAGCCGACGACCTCGGCATAGATTTTGGCGCCGCGCGCCTTCGCATGCTCATATTCCTCGAGCACGACGACGCCCGCGCCCTCGCCCATCACGAAACCGTCGCGGTCCTTGTCATAGGGGCGGCTCGCCTTTTCGGGGGCGTCGTTGCTGCTCATGTTCAGCGCGCGCGCCTGCGCGAAGCCAGCGATGCCGATCGGGCAGATCGTCGATTCGGAGCCGCCCGCGAGCATGATGTCGGCGTCGCCGTCCTTGATCATCCGCGCCGCGTCGCCGATCGAATGGGCGCCGGTCGAGCAAGCCGTGACGACCGCGTGGTTCGGGCCCATCAGGCCGTATTTGATGCTGACCTGACCCGAGATCAGGTTGATCAGGCGGCCGTGAACGAAGTGCGGGCTGACGCGGCTAGGCCCCTTTTCGGCGAGCAGCAGGCTTTCGCTCTCGATCCCCGGCAGGCCGCCGATGCCCGAGCCGATCGAGCAGCCCGCGTTGAGCCGCTCTTCCTCGCTCATGTCGGTGAGGCCGGCGTCCTCGAGCGCCTGCCCGGCGGCATCGATGCCATAGACGATGAAGGGATCGACCTGACGCTGGACCTTGTGGTCGACGCGCTTGCCGGGGTCGAAGCCATATTCATGGTCCGCCGGCTTCACCTCGCACGCGATCGTACATTTCTGGTCCGAAGCGTCGAAGCGGGTGATCTGCCCCGCGCCCGACTTTCCCGCGAGCAGATTGGCCCAGCTGGTTTCGACGTCTCCGCCCAGCGGCGTCACCAAACCCAGTCCCGTCACCACAACCCGGCGCATAGTCATTCCTTTCGTCGGCCCTGCCCCCGCAAGGGTCCACATCAGATTCGCAGACGCGCATCGATAAAAAAGGCTTCCCAGCCACTGCGCGCGAGCGCTCGGGACCGGGAAGCCGGAAACGCGTGGGCGGCGTCGCCGCCGCGTCCGGCCACGCCGGACAGGGCTCTCTTAGCCCTTGTTCGCTTCGATATAGTCGATCGCGTCCTTGACGGTGGCGATCTTTTCCGCCGCGTCGTCGGGAATCTCGACGCCGAATTCTTCTTCGAACGCCATCACCAGTTCGACGATGTCGAGGCTGTCGGCGCCCAGATCGTCGATGAAGCTCGCTTCCTCGGTCACCTTGTCGGCTTCGACGCCCAGATGTTCGACGACGATCTTTTTAACCTTTTCGGCCGAATCGCTCATGCACAGTTCCTTTTTCTGACTATGGCGTGAATGTTGAATTTCGCCCTAGAGCGCAGCGACGGGGCTGGCAAGAGGGCTGGCACCGGCCGGCGGCCCGAACGGCTTCGCGCCTTCGCCCCGTCCCGCGGATCGCCCCGGGTTTCCGCTGATCTCCCTAGGGTCCATACTCCATTGGCAAGGACCCTAGCTCGCCGGTTTCGCCGCGACAATGCCTGAATCGCGCAAGGTGGCGGCCGATCGCGCGATCACCGCGGGGGTGATCATGAACTGGCGCAGCACCTTTTCGGGCGGCGTGCCCGCCGGCTGGCCGGTATAGTCGAGCAGTTGGCGCCACAGGCGGCGCCCGCCCGCGACGTCGCCTTTGCGCGCGAGCACGATCGCCCGGACCATCAGATATTGCGGCTCGAGATTGCTCGGCGACGGCATGCGATCGAGGATCGCGAGCGCTTCGTCGGTTTCGCCCCGCTGCGACAGCATGAACGCCAGCGTGACCGCGGGAACGCCCGCGTAGGTGGAGTCGAGCTCGATCGACCGGCGCAGCAGCGGCTCGCCCCCGGCAAGGTCGCCGCACGACGCCTTGAACAGCCCGAGGAAGCCCGCAAGGTCGGGGTCGTAGGGATTGAGCGCGACCGCCGCATCGCCCATCGGGGTTCCGGCCGCGCAATCGCCGGCATAGAAATGCGCGCGCGCCATCGCGAACAACCCCGCGCTCGATGCCGGGGCGCTGTCGTAGGCGCGCTCGGCGAGTTGCCGCGCTTCGGCCAGCGCCACCTTGCCCGCCGCGCTGCTGCGCTGCGGCTGCCAGTCGCCGAAACGCAGCAGCGACAGGGCGTTGAGCAGCACCGGATCGCGCGGTGATTCGGCCAGCGACGCGCGCAGGCATCCGCCGACCTGGCGAACCGTCGTCGCGTTGCGCATCTGGCGCATGCGGTTGAATTGCGCGAGGCAGGGAAAGCCCGCCGCGAAATTGTCGGGCTCGCGCTGCACCTGGTCGCGCACGATCACCCCATAATCGCCCGCGATCTGCGCGATCGATGGGGCGATGGCGCCGAATTCGGGAAGCTGGTCGGCGGCGACCCGGATCTGGTCCGACCAGATAGCGCGCTGATCCGCGACGCGGTTGAGGACGAGCGTGACGTCGACCGGCCCTTCCGCCGTCCGCACGATCGACGTGTCGAGCCGATAGTCGGCGGCGCGGCCCGCGGCCCTCGCATCGGGCGCGCGCGCGCTGAGCAGGTCGACCAGTTCGAACCGGCGCAACCCGTCGCGCAGCTTGCCGTCGAGCGCCCGCGCCATCGCGCGCGATTCGGGCGTTTCGCCGGCGACCGGCGCGCTGACTTCGAGCAGCGGCATCGGCGTCGGCGCCTTTCCGAGCAATTTTCCGTTGCCGCCGAATGTCCACCAAGCGGCGAAGAAGGCGATCAGCGCCGCCGCGGCGATCGCCGCCCACCACCAGAACGGCGATCGCCGGCGATCGCTTTCCGGGCCGGGCGCCGCTGGCCGTTCGATCCCCGGCCCCTCGCCCGCGGTGGGAGCATCGCCCGACCGCGAAGGCGGCGATGCGCGATATTGCACGACGATCTCGTAGCTGCCTTGCGGCACCCGCAGGCGATGAATCCACGGCGTATCGGCATAATAGCGGTCGAGCAGGCTGCGCAGCCGCCCGACCATGACGCGCGGATAGCTGTCGACGGCGGGATCGAAATCGGCGCTGCGGCCGAGCGCTTCGGTCGCGATCGCATAAGCCTTGGGTGCGCTGCGCCCGCCCTGCAGCCGGTGTTCGGCCAGAAACTGGAGCAGGCGGGAGAGGACCGGCGAGCGCACGAACAGGGGCGACGCAAGCAGTTGCTCCAGCTCATCGGCGATGATCTGGTCGGTATCGCCGGCATCCGACGTCCCACTATCCTTGGTGCGGTCCATGCTAACCCTATACGCCCCCCGACAACGCGGAACACGGTAGATACGCCAAACTGCCCCTTCGACCAGCCATAGTTACTGCCATGTAACGGTAACAAGTGGTCCCAAACGCCTCCGAACCGGCATGGTTCCAGCTTTTTCGGCCGGAAAAAAGCGTCGAACGAGGTTAATAATTGATTATCAAATGGCTACACGCCGCTTCGTGACCCCATGTAACTGCCGCATTCGAACCGAAGCTGTCAATCTTTCCTCGACGCGGCATTCCCCACAATGCCGCGGTCTGGTCTGAGACTCGGTCTCAGGTGGACGAATTGAGGTCGGTGGGTTGAATGGCGCGAGCTGGTCCCTGGCACCATTCGCAAGATTCGCCGGCTTCATACACTGAGACTTCGCCGATCGGGCTGTAGCCCCACCTACTCCCGATCGGCAAGTCCGCTCCCCCGCCATCTCCCGCTCTTTCCGTTTGGCGCGACCGTCGCGCTGCGGCCGGCTCGGCCGCGAAAGACGCTTGCCCAAAAAGAAAGGCGCGCGACCACCGGCCGCGCGCCTCGCCTTGTCGATGATCGGCCGTGTCAGGCCTTGCAGGGACCGATGTTGGTGTTGGTGACCTGCATCTGCATTTCCATCTGGCCGCCGGTGGGGGCCGCGGTCTTGGTCGTGATCGTCATGTCGGTCTTTTTCGACCCGACCGTCCCCGCCATCGCCAGATCGACCTTCTGGCCGTTTGCGGTGCAGGTGCCGGCGACGTCGACCTTGCCGCCGCCGATGTCGTTCTTCGACCAGGTGCAGGCATCGCCGTAGCCCTTCGACATGGCGCTGGCGATATCTTCCTGGTCGGCCTGCTCCTGCGTCAGGCAGGTTTCGGTGCTGCCTGCCGAAGCGAACTGCTTGGCCATTTGGTCCTTCATGGCAGCGGGCGCGCCCGGCATGTCGAACTTGACCAGCTTCACTTCGGTTTTCCAGTTGCCGGGCTCGCGCTTCATCGACCCCGCGGCTGCGGTGCTCTCGGTCTTGCCCGCGTCCGCGGTGTCGCCCGCTTTCCCGGCATCGTCCGATTTGCCGCAGCCGGCCACCGCCAAAGCGACGCCCAGCGCCGCCACCGTCACGAATTTCCTCATGGGTATCATTCTCCTGTTGGGCAGAGTTGAAACCCGCGTGCGGCCGGATGGTTGCGCGCCGATTGCCGTGGCGCGCCGGCGGTCCCATATTGGCTTCGATGGCCATCCAGATTCGCACCTCGCTCGACGAAATCGACACCGCGGAGGGCTATGTCCCGCACCGCCCCGCGCGCCCCGACAAGGTCGAGGGCGGCAAGCGGTTCGAGCTGGTCAGCGACTATCAGCCCGCGGGCGACCAGCCGACCGCGATCGAGGAACTGGTGACGACCGCCCGGACGGGCGAGCGCGACCAGGTGCTGCTCGGCGTCACCGGATCGGGCAAGACCTTCACCATGGCGAAGGTCATCGACGAGCTCCAGCGCCCCGCCCTCATCCTCGCGCCCAACAAGATTCTCGCGGCGCAGCTCTATGGCGAGTTCAAGAGCTTCTTTCCGAACAACGCGGTCGAATATTTCGTCAGCTATTACGACTATTACCAGCCCGAGGCCTATGTGCCGCGCTCCGACACCTACATCGAAAAAGAGTCGAGCGTGAACGAGGCGATCGACCGGATGCGCCATTCCGCGACGCGCGCGCTGCTCGAACGCGACGACGTGATCATCGTCGCGTCGGTGTCGTGCCTTTACGGCATCGGGTCGGTCGAGACCTATTCGGCGATGATCTTCGATTTGAAGAAGGGCCAGGTCGTCGACAATCGCGAGATCATCCGCAAGCTCGTCGCGCTGCAATACAAGCGCAACGATCAGGCCTTCGCGCGCGGCAACTTCCGCGTGCGCGGGGACTCTCTGGAGATCTTCCCCTCGCACTATGAGGATATGGCGTGGCGCGTCAGCTTCTTCGGCGACGAGATCGAGGAGATCACCGAGTTCGACCCGCTGACCGGCAAGAAGATCGCAACCCTGAATTACGTCCGCATCTATGCGAACAGCCACTATGTGACGCCCGGCCCGACGCTCAAGCAGGCGACCGAGGCGATCCGCCACGAACTCGCCGAGCGGCTGAAGGAGCTCGAGGCCGAGGGCCGGCTGCTCGAAGCCCAGCGCCTCGAACAGCGCACCCATTTCGACCTCGAGATGATCGCCGCGACGGGGTCGTGCGCGGGGATCGAGAATTACAGCCGCTTCCTCACCGGCCGCATGCCCGGCGAGCCACCGCCGACCCTGTTCGAATATCTGCCCGACAATGCGCTGCTGTTCGTCGACGAGAGCCACCAGACGATCCCGCAGATCGGCGCGATGTCGAAGGGCGACCATCGCCGCAAGATCACGCTCGCCGAATATGGCTTCCGCCTGCCCTCCTGCATCGACAACCGGCCGCTGCGCTTCGCCGAATGGGATCTGATGCGCCCGCAGACGGTCAGCGTGTCGGCGACGCCGGGGACCTGGGAGATGGACCGCACCCAGGGCATTTTCGCCGAGCAGGTGATCCGCCCCACCGGCCTCATCGACCCGCCGGTCGAGATCAAGCCGGTCGAGGAGCAGGTCGACGACCTGATCGCCGAGGCGAAGAAGACCGCGGCGGCTGGCTACCGCACGCTCGTGACGACGCTCACCAAGCGGATGGCCGAGGACCTGACCGAGTTCCTCCACGAAGCGGGGCTCAAGGTCCGCTACATGCACTCTGACGTCGAGACACTGGAGCGCATCGAAATCATCCGCGACCTCCGCCTCGGGGTGTTCGATGTGCTCGTCGGGATCAACCTGCTGCGCGAAGGGCTCGACATTCCCGAATGCGGGCTGGTCGCGATCCTCGACGCCGACAAGGAAGGCTTTCTGCGCAGCGAGACCAGCCTCGTCCAGACGATCGGCCGCGCCGCGCGCAACGTCGACGGCCGCGTCATCCTCTACGCCGACCGCATCACCGGCAGCATGGAACGCGCGATGCGCGAGACAGACCGCCGCCGCGAAAAGCAGCAGGCGTATAACGACGAACACGGCATCACCCCGACGACGATCAAGCGCAACATCGGCGACATCATCGCGCATGTCGCGTCGAAGGATCAGGTGACGATCGACCTCGGCGACGACAAGCCCGACCATATGGTCGGCCACAATTTGCGCGCCTATATCGCCGACCTCGAAAAGAGGATGCGCGACGCGGCGGCCGATTTGGAATTCGAGGAAGCCGGGCGGTTGCGCGACGAAATCCGCAAGCTGGAGGCCGACGAACTGGGACTGCCGGCGGACCAGCAAGTGGCGCCGCGGGTCGGGCGCTCGAACGAGGGCAAGCCCGGCACGCGCAAGGGGCGCTTCGGGAAACAGAGCCGTACGAAGTGGGGGCGTTGACTATTTTCTCTATCTGAGATAGATTGCCGACTATTAGGGGAATCGGCATGCAAATCGAGATAGATTTTGAGGTCTGGCAGGCGCTCACGGCTAGACTCCAGAACGAAAGAGACAATTACAACGAGGCGATTCGCCGTTTGCTGAATTTGCCAGCCACGGAAGTAAGCCCTGGTTTCGGCGAAATTGACACGCCCGGCCTTCCGGATACCCTCCCCCTCCCAGGCGGAAGCACCGTCAGCGGCGCTTGGTTTTCCAACGTGTTTTTTCCCGACGGGACGTTTTTTAGGGCTACTTATAAAGGGCGTACTCATCGTGCACAGATCAGAGGGTCTCAGTGGATCGATGAGTTTGGGAATATCCGGACCAGCCCCTCTGATGCTGCCAGCGCAATCTCGCGAACGAATGTAAACGGATGGCGTTTTTGGTACGTTCGGCGCCCGATCGACGAGGATTGGGTGAGGATGGACGCCCTCAAGTCATGACCCGAAACCTTGACAATTCTCAAAACGTCCTCTATATAGGACAAGCCTACCGGCTGTTAGAAACAACCGAATTTGCCCGTTGGCTTGGCTCGTTGCGAGACATTCGGGCGGTTGCGAGAATCGCCGACCGCCTGAAGCGCGCGTCGAATGGCAATTTCGGAGACCATAAGTCCGTCAAGGGCGGCGTGTTCGAAATGCGGATCGACTACGGACCGGGTTATCGGGTTTATTTCTTCCGCCGCGGCACCGAGCTTGTCATCCTGCTGTGCGGTGGCGACAAGCGCAGTCAGAATGAGGATATTGCCCGCGCAAAGCGGTTGAAGGAAGAAATCGAAAGCCGTGACGAAGCTCCGACCATTTGATGCAGCAAGCTACCTCACGACCGAGGAGCATATTCTCCATTATCTGGAAGCGGCACTGGAGGGCAATGATCCCAAGCATATCGCCAGCGCGCTCGGCGACGTCGCACGCTCAAAGGGCATGAGCGAAATTGCGCGTAAGGCGGGCCTCGGACGACAGGCGCTCTACAACGCGCTGTCGGAAAACGGCAATCCGACGCTCGAAACCTTGACCGCGGTGCTCGACGCGCTGGGGCTGCAATTGACGGTGCAGCCCAAGGCGGCGTGACAGGGTTCGGGGACGGACCTGCCGGCCCCGCCCAATTCAGCTCAGCGCAGCACTCCCGCGGCCGTCTGGCGCCGGGCGTAATAGAGCAGCGCGATCGCGATCACCCAGATGACCAGCGTCGTCCACATCGGGCCGGGACCGAACAATTCCGTCGGATCGACCGAAGACAGCCCGAACTGAGAGAAGGTGCTGACCGCGAGGCCCGCGAGCGACACGATGAAGGCCGTGACCGCATGGCGGCTGCGCAGCAGCAGCAGCAGCGATCCGGCGAACGCCCCCCACACCCCAAAGGCCCACGCCGCGGTGGCCCAGCCCGGAAATGTGTCGAAATAAGCGATCTGCTCGGGCGTCAGCTGCGCGAAGTCCCTCAGCCACCACATATTCTTCATGTTGGTCATCGTATAGTCGGTCACGGCGAAGCCGCTCCACAACAAGGACAGCACTCCGACGACCCACAAGTGCCACGGCGTTTTGACGATGCTATTCATGGCGAACCCCTCCCCATTGAACCGGCGCAATCTACCACGCTTCGGCCCCGTGCGGAACTGTATTATTTTGTCAGGACAGCGCAGGGCTCTTGGCAAGCGCCCGCCGCCGCGCGATAGGCGCGCGATGTGCGTCGTCGCCCTTGCCTGGCGGGTCCATCCGGACTGGCCGTTGATCCTCGTCGGCAATCGCGACGAGTTTCACGAACGCCCCAGCGCCGCGCTCGCCGCATGGGACGACGGCAGCGGTATCGTCGCGGGACGCGATCTGCAGGCCGGCGGCACCTGGCTGGGCGCACACGGCCCGAGCGGACGCGTCGTCGTCGTGACCAACGTGCGGGGCGCCATGCCCGATCCGGCGAAGGAATCGCGCGGCGCGCTCGTCGTCGACATGCTGCGCGGCGAGGGGCGCTTCGCCGACCCGGCTGCGGCCGATCTCGATCGTTTCAACGCCTTCAACCTGTTCGCGGTGGACGGCGAGGCGCGCCTGCTCACCAACCGGCCGGGCGCGCGCATCCTGTCGCTGGAACCCGGCGTCCATGCGCTCGCCAACGAGCCGATCGACCGGCCCTGCCCGCGCGCCGAGCGGCTGCGCGCGGCGCTCGGCGCGGTGGTCGACGCCGGCATCGCCCCCGACGGCCTGCTCGACACGCTGACGGCGACGAGCGACCCGGCGCTGTTCCTGCGCGGCGAGGTCTATGGCACGCGCTGCTCGACACTGATCGCGGTCGCCGCCGACGGCACCGCGCGGGTCACCGAGCGCCGATACGAAGCGGGCGGCCGTCCCGATGGAACCACCGCGCTGGACTTTCCGATCGGGTGAAGGTCTGGAAACGGCCGGTAGGGCCCATACCTTCTCCCCTCCCTAAAAGGGAGGGGCTGGGGGTGGGTAGCCGCCGAAGGCGGCGTTCTTTCGTGGGCTCGCTCCGCTCGCGCACCCACCCCTACCCCTCCCTGAAAGGGAGGGGAATGGCTCAAATCCACTCCGAAGCAGGCGCCCTCGCTTGCGCTTGCAATCGATATAACCCCCTCCAACGGAGGGGTCGGCCGGTCACTTCGGCGCCAGCACCATCAGCATCTGGCGGCCCTCGGTGCGGGGGTGCGCCTCGACCTTCGCGACCTCGGCAGTCATCTCGGCGACGCGCTGGAGGACGTTGAGGCCCAGCTGGGTGTGGCTCATCTCGCGGCCGCGGAAGCGCATGGTCATTTTGACCTTGTCGCCTTCCTCAAGGAAGTCGAAGACCTTCTTCATCTTCACATCGAAATCATGATCGTCGATGTTCGGACGCATCTTGATCTCTTTGATCTCCTGCGTCTTCTGGCTCTTGCGCGCCAGATTCGCCTTTTTCTGCGCTTCGTATTTGAATTTGCCGACGTCGAGGAACTTGCACACCGGCGGATCGGCGTTCGGGGACACTTCGACCAGATCGAGACCGACTTCGGCCGCCTGTTCGATCGCTTCGGCAGTCAGCATTACGCCCAGATTTTCGCCTTCCTCGTCGATCACGCGGACCTTGGGGGAGGCGATGAATTCATTGTATCGCGGGCCGTTCTTGGGCGGTGTTGGTCCAAGCGGGCGGCGGGTCATGGGCGGGCGTATAGCTGTATCTCCTGAAATCATTGACGGGCGAGCGCGGCGCATCGCCATGCGGCGCGTCTCGCGCTCATATAGTGAACGCGGGCGCGTCGTAAAGGCTGCCTGTGGCAAAGCGACCGCAGTTTTCGCCCGACTGTGGCGGTGATGTCACGCCCCGGCGGCTGTCACCACTTCGTCGGGGCGGGGTCGACGACGCGGAATCCGCCCGCGCCGACTTCGCTGACCTCGAGCGCGCGCACCGCGATCCCGCGTTTGTCGAAACGGAAAATCCCGTCGATCCCGCCGAACCCGTCGGGCGCCAGCAAGCGGCCCGTCGGGAAGTTCGTCCCCGGCTTCCACTCGCGCGCGATTCGCACCGTCAGCAACACCGCATCGTAGCCGAGGCTCGACAGGCGGTAAGGCGCCTTGCCGTAGCGCTGGCGGTACTGCGTCGCCATCTGGCCATAGAGGCCGTCGGACACGCTGGCGAACCAGGCACCGCGCATCGCCGCGCTGCTGCCCAGCGAGGCATCGGTGTTCCAGCGCTCGGTGCCGAGGATCTGCCGGTCGCCATTGCTCTTGATCACCGGCACCGCGCGCACCGCATTGCCGCCGGCGTCGGCGATCAGCACCGCGTCCATCTCGCCCGCATTGGCGAGACGCCGCGCCGCGCCCGACATCGCCGCCGCGCTATGATCATAGGATTCGACGGCGACGAGCGTGCCCCCGGCATCGGCGACCGCCGAGCGGAAGGCGGCGGCCGAGCGCTCGCCATAGACATTCTTGGGCACCAGCGCGCCGAAGCGCACATGCCCCTTGCCGCGCGCATAGGAGACGACGCGCTCGACCGACTGGCCGGGCACGAAGCCCATGATGAAGACGCCGTTGCCGGCGACGCTGCTGTCGTTCGAGAAGCTGATCACCGGCACCTTCGCCCCGCGTGCGATCGGGGCGACCGCGGCGACATCCTCGCTGAGCAGCGGCCCGAGGATCAGCTTGTTGCCGTCGGCGACCGCCTGCCGCGCGGCGGCGGCGGCGCCGAGCGCGGTGTCGTAGGTGGTGATGCGGACCTTTTCGGCGCGCGACGCCAGCAGCGCCATCGTCGTCGCATTGGCGATCGCGGTGCCGACATCGGCGTTGGCGCCCGTCTCGGGCACCAGCAGCGCGACGCGGTGGCGGTCGGTATCGGTCGGCAGACCGGGTTCGATCGTGTCTGGCTTTTCGGGCGGCGGCGGCGGACCCGCGGTTTTCGGCACGACCTGGCACGCCGCGAGCAGTCCGCCGAGCGCCAGAACGCCCAGCCCGCGCAGCATATGCCGCCGCGGCGACGCATTGTCTTGGCGCCGGACGGCAGTTTCTGCCATTTTCGGCGTCATGCCGGATTCGACCATTTCCAATTCTCCCTTGCCCGGTCTCTATATCGTGGCGACCCCCATCGGCAACCTCGGCGACATCAGCGCGCGCGCCGCATCGGTGCTGGCGCGCGCCGACCTGATCGCGGCCGAAGACACGCGGGTGACCGCGAAGCTGCTGTCGCATCTGGGTTTGCGTGTTCCGATGACCCCCTATCACGATCACAGCGACGAACGCACCCGCGCCGCCTTGGTTGCGCAGATGGCCGACAAAGTCGTGGTCCTGGTGTCGGACGCCGGAACACCGCTGATTTCGGACCCCGGCTACAAACTCGTGCGCGACGCCCGCGCGGCGGGGCGGCTTGTCATCACCCTGCCCGGCCCCTGCGCCGCGATCGCCGCGATCACCCTGTCGGGACTGCCAAGCGACCGCTTCCTCTTCGCCGGTTTCCTGCCCTCGAAGGCGAAGGCGCGCGCCGACACGATCGCCGAGTTCGCGGGGCTGCGCGCCAGCCTCGTCTTCTACGAAAGCGGGCCGCGCCTCGGCGCGTCGCTCGCCGCGCTCGCCGGGGGGCTCGGCAACCGCGACGCGGCGGTCGCGCGCGAGATCACCAAGCTCTACGAGGAATGCGTGACCGGCCCCCTCGCCGAGCTCGCGGCGCGCTACGCCGAGGCGACGCCCAAGGGCGAGATCGTGATCGTCGTCGCGCCGCCCGCCGACGGCGTCGCCGAAGAGGCCGACGACGCGACCATCGATACGGCGCTGCGCGCGGCGCTGGCCGAGCAGCCGGTCGCCAAGGCCGCGAAGGAGGTGGCGAAGCGCTTCGGGCGCGACCGGCACGATCTCTACGCCCGCGCGCTGACGCTGAAGGGAGGCGAATGAACCGCGCCGCCGCCGAAGCGCGCGGGCGCCGGGCCGAGCGCCGCGCCGCCTGGTGGCTGCGCCTCCACGGCTGGCGCATCGTCGGCCGGCGGCTGCGCGTGCCGGTGGGCGAGGTCGACCTGGTCGCGCGGCGTGGGCGCACGATCGCCTTCGTCGAGGTGAAGTGGCGCGACCGCGCCGAAGATCTCGACCATGCGATCGACGAATATCGGTTGCGCCGCGTCGCGGCGGCGGCGGAAATGCTGAGCCCGCGCTTCGCGCGCGCCGCCGACAGCATCCGGATCGACGTGATGCTCCTTGCGCCGGGGCGCCTGCCGCGCCATCTGGTCCACGTCTGGCAACCCTAGGAGACCCCGATGACCCTGCGCGCCGCGGTGCAAATGGACCCGATGGACGGCATCAACATCGCCGGCGACAGCAGCTTCGCCCTGATGCTGAGCGCGCAGGAACGCGGCTACAGCCTCTATCATTACGACGTGCGCTCGCTGACCTGGGAGGCGGGGCGGCTGACCACGCGCGCGCACCCGGTTCTCGACGTCCAGCGCGAAACGGGCGCGCATTACCGCTTCGGCGACGCGCTGACCCTCGACCTCGGCCGCGACGTCGACGTCGTGCTGATGCGGCAGGACCCGCCCTTCGACCTCGGTTATCTGACCGGCACCTGGCTGCTCGAACGGATCGCGCATGAGACGCTCGTCGTCAACAACCCCGTCTCGGTCCGCAACGCCCCCGAAAAGGTGTTCGTGCTCGATTTCGCCGACTATATGCCGCCGACAATGGTGACCCGCGACCTCGAGGCGGTCAAAGATTTCCACAAACGTTACGGCGCCTTGGTCATCAAGCCCCTGCACGGCAACGGCGGCAAGGCGGTGTTCCGCATCGACGAGGCCGGGACCAACCTCGGCGCGCTCGTCGAGATGTTCGGACAGGTGTGGCCCGAACCCTTCATGGTCCAGCAGTTCCTGCCCAGCGTGCGCGAAGGCGACAAGCGCATCGTGCTGATCGATGGCGAGGTGGCGGGCGCGATCAACCGCAAGCCCGGCGAGGGCGAGTTCCGCTCGAACCTCGCGGTCGGCGGTTATGCCGAGGCGGCCGAACTGAGCCCGCGCGAAAAGGAAATCTGCGCCGCGCTCGGCCCGAAACTCAGGGAGCGCGGGCTGATCTTCGTCGGCATAGACGTGATCGGGGGCGAATGGCTGACCGAGATCAACGTCACCTCGCCCACCGGCATCGTCGCGATCGATCGCTTCAACGGCACCGACACGGCGGCGATGATCTGGGACACGATCGCGCGGCGGATCGGCTGACGCCCGCCGGCGTAAACTTTCGCATGACCGGTTTCATTCTCGATCTGATCCAGGGCTGGGGCTATCTCGGCATCTTCGTGCTGATGGTGTTGGAAAATGTTTTCCCGCCGATTCCGTCGGAGGTGATCATGGGCCTTGGCGGCATCGCCGTCGCGCAAGGCCGGTTCGATTTCTGGACGCTGATCGCGGTCGCGGTCGCGGGGACGACCGCGGGCAATTGGGTCTGGTACGCGATCGGGCGCTGGATCGGCTATGAGCGCCTGAAACCTTTCATCGACCGGCACGGGCGCTGGCTGACACTCGACTGGGCGGAAGTCGAGCGGCTGCACGGCTGGTTCCTCAAATATGGCCCCGGCATCGTCTTCGCGGCGCGCTTCATGCCGGTCGCGCGGACGATGGTGTCGCTGCCCGCGGGGATGGTGCGGATGAACCAGCTGAAATTCCTGGTCTGGACCGCGGCGGGTTCGACGATCTGGATCACAGCGCTGGCGGGCGCCGGAAGCTGGTTCGGCGACCGCTTCGCCAATCTTGACGCCTTCGTGGGGCCGGTCGCGCTGGTCGCGATCGGGTCGCTGGTGCTGATCTATCTCTGGCGCGTCGTCACCTGGCGGCCAAGGAATTAGGCGCGCGGGTGCGCGCTGCGATAGATGTCGAGCAAATGCGCCGCATCGACCGCGGTATAGACCTGCGTCGACGCGAGGCTCGCGTGGCCGAGCAGTTCCTGCAGGCTGCGGAGATCGGCGCCCCCTGCGAGCAGGTGCGTCGCGAAGCTGTGGCGCAGCGCGTGCGGGGTCGTGCGCTCGGGCAGGCCCAGCGCGCGCCGCGCGGAGCGGACGCTGGCGCGGACCACTCCGGGCGCGAGCGGCCCGCCGCGCGCGCCGAGGAACAGCGGTGTCTCCTTACCGATCGGCCAAGGGCAAGCCTCGGCATAGCGCGACACGGCCGACGCGACGGCGGGCAGGATCGGCACGATGCGCGTCTTGCCGCGCTTGCCGGTGACGCGCAGCGTCTCGCCGAGCGGCAGCGCCGCGCCGGTCAGCGCCAGCGCCTCGCCGATGCGCAGCCCCGCGCCGTAAAGCAGCAGGAGCAGCGCGAAATCGCGCGCGCCGACCCAGCCCTGCCGGGCGTTGTCCGCGACGTCTTGCGCGAGGTCCAGCGCTTCGGCGGGCGCGACCGGGCGCGGCAGGCCCTTCTTGACGCGCGGCCCACGCATCTGCGGCACGCTCGCGCCCGATCCGCCGACGAAGCGCAGGAAGGTCCGCAGCGCCGACAGTTCGCGCGCCGCCGAGGCATTGCCCAGCCCCTCGCCGCGCCGCTCGGCGAGATAGGCGCGCAGGTCGTTCGGGGTCAGCGATCGGAGCATCGCCTTGTCGACTGCGCCGCCATGATGCCGCGACAGAAAGGCGCAGAAGCGTTCGGCGGTCGCGATATAGGCACGGCGCGTATGGTCCGACCGGCGCTTCTCATGCGCCAGATGGACATCCCATTCACGTATTAGTTGATCAGCCAACACCAATTCCGTTCGGGCTGAGCTTGTCGAAGCCCCGTTCTTCTTCCAGCCTCGCAAAGAAAGAACGACCCTTTCCCCGGATCAAGACCGGGGTCAGGGCGAACGGGCTTGGAAAACGTCTAGCCTGTTCGCACCACCTCGGAAAGGATGCTGTCGAGCAGCAATATCCCCTCGTCGGTCACGCGCAACCGGTCCCCCGCCTGCGCGATTAGCCCCTGCCCCGCCAATCGCGCGACAGCGTCCGCATCGACGAAGGCTCCCCGCTCCAGTCCGCTCCGCGCCTCGATCCGCGACAGGTCGATGCCCTCGGTCAGCCGCAACCCCATCAGCATCGCCTCGGTCGCGCGCTCGGCGGGCGGCAGGTCGGTTTCGACCTTCAGCCCGTGGCCGCTGCGTGTCACCGCCGCGAGGAAATTCTCGGGCTTTTTGTGGCGCTCTGTCGCCTGCGCCAGCCGGCGGCCGTGCGCACCGGGGCCGATGCCGGCATAGTCGCCATAGCGCCAATAGGTCAGATTGTGCCGGCTCTCCTCGCCCGGCCGTGCATGATTCGACACTTCGTAGCGCGGCAGGCCCGCGCCGCGGGTCAGCGCCTGCGTCGCGTCGAACAGATCGGCCGCGGCGTCGCCGTTGGGAATGACGAGTTCGCCCTTTGCCGCCAGCGTCGCGAAGCGCGTGCCGGGCTCGATGGTCAGTTGGTAGAGCGAGAGATGACCGGTGCCGAAGGCAAGCGCCTCGCCGAGCTCGGTCTCCCACTCAGCGAGCGACTGGCCGGGACGCGCGTAGATCAGGTCGAAGCTGACCCGCGCGAAATGAGCCTGCGCCGAAGCGATCGCCCGGCGCGCCTCGTCGCCGCTATGCGCACGGCCTAGAAATTCAAGGATTTGCGGATCGAAGCTCTGAACGCCGATCGACACGCGGTTGACCCCCGCGCTCGCCAGCGCCGCGAAATTGGCGACTTCGACCGAATTGGGATTGGCTTCGAGCGTGACCTCGCAATCCGCCGCCAACCCCCACGCCGCATCCGCCGCCGCTATCACCGCCGCGACGGTTTCGGGCGGCATCAGGCTGGGCGTGCCGCCGCCGAAGAAGATCGAGGAGATCTTGCGGCCCGGCAGCAGCGCCGCCTCGTGCCGCAGATCGGCGAGCAGCGCCGCGCGCCACGCCGCTTGGTCGACGCGCTCGCGGACATGGCTGTTGAAGTCGCAATAGGGGCATTTCGACACGCAGAAGGGCCAGTGGACATAGAGGACGAGCGGTTCGGCCATGCGAGGCCCCATAGGCCCGCGGCGCGCGAATGTCAGCCGGCGATCAGATGCCGGATATGTCCGCGCACATCCTCGGGCCATTCCGCGATCAGCCCGTCGAACGCCGCGTCGTCGTCGCGATAGAGCGCGCGCAGCGCTTCCTCATAGCCCGGCAGGTTGCCGCACATATGGCTCATGAAATGATAGGCCGCGTCGCGGCGCATCCGGCCGTCGCCTCCCTCCTTGCTCGCCGCCTCGACCAGCCGTCGCAACGCAGCGGAGGCGCCGCCGGGCTGCGCCGCGAGCCAGTCCCAATGCCGCGGCAACAGCGTCACCTCGCGCGCCTTGACGCCGAGCCTGGGGCGGCCCGCCGACGGCGCGGGCGCCGGCGTCGCGGCGTCCCAATAATCGAGGTCGGCAAGCTTGCCGGTCGCGTCGTCGAAAACGAGGATCGACCCCAAGTCACTTGCGTAGCGTTCCTCCAGCATATGCTGGACGGTCGCGCGCGATCCCGATGCGAGTTTCCTGTCGCCAAGAAAGGCGGTTACGGTTGGAATATCGTTCATGCGGGGAAATTACACCCGGATAAAATATCTGTCAATAATATCCGGGTAAAATTGGCCGTCAGCCGAAAACCCCTGCTACCAGCTTCGCAAAGGCATCGGCACGATGGCTGATCGCATGTTTTTCCGTAGGATCGATCTCGGCATAAGTCAGCGACTTACCAGCCGGAACGAAGACAGGATCATAGCCGAAACCCAGCGTCCCGCGCGGTGGCCAGGTCAGGCTGCCGTCCGCCGTGCCCTCAAATACTTCCGCATGGCCGTCGGGCCAGGCGAGCGCGAGGGTGCAGACGAAGCGGGCGCTGCGGTCGGCGCCCGGCCCCTGTTCGGCGAGCAGCCCCTCGACCTTGCCCATCGCCAGATACCAGTCGCGTCCGGCCCAATCTTTTCCCGGCTCGCCCTCGAACCATTGTCGCTCGGCCCAGTCGGCGGTGTAGACGCCGGGCCGGCCGCCGAGCGCCGCGACCTCGAGCCCGCTGTCGTCGGCGAGCGCGGGCAGCCCCGACGCCGTAGCGCTGGCGTACGCCTTGAGCAGCGCATTGTCGCGGAACGTCGTTCCGGTCTCTTCGGACTCGGGCAGGCCGAGATCGCCCGCCGACACCGGATCGATGCCGAAGGGTGCGAGCAGCGCGCGAATCTCGCGCACCTTGCCCGCGTTGTGACTCGCGATGACGAGCTTGCCCGGCTGCAGTTTGCGGTGGGTCAACAGCGTCTCCAAATCTTCGTCATGCCGGACTTGATCCGGCATCCATTCTTCACCGTCGATGGCCCCCGGATCAAGTCCGGGGTGACGAAAATGGATTCAGCGCCCTACCGCCTTCGCCTGCGCGGCGAAGATGTCGGCGCAGCCGATGCGCGCGAGGCGGAGCAGGCGGAGCAGGCCTTCCTCGTCGTACGTCGCGCCCTCGGCGCTCGCCTGAACCTCGACGATCTGCCCCTTGCCGGTGAGGACGAAATTGCCGTCGGCCTCGGCGTTCGAATCCTCGTCATAGTCGAGGTCGAGCACCGGGGTGCCCTTGTAGATGCCGCACGAGATCGCCGCGACCTTGTCCTCGATCGGGTCGGCGGTCAGCGCGCCCGCCGCGATCAGCTTGTCGACCGCGAGGCGCAACGCAACCCACGCGCCCGAAATCGATGCGGTGCGCGTGCCACCGTCGGCCTGGATGACGTCGCAGTCGATGACGATCTGCCGCTCGCCGAGCTTCGCCATATCGACGACGGCGCGCAAGCTGCGGCCGATAAGCCGCTGAATTTCCTGCGTCCGTCCTGACTGCTTGCCCTTCGCCGCCTCGCGGCTGCCGCGCGTGTGAGTCGCGCGCGGTAGCATGCCATATTCGGCGGTCACCCAGCCCTGCCCCTTGCCGCGCAGGAAGGGCGGCACCTTTTCCTCGACGCTGGCGGTCACCAGAACCTTGGTGTTGCCGAAGGCGACGAGGACGCTGCCCTCGGCATGGATGGTGAATTCGGGTTCGATGGCGATGGAGCGCATCTGGTCGGGCGCGCGGCCGGAAGGGCGCATGGATGATCCTTTCGATTGAAGATTGTCGCCGCCCTTAGGCGCGCGCGCTCAATCGCTCAACCGCATACGGAAGAAATCGAGGATTTCGTCGCGCGCCGCGACCGTCGGCTGTCCCGCCTCGTCGATCAGATGGATAGTGACGACGCTGTGCGGGTTCTTCATCGGACTGTCGGGGTTGGCGGCGCTGTCGGGCAATACGCGGCCGACGAAGCGGTCGCCGAGCGCATCCTCATAGGCCGCGAAGCGCGCGGCCTTGCAGAATGTGTCGCCCTCGAACCGATAGGCGAGCACGGTCAGATCCTCGGCCTCCATCCGCGCCTTGACCGCCGCCAGCTCATCGGGGGCGATGTGCATCCCCGCGGCGTCGTTCAGCGGCAGCGAGGGCTGCGAGAGCACCGGCGCGAGCACAGCGGGTTCGAGCATCATCGACAGCGCGAAATTGCCGGTGAAGCACATGCCGATCGCGCCGACGCCCCGGCCGCCGCATTCCTTGTGCGCGAGCGCCGCGAGCGCGCGCAGCCAGCGCGTCGCGGGCGAGCTTTCATTGGCCTGAAAGGCGCGGAACTGGCGGCTGATGCAGCCGCCGATCATCGTGAACAGCGCACCGGGCATCCGCGGCACCGCGCCATCCTTGCCGAAGATATGCGGCATATAGACGGTGAAGCCGGCGTCGCGGACCCAGCGGGCGAAGCGCGCGACGTGCGGGCTGATGCCGGGCATTTCGGTCATCACGATCACCGCGGGACCGCTACCCATTGCATAGACGCGGTGCTTGCGGCCGAGCAGCGCGATGTCGCGGTGCTCGAAATCGTCGAGCGGATCGTCCTGGGTCAGCGGGCGTGTGGTCATGCGGTTTCTCCCCCGTAGGGAGGCTAACGACAGAGGCCGATGACCGCGAGTCCCTTTTCCTATCCCGCTTGCGGGAGAAGGGTTTGCATCCTTGCCCCTCCCCCTCGCCGCCCCTACATCCTCCGCATGACCACGCCGCCGATCACCGAACTCACAACGCGTGCGCGCGACGTGTTCCGGCTGGTAGTCGACGCCTATCTGGAGACCGGGCAGCCGGTCGGGTCGCGCACGCTCTCCAAGCTCGCGGCGCTCAACCTGTCGCCCGCGTCGATCCGCAACGTGATGCAGGACCTCGAGGAGCTCGGCCTGCTCGCGAGCCCGCACACCAGCGCCGGGCGGCTGCCGACCGAGCAGGGGCTGCGGCTGTTCGTCGACGGGATGATGCAGGTCGCCGAACCGAGCGCGGAGGACCGCGCGCAGATCGAGGCGAGCCTGTCCGACGCCGGGCCGATCGAAAGCGCGCTCGCGCAGGCGACCGCGGCGCTTTCGGGCCTGTCGGCCTGCGCCGGGCTCGTCCTTGTCCCCAAGCATGAGCGAGTGCTGAAACAGGTCGCCTTTGTGCCGATGTCGGCGAGCCAAGCACTCGTCGTCCTTGTCGCGGGCGACGGCACGGTCGAAAATCGCGTGATCGACATTCCGGCCGGGCTCCACCCCTCCGCGCTGGTCGAGGCGGGCAATTATGTCTCGGCGATGCTGTCCGGCCTGACGCTGACCGAGGCGATGGCGCGGGTGCGGCGCGAGATCGAGGCCGAGCGCATCGCGATCGACCGCGCCGCCGCCGACCTCGTGTCGCGGGGTCTTGCGATCTGGTCGTCGGACGGCGCCGACCGGCCGGTGCTGATCGTGCGTGGGCAGGCGAACCTGCTCGACGAGAGCGCGGTCGGCGACCTCGACCGGGTGCGGCAGCTCCTCGACGAACTCGAGACAAAGCAGGACATCGCCCACCTGCTCGACAGCGCGCGCGAGGGCAGCGCGACCCGCATTTTCATCGGGTCGGAGAATAAGCTCTTTTCGCTCTCGGGCTCGTCGGTTATCGCCGCGCCCTATCGCGGATCGGATGGGCGCGTCGTCGGCGTCGTCGGGGTGATCGGCCCGACGCGCTTGAACTATGCGCGCATCGTACCCATGGTGGATTTCACCGCCCAATCGCTCTCCAGACTGATACGATAGGTTTATGACGAACATCGAAAACGAGACGCCCGTCGACGACGGAACGCCCCCCGAAGCCGAGACCGCCGAAGCGCCGGCCGCCGAACAGGACGAGACGGCGAAGCTCGCCGAACAGGTCGCGTCGCTGCAGCAGGACCTGCTCTATGCGCGCGCCGAGACGCAGAACGTCACGCGCCGCAAGGACAAGGAGATCGCCGACGCGCACGCCTATGCCGCGACCAAATTCGCGCGCGACATATTGTCGGTCGCCGACAATCTGGGCCGCGCGCTCGCCGCGATCGGCGAGGATCAGCGCGAGGACGAAAAATTCAAGCCCTTCGTCGCGGGCCTCGAGGCGACCGAGCGCGAGCTGATGAGCGTCTTCGAACGCCACGGCATCACCCGCATCGCGGCGATCGGCCTGCCGCTCGATCCCAACCAGCATCAGGCGATGCTCGAAATCCCGAGCGACAAGGAAGCCGGCACGATCGTGCAGGAAATGCAGGCGGGATACATGATGAAGGACCGCCTGCTGCGCCCCGCGATGGTCGGGGTGGCGAAGAAGGCGGATTGAGACTGGCTTACGCAATATCGTCACCCCGGACTTGATCCGGGGTCCCGCTTGTCACCGTTGCTGAGCGGGACCCCGGATCAAGTCCGGGGTGACGAATGTTTAATGGTCAGGCCGCCTTGCGCAGCTTCGCGAGCTTCTTCAGCACCATCTCGCGCTTCAACCGCGACAGATGGTCGATGAAGAGGATGCCCTCCAGATGGTCGTGCTCGTGCTGGATGCATGTCGCCATCAGGCCGGTCATGCGCTCCTTGTGATGCCGGCCGTCGGCGTCCTGCCAGTCGACCGTGACCTCGGCGGGGCGCGTCACCTCGGCATATTGCTCGGGGACCGACAAGCAGCCTTCCTGGTAGACGCTATGCTCCTCCGAAAAGTCGGAGAAGACCGGGTTGATGAACGCGCGGGGATCGCGGATCACGCGCTTGCCCTCTTCGTCCTCGGGATCGGGTTCCTGCAGGTCGATCACCAGGATGCGCTTCGCCACCCCGACCTGAATCGCGGCGAGCCCGATGCCGGGGGCGTCGTACATCGTCTCGAACATGTCGGCGACCAGCGTCTTCAGCTCGGCGTCGAAGGTCTCGACGGGCTTCGAAATGACGCGCAGCCGGGGGTCCGGGGTCTCTATGATGGGTAGCAGGGCCATGGGTGCGAGGTATGATCGCGGGGGCGCGGGGTCAAGGGGCTGCGCGTTTCTCGCAATCGAGATAGAGTTCGTCCCGAGGGATCGCGAAACCACCCCCGAGGCAATTGGGTTCGACGCATCCACCGGCGGGCAAATCATCGTAGCTTTTCGGCTTCACGCGACCCGCTACAATCGATCGCCCGTCCGCACGCTCCAGTTTGAACTCAACGAAACGTTTGTCGAAATTTTCCACTCGCTCCAACCGCTTTTCGCGCTTTGCGGCGGCAACTTCTTCTTGGGTAAAAATCGGTAGGCGAACATAAGTTCTTCGCCAGTTTTCAAGCTTTCCTACGCACCTATGCCGATCAAGACGCTTTTCCAGTTTCGCAATTTCAGCATCCGTTGGATTAAAGTCCGTCGAAGAAGAACAGCCGGATAATGTCAGAGCACAAAGAAGGCTTGTTGTTAGCATCCTTATAGTCAACCCACCGGCCTCCGCGCCCGCAGCGCCTGCGCCAGCGTCCCTTCGTCGAGATAATCGAGCTCCCCGCCCACCGGCAGCCCGTGCGCCAACTGCGTCAGCCGCACCGGATAGCCTTCCAGCCGCTCGGCCAGATAATGGGCGGTCGTCTGCCCCTCCAGCGTCGCGTTCATCGCCAGCACGACCTCGTCGATGCCGCCCGCGGCGACGCGCGCGACGAGCGCGTCGATGCTGAGATCCTGCGGGCGCACGCCCTCGAGTGCCGACAGTCGCCCGCCGAGGACATGATATTTGCCGGGAAAGAGCCGCGACTTGTCGAGCGCCCACAGGTCCGACACCTCCTCGACGACGCACAGGCTACGCGCGTCGCGGCGCGGGTCGGCGCAGATCGCACAGGGATCCTGCGTGTCGACATTGCCGCAAATCCCACAGGTGACGAGCCGTTCCGATACCGTCTGGAGCGCGGCGAGCAAGGGCGCGAAGGCGCTCTCGCGCTTCTTCATCAGATGGAGCACCGCGCGCCGCGCCGAGCGCGGGCCGAGCCCGGGGAGCCGGGCGAGTTGCTGAACGAGGGCTTCGATTTCGGTGGAGGCCATGCGGTGGTGGTAGTGGGTGTGCAGTTGGTGCACAATATCCCTTCCCGTCACTCCGGACTTGATCCGGGGTCCCGCTCAGCAACGTCCGAAAGCGGGACCCCGGATCAAGTCCGGGGTGACGACAGTAAAGAGCGTTAGTCTTGCACCGCGCTCTTTCCTTCGCCAAAGGCGCAGCCATGCGCATCGCCTTCATGGGAACGCCGCCCTTCGCGGTGCCGACGCTCGCCGCGCTGCATGCGGCGGGGCACGAGATCGTGGCCGTCTACACCCAGCCGCCGCGTCCCGCACAGCGCGGCAAGAAATTGCAGCGGAGCGCGGTGCATCTCTGGGCCGAGGCGCACGGCCTCGACGTCCGCACGCCGAAGAGCCTCAAAGGCGCCGAGGAACAGGCCGAATTCGCCGCGCTCGACCTCGACGTCGCGGTGGTCGCGGCGTACGGCCTGATCCTGCCGCAGGCGGTGCTCGACGCGCCGCGCGAGGGCTGTCTCAACGTCCACGGCTCGATCCTGCCGCGCTGGCGCGGCGCGGCGCCGGTGCAGCGCGCGATCCTGTCGGGCGATGCCGAGACGGGCGTGACGATCATGCAGATGGACGCGGGGCTCGACACCGGCGCGATGCGGCTGGTCGGGCGCACGCCGATCGATCGCAAGACCGCGGGCGAGCTGACCGACGAACTGGCAACGATGGGCGCCAGCCTGATGGGGAAGGTGCTGAGCGACCTTCATGCCTTCGCGCCCGAACCGCAACCCGAGGCCGGCGTCACCTATGCCGCGAAAATCGACAAGAGCGAAGCGCGACTCGATTTCCTAACCAGCGCGGTGCAGGTCGAGCGGCAGATCCGCGCGTTCAATCCGGTGCCGGGCGCCTTCTTCGAGCTGGACGGCGAACGCTACAAGCTGCTCGCAGTCGAGGTCGTCCATCCGGCCGACACGATCGCGGGCGCCACGCCCGGCGTGACGCTCGACGATGCCCTGACGGTGGCGTGCAACCCAGGCGCGATCCGCGCGCTACGCGTGCAGCGCGCGGGCAAGCCGGCAATGGACGCGGCTGAACTGCTGCGCGGGCGCGCGATTCCCAAAGGGACGCGGCTGGCGTGACCCGCTTCGCCCTCACCATCGAGTTCGACGGCCGCCCCTTCATGGGCTGGCAGCGCCAGTCGCACGGGCCGAGCGTCCAGCAGGCGATCGAGGAGGCCGTCACGCGCATCACCGGCGAGGAGGCCGCGGTGCACGGCGCGGGGCGCACCGATGCCGGGGTTCATGCGATCGCGATGCGCGCGCATGTCGATATCGCAAAGCCGTTCACCCCCTTCCGGCTGATGGAGGCCCTGAACGCGCAGCTTCGCCCCGCCCCGGTCGCGGTGCTCGCGTGCGAGACGGTCGCCGACGACTGGCACGCGCGCTTTTCGTGCATCGGGCGTGCCTATGAATATCGCATCGTCAACCGCCGCGCGCCGCTGACCTGGGACAAGGGGTTGTCGTGGCAGTTCGCGAAACCGCTCGATGCCGAGGCGATGCACGGCGCCGCGCAGGCGCTGGTCGGGCGGCACGATTTCACGACCTTCCGCTCGGTGCATTGCCAGGCCGAAAGTGCAGTGAAGACGCTCGACCGGATCAGCGTCAGCCGCCACGGCGAGGAAATCATCATCGAGACCGCGGCGCGGAGCTTTCTCCATCATCAGGTGCGCTCGATGGTCGGCTGCCTCTCCATGGTAGGCGAAGGCAAATGGACGGCGCGCGATTTGAAGGCCGCGCTCGATGCCGCGGATCGCAGCGCGCTGGGGCTCAATGCGCCGCCCGACGGGTTGTATTTCGTGAGCGCGAAATATCCGTAGCTCCCCTCTTCCCTTGGGGGAGAGGGGCAGAAAAAAGGGCGACCTTCTCAGGCCGCCCCTTTCCTTTATCGCTTTGCGACCCGCTACACCTTTTCGGCGTAGTAGAGCGGCGCATGTTCGTTGAGGATCTGGAGGATCTTCGCCTGCGCGGTCTTTTCGTCGCTTTCCTCCATCGCTGCGAGTTCGCGCGCGAGGCGGCTCGACGCCGCTTCGAAGATCTGGCGCTCCGAATAGCTCTGCTCGGGCTGGTCGTCGGCGCGGAACAGGTCGCGGGTCACCTCGGCGATCGACACGAGGTCGCCCGAATTGATCTTCGCTTCATACTCCTGCGCGCGGCGCGACCACATGGTGCGCTTGACCTTCGGCTTGGTGGTCAGCACCTGCAGCGCTTCCTTCAGCGTCTTGTCCGACGATAGCTTGCGCATCCCCACGCCCTCGGCCTTGTTGGTCGGGACGCGCAGGGTCATTTTTTCCTTTTCAAAGCGCAGGACATAAAGTTCGAGCTGCATGCCGGCGATTTCCGACTTCTGCAGCTCGATGACGCGCCCCACGCCATGCTTCGGATAAACGACATAGTCCCCGACTTCGAAGAGGAGGGTATTTGCGGACATGCAAGTTCCTTTCATTGGCCTTGCCCCAGGATCAGCGTCAAAACTCCGGTGCATCCGGCCCTCGTGCGAGAGGGGGATCGAGCAGTTCGGTCGGCGCTAGCCCGTTAAAGTGACAAGGGATATGGCTCCATCGGAACGCCGGACGATGCCCCGCCGCAAACGGCGAAGCGGGGGAAAAGTTCGACGCGTTGACATTTATTATAGCAGAGTCGCAACAAAATTGCCACCCCCGCGCGGAAATCCGCGAGATCGGCGGGTTGACGGCGATTCCGGTCCGTTTCACCTTGAGACGGAATCACAGATGGGGATGTCGATATGCAGGATCAAGTCTGGTGGGTTACGGGCGCGTCGTCGGGAATCGGCGCGGCGCTCGCGCGGGGTCTGGCGGCGCGCGGCGCGAAGCTGATCCTGTCGGGGCGCAACGTCGCGGCACTCGAGGCAGTCGCCAAGGACATCGGCCCCGGCACGATGATCCTGCCCTTCGAGGCGACCGACTATGCCGCCCTGCCCCGCATGGTGGAAGAAGCGTGGAATTGGTGCGGCCGCATCGACGGACTGATCAACAATGCCGGCATCTCGCAGCGCAGCCTGGCGATCGAGACCGACTTTTCGGTTTATGAGAAGATCATCGACGTCGACCTGCTCGCACCGATCGCGCTGACGCAGCAGCTTCTGCCTCGCATGGTCGGCGCGGGCGGCGGGCAGATCGTCGCGATATCCAGCGTCGCAGGCATCGCCGGCGTCCCGCTGCGCAGCGCCTATTCGGCGGCCAAGCACGGGCTGATCGGCTATCATGACGCGGTGCGCGCGGAGAATGAGCATCTGGGACTGAAGGTGCTGGTCGTCGCGCCGGGATCGGTCGCGACCAACGTCAGCCGCAACGCGCTCAACGCCGACGGCAGCGTGCGCGGGACGAGCGACGCTGCGATCGACAACGGCCTGTCGCCCGATGCGGCCGCGGCGCAGATATTGGATGCAGTCGAAGCCGCCAAGCGCGAGATCGTGGTCGCCGAGGGCGCCGAATCCCAAATCGCGGCGCTCCGCCGCGGTGACCCCGACGCGCTGTTCGACCGGATGAGCGCGATGGTGCAGGCAGGCTATGCGCGGCAGATGGGGGCGACGTCCGCGTCCTGAGGCGGCTTTCGGGCGGTTGCGGCCTTAGATATCCTCCCCGCTTTGCGGGGAGGGGGACCGCCGAAGGCGGTGGAGGGGGCGGGCAGCCTGAAACGGCGTCGCGTAAGGACGCGACCCCCCTCCGTCAGCCCCTGCGGGGCTGCCACCTCCCCACAAGTGGGGAGGATCATCAGCAGCCACCCCAAGACCACCAAAGAAAAGCCCCGCCGGATCGCTCCGGCGGGGCTTCTTCTTCACCCAAAAGCAGGCGTCAGCCGACGGCATGCCCCGCAAGCGCCGCGAGCAGGAGCAGCGCGACGATGTTGGTGATCTTGATCATCGGGTTCACGGCCGGACCCGCGGTGTCCTTGTAGGGATCGCCCACGGTATCGCCGGTCACCGCGGCCTTATGGGCTTCGCTGCCCTTGCCGCCGTGGTTGCCGTCCTCGATATATTTCTTGGCATTGTCCCACGCGCCACCGCCCGCGGTCATCGAGATCGCGACGAACAGGCCGCCGACGATCACGCCGAGCAGCAGCGCGCCGAGCGCGGCGAAGCCCGCCGCCTGATCACCCGCGACCCAGCTGATCACATAATAGACGACGATCGGCGCGAGCACCGGCAGCAGCGACGGGATGATCATCTCCTTGATCGCCGCTTTGGTGACGAGGTCGACCGTGCGCGCATAGTTGGGCTTCGAGGTGCCCGCCATGATGCCGGGGTCGTTCGCGAACTGCTCGCGCACGTCCTTCACCACGTCGCCCGCAGCGCGCCCGACCGCGGTCATGCCCATCGCGCCGAACAGGTACGGAAGCAGGGCGCCGAGCAGAAGCCCGACGATGACATAGGGGTTTTCGAGGCTGAAATTGACCGTCAGGTTCGGGAAGAATTCCCGAAGGTCAGTCGTATAGGCCGCGAAGAGCACCAGCGCCGCGAGGCCCGCCGAGCCGATGGCATAGCCCTTGGTCACCGCCTTGGTGGTGTTGCCGACCGCGTCGAGCAGGTCGGTCTTTTCGCGCACGCTGTCGTCGAGCCCCGCCATTTCGGCGATGCCGCCCGCATTGTCGGTCACCGGACCATAAGCGTCGAGCGCGACGACCATGCCGGCGAGCGCGAGCATCGCGGTCGCGCCATAGGCGATGCCGATCAACCCCGCGAGCTGATGGGCGATGATGATGCCGGCGACGATCACGAGCGTCGGCAGCGCGGTTGCCTCGAGGCTGACCGCGAGACCCTGGATCACGTTGGTGCCGTGGCCCGTTTCGGACGCCTTCGCGATCGAGCGCACCGGACGGAAATTGGTGCCGGTGTAATATTCGGTGATCCAAATGATCAGCCCGGTGATGACGAGCCCGAGCAGCGAGCAATAGAAGAGCGCGCGACCCGTATAATCGGTACCCGGGATCACCGTTTCCATGCCGCCGAGCGCATAGCTGGTCGCGAACCAGATGCCGAAGACCGAAAGCACGGCCGAGACCAGGAAGCCCTTGTACATCGCGCCCATCACATTGTTCGACCGGCCGAGGCGGACGAAATAGGTTCCGATGATCGAGGTGATGATGCACACGCCGCCGATCAGCAGCGGCAGCGCCATCAGGCCCCCGAGAAGTTCGCCCGCGCCCTTGAGCAGCAGCGCGGTCAGCACCATCGTGGCGCCGACGGTGACGACATAGGTTTCGAAGAGGTCGGCCGCCATGCCGGCGCAATCGCCGACATTGTCGCCGACGTTATCGGCGATCACCGCGGGGTTGCGCGGATCGTCCTCGGGAATGCCCGCCTCGACCTTGCCGACCAGGTCGGCGCCGACGTCGGCGGCCTTGGTGAAGATACCGCCACCGAGACGCGCGAAGATCGAGATCAGCGAGGCGCCGAAAGCGAGCGCGACGAGCCCATCGACGACCGTGCGGTCGTCGCCGCCCACCGTCTTGCCCATCTGCGTGGTCAGGAACCAGTAGAAGACCGAAATCGCGAGCAGCGCGAGACCAGCGACCAGCAGCCCGGTGATCGCACCGGCGCGGAACGCCAGCGTAAGACCCGACTGCAGCCCCTTTTGCGCCGCCGCGGCGGTGCGGACGTTCGAGCGCACCGAGATGTTCATGCCGATGAATCCGGCGACCCCCGACAGGATCGAGCCGATGACGAACCCGGCCGCCGACACCGGGCCGAGCGCCCAGGCGACGATGATCGCGACGACGACGCCGACGATGGCGATGGTGGTATATTGGCGCTTCAGATAGGCCTGCGCGCCCTCCTGGATCGCCGCGGCGATTTCCTGCATCTTTTCATTACCCGCCGAGGCGCCGAGCACCTGCCGCGAGGTAATGAAGCCATAGAGCACGGCCAAAAGGCCGCACACTATCGCGATCAAAACCGGATCGTTCATGCGTGTCTGTTCCTTCCCCATTGAGAAGGGCGAACGCAAAGATAGCAGTCGAACGTCCGACTTATTGATGCCGGCTCGCTCTCTCCCCTGATGCGACCGCCCCAAATTTGGACGGGCGGGTTATGGGAAGAAAGAATGCCAAGCACAAGCCCGCAATGGCCGTCATCCGTCAGGATGCCGATCGAGCGACATTTCAGTGCATGAAACCCAGTCGCTCGGGAAGTGGGACGCGCTGCGCCTTGTGGGTCAGCATGACACCCTCACCCACCGCCGTATGGCCGAGCATCGTGATCCGGACATCGAGCCTCGCCGCGATCTCACGGATCGCCGCCGCCTCGCCGGGATCGGCCGCGAAGAGAAGCTGATAGTCGTCGCCCGCGGTCGCGGCGGCGAGCCGCGTGTCGGGCACGTCGGGGCGCGCCGCGAGCAGCGCCGCCGACAAGGGCAAGGATTCGAGCATGATGCCGAAACGGCAGCCGCTCGCCGCCGCCATCCGCTCGGCATCGATGAGCAGGCCGTCCGACACATCCATCATCGCATGGACATGACCCGCGACCGCCTGGCCGAAGGTCAACTGCGGCTGCGGGCGGCGATAGGCGTCGAGACAGGTCTCGTTCGGCTCGATCTCGCCGAGCCGCATGGCAAGGCCGACGCCGGCGTTGCCGATCGTCCCGGTGACCCAGATCTGGTCGCCCGGCCGGGCTCCATCGCGCGACGGCACCCCGCCCTCGGGCGCGCGGCCGATCGCGGTCAGGCCGAAGCTGCGCGGCGCACCCGCGGGCACGCGCACCGTGTCGCCGCCGAGCAGCAGCAGGCCGAAGCGCCGGAGCGCGATGTCGAGCCCGTCGGCGAACGCCTTGTCCCACGCTTCGTCGCCGAGGCTGTAGCCGACGAGCACCCCGACGGGCGCCGCGCCCTTAGCGGCGAGATCGGACAGATTCACCGCGACGAGCTTCCACGCGACGTCCTGCGGCTTTTCGTCGGGGAGGAAGTGGATGCCCTCGACGATCATGTCGTGGGTCAGCACCAGCCCCTCCCACACCGCCGCATCGTCGGCGAGCCCGCGCGCCGCGGGATCGGTCGCGATGGCGCGCATGCGGGCGATGAAATCGGCTTCGCTCATGCTGGCATGGGTAGCGAATAGCCGAATGGTATAAAAGATACCGCAGAGGTGCGTCGCCGCGAAGGCGGGAGCCCAGAGCGCATTTGCGCCACCGTTCGGCTCATTTCCGTTCCGGGCTCCCGCCTTCGCGGGAGCGCACGCGCCAACTAAGCGCGCACATCCTTGCCGATCGCGTCGAGCAGGCCGTTGGCGAAGCCCGCCTCGCGTGCGTCGAAGAAGGCCTTCGCGACGTCGACATATTCGCTGACCACCGCGCCGACAGGCACGTCGCCGCGCGCGATCAGTTCATAGGCGCCCGCGCGCAGGATCGCCTTCATCGTGCGGTCGAGCCGCTCCATCGTCCAGCCGCTCGCGAGGCGCGCGGTGATCGCGGCGTCGACCTCGTCCGCCCGCGCGAGCGCGCCCTTCACGATGTCGTCGAAGAAGGGGACGTCGGCGTCGGCATATTCAGCGTCCTCGATGATCTTGCCGATGCGATGCTGATGGAATTCGTGGATGAGCTGCGCGACCGGCGTGCCCTCCATCTCGTGCTGATAGAGCGCCTGCACGGCGGCGAGGCGGGCGGCGGAGCGGGATACGGCGCGTTTATTCATGGCTGTTTCAATCTGTTCTGGACGCTGAGCGCGTGGGCGGGCAGCCCCTCGGCGGTCGCCAGCGCGACCGCGGCGGGGCCGATCGCCGCGAGGCTGGCCTCGTCGAGCGCGAGGAAGCTGGTGCGCTTCATGAAGTCGGTGACCGACAGCCCGCTCGAAAAGCGCGCGCGGCGTCCGGTGGGGAGGACGTGGTTGGGCCCCCCGACATAGTCGCCGATCGCCTCGGGGGTCTGGCGGCCGAGGAAGACCGAGCCCGCATGGCGCACCTTGGCGAAGAGCGCGTCGGCTTCGGCCGCGTCGACGGCGAGCTCGAGATGCTCGGGCGCGAGCCGGTCGCACAAGGGGATGGCGTCGGCGAGGCGCGGCACGACGATCACCGCGCCATTGTCGGCCCAACTCGCCTGCATCGTCGGCGCGGTACCCAGCGCCGGGATGACATGCGCGACCGCCGCCGCGACCGCATCGGCGAAATCGCCGTCGTCGGTGAACAGAATCGACTGGCTGGTCGGGTCATGCTCGGCCTGGCTGAGCAAATCGGCGGCAATGACGTGCGGTTCGTTCTTCGCGTCGGCGACGACGACGATCTCGCTCGGCCCCGCGACCATGTCGATACCGACGACGCCGTAAAGCTGGCGCTTCGCCTCGGCGACCCAGGCGTTGCCGGGGCCGGTGACGACGTCGACTGGCGCGATCTTCTGCGTGCCATAGGCGAGCGCCGCGATCGCCTGCGCGCCGCCGACACGCCAGATCTCGTCGACCCCGCCGATATGCGCCGCCGCCATGACGACCGGATTGACCGCGCCGTCGGGCGTCGGGGTGACCATGACGATCCGTTCGACCCCCGCGACCTTCGCGGGAATGATGTTCATCAGCACCGACGAGGGATAGGCGGCACGCCCGCCGGGGACATAGACCCCCGCCGCGTCGACCGCGCGCCAGCGCGCGCCGAGCCGGGCACCGGCGGCATCGCGATAGTCGCGATCCTCGGGCCGCTGCGCGGCGTGATAGGCGCGGATGCGCTCCGCGGCGAGATCGAGCGCGCCGCGAAGCTCGGGTGCCAGCGCGTCATAGGCGGCGGCGCATTCCTCTTTCGAGATGCTCCAGCCGCTCGCGTCGAGATCGAAGCGGTCGAAGCGCGCCGTATAGTCGGCAAGCACCGCGTCGCCCTCGGCCTTCACCCGCGCGACGATCGCGGCGACGTCGGCCGAGACGTCGGACGCGCTCTCGCGCCGGTCGTTCACCAGCGCGTCGAACTCGGCGGCAAAACCGGGATCCGAGGCGTCAAGCCGCCGCATGACCGACCGCCTGCCGGAATTTCTCGACCAGCGCGGGCACTTCGGCCGAGCGCAGTTTGAACGCCGCGCGATTGACGATCAGCCGCGCCGACACCTCGCTGATCACCGTCTGCTCGGCGAGCGCATTCTCGACCAGCGTGCGCCCGGTCGAGACGAGATCGACGATATGCGAGGCGAGCCCGAGCTTCGGCGCGATCTCCATCGCGCCGTTGAGCTTGATGCATTCGGCCTGGATGCCCTGCGCCTCGAACCAGCGGCGCGTGGTCGACGGATATTTGGTCGCGACGCGGATATGGCTTTCGCCCAGCCCCGGCGGCGCGCTGCCCTCGGGCCCGGCGAGCGACAGCCGGCAATGACCGATGCCGAGGTCGACCGGTGCGTAAAGCTCCGAATAGTCGAACTCGTCGACGACGTCCGACCCGACGATGCCGAGCTGCGCCGCGCCGTGCGCGACGAAGGTCGCGACGTCGAAGGCGCGGACGCGGATCAGCGAGATATGCGGCTGGTTCGTCCCGAACACCAGCGCGCGGCTCTTCGGATCGAAGAAGTCCGCCGCGGGCTCGATGCCGACGCGCGCGAGCAGCGGCAGCGCCTCGTCGAGGATGCGTCCCTTGGGGATGGCAAAGATGATCGGTTCGGGCATAAGCGCCGTGCCTTTAAGCGGCAGCGGGAGAAAGGGCAATGAGCGAGCGCTATCAGTTTGTCGACATGGCGGAGACCGGGCGCGAGGCGGTACGCACCGCCTTCTCGAACCAGGTCGCCTATTGCCGCGCCGCCGAGGCGCCGGTGACCGCGCGGATCGTCGCCGCGGCCGCGAGCCTGCTCGACCATCCCGCGACCGGCTTCGCGCGCCACATCGCCGACTGGCCGGGCGCGCCGCTCGCCGACGCCCTGCCGCTGCGCGTCGCCGGTGGGCTCCACGCGCTGCACCTGACCGGCGCGGCGCCCGAGCTCGCGCCCATCTATGCCGATGCCGAGGATATCAACGACGCCGCGATCGTCGCGGGGGTCGTGCAGCGGCACGAGGCTGCGCTGCTCCCCTGGCTCGACGGGCCGCCGCAAACCAATGAGGCGGGGCGTTCGTCGAACTTCGTCGCGGCGATGCTGTGGCTCGCCGACAAGGGACTGCCGCCGTGCTTCCAATGCCTCGAAATCGGGTCGAGCGCGGGAATCAACCTGATGCTCGGGCGCTATCATTACGACCTCGCCGGGGTGCAGGTGGGGCCCCAGCCCGGCGTGATGGCCTTCGTCCCCGAATGGCACGGCGCGCATCCGCCGCAACATGCGATGACCATCGACAGCACCAGGGGATGCGACGTCGCGCCGGTCGACCTCACCGATCCCGCGCAGGCGCTGCGGCTCAAGGCCTATATCTGGCCCGAGCATCACATCCGCTTCGGCCGCATCGAGGCCGCGATCGCCGCCGCCGAGGCCGATCCGCCCGATCTCGTACGGATGACCGCCGCCGATTTCGTCGAAGCCGAGCTGGCGAAGCCGCAGGCCGAGGGGACGACGCGCGTGCTGATGCACTCGATCGTCTGGCAATATGTTCCGGCCGATCAGCAGGCGCGGGTGACGGCGGCGATGGAGGCGGCGGGCGCGCGCGCCACGCCCGAGCGGCCGCTCGCCTGGATCGCGCTCGAGGCCAACCGGACGATGCACCGGCACGAGATGACGGTGCGCTATTGGCCCGGCGGCGGCGAGCCGGTGATGCTCGGCCACGCGCACCCGCACGGCGCGTGGATCGAATGGACCGCGCCGCAATGAAGCGCCCGCGCTTTTGGGCATAACCTCGACTCATGCTATGCTGCGCGCGGAAAGGAGAAAGCCCATGCAGGCCGTAACCGAAGGCGACCGCCGCAAGGAACTCGCCGTCCTCCTCGACCAGATCCAGGCGCATCCCGAACGCGACTGGACCCGCGAGCGGCAACGAATCGCGACGCTCAACCAGCTGATCGCCCCCACCCGCAAGCCGCACTGACGGCCCATCGGCGCGAAGGCGGCGGGCGTTCGTCGCATCGCTGCACCCGCCCGCCGCGTTCGCGCGTCCGCAAGGAAACAAGCGGGCGTCTCCGTTCGTTACCTCCTCGCAACGCCGCCCGCGCGGGTCCCTTCGCGCGGGCGGCCGATCCGATTTCAGGAACAGGGGAACAGCAGGAGACCGATCATGCGCAAGACCCTCATCCTTCTCGCTGCGAGCACCGCAGCCTTCACCGCTCCCGCCTTCGCTCAGGTCGATACCGGCGTCGCAGGCCAGGTCGGCGGAACGGTCGGCGGCAGCGTCGATCCAGGCCGGATGGCCGGCGACGTCGTGCAGGACGCGACCCAGCCCGTCGGCGACGCGGTCGACCAGGTCGACCAGACCGCGAAAGACGCGACCGACACCGCCGACCTCAAGCTCGCGACGCGTGAAGAGGTGCGCGCGGGCGCCAATGTGAGCGATTCCAAGGGCAACAGCATCGGCACGGTGCAGAGCATCGATGGCGACAACGCCGTCGTCGTCAGCGACGGCAAGCTCTACAACATCCCGCTCTCGGCGCTCTACAGCCACGCCGAAGGCGCAGCGCACGGCCTGGTGACCAAGCTGCCAAAATCCGAATTCGAGGCGCGTGGCGCGGCGGGCGCCGATGCCGGCGCCGAGGCCAGCGACCCTGGCGGCCGCTGATCGAACGAGCCCCCCGCGCGGCCATCCCCCCCCCCCGGCCGCGCATGAAGGCGCCGGAGCTTAGGCTCCGGCGCCTTCACTTTGTGCCGGGAAAGTTCGAACCCGCGTGCACATCGACCTCGCCGCCCGCCGCGATCGGGATGACCGCGCGGCCAAACCAGACATAGCGCGCGGTCGGCCGCGTCAGATCATTGTCGTAACGCGCCGCGACCGCCGCAGAGTCATAGCCCATCCAGCCGAGCGTCGCGGGCAGGATCTGGCTCGCCGAATGGCCGTCGCGCGGCGCTTCGGCATAATGATCGGCGAACCGCGCGGGCAGGAAAGCGAGCAGGGGCACGCGGAATTCGTCGGCCACGGGTTCGCGGCTGCAATGCGGCAGCGCGCCCGGCCTCAGATTCTGGCCGTGGTCGGAGGTATAGACGATTGCCACATCGTCGCGGTCGACCCCGGCGAGCAGCCGGGCGAAGAAGCGCCGCTTCGACCAGGCGAGCGCCGTCGCATATTGCCGCGCGACCGGCGCGTCGGCGGGGATGGTGCCGAGCGGATAATGGTCGCGATACTGGAAATGCACCCCGCGCAGCACGGCATAGCTGAACGTCCGTCCGCGGCTCTTGAGCTCGGCGTTGAGCCGGTCGGCGATCTTCAGGTCGGTGTCGATCCCGCCCTTCATCGACAGCACCCGTTCGATCAGCGCACGCTCGGGCGGCAGCAGCAGATTCTGCGGCGCCCCGCTCGTCTGCCCGTCGATCAGCAAGGTGCGATAGCCCGCGGCGCGGGCATAGCCCCAGATCGACGGCGTCCGCCGAAGATCGATCCCCGGCCCCGCGCGGCGAACATCGACCCCCGATCGCAGCGCGACATGCGCCGGCGCGCTGCAATTGGCCATCGCCGCCGTCACCCCGAAATCGATATGCGGGGTGCGGGTCAGCAGCGGACCGATGATGCGCTCGAACGGCGCCCGCGCGACGCTCTCGTCGATCACCCAGACGATATGGCGCGGCGCCAGCGCCGCGCCCTCCGGCGTCGGCCGCAGCGCGGGGGCGGCGCGCGGCGGCGGCGCTTCGGCGGTGGCGACGTCCCAAGCGAGACCATAGAGGTTGCGCTCGGCGCTCTCGGGCCAGACGTCGGCGAGGCGATAGGCGAGGCTCGGGACGATCAGCAGGATCAGCAGCGCCGGCAGCGCGCGGGGCCACGCCGGCAACCGCCCGCTCCGCCGCGCCAGCACGCGCGAACCCGCGAGCAGCGCCAGCGCCGCGACGGTCTGCGCGACCGCGAGCAGCAGCGGCGCGGTGAACTCGCCCGCCGCATTGCCCGCCTGCCGCGCCTCGGCGAGCATCCAGTCGAGCGTCGCCGCGTCGAGCGGCGCGCCGATGACCTGCCCATAGCCGATGTTGACGAGGATCGACGCACCCGCGAGCGCCAGGATCGCCGCAAACCAGCGGCGCGGCAGCAGCCAGCTCGCGGCGAGCAGCAGCGCGGCCTGCATCGAGAGGAAAAGGAAGGCGGTGGCAGCGCTCGCCGCGTCGCCCGCGGCCAGGCGATAGAGCACCGAATGCGTCAGCTGAAAGCGATTGGCGAGCGCGAAGCCCGCCGCGAACAGCAGCGCCGCTACCGCGATCCATCCCCAGCCGCCGCGTCGCGCGCGGCGGGTCTCTTTCGTCCCCGCACCCGTCATCGAACGGCAACATAACGGCAAAGCGTTGAAAAATCACGAAGCGATCGGCGCCCGACCACCGACGGAGCCAGCGCCAAAGGAAATGGCCCGCCCCGGGGCGTCGGGGCGGGCCAGTTTCAGTGCCGGGGCGCCGGATTGCGCGCCCGGCCTTCTGATTATCCGGTCAGACCGTCAGTCGGCTTCCTCGAACAGATCGACGGCATTCGCCGCGGTCGCCGACAGGCGTACCGTATCGCCATCGACCGAGGCAACGAGCCCAGCCGGGAGGTAATGATGCTTCGCGCCCTCGCCATCCTCGGCTTGCGGGCTGTCGCTCTTCGTCAGCTTGATGCGTTCGCCGTCGAGATGGTCGACGGTGCCGACATGGACGCCGTCGGCGCCCACCACCTTCATATGTTCCTTGATCGCGCTATGGTCATGCTCGGCCATGGTCTGTCTCCTTGCCGCTCGCGGGCCCTGCCGCGCGAGCCTGTTCGCCCTACGCGCCAGATCCGATTCGGCTCCAGCGCCTCCGACGAGCCGGGCGAAATTTTCGCCGGCTTTCATCCCCGCCGGCGCTGCGCTAGCATGACGCGATGCCTATTCTTCGTTTTGCCGCCCTCGCCCTCGCCGCGGCGCCGCTTCCCGCCGCCGCCTGCTCGCCGGTCGCCGGCTATCGCCCGCCGACCAACCTCGAGTTGACGGCGGCGGCCGACCTGATCCTGCTCGCAGCGGTCGAGGACGGCGCGACGCAGCCGGGAAACGAGGATAGGATGACATTGCGCGTCCGCCCGCTCGCCGCGATCAAGGGCACGATGCCGACAGGGCCGGTCGCCCTGCCGCAGGCGATGATCGCGACCCGCGCGATGCCCGGACTCAGCAATCCTTATGAACTCGCCGAACCGCATCCGCAGAGCCTCGCGGGCGCGTGCAACCGTTATGCTTTCCCGCGCGGTTCGCACGTCCTTTTCTTTCTGAAGCAGCGGGACGGCCAATGGGTCCCGGCGGGCGGGCCGTTCAGCCGCTGGGCCGAGGATGTGTTGACCGATGACGCGCCCTGGCTCCAGGCGGCGCGCGTCTATGCCGAGGTTGCGGCGCTGCCCGCCGCCGAGCAGGCCCCGGCGCTCACGCGGTTCCGCGATGCCTATCGTGCCCGCGCCGCCGACCCCCTGGCGCAGATCGTCGCCGACGACGTCGACCGCCAGATCGCCGGGCCGAAGAAACCTCTGCGCGAAGCAGTGCCAGCGCCAGAGGGCGATTGACCGGCGTTTCGCAAGCCGTCGGATCGACGCGCTAGCACCATGGTCGCCGATACCCCGCCCACTCTCGCGCCAGCCCTTCGCCGACCAGCGCCGTGCCCACGCTCACACCGCCGCGCGTCACGACACGCAGCTTTCGGCCATAGCTATCGGCCTCGCGGTCGATGCGTTCGAGGCGGAACGCGCCTTCGTTCAGCCATTCCCGCAAGCGCTCGGTCGCCGCCTCGCCCAGCCGCGCTTCTTCGGCGCAGCGCGGCGGGTGGGTTTCGGGGGTGTCGATGTCGGCGATGCGATATTTCTCGCCCGCGAACCAGAAGGTGTCGCCATCGACCACGCAATTGCGCCCACCGCCGCTGTGGCAGAAGCCAAAGCGCGCATGGAGGTCGTCCCCGGACTCCGGGGCCGCAGCCCCGCGGCTCAGCGCATACTCGACGCTGGCGATCGCCGGTTCCGCGGAGTTTAGCCGAAGCGCAGCGAGGGTGCCGACGAAGCCGCCCAGCGCCACAAGCACCAGCCCGATGCCGAAGCTCGGCCACCGCCGGCGGCGGAAGCGCGCGGCGTCGCGATGGGCTTTGCGGGGGTGCCGACTGGGCCGGAAGGAAGGGTGCGGCATGGCGGCGGTTTGCCATGCCGGGCTTACCGAAGTACCAACGGCTCCGTCCGCTATGAAAGCGAAGGCGGGCGAAACGCGTCCAGCGCGGCGCCGTTTCCGACCGGGCTCACGGCGCCCCGCGCGGCTCGTCGTCGTCGATCCCGCCAGGGCCGAGTTCGCCCTCCTCGTCATCGTCGCTCCGTTCGCCGCGATAGGCGTCCATGTCGATGCGGCCCGACCGCTCCATCTGGCGCATATGATCGACCAGGTCCTGCGTATCGTCGCGTTCGTCGCGGGAGGGCGGCTTGGCGCTGTCCTCCAGCCGGCGGCCGCGTCGCGCATCCTCGGCAACGCTTTGCGCCTGTGCATCGTCGTCGCGCTGTTCGCGATTGACCGCCTCAGGCGCGCCGGGATCGCGGGCATCGTCGACGGGAGGTTTCGAGGACTTGTCGCTCATGACCGGCTCCTTCACGCTGAATGCCGGTTCAACGCGCGGCGCGGCGCCGCCGTTCCTCAGGCCGCGTCGGCCAGCACCTTGCGCTCGATCACGCGGATGAACGCCTCGGGATCCTGCGCGCCGGGGATCAGCATCCGCCCGTCCAGGATGAAGGCGGGGACGCCGGTGATATTCTGCTCGGCCCAATAGGCTTCTTCGGTACGCACCATCTCGGCATAATCGTCCGAGGCCAGGATCGCCGCGGCGCGATCGGCAGGGAGCCCGACCGACGCGGCAACGTCGGTGAGGACGTCCTGGTCGCTTACATCGCGATTGTCGGTGAAATGGGCGCGAAACAGCGCGAGCTTCAGCGCGGTCTGAACGCCGGTCGGCTCGGTCTGGTCGGGCGCCTCGAGCGCCCCCGCCCAGGTCAGCAACCGGTGCGCGTCGAAACTGTTGCGCATCCGGAAACCCGGCCCGCGGTTGAAGGTGAAGCCCAGATCGGCGGCGATCCCCGCCATCCGGTCGCGGTTCGCGCGGCTCTGCTCGGGCGTGATGCCATATTTGCGGATCACATGCTCCGCCGCATCCTCGCCTTCGCGCGGCATGCCGGGGTTGAGCTCGAACGGATGCCATTGGACGCGAAAGTCGAGCCGGCCCGCGAAATGCGCCATCACCGTCTCGAACTTCAGCCAGCCGATGATGCACCACGGGCACATCACGTCGGAAACGATGTCGACGGACAGACGCGGAACGGGCGCTGCGGTCACGGCAATCCTCCTTCGCGGCAGCGCCCCGCCCCATCATCAGGGCGAGCGGCGATCCTTGCCGGTGCGCCGCTCGCCCTTGCGGCGCTCGGGGCCCTTGTAATCCGGATCGTCGGCGACGCGCCGATCGCCCGACCGCCGGTCGGGCCTGTTTCGTTTATCCTCGTCGGCCATCCTTGTTTCCTTTCCACCACAAAGGAACCGGAAGCGACCCGGCCGGCAGTTACTCACATAATTGTCAAAAAGACAAGCAAGCGGGAGTTGGCGGTTATGCGGGGTGTGTGCTTTGGGGTGGATTTGAGCCATTCCCCTCCCTTTCAGGGAGGGGTTAGGGGTGGGTGCGCGAGCGGAGCGAGCCTGCAAAAGAACGCCGCCTTCGGCGGCTACCCACCCCCAGCCCCTCCCTAGAAGGGAGGGGAGAAGATATGGCCGAAACCGGCCGGAAGCCGCAATTCATTCCCTCGTGGGCCGATCAGTGCACCGTGTCGACCGGCGCCTCGGCCGCCGCCGCGGCCGGCCGCGACAGGATCCACCAGCTTGCAACCATCAATCCGGTCGACAGCGCCTCGATGATCATCGCCTGGATGATGCCGGCGTTGACGACATCGCCGCTGCCCGCCCCGATCAACCGGCCGATCAGCGCGGTGCCGTAAAGCGCGGCGGGAACCAGCAGCGCGCGCGACCAACCGGGCAGCAGCGCGCCCACCGCCGCACCACCCGCGGCGACCAGGAAAAAGGCCGACAGGTCGGCGCGCACCGTGTTCGCGGCCGGACCCTCGGCGATGATGCCGAACAATTCGGTGAAGCTCGCCGGGTCGAATATCCCGCGCAAGCCGACGATGGCAAAAAACAGCGCCCACAGCAGGACGGCACCGCGCAACACCCAGTTGATCATATCGTCTCTCCCCTTGTTGCCGCACAGGCTGCGGCATCGGCGGGAAAAGTTCAATCTATTCCGCGAGGTCCGCGGCCAGCGTTTCCTCGATCCAGCCGCCGCCGAGCACGCGGCTTGCGTCCGCCGCGTCGTAAAGCACCGCCGCCTGTCCCGGCGCGACGCCATATTCGGGCGCGGCGAAGCGCAGCCGGTCGCCTTCGACCCGCGCCGGCACCGGCTTCGCCATGCTGCGCACCTTGGCGAGCACGTCGCGGCCTTCGATATCGGCGAGCCAGTTCGCTTCGCCGAGCCGTGCTCCCGACACGGCGAGCGCGCGCCGCGGCCCGACGACGACGCGCTTCGCCTCGGCATCGAGCCGCACGACGTAGAGCGGCTCGGCTTGTCCGCCGATCTCGATCCCGCGCCGCTGGCCGACCGTATAGTGGATCAGACCCCGATGCGCGCCGAGCACCGTGCCGTCGACATGGACGATCTCGCCCCGGTCATCGGCCTCGGGACGCAACTTGCGGACGAGGCTGGCATAATCGCCGTCGGGAACGAAGCAGATGTCCTGGCTGTCGGGCTTGCCAGCGACACCGAGGCCGAGCTCGCGCGCGATCTCGCGCACCACGCTCTTCTCCAGCCCGCCCAGGGGAAAGCGCAGGAAGTCCAACTGTTCCTGCGTCGTCGCGAACAGGAAATAGCTCTGGTCGCGCGCCGGATCGACCGCGCGGTGCAACTCGGCACCCGCCGGTCCCATCACGCGGCGGACATAATGGCCGGTCGCGAGGCAGTCGGCACCGAGGTCCTTTGCCAGCGCGAACAGATCGGTGAACTTGACCCCCATATTGCAGCGCACGCAGGGAATCGGGGTCCGCCCGCTGAGATATTCGTCGGCGAACTGGTCGATAACCGTGTCGCGAAAGCGACTTTCATGGTCGTGGACATGGTGCGCGAAACCCAGCCGGTCGGCGACCGCGCGCGCGTCGCGGATGTCCTGCCCGGCGCAGCACGCCCCGACACGCTTCGCCTTGGCGCCATGATCATAGAGCTGCAGCGTCACCCCGATCACCTCGGCGCCCGAACGCGCCGCGAGCGCGGCGACGACGCTCGAATCGACTCCGCCCGACATGGCGACGACGATTCGCCGGTCCTTCAGCGGTTCGGCGAGCTGGAAATCGCCGAGTCGGTCAGGGGAAAGCACATGGGCCATGATCGCGGCCATCTAGGGATGGTCCGCCCGAAATGCCAGCTTTTCCGCGCGCCGCGTCAAAATATTGACGGGGGTTAAGCTTCGCTAACAAGCTCTGAAATGGACATTTACTCCGCTTTAGCGGGTCTCGGTTAGACGGGCAGCATGAACCTCGCCCCGTCCGATCTTCCGCGCCCTGCCGGTGCCGCCAGTCTGTCGAAGCCCGGCTTCGACATCATTCTGGCCGTTTCCGCCGCGCGGCAGGCCGCCTTGCCGACCGTGCGCCTGCTCCGCGCCCGGTCGCATCGCGAATCGCACCGGACGGCGGTGAACGCTCTGCGCGCAATGCTGGGCGGAAATGCGGGTGGGGCCCGTTCCGTCGACCTGCGACCGGCGCGTTTCTTCGATCTGTCCGATCGGAAAAACGCCCTGTCCGAAACCATGAACGGCCCGTTTACCAGAGGGTTTCAGCCGATGTTGAACCTAGCCCATATAGGTAAGCGGCTGTCGGTCGAACCGATCCCCCCCGCTCAAGACATTATGGAATGACTATGATCGAGAATCAGAAAATCCGCCCGGCCCAGGTCATCGGCCCCCTCGGGGAACCGCTGACGCTGGACTCGCTGCCGCCGCCGAACACCACGCGCTGGGTCGTGCGGCGCAAGGCCGAAGTGGTGGCGGCGGTCAACGGCGGCCTGCTGACCGTCGACGAGGCGTGCGAACGCTATGGGCTGACGCTCGAGGAATTCGCCGGCTGGCAGCGGTCGATCGACCGCAGCGGCATGCCGGGGCTGCGTGTCACGCGCATCCAGCACTACCGCGACCTTTACGAGCGCCAGCAGCGCTTCTGACCGAGGCCGTCGGACACGAACGGAAGAGGGCGCCGCGGGCGCCCTCTTTTTTGCTCGCGGCACGAGTTCTCCGTCCGAACCCTCAGAAAAACCCCTTATGTTTCCGCTATTTGGAAATTTCCTTGCAACCCCTGCGTTCACCCGGCGTTAAGCCACGGAGTCAATCAGGAGATCACTCACATGCGCAAGTTTGCAATCACCCTCACCGCCGCGTCGGCGCTCGCGCTCGGCGCGTGCCAGAGCCCGCAGGCCGACAAGGTCGAGGATCAGGCCGAAGCCCAAGCCGACGCGATCGACGACCAGGCCGACGCCATGCCTGAAGGCCCGGCGCAGGATGCCATGGAAAACAAGGCCGACGCCGTTGAAGCCCAGGGCGAGGAAAAGGCCAACGCGATCGACGACAAGGGCGAAATCGCTCCGTCCGAAACCGGCGCTGCGGCTCCCCAGACCCCGCCCGCCGGCGAGGTCAAGAAATAAGCCTGCCTGCCTTCGCGAAGGCGGCAAGGAAGGGCGCCCGGCATCGCCGCGGCGCCCTTTTCTATGCCGCGCCCGCCCTCTGGGTTCCCCCCAGCGCCCGGAACACATCCTGCACCCCGCGCGCATCCTCGTCCCGCCGCAGCAGATCGAGCGCCACCGCGACGTCGAGCCGATATTCGGACACCCCCGCCGCCGCGCGCCGCCATTCGGCGCCGAGCGATCCCACGAGCCGCGCCGCGGCGAGATTTTCCGACAATATGTCGACGTCGAGCGCGGCCAGCCCCTCGGCGAGGCACTGGATCAGCAGCGCCGCGGTCATCATCCGCGCGAGCCCCTTGCCGTGAAAGGCGTCGAGCACCGCGACCGAATATTCGCCGATCCGCCCTCCGTCGGCATGCCGCACCGCGTGCACCGCGCCGATCGCCGGCGTCCCCTCGCATTCGGTGCACAGCGCCCCCCACGCGATATGGTCGTGCCCGTCGACGTCGACCAGCCGCTCGACCACGCTGTCGGGCGGCATCGGCGCGGGCGAAAAGAAGCGCAGATAGCGCGCCTCGGCCGACAGTTTCGCGATCCCCTCGCGCAGCAGCGGCTCGTCGGCGGGCGTGATCGTGCGCAGGCAGACGGCGGTGCCGTCGGCGAGCACGCTATGCACCTCGATGCCGCCCAGCGGCACCCGCGCGGTCGTTGCCATGCCGATCTCCCCGGCCGCGAGCGATCCCCCGACGATAGGGCGCCTATGCCGGCGGGACAAGGGTGGCTGCCGCTCCCCTAGCCCGATGGGTCAGGCATCGTCCCCCATCCGCAGCGCGGCGATGAACGCCTCCTGCGGGATGTTGACGTTGCCATATTCGCGCATCCGCTTCTTGCCCTCTTTCTGCTTCTCGAGCAGCTTCTTCTTGCGGGTCGCGTCGCCGCCGTAGCATTTGGCGGTCACGTCCTTGCGCAGCGCGGCGATCGTCTCGCGCGCGATCACCTTGCCGCCGATCGCCGCCTGGATCGGGATCTTGAACATGTGGCGCGGGATCAGGTCCTTGAGGCGCTCGCACATGCCGCGGCCGCGGCTTTCGGCGGTGCCGCGGTGGACGATCATGCTCAGCGCGTCGACCGGCTCGTTGTTGACGAGGATGCTCATCTTGACGAGGTCGCCGGGGCGGTGGCCGATCTGGTGATAGTCGAACGACGCATAGCCGCGGCTGATGCTCTTCAGCCGGTCGTAGAAGTCGAACACCACTTCGTTCAATGGCAGTTCGTAGGTGATCTGCGCGCGGCCGCCGACATAGGTGAGGTTCTTCTGGATGCCGCGGCGATCCTGGCACAGCTTCAGGATGCTGCCCAGATATTCGTCGGGGACATAGATGACCGCCTCGATCCACGGCTCCTCGATCTCCTCGATCCGGTTCGGGTCGGGCATGTCGGCGGGGTTGTGGAGCTCCATCTCGGTCGGGCCGCCGTCCTTCGAGCGGGTGAGCTTCAGCTTGTAGACCACCGACGGCGCGGTGGTGATCAGGTCGAGGTCGTACTCGCGGGTCAACCGCTCCTGGATGATCTCGAGGTGGAGGAGACCGAGGAAGCCGCAGCGGAAGCCGAAGCCGAGCGCGGCGCTCGTCTCCATCTCGAAGCTGAACGACGCGTCGTTGAGCCGCAGCTTCTGGATGCTCTCGCGCAGCTTCTCGAAGTCGTTCGCGTCGGTCGGGAAGAGGCCGCAGAAGACGACGGGCTGGACTTCCTTGAACCCGGCGAGCGGCGCCGCGGCGGGCTTCTTCGCGTCGGTCACCGTGTCGCCGACGCGCGCCTGCGCGACGTCCTTGATCTGCGCGGTGATGAAGCCGATCTCGCCGGCGCCGATCTCGGTCAGGTCCTGCCGTTTCGGCGTGAAGCAGCCGACGCGGTCGATCAGATGGGTGGTGCCCGCCTGCATGAACTTGATCTGCTGGCCCTTTTTCAGCACGCCGTCAACGACGCGGACGAGGATGACGACGCCGAGATAGGGGTCGTACCAGCTGTCGACGAGCATCGCGACGAGCGGCGCCGACGCATCGCCCTTCGGCGGCGGAATTTTCGCGACGATCGCCTCGAGCGCTTCCTCGATGCCGATCCCCGACTTGGCCGATGCGAGCACCGCGTCGTCGGCGGGTAGGCCGATGATGTCTTCGATCTCGGCCTTCACCTTGTCGACGTCGGCGGCGGGCAGGTCGATCTTGTTGATCACCGGCACGATCTCATGATCATGCTCGATCGACTGATAGACGTTGGCGAGCGTCTGCGCCTCGACCCCCTGCGCCGCGTCGACGACGAGCAGCGCGCCCTCGCACGCGGCGAGGCTGCGCGACACCTCATAGGCGAAGTCGACGTGGCCCGGCGTGTCCATCAGGTTGAGCTGATAGGTCTCGCCGTTGTGCGCCTTATAGGAAAGGCGCACCGTCTGCGCCTTGATGGTGATCCCGCGCTCCTTCTCGATGTCCATATTATCAAGGACTTGCGCCGACATCTCGCGCTCGGTCAGCCCGCCGGTGAACTGGATCAGCCGGTCGGCCAGCGTCGACTTGCCATGGTCGATGTGCGCGATGATCGAAAAATTACGGATATGGGAGAGGGGCGTTGTCATGGCGCGCGCGTTAGCAGGGGTTTGCGGCGCTGTCAGCAGGCGAGTCGGCCGCCAGCGGCCCCGCCCCGCGCGGCGCCGATCCAGCGCAACTTTATTCCAAAGTTGTCAAACTTGTCACTCCCCTCCGGTACCATAATACCCGTCCGAAAGATTTGGGCCTACGCGGGAGCGCAGGGCGGGCGAAGCATCCACGAAGCGAAAGAGCCGAAGAGTCGAGGCTGGCACGGCCGGGGAATGTAGGAAAGGGGTTTATTCAAGCCGGACCCATTTCGCCGAAGTTCTGAAATCTAAATCGCCAGCCACCGCGCGCAATCGTCCCTGACCCGCGCATCGCCATCGCGCATCCCGCATTCCAGCACCGCCGTCCTGCCCTCTCCCGCCTGCACCGCCGCCAGCGCGGCGATGGCGTTCGCGCGGAGGCGGGGGACTGGGTGCGCCTTGGCGAACTCCGTCGCGATGTCCCTGCCATTTTCGGTCAGGTGCACCGCGCAGCGGAGTAGCATCTCGCCGGGGGTCAGGGTCGGACGGCGGGCGATCGTGCCATGTTCGAGGTCCACGATATATTGGTCGCGCCAGGGGACGTGCTCGCCCTCGTCCATGATGTTGAGGCTGATCGACAGCCGCTCCGGCGGGAGCTGGCTGTGGATGTCGCGATGGGCGCGGTAGAGGAGCATCTTGCCCTCGGCGAGGGTGCTGCGCTCGACGAAATTCAGCTTCATCGGCTCGCCGAGGCGGCCGTCGACGGCTTCGGGGTCGTAGTCGTAATAGTCGCTGACATAGCCAGGGCCCCAATAGCCCGTCGTGAGGAAGTGAAAATTATGGTCGTGCGGCAGGCCGTAGGCGAAGGCCGCGGGGCCGCTCGCGGCGTAGACGGCATCGCTTTCCGCGGGCCACAGATTGGCACGGAGGAACCAGCCGCGGCGGCTGCGGTGGAGGAGAAAGACCTGCGCCGAATAGCGGTTGGTTTCGAGCTGGTCGCTGTAACTCGCCTTAAGTTCGGCGATGACGCGGTCGGCGAGGAAGTGCCGGTTGCGCGACAGGCCGGCGAGGAGATGCGCGCATCGGGCGAGGTTTGCTTCATCGGCGAGGTCGACGCCGGATTCGTCGAGGCGCGCCGCGACTTCGGCGAGGTCGATTTCGGGGGCGGCGGGCGGCGTTATGATGTGGGGCATGGGGTCTCCTTCTCCCCTCCCGCATGCGGGAGGGGTTGGGGGTGGGCAACGGCAGTGCGGTCATGCCCACCCCGCTGCGGCTAGCGAACAAGTTCGCAAGCCTCGCTGCCCCTCCCGCTTGCGGGAGGGGATTGATAGAGCGCCAGCGTCGCCGTTGCTGCGTGGCGGACCTCCGGGTGCCGGTCTTCCTCCGCCATACGCGCCAGCGGCGCGCGGGCGGCGGCGGGGTCGAGCGCGACGAGTTCGCGCATCGCGTGCCAGCGCGCCGCGAAATCCTCGGTGCGCGTCTCGTCGGCGAACAGCGGCGCCGCGTCGGCGCGGCGCATCGTGCGCAGCAGGGTCAGCGCCATCGCGCGGAAGCTGCTGTCGCGGCGCGACACCGAGACGTGGACGAGCCGGCCGCTTTCGCTGTCGTAGGCGCGGATCGGGAGGCGCGACGGCGGCTGCGCCGCGAGTTCGAGCATCAGCACGTCGCCGCTGCCGCCGATCAGGCTGAAGGCGGTGCGCGCGGTGTCGAGCGCCAGCGTCTCGCCCCCGGCGAGCGGGCGCGGCGGGTCGCTGACGCACGGGCTCGCGGCGGCGGCGGTGAAAGCGCCGGCCTCCTCGGCGCGGCTCACTGGGGCATGGTGAAGGCGGATCGCGGCGTTGCCCGCGGCGAGAATGCGGATGCGCGCCCGGCCGGGGACGAAAAGCGCGGACGGCGCCGCGCCGCGCAATGCCGCCTCGACCGGGCGAACGAGCAGCGTCAGGCGGATCGCGCCCGCCTCCGCGAGCAGCAGCCCCCCGAGCGCACCGCCGCCGACGGGACGGAGTGGCGGGCGGGCGAAAGGGTCGGCAGCCAACAGGTCCAGCGCCTGCGCGAGCCGGGCGCGCAGCCAGCCGATATCGTCGAGCCAGGGCGCGAGGGCGGCGATCGCCTCGCCGGGCGGCGCGGTCGCCTGCGCGCGCATCACGGCGAGGAGGCCGGCGGGCGCGTCATCCTCCGTCGCCCAGCGATCGGCGAGTGCCGCGGCGGCGGCGCGCATCGCCTGCCGCCGGGGGCCATCGGCGCGCGGATAATGGTCGTGACGCGAAGCGGGCGCTGACATGCGGGCCTCCGGAGCGATGGCGCGGGCGGCGCGGGATGCCGCCCGCGCGCACGGTCAGTCGTAGATGACGAGCATCACGGTGACGGTCGCTTCGAAGACCGACGGCTTCGACGTCGCCATTTCGGCGGCGAAGGAGCCGAACAGGCCGACCGCGGTGTCGAGCAGCGGCAGCGCGGCGATGTCGATGGCTGGCATTGGCATAATCCCTCCTGTTTTCCGGCGTTTGATCCGCCGCGAACAGGATGGGAAGGGCGCGCGGGCGGCGCCAGTTAACTTAATTTAATGGCGCGAGCCACAGCGACAGGCCGGGCGGCGGCGCGGCGGGGGGGGCCTCGGCCTCGGTTCGTGCGGCGTCGGCGCGGGCACGGGCGAGGATCGCGGGCGGCACCGAAGGCGCGTGAAAGATGTGGTCGGCCTGCCCGAGCAGGCGCGCGGCGCGCAGCGTGAGCTCGTCGGGGTCGGCGCTGGCGAGCGCGATGGTTTCGAGGCGCGCGGGCGGCGCGGCGTCGGGGGCGGCGGCGAGCCAGGCCTCGAGGCGCTCCACCGCGCCGCCGTCGAGCGGGTCGAGCGCGCCGCCGGCATCGAGCGCGGCGTCGATCGCGCGGCGGCGGTCGGCGGCGGCGGGCCAGCGCGCGGTCATCGCGGCGCGCGCGGCGTGGAGCGCCGAGGCGAGCGCGCCAAGCCGCGCGGGGAGCAAGGCCTCGATACGCTGGCGGACGGCTTTGGCGAGCCCCGCCGACGCGCCGCCGGTGCCGATCGCGATGGTGACGGGCGCGCGGTCGACGATCGCGGGCGTGGTGAAATCGCAAAGATCGGGGCGGTCGACGACGTTGACGAGCAGCCCGCGCGCGCGCAGCGCCTCGGCCGCGGCGCGCGCGGCGTCGGCGTCGTCCAGCGCGACGAAGCCGAGGCTCGCGCCGGGCTCCCACGCCGACACGATCCGCCCGCCGGCGCGCGCGACGAGCCGCGCCTTGGCGTCGGCCGCCTCGCCGGTTCCGACGAGCACGACGGTGCGGCCGGTGAGGGTCAGGAAGATCGGGAGCTGGTGCATGGGCGGCATTCTAGCACGGACCGAAGCAAAATCCTCCCCGCTTGCGGGGAGGTGGCAGGCCGCAGGCCTGACGGAGGGGGCTCGCGTCCTCACGCAAGCATCGCTTCAGGACGCTAGCCCCCTCCACCGCCTGCGGCGGTCCCCCTCCCCGCGAGCGGGGAGGATTTGGATTTATTCGATCCAATCCGGAACTCGCTCCGCCGCCATGATGGTGCCCGCCGCGATGCGGTCGGCGACCACGGCGTAGCGGTCGCCGTCGACGAGCACTTCGGGGACGAGGCTGCGGCTGTTGTAGGTCGACGCCATCGTCGCGCCATAGGCGCCCGCGGTACGGAAGACCGCGAGATCGCCCGATTGCACGACGTCGATGTCGCGGTCGCGCGCGAAGGTGTCGCCGGTCTCGCACACCGGGCCGACGATCGAGGCGGTCATCCGTTCGCCGCCCGGTTCGACCGCGACGAAATCATGATACGCATCGTAGAGCGCCGGGCGCGCGAGGTCGTTCATCGCGGCGTCGACGATGACGAAGGGATGGGTCGCGCCGGGCTTGACCCACAGCACTTCGGTCAAGAGCACGCCGGTGTTGCCCGCGATGACGCGGCCGGGCTCGAACATCAGGGTGACGTCCCAATCCTTCGTCACGCGCGCGACCATCGCGCCATAGTCGGCGGGCGACGGCGGATCGTCGTCGGGGCGATAGGGCACGCCGAGCCCGCCGCCGAGGTCGACATGGGTGATGCTGTGCCCCGCGGCGCGCAGGTCGGCGACGAGGCGGCCGACGCGCTCGAACGCGGCCTCCAGCGGCGCGAGGCTGGTGAGCTGGCTGCCGATGTGGAGCGCAACCCCGCGCAGGTTGAGCCCGGGCAGCCCCGCGAGCCGCGCGAAGATTTCGGGCGCGGCGTCGATGCCGACCCCGAACTTGTTCTCGGCCTTGCCGGTCGAGATCTTGGCGTGGGTGCCCGCGTCGACGTCGGGATTGACGCGCAGCACCGCATTCGCGGTCGTCTCGCGCGCCAGCGCGATCTCGGCGAGCGCGACGCCCTCGGGCTCATGCTCGATGTTGAACTGGCCGATGCCGCGATCGAGGCCCTGCGCGAGCTCGGCGCGGGTCTTGCCGACGCCCGAGAAGACGATGTCCTCGGCCGCCATGCCCGAAGCGAGCGCGCGTTCGAGCTCGCCGCCCGAGACGACGTCGGCGCCATAGCCCTGACGCGCGAGCACGCGCAGCACGCCGAGGTTCGGGTTGCACTTGATCGCGAAGGCGATGTGCTTCTTCGGCACATCCTTCAGCGCGTCGCGGAACACCTGCGCATGGCGTTCGAGCGTCGCGCGCGAATAGACATAGACGGGGGTTCCCACTTCGGCGGCGATGCGCGGCAGGGGGATGTCTTCGGCGTGGAGCACGCCGTCACGAAGTTCAAAATGGTCCACAAACAGATCCTGATATTGAATCCGTTCGCCCTGAGCCTGTCGAAGGGCCGTTCTTTCTTTGCGAGCGCCGCAAGAAGGACGGTGCTTCGACAAGCTCAGCACGAGCGGAAATAGATAGGCTTCCGAAAATCAGCCTGGCGGGGGCAGGTCGAAATCGTCGGGCTCGCGTTGTTCCGAGCGTTTGAGAAGTTCGTCGCTGCGCGCGGGCTTGGCCTGCGCGTCAGGCGTCGTCAGCTCCTCGTTCGTCGGGGGGCGCGTCGCGCCGATCGGGATGACCGGCGGGGCCTGGCCCACGACCGGCTTCAGATCCTCGCGCTTGCCGCACGCGCCGAGCGTCGCCGCGAGGGCGGCGGCCGACAGGAGGACGGCGGTCAGCGGGCGGGTTCGCATCGTCAACTCTCCAGCGCGGCGCGGGCCGCGGCGATGGCGTCTCTTACCCGTTCGGGCGCGGTGCCGCCATAGCTGATGCGGCTGGCGACCGAAGCCTCGACGGTCAGCGCGGCGAGCGCCTGCGGCGTCACGGCGGCGTGGATCGCCGCGGCCTCGGCGATGGGCAGCGCCGACAGTTCAACGCCCAGCTCCTCGGATCGTTTCACGCACGCGCCGACGATATGGTGCGCCTCGCGGAACGGCACCCCCGCCTCGCGCACCAGCCAGTCGGCGAGATCGGTCGCGGTCGAGAAGCCCGAGGCGGCGAGCGCGCGCATCCGGTCGGTGCGAAAACTCAGCGTCTCGACCATGCCGGTCAGCGCGGCGAGCGACAGCGCGAGCGCGTCGAAGGCGCCGAACACCGTTTCCTTGTCGTCCTGCAAATCCTTCGAGTAAGTGAGCGGCAGCCCCTTCACGATGACGGCGAGCCGCTGGAAGGCGCCGAGCAGCATCCCCGCGCGCCCGCGCACCAGCTCGGCGGCGTCGGGGTTGCGCTTTTGCGGCATGATCGAGCTGCCCGTCGACCAGGCATCGGGCAAGGCCACGAAACCGAAGGGCTGGCTGGCCCAGATCACGATCTCCTCGGCGAGGCGCGACAGGTGGAGCGCGGCGATCGAGGCGGCGGCGCAGAATTCCAATGCGAAGTCGCGGTCGGACACGGCGTCGATGCTGTTCGCCATCGGGCGGTCGAAGCCGAGCGCCTTCGCGGTCGCGTTACGATCGACCGGAAAACCCGTGCCGGCGAGCGCCGCGGCGCCGAGCGGCGATTCGTTGAGCCGCGCGCGCGCATCGGCGAAGCGCCCGCGGTCGCGGCCCGCCATCTCGACATAGGCGAGGAGATGGTGACCGAGCGTCACCGGCTGCGCGACCTGGAGATGGGTGAAGCCGGGCATGATGCTGCCGGCATGCTCGTCGGCGCGCGCGAGCAGCGCGGCCTGCAGCGCCTTCAATCCCGCGTCGATGCGGTCGCAGGCGGTGCGCGTCCAGAGGCGGAAATCGGTCGCGACCTGGTCGTTGCGCGAGCGCGCGGTATGGAGACGCCCGGCGGGTTCGCCGACGATGTCCTTGAGCCGCGATTCCACCGTCATGTGGATATCCTCGAGCGCGAGGTCTACGGGCACGCCTTCGCGCGCGAACTCTTCGGCGATCCGCGCAAGGCCGGCATCGATCGCCGCGGCGTCATCGGCGGCGACGATGCCCTGCGCGCCGAGCATCGCGGCATGCGCGCGGCTCGCGGCGATATCCTCTTCCCACAGCCGCTTGTCGACGGGGATCGAGGCGTTTATTTCTTGCATGATCGCCGCGGGACCGCCACCGAAGCGGCCGCCCCACATGCTGCTCTTGTCCGGAGATTCCGCCATTCACCGCGTCCCAAACCCGAAAATTGCCCTCCTCGCCATCCTGCTGGCGGGGTCGATCGCCGGCTGCGATAGGGAAAAGCAGGACGGGGGGCAAGCGTGGGCGTCCCAAGCAAATATTGCGCCCGGCGAAGCGAAGGATGCGCGCGGGGTCGAGACCTTCCAGCATCAGCTCGACCGCAGCCACGCCGGCGAGGCGGCCCCCGCCGCGAGCTTCCGCGGCCCCGACGACGCGCCGGTGACGCTCGCGGCGTTCAAGGGCAAGCCGCTGCTCGTCAATCTGTGGGCGACCTGGTGCGCGCCGTGCGTCGCCGAGATGCCGACGCTCGACGCGCTCGCGGCGAAACAGGGCAAGGCGATGGCGGTGATCGCGGTCGCGCAGGATCTGCAGGGCGCCGCGGTCGTCGATCCCTGGTTCCAGAAGGCCGGGCTGAAAACGCTCCAGCCTTATATCGACCCCGAGAACGCCTTGCTCGACGCGGCGAGCAGCGCGTTGCCGACGAGCATCCTCTACGATGCCGAGGGCAAGGAGGTCTGGCGGGTGGTCGGCGCGATCGACTGGCAGGGCGCCGAAGCGAAGGCGTTGCTGGGCGAAGCGGGGGTTTAGAGGCCGAGCTCTATTGCTGCGTCATTGCGAGCGGAGCGAAGCAATCCAGCGCGGTTACCGCTACTCTGGATTGCCGCGCGGCTACGCCGCTCGCAATGACGGCCGTGTTTTGCTTTCATATATATGAAAATGACTTCGAGATATTGAAATATATCCCCCGCTCCCCTAGCCCCGGTTCGACGGAGATATGGGAGACTCGGCATGAGCGGGTTGTTGGCGGACAAGGTGGTGGCGGTGACCGGCGCGGGGCGCGGGGTCGGGCGCGAGATCGCGCTGCTCTGCGCACGCGAGGGCGCGGCGGTGGTGGTCAACGACCTCGGCACCTCGGGCGAAGGCGAAGGCGCCGACCTGTCGCCCGCCGAGGAGACGGTGAACGACATCAAGGCGGCGGGCGGCCGCGCCATCGTCAACGGCGCGAGCGTCGCCGACCCCAAGGGCGCGGCGAGCATCGTCGAGGATGCGGTGCAGCATTTCGGACGCATCGACGCGGTGGTGAACAATGCCGGCATCCTGCGCGACCGCATCTGGCACAGGCTGAGCCACGAGGACTGGAACGCGGTGATCGACGTCCATCTGAACGGCTGCTTCAACGTGTCGAAGGCCGCGACGCCCTATTTCCGCGAGCAGGGGTCGGGCAGCTTCATCCACTTCACCTCGACCAGCGGGCTGATCGGCAATTTCGGGCAGGCCAATTATTCGGCGGCGAAACTGGGCATCGTCGGCCTGTCGCAGTCGATCGCGCTCGACATGGCGCGCGCCGGAGTGCGGTCGAACTGCATCGCGCCCTTCGCATGGAGCCGGATGACCGCGTCGATCCCCGCCTCGACCCCCGAGGAACTCGAGCGGGTCGAGCGGATGAAGACGATGAGCGCCGACAAGATCGCGCCGCTCGTCGCCTTTCTCGCCAGCGACGCGGCGGAGGAGGTCACCAACCAGATCTTCGGCGTGCGCAAGAACGAGATCTTCCTCTTTTCGAAGCCGCGCCCGATCCGTTCGATGCAGAAAAGCGAGGGCTGGACCGCGCAGGCGATCGCCGACGAGATGCTGCCCGCGTTCCGCCCGAGCTTCGCCCGGCCCGACGAGCGGTCGGGCGACGTGTTCGGCTACGATCCGATCTGAGGAAAGCGAGACCCATGCACGATTACACCGCCATCCGCGAAGAGGTCGCCAAGCTGTGCGCCGCCTTTCCCGGCCCCTATTGGCAGGCGAAGGACCGCGCGCGCGAATATCCGTCGGAGTTCGTCGCGGCGCTGGGCGAAGCGGGCTATCTCGCCGCGCTGATCCCCGAGGACTATGGCGGCGCGGGACTGCCCTTGTCGGCCGCCGCGGCGATCCTCGAGGAGATCCAGCGCCAGGGGTGCAACGGCGGCGCGGTGCATGCGCAAATGTATGTGATGGGCACGGTGCTGCGTCACGGCTCGGAAGAGCAGAAGGCGCGCTATCTGCCGCGCGTCGCGACGGGCGAGCTGCGCCTGCAGGCGTTCGGGGTCACCGAACCGACGAGCGGCACCGATACGCTGAGCCTGAAGACCACGGCCAAGCGCGATGGCGATCATTACGTCGTCAACGGCCAGAAATTGTGGACGAGCCGCGCCGAGCATAGCGACCTGATGATCCTGCTCGCGCGCACCACGCCGCGCGAGGAAGCCGCGAGCCGCACCGACGGCCTGTCGGTCTTCCTGGTCGACATGAAGGAAGCGCTCGCCGCGGGGACGCTGTCGATCCGGCCGATCGACACGATGATGAACCATGCGACGACCGAGGTCTTCTTCGACAATATGCGCATCCCCGCCGCGAACCTGATCGGCGAGGAGGGCAAGGGCTTTCGCTACATCCTCTCGGGCATGAACGCCGAGCGGCTGCTGATCGCCGCCGAGTGCATCGGCGATGCGAAGTGGTTCATCGAGAAGGCGAGCTCATACGCCAAGGAGCGCGTGCTGTTCGGCCGCCCGATCGGCCAGAATCAGGGGGTGCAGTTTCCCATCGCGCGCGCCTATGCCCAGATGCGCGCCGCCGAACTGCTCGTCCACGACGGGATTGCCAGATATGAGGCGGGCGAGAATGCCGGGGCCGAAGCGAATATGGCGAAGATGCTCGCCGCCGAGGCGAGCTGGGCCGCGGGCGAGGCGTGCATCCAGACCCACGGCGGTTTCGGCTTCGCCGCCGAGTATGACATCGAACGCAAGTTCCGCGAGACGCGCCTCTATCAGGTCGCGCCGATCAGCACGAACATGATCCTCTCCTATGTCGCCGAGCATGTGCTGGGGATGCCGCGGAGTTATTGAGGGCCACGCAAAAAGAACGGGCCGCCCGGTCAGACGGCCCGTCCAGTCGATAGCCGGCGCGTCCAGGCGGATCCGCCGGCTACCCCTTGTTCGTCAGTTTGCGTCCGCTTCCTGCTGCTTGGCCTCGTCCTTGAGCTGCCCCTTGGTCATGCCCGTGACGAGCGCATTGCCCGAGCCCGAGAAGCTGGCCGCCGGAAGCGTCGCGACGCGGTCGCCGACCTCGACACTCACCGCCTGCACGACGCCGCGGCCGGTCTGGCGCACGTCATGGACGTAGCCGATCACCTTGCCGCGCGGGTCGGTGACGGGCATGCCCGGGGCGACCGCGAACATGCCGTCGCCCGAAGCAGCGCCGCTGCCCGCCGCGGCGAGCTGGCCGAGGCCGCCCTGGAAGCTGCCCGCGGCCGAACCGGCGCCGCTCGCGCTGCCCGAGACGTTCGACAGCGCGCCGCCGGCCCGGTCGCGGACAGTCCCGACCGCACCGCGCGCGGTGCCCGTTGCGGTCGAAGCCGCGCCCCGTGCCGTGCCGACCGCGCCGCGCGCGGTCTGACCGACGAAATCGGTGCCGACGGCCTGCGCGTCGACGCTGCCGCTGCCCGACGCGCTGCCCGAACCGCTCGCCTGGGTGCCGAGCGTGTCGCCGAGCAGCCCGGCGTCGGCCGATCCCTTGCCGCGCGCATCGGCGTCGCCATGCCCGCGGACGCGGCCCGAGCGGCGGTCGACGTCGACGTCGCCGCGCCCCGAACCGGTGAGGTCGCCCGTCGTGCCGATCGTGCTGCCGATCGGTCCGGTCGGATTGCCGAGCGTGCCGCCCAGCGTGCCGCCGAGGCTGCCACCAAGCCCGCCGCTGCCACCGAGCAGCTGCGCCGAAGCGGGGGTCGCGAAGACGAGCGCCGAGGCGATCAGCGCGGCGGCGGAAATATGGGTGCGATAAGCCATGATGCTTCTCCTGATGCTGTGGCCCGGAGGGGTGGGCCTGGAAGGAGAACGATGAGGCTGCGGATTTTCTTCCCGAAAAAATCAGCGGCCGCAATCGCCGCAGATGAGACCATAGCCGGTCTGCTTGTCACGGCCCTTCTTGCCGAGGTCGCGCGCCTCGGCGACCAGCGCGCGGATCGCGGGGTCGATGCGGCCGACGGCGGGCGCCGGATAGAGGCGCGCGAGGCGTCCGGCGACGAGCGGCGCGGCGAAGGAGGTGCCGCGCAGCCGATCGGTGCTCGCCGCCCCCGTCGCCGCGAGCACCGCATCGCCGGGCGCGGCGAAATCGACCTGCGCCGCGCGGCCGGCCTCGGGAAGCACATGGCCTTTGGCATCGACCCCCGTCACCCCGAGCACGCCCGCGTAGGCGGCGGGATAGGCGGCGGGCGCAGCGGGGCCGTCGTTGCCGACCGCCGCGACGATCAGCAACCCACGCCCCTGCGCGCGCCGGATCGCGAGCGCGAGCAGCTTGTTGTCGGGGCCGACGAGGCTGATCGTGACGACCGCCGCGCCGCGCTGCACGAACCAGCCGAGCGCGCGGGCGATCGCGCTCGCGTTGCCGCCCGCGGGATCGGCGCCATAGACATCGGCGGCGAGCAGCCGCGCGCCCGGCGCGGCGCCGCGCACCGTCCCCTCGCCGATCAGCAGCGAGGCGACGGCGGTGCCGTGGCGGCTGGGGCTGGGCGCTCCGCGCGCGAAGCCGCGCTGCTCGACGCGCCCCGCGACCGACGGATGCGCCGCGACGCCGCCGTCGATCAGCCCCAGCGACGCGCGACCGGGCGCTGCGGCGGCGAGTGCTGCCGTGGACAGAACAGCGCCGGCGGTCCCGCCGCTGCCGCTCGCGAAATAGAGATTGTCGGCGTCGACCTCGGCCTCGGGGAGCAGCTTCGCGAGCTGTTTCTGCGCGCGCGCCAGGCTGCGGCCGTCGGGCACGCGAAAGCGGGCGATGTCGAGATCGAGCCCCTCGATCCGCTCGCGGCTCTCCAGCGCGAAGCCTTCGCTGGCCGCGCGCGCGATCATCGCCGCGTCGACTCCGGCCGCGACGAGGATGCCGCGCACCGCGGGCTGGTCGTCGCGGTCGAGCTCGACCGCGTCGGGATGCTCGCGGAGCAGCGCGGTGACCCGGTCGAGCCGCAGCCGGCCCAGCGTGCGGTCGAGGTCAATCAGCGGTCGCTCGCCGATCCGCGGCAGCGGGGGAAGCTCCGGGAGCTGGACCGGCGGCAGCGCGATCTGCGCCGACGCGCGCGGCCCGGCGCCCGCGAGCAGCAGGCAGAGCGTCAGCATCAGGGCGGTCGGCAGTCGCATTCCATCTCCTCACGCATCGCGGGTGAAGGCGATCCACGAAAAATTTTAGCAGGATGCGGAAGAAACGATAGAAGGTCGTCGTTTCTTCCGCAGTCATGCGAAAAGGCAGGCGATGCGCTTTGAGGACGAACTGGTCGGGCTGTTGCCGCGCCTGCGCCGTTTTGCGCGCGGCTTGGCGCGCGATGCGAGCGATGCCGACGACCTGTGCCAGGCGGCCATCGAGCGCGCGCTGAAATCGCGCGACCAATGGAGCCACGGAACGAGACTGGACAGCTGGATGTACCGCATCACCCGCAACCTGTGGATCGACGAGCGCCGCGCCGCCGCGCGCCGCGGCGTCCAGAAGCCGATCGACGAGGCCGTGCTGCAGGTCGCCGGCGACGGCGCCGCGCATGTCGAGGCGGGCGCGCTGCGCGGCGACGTCGATGGCGCGATGGCGCACCTGCCCGACGAACAGCGCGAGGTGGTGATGCTCGTCCTTGTCGAAGGCTATGCCTATCGCGAAGCGGCGGAGATATTGGAAGTGCCGATCGGCACCGTCACCTCGCGCCTCGCGCGCGGGCGCGAGACGCTGATGCACCTGTTGGGAGAAGCGGCATGACGATCGACCGTGCCACCATCGCCGCCTATGTCGACGGCGAACTCGACGACATCGCCGCGCGCCGCATCGAGCGCGCCGCCGAGGCCGACCCCGAAATCGCCGACGCCATCGCCCGCCACCGCGCGCTGACCGCGACGCTGGCGGCGCATTACGGCCCCGTCGCCGAAGAGGCGGTGCCGAACCGGCTGCTCGACCTGGTCGCGGGCGCAGACCGCGTCGACACCAGCCTCGCCGCGCGGCGCGAGGCGAAGCGGGCGCGGTTCGGCGCGATGCAATGGGGCGCGATCGCGGCGTCGCTGGCGCTCGGGCTGACGATCGGGCTGCGGCCGTGGCTACCCACCGAGCCGGTCGCGGTCCAGGGCGGCGCGCTGGTCGCCGCGGGACCGCTGTCCGAAGCGCTCGATACCCAGCTCGCGTCGAACCAGCCGGCGGATGCGCCGGTGCGGATCGGCCTCAGCTTCCGCGACCGCACGGGCCGCTATTGCCGGAGCTTCGAAAGCGCCGCGGTCGACGGCATCGGGTGCCGCGCCGACGGGCGCTGGCGGCTCGAGCGGACGACGCCCGGCGCGGCGGCGACCGACTATCGGCAGGCCGCGTCGGGAAGCCTCGCGGCCGCGGCGGCGGACATGATGGCGGGCGACGCGCTGGATGCGGGCGCCGAGCGTGCGGCAAGGGACGGCGGTTGGCGGCGCTGACCCTTTCGCCCTCACGGGAGGCAGCATAATCGTCATTGCGAGCGAAGCGAAGCAATCCAGAGCGGTATGCGCCTGCTCGGGATTGCTTCGCTTCGTTCGCAATGACGGGGCATGGAAAGGGCGGGCGCCGCGCGGCGCCCACCCTTCCCTTCACAACCCGCCAGCGGGATCAGCCGAGGATCACGCGCGCGGCGCGATAGCCCTTCTTGCGCATTTCCTTCACATAATCCTTGTCGGCGTCGATGACCTCGGTCTGCCACTCGTCCCAGGCATCCCAGCGGTCCTCGCGGTCGGTCGCGTGGCGAAGGTCGCTGCCGAGTTCCTTTTCGGCCTCGGCGATGTCGGCGCGATAATTATACCAATATTGGTTGTAGACCCCGGCGATCGGCGTGTCCCGGATTTCGGGCGTCTGGAAGCCCGGAGGCGCTTCGTAGCGCGGGCCGCCCGCGGCAACCGACGCCGGAAGAGCGAGCAACAGTGCGAGCGTGGTCCATGTCTTCATCGTTCGTCTCCTTCATGACCTGTCGTCAGAAGGAGGAACGAAGGAGAGCGCCCGATTATTCCCGCTTCATCGGCGAAAAACACCGGGCGGCGGAGAATCGACCCTATCCGGGATGCGCCTCGTCACCGACGGCCGAGCGCAGCAGGCCGCGGAACACCTCTTGCGCGCTGCGCCGACCCTGCGTGACGTCGAACACATCGCGCGCGATCGGCATGTCGAGGCCATGTTGTTCGGCGAGCGCGATCACGGTGGGGGCGCTCTTCACGCCTTCGGCGACCATGTTCATTCCGGCGATGATGTCGTCGATGCGGCGCCCCTTGCCGAGCTCGACCCCGACGTGGCGGTTGCGCGACAGCGGGCTGGTGCAGGTCGCGATCAGGTCGCCCATGCCGGTGAGCCCCGCGAAGGTCTCGGCGCGCCCGCCCATCGCGACGCCGAGCCGCGTGATCTCCGCGAGCCCGCGCGTCATCAGCGCCGAGCGCGTATTGTCGCCCGCGCCCAGCCCGTCGCCCATGCCGACCGCGATCGCGATGATGTTCTTGAGCACCCCGCCGAGCTCGCAGCCGAGCAGGTCGGTGTTGGTATAGACGCGGAACAGGCCCGAGTGGAACACCGGCTGGAGCGCGCGCACGACGATCTCGTCCTCCATCGACAAGACGCTCGCCGCCGCCTGCCCGCTCATGATCTCGCGCGCGAGGTTGGGGCCGGTGAGGACGCCGACGGGATGGCCCGGAAGTATCTCCTCGATCAGCTCGGTCATCCGCTTGCCCGAGGAAAGTTCGAGACCCTTGGTCAGGCTGATCACGGGCACCCACGGGCGCAAATGCCGCTTCGCCTCTTCGAGCACCCCGCGAAAGCTGTGCGAGGGCACCCCCATGACGAGGACGTCGGCCCCGGCGACGACCGCGCCCATGTCGGCGGTCGCGCGTAGCGCCGGCGGCAGCGCGATGCCGGGCAGATATTTGCGGTTCTCGTGGAGACTGTTGATGCTCTCGACCGTTTCGGCGTCGCGCGCCCAGAGCGTGATCGGCGCGTTGCGCGACACGACCGCCGCGACCGTCGTTCCCCAGCTGCCGCCCCCGAGCAGGCCGATCTTCAGCCGCATCACCCTCTCCCCGCTGTTTCGGCGAGAGTGGCGAGGTTGCGGGAGGTTGGCAAGGCCGCTCCCATCCCGTCGCCCCCGCGCAGGCGGGGGCCGCTGGCGGCCTCGCCCTTCATCGCCGCGCAAACCGCTGGCGGCCCCCGCCTGCGCGGGGGCGACGACTGCTGTTCGAGTGACGGGGGGTTATGGAAGCTTGGCAAGAAAGCCCTTGAGGATCGCGGCGGTGCCTTTCGGGTCCTCGACCATCGGGACGTGGCCGACATGCTCCATGATGTGCGCGGTGCTGCCCGCGATGCCCGCTTCGAGCACGGGGACGCAGCTCACGTCGATCAGCCGGTCGTGGCGGCCCCACAGGATCAGCGTCGGCACCCGGACCTCGCCGAGCCGGTCGTTGAGCGGATGGTCGCGCATTTCGGTGGCGATCACCCAGAAGATGCCGTCGAGCTGGTCGCGATATTTGAGCGCGTCGCCATAGAGCGCGGGCTTCAGCCGCGAAGGAATGAAGGGCGGCTTGTGGACGACCATCGCCACCAGCCGGTCGGCATCCTCCAGATTGGCGATGACGAGCGGGTTGTAATCCTCGTTCGCCGCCTGTTTTTCGAGGTCGCTGTCGTTCGCGCCCTTCACTCCCGCATTGTCGAGCAGGATCAGGCTGGCGAGCGCGTCCGGATAGTCGAGCGCGTAGCGCAGCGCGATCCAGCCGCCCATGCTGTTGCCGGCGACGTGCGGCCGATCGAGCCCCAGCGCGTCGGCGAAGCCCTTGAGCCGCGCGGTCTGCGCCGCGACGTCATAAGCGAGCGCGGGGTTGCGCTCATTCTCCCCGAACCCCGGCAGGTCGGGCGCGACGACATGATAATCGCGCGTGAGGTAAGGCGCGATCATCGACCAATTATCCTTGTCGCCCGCGAAGCCATGGACGAGCAGCAGCAACGGCTTCGCCGGGTCGCCGCCCTCGAGATAGGGCCAGGTGCGGCCGTCGACCGTCACGCTCTTTTGCACCATCCCGCCGCGCTTGCGGAGCAGCCAGCGCCCGAAGGCGACGAGACGGCCGGGGAAGATGAAATAGAGGAGCGCCAGCGCGATCAGCGGAGCGAAGAGGAGGACGAGCAGGATTTTCATGGCGTCTCCTTAGCCCCTCCCCTTCGCAGGGAGGGGTTGGGGTGGGGTCTGTCGGCGGTGCGCAAGGCCGATAGACCCCACCCCGCTCGACTAAGGCCCGGCTAACGCCGGACCAAGTCTCTCTGCCCCTCCCCTGAAGGGGAGGGGTTCTGAGTGGGGACATGCGCATCGAACCAGCCCACCAGGTCGTCGAGCACCGCATCGCGTTCGGGCTCGTTATAAATTTCGTGAAACAGGCCGGGATAAACGATCAGCCGCTTGTCGGCCGAGGAGACATGCTCGAACAGATAGCGCGAGCCCTCGGGGGCGGTCAGCTTGTCGGCCTCGCCGTGCTGGAGCAGGATCGGAAGGGTGATCGTCGCCGCGCCCGCCTGCGCCGCGGCCATCGCCTCCATGAACTCCTTGCCGAGCCGCGCGCCGATCTTGCCGGTGTAGACGAGCGGGTCGGCGCGATAGGCGGCGACCACCGCGGGGTCGCGGCTGACGCCTTCCGCATCGAGCGCCAGAACGCCCAGCCGCGGGAAGAAGCGCGAGAGAAAGCGGCTGATCCAGACGGTGAAGCGCGAGGGCGGCGCGCCGGGGACGATCGCGGGGCCCGAGAGCGCGGCGGCAACGAACGCGTCCTGCCGCTCGATCAGGAACAAGGTCGCGATCAGCCCGCCCATGCTGTGGCCGAGCAGCACGCGCGGCACGCCCGCGTGATGGACCTCGACCAGCGTCAGCAGCTCGGCCATGCCGCCCGTAAAGGCCGAAAAACGCGGCACGAAGCCCGGCGTGCCGTCGGAGCGGCCATGGCCCCAATGGTCGATCGCATAGACCGCGTAGCCCGCATCGGTCAGCCGCTGCGCGACATGCTCGTACCGTCCCGCATGTTCGGCATAGCCGTGCGCGAGGAGTACGATCGCTTTCGGTGAGCCTTCGGGGAGCCAGCGGGTAACGTGCAGCTTTGCCCCCGCACCCGCCGAGCCCGCGGGCAGGACGATAGCGCTGCCGACCATATTAAATTTCCGCCGTTCGCCCTGAGCTTGTCGAAGGGCCGTACTTTCGTCTGGCGGTGCCAAAATAAGGACGGTGCTTCGACAAGCTCAGCACGAACGGAGAAAAGGGCGATTCAGGTTCATAACCCATCGTTTTAACCCCCCGCCTTCTTCGGCGCCGGGCCGCGATGGCCCGGGCCATCATCGCCCGCTTTGTCGATCTTCGCGAGAATCGCGTCGAGCGCGCGGCTGATCGCGGTCTGGGTGCGCACCATCTCGACCTTGGGCCAGGCGGTGCGCATCCCCGTGTCGATCAGCTCGTCGATATCGTCCTGCGACAGGTCGGAGAGGATCTTGGTCGGCGACCAGAATTTGGGCGGCCGGATGATGTTGATGTCGCCGGTATATTCCTGGTTGATCACCGAACGCGCGAGATTGGCGAGGCTGTTCAGGGGCGGTACGAGCTCGAGCGGTTTCTGGAAGATCACCATATTGGCGTTGAGCCACGCCTTGAAGGTCGCCATCGACGCATGCTGGATCGCCTCGATCGGCGCCATCTGCTTGCGCGTGTCGGTCGCGAAGGGCAGCGCCAGCGGATTGGCCTGGCTGACGATATGATGATTGACGCCATAGAGGCGTTCGAGGCGCTTGGTCGGAATGTCGTGCGTCACCGAGCCGTCGACCCAGCGCCGGTCGGGCTGATAGGGCACGCGCCCGCCATCCTCGTCCCGCGCCATCAGCATGACGGGCGGAAAGACGCCGGGCACCGCGCACGAGGCGAGCACCGCCTCGCGGATCAGCACGTTGGGCGCGGTGATCGCGTTGAGGAGGCGGCCGTTCTGGTGCTTTTCGGCGGGCGCGACCGAGACGTTGAGGTGGCGGCCGCTGAGTTCCCAGGCCTCGCGGAAGGTCAGGTCGGGGATCAGCTCGGCGAGCCGGGCGCGGACCTCGTCGGGGGCGAGGCGGCGGAGTTCGGGATCGCGCGCGGGATTGGCGAGCCGGTCGCTGCCGAGGAAGGTGCCGACCTCGCCGTCCTTGCGGGTGCAGACGATCGCCGCGACGATCGACCCGCCGCTCGACCCCGCGAGAATATTGGGCAGCACGCCTTCGTCCCACAGCGCCTTCACCACGCCGACGTGGAAGAAGAGGAAGCTGCCCGAGCCTGAGAGGAGCAGCGCCGAGCGGCCGTAGCAATGCTGGGCGCGGCGGAAGAAGTCGCGCTTTTCCTCGCGCGGGATCGACCGCGACGCGGCGATCTTTTCCAGCGCGGCGACGACCTCGGCGACATAGGCCTCGATCAGTATTTTCGTGCCGAAACGCGCCTTTTGATAGAGGCGTTCGTGCCCCATGCCGTCGATATTGCCGTGGATGCCCTCGTTGAGCACGAAGAGCAGCCCCTTGACGTCCCCCGCCGCAAACAGGCCGCGCAGCTTTTCGAGCCGGGCGCGGATCGCCTTATAATCGAAATGCTCGCTGGCGTCGGCCTCGCGCCACGCCTGCATTCCCGATTTCGCGTCATGCGTCCGCGCAGCCTTCGACCAGGCGGCATAGTCGGGGGCGTTGGCCAGCTCGGCGTCGGCGCTGAGCGTCGGGGCGAAGATCATTCGGTCGTCCTGCAATATGGTTTATTTTTTGCGAGTCTTGCCGGTTGCGTTGCCTTTGGCAACTATTTTGACACCCTCATTCCACCCACGTCACCCCGGACTTGATCCGGGGTCCCGCTCAGCAACGGTGGAAAGCGGGACCCCGGATCAAGTCCGGGGTGACGAAGTGGAGGACTTCTTCTTTCCCGCTGCCTTTGCCTTCGGCTTGGGCTTTGTGGCCGCTTTCGATGCCGCCTTGGCCGCACTTTTCGCTGCGGGCGCCGGTTTCGCCTTTGCCTTGGGCTTTGCGGGCACCTTCTCCGCCTTGGGCGCCGCCGCCATCAGGTCCGCGAAGCTTTCGTCGATGCACGCGCGGAAAAAGGCGATGTCGGGCATCACCGCGCGTTCGGAGATGATCGAAAAGGCGATGCGGCCGTTGTAGCTCGGGGTCGCGACGAACAGCCCCATATTATTGGCGAGCGGCGCCATGCCATATTGCTGCACGAGCTGCGCGCCAGCGAGATAGAGCGGCACCTGCGCGCCCGGCACGTTCGAGATGAAGAGGTTGGTGCCGCGCACCGCGAAGCGCTCGCTGGTCAGGATGCGCGCGACCGCGGCCATCGTCGCGCCGGGGATATGCTGCGACAGGTCGGTCATCAGCCGCGCGCTGACGCCGGCCTTGGCTTCCTTCGCCTCGACCGTATAGTCGCGGATCGCCGCGAGCCGTTCGAGCGGATCGGCGATGTCGGTGCGCACCGGCACGCTCATCGCCGAGACCTGATTGCCGGGGGTCGAGGCCCCCTTGCCTCCCGGGCCCGCCCCCTTTTCCTTGCCGCGCAGGTTGATCGGCGCGACCGCGACGAGGCTTTCGCCCGGCAATTCCTTGTGTTTCTCCAGATATTTGCGCAGCGCGCCACCGACGGTGGTGAGGACGACGTCGTTGACCGTCGCGCCGGGCACCTTCTTGCGGACTTCGGCGACGTCGGCGAGCGCGATGGTGGTGCCGTCGAACATCTTGTGCGGGCCGACGGGGACGTTGAAGCGCGTTTCGGGCACGCCCGCGGCCATCCCGCCCTCCGCGATCGATTTGCGCGCCGAGGCGACGATCGCGGGCGACACCTTCATCAGCGCGTTCATGAACTTGACCGGCGACTGCATCGACGCCGACCAGGCGCGCGTCACCGTCTCGGCGCTCGACGGCGCGCGGCCCAGCGCCTCCAGCGGCGGGGGTTCGGCGATCGCGGGCGTGCCCTGCGCGTCGATATCGCTCATCGCGATGAAGGCGTGCGCGCCCGAGGCGCCGTCGACCGCGGCGTGATGGACGCGGTGGAGCATCGCGAAGCTGCCCCTGGGGATGCCCTCGATCCGGTCGAGCCCCTCGATGACATATATGTCCCAGAGCGGCCGGTTCATGTCCATCGGCTTCGAGAACCAGCGCGCGACCGCGATGCAGAACTGGCGCCAGTCGCCGGGCTCGGGCAGGCGCGCGTGGCTCATATGCGCCTCGATATCGAAATGCTCGTCCTCGACCCAATAGGGATGGTCGAGGTCGAAGGGCAGCCGGTGGAGGCGGCGCCTGAACAGCGGCGAGGTGTCGACGCGAGCCTCGACGTGGCGGATGATGTCCTTGAAGCGCACGAAGCCGCCCGGCGCGGTCGAGGGATCGTAGATATAGACCCCCATGATGTGCGTCAGATTGTTCGCGGTCTGCGTGTAGAGGAACTGGGCGTCCTGCGCGCTGAGCTGTTTGAGCATCCTATCCTCCATGGGGTGGCAAACGATCCGCGAGCGCCAGCGTCGCGAGGCGCATCGATTCCATGACGTTGGCGAGCCCGCGGAGCTCGACGAGCAGCGCGCGGCGCGCCCTCAGCCCGTCGGGGGTCGCCGTCTCGGCCAGCCCCCTGTGCCGCATCAGCGACAAGCCGTTGGCGAAGAGCAATTTCCCGATCGCCGCCTCGCTGCTGATCCGGCGGAGCAGCCACGCCTGGCGCCCCTCGACCAGAGCGGCGTCGAGCAACATCTTTTCGTCGACCGCATCGCCCGGCGCCGCGCGCGCCAATATGTCGGCGACGACCGAATAGGCTTCCGCGAAGGGCAGCAGGATCGCGTGGCCGACGAGCGGCTGGCAGCGGCGGATGAGCTGCGCCACACCGCGGTCGCCGCTCGCCAGGCGCTTTTCCCAGGCGGGGTCGATGCGCCCCAGCTCGGCTTCGAGCGCGGTGCGATGCACGTCGCGCGGGGGATAGAAGAATTCGAATTTGAACAGGTCGCGCAGCCGGTCGACCTTCGCCCAGAAGGCGTCGGTCGCATCGCGGCTGTCGGCGTCGCGCAATTCGAACAGCGCGAGCTCGATCATCGCGCGGTCGAGGAAATGATGCGCGATGATGTTGCGGTAATAGCTCGCCATCGGATGATGCGCGGGATCGATCGAATAGACCGTCTCGCTCCCCGCCGTGAAGCGGGTCAGGAGGCCGCTCGCGACGAGCGTGTCGAGCGTCGCCGCGAGCGCGGCGTCGTCGCCGCTTTCGAGTTCGCGGCTGAGGCGGATATCGCGCTCGCGCGCCCAGGCGGCGACCCGCGCGATCGTCACGCGCATCTCGCCCTCGGTCACCCCGCGCGGCGCGGTGCCGAGCAGGATCAGGCAGAGGACCGAAGTGACGGTGAGCGGGGTCACGCGGTTGGCCTCGACCGCGACCGAGAAGGCGATCCGTTCGAGCGCGCGCCGGTCGTCGGGGCCGGGCGCGCGCTCGATCACCACGGGCTCGCCGATATCGATGCGGATGCGGCCCGACGGCGCGCGGAGGCTCTTCATATAGCCGAGGAACCAGGACAGCGATTCGGGCTTCTTGCTCCGCCCGGTCTGCTCGGCGGCATATTCCTCGACGTCGCGGATCAGGTCGAAGCTGGTGACGAAGGGGACGAAATGGACGTCCCCGGTCCCCGTCGCGTGGGCGGCGTCGAGGACATATTTCATCAGACCATATTTGGGCGGCATCAGCTTGCCGAGCCGCGAGCGCGTGCCCTCGAACGCCCAGCTCAAGGGGAAGCGCTTGGCGAGCAGCCAGGCGATATAATGGCGCAGCACCAGCTTGTAGACCGGCTGGTCCTGAAAGCTCCGCCGGATGAAGATCATCCCCGAGCGGCGGAAGAACTGCCCCATCACCGCGAAGTCGAGATTGGCGCCGCCGAAGCTGTGGAGCATCGGCAGGTCGTTCTCATAGGCGAGGCGACTGGGCGTCGCGCCGTCGATATAGGTCTTGTGGGTGAAGAGGATGCAGGTCGGATGCTCGCGCAGCACCGACCGCAGCTTCGCGAGCTCGGCGGCGTCGACCTCCATATCGGGCGCGTAGCCGCCGAACATCATGCGGTCGAGCCGCGCGCGCAGGTCGAGGAACAGCGCGCCGGGGGTCGCGATGACCTCCTTCATCAGCGGCCGCGCCTCGCGGTAGAGGTCGGCGACCGGGCGGCCGAGCTGCTGCGCCAGGCCGGCGAGCGCGGCGCGGAACTTGGGACTGGTGCGCAGGCTGTCGGCGACGAAGCGCGGCACCTTGTAGCGGGTACCACGAATGCCGCGCTCGGCGACATCGAGCGCGAGCCCCGCCTGCCGCGCGACGAAGGCGGCGAATTCGCTCCCGCCCTCCGCGCCGTCGCCGCCGCCGGTCCGGGCGAGAAAGCGCGCCCGGAGCGCGTCCTCGGTCGCGGCCTCCCCGACGAGGATCTGCGCGCGCCGCCGGTCGCGCCACAGGATGAGCCGCGCGCGGATCGGCCCCGGCTGGCGCGGATCGCCGAAGATCAGATGGCGGAACTTGAGCGCGCGTTCGCGCTCGAAATGCGGGATGCGCCACGCGACGCGCAGCGGCACGACCTGTCGGCACGACGCATCGGCGAGGCGCGCCTCGAGCGCGTCGAGATCGAGCGCATGGTCGCCGTCCGCGATCGACAGGCTCGCCCATTGCGGCGCCTGATCACCGCCCAGATCCCCCGCCGTCGCATGGACCCAGTCGAGCAGCACCCGCCGCTCGACCCGGTTGCGCGCGTCGATGATGTAGAGGCGGTCGGCCGCAGCGGAGGCGACGGGCGCGCGGGGCGTTCCGTCGGCCACGGCTCAGCCCGTCCTCCGGCACGGGCGACAACCGGATATCGGTGCGCTTGCCGCCGCCCCTAACACCGCTCGCCCTGAGCTTGTCGAAGGGCTGTTCTTTTCCTTTCCCACGGTTGAGAGGAAGAACGGCCCTTCGACAAGCTCAGGGCAAGCGGAGAAAGGGATCATCGCCTAGCTTGCCTTTCCCTTGCGGGGAGAGGGCTTCTTCGTTGCCGGCTTCTTCGTTGCCGGCTTCTTCGGCTTGACCGCAGCCTTGACGGGCGATGGCTTCTTCGCGGGTTCCGCCTCGCCTTCTTCCTCGCTCTGCCCCAGCGTGCGCAGGAACATGCCCCGCACCTCGCGGACATGTGCATTCAGATTTCGCACGCTCCAGCCCGACGTATCGACGGGCGGCAGCACGGTGACACGCACCGTCGCGGGGCGCATCACGAACTCGTTCTTGGGCGCGACGTCGGTGGCGTTGTGGATCACGATCGGGACGATCGGCACCCCCGCCTGCATCGCGAGGTGGAAGGCGCCCTTCTTGAACGGCGCGAGCCTTGGCGTCAGCGTGCGCGTACCCTCGGGCGCGATGCAGATCGACTTGCCTTCGTGGCGGATCGCGTCGACCAGCGGCTCCATCGCCCGAATCGCGCTCTTGCCGTCGGCGCGGTCGACGAAGACGGTGCCGCCCCATTCCATCAGCTTGCCGAGGATGGGAATGTCGCGGATTTCCTTCTTCCCCACCGCCCCCATGTCGCGGCGGATGAGCTTGGCGAGGATCATCACGTCCGCCTTGCTCTGATGGTTGAAGATGAAGACGCAGGGGCGCGACGACCAGAGATGGCGTTCGTTCTCGACCTCCAGCTCGACCCCGGTGATCGCGGTCGCGAAATCGCCGAACAGCCCCATCGAGAAATTGACCGCCTCGCGCTGCGAGCGGGTCAGCGCCCAGATCGGCAGCCCCGCGGCGAACGCCCCCACGAGCGAGCCGGTCGCGTAGATGGTGCGCGTATAGTCGATCCACGACGGCGTGCCGCGGCTCGCGAAGCGCTGCACCGGCCAGCCGCGTTCGTCGGCGATGCCCTTCAATTTCATGTTCGGATTGAGCGGGCGCGGCTTGCCGACGCGTTCGAGCAGTTCGATGTCGTCGTCGCTGTCCGAGTAGAAAAAGCTCTGATCCAGATCGAGGCCATATTCGGCGGCCAGTTCCTCGGCCGCGAGCACCTTGCCCTCGCCGAAGCACAGGGGGCGGACGATCTCGCCGGTGAAGACGCCATCCTCTATTTCATAGGCCGAGCATTTGATGTCGGTGATGCCGAGGTCGCGCGCGGTCGGCTCGATCTGGTAGATCGTCGCCGACGAGATGATCGCGACGCGGTGCCCCTTCGCCTGATGCGCCTCGATGATCGCGCGGGTTTCGGGATAGATTTTGCGCGCGATATGCTTCTTGTAGAGCTCCTCGCCGAAGGTGACGAAGCTTTCCTCGTCGACACCCTTCATGAATTTGGCCGCCGCCGACATCAGCCCCGAGAAGCCGAGCTGCCCCATGCTGTGCTGCGCGATCACATTGCCCGTCTCGACGATCTCCTCGACCGACATTTCGCGGCGCTGGAATTTCTCGCGCAGCATCGCCGTCGCCGAATAGCCCGAGATGATCGTTCCGTCGAAGTCGAAGAGCGCGGCGATATGCGGTCCGGGTTCGGAGCCAAGAACCTCTTCCAAATGCGGCTGCGGCCTCGGCACGCGCATCTCCCCACCAGCGGCTATATTGCCGCCTGTGCCTGCACGATGGCAGGGAAAACGGGGTTAGGCAATGCGTCCCATTCGTCGGCGGCGACTCCGTTTGAAAGCAGGAGCGTGATTTTGCTTTCTGCGTCACCCCGCCTACGGCCCCCGCCTGCGCGGGGGGCGACGGTCAGGGTTTGAGCGCCGCCGCCTCGCGCGCCAGCGCCTCGATCTTCGCGGGGTCGAGCGGGCCCGGCGGAACGACCCAGCTCCCGCCGACGCAGCGCACCGCGTCGAGCGCGAGCCATTCGGGCGCGGTCGCGGCGGTGATGCCGCCGGTGGGGCAGAAATTGAGGCCGCGGAACGGCCCCGACAGAGCCTTCAGCGCCGCGACGCCGCCGCTGGTCGAGGCGGGGAAGAATTTGAAGCTGTCGAGCCCGATGTCGAGACCCGTCATGATGTTCGACGCGTTGGCGATGCCCGGCAGGAAGGGGATGCCCGCCGCCACCGCCGCTTCGCCGAGGCTGTCGGTGAGGCCGGGCGAGACGATGAACTCGGCGCCGGCATCCAGCGCATCGCTGAGCATTCGCGCGTTCAGCACCGTGCCCGCGCCGACCACCGCGCCGGCGACCTGCTTCATCGCCTTCATCGCGTCGAGCGCGGCGGGGGTGCGCAGCGTCACCTCGAGCACCGGCAGCCCGCCCGCGACGAGCGCCTCGGCCATCGGCACCGCATCCTCGACCCGGTCGATGACGATCACCGGAATGACCGGCGCCAGCGCCATGATCTGTTCGATGCCTGATTCTGCCATTTTCAAACTCTTCTTTCATCGTCGCCCCCGCGAAGGCGGGGGCCGTTATCGGTGTTGCGCAAGGTGGCCGGCGGCCCCCGCCTTCGCGGGGGCGACGGATTAAATTACAGTCTCCATCGCCGCGAGCATCGCCGAGCCGCCCTTCTCCGCCTCGTCGGCGTGGATGCGGAACAAGGCGAACAGCTCGCGGCCGACGCCGAGCGCGGGCGGAGGCGGCGCGGCGGGGGCGCGCGACGCCCATTCGGCCTCGTCGACCAGCGCCACAACCTCGCCCTTCACCGCGCAGACGCGCACCGGATCGCCGTCCTTCAGATAGGCGAGCGGGCCACTGACGCCGTCGATGCCGGGCAGCGCCTCGGGCGACAGATGGATCACCGCGGGCACCTTGCCGCTCGCGCCCGACATGCGGCCGTCGGTGAGCAGCGCGACGCGAAAGCCCTTGTCCTGAAGGACGCCGAGCGCCGGGGTCAGCTTGTGGAGTTCGGGCATGCCGTTGGCGCGCGGGCCCTGGAAGCGGACGACGACGACGACGTCGCGGTCGAGTTCGCCCGCCTTGAACGCCGCGAGCACCTGGTTCTGGTCGTCGAAGATGCGCGCGGGCGCCTCGATCGTCCAGCGATCCTCGGCCACCGCGCTCGTCTTGATGATCGCGCGGCCGAGATTGCCGGCGAGCAGCCGCATCCCGCCATCGGGCGAAAAGGGCTCTGCGACCGGGCGCAGCATCGCGTCGTCGCGCGTCTCGGCGGGCGCGGCCTCCCAGTGGAGTTCATCGTTCACGAGCAGCGGCTCGCTCGCATAGGCCTCCATCGAGCCGCCGACGGTCAGGATGTCGCCGTGGAGCAGTCCCGCGTTCAGGAGCTCGCGCACGACGAAGCCGATCCCGCCAGCGGCCTGGAAATGGTTCACGTCGCCCGCGCCGTTCGGATAGACGCGCGCGAGCAGCGGCACCGCGTGGCTCAATTCGTCGAAATCCTGCCAATCGATGACGATCCCTGCGGCGCGCGCGATCGCGGGCAGATGGATCGCGTGATTGGTCGAGCCGCCGGTCGCGAGCAGGCCGATCGCGGCGTTGACGATCGCCTTCTCGTCGATGCAGCGCGCGAGCGGGCGATAGTCGTCACCGTCCCAGCCGATCTCGGTCAGCCGGTGCGTCGCGGCGCGGGTCAATTCCTGCCGCAGCTTCGTGCCCGGATTGACGAAGGCGCTGCCGGGGATGTGCAGCCCCATGAGTTCCATCATCATCTGGTTGCTGTTCGCGGTGCCGTAGAAGGTGCAGGTGCCCGCGCCGTGATAGGAGGCGGCCTCTGCGGCGAGCAGTTCGTCGCGGCTCGCCTTGCCCTCGGCATAGAGCTGGCGCACGCGCTGCTTTTCCTTGTTCGCGAGCCCCGAAGGCATCGGTCCCGCGGGGACGAGGATCGTCGGCAGATGGCCGAAGCGCAGCGCGCCGATGAGGAGGCCGGGGACGATCTTGTCGCAGATGCCGAGCAGCAGAGCGCCCTCGAACATCGCGTGGCTGAGCGCGATCGCGGTGCCCTGCGCGATGTTGTCGCGGCTGAACAGCGACAGGTCCATGCCCGCCTGTCCCTGCGTCACGCCGTCGCACATGGCGGGCACGCCGCCCGCGACCTGCGCGGTCGCGCCCTTCTCGCGCGCCGCGAGCTTGATCTGCTCGGGATAGCGACCATAGGGCTGATGCGCCGAGAGCATGTCGTTATAGGCGGTGACGATCCCGATGTTCATCGCCGCGCCGCCGCGGATCGCCGGCTTGTCCTCGCCCGACGCCGCGAAGCCGTGCGCGAGATTGCCGCACGACAGCATGCCGCGGTTGGTCCCCGCGTCGCGCTGGCGCTGCATGAGGTCGAGATAGGCGGCGCGGCGTTCGGCGCTGCGGCGGGTGATCCGGTCGGTGACCTTGGCGATGGTGGGGTGGAGAGTGGTCATAATGTAAAATCCAATCCCTTCTCCCCTTGCGGGAGAAGGATACGGAGCCTTGCGCCGAAGGTGCTAGGCGGAGTTGGATGAGGGGTTGCGAGCCAGCGGCTCGCGCGCTCGCTCGGCGAGCGCATACCCCTCACCCAGCTTCGACTAGCCAGCAAGCTGGCAAGTCTGCGCAACCCTCTCCCGCAAGGGGAGAGGGGATTTATTTCCTCAATCATGCCAGCTCGCCCCGTCGCGCTCGATCAGCGCGATCGCGCTCGACGGGCCCCAGCTTCCCGCGGTGTAGTTCTGCGGCGCCATGTCGACCGCGGCCCAGGCGTCGCGGATCGAATCGATCCACTGCCATTGCGCCTCGACCTCGTCGCGGCGCACGAACAGCGTCTGGTCGCCCTCGATGAAATCGAGCAGCAGCCGCTCATAAGCGATCCGCCGCCGTTCGCCCGCGAAGCTGTGCGAGAGCGAGACGTCGAGATTGACCTCCTTGAGCCGCACGCCGTCGCGGTCGAGGCCGGGCTGCTTCGCCATCACCTTGACGCGGATATTCTCTTCGGGCTGCAGATTGATGATCATGACATTGGCATCGAGCTTCGCCGCGCCGACGCGCGCGAAGATATTGTGCGGCACCGGCTTGAACTGGATCAGCACTTCGGACTGGCGCTGCGGCATGCGCTTGCCGGTGCGCAGGTAAAAGGGCACGCCCTTCCAGCGCCAATTGTCGATGAACGCCTTCAGGGCGACGAAGGTTTCGGTGTTCGACGGCTTGCCGAGTTCGTCGGCATAGCCCGCGACCGCCTGCCCGCCGACCGCGCCGCTGGTATATTGCCCCTTCACGCTCAGCGACTTGACGTCCTCCGCGCTCATCTTGCGCAGGGAGCGGAGCAGCTTCACCTTCTCGTCGCGCACCGCGGTCGACGAAACGCTCGCGGGCGGCTCCATCGCGATGATCGCGAGCAGCTGCAGCATATGGTTCTGCACCATGTCGCGCAGCGCGCCGACCCCGTCATAATAGGAAACGCGGCCTTCGAGCCCGACCGTCTCCGCGACCGTGATCTGGACATGGTCGATCGCCTGCGCGTTCCACAAGGGCTCGAACAACATGTTGGCAAAGCGCAGCGCGAGCAGATTCTGCACCGTTTCCTTGCCGAGATAATGGTCGATGCGGAAGACGCGGTCCTCGGCGAAGGCATCGCCGACCTGGGCATTGACCTCGCGCGAGGAAGCGAGGTCGTGGCCGATCGGCTTTTCCATCGCGATGCGGCATTCGGCGCAGGCGATGCCGGCGGCGGCGAGACCCTGGGCGATCGGCCCGAACATCGACGGCGGGGTCGAGAGATAGACGCCGACCGGGCGCGCCATCCGCTCGCCGAGGAGCGCGGCGAGATCGTCATAGCCGGTGCCCGAACCCGCATCGACCGCGCAATAGTCGATCCGGTCGAGGAAGCCGTCGACGACCGCGGCGTCGATGCGGTCTTCGGGGAGATGTTCGGCGAGCGCTTCGCGCACCTGCGCCTGAAAGGCGGCGCGGTCGAGCGCGCTGCGGCCCGAGCCGATGATCGTCAGCGCCTCGGCGAGCAGCCCGTCCATGTGGAGATTGTAGAGCGAGGGGAAGAGCATCCGGTGCGCCAGATCGCCCGTGGCCCCGAACAATATCAATGTCTCGACTTTGACGCTCACGGCGTTCCCCTTGAATATCCATTATCTGAAATGGCGGAGCCGCCGCCCGATTGCAACGCGCATACGTAGGCTGATTGGCCCCTCCCCTTCAGGGGAGGGGTTGGGGTGGGGGCCATCGAAATAGCGCAAGGCCGCTGGCCCCCACCCCGCTCGACTAAGGCTCGGCTAGCGCCGAACCAAGTCTCGCTGCCCCTCCCCTGAAGGGGAGGGGTGAAAATAGTTCTATCCGGCGCCGAACGATTCTAAGAGCCGAATCCATGACCGACCCCGCGCCGCCCTATGACGTCATCGTGATCGGCGGCGGGGTCAATGGCGCCGGGGTCGCGCGCGATGCCGCCGGGCGCGGGGCGCGGGTGCTGCTGCTCGAGGCGGGCGATCTCGCGCACGGCACCTCCTCGGCCTCGACCAAACTGATCCACGGCGGCCTCCGATATCTCGAACATTATGAATTCGGCCTGGTGCGCGAGGCGTTGAAGGAGCGCGAAACCCTGTGGGGCATCGCGCCGCACATCATTCACCCGCTGCGCTTCGTCCTCCCCCATCGCGACGGGCTGCGGCCGCGCTGGCTGCTGCGGCTCGGGCTCTTCCTCTACGACCATATCGGCGGGCGCAGGAAGCTGCCCGCGACGCGCTCGGTCGACCTCCGCCAGCATCCGGCGGGCGCGCCGCTGCAGAGCCGCTACGTCCGCGGCTTCGAATATTCGGACGGCGCGGTCGACGACGCGCGGCTCGTCCTGCTCAACGCGCGCGACGCCGCCGACAAGGGCGCGCGCGTCCGCACCCGCACACGCGCCGAGATGATGCGCGTCGAGGACGGGCTATGGGTGGTCGAGGCGACCGGCGCGAAGGGCCAAGCCTATCGCTTCACCGGACGCAGCCTCGTCAACGCCGCGGGACCGGAAGTGCTCGACGTCCTCCACCGCGCCGCCGCGCCGCCCGATTACAGGATGCGGCTGGTGCGCGGATCGCACATCGTGGTGCGCAGGATCTTCGATCACGACTATGCCTATTTTTTCCAGCTTCCCGACGGACGCATCTTCTTCGCCATTCCGTATGAGGGCGACTTCACGCTGATCGGCACGACCGACCAGGATCACGAGGGCTCTCTCGCCGATATCCATGCGAGCGCCGAAGAGATCGCCTATCTCTGCGAGGGCGCGAACCAGTATTTCCGCACCGCGATCACCCCCGCCGACGTGGTGTGGACCTATTCGGGGGTGCGGCCGCTGGTCGAGGACGGGTCGGGCAAGCCCGAGGCGGCGACGCGCGGCTACCGCATCGACCTCGACTGCGACGAGGGCGCGCCGCTGCTCACCATCTATGGCGGCAAGATCACCAGCTATCGCCATGTCGCCGAGCATGCGGTCGACGAACTCGCGGCGCACATAGCGGCGCTGTCGGGTCCGCGCTGGACCGGCGGAGCGCCGCTGCCCGGCGGCGATTTCCCGACCGATGGTCTCGCGGCGCTGATCGCAAAGCTCCGCCTCGCCCACCCCTTTCTGCCCGCCGCGACCGCCGACCGCATCGCCCGCGCCTATGGCACCGCGGCGCGGACGTGGCTCGGCAAAGCCGAAGGCTGGGACGATCTGGGCGGCGAGATCGCGCACGGGCTGTCGGCGGCCGAGGCCCGCTGGATGGTGAAGCGCGAATGGGCGCGGACGACCGAGGACATATTGTGGCGGCGCAGCAAGCTGGGGCTGCTCTTTACCAAAGACGAGGTGGGCCAGCTTGCTGCCTCACTCGACGCGATGCGCTGCTAGGCCGCCGCTGCGATCGCCTCTGCGTCCGCACCCGCCGGGAAATGCGCGAAACCGGATTCGTCGTGCACCGCCCGCCATACCGCGTCGGCGACATCCGCCTCGGTGGTAAACAGTGTCGGCTTGGCCATCGCGGCCAGAATGGGCTCCGCATAGCCGGCATAAGGTTCAGGCAACGCATCCTCCAATCTTATGTCGGTATTTCGGGTGAAGGCAGTGGTGGGACCATAGCCGGGTTCGACGAGCTTGACCGAAATGCCGAGCGGCTCGAGCTCGTGCGCGAGCGAGCGGGTAAAGCCCTGGATCGCCGTCTTGCTGCCCGTATAGGCGGCAGCGAGCGGGAAGGAGGCAAGCGTCGCCGACGACGTGACGTTCACGATCATCCCCCTGCCCCGCACACGAAACTGCGGAAGAACCGCCTGCGTCATCGCGATCGTGCCGAGCGTGTTGGTTTCGTATACCTCGCGGATTTTCCGCATCGGCGAATGCTCGAGCGCGCCGAAAAGGCCGATGCCCGCATTGTTGACCAACACGTCGAGCGGCCCCGCAGCCTTGAGCGCCTCAGCGAGGCTCGCGGCGTCGGTAATGTCGAGAGGCAACTGTCTTATCCGATCAGACGCTTCAAAGAGGTCGAGGCGCGGTGAGCGCATCGTCGCGACGACATTCCAGCCGCGGGCGTGAAAATGGCGGGCGGTTTCGAGGCCATAGCCCGACGAGCAGCCGGTGATCAGGATAGTTTTCATCTTGCGTCCTTTCCAATTGCAATGAAAGGAGACTAATTCTATCGATCAGGACTATCTATAATTTAAAATCCATATTTTATTCGAGACAGTCCATATATGCTCGACCCTCTGTCCGATCTCATCGTGCTGCTGCGCCCAACAACCGTTTTTGCGAAAGCGATCAGCGGCAGCGGCGGATGGGCCGTGCGCTATTCGTCGTTCGGCAACCCGAGCTTCTGCACGCTGCTGGAAGGCTCCTGCCGGCTCGCAATCGACGGGCAGGCGCCAGTCACCTTGCAGGCGGGAGACTTTGTGCTGCTGCCGGCAACGCCGGCCTTCACCATGTCGGGCGCCGATGCAGCCGAGCGCGTCGAACCGGTTCCGATCGACCCGCATGCAACCGCTGGCTTTTCTGGCGAAATGCGCCATGGCCCTCAGGATGGGGCGCCCGATGTGCGAATGCTCGGCGGTTATTTTTCCTTCGCATCGCCGGATGCCGCACTGCTGGTATCGCAGCTTCCCTCGCTTATTCACCTGCGCGGCGTCGAACGCCTAACGACGCTCGTCGAAATGGTCCGGCAGGAGTCGGGCGAGGAGCGCCCCGGCCGAGATCTGGTGCTGGCTCGGCTCGTCGAGGTGCTGCTGGTCGAGGCGCTGCGCGCGGTTAGCGGCAACGAAGCGCCGCCAGGACTGCTACGGGGGCTGGCCGACCCACGGATCGCCGTCGCCATCCGGCGCATTCACGACGAGCCGGCTCGATCGTGGACCGTTGCAGCGCTCGCGCAGGAAGCGGCACTGTCACGATCGGCCTTTTTCGATCGCTTCGCGCATATTGTCGGCATGCCGCCGATGGAATATCTGCAAGGCTGGAGGATGAGCATCGCGAAGGACCTGTTGCGCCGCCGCGCCGGACGGCTCGACGAGATCGCCGAGCGTGTCGGCTATGGCTCGGCGAGTGCCTTCAGCACCGCCTTCGCGCGTCACGTCGGACTGCCGCCGAAGCGCTATGCGCTGGCCGCAACCGCAACCTGATCACGCCGCCTCGACCTCGGCTTCGGCCGGCAGGCGGATCATATAGTCGAACGCCGACAGCGCCGCCTTCGATCCTTCGCCCATCGCGATGACGATCTGCTTGTAGGGCACCGTCGTGCAGTCGCCCGCGGCGAAGATGCCGGGCTGGCTCGTCTCGCCGCGATGGTCGACCTCGATCTCGCCGTGGCGCGACAAGGCGACGCTGTCCTTCAGCCATTCGGTGTTGGGAACGAGCCCGATCTGGACGAAGATGCCTTCGAGCTCGATCTGGTGCATCTCGTCCTTGCCGCGATCCTTGTAGGCGAGCCCCGTCACCTTCGCACCGTCGCCGAGCACTTCGGTGGTCAGCGCCGAGGTGACGATCTTGACGTTGGGCAGGCTGGCCAGTTTCCGTTGCAGCACCGCGTCGGCGCGAAGCTGGCTGTCGAACTCGATCAGCGTCACATGCGCGACGATACCCGCGAGGTCGATCGCCGCCTCGACGCCGCTGTTGCCGCCGCCGATCACCGCGACGCGCTTGCCCTTGTAGAGCGGGCCGTCGCAGTGCGGGCAGTAAGCCACACCCTTGTTGCGATAGGCGTCCTCGCCCGGCACGCCGAGTTGGCGCCAGCGCGCGCCGGTCGACAGGATCACGGTGCGCGCCTTCAGCGACGCGCCGCTCGCGAGCCGCACCTCGTGCAGGCCGCCTTCACGTTCCGCCGGGATCAGCTTTTCGGCGCGCTGCAGGTTCATGATGTCGACGTCATATTCGCGGACATGCTGCTCGAGTTGCGCGACGAGCTTCGGGCCCTCGGTATGCTGGACCGAGATGAAATTCTCGATCGCCATCGTGTCGAGCACCTGCCCGCCGAAGCGTTCAGCGGCGAGCCCCACGCGGATGCCCTTGCGCGCCGCATAGATCGCGGCCGCGGCGCCCGCCGGGCCGCCGCCGACGACGAGCACGTCGAACGTGTCCTTCGCGGCGATCTTCTCGGCCGCCTTCGCCTCGGCGCCGGTGTCGAGCTTGGCGAGTATCTGTTCGAGCTCCATCCGGCCCTGGCCGAACGTTTCGCCATTCAGGAAGATCGTCGGCACCGCCATGACCTGGCGCGCCTCGACCTCGTCCTGGAACAGGCCGCCGTCGATCGCAGCGTGGGTGATGCGCGGGTTGACGACGCTCATCAGATTGAGCGCCTGCACGATGTCGGGGCAATTCTGGCACGACAGCGAGAAATAGGTTTCGAAATGATAGTCGCCATCCAGCGCGCGGACCTGATCGAGCACCTCGGGCGCGACCTTCGGCGGGTGGCCGCCGACCTGCAGCAGCGCGAGGACGAGCGAGGTGAATTCGTGGCCGAGCGGGATGCCGGCGAAGCGGACAGCGACTTGCGCGTCGCTGGCGCGGCGGATCAGGAAGCTGGGGCGGCGCGCATCGTCGTCGGCGCGGGTCACGCTGACCTTGTCCGACAGCGCGGCGATCTGGTCGAGAAGGTCCGCCAGCTCGGCCGACTTCGCGCCATCGCCCAGCGACGAGACAAGTTCGATCGGTTCACGAAGATTCGTGAGAAGGCCTTGAAGCTGCTGCTTCAGATTGGCGTCGAGCATGGGGAGAGCTCCTGCATATTGGAAAAGCATCCGTGCGCTCCCGCGAAGGCGGGAGCCCAGAGCGATCAGGCACGAGCGTTGCGGCCTGACGCTCTGGGTCCCCGCCTCCGCGGGGACACACGGTGGATTTAAGGCTTAGATCTTGCCGACGAGGTCGAGCGAGGGCGCGAGGGTTTCGGCGCCTTCTTCCCACTTCGCAGGGCAGACTTCGCCCGGGTGGCTGACCCAATATTGCAGCGCCTTGATCTTGCGCAGCAGCTCCGCAGCGTTGCGGCCCACGCCCTCGGGGGTGATTTCGAGGAGCTGGATCTCGCCCTCGGGATCGACGACGAAGGTGCCGCGGTCGGCAAGGCCGACGCCTTCACGCAGCACTTCGAAATTGTTCGACAGCGCGTGGTTCTGGTCGCCGACCATATAATAGTTGATCTTGCCGATCGCCGGCGAGGTGTCGTGCCACGCCTTGTGGCAGAAATGCGTGTCGGTCGACACCGAATAGACCTCGACGCCCATCTTCTGGAGGGTCGGGTAGATGTCGGCGAGATCTTCGAGCTCGGTCGGGCAGACGAAGGTGAAATCGGCGGGATAGAAGAAGAAAACCGCCCACTTGCCCTTCACGTCGGCGTCGGTGATGTCGACGAACTTGCCATCCTTGAACGCGGTGGCCTTGAAGGGTTTGAGGGTCGTATTGAGAACGGACATGGAGAGCTCCTTTGTTGTCGGGAGCCCTCCCCTAGCCCTTTATGTTGCAATGCGAAAAGTGAAAATACAGGAAGTTTTGATCGAATTTATCAATAAGTCTCGCACGGCTGCGTGATGGCCGGAATCGCGCCACGACGGGCGCCGGATCGCGAGGCGAGAACGATCGCGAGGCCGCCCACCGCCATCGCCGCCCCCGCGATCGACACGGCCGGAAAGCCGAGCCCGAGGCCGATCACGCCGCCCCCGACCGCCGCGCCGACCGCATTGCCGAGGTTGAAGGCGCCGATGTTGACCGCCGATGCAAGGTTGGGCGCGTCGGATGCCGCCTCCATCACCCGCATCTGCAGCGGCGGCACGATCGCGAAGGTCGCGATGCCCCAGACGAAGATCGTGACCGCGGCGGCGAGCGGCGTGAACATCGTCACGGCGAACAGGACAAGCGTCCCGGCGAGCCCCGCGAGCGAAACGATCAGCGTCCGCTCGATCGACTTGTCGGCGAAGACGCCGCCGAGCCAGTTGCCGAAGGTCAGGCCGAGCCCGTAGATCACCAGCATCGCGGTGACGAACAGCGTCGTCGCGCCGGTGGCTTCCTTCAGGATCGGCGCGATATAGGTGAAGACGGTGAACATCGCCGCCGATCCGATCGCGGTCAACGCCAGCGCGACGAGCACCTCGCGGCGGCGGAGCACGCCGAGTTCGGCCAGCATGTCGCCGCCCGCCTCCTGGCGCATGTCGGGGAGCGCGAAGCGAAGCGCGGCCATGGTCAGCAGACCCCAGACGCCGATCGCGGCGAACGCCGTCCGCCAGCCCAGCGTCTCGCCGACCCAGGGCGCGAGCGGCACGCCGATGACATTGGCGAGCGTCAGCCCCATGAACATCGCGGCGACCGCGCTCGCCCGTTTTTCGGGCGCGACGATGCTCGCCGCGACGACCGAGCCGACGCCGAAGAAGGCGCCGTGGTTGAGCGAGGTGATCACCCGCGCGACCATCAGCATCGCATAGTCGCTCGCGATCGCGGACAGGAAATTGCCGAGCGTGAAGATGCCCATCAGCGCGATGAGCAGCGTGCGCCGCTTCATCTTCGCGGTGGTGAGCGTCATCAGCGGCGCACCGATCATCACGCCGAGCGCATAGGCCGAAACGAGCAGCCCCGCGGCGGGGATCGAAACCCCCAGCCCCTCGGCCATGTCGGGGAGCAGTCCCATGGGCGCGAATTCGGTGATGCCGATACCGAAGGCGCCGGTGGCGAGCGCGAGCAGCGGGAGATTGATCTTCATCGAGGGTCCTCCGGTTGGACGAAGGGCGGGTCCGCCGCGGGTGATCCCGGCCGGCGACGAACAGCCCGCTCTTTCCTTTGTAAACAGAACGCATAAATAGAGGAGCGTAGCCACGCTGATTAGCGAGCATGTGAGCCAAGGATTTTTGCGATGGATGCAAAGATGGATGGAAGCGCCGATCGCGCCCGCGCGATGGAGGTCTTCGCCGCGGTCGTCGCGGAGGGCAGTTTCTCCGCCGCCGGGCGCCGGCTCGGCCTGACCCCGTCGGCGGTCAGCCGCACCGTCGACCGCATCGAGGCGCGGCTGGGGGTGCGCCTGCTGCTTCGTTCGACCCGCGCGCTCGCGCTCACCGCCGAGGGCGACGCCTATCTTCGCGCCGCGCGCCGCATCCTCGCCGACCTCGACGACAGCGAGCAGGCGATCGCCGATCAGGGCGCGCCGCGCGGGCGGCTGCGCATCAGCGCGGCGCAGGCGCACGGGCGGCTGTGCATCGTGCCGCGGCTCGGCGAATTCGCACGGCTCTATCCCCATATCCTGGTCGACATCAGCCTGTCCGACCGGCTGGTCGACGTCGCCGCGGGGCAGGCCGACGTCGCCGTTCGCTTCGGTCCGCTCGCCGACAGCCTGCTGACCGCGCGCAAGCTGGGCGAGAACGGCCGCGTGATCGTGGCCTCACCCGACTATCTGGCGCGCCACGGCACGCCGCAGGTGCCCGAAGAGCTGCACGCGCACAATTGCCTGAACTTCAACTTCCGCCGCGCCGAGCCCGTCTGGCCCTTTCGCCGCGACGGGCGCGATTTCGCGCTGTCGGTTCGCGGCAATATCGAGGCGAACAACGGCGAAACGCTGGGGCAACTCGCCGCGGCCGGGGTCGGCATCGCGCGCGTCGGCGCGTTCAGCGTCGTCGACGATCTCGCCGCCGGCCGCCTCGTCCCGATCCTCGAAACCTATAATCCCGGCGACGTCGAGGCGATTCACGCGGTGTTCGCGGGCGGCGCCAACACCCCGGCGCGCGTCCGCGTCTTCGTCGATTTCCTCGCCGAGCGGCTGGGCCTCAAGTGAAGGCGAACATCGGCAGGGCCGCGAAATCAGGCCGGCACATAGGTCAGCCGGATCGCATCCTCGCCGATCCGGTCGTGGGCGACGAGGCGAAGCCGCGGCCGGGGCCCGGCGAAATAGGGCGTGCCGTGCCCGAGCACGACGGGGTGGAGATAGATGCGATATTCGTCGATCAGCCCCAGTTCGGTAAGGCTCCGCGCCAGCCTGGGGCCTCCCACCTCGATCTCCCCTTCCTGCTCGGCCTTCAACGCGCGGATCGCACCCTCCAGATCATCCCCGATCAGGGTCGCGTTGGGACCGACCGACTTCAGCGAATGCGAGACGACCCATTTCCGCTGGCGCCGCCACGCCGCCGCGAACGCGCGTTCATCGGCGCCCCATTCGGGATGGTCGTCGTCCCAATAGCGCATGATCTCGTAGAGCTGGCGGCCATACAGGCTGCCTGTCTGCCCCCCGGCCTCCGCGATGAAATGGCGGAACAGCGTGGCGTCCGGCGCGAACGCCATATGGTCGACATAGCCGTCGAGCGACTGGTTCATTCCAAACACGAGCCTGGCCATAGCCTCTTCCTTTCCTTCGCGCGGCGTATCCACCCCATGGGGGATGGGTGCTCGACGGGTCGCCTGAGCCCTGCGTCAACCGCCCCTTGCCGCCGCCCACGCCTTGGTATCCTGGCATATGTCCATGGCGCGCCTGTAGCCGTCGCGGCCCGTGACGCGGCCGATATAAGCCTCTTCGGCCTCGCCGCAGACGACGCCGCCGTTCCGCCTCGCCTGCAGCAGGGCATAGGCTACCGAGATGTCGGCCGCCGTGAAAGCCTCGCCGGCGACATAGGGCGCGCCCGCGAGCTGCCGCGTCACCAGGCCGAGCCGCGATTCGAACACGCTCATCGCCTGGCGGGCGCTCCAATTGTCCCGTTCGCCCTCGGGCGCGATGTTGCGCGCGCCGCTGACGAAATAGATGGACGTTGCCAGCCCGGCCTCGCCGAGGTGAAGGAACTGCTGATACAGGGGGAAGGCGGGGTCGTGCGGCGGCGGCGCGAGCGGCGTCGGGCCATGGCGCGCCATCAGATATTCCATGATCGCGATCGATTCGACCATGATGACGTCGCCATCCTGGATCGCCGGAATGAATCCGGCCGGATTGATCGCCAGAAACTCCGGATCCTTCTCGACCCCAGCGAGCAGATCCACCGGCCGCAATCGATAAGGAAGCCGCATTTCCTCCAGCAGCCAGACGACCCGGAAGCCGCGCCCCTCGCCGAATACGGTAATCACGGCCGCACCTCTCCATGCTTGCAATTTGCAACCGGTTGAGGTTTAGCCCGACCGATCCTACTTTGCAAGCGGTAGGAGGCCCAAGAGATTGAAGCATGCACACCGATCGGGCTGCCCGATCAATCTGACGCTCGAGGCGCTGGGGGATCGCTGGAGCCTGATCGTCATCCGCGACCTGATGTTCGGCAACCGCCGCCGTTTCCGCGAACTGCTGACCCGGTCGGAGGAGCGGATCGCCTCGAACATTCTGGCCGACCGGCTGGCGCGCCTGGAGAAAGCCGGATTGATATCGCGCCGCGACGATCCCGGCCACAAGCAGAAGATCATCTACAGCCTGACCGAAGCATCGATCGCGCTGGTGCCGCTGCTCGCCCATATGGGCGGCTGGGGCCTGCGCCACACGCCCGCGTCGAAGGAGCTTTCGGTGCGCGCGAAAATCCTCGAGGACGGCGGTCCGCCGCTATGGTCCGAGTTCATGGAGGAACTGCGGCACCTTCACCTGGGAGCGCCGGCACCCGCAGAGTCGGTCTTCGCCAGGCTGCAGTCGGCCTATGAGGCCGCGCTTGCCGAGCCGGCGACGGCGTCCCCGAACGGCTAGGGCCGAGCGCAACGCGATCATCGCCGGCGCTGCCGAAACATCAGTGGTCCCATGTGGCGCGCCCGGCAGGATTCGAACCTGCGACCACCCGCTTAGAAGGCGGGTGCTCTATCCAGCTGAGCTACGGGCGCGCGGCACGGCTGTGCGGAGGGGCGAATAGCGCGGTTTGCGCGGACCGCAAAGCGCGTTAAGCAGCGTGCCGATGACCGACTCCACCCAGACCGCGTCCGGACACACGTCCTCGCTCGCGCACGTCAGCGCCGGACAGGTGCGCCATTTCCGCTATTACGACCTCGTGATGGCGGCTTTCGTCGCGATCCTGCTCCTCAGCAACATCATCGGCGCTTCGAAGCCCAGCTATATCCCGCTGCCCGACGGCCGCCAGTGGGCGTTCGGCGCAGGCGTGCTTTTTTTTCCGATCAGCTACATCATCGGCGACGTTCTCACCGAGGTTTACGGCTATGCCCGCGCCCGACGGGTGATATGGACGGGCTTTGCCGCACTCGCGTTCATGGCGTTCATGGCTTGGGTGGTCGTGTCGCTGCCGCCCGCCGATGGCTGGCCGGGTCAGGCAAGTTATGAATTCGTCTTCGGCAATAGCTGGCGCATCGTGCTCGCGTCGATGGCGGCCTTCTGGGTCGGCGAGTTCGCGAACAGCTATGTCCTTGCGCGAATGAAGCTCGCGACCGGCGGACGCTTCCTCTGGATGCGCACTATCGGCTCGACCATCGTCGGCCAGGGGCTGGACAGCCTGATTTTCTACCCGCTCGCCTTTTACGGCCTTGCCGGATGGCCGCCCGAACAGTTGATGCAGGTCGTGCTGTCGCAATGGCTGTTCAAGACGACGTGGGAGGTGGTGCTGACGCCCGTCACCTATGCTGTCGTCGGCCTGCTCAAGCGGCGCGAAGGTGTCGACGTGTTCGACGAGGGCACCGACTTCAATCCCTTCGGCGCCAAGGTTTGACCTCCATGACCCTGATCGAGCTTGCCTCGCTTTTCGAGGACCGGAAGAGCTGGCTCGTGACCACGAGCGGGCTCGATAAGGATGCCCTGCACGTCTATTTCGGGATGGCGCTGTTCCTCCTCGTCCGGCTGCTCTGGCGCTGGCGCGGCGGCTGGTTCGTGGCGTGGCTCGCGGTGCTGGCGATGGCGTGCGGCGGCGAGTGGCTCGACGTCACCGCCGAGGCGAGCCGATCGGCGATCCGTCCCGACCCCGAGCATTGGCACGACATCTGGAACACGATGTTCTGGCCGACGGCGCTGCTGTTGATCGGCCGCTGGCTGCAGCCGGCGGCGAAGGCATCATCGGAAGGGGAAGACGCGGCCCCGCCGTCAGGCGAGGACGCCGAGCGCGGCCTCGAACAGCCGTAGCCCGTCGGTGCCGCCGTGCGCGGCGTCGATCGCGCGCTCCGGGTGCGGCATCATGCCGAGGACATTGCCGGCGTCGTTCAGCACGCCCGCGATGTTGCGCGCCGAGCCGTTGACACCATCCGCATAGCGGAACGCGACGCGTCCCTCGCCCTCGATCCGGTCGAGCGTCGCCGCATCGGCGAAATAATTGCCGTCGTGGTGCGCGACCGGAATGTCGATCGTCTCGCCCGCATTGTAGCCGGCGGTGAACAGCGACTGGCTGTTCTCGACCGTCAGCGGCACGGTGCGGCACACGAAATTGAGCCCCGCGTTGCGCATCAGCGCGCCCGGAAGCAGCCCGGCCTCGGTCAGCACCTGAAAGCCGTTGCACACGCCGAGCACCGGCACCCCGCGCGCCGCGGCGTCGGCGACGCTGCGCAGGATCGGCGACCGCGCCGCCATCGCCCCCGAACGGAGGTAATCGCCGTAGGAAAAGCCGCCGGGCAGCGCGATGAAGTCGATGCCGTCCGGAAGCCCGGTCTCGCGATGCCACACCATCGCAGGGGCGCGGCCGGTGACGCGCTCCAGCGCGACCGCCATGTCGCGGTCGCAGTTCGAACCCGGAAAGACGATGACGGCGGTCTTCATGGCGTGTCTCCTGCCCTCAGGCGCGTTCGATCCGGTAATTCTCGATCACGGTGTTGGCGAGCAGCTTCGCGCACATCGCGTCGAGATCGGCGTCGCTGACGCCGTCGGCGACCTCGAGCTCGATGAAGCGGCCCGCGCGCACGTCGCTGACGCCGCCGAAGCCCAGCCCTTCCAGCGCATGGTGGATCGCCTTGCCCTGCGGGTCGAGCACCCCCGGCTTGAGCGTCACATAGACCTGGACTTTCATGGGGCGGACCTTTGCGAGAGGGGGGCGGGAACGATGGGCGCGCCTATGCCCGCGAATCACCCTTCGGGCAAGGGGCGGGACCCATGAAAATCCCCTTTTTCCGATTGCGAACCACTCGCATCTTTCTTGTTGCGAATCCGTCGCACTAGCCCTACATCGCAATTGTTGAGAAGGATTCGCACATGGTCGTCTGTGTCTGCAACGCAATAAGGGAACGGGATTTGCGCGATGTCGCAAAGAACGGCCAATTGCGGTGCGCCAAGGCCGCCTATGCGCAACTGGGTCGCAAACCCAAGTGCGGCCAGTGCCTGTCATTCGCTCGCAATATCATCAGCGACGTCGCAGCGACCGCCTGATTTTTCGCGGAAATCAGCCATTTTCACCCTTGGCCTGACCGGGTCCGGGCGCCTATAATGCCGCCCACTTTCCCACCCGAGACATAAGACAGGACACGGCAATGAAGGGCGACGAAAAGGTCATCGACTTCCTCAACGAGGCGCTGAAGAACGAGCTGACCGCGATCAACCAATACTGGCTGCATTACCGGATGCTCGACAATTGGGGCATCAAGCGGCTCGCCGAGTTCGAGCGGCACGAATCGATCGACGAGATGAAGCACGCCGATCAGCTCGCCGACCGCATCCTGTTTCTGGGCGGGCTGCCCAATTTCCAGATGCTCGGCCGGCTGCGCGTCGGCGAGACGGTCGAGGAGATATTGAAGGCCGACCTCGCGCTCGAGGAAGAGGCGATCCCGCTGCTCAAGGACGCGATCGCCCATTCGGAGAGCGTGCGCGATTATGTCAGCCGCGAACTCTTCGCGCACATCCTCGAAAGCGAGGAGGAGCATGTCGACGAGCTCGAAAAGCAGTTCGACATGATCGAGCGCATGGGCATCGAAAATTACGTCCAGCTCCAGTCGAAGCCCGCCAGCGACGACTGATTTTTCGTAAAAATCCGCCGGATTCCCGGCATTTGGAGAGGCGCTTACCGGCGCCTCTCTTTTTTGCTTGTATTTGCGAATAATTCTCAATAGCAAGGTTGGGCAGTCCCCTCCTGCCGGCTGCTGCGCCCGTTCGCGGCAGCCGGCATCTTTTTCGGACCCGCATGGGACTGCCGAACCGCGGGCCGGTTTTTCCGGGAGGCACGATGGAAGGCAGCACGCTCGTCCGGCAATTGACCGAACAACCGCTCGTCCGCGACCTGTCGGTCGACGCCGCGCAGGCGGTCCTTGCGCTCCGCTATTGCATCCTCTGCCGCCGCGCCGAGCGCGACCCGATGCCCGAACTCGAACGGCGCTGGGGCCATATCCTCGCGGCGCGGCGTTTCCGGCTGGTGGTCGAGGCGATCGGCCATATCTGGCCCGACCCCTTCGCGGTCGCCCCGCCCTGCTGTCCGCGCGTCAGCTTCGACGAGGCCTTGCTCGCGGCGATGGTCGGCGCGGTCGACCGCGGCAACCGCGCGCAGTTCGACTGGCTGACCGCCGAAATGCTCGGCGGCGACGCGCGCGCGATGCTGTTCGTCGCGCTCGACAATTTCCTCCGCGCGCGGGCGCCGGGGCGGGCGTAGGATTTGGTGTCGCCGGCTTTGGGGTGGATTTGAGCCATTCCCCTCCCTTTTAGGGAGGGGTTAGGGGTGGGTGCGCGAGCGGAGCGAGCCCGCAAAAGAACGCCGCCTTCGGCGGCTACCCACCCCCAGCCCCTCCCTAGAAGGGAGGGGAGAAGGTATGTCCCATCAAATCTGCAAACGGGGGAATCGCCACCGCAAGGGGCGCCCCGGTGACCCGAAATCACCGTCCCCTGAGCACCGCCCCGACGAGCAGCGAGGTCGGCGTCTCGCGTGCGAGCATCACCGTGCCGCCGTTCTGCGCCGCGACCGCCTGCACCAACATCGCGGGCGCGGTGCGCGAGGTCATGGCTCCGCTCGCTTCGCCCTCGGCCAGGATGCGCTCGACATCCTTATCGACGAGGATGCGCTCGGCTTCGGCGTGGAGCGCGATCTCGATGCCGCCGTCCTGCTTCTCGCACCCGATGTCGAGCCGGCCGCCGCGCACCAGCGCATCGACCAGGATCAGCGCGAGATTGAGGATGATCTTGACCGCGGGCTTGGGCAGCGGTTCGTCGCCGATCATCCAATTGAGCGTGATCGGCCGCTCGGCCATGATCCCCTCGATCGCCGCCCTGGCCTCGGCGGGCGGCACCGCCTCGCCGAAACCGCCCGCCGAGCCGAAGGCGAGCCGGAAGAATTTGAGCTTCGCCGCCGACGTCCGCGCGCTCTGTTCGAGCAGGTCGAAGCAGCGCGCGCGCATGTCCGGATCCTTCTCGTCGGCGAGCAATTCGAGCCCGTTGGCGAACGCCCCGACCGGGCTCAGCAGGTCATGGCACAGCCGCGAGGCCAGCATGGAGGCGAAATCGACGCGGTCGTCGGTCATGGATGAAATGGCTCCCCAGCGCAGTTCCGCGGATATTTCCGCGCGACCCCGCTCCTAGGGCAGCAAGGCCGCCCAGGGCAAGCGCGTCCCCTTGAAATTCGGCGTTCCGGGGCCACATTCCCCTCAATGCAGGGGGACGAGGATATCTTGACCGTAGCGCTCGATGACAGCGCCGCCGGGCTGCGGCTCGACCGGGCGCTCGCCGAGGCGCTCCCGAACCTGTCGCGCGAGCGCTTGAAGACGCTGATCAAGGGCGGCCGCGTCGCCGATGCGAGCGGCGCGGTGCTCTGGGACCCGTCCGCGAAGGCCGCGGCGCCCGCGACGATCGCGGTTCGCCTTCCCGCCCCGGCGCCCGCGCACAATGTCGCGCAGGATCTCGCTTTGGTCATCGCCTATGAGGACGAGCATCTGATCGTCGTCGACAAGCCCGCAGGGCTCGTCGTCCACCCCGCCGCGGGCAATGCCGACGGCACGCTGGTCAACGCGCTGCTCCACCATTGCGCGGGGCAACTCTCCGGGATCGGCGGTGTCGCCCGCCCCGGCATCGTCCACCGCATCGACAAGGACACGAGCGGGCTGATCGTCGCCGCGAAGCACGACAAGGCGCACGAAGGCCTCGCGAAGCAATTCGCCGCGCACAGCATCGACCGCCGCTATCTCGCGCTCGCCACCGGGCGCCCGATGCCCGCGAACGGCACCGTCGACGCGGCGCTCGGCCGGTCGAGCGCCAACCGCAAGAAAATGGCGGTGGTGCCCGCGGGGCGCGGCAAGCATGCGATCACCCATTACCGCACGATCGAGCCGCTCGCCGGCGCGACGCTCGTCGAATGCCGGCTCGAAACCGGGCGCACGCATCAGGTGCGCGTCCATATGGCGCATATCGGCCACCCGCTCGTCGGCGATCCGGTCTATGGCCGCGCCAGGAAGCCGCTGTCGGACGTGCTGAAAGCGCGAGGTTTCGTGCGGCAGGCATTGCACGCGGCCCATTTGGGTTTTATTCATCCGGTGACCGGTAACAGGATCGCGCTCGACAGCGAACTCCCCCAGGATATGCGGGAACTGATCGATGAATTGCGCGTTTAAGTTTCGAATGAAAATCTATCTCGACCGCCGGATGCAACCGCGGCATATTTCTCCTCTGAAAAATTAGGGAAGACGCTATCAATGGCTAACAAAAGCAATGTTCCGGCAGTGGTGCCCGCGCTCGGCGGTGAGGCGAGCCTGAACCGCTACCTGGCCGAAATCCGCAAATTCCCCCTCCTGACCCCCGAGCAGGAATATATGCTCGCGCGGCGTTTTCAGGAGCATGGCGACAATGAGGCCGCGGCGCAGCTCGTGACCTCGCACCTCCGCCTCGTCGCGAAGATCGCGATGGGTTATCGCGGCTATGGCCTGCCGGTCAGCGAGCTGATCAGCGAGGGCAACATCGGCCTCATGCAGGGCGTGAAGAAGTTCGACCCCGAACGCGGCTTCCGCCTCGCCACCTACGCGATGTGGTGGATCCGCGCCTCGATCCAGGAATTCATCCTGCGCTCGTGGAGCCTCGTCAAAATGGGCACCACCGCGGCGCAGAAGAAGCTGTTCTTCAACCTCCGCAGGATGAAGAACAACCTCGAAGCGTTCGAGGACGGCGATCTATCGCCCGAACATGTCGCGAAGATCGCCAAGGATCTCGGCGTCACCGAAGACGAGGTCGTCAGCATGAACCGCCGCATGGCCATGGGCGGCGACACGTCGCTCAACGTGCCGATGGGCGAGGATGGCGACAGCCAGTGGCAGGATCTGCTGGGCGACGAGGGCCCGCTGCAGGACGAACGCGTCGCCGAGGCCGAGGAACGCGACGTGCGCCATGCGCTGCTCAACGAGGCGCTCGAGACGCTCAACGAGCGCGAGCGCCATATCCTGACCGAACGCCGCCTGACCGATGACCCCAAGACGCTCGAGGATCTGAGCCAGGTCTATGACGTCAGCCGCGAACGCGTCCGCCAGATCGAGGTGCGCGCCTTCGAAAAGCTGCAGAAGGCGATGCTCAAGCTCGCCGGCGAGCGGCGGCTGGTCGGCGCCTGACCGCGCTCAGAAGCGCCGGACGTAGCCCGCGTAGAGCTGAACGTCGGGGCTGGAGCGGTTGAGCCCGGCATTGACGCCGACATCCCATTGGCTGTCGGCGTCGGGCTGCCACCCGAGCGACACGCCCGCCAGCGCCTCGGTCGCATGGCCCGCGGGATCGCCATCGCGCGTCAGCGACAGTTCAACCGCCGCCGACACCTCGTCCGACAGGCCGAAGCCGAGGCCCGCGACCGACCCATAGGCAAGATGGCGCCCGTCGCCATCGGCATCGACCGCGGCGTCGACATGGGGCGTGAAGCCGAGCGACAGCGCGCCGAGTTCGACGCTGACCGGCACCACCAGCCCCGCCCCCCAATCGCCCGCCCCGACGCTCTCCCCGCCCAGCGGCAGCGTCGCATAGGGCATGACCGCCAGCGAAAAGCCCGAACCGTCGGGGCTGCGCAGATTCTGCCGCAGCGCCAGCGTCACGTCGCCGGTTCGCGTCCGCCCCGTCCGCTCGCCGGTCGCCCGGTCGCGCTCGCGCACATGGCCAAGCATCGTCCAGCCGATCTGCATCTCGAGCGAGGGCGTCAGCCCGGCGCGCAGCAGCGCGTCGCCGAAGATCCAGCTGTCGGTGCGGCCGCCCTCCTTCCTGTCCAGCGTCCAGTCGGCGAGCCCGACCTCCAGCACCGTAGCTCCGGCATCGACGGTACAGGCCGGCGTGCCGAGCCCCGGGCGGTCGGGGCAAAGCTCGCGCGCTTCTTCGGCGGATGCCGGGGCGGCCGCGGTCAACCCGGCCATCAGCAGCATGAAACGAAGCAGCATCGCCTCTCCCTTTTCGGCCCGGCGTCCGCCTTGCTTGTCCCCGAATGCGAAGCACGTATCAAGCCCGCTTGCCTCGCCGCGGCAAGCGGCTAATTTGCGCGCATGGCAACCAAATCGCGCGCGACCAAGCGCAAGCTCCCCTGGTATCTGCGGCCCTTCAAATGGCTGCTGTGGTTCATCCTCCTCTCGGTGCTGTGGGTCCTCGTCTACGCCGTCGTGCCGCCGCCGGTGACCTTCACCATGCTCGCCGACAGCAACGGCATCACCAAGGACTGGACGGGCCTTTCCCGCATCGACCGCAACATGGTGCGCGCGGTGATCGCGGCCGAGGACGGCAAATTCTGCAGCCACGACGGCTTCGACCGCGAGGCGATCGAGCAGGCGATCGAGCGCAACGCCAAGGGCAAGAAGCTGCGCGGCGGATCGACGGTCAGCCAGCAGACCGCGAAGAATGTCTTTCTGTGGCAGGGCAGCGGCTGGACCCGCTATGTCCGCAAGGTCCCCGAAATCTGGTTCACCTTCCTGATCGAGAAGATCTGGGGCAAGCGCCGGATCATGGAGGTCTATCTGAACGTCGCCGAGACCGGCATCGGCACCTATGGCGTCGAGGCGGGCGCGCAGCGTTATTTCGGGCACGGCGCCGGCAAGCTGACCCCGGCCGAAGCCGCGCGCCTCGCGGCGATCCTGCCGCTGCCCAAAAAGCGCGAGGCGGTGAGCCCCTCGGGCTTCACCCGCCGCTACGGCAACACGATCCGCGCGCGCATCGGCGCGGTGCGGCGCGATGGGCTGGACGCCTGCGTTTATCAGTGAGGCGGGTTGGCCGCTTTGGGGTGGATTTGGGCCATTCCCCTCCCTTTTAGGGAGGGGTTAGGGGTGGGTGCGCGAGCGGAGCGAGCCTGCAAAAGAACGCCGCCTTCGGCGGCTACCCACCCCCATCCCCTCCCTAGAAGGGAGGGGAGAAGGTATGGCCGCATCCGGCCGCTGCCCGAACATCGCTTCGCCCCTATTTCCCCGCCTTGTCGCTCACCGCCTTGATCACCAGCGCCTTGTCGTCGACCAGATAGCGCCGCGCGAGTGTCTGGAGGTCGGCGGCGGTCGCGGCCTCGACGTCGGCGATGGCATTGCGGCTGCGGTCGAGACGCTCGGGGTGGCTCGCGGCCTCGGCGACATAGTTCAGCCAATAGCTGTTCTCGCGCCGTGCCTTGGTCATCGTCTCGATCAGCGGCCGCCGCGCGCGGTCGAGCAGGTCGGCATCGACCGGCGCGTCGCGCAGTTCCTTCGCGATCGCGAAGATCGCGGCGCGCGTCGTCGCGAGATCCTTGTAGTCGACATTGCTCGACGCGAAGAGATGACCATAGCCGGGAAACTCGTCCGACAGCGCGGTCCCCGCCCCGGGGCTGTAGCTTTCGCCGAGCCGTTCGCGCAGCTCCTCGGTCAGCTTGAGCTGCATCACCCGCGCGAGCAGGCCCAGCCGCATCGCCTCGGCGAGGTCGCTGTCGTCGCGTGCGGGCCAATAGACGCGCAGTTCGGCCTGTTCGGCGGGCCCTTTGTGGATCAGCGTGCGCTCGCTCCGGTCGGTCGCATAATGTCGCTCGCGCGCCGCTTCGCGCGGGTCGAAGGCGGCGCGGCGTTCGGGCAGCGCGCCGAATGTCGCCGCGATCGCCGCGATCGCCGCCGCCTCGTCGATGTCGCCGACGACGCCGATCTCGATCGCGCCGTGCGCAAGGCTGTCGGCGATGGCGGGCTTGAGCTGCGTCCAGTCGCGCGCCATCAGCGCCGCAAGCGGCGGCGTCTCGGCGCGCGGATCGCCGTCGGCGAGAATACCGCCGACGTCGCGGCCCATCACCGCGGCCGGGGTCGCATCGTTCGCGGCATATTGCTGCGGCAGCACGCGGCGGATCAGCGCGAGCCCGTCGGCACGGTAGCCGGGATGGGTGACATAGGCCGCCATCAGCTCCGCTTGCGCGCGGAAATCGGCGGGCGAGGTCAGCGCGTTGCCGCCGAAGGCATCGACGTCGGCCCCGAAGCTGGGCGCAACCGTCTTGCCCGCGAAGATGGTGCGCAGATCGTCGAAGCTGTGCGCTTCGAGCCCGCCGATGCTGAGCGACCCCGCGAGCGCCACCTTGGTCGGGTCGTCGCGCGTCGCGAGCAGCGTGCCGCCGTCGACGCGCACCGACAAATAGACCTTGTCCTTCTGGAAATCGGTGGTCTTGATGTTCAGCATCACATTGTTGGCGAAGCGGATGCGGCGGATGCCCAGATCCTCGATCCGATCATCCGACACGATCCGCCCCGGCGTTCCGAAATCGGTGTAGGCGAAGGCGTTGCTCTCGGCCGCCGCGGGCGCGGCGACGGCGACCTGCTGCGAGGCCTTGAGCTCGGCGAGGATCGCATCGGTGCCGCCCTCGATCGGCGTCTTGCTCGTCACGCGCGCGAGCGGTGCGCTGAGTCCCGCGACGCGCTTGCGGAAGGCCGCGGTGACGGCATCGGCGTCGAGCGACGCGGCGGTCGCCTCGAACAGCGCCTGCGTGGTTTCGGGGCGCACGACGACGAAATCGCCGTCGGCCGCGGCGACCAGCACGTTGGCCATCGTCTCGCTGCGCCGCGTATCGACCCCGGCGACGGCATTGCGCAGCGCGGTGCGGCGGATCGCGATCTGTTCGTCCACCTCGGCCTGGGTGAAGCCATGTTCGACCGCGCGGCGATACTCCTGCTCGACCAGCGCGAGTGCTTCCTTCCACGCGCCCTGCCTGGCGACCGCACCGGCGGTCACGAGATCGAAGCGCTTCCACCCGTCGGTGTCGCTGAGATAGCCGCTGAGGATCGGCGAATCCTCGCGCAGCGCGATCTTCGCGAGGCGGCGGCTGACGATCGCCTCGCCGATATCCTCGGCGAACTTGCGCACACGCTTCGCCCTGGTGTCGGGTTCGTCGACCCAGGGCTTGAACGCCCCGATCGTCACCGCATCGACGATCGCCGGATCGACGAAATCGTCGGCCGCCGACGGGCGGGCATAGTCGATCGCGCCGATGTCGGGGTCGGCGCCCGCGGGTCCGCGACCCCGCCAGTCGGAAAAGCGCGCCCTGATCTTCGCCTCGACCGCGGCGGGGTCGAAATCGCCGACCATCACCAGCGTCGCGCGCTCGGGGCGGTAATAATGGTCATAGAAATCGCGGATGCGCGCCGCGGGCGCGGTGCGGATCACCTCTTCGGTGCCGATCGGGATGCGGTTGGCGACGGTCATGCCGGGCATCGCGAAAGCGAACTGGTCGACGAGGCTGCGCAGCTGATAGGTATCGCGCGCGCGACGTTCGGACAGGATCACCCCGCGCTCGCGGTCGACCGCCTTGGGGTCGATCGTCAGCTCGCCCGCGGTCTCGCGCATCAGCATCAGCCCGGTGTCGATCAGGTCGTCCGAGGCGTTCGGCAGGTCGAGCTGATAGACGGTCTGGTCGAAAGCGGTCGAGGCGTTGGTGTCGGCGCCGAAGGCGAGTCCCTTGCGCTCGAGCAGCTTGATCATCTCGCCTTCGGGCACATGGGTCGAGCCGTTGAAAGCCATATGTTCGAGGAAATGGGCGAGCCCGCGCTGATCCTCCGCTTCGGCGAAGCTGCCGACGTCGAAGCGCAGGCGCAGCGCGACGCTGTCCTTGGGCGTGCTGTTCTTCAGCAGCGCATATTTCATCCCGTTCGGCAGCACGCCGAAGACGATGTTGGGGTCGACCCTAATATCGCTCGCGGCGTAGTTCCAGGCCTTGGCGGCGTCGGTCTGGGGGTTGACGGGGGCGACGGCCGGCGCGGGCGCCGTGTCGCGCGCGAGGAGCGGCGCGGGCGCGGCGACGGTCGACAGGAGGAGGGCGAGGGGCGAAAGCGCGGCCGAGGCGCGCAGCAGGGTCCGGGATATCATGGTCCCGGTCTGGGCGAACCGCCGAAGGCGGTCAACCGGCCTGCGCGATGCTTTCGACGGACGGCGTCGCGCCTCGATCAACCGCCTTCGCCGCATAGACCGCGCGATCCGCGGTCTCGAACAGCTTCTTCGCGCTCGCACCGTCCTCGGGCCAATAGGCGACGCCGATGCTCGCCCCGACCCGAACCCGCGCGCCGTCGAGGCGATAGGGCGGGACCAGCGCGGCGAGCAGATGATCGGCGAGCGAGGTCGCGAGCAGCGGGGATCCTGCGGGCACGAGGATCGCGAATTCGTCGCCGCCCTGGCGCGCGACCATCGCGTCACCGCCGCAGGCGTGGGTCAGCCGCGCCGCGATCTGGCACAGCAACGCATCGCCGGCGGCGTGGCCGTAACGGTCGTTGACCGGCTTGAAGCCGTCGAGGTCGAGCAGCGCGATCGCGAAGCGCGTATCGGCGCCCGCTGCCTCGATCTCACGCTCGACGCAGGCATCGAGTTCGCGGCGGTTCGACAGGCCGGTGAGCGGGTCGGTATGCGCGAGGTCGCGCATCTGCGCCTGGAGCTGGAGCAGGTCGACGAGCTGACCATGCTGCTGGACGATCATCCGCAGCAGGAAGGCAGAGGCGACGGCGAGGCTGGTGCCCGCCGCGACCTCGGGCGGGCTGCCCGACGTCAGCATCAGCAGCGTGACCGGAATCAGCCCGATGCCGAGATTGACGATCGTCGCGAAGCGGATCGACGACAGGCAATAGGCGGTCGCGAGCGAGCCCATCGCCATGATGATCGCATAATAGCTGTGCGTCTCGGGCGGCGCGGCGAGCCAGTTGACCACCGTCCAGATCGCACACATCGCGCCCATCGTTCCCGACAGCCAGGTCGCCTCGCGGATCATCCGCCGCGCGCGGCGCGGGCTCATCCGCCGGCCGCGGTTGTGCATGAGCACGCCGAAGCCGAACAGGCAGACGGCGGCGAGGATGACGGGAAAACCGATGCGAATGGCCGGATGCACCGCCGCGACCCCGCCATAGATGGCGGTCGGCGTCGTCGCCGCGAGCATCAGGAAGAGCATCGGGGTCAGCGTCTCGAGGCGATCGGCGCGCAGCAGCGCGACATCGTCCCGGATCGATTCCGGTATCGGCGGAAAGAAGCGCCGCCGCAGCCATTGATAGACCCCTGCCATCGGCGCGGCCTAGCAAAGGATGGTAAATCAGTGCTTAAGCATAAGGCGGCCGCGGGGCAGCCTCAGCTGCCCTTCTTCTTGCGGTGCGTCTCGAGGTCGAGCACGGCGTTGTCGCCGCCCTCGGGCAGCAGACCGAGCCGGCGCGCGACCTCCTGATAGGCTTCGACCTCACCGCCGAGGTCGCGGCGGAAGCGATCCTTGTCGAGCTTCTCGTTCGTCGTCATGTCCCACAGGCGGCAACCGTCGGGGCTGATCTCGTCGGCCAGGATGATGCGGCTGTAGTCGCCGTCCCACAGGCGCCCGAACTCGAGCTTGAAGTCGATGAGACGAATGCCGACAGCGGCGAACATGCCGCTCATGAAATCGTTGATGCGGATCGCCATGTCCTGGATGTCATGGAGCTCCTCCTGGCTGCACCAGTTGAAGCAGGCGATATGCTCCTCGGCGACCAGCGGATCGCCGAGCGCGTCGTCCTTGTAGCAATATTCGATGAGGGTGCGGGGAAGCTGCGTCCCCTCCTCGATCCCGAGCCGCTTCGACAGCGTGCCCGCGGCGACGTTGCGCACGATCACCTCGATCGGCACGATCTCGACCTGGCGGATCAGCTGCTCGCGCATGTTGAGGCGGCGGATGAAATGGGTCGGCACGCCGATATTGCCGAGCAGCGTGAACACATGCTCCGAGATGCGGTTGTTAAGCACGCCCTTGCCATTGATCGTGCCGCGCTTCTGCGCGTTGAACGCGGTCGCATCGTCCTTGAAATACTGGATCAGCGTGCCCGGTTCGGGGCCTTCGTAAAGGATCTTGGCTTTGCCTTCGTAGATCTGGCGGCGACGGGCCATGGCTTGGGACTTTCTGTCGGAACCAAATGAATGACCCCGGCGGAAGCGACTCAGGGAGAACCGCGGCGCCGGGGCGATGCGGGGCCCTATAGCGGCAAAGTGACGGCGCGTCATCCCCGGCGTCGCGACGCCCTTCCTTACGTTTACGTCAACTAGAGCTTGCCTTCGACCCCGCCGCTTGCAACCTTGGCGCGAACCCAAGGAGAGACAGAGATGAGCTACGACCAGATTCGCCTCGACCGCCACGAAGGCATCGCGCTGCTGACGCTGCACCGTCCCGAGCGGATGAACGCCTTCACGACCGAGATGATGCTGGAGATCGTCGCCGCGCTCGACGAGTGCGACGCCGACGACGGCGTGCGCGCGGTGATCTTCACCGGATCGGGCGAAAAGGCCTATTGCGCGGGCGCCGATCTGGGCCAGGGCGCTGCGACCTTCGATTACGACAAGCGCACCGACAAGGCGGCGATGCTGCCCGAGGGCCTGCCGGCAAGCCCCATCGCGGAGGACGGCAGCATCGACTGGTCGCATCCGCTGATCCGCGATTCGGGCGGGCGGGTGTCGATGCGGATCTTCGATGCGAAGAAGCCGGTGCTCGGCGCGATCAACGGCGCCGCGGTCGGCATCGGCGCCACCATGACGCTGTCGATGGACGCCCGCCTCGCCAGCGACACCGCGCGCTACGGCTTCGTCTTCGCCCGCCGCGGCAT
>NZ_NIWD01000009.1:118840-325477 GCF_002277025.1 Sphingopyxis sp. GW247-27LB
GAGCGCCCACCGCTGGGACAGCCGCGTCATCTTCGCCCGCGGACGCAGCCCCGACGCCGCCGAGGGCGTCACCAGCTTCCTCGAAAAGCGCGCGCCCAACTTCACCGCCAGCGTCGCCAACGACTATCCCGCGTTCGACGAGTTCGAGGAAACGCCGCCTTATTGAAGGCAGTGTCCGTTTTGGAGTGGGAAGTAGACGTTTCCATCCAAAGTGTACCCCGGCGAAAGCCGGGGCCCAGGGCGGTAGAAAGCCGACGTTGCGTGGCTACGCCCTGGGCCCCGGCTTTCGCCGGGGTACATATGGGATATTTCGCCTATCGGCCGCTAGCCGCCTTCCTATTTCCGTCCCGCCTTCGCCGCGTTCGCAACCACCGCCTCGCGCACCAGCGCCTTGAACGCCGCCGCGTCGACGCGATCGCCTTCGAACAGGTCGATCGCGCGCCGCGTGCCGCCGTCGAGGCTCGCATTGAACAGTCGCTTGGGATCGTCGAGCGCCGCGCCGCGCGCGAAGGTCAGCTTGACCTTGTCCTTGTAGGTTTCGCCGGTGCACAGGATGCCGCCATGCTCCCACACCGGGACGCCGTGCGGATTCGACGGCTTGCGCCACTTTACCGTCTCGGTCACCTCGGGCTCGGCTTCATGGATCAGCCCCCGCATCGTCGCGAGCATGTCGCCGCGCCAGCCGCCGAGCGCCGCGATCTTTTCGTCGATCAGCGCCGGTGCGGCCTTGTCTTCGCTCATCGTCACTCTTCCTTCATTGTCCGGTGATCCAGCCGGGGATCGCCGCCGCCTGCTTCAGCCAGCTCGCGACCTGCGCCTCGTCGACAGCCTCGTCCTCGTGGATATGGAAATAACGCGCGTCGGGGTCCTTCGATCCGACCGGCGGCAGCGGGGTCAGCGCCGTGCCCTTGAAGAAGGTGACCTTGATATAGCGGGTGAAGCAATGGAAGCTGACGAACCAACCCTTCCCCTCGACCCCGTAGAAGGGCGAGTTCCAGCGCACCGACCTTTGGACCCCCGGCACGCTTTTTTCGATCAGCGCGTCGAGCCGTTTTCCCGCCGCGCTTTTCCAGCCGGGCATCGCGGCGATATAGGCCTGCACCGGCGCGTCGCCGTCGCCCTTCGGGATTTGCGGATTGCCGCCCGACAGCAGCTTGGGTGCCTTGTCGGCCATGGCGCTATCCCTCCGCGCGACGCGAACGCGCCGCATAGGGGAGGAAGAACATCCACAGGCCCGTGAGCGTCATCAGTGCGAGCGGGACGAGCGGCAGATAATAGACCCACTGCGCGGGCTCGCGTCCGAGGCCCAGCGTCAGGAAGATGCCCGCGACCACGGCCGTGAACAGGATCGACAGCCAGCGATGCAACTGGCGGATTCCCTGATTCCAGTTCATCTCTTTTCCTCCCTTATCAGTCGATCCGCGCGAGCAGGTCGTCGAGCGCGGTCAGGAAGCGCGGCCAGCCGGCCTTCGCGCCATGATAGGCGAGTTTCTGGTCGGGCTGGAACCCCCGCTGTTCCATGCGCAAAAGCGTGCCCGCCGCGGTCGGGGTGAGCGTCCAGGTCACCGTGCTTTCGAGCCCCATGCCGTCCCAGCTATAGGCGAGCGTGCGTTCGGGCTCGACCTCGACCACCTCGCAATCGACATGGCCCCAGTCGGCACCGAAACGAAAGCGGTGGCCAGGCGTCGGCGCGACGTCCCCCGCCATCAGCCATTCGGCGACCAGATGCGGCTGGGTCAGCGCGCGCCAGATCTTCGCGGGCGGGTGCGCGAACTCGCGCTCGACCACGACGCTGCGCGCCTCGATTGCCGTTTCGTTCATTGATCCATCCTTTTCAGCACATCGTCGAGATCGTCGAACCGCGCGTCCCAGAAGCGCGCCATCCGCTCGGTCCAGTCGACGAGCGGCGCGAGCGCCGCCGGGCGCGCACTGTAATAGGCCTGTCGCCCCTGCTGGCGGTCCTGCACCAGCCCCGCCTGCCTGAGCACCGCGAGATGCTTAGACACCGCGGGCTGCGAGATGCCGGCGGGAGCGGTCAGCGCGCCGACGCTCTGCTCGCCGCTCTCGCACAATCGCTCGAACAGCGCGCGGCGCGTGGGATCGGACAGGGCCTTGAACAGCAAGTCGCGGGTTTCGATCATCTCAATCCATAACCTCTTGGCTATGGTTTAATCCATAACCATCGGGATATGGATTCGTCAACCCCGAACGCTAGGCGGCGTCATAGGCGTTGCGCCCGCGCCGCGCCGTCATGCTGTGCGTGCCCGCGAGCGTACGCGAGCGTTCCGCCACCGTATCGAGGAAATGCCAGTTCGCGGTCATCGTCTCGGGCGTCAGCGCGACGGTCGCATAGCCGCGCCGCTGGGTGTTCGCCCAGCGCAGCTGCGGCGACGAGCGGCGCAGCGCGGCGGCGCGGTCGGCATCGCCCACCCCTTTCGCCGCCGCCTCGATTCCGGGCGAGCTGACGCTGTGTCCGCCGACCTCGACCCCGGCGGGGCGGCCGTCGTGCGGCAGGTCGAACGCCCAGCCATTATGGCTGTCGCCCGCGAGCGAGACGAAATTGGCGCCCGCCTGCTGCGCCGCACCGAGCAGCCGCGCGCGTGCCGCCGGATAGCCGTCCCAGGCGTCGAAATTATAGGGCAGGCCCGCCGCCGCGCCGAGCTGCGCGGTCTTCACCCGCTCCATGACATAGTCGGGCGCGTCGGCGCCGAACCAGTTCGCGGATTCCGGCGGGCTGAAGGTGGTGCCCATCAATACTTGCTGCGCACAAACCTGCCAGCGCTTGCCGGCGCGCACCGAGGCGCGGATCGCGTCGGTCAGCCACTTTTCCTGCTGCACGCCGAGCATCTGCCGCGCCGGATCGCGGTAGCGCGTGTCGCGGAACTGGCGGAGCGCCGCGGCGGGATCGCCCGCGTCCTTGACGATGCTGCCGATGCTGAACGGCTTGTCGCGGCCGCTGATCCGCGTTTCGGGGAGGAAGATGGTCGCGAGATCGCCGACCTCATAATGGCGCCAGCGCGTCTCGGCGACCGGCATCCATTCGCGATAGGCGCGCTCGGCGGCAGCGGCGCGGGCGCTCCATTCGCCTTCGTCCGGCTGATGATTCTGCGCGCCGCCGCTCCATGTGTCGTTGGCGAATTCATGATCGTCCCACTGCGCGATCATCGGGAACAGTTGATGGAGCCGCTGAAGATCGGGGTCGCTGCGATAGGCGGCGTAGCGCAGCCGATAGTCGGCGAGCGCGACGATCTCGTGATCGGGCTGGATCGCGCGGCCGGGCACCGCTTCCTTCAGCGCCGGATATTGGCCGACCTTATATTCGTACAGATAGTCGCCGGCATGGACGATAAGGTCGATGTCCTCGCGCGCCGCGGCGTGGCCATAGGCGTTGAACCAGCCGAACGGCATGTTGGCGCAGGAAAAGAGCGCGAGGTTGAAGGCGGCGGTCGGTCCCGCGGGCAGCGTTCGCGTCCGGCCGGTCACCGACTTGCTGCCGTCGGGCGCGATGAAGCGATAGAAATACCAGCGGCCCGACTGAAGCCCGTCCACGACGATCTTCGCGACATGGTCGCGCTCGCCGGTCGCGGCAACTTCCCCGCCCCCGGCGATTCGGGCGAAGTCGGGGCTTTCCGAAATCTCGGCGGTCAGCATCGTATCCGACGGCGCGGCATAGCGCGTCCACAGCAGCACCGAATTGGCCCCCGGCTCGCCGCTCGCAACGCCGTGGGTGAAGCCCTGCGCCATCATTGCAGCCGCCGCGCCGGGCAGCGACAACGCCGCGAGCCCCGCAGCGCCGAGTCCGATCAACTGCCGCCGGTCCATCTCCGCCCACAGCTGGTGCATCGCATCTCTCCCGTCCGTGCCGGCGGCGCCGGCTAGAGTTTTATCGTGTTTTCCGAGTCGTCAGGTGATTCCACCTGACTTGAAAACACTCTAGCCCATCGCCCCCAGCGCCAGCAGCATCGTCACGAACAATGTCACCGCCATGACGCTGAAGAGCAGCAGCAGCGAGGTCCGCGCGAGCGCGCCGATCCGCGACGAGCGATAGGCGCCGCGAAGCTGGCGATACATGTGAAAAGGAACGTAGAAGACCGCGAATGTCGTCACCCACCCCATCGCCGGCGTCATCGCGAACAGCCGCACCGCGACGAACAGCAGCAGCATGAAGCTGATCGAGTAAGTGACGAACACGAAATGGTCATAGGTGTGGAAGCGCCGGCTGAACGGATAGAGCAGCCACAGGAAGGGCAGCGACAAGGGGATCAGCGCCCAGGCGAATTTATAGGCGTTCGCCTGCACCTTGTAGAGCATCAGTCCCGGATTGGCCTGTGCCTTGGCGATGCCATGGTCGACGAAGGCGATGCCGGTGCGAATCTCGGCGCGCGCGAAGCGACCCTCGGGCGTTTCCCTGCCTTCGCCCGGCGTGCCGGCATGATCGAGAAGGCCGAGATATTCGGCGCTCTGCATCAGCGTATAGCGCTGCTCGGCGAGCAATTTGCGCTGGCCGTCGGCGAGGTCGGCCTTGGCGAGCTGGGTGTCGATCGTCGCCACCTCATGCTCGAGCCGCGAGCGAACCGCGCTCGTTTCGGTCTGGCTGGTCACCATGTCCTGCAGGCCGTGTCCCGACGAGCCGCTACCGACGAAGGACAGGACCGCGTAGGTCAGGAATACCGCGAACAGGAACAGCGACAGGGGCGAGATGAAGCGCGCGCGCTCGCCGTGGATGTAGCGGCGCGTCAGGTCGCTGGGGCGCCAGGCAAGCAGCGGCAGCGTGTTCCACAGCTTGCCCTCGAAATGGAAGATCGCATGGACCAGATCGTGCCCGATCGCGCCGAACGTCCGGTGCACGTCGACGCGCTGGCCGCAACGATGGCAGTGCGAGCCGACCAGCGTCGTTCCGCAGTTGAGGCAGCGCTGGCCCGCGTGCCCATCCGCCGCGCCGCCGTGGCGCGGTTCGACCGCGCGTGCCGCCAGCCCCGCGGTCACCGCCGCTCCGATACCCTCGATATCCCCGCTCATGCGCTCTGCCTAAAGCCGCGCGCGTCAGGGCGCAACGGGACTTTCGCGGCCGCGGCAAAGCGTGATAGGGCAAAGGCCATGAGTACCGAGACGCTGATCCACCCGCCCGTTCACGACGCCGACGCGCTGATCGCCGACATGGGCGCGCGCGCGCGCGCCGCCGCGAAACGCATGGCGGTCGCGCCGACGGCGAAGAAGGCCGAAGGCCTGCGTGCCGCCGCGGCCGAGCTTCGCGCGCAGGCACCGGCGATCCTCGACGCCAATGCCCGCGACATGGCGGCGGGCGAGGCGAACGGGCTGACCTCGGCGATGCTCGACCGGCTGCGGCTCGACGCGGGCCGCCTCGGCGCGATCGCCGACGCGGTCGAGGCGGTGGCCGCCCTCCCCGACCCCGTGGGCGCCGAGATCGACCGCGCGACGCGCCCCAACGGCATGGTGCTGAGCCGCGTGCGCGTGCCGCTCGGCGTGATCGGCATCATCTATGAAAGCCGCCCCAACGTCACGGCCGACGCCGCGGCGCTCGGCCTGATGTCGGGCAATGCGGTGATCCTGCGCGGCGGCAGCGAGGCGGTGCATTCGAACCGCGCGATCCACGCCGCGCTCGCCGCCGGGCTCGCCGAGGCGGGACTGCCGGCTGACGCGGTGCAGCTCGTGCCGACGCAGGACCGCGCCGCGGTCGGCGCGCTGCTCCGCGCGCAGGGCCTCGTCGACATCATCATCCCGCGCGGCGGCAAGGGCCTCGTCGCGCGCGTGCAGGACGAGGCGCGGGTGCCCGTGCTCGCCCATCTCGACGGCATCTGCCACCTCTATATCGATGCCGCTGCCGACCCCGAACAGGCGACCCTCCTCGCGGTCAACGCCAAGATGCGCCGCACCGGTATCTGCGGCGCGACCGAGACGATCCTGATCGACCGCGCCTATTCCGCGCCGCGCGCCATCGTCGACGCGCTGGTCGCGGCGGGCTGCGAGGTGCGCGGCGACGAGGCCATCGCGGCGCTGAGCCCGCACGTCACGCGCGCGAGCGCGAACGACTGGGACTGCGAATATCTCGACGCGATCGTCTCCATCGCCGCGGTCGACGGGATCGAGGGCGCGCTGGCGCACATCGACGCGCATTCGAGCCGCCATACCGACGCGATCGTCACCGAGGATGCGGCCGCCGCCGAACGCTTCCTCGCCGAGGTCGACAGCGCGATCGTCATGCACAACGCCTCGACCCAGTTCGCCGACGGCGGCGAATTCGGCCTGGGGGCGGAGATCGGCATCGCGACCGGGCGCCTCCACGCGCGCGGGCCGGTGGCGCTCGAAGGGCTGACGACGTACAAGTGGCTGGTGCGCGGAAGCGGTCAGACGCGTCCTTGAATCATTTGTATACAAGTGATACATTGCGACCATGACCAAGCATTCCGTCATCTCGACACGTATCGATGCCGACACCATGGCGCTGATGGACAACCTCGCTACGGCGCAGGGTCGCAGCAGGGCTTGGCTGGTAGCGCAGGCCGTGCGTGAATATGCCGAACGCGAAGCCGAAATGCTGGCTTTTATCGAAGAGGGCGAACGATCCGCTCGCGAGGAGCCTTTGATCTCCGCCGAAGAGATGCAGGAATGGATTGCCGCCAAGCGGAAAGAAATCCGGGCCAAGCGAAATAAAGACGCGGCGTGACGCCGGTTCACTGGTCCCGTCTTTCACGTGAAGACCTGAACAGTGCGGTTGATCGTCAGGTCGATGCGAATTTCGACATGGCGGACGCGCTGCTCGAAGAAGCGGCCAAAGCAACTATTTTCCTCGCGACCTCGCCCCGCGGCGGCACACCGGTCGGCGCGCAAGGCCGGCGAAAATGGCGGCTCGGAAAGCTGCCATACGCCCTGATCTACCACGTCGATTCGAAACGCGTTCTGATCCTCCGAGTCTCGCATTTGCGCAGCGACTGGCGGACCCTCCTGTGATCGCCACCGGCCTCCTCGGCGGCAGCTTCAATCCTGCGCATGGCGGGCACCGGGCGATCAGCCTCGATGCGATCGCGGCGCTCGATCTCGACGAATTGTGGTGGCTCGTCTCGCCCGGCAATCCGCTCAAGCCCGCCGCCGGCATGGCGCCGCTCTCCGCTCGGCTCGCCTCGGCGCAGCGGATGGCGCGGCGCTCGCCGATCCGCGCGACGGCGATCGAGGCCGAGCTCGGCACGCGCTATACCGTCGATACGCTGAAAAAGCTGGTCCGCCGCTATCCGAATCGCCGCTTCATCTGGATCATGGGCGCCGACAATCTGGCCCAGTTGCCCCGCTGGCGCGACTGGCGGGGGATCGCGCGATTGATGCCGATTGCGGTGGTCGCGCGGCCGGGCTATAATGGCCGCACCCACGCCGCGCAGGCGATGGGCTGGCTTCGGCGCTTCGTCCGGCCCGCGAACCAGAAAGCTGATTGGACGGACTGGAGACCGCCTGCCCTCGTGTTCCTGCGATTTTCGCCCGATGTGCGATCCGCAACCGCTATACGGCAGGCCAATCCCCGCTGGTTCGAACGCTATGCAGGCCGCGGCTTCCGCGACCCGTTGACGCATTCGCGCCTGCGCGATGGCAAAAGGAAAGGACCCGCTTGATATCCGCCAGCAAGGATGCCGCGCCCGGCGCCGCACCCGCAAACGACAGCGTGGACGCGCTCCACGCGCTGATCCTCCACCAGCTCGACGAGGATCAGGCCCAGGAAACCATTTCCATCCCGCTCGCCGGCAAGAGCAGCATCGCCGATCACATGGTGATCGCGAGCGGCCGTTCGACGCGCCACGTCTCGGCGATCGCCGACAAGCTGGCGCAGCGAATCAAACAGGAGGCGGGCCGCAGCGTCCGCGTCGAGGGCCTGCCCAACGCCGACTGGGTGCTGATCGACGCCGGCGACGTCATCGTCCACCTGTTCCGGCCCGAAGTGCGCAGCTTCTACAACCTCGAACGCATGTGGTCGTTCGGCGACGCGCCGCCGGTCGCAGCCGCGAATTGACGTGACCGCCGCCTGAAGGTTAGGCGGCGGATATGTTGCTGCACATCATCGCGCGCGGACGCATCGGGCGGGGCCCCGAAGCCGAACTGGTCGAGCGCTACATGAAGCGCGTGACCTGGGCGCAGAAGATGTCGGAGCTTCCCGATACAGGCGGGCGCGTTCCCGCGGCTCCCGACAACAGCCGTACCATATTGCTCGACGAGGGCGGCGAGCAGATGTCGTCGCTCGAATTCGCCCGATTGCTTGAAACATGGCGCGACGCCGGGGTGCGCGAGGCGCGCTTCTGCCTTGGCGCCGCCGACGGCTTCACGCCGGCGGAGCGCGAGGGCGCCGACAAGGTCATCGCCTTCGGCCGCGCGACCTGGCCGCACCTGATGGCGCGCGCGATGCTCGCCGAGCAGCTGTGGCGCGCGACGAGTATCATCGCGGGCCACCCCTATCACCGCGAAGGGCGCCAGTGAGGCGGGTGCTCGCCACGCTGGCCGGCTTCGCCGCGATCGCGTGCGGCGCGCTTGCGATCGCGCAGAGCGACGTTTTCGACCCCGCGGCGATCGCCACGCGCGAACGCGCGCAGCTCCTGACCGCCAAGCAGCAATCGGCCGAGGCGATGGCGCGCAGCGGCGCGCTCGAAGCCCAGGCGCAGAAGGCGACCAACGCGGCCGACCGGCTGAAGAAACGGAGCGCCGCGCTCGCCGCGCGCATCCAAGCAGCCGAGGCGGATATCGATGCGGGCGAGGCGCGCGTCGCGCTGGTGAACCGCCGCCTCGCCGTGCAGCAGGCGCGGCTCGCCGAGCAGCAGCAGCCGCTGCTCGAACTCGCCGCCTCGCTCCAGCAGCTCTCGCGCCAGCCGCCGGTGAGCGTGCTCGCCCAGCCGGGATCGCTGCGCGACATGGTGCATGCGCGCGCCGTGCTCGATGCGGTGATGCCGGTGATCCGCAGCCGCACCGCGGGGGTCCGCCGCGAGCTTGCCGACCTCCGCACCGCGCAGCGGCAACAGGCGATCGCGCTGAAGGCGCTCGGCGCGAGCAAGGCCGAACTCGCCGCCCGGCGCGACGAGCTGACCCGGCTCGAAAACGAGGGGCGCCTCCACGCGCGCGACCTGATGAGCAGCGCCCGGCTTGAGGCCGACCGCGCGCTCGGGCTCGGCGAAAAGGCGCGCGACATCGTCGAACTGATGGACACGCTCGAAGCCGATGGCGCGGTGCGCGCCGAACTGGCAGAGCTCGCCGGGCCGCTGCCGCGCCCGCGCGATCCGGCAAGGGCCGCGATCACCGCCGCTCCGCCCGCCGCGCCGGCCGCCGACATGACGCGCAGCGCCTATCGCCTGCCGGTGGTCGGCCGCATCGTCGCGGGCCTCGGCGAAGTGAACGACAGCGGGGTGCGATCGCGCGGGATCACCATCGCGGCGCGCCCCGGCGGCCAGGTCGTCGCCCCCGCCCCGGGGCGGGTCAGCTTCGCGGGCGATTATCGCGGCTATGGCAAGATCGTCATCATCGACCATGGCGGCGGCTGGACCTCGCTGCTGACCGGGATGATCGCGCTGTCGGTAGGGGTCGGCGACACGCTCGACGCCGGAACGCCCGTCGGGCGCGCGGGGTCCGACGACAGTCGGATTACCGTCGAACTGCGCCGCGCCGGCCGCCCGGTCGACGTCGCCGCGATGCTGGGGTGACGTCCGACGCGCCGCTTGACGGCGGTTCAAATGCGTTGGAGGATAGCGCGCCGGGGTTTATAAGGGCGGGAGAGCTCCCGCGAGGACACGAAAGACGCCAATGACCGAATCGACCAAGACCGCCGCGTCGCCCCGGCGCCGCTTTGCCCTGTGGCAGGGCGCCGCCGCGTTGAGCACGCTCGCGCTGGTGCCGCTCGCGACCGGCGCGATGGCGACCGTCGACGCCTCGACCACCGACGAGATCATGCGCTTCATGGACGTGTTCAGGGAAGTGAAGGCCAATTATGTCGAACCGGTCAGCGACGACAAGCTGATCGAGGGGGCGATCAACGGCATGCTCGCCAGCCTCGACCCGCATTCGGGCTATCTCGACGCGCGCGATTATTCGAACCTCCGGACCCAGACCGACGGCGAATATGGCGGGCTCGGCCTGTCGGTGACGATGGAGGACGGGGTGGTCAAGGTGATCGCGCCGACCGCCGACACCCCCGCCGACCGCGCCGGGATCAAGGCGGGCGACTATATCACCCATATCGACAAGCAGCTGATCTTCGGCATGACGCTCGACGAGGCGGTCGAACAGATGCGCGGCCGTCCGGGTACCAAGATCGAGATCACCGTCGTCCGCGAAGGCCAGGACAAGCCGATGGAGCTCACGCTGACGCGCGAGATCATCGACCTGAAGCCCGTCAAATGGGAGGTCAAGGACGGCGTCGGCGTGCTGACGATCAGCAGCTTTTCGGCCGATGCCAGCACCGACCTCAAGGCGGCGATGGTCGCGGTCGAGAAGTCGCTCGGCCGCACCCCGCGCGGCTGGGTGCTCGACCTGCGGTCGAACCCCGGCGGGCTGCTCGACGAAGCGGTCGGGGTCAGCGACCTGTTCCTCGACCGCGGCGAGATCGTCTCGCAGCGCGGCCGCAAGAAGGGCGATATCGAACGCTATTTCGCCGAGCCCGGCGATCAGGCGGGCGGCGCGCCGGTCATCGTGCTTATCGACGCGGGATCGGCCTCGGCTTCGGAGATCGTCGCGGGGGCGCTGCAGGACCAGCACCGCGCGGTGGTGATGGGCGAGCGTAGCTTCGGCAAGGGATCGGTGCAGACGGTGCTGCCGCTGACGGACACCACCGCACTCCGCCTGACGACGGCGCGCTACTACACACCATCGGGACGCAGCGTGCAGGAGGGCGGAATCGACCCGGATATCCGCGTCCCGCAGCTGTCCGACCCCGATTACAAGGATCGCCCGTCCTTCCGCGAGAGCGACCTGCGCCGGCACCTGATCAACGAGAAGAAGGTCGACAACGGCCTGCTCGAAGCCGACGAAAAGCCCGATCCGCGCTTCACCGCGACCGCCGAAGAGCTGAAGGCGAAAGGGATCGAGGATTTCCAGCTCCACTATGCGCTGGAAACGATCGGGCGGATCGGCCCCGCCCCCTCGCGCATGGCGCAGGGCGCGAAACCCGCCGCCAAGCCGGCGCGCCGCAACTGACGCCGCGAGCGGAGGATCCTCTATGCTGAATAGCCGTTACGCCGCGCCGCTGCTGGCGCTGCTCGCGCCGCTGCTGCTCTATGGCGGGGCGCTGGTGTCGCAATATGGCTTTGGCCTCCATCCGTGCGAGATGTGCTATTGGCAGCGCTGGCCGCACCAGGCGGCGATGGTGCTTGCGGCGATCGCTCTGCTCCTGCGCCGCAACGATACGGCGATGCGCGCCCTGACCTTGCTTGCCGCGCTCGCCATAGCCGTCAGCGGCGCGATCGGCATCTTCCACGCCGGGGTCGAGTACGGCTTCTGGGAAGGGCTGACGACGTGCAGCACCGGCCAGAACGGCCCGGTCACCCTCGACAGCATCATGGCCGCGCCGGTGATCCGCTGCGACGTGCCGCAATGGACGCTGTTCGGCGTCTCGCTCGCGGGATTCAACGCGATCTTCTCGCTCGCGGCGGCGGGCCTCGTCTTGACCTTGCTGCGCCGCCGGCCCACATCGGCGGCATGAGCAGCGCTCCCGAAACGACCGATCGCCGCACCGCGTCGATGATACGCGTCGATCAGGCGGGCGAATATGGCGCGACGCGCATCTACGCCGGCCAACTCGCGGTGATGGGCGACCGCCACCCGATGGCGCGCGAGATCGCGCATATGGCGGAGCAGGAAGAGCGCCACCGCGCCTTTTTCGACGCGATGGTCACGCGCCGCGGCGTGCGACCGACCGCCTTGCAGCCGGTCTGGGACGTCGCGGGCTTCGCGCTCGGCGCGGTGACCGCCGCGATGGGGCCGCGCGCCGCGATGGCGTGCACCGCCGCGGTCGAGACCGAGATCGACCGCCATTATCGCGAACAGCTCGCCGAACTCGGCGACAGCGACCCCGAACTCTCGGGAGCCGTCGCCGAATTCCGCGCCGAGGAGCTCGAGCACAAGGAAGCGGCGATCGCCGCGGGCGCGGAAAGCGCCCCCGCCTATCCGCTGCTCAGCCTCGCCATTCGGGCGGGCTGCCGTGCAGCCATCGCGCTATCGAAACGTATCTGATAAACAGGAATCCTCTTTTTCCGTTCGTGTCGGGCGAAGTCGAGACACCCATCGAGGCAAAGCAAGGTCGAGGGGCATCTCGACTTCGCTCGATGCGAACGGCTAAGGGATGTTCATCGGCTATGCAGAGAGCCCATGCCATCTCGCCTGAAACCATGAAGGAACGATCGATGACCCGCCTCCCCCTGTTCGCGCTGATCCTCGCCGGCAGCGCCGCCGCCCTCCCCGCCCAGGCGCAGGAAACCGCGGGCGCGCCGAACGAAAAGGTCAACCAGGTCATCGTCTATGGCGACGACAAGTGCGAGCCGAGCAGCCCCGACGAGATCGTCGTCTGCAACCGGATGCCCGAGGAAGATCGCTATCGCGTCCCGCAGATCTTCCGTGGCGGCGACCCGCTCGACCCGCGCAACCAGGCGTGGCTGAACCGCGTCACCGCGATGGAGCGCGTCGGCCGCTTTGGCACCGACAGCTGCTCGCCGGTCGGCCTCGGCGGCTTTACCGGTTGCACCCAGCAGCTCGTCTCGGGCGCGAAGGCCGAGGCGCAGGCGGCCGACAAGACCGACTGGCAGACGATGATCGCCGAGGAACGCGCCAAACGCCTCGCGGGGATCGACGCGGCGGCCGAAGAGGTCGAAGCCGCGGTGGTCGCCGAGGAAAAGGCGCTTGCCGAACGCCAGAAGGCGGCCGAGGACCTTGAGCGCCAGGCCAATGGCGAAGCACCCGCCCCGGCCACCGGCGAAGCCGAGCCCGACGCCGAGCCGCTGCCGACGCCGCCGCAGCACTGACTTTCTATCGCTCGCGCGGCGTCCAGGCGGCCGCGCGCTTGCCCTTCCACCAGCGCAGCAACAGCCCGAGCGCGACCCCCGCGCCGATCGCGATCGTCAGGTCGGCGAAGACGGTGAGCAGGAGCGTCAGCAGCAGCAACAGCCGCTCGTCCCACGGCAGCGACCAATGCTCGCGCCACTTCTCCGGCTCCGCCATGTTGGCGGCGGTGACGAGCAGCACCGCGGCGAGCGCGGGCAGCGCCAGCGCACCAGCGAGGCCGCCGGCGACGAGCAGCACGAACAGGATCACCAGCGCGTGGACCATCCCCGCCACCGGCGTCCGCCCGCCGGCGCGGACGTTGGTCGCGGTGCGCGCGATCGCGCCGGTGACCGGCAGGCCGCCGAACAGCGGCGTCAGCACATTGGCGTACCCCTGCGCGAGCAGCTCGGCGCTCGGCCGATGCTGTCCGCCGAACATGCGGTCGGCGACGATCGCCGATAGCAAAGATTCGACCCCGGCCAGAAAGGCGATGGTCAGCGCCGAGGGCAGCAGCTCGATCAGCCGCGCCGCGGTCACCTGCGGCCAGTGCGGCGCGGGAAGCCCGCTCGGCAAGGCACCGAACCGCGAGCTCACCGTGTCGACCGGCAGATGCAGCCACAACACCGCGAGCGAGGCCGCGCCCACCGCGATCACCAACACCGGCCAGCGGGGGCGCCAGTGGCGGAGCAGCAATATGGCGGCGATCGTCACCGCGGTGACGGCGAGCGCGGCGAGGCTGAGCGAACCGCGCGCCGCCCACAGCGCCTCGATCTTCGGGATCATGTCGGCCGGAACCTTGCCGGCGGACAGTCCCAGCGCGTCGGCGAGCTGACTCGCCGCGATGATCGCGGCGATGCCGATGGTGAAGCCGTTGATCACCGCTTCGGGGATCAGCGCGATCAGGCGCCCGGCGCGGAAGAAGCCGGCGACGATCAAGATCAGTCCGGCCATGATGGTGGCGACGATCAGCCCGTCCATCCCGTGATCCTGGATCACGCCATAGACGACGACGATGAAGGCGCCGGTCGGCCCGCCGATCTGCACCCGGCTGCCGCTCGTCAGCGAGATGACGAAGCCGCCGGTGATCGCGGTGACGAGCCCGACGAAGGGCGTGCTTCCCGAAGCGATGGCGATGGCGATGCACAGCGGCAGCGCGACGAGCGCGACGCTGATCCCGGCCAATGCGTCGGCGCGAAACAGCGGCCAGCTGTAATCGCGCATCGTGTCGAGCAATTTGGGCCGGCGCATCGCGTCTCCATCCGATGAAAGAATGGAGAATCGCTACGCCCCGGCCCGTGTTCGGGTCAAGGCCGCCGGTTCAGTTCAGCAGATATTGCTGCCAGAAGAGCAGCGAGGTCCAGAATTGATAGTCGGCATTTTCCTTCTTGGCGAAGCCGTGCCCCTCGTTGGTGCCGACGAGATGCCAGGCGGTGCCGCCATTCTTGCGCACCGCGGCGACGATCTGCTCGGCCTCCGATGCCGGCACGCGCGGGTCGTTGGCGCCCGTCACCACATAGAGCGGCTTCCGGATGTCGCCGACGCGGGTGAGCGGCGAGATTTCCAGCAACTTCGCGCGCTGCTCGGGTACGCGCTCGTCGCCATATTCGACGCGGCGCAGATCGCGGCGGTAATCCTGCGTATTCTCGAGGAAGGTCACGAAGTTGGAGATGGCGACGACGCACAGATTGGCGCGCAGCTTGTCGGCATAATGGGTCGCGGCGGCATAGCACATATAACCGCCGTAGCTGCCGCCGGTCAGCCCGAAGCGCGCCGCGTCGAGCGCGGGATCCTTTGCCAGCACATCGAGGAAGGCGCCCATGTCCTTGACGCTGTCCTCGCGCTTGAACGGCCCGTTGTCGAGGCTGACGAACGTCTTGCCATAGCCCGTCGAACCGCGGACGTTGGGATAGAAGATCGCGATGCCCAGCTCGTTGAGCAGATAGTTGTTGCGGCCGAGGAAGCCGGGCCGCGACTGGCCTTCGGGGCCGCCGTGGACGTTCATGATCAGCGGCCGCTTGCCGGGGAATTTCGCCGGATCGGGGCGATAGAGAAAGCCGGACACCGCGAGCCCATCGAAGCTCTTCACGCTCACCAGTTCGGGCTCGACATTCTTCGTCACGTCGAGGCCGCCCGTCTCGCTCTGGGTCCAGCGCGTCACCGCGAGCGTCTGAGGATTGACGCTATAGGCGTCCGCCGCGCTCCGCGCCGAGGTGAAGCTGAGCCCGATCTCGCCCCAGGGCGCGATGTCGATGCCGCCGATGATCCCCGCGGGCAGCGCCTCGACCGTGCGCGCCTTGCCGCTCTTGACGTCGAGGATGCGAAGCTTGCTCATCCCCGCCTCGTTGACGACATAGGCGATGAAGCGGCCGTCGTCGGAGATATCGAACGTATCGACGTCCCATTTTTCGGCGGGTCCGCGCGGGGTGAAAGCGCCGCTTTTCGGGTCGATCGTCCCCAGCCGCTGGAAATCCGACCCCTCGTCGCTGGTGACCCAGATGGTGCCGTCGGGCGCGAAGGCCGCGCCGCCGATCGCGATCGTCTTCGCATGATCGCCGATCGGCGTCAGCGCCCCGCTCGCGAGGTCGAGCCGGTAGAGATCGGTCTTTTGCACCGAGACATATTTGGCGACCAGCGCCCAGCTCTTGTCGGGCGCGAAGTCGGTCAGATACCAGCCGCCGCCCTCGACCTCGGCGACCATGCGCCCCGAGGCCGGATCGCGCGGGTTCATCACATACAGGTCGCTGTCGCGGCCGTTGCGCCGCGTCGACGTATAGCCGACGAGCGTCCCGTCGTCGCTCCACGCGTTGAAGCTGTTGCGGCTCTTTCCGTCGGTCAGCAGCACCAGCCGCCCGTTCTTCATCGCGTAGATCTGATAGAATTCATTGCCGCCGATATCCTTCTGCACCAGCATGATATCGGCGCTCTTCGGCGACCAGGCGCCCGCGCTGACGGGCTCTTCCTCGAAGGTCAGCTGCTGCCGCGCGCCCATCGGCATCGCGACGCGGTGGATCTGGCTGGTGTTACCGAAGCGGGTCGCGATCAGCATCGATTTGTCGCCATCGTTCCACCCGACGAAGCTCGCCCCGCGGCTTTCCATATAGGGACGCGATGCGGCGGCGAGGTCGGACGGCACGGCGGGCACGCCATCGGCGACGAGGGCGGCGGGCCGCGCCTCGACAGCGGCGGGCGCCGCATCCTCGGCGGCGAGCGCAGGCGCCAGCGGCAGCGCGAGAGCGGCGAGAAGAGCGAGATGGCGCATAGGATTTTCCCCTGGCTTCGAACGGACGAACAGCGGCTGGACGGTGCGAGGCCGTCATCCGGATGCACAAGACGCGAGATCGGCCCCGCCCGCCGCGATGAGGTGAGCGTATTAGCAGAACAAGACGGAGGCAAGACCCGTCCCAAAATCGCGCTCCAAAGCTCAAAAAGACTCGCCTTTTCGCTGCTGGAAGGCGGTTCGGCGCATTTTTGTTCGGAATCTTCGATGAATTGACGCGGAAAATTAACGAATCGGCGCCATCGTGGCTTGACTCGGGGATAAACGGCTGAAAACCTGGTTCCTTCTGGGAATCGCCAGCCGGGGAGGCTGAAAAAATGGCATCGACGTTCGGACCGCGCCTGCTGGGGCGCTCGATTCCCAGCGTGCCTCCGGCGCGAAGCCTGGGGCGCCGAATGACCGTCCATGTGGCCGCGGCGCTGCTCGCCTTCGCGGCGCTGCAGATCTGGCTGGTGTCGAGCGCGATCGCCGCCGGCGCGCCCTCGGCCTTCACCATCGTCGCGCTGGTCATGTTGCTCGCGCTCGCGGTACCCACCGCGCGGATCACCGAACGGCGCTGGTATCACCTCAGCCGCCAGGCGCTCGCAAGCTGGGGTCTGCACGCGCGGTTCCGCCGCGACGTCCGCCGCCTGTGGGTCGCCGCTCTCGCCCTGCCCTTCCTCTGGGTCAGCGGCGCGATGGCCGCGACGCAGGCGATCGCTGCCGTCGCGGGCTGATTCCGACTTAAATTTTGACGACCCGCCGCACGCCGTCTAGGGCGCGGTCATGCTGACCGTTGCCGAAGCCCTCGACCGTGCGCAAATGCTGTGCGACGCCGCAACCCGCGCGGGCGCCGACGCCGCCGACGCGCTGTACTACTGCAATGCCGCGACCTCCGTGTCGATGCGCCTTGGCGCGCTCGAGGACGTCGAGCGCTCCGAAGGCCAGGACATCAGCTTGCGCGTCTTCGTCGGCCAGCGCAGCGCGAGCGTGTCGACCGCCGACATGGACCCGGGCGAGCTTGCGGGGCTGGTCGAGCGCTGCGTCGCCATGGCGCGCGAGGCGCCCGAGGATCCCTATGCTGGGCTCGCGCCCGAAACGCTGCTGTTCAAGGGGACGGTCCCCGACCTCGACCTCGACGATGCCAGCGAGGCGGACCCCGAAGCACTCCGTGCCGCCGCGCTCGCCGTCGAGGAAGCCGCGCGCGCCGTCGTGGGCGTCACCAACAGCGAGGGCGGCAGCGCGAGCCACAGCCGCACCCGCTTCGCGCTCGCGACGAGCCACGGCTTCGCGGGCGGCTATGGCGCGAGCGGGCACAGCCTGTCGGCGAGCGTGATCGCCGGCGAAGGCGCGGCGATGCAGCGCGATTACGGCTGGCACAGCGCCCATCATCTGTCCGACCTCGAAAGCGCCGGGGACATCGGCGCGCGCGCGGGCACCCGCGCCGTGGCGCGGCTGACCCCCGGCAGGGCGCCGGTCGGCAAGGTTCCGGTCATTATCGATCCGCGCGTCGGCGGCAGCATCGTCGGCCATCTGCTCGGCGCCATCGCCGGCCCCGCCGTGGCACGCGGGACGAGTTTCCTGCTCGGCAAGGAGGACCGGCAGCTTTTCGACAGCGGCATCGTCATTCGCGACGACCCGCACCGGCCGCGCGGGCTTCGCAGCCGCGCCTTCGACGGCGAAGGCCTGCCCACCGCGGCGCGCGACATCGTCGCGAGCGGCAGAATAACAGGCTGGCTGCTCGACACCGCCTCGGCCCGCCAGCTCGGCCTCGAACCGACAGGCCATGCAAGCCGCGGCGGCGGCGCATCGGGAGTGAGCGCGAGCAATCTCCACCTCGCCGCCGGGACGGTCACGCCCGAGGCGCTGATGGCCGACGTCGCCGAAGGCGTTTACATCACCGAACTGATCGGCCAGGGCGTCAATCCGGTGACCGGCGACTACAGCCGCGGCGCGTCGGGCTTCGTCATCCGCGATGGCGCGATGGCCGGGCCGATCGCCGAATTCACCATCGCGGGCAATCTGATCGACATGTTCGCGGCGCTCATTCCCGCCGACGATCTGGAATTTCGTCACGCCACCAACGTCCCGACCCTGCGCATCGACGGCATGACCGTCGCCAGCAGCTAGGCGGGGACGCGGATGCCGGGCCGCAATCTCGAAGCGGTGATCGCCGCGACGCGTGAGGTCGGCGATATGGCAATGGCGCGCTGGCGCGGCGAGGGCCAGGCGATCGACGTCTGGCACAAGTCGCACGACAATCCGGTCAGCGACGTCGACCTCGCGGTCGACGCGCGCCTGAAGGCGGTGCTCGGCGCGATGGTGCCCGAAGCCGGATGGCTGTCGGAGGAGACCGCCGACAATGACGCGCGGCTGTCGCGGCGCGCGATGTGGTGCGTCGACCCGATCGACGGCACGCGCGATTTCATCCGCGGCCGTCCCGGCTGGGCGGTGTCGGTCGCGCTCGTCGTCGACGGCGCGCCCGAGCTCGGCGTGCTCTATGCCCCCGCGCTCGACGAGCTGTGGGTCGCGCAGCGCGGCCAGGGCGCCCAGCTCAACGGCGAGGCCTTGCGCGCCAGTAGCCGCACCAGCTTCGACGGCGCGCGCGTGCCCGCCGACAGCCTGCCGAAGATCGACCGCGACCTCGTCATGGTGACCAAGCCGAACAGCATCGCGCTGCGCATGGCGCTCGTCGCCGACGACCGCGCCGACCTCGTCGCGACGCTGCGCTGGGGATTCGAGTGGGACGTCGCCGCCGCGGCGCTGATCGCGACCGAGGCGGGGGCAACCGTCACCGACGCCTTCGGCGCCCCGCTCGTCTTCAACACCCCGCGCGCGCAGGCCTTCGGCGTCATCGCCTGCGCCCCCGGCATCCACCGCGCCGTCGTCGACCGCTTGCACGACCGCGCGGTCGCGCTGACGTCGGCTGGTTGAACCCGCTCGGTTCGCCGCGATTCCGGGGCGGCTCGCTTGACTTTCGGCGCGACTCACCCTAGTTGCCCATCCATTCCAACAGCCTGACCGGACGGCGAAGCGCAGCCGCGCATTCGTGGTCCGTTTTTTGCGTTGGAAATCAGACGCTTTGAGATAGGGTCGTTTGCCAGCGCGCCCTGTGGAGCAGGAGAAAGAATCACCATGGCACGTATTGCGGGCGTCAACCTGCCCACCAACAAGCGCGTGATCATCGCGCTCACCTACATCCACGGCATCGGTCGCAAGACCGCCGTCGACATCGCCGACAAGCTGGGGATCGACCACAGCCGCCGCATCCAGGACCTGTCGGACGCCGAAGTCCTCCAGATCCGCGAAGCGATCGACGCCGACCACACGGTCGAGGGTGACCTTCGCCGCAACACGGCGATGAACATCAAGCGCCTGATGGACCTCGCCTGCTATCGCGGCCTGCGTCATCGCAAGGGCCTTCCCGTCCGCGGCCAGCGCACGCACACCAACGCGCGCACCCGCAAGGGCAAGGCGAAGCCGATCGCCGGCAAGAAGAAATAAGGTCGAGCGCGTCCACCGGGCGCGCTTCCTTATTTCTTTCCCTGCCGGAGAGCGGCGATCCGTCCGCCACCGGCCATTCAGGATACAGGTTAGGATTTCATCATGGCTCGTGAACCGCAGCGCCTTCGTCGGCGCGAACGCAAGAACATCTCGTCGGGCGTCGCCCACGTCAACGCGACCTTCAACAACACGATGATCACCATCACCGACGCGCAGGGCAATGCGATTGCCTGGTCGAGCGCCGGCATGATGGGCTTCAAGGGCAGCCGCAAATCGACCCCCTATGCGGCGCAGGTCTGCGCCGAAGACGCGGGCAAGAAGGCCGCCGAACACGGCGTCCGCACGCTCGAGGTCGAGGTCAAGGGCCCCGGCGCCGGCCGTGAATCGGCGCTGCGCGCCCTGCAGGCGGTCGGTTTCCACATCACGTCGATCCGCGACGTGACGCCGATCCCGCACAATGGCGTCCGCCCGGCCAAGCGCCGCCGCGTCTGACGTCTTTTCGGGCGCGCCCCACCGCCGGGGCGCCGCCCGCACCAATCTCTCGCTGGACAGGTGGCCGACCCCCGCCCGTCCCGCCCAAAGCAAAGGGAAGTCCATGACTGTCAATATCCGGAACTGGCAGGAATTGAAGAAGCCCAGCAACCTGGAAATCAAGGCCGGCGGCGACGGCAAGCGCAAGGCGACCTTCGTCGCCGAGCCGCTTGAGCGCGGTTTCGGCCTGACGCTCGGCAACGCGCTGCGCCGCGTGCTGCTCTCGTCGCTCCAGGGTGCTGCGATCACGTCGATCAAGATCGAGAATGTCCTCCACGAATTCTCGAGCCTCGCCGGCGTGCGCGAGGACGTCACCGACATCGTCCTCAACGTGAAGCAGATCGCGCTCAAGATGGAAGGCGAAGGCCCGAAGCGGCTCCAGCTTTCGGCGACCGGCCCCGCGACCGTCAAGGCGGGCGACATCATGGTGTCGGGCGACATCAAGGTGATGAACCCGAACCATGTCATCTGCCATCTCGACGACGGCGCGACGCTGAACATGGAACTCGTCGCCGACACCGGCAAGGGTTACGTCCCCGCGACCGCCAACCGTCCGGCCGACGCGCCGATCGGCCTGATCCCCGTCGACTCGCTCTATTCGCCCGTGCGCCAGGTCGCCTACAAGGTCGACAACGCCCGCATCGGCCAGGAGCTGGACTATGACAAGCTGAACCTGACCGTCGAGACCGACGGCACGGTCACGCCTGAGGACGCCGTCGCCTATGCCGCGCGCATCCTCCAGGACCAGCTCCAGGTCTTCGTCCACTTCGAAGAGGCGATGAACGACAGCGGCCTGATCGGCATGGCGGCCCCTTCGGCGGCCAGCGACGAATCGGACGTCAACCAGCTCAACCGCTTCCTTCTCAAGAAGGTCGACGAGCTCGAACTGTCGGTTCGCAGCGCGAACTGCCTCAAGAACGACAACATCATCTACATCGGCGACCTGGTGCAGAAGACCGAGGCCGAAATGCTCCGCACCCCGAACTTCGGCCGCAAATCCTTGAACGAAATCAAGGAAGTGCTGTCGTCGATGGGCCTGCGCCTCGGCATGGACATCCCCGGCTGGCCGCCCGAGAACATCGAGGAAATGGCCAAGAAGCTCGAACAGGAACTTCTCGGCTGACTTTGCGCCCCGGCTTCGGCCGGGGCCACAACGGGAATGGGTCGGCCCGCAAATCGACCTGGTCTGGGCTACCTCGCACGGGCCCTTAACGAACGAAGGACAAAATCATGCGTCATAAATCGGGTGGCCGGAAGCTGCAGCGCACGAGCGCGCACCGCACGGCCCTGTTCCGCAACATGTCGGCCTCGCTCATCAAGCATGAGCAGATCACGACGACCGTCGCCAAGGCGAAGGAACTGCGCCCCTATATCGAAAAGCTGGTCACGCTCGCCAAGCGCGGCGGCCTCGCCAACCGCCGCCTCGCCAAGAGCCGGCTGATGGACGACACCCAGCTCGTCAAGCTGTTCGACGTGCTCGCCGAGCGCTACAAGGACCGCAACGGCGGCTATACCCGCATCATCAAGGCCGGCATCCGCGCCTCGGACGCGGCGCCGATCGCGATCATCGAGTTCGTCGACCGCGACGTCGATGCCAAGGGCCAGGATTCGGGCCCGGTGAACGCCGAGGACGAATTCGAAGACGCGTAAGCCGCGACTCCGAAGACAGGATCAAGGGCGGCGTCCGCAAGGACGGCCGCCCTTTTTCATGGCCACGGCCAGCACGGCTTCGGGCCCGCCTTCGGGTCGCCGGCGCCGCCTCATTCCGCTTGACTTTACACCTCTTCCATCAGATATTTCTGTTATGACAGAAATTATCGAACATGAGTCGAAACTGTCGCCGGCCGCGACCGAGTTCATCCTTCACTGGGGCAATCTTGGCGGCCAGTGGGGAGTCAATCGGTCGGTCGCGCAGATTCATGCCTTGCTGTTCGTCAGCGACCGGCCGCTGCACGCCGAGGAAATTGCGGATGCGCTCGGTCTCGCGCGCTCGAACGTGTCCAATTCGATCAAGGAACTGCTCGGCTGGCGGCTGATCGAGCGGGTGCCGATGCTCGGCGACCGGCGCGACCATTTCGCGGCCGAGACCGACATATGGGAAATGGTCACGCGCATCGCCGCGGGGCGCAAGGCGCGAGAGATCGACCCCGCCGAAGCCGCGCTCAAGGCCTGCGTCGCGCGCGCCGCCGACGATCCCGGGCTGAGCGCGGGCGCGAAGGGGCGACTGTCCGAGATGCTCGATTTCGTGACGGTGATGAGCCGCTGGCATGACGAGATGCTCGCCGTCCCCAAGCCCGCGCTGATGCGACTGATCAAGCTGGGCGCCGGGGTGACGAAGCTGATCAACTGGCGTCCGGGCAAAGGCAAGGACGCGCGGTAGGAGACGGGTCATGGGCGAACTGGTCACCGAAAGAGCCTTGGCGCCGGACGCCACCTCTGTTCCCAGGCCCGACGACGACATCCTCTACGACTATCGCTTTCGCCGCCTGGTCCCGCACGCCGCGTGGGACGCGCTTCCCGACGACGTGCGCCGCCGCTTCTCCAAGCGCCTCTCCGATCAGCGCGTCGCGACCTATAGCGGCCAGATCGTCTGGACGCGGCTCTCCCGCGCCGGTTGGCTGCTCGCGCAGCTTTGCCGCCTGATCGGCGCGCCGCTGCCGACGAACGCCAGCGGCCCGGCCCCCGCCGCGGTCGCGGTCAGCGAGGACCGGGCGAGCGGCGGCCAGTGCTGGACGCGCCTCTATGGCCGGCCGCGCGGCTATCCGCAGGTGATCCATAGCGCCAAGCGCTTCGCGGGAACGACGGGGCTCGAGGAGCATATCGGCGGCGGCTTCGGCATGGCGCTGATGGTGTGCGCCGAGGCCGATGCGCTGATCTTCGCCTCCGACCACTATTTCTGGCAGGCGGGGCGCATCCGCCTGCGCCTGCCGCACTGGCTCGCGCCTGGCGCAACCCTGGTCACGCACCAGCATCTGGGCAGCGGACGCTTCGCCTTCGACCTCAAGGTCACGCATCCGCTGCTCGGCGAGCTCGTGAACCAGCATGCGCTGTTCCGCGATGGCTGAGACGCGCGCTTTGCTGATCGGCGCGACCGGGGTGTTCGGCAGCCGGCTTGCCGAAAGGGCGGCGCGTGAGCCCGGATTATTGCCGACTCTCGCCGCGCGCGACCGGACGCGGCTCGACGCGCTCGCGGCGCGGCTCGGCGGATTGCCGGTGCGGATTCTCGACCGCGAGCGGATCGGCGCCGCCGACCTTGCGGGATTCGACGTCGTGGTTGACGCCGCGGGTCCCTTCCAGGCGTCCGCGCCAACCGTGATCGAGGCCGCGATCGCCGCAGGAGTGCATTATATCGACCTCGCCGACGGGCGGGATTTCGTCGCGGGCATCGGCGTGCACGATGCCGCTGCGAAAGCGGCCGGGATCAGCGTCATCGCCGGCGCCAGTTCGATCCCCGCGCTGTCGCACGCCGTGCTCGACACGCTCGTCGCGGACTGGCGGCGGGTGGAGACGATCCGCATCGGCATCTTTCCGGGAAATCGCGCGCCCCGCGGGCTCGCGGTGGTGCAGGCGATCCTCTCCTATGCCGGCCGGCCGGTGCGCGTCTGGTGCGGCGGCGGCTGGGACGAGGTACCCGGCTGGGGCATGACGCATCGCTGGCCGGTGCCGGGCGTCGGTCGCCGCTGGGCGAGCGTCTGCGACACGCCCGAACAGGATCTGCTCGTCGAGCGCTATCGTCCGCGCGACAGCGCGGAGTTCTTCGCGGGGCTCGAACTCGGCCTGCTCCATCTCGGGCTCGCGCTGCTCGCGCTGCCCGTTCGCCGGGGCTGGCTTCGCAGCCTTCGCCCCGCGGCGCGGCCGCTCCGGGCGATGGCGACGCTGCTGCTGCCGTTCGGCGGCGATATCGGGGCGATGGACGTGATCGTCGAGGGGGGCGATGCCGCGGGCGACCCGCGCCGCGCGCGCTGGACGCTGATCGCCGAGGGCAACCGCGGCCCCTATGTGCCGACGCTCGCCGCGCTCGCGATGCTGCGCCGCTTTCGCGATGGCCGCCCGCCGGCGCCCGGCGCGCGCGCGTGCAGCGGTATCCTTGGCCTCGCCGATTTCGCCGCCGACTTCGCGACGCTCGAAATCGACACGCGCTCGGAATGACTGCAAATCTCCTTGCCCAGCCCTTGCCGATGCGTACAGTGCCGCGCACGATTATTACCCGACGATGAGGATCGCCTTGCCATGTCCCGACCTTCCTTTCGCGCCCCGCTGGCGCTGGCCCTGCTGATGACGGCCCCTGCGACGGCGAACGCCGCGGAAACCGCGACGGCGGCGGCCCCCGCACCCGCGCTGACCTATCCCGACACGGTGCGCGGCGACACGGTCGACACGCAGTTCGGCGTCGACGTCGCCGACCCCTATCGCTGGCTCGAGGACGATGTCCGCGTCAATCCGAAGGTCGCGGCGTGGGTCGCGGCCGAGAATGAAGTCACCGACGCCTATCTGGACACGCTGCCGGGCCGCGACGTCTTCGCCAAGCGGATGACCGAGCTCTATAATTACGAGCGTTTCGGCCTGCCCGAAAAGGCGGGCAGCCGCTATTTCTACACGCGCAACGACGGGCTGCAGCCGCAGTCGGTCCTTTATGTCCGCGAAGGGCTGGCGGGCGAAGGCCGGGTGCTGATCGACCCCAACGCCTGGGCCAAGGACGGCGCGACCGCGCTCGCTGAATGGACGCCGTCGAAGGATGGCACGCATCTTCTCTATTCGGTGCAGGACGGCGGCACCGACTGGCGCATCGTCCGCGTGATGGACGTCGCGAGCGGCAAGGACCTGCCCGATGAAGTGCGCTGGGTGAAATTTTCGGCGCTCGACTGGGCGAAGGACGGCAGCGGCTTTTATTATTCGCGCTTTCCCGCGCCCGAGGCGGGCGAGGCCTTTCAGTCGCTCAACGAGAATCACGCGGTTTATTTCCACAGGCTCGGCACCCCGCAGTCGGAGGACGTGCTGATCCACGCCTCGCCCGACAAGCCCGCGCTCAACCATAGCGCCGAGGTCACCGACGACGGCCAATATCTGCTCGTGACCTCGTCCGAGGGTACCGACGAACGCTATGGGCTGACGCTCTACACGCTTGGCAAGAAAGGCGCGAAACCGCGCGTGCTCGTGGGCGATTATGCGAACAACTGGGAATATGTCGGCAACGAGGGCCCGCTCTTCATCTTCCTGACCAACAAGGACGCGCCGCGCCAGCGGCTCGTCGCGATGGACATCAGGAAGCCCACGGCGCTGACGCCGCTGGTCACGGAGAATGAGGCGACGCTGGTCGGCGCCTCGCAGGTCGGCAACCGCATCATCCTCTCCTATCTCGGCGATGCGAAGTCGGAGGCGCGGATGGTGACCTTGGGCGGCCAGCCGGTCGCCGAGATCAACCTCGCCGACATCGGCTCGGCCTCGGGCTTCGGCGGCAAGCCGGGCGACCCCGAGACCTTCTACGCCTTTTCGAGCTACGCGCGGCCGACGACCATCTATCGGCTCGACACGGTGACCGGGGCGAGCAGCGTCTTCGCCGAGCCCAAGCTGACCTTCGACCCCAAGCAATTCTCGGTCGAGCAGCGCTTCTATAAATCGAAGGACGGCACCGAGGTGCCGATGTTCCTGGTGATGAAGAAGGGGATCGACCGCAGCAAGGGTTCGCCGACGCTGCTTTACGGCTATGGCGGCTTCAACATCTCGATGACCCCCGCCTTCTCGCCGACCAAGCTCGCCTGGGTCGACAAGGGCGGCGTGCTCGCGATCGCGAACCTGCGCGGCGGCGGCGAATATGGCAAGGCGTGGCACGATGCCGGGCGGCTCGACAAGAAGCAGAACGTCTTCGACGATTTCATCGCTGCGGGCGAATTTCTGATCGGCGAAGGCATCACCGGCAAGGGCCAACTCGCGATCGAGGGCGGGTCGAACGGCGGACTGCTCGTCGGCGCGGTGACCAACCAGCGCCCCGACCTGTTCGCCGCCGCGCTGCCCGCGGTCGGGGTGATGGACATGCTGCGCTTCGACCGTTTCACCGCCGGGCGCTATTGGGTCGACGATTATGGCTATCCGTCGAAGGAGGCGGATTTCCGTAACCTGCTGACCTATTCGCCCTATCACAACATCAAGGACGGCGTGGCGTATCCCGCGGTGCTGGTGACCACCGCCGATACCGACGACCGCGTGGTGCCGGGGCACAGCTTCAAATATACCGCCGCGCTCCAGCACGCCGACGCGGGCGACAAGCCGCACCTCATTCGCATCGAGACGCGCGCGGGTCACGGGTCGGGCAAGCCGACCGACAAGATCATCGCCGAGGCCGCCGACAAATATGCCTTCGCCGCGAAATGGACCGGGCTGAGCGTCGAATAGGGCGGGCGCTGGCGCGTACCGCCGCGATCCTCGCGCTTGCGGCGTTCGTGCTGTGGGCGCTGCTTCCCGACGGCGAGGCGGCGCGGATCGAGCGGCGCGCCGATTGCTACGACCCCGCGCGCCTGCCACCGATCACGCCGCTCGCCGACGGACGGCGGGCGATGCGGCTCCGCGTCCTTCTCTACAATGTCGAAGGCCTGCCCTTTCCGGCGCGGCTCGAACGCAAATATGAACTCGGGCGCATCGCGGCCTGGCTGGAACGGCGCCGCGCTTCGGGGCGGGCGCCCGATATTCTCTTCCTGCACAAGGCCTTCACCCCCGCAGCGTCGGCGATCGCGCGGGCGGGCGATTACGACTGGATCCTTCCCGGCCCGTCGCGCGGCGTTCGGCGCAACCCCGCCGCGGCGGCGCCCCGCCCCACCGGTTACGACGCCGGCGCGCGGTGGTTCAAGGGCGAGGCGATCGGCAAACGGCTCGACAGCGGGCTTTATATTGCGACCGACCTGCCGCTTTTCATCGACGAAGCCGCACCGTTCAGCACCGCCGCCTGCGCGGGCTACGACTGCCTCGCCAACAAGGGCGGCGAGGTGGCGACGCTGATCATCCCCGGCGTCCCGGAACCGCTCCGGCTGTTCAACACGCACCGCAATTCGCTGACACCTTCGGGCGTCGCCGCCTCGCGTGCCGAGGCCGCGCATCGGGTGCAGACGTATGAGAATGACGCCTTGCTCGCGCAAAGCATGGCCGGGCCGATGATCGCGGCGGGCGATTTCAACATGCGGCGCGCGGGCGATCGCACGGGCCGGTTCGCGAGCGATCCCGGGTTCCGGTTGATCGCTCCCCAGCCCGGCAATGCAATGGCCGCGCGATCCGCGGCGATGACCGATGACAGCGCATGGGCGGCGCTGCAGGACCTGATCGGGGTCGCGAGCGGGTCACGCGTTGAGGTGGTTCCGCTTGCAGTGACCAGCCTGTTCGACGGCATCCACGGACCGCGCCTGTCCGATCACAATGCGACCTATGCGGTCGTCGAGTTGCGCTGGCGCGGCGACGACCCCCGGCTCGCGCGCTTCGCTCCGCCCCCGTGCAAACGACCAAAGGCGATTTGACGCCGGCGCATCCCGATCCCATCTACGCAGCGTTGCTCAATCGAAAGCCCCGCCCATGTCCTACGCCCTCGCCTTCACCGCCACCGATCCCGCCGAACGCTGGGCCGAGGCCGCCGACGCCGCGGTGGCGCTGGTCGCGGGGGAGCCCGACGCGATCGCCAACATGGCGAATGTCGCGGCGCTGATCTGGCAGGCGATCCCCGACCTCAACTGGGCGGGCTTCTATCGCTTCGACGGGACCGAACTCGTCCTCGGCCCCTTTCAGGGCAAGGCCGCGTGCATCCGCATCGCGCTCGACAAGGGCGTGTGCGGCGCCGCGGCGCGGCTGCGCGCGAGCCAGCGCGTCGACGACGTCCTCGCCTTTCCCGGCCACATCGCCTGCGATACCGCGAGCCGCAGCGAACTCGTCGTGCCGGTCGTCGCGGATGACCGCCTGATCGGCGTCCTCGACCTCGACAGCCCGCTGCCTTCGCGCTTCACGCCCGACGACCAGGCGGGCGCCGAAGCGCTGGTCGCGCGCATCGCCGCGGCCCTCGCGGGCCAAACATGACCCAGAATGGGACGCTATGCAGGGTTAACGGATTCGCGGGTTCCCCGGCTTTTTGCTAAACAAACTGTTAACCAGCCGCTTGTCGCTCACCGGGCGACGGCCGCTGAAACAGGGAGTTAGCCATGCGCACAGTCTTGCTCTTGGGAATTGCGGCAGGGTCGCTGCTGCTGTCGGGCCACGCGTCGAGCGCCGAAGCGCCGATGCCCGCGCCGCACGGCGCGGCGACGCTGGCGCAGCGCGCCGCCTTCGGCGACGACCCGCGCCCCTCGCTCGACTATGGCGCGCCGACGGCATCCGACACCCGCGTCTACACCGGCTATCCCGACCGCGTCCCGAGCGAGGTCGAATATCGCCGCGGCACGACCTATCCCGCGCCGCCGCCGCCCGACGCGGTCTACAGCGGCACCTATGATGCCGAAGGACGCTGGACCGGCACCTGGGACGGCACCTACGAGGCGCCCGACGGACGCCGCTACGACGGGCGCTACGAAGGCACGGTCGAGGGGCGCCCCGGCGTCGACTATCCCCCGCCGCCGCCTTATGACGAAGCCTATCGCGGCGGCCCGGACCCGCGCCATGACGCCGACATGGAACGCCGCTGCGGCCAAGGCAACGCCGTCGGCGGCGCGGTCGTCGGCGGGCTGATCGGGGGCGTCGCGGGGAACCGCATCGCCGGCCGCGGCAATCGCACCGCCGGAACGCTGATCGGCGGCGGCGTGGGCGCGATCGCGGGCGCCGCGATCGGCAGCGAAGCCGACCGCAAGCGGTGCGAAAGCTGGTGGGCGAGCCGCAGCCAGTATCAGGGCGGCTATTACCAAGGCGCCCCTTATCCCGGCGGCTATTACCCTGGAGCCACCAGCGTCTACCAGCACGGCTATGGCTATGGCTATGGGTACGGCTATGGCTGGTACACGCCGGGCGTGGTGGTTACGACGATCATCACCAACGGCGCCCCGGTCGTCACCGAGACGGTCGAGACCTCGACCCGCACCTATTATGAGACGGTGCCGGTGCGCAAACGCCATGTCGCCAAGAAGAAATGGAAGCCGAAACCCAAGCCGCGCTGCGTCTGCTGACGCGGCCGAACCGACCGGAGAATATGGGCCCGCCATCCGATGGATGGCGGGTTCCTTGTTTTTGGGGATGACACCGCCTGCAAGTGCGTGTCGGCTTTGGGGTGGGGAGCGGACGATCCTCCCTGTCGCGCAGCGATGGGGAGGTGGCAGCCCGCAGGGCTGACGGAGGGGCCGAGCGCGAAGCGCTCGCTGTGCTCGCGGCCCCTCCACCATCCTTCGGATGGTCCCCCTCCCCACGGCTGCGCCGCAGGGAGGATCTTATGGCCACTCCCGGCCGCCCCGCCATCCGCAGCCCGTCGCACGTCCGCCACGGTTCAGCGGCGCGAAAGCATGGGGCGGCTATGCCCGGCGCATTGCGGGCCGGATCGTTCCTCGCCCGCCATGGAGTCACCGAGCGATGCGGAGATTGACCGGCCTGACGACCGCCGCGGCGGTCCTGTTCACCACCATCGGACTCAGCGCGACCCCCGCCGAGGCGCGCGGCCGTCACGGCGGCTGGGGCTATCGCCATCACGACCGGATCGACGCCGGCGACGTGATCGGCGGCCTGTTCGTCATCGGCGCGATCGCGGCCATCGCCAGCGCGGTGAGCAAGGACGGGCGCGACCGCGACGGCCGGTACGAACCGCCCTATCGCGACGAACCGCGCGACGAGCCCTATGACCAGCCGCAGGAGGTGCGCCCCTATCAGGACGGCGCCTATGGTTCGGGCGAAGCCGAGGCGCGCGCCAGCGATGCGTGCAGCTGGGCGGCCGAGGGCGAACTCGGCGACGGCGCGCGTGTCGACGGCATCACCGAAGCGCGTCCGAACGACGGCGGCTGGTACGTCACCGGCACGGTGTCGGCGCCCGATGGCCCGACGCGCAGCTTTGGCTGCAGCTATCGCGGCGGCCGCGTGGTCGACGTCAGCTTCGGCTGATCCGAGCGTAAAGACTGCTCGCCTTCCTGAACGTAGGACAACCCAGGCTGAACCTTGGATAAGCGGGAGGTTCAGCACCATGTCACCCCCGCCTTGGTAGACCGTCACCAACAGGCCGCGATTTCGCGCTGCCTGACGGTGAAGGAGACCGAACCATGGCTCAGATGATCAAAACGTCTTTGACCAAGGCCGCGATTGGTGCGGCCGCCGCCGGCGCGTTGCTGAGCGCCACACCCGCAATGGCGCGCGACCGTTACGACCGCGACGGCATCAGCGCGGGCGAGATCATCGCCGGCGCCGTCGTGCTCGGCGGCCTCGCCGCGATCCTGTCTTCGGACAATGATCGCTACGACCGTTACGACGATCACTATCGCGGTCGGTACAACGACCCGCGTTACGGCTATGGCTATGATTATGGCCGCTATGGCGACAGCCGCAGCGCGGTGAACCAGTGCGTGCGCGCGGTCGAGCGCAGCGGCAGCCGCTATGGCCGCGCCGACGTCACCCAGGTGACGAGCATCGACCGCAAGCGCGACGGCTACAAGGTCAAGGGCCGCGTCGTCGTCCGCGACGGCTATGGCGGCCGCTGGGGCCGCGGCGGCTATTACGACAAGGGCAAGTTCAGCTGCGACGTCCGCTACGGCCGCATCCACGACCTCGATTTTTCGGGCCTGCGCTGAGCACCCGAACGGAAGAATGCGGGAGCCCGCCGGTCTTCGACCGGCGGGCTCCTTGCGCAGGCGGCATCCTCGGATGATGACCGAATATTTACCTTCCTTCTTTATGGAGTCGCATGGGGCCATAATGACCGCCGGGTGTGGGTGACCGGGCGGCTGGAACTGGGTCGCGCATGTCTTATCCCGAGGCCGAATCCGCCTCCACGGCAGCCGAAAAGCGCCAGCCGCGCCAGTCGCGCCTGGTGAAGGCGGCGCTCGCCTGCGCGCGCTTCGGCCAGTTCGACGTCACTATCCGCAACGTGTCGCAGACCGGCATCGGCGGCCAGGCGCCGCACGGGCTGAACCTGGGCGAGCGAGTGACGCTGTTCCTGCCGGGGCACGACCCGATGATGGGCACCGTCCGCTGGGTCGTCGACCGCCGCTTCGGCATCGAAACCGACGCGGAGATTTTCCCCGGCCGGCTGCGCGCCGCGCACGGCGACGAGCTGGTGGCGGCCGACAGCCGCGCCGATTTCCAGATCATGCCGCCGCCGAAAGTCTCCGCGTGGCGCCCGGGGCTGCTTCAGACGCAGCCCTTGCCCGGCCATTACGGCCGCAAGGGCTAGGGTCAGGACCCAGGGCGTTTCAAATTCTCGCCATCTCCGTCCAGTCGAAGGGAAATGGAGCGTCGGAATTCAACGATGACTTCCGACCCGACCACAAGAAAACCGGCGCGGATCGCTCCGCGCCGGTTTCTTTGGTGCATATGCGTTAGCGTCAGGCGACGCGGCGGACTTCGTTGCCGTCGTCGTCGATGTCGCGCAGCACATAGCCGCGGCCCCAGACCGTCTCGATATAATTTTCGCCGTTGCAGGCGAGCGCCAGCTTCTTCCTGAGCTTGCAGATGAAGACATCGATGATCTTCAGCTCGGGCTCGTCCATTCCGCCATAAAGATGGTTCAGGAACATTTCCTTGGTCAGCGTCGTGCCCTTGCGGAGCGAAAGCAGCTCGAGCATCTGATATTCCTTGCCGGTCAGATGCACGCGCACGCTGTCGACCTCGACCGTCTTGGTGTCGAGATTGACCGCGAGCTTGCCCGTCTTGATCACGCTCTGGCTGTGGCCCTTCGAGCGGCGGACGACCGCATGGATGCGGGCGACCAGCTCGTCGCGGTGGAAGGGCTTGGTGACATAGTCGTCGGCGCCGAAGCCGAACGAGCGCACCTTCGAATCCATTTCGGAAATGCCCGACAGGATCAGCACCGGCGTCTGCACCTTCGCGGTGCGGAGCTTCTTCAGCACGTCGTAGCCGTGCATGTCGGGCAGGTTCAAATCGAGCAGGATGATGTCGTAATCATAGAGCTTGCCGAGATCCAGGCCCTCTTCGCCCAGGTCGGTGGTGTAGACGTTGAAGCCCTCGGTGGTGAGCATCGTGTCGATCGCCTTCGCGGTCGTCGGCTCGTCCTCGATCAGCAATACACGCATTGGGCACCCCTTCGACTGTTTCCCACGATGGCCCCGCGAACCGATCGCCGGGCCATCATGAATGTCGCGGCGGATCGATCCCCTGTTGCGGGACTGCCGGACCATTAACCACGAAACTAATGAAGGGAAAAGGTTAATTTTGGTTTAACCCGCAGAAATCCACGAGTCGCGGGGAATCCGGCTTCGTCGGACACGGGGTTTTCACGCGCGCTCGGCCCCGTGCCGCGGATCCCCCGCCCCGCTGCAGGACCGTTTCAGCGCATCGACGAGATAGTCGGAAAGCGCCCGCACGCGCGCGGGGCGCAGCCGCGAGGGCGGTGAGAGCAGGTGCAGATGCGCCTGCGGCAGCGACCAGTCGGTGAGGATGCGGACGAGCGCGCCCGACACCAGCGCCTCCTCGGCGATGAAGTCGGGCAGCACTGCGATCCCGCCCCCCGCGACCAGCCACGGCACCGCGATGTCGCCATTGTTGGCAAAGAGCGGCCCCGCGGGCACGACCGTCGCCTCCTCCTTCTCGCGGTGAAAGCGCAGCGGGATCGCGCGTTCGCGGTGGCCGTAGCCGAGGAGCCGGTGGCGCGCGAGGTCGAGCGGGTGGCGCGGCGTGCCGGTCTTTTCCAGATAGGCGGGGCTCGCCATCACCGATGCCGCGACCGGCGCGATGGTGCGCGCGAGCAGCGTCGAATCGTCGAGGCTCGCGATGCGCAGCGACAGGTCGATCCCCTCGGCGACGAGGTCGTGACGCGCGTCGCTCAGCATCACCTCGATCTCCACCGCCGGATGCCGCTCGAGGAAGGCGGCGAGCGGCGGGCCGAGCACCTTGATCCCGAAGCTCATCGGCGCCGCGAGGCGGATCGGCCCGGCAAGGTCGACCCGGTCGCCGCGCGCCGCCTCGGTCGCGGTCGCCGCCGCGACCATCGCGCGCGCTTCGCCCAGCAGTCCCGCGCCGGCGGTCGACACGGCGACGACGCGCGAACTGCGATGCAGCAAGGTGATGCCGAGCGATGCCTCGAGCCGTGTCACTGCCTTCGACACGCTCGCCTTCGACAAGCCGAGCGCGGCGGCGGCGGCGGTGAAGCTGCCGCCGTCGGCGACGGCGACGAAACAGGCCCAGCCTTCATAATCGGGAAGCGACATTCTTCTCTCCTTAGCCCCTCCCCTTCAGGGGAGGGCAGCGAGACTTGCGAGCTTGCTCGCTAGTCGCAGCGGGTGGGGTCCATCGGCCTTGCGCAAGGCCGATGGACCCCACCCCAACCCCTCCCCTGAAGGGGAGGGGCTTCTTGTCCTATCGACTTAAAATTGGAAACGATGATTTTCCATCTACGCTATTTTAGAAACGATCCAAACCCTTATCTTGGCATCAACACCACGCCGATGGGCGTGACGACAGACAAGAAAGGAACGGCCATGATCGACATTCGCAAATTCGACAGCCTCGGCCACGCCGACCACGGCTGGCTCGACGCGCGTCATCACTTCTCCTTCGCGAACTATTATGACGAGAGCCGGATGGGCTGGGGCGCATTGCGCGTCTGGAACGACGATGCGATCGCGGCGCAGGCGGGCTTTCCCCCGCACCCGCACCGCGACATGGAAATCATCACCTATGTCCGCACCGGCGCGATCACCCATCGCGACTCGATGGGCAATAGCGGCCGCACCGCGGCGGGTGATGTCCAGGTGATGAGCGCCGGCACCGGCGTGACGCACAGTGAGTTCAACCTCGAGGACGAGGAAACGACGCTGTTCCAGATCTGGATCCTGCCCGATCGTGACGGCGGCAATCCCGGCTGGGGTGCGCGCCAGTTCCCCAAGGCCGATCGTTCGGGCCAGTTCGTGACGCTGGCGAGCGGGATCGAGGGCGATGAGGCGCTGCCGATCCGCGCCAACGCCCGTGTCGCGGCGGCGACGGTGAACGCTGGCGAGACGCTGTCCTACGACCTCGACGCCGGGCGCCACGCCTATCTGGTCGCCGCCAAGGGCCGCATCCGCGTCAATGGCGAGGATGCCGATCCGCGCGACGGCATCGCGATCCGCGACGTCGGCACCATCACCGTCGAAGCGATCGACGACGCCGAACTGGTGCTGGTCGACAGCCTCTGAAGAGCCTCCCCCCGGGCCGCCGCCTGTCCCCCTCCCTTGCGGCGGCGGCCCACCCCTTCTCCCCTCACACAGTCCAAGGAGTATCTGCCATGACCCATATTCTTCGCATCGACGCCAGCGCCCGCAACCAGGGTTCGACCACGCGCGCGCTCGCCGACCAGCTCGTGAGCCGCCTCGTCGAACAGGATTACGGCGCGACGGTCACCCGCCGCGACCTCAACGCGACCCCGCCCGCCCTGCTCACCGAAAACTGGGTCGGCGCCAATTTCACCGACGAGGCCGAGCGCAGCGATGAACAGAAGGCGCTGCTCGCCGGATCGGACGAACTGATCGCCGAGCTCGAAGCCGCCGACACGATCGTGATCACCGCGCCGATCTATAATTTCGCGATCCCCGCCTCGCTGAAGGCCTGGGTCGACATGATCGCCCGCGCCCGCCGCACCTTCCGCTACACCGAAGCCGGCCCCGAGGGCCTGCTGACCGGCAAGCGCGCCTATATCGTCTTCGCCTCGGGCGGCGTGCCGCTGGGCAGCGCGGTCGATTTCGCGAGCGGATACCTCAAACACATCCTCGGCTTCGTCGGCATCACCGACGTGACGATCATCGCCGCCGACGGTCACCTGATGGACGGCGAAGCGATCGCGCGCGCCACCACGGCGATCGACACGCTGCAGCAAGCGGCCTGAGCCACGCGATGCAGCGGCTTCCCAGCCTGTTCCTTTCGCACGGGTCGCCGATGCTGTCGCTGGAGCCCAGTCCGGCGCGGGATTTCCTCGCCGGACTGGGCAACCGGCTGCCGCGTCCGCAGGCGATCCTGGTCGTCTCGGCACATCATGACGCGGCGCATCAGGGCGGCCGCGCGACCGTTACGGCCTCCCTCGCACCGCCGACGATCCACGATTTCGGCGGTTTCCCGGACGAACTTTTCGCGATGCGTTATCCGGCGCCGGGCGATCCGGCGCTCGCGGCGCGCATCGCCGCCTTGCTCGGCGCGCAGGGCCTCGACGTGACGCCCGACGCGGCGCGCGGGCTCGACCATGGTGCATGGGTTCCCCTCTCGCTGGTCTATCCGGACGCCGATATTCCGGTCGTCCAGCTCTCGATCGCCTCCAGCGCGACGCTCGAATGGCATCATGCGCTGGGCCGGGCCCTCATCCCGCTTCGCGACGAAGACGTGCTGATCGTCGGATCGGGCAGCATGACGCACAATCTGCGCGCGCTGTTCTCGGCGCGCCCCGCGGTCGATGCACCCGCGGCCGGGTGGGTCACCGCCTTCGCCGACTGGGTTGCCGAGCGCCTGGCCGCGGGCGCGGTCGACGACGTACTGCACGCGGTCGAGCGCGCGCCGCACGGCCGCGACAATCATCCGACGATGGATCATATCCTGCCGCTGTTCGTCGCGATGGGCGCCGGCGGCGAGCCGTTCGAGGCCGAGCGGCTGCACGCCAGCACCACCTATGGCCTGCTCGCGATGGACGTTTACGCTTTCGGCGAGGGAGCACGCCGCCTATAGCGCGGCGATGCTCCTTTCAGATCGCATCCTTTTTCTCGACGGCGAGGCCATGGTCCTCGACAAGCCGGCGGGCCTGCCCGTCGACGCACCGCGCGACGGCAGCCTCAGCCTCGAAAATCATCTCGATTCGCTGCGCTTCGGCTTCAAGCGCTGGCCGCTCGCGGTCCATCGGCTCGACCGCGACACCTCGGGCTGTTTGCTGCTCGCGCGCAATCCCAAGGCGCACGGGCGCTTCACCCGCGCGTTCGAAAACCGCGCGGTCGAGAAGCAATATCTCGCGATCCTCGACGGCGTGATCGAAGCCGACAGCGGCACGATCGACCTGCCGCTTTCCAAGACTTCGACCGCCGAGGAGGGCTGGCGCATGATCAGCGATCCGAAAGGCAAGCCGTCGGTGTCGCATTGGGAAAAGCTCGCTGTCGTCGAAGGCCGCAGCCTGTTGCGCTTCCGCCCCGAAACCGGCCGCACGCATCAGCTTCGCGTCCATGCGCTCGAAGGGCTCGGCTTTCCGCTCGTCGGCGATCCGGTCTACGGGCGCGGCGGCACGCGGACGCGCACCTTGCTCCACGCCGAACGACTGGTGGTGAAACGTGACGTCAAGCCGCCAATTATCGCCGAGGCGCCCTTCCCCGACGCCTTCGTCGCGCTGGGCTTCGCCGCGCCGGAGGGAGCGGCGCCGACCCGTGGCTGAGATTCCCGAGAGCGCGATCACCGAGAAGTTCCTCGCAGGCACCGGTCCCGGCGGGCAGAATGTCAATAAGGTCGCGACCGCGTGCCAGCTTCGCGTCAACGTTTATGCGCTGGGCCTCGCCCCCGATGCGTATAAAAGGCTGAAGCAGCTCGCGGGCAGCCGGATGACGACCGAAGGCGAGCTGGTCATCCTCGCGCGCCGCTATCGCACCCAGGAAGCGAACCGCGCCGATGCGCGCGAACGGCTGAACGCGCTGGTCGATGCCGCGCTGGTGCGCCCCGAACGGCGCATCAAGACCAAACCGAGCAAGGCCGCCAAGGCGCGCCGCGTCGACAGCAAGAAGGCGCGCAGCACGGTCAAGGCCGGACGCGGACGGGTGCGCGGGACCGACTAAAGCCGGATGACCAACCTTTACCGCCTCGACGCGCCCGCGGGCGCGATCGCCGTGGCCTTCGATGCCGAGGCCGGCGACGATCCCTGGACCGGCGATTATGTCGCGCCCGGCCGTCCCGCCCCAGTGATCGTCAGCGACGGACGCGGCGGATCGCGCCGCTTTCTGCGCCCCCGATTGTGGGGGGTTCCGCCGCCCCCGCAAGGCACGCGCCCGGTAACCACCGTCCGTAACCTTCAAAGCCCCTTCTGGATCGGCACGCTGCGGCATCCCGAACTGCGCTGTCTGGTGCCCGCGACCGCCTTCGCCGAATGGTCGGGAGCCCAGGGCGCGAAGCGGCAGCACTGGTTTTCGGTCGCCTCCCGCCCGATCTTCGCCTTCGCGGGAATCCAGCGGCAGATCGAGGACTGGCCCGGCTTCGCGATCCTGACGACCGATCCCAACCGGCTGGTCGCGCATTATCAGCCCAAGGCGATGCCGGTCATCCTCCAGGCCGAGGATCACGACCGCTGGCTGACCGCCGACTGGCGCGAAGCGGCCGCGCTCGTCGCCGCCTATCCCGGCCAGTCGATGACGGTCGGCGACGCGCCGCCTTAACCAGAAGGCTTCACCATCGGCTTTGACCTGCCGGTAACCATCGGCGCGATAGAAATCTCGAATCGAATCGCACCAGGGATCGCCAGCCGTGTCGGGAAAAAACAGCAGCATCACCAAACCCGCGCCGGAGGGGCGCCGCGCCGCGCGCACCGACGTGTCCGCGCGGGCGCGCCTTCGCGAGGCGGGCATGAACCCGTTCGACGTCGACCTGTTCGACCTTTCGTCGACGGGATTTCGCTTTTTCTCCTATTCGCCCCCCGCTGTGGACACCCATCTGTGGGTGAACCTGCCCGGCCTGCAGCTGCTCGAAGCGGTCGTCCGCCGCGTCGACGGCACCAATTGCGGCTGCGAGTTCGTCAGCCCGCTGCACCCGTCGGTGACGCAGCATATGCAGGCCAAGCTGCGCAAATAGGCCGGTTCCGGCTTCAGCTTTGCGGCTTTTCCGACTTCTTCAGGACATGCTTCCACTCGTTGGGCGTCACGCGACCGACCGACAGGCGCGACAGGCGGACGAGATCCATGTCGGCGAGCTTCGGGTCGGCCTTGATCGCGGCGAGCGTCACCGGATGCGCGAGCGGCCGCACCGGTTCGACGCGCACGACCACCCAGGGCGAGCCCTCGTCGGCGGTCGGATCGGGAAAGGCGGCCTCGGTGATCTTCATGATCCCGACGCACTCCTTGCCGATATTGCTGTGATAGAAGAGCGCCTCGTCGCCGACCTTCATTGCCTGCATGTTGAGCTTCGCCGTGTGGTTGCGCACGCCGTCCCAGATGCCGCTGCCGTCCTGGACCAGCGTATCCCAGCCATAGACGTCGGGTTCGGATTTCATCAGCCAATATTGCTTTGCCATGGCGGCGGGCTTAGCCGAGCCGACCGCGCGACGGAACCGCCTTTTTCCCTTTAACCGTCCGGCGCCAGCGCCTAAATCGCAGCTATGACGCGCCCTGGGCGCGACCCCTAACAGATGGATTCCAACCGTATGACCGCCGCCGTTCCCGTCATTTCCCTGTCGCTTCCCGCCGAGCAATTCGCGCACGACTTCGGCGCCTCGTTCGAGCGCTTCGGCTTCGCGATGATCACCGATCATGGCATCGACCCGGCGCTGATCGACGATGCCTGGGTGAAGGCGAAGGCCTTTTTCGCGCTGCCCGAGGCAGCGAAGCGCGCCTATCACATCCCCGGCGGCGGCGGCGCGCGCGGCTACACGCCGTTCGGGACCGAGATCGCCAAGGGTGCGAAAGAGGTCGACCTCAAGGAATTCTGGCACGTCGGCCGCGACCTGCCCGCAGGCCACAAGCTCGCCGCGCAGCAGCCGAACAACGTCTGGCCCGCCGAGGTCGCGGGCTTCCGCGCCACCTATGACAAGCTGTTCGCCGAATTCGACCGCGTCGGCGGCCGATTGCTCTCGGGCATAGCCCGCTATCTCGGCCTCGCCCCCGATTTCTTCGACGACACGGTCAAGGACGGCAACAGCGTGATGCGTCTGCTCCACTATCCGCCGGTCGAGGGACCCGCGAAGGGCATCCGCGCCGAGGCGCACGAGGACATCAACACGATCACCCTGCTGCTCGGCGCTGAGGAGGCGGGGCTCGAGATCCTCGACAAGGACGGAAGCTGGCTCCCCGTCAGCCCGCCGGCCGGGGCGATGGCGGTCAATGTCGGCGACATGCTGCAGCGGCTGACCAACAACCGCCTGCCCTCGACCACCCACCGCGTCCGCAACCCCGACGCGGGCCGCGCCAGCGTCGCGCGCTATTCGATGCCCTTCTTCCTGCATTTCCGCTCGGACTATCCGATCGAGACGCTCGAGAATTGCGTCGATGTGTCGCACCCGAACCTCTATCCGGAGCCGATCACCGCGGACGAGTATCTGCAGGAGCGGCTACGCGAGATCGGATTGAAGAAATAAAGAAGGTGGCCGCTTTGGGGTGGGTTTGAGCCATTCCCCTCCCTTTTAGGGAGGGGTTAGGGGTGGGTGCGCGAGCGGAGCGAGCCCACGAAAGAACGCCGCCTTCGGCGGCTACCCACCCCCAGCCCCTCCCTAGAAGGGAGGGGAGAAGGTATGGCCGCTTCCGGCCGGAAGCCGTCCTACCGCCCCTCCCAAAAATCGAACACCGCCTGCTGCTGCTCCCGAATGAAGCGCGCGGCGCTCGCGCCTTCCCACGGGCCGTCGTAGCCGAGAAGCAGCGCGGTACCGCCGACCCACCAGCCCTGCCCCGGCAGCCGGTCGCTTTCGCGCACCACCAGCACCGCGAGGTCGGGCTCGCCATCGAGCGCGCACAGGCGGTCGACCTCGGCGAGCGTCTTGCAGACCGCGCGCATCTTGGGCCGGGTGAAGCGGAAGCCGAGGTCGCCGAGCAGCTCCGAATAGCTGACGCTGCGCCCCTCGCGCGCCGCTTCGGTCAGGATCGCGCGGATGCGCGGCGCGTCGCCGAGCGCGCTCGCGTCAGCCGCGGTCGCCTCGTCGCCTAGCCCTTGGTCTTTGGCGGCCATGGGAGGAATCCGGAGGTGCGCTGGACATAATCGGCATAGCCGGGGCGCGACTTGTGCAGCCCCTTTTCGAGCAGCGCCTTGCCCGACCATTTCGTGAGGGTGAAGGTGAGGAAGATGGGGCCGATGATGCTCGCCAACGCCACCCACAGCCCGGCGTCGGCGGCGACGAGCCAGATGCCCCACCAGGTCAGCGTGTCGCCGAAATAATTCGGATGGCGCGTGTAGCGCCAGAGGCCGGTGTCGAGCACTTTGCCGCGGTTGTCGGGGTCCTTGCGGAAGGCATGGAGCTGCGCGTCGCCGATGCCCTCGAACGCGATGCCCGCGAGCGCGGCGAAGGTGCCGAGCGCCGCGACCCAGCCCGCGGTCGCGGGCGGGGTCGTCGCGCTCGCCCAGATGCCGAGCTGCGCCGGCAGGCAGGTGAGGAACAGCAGCGGCGCCTGGGTCAGGAACACCGAGACCAACGCCGCGGTACCCCAGCTCCAGCCGCGCTGCTCGATGACGCTGGCGAGGATCCTGCGGTAGCGCGGGTCCTCGCCATTGGCACGCCAGCGCAGGAACAGATGCGCGGCGAGGCGCAGGCCCCACAGGGTCACGAGGAGCAGCAGAAGCTGGGTCCGGACGCCCTCGAAGCCCGCCTGGAGGGCGGTGCCCCACGCGAGCAGCACTATGCCGAACGCCCAGAAGGCGTCGATGAACGAGACATCGCGGATCGTCCGCGCCGCGATCCACAGCCCGAGGATCACGGCCATCAGGCCGGCGAAATTGATCGCCAATGTCTGCCAGAGCCCCATCATGCCGCCACCGCTCCTTCGTCACCCTCCCCTAATATATCGGAGAGCGAACGCACAGCCCGGTCGGGATATTTGGGGGTGCAGTCGCGATAGACCGCCAGCACCTTCTCCATATCGGCGCGAAAGTCGCCGGTCGGCCAGATGGCCGGGCCGAACCCCCCGGTCTTGCGGCCATAGTCCATCAGCCCGACGACCATCGGCACCTTCGCCGCCATCGCGATATGATAGAAACCGGTGCGCCATTTCCTGGTCTTGCGCCGCGTGCCCTCGGGCGCGACGGTGAGCATGAATTCGTCGCGGCGCGCGAACTCGGCGACCATCGCCTCGACATGATTATGCCCGCCTGTCCGGTCGACGGGGATGCCGCCCATCTGACGCATGAAGCCGCCGAGCGGCCATCGGAACAGCGACAACTTGCCCATGAAATGCGGGCGGATGTCCTTGTCGGCGGTGAGGCCGAGGTAATAGAGGAAGTCCCAATTGCTCGTGTGCGGCGCGGCGATGATGATGAAGCGGCGCGGCTCGGGCACCTCGCCCACCGCGGTCCAGCCCTGGCGGCGGTAGAACCACAGCATCGCCGCGCGCACGAAACGCGCGAGCGGACCCGGTGGGTGATCGTCGAAAGCAGCCACCGATTCTCCCCTCTTCCGCCGTCCGGCTTGCGCGAATGCGCGTGCGGACGCAAGCGGCGACCGCTTTGCCCTTTGCCTCGGGGCCCGGCCTTGCTATCGGCACCGGACAATGGCGAATACGACCGACGATCCCGACCATAACGAACCCGTCCCCGGCCAGATCGATACCCCGTTCGACAGCGCGCTGTCCGAACGCTATCTCGTCTATGCGCTGTCGACGATCACCGCGCGCTCGCTCCCCGACCTGCGCGACGGGCTGAAGCCCGTCCACCGCCGCCTTCTGTGGGCGATGCGCGCGATGCGGCTCGATCCCAGCCAGGGCTACAAGAAATCGGCGCGCGTCGTCGGCGACGTCATCGGCAAGTTCCACCCGCACGGCGACACCGCGGTCTATGACGCGATGGTCCGTCTCGCGCAGGATTTCTCGCTCCGCTATCCACTCGTCGACGGCCAGGGCAATTTCGGCAATATCGACGGCGATAACGCCGCGGCCTACCGTTATACCGAAGCGCGGCTGACGCGCGTCGCGGTCGACCTGATGCAGGGTCTCGACGAGGGCACGGTCGATTTCAAGCCGACCTATAATGGCGAGGACGAAGAGCCCGAGATCATGCCGGGGCTGTTCCCGAACCTGCTCGCCAACGGCGCGAGCGGGATCGCGGTCGGCATGGCGACGAACATCCCGCCGCACAACGCCGCCGAAGTGATCGACGCCGCGCTCGTCCTGATCGACAATCCGAAGGCCGAGCTTGCCGAGCTGCTGACCCATGTGAAGGGGCCCGATTTCCCGACGGGCGGCATCGTCGTCGACAGCGCCGAGACGATCGCGCACGCCTATGAGACCGGCCGCGGCGGCTTTCGCGTCCGCGCGCGCTTCTCGACCGGCCGCGATGCCGAGGGGCGCTGGGAGGAAACGGGGATCGAGAAGCAGGCGGGCGGCACTTGGCAGCTCGTGATCAGCGAAATCCCGTACGGGGTCGCCAAGGGCAAGCTGATCGAGGCGATCGCGCAGTTGATCGCCGACAAGAAGCTGCCGATCCTCGAGGACGTGCGCGACGAAAGCGCCGAGGACATCCGCATCGTCCTTGTCCCCAAGAGCCGCAACGTCGACCCCGAGGTGCTCAAGGAAAGCCTTTATCGGCTGACCGAGCTCGAAAGCCGCTTCGCGCTCAACCTCAACGTCCTCGACGCGACGCGGACGCCGAAGGTGATGGGGCTGCACCAGCTCTTGACCGAGTGGCTGCAGCACCAGATCATCGTGCTCGTCCGCCGCGCCGAGCACCGGATCGGCAAGATCGACGACCGGCTCGAGCTGGTTGGTGGCTATCTGATCGCCTTCCTGAACCTCGACCGCGTCATCGAGATCATCCGCACCGAGGACGAACCCAAGGCGGTGATGATGGCCGAGTTCGAGCTGACCGACCGCCAGGCCGAGGCGATCCTCAACATGCGCCTCAGGAGCTTGCGCAAGCTGGAGGAAATGGAGCTGAAGCGCGAGCAGGCCGACCTCGTCGCCGAGCGCGAGGAACTGGCGAAGCTGGTCGCGAGCAAGGACCGTCAAAAGACGCGGCTGCGCAAGGACCTCGAAAAGCTGAAGGCGGTTTACGGGCCCGACACGCCGCTCGGCGCGCGGCGGACGGCGATCGCCGAAGCGGCGCCGGCGCGCGATATTCCGCTCGACGCGATGATCGAGAAGGAACCGGTAACGGTGATCCTGTCGAAGCGCGGCTGGATCCGCGCCCAGCGCGGCCATGTCGCAGCCGACCAGTGGGCCGAGTTCAAGTTCAAGGAGGGCGACGAGCTCGCCTTCGCGGCGCATGCGCAGACCACCGACAAGCTGCTGGTCGCGGCAAGCGACGGGCGTTTCTTCACGGTCGGCGCGGACAAGCTGCCCGGCGGGCGCGGTTTCGGCGAGCCGCTGCGGCTGATGGTCGATATCGACCCCGAGGCACGGATCGTCGCGCTGATCCCCGCAAGCGCGGAGGGCCGCCTGCTCCTCGCCTCGACGAGCGGGCACGGCTTCATCGTCCAGATGGGCGAGGTGATCGCCGAAACGCGCAAGGGTCGCGGCGTCGTCAACCTGAAACCCAAGGCCGGGCTCGCCGTGGTGCGCCCGATCGCGCCGGACGACGACAGCGTCGCGGTGGTCGGCGAGAACCGCAAGCTCGTGGTTTTCCCGATCAACGAGGTGCCGGTGATGGCGCGCGGCCAGGGCGTGATGCTGCAACGCTATCGCGACGGCGGCCTGTCGGACGCGGTCAGCTTCGTCTTCGCCGAGGGTCTGAGCTGGACGATGGGCGGCGACAGCGGCCGCACCCGGACCGAAACCGACCTCGTTCCCTGGCGCGTCGCGCGCGGCGCCGCGGGGCGGATGCCGCCGACCGGTTTTCCGCGAAACAATCGTTTCGGCTGAAACCGATTCCCCTTTTGCCGTAAATAGCTTCTTTACTCCCGGTGACATAGTCATGGGTCAATGGGGAAAGGTCGCACAAAACCCTTCGTTATGCCTATCGATCAGACCGGCGAAGACCGGCCCTTGCTTTACGTCGGCTGGATCGACGCCCTGCCGGTGCCCGCAGCGCTGATCCGGCCGCTGGAACGCGGCAATTTCAGCCTCCACGCCAGCAATGCCGCGTTCGACCGGCTCGGCCTGTCGCCCGCCGGCGCGAACGCCCCGATCGAACTGCGCCGGGCCATCGAGCGCGCCGCGGCGGGGCGGGTCGACGAGAACCAGGAATTCGCGTGCCGCCTCGGCGAAGGCGTGGCAGCGCGCGATCTGCGCGGCGCGATCGGCCGGCTGTCGGACGAATGCGGCGACGAATCGCTGTTCCTGCTGACGCTGATCGACCGCACCCAGGAAATGATGACCGAGCGCAACCTGCGCCGCGAACTGGTTTCCGACAGCCTGACCGGCCTCCCCAATCGCGCCGGGTTCGAGGAGCTGGTCGAACAGCGATCGCATACCGACGAGCCCGCCGACCATGCGATCCTGCTGCTCGACCTTGCGCGCTTCAGCCGCATCAACGAGCATATCGGCCCGCTCGCGGGCGACGAGCTGATCATCACCGTCGCGCGCCGCCTGAAGTCGAGCCTGCGCAGCGGCGACATATTGGCGCGCAGCGGCGGCGACGAATTCGCCATCTCCACCCGCATCACCGGCGGGCGCGCCGACGTGCGCGAGCTGGCGCGGCGCATCCGCGGCTGTTTCGACCATCCGTTCCGCATCGGCGAGTTGAAAGTCAGCGTCGATTGCGCACTCGGCTGCGCGATTCAGCCCGGACATGACACCGATATCGGCGACCAGATCCGCCACGCGCAGATCGCGCTGAAGCGCGCCAAGCAGACCGACCGCATCGAAATCTACGAGCCCGAGGCGGCGATGCTGTCCGACAATCGCTTCGGCCTCGAAACCGCGCTCAGGAGCGCGATCGAAGAGGACCGTCTGCGCCTCGCCTTCCAGCCGCTGATCGAGCTGGCGAGCGGCCGCGTCGCCGGCTTCGAGGCGCTCGCTCGCTGGGACGACAGCGACGGCAGCCCCGTGTCACCGGCCGAATTCATTCCGGTCGCCGAGGATTCGGGCTTGATCGTGCCGCTCGGCCAGTGGGTGATCGCCAAGGCGGCGAAAGTGCTGGCCGACTGGGACCGCGACAATGGCGGAACGCCGGTCGAATGCTATTTCTCGGTCAACGTGTCGGCGATCCAGCTCGTCCGCGACGATATCGCGGCCGTCGTGCGCCAGGCGCTGATGACCAATGCGATCGGCGGCGAGCGGCTGATGATCGAGCTGACCGAAAGCGCGATCATCGGTGACCCCGACCTCGCGCTGTCGGTGCTCAGCGAATTGAAGGCGCTCGACGCGCGGATCGCGATGGACGATTTCGGCACCGGCTATTCGAACCTTGCCTATCTGCAGCGGCTGCCGATCGACGTGCTCAAGATCGACCGCAGCTTCGTCGACCATATGGTCGAGGATCGCGACAAGGCCGCGATCGTCCGCACGATCCAGAGCCTCGCCGAAGTGCTGGGGATGAAGACGACCGCCGAAGGGGTCGAGACCGCCGACCAGGCGCGGCTCTTGTCGGCGCTCGGCTGCGATTTCGGGCAGGGCTATCTGTTCGCGCGGCCGATGGATGGCCCCGAAGCCTTCGCCTATTGGCGCGAATCGCTGGCGCGGCCGATCATCTGATCGGCGAGCTCGCCGACGCGCGCCGCATCGGGAAAATCCTCCGCGACCCACGCCGCCTCGACCGCGCGCAGGATTCGCGCGACCTCGGGCCCCGCGGTCACGCCGCGCGCGATGATGTCGCCGCCCTTGATCGGCAGCTCGGGCGGCACCCAGCCGGCGAGGCTTCGCGCGCCCGTCCCATCCGATGCCGCGAGGAGATGGACGTCGCGCGCCGCCTCGACGCCGATCGCATGGGCGAGCCGGCGCGCCGGGCGCGCGGTGTCGCCGCGATGCGCCGCCGCAGCCGCGAGATGCTTGCGCTGGCGCGTCGACAGGCGCAGCCGGCTCGCCACCGTTTCGGCCGTCGCGGCATCGGCGGGGAGCAACGCCGATAGGCGGCGCAGGGGCGCGGGCGGCGTAGCGGTCGCCGCCTCGTTCGCGATCAGCCGGTCGAAAGTGCTCGCGAACGCCGGGTCGAGTTCGGGGACCACCACCGCGAAGATGCCGTCGGCCGCCATCCGGCCGACGACCGCGCGCGGATCGGGCAGCGCGAGGATCTTGAGCAGCTCGTCGGCGACGCGCTCGCGCGACAGGCTCTTGAGCGACTGGCGCGCCGCGACCACCGCCGCGTGGCTCGACGGGTCGAGCTCGCCGCGCCCGAAACGCGCCGCGAAGCGATAGAAGCGCAGGATGCGGAGGTGATCCTCGGCGATCCGTGTCGCGGCATCGCCGATGAAGGCGACGCGCCCCGCCGCAAGGTCCGCGAGCCCGCCGAACCAGTCGTCGACCGCGCCCGTCGCCGGATCGGCATAGAGCGCGTTGATCGTGAAATCGCGCCTCGCCGCATCCTCGCGCCAGTCGTCGGCGAAGGCGACGGTGGCGCGCCGCCCGTCGGTCGCGACGTCGCGGCGCAGCGTCGTGATCTCGTGCCGGTCGCCGCTTGCGATCGCGGTGACGGTGCCGTGCGCGATGCCGGTCGGGATCACCTTGACGTCGGCCGCCTCCAGCCGCCGCATCACCTCGTCGGGGCGAAGCGGGGTCGCGAGATCGATGTCGGTGGCGGGAAGGCCGAGCAGCGTGTCGCGCACCGCGCCGCCGACGATCTTCACCGCGCCGCCGTCCGCCGCCAGCGCCGCGACGATGCGCGCGAGGCCCGGCCCCTGCCGCCACTCGGCGTCGGGCAGCACCGTCATCGGTGCCAGCCCGCGGGCATCCGCCGCGCCAGATTGATGATGATTCCCGCCGTCACGCCCCAGATCCGCCGTCCCTGCCAGTGCATGTCATAATAATGCCGATCGTGCCCCTGCCAATGCGCATGCTGGCGGTGGTAGTTTTCGGGGTCGAAAAGGATGTCGAGCGGAACCTCGAACCAGTCCTCGACCTCATCGGGGTTGGGATCGAGCGGCAGGTCGGGCGGGATAACGCCGAGCACGGGGGTGATGTGATAGCCGCTGCCCGAGCGATAGGCCTCGGTCGTCCCCGCAATCGCCACGTCGCGGCGGTGGAGGCCGATCTCCTCCTCGGCCTCGCGAAGCGCGGCGTCGACCGCGTCGCGGTCGCCGGGGTCGATCTTGCCGCCCGGAAAGGCGACCTGCCCCGCATGGCTGCGCAGCCACTGCGGCCGCTGGGTCAGGATGACGCCGGGGTCGGCGCGGTCGGTGAAGGCGATCAGCACCGCCGCGTCGCGGAGGGTCGGCGGGCCGTCGAACAGATAGGCCTCGTCCTCGCCCGGGTCGGGGAGCAGATTGTCGAGCGCGGCGCGCAGCTTTTCGGAGAGCATCAGGCGTCCACCAGCGGAAAGCGGGCGCCGTTCGACCAGATGACGGGCAGCTCCCCGCTGTCGGCGAGCGCCATCTCGACCATCTCGTAATAGAGCGCGCGGTCGATCCGCGCCTCAAGCCCATTGCCGATCGCGCCGCGGACATGAAGCCGGGGATCGGGGCTGTCCGGGTCGCTCCCGAAGGAGAGCGGATGATCGCCGCCCGCAAGGACCAGATCTTCGGTGTCGAGGCGAAAGATGAGCCTGCGCTCCTTCCCTTCGCCTTCGCTCTTCATCTCGACCGCGCGAAAGGGCGTGTCCTCGACCGCGATGCGCAGCCTTTCGGCGGGCGTCACCAGCACATGGCTTCCATCGGGTTCGCGCCGCAATATGGTCGAGAAGAGCCGGACCATCGCCGGGCGGTCGATCCGCCCGCCCTCATGATACCAGCTGCCGTCGGCGCGAATCTCCATCGCGCTGTCGCCGCTGCGCTCGGGGTGCCACGTCTCGACCGGCGGCAGCTTGCGCGCGGCGAGAAGCTCGGCCGCCTCGGTCAGCGAAAGCTGCGAAAAGGGCTTGGGAAGCGACGGCGCGGGGGTGACCATGGACCCGACATAGGGGGGCGTGCGCGGCGCGCAACCCCGCTATGGTCAACGCGGCCCGATCATCCCCGCATTCACCGGCAGCGCGTGCCCGTTCACCGCGCGTGCGAGCAGGCGGCGTTTCTCGAACGGGCCGGGCAGATCCCAGGCGCCCGTCGCATCGGCGGTGAAGCCGAAGAAGCGACCGTAATATTCGGGGTCGCCGATCATCATCAGCGCGCCGTCGGCGTTGGCTTCGGCCGCCTCCAGCATATGCGTCATCAGAGCGCGGCCGTGTCCGCCGCGCTGCACGTCGGGGCGCACCGCGACCGGGCCGACCATCACCAGCGGATGCGCCGCGCCATCGGCGGTGCGGAGGGCGACGGGCCAGCACTGGATCGTTCCGACGAGCATGCCATCCTCGACGAGCGCGAAGCTGAGCGCCGGGATCGCCGCCGCCCCTTCGCGGAGGCGGTAGGCGGTTCGTCCAAAGCGGTCGGGCCCGAAAGCGGCGTCGAGCAGATGCTCGACCGCCTGCGGCTCGATATTCGCCAATGGAAGTAACTCGACCAATGCCCGCCCTTTCGCTAATGCGGCGGCGCTTTAGGGTCGCGGCACCGCGTTGCAAAGCCGAATGTCGCGCCCGCAGACAGGATTTTCTTGTGACCGACCAACTCTGGCTCGAAGTCGACGGGCTGACCGTCCAAGTGCTGACCGGCATCTATTCCGAGGAAACCCACCTTCCGCAGCCGCTCCGCATCTCAGTGCGCGCGCGGCTGGCGATGGCCGATCATTACGACCCGACGACGCCGCTCAGTGCGTCGAAGAATTACATGCACCTCAAATTCGCGGCGACCGACGCGATCCCGAAGGACGTGCATTTCGTTCTGATCGAAAGCGTCGCCGACCATATCATCGACACGCTGTTCCTGCAGGACGACCGCGTCGCGGAGGTCGAGGTGAAGATCGTCAAGCTCGCGATCGCCGAGGACGGCGAGGAGATCGGGATCACGATGCGCAGAAGCCGACCGGGCGCGCGCAAGTGACGCGGAAGCTCGCCCTCGTCACCGGTGGGCTGCACCGCGTCGGCGCGGCGATCGCGGCGCGACTCGCGCGCGAGGGCTATGCGCTCGCGCTCCACAAGCACAGCCTCGCCGACCCCGACGCGATGCTCGTCGAAGCGCTCGCCGAGACCGGCGCCGAGAACCGGCATTTCATCGCCGACCTGTCGGACGCGGAGGCGGTCGACGCGCTGATCCCGGCGGTCGCCGACGCCTTCGGCCGCGCGCCCGACCTGCTCGTCAACAATGCGGCGCTGTTCGCCGAGGGCGAATGGGAAGGGCTGACGCAGGCCGATCTCGCGGCGATGATGCAGCTCAACCACCATGCCCCGGTGATGCTCGCAAAGGCGCTCGTCGCGCGGGCAGGCGAAGGGCGGCGCCCCGCGATCGTCAACATCGTCGACCAGCGCGTCGCGCATCCGGTGCCCGACCAGATCGCTTACAGCCTGTCGAAAGCGGCGCTGTGGCAGGCGACGGCGATATTGGCGGTGGCGTTCGGCGGCCGCGCGCGCGTCAACGCGGTGGCCCCGGGGCTGACGATTCCCACCGACGATTATGTGCCGGGGCAGGTCGAGCGGCTGGCACAGCGGATGCCGCTCGGCGCGCTGCCGACCCCGGCGCAGATTGCCGATGCGGTGATTTACCTGGCAAAAGCCGAGGCGGTGACGGGGCAGACGATTTTCGTCGACGGCGGCGCGCATCTGGCGCCGATGGGACGCGATTTCGTGGCGCTGGAGCGGGATTGATCGGCGCCCATCGGGTGGCAATGAGCGGCCGGGTGCGGCCATGTCTTCTCCCCTCCCTTCTAGGGAGGGGCTGGGGGTGGGTAGCCGCCGAAGGCGGCGTTCTTTCGTGGGCTCGCTCCGCTCGCGCACCCACCCCTAACCCCTCCCTAAAAGGGAGGGGAATGGCCCAAATCCCACCCCAAAGCCGACGGCGGGCCAGCCTTCACACCGCCCGGTTCAATAAATATGCACCGCTTTCGTCACCAGATAGCTTTCCAGCCCCTCGGGCCCGCTTTCGCTGCCGAAACCCGATTCCTTGATCCCGCCAAAGGGCGTGTCGTGGCTCGAGATGACGAAGCTGTTGATCCCGACCATGCCGCTTTCGATGCCGTCGGCGATGCGGTTGATGCGGCGGCCGTTTTCGGTGAAGGCGAAGGCGGCGAGACCGTAAGGGAGCCGGTTCGCCTGTTCGAGCGCGTCCTCCTCGGTTCCGAACGGCCGGATCAGCGCCATCGGGCCGAAGGGTTCGTGGTTCATCGCATCGGCATCGAGCGGCACGTCGGCGATCGCGGTGGGCAGAAAGAAATTGCCTTCGCCCGTCGCCTCGCCGCCCGCGACGACGCGCGCGCCTTTCGCCTTCGCATCGGCGATCATCGCCTCCAGCGCGGGCGCGCGGCGCGCGTTGGCGAGCGGCCCCATCTGCGTGTCGGGATCAAGCCCGCTGCCGATCTTCACCTTCGCCGTGCGTTCGGCGAAACCCTGGACGAAGGCGTCGTAGATGCCCTGCTGCACATAGAAGCGCGTCGGCGACACGCACACCTGCCCCGCGTTGCGGAATTTCTGCGCGACGACGCGGTCGAGCGTCGCCTGAAGGTCGCAATCGTCGAAGACCAGCACCGGCGCGTGGCCGCCGAGTTCCATGGTGATCCGCTTCACCCCGTCGGCGGCGAGGCGCATCAGATGCTTGCCGACCGCGGTCGACCCGGTGAAGCTGACCTTGCGGATCACCGGGCTCGCGAGCAGGTGACGGCTGATCATGTCCGGCACGCCATAGACGAGCTGCGCGACCCCCGCGGGAATGCCCGCATCGTCGAGGCAGCGCATGATCGCGCTGGTGCAGCCCGGTGTTTCCTCGGGCGCCTTGGCGATCACGACGCAGCCCGCGGCGAGCGCGGGAGCGATCTTCTTGACCATCAGATTGACCGGGAAGTTCCAGGGCGAAAAGCCCGCGGCGGGGCCGACCGGCTGCTTGAGGACCATCGCGCGCTGGCCTGCCGGGCGCTGGAGCACGCGGCCCTCGATGCGCTTTCCTTCTTCCGCGAAATAGGCGAGCAGCCCCGCCGCCGACGCAACCTCGCCGCGCGCCTCGGCGATCGGCTTGCCCTGTTCGAGCGTCAGCAGCGTCGCGATCGGCTCGATACGTTCGCGGATGATCCCCGCCGCCTTGTGCATCAGCGCGGCGCGCTCGTCGGGCGTCCTGGCCCGCCACAGCGGCCATGCCTTGTCGGCGGCGGCGAGCGCCTCGTCGAGGTCGGCGGCGGTCGCGACGGGCAGTTCGGCGATCGGCGCGCCGGTCGCGGGATTATAGACCGGCGCGACATCGCGCCCCTCCCCGCTCCGCCACGCGCCCGCGATGAAAAGTTGCAGGTCGGCGTTGTAGTCGGCGGTCGCGGTCATGGGAGTTCCTTTCTAGCGAAGCCCCTCCTCTTCAGAGGAGGGGTTGGGGTGGTAGCGAGCTTGGAACAAGCTCGCTCGGGCATCTAGCCCGACCGAGCTTCACCACCCCCGTCCCCTCCTCTGAAGAGGAGGGGCTTATCAGGCAGCGACGCGCCCCGTGGTTGGCGATATAGGATCGGCTCAGGAGTAGTTAAAGCTGATACTAATCCGCTCGCCCTTGCCGGCATGGGCCATGACCTCGTGCCGCAGCCAGCTTTCCCACAGAAAGACGCGGCCCGGCGCGGGCGCGGCGTAGATGAAGGGGCGCAGATGCTCGGGCGCGTCGTCGGTGCGCCCCGGCGCCGCCATCAGCATCGGCAGCCGCGGATCCTCGAGCTTGAGCACGCCCGATCCGGGCGGCACGGCGACATAGAAAGTCCCCGACACGACGCTGTGCGGATGGATATGCCCGCTGTGAGTGCCGCCGGGTTTCAGCAGATTGACCCACAGGCTGTCGAGCCGCAGCGGCTTGGCGAGGTCGAAGTGACAGGCTTTGGCGAATGCCTTCACCTCGCGGTCGAGCAGGCGCTTCAGGTCCGCGAAGGCGGGGTCGCGCTGCGGGAGGTCGTCGAGGCTCGCATAGCTCGTATAGCCCTTGTAGCCATGATCGCGGCTCCAGCGCCGCCCCGCGCCATCCTCTTCGGCGAGCAGGCGACAGCTTTGCTCGAGTTCGTCGAGCAGGTCGGGAGTGCCGATGTCGGCTTCGTAAAAATGGGTGGCGAAGAGCGTGCGAACGGGCATGATGGGCGGGAAAGCACAGCGAACGAACAAGAGCAAGGGAGACGAGGATGGAGTTCGAACTGATCGCCGACGGATTGCGCTTCCCCGAGGCGCCGGTCGTGATGGACGACGGCAGCGTCATCGTGGTCGAGATCGAGCAGGGGCGCATCACCCGCTGCTGGCCCGGCGGGAAGAAAGAGGTCGTCGCGACCCCCGGCGGCGGCCCCAATGGCCTAGCGATCGGCCCCGACGGCAAGCTCTATTGCTGCAACAACGGCGGCTTCCATTATGTCGAGGCGAACGGCTATCTCGCCCCGCACGGGATCGCGAGCGACTATTCGGGCGGGCGGATCGAGCGGATCGACATCGCGACGGGCGCGGTCGAAATCCTCTACAAATCGGGCGACAATGGCGTGGTGCTGCGCGGCCCCAACGACATCATGTTCGACGCGCACGGCGGCTTCTGGTTCACCGACCACGGCAAGGTCGATTATGAAAAGCGCTGCCACGACGTCGTCGGCATCTTCTATGCCAAGGCCGACGGCAGCTTCATCGAGGAAGTGATCTTCCCGAGCTACAACCCCAATGGCGTCGGCCTGTCGCCCGACGGGACGAAGCTCTACGCGGCCGAAACCTATACGTGCCGGCTGACCCAGTTCAACATCGTCGCCCCCGGCAAGGTCGACGATGCCGCGGGGCCGGGCGGCCCCGGCATCCCGCTCTATCGCCCCGCGGGCTATAAATTCTTCGACAGCCTCGCGATGGAGGCGAACGGCAATATCTGCGTCGCGACGATCGGCGAATGCGGGATCAGCGTCGTCTCGCCCGCGGGCGAGCTGGTCGAATTCGTCGCGACCGACGACATCTTCACGACCAACATCGCCTTCGGGGGCGCCGACATGCGCGACGCCTATCTGACCCTGTCGGGCAGCGGGCGGCTCGTGAAGACGCGCTGGGCGCGGCCGGGGTTGAAGCTGCAATATTGAGGAAGGACGAGGGGGTATGCACCGCGAAACCCACGCCGTCGAGCGGATCGGCTGGCTGCGCGCCGCGATCCTCGGCGCCAACGATGGAATCGTCTCGACCGCGAGCCTGATCGCCGGGGTCGCGGCGGCGGGCGCGGCGCAGGCGTCGATCCTCGTCACCGGAGTCGCGGGGCTCGTCGCGGGCGCGATGTCGATGGCGGCGGGCGAATATGTGTCGGTGAGCTCGCAGGGCGATGCTGAAAAGGCCGACATCGCGCGCGAACGCCACGAGCTCAAGACGCAGCCCGAATTCGAACTTGAGGAACTGACGCAGATCTACGAGGGGCGCGGGCTCGACCGCGCGCTCGCCGAAGAGGTCGCGCAGGCGCTCACCGCGCACAACGCGCTCGACAGCCATTTGCGCGACGAACTGGGGTTGAGCCGCGAGATGCGCGCGCGTCCCGTGCAGGCCGCGGCGGCTTCGGCGGCGAGCTTTTCGATCGGCGCGGCACTGCCGCTGCTCGTCGTGCTGCTCGACGCCGGCCGTTCGCTGCCGTGGACAGTCTCGGCGGCGTCGCTGGTCTTTCTCGCGGTGCTCGGTGTGCTCGGCGCCTGGGCGGGCAATGCGCCGATTGCGCGCGCCGTGCTGCGCGTCAGCTTCTGGGGCGCGTTCGCGATGGCGGCGACGATCGCGATCGGGTCGCTGTTCGAGGCGGCGGGCTGAATATAATCCCCGTCATTGCGAGGAGCGGAGCGACGAAGCAATCTCCAGCCACCGGCACAGCGCAAATGATAGCTGGAGATTGCTTCGCTCCGCTCGCAATGACGAAACCAACAGGAGGGCTCTAGCGCCCCTCCAGCCACTCGCGCAGCGCGACGGCGTTGTTCCGATCCTCGTCCTTCGCCGCATAGAGCAGGGTCACTGGCCCCGCCTTCATCGCGGCATCGATTTCGGCGAGCGCCGCCGCAGCCTCGCCGCCGCCGGCATCCAGCGCGGCGAAATACTCCTTGCGGAACGCGTTCCACGCCGCGTCGCTGCCGGCGGTGGCGTGGTGGAACTGCTCGCGCATCGCGTCGCTCGGCGACAGCGGCTTCAGCCATGCGGCGAGGTCGGCCTTTTCCTTCGACACGCCGCGCGGCCACAGCCGGTCGACGAGGAAGCGCGCGCCGTCGCCGGGCTCGGCCGGTTCATATATGCGCTTGACCGCGATTGTATGGGATCGTGGCATCTGTATGACTATCCCCCGTCCCGCGCCCGCAGGCAAGGGCCAAGACAATCGGAGGGGTCCGCATGCACAACGGCTGGGCGATCGACATCGATCGCGACGATATCACCACGGCGACGCTGGTCGAGGAGGCGCCCGCGCCGCTCGCGCCGGGACAAATCCGGGTCGCGACCGACCTTTATGCGATGACCGCGAACAACATCACCTATGCGGTGTTCGGCAAGCCGTCGGGCCTGTTCGGGAACGATCAGGGCTATTGGGATTTCTTCGCCGAGCGGGGCGAGCCCGGGCGCCTGCCGGTCTGGGGCTTCGCGACCGTCACCGAAAGCGCGGCCGACGGCATCGCGGTCGGCGACCGCTTCTACGGCTATTATCCGATGGCGAGCCATGCGGTGCTGACCCCCGGTGCCGCCGGGCCCGGCGGCTTCACCGACGTCACCCCGCGCCGGGCCGCCCTGCCCCCGATCTACAACCAGTATCAGCGGATCGAGGCGCTGCCCGACTATCGCGCCGGGCATCACGACTATTGGCCGATCTTTCGCCCGCTGTTCCTGACCGGCTGGCTGATCGCCGACCAGTTCGAGGACGACGGCGACTATGGCGCGGACCAGATATTGATCGCGAGCGCGTCGAGCAAGACCGCGATCGGCCTCGGCTATTCGCTCGCGCGCCGCGGCGGCGCGCGGCCCGAGACGATCGGCCTGACGAGCGCCGCCCACGTCGCCGCGCTCGATGCGCAGCGCATCTACGACCGGGTCATCAGCTATGACCAGATCATGACGCTGAACGCGGCAACGCCGAGCGCGCTGGTCGACATGGCGGGCAATGGCGCGGTGACGCGCGTCGTGCACAGCCATTTCGGGACCAGCCTCCAGGCCTCGATCATCGTCGGCAAGTCGCATTGGGACGCGCAGGCCGACGCCGCCGGGCTTCCGGGGCCCGAGCGCCAGGGCTTCTTCGCGCCCGGCCGGGTGCAGAAGCGGATCGGCGACTGGGGCGGGGCGGCGTTCGGGCAGCGGGTCGGCGAGGCGTGGCTCGGCTTCATGGAGGTCGCGCCGCAGCTCGCGCGGCCGGACACGCACGCGGGCGGCGCGGCGGCGCTTGACGCCTATCGCGAAATGCTGTCGGGCGCGGCGGACCCCAAGACAGGATTATTGATCGCGCCATGAGCTTCACGACCGTCATCTTCGATTTCGGCGGCGTCATCACCGCCTCGCCCTTCGAGGCGTTCAACCGGCTGGAGGAGGAGCGCGGGCTGCCGCGCGACTTCGTGCGCCGCGTCAACGCGCGCGACCCCGACGGCAACGCGTGGGCGAAGTTCGAGCGCGCCGAGATCGACGCGGCCGCTTTCGACCGCGCCTTCGCCGACGAGGCGCGCGCGCTGGGGCACGATCTGGAGGGCGAAGCGGTGCTCGCGGTGCTCGCCGGCGCGGTGCGCCCGGCGATGGTCGCGGCGCTCGATACGCTGAAGGCAAAGGACTTCACGATCGGCTGCATCACCAACAATGTGCCCTCGGGAAAAGGCGCGGGCATGGCGCGCAGCGACGGCGCGGCGGCCGAGATCGCGGCGATCATGGCGCGCTTCGACCATGTCGTCGAATCGAGCAAGGTCGGAGTGCGCAAACCCGACCCCGCGATCTACCGGATGATGTGCGAGGCGCTGGACGTCGCGGCATCCGACTGCGTCTATCTCGACGACCTCGGCATCAACTGCAAGCCGGCGGCGATGCTCGGCATGCACGCGATCAAGGTGACGAGCGGCGAACAGGCGCTCGCCGACCTGTCGGCGGCGCTGGAAATGCCGCTGCCCTAGAACCTAATGGGCGAGGAGGAGCGGCGTCCGGCTGTGCGACAGCAGGTGGCGCGTCACCCCGCCGAACAGCGTTTCGCGAAGGCGGCTGCGGCCGAAGGCGCCCATGACGAGCAGCCCTGCGCCCATCGCCGCCGCCTCGGCCACGAGCCGTTCGCCGACCGCATCGGCACCGCGGGCGACGGTCTGCAACTCGCCGTGGATGCCGTGACGCGACAGATAGCGCAGCGCGTCGGTCGCGGGAAAGCCGTCCGCGTCGGCATCGCCCGTATCGATGGCGACGAGCGTCACGGCGCGGCCATGCAGCAGGGGGATGGCGGCGCGGAGCGCGTGTGCCGCTTCGGTGCTGCCGTTCCACGCGACCATCGCCGGCGCCTCGAAAACGAGCGCCTTCGTATCGCGCGGCAGGGCGAGGACGGGAACTGGCGCGGCCAGCGCCACGTCGCCGGCGAGCAGCGGCAGGTCCCCCCGTCCCTCACCCTCGGCAGCGGGCAGGCTGACGATGGCAAGATCAGCGAAGGTCGCGGCGGCAGCGAGCGCACCCGCGACATCTCCGTCGGACATCGCGATGTCCCAGGGGACATCCTCGCCCGCAAGCCGGTCGGCCAACCGGCTTTCGAGCGTCAGATCCTCGGCCTGCGCTGCGGCGAGCGCCTCGGCGGAGAAATAGGTGCCGCCGAAGGGATCGAAGCTGATGAACTGCCGGAGCGGGGTCGCGATCAGCAGCGTCGCATGGCCCTCGAACCATCGCGCGAGGTCGAGCGCGGCCTGCAGCCGGCCCTCGAAAGCGGAATCATTGTCGGCATGAACGAGTATCGAGCGCATATCCGATCTCCTTGGGCTGCTTCACCATAGCAGAATGCGCGGATGCGCGCCCGAGGTCATTGATCGGCGTCAAATCCCCGTGGCCGGCGCGATGCGCAGGCGCGCGGCCTGTTCGAAGATGCGCACCAGCACCGGCTCGGTATCGGCGACGCGCATCGCGACATGGAATTCAACCGGCGCCGGCGGCGGCATGCCGGCGAGTTCGACGAGCGCGCCGCGCGCGACCTCGGCGCGCACCATCGGTTCGGGAAAAATGCCGACCCCGCCGCCCGCGAGCGCGATGTCGATCATCATCCGGGCGTTGTTGCAGAGGTTCAATGAGCGCGGCGCGATGCGCGAGGCGTCGATCGCGTCGCGCATCCGGCCGTGGATCGGCGAGTGGCTGGCGAGCGACCAGACCGGCATCGCCGCCGCCTCGCCGCCCGCATCGAAGGCCGCGGCGACCGCCGGACTCGCGAGCCAGACGAGCGCGACCTTGCCGATCGGGCGCGAGGTCAGCGCCGGATGCGCGACCGGCCCCGCGGCGAAGGCCATGTCGGTGCGGCCGGTGAGCAATTGCTGGATCAAATTCGCGGTCAGGTCGATCTCGATTTCGAGGCCGACCCCCGGCATCTCTTCCTTCAGCGCCGCGACGAAGGGCGGCAGGCAGCTCGCCGCCGCAATCTCGCCCGCGCCGATCCGCACCACCCCGCTCGCCTCGGCGAAGCCGCCGCTGCCGAGCAGCGCGCGCTCCATGTCGCGGAGCAGCGGCGCGCAGTCGCGCACCAGCTTGCGCCCCGCGGGGGTCAGCGACATGGCGCGCCCGTCGCGGCGGAAGAGCGCCGAGCCCAGCCGCTGTTCGAGCTCGCGCATCCGCGCCGACACCGCGGGCTGGGTCGTGTTGAGCCGCTCGGCGGCGGCCGAGAAGGTGCCGAGCCGGTCGATCCACAGCAGGGTTTCGAGATGGTAGAGCGCGATTCGATTGATCGACATCGCTTATGGATAATCTAAAAACACTATGATTAGAATTGATATGTCGGATGCGCCAATGTCGCGCCGCCAGCAGCAGGAGGCCGATTCATGGCGAACAAGCGATACCCCGACGCAGCCGCAGCCCTCGACGGCCTCCTCTTCGACGGGATGCAGATCTGCGCGGGCGGCTTTGGCCTCTGCGGCATTCCCGAGCGGCTGATCGACGCGATCCGCGATTCGGGGGTCAAGGACTTGACCATCGCGAGCAACAATGCCGGCATCGACGGCGAAGGCCTCGGCAAGCTGCTCCGCACGCGGCAGATCAAGAAGATGATCTCCTCCTATGTCGGCGAGAACAAGGAGTTCGAGCGGCAGTATCTGGCGGGCGAACTCGAGGTCGAATTCTGCCCGCAGGGCACACTCGCCGAGCGCTGCCGCGCGGGCGGAGCGGGGATTCCCGGCTTCTATACCAGAACCGGCGTCGGCACCGCGGTCGCCGAGGGCAAGGAGGTGCGGAGCTTCGACGGAGAGGATTATATCCTCGAGCGCGGCATCTTCGCCGATCTCGCGGTCATCAAGGGATGGAAGGCCGACGAGAGCGGCAATCTGATCTTCCGCAAGACCGCGCGCAACTTCAACCAGCCGATGGCGACCGCGGCGAAAATCTGCGTCGCCGAGGTCGAGGAGATCGTGCCGGTCGGAAGCCTCGACCCCGACGGCATCCACCTGCCCGGCATCTATGTGAAGCGGCTCGTCCTTGGCGCGCCCTATGACAAGAAGATCGAATTCCGCACCGTGCGCCCGCGGGAAGCGGCGTGAGGCGCGCCCTCGCCCTGTCGCTGGGCCTGCTCCTCGCGGGCTGCGCGAGCGCGGGACACGCGCCGGTCGCGTCGGCGCCCGCCTCCCCCACCGAGCCGGCGAAACCGACCACCGCGCTCCAATATCTCTACGGTTCGGCCGAGGCCGCCGTCGCGGTGCGCGCCGTCAATGCACGGATCGCCGATTATGTGGCCGAGCGCGTCAAGCAGCGGCCGCAGGACAGCGTCGTGCTGGCGCCCGGCGCGAGCATGGACGCGCCGCGCTTCGAGCCGTGCGGCGACAAGCCTTTCGCCGCGGTGTTCGACGCCGACGAGACGCTGATCTGGAACCTCGGCGCGACGCGCTACATGGCCGAGCGCCGTATCGCCTTCGATCCCAAGATTTGGGATAGCTGGGAGAAAACCGGCGCCGGCGCCGCCAAGGCGATGCCCGGAACGGTCGAGATGGTGACCGCGCTGCGCGCTGCGGGGGTCACCGTGATCGCCAACACCAACCGCAGCGCCGCCAATGCCGAAGGCGCGGAAGCGACGCTGCGCGCGGCGGGCCTCGGCGAATTCAGGCATGGCGAAACGTTATTCCTCGCGGGCGACGACGCCGGCGGGTCGAGCAAGGACGGGCGCCGCAGCGCGATCGCGTCGAAATATTGCGTGATCGCGATGGCAGGCGACCAGCTCGGCGATTTCAGCCAGCAGTTCAATGACAAGGCGCTGGCGCCCGCCGCGCGCATCGCGCTCGCGACCGGCCCCGCCGCCGCGAAACTGTGGAACCGTGGCTGGTTCCTTTTCCCCAACCCCGTCTATGGTCCGTGGGACCGGCTGGGCTGGGACGATCTTTTCCCCTCCGACACCGCATGGGAGCCGAAATAATGGCCGACGAAACAAAGGGCTGGACCCGCGACGACATGGCGGCGCGCGCCGCGCAGGAGCTCGAGGACGGCTATTATGTCAACCTCGGCATCGGCATCCCGACTTTGGTCGCCAACCATGTGCCCGCGGGCATGACGGTGACGCTGCAGTCGGAGAACGGCATGCTCGGCATCGGCCCCTTTCCCTATGAGGGCGACGAGGACCCCGACCTGATCAACGCCGGCAAGCAGACGATCAGCGAGCTGCCGCAGACCGCCTATTTCGGGTCGGAGCAGAGCTTCGCGATGATCCGCGGCGGCCATATCGACCTCGCCGTGCTGGGCGGCATGGAAGTCGCCGAAAATGGCGACCTCGCCAACTGGATGGTGCCCGGCAAGATGATCAAGGGCATGGGCGGCGCGATGGACCTGGTCGCGGGGGTCAAGAAGATCATCGTCGTGATGGAGCATGTGGCGAAGGACGGATCGGCCAAGTTCATCCCCGCCTGCACGCTGCCGCTGACCGGCAGGAATGTCGTCGACATGATCGTCACCGACCTCGCGGTCTTCAAGCGCGCCGACCATGCGAGCCCGTTCCGGCTGATCGAGCTGGCGCCGGGTGTGACGGCGGAAGAGGTCGCGGCGAAGACGACCGCGACCTATGAGGTGGCGCTGGAGACGGCCTGAGCCGAAACACCCGCCTGCCATTTTGCGTCATTGCGAGCGAAGCGAAGCAATCCAGGGCGGTTTGCGCCACTCTGGATTGCTTCGCTTCGCTCGCAATGACGGATTTATCAACTGTATTGTAAATATAATACAGCGGCGATAGCATGAGGCCATGTCGATGCTCCTGCTGTCCCTGCTCGTCCTCGCGCCGGACGCCGCGCCCGCCGATCCTGCCCCGCCCCGCGACTGGGCCGCGACGCTGCGAACCGACGCGCAGGCGATGCACGACGATATCGCGGCGAACCATCCGGGCCCGGTCAACACGCTCGATCCCGATTTTTCGAAGCGCAACGACGCTGGCCTCGCCCTGGCGGTGGCGCGCGCGGGCAAGGCCAGCGATTTCGCCGGCTATTATTACGCGCTCAAGGCCTATGCCGCCTCGTTCGACGACGGTCATCTGGGCTATGGCACGACCGACAAGGCGCCGCCTTTCACCGCGCGCTGGCCGGGCTTCCTGACCGGCTTCGAGGGCGTGGCGCAGGTGGTGAAGACGCGCGCCGACGACGCGCCCGTCCCGCTCGGCGCGGTGCTCGAAGGCTGCGACGGCAAGCCCGCCGACCGGCTCGCGGCCGAAAATGTCGGCGCCTTCGAAGGACGCTGGTTCCTCGCTTCGCGGCGCATGCTGCGCGGCGGGCAATTGTTCGTCGATCAGGGCAATCCCTTTATCGCGCGCCCGGTGCGCTGCCGCTTCCGTGTGGGCGATATGGCGCGCGAGGTGACGCTCGACTGGCATCCGATCGACAACGCTACGCTGACCGCGCGGGTGCGCGACACCAACCAGATGGCGCGCGCGCCGATCGCCGCGCGCACGCTGGCCGATGGGACGCGCTGGTTCGCGCTATCGGGGTTCGACGGCGATCCCGATTCGGCCGATGCCAAGGCGCTCGGGCCGCTGATCGACGCGATGCACGCCGACCGCGCCGCGATTGCCGCCGCGCCGCGCATCGTGCTCGATCTGCGCGGCAACAATGGCGGCTCCTCCGACTGGTCGGCGCAGATCGCCGCGATCCTCTGGGGCAAGCAGCGCGTCGAGGCGCTGCCCAGTACGAGCAGCGTCGACTGGCGCGCCTCGGCGGACAATGTGAAGACGCTGACCGAGTTCGGCGACCATGTCCGCGACGCGCCGGGCACATCCGACGACATGAAGCGCTGGATCGACGCGACCGTAAGCGGCGTCACGGCCGCCCATGATCGCGGTGAGCCATTATGGCGCTCGGTCGAGCCCGCCGACCTCGCGAAAACCCCCGGCGAACCGCCCGCTCCGCCCGCGGGGCCGGTCTATTTCGTCACCGACAGCGGCTGCGCCTCCGCGTGCCTCGACGCCGCCGACCTGTGGAAAGCGCTCGGCGCGATCCAGGTCGGGCAGGAGACCAGCGCCGACACCCTCTATATGGACGTGCGGCAGGACGTTCTGCCGAGCGGCCTCACCCGCATCGCGGTGCCGATGAAGGTCTATCGCGGCCGCACGCGCGGCTCGAACGAGCCGCTGCGTCCGGTACATCCCTATCCGGGCGATTTGCGCGACACCGGTGCGCTCGCGCAATGGATCGCGACACTGCCCGAAAACCGCTGACCCCCGCTCGCCCCATCCATCCTTCCTACCGGCTCGTTGGGGGTGACGAGGGGGAAAGTCGCGGCTAAGAGGGCGGCCGAATATGAGGTCGCGATCCCGTAACAAATCCGCGCTGCGGTTTCTTCTTGCCCCCCTTGCGGTCGCCGCACTGGGGCTGGGCTGGTTCGGCCTTCACGCCTCGGGCGGCGGCCAGCCCCTCGCCAGCATCGCGATCCCGATCAACGCTCCCGAAGACCTGCCCGACACGCCCGCCGAATGGCGCGGCCGGATCGACTATCGCGCGCTCGACCGGCAATTGTCCGATCTGGCGCAGCGCCCCGAAATGGCGGGGCTCGCGGTCGCGGTGGTGGAAGACGGCAAATTGCGCTTCGTTCGCACCTATGGCGTCGCCGACCGCTCGACCGGGGCGCCGGTCACGCCGCACACCCTGTTCCGCTGGGCCTCGGTGTCGAAGACCGCGACGGGCGCCCTCGCCGCCGCGATGGCGCGGGACGGCACCGTCGACCTCGACCGCCCCATCGCCGCGTGGCGCACGTCGCTGCACCTTCCCGGCGGCGCCGAGGCGCACGTCACGCTCGGCCAGCTTCTGGCCCAGCGCACGGGCCTGACCAAGAATGCCTATGACGACCGGCTGGAGGCCGGGCAGAACCCTGCGCTGCTTCGCGCGGGTCTCGTCAATGCACCGCTGCAATGCGAACCCGGAACCTGCCACACCTATCAGAACATCGCCTTCGACGCCGCGAGCGAGATATTGGGACAGGCCGCGCACAAATCCTTCCCCGACGCGGTGAGCGACCGGCTCTTCCTCCCGCTCGGCATGGTCAGCGCGGGATATGGGATGGAGCGGCTGACGGGCGCCAGGGATTGGGCGCGGCCGCACCGCGGCCGAACGATCCTGCCGCTCACCGAATCCTATTGGCGCGTTCCCGCTGCCGCCGGTGTCGAAAGCGATGTCGTCGATTTCGCGCGCTGGATGCAGGCGATGATGGGAAAGCGCCCGGAGGTGCTGCCGAAGGCGGTCCTGGAGATCGCCCATCGCCCCCGCGTGGGCACGGCGCGGCTCTATGGCGGCGCCCTGCGCCAGGCCACCAGCGATGCGGACTATGGCCTGGGCTGGCGGAGCTTTACCTATGACGGCCGCCGGCTCGAAGGCCATTCGGGCGCGGTTTCGGGCTATCGCGCCACGCTGATGTTCGAACCGGCGACGCGAACCGGCGTCGTCGCGATGTGGAACAGCGACTGGGGATTTCCCTTCCGCATCCCCTTCGCGGTGATCGACAGCTATCACAAGCGCGACGACGCGCGCTGGCTCGACCTGAGCAAGCTGCCCAAGGCCAAAGACGAAATGGCCGGAAGGTCGGCGAAAACCTCCCAAACCGGCTGAAGGCAAGGTAAGAAGGCGACCCGCATGTACCAACTGATCACCGCGAACCGCAATTATTCGAGCTGGTCGCTGCGCCCATGGGTGCTGATGAAGGCGCTCGACATCGCGTTCGAGGACCATATCGAGCCCTTTACCAGCCCGATCAACTATGACGAGTTCCGCAGCTTCTCGCCGACGGGACAGGTGCCCGTGCTGCTCGACGAGGGGCGAACCGTGCATGATTCGCTCGGCATCGCCCTCTACCTCGCCGACCGGCACGATGGCGTCTGGCCGACCGACGCCGACGCGCGCGCCTGGGCGCAGTGCGCGGCGTGCGAGATGCACAGCGGCTTTTCGGCGTTACGGAATGATTGCACGATGAACGTCGGCGTCCGCGTGCGACCGAAGCCGATGTCGGACGCGTTGAGAGCCAATGTCGCACGGGTCCGCGAACTTTTCGAAGAGGGACTCGGCCGCTTCGGCGGCCCATGGCTGGCGGGCGACGCCTTCACCGCGGTCGACGCCTTTTTCGCTCCGGTCGCCTTCCGCATCCGCACCTATGGCCTCGACGTCGGCGCCGGGCAGGCATGGGTCGACGCGATGCTCGCGCATCCCGCGATGCTGGAATGGGAACGGCAGGCGCTCGCCGAGAGCTGGCGCGAGGAGAGCCACGAGGCCGAGCTGGCGGCGGCGGGGGTGATCACCGCGGATTATCGGACGGCCTGACCGGAGCTAGTCCGCCAACGCCTCACGCACCACCGCGACCCCCGCCTCGCGCTGCGCCTTCAGTTCGGCCTTCAGCGTCGCGGGATCGCGCGCCAGCAGGAAGCCGAAACTGACCCCGCCTTCCTTGCCGAGCGTCGCGTGGTGGAGCCGGTGCGCCTGCACCAGCCGCTTGGCATAGCCGCGCCGCGGCACCCAATGGAACCAGCGCTGGTGGACCAGCCCGTCGTGCGCCAGCGTGTAGAGAATGCCGTAGAGGAGAATCCCGAGCCCGATCCACGTCCCCGGTTCCCACGCCCTTGCGCCCATGATCATCGGGCTGCCGGCCGCGAACATCGATATGCTGAGTCCCGCGCCAGCGATCGCGAAGCGGTCGTTCTTTTCCAGACGATGGTCGTGAGGTTCATGATGGTCGCGGTGCCACGCCCAGCCGAAGCCGTGCATGATATATTTGTGGCTCGCCCAGGCGACGCCCTCCATCGCCGCAACGGTGGCGATCACGAGAGCGATGATGGCGAGGGTGGACATGATGCCGTTATAGACCAACTCGTCGCCCCCGCGAAGGCGGGGGCCGCTATCGTTTTACGCCGACATGCCGGCCAAGGCCGACGGCGGCCCCCGTCTTCGCGGGGGCGACGGTGTATCGCGACCGAAAATTGCGTTTTCGATCGCCACTGGCTTGCATTGTTGTGCAACCGGCTTAAGTGGACCGCATGACTCGGCCCCGCACCCTCTATGAGAAAATCTGGGACGCGCACGTCGTCGAACGGCGCCCCGACGGTACCTCGTTGATCTTCATCGACCGCCACCTCGTCCATGAAGTCACCAGCCCGCAGGCGTTCGCGGGGCTTCGCGCGAGCGGGCGCACGGTGCGCCGGCCCGACCTGACGCTCGCGGTGCCCGACCATAATGTACCGACGACGGCGCGGCTCGACGCGGACGGCAACAAGCTGCCGATCGCCGACCCCGAAAGCGCGGCGCAGCTCGCCGCGCTCGAAAAGAACGCACCCGATTTCGGCATCCGCTATATCGACGCGGTCGCGCCCGAGCAGGGCATCGTCCATGTCGTCGGACCCGAGCAGGGTTTTTCGCTGCCCGGCACGACGATCGTCTGCGGCGACAGCCACACCGCCTGCCACGGCGGCATCGGCGCGCTCGCCTTCGGCATCGGGACGAGCGAGGTCGAGCATGTGCTCGCGACGCAAACCTTGCTGCTCCAGCCCGCCAAGACGATGGAAGTGCGCGTCGAGGGCGAGGTCGGACCCGGCGTCAGCGCGAAGGACATCATCCTCCACATCACCGGGACGATCGGCGCGGCGGGCGGCACCGGCCACGTCATCGAATATACGGGCAGCGCGATCCGCGCGCTGTCGATCGAGGGCCGGCTGACGATCAGCAACATGGCGATCGAGGGCGGCGCGCGCGCCGGACTGATCGCGCCCGACGAGACGACGTTCGACTATCTGAAGGGCCGCCCCTATGCGCCGAAAGGTGCCGATTGGGACGCGGCGGTCGCTTACTGGAAGAGCCTCGCGACCGATCCGGGCGCGACCTACGACAAGATCGTCGTCATCGACGCCGCCGACATCGCGCCGAGCGTCACCTGGGGCACGAGCCCCGAGGATGTCGTGCCGATCACCGGCATCGTCCCCGACCCCGCGAGCTTCGCCGACCCGTCGAAGCAGGCGGCGGCCGCCAAAAGCCTCGCCTATATGGGGCTCGAACCCGGCATGCGGATGCAGGACGTGCCGATCGAGAATATCTTCATCGGCAGTTGCACCAACAGCCGCATCGAGGACATGCGCGCCGCGGCCGCGATCGTCAAAGGCCGCCACAAGGCCGCCAATGTGAAATGGGCGATCGTCGTCCCTGGATCGGGCCTCGTTAAGCGCCAGGCCGAGGCCGAGGGGCTCGACCGAATCTTCATCGATGCCGGACTCGAATGGCGCGAGCCGGGCTGCTCGGCCTGCCTCGCGATGAACCCCGACAAGGTACCCGCGGGCGAACGCTGCGCATCGACCAGCAACCGCAACTTCGTCGGCCGCCAGGGGCCCGGCGCGCGCACCCACCTCGTCAGCCCCGCGATGGCGGCGGCGGCGGCGGTCACGGGCCGACTGACCGACGTCAGGGAGTTGATGGCATGACCCCGCTGGAAAAGGTCGAGGGCCGCGCTATTCCCCTGGGGCTGAAGAATGTCGATACCGACGTGATCATTCCCGCGCACTGGCTGAAGACGACGAGCCGCGAAGGCATGGGACGCGGCGCGTTCGAGACGCTGCGCGCCGACCCCGGCAATCTGTTCGACAGCGCCGAGTATCAAGGCGCGCCGATCCTGATCGCGGGCGATAATTTCGGCTGCGGATCGAGCCGCGAGCACGCGGCGTGGGCGCTCGGCGACCTTGGCATCCGCGTCGTCATCGCGCCCTCCTATTCGGACATTTTTTCGGGCAACGCGGTCAAGAACGGCATCCTGCCCGTCGTTCTGCCGCAGGCGGCGATCGACCGGCTGATGGAGGTCGCGGCGACCGACCCCATCCATGTCGACCTCGACACGCAGACGGTGACCACGCCCTTCCAGGACCGCTTCGCCTTCGAGATCGACCCGTTCCGCAAGATGTGCCTGCTCGAAGGGCTCGACGAGATTTCGCTGACCGAGAAAAGCGACGCCGCGATCGGCGCCTATGAACAAAAGCTCGACGCCGAGCGTCCCTGGATGCGACCGGCGGCATGAGGTAACGGCACCGGCCCGCTCCCCCACCCGGCCTCCCATCTCAGGATACGCTGTGGGAGGCCGGGTGGGGGAGCGGGCCGGTGCCGCCACAACGAAGAAAAGGAGACAATGATGAAAGCTCTTCTGTCGACCGCGACCGGCGGCCCCGAAACGCTGACGCTGGGCGAACTGCCGCGCCCGACCGCGGGCAAGGGGCAGATCGTGATCGATGTGAAGGCTTGCGCGGTCAATTTCCCCGACGTGCTGATCATCGAGGATAAATATCAGTTCCGCCCCGAGCGCCCCTTCGCGCCGGGCGGTGAAGTCGCGGGGCTGGTCGCCGAGGTTGGCGAAGGCGTGACCGAGTTCAAGGTCGGCGACCGCGTGCTTGCGGGTTGCGGCAACGGCGGCATGTCCGAAGCCGTCGCGGTCGGCGTCCACAATGTCTATCACCTGCCCGAAGGCCATGATTTCGCCGAGGGCGCATCGCTGCTGATGACCTATGGCACCAGCATCCACGCGCTCGTCGATCGCGGACACATCCAGGAAGGCGACACCCTGCTGGTCCTCGGCGCGTCGGGCGGGGTCGGCATCGCCGCGGTCGAGCTGGGCAAGGCGTTCGGCGCGCGGGTGGTCGCCGGCGTGTCGAGCGAGGCGAAGGCGGAGATCGCACGGGCTGCCGGCGCCGACGAAGTGGTGATCTATGGCCGCCAGCCGTTCGACAAGGACCAGTCGAAGGACCTCGCGAACAAGTTCAAGGAAGCGGTGGGGCCGAACGGCGCCAACCTCGTCTACGACGCGGTCGGCGGCGACTATGCCGAGCCGGCGCTGCGCTCGATCGCGTGGGAGGGCCGCTACCTCGTCGTCGGCTTCCCCGCGGGCATCCCTCGTCTGCCGCTCAACCTGACCCTGCTCAAGAGCTGCGACGTCGCGGGCGTCTTCTGGGGCGCCTTCGTCGCGCGCGAACCGGCGCGCAACCGCGCCAACATCGCGCGGCTGTTCCAGCTTTGGGAGCAGGGCAAGATCAAGCCGCGGGTCACCGAAACCTTCGCGCTCGCCGACGGCGGCAAGGCGATCGCCAAGCTCGGCGATCGCAGCGCGGTCGGCAAGCTGGTCATCACCCTCTGAAATATCGCCCCGACCCGGCGCTGACCGAAGCGCTGCGCGCGCTCGCGGCGCCGACGGGCCGGCTCGAACTGCGCGTCACGCCGGGCGCGAGCCGCGACACGGTCGCCATTGCGGAGGGCGTGGTGCAGGTGCGGGTGACCGCGCCGCCCGCCGATGGCGCCGCGAACGAAGCGGTGCTGAAGCTGCTCGCCGCGGCGCTCGGATGCGCGCGCCGCGACCTGACGCTGATCCGCGGCGCGACCGGGCGGACCAAGCTCGTGGGGGTGACCCTGCCCGACGCCGGTTAACGCTTTGTCAGGGGCTTTCGCCTATCGTGCGAGGCTCGACTGAACCGGGCGCAAGGTGGGATTGATGGCGACTCGCCGTTCGATGGGTGAAGCAAGTGCCGCGAGCGTGGCGAATATCTCGCGCACCCGCCGCGCGCAGCTCGTCGCCGAGTTCGAGGGCGAGCTGGGCATCGATCACAAGGCGCGCGCCAAGGCCGCCTATGAGGCGCGGCGATGGCAGGTCATCAAGACGATCATCGTCTGGACCATCGCGATCATGTTCTTCCTGATCGCATGCCAGAAATTGTGGCTGATGGGGCTCGAGGTCGACCAGCCCTTTTCCGACCTCGACCCGATGAAGAGCCTGTTCGGGGAATAGATCAGTTCGCAGGCCGAGGCTGCTTGAAGCGCTCGGGCACGACACTGCGGCCGAGAGAGTCCTTCGAAAAAATGTCGGGCGGCACGTCGGAACTCAAATAGACTGCCCAATTGGTGAGCAGCCGCTGTCCACTGTGATCCGAAATCGTCGCGCCCAGCAAAGCTCCATTTTTGTCCACGTCATAAGTCCGGATGAAATTGGGATCGCGAATGACAAGATGCGTGGTCGGCCCGAAACGGCTTTCGCGCTTGCCCTCGATCCGCGCCGACAGGATCGGCGTGTTGGCCTCGATCCCGCACGCGGCCTTCGCCACCGACATATTCTCTATCAGCTTGCCTTTGCGAAGATCGGCATAGCTGCCCCTCATCGCCGCGCAATCGGCGACAATCCGGTCCCGCGGCGTTTCCACCCGATGCAATGTACCGTCGTGATACTCTGCCGACCACTCCTCGACAATCCGACCGTCGGAACGACGAATCCGGTTCAGGGTGACGAGCGAGTAGCGGGCAGTCGTCTCGCGCGTGAGTGCAATCAACCGCTGTGCGCCATCCGACGTTTGCCCTATGGCGGTCCCCGTCCCGAGCAGCACGAAAGCGCCCAGCCCAAGGGAGCCCAGCGTCTCAATAAACCCGCGCCTTCGGCTTGATATATTCGACGTCGTCCGACAGCGTATATTCGTGGACGGGGCGGTAATCGAGTTTCACGCCGCCGCCCTTGCCGCCCCAGCCGTCGAACCAGCTGACGGTGTGCTTCATCCAGTTCGCGTCGTCGCGGTTCGGGAAATCCTCGTGCGCGTGGGCGCCGCGGCTTTCCTTGCGGTTGAAGGCGGAGTGCATCGTCACCGTTGCCTGCGCGATCAGATTGTCGAGCTCGAGCGTTTCGACGAGGTCGGTGTTCCAGATCAGGCCGCGGTCGGTGACATGAACGTCCTGCATCCGCGCATAGGTCCTGGCGAGCTTTTCCTTGCCCTCGGCCATCAGCTCGTCGGTGCGGAACACCGCCGCGTGCTGCGACATGGCGCGCTGCATCTCGGTGCGGATTTCCGCCGTCGGCGAACCGCCGTTGGCATTACGGAAATGGTCGAGGCGGCCGAGCGCGAGATCGGCGCTATCCTTGGGCAGTGCGGGCTGCGCGGCGCCGGGCTTGATCAGTTCCTTCAAGCGATGCCCGGTCGCGCGGCCGAAGACGACGAGGTCGATCAGGCTGTTCGAACCCAGGCGGTTCGCGCCGTGGACCGACACGCACGCCGCCTCGCCGACCGCGAACAGGCCGGGGACGACATGTTCGGGATCGCCGTCCTTCAGCGTCACGACTTCGCCATGATAGTTGGTCGGAATGCCGCCCATATTATAATGGACCGTGGGCACCACGGGGAGCGGCGCGCGGGCCAGATCGACCCCGGCGAAAATCTTGCCGCTTTCGGTGATGCCCGGCAGGCGTTCTGCCAGCACCTTCGGGTCGATATGGTCGAGGTGCAGGTAGATATGGTCCTTGTGCGGACCGACGCCGCGGCCTTCGCGGATTTCGAGCGCCATCGAGCGCGACACGACGTCGCGCGACGCAAGGTCCTTCGCCGAGGGGGCATAGCGTTCCATGAACCGCTCGCCTTCGGAGTTGGTGAGATACCCCCCCTCGCCGCGTGCGCCTTCGGTGATCAGCACGCCGGCGCCATAGATGCCGGTCGGGTGGAACTGGACGAATTCCATGTCCTGCAGCGGCAGGCCGGCGCGCAGCACCATGCCGCCGCCGTCGCCGGTGCAGGTGTGCGCCGAGGTCGCGGTGAAATAGGTGCGGCCGTAGCCGCCGGTCGCGAGCACGACGGCCTGCGAACGGAAGCGATGGATGCTGCCGTCCTCGAGGCACAGCGCGACGACGCCGCGGCACGCGCCATCCTCCATGATCAGGTCGAGCGCGAAATATTCGACGAAGAAGTCCGCGTCATATTTCAGGCTCTGTTGATAGAGCGCGTGGAGCATCGCGTGGCCGGTGCGATCGGCCGCGGCGCAGGTGCGCTGCACCGGCGGGCCTTCGCCCATATTCTGCATATGGCCGCCGAACGGGCGCTGATAGATGGTGCCGTCCTGGTTGCGGCTGAACGGCACGCCCGCGTGCTCAAGCTCGTAGACCGCCTGCGGCGCCTCGCGCACCATATATTCGATCGCGTCCTGGTCGCCGAGCCAGTCGGAACCCTTGACGGTGTCGTACATGTGCCATTGCCAATGGTCGGGGCTGTTGTTGCCGAGGCTCGCGGCGATGCCGCCCTGCGCCGCGACGGTGTGGCTGCGCGTCGGGAACACCTTGGTGATGCACGCGGTCTTCAGGCCCGCTTCGGCGCTGCCCATCGTCGCGCGCAGGCCCGATCCGCCGGCGCCGACGACGACGGTGTCATAGCTGTGGTCGATAATCTTATAGGCTTCGGTCATCTTACATGCCCCCCGGGCCGAGCGCGGCGGGCGCCAGAGCGATCCGGATAATGGCGAAAATCCCGTAGGCCGCGCCGCCGATCGCGTAGAAGTTCAGGATGACGAGCGACAGCAGGCGCGTCGCTTCGCCGTGGACATAATCCTCGATCATCACCTGGAGGCCGAGGCGAAGATGCCAGAAGACGCTGGCGACCATCAGGATCAGGCCGAGCGCAACCGTCGGATTAGACGCCCAGCGGGTGACCGCGCCATGATCGGTGAGCGGCAGGCGCAGAAGCGAGACGACGAACCAGGTAACCAGCAGCAGGTTGCCGAGCGCGGTGAAGCGCTGCTGCAGCCAGTGGCCGGTGCCGTGATGCGACGGGCCGAGGCCGCGCACACGGCCGAGACGCGTACCATTACCCATTGATCGTCCCCGCAAAGATAGTGAGCCAGGTCGCGGCGGTCGCGAGGATCGCGCCGACGAAGACCGCGATCGACCACCGCCGGTTTGTCTTCAGTTCATAGCCCGCGCCGGTGTCGAGAACGAGATGGCGAAGCCCCGAGAAGAGATGCTGGAACAAGGCCCAGGTCAAGCCGATCAACACGACCTTCCCCAATATATTGGTGACCATGTGAAAGGTGCCGCCGGCGGGATCGTGCCACACGCAGGCGACGAACGCCGCATATGCGTCGGGACCCGCGGCGATCGCGCCGAGCCACCAGAGGAACATCAGCGCCCCGACGATCGCGAGCCCGTCGCCGGTTATGCGGTGGAAGATCGAGACCGCCATCGACGGCGCCCATTTATACACCCCGAGGTGTGGAGAGAGCGGTCGCCCGCCCGGTTCCTTGCCAGCCATATCAGCCCCGTATCTTCTGACTCTATCCGGTCGATGCGGGCCGGTTAAGCCTTCCCGCCGCGATATGCAATTGCTTAGGGGGCGAATGGGGAAAATTTGCCTCGCGACGCCGGGCGCTCAGCTCGCGAGCGCGGCGGGCGGGTGCCGGCGGTGCGCGGCGATGCAGGAGAGGACGCTGGCGACGACCAGCGCGAACGCCGCCACTTCGAGCGGCGTCGGCAGCCGCCCTTCCCAGGCGAAACCATAGAGCAGCGCGAAGAGCGTTTCGAACAGGATCATCTGCCCGATCATCGTCAGTGGCAGCAGGCGGCTCATCCGGTTCCACAGCGCGTTGCCGGCGATCGAGGCGAGAAGCGCGACGCCGACCGACACGCCCGCGAAGCGAAGCCAGGTGGCCGTGTCATGGCCGATCGGCTCGAGGAGCAGCGCGAGCGGGATCAGCGCCAGCGCCTGCGCGCCGGTGACGACGCCGGTCAGCAGGTTCCAGTCGTGCGCCGAGACATGATCGAGGCGCGCGAGGCAGCGGCTGTTGCCGACCGCATAGGCGGTCCACGACACGAGCGCTCCCACCGCGCACAGCAGACCGACCCTTCCCGCGCCGCCATCGTCCGACGCCGGCGCGCCGATCGCCTGCCAGCCGATGCAGGCCGCTCCCGCCGCGCAGAGGAGCAGCGACGGCGCGAGGCGCGCCAGCGGAACGGCGCCGTGATCGCGGCTGCCGATCAGGGTGACCGCGACCGGCAGGAAGCCGATGACGAGCGAGGTCATCGCGATCCCGCCCGCCTGCACCGCCGCCGAAAGAAAGATGTAATAGAGGGTGTTCCCCGCGAGCGCGAGCCAGCCCAGCACCACCCAATCGCGGCGCGCGAGCCGGCCGGCCAGCGTGCGCCAGCGCGGCGCGATCAGCACCGACGCGATCGCGCCGAAGGCGAGATAGCGCCCGATCGCGAGCTGCAGCGGGGTGAAGCCGCGCACCAGTTCGGGCGCGAGGAACACCAGCCCCCACAAGGCGCCCGCCCCCATGCCGCACGCGAGGCCGGCTCCGATTCGATGCGTGCCGGACGCGCCGGCGATGGCGATGCTCATGGCGATCCTTGCTGTCGATGGGCGGGGGATAGCATCGACGAAGCGAGCGAAGGACGCTTGCTTCGGGGATAAAATGCAACAAATACTCGGCTATGGGCCGACCCAGAGCATCCGGCGAGCGCAGGCTCGACAGCTTCGACCGCGCGATCCTGCGCATCCTTCAGCGCGACAACAAGACGCCGCAGCGCGAAATCGCCGAAGCGGTGAACCTGTCAGCGGCGGCGGTGCAGCGGCGCATCGCCGCGATGGAGGCGGCGGGGATCATCGAACGCAATGTCGCGATCGTCGACACCGGCGCCCTCGGCATGACGATCACCGCGGTCGTCGAGGTCCATCTGATCGACGAGCGCCCGCCCACGGTCGACGGCGCGAAAGCGCTGTTCCTCGCGGCGCCGGAAGTGCAGCAATGCTATTATGTGACCGGCGGGATCAGCTTCGTGCTGGTGATCGTAACCCGCGACATGATCGAATATGAAGCGATCAGCCGGCGCCTGTTCGCCGACAATGACGCGGTGGCGAGCTTTCGCAGCCTGATCGCGCTCAGCCGGGTGAAGACCGGCGCGGAGATATGGATCGCCTGAGCGCGTTCAGCGGCCTCGCCGCGTCACTTGATCTTGTCGCGGTTCGCGTAGAGCAGCGCCGCGATCACCGCCGCCGATCCGATGCCGAGACCCGCGGCGGCTTTCCAGCCACGCCCGCGCTTGCCGCCCTTGGCCTCGGCCTCCGCCGCTTCGAGGGCTTCCTGCTGCTCGTGGCGCTCGCGCGCGGCGCGCAGCACTTCATTTTCCTCGTCTTCGTTCGGGGGAGGAGTCGGCTGGCCTTGGTCCGTCATTTGTCTTCTCTACTTTCTTGCTCAACTTAGCGCCTGGTCGACGGGCACATAGTCGGTTCCGATCGCTTCGGCTACCGCCTCGAACGTCACCTTGCCATTCCAAACGTTCAAGCCCTGCGCAAGATGCACGTCACGGCGCAAAGCCTCTTTCCAGCCGAGGTCGGCGATGCGCAGCGCGTGCGGCAGCGTGACGTTGTTGAGCGCATAGGTGCTGGTGCGCGCGACCGCGCCCGGCATGTTGGCGACCGCATAATGGACGATGCCGTCGACCACGTAGGTCGGCTCGGCGTGCGTCGTCGCATGGCTCGTCTCGAAGCAGCCGCCCTGGTCGATCGCGACGTCGACGAGCACCGATCCGGGGCGCATCGTCTTCAGCATGTCGCGGGTGACGAGCTTGGGCGCCTCGGCTCCCGGGATCAGCACCGCGCCGATGACGAGATCGGCATCGGCGACGCATTCGGCGAGGTTGGCGCGGTTCGAGAAGCGGGTCTTCGCCCGCGATTCGAAGAAGGTACCGACGCGTTCGAGCACTTCGGGATCGCGGTCGAGGATGGTGACATCGGCGCCGAGCCCGGTCGCCATCTGCGCCGCGTTGAAGCCGACGACGCCGCCGCCGATGATGCACACCTTGCCCGGCGCGACGCCGGGGACGCCTCCGAGCAGCACGCCGCGGCCGCCGTGCGCCTTTTCGAGCGCGGTCGCGCCGGCCTGGATCGACATGCGCCCCGCGACCTGACTCATCGGCTTGAGGAGCGGCAAGCCGCCGTGCGGGCTGGTCACGGTTTCATAGGCGATGCACACCGCGCCCGACGCCATCAGGTCGCGCGTCTGCTCGGGGTCCGGGGCGAGGTGGAGATAGGTGTAGAGGATCTGGCCGGGGCGCAGCATCGCGCGCTCGGCCGGCTGCGGCTCCTTCACCTTCACCACCATCTCGGCCGTCGCGAAAATCTCGGCGGCGGTCGCGACGATCTCCGCGCCCGCATCCTCATAGGTGCGGTCGTGCGCGCCGATGCCTTCGCCCGCCCCGGTCTCGACCAGCACGCGGTGGCCGTGCACGACCAGCTCGCGCGCGCTTTCGGGGGTCAGGCCGACGCGATATTCGTGATTCTTGATTTCCCTGGGGGTGCCGATGATCATGGTTTCGTCTCCGACCGGTTTCACCTGCAACCAATAACCGCGCCGCGCCCTCGAAGTATAGCGCTCATCGGTGCTCCAATCACCAAATTCGCCCTGCCGGGTTAACGGCGAATTTACCGGTTCCGCAGCATATCCCGTTCACCAGTTTCGCGGACGCAGGCGGACGGCAGACGCCGCGCATCCAAGATTTGGCCTCGGGGGACGGGATCATGGTGAAGGACAATCCGATTCATAAGCAGCAGATCGATCCGGTGCTGATGGCCGATCGCTTTCCCTATTACGACCTCGATGGCCGGCTTGCCGCGGATGCGCGCGAGATCGCCGAGATGGTGGTGGGCCACGAGGAGCCGATCGGCCGCGCCTATTGGACCGCCTTCAACGCGCTGCCCCACGTCCGCAAGGCCGAAGGCGAACTGCTCGAAGCCTATGTGCGCGGCAGCACCCGGCACATGCTGGTCAAATATTCCGATCCCGCGGGCCAGGAATCGGCGACGATCGCCTGCCAGAACACCCATATGGCGCTGCGCGTCGGCGTGCCGCTCGCCTCGGTATTGTCGTGCCTCGGCGAAAGCCAGCGGCTGACCATCGAGCATGTCGTCCACGCCTGCGCCGGCGACACCGACCGCATCGTCCGGCTGACGAGCGCGATCAACCGCCTCGCGCTGCTCGAGATGGACATCATGCAGACCTATGCCGAAAAGCTGGAGCGCGCCGCGATCTCGAGCGAGCGCCAGGCGCTGGCGGGCGATTTCGACCGCTCGATCGCGACGCTGGTGCAGGACACCGACGGAGTGCGCCAGCAACTCGCGAGCCAGGCCGAATCGGCCGATCTCGCGGCCAAAGGCATGATCGCCAAGACGAGCGAGGTCGCCGCGGCGTCCGAGCAGTCGGCGATCGCGATGCGCGAGGCGGCGTCGACCGCCGCCGGGCTGATCCGCGCGATCGAGGATGCGCGCAGCGAGGTCGAAGCCTCGGCCAGCGTCGCGACCCGCGCGTCGGAACAGGCGGGCGAAGCGGTCGCCATGTCGGAAGCGCTGTCGCGCCACGCCGAATCGATCGAATCGATCCTCGGCCTGATCCGCGAGATCGCGGGACAGACCAACCTTCTCGCCCTCAACGCCACGATCGAGGCGGCGCGCGCCGGCGAATCGGGCCGCGGCTTCGCAGTCGTCGCGCAGGAAGTGAAGAGCCTCGCCAACGAAACCGCGCGCGCGACCGACGATATCGCGGGCAAGATCACCGCGATCCAGCAGGCGACAAAGGGTTCGGTGAGCGCCAACCAGTCGATCCAGGCGACGATCGTCGAGGTCCAGCAATCGGCCGAACGCATCCGCGACGCGATGGACGCGCAGGCGCAGACGGTCACCTCGATCACCGCCGCGGTCGACGAGACCGCGCTCGCCGCCGATTCGATGTCGTCGACCATCGCCAGCATCCGCAACGATTCGGGAATGGTCGCGGGCGAGATCAGCGTGCTGAGCGAGAAATTCGCCAAGATGGGCGAGCGGCTCCAGTCGCTCGAACAGGCGGCGAGCGAGTTCAGCCGCCGGGTGGCTTGACGAAGGCAAGAATTTTCAAAACCCGTTCGTGCTGAGCCTGTCGAAGCACCGTTCTTCCCTTCCACGCCCGAAGAAGGAAGAACGGCCCTTCGACAGGCTCAGGGCGAACGGAATTTTTTGACCGCCCCTTTTGCGCTGAACCTCGCCGGCCGCTAAAGCCGCGGCATGACACATATCCTGATCACCGGCGCGAGCCGCGGCATCGGCGCGGCGATCGCCGATGCGCTGACCACCGACGCGACGAAGGTCGTCGCGCTTTCCAGCGCCGACGGCGACCTTGCAGACCCCCACGCTCCCGCGCGGCTGTGGGCCGAAAGCCTCGATCGCCTCGACGGCCGCATCGACGTGCTGATCAACAATGCCGGAGTGTTCGAGACCAATCCGATCGACAAAAGCGATGCCGACTGGCTCGCCGGCTGGAATCGCACGCTGGAGGTCAATCTGACCGCAAGCGCGCAGCTCTGCCGCCTCGCGGTGCGCCACTGGCAGCAAGGCGCGCGCGGCGGCCGCATCGTCAATATCGCGAGCCGCGCCGCCTATCGCGGCGACAGTCCCGCACACTGGCATTATGCGGCGTCGAAGGCGGGGATGGTCGCGATGACCAAGACGATCGCGCGCGCCTATGCCCGCGAGAATATCCTCGCCTTCGCCATCTGCCCCGGCTTCACCATGACCGGCATGGCCGAGGAGTATCTCGAAAGCCGCGGCGGCGACAAATTGCTCGCCGATATCCCGCTCGGACGCGTCGCGATGCCAGAGGAGATCGCCGAGATGGCGCGCTGGTGCGCTCTCGCCGCGCCGCCCTCGATGACCGGCGCGGTGCTCGACGCCAATGGAGCAAGCTATGTCCGGTAAACCCATGCTGTTCGCCGCGCTGCTGCTCGCAGGCTGCGCGTCCCAGGCCGAAGCGCCCGCTTCCGCACCCGCCGCGCCCACAGGCCAGGCGCTTGCCGCCGCGTGCGAAGGCCGCGACGGCTGGAGCGATCCCGCGCCGCCCGCGAAGATCTTCGGCAACAGCTATTATGTCGGCACCTGCGGCATTTCGGCGGTGCTGATCGACGCGCCGGGCGGGCTCGTGCTGATCGACGCGGCGACCGAGGAGGCCGCGCCCGCGATCCTCGCCAACATCCGTGCGCTGGGCTTCGACCCGAAGCAGGTGCATACCCTGCTCGCGAGCCACGAGCATCTCGACCATGTCGGCGGGCTCAGGGCGCTGCAGGATGCGACCGGCGCGAAAATCTATGCGCGCCATGAAGCGGTCGCCACGCTGACGAGCGGCGAGCCCGAAGCGCGCGACCCGCAGCGCGGCGCGATCCCGCCCTTCCGCGGCGTGAAGATCGCGGGCGAGCTCCGCGACGGCGAGGCGCTGCCGATTCCCGGCCTCGACCTGACGCTCCATGCGACGCCCGGCCACACGCCGGGGAGCACGAGCTGGACGTGGCGGTCGTGCGAGGACAGCGACTGCCGCACCATCGCCTATGTCGACAGCCTGAGCGCGGTGTCGGGCGACGACTACCGCTTCACCGACCATCCCGATTATGTCGCAATGATGCGCGCGACCTTCGCAAAGGTGCCGGCGCTGCCCTGCGACATATTGATCACCCCGCATCCGGGCGCGAGCGACCTGTTCGCGCGCCTCGCGGGCGATGCCCCCCTCGCCGACCCGGGCGGCTGCCGCACCTATGCCGCCGAGGCCGCGAAACGGCTCGCCGATCGGCTGGCGAAGGAAGCCGCGGGCAAGCCATGAGCTGGCTCGTCTCGCTCCCCTGCACCCGCGATGAGGCCGAGGCGCTGTCGGGCGAGGTGCCGGCACTCGACGCGCTGCCCGATGCGCCGGTGGTGGTGACGCGCGAGATCGACGAAGCGGCCGCGCGCTGGCAGCTCGACGCCTATGTCGAGGCGCCGCCGAGCGCCGCGCTCATCGAAACGTTGCGCGCGCTGGTGCCGAGCGCGAAGGGCGCCGCGCCCACGGTCGAGGAGCTGCCCGAGGAGGATTGGGTGACGCTGAGCCAGCAGGGGCTCGAACCCGTGCAGGCCGGCCGCTTTTTCGTCCATACGAGCAGCCATGCCGACCGCGTGCCGCCGGACGTCGTGCCCTTCCTGATCGACGCGAGCCAGGCCTTCGGCACCGGCGGGCACGACACGACCGCGGGATGCCTGTCGATGCTCGACCGGATCGCGCGGGCCGGCGCGGCGCCGCGCAATATCGCCGATATCGGCACCGGCACCGGACTGCTCGCCTTCGCCGCGCTGGCGCTGTGGCCGCGCGCCCGGGCGATCGCGTCGGACATCGACCCCGCGAGCATCCTCGTGACGCGCGACAATGCCGCGATCAACGGCGTCGCGCTCGGTCGAGGAGGCGGCCGGCTCGCGCTCGCGGTCGCGCCGGGAACCGATCATCCCGCAATCCGCCACCGCGCGCCCTACGATCTGGTCGTCGCAAACATCCTCGCTGGCCCCCTCATCACCCTCGCCCCCGACATCGCCGCCGCGACCGCGCCCGGCGGCCACGCGATCCTCGCGGGCCTGATCGCGCGGCAGATGGAACCGGTGCTCGCCGCCTATCGCGCGCAGGGATTCCGGCTTGCGGGCCGGGGCGGGAGCGCCGAATGGCCGTGCCTGCTGCTGGTCAAGCGGCGGCGCTATGGTTGGCGGCGCAAGGAGCGCGCGCTGCACCGCGCGAACCCGTCGGACGCGACGTTCGGGAGCTGGTGAGACTTCCCCTTCAGGGGAGAGGGCGTCGTTGGTCACCCGCTCTTCGCCAGCGCATAATCCTGCGTGCCGCGCGTAATCACTTCATCCTCGCCCAATATGTCGGCGATCGGGATCGACGGTAGCGCGGCATTGGCCGCATAGAGCGGTGCAAAATCGGTGTTCACCGTCACGTCGAGCAGCTGGTCCAGACTGTCGATGACGAAATAATTCTGCTGGAAATCGTCGATCCTGTAGTCGGTACGCATCACGCGGGCGAGGTTGAAGCCGATGCGGTTCGGGCTGTCCGAATCGAGCGCGAAAACGCTTTCGGCATAGGAAGAGACGATCCCCGCTCCATAGATGCGAAGCCCCCCGGCCTCGCGGATCAGGCCGAATTCGACCGTGTACCAATAAAGCCGCGCAAGCTGTTTCAGCGCATCGAATTTCAGGCTGCGCAGGCCGCCCTCGCCATAGGCCTGCATATAGTCGCCGAACACCGGGTCTGCGAGCATCGGAACATGGCCGAAGACGTCGTGAAAGACGTCGGGTTCCTGCAGATAGTCGAGCTGTTCGGGGGTGCGGATGAAATTGCCCGCGGGAAAGCGCCGGTTCGCGAGATGATCGAAGAAGACGTCGTCGGGAACCAGCCCCGGCACCGCGACCACCTGCCACCCCGTCGCTGCCGTCAGCCGCGCGTTGAGGTCGCGATAGTCGGGGATGCCCGGCTTTTCGAGCCGCAGCACGTCGATGCCGCGCAGAAAGGCCTCCGACGCGCGGCCCGGCAGCATCGCCGACTGGCGCGCGAAAAGGCGGTCCCACATCGCATGCTCGTCGGCGGTGAACGCCTCCCAGTCCTGCGATATCGTCCAGTCGGGCGCGGCGCCCGGCGGCGGCGTGTCATGGACATGGGTGTCGGGATTCTTCATGCGCAACGGGCTATCACAAAACTGGTTTCAAGTGAAACTTTAAGTCGACCTCACCCATCGAGCGCGATCACCTCGGTCGCCAGCCGGTCGACCTCGGCGCGGTCGTGGCTGACGTAGAGGATCGGCAGTTTCAGCTCGTCGCGGATGCGCTCGATCACCGCCATGATGTCGCCGCGCCGCGCCGCATCGAGCGACGACAGCGGTTCGTCCATCAAAAGGATTTCGGGCCCGGCAAGCAAAGCGCGGCCGATCGCGACGCGCTGCGCCTCGCCGCCCGACAGGCTGCGCGGCCAGCGATCGAGCAGATGCCCGATGCCGAGGAAGGCGGCGGCTTCGTCGAGGCCCATCCAGCGGTCGCCCGGCGCCGCGAGCTGGTGCCCGTAGAGCAGGTTGGCGCGCACCCGCCGGTGCGGAAAGAGGCGGCCGTCCTGAAAGACATAGCCGATCCGCCGCGCCTCGGGCGGCAGGTCGACATCGTCACCGAAAAGCGTGCGGGTGCCGATGCGGATATGCCCGCGATCGGGCCGCAGCAGCCCCGCGACCATGGCCAACAGGCTGGTCTTGCCGACGCCCGAGGGACCGAAGAGCGCGGTCAGTCCCGGCCCGGCGGTGAAGCGCGCCGCGATGATGCGCTCGCCGCGGCGCTTTTCGACGTCGATATCAATCGCCATGCCGCTGTCTTTCGGCATGGGTGCGGCGGACGAGCCATTCGGAGAGGATCAGCGCGCCGAGCGACAGCGCGACCGAGAACAGCGCGAGCCGCGTCACCATCGCCTCGGCCCCCGGGATCTGGAGCGCCGAATAGATGGCGAGCGGCAGGGTTCGCGTCTCGCCCGGGATGTTCGACACGAAGGTGATCGTCGCGCCGAATTCGCCGATCGAGCGCGCGAAGCCGAGCACCAGCGCCGCGAGCACGCCCGGAAATGCGAGCGGCAGGCTGATCGTCCAGAAGGCGTGCCAGCGGCTTGCCCCCAGCGTGCGCGCCGCACCCTCGAATCGCCGGTCGATCGCCTCGATCGACAGCCGCATCGCGCGCACCATCAGCGGCAGCGCCATGATCGCCGCCGCGAGCGCAGCGCCGGTCCAGCGAAACATCACGCTCACCCCGAACCAGCTTTCGAGCCAGCGCCCGATGGGCCCGAGCGGCCCGAAGGCGAGCAGCAGCAGCCAGCCGGTGACGACGGGGGGCAGGACGAGCGGCAGGTGGACGAGGCCGTCGAGCAGCACGCGGCCCGGAAAGCGGTAGCGCGCGAGCGCCCAGGCGAGCGCGAAGGCGAGCGGCAGCGTCGCGAGCACCGCGACGCCGCCCACCTTCAGCGACAGCGCGACGATGCTCCATTCCTCGGGTGAGAGCATCAGGGGGCCGAAAAGCCGTGCCGCGCGAAGATCGCGCGCGCCTGCCGCGACAGCAGGAAGGCGCGGAAGGCCGTGGCATCCTTGTGCCGCGAAGCCTTCAGCACCGCGACCGGATAGCGGATCGGCGGGTGGCTCGACGCGGGAAAGGTGCCGATGACGCGAACCGCGCGCGAGGCTTTCGCGTCGGTCGCGTAAACGATGCCGAGCGGCGCGGCGCCGCGCTCGACCAGCGCCATCGCGGCGCGGACATTCTCGGCCGGGGCGAGCCGCTCCGCGACCCCGCGCCAGACGCCGAGCGACGTCAGCGCCGCCTTCGCATATTTGCCTGCCGGCACCGCGTCGGGATCGGCTACCGCGAGCCGCCCGCCGCCGAGCGCGCGGGCGATCGGAAAGCCGCGCGCCGGCGTCAGCCGGACCCTGCTCCCCACCGGCGCGATCAGCACCAGCCGGTTGCCGAGCAAGGTCGTGCGCGTGCCGCCGCGCAGCAATCCCGCCTTCTGGACCGCGTCCATCCATGGCTCGTCGGCCGACAGAAAGAGGTCGGCGGGCGCCCCCGCCATGATCTGCCGCGCCAGCGCCGAGGAAGCCGCAAACGACAGCACCGGCCGGGCATGCCCCTGCGCCGCCCAGGCATCGGCCGCTTCGGTCAGCGATTCCTGCAGACTCGCCGCCGCGAGCACCAGCGGCCCGCGGTCGGCGGCGCTCGCGGTGGGCGCGAGCAGCAGCGCGGCGAGAAACAGGCAAAGAGAGCGGAGGAATGCCATAGCGTCCTAGCTATAACGAGCGCTGTCGCTCTGCGAAAGCGATGCGGTGATCCGAATCCGGCCATAGCCGCGCTCGACCAGCCCGCGCGCGGTCAGATCGCGCAGTGCCACCCCCAAAGTGACGCGCGAGACGCCGAGCAGGTCGGCGAGCTGCTGCTGGGTCGCGCGCACCGTGCAGCGGTCGGACGCGTCGGCCGCCATCGCGGCGAGCAGCCGCGCGAGCCGGTCGGCGGTCGGCAGCCGCCGCGCGGCGTCGATGATGTCGAGCGTGACCGCGAGCTGGCGCGACAGGCTGCGGAGAAGCAGTTCGGCCCAGCCGATGTCGTCGGCCATCAGCCGGCGCAGCAGCGGCCGGTCGATCGCGATCAGCCGCGCCGGGCCGCTGGCGATCGCATCGGCCTGACGCGGCACGCCGGTGAAGAAGGCGAGCTCGCCGAAGATGTCGCCGGGGCCCAGCACGGCAAAGGCGGTGAAGCATCCGTCTTCGGCATGGCGCCCGGCAAGAACATTCCCCTCGCACACCACCCAGAAAGCGTCGCCCGGATCGCCCTGATGCTGCACGAACTGACCGTCGGCGAGACTGCGCATCGGCGCCATCGCCGCCAGCCGCTCGCGCTCGGCCTGCGAAAGCCCGGTTCGCTCGGCGAGCGCGAAATGGTAACTTCTTTGCATTCCACTCGGGAATTGCGGCAGCGAGCGGCAAAACGCGAGCGCCCCTTCCCTGTCGATCAGCTCCTCACCGCCATCCCGAGCCAGCGTGCCGCCCGCGGCAGGCGCGGCAGCAGCAGCCGGTCGACGAACCAGAGCAGGATCAGCGATGCCGCGAGCAACGGCAGAAACGCCGCGAGCAGCAGGAGGATCGCGGCGACGCCCTTGAGCTTCGCCGGATCGCGCGGCGGCGCGGGCGCACCGAGCGCGCCATCGGGCCTCCGCCGCCGCCACATCAGAAAGCCCGTGACGGCGAGCAGGATCATCCCGAGCGCCGTCGCCACGCCGATCAGCTGGCTGACGACACCGAAGAGCGCGCCCTCGTGCCACGCGATGCCGATGCCGACGACGCGGTCGATGACATGCTTGTCGGCGAAACCGCTGCGCGTCACCTCGATCCCCGTTTCGGGATCGTAGCTGACCGATCGCACGTAGGGACGGTTCTGCGTCAGCGTGGTCAACGTCCAGACATCGCCGTTGGGCGGCCCGAACAGATTGGGGGCGCCCGGCGGCTGGACGATCGCCGGCGCGGGCATCGCCTCGCCGCGCGCGCGAAGCAGGATGGTGTCGAGCGGCACGCGCGCCGAAGCGGTCGGCATGGGCATCGCCATCTCCGCCATCGCGCCATGATCGTGCGCGGCATGACCGCCGAGACCCCCCTTCCAGTCCCGCGGTCCTGCGACCCAACCCATTTCGGCGCGCACCGCGTTGAAGCCGGTCGCCCAGACATCGGTCCACGGCAGCGCGGTGGTCAGCAGCACCAGCGCGAAACCCGAAACCCAGAAACCGGTGACCGCGTGGAGATCGCGAAGCGCCGTCCGCCCGCCAAGCGACACGCGCGGCCAGACCACACCCGCCAGCCCGCGCCCGCGCGGCCACCAGAGGTAAAGGCCGGTGAGAATCAGCACCATCGCCCAGCTCGCGGCGAGCTCGACGAGGATGCCGCCGCCGACCCCGAGCAGCAACGTGCCGTGGATGCGCTGCACCACCGCCGACAGCCGCCGCTCGGGGTCGATCGCGCCGAGTATCCGGCCCCGCGGCGAGACGCCGACATCGCGCATCGTGCCGTCGGCGAGCCCGATATGGACGACCGCGGCGTCGCCGGGCGCCGCGGGGATACGATAATAGTGGAAGCGCGCGCCCGGAAAGGCCGCGAGCGCCGCCGCCACCTGCGCGTCGGCATCGACCGTTTGCGCGGCAGGCAGGTCCCGCCATGCACGTTCTTCCCAGCGGTCGGTCTGCGGCTTGAACAGATAGATCGCGCCGGTCGCCGACAGCAGCAGGACGAAGGGAATGACGAACAGCCCGGCATAGAAATGCCAGCGCCAGATGGTGCGATAGAGCGGGAGCTGGTTGACGTCCGCCATCCCCATTCTCCCCTTAGAAGCGCGCGCGCAGGCCGGCCGAGACCGCGCGGCGCTCGACCGGATAATAGATCGCCGAGGTGTCGGTCACGTCGATCGCCGCGCTGATGTCGCCGATCGCCCTTTTTCCCGTGATGTTGCGGACGTCGAGGAAGGCGTCAATGCCCTCCCCCACGCGCGCGCCGACGGTGAAGCCGAGCAGCGCGTAGCCAGGAGTGCGAACGCGGCCCCGGTAATCGGCGAAGGGCCCCTGCGGCACCCATTCGACGTTGGGCGCGACGTGCAGCGCGTCGGTGCCGAGGCGCATTTCGGCGCGATAGACGTGGCGCGGGACGACCGGCAGGCGGTTGTCGCCATAGACGGCGTCGCCGCGGAAGCGGAAGTCGCTGTAGGTATAGACCTGCCGCAGCCGCAACCAATCGGCGGGATTCAACTCCAGCGCCGCCTCGATCCCCTCGTGACGCGTCTTCCCGGCGTTGAAGGTCGCGGCCGGGACATCCGCCTCACCCGGATTATATTGCAGCAGTTCGCCCTTGATGTCGGCGCGGTAGAGCGAAAGGTCCCAGCTCAGCATCCCTCTCCGGCCGCGCGTACCGATTTCCGCTGTCCACGCGCGCTGCGGATCGAGCGGGACGAAGGCCGATGTCTGCGCCAGTTCGATGAAGCCCGGAAATTCGACCGAGCGGCTGTAGTTGCCGTAGATCTGTACCCCCGGCGCGGGTTCGAGCAGCACCCCGAACTTGGGCGAGAAGGCGTCGAAGTCGGCGCGACCTTCATTGTCGACCGGACCGTTGTTGAAGGCCTCGCGCTGGCGCCGCATGCCGTCGGCATAAATGCCGCCCGCGATCAGCGACAGGCTGTCGACCGGCCTCAGCCGGATCTCCCCATAGAGGGTCGCGGTGCGGGCATCCTGCTGCGCGTCGAAGGTCTTCGCGCCCCGCCGACCCGCAATGTTGACGAAGCGCCGCGAATGGACGTCGCCGACGCGCAGTTCGCCGCCGAGGGTCGCCTCGACCGATCCGGCGGCATAGTCGAGACGGAAGAAGCCGCCGCGATCGAGGCTCTTCTGGTCGATGAGCTGATAGATGGGATGGTGGAGCCTCTTCGTGTTGACGAAGACGCCGAGGTCGAGCTGCGCGGCGCCCAAATCGAAGCGGGTGCGGTTCTGGAGCCGCAGCGATTCGATATCGCGCGCCTGATCGCCAGCGACGCTGCCGACATTGGCCTTGCGCGGCGTGGTCAGCGCCTCCCCTAGGGTCAGGGCGCCGGGCAGTTCCTGATCGATATTATTGTAGCTCGCGTAGAGACGCGTCGTGATTCTGTCGGTCAGCGCGAGCCCGGCATTGCCGTGGAAGCGCAGGCTGCGCCGCCGCGCATGGTCGCGGTCCCCGTCCGACGTGTCGGCGCTGACCGCGCCCCACGCATCGACGCGCTCGCCCGCGACACCCGCCGACACCAGCCCCCGCAGGCTGTCGAAGCTGCCGCCGTCGGCGCGCAGATAGATGCCGCGCGCGGTGCGTCCGGTCGGCGTCACGCCATTGATCGCACCGCCGAGCGTTCCCGAGCCGAAACGCAGCGCATTGGCGCCGCGATAGACCTCGAGATGATCGAAGAAGATCGGCTCCAGCTCCTGGAAATCGCCATTGTCGTCGGCGAGGTTGATTGGCACCCCGTCCTGGAGCAGCGTCAGACCGCGCATATGGTATCCGCGCGACAAACCCGAGCCGCGGATGGAGATCCGCACCTCCTGCCCGAAGCGCGGCTGGAGATAGACGCCGGGCGAGAAGGCGAGCGTGTCGCGCAAGCTGACGATCGATTTGTCGGCATAATCCTCATAGCCGACGATATCGGCGCCGCCGGGCGTCTTCGCCGCGCGCACCTCGGCGGCGTCGGTTCCGGTGGTGGCGGTGACGATGATGGTCTGGTCGCTCTCGGCCGTTTCGGCATGGGCGAGCATTGGAACGAACGTGATGGCGAGCGCCAGCAAGGGCGCCACGCAGGTAACAGGGCTTTGCATCGATAATCCTTCGCTTGAATGCAGGCAGGAGCCGGCGCGCGCAGGCGCGCGCCCGGCCGGTCAGGCTGATTCAGGCGAAGGCGGGTGGTCCGGTGCTCGGCGGCAGCGGCGAGGCGATGCCCGGCGCATAGCCGAGCGCGGGAATCGCGGCGGGGGCGGGCGCGGCCCTTGCGAGCGCCTCGGGCAGCGCGGGGGTGTCGGGAACGATCGGCGCAACCGCGAGCGCGCCCCACGGGCAATGCTGGTCCTGCGCCGCGTCATGATCGCCGACCTTCTCGCCATCTCTCTCGAGCGCGATGGTCAGCGTCGCGCCCGGGTTCGCGGGGTCCGAACAGACGCGGACGGTGATCGACCCGCCGCTGTCGGTTTCGATCATCCACCCCGGCGCGACGAGCACGCGCGCCGCGAGCGCGAGCAACGCGGGCAGCAGGAGCAGGATGCCGGGACGGCGAAAGGCGGCGAGGATGCCCACGGTGCGTGGCCTTATGGCGTGGGGCGAGGCGGCGCAAGCGGACATAATGTCCACGCGCCCCTTATTCCGCCGGCGTCTCGTCGGTCTTCTTCCCCGTCCGCGTCCACGGATAGAGGAACTGGCCCCAATAGGCCTTCGGCACATCCTCGGGGATGCCGTAATTCTGGGGCCAGCGATCCTTGGGCAGATGGAAGGTGCCGAAGATCTTGTCGAGCCAGGGGAAATGGATCGCGAAATTGACGTCGAACGCCTCGCGTTCGAGCCCGTGGTGCCAGTGGTGGAAACGCGGGGTCGCGAGCCAGTGGCCGAGCCGGTTGAAGCTGCCCCCGACATTGGCGTGGAGCAGCGATGACCAGACATAGACGAAACCGATATAGGCCTGCATCACCGAGGGCGCGAAGCCGAGCGTGAACAGCGGCAGCGAGGTGATCGAGCGCAAGAGGATGATCTCGACGAAGTGCATCCGCGACCCCGCGAGCCAGTCCATCGACTTCGCGCTGTGGTGGATCGCGTGGAATCCCCACAGGAAAGGGAATTTGTGGAAGCTGCGGTGGAACCAATATTGCACGAAATCCGACGCGACGAGGACGATGGCGAACTGGACGATCCACGGCAAGGACGCGACCCCGGCGCGGAACGCCGCCCAGCTCGACGTATGGTCGTTGACGAAGGCCTGCGGCGCGAGCGCGAGAAAGCTCAGTATCTGCACGAACATCGTGCTGACCAGATAATAGAAGAGATCCTCGCGCCATTCGGTGCGGAACAATCTTTGAGCACGCCGGTGCGGGAAAGCGCGCTCGAGCGGGGCGAACATGAAGCCGGTGACGAGCAGATTGACGATGAAGAAGTCGAGCCCGAAGAAAATGCCCCAGTCGCGCGTCTCGGCGGGCTGGACATTGGCGCCGCCGAGCAGCGCCGCGACGAGCCCGATCATCAGCGCGGTCAGCCCGAGCACTTTCCGGGGACGCAGCAAGAGGCTGAGCAGCGCAAGGCCGTAGCTGACGAGCAGGATCAGATGGACGAAGCCGCGAAAGCCGGTCCAGTTCTTGACGATTTCGAGTTCGGGGGTCGCGAACCAGTCGGGAAAGCGCAGCGCGATGACCAGAAAGAAGCCGGTGATCGCGAACAGCAGACCGAAGAAGCCCGACAGCCAGCCGCTGCCGAAACGCCGCACCTCGGTATGCGATTCGAGGTCGCGCATGAGCGTGTTCAGATAGTCGCGTCTGGCCATTCTCTCCGCCCCCAACTCTCGTCATGCCGGACTTGATCCGGCATCCATTCTCGCCAAGCCGTGATCGACCCCGGATCAAGTCCGGGGTGACGAAAAATACTGATCAAAGCGCTAACCCGCCGCCTCCACGATCTTCGCCCACTCCGCCTCGTCGATCACCTTGATTCCCAGCGCAGCCGCCTGCTTGAGCTTCGACCCCGCGCCGGGGCCCGCGACGACGAGGTCGGTCTTCGCGCTCACGCTGCCGGCGGCCTTGGCGCCGAGCTTTTCGGCCTGCGCCTTCGCCTCGTCGCGGCTCATCGTCTCGAGCTTGCCGGTAAAGACGACGGTCTGGCCCGACACCTCGCTGTCGCGCGTCTCGACCACATAGGGCGGCGGCGCGACTTCGGAGAGGAGGTCGTCCCACAGCGCGCGATTGTGCGGTTCGTGGAAGAAATCGCCGAGCGCCTCACCCACCGCGACGCCGATGCCGTCGGCGCGGACTTCGAGGATCGACTTGATCGCCTCGACCTTGCGCGCGAGATATTTGCCGTCCGATTCGCCCTCGGCCCGCGGGTTGGCGTCGAGATAGCCATGGATCTCGGCCGCCTTTTCGGGGAGCCGCGACAGCTCGCCCAGCCCTTTCAGCAGGTCGCGCGCGGTGACCGCGCCGACATGGCGGATACCGAGCCCGAAGAGCAGCCGCGCCGCGTCGGGTTGCCGCTTCGCCTCGATCGCGGCGAACAGATTGTCGACCGACTTGTCCTTCCACCCCTCGCGGCCAAGCAGTTCATCGCGATGATCCTTCAGCCGGAAGATATCGGCCGGCCCCTTGTCGAGCCAGCCCAATTCCAGAAACTCCGCGATGCTCTTCTCGCCAAGCCCCTCGATATCGAGCGCACCGCGGCTGACGAAATGCCGGAGCCGCTCGAACTTCTGGGCGTTGCAGATGAGGCCGCCGGTGCAGCGCACGTCGACCTCGCCTTCCTCGGCAACCGCCTCGCTGCCGCACACCGGGCAATGGTCGGGAAAGGCATAGTCCGCCCGCGCCTCGTCGCGCGTCAGATTCTCGACCACCTGCGGGATGACGTCGCCCGCGCGCTGGACGACGACACGGTCGCCGGGCCGCACGCCGAGGCGGCCGATCTCGTCGCGGTTGTGCAGCGTGACGTTCGACACCACCACCCCGCCGACGGTGACGGGGGTAAGCCGCCCCACCGGGGTCAGCTTGCCGGTGCGGCCGACCTGGATGTCGATGGCCTCCAGCGTCGTCTGCGCACGCTCGGCGGGGAATTTATGCGCGATGGCCCAGCGCGGCGCCTTGGCGACGAAACCCAGCCGCGCCTGCCAGTCGAGCCGGTCGACCTTGTAGACGACGCCGTCGATGTCATAGGGCATGTCAGCGCGCTCGGCCTCGATCGCGCGATAATGGTCGAGCACCGCCTCGACGCTCTCGAAGCGCTCCAGCAGCGGCGACACGGGGACGCCCCAGCCCTCGATGCGCTTCATCATCGCGAATTGCGTCGCCTCGGGCACGTCGCTGACCTCGCCCCAGCCGTGCGCAAGGAAACGCAGCGGGCGCGACGCGGTGATGCTCGCGTCCTTCTGGCGCAGCGAGCCCGCGGCGGCGTTGCGCGGGTTGGCGAACTGGCGCGCCTTTTCGGGGTCTTCGGCCTCGGCGAGCAGCCGTTCGTTGAGCGCGGCGAAATCGGCCTTGGCCATATAGACCTCGCCGCGAATCTCGAAGACGTCGGGGGCATCACCCTTCAGCGTCTGCGGAATATCGGCGATCGTACGCACGTTCGGCGTGACGTCCTCGCCTACCGTCCCGTCGCCGCGCGTCGCGGCCTGCACCAGTTCGCCCTTCTCGTAGCGCAGCGAGCAGGACAGGCCGTCGATCTTGTCCTCGGCGGTCAATGCAACCGCCTCGTCCCCGTTCAGATTGAGGAAGCGCCGCACCCGCGCCACGAACTCCGCGACATCTTCGGCCGCGAAGGCGTTGTCGAGGCTCATCATCCGCTGCCGGTGCGCGACCTTGGCGAGCGGCGACGCCTCGACCGCGGCGCCGACGAGCCGGTTCGGGCTATCGGCGCGGATCAGGTGCGGGAAGGCAGCCTCGATCGCATTGTTGCGCCGGACGAGCGCGTCGTAATCGGCGTCGCTGATCTCCGGCGAATCCTCGGCGTGATAGAGCTTGTTGTGGTGCGCGATCGCCTTCGCGAGCCGCATCAGTTCGTTGGCGGCTTCGGCCTCGGTCAGCGATTCGACATCTTTCATGCGCCGGCTTTTGCCACCGGCTTGAACTCGGCGCGAGACCCAAATCCCGCAATCAGCGGCCGCCCCTTCGCGATCGCCGCCTGCACCGCGGGCAATTGCAGCGACGCCGCGTGCGCCGCCTTGTCGGCCCACAGCTCGACGATCCACAGCGCGTCGGGGTTTTCGGCGTCCTCGCCGACCAGATAGGCGAAATTGCCCGGCATCGCATCGGTGCCCTCGGTCAGGATCGCGGCGAGCGCGGCGCGCTGCCCCGGCCGCGCGATCATCTGGCCGATCAGGCCATATTGGGGATGCGCTTCTTCCATGATCTTCTCCAAAGCCCGCAGGGACCGCACGGGCATCACCGCCGCGAAGGCGGCCAGCGCGGCAAGGTGCGTGCGCCGGTCGATCACCGCGCAATCACCAGCACATGCACCTGCCGCCGGATGCGAAAGCCGAGCGATTCATAGAGCGCGATGGCGCCGGCATTGTCGGCATAGCTGTGCAGGAACGGCTGTTCGCCGCGCGCGACCATCGCGCGCATCACATGGCCGATCAGCGCGCGCGCATAGCCGCGTCCGCGGCAATCGGCCCAGGTCGCCACGCCGCTGATCTCGGCCATGCCGGGCATCAGCATGCGCTGCCCCGCCATCGCGAGCAGGCGGCCGCCCTCGCGAATCCCGAAGAAGGGACCGTAGCGATGCGTCGTCGGGCCCCATGGTCCCGGCTGCGCATGCTCCGCAAGCGTCGCCATCCCAACCGCATCGGCATCGGACAGCGATAGCATCGGCGGCTCGCTATCCCGCGCCGCCGGCGGCGCACCCTCGGCGACCATCTGCGCGAGCACGGCGCGCTTCACCTCGCGCGTGCGGGGCGGCACCGGCCACGGATCGCCCTCGACGATCCATAGCTCGCCATCGTCGGGCACGAGCGCAGCCAGCGCCGTCTGCGCCTCGGCGCTCCGATCCGCGGCGGCTCCGAACGGTCCATAGCCCCGATCGATCCGCACCGCCGCCCGGCGGTCCCCCTCGGCCAGATGCACCTGCCGCCCGGTAAGCATGCTCCAGACTGGGCGGTCGAGGGGGTGGGGCGCGGTCATGATAGAGTGTTGCCCGACGACCATCGGTCGGGCGCTCGGCAGGCGACATCTTCGATATGTTGCAGAACACCGTCCATGTTGCCGAGCACGTCCTCGTTGGTCACGCGAATGGTCCGATAGCCATATTGCGCTGCTATCTGGCGGTCCAGCGCGGCATCCCGTTCGCGATCATGTGTATTGCCGTCGATTTCGATGATAAGCCCTTTTGCCGGGCAGAAGAAATCGGCGACCCGGTTGCCGATCGTCGCCTGCCGCCGGAATTTCAGTCCACCCAGCTTTGCGCCGGATAGATAGCGCCACAACCGCTTTTCGGCCTCCGTAGGCTCTCGCCGCATTGCAGCAGCGCGTTCAAGCATGGTGCGGCGGCTGACCATTATAAGCCCCTCCTCTTCAGAGGAGGGGTTGGGGTGGTGGACGCCGGTGCGGGGCACCACCCCGCTGCGACTAACGAGCAAAGCTCGTAAGTCTCGCTGCCCCTCCTCTGAAGAGGAGGGGGCATGTGCCTCCGACTCACACCACCTCCAGCAATCGCTCCGCCTGCGCGCGCGCTTCCGCCGTCACTTCGGCACCGGAGAGCATGCGGGCGATTTCCTCGCGGCGGCCGGCGGGGTCGAGGGCGCGGACGCCCGTTCGTGTCACCGTTCCCTCGCTCGATTTGGCGATGACGAAATGCGCCGCGCCCTTGGCGGCGACCTGCGGGCTGTGAGTCACCGCGAGCAATTGCTTGCCCGCGCCTGCCAGCCTGGCGAGCCGCTCACCGATCGCGCTCGCGACCGCGCCGCCGACGCCGCGGTCGATCTCGTCGAAGATGATCGTGTCGGCACCGCCCTCCTCGGCGAGCGCGACCTTGAGCGCGAGGATGAAGCGCGAGAGTTCGCCGCCGCTCGCGATCTTCGCCAGCGGCGCGAAGGGGGCGCCAGGGTTGGTCGAAATGAGGAATTCGACGCGGTCGATTCCGTCTGCCCCCCAACGCTCGGCGGGAAGCCGTTCGACGAGCGTCTGGAAGCGCGCGGCGTCGAGCTTCAGCGGGGCGAGTTCGCTCGCCACCGCAGCATCGAGCCGCGCCGCCGCCCTGACGCGCTGGCCGGAGAGTGCGGTCGCCGCGTGGGTATAGGCCGCCACGGTCTCGGCGACCGTCGCCTCCAGCTTCGCAAGCCCCGCGCTTCCGCCCTCGATCGCGTCGAGCCGAGCCGCGAGGTCGCCCGCGAGCTGCGGCAGCTCGTCGGGCTGGACGCTATGCTTGCGCGCCATCGCGCGCAGTTCGAACAGCCGCGTTTCGGCCGCCTCCAATCGCTCAGGATCATATTCCATCGCGCGCGCCGCTTCGTGCAGCTTCGATTCGGCCTCGTCGGCGTCGATGATCGCGCGGTCGAGGCTGGCGAGCGCCTCGGCGAGCAGCACATGATCGCCCGCGAGTCGGTCGAGCCGCCGCGCCGCGCCGCGCAGCAGCGCCGGGCCGCCCGCGCTGCCGTCGAAGGCTTCGAGGATGGTGGCGAGATCGCCCGCGATCTTTTCGCCCTTCTGCATCGCGGCGCGCGCTTCGGCGAGTTCGGCCTCTTCACCGGGCTGCGGCGCGAGCGCCGCGAGTTCGGCGACGCAATGTTCGAGCCATTCGCGGTCGCGCTCCGCCTCGCTCACCGCAGCCTGCGCCGCCGCGAGCTTCGCCTCGGCGGCGCGCCAGGCGGCGTGCGCTTCGGCTACCGCGCCGGTGTCGGCGCGCGCATAGGCGTCGAGCAGCGCGCGATGCCCCGCGGGCGCGAGCAGGCCGCGATCGTCGTGCTGGCCGTGGATTTCGACCAACTGTCCGCCGACTTCGCGCAGCAGCGCCGCCGAGCAGGGCTGGTCATTGAGAAAGGCGCGGCTGCCGCCGTCGGCCCTCAGCGTGCGGCGGATCAGCAGCGGCTCGCCGGATTCGAGCGCGATGTCGTTGTCGGTGAGCAGGTTGGCGAGCGGCGTGCCGGAGCCGGGGGCTCGGAAGCTCGCAGTGACCTGCGCCTTGTCGGCGCCCTGCCGCACCAATCCGGTGTCGGCGCGCATCCCGAGCGCCAGGCCCAGCGCATCGAGCAGGATCGATTTGCCCGCCCCCGTCTCACCGGTGAGCACGCCGAGTCCGGCCTCGAAATCGAGGTCGAGCCGTTCGATCAGCACGATATTGGCGATGGAGAGCGCCGTCAGCATGACCCGCTCTTATCGCAGAACAAAATGCGAATCTATCGCGCGATGCGTCAGGCCTGCGGTGCGTATTTCCGCATCAGGTCGAAGGAGCGCTTGTACCATTTGCTGCCCGGATAGTTGGCGCCGAGGACGGCGGCCGCCTTCTTCGCCTCGGCGGGGATGCCGAGCGCGAGATAGCATTCGGTCAGGCGATAGAGCGCCTCGGGCGTGTGACTGGTGGTCTGGAACTTCTCGGTCACTTCGCGGAAGCGGAGCGAGGCGGCGAGCCAGTTCGAACTGCGCTGATAGAAGCGGCCGATCTCCATCTCCTTGCCCGCAAGGTGGTCGCGCACCAGGTCCATCTTGACCCGCGCGTCGGCGGCGTAGCGCGTATCGGGATAGCGGCGGATCACCTCGCCGAGCGCGGCCTGCGCCTGCTGGGTGATCTTCTGGTCGCGGGTAACGTCGCTGATCTGCTCATAATAGCTGAGCGCGATCAGATAATAGGCGTAGGGCGCGTCCTTGTTGCCCGGATGGATCGCCAGAAACCGCTGTGACGCCTCGATCGACGGCGTATATTCGCGGTCCATATAATAGGAAAAGGCGCTCATCAGCTGCGCGCGGCGCGCCCAGGGCGAATAGGGGTGCTGGCGCTCGACCTCATCGAACAGCGCGGCGGCGAGCTTGTACTGGTTGCGGTCGAGCCGATCCTGCGCCGCGCGATAGAGCGTGCTGACGTCGCGCGCGACATAGCGCGTGTCCTTCTTCACCCCGCCCCCCCCGGCGCAGGCCGCCAGCAGGGGCGTCATCACGAGAGCGGCGGCGAGCAGGCGCACGGCGGCGCGCGAGGAAACGGGGTGAGTCATGCGCGCGGTATAGCCACAGCGCGGATGAACGCAAAATAAATGATCGCGCGGAGTCGGCGCTTCACCCCGCTATTGCGCCGGGGTGCCGGGCGTCGCCGCGCTCGCCGCCTTGACGATGCAGCCCTGCGGCGCGTCGGCGGGCGCCGGAACGCGGCGCGCGGTCCTGATCGTCACCATCGGATCGAGGATCTGGCCCTTCATCGCCCCCTCGCCCGCGGTCGGCGACAACGGCGCGGCGTAGATTTTCTCGGCCACGTCGCGCCCGCCGACGATCTCGCCGAACACCGCGAAACCCGCGCCGTCGCCGCCCTCGGCATCGGCGTCGAAGCCCTTGATGTCGGAGAGCAGCAGGAAGAAGTCGGTCGCCGCATCGCCGGGGTTGAGCCGCGCCATCGACACCGCACCGTCGCAATTGGTGAGCCCGGTCGCGGTGGTCGGCTCGTGCTTGATCGGCGGGAAGTTCCGCGCCGCATTGCCGCGGTTGCCCGCCTGGATCAGCTTGCTCGCCGGCCCCCAGCTCCGCGTCGCGCGATAGAATTTGAAGCCGTCCATCCGCTTCGTGTCGACATAGCGCAGGAAATTGGCGGCAGTGACCGGCGCGCGCTTGTCCTCGAGACGTACGGTGATCGTCCCGAGGTCGGTGACGAGCGCAACATAGGGCCGCGTGTCGGGCACCGCGGGGTTTGAGGGCGCAGTGGCGATCACAGGTGCGGGCGGCGTCGAATCGGGCTGCGTTGCCGCGGGCTGGGCGGCGAGCGCGAGGAGCGGGAGAAGGATCGTGAGCATGCCCTTGGCATAACCCAAAGGCGGCGGCCTTGGCGACCCCTTGCGTAAGGCAATCTCTTTTAGAAGAGTGTGGCTCCCCGGGTAGGATTCGAACCTACGACCGGTCGATTAACAGTCGACTGCTCTACCGCTGAGCTACCGAGGAACACGCCGCCGGAGCGGGCAAGGCGGCCCCTTTGCCGCCAACGAACATATTTATCAAGGGGGTTTTGGCGGGTCCTGCGCTCTAGACGATAAATTGTTCCATCGCGATGCGTTCGTCGAGCCCCTGGTCGGGGTCGAACAGCAGGGTCAACGGCCGGCTGCGGTCGGTTGTCACCAATACCGTCTTCACGTCGCGGATCTCGCGCTGGTCGGCGACCGCGCTGACCGGGCGCTTCGCCGCCTCGCGGACGTTGAAGCGGATGCTCGTCGATTCGGGCACCAGCGCGCCGCGCCAGCGCCGCGGGCGGAAGGGACTGATCGGGGTCAGCGCGAGCATTTCCGATTCGAGCGGCAGGATCGGGCCATTGGCGGACAGATTATAGGCGGTCGAGCCCGCGGGCGTCGCGACGAGCACGCCGTCGCAGGCGAGTTCCTCGAGCATCGTCTTCTCGTTGATCAGCACCTCGAGCTTCGCCGCCTGGCGCGTCTCGCGCAGTAGCGAAATCTCGTTGATCGCCGGCAGGATATGTCGCTCGCCGCTGATCGTCGTGATGTCGCCCGAGAGGGGATGGATCAGGAAGGGGCGCGCTCCGGCGATGCGTTCGAGTAGCCCCTCGACGCGGAACTCGTTCATCAGAAAGCCGATGGTACCGCGATTCATGCCGAAGACGGGCAGGCTTCGCCGCTGGTCGAGCAGCTGGTGCAGCATGTGGAGCAGGAAGCCGTCGCCGCCGAGCGCGATCAGCAGGTCGGCTTCGGCCAGATCGACGAAGTCGTAGAGCGGACGCAGCTCGGCCTCGGCCTCCTCGCCCGCGGGCGTGTTCGATGCGACGAGCGCGATCTTGCGATGCATAGTGGTCCGGTCCCCCTGGAGTCGGCGTGTCAGCCGCCCGTTGCACTCATATGACGCGCGACCGCCGGTTTGGACTTTCGTTCGATGTGAAAATCATGCGCGCGGGGTTTGCCAGCCAAAGCGGCATCAATCAAGCCGTCGACCGCGCCGATGCCGCCGTCGCGCAGCGCGGCGCGCAGGTCGATATGGTCGTCCTGGCCGAGGCACATGTAGATTCGCCCTTCGACCGTCAGCCGGATGCGGTTGCACGTCGTGCAGAAATTGTCGCTGAGCGGGGTGATCAGGCCGAGCGTCACGGGGCTGTCCTCGACCCCGAAATAGCGCGCCGGGCCGCCGGTGCGCCGGTCGACCGGGTAGATGGCGCGCTCGGCACGGAGCGGAGCGATGAAGCGGTGGAGCGGAATATAATGGTCGCTGCGGTCGCCCTCGACGTCGCCGAGGGGCATCGTCTCGATCAGCGTCAGGTCGCAGCCTGTCGCGGCGCAATAATCGAGCATCGGGAGGAGCTGGTCCTCGTTGAGCCCCGCGAGAGCGACCATGTTGATCTTGACCGAAAGGCCCGCGGCACGCGCCGCGTCGATCCCGCGCAGCGCGACGGCGACGTCGCCGACGCGGGTGATGTGGCGGAAGGCCTGGGGGTCGAGCGTATCGAGGCTCACGTTGACACGCCGCATCCCCGCTTCGGCGAGCATCGGCGCATGGTCGGCGAGGCGCATGCCGTTGGTGGTCAGCGTCAGTTCGTCGAGTCCGCTCCCGATCAGCGCGCCGAGCCGGCCCGCGAGCATGTCGATGCCGCGCCGCACCAGCGGCTCGCCGCCGGTCAGGCGGATGCGCCGGATGCCGCGCGCGACGAAGCGCTCGGCGAGCGCGCCCATTTCCTCGATGCTGAGCACCGCCGAGCGCGGCAGGAAGCTCATATGTTCGGCCATGCAGTAGCGGCATCGCAGGTCGCACCGGTCGGTGACCGACAGGCGCAAATAGCTGATCCGGCGGCCGTGGCCGTCGGTCAGCGGAGTATCTACGGGCGATTGAATAACCATCGCGCCGATTGTGATGCAAAAGGGAAGGGCTTGGCAAGCAAAGCCTGATATGGCGGCGCGATGAATCGCTCCGTCGACCCCAATAGCGCCAGCATCCGTCACCTGACCTGGCTGCACGCGCGCCACGATGCCGATGTCGGCGTGATCCTGGTCCAGGTCGACCAGCTCGCGCGAATCAACCACAGCGCGGGGACCGAGACGGGCAATGCGCTGCTCGAAGAGGTCGCGCGGCGGCTCGAGAATTTCGCCGGCGACGAATTCGGCCACGGGGCGGTGGTCGAGCGGCTGAGCGGGCCGCGCTTCCTGATCGTTCCGGCGGTGCCGCTGTCGCTCGCCGCCCTGCACGCGCAGGAGCGGGCGCTGCACGTCGCGCTCGCCGAGCCGATGGTCGGCGACCCGAGCGGGCGGCTCGCGATCCGCATCGCCGCGGCGCTGATCACCCGCGACGAGCCGATCGCCGACCAGCTCCGCATCGCCAGCGACCAGCTCGCGCGCCCGGCCTCGGCGCGTGACGGCGCGATGGTCAAGGCGGCGCTGTCGCACGGCGAGGTCGCGATCTTCTATCAGCCGCAATATGACGTCGCGAGCGGCGCGATGACCGGGGTCGAGGCGCTGCTGCGCTGGCGGCATCCCGAGCTCGGGCTGCTCGGCGCCGGGCCGCTCGTCACCGCCGCGCGCGCCGCGCGGATGGAGCGCGAACTCACCGAGCATGCGCACCGCGTCGCGCTCGCCGAGATCGCGCGCTGGCCGAAGGCGCTCGGCGGCCTCCGGGTGTCGCTCAACATCACCGCGGCCGACCTCGGCGACCCCGGTTTCGCCGACCGTTTCGCCGCGATGGCGAAGCAGGCGAAGGTCGACCCCGACCGGCTGACGCTCGAACTCACCGAACAGGCGATGCTCAGCGACCCGGCGAGCGCGGCGGCGCAGCTCGCGCAGATCCGTGCGCTCGGCTCGGCGATCGCGATCGACGATTTCGGCACCGGCTATTCGAGCCTGTCGCTGCTCGCGCGGCTGCCGATCGACTATCTGAAGATCGACAGCGGCTTCACTCGCACGATCGACGGCAGCGACCGCGACCGCATCGTCGTGCGCGCGATCGTCGATCTGGCGCGCGCGCTGGGGCTGCTGGTGGTCGCCGAAGGGGTCGAGAACGACCGGCAGCTCGCGCGGCTGAAGGAGATCGGGGTCGCGACCTGGCAGGGCTTCCTGAAATCGGGGCCGGTGCCGGGGGAGGAGCTTCTCGCTTTGATACAATAGCTCCGTCATTGCGAGGAGCGTAGCGACGAAGCAATCTCCAGCTATCGGCCTTGCGCAAGGCCGATAGCTGGAGATTGCTTCGCTCCGCTCGCAATGACGATGTTTTACGCCGCCTGCCGCGCCAGCTTTCCCAGCCCCTTCGACAGTTGCAGCGCGCCGTTGAGCCGCGCGCCCGCGCTCGCCCACTCGCCGCTGACCGACAGCCGGTTGTCGGGGCGGATGCGCGCGCGACCCTTCAGCCGCTCGACATAGGCGATCAGCCCGGGGACGTTCGCGAACTGGTCGCCGTGGAAGCTGACCAGCGCGCCCTTGGTGCCGACGTCGAGCTTGGCGATGCCCGCGGCCTTCGCGTTCGCCTTGATCTCCATCAACTGGACGAGGTTCGCGGTCTCGGGCGGCAGCGGACCGAAGCGGTCGATCATCTCGGCCGCGAAGGCGTCGAGCCCGGCGCGGTCCTCGGCCTCGTTGAGGCGGCGATAGAGCGCCATGCGGAGCGGCAGGTCGGGCACATAATCCTCGGGGATCAGGATCGGCGCGTCGACCGTGATCACCGGCGACAGCGCCTCGCGCGGCGGCGCCACGCCGGCACCCTCGGCCTTGGCGACGAGGATCGCCTCCTCGAGCATCGACTGATAGAGTTCGAAGCCGACCTCGCGGATATGCCCCGACTGCTCGTCGCCGACCAGATTGCCGGCGCCGCGAATATCGAGGTCGTGGCTCGCGAGCTGGAAGCCCGCGCCCAGCGTGTCGAGGTCGCCGAGCAGCTTGAGCCGCTTTTCCGCGGTGTCGGTGATGCCGCCGTGATCGGGCGTCGTGAGATAGGCGTAGGCGCGCGTCTTCGACCGCCCGACCCGGCCGCGAAGCTGGTAGAGCTGCGCAAGGCCGAAGCGGTCGGCGCGGTGGACGACCAGCGTGTTGGCGCTCGGAATGTCGAGCCCCGACTCGACGATGGTGGTCGAGACCAGCACGTCATATTTGCGGTCGTAGAAGGCACTCATCCGCTCCTCGACCTCGCCCGGCGCCATCTGGCCGTGCGCCACGACATATTTGACCTCGGGTACCCGCGTGCGCAGGAACTCCTCGATGTCGGGCAGGTCCTTGATCCGCGGCGTGACGAAGAAGCTCTGACCGCCACGGTCGTGCTCGCGCAGCAGCGCCTCGCGGATCACCACCGGGTCCCACGGCGCCACATAGGTCCGCACCGCGAGCCGGTCGACCGGCGGGGTCTGGATGACGCTGAGCTCGCGCAGCCCCGACATCGCCATCTGCAGCGTCCGCGGAATCGGCGTTGCGGTCAGCGTCAGCACATGGACGTCGGTCTTGAGTTGCTTCAGCCGCTCCTTGTGGACGACGCCGAAGCGCTGCTCCTCGTCGACGACGACGAGGCCGAGGCGCTGAAACTCGACCGCTTTCGCAAAGACCGCGTGCGTGCCGACGACGATGTCGATCTGCCCGCTCGCCAGCCCGTCGCGCGTCTTCGTCGCTTCGCCCGCGGGCACCAGCCGCGACAGCCGTCCGATGTTGATCGGGAAGCCTTTGAAGCGCTCGACGAAGTTCGTGTAATGCTGGCGCGCCAACAGAGTGGTCGGACAGACGACCGCGACCTGCACCCCCGCCATCGCCGCGACGAAGGCGGCGCGCAGCGCGACCTCGGTCTTGCCGAAGCCGACGTCGCCGCAGACGAGCCGGTCCATCGGCCGCCCCGACGCCATGTCGGCGAGCACGTCGCCGATCGCGCGATCCTGATCGTCGGTTTCCTGATAGGGAAAGCGGTCGGCGAAGGCGGGATAGGCGGCATCCTGCGCGAGCAGTTCGCCCGAGCGCAGCGCGCGCTGCGCCGCGGTCGCGAGCAGTTCGCCCGCGATCTCGCGGATGCGCTCTTTCATCCGCGCCTTGCGCCGCTGCCACGCCTCGCCGCCCAGCTTGTCGAGCCCGACCCCCTCGCTTTCGCCGCCGTAGCGCGACAGGACGTCGAGATTCTCAACCGGGACATAGAGCTTGTCGCCGCCGGCGTAAGTAAGCGCGACGCAGTCGTGCGGGCTGTTCCCGACCGGGATCGAGGTCAGCCCCTCGTAGCGGCCGATGCCGTGGTCGAGATGGACGACGAGATCGCCGACGCTGAGCGTCGCGAGCTCGGCGAGGAAAGCGTCGGCGCTCTTGCGGCGCTTCTGCCGCCGCACGAGGCGTTCGCCGAGGATGTCCTGCTCGGTCAGCAGGCTGAGCGCGTCGGACGCGAAGCCATGGTCGAGCGGCAGGACGACCATCGCGGTGGCGCCGCCAGCCTCGGCCGAGGCGGTGCCGAGAGCGTCCTGCCAGCCTTCGGCAGGCGCGAGCGACGTCACTCCATGTTCGCGCAGCAACCCCGACAACCGATCCCGCGCGCCCGCCGAATAGCTGGCGATGATCGTTCGCCGCCCCTTGCGCCGCTCGTCCGACAGATGGTCGGCGACCTTGTCGTAGACATTGAGGTCGGCGGTCCGCTCGGGCGTGAAATCGCGCGCCGCGAACGTCTCGAGGTCGAGCACCGCCGGCGCTTCGGGGATGTCGAACGGGGTGACGACATGGACGGGTCGCGCCGCCTCGGCGTCGCTCCATTCGGCCTCGGTCAGATAGAGCGTGTCGGGGGCGAGCGGGCGATAGCTGCCCGCCTGCTCGCGCTCGGCGGCGACGCGGTTCGCGTGATAGTCGCAGATCGCGTCGAAGCGCGTCTCGGCGGTCGCGTCGGTGCGGTGGCCGCGCAGCACCGGGGTTGCCGGGTCGATATGGTCGAACAAGGTCGCGAGCCGCTCCTCGAACAGCGGCAGCCAATGGTCCATGCCCGCCTGCCGCCGCCCTTCGCTCACCGCCTGATACAGCGGATCGCCGGTCGCCTGCGCGCCAAAGATTTCGCGGTAGGCGGAACGGAAGCGCTTGATCGTCGCTTCATCGAGCAAAGTTTCGGCGGCGGGGAGCAGCGACAGCGCCTTGGCGGGGCCGAGGCTGCGCTGGTCGGCGGGGTCGAAGCGGCGGATGCTCTCGATCTCGTCACCGAAGAAATCGACGCGGAGACCCGTTTCCTCGCCCGCGGGGAACAGGTCGACGATGCCGCCGCGCACCGCGAACTCGCCCTGGTCGGCGACGGTGTCGACGCGATTGAAGCCGTTCGAGACGAGCAGCTCGGTCAGCGCGTCGCGGTCGATCCGCTGGCCGGGCGCGAGCGTCGTCGCGAGTTGGCGGATGCGAAAAGGGGTGAGCGTGCGCTGGGTGATCGCGGCGACGGTGGTCAGGATCAGTTCGCCGCGCTTCGCGGGCGCCTGCAACGCCGACAGCGTCGCCAGCCGGTCGGCGCTGACCCGCATCGACGGCCCCGCGCGGTCATAGGGCAGGCAGTCCCACGCCGGAAAGCGATGGACGATCAGGTCGGGCGCGAAAAAGGGCGCGGCGTCGGCGACCGCCTGCATCGCCGCATCGTCGGTCGCCACGTAAACCAGCCGCGTGTCGCTCGCCCGCGCCAGATCGGCGAGCAGCAGCGGCAGGAAGCCGTCGGCCGCGCGCGCCAGCGTCAGCGGCGCCGACGCCGATCCGATCGCGGCGAAAATGTCGGCGGCCGTCCGGGTCATGGCAGCGGAATATAGTCCAGCCGGCGCATCGCGGCGATCAGTTCGGGGCGGTCGAGATGCGCGGGCGGCTGCCCGGTGCCGAGCGCCCACGCCATGATGTCGACATCATCCTCTTCGACGACCGCCTCATACCAGGCAATCTCGTCCTCGCTCCATTCGGGCGCATAACGGTCGAAAAAGCCGCCGATCATATAGTCGGCCTCGCGCGTGCCGCGATGCCAGGCGCGGAATTTCAGGCGTTTCAGGCGATCTTGCATGGCGGCCTTTTAGAGCGGTTGCGCGAGGTATCAACCGTCATGGCGGTCATGCAGAAAACGGCCGATTGCGGCCATACCTTCTCCCCTCCCTTTTAGGGAGGGGCTGGGGGTAGGTAGCCGCGAAGGCGGCATTCTTTCGTGGGCTCGCTCCGCTCGCGCACCCACCCCTAACCCCTCCCTAAAAGGGAGGGGAATGGCCCAAATCCACCCCAAAACAGTCAATCGCGCCAAAAAAAGGGGCCGCTTTCGCGGCCCCTCTCCTAGTTCGCTTTGCGGGCGATCAGTCCTTCAGGAAATCGGGCACATGGCCCTGATCCTCGGGACCTTCGCTGCGTTCGCGGCGCGGGCCGCGGTCGCCCCGGCCTTCGCCGTCGCGGCGCGGACCGCGATCGCGGCCGCCGCGGCCCCGGTCGCCGTCACGGCGCGGGCCACGATCGCCGCGGTCCCCGCGCTCGCGGGGTTCGCGCGGCGGGCGCGTATCTTCGAGTTCCTCGCCGGTTTCTTGGTCGACGACGCGCATCGACAGGCGGACCTTCCCGCGCGGGTCGATCTCGAGCACCTTGACCTTGACGTCCTGGCCTTCGCTCAGGACGTCGGCGACCTTCTCGACGCGCTCGTTCTTGATTTCGCTGACGTGGACGAGGCCGTCCTTGCCGCCCATGAAATTCACGAACGCCCCGAAATCGACGAGATTGACGACCTTGCCGTCATAAATCTTGCCGACTTCGGCTTCCTCGACGATGCCGGCGATCCACTTGCGCGCGGCCTCGATCTGGTCGAGGTCGCTCGACGAGATCTTGATCAGGCCCTCGTCGTCGATGTCGACCTTGGCGCCGGTGGTCGCGACGATCTCGCGGATCACCTTGCCACCGGTGCCGATGACGTCGCGGATCTTCGCCTTGTCGATCTGCATCGTCTCGATCCGCGGCGCATGCGCCGACAATTCGCTGCGGGTCTCGCCGAGCGCCTTGTTCATCTCGCCGAGGATATGCGCGCGGCCTTCCTTGGCCTGGGTCAGCGCGGCCTCGAAGATTTCCTTCGTGATGCCCGCGATCTTGATGTCCATCTGCATCGTGGTGATGCCTTCGGACGTGCCCGCGACCTTGAAGTCCATGTCGCCGAGGTGATCCTCGTCGCCCAGGATGTCGGAGAGGATCGCATAGTCCTTGCCCTCGAGGATCAGGCCCATCGCGATGCCCGAGACGGGGCGCTTGATCGGCACGCCGGCGTCCATCATCGACAGCGAGCCGCCGCACACCGACGCCATCGACGACGAGCCGTTCGACTCGGTGATGTCGCTGGTCAGGCGGATCGTGTAGGGGAAGTCGTCCTTCGTCGGCAGCACCGGGTGCAGTGCGCGCCAGGCGAGCTTGCCATGGCCGACTTCGCGGCGGCCCGGGGCGCCGAAGCGGCCGACTTCGCCGACCGAATAGGGCGGGAAGTTATAGTGGAGCATGAAATTCTGGTACGACAGGCCGTTGAGGCCGTCGACCATCTGCTCGCTTTCCTTGGTGCCCAGCGTGCAGGTCGCGATCGTCTGCGTCTCGCCGCGGGTGAACAGCGCCGAGCCGTGCGCGCGCGGCAGGAAGTGCGTTTCGGCGACGATCGGACGGATCTGCGTCGTGGTGCGGCCGTCGATGCGCTTGCCGTCCTTGAGGATGGCGGTGCGGACGATTTCGGCTTCGAGCTTCTTGATCAGCTTGATGCCGGCCATCACGCTCTGCGGGTCGAGCCCGTCGGCGACGAACTGTTCCTTCGCCTTCGCGCGCGCTTCGTTCAAAGCGTTCGAGCGGGCCGACTTGTCGGTCAGCTTGTAGGCGGCGGCGATGTCCTTGCCGATCAGCTTCTTGAGCTTGTCCTTGAGCGCGGCATTGTCGTCCGACGACGCCATCTCCCAGGGATCCTTGGCGGCCTGTTCGGCGAGCTTGACGATCGCCTTGACGACTTCCTTGCACGCGTCGTGCGCGAACAGGACGGCGCCCAGCATGACCTCTTCCGACAGCTCATTGGCTTCGGATTCGACCATCATCACCGCATCGTAGGTCGCGGCGACGACCAGGTCGAGATCGCCCTCGGCGACCTGCTCGTCGGTCGGGTTGAGGATATATTCGCCGTCGACATAGCCGACGCGCGCGGCGCCGATCGGGCCCATGAAGGGCACGCCCGAGATGGTGAGCGCGGCCGACGCCGCGACCATCGCGAGGATGTCGGGTTCGTTGTGGCCGTCATAGCTCAGCACCTGAGCGATGGCATTGATCTCGTTGTAGAAACCCTCGGGGAACAGCGGACGGATCGGACGGTCGATCAGGCGGGAAACCAGCGTTTCCTTTTCGGTCGCGCCGCGTTCGCGCTTGAAGAAGCCGCCCGGGATGCGCCCCGCGGCCGAATATTTTTCCTGATAATGGACGGTGAGCGGGAAGAAATCCTGCCCTTCCTTGACCGACTTGGCGGCGGTCACGGCGCACAGGACAACCGTTTCGCCCAGCGTCGCCATGACGGCGCCGTCGGCCTGGCGGGCAACCTTGCCCGTTTCGAGGGTCAGCGTTTCACCGCCCCACTCGATCGATACTTTTTTCACGTCGAACATGATGTTTCCTTCGCCCGCCGGGCCCTATGCCGGGCGGGGCCTCTGATTCCGGGCGATCCGGCCCGGGGCGGTGTGGGGCGCTTTGATGCCCCTATGGCGGTCCCGCCGGATGCGGGAGCGGCCCTGTGGCCGCGCACATAGGCGGGCGGCCAATATGACAGCGGCCCCGGAAGTCCGGGGCCGCCAGAAATTCTTATTTACGAAGACCCAGCTTCGCGATGAGCGCCTGATAGCGGCCCTCGTCCTTCTTGCGAAGATAGTCGAGCAGGCTGCGGCGCTTGTTGACCATCATCAGCAGCCCGCGGCGGCTGTGATTGTCCTTGTGGTGCGCCTTGAAGTGATCGGTCAGCGTGTTGATGCGGTCGGTCAGGATCGCGACCTGGACTTCCGGCGAACCGGTGTCGCCCTTGGCACGGGCATTGTCCTTGATGACTTCGGCTTTGCGCTCGGCGGTAATCGACATGTACTACTTCCTTCGAACATCCTGCTTACAGATTGAAGCCCCGCACGACCTTCAGCGTTCCCGCCGAAACCTCTATCAGGGCGATGGGACGATATTCGCCGTCCCGTCCCCAATAGAGCCCGTCGTGCGTGCTTGCCCCGGTCCAGACGCGACCCTGGCGGATCGCCCCTGCCGCTTCCGGGGAAAGGTCCAGAGCCGGGATGTCGACCAGCCCTGCCTCCAGCGGCAGAATAATCTCTGATTGCGCGGCCCCTTGGCCGAAAGCGTTCAATTTGTCCAGCGAAATCGCGTCGTCGAGCGTGAAGGGCCCCGCTTTCGTGCGGCGGAGCATGGTGACATGGCCGACGCTGCCGACGGCCTGCGCGATGTCGCGCGCAAGGCTGCGGATATAGGTGCCTTTCGAGACATGGGCGGTAAAGGTGATGCTGTCGAGCCTCCCTTCCTCCTTCTCGTCACTCCGGACTTGATCCGGGGCCCCGCTTTCCGGCGCCGCTGAGCGGGACCCCGGATCAAGTCCGGGATGACGAAGGCTGAAGACCGTCACGCTGCGCGCCTTCATCTCGACCGCTTCGCCCTTGCGCGCCAAGTCATAGGCGCGCTGGCCGTCCACCTTGATCGCGGAAAAGGCAGGCGGCACCTGCTCGATGTCGCCGGTGAAGCGCGGCAGCACGGCCTCGACCTCGGCGAGCGTCGGCCGCACGTCGCTGGTCGCGACCACCTCGCCTTCGGCATCGAGCCCCGCGGTCTCGGTGCCGAACGCCACCGTAAAGTCGTAGACCTTGCTCGCATCGAGCATGCGGCCGGTCAGCTTCGTCGCCTCGCCGAGCGCGATCGGCAGCACCCCCGACGCGAGCGGGTCGAGCGTGCCGCCATGCCCGACCTTGACCTTGCCCAGCCCGGCCTCGCGGCACACGCGCTTGACCGCGCCCACCGCCTGGGTCGAGCCGAGGCCCACGGGTTTGTCGAGGATGATCCAGCCGTTCATCCGCCGCCGCTAGGCCGGTGCGGCGCGGCTTGTCAATTTCGCGGCGGCGTTTCGGCCTTCGCCGCGTCCTTCGCCTTGTCGCGTTCGGCCTTCGACGGCGGCGGCGCCGAGTTCACGAACGACACCAGCGGGCAGCGCTCGCCGCGCACGACCAGCGTCGCAAAACGGTCGAGCCGCGATTGGCCGCGGGTGTCGAAGCCGATCGCCTGCGCGAAATCGACATCGCGGCAAATTCCGGCGAACAACCCGTAATACCAGTCGCCGCGGCGGTCCTGCACCCAGATGCCGCGCTCGCGGTCGGCGCGCCAGTTGCGGATCGTCGTGTCGCTGGGGAAGACGATGCTCGCCTCGGCGCCGATCTCGCGCGACGCGGCCGCAGCCTGTTTCGGGGCGGGCTCGTCGGCCGCCGCTGCAGAAAGGGGAAGCAGCATGGCGGCCAGGGAGAGTGCGAGTTTCTGTTTCATGGCGCGGTGCCTAGCACAGCGCGGCTGAACGGGCGCTGACTTGCGAGCGCCCTACCCCCGCCACTCCCCCGCGAGCAGCGACCAGAGGCCGGTATCGCGCACATGCCCGGTCCAGGTGATGCGCTCGGCGCGGAGCACGCCTTCCTTGATGGCGCCGAGCTTCGCGACCGCCGCCTGGCTGCGCTGGTTGCGCTCGTCGATGCGGAATTCGACGCGGCGGATGCCGGCCGCGAAAGCGTGGCCCAGCATCAGCCGCTTCAATCGCCCGTTGAGCCCGGTGCCGCGCACATCGGGATGGATATAGCTGTTACCGATCTCGATCGTCTGTGCCGACACATCGGCCCGCAGATAAGCCGTCATGCCGACCAGCCGGTCGCCGGCGAATACCGCATAGGGCATGCGCGCGGGGTTCGCGAGCAGCGCGGTGAAGGTGGCGTCGAAATGCCCGGGGTCGAAGCTCGACGCATAGATCGGCCAGATATCGGGATCGGCGGCGCAGGCCGCGCCAAGCGGCTCGCGATGCGCTTCGACGAGCTTGACGAGCCTCAACTCGCCGTCGACGAGTTCGGCGTAGAGGCGGTCAAGCATCGGCGCCCACCTCCCTTGGCGCCTCCGCCGCCTGGCGCCGCTTTTCCATGAAATGCCGGCGGCACATCGCGACATAGCGATCGTTGCCGCCGATCTCGGTCTGCGCGCCCTCGACCACCGCGCGACCGCGTTCGTCGACGCGCAGGTTCATCGTCGCCTTGCGCCCGCATTCGCACACCGCCTTGAGCTCGACGAGCGCGTCGGCGAGGCCGAGCAGCGCTGCCGAGCCGGGAAACAAATTCGCCGCGAAATCGGTGCGAAGGCCATAGCAGAGCACCGGAATATTCGCCTCGTCGGCGAGCCGCGCGAGATCGAGCACCTGCGCGCGCGACAGGAACTGCGCCTCGTCGACGAGCACGCAGGCGAGCGGACGCTCGGCGTTCTCGGCCTGCACCGCCGCCCAAAGGTCGCTGTCGGGGTCGAATTTATGCGCCTCGGCCATCAATCCGATGCGGCTCGTCACCTGCCCCGCGCCGTAGCGGTCGTCGAGCGCCGCGGTCCACAGCATCGTTTCCATGCCGCGCTCGCGATAGTTGAAATCCGCTTGAAGCAGCGTCGTCGACTTGCCCGCGTTCATGCTGGCATAATAGAAATAGAGCTTGGCCATGCGCCGAGCGATACCGCCTTGGCCGCGCCACGCAAATCGAAAATCAGGCGACCCCGAGCAGCGCGCGGAAGCGCCCGGGCTGCGGCACCAGATCGGTGAGCCGATAGCCGTCGAGATGCGTGAGGAACGCCGCGAGCGCCCCGCCGAGCGCGCCCTGCAAGCCGCAGCCGCCACACACCGGGCAGGTCGAGGTCGCGGGGTCCATGCACTCGACCAGCCCCTCCAGATTCTCGAACTCGCGCACCACCGTGCCGACGATCACCGCCTCGGGTTCGCGCGCCAGCGTCAGCCCGCCGCCGCGCCCGCGCTGCGCGCTGACATAGCCGAGCGCCTGCAGCCGCTGCGCGACCTTGGCGAGATGGTTGCGCGAAATGCCATATTGGCCCGCGATCTCGTCGACCGACATCTGGCGGCCGGTCGCGGATAGCGCCATCAGGATGCGCAGGGCATAATCGCTATGGAGACTGAGCCGCATAAAAGTGGTATATTAGATATTGCTTTTTGCGGCAACCCGCTTAAAGAGGTATTTCAGATACTCAATATAGAGTCGGAACATTATGACGACACGAACGGTCCAGGCCCATCCCCACGCCATCGCCGCCCGGGAGGAGCGACGCGCCGAGGCGCTGGCCATGGGCATCGACGAGCCTTTCATCGCCGAACTGGTCGATCGCTTCTACGCCTCGGTGCGCGAGGATGCGATGCTCGGCCCGATCTTCGACGCGCGCATCGACGACTGGCCGAAGCACCTCGGCCAGATGAACCGCTTCTGGCAGTCGATCCTGCTCAGCGCCGGCAATTTCACCGGCAATCCGATGATGAAGCATCTGGCGATCCCGACGATCGGGCAGGAGCATTTCCAGCAGTGGCTACGGCTCTTCTACCGGACGCTGCACGATATCGCCCCGACCCCGGAAGCCACCGCCCATGTCGGCGCGAAGGCGCGGATGATCGCCGAGAGCCTGCTCACCGGCATCTGGGTTCACCGCGACCGGGACGATCCCCTCGCGAAGAAAGTGGAGTTGCCCGATGTCTGATCTCCCCTCCGTTCCCCCGCCCGTCTATCGCTCCAACGATCCCTATGAAACCAGCGGGGTCCAGGCGGGCTTCCAGCTTCCGCGCTCGACCTGGCACGCGATGTTCGCCTGCTATGCGGTCTTCTTTCTCGGCATCTTCGCGGCGACCGGGCGCGATGCGGCGACGGTGATGATGCTCGTCATCTCGGGCCTCTACATGCTGATGTTCTTCGGCACCGCGAAGCTGCTCAACGCGCAGAAGGGCGCGGAGCATGATTCGCCGCTCGACCGCAGCGATGGCCTGCTCGACACCTGGACCGGGCCGATGGACCGGCGCACCGTCGCGGCGCAGATTCTCGCGGTGCCCGCTGGCTTCGCCTTCCTTGGCGTCACCTTCTTCGTCGTCCGAGCGGCCGCGGGCTTTTAGACCATGACCGTGCCGATCGCCGAGCGCGGGCCGCCGCTTCCCTCCGGCGCCCGCGCCTACCGGCGGATCGGCCCGTTCGGGGCGGACGCCATTCCGGCGGGCCTGCTCCGCCGCCACGACCTCAAGGAGGGCGCATGGGGGCTGCTGTCGGTCCTCGCCGGGTCGATCCGTTTCCACTGGGACGACGAGACAGGGGGCGCCCGCCTGTTGAAGACCGGCGACACGATGCTGATCCCACCCTGCGTTCCGCATCATCTGGAACGGCAAGGGTCGGTGACGATCGAAATCGCCTTCTGCGCGCCCTGACCTCCGCTTGACTCACCGCTGCTCGCTGTCATGCTGCGCTCAAATGCCGCAGCATGACGGGGAGAGCTGCCGATGCGCCTGATGCCGGTGACCGACGCGATGTTCCTGTGGGGGGAAAGCCGCGAGATGCCGATGCACATCGGCGGCATCAACCTCTACACCCTCCCCGACGATGTCGACGAGACCGAATGGCTGAACGAGCAACTCGCGCTGCTCCGCCAGTCGGAAGGGCTGCGGCGCCCGTTCAGCGAAGTGCTGAAGCTGACCCCGCTCGGCCAGTACGGCCCGATCCGGCTCGAGCCCGACCGCGACATCGACATGCACTATCATGTCCGCGCCGCGGCGCTGCCCAAGCCGGGGCGCTACCGCGAGATGTTCGAACTCGCCTCGCGCCTCCATTCGGGGCTGCTCGACCGCACCCGGCCGTTGTGGGAGATCACGCTGATCTCGGGCCTGCCGAACCGCCAGATCGCGACCTTCAAGAAGATCCACCACGCGTTGATGGACGGCGCGGCGAGCATCCATTTCTATAATTCGATGCTGTCGCCCGACCCCAAGGAGCGGCGCACCGCTTCGCCGCTGTCGGTCGAGGCCTATGAAGCCTATAAGCGCCAGTTCCCGCTGCCCAGGAAGGCGCCGCGCCCCAGCCTGACCGACATCGGCGCGATCGGCGAATTCCTGAAGGAGCAATGGGGGAACAGCGTCGGGGTGACCAAGGCGCTCAATCAATATGCCGCGGCAATGGTCGGCCTGGGCGGCGAGGGACTCGTCACGCCCTTCGCCGGCGTGCCGCGCACCAGCTTCAACCGCAACATCACCGGCGCGCGCCGCTTCGTCGCGCAAAGCTGGTCGCTCGACCGCGTCCGTGCGGTGGGCAAGGCCTATGACGGGACGATCAACGATGCGGTGCTCGGCATGTGCGCGGGCGCGATGCGGAAATATCTGCAATCGCTGAACGAACTGCCCGACAAGCCCCTGAAAGCCATGGCGCCGGTGTCGATCCGCCCCAAGGACGACGTCGATTCGGGCAATTCGGTCGCCTCGGTCACCGCCAATCTCGCAACCAACATCGACGATCCCGCCGAACGGATGGCGGCGATCCAGGCGTCGATGAACGCGGCCAAGGCACAGCTCCGCGCGATGACCGCCCAGCAGATTCAGCTCTACACCGCGATCACCAGCTTCCCGCAGATGCTCACCGCGCTGACCCGCACCGCCGACAAATTCCCCGCCTATTCGGCGACCATCTCGAACGTGCCGGGACCGCGCGAGCAGATGTATTGGAACGGCGCGCGGCTCGACGGCATGTATCCCGCGAGCATCCCGGTCGACGGCATGGCGATGAACATCACCCAAGTCAGCAACAACAAGAATATCGACTTCGGCATCACCGCCTGCCGCCGCAGCGTCCCGCATGCGCAGCGGATGATCGACTATCTGGAGGATGCGCTGGTCGAGCTGGAGGCAGCGGCGGGGATCAGGAAGGGGAAGTAGAAAACCTCCGCGCGGGCTTTGACGAATCCGCTTTCGCACTCCCCCGAAACGCGCGATACATCGCCGTCAGGGCGGCTAGCCGAAGACGGGTGACCATGCCGACATTCGCCATCTCATCGCTTGCGACGGCCGCGCTCCTGCTCGCGGCGCCGGCGGCCAGCGCCCCCGCGACCCTCGCCTACCGCATCGACAGCGCGGCGAGCCGCGTTGACGCGAAGGTCGGCTTTCTCGGCATCGGCAGCCGCACCGCCCATTTCCCCTCGGTATCGGGCAGCGTCGCGCTATCGCCCGGCGCGATGGACAGGATCGATCTGAACGTGGCGATCGACGCGCGCCAGCTCAGCGCGAGCGATGCGCTCACCACCGGGCGGCTGAAGGGCAGGAATTTCTTCGACGTCGACCATCATCCGATCGTCCGCTTCGCCGGCCATGCGCTGGCCATGACCGGGGCGACGACAGGCAATGTGTCGGGCGACCTCACCGCGCGCGGCGTAACGAAGCCGGTCGTGCTCGCCGTCACCTTCTCCAACCCGCCGGCACGCGCGACCGGACGCGAGACCATCGACCTCACCGGAACGACGACGATCAACCGCCGCGATTTCGGCATGACCGCCTATTCGTTCATCGTCGGCCGCAAGGTGCGGATCATCATCAACACCCGGCTGGTGCCGGCCTGATGAGCGCGAGCATGAGGGACAGCAAGGAGTTCAGCCCTCTTCACCGCCCCCCAAATCCCGCGCCACCTTCGGATCGCGCAGCAGCGCATCGATATGGCTCGCCTCGTCGAAGCTTTCGTCGGCGAGGAATTTCAGCTTGGCGGCATATTTCATCCGCACCTTCGCCGCGACGCTCTTTTGGAGATAGGCGGTGTTGGTGCGCAGCGCCTTCAGCACCGCCTCCTCGTCCTTGCCCAGCAGCGGCTTCACGAACACCGTCGCGTGGCGCAGGTCGGGCGACATGCGGACTTCGGTGATGCTGACCGGATGCGTCGCGAGCACATCGTCGTGGACATCGCCGCGCGCGAGAATTTCGGACAGGAGGTGGCGTACCTGCTCGCCGACGCGCAGCACGCGAACCGAGGGGCCGCTATCCCTTTTCCGATCCCTTTCGGTTTTCATCGCTCCGCTTTCTCCAACTGGTCGAGCTTGTCGACGATCCGAGCGATCGAACGCATGTTGCGCGCCGTGCCCTTATGTTCCAGCCGACGCTCGATCAGGCGCGCGGTGAGCTTGCTGTCGGCCACGCCGTCGCCATAATCGATATAAAGCGCCCGGTCGCCCAGCGCGAGGCGCTCGTTCGGCTTGATCCATTTGTCGGCCGCCAGCGCATCGAACTGCGCCGCGGTCGGCTGCCCGTCGAGGAACATGGTGTGGACGAACTTGTCCTCGTTGGTGCCCGCGAACGGATTGTCGGCGATTCCCGCGGCGAGTTCGTCGCGGCTGCGCACGAGGGCGGCGCAGCTCATGTCGAACCGGTCGTCGACCATCAGCGTCAGCTTTTCCTCCAGCCCGCGCGTCGGCCGCGCGGGGTGCGAGAAGATGACATTGCCGCTCGCCACGACGGTTTCGACGTCGCTGAACCCCTCGGCTTCGAACGCCGCGCGCAGATCGGCCATCTTCAGCCGGTTTCCACCGACGTTGATGCTGCCGAACAGTGCCACATAGCGTGCCATGCTGGCGCCTCCCGATCCCTTCCCGCACGCGGGAGGGGAAGTGATTTACAGCGTCCGTTCGCGCAGCTCGACTTCGAAGACTTCGAGGTGGTCGCCCGGCTTGATGTCGTTGGTGTCCGCCAGCACGACGCCGCACTCCAGGCCCGCGCGCACTTCGGCGACATCGTCCTTGAAGCGGCGGAGCGAGGCGATCGTCGTCGCCGAGACGATGACGTCGTCGCGGGTGAGGCGCGCGTGGAGCCCCTTGCGGATCGATCCCTCGAGCACCAGCAGACCCGCGGCCTTGTCGCGCTTGCCAGCCGGGAAGACTTCCTTGACCTCGGCGCGGCCGACGACATTCTCGATGCGCTCCGGACCCAGCTCGCCCGCCATCTCCTTCGCGACTTCCTCGGTCAGGTGATAGATGACGTCATAGTACATGAAGCGCACCTTCTCGCGGTTCGCGATCTCGCGCGCCTTGGCGTTCGGGCGGACGTTGAAGCCGATGATCGGCGCCTTGGTCGAGGCGGCGAGCGTCACGTCGCTCTCGGTGATCGCGCCGGCGCCCGAATGGAGCACGCGGACGCGGATCTCGTCGGTCGACAGCTTGTTGAGCGCATTGACGATCGCCTCGACGCTGCCCTGCACGTCGCCCTTGATGACCACCGGATATTCGATGACATTGGCCTTGTCGGCGAGCGCCGAGAACATGCCTTCGAGGCTGACCGGCGCCTGCGCCGTCCGCTTCTTCAGCGCTTCGCTCTGGCGATAGGCCGCGACCTCGCGGGCGCGCGCCTCATTCTCGACGACGGTCAGCGTATCGCCCGCCATCGGCACGCCGCCGAGGCCGAGGACCTCGACCGGCATCGACGGGCCGGCTTCCTTGATCTGCTGGCCCTTGTCGTTGACGAGCGCGCGAACGCGGCCGCTTTCGGCGCCACAGACGAAGATGTCGCCGACCTTCAGCGTGCCGCGGCGGACGAGGATCGTCGCCACGGGCCCGCGGCCCTTGTCGAGCTTCGCCTCGACCACCGTGCCTTCGGCGGCGCGGTCGGGGTTGGCCTTCAGCTCCATGATCTCGGCCTGCACCGCGATCGCGTCGAGCAGCTTGTCGAGACCGGTCTTCTTGAGCGCCGACACTTCGACATTCTGGACGTCGCCGCCCATTTCCTCGACGATCACCTCATGCTCGAGCAGGCGCTCGCGCACGCGCTGGGGATTCGCGCCTTCCTTGTCGACCTTGTTGATCGCGACGATCATCGGCACGCCCGCCGCCTTGGCATGGTTGATCGCCTCGATCGACTGCGGCTTCAGCCCGTCGTCGGCGGCAACCACCAGGATGACGATGTCGGTGACGTTGGCACCGCGCTGGCGCATTTCGGTAAAGGCTTCGTGGCCCGGCGTATCGAGGAAGGTCACCAGCGACCCGTCGGGGGTCTTCACCTGATAGGCGCCGATATGCTGGGTGATGCCGCCGGCCTCGCCCGCCTGCACGTTCGCGCCGCGCAGCGCGTCGAGCAGGCTGGTCTTGCCATGATCGACGTGGCCCATGATCGTGACGACCGGCGCGCGCGGCTTCAGCGCCGCGGCGTCGTCGACGTCCTTGTCGTGGCGGATGTCGACGTCGGCCTCGCTGACGCGCTTGATCTCGTGCCCGAATTCGGTGACGAGCAGCTCGGCGGTGTCCTGGTCGATCGTCTGGTTGACGGTGACCGGCATGCCCATCTTGAACAGGGCCTTCACCAGGTCCGCGCCCTTTTCGGCCATGCGGTTGGCGAGTTCCTGCACCGTGATCGTGTCGGGCACGACGACTTCGCGGATCTGCTTTTCGCGCGGACCCGACGAGGTGATATGCGAGCGCCGCTCCTTTTCGCGGGCGCGCTTCAGCGCCGCGAGGCTGCGGGCGCGGGCGCCCTCGTCATCGTTGAGCGCACGCGCGACGGTCAGCTTGCCCGACTGGCGGCGATTGTCGGCGCCGCGATTCGCCTTGGGCTCGGGACGCTTGGGCTCGGGACGCTTGGGCGCCTCGACCGGCGTGAAGCGGCGCGGCGCAGGAGCGGCGGTGGCCGCGGCGCGCGGCGCAGCGGCGGCGGCGGGCGTCGTTTCGGCCGCGGGGGCTTCGGCCGCCTCGGGCTCGCTCGCGGCGGGCGCGGGCGCGGGCTCGGTCGCCTTGGCCGCCACCTGTTCCTCGCGCGCCTCGACGCGCTGCTTTTCTTCCTCGGCGGCGCGGGCGCGTGCGGCTTCCTCGCGGCGGCGCGTTTCCTCGAGCGCCGTCATGCGGGCTTCCTCGGCTTCGCGAAGCAGCTGCGCCTGGCGTTCCTGACGCGACATCAGGCTGTCCGATTCGGTCGCGCGCGGCGCCGGGGCCGGTTTGGGGGCCGGGGCGGGCTTCGGCGCGGGCGCGGGTGCGGCCTGGACCTCTTCGGGCTCGGGCGCGGGTGCGGCTTCGCCCGGACGTCCGATCACGCGGCGGCGCTTCACCTCGACCACCACCGTGTTGCGGCGTCCGTGGCTGAATTGCTGCTGCACCTGCCCGGCCTCGACCGTCCGCTTCAGCCCCAGGGGCTTGCGGGTAAGAGTCGGCTTGTCCTGTTCGTCACTCATCGAAAACCATCATTCCTTCAAAAACGCGCCCGAAGCCCCGGAATCCGTGGACGCCGCCTCGTCTCCCGCCGCGCGGGAATCCTCCGTCGGAACGCGGTTGGCCGCGTCCCTACTCCATCCGGTGAAAAACTGCCAGCGGCTCAAATGCGCCAGCACCCGGTCGGCGGCGCGGGCGTCGATAATCGCCAAATGCACCGCATTTTCACGCCCCAATGCCATAGATAGGGACTGCCGGTCCACCGGCAAGACCATCCCTTCACGGCCCGAGCCTTCGTCATCCTCACCGACGCGCCACGCCTGCGCCAGTTTCTTGCGCCCATCCTCGCCGGCATCCCGCGCGTGCAGCAGCAGGCGGACCTGCCCGCGCCGCGCCGCCTGCTCGATCTTGTCGTTGCCGCTGATCAGCGTGCCCGCGCGCGCTTCGAGCCCCAGTCGGTCGAGCGTCGCGCGCGCAAGCTGCGCCGCGATCCGCTCGCCGAGATCGTCGGGGATCGCGATATGACCTTCGTGCAGCGCCCGCGCGAGCCCGCCCTTGAGCTTGCCCTTCGCCTGCGCCGCCTCGAGCTCGGCGCGCGGCACGCCGATCCACGCGCCGCGCCCCGGCGCCTTGCCGTGGACGTCGGGCGCGATGGCGCCGTCGGGCCCGAGTGCGAGGCGCACGAGCCGGTCGGCCGGCGAAACCTCGCCGGTCACCACACAGCGCCGCTCGGGCACGTGCTCCCCGCGCTTCCCCGCGCGGCTGGTTTCGCTCAGCTGATCATTGCGCGGGGTCCGCATCGGCGGCCTCCCCGGTTTGCGGCTCCGCCGCGGGCCCGGCTTGCGGCGCTTCGGCCACGGGTTCGTCGTCGAACCAGTGCGCGCGCGCTGCCATGATGATCTCGTTGCCCTGCTCTTCGCTCAGGCCATATTCGCCGAGCACGCCGCCCTTGTCCTCAGCGCGCTCGCTGCGTTCGCGCGACGGGCCGCGGCGGTTGTCCTGCCGCTTCTTGGCGATCAGTTCGTCGGTCGCGAGGTCGGCGAGGTCGTCGAGTGTCTTGATCCCCGCCTTGCCGAGCACGACCAGCATCGCTTCGGTCAGGTGCGGAACCTCGGCCAGATCGTCCTCGACCCCCAGTTCGCGGCGCTCGGCGCGCGCGGCTTCCTCGCGGCGTTCCAGCCCCTCGGTCGCACGGCTCTGCAGTTCCTGCGCCAGCTCCTCGTCAAAGCCTTCGATGCCCGCCAGTTCCTCGAGCGGCACGTATGCGACTTCCTCGAGCTCGCCGAAGCCTTCGGCGACCAGAAGCTGCGCGAGCGTCTCGTCGACGTCGAGCTCTTCCTGGAACATCGTCGAACGTTCGACGAATTCGCGCTGGCGCTTCTCGCTCGCGTCGGCCTCGGTCATGATGTCGATCTGGCTGCCAGTCAGCTGGCTGGCGAGACGGACGTTCTGGCCGCGGCGGCCGATGGCGAGGCTCAACTGGTCGTCGGGAACGACGACCTCGATCCGCCCGTCATCCTCGTCGATGACGACGCGCTGCACCGTCGCGGGCTGGAGCGCGTTGACGACGAAGGTCGCGGTGTCTTCGGACCAGGGGATGATGTCGATCTTTTCGCCCTGCATTTCCTGGACGACCGCCTGCACGCGGCTGCCCTTCATGCCGACGCAGGCGCCGACGGGGTCGATGCTGCCGTCATAGCTGATCACGCCGATCTTGGCGCGGCTGCCCGGATCGCGGGCGGCCGCCTTGATCTCGATGATGCCGTCGTAGATTTCGGGCACTTCCTGCGCGAACAGCTTCTTCATGAAGTCGGGGTGTGCGCGGGACAGGAAAATCTGCGGCCCGCGCGTCTCGCTGCGCACCGACAGGATCAGCGCGCGAACGCGGTCGCCGACGCGCATCAGTTCGCGCGGGATCTGCTGGTCGCGGCGGATCACGCCCTCGGCGCGGCCGAGGTTGACGACGATGTGGCCGAACTCGACCGACTTGACGACGCCGGTGATGATCTCACCCGCGCGGTCCTTGAATTCCTGATACTGGCGCTCGCGGTCGGCTTCGCGGACCTTCTGAAAGATCACCTGCTTCGCCGACTGGGCGTCGATACGACCGAGGTCGACCGCGGGGAGCGGGTCGACGATGAAGTCGCCGATCTTGGCGTCCTTCTGCAGCTTCTGGCCTGCGGCGAGGTCGACCTGCTTGAAATAATCGTCGACCTGCTCGACCACCTCGACGACGCGCCACAGGCGGAGATCGCCGGTCTGCGGGTCCAATTTCGCACGAATGTCGTTCTCGGCGCCGTAGCGCGCGCGCGCCGCGCGCTGGATCGCTTCCTCGATCGCCTCGATGACGATCGTCTTGTCGATCATCTTCTCGCTGGCGACGCTGTTGGCAATCGCGAGCAATTCGGCCTTGTTGGCGGAAATGGCAGTGGCCATCAGTCCTGTCCTTCTTCTTCCATATCGTCGGCGCCCTCGGTCGAGAGCGGGACGGTTGCGGCAATCAATTTGTCGGTGAGAACGAGCTTCGCGGTGTCGATCGCGTCGAACGGCAGTTTATGCTCGACCTCTTCCTTGTCCAAAATCGTCACGATATCGCCGTCGATCCCGACGAGGGTACCGTTGAAACGCTGGCGCCCGTCCAGCTTCTCCTTGAGCGCCACCTTCGCCTCATGCCCCGCCCAGTCGGCGAAGTCGGCGCGGCGGGTCAGCGGCCGGTCGATGCCGGGCGACGAAACCTCGAGCCGGTAGGCGCCGTCGATCGGGTCCTTGCCCGCCTCTTCCAGCGCGTCGAGCCGTTCCGAGATACGGCGCGACAGATCGGCGCAATCGGCGATGGTGAGCTGGCGCGTGTCGGGCCGCTCGGCCATCACCTGCAGGGTCGGGTCGCTGTCGCCGCCGAAGAAGGCGACGCGCACGAGCGCAAGGCCCATCGCCTCGGCTTCGGGCGCGATGATCGCATTGAGGGCGTCGAAATCGACCAACTGATGATCCCAAATCGGATGACCGGAAGAACCATGCGGAAACAGCCGCCGCGGCCCGCGGCCCCGACGTCCCAACTGGCTAACCATGTCAAGAAGTGCGCTGCATATAGGCGCGTTGCGGAGAGATCCTCCCTGCGGCGGAGCCGTGGGGAGGGGGACCATCCGAAGGATGGTGGAGGGGCCGCGAGCGCCAGCGAGCGCTTCGCGCTCGGCCCCTCCGTCAGCGGCTACGCCGCTGCCACCTCCCCATCGCTGCGCGACAGGGAGGATCGGAGGATCGTCCGCTCCCCACCCCAAAGCGACCGCCACGTCCCCGCCAAACCATTTCCCCCTTGCCCTATCGCACCGCACCATGCTCAACGCGCCGCCATGGCCGACGACTCTCCCCTCCTCGCCCTCGCCGATGTCCGCGTCATGGCGGACGAGGCCTGCATTCTCGATCTCGCCGCACTGACCATCGGCGCGGGTGAAAGCACCGCGATCCTCGGCGCCAACGGCTCGGGCAAGTCGACGCTGGTCAAGCTGATCACGCGCCAGCTCTATCCCGTCTGGGGCGCCGATGTCCGTATCTTCGGGCAGGACAGCTGGAACGTCTTCGAGCTTCGCAAGCTGCTCGGCATCGTCTCCTCCACCGAACAGCTCGATTTCGACGCCGAGCCGCCGCTCGAGGTGCTCGACTGCGTCGTCTCGGGCTTCTTCGCCTCGCGCGGCCTCTGGAAGCATCAACATTATACGCAGGAGATGATCGACGTCTCGCGCGCCGCGCTCGAAGAGGTCGGCGCGAGCCGCCTGATCGGGCGCAGCATGGCGAGCCTGTCGACCGGCGAGGCGCGCCGCGTTCTGATCGCCCGCGCCCTCGCGCACCGGCCGCGCGCGCTGCTGCTCGACGAGCCCTGCGCGGGGCTCGACCCCGCGGCGCGGCACCATTTCCTCGACATGCTGCGCGGCGTCGCGCGGGGCGGCACGACGATGCTGCTCATCACCCATCATATCGAGGAAATCCTGCCCGAGATCGACCGCATCGTGATGCTGCGCGGCGGCCACCTCCTCCGCGACGGGGCCAAGGCCGACCTGCTGACGAGCGACACGCTCACCGACCTCTTCGGCCTCGACATCACCGTCACCCCGCGCGGCGAATGGTATCACGCCGAGATCGACGGCTGACAGGCCGGCCGGCGGGGCTCGCAAAGCCTCCCGATCTCGTCTAGTCTCGCGACCCGCGCCGTTTGCCGGGACGAGGCTGTCATGGATCACGCGATCACTATCCTGCTCTGGTTCTCGGTCGTCGCCTGCGGCCTGCTCGCCGGGCTCTATTTCGCTTTCTCGGCGTTCGTGATGACGGCGCTCGGCCGCATCGACACGACCGCCGGCGTCGCGGCGATGAACAGCATCGACGCCGCGATCCTGCGCTCGCCGTTCATGCCGCTCTTCCTCGGCAGCAGCCTGTCGAGCCTCGCGCTCGCGATCATCGCGCTTCTCGGATGGGACCGGCCCGGCGCCCCGGCGATGCTCGCGGGCGGCCTCCTCTATTTCGCCGGCATGTTCGTCGTCACGATGCTGTTCAACGTCCCCCGCAACAATGCGCTCGCTGCGAGCGATCCGGCGAGCGCGGCCGGCGCGGAGCTGTGGGCGCGCTATCTGCGCGAATGGACCGCGTGGAACCATGTCCGCACGATCGCCTCGACCACGGCGCTGATCCTCTTCGTGATCGCGCTGCTCGCGCGCTGACAGGCGCCTTTTTCGCCTGTCCCGCCGCGGGACATTTCGCCCGCGGCGCAACTTTTTGTTCGTATCTCGCGGCTTAAGAGGGTCAGCGTGGGTCGCGCGCGAATCGGTCGCGCGGGGCGGCACCGGATTCCGACGCGCGCATGAAACCCGAACTGCATCTTACGCCCGGCATCGCCTGGCTCGATCCGCTGGCTGAACGGCCGGCCGGGCCGGGGCGCAATTTCTGGGCCGGGCTGATCGCCGCGGTGATCGTCGCCTCGCTGGCGATGGCCCTGGGAAGCGGGCAGTTGCGCGCCTACACGCCGCATTTCGGCCCCTATAGCGTCAGCGTGCCGCTCGACTTCAAGCCCTATGACCCGCAGCGCTGGGCGATCATGAACGCCGGAAGCTATGCCGACGCGCTGAAGATCGATCCGACGCTGCCCGATCCCGCGAGCGTCGGATATGCCGATGCCACCGGACAGCCGCCCGCCGACCCCGCGACGCTGCAACAGGAAGCGTTCGTCGGCCCGCCCGCCAAATCCTATGTCTTTCGCGGCGCGACCGCGCTCGACCGCGAGCGAGCGCATTATTGCCTGACCGCCGCCATTTATTACGAGGCGGCGTCCGAAAGCGACGACGGGATGCGCGGGGTCGCGCAGGTCGTGCTCAACCGCGTCCGCCACCCGAGCTTCCCCAACACCGTCTGCGGCGTCGTCTTCCAGGGGTCGCAGCGTCCGGGCGTCTGCCAGTTCACCTTCGCCTGCGACGGCGCGATGGCGCGGGCGCCCGAAAAGCGGAACTGGCTGCGCGCGAGCCGTATCGCCTCGGCGGCGCTCGGCGGATATGTCTTTTCCGGCGTCGGCCTCGCGACCCATTATCACACGCAGGCGATCTGGCCGCGCTGGGGCAAGAGCCTGGTGATGACCAATATCGTCGGCGCGCATATCTTTCACCGCTGGCGCGGGCGCTGGGGGATGCCCGACGCGTTCCGCGCGCCCTATCTCGGCCGCGAGCCGGCACCGGGGCCTTATCTGCCGGTCGCCGAGCAGATCGCGGCGCGCGCGAAGGGCGCGGTGCCGGCCGCGCTGCTTCCCGAAACCGCCGCCGCGCCGCTCCCGGACGTCGCGGCCGCCCCGATGCCCGGCGCGCTGGCGCAGCAGGGGCGCGACATTGGTACGCCGGTCACCGCCGCCCGGCAGCCGGCATCGCCGCCGCCCACCTATGCCGACCCGCGGCTCAACCAGTCGGGCCAGATCCGCGACGAGTTCAAGGGCAGCGGGGAGTGGATTCGTTGAAGCAATCGTCCTAGCATTCGCGCTTCACCAGACAGGGAGGCATCCCATGGGACATGTGAAAGGCATCGGCGGGCTCTTCTTCCGGTCGCGCGACCCTGCGGCGCTCAAGACATGGTATCAGCAGCGGCTCGGCGTCGGTGGCGGCTGCAGCGCCGACGACAGCGTGCCGCCCAACGAATGGGTATGGAACGTCACCGCCGGTCCGCTCGTCTTCGAACCCTTCAAGGCCGACAGCGATTATTTCACCGCCGACCGCCAGCATATGATCAATTTCCGCGTCGACGATCTCGACGCGGTGCTCGAACCCTTCCGCGCCGCTGGCGAGGAGATCATCACCAAGGACGAGTGGAACGACCCCGCGACCGGCCGTTTCGCGCGGGTGCACGATCCGGAGGGCAATCCGATCGAGCTGTGGGAGCCGCCGGCGGGCTGATGTTCTTGTCTGGCTGAGCCAGACGCGGCACCGGCCCGCTCCCCCACCCGGCCTCCCATAGAATACTATGTCGGGAGGCCGCCGGGTGGGGGGAGCGGGCCGGTGCCGCCTTCGCCGTCAGGCGAAGAAAATCAACGCCCCTGGCTGCGCCAGCGCTTGACCACCCGGTCGAGGATTTCGACCTCGCCGCCCGTATCGCGCCATAGCTTCGAGAATAGCGGGTCGCTCGACGCCGGGCGCTTGTCCTCTTCGAGCGTGTCGAGATAGACGCGGATCGGGATCGAGACGCCTTCGCCGCAGACGATGCACTCGCGGTTGCGCAGCGCCGGGATCGAATCGATGAAACCGCGCGCGCCCTCGGGCATCGCGGCCTTGACGAAATGCTGGTCGCGCTCGTTGTTGAGGCGCATCGAGATGATCGTGCCGCACTGCGACAGCACGCCTTCGGCGAGGTCCGACGGGCGCTGGGTGATCAGGCCGAGCGACACGCCATATTTGCGGCCTTCCTTGGCGATCCGCTCGAGAATCTTGCGCACCGCCTGCCCCTGGCCGACGTCCTTTGCCGGGATGTAGCGGTGCGCCTCCTCGCAGACGAGCAGGATCGGCCGCTGCGGCTCGCCGCGCGACCAGATCGCATAGTCGAAGGTCAGGCGCGACAGCACCGCGACGACGACGCTGGTGATGTCCGAAGGCACCCCCGACACGTCGATGATCGAGATCGGGCGCCCGTCCGAGGGCAGGCGGAAGATCTTGCCGATGAAGGCCGCCATCGTATCGGCGACGAGCATGCCCGAAAACATGAAATTATAGCGCGGATCGGCGCGCATTTCCTCGATCTTGCCCTTGATCCGCATAAAGGGCGCCGACGAGGTCGCCTTGTCGAGCTTGCCCATCTCGTTCGACAGGATGGCGAGCAGGTCGGAGAGCAGATAGGGGATCGGCGAATCGACCGTGAGCTTGGTCATCCCTTCGGCCAGGCGGTTCTTTTGCCGCGCCTGGAGCAGGCATTTGGCGAGCACGTCGCAGTCGCCCTGCCGTTCGCGACCCTCGCTGGTGACGAAGACCTCGCAATGTTCCTCGAAGTTCATCAGCCAATAGGGCATCGCGAGATTGTCGACGTCGAACAGCGCGCCGGTGCCCTTGAAGGCAGCCGAATATTCGCCGTGCGGGTCGATCATCACGATATGGCCCTGCGGCGCGAGTTCGCAGATCCTATGGAGGATCAGCGCCGCGCTCGTCGATTTGCCGGTGCCGGTCGAACCCAATAGCGCGAAATGCTTGCCGAGCATCGCGTCGACATAGAGCGAGCCGCGGATATCCTTGGTCGGATAGACGGTTCCGATCTCGACATGCGCGCGCTCGTCGGCGGCATAGATCTGCTTCAAATCGGCGCTGGTCGCCGCATAGACCTCGCTGCCCGGCACCGGATAGCGGGTGACGCCGCGGCGGAAATTGTGGATGCGCCCGGTCAGCTTCTCCTCGTCGCCCTCGCCGAGGAAGTCGACCGAGGCGACGATCACGCCCCTGTCGCCTTCGTGAAGTTGCTGGTCGCGGATACTGGCGAGAAGCCAGACGTTGCCGACGCGGACCTTGATCTGGGCGCCGACCTGGCCCGCCATCGCGACCGCGGGGTCGCCCGACCCCGCAAGCCGGCCGATCGCTCCCGCGTCGAGGATGATGCGCGAGGTCGAACCCGCGATGTCGATCACTTCGCCGACGAGCAGCTCGTCGCGATGATGCGCCGTCACCGCCGCGATGGGCGCGACGGTCCCGCCACCGGCGAGGCGCACGGTTTGCGCGGCCGTCTGATCGCCGGCGCTGAACCCGCCGCTCTGCATGTCCATCCCAATGCCCCGCCTGTTGTCAGTCCCGACACCGGTATCGCACCGGATGGTAAAGAAAGCGCTTATGCTGCTTTTTTGGGGTTCAGCGCCGCCGGAAGATCGCCGAAGCGCCATAGCCGAGGACGAGCGACAGGAGGACCGCGGTCAGGCCATAGAGAAAGCCGTGGCGCTGCGCCGCGAGCGCGACGAAGCGTTCGAACCCCGCCTTGCGGATCTCGACGTCGCGCGAGGCGACCGCGATGACGCGGCCCTTGCTGATCAGGTAGGTTTCGGCGCGGTAATTGCCGACCGGAACGCGCGCCGGCACGGGAATGCGCGCGCGATAGAGCACCCCTTCGCTGATCTCCACCGCGCGGGGGTTTTCATAGAAAAGGCCGAGCCGGCGATAGAGATCGATCAGCCCGCCCTCGAAGCGTTCGAGCTTCTTCGCTTCGGAAAAGCCCGTCGGCGACATCGACAGGTTGCTGAGCCCGAGTTCGAAGATCGCCGCGGTACGCTCGTCGACCAGCTTGTCGATCGGGCGCGACGATCCGATCGCATAGAAGCCGGGCGAGGTGCGCAGGCGAATGCTGCTGGCGTTCACCCAGATGCCCGCGACGCGCTGTTTCTCGCGCAGCACGATCGGACGCACCGGCCCTTTCAGCACGACGACGATATCAGCGCGGTCGTCGGGCAGGCGCTGGCCCGGATAGAGGATCGCGCCGAACAGCAGCAGTTCCTCGCCCGTGAAGCTGTACTGGATGTCGATCGCGCGGTTCGACACGTCGGGCACCAGCCGCGGGTCGGCCGCCTGCACGCTCCCGGCGGGCAACAGCGTGGCGGCAAGCCCCAGCAGCAAGGCGGCCAGGCGCGTCATTGCACGGTATAGATTTCTTCGGGGCGGATGAAGAGGTCGACCCCCATGCGCAGCGCCACGAGAAGGACGATCACCGCGAGCAGCAGCCGCAGATATTCGGGCCGAACCGACTGGGCGAAGCGCGCGCCGACCTGCGCGCCGGTGACGCTGCCGAGCAGCAGCAACCCCGCGAGCACGATGTCGACCGCACCCGTCGTCATCGCATGCACCATCGTCGTCGCGATCGTCACGAACAATATCTGGAACAGCGAGGTGCCGACGACCACCTGCGTCCCCATGCCGAGCAGATAGACCATCGCGGGAACCATGATGAAGCCGCCGCCGACGCCGAGCAGCATCGTCAATATCCCGACCCCCATGCCGAGCAGCAGCGGCGCGAGCGGCGAGATATAGAGGCCCGAGCGATAGAAGCGCCAGCGCAGCGGCAGGTTGGCGACCATCGGGTGATGGCGGCGCTTGCGCGGGGGCGGCGGTATCCCCGCCTTCATCGCCCGCAGCGAGCCCCACGCCTCGCGCCCCATGATCGTGCCGACCGATCCCAGCATCGCGACATAGAGGATCGAGATCACCGTATCGATCTGTCCCCAGGCGGTCAGCAGCTCGAACAGCCCCGCGCCGATCACCGACCCGACAAGGCCACCCGCGACGAGCACCGCGCCCATGCGCAGGTCGACGCCATCGCGCTCGAGGTAGGCCATCGTCCCCGACACGCTGGCGCCCGTGACCTGCGTCGCCGCCGATGCCGCGGCCACCGTCGGCGGAATCCCGTAAAAGATCAGCAGCGGCGTGGTCAGGAAGCCGCCGCCGACGCCGAACATGCCCGACAGAAAGCCGACCCCGCCGCCGAGCAGGATGATGAACAGCGCGTTGACCGACAGGTTGGCGACAGGAAGATAGAGATCCAAGAACAGGCCCCGACGCGTGATGCCGGCGCCCGGGCGGCGCCGATTCATGCGACCCTAGACGATTTTTCCGGGCCGGGGAATCGGCTGCGCGCCTATGGCCGCGCGATTTTCAAAAGTCGGCCGCCAGCGTCACTGCGAGCCCGCTCGCGGGGCGCGCATCGCCCGCGACGCGCTGCCGCCAGTCGACCGCGATCCGGCTGCCCTGCCCGACGTCGGGCAGGCGCAGGGTCAACCGAGGGCCGACGTCGACCCGCGATGCGCCGGGCTGCGCCGCGGCAACCGCCAGCCCGCCGAGCCGCAGCGGCGCGTCCCTGCCAACCGCGTGATCGACGACGACCGCGGCCTCGGCGAAGCCGTCGCGGCGATGGGCGCCGACCACCCCGGCCTGGCCATATGCCTCCAGCCGGAAACCGCCCGGCAGCGCCACATCGCTGACGCCGCCGCCGACCGTCGCCGCCAGCGCGGTGCGCCCCTCGGGGCCCGCGGCAAGGCGCTGTTCGATCGCGATATCGACCGGCAGATGCGCCACCGGGGAGAAGGCCAGCCCGAGCGCGACCTCGCGCTGGCCCGGCCGGTCGGTCGCGATCGTCGCGCGCGCAAAGGCACGCGTCCGGCCCTGGTCGCTGAATCCATAGACGGCGCGCATCCCCGCCTGGCTGCCCCCGAGTTCGCCGCCCGCGGCGATCACTCCCGGCGCCGATGCCGAGCCCTGGCGCAGGAACAGCCACCCCGACAGCGACCAGCCCGAAAGATCGCGCGCCATCCAGAAAGGCTTGCCCGATCCGGGCTCGGCGCGCGCCGCGGCGTTCGCCGGCATCCAGATCGCGCCGGTCGGCACCGCCGCGCGTGCGTTACCCTGGGCCAGCGGCGAGAGCAGCCGCGCCATCAGCGCGAGGCGAAGGCCGTGACGATCGAGCCCGCCCCCCTTTCCGGCGAGCGCTGCGGCATGGCCTTGCCAGCCGCTGCGATCTTCGGCGACGGGTGGAACGCCCGAAACCGGATGCGATTTCGCGCTGCCGGCCACCGGCGCGTGATCCGCGGCAACGGGCGACGCCGCCGACATCGTGTTCATGGCGAACCGGGACGGCGGCGACCAGGGCGAAGGCGGCATCGGCGGCACCGGGACGGCGGGATTCCAGTTCGCGAGCAGGCGCAGCGCGATCCAGCCGCCGCCGCAAAGCAGCAGGAAGCGCAGCGCCGGCGCATCGCGGCGCGCGCGTGGCCCCGCCTGCCGGATCATCACGGCAGGCGAACCGGCATGGCGACCGGGCGGGGAGCGGCTTCGGTGTCATGCTCGGTCTTGTCCCACACGACCTCGCCCGACCGCAGCATGTGGCAATAGATCGCCACCGCCCGCCACGTCGCAAGCACCGCGATGACATTGGCGACGAAGGCGCGCGGGGCCGCGCGCAACCCCTGCCGCCAGCCGTACCAGCGCGCGGTGAAGTGACAGCGCATGCCAAGCCGCCACAGCAGCAGCGCGGCCGCGAAATCCAGGAGAAGGCGCAGCCCCTCATGCGCGATCGGCGGCGGCCAGCCGATCATCCCCTGCCCCACCCAGCCCAATAGGGTCAGGACCAGCCCGGCATAGGCGGCGAGAATGACGGCGGCGGCGAGCGGTGCGCGCCGGTCGCGCCACAACATCCAGCGCGCGGCCCAGCCACGGGCGCCGCCCCCTTCGGCGACCGCGTTCCATCCCAGATGATCCCAGCCCTCGAGCGCGATCCCCGCGATCCACCGCGCCTTCTGTCGCATCGCGGCATCGGCGCGGCCCGGAAAACAGCCGCGCGACACGATCGGATCGCCCGCCCCCGCCGAGGCGGCGACGAAACGCGCGCGCAGGCCATGAGCGCCGAGGAGCATTCCTACCTCATAATCCTCGGTCAGGCTGTCGGCGCGAAAGGGCCGCCCGTCGCGGTGGAGCGCGAGCAGCGACAGCGCGCCCCGCGACAGCGCGCATCCCACCCCCGCCGACGGGATCGGCAGGCCGAGCCGCGACCGAACCGCGAGTTCCTTTCCATGCGCCTCGGCGAATTCGTCGGCATAATGGCCGCCGACCCAGATCGCGCCCTTGCGGATCATCGGCACCACCGGAATCTGCACCATCGCATGGTCGGCGAGCATCGCGCGATAGAGCGCCAGTTCACCCCAATGGACATGATCCTCGGCGTCGTGGAGAACGACGGCGGCGAAGCGCGCGCCCTCCGCCCGTTCGTCGTCGAGCAGCGCCGCCCACAGCCGATTGAGATTGTCGCCCTTGGTCGTCGGGCCGTCCGCCGCGCCGATGACGAGGCGCAGCCGCGGATCGCGCGCGACCAGCGGCGAGACCGCGAGCAAGGTCGCGGCGTCGTTCGGATAGCAGCCGACATAGAGGCGAAAATCCTCGCCCTCCCAGGCGGCGAGTGTCCTCCGGAGCATCGCGGGAAGCACCGCCGCTTCATCCCAGGCGGGGACGAAAATCGCAAAGCTGCCGTCGACGACGCGCGTTCCGCCCCGGGCCGAGGGCTGCGAGCGACCGCGCGTCGCAAGCCACACCGCGTCGAGCAGCAGGTCGTCGAGCCCGATCAGCAGGATGCCGACCGCCGCAAAAAGCATCAACTCGTGCGCGGCGCCATGCACGAACCACGGCAGCCATGCGATCGACAGTTCCACCCCCGTGCCCCGTCTTCCCCGACGACGCCCCCGTCGCCATCTCGCGACAAGGGGTAATGGAAACCCTTTCTTTGTAAAGGGTGACGAACCGGGAAGCGCGCGTTACTAAGCCCGCGAAAACATCCGATCTGGCAGGAATATAATCGCCCGATGGCCCCCGGCCCCGCTACCCGTTCCGCGCTGCGCGACTTTCTCGAAAGCGAAAGCGCCGGCGGGATGCTGCTCATCCTCGCCGCGGCGCTGGCGATGATCGTGGCCAATTCGCCGCTCGGCGCCCTCTATCACGACGCGGTCCACGCGGTGACCGGCCCGATCCTCACCGACAAGCTCGGGCCGATGACGGTGCATTTATGGATCAACGACGGGTTGATGGCGATCTTCTTCCTGCTCGTCGGGCTCGAGATCAAGCGCGAGTTCGTCGACGGACGGCTCGCGAGCTGGGACCGGCGGCGGCTGCCGATGATCGCCGCGGCGGCGGGCATGGCGGTGCCGGCGATCCTCTACATGCTCTTCGCGGGGTCCGAGCCGGGGCTGGCGCAAGGCTGGGCGATCCCCGCCGCGACCGACATCGCCTTCGCGATCGGCGTCCTCGCGCTGCTCGGAAAGCGCGCGCCGACCTCGCTCAAGCTTTTCCTCGTCACCGTCGCGATCGTCGACGACATGGGCGCGGTCGCGATCATCGCGCTTTTCTATACCGCGAAGATCGATCTCGCCGCGCTCGCGGCCGCGGCCGCGCTGCTCGCGCTGATGTTCGCGCTCAACCGCGCGGGCGTGAAGCGCCTGACCGTCTATCTGCTGGTCTTCGCGCTCCTCTGGTATGCGATGCTGCTGTCGGGGGTTCATGCGACGATCGCCGGTGTCCTCGCGGCGATGGCGATCCCCTTCGAAGCGACGCCGGGTGCGCCCGACAGCGCCGCTTCGCCGCTCCACCGCCTCGAACATGCGCTACACCCGTGGGTCGCCTTCGCCATCGTGCCGCTGTTCGGCTTCGCCAATGCCGGGGTCGACATCGGCGGGCTGACCGCCGACCAGATCTTCGCGCCGCTGCCGCTCGGCGTGGCGGCGGGGCTGTTCCTGGGCAAGCAGATCGGCATTTTCGGCAGCGTCTGGCTCTCAGTCCGGTTCGGCATAGCGGGCAGGCTGCGCGGCGCGACCTGGCTCCAGGTCTATGGCGTCGCGCTGCTGTGCGGCATCGGCTTCACGATGAGCCTGTTCATCGGCGGCCTCGCCTTTCCGGGGAACGCCCTCTTGGTCGAGGAAGCGAAAATCGGCATATTGATGGGATCGCTCGTCGCCGCGCTCGCGGGTTTCGCGGTGCTCCGCTTCGCGCCGCCGCATCCCAGCCATGCCGCGATCGAGGCCGATAGCGATGCCGAGATCGACGGCGACGGCGATGTCCGCGACACGTCGGAAACGAAAGGAGCCGTGCCCGTCTGATGCGCACCCCCACGATCCTCCTGCTGCTCGCCGCGGGCACCGCGCTGTCGGGCTGCTACGCGCTCGACCCCGAAATGAAGCGCGTCGTTGCCGAGCGCAAGGCTCAGGAACGCGGCGCTCCCGCTGCGCCCGCTCCCGCCTCCGCCGCACCGGCACCGGGCCCGGACGGGGAGGAAAGCGCCCCCGCCAAGGTGAGCGTCAATGTTCCCGCGATCGACGTCCGCAGGATGGAGGTCGTCTCGGGCATGACCGACCTGCCGGCACCCGGCGCGCCGCCACCCGAAACCCCCGCCGCATCCGCCGGCGCCGACGCGAACGCCTGGCCGGCGCCCGCCGCGCCCGTCGACCCGACTGCGGCGACGTATGCCGCGCAGGCGGTCGATGCGATCGCGTCGGCCTATGTGCTGCTGACCCTCGAGATCGGCACCCATGAAAGGGGCTATATCGACGCCTATTACGGCCCGCCGAGCCTGCTCGAAGCGGCGACCAAGGCGCCGCGCGACAAACCGACCCTGCTCGCCGCGGCGCGGCAGCTGATGGCCAAGCTCGATGCCGCGGCGCCCGATCTTTCCGACCCAATCGAGCGGCGCCGCGCCGCCTTCCTGCGTGCCCAGCTCCGCGCCGCCGAAACGCGGCTGATGATGATGGAGGGGACGCGCTTCCCCTTCGCCGAAGAGGCCGAGCGGTTGTTCGGCGTGCGCCCCCAATTGAAGCCGCTCGCGAGCTACGACGCGCAGCTCGCCGCGATCGCGGCGCTCGTCCCCGGCGACGGCTCGCTCGCGGCGCGGGTCGAGGCCTATCTCGACCGCTTCACCATCCCCAAGGACAAGCTGCAGCCGGTGTTCGACGCCGCGATCGCGCGCTGCCGCGGCCGCACCGCCGCGCATGTGACGATGCCCGAGGGCGAGAGCTTCGACCTGCAGTTCGTCACCGGCAAGAGCTGGAGCGGCTATAATTATTACCAGGGCGGCTATCACAGCATCATCCAGGTCAACACCGACCTGCCGATCCGCCTGTCGCGTGCGCTCGACCTCGGCTGCCACGAAGGCTATCCGGGCCACCACCTGCTCAACATGAAACTCGAGGAGCAGCTGGTGAAGGCGCGCGGCTGGACCGAGTTCAGCGTCTATCCGCTCTACAGCCCGCAAAGCCTGATCGCCGAGGGCAGCGCCAATTACGGCATCGACCTCGCCTTCCCCGACCGCACGCGGCCCGACACCGAGCGCGACGTGCTGATGCCGCTCGCCGGCATCGCGCCGCCGGGCGACGATCGCTACTGGCAGCTCAACGACGCGCTGAAGGCGTTGCAGGGCGCGCGCCTGACCATCGCGCAGCAATATCTCGACGGCGCAATCGACCGGCCGACCGCCGTGGCGCTAACGCAGAAATATCTGCTCGTGTCGCCGCAGCGCGCCGAGCAGTCGGTCGCCTTCACCGACCAGTATCGCAGCTATGTGATCAACTACGGCATCGGCGAGGACATGGTCCGCGCCTATGTCGAGCGCGGCAGTCCCGACCGCGACGAAAGCTGGCGGCGGATGATGCTGATCCTCAGCGAACCGACGCTGCCGTCGGACCTTACCGCGCCATGACCGCGGCGGGGCGGCGGATCACTCCGCCGCCATCGCCAGTTCGACGCGCTGCGGTCCGCGGATCACGCCGCCGGGGGTCGGCCCCTGCATTTCGCCGTTCTGGAAGGTGACGACGCCCGACTTGATCGTCGCGACATAGCCGTCGGCCTTTTGCAGCAGGCGCTTGCCGCCCGCGGGCAGGTCGAAGGCGAGCCACGGCTTGCCGAGTTTGATCTCGTCCATGTCGATGACGTTCAGATCGGCGAGATAGCCGGGCGCGAGCAGCCCGCGATCCTCGAGTCCATAGAGCAAGGCGGTGTCGCGGCACTGGCGCTTCACCGCATGTTCGAGCGCGATGCGGGCGCCCGCGCGATCGCGCACCCAATGCTGCAGCATGAAGGTCGGCGACGCCGCATCGCAGATCGTCCCGCAATGCGCGCCGCCGTCGGACAGGCTGTTCACCGTGTCGTTCGCCGCCTGCAGATCCTCGAGGAAATTGAGGTTGCCGTCGCGGTAATTGAGGATCGGAAAATAGATGAAGCCCTTGCCATCGTCCTTCATCAGCAGCTCATAGGCATATTCGGACGGGCTCATCCCCGCGGCGGTCGCGCGCGCCATGATGCTTTCGTCCATCTTCGGCTCGTAATTGAAATCGGGGTCCATTTCGAACTGCACGGGCCAGCCCAATGCGACGATCTTGAGGAAATCGAGGATGTCGCTTTCGGGCCAGACATTCTCCTCGTCGATCATCCGCGCCTTGAAGGCGGGGTCGCGAAGCTTCGCGAGTTGCTCGGCCCACGGCAGGTCGATGATCTCGTTCCACGCGGGCTTGAAGCGGAACGGGTGGACGGTGCCCTGCCACGCCATGATGATGCCGTTGCCGCGCAAGGCGATCTGCGCGACGATGTTGGCGCCGCTCGCATTCTGCTGGCGCATTTCCGAAATCTGCTCTTCGAGCGGCAGTTCCTTGGCGATCGACTGGAGCGCGGCGAAGGTCACCGGCAGGCCGGTTTCGCGGCTGAGATCGCCCATCCACTGGAACTCGTTCCACTCGCGCTTCATGTCGCTCGCCATTTCGAACACGCCGTAGCCGACGCGGCCCATGGCGCGACCGATCGCGATCAGCTCCTCGGCGGTCGCGGTGGTGCCGGGGACGAGTTCGCCGTCGACCGACTTGTGGAGCACGGTGCGGCTGGTCGAGAAGCCGAGCGCGCCGGCGCGCACACCTTCCTCGACGATGCGCGACATTTCGGCGATATCCGCCTCGGTCGGGATCGCGCCGGGCTTTTCGCGGTCGCCGAGCACATAGGCGCGCACCGCGCCGTGCGGGACGTGGCATGCGACGTCGACCGTGCGCGGCAGCCGTTCGAGCGCGTCCATATATTCGGGGAAGGTCTCCCAGTCCCACGCCATGCCCTCGGCGAGCGCGGTGCCGGGGATGTCCTCGACGCCTTCCATCAGGCTGATCAGCCAGTCGTGGCGGTCGGGCTTGGCGGGGGCGAAGCCGACGCCGCAATTGCCCATCACGACCGTGGTGACCCCGTGCCAGCTCGATGGCGCCATTTCGGCATCCCATGTCGCCTGCCCGTCATAGTGGGTGTGAACGTCGACGAAGCCGGGGGTGACGATCCGGCCCTTCGCGTCGATCTCTTCGCGGCCGGCGCCCAGATTCTCGCCCACCGCGGCGATGCGATCGCCCTCGATCGCGACATCGGCCACGAAGGGCGTGCCGCCCGTGCCATCGACGACCGTGCCGCCGCGAATTACCAGATCGTACATCCCGACTCTCCCGATTTTTTCGTTTCAGGACGAAACCTATCACCAAATGCGCGATGTGCAAATAATCGCGCCGGAAGCCCGGCGAAGCGCTATGATGGCGTGACAAATCCAAAGGGAGTCGCCGCCATGATCCGCTCGCTTACCCTCGCCCTCCTCCTTGCGACCGCCGCGCCCTCGCTCGCCGCCGAGCCCGCCGCCGCACCCGATTACAGCGCCGCGCTCGCCGATCCCGCGCGGCCCGCTGCCGACCGCGAACGCGACGCGGCGCGCAAGCCCGCCGAACTGCTCGCCTTCGCTGGGATCGCACCCGGCGAGGCGGTCGGCGATTATGTGATGGGGGGCGGCTATGTCACCCGCCTCCTAGCCGCCGCGGTCGGGCCCGAGGGACATGTCTACGCCTTCCAGCCCGCCGAGTTCATCGCCTTCAAGAAGCAATATGGCGACGATCAGGCGGCGGTCGACGCCGCCTATGCCAATGTCGACGCGGTCGCGGGCCCCTTCGCCGCGCCGCCCTTTCCGGTGCCGCTCGACACGATCATCACCGTGCAGAATTTCCACGACCTCTACCTCAAGCCCTTCCCCGAAGGCACCGGAGACAAGGCGAGCGCGGCGCTGTTCGCGGCGCTCAAGCCCGGCGGGACGCTGATCGTCGTCGATCACAGCGCCGCCGACGGCAGCGGCACGACATTGTCCGACAGCCTGCACCGCATCGACAAGGCGGCGGTCGTCGCGGCGCTCACCAAGGCGGGATTCGCGGTCGAGGCGGAAAGCGACCTCTATGCGCGGCCCGAAGATCCGCGTACGGCCAATGTCTTCGACCCTTCCATCCGCGGCAAGACCGACCAGTTCGCGCTGCGCTTCCGCAAACCCGAGTGAGACGATGACCGGCAACGACGAAGATTATGTCTATGACGAGGCGAGCGGCGAATGGCTGTCCGCGAGCGAGGCCCGCGCGCGCGCCGAAGCCGCCGCGGCGGGGCCCGAGGTCCGCGACGCGGTGGGCAATCTGCTCGCCGACGGCGACTCGGTCGTGCTGGTCAAGGACTTGCAGGTGAAGGGCGCCGGGCAGACGCTGAAGGTCGGCACCGTGATCAAGTCGATCCGCCTGACCGGCGACGATCAGGAAATCGACTGCCGCCACGAAGGCATCAAGGGTCTGGTGCTGCGCGCCGAGTTCGTCCGCAAGCGCTAGGCCTCAAGGGAGCGAGCAGTGCCTTACCTCTATCTCGCCATCGCGATCGTCGCCGAGGTGATCGCGACATCCTTCCTGAAACAATCGGACGGCTTTCGGAACCTCGGCCCGTCGCTGGTCATGGCGGCGGGATACGCCATCGCCTTCTATTTCCTGTCGCTGGCGCTCCGCGACATCCCGACCGGCGTCGCCTATGCGATCTGGTCGGGGGTCGGCATCGTGCTGATCGCCACCGTCGCCTGGGTATTCCAGGGACAAAGGCTCGACGCGCCCGCGCTGTTTGGCATGGCGATGATCGTCGCGGGCGTCGCGATCCTGAACCTCTTTTCGAGGACCGCCGCCCACTGATGCGTCAAAGCGAGCCTATTCGGCCCGCGTCGGGATGCCGTCCATCAGCGTATGCAGTTCGCCGGCGTCCCACATCTCCATCATGATATCGGAGCCGCCGACGAATTCGCCCTTCACATAGAGCTGGGGGATCGTCGGCCAGTCGGAAAATTCCTTGATCCCCTGGCGGATCTCCATGTCCTGCAGGACGTCGACGGTATCATATTCGACGCCGAGCCGGTCGAGCATCGCGATCGCGCGCGAGGAAAAGCCGCACTGGGGAAAGAGCGGCGTACCCTTCATGAAGAGCAGCACCGGATGGTCGCCAACCAGCTTGGCGATGCGGTCGTGGGTGGCGGGGTCGGTCATTTGTCGGTCTCCGGTCGGGCGCCGCAATCCGGCGCCGCAAAAGCATGGGGTTCCTATGAAGGAACGCCGGTCGTCAATTGCAAGGCATGAAGTTCGCCGCCCATGCGTCCCCCCAGCGCGGCATAGACCGCCTTGTGCTGCGCGACGCGGGTCATGCCGCGAAAGGCGGCGCTGACGACGTGCGCGGCATAATGGTCGCCGTCGCCCGCAAGATCGGTGATCGTCACCTCGGCATCGGGAAAGGCGGCGGCGATCATCGCTCGCAGATCCTCTTCGCGCATCGCCACAGGTGCACTCCCTCAGTTCTGGTCGTCGATGAACTGGCGGCGCGCCTCGGCGGTCTTTTCATTGAGCGCGGCGCGGATTTCGGCATCGCTGATCTCGACGTTGGCGGCGGTCAGGTCGCCCGCGAGCTTGCGGATCACATCCTCGTCACCGGCTTCCTCGAAATCGGCCTGCACCACCGCCTTCGCATAGGCGTCGGTTTCCTCGGGCGTCAGGCCCATGCGTTCGGCCGCCCATTCGCCGAGCAGCCGGTTGCGCCGCGCGGTGATGCGGAACAGCACGTCCTGGTCGCGGGCGAATTTCGCCTCCTGGGCCCGGCCGCGGTCGTCGAATGCGCTCATCTCGTCCTCATCTGGTGAAAATCCGTTCCTGTTGCAGATAGGTCGCGTCCCCCCGCGGCGCAAGCCGCCTGTGCGGCAGATCACTTCCCTTTTGCGAACAAGGGGCTTAAGGTCGGGGCAACGGGATGGGTCGTACCGCAGCACTATAAAAGACTGCGCCTTGCCGCCAAGCTGCCGCAGGGTGCGATTGCGTATGGCTTTGGGGGATTGCGACGATGACCGTTCGACAGGGCTTTCCTATGATTCTGGCCGCGCTCGCGCTGGGCGCGGGCAGCGCCGCGCAGGCGCAGGGCGACGACCCGACGCTGCGCGACAGCTTCGCGATCGGCAGCCAGGGCGGCTCGCTGTGCGAGGTTCAGGCGACCGTCCGCGACAGCGTGATCGAGGGGATGTTCGACCGCGCCTGGATGATCCTGTGCCGCGACGCGAGCCAGCCGGTCGGCTATGTCCGCATGCTGCGCGCGACCCCCGCCGAAGCCAAGGCGCGCGTCGAGCGCGGCCGTGCCGGCACGATCGATTGCGATGCCGCCGGCGCCTGCACCGTCAAGGGCAGCGACGTCGCCTGGCGCACCCGGATCGAGGCCGATGGCGACACCAGCTATGCCGCAGAGGGCTTCGCGGCTTATGGCGATGCGCTCGACCTCGCGCTCGAATCGATCCGCCGCCATGCGGTGGCACCCGGCGTGATCAAGGTCGCGACCACCTCCGTCGGCGGCGATGACGGCTTCGCGCGCACGCTCGCCGGCACCATCGACGTCGACAAGGCGCTCGCCGAGGGATATCGGCGCAACCATAGCGGCGATTATGCCGACGCCGCCGAATTCTTCGAGGCGCTGTCGCGCCGCGCGCCGGGCGAGCAGCAAACCGCCGGGATCGACCCGACCGAGTTCACCCTCAACCGCGCGCTCCAGAAATCGAATCTCGGCGAATTCGCCGAAGCCGATCGGCTGTTCGCCGAGGTCGAGGCGATCCCGACCGGCGACCCGGTGCAGCAGCGCCTGCGCCGCAATTTCCGCGCGATCCATGCGCTCAACCAGCGCGATTACGATGGCGCGGCGGCGATCCTGCAAACGCCGATCCCGCCGCTGACCAGCGCGGTGACGGTCGAGGGCGACGCGGTGACGCTGACCCCCGAGATCGTCGCCGGGGTCAACGGCGGCAGTTCGGCGCGCGCGATCCAGCAAACATCGGATCGCGAACGGCTGACCCCCGCCGAGCGCGCGACGATCATCGACGCGCAGGCGACGCACCTGCTCGGCACCGTCGAACGCTTGCGCGGCAATGCCCGGGCGGCGAAAGCGGCGCAGCTCAAGGGGCTCGCCGACGCGATGGCGGTGCGCGAGGGGCGCGTGACCTCGATCGTCCGGCTACGCTCGCAGATGCTCGGCGAACTGGCGCTGTCCGAAGAGGCGCTCGGCGACAAGGGAGCCGCCGACGCGCGCTTTCGCGAATCGGTCGACGCGCTCGCGGTCGAATATCCCGAAACCAACGCGCTCGCGTCGGCACGCGCGCGCTATGCGGCCTTTCTGTCGCGGCAAGGGCAGGACGAGCAGGCGCTGGGCATCTATCGCGAGGTGGTGACCGCGCTCGCGAGCTCGCAGCGGTCGACGACCGGCATGGCGAACATGATGGCGCCTTATTACCGGCTGCTCGCGGCGCGCGCGGCCACCGATCCCTCGGCGATCGGCGACTTCTTCGTCGCCAGCCAGCTCCAGATCCGGCCCGGCGTCGCCGACACGCAAGCGGTGCTCGCGCGCGAGCTGTCGGGCGGCAATGGCGAGGGCGCGCGGCTGTTCCGCCAGGCGACGAATCTCAATCGCGACATCGAGCGCGCACGGATCGAGGATGCGCGGCTCGCGCAGCTCCCCGCCACGCCCGAAATCGGTGCGATGCGCGCCGACCTCAAGACGCGGCTCGACAATCTCGGCTTCCAGCAGGCGGAAACGATCGCGCAGCTTTCGGCCTTTCCGCAATATCGCGTCGTGGAACCGGGCAAGCTCGACCTCGCCGAGCTCCAGCAGGTGCTCCGCGGCGACGAAGCCTATCTGAAGATGCTCGTCGTCGGCGACGCCGTCTATGCGATGCTGATCGGGCACGACGATGCCAAGCTGTGGCGTGCCGACATCGGCGCGGCGGGGCTGGAGAATGCGGTCGACGCCATCCGCTCGACCATCTCGATCGTCGAGAATGGCCGGCGCGTCACCTACCCCTTCGACGCCGCGACCGCGCGCAAGCTCTATACGCAATTGTTCGGCCCCGTCGCCGACCGCCTGCCGGGGATCGCGCATCTGATCTTCGAACCCGACGGCGCGATGCTGCGGCTGCCGATCACTCTGCTCGTCACGTCCGACCAGGGGCTTGCCGATTACGAGCAGCGGCTGCTCGATGCCAACGCCGACCCGTTCGACATGCGCCAGATCGCATGGCTGGGGCGGACGGTGCGGCCGAGCACCTCGGTCTCCGCGCTCGCCTTCCGCAATGCGCGGCAGACCGCGCCGTCGCACGCCGCCAACGAATATTTCGGGCTCGGGCAGAACCAGCCGGTCACCGGCGCGCTGCCCTCGACGGGAACGCGCGGCGGCGAGATGTCGGCGGTCGACGGCGACTGCCAGTGGGATATTTCGCAGTGGAGCCGCCCGATCTCGGCCGACGAGTTGGTCACCGCGCGGAACGCGATGGGCCGCGACGCCGCGACGCTGCTGACCGGCAGCGCCTTCACCGACACGGCGGTCAAGACCCGCGCCGATCTCGACCAATATCGCATCATCCATTTCGCGACGCATGGTCTGGTCACCGCGCCGCGGGCCTCGTGCCCGGCGCGCCCGGTGCTCGTCACCTCGTTCGGCGACGGCGATTCGGACGGATTGCTCAGCTTCCAGGAAATCTACGACCTCAAGCTCGACGCCGACCTCGTCATCCTGTCGGCGTGCGACACCGCGGGCGCGGCATCGGTCGCCGCGACGCGCGAGGCGGGGGTGGCGAGCGGCGGCGGCAACGCGCTCGACGGGCTGGTCCGCGCCTTCATCGGTGCCGGCGGCCGCTCGGTGATCGCGAGCCACTGGCCCGCGCCCGACGATTTCGACGCGACCAAGCGGCTGATCGGCGGGCTGTTCGCGGCGCCGAAGGGAGAAAGCGTCGCCGACGCGCTGTGGGCGACGCAGACGAAGCTGATGGACGACAAGCAAACCTCGCATCCCTATTATTGGGCGGGCTTCGCGATCATTGGCGACGGCGGGCAGGCGCTGCTGCAGGCTCCGGCGACGACCGCAGCCGCGCCGCAGGCCGGGGAGGCCGCCGGGCACGCCGGCTGAACGATGGCGCGGGGGGAGGACATGGTGACCGCGCCCGATCCGGCGGCGCCGGCGGATCGTCCCGCGGCGGTTCCGCTCGGCAAGCGCATCCGGCGGCTGGCGACCCAGCTCGGCCCGTCGCGCCTTGCAGCGACGATCCTGTTCCTTTGCCTCGCGGTGCTGATCGCACGGCTAGGCTGGCAATTGCCGCTCGCGCGCGACGCCGAACGCGCGCTCTACGACGCGCGCGCGACCGCGATGGCGCCGCATGTCGGGCAGGACAAGCGGATCGTCATGATCACCTATAATGACGAAACCCTGTTCAACACCGGCATCCGCTCGCCGCTCGACCGGACGCTTCTCGCCCGCGCGCTCGCCAATATCGACCAGATGGGCGCGAAGGCGATCGGCATCGACATCGGCTTCGATTCGCCGCGCCCCGACGATGCGCTCCTGCAGGCGCAGCTCCGCGCGATGCGGACGCCGACCTGGCTCGCCTATGTCGAACAGGCGAGCAATCCCGACACGATCTTCTATGAACAGCAGAAATTCCTGCAGTCCTTCATCGCCGACGTGACGACTGCGAAGACCCGGCCGACGAGCGTCCTGTTCCACACCGACGACGACGGCGTGATCCGCAACTGGCCCGCCCGGCCCGCGGGACTGCCGCCGCTGATGGCCAATGCGCTGGCGCCGGTCGACCCGGCGCATGCCGATTATCGCGGCGCCATCCGCTTCCTCCTTCCCGCGCGCGCGGATGCGGGACAAGAGGAGCCCGTGTTCGCCAACATCCCGATCGACGCTTTCGCGCTGCCGATGGACGCCGACATGCGCGCCGGCTTCGCCGACCTGATCAAGGGGCGCTATGTGCTGATCGGCGGCGATATCATCGACGTCGACCGGTTCAACACCCCGCTCAGCCGCTTTCCCGACGCTGTCACCGGGCGCAACGAAACCATGATCGGGCTCGAGGTCCACGCGCATATGCTGGCGCAGCAGCTCGACCGGGCCTGGTTCGACCCGATCCCCGGCCCGGCGCTGTGGGTGCTCGCGGTCCTCGTCGTCGCGGCTGGCTCGCTCACCAGCCTCATCGACCTGCGTGCGCGCTGGGTCGCGCTCGCCTTCCTCGGCCAGATGGCCTTTTTCGTCGCTTTTCCTTTCTGGATGCAGGGTCGCGGGGTCGACACCACGACGCTTCCCGCCTTCGGCTGGGCGGTCGGCTGGCTGTTCGGCTATGCCGCCGTGGGCACCGCGGCGCGGACGATCGGATCGCGCCAGCGCGCCTTCGCGCAATCGGCACTCGGCAAATATCTGCCCGCCGACGTGGCAGCGCAGATCATGCGCGATCCCGACCAGCTGTCGCTGCACGGCGAACGGCGCAACATCTATTGCGTCTTCACCGACCTCGAAGGCTTCACCAAATTGAGCCACGCCGTCACCCCCGAAACGGTGGCGCGGCTGCTCAACGAATATCTCGACCGCCTGTCGGACATCGTGCTCGACCATGGCGGAACGATCGACAAGTTCGTCGGCGACGCCATCGTCGCCTTCTGGGGCGCGCCGATCAGCCGGCCCGACGACGGGGAACGGGCGGCGGCGGCGGCGGTCGCCATGTACCAGGCGGGCGAGGCTTTTCGCGTCGACATGGCCGAAGGCGTCCCGCCGCTCGGCATGACGCGCGTCGGACTGCATGTCGGCGACGCGATCGTCGGCAATTTCGGCGGCGAGGGCCGCATCCAGTATACCGCGCTTGGCGACAGCATGAACACCGCCTCGCGCCTCGAATCAGCGAACAAGAGCCTGAATACCGGCGTGCTGATCTCGGCCGAGGCCGCCGAGCACGCCGGGCGCGACGATCTGGTGCCGATGGGCCGCGTCACGTTGCGCGGGCGCGCGCGGCCCGTCGACGTCTTCACCCCACGCCCCGACCTGACGGGCGAACAGCGCGCGCGCATCGCGGCGATGGTCGCCGCGCACGAGGCGGGAGAAAAAAGCGCTTATGTGACCGGCGCCACAGCGGCGCAGACCGAATATGCGCAGGATGCCGCCATCATGTTTCTGGTAAAACGCCTGAACGAGACCGAAAGAGGAGAAAGCTATGTTCTGTCCTGACGCCCGGATGCGCCGCCTGGGGCTGGCCGCCGCGGCCGCCGCGATGACGGTCGCCGTCGCCGGAACCGCTGCCGCCCAGTCGATGGTCGTCCGTTCGACCGGTCCTTCGGCGAGCAAATATCCGACCGGCACCAAACTCAAGGCCAGCGACAAGGTCACGCTCGTCGCCGGCGACCGTGTCGTCCTGATCCAGGGCGGCAAGACGCGCACGCTTTCGGGGCCCGGCAGCTACAGCGCCGGCGGCACCGTCCAGGCGAGCCAGACGACGGGCTCGACGGTCGCGCGCATGCTCGCCTCGGGTCCGCAGGGCCGTGCGCGCGGCGGTTTCACTCGCGGCGACCCCGGCGGGCCGCCGCCCGCCGACATCCATGCGCCGAATCTGTGGCTGGTCGATTATCGCGAGAGCGGCACGTTCTGCGTCGCCGACCCGGCGACGCTGATGCTCTGGCGCCCGCATATGGAGAGCGACGAGTTGCTCAAGATCGAGCAGGGCGACCGGAACGAAACCGTCGCCTTCGTTTCGGGGGCCAATTACCGCAAATGGCCGACCGCGACGATGCCGGTGCAATATGGCGTCGACTACCGGCTGTCGGGCGCGGGGCTGACCGCCCCCGTCTCGATCCGTTTCGCGCCGCTCGACGCGATGCCCGAAGGCGCCGACGGCGCCGCGGCCATGCTGGTCGCCAAGGGCTGCACGCCGCAGCTCGATCGGCTCGTCGACGCGATGGCGGGGTCGGAAACGGCGGGAGGCTGACGCGGTCGGGTTGTCGTTGAATCGGCCCGATCCATCTGATAATAGGAAAAGAACGCCGCCGGTCGAGCGGCCCCTCCTTTCCTTGGGTCGAAAACTTCCTGCTGCCGGCATTCCGGCGGTATCGGATGAATTTGGCGCAAGGTCGCAACGACGACCTTGCCGACACGCAAGGGGTGGACATGGGCGACGTGGGGCTTTGGGATATCGATGAAGCGGCACGGCCCGCGCGACTGCGAAAACGCGCCGCGCTGGCCTGCTCGGCCGGGCTGATCGCCGCCGTGCTGCCCGCGGCCGCCTGGGCGCAGGCGACGCCGCAAATCCCGACGCGCGAGGAAATCCAACGTCCGGCGCTGCCGCCCGCCACGCCGCCCGCCGAGCGGATCATCGCCGCCGACGACAGCATCGAACGCGCCCCCTGCCCGCTCGCCGATCCCCAATATGCGAATGTCCGCATCTCCGTGCGCCAGGTGCAATTCTCGAGCATCGAGGGGATCGACCCCGCCATGCTCGATGCCGCCTGGGCCGACCGGGTCGGCCAGGATCTGCCGATCTCGGTCGTCTGCGACATCCGCGACCGCGCCGCGACGATGCTGCGGTCGAAGGGCTATCTGGCCGCAGTCCGCGTGCCGCCCCAGACGATCGACGACGGCGTCGTCCGGCTCGACATCCTCGCCGCGCGCATGACGCGGATCGAGGTGCGCGGCGACGCCGGCGCCAACGAAGGGCTGCTCCAGCGCTATCTTGCACGGCTCGACGACCAGCCGGTGTTCAACATCCTCGACGCCGAGCGCTACCTGTTGCTCGCGCGCGATATTCCCGGCATGGACGCGCGGCTGACCCTGCGTCCCGGCGCCAACCCTGGCGAAGTCGTCGGCGAGGTCACGGTCGTCCGCACCCCGCTGATCTTCGACGCCAGCATCCAGAATTTCGGATCGCACGACGTCGGCCGCTGGGGCGGCATCGCGCGGGCGCGGGTCGCCGGGCTCACCGGCATGGGCGACCTGACCACCGCAAGCATCTATTCGACCGCCGACCTCGACGAGCAGCAGGTGGTCCAGCTCGCGCACGAATTCCGCGTCGGCGGCGAAGGGCTGCGGCTCGGGGGCAGCTATACCTATGCGTGGACACGCCCCGACCTTCCCGGCCTCGCGATCAAGTCGAATACCCAGGTCATCAGCCTCTTTGCCTCCTATCCGCTGACCTTGACGCAAGCGCACCGGCTGACGCTCGGCGGCGGGCTCGACTTCATCGACCAGGACATCGGCCTCGGCGGCGTGCCGCTCAACCGCGACCGGCTGCGCGTCTTCAACCTGCGCGCCGACGCGAACTGGATCGACCCCGCATCGATCGCCGGCCGCAGCGGCTACAGCCCGTCGGAACCGCACTGGGCCTTCGCGACCTCGCTGGAGGCGCGGCAGGGCGTCAACTTCCTCGGCGCCAGCGACGACTGCGGTCCCGGTGGCGCGGCCTGCTTCCTGCCCGGCGCGGTCCCGCTGTCGCGCATCGAGGGCAAGCCCGACGCCTTCCTGCTGCGCGCCAATGCGCTCGCCGAATGGCGGCCGGTCAAGCAATTCACCTTGTCGGCGGCGCCGCGCGCGCAATGGGCGAGCGACCCGCTGCTCGCCTATGAGGAATTTTCGGGCGGCAATTTCACCGTCGGCCGCGGTTTCGACCCCGGCACGGTGATCGGCGACAGCGGCGCCGCGGTGTCGCTCGAGGCGCGCTACGGCTCGCTCGTCCCCGCCAATACCAGGAGCTTCGCCGTCCAGCCCTTCGCCTTCTTCGACGCGGCCTGGGTCTGGAACAAGGACAGCGCCTTCAACGGCCTCAATCCCCAGAAACTCTATTCGGCGGGAGGAGGCGTGCGCGTCACCTATGGCGACCTCGCGCGGCTCGACGTCACTTTCGCCGCCCCGCTCAACCGCCCCGCCCTGCTGGCCAAGCGGCCCGACCCCCGGCTGCTCGTCACGCTGACGACGCAGTTCGGCGTCCGGGCGCGCTGATCCATGACTTTCGCATCGAGGACCCTTGCCATGCGTGCCACCTCCATCCCCTCGCCGATCCGTCAAGGCAGACGGCGCCTGCTCGGCAGTTGCGCCATCGCCGCGAGCCTCGCCGCGCTGGCCTTCGGTGGCCCCGCGATGGCGCAGGTCGCGGGCACGGGACAAGTGGTCGGCGGCAATGTGAACGGCGTCATCTCTCCCCCCGCAGCGCACGGCGGGGCCGGGCCAGCCGGTTCGACGCAGGTCGAGGTGACGGGCGCGCAGACGATCATCAACTGGACCCCGACCGACAACGCTCCCACCGGCGGTGCGATCGACTTCCTTCCCGCGGGGAACACGCTCGAATTCTATGGCCCCGGCCAATATACGGTGCTCAACCGCTTCACCGACGCGAGCGGCGGGTCGATCGGCCGCCAGGTCGCGCTCAACGGCACGGTCAACAGCTATATCGGCTCGCGCTTCGCCACCGGCGGCAACGCGCAGGGTGGCAGCATCTGGTTCTACAACGCCGGCGGGGTGCTGATCGGCAGCACCGGGGTCCTCAATGTCGGCAGCCTGGTGCTGACCGCCAACGACATCGATACCACCGGCGGACTGTTCGGGCCCGGCGGTGAAATCCGCTTTCGCGGCGCCGCGGGAACCTCAACGGTCGAGATCGCGTCCGGCGCGAGCGTCAACGCCGCCTATCCGGGCAGCGCCCTCGTCGCGGCCAATCCCGGCGGCAGCTATGTCGCGCTTGTCGCGCCGCGCATCGTCCAGAACGGCATCGTCACCACCGACGGGTCGACCGCCTATGTCGCCGCCGAACAGGCCGACATTCGCATCAACAGCGGCCTGTTCGACATCAATGTTCTCGTCGGCGCGCAGGGCGGCACAGTCATCACCCACGGCGGACGCACCGTCGGCCCCGCGCACCAGCAGGGCGATACCGACCAAAACCGCATCTATATGGTCGCGATTCCCAAGAATAATGCGGTGTCGATGCTGGTGTCCGGCCAGGTCGGCTATGACGAAGCCACCACGGCGCAGACCGAGCCCGACGGGTCGGTGGTGCTGTCGGCGGGCTATAACGTCAACGGCGGGGCGATCGATACCATCCCGGCGAGCGGCATCGCAGCGAACATCACCGTCCACGATGTCTTCTTCGACAACGACACCGAAGCGCATGCCAGCGGCGCCTTTGTCGGCCAGCCGCTCGGCCAGATACCATCGGGGCCGCCCACCACCTTTTTGCCCGTCGGTCCCGGCCTGGTCGCCGTCGACGGCAACGCAACCTTCATCGGCGATGCCAGCGCGAGCCTGACCGTAGGAAACGGCGGCAGCGGGCAGACGATCGGCGCGACCGGCGACCTGACGCTGCTGTCGGGCGGCGCCAATGGCGCGCCGGGGAGTGCGACGGTCACCATCAATAACGGCGGCACCCTGGTCGCCGGCGGAACCCTGACGGTCTCCGCCGATGGCGCCTTCGCTGCGGCGACCGGCAACGGCCAGGGCGGCACCGCGAGCTTCACCCAGAATGGGGGCGTGGTCTCAGCGGGCCAGATCCGGCTCAGCGCCAACGGCCTCGGCGATAACGATACGGGCGGCGGTGCCGGAACCGGCGGCGCCGCGACGATGAACCTGCTCGGCGGAACGCTGAACGTCGTGAGCCTCGCGGTGCAGGCCGATGGCATCGGCGGCAGGGGCTCGGACGGCACCGACGACAGCGCTCCCCTGCCAACCCCCGCGAGCGCGGGCGCCGCCGGCCAGGGCGGCACCGCGGCCATCACCATCGGCGGCACTGCCGCGGTCACCGCCGAAAATATGCAGGCGCACGCCGATGGACAGGGCGGCGACGGCGGCGATTTCAGCGCTTTCGCGGGCATCGGCGGCGATGCCGGCGCCGGCGCCAGCGGCACCGGCGGCACCGCGACGATCACCGTCGCGGTGCCGACGCTTAGTGTCGGCAGCCTGACCGCCAGCGCGAATGGCGCGGGCGGCAACGGCGGCAATGTCTTCGCATCGAGCAGCGGCGGCCCGTCGACGGGGTTGGGCACGGGCGGAACCGGCGGCACCGGCCAAGGCGGGATCGCGACGATCGACACGGGCATCGATATCCCGGCCATCCTCACCAGCAACGCGCGGGGGCTCGGCGGCAATGGCGGGTTCGGCATCGCGGGCGGCGATGGCGGCAGCGCCATCGGTGGGCTCGCACAATTCATCGTCAATGATTTCGATGCCGGAATCGGCAACATGGTCGTCGATGCTTCGGCCCAGGGTGGCAATGGTTCGATCTTCTCCGAGGCCGGAGAAGGCGGCGCTGGCGGCAACGCGACAGGCGGCACGGGGCGCATCGAGGCGACCGGCGCGAACGGCGCCGTGACGCTGAATCAGTCCCAGTTCGTCACCGGGGCGACGGGCGGCACCGGCGGTGACGGCGGCGCGGGCTTCTTTGCCACCTTCCCGGTCGGACCCGCGGGCGGCCAGGGCGGCGATGGAACCGGCGGCACGCTGGAAATCGCCGCCAGCAACGGCGCCACCGTCACGCTCGGCAGCGATTCGCCAGGTCTTGTACCGTTGAGCAGCGCGGGAACGGGGGGCACCGGCGGCGCCGGCTCCTACAATGGTTATGTGGAAGGCTCGATCGGCGGCGCGGGCGGCAATGGCGGCGCCGGGGTCGGCGGCACCGTGCGCCTGCTGGCGAACGGCGGCACGATCACGTCGGGCACCGACACGGTCGCCATCGACGTCGCGGGCACGTCGGGAAGCGGCGGCACCGGCGGCAACGGCGGCGGAACGGGCAATGACGGCGCTGCAGGGAACCAGCCCGCCACCACGGGCGGCCGCGTGATCATCGAGATCGCGGCCGGAACTTCCCCGGGACAGATCAATCTCGGCGCCACCAATCTGACCGCCAATGGCGACAACGCCGGCCGCATCGAACTGCGCGCGAACGGCGGCGGTATCGCGATGGCCAGCCTCAACGCGCAGGCGTCCGGGCTGGCCGATCCCACCAGCAACGACACCGACACGGCACGGGCGGGGATCTTCCTGGCCGCCAACGGCGGCGCGATCACCACCGGCGGCGACATGACGCTGACCACGGGCAGTTCGGTGGGTGCCTATGCCGGAACGGATGGGACGATCGGCGCCGGCGGCGCGCTGACGATCACCGCCGGCGACCAGATCGACATTCGCCACGACGGCCGCACCGGCACCGCCGCGACCATCGGCGCCGACGGCAATATCACCGCCACCGCGACGAACGGCATAAGCGCCGCGACGGGCAGCCTGATCGACGCGGGCGGCACGTTATCGCTGACCGCCTCTGCGGGGCCCATCGCGACCGACCGCCTGCACGGCGCCGACATCGTGCTGAGCAGCAGCGGCGCGACCACCGTCGAGCACGCCGAAGCGGACAATGATTTCATCGCCAACGCGGCGAGCTTCGCGACCGGGCTCAATTCGATCATTACCGGCGGCGACATCGACATTTCCGCCGTCGGAGCGGTCGACCTCGGCAATTCGACCGCGGGCGGCTATGTTTCGGTCCTTGGCCAGGCGATCGACTTCAACGCGATCGACGCCGGGACGACGGTCTCGCTCTATGCCGATGGCGCTGCTGCCAGCGGCATCACGGGCGGCGACATCACCGCGGGGGGCGCCATCAGCCTGACGGGCCAGGCAATCAACCTGTCGGGCACGGTCCAGACCCCGGCGTCGCTGTCGGCCTTTACGATCGACGGCGATCTCGCGATCGGGCTCGCCGATGTCGCGGGCAATATCGGGATATTCGCCAACGGCGACCTGACCGGCACCTATCGCGCCGGCGGCAACGTCAATCTGCGCGCGACTGGAAACGCGACCGTCGAGGCCGACGCCGCGGGCACCTATCTCAATCCGTCGGGCATTCCGTCGGAAGGCTATGTCTTCGTCGATGCTGCGGGCAATGCGACGCTGACCGACAGCAGCGCGGCGACGATGCTGGGCGTCCGATCCGGCGGCGCGACGAGCATCACGGGCGGCAGCGCGGGCGAGGATATCTTCGTCCTCGCCGGAACCACCGCGACCCTCGCCAATCTGACGGCGGGCGACGACCTCGACGTGACGTCGGGCGGCGCGATGACGATCAGCAACGCCGCGACCCTCGGCACCGGTGCCGACGATCGCCGGGTCGTCTACGAACTGGGTCCCTCGTCGGGTTCGGCCCCGCCGGTCATGATGCTGCAAATCCAGTCGAGCACCCCCGACCTGTCGAACGCCACCCTGTCGGCGCCGACCGCGACGATCAACGCCGCGGACGTGACGGCCTTTTCCAACCTGAGCACGACCGCGGGCGGGACGGTGACCGGAACGGGCCTGCTGCAATCGGGCCTCACGACGAACATCAGCGGCAGCGACCTGTCGCTCGAAGCGGTCACCGCGGGGACCGACGCGATCCTGACCGCGACCTCGGGCGGCGTCGTCGCCACCGGCGCGATCGCGGCGGGGCACGACGTGACGATCGGCGCGCCCGGCAATATCGCGGTCGCCGAACTCGACGCGGGCGACGACGTCCGGCTCGACGCCGGCGGCACGCTCAGCGCCGGGGCGGCCTTCGCCTATGGAACCGGCCTCGACAATGAAAGCGACGGCAGCAACGTCGTCGCAACGTCGGGCGGCGCGCTTGGCTTTTCCGGCGACATCAGCGCGGCGAACGGCACCACGCTGACCGGCGCCTCGATCGCCGCGCAGGCGATCGATGCCGGCGGCGATATCACCCTCACGACAACCTCGGGCGGCAGCGGCGCGATCGGCTTCACCGATGCGAGCGCGGGCGGCGATTTCCGGGCCACCGGCCAGTCGATCGCGTTCGCCAGCATCGATGCCAATGCGGTCGATCTCATCGCCAATGGCGCCACAGCGGGCGCCGAGGGCATAAGCGGCGGCGCGATCACCGCCGACGACGATATCAACCTCTATGGAAACAGCATCGTCCTGACGGGACTGGTGCAGGCCAATGAAGATATGTTCGCGACCGCCTTTGGCGATAGCGTCAGCTTCGGCACGATCAACGCCATCGGCCGCGTGAACATCGACGCCGACGCCGACATCAACGGCACGATCCGCTCGACGGGCAATGTGACGCTGAATGCGGGCGGCAATGTCACCGGTTCGGTTCGCGCCGACGGCGGCGGCCCCGATCCCGATGGCTTCCCCTATGAAGGCCGCCTGTTCGTCGATGCGGGCGGCAATGTCACGCTGACCGACAGCGCCGCGGCGAGCCTGTTCGGGGTCCACGGCGGCGGCAGCGTCACCATCACCGGCGCGACCGCGGGCGAGGACCTGTTCGTCAATGCCGGCTCCACCGCGACGCTGTCGGGCGTCACGGCCGGCGATGACCTGACGGTCGAGGCGGCGGGCGCCATCAGCGTCACCAACTCGGGAACCACCGGGGCTGGAGCCGACGAACGCGAAATCTTTTATGCGGCCTGCTGCTCCAACCCGCTGTTCTTCGTCCTGCAAACGACCGACGTCGATCCCGACGGCTCGAACGTCGCGCTGACCAGCAGCGCCGGCAATATCGTCGCGAGCGACATATCCGCGTTCAACGCGCTGACGGCGAACGCGGCGGGCACGCTTTCGGGAACCGGCTTGCTGCAGGCGGGCAGCGATATCCAGCTTATCGCGGCCGGTGCAGTGAACATCGCCGACGCCGATGCCGGCAACAGTTTGACGATCGACGCCGCGTCGATCGGCTTTGACGACCTGTCGGCGGGCGACAGCGCCGGGCTATTCGCCACCGGCGCGGTCGCGGGCGGCACGATCACCGCCGGGGCCGATATCCAGATCAGCGGCGCCAGCATCGCGGTGGCGGGTGTCCAGAGCGACGGATCGCTGAACGCGCAGGCGAACGGCGGCGGCGTCGCCATCGCCCAGGCCGATATCGCCGGCTTCGTCGATGTGACGGCCACGGGAACGATCGGCGGCGCCTATACGGCCGGCGGCGACATCCGGCTCAGCACCACCGGCTCGATCGACGCCAGCGTCAACGCGCTCGGCGGCTATCTCGACCCGAGCACCGACAATCCCGCGGCGGGCAACGCCTATCTCGACGCCGGCGGCAATATCGTCCTTGCGGACAGCAGCGCCGCCGACATGCTCGGCATCCGCGCTGGCGGCTCGGCGAGCGTGACAGCGGCCACCGCAGGCGAGGATGCGCTGGTCATCGCGGGGACGACCGCCAATCTGTCGGAGCTCAGTGCCGGCGACGACATCGACGTCCGCGCGGGCGGTGCGATCACCGCGAATGATGTCCGCGCGACGGGCGACGGGCCCGACGGCTTCGCGCTTTTCTATTCGTCCGGATCGGGTTTCACCATCGGGCAGGGCGAAGGCAGCTCCAGCCTCGACGGGGCCGATATCGACCTCAATTCGTCGAGCGGTGCGATCAATGCGAGCGGGCTGTCGGCAGGCGACGATATCCTGCTGACCGCAGCGACGGCGATCGCCGTCAACGGCGGCGGAACGCTGGGGCTCGGCGTCACCGGAGGCGACAGCAGCATCCGCACGCAAAGCGCGACCGCGACGCTCGGCAGCCTCAGCGCCGCCGACGACGTCGTGGTGAACGCAACCGGCGCGGTCGGCGTCACCGCCCCCCTCCTCGCCGGACGCGACATCGCGATCACTGCCGGCTCGGCCGATCTCGCGACGCTGATGACCCCCGCGGGCGACCGGGTCGACACGCTCCGCGCCGACGGCAATGTCGGCGTAACGGCGAGCGGCACGATCGATGGCGGCGCGATCACCGCAGGAGGCAATGTTGCGCTCGACGGGGCGACCGGGGTGACGGTCGACGCGATCGCCAGCCAGGGCGCCACCAGCCTGACGAGCGATGCGGGCGCGATCATGGTCGGTGCGCTCGCCTCGGGCGGCGCGGTCGACGCAAGCGGCGACAGCGTCGAGATCCGGGGCAGCGGCAGCCTCGTCTTCGCAAACCTTGTGACCGATGTCGGCGACGCCACGGTGCGGACCGACGGCGATCTGTCGGTCACGAACGGCGACGTCGCGGGGCTCGCCACGCTCGGCAGCGACAACGCGCGCCTGACGGTGACGGCGCTGACCGCGGGCGGCACCCGGCTCGAAGCCTTCGGCCCGATGGCGCTGACCAATGTCAGCGTCGACGGCGATATTTCGGTCTACGGCCAGTCGGCGCTGCAGATCGACGGCGTCGTGACCGGCGAGTCGATCTCGATCGCCTCGACCGATATTTCGATCGGCTCCAATGCGCGCGTGGGCACCGCCGGCGTCACCGGAAGCCTGGGGATCACGAACAACGATAACAGCCGCCAGACCTTCATCGGCGGCGACGGCACAGGCAATGGCTATAATATCGACGCCGGCGAGCTGAGCCGCATCTATGGAAGCGACATCGCCATCCACGCGTCAGAGGTCGACACGTCGAACTTCCGCTTTATCGGCAGCGGCCCGCCCGATGTGGTGATCGACGATTTCACGATGACCGCGGGCGGTTCGACATCGAACCTCGGCGCGAACGGATCGCTGACGATCGACACGTCGGGAACGGCGCGGGTGATCGGCGACGTCGCGCTGACAGGCATGAGCGACGCCAATACGCTCAACATCCTCGCCGACGACTCGTTCGAAGTGGTTCTGGGCGAAGGTTCGATCCGGCTGTCGGGCGCCAGCAGCGATGCGCCAGCAGGAATGCTCCGCATCGCTTCGGAGGACGTCATCGTTGCGACCCTCGCGGCGATCGACGATGTCGCCGCCGCGACGACGACCGACGCGATCGAGGAGCGGCTGGCGCAGAACGACGGGATCATAAGCGACGACGGCGCCCTGTACGCGGGCGGCATCAACGTCAGCGTCTTCAATGGCTTCTATGTCCAGAACAGCGGCGCGGGCACCGATTATGGCGAACGCCGCGGGCTGATCTTCGGCGCGGGCGGTCTCACCGTGAACACCGAAGGGTCGGGAACACGGCTCGTCATCAACGGTGTCCACCTCGGCCCGCAGGGGCCGGTGACGGGGCTCGACACCATCCCGCTGCTGACCGTCAGCGATTTCGAGGAACGGTCGACCTTCAACGGCTGTGTGATCGCCAACACCGGCGCCTGCGTCGTGGTCGTGTTCCCGAACGAAAGCGGCTTCCCGGTCCAGGACGTCATCGAAGAGGAAAGCAACGACGACGATGGCGACGGCACCAGCCTGCCGACGGCGCTGATCACGATGCGCGCGATCGATCCGCTGACCGGTGAGCCGCTGCTCGACGATCCGGTGACCGGCGCGGGCAACGACGATCTGTGGACGCCCCCCGCCGAATAGGGGTTTCGGTTGACGGGGTGCCCCGGCGCAAGGCATGGGCGCGGCGATGACCGATGCCTCTGCCCCCGCGCCGCTGCGGCTGTTCAACAGCTTGACGCGCAGCCTGGAAGACTTCCGGCCCGTCCACCCCGGCGAGGCGCGCGTCTATTCGTGCGGGCCGACGGTCTACAACTATCCGCACATCGGCAATATGCGCGCCTATGTCTTCGCCGACACGCTGGGGCGCACGCTGTCGTTCAAGGGCTACAAACTCACCCACGTCATCAACATCACCGACGTCGGCCATCTGACCGACGACGCCGACGCGGGCGAGGACAAGCTGGAGAAGGCGGCGGCGGAAAAGGCCCAAAAAGGTGAAAAAACGTCGATCTGGGACATTGCGCGCCATTATACCGAGGCCTATTGGGCCGACGTGAAGGCGCTCAATATTCGCCAGCCCGCGCACTGGTCGATCGCGACCGACTATGTCCCAGCGATGATCGACTTCGCGAAAGCGATCGCCGACAAGCATTGCTACGAGCTCGACGGCGGCCTCTATTTCGACACCACGACCGTCGCCGACTATGGCCGCCTCGCCCGCCACGGCAGTGACGAGGGCGAGAGCCGCATCGACCCCGTCGACGGCAAGCGCCACCCCGCCGATTTCGCCATCTGGCGCAAGACCCCGACGGGCGAAAAGCGCCAGATGGAATGGGATTCGCCCTGGGGCCGCGGCGCGCCCGGCTGGCACCTCGAATGCTCGGTGATGTCGGAGGCGTTGCTCGGCTTCCCCTTCGACATCCATACCGGCGGCATCGATCACCGCGAGATCCATCACCCGAACGAGATCGCGCAGAACCAGGCGCACGGCTGCTCGGCCGACAGCGGCGCACGCCTGTGGATGCACAATAATTTCCTCGTCGACCGCAGCGGCAAAATGTCGAAATCGAGCGGCGAATTCCTGCGCGTGCAGCTTCTGATCGACAAGGGCTACCACCCCCTCGCCTACCGCCTGATGTGCCTGCAGGCGCATTACCGCAGCGAGCTGGAATTTTCGTGGGAAGGGCTCGGCGCGGCGCTGACGCGGCTGAAGCGGCTGGTGATGGCCGCGGCACCGGCCCGCGAAGCCGAAGCAGCGCCGGTGACCGACAACCGCCTCGCCGACCTGCTCGCGCGCTTCGACGCGGCGATATCCGACGATCTCAACACGCCCGTCGCGCTGACGCTGATCGAAGATGTGGCGGCGATGAAGAAGGTCGATGCTGGACAGAAGCGCGCGGCGCTCGAAACGATGGATCGCGTGCTCGGTCTCGAAATCCTGACCCTGTCGCGCGCCGACCTTCGCATCCGCCCCAAGGCCGCGACGATCACCGAAGCCGAAATCGAAACCGCGCTCGCCCGCCGCAAGGAAGCCCGCGCCGCCAAGGACTTCGCCGCCTCCGACGCGCTGCGCGACGAACTCAACGCCGCGGGGGTCGAGGTGATGGACGGCGACCCGCTGGGCTGGGACTGGCGGCTGGAGGCATAGTTCCCCTCCCGCTTGCGGGAGGGGTCAGGGGAGGGCATGTAGAGCCAACCCGCAGCGGACGACAGGCCCTCCCCCGGTCCCTCCCGCAAGCGGGAGGGGAGATATATGACCATCACCGTCCTGTCCGGCCTGATCCGCCCGCTCGTCGAGAACCGCCTCCCCGACTGGGTCGAACCCCGCTTCTTCATGAGCAAGGAAGAAGCGATGGCGCTCGCCCCCGAAGCCGAGATCGGCTGGTTCGACATGTACGACAAGAAGGATATGGCGGCGGCGATCGAAGCGGCGACGAAGCTCCGATGGCTCAATTCGATCTATGCCGGGGTCGACGGCATGCCGCTCGACCTGCTGCGACAGCGCGGAACGGTCGTCACCAACGGCGCCGGGATCAACGCGATCACGATCGCCGAATATGTGGTGATGGGGATGCTGACCGTCGCCAAGGGCTATCGCGACGTCGTCCGCGCGCAGGACCGCCGCGAATGGCTGCTCGATTCGCCGGGCAAGGTCGAGCTTTACGGATCGAAGGCGCTGCTGCTCGGCTATGGAGCGATCGGCAAGCTGATCGAGGAGCGGCTGAGGGGCTTTGCAGTCGACGTGACGATCGTGCGCCGGTCGCCGGGCGCGAACAGCCTGTCGCCCGACCAGTGGCGCGCGCGGCTCGGCGAGTTCGACTGGGTGATCCTCGCCGTTCCCGCGACGCCGGAGACCGACGGCATGATCGGCGCCGGAGAGTTGGCGGCGATGAAACCGAGCGCGACGCTGATCAACATCGCGCGCGGCAGCGTCGTCGATCAGGCCGCGCTCGTCGCGGCGCTGAACGAGCAACAAATCGCCGCGGCCTTCCTCGACGTCACGACCCCCGAACCGCTCCCGGAGGGCGACCCGCTGTGGAGCCTCGACAACGCGCATGTCACCATGCACCTGTCAGGCCGCGCGCAGGACAAGATGTTCGTCCGCGCGGCGGAGCGCTTCCTCGACAATCTGGGCCGCTGGCAGCGCGGAGAGCCCGTCGCGCCGCAGGTCGACCTGACGCTGGGCTATTAGAAGGGCTAGACCGGCCGCTCGGCCTTCAGCTCGCGCACCAGCGGCTGCAGCCGCTCGTCATATTTGGCGAGCATCGTGTGCGCGCCGGCATGGTCGTAGAAGCTGACGAGCTCGCGCCCGTTCCAGTGGTGGAGCGCATAGGCGGGGTCCTCGGCGACGATCATCGGGCGGTCGTCGGGTTGCTCCTCGTCGATCGGGCGGAGGTCCAGCGAAACCTGCGGCGCGATCGAGGAGCATATGGCAACGGTGCGGCCCTCCCAGGCGACGGTAACGCTGCGGTGGAGGTGGCCGCAGATCAGCCCGCGCACCTGGGGATGCCGCCGCACGACCGCGGTGAAGCGGTGAACCCAGGGTTCGTCGCTATGCGTGTTCATCCAGTCGATACCGCATTCGACCGGCGGATGGTGCATCACGATATAGGTGGGCTTTGCCCTATCCTTCGCCAGTTCGGCCTCGAGCCACGCCGCGCGCGCCTCGCAATAGGCGCCGCCGTGGCGCCCCTCCTCGAGCGTGTCGATCGTGACCAGCCGCAATTCGGGGAGGTCGATGCTGTACTGGATGAAGCCGTTGCCGTCGTCGAAGCCGGGGAAATAGTCGCGGAAATTGTCGCGCAGGTCGTGATTGCCGACACTCGGCCACACAGGAAAGGGACAGCGCGAAAAGGCGGTCGCGAGGCGGCGGTAGCTCGCGGGGTCGCCGCGATCGGTGATGTCGCCGGTGGCGAGCAGCAGGTCGGGCCGGTTGGGCCCCTTCATCAGCACGTCGAGCACCTCGTCGAGGCGCTTGCGGTTATATTCGGCCGGATTGTCCGGATCGAAACCGATATGGATATCGGTGATCTGGGCGATCAGCATCTCCGTCCCCTGCTCCGTGCCGGCGCGCCGGCCGGCCGATGATTAGCCACCCCCTCGCACCCGACTCAAGGCCGGGGCGCGCCATGTCGCATCGTAAAGGCCCCGGCGTTCGGGCCCTGTGATCTCGCGCACAGCGTAGACGCCGCGCGGCGGCCGATCTGTGATGGCGGTCACATCCTTGCGGCGCTGGCGCTCGGGCATCCACGGCTTGCCGCCGTCGTCATGATATTCGTGGCACATCGCGCAGGGCGATGCGGTCGCGGTCCCGACCTTCGCCGTCGCCAGTCGCGCGCCGTCGCCGCCGACATGGCAGGTGCGACACTGGCCGAGCCCCGGCACGAGCAACTCGCTCGCCAGCTTCGATCCTTTCGCCGCGGTGTGGCAATCGGCGCAGTCGGTTTCCTTGTGCGCCGCATGGTCGAACCAGCCCTTTTCGAGGAAACGCGGCGTCTGGTGCACCGCCATCACGCGCCAGCCGTTACCCGATCGCGGCGCGAAGATTGTGTGGCAGTCATAGCAGGCGCCCCCCTTCGAGAAGACCGCGCGCACCGCATCCTCCGCCCGTCCCGGGCGCACCGCGGCCTCGCGGAAATAGATGTTGTAGACCTGCCCCTCGGCATATTGGCCCGGACGCCGCCGCGCCATGCCGCCGAGCTGGAGCGGTCGCGTCGGCGGGGTCGAGCGATAATAGGCATAAAGGTCGGCGACGACCTGATCGGGTTCGCCGTGGCGGAGCGTGCGGGTGACCCCGCCGACGGTCTCGAACGCGAGGCTGTGGCACATCGCGCAGTCGCGCTCCATCGCGACCGGCGCGATGCGGACGCCGTCTGCCTCGGGCCGGTGGCAATTCTCGCATTCGAGCTTTTGCCCAAAGCCGAACCGGCCGCGGAAGCTCGCGGCCATGCGCGCGACGCCGCCCCCGGCCTGAAGGTGGAGGTCGTGCGGGAATTTGAGGCCGTCATGATCGAGAAGGGGCTTGCCGGGGATCGCACGCATCGGCCTGGCACCCGGCGCGGCGCGGACCAGCGGGCGGAAGCCCGGGTGGCTGGTCCCGAAATCGCCCGCGTCGGCAACGCTCGCCTTGAACCCTGCGGCCGTCAGCCGCGCCGCCATGCCCGCGTGGCAGTCGGCGCAGAAGGCCTGCGGCGTCGCGGGCATTGGCCCGGCGCCCTCATGCTCGGTATGGCAGCCGACGCAGCGGCCCTGCGGCTTGTTGAACGCATTCGCGAAGCCCGCCAGTACCTTCTCCCCCATTCCCGGGGGAGCGCGGGCGGCGAGCAGCATCGCGGTCGGCGCGCCGGCGTGGCTCGCGCTCATCGCCTTGTGCTCGCCGGTGTGGCAGCCGACGCACGCCTTGTCGGTGACCGCGACGAAGGGTTCGACATGGCAGGCTTGGCAGTCGTTCTTCAGGTTCGCATGCGCGCTCGACAGCGGCCCCGACAGCCAGGCGCTGTCGGCGTGATAACCCTGCGGCCGTTCGTCGACGCCCTTGTAGCTGTGCCACGCCCAGATCGGCCCGATCAGGAAGGCGAGCAGCACGAACAGCGCGAAGGTCCAGGCGCCGACGCGCTTGCCGGGCATGGTCCCCGCGAGCGAGAAGGCCTTGGCCTCGTCGACGTCCTTCGACGATTGCGACAGCTCGTCGATCCGCTCGACGAGCAGGATGATAGCCTCGCCCTCGCGCGCGATCGTCAGCCGGTGGCCGCCGAAACGCAGTTCGGCGCCCGCGGCGCTGTCGATGTCGGCGCTGTCGAGCGTCCGCCCGTTGAGGTCGAAGCCGAGCCCTTCCTGCGCGGCGATGCGGACATGCCGTCCGTCGGCGCTCGCGATGGTGGCGTGATGCGGGTTCACGGCGAGATCGGCGATGTGGATCGCGTTGCCGCTGTCGCGCCCGAGCGAGATCGTGTCGCCCGGCAGCGCGAGATCGCGGACGATCTGCTTGCCCGTCTTGGTCGTCGCGATGCGGCGCAGGATGAAGCTCATCGTCCCCCGCCTACCAATAGAAGAAGACGCTGATGATGTGCGCCGACAGCGCCGCGATCAGCGCGAAGGTCAGCGGCACATGCACATAGAGCCAGATTTCGAGCAGCGCGCGCAGCCGGAGATGCTCGCGCAGCCGCGCCAGCGCCGCCTCCTTCTGCGACAGCAGCGCGATCACCTTCGCGCGCGCCTCGGCATCGCCGCCCAGGGCCTCGGCCAGCGCCGCGCGCGCCGTCGCGGTCGCGCGATTGGGATAGCGACCGGTCAGCCGCGCCGCGATCCCGCCGGCGAACGGATCCTGTTCGAGCGAGGCGAGAACCGGCGCCGCCTCGTCCGGCGGCAGCGGCTGCGCGGCGGCGTGGAGCTGGCGGTCGAAGGCGCGGATCGCCTCGAGCATCTGCATCTGCGTCATCTGCTCGCGGTTGTTCGACAGCGCCTGCGGCAGCAGCGCATAGACGGCGACGCCATAGAGGCCCGACAGGATCACCAGCATCATCAGCGCCCAGGCGAGCGTGTGGACGTTCCAGCCGAGCTGGAAGCCGGTGTGCCAGGTGCCGATGACGATCAGGCTGAGACCCAGATAGACATGCGCCGAGGTCCACGCCTTCAGCGACCAGAAGTCGCTCGTCATCCGGCGTTTGCGATAGCCGAGTGCGGTGAGCCAGAGGATCAGCAGCGCGCCGATCGTCCCGAGCGTATAGCCGTACCAGCTGCCGCCATTGGGCCGCGGAGTCACGTCAATCAGCGTATAGGAGACGATGACGAGCAGGCAGAGCCCGCCCGAGATCTTCGCCCAGCGGAAATTGGCGTGGCGCAGGAAGCCTTCGTGCCGCCGTTCGCGCACGCGCTCGGTCTGGGTCGCCTTCGCGCGCCGACGGCGAAAGAGCGTCGCCATCAGCCGGCGTCCTCTTCGAGCCGCGCGATCGACAGGAATTCTTCGGGCGACACGCGGATCGCGGCGCCCGTGGGACACGCGCGCACGCAGGCGGGACCGCCCGCCAGTCCCTTGCACATGTCGCATTTGACCGCGATCTTCTTCGGCTTCTTGCCCTCGGGCATGTTCGCCTTGGTCCATTTGGACGACGGCTCGCCGGGCCCCGGCCCGCGCCCCAGGAGCAGCCAGCTGAGCAGCCCCGGCTTCGGCGGCGGCGCCGCCTCCATGCGGATCACCCCATAGGGGCAGTTGCGCATGCAGTTGCCGCAGCCGATGCAGCCTTCTTCCATGAACACTTCGCCGTCGGGGCCGCGGTGGATGACGTTGGGCGGACAGTCGGCCATGCAGTGCGGATGCTCGCAGTGGCGGCAGCTCGTCGGGACATGCAGGTGAGCGAAGGTCTTGCCCGCCTCGCGGTCGAGCCGCGAGAGTCCTTCGTGGCTGTCGGCGCACGCCTTTTCGCAATTGTCGCAGCCGACGCACAGATTCTCGTCGATCAGCAAGGCATCGGTCGCCTCGCCGAGCCCCTCCTTCATGATGAAGCTCGCGGTGTCCGAATAAAGATCGACGGCGCTCGAATAGCTCGCCTTGCGCGATTCGATGAAGCTGTTCATCTGCGCGCGCTCGGCGACCGCCTTCTCGGTCGCCTCGCGCACCTGCGGCCGCGCCGCGAGCATCGCCTGGAAGCCCGCGCCGGTCAGCTTGATCACCTCGCTGCCGACCGCCGCCTTCACCGTCGCGTTGCGGGGTGCGCCGCTCAGCACCGCCATCTCGCCGAAGTAGCTGCCGGCGGGCAGGTAGCGGAGGAAGATCGGCTTGCCGCCGATGCTCTTCTCGACCACCATCGACCCCGACCGGATAACATAGACATCGTCCCCCGCATCGCCCTCTTCGAGCACGGTCTTGCCTGCGGGCACGCGGATCACCTCGGCGCCATCGACGACGGGCGCGAGATCGTCGACGGTCAGCCCGCCCTTGAAGATCTGGAGCAGCTGGCGTTCGAGCGAGATGCGCTCGATCACGCGCTTCGCGCCCGGTACCGCGCCCATCAGCTTGATCGCGGCGGTGCGCGACATCTCGACGAAGATGCTGTCCTCGCCGGCGCGGATCGTCGCGCCGCGCTTGCGGCCCGAGATCAGCCCGACCTCGCCGAAGATCGAACCCTGCTCGATCGGCACGGTCACCCCCGGCGCGACCTCGACCAGCGCGTGGCCGTCGGCGATCGCGAACAGCGACGATCCGGGCTCGTCCTTCTCGAACACCACCTCGCCTTGTCGGTAGAAGGCGACCTTCGAATCGAGCATGAATTCGCGCATCTGCAGCGGCGACACGTCGGCGAAGATGCGCACGCGCGTCCGCAGGAAGTCGAGCCATTCGCTGACCGATTTCGGCCCCGGCAAATCGGCGAAGATCGCCGCCAGATCCTTTTCGTCGGCGGGAGTCAGCGCGGCGTTGCCGTTCAGGAACTCGACGACGTCATAGCCCTGGTTCATGCAATGCTTGATCAGCGGATAGCCTGCGAGCGCGCCGATGACATAGATGCCCGGCACCACCGTCTCGAAGGTCGGCGACAGCTTCGGAAAGGCCTCGCGGTCGGGACCGGTGAATTCGATCCCCATCGATTCGACGAAGGCGCGTGGCGCGACCGAGCCGAGGCGCGCGACGATGACGTCGCACTGAATCCTCTCGTCGCCGGTCGGCGTCTCGAGCGTCAGCCAGCCCTCCTCGACCAGCTTGGGCTGCGTTTCGGTGCGGACGCTGATCGCGCCATTCTCGCCCGCCTCCATCAGGTCGGAGACATTCTTCGCCTTGGCGCGCGCGAAATCCTTCGAGCGATTGAGGATGGTCACCCGGTTCTCGAGCGCCTCCTCGGCGACGCCGAGCGCATTCTCGATCCCCGCGTCGCCCGATCCGACGACGGTGATATGCCGGTCCTTGAAATCCTCGGGATCGTCGACCTGATAGATGATGTGCGGCAGGTCGTTGCCGGGGCAGCGCATCCGGTTCGGATTGCCCTGCGTCCCGATCGCGAGCACGATCGTCTCGGCGACGATCGTATCGCCCTTCGCGGTCTTGATCTGGAATGCGCCCTTCGCGCCCGTCACTTCGACGACCTCGGCGCGATAGAGGATGTTCACCTTGTTCGCCGCGGCATCCTCCTCCCAGATGCCCAGGATCGCCTCGCGCGAGCCTTCATCGAAGCGGCAGTCGGAACGCAGGTCGAGGCGAGCGGGCGTCGCCATGACATGCTTGCCCTTCTGATATTTGAAGATGGTGTCAGAGAGGTGATCGGTCTTTTCGAGGAGCACATGGCTCAATCCGAGCTGCGCCGCGCGCGACGCGGCGCTGAGACCCGCCGGCCCCGACCCGATGATCGCGACCTTGACCGCTTCGCTCATACGGCGCCCGCGCCAAATCCGACCGCTCGAAGCAGTCGATTCCCGCGGATGCAGACAAATGCGCGCATGGGCATCCTACCCCCCATCGCCAGCCCCCGGCGACCAATAACGGATGCGACCCGGACTTATGTCCTGGATGCGAAGCTATGCCCTTGAAAGCGGGAGGAGGTCAACTGGTGACGAAGAGATTCTGGTGGGGGGCCGCCGGCGTCAGGCGAGCTCGAAGATCGCCGCGATGCGGTCCGATGCGACCGGCTCGAAACGCGACCAGCCGTCGGGGCCCAGCTTTTCGAGCGGGCGGAACCGCGCCTTGTACGCCATGCGCGCCGATCCCTCGATCCAATAGCCGAGATAGACATAGGGCAGCCCCGCGCCCGCCGCGCGCTGCACATGGTCGAGGATGATATAGGTGCCGAGCCCCTCGCGCAGCGGATGCGCGGTGTCGAAGAAGCTGTAGATCATCGACAGCCCGTCGCCCTGCCGGTCGGTCAGGCAGCAGCCGACCAGGCGGCCGGGGCTGCCGTCAGCCGTCGGCTCGCGATATTCGATCATATAGGAATCGACCGGGGTTTGCTCGACCATGTCGGCGAAATCCTGCTCGTCCATGTCGGCCATACCCCCATTGGGGTGGCGCGACTGGAGATAGGAGCGCAGCAACGCATATTGCTCGTCGGTCGCCCAGGGTTTGCACGCGGTGGCGACGAGGTCGCCGTTGCGGCGCAAATTGCGCTTCTGCGACTGGCTGGGCGCGAAGGCGTTCGCGCACACGCGCACCGACACGCACGCCGAACAATCGGCGCAACTCGGCCGGTAGGCGACCGATTGGCTGCGGCGGAACCCGATACGGCCCAGCGCGTCGTTGAGCTCGTTCGCGTTATGGCCGCCGAGTTCGGTGAACACCTTGCGCTCGGTCTTGCCCGCCAGATAAGGGCAGGGCGCCGGGCTGGTGACGAAGAAGCGCGGAAAACGAAACGGCGCGGACACGCGAGACAGGCCTCCGGACTAGTGATGCGAGCCCTCCCACGTGGGGTCCCGACACGCGACATGCACCGAATATGCCGCGCGCCGTCAATGGTGCAAACATCATTTACCATTTTTGTCCGTCCCGAACTGAATCAGGGGCGAAATTTTCTGAATCGCGCGGTAACTTTTGTGCCGAACTGAATCAGAATCGACGTCGACCGCCAAACGGAACGCAGCTCAGCTATAGCCCTTGAGTCCGTCGCCGGCGCACGCCGGTTAGCGCCAGTGGATCTGCGCTCCGGGTTCGATAAGGGCTTTGAGCTTCTGGAGCTCGGATATCAGGACGTCCAGGCTCTCGCGCTTGAAAACGAACGGCAGTTCGGCCCCGCCGTGAAGCGTCATGAACAGCATCGGCTCATCCTGCGCTGTCTTCCCGGTCTGCATCCCGACCGGGCGGAGCAACTGCGCTTCGCGATCCGGCCCCTCGACCTTTTCGAGTTCGGCGACCAGCGCACCCGCCAGGACCGCGGAACATTCGGCGCCTATCTCAAAGCGGTGAAGCGCCTGGTCCTCATCCTTCACGGTGAAGTGAACGCCGCCGTCCTTCGCCGACCATTCGACAACCTCGACATATCTCAATGCAAATTCCTCTTGATTCGACCATCATCGTGCAAGCGAAGCGGGATCGCTCAATCCTTGGGGTAGAGCAGCCTCGCCGGCCGGCGCTCGCGGGCCGTCTTGAACAGCGAATAGGTCTGCCCGACGATTTCCGTAACACCCGAAATCGACGCCATATAGCTTTCGAGCTCGGGCGTCTTCTTCGCCTCGATCAGCCGCGTCGGCGCCGCCGGATCCGGGCCATCGAACCGGACATAGAAAAGCGGTTCGCCGCGCCGCAGGATCAGGTCCTTCGTCGTGTCGTGCCACTCGAACGCCCACTGCAAGGGGCGCGGCCAGATATCGATCGGAAAGCGACCGCTGATCTGAATGCCCGGCCGGTCGGGCGTATAATGGAAGAGTGGCGGATATTGATTGACATAGACCGGGTCGTCCGAAACGAAGACGTAAGACGTCAGCATCTGGAGGACGGGGCGCTGCGGGTGGCGCCATTCGTGCCGCGGCTGGAACACGATCCACCGTTGCAGCGCCTCGGCGCGGATCGGGCTCTTTTCTGCGAGCACATTCGTGATTTCCATCCCCCCGCCGGTCAGGTTGAGCCGCAGGTGGACGTCGATGGGGCAATTGATCACGAAGTGGCGGCGGTCGAAATCCAGCACGGACGGGCATTGTCCGACCGATCGGGGGTCCTTGCTCTGCGACTCGATCCGCACGGGCCGCGGAGTGTCCCAGATGACGCTGGCGCCTTCGACATTGAGCAGCCAGCCGACGGTATAGGCGCGGGATTCGCTTACCGCAGACCCTTCGGAACTTGGCTCGGGTTCGGTCTCGGTGGCGCCCGCACCTTTCGAAAACAAATTCCTCAACATATGCGAACGGGCACCCTTCTCTCACCGCTGTGGGGACCAACGCATTACCGTATCGACCCCCCGAAGCATAGACAGGAGATTCGGACGGGGCGCAGCATCCCCGAACGGAAAAGCCGCGCCGGGTTTCCCCATTCTGCCGTCACATCATCCATATCCCTTCAATTCATCGCCAGTCAGCGTCGCGACGTGCAGCACGTTGGTCGATCCCGGCGTCCCGAAGGGAACCCCCGCCATCATCACCAGCTTCGCGCCGGCGCGGCCGATGCCGTGGCGCAGCGCCATGCGCTTGCCCTTGGCGATCATCTCCTCGAAGCTGCCGATGTCCTTCGTCGGAACGGCGTGCGCGCCCCACAGCAGGCCAAGCCGCCGCGCGGCTTCCTTCTTGGGCGTCAGCACGAGCAGCGGTGCGCCCGGGCGCTCGCGCGCGACGCGGCGCGCCGTCGACCCCGACGCGGTGAAGCAGATGATCGCATCGGCGCCGATCGTCCCGATGATGCTCCCCGCCGCCTCGGCGAGCGCATCAGCGGTCGTCGCGTCGGGAAAGGTCTCGGTGAAATGGAGCCGGCGGTAGTAATCGGGATCGCTTTCGACCGAGCGCGCGATCGAATCCATCATCGCCACCGCCTCGACCGGCCAGGCGCCCGCGGCGGTCTCGGCCGACAGCATGATCGCGTCGGCCCCGTCGTAGATCGCGGTCGCGACGTCGGACACTTCGGCGCGGGTCGGGGTCGGCGAGACGATCATCGATTCGAGCATCTGCGTCGCGACGACCACCGGCTTGCCCATCCGCCGCGCGGTCGCGACGATGCGCTTCTGGAGCGGCGGCACCGCCTCGGGCGGCAGTTCGACCCCCAGGTCGCCGCGCGCGACCATCGCGGCGTCGGCGATCTCCAATATCTCCTCGAGCCGCTGCACCCCCGACGGCTTCTCGAACTTGACGAGCAGCGCCGCCTTGCCGCCGATCAGCCGCCGCGCCTCGGCGACGTCCTCGGGACGCTGCACGAAGGAGAGCGCGATCCAGTCGACATGCTGATCGAGCGCGAAGGCGAGGTCCCGGCGATCCTTTTCGGTGAGCGCCGCGAGCGGCACGACGACATCGGGGACATTGACCCCCTTGCGATCCGAGATCCGGCCGCCGACCTCGACGATCGTTTCGATGCGATCCGGCGACACGCTTTGCACGCGCAGCACCAGCTTGCCGTCGTCGACCAACAGGCGCGTGCCGGGCTCGAGCGCGGCGAACAGCTCGGGATGCGGCAAATGGACGCGCGTCGCGTCGCCCGGCGCCTTGTCGGTATCGAGAACGAAGCTCTTGTCCTTCACCAGATCGGCGGGCCCGGCCTTGAAGGTCCCGACGCGCAGCTTCGGCCCCTGCAGGTCGACGAGGATCGTCGTCGGGCGGCCGGTGTCCTTTTCGAGCGCGCGGATCGCCGCGATGACCTTCGCATGGCCTTCGTGGTCGCCGTGGCTCATGTTGACGCGGAAGGCATCGGCGCCGGCGCGGTGCAGCGCCGCGATCATTTCGGGATTCGCGCTCGCAGGACCAAGGGTCGCCAGGATGCGCACTTTGCGCTGGCGGGGGGTGAAACTCTGGACCACGATTGCTCCGCTTGTCATTTTGCCGTTACGGTTCTTGCGGGGCATGGCGCGTTGATCGCGCCAAGGCAACCGCCGTATAGCTATTCAGTCCCCAAAGGAGAGAAACGCCCGATGTCCTGCAGCGAAGACCAGACCGCCGCCCCCGATGCGCTCGACGCCCTCGACGATGCCGTCGCGGCGGCCGCCTTCCGCCGGCTGGTGCGACTGCTCCGCCATCGCCACGATGCGGCGAACATCGATCTGATGGGCCTCGCCGGCTTCTGCCGCAACTGCCTTGGCGACTGGATCGCCGAGGCGGGGGACATGGACAAGGAATCGGGCCGCGCGATCGTCCACGGCATGCCGACCGCCGAATGGAAGGCGCGCCATCACACCCCGGCGACCGACGAACAGCTCGCCCGGATGGAAGAAAGCATGGCGAAGAATCCCGGACCTCGCTAGTTGGGCGCCGAGGCGATTCTCGCCGCGCAAAATCCAACCCCAGCGGAGTCCAAAATGAGCGAAGCCATCACTGCCGACGAACAACTGCGCCTTTTCATCGAGCGCATCGAGCGGCTGGAAGAAGAGAAAAAGGGCATCGCCGACGATATCCGCGACGTCTACAACGAATCCAAGTCGCAGGGCTATGATCCCAAGATCATGCGCCAGATCGTCCGCCTCCGCAAAATGCCGATCCACGATCGCAAGGAGATGGAAGCGATCCTCGACGTGTATAAATCGGCGCTCGGCATCGACTGACGCGGGCGCCACGCCATAGGGAGACGATAGGATGTTCAGCACCACGACCAATGCAGTCGAAGGCCAGCCGGTTCGCGAATATCTGGGCATCGTCACCGGCGAGGTCATCGTCGGCGCCAATCTGTTCCGCGACCTGTTCGCCAGCATCACCGACATCGTCGGCGGCCGCTCGGGCAAATATGAGGATGTCCTCGCCCGCGCCCGCAAGGAAGCGATTGCCGAGATGGAAGCCGAGGCCGCGCGCCTCGGCGGCAATGCGGTGATCGGCGTCGACCTCGACTATGAGGTGCTCGGCCAGAACGGGTCGATGCTGATGGTGTCGGCGAGCGGAACCGCGGTCGTTCTCTGACACGGCGGTTGTCTCGAAAAGCCGCGCACGCTAGGGCGGCGCCACATTTTTCCATATCGATGGAGGTAGGCCGTGGCCGGCCATAGCAAATTCAAGAACATCATGTACCGCAAGGGCGCGCAGGACAAGAAGCGCAGCGCCCTCTTCTCCAAGCTCGCGCGCGAAATCACCGTCGCGGCGAAGATGGGCCTGCCCGATCCCGACGCCAACGCGCGCCTCCGTGCGGCGGTCAACGCGGCGAAGGCGCAGTCGATGCCCAAGGACAATATCCAGCGCGCGATCGACAAGGCGGCGGGCAACGACGGCGAGAATTACGAGGAAATCCGCTACGAGGGTTATGGCCCCGGCGGCGTCTCGCTGATCGTCGAGGCGCTGACCGACAACCGCAACCGCACCGCGACCAACGTCCGCACCGCCTTCGCCAAGAACGGCGGCAATCTGGGCACGTCGGGCAGCGTGTCGCACGGGTTCGACCGGCTCGGCCAGATCACCTATCCGGCGAGCTCGGGCGACGCCGACACGGTGTTCGAGGCCGCGCTCGACGCCGGCGCCGACGACGTCGAATCGTCCGAGGACGGCCACGAGATCTGGACCAGCGTCGAGAATCTGCACGAGGTCGCCAAGGCGCTCGAAGCCAAGCTCGGCGACGCCGAGGGCGTGAAGCTCGCCTGGCGCCCGACGCTGAAGAGCGAGGTCGCCGACGAAGCGACGGCGCAGACGCTGTTCAAGCTGATCGATACGCTCGACGACGACGACGACGTCCAGACCGTGTGGGGCAATTACGACATCCCCGACGCGGTGATGGAGAAACTGGGGTGAATTTACCCCCCCTCCCCTTCAGGGGTGGGGTCCATCGGCCTCGCGCAACCTCGACAGCCCCCACCCCAACCCCTCCCCTGAAGGGGAGGGGCTTCCGGTCATGATCATCCTCGGCCTCGACCCTTCGCTCTCTTGCACCGGCTGGGGCGTGATCCGCGTCGAGGGCAGCCGGATCAGCCACGTCGCCAACGGCCAGGTCAAGACCGACGCCAAGGCCGCGCTGCCCGACCGGCTCGCCCATCTCGACACCGTCCTCGCCGCGGTCATCGCCGACCATGCGCCCGTCTCGGCCGCGGTTGAGGAAGTGTTCGTCAACGACAATCCGCAATCGACGCTGAAGCTCGCACACGCCCGCGGCGTCGCCCTCCTCGCCTGCGCGCGCGGCGGCCTCCCCGTCGCCGAATATGCCCCGCGCCTCGTCAAAAAGGCGATCGTCGGCACCGGCGGCGCGGCGAAGGAGCAGGTGCAGGCGATGCTCCGCGTGCTGCTGCCCGGCGCGAAGGTCGCGGGCGCCGACGCGGCGGACGCGCTGGCAGTCGCGATCTGTCACGCCAATCATCGGAGCCTGGGATAAGCATATTCCAAAGTTCAGGAAAGTTCAGCCCAACGACGTCCCCCTTGGCCTTCCGTAATGCGCCCGACTCGACCGGCCGCATCCTTCGCCTGAAAAGTCCGATGAAGGCTGACACGGCCGAACAATGTAGGAAAGGCCTAATTGACGGTGCGAAGGAGACGGCGGCGGGAAATTGATTCCCTTTTCGTTCTCCCCGCGCTAGCACCGGTCCATGATCGCAAAACTGACGGGACGGCTCGATTCAAGCGGCGCAGGCCATGCGGTGATCGACGTCGGCGGCGTCGGCTATCTGGTCGAGGCCTCGGCGCGCACTTTGGACGCGCTCGGCCCCGCCGGCGGCGAGGTCACCATCCACACCGAAATGCTGGTCGGCGAGGATTTCCTGCGCCTTCTCGGCTTCGCGCGCGCCGAGGAGCGCGACTGGTTCCGCCTGCTCACCAGCGTCCAGGGCGTCGGCGCCAAGGTCGCGCTCGCGATCCTCTCGGCGCTCGAAGTCGCCGAGCTCCAGCGCGCGCTCGCCAGCGGCGACAGCGCGATGATCGCGCGCGCCAACGGCGTCGGGCCAAAGCTGGCGCAGCGCATCACGCACGAACTGAAGGACAAGGCCGGAGCGCTGGGCGGCATCGCGGGGAGCGCCGGTGCCAGCGTCCCCACCGGCGGCCCGCTCGCCGACGCCGTCGCCGCGCTCACCGGCCTCGGCTTCAAGCCCGGCGAAGCGAGCGCGGCGGTCGCGGCGGCGAGCGAGGAGCTGGGAGCCGGCGCAACCTTGGATGCGCTGGTGCGCGCCGCACTCAAGAAGGCCGCGAAATGACCGAAATCACCCGCCACGCCTCCTGCCGCTGCGGCGAGATCCGCATCACCTGCACCGGCGAGCCGATCCGCGTGTCGGTGTGCCACTGCCGCGAGTGCAAGGCGCGGAGCGGCAGCGCCTTCGCCGCGCAGGCCCGCTTTCCGGCCGAGCAGGTCCGCATCGAAGGCGAAGCGAAAACGAAGATGTGGCAATATACCGGTGCCAGCGGCAACACCGCCGACTTCTTCTTTTGCGGCACCTGCGGTTCGGGCGTCTGGTATCGGGCGCGGCCCTATCATGACGCCTATGCGATCCCGCTCGGGAATTTCGAGCCCGGCCACGGCTTCGTGCCCGACTATTCGGTCTACGAAGAGCGCAAGGAGCCTTGGGTTTCGATCGCCGGCGAGGCGATAGAACATTATGACTAAGCGCCGCCCCCTCTTCCTCGTCATGCTGAACTTGTTTCAGCATCCACGACCCTGAGCGAGCGGTCATGCGCGATGTCTTTCAACCCTGCATCTACATTCTCGCCAGCTACCTCAATGGCACCCTGTATATCGGCGTCACATCGAATCTCGTTCAGCGCATGTGGCAGCACCGCAGCGGAATCACGAAAGGCTTTGCGGCAAGATACCGGACCCACCGGCTGGTCCACTTCGAACTGTTCGACACGATGCACGAAGCCATTTCCCGCGAAAAGCAATTGAAACGCTGGCATCGCCAATGGAAGATCAATCTCATCGAGACCGGCAATCCCGAGTGGCGCGATCTGGCCTTCGAAATCGGCGCCGGACCGATCGGCCGGGCCATGGATGCTGAAACAAGTTCAGCATGACGAGGTTTGTGATATCGCCTTTTTTCTTCGTCACCCTGAACTTGTTTCAGGGTCCAAGGCCCAGCGGTGCGCGGACATGCAGCAAATGAAACTGAAACGGATCGCGGGGTATATCGCCTTTGCCATTTTCTTCATGGTGATCGGTCATTTCGGCCCCGAGTTTCTGACCTATTCCCGCATCGACACATGCCTCGACGGGGGTGGCGCATGGAATTATCAAGCTGAGCGTTGCACCTTCCAATGACCGACTCGATCACCACCCCCCTGCGCACCCCCGAGGACGCCGACGCGGCGCTGCGTCCCAAGTCGCTCGCCGAATTCGTCGGGCAGGCGGCGGCGCGCGAGAATCTGCGTATCTTCATCGAGGCGGCGAAAACCCGGTCGGACGCGCTCGACCATGTGCTCTTCTTCGGCCCGCCGGGGCTCGGCAAGACGACGCTGGCGCAGATCGTCGCGCGCGAGCTTGGCGTCGGCTTCCGCTCGACCTCGGGGCCGGTGATCGCGAAGGCGGGCGACCTCGCGGCATTGCTCACCAATCTCGAGGACGGCGACGTCCTGTTCATCGACGAGATCCACCGGCTCGCGCCCGCGGTCGAGGAAATTCTCTATCCGGCGATGGAGGACCGCGCGCTCGACATCATGATCGGCGAGGGGCCGTCGGCGCGCAGCGTGCGGATCGACCTGCCCAAATTCACGCTCGTCGGGGCGACGACGCGGCAGGGCCTGCTGACGACGCCGCTGCGCGACCGCTTCGGCATTCCGGTGCGGCTCAATTTCTATACCCATGCCGAGCTCGAACAGGTGATCGGCCGCGCAGCGCGGCTGCTGGGCCTCGGCATCGCGCCCGACGGCGCGCTCGAAATCGCCAAACGCTCGCGCGGAACGCCGCGCATCGCCGGGCGGCTGCTGCGCCGCGTACGCGATTTCGCGACGGTGGCGGGTGCGGCGGTGGTCGATGCGAAAGCCGCCGATGCCGCGCTCAACCGGCTCGAAGTCGACGCGCTCGGGCTCGACGCGATGGACCGGCGTTACCTCACAATGATCGCCGACATTTATCGCGGTGGTCCGGTCGGGGTCGAGACGCTGGCAGCGGGGCTTTCGGAGCCGCGCGACACGATCGAGGACGTGATCGAGCCCTATCTGCTCCAGATCGGCCTGATCGCTCGCACCGCGCGCGGGCGGATGCTCAACGCGAGCGCGTGGAAGCATCTCGGGCTCAATCCGCCGGCCGGCACGCAGGACGGGCTGTTCGACCAGGGAAAATAGGCCGGAAAACCGCCGCTCCTTCCGCCAAATGCCGCTGGCCTGCGACGAATGGTGAAAGGGGGGTTTGCGACGAGTCGTGCACCGGCTATCGGTCTGAGCAATGGCTGACGTCCCTCCCCCCTTCGTCCCCGGCGCTTTCGTGGGGGCCGCGCATCATTACCGGACGCGCGTCTATTTCGAGGACACCGACCTCAGCGGCATCGTCTATCACGCCAATTATCTGCGCTATATGGAGCGTGCGCGGTCGGACATGCTGCGGCTCGCCGGCATCGACCAGCGTGCGGCGATGGAGGCGGGCGACGGCGCCTGGGCGGTGACCGATCTCGCGATCAAATATCTGAGGCCCGCGAAGCTCGACGACGACCTGCTGGTCGTCAGCACCGTCGAGGCGGTGCGCGGCGCGAGCGTCGTCATCGCCCAGCGCATCCTTCGCGGTCATCATACGTTATCGGGCGAAATGCTGACGGACGGCCGCGTCACGGCGGCCTTTCTGTCGCCCGAAGGCCGGCCGCGGCGCCAGCCGGCGGGCTGGGCCAGCCGTTTCACCGCGATCATGAATGGAGAGAGCATCCCTTGCTAGACAATATCAAGCTGGCCGCCGACGCGGCGACCCTGTCCCCCGTCGCGCTCTTCCTGCAGGCCGATGTCATCGTCAAGGCCGTGATGATCGGCCTGCTCGCCGCGTCGGTCTATGTCTGGGCCACCATCTTCACCCACGGTCGCGGCGTCGGCAAGCTGATGCGTGCGTCGGAGCGGTTCGAGCGCGATTTCTGGCGCGCGGGCAATATCGACAAATTCTATGACGAGAACGGCCGCGAGGAACTGCCGAGCGCCAAGGTGCTGGCCGCAGGCATTTCCGAATGGCGCCGCTCGACCGCCGGCAAGACGGTCGACCGCGAAGGCACCCGCGAACGGCTGGGCATCGCTATGAACAGCGCGATCGCAGGCGAAGTCGACCGCCTCGCGGAGAAGATCGGCACGCTGGCGACGATCGGCGCGGTCGCCCCCTTCGTCGGCCTGTTTGGCACCGTCTGGGGCATCATGCGCAGCTTCACCGCGATCGCGGCGGAGAATAACAGCAGCCTCGCGGTGGTCGCCCCGGGCATCGCCGAGGCCCTCTTTGCGACCGCGATCGGCCTGTTCGCCGCCATCCCCGCGGTGATCGCCTACAATGCCTTCTCGCAGCGGCTGAACCGCCTCGAATCGCGGCTCGGCCGCTTTGCCGACGGGCTGCACGCGACCTTCAGCCGCGAACTGGAGGTCGAAGCCTGATGGCGATGAGCGGACCATCCGGCGGCGGCGGCGGACGCCGCGGGCGCGGCGGGCGGCGCACGCCGATGTCGGAGATCAACGTCACCCCGCTCGTCGACGTGATGCTGGTGCTGCTGATCATCTTCATGATCACCGCGCCGCTGCTCACCGCCGCGGTGCCGATCGACCTGCCCGACAGCCGCGCCAAGCCGCTCGACACCGAGGAGCGCGAGCCGGTTCAGCTCTCGATCGGCGGCGACGACACCATCTATATCGGCGAGGATCCGGTCAGCGAGGCCGAACTGCCCGCGCGGCTCTCGGCAATCGCGCAGGCGGATGCGGGCCAGGACCGGCCACGCCAGATCATGCTGCGCGCCGACAAGGGACTCGACTACGGCCGGGTGATGCAGGTGATGGGCGAGCTTAACCGCGCCGGCCTCTCGCGCATCGCCTTGGTCACGACGGGTTCAGAAACCGGGCAATAGGCTGGGAAAATGGCCGAACAACGGGCATCAAGGGGCATGGAAAGGAACGGCGTCGCCATCGCGGTGGCGCTGCACGTCCTCGTCATCGGCCTGCTCTCGGTGCAATGGACCGCCGGCGACCGGCGCTTCGACAACCCGCCGATGGAGGTCGACCTGATCGCCGAGACCGCCGCGACCTCGACCGCTCCCGAGATCAGCGATCTGCCGCCCGCGGCGCGGCTGGGCGAGGAATATGCGACCGACATAGCGGCGCCCGAGCCCGTCCCCACGCCGCCGCTCCCCGAACCGGTGGCGGCGCCGACGCCGGCTCCATCGCCGAGGCAGGTGACACGCCCCAAGCCCGCCCCCCCCAAGAAGCAGCAACCGGCGCAGAAAGCACAGCCCAAACCCTCGCCCAAGGCGACGCCGAAGCCCAAGGACAAACCGACGCGGCCGACCGGCCGGCTCGACGGCATCGCCGAGGGCCTGTCGCGATCACAGCCCAAGCAGTCGTCGAGCAAGGGCGCCCCGGCGGCGGCGACCGCCGCCGAGGTCAAACGCTCGATCGACGTCAGCATCAAGGCGGCGGTGGGGCCGCGCTGGAACAGCTGCCGCGTTTCGGGCATCGATGTCGACCAGCTCAAGACGGTGGTGAAATTCCGCCTGACCCGGTCGGGCGCGCTCGCGGGCTTCACGAGCGTCACCACCACCGGCGAGAACGACAGCAACACGTTCCAGATCAAGCGCCACCAGGAATGCGCAAAACGCGCGGTCGAACTCGCCGCCCCCTTCGATCTGCCAGCCGAAAATTATGATTTCTGGCAGAATTACACGCTCGATTTCATCAAGAGGTAAGAGAGATGACCCTCCGCCCACTCAGCCTTTCGCTCGCGCTGCTGCTGACCGCCGCGCCGGTTTTCGCGCAGGAAACGGCCGCCCCCGCGGCGCCGACACCGCCTGCGGTCACCCAGACCGAACCCCGCGAGACGATCGAGGGCCAGCTCTCGCAGGACCGCACCGTCATCGCGGTTCCCGCGCTCGCGACCCCCGCGGTCGCGACCGTCGCGGGGCTTCGCACCGACAACCTCGGCCGCCAGATCGCCGAGGTGATCGCCGCCGACCTCGAGCGCAGCGGGCTTTACGCGCCGCTCGGCCCTGCCAGTGTCCGCGCGATCACCATGCCCGAGGTCACCGCGCCGCGCTTCGCCGACTGGAAGGCGCGCAATGCCGAGAATGTCGTCCACGGCTTCGTGCGGACCAGCGGCACCGGCGGGCTGATCGTCGGCTGCTATCTTTACGATACCGCGCTCGGCAGCGAGCTGGTGCGCCAGGGTTTCGAGATCCAGCCGGGCGACTGGCGCCGCGCCGCGCACAAATGCGCCGACGCCATCTATTCGCGCCTGTCGGGCGAATCGCCCTTCTTCGACAGCCGCATCGCCTATATCGCCGAGAGCGGACCCAAGGGGAACCGCACCAAGCAGCTCGCGATCATGGATTCGGACGGCGGCAACCACAAATTCATCACCAACGGCCAGGCGCTCGCGCTGAGCCCGCGCTTCTCGCCCGATTACAAGAAGATCGTCTATGTCAGCTATCTGGCTGATCGCGTCCGCGTCTTCATCTACAATGTCGATACGGGGTCGCAGAAGCTGGTGACCGAAAGCCGCAACGCGACCTTCGCGCCGCGCTGGTCGCCCGATGGCCGCCAGATCCTCTTTTCGATGGCGGTCGGCGGCAACACCGACATCTATCGCATCTCGGCCGAGGGCGGGACGCCGGTACGGCTGACCAACACGCCCGGCATCGACGTCGGCGGCAGCTTCTCGCCCGACGGCAGGAAGATCGTGTTCGAAAGCGACCGGTCGGGCAGCCAGCAGCTCTATACGATGAACATCGACGGATCGGGCCAGCAGCGGATCAGCTTCGGCGGCGGGCGCTACGCCACCCCCGAATGGTCGCCGCGCGGCGACCTGATCGCTTTCACCCGCATGGGCGGCGGCGAGTTCCGCATCGGCGTGATGACGCCCTCGGGCGGCGGCGTCCGCATGCTGACCAACAGCTGGCAGGACGAGGCGCCGACCTGGGCGCCGAACGGCCGCGTGATCCAGTTCTTCCGCACCACGGCGGGGCGCGACGGCAAGTCGAGCATCTGGCAGGTTGACCTGACCGGCGTGAACCTGCGCCGCCTGCCGACCCCGCGCGACGGATCGGACCCGAGCTGGGGCCCGATCCGGCCCTGACGCGGCGGAACCAAAGCGCCCCCCTAGGGTTCAAAAGGGGTTCCGTAATCACTTCAACCTAAGTTAACCTCGCCTCGTGCGGGATCAAATGCACAACAACAGAAGGACCGATACCATGACGATACGCAAAACCACCGCCATGATCGCGGCCATCACCATGCTGGCAGTCGGCGCCTGCTCGAAAAAGGCGCCCGAAGTCCTGCCCCCGGCGCCCGAAGGCACCGACACCGGTTCCGCCGACAGCGGCATCGGCAACGCCGTGATCCCCGGATCGCAGCAGGACTTCGTCGCCAACGTCTCGTCGGACCGCGTGTTCTTCGATTACGACCAGTATAACGTCGATGCGGAGGACCAGGCGACGCTGCAGAGCCAGGCGCAATGGCTGCAACGCAACCCCGCCGTCCGCGTCACGCTGGAGGGTCATGCGGATGAACGCGGCACCCGCGACTACAACCTCGCGCTCGGCGAGCGCCGCGCCAATGCCGCGAAGAACTACCTCGCCTCGCTCGGGATCGACCCGAGCCGCATCCAGGTCATCAGCTATGGCAAGGAACGTCCGGCCGAGCTCGGTTCGAACGAAGCCGCCTGGGCGAAGAACCGCCGTGCGGTGACGGTCGTCATCGGGCAGTAAGCGCCGCGAGCCACGGCCAGAGCGGCACCGCCGCGAAGGCTGCGGCGCACAGGAAAACACCGAAAGGGACCCGCCGCGATGCCAGCGGCGGGTCCCCTTTTCCTTGGGTGAGAAGCGCCCAGCCGACCCCGCCGAGGCTTGCGAGCAGCAGCAGCAGCGGCAGCGGCTGCCAGCCGAGCCAGGCGCCGATCGCGGCAACGAGCTTGGGGTCGCCGCCGCCCATGCCATCGTGCCCGCGCGCGCGGCGCCAGCCCCAGGCGACGAGCGCGAGAATCACCCCGCCAGCGAGCGCACCGATCCAGCGGTCGAGCAGCGCGGTGCCGAGCAACGGACCTGCTAACGCCAGCCCGACAACCGCGAGCAGCCCATTGAGCCGATCGGGCAGCCACATATGGCGCGCATCGAGCAGCGCGAGCGGGAGCAGCAGCCAGCCGAACAGCGCCCAGAGCCAACCCGAAGTGCCCGGTATTACAGCTAACGCGAGCGCACCGATGAGCGCGGACGCGAGCTCGACGCGCCCGTGAAAGGGATCGATCGGCGCATCGCACCGGCGGCAGCGGCCGCGTAGCCAGAGCGCCGACAGCAGCGGCACGAGATCGCGCGCGCCGAGCGGCGCGTCGCAGACGTCGCAGCGCGACCGCCCCGCAACCGAGCGCCCGGCGGGCCAGCGCAGCACGAGTGTCGCGATGAAGCTGCCGAGAATCGCGCCGATCAGCGCCGCGAGGGCGATCCCCGCGCCGATCGGGAGCGCATTCAGGAACGCGGGACCCGCTTCCACGCCCTATCCTACCCCGTTCGCGTCGAGCGAAGTCGAGACGCCCCTCGATCCAGCATGGCGTCTCGACTTCGCTCGACGCGAACGGAAGAAAGAAGGCATGTCCTAGAAGCGGCCGCTGGTCGCGAGCCGGAAGCCGCCCTGTCCGGCCCGGAAGCCGAGCGCGACGAGCGCCGCCGCCATCGCGGGGTCGTCGTCGACGTTGATCGCGAACTCGGCCCGCCAAGCGCCGCTGCCGTCGAACGAGAGGATCAGCCGCTCCATTCCCGATTGGCTGGCGAGCGCCGCCTGCGCCCGCCCCTTCGCGCAGGACAGCGGGCCCGACAGGCCGCGCGACAGGTCGAGCCCCGCGATCGGCGCCGCGACCGACAGTTGCAACCGCCCGCCCGCTTCGGCGCATTTCCCCGCCGCATCGAAGCGGACTGTCGCGCCCTCGAACCGCAAGGTGTCGACCGGGATCATGCCGAGGCCGCCCGACAGGCTGGTCACGCCATTGACCTCCGAAAGGCCGCGGGGATCGCTGCCGTGCAGCCGCCCCGCGAGCGCGCCGAGCCGCTCGTCGCCGCGCTCGAAGGCGAGTTCGGTTCGCCCGCTCAGCAGCGCGAGCGGCGACAGGCTGGCGTCGAGCGTGCCGAGCGGCAAGGCGCCCAGCCGCGCGTCGACGAGTTCGGACGACCAGACCGATCCGCGCACCGCGCGCGCGCTGAACCCGGCATCGGACGCGCCCGACAGGGCGAGCGCGAGCCGCATCGGAAAGGTCGCGGCGATCAGCAGCAGCGCGAACAGCGCCGCGGCGATGATCCAGCGCTTCGTGCCGCGCGTCATTGGCCGCCCTTTCTGAGTTCGGCGGTCATGCCGACCGTGCCGTCGGCGGCCGGCGTGATGGTGAGCTGGTCGACGACGAAGCCCTGCGTCTCGAGCGAAGCGAGCCAGTCGGTCAGCACCGGCGCCTTGGCCGTCGCGATCGCGATGGTCGCCTGCGCCGCGCCGCGCGCCTCGTTACGGTCGAGCGTCAGCCCGATCTCGCCCGCCGACTGCGCGAGATATTGGTCGATCGCCACCGCGTCGACCGCCGTGGCGACCGATTTCGCGGGGCGCCGCGCGAGCAGGGCGACCTTGGCGGCGACGCGCCCCTCGCGCTCGATCGCGGCGCGGTGATCACCCTCCAGATCGGCGAAGGCGGCATAGGCCGGACGCCCGAGCGCCCACAGGAGCACGCCAAGCGCCAGCGCGCCCGCGATGCCGACCAGCCAGCGCTCGCGCAGCGACAGTCCCGTCCACCAGCTTTGCACCCGTTCCATCATGGCACCGCCCGGATCGTGATATTCGCCATCTGCTGCCCGTCGGCACCCGCCATCGGCTGCGCGGTGACGCGGTAGCCGCGCGTCTGGAGCGCGAGCAGCACCCGGTTGAGGTCCTCGACGCGCGGCGCCGCCAGCGACGTCGTCAGCGTGCCGTCGGTACGGTGCGACAGCGTCTTCAGCGTCACCCCCGGCGTATCCTGCATCGCGTCGTAGAGCGCCGACGCGGGCACCGAAAAGGCGAGCGGCCCGCCACCCGCCGCCGCGAGACGCCGGTCGAGCTCGGCTTCCGCCGCCTCGGCGTCGGGAGCGGCAACGCCCGCCTTCTTCGCCATCGCGACAACCGCCGCGTCGGCGCGCTGCGTGTCGGAACCGAGGCGGATCGCGTGGACGATCGGGATGGCGAGGCTGACCGCGACGAGCGCGAGCAGCAGCCGCTTTCCCCACAGGACCTGTGCGGGATCGACCGCCCAGCGCCGCTTCGGCTTCCACGCGCCACTGAGCAGGTCGAGCGGCGGCGCGGCGAGCGACAGCAGCAGCGCCTCGCGCATCCGTTCGGCATCGAGCGGCACGATGGTGCGTCCGGCGGCGATCAGCGTATCGAGTTGGGGGTCGGAGACATAAGCGCGGTCGTCGGTGCGGACGATCTGCTCGCGCCCCACCGCAGCGGTCCACAGCGTGTCGGGCTCGGGCGGCGGCACCATGGCGCCCGCCGGCACGATTGCCGCGGGGTCGAGACCACGCTCCTGCAGCCATTCGGTCCATATCCTCATCGCCGCGTGCGTCGTCACCGCGACCGGCACCGCCTGCCCCGCGGTCGCGGGTTGCCCCGCGGCGATGTGGAGGTCCGCGGGATCGCCGAGACAGTGTTTCAGCGCCTCGATCCGCGCCGCCGCCGCCGCCTGCGCCGGCGCGGCGTCGGGGAAATGATGCCAGCGGACCGGAACGTCGGCGGCCGGAGCAAGCGCGATCAGCCGATGGTCGCCGTTCGCCTCATCGCGCGGGTGCTCCCACGCGTCGACCCAGCCGTCGTCCTGTCCCGAATCAACGACGAGGCCGTCGTCGATTCGCAACCACGCGACGTCGGTCGCCGCCGAAGCGGCATCGAGCGCCGCGAGCGGCGGCAACCAGAGAATCAGCGTCGACGTCATCTCAATCGCTTTCGCCCCAGTCGCGGCGCACGATCGCCGGGGGCGCGGCTCCGGCCGCCAGTGCGCCGCCCCAGGCATCGATGAGAGATTGTGCCGTCAAATCCCCGTCCCCCATCGTCACATGCGTCGTCAGCGCGAGCCACCGGCTGGTCACGCCCGCCTGTTCGTCGACCCCGTTCGGCGGCTCGAACCGTTCGAGCGCGCGCGTCTGCCAGAATCGCACGCTGCTGCCATAGCCGCCGGCGGGCCGCGCGGCCAGCGCCGCCCGCGCGTCGGCGAGGCCGATTTCGCCGGGCATCAGCATCGCGATCAACGGCGCCTGTTCGGGAGCGAGCGTATTGACGTTGAGCTTCACCGGATCGGCGACGGGCAAGGCACAGATCCACGGTTTCAGCCGCGCATAGATTTTGGAGGTCACGCCGCGCACCGCGCGCCATTCGCTGACGTCGGCCATCATGCGGTTGGCGGGCAGATAACTCGCCTCCAACCCGCGATAGACGCCGTCCTCTGCGCCCAGCGGACCTTCGTTGCTGTCGCTGTCGATCCAGTCGGCGGTCGCGCCCGCGATCGATTCCGCCTCGCCGCGACCCACGCCGAGCAGCGCCATCAGCTCGGCGAACTGGCGAACAGTCACCGCGCGCTGGCTGAGCCGGCCGGGTGCCGCCTCGATGACCAGACTGTTGAGATTGAAGCAATTGTTCGCATCGGTGAGCCGCGCCGTCCCCTGCCCGCCCGGCAGCGGCAGAACGAAATCGCGCCCCAACCAGTCGCCCGCGAGCGTCAGCTTGGCGGGGTCGCGGGCGACGAGATCGGCAACGCGGCGCAGCGCGATCTGTTCGGCGGCGAAACTGTAGGCGCGGCCCTGGTCGACCGCGGCGGCGCTGCCCGCGATCCGCGTCGCGAGCGTCAGCCGGTCGAGCGCGGTCGCCGCGATCACCGCCATCACCGCGACGAGCAGCAGCACGCTGAGCAGCGCCGCGCCGCGTTCCTGGGATCCGCGCGTCATGGTGCCGGAACCTCGACGCCGGGGGGCGGAGGCGGGGTCGGCGCGGTGAGGAAGAGGAGGACCAGCGGCGCGCGGCCGGTGCGCGTCAGCCGCAGCTCGAGCGCGCGCGGCAGGCGATCGGCAAGCCCAGAATTCCACGTCTCGCTCCAGTTGCCGGCCTCGTCGCGATAGCGGATCGCGGCGCCGGTCACCTCGCCCGCCAGCCGGTCGCCGTCGCCGAGCGCGGTGCCGTCCAGCATCGGCTGCGTCGCGCGGCGCCACTCACCGCCGACGAGCGCATAGCCGACGCGCTCGACCGCGGGGCGCGGCCCCGCATCGAGCGCGCTCGCGCCGCCGTGCACGAAGGCGAAGCCGGTCGCCGACCCGACGAAGGCGGGCACCTCCTCGCCCGAGGGGCCGCGCGTCGCGCGCGGCAGCGCCTGCGCCAAATCGTTCGCCATCACCGCGCGCAGCCGGTTGATCCCGCCCATCGCCTTCAATCGCCCCTGCACCGCATCCTGCGTGTCGACGCTGCTGCGCAAAAGGCCGACGCCCATCGCCGCGATCGCCGCGAAGATCGACAGCGCCACGAGCATTTCGACGAGCGTGAAACCGCGCTGCCCGTCAGAGCAGCGCGCCCCGGCGGAAGCCGAGGCCTCCAGAGGCCGCGCGGACCGTCGCTTTGCAGCGCCCTGGACCCCGGCTTTCGCCGGGGAACACGGGAATGGTAGCAGACGATGCCTCATCGCGACGGCCGGATGATCGTCAGCACCGCCTGCCCGCGCCCGCGTTCGGGCCGCACGGCGAGGTCGATGCGCAGCAGGCTGTCGTCGGCGGTCTTCGCGACGCGCTGGTCGACCCGCCAGTTGCGGCCGCCGTTCGCGACGCGGCTGGTGCTCGCGCCGATCGTCGGCGGCGCGGGGTCGGTCCAAAGCTCGACCGCGCGGTTCTGCGCGACGATGCCCGCCATCGTGCTTTCGTCGAGATCGCCCGCGGTGCGCACCGCATAGGCGTCGAGCCGCACCAGCGTCAGCGCCGCGATGCTGATGATGCTCAGCGCAACGAGCATTTCGAGCAGGGTGAAGCCGCCTTCGCCCGCCGGGACGTCACGGACCACGGCTGACCTCCCCCGCCGCCGAGACGCGCACGACCTCGCGCGCGTCGCCGCCCGTCAGCACGACCGCCTGCGGCGTCGGGCTGGTGCCGACGCGGTCGAAGAGGATGCGCGTCACGCCCTCGCCGCTGGCTGCGATGAATCGCAGCCCGCCCGGCCAGTTCCGCTGTTCGAAGGCGCGGCCGGGGAGCGGCTGCCACGCGCCGCTCACCCGCCGCTCGAAACCATAGCCCGACGGCGCCAGATTGACCGCGACGCTGCGCCCCTCGATCACCGCGACGTCGCGCGCGGCGGCAAGGCGCGCGGCGAGCCGGTCGGCCTCGCCCCGCACGTCACGTTCCTCGCCCGGAATGGTGAGCACGACCGCAGCGGCCGCGAGCGCGAGGATCGAGAGCACGACCATCAGTTCGACCAGCGTGAAGCCGTTCGCGCGCGGCTTGCCGTCACCGGGCCGTCCGGCCCTAGCGGTCTCCACCGTGGATGTCCGCATTGTCATCGGCCCCACCGGGCGCGCCGTCGGCGCCCAGCGACCAGACGTCGAAGGCCGCGCCGTTCGGCCCCGGCGCCTGATAATTATAGGGGCGGCCCCACGGATCCGCGGGCAGCTTCTTGATATAACCGCCGCGGCGATAGCGTTCGGGCTGGGCGAGCGACGGCGGCGCGGTGACGAGCGCGTTCAGCCCGTCGGTCGACGCGGGATAGGTCAGATTGTCGAGCCGATATTGCTCGAGCGCGTTTTCGAGCGTCGCGATATCGGCCTTCGCCTTGGTGACCATCGCGCGGTCCTGGCTCGGCAGCACGTTGATCATCACCACCGTCGCGAGCAGCCCGATGATGAAGATGACGACCATCAGCTCGGTCAGGGTGAAGCCGCGCTCGCCCTTGCGGCGGCGGCGCGGAGCGGCGGGGCGCGAGATGTCGAGCATCAGGCGAAAGATTAGCTTCATCAGCGACATTTTCATAGTCCTGCAAGGTTCTGCAACTGGAGGATGGGCAAGAGGATGGCGAGGATGATCAGCGCGACGCACGACCCCATAACGACAATTATGACAGGTTCGAGTAAGGCCATCGAGGCCGCGGTGAAGCGGTCGAACTCGCGCTCCAGATAGTCCGCCGCGCGCTCGAGCATCTGCTCCAGCCGCCCCGCGCTCTCGCCGCTCGCGGTCATGTAGACGAGGAGCGGCGGAAACACCCCGGCGTCGCGCAGCGCGGCCGACAGGCTGCCCCCGGCGCGCACCTGGTCGACAAGCCCCGCGGTCGCCCCGGCGAGCGCGGCATTGCGGATCGTCGGGACGGTCAGGCGCAGCCCCTCGACCAGCGGCAGGCGGCTCGACACCATCGTCGACAGCGTCCGCGCGAAGCGCGCGGCATAGAGATCGCGGAGCAGCCGCCCGATCAGCGGCAGCCGCAGCAGCCGCGCGTCGACGCGCGCCTTGAACGCCGGGCGCCGCATCGCGCTGACCCAGCCGAAGGCGGCGGCGGCGATCAGCAGCGCGATCAGCCACCACCAGTTCGCCGCGAAGCTCGACAGCGCGATGACGGCGCGGGTCAGGAAGGGAAGTTGCTGCCCGACGTCGGTGAACTGTTCGACGACGCGCGGGACGACGAAGATCATCAGCGCCGCGACGACGCCGATCGCGACGACCGCGAGCACCAGCGGATAGGCGAGTGCCGCGACCAGCTTGCCGCGCACTTCGGCCTGGCGTTCGAGCAGGTCGGCGAGGCGCGCGAGGATGACCGTCAGGCTGCCCGTCGTCTCGCCCGCCGCGACCATCGCGCGATAGAGCGGCGGAAAGCTCGGCGCCTGCCGCGCCATCGCATCGGCGAGGCGGCGGCCTTCGAGGAGGCCAGCGTGGACGTCACCGATGACGAGCCGCGCGCTTTCCGCCTCGCTCTGGCGGGTGAGCGTCCTTAGCGCCTCCTCGAGCGGCGCGACCTCCGCAAGCGTCGCGAGCTGGCGGGTGAAGAGCGCGAGTTCCTTGGCGGACAACCGATTCCGGCGAAAGGCGAGCAGCGAGCGCCCCGCCGAGGCGCGCGACCCCGCGGGTTCGACCGCGACGATGTGGAGATGCCGCCGGATGAGGTCGGCGCGCGCGGCGTCGTCGTTGGCCGCGGTCAACCGCCCCTTGCGCTCGCGCCCCTGGCGGTCGATCGCCACATAGCGAAAGTCAGGCATCGACATCCTCGCGCCGCGCGACGCGGATCGCCTCCTCGGGCGTCGTCAGCCCCTTGGCGACCATCGCGCGCGCCGCACTGGCGAGCGTCGGCGCCTTCAGGAAAGCATGCTTGGCGATCATCGCCTCGTCACCGCCGGCGTAGATGTAGCGGCGGACGGTCTCGTCGACCTTGATCGCCTCGAACACGCCGATGCGGCCCTTGAAGCCCGTGTGGCCGCACTGATCGCAGCCCTTGGGGCGCCAGATGACGGTGCCGATATCGAGCCCGAGCATCGCCGCGATGCTGTTGTCGGCCTGCACCGGCTCGCGGCAATGGTCGCAGAGCTTGCGCACGAGGCGCTGCGCGATGACCGCGCGGAGCGTCGAGGCGAGAAGAAATGGCTCGACCTTCAGATCCTTGAGGCGCGTGATCGCGCCCACCGCATCGTTGGTGTGGACGGTCGACAGCACGAGGTGGCCGGTCAGCGACGCCTGCACCGCGATGTCGGCGGTCTCGCGGTCGCGGATTTCGCCGACCATCACCACGTCGGGGTCCTGCCGCAGAATCGCGCGCAGCCCCGCGGCGAAATCGAGCCCGACCTTCGCGTTGACCTGCGTCTGGCCGACGCCGTCGACCGCATATTCGACCGGATCCTCGACGGTCAGGATATTGCGCTGGCCGTCGTTGAGCTGCTTCAGCGCGGCATAGAGCGTCGTCGTCTTGCCCGACCCGGTCGGGCCGGTGACGAGGATGATGCCGTTGGGCTCGGCGAGCGCCTCGCGCAGGATGCGGTCGGCCTCGCCCGACAGGCCGAGCACGTCGAAGTCGATCCCCGCCGTATCCTTGTCGAGGATGCGCATCACGACGCGCTCGCCCGCGCGGCTGGGCAGCGTCGAGACGCGGACGTCGATCGCTTTCCCCGCCAGCGTCAGCGCGATGCGCCCGTCCTGCGGCACGCGGCGCTCGGCGATGTCGAGCCGCGCCATCACCTTGATGCGGCTGACGACGACGGGCGCCACGTGGGGCGGCATGCGCAGATGCTCGCGCAGCACGCCGTCGGTGCGCATCCGCACGACCAGCCCGCTTTCATAGGGCTCGATATGGATGTCGCTGACGCCCTGGCGGACGGCTTCGGCGATGATCGCGTTGATCAGGCGGATCGCGGGGGCGTCGTCGGCGCTGTCGAGCAGATCCTCGGCGCTCGGCAGGCTGAGGTCGAGGTCGCCGCCATCGAGCGACCCCGCCATCGCGCTCGTCGCGTCAACGGCATAATGGTCGGAAAGCAGCCGGTCGAAATCGGCGGCGTTGGCGCTCACGACGCGCAGCGGCTGCGCGAGGTGGCGCTTGACCTCGATCAGCACCGCGGCGTCACTGCCCTCGCGCAGGGTCGCGAGCCAGCGGCCCATGTTGTCCGGGGCGCCGTCGGGCGCGATCACGACGCCGTGCGCGCGCGCGAAACCATAGGGAATGTCGACCGGCGCCGCGGGCGGCTGCGCGGCCGGATCGCCGTCGCTCACGGCTGTTCTCCATCGGCTGCGGTCGAGGGCGGGATGTCGACCGGCACGGGCGGCGCGGGGGCTATGGTGACGTCGGCGGCGGTCGGCGCGCTCGGCGCCGGCGGCACGGTGCCCAGATAGTCGCGCACCAGCGCGTCGATCGCGGGCTCCCGGTCGGGGTTCCGCTGGGCCTGGAAGTCGCGGATATAGCCATAGCGGCGCGCGGTGAGCGCGGCATTGTCCTCGCGATTGCGGAGGATCGTCGGGCGGATGAAGACCATCAGATTGGTCTTGGCGCGGCTGCGGCTCCGCGACTTGAACAGTTCGCCGATCAGCGGAATGTCGCTCAAGAGCGGAATACGCTCGATCGTGCGGCGCTCGTCGTCGTTGAGCAGCCCGCCGATCGCGAACATCTCGCCGTCGTCGACGGTCAGCACCGTCTCGAACGAGCGCTTGTTGAGGATGAGGTCGCTGTTGCGCGACGACACCGGGCCGGCGACGCTCGACACCTCCTGCCGGATGAACATCTTGACCTCGCCCGCGCCGTTGACCTGCGGCGTGACCTCGAGCTTGATGCCGACCTCCTCGCGCTGGACGGTACGGAAGGCGTTGTCGAAATTGTCGGACAGCGCTTCGCCGGTGGTGATCGGCACCTCCTGCCCGACGAGGAATTTCGCCTGCTGGTTGTCGAGCGTCACGATATGCGGGGTGGCGAGCAGGTTCGACGTGGTGTCGGATTTCACCGCGTTGATGATCGCGCCGAACACGGTGTTCTTGCCGATGTCGCCCGCGAAGCCCGCGAAGCCGCCGGTCGCCGACAGCAGCGACGCCGCGGCGGCCTCCTGCAGGCTGTTGCCGAGCGAACTGTTCTGCTGGGTCACGACCGTGTCGCCGTTGACCGTCGTCGTTTCCTGCGAGAGCTGGTGCGCGGCATAGGCGCCGCCGAGCGTCAATATGTTGGGCGAGGCGTTGCCGTAGCTCGTCGCGGCGAAGGGGATGTTCTTGCCGCCGAGCAGGAACTGGACGCCGAGCTTCTTCGCGGCATCGTCGCCGATCTCGACCACGATCGCCTCGACCAGCACCTGCGGGCGCCGCGTGTCGAGCTGGCGGATCAGTTCGCCAAGCTGGCGCTGCACATCGGCGTTGGCGGCGACGATGATCGCATTGGCGCCTTCGTAGCGGGTGATGATCGCGGGCCCGCGCGTCGCGATGCTGCCGCCCGAGCCGCTGGTCGAAACGGGCGTCGTCGCCGCCGGGGCGGCAGCGGGCGCCGCCGCGCTGCCGTCGGAAGAGGACGACGAAGCCGGGGACAGGCCGGCTTTCTGCGCCGGATCGCTGCCGCCGCCGACGAGCTGCTGCAAGGTCGGAAGCAAGGTTTCGGCATTGGCATGTTCGAGCCAGTAGACGCGCAATTCGGTACCGCCCGCCGCCTTCTGGTCGAGGTCGTTCGCCATCGCGACGAAGCGCGCGACGAGCGCCTGGTCGCCCCGGAGCGCGATTGCGTTGCTGCTGTCGATCGGCACGATCGCGACCGGCGCCTGCGCCCCCTCGCCCGCGGCGGGAACGAGCGCCTGCAGCGCGGCGGCGATCTCGCGCGCGCCGGCGTTCTTTAGCGTCACGATCTGGCTGGTCGAGCTGTCGCGGTCGATGCTCGCCGCGAGCGTGCGGATGCGGCGGATATTATCGGCGAAGTCGGCGACGACCAGGCTGTTGGCGTTGCGGTTGGCGGTCAGCGAGCCCTGCGGGCTGACGAGCGGGCGCAGCGTTTCGACCGCCGCCACCGCGTCGATATGCCGAAGGCGGATGATCTCGGTCACGAACTGGTTCTGCGCCGCGCGCGCGCTGCCGATGCGGCCGGGCTGCGACGCCGCGCCGTCGATCGGCTGGATGCGGTAGCTGCCGTTCGGCCCCGGCACAGCGACGAGCCCGTTCGAGCGCAGCGTCGCGAGGAAAATCTCGAAATACTCGCTTCGCGACAGCGGCCGGTCGGTGACGACCGATACCTTGCCGTTGACGCGCCCGTCGATGACGAAGGTGCGCCCGGTGATCCGCGCCGCATCCTGGATGAAGGCGCGAATGTCGGCGTCGCGGACGTTCAGCGTATATTGGGCGAACACCGGTGCCGGCGTGGCGGAAACCAGCGCGGCGGCGAGCATCAAGGACAGTTTGAGACGCATAAACCCTATGACTTTGAAAGGAAGATCGCGACGGGGACGACGTTGGCACCGCGCTCGACCTCGAGCGAGAGGCGCGCGCCGGGGGTGAACTGGCCCGCGAGCCCGGCGGCGTCGCCCGCCGAACCGATCGGGCGTCCGTTGACCGAGCGAATCACATCGCCGGGACGCAGGCCGGCGGCGCGGAAGGTCGCCCCGTCGCCCTGCGGCTGGACGACGAGCCCGGTCACCCGGCCGTTTTCGGTGCGCGGCGCGAAGCCGACCCCGGCTTTCAGCGCCGCGGGCGACAGTTCGCCGCCCGCGTTCGGGGCGCTTGCCGAGCCCGGCTCGGGGGTCGGCGCGGGCAGCGGGGCCGCCGGATTGGCGACCGGCGCGTCGCCGCTCTGGTCGAGGAACAGGCTTTCCTGCGCACCGCCGCGATCGAGCGTGACATGGTCGAACGCGACCCCGGCGAGCCGGACCCCCGGAGCAATCTCGTCGCCGACGGCGTAGCTCGCCTGCACCCCGTCCTCGCCCGCGATGATCGCCGACCCACCGCCCGTCGCCTCGTTGAGGTTGATGCCGTAGAGGGTGAGGCCGAGCGAGGTGACCGTCGCGCTCGCGGGACCCTGCGCGCCCGTGCGGAAGAAGGGGTCGAAGCCGGCGAACAGCGCGCGGCGTTCGGCGGGTGAAGCAATGACCGCGGTCTGCGGCTGCCACGCGCCGAGCGGCGACAGCGGAACGATGAGGGTCCAGAGCAGGCGCACGCACTGCCAGACGAGCAGCGCGCCAATCAGCGCGAGGATGAGCCGCGGTCCCAGATCGCGCGCCGACCGCGAGCGGGGACGCAGCCAGGCGGGCAGCGCACGCGGCAGCCGAACGGCCGATCCGGGCATCAGCGTCGCCATAGGATGTTCCTGTCCCCCAAAAAGTGGCCGTCTCGCGAATCGCCTAGGGGCGATTGGTGACAATCGGTTGACAGGAAGATTACAGTTTTTTGTCAGAGGGGCGAGTCTGGCGGTGACACCTCTTCGCCCTCCCCTTCAGGGGAGGGCAGCGAGACTTGCGAACTTGTTCGCTAGTCGCAGCGGGTGGGGTGCATCGGCCTTGCGCAAGGCCGATGCACCCCACCCCAACCCTTCCCCTGAAGGGGAGGGGCTAAAAGGCGTCAGAACTTCACCGACGCGCTCAGCGAGAAGCTGCGTCCCAGCTTGTAGCGGTTGAAGTAGATGCGATTGTCGCCCGCTTCCTGCACTTCCTTGTAGCTGCGGCCGGTCAGATTGCGCGCCTCGAACTTCAGTTCGATCTCCTTGCCCATCAGCTGCAATCCCTGACGCGCGACGAAATCGAGCGAGATGCCCGGCTTTTCGAGGAGGTCGGGCTGCCCCGAAGGGCCGCGGCTGGTGACGCGCGGGCTGGCATAGGTGAGGAGCAGGGTCTGCTGCGACAGCCGGTCGGTGTCCTCGAGCCCGATTTGGACGTTGACCAGATGGTCCGACTGGCCGGTGAGCGGCGAGCCGTCGAAGAAATAATCGCCCGCATCGTGCACCACGCCGTTGATCGTGGTGGTGTCGCCGTCGCGGACCTGAATGTCCGACTTGGTATAGGTGTAGTTGCCGATCAGCACGAGGCGGCGGCTCTGCCAGAAGGCCGCATCCGACATGGTATCGAGCGGGATATATTTCTGCAGCTCGAACTCGGCGCCATAGAGCGTCGCCTTGGGGGCGTTCGCATAGCTGGTGTTCACCGAGGAATCGGAGATCGAGGTATAGGCCTCGATCGGATTGTCGATCGACTTGTAGAAGGCGGCCGCCGAGAAGCGCTGGTCGCGGTCGAAATACCATTCGTAGCGCGCCTCGGCATTCCACAGGGTGCTGTCGGTCAGCGAGGGGTTGCCGCGGAACAGGCGGTTCGATTCGGGATCCTGATAGACCTGCGCGACCAGTTCGCGGAACTGCGGGCGCGCGATCGTCTTCGACCCGTTCAGGCGAAGCTGCATGTCGGGCGCGACTTCCCAGGTCAGGGTGATCGCGGGCAGCCAATAGTCGTTCTTGAGGTTGGTCGGGACGATCGCCGACGAACCGCTGTTGAACAGGTCGATCGGAGCGACCGTCTGCTTCGCGTCCTCGTAGCGCACGCCGGCGTTGACATTCAGCCCCGCCATCAGTTCGGCCTGGAGCTGGGCATAGCCCGCGTGGGTGGTAAGGTTGGCGTCGAACGCCGCGGTGCCGTCCTGCGCCGAGGTTTCGAGCAGCGTGATGTCGTAGAGCTGGATGGTCGCGTCGGAGAGGAGATAGTCGGGGCGCAGCTGCTGCACCGCGACCGGCAGGTTCGAAGCGCGGTACTGGAACGAGCGGCGCGACGAGACGCGGTGCGTGTCGCTATAGGCGTAGCCGACCGTCGCGGTGAGCTGTGGCGCGAGTTCGTAGGAGAGGTCGACGCCGCCCGACCACAGATCCTCGTTGAGGTCCGAAAAGGCGATCGTCGCGTCGCCCTTGTTGCCACCGAGGTCGTTGACGAACTTGTCGCCGGTCGGGTCCTGCTCGACGGGAAGATTGGTGCGGACATAGGTGAAGCTGCGCTCATAGGGCGCCTCGCGCTGCGAATTGGCGTAGCCGCCGCGCAGGTCGACGCTCAGCCGGTCGAACTTGAATTCGCCCACCAGCTGCGTGTTGATGAGCTGGCGTTCGTACCAGGCCGTATCCTGCTTCATGATGTCGCGGTCGGACTGGTTGCGGTCGGTGCCGAGCGCGAGCCGTGCCTGTTTCAGCGTGTCGCGGATATAGAGGCTGGTCCAGCGGATCTTCTGGTCGCCGAGTTCGAGCCCGAAACCGAGCAGGCCGTTCACCACGACGCGGTTGTCGGTGACGACGCGGTTATAGCTCGTCTGCGGATCGCCCGACAGGTCGGCGTTGACCGACGTCTGCTGCAGCGTGTCGCGCGTCCGCCACTTGTTGCTGATCCCCGCGGTCGCGATGATGCCGAGCTCGCCGTCGGGCAGCGCGATCGTCGTGCCGCCGGTGAGGCCGGCCGACCAGTTCACCGGGATATGATTATTCTGCTGGAGCAGCGTCGTCGGCGCGTTGACGAGATCCATCGCGATCGCTTCGAGATCGTCGTCGCTGAAATCGGCGCCCTCGAGGATCGGCTTGCCGCTGGCGAGCGCGGCGGCGAGCGAGTGCGGAATGTCGCGCGTGCCGTCGTCGAAGCCGGTCCAGTCGGTGTCGCTGCCATAATAGGTGTAGCCGAGCTGGTTCGTCGTCTCGCTGTCCCAGCCGATCCCGCCCGACACGGTGAGGAAGGTCTCGCGCGGGCTCGCCTTGGTCGTGAGGTTGATCACGCCGCCGCCGAATTCGCCCGGGAAATTCACCGAATAGCTTTTCTGGACCAGCGTCGAATCGATGACGTTCGAGGGAAAGATGTCGAGCGGAACCACGCGCTTCAGCGGTTCGGGGCTGGGCAGCGGAGAACCGTTCAGAAGCGCGAGCGAATAGCGGTCGCCGAGACCGCGGACATAGACGAAGCCGCCGCCGACCACGCTGAGGCCGGTGACGCGCTGGAGCGAGCCCGAGATGTCGCCTTCGCCGGTGCGGGCGATGTCGGCCGACGACAGCACCGAGACCACCTCGGGCGTCGCGCGCACGACATTGGGGGTGAAGCGGCCGGTGACGACGATCTCCTGGCCGCTGCCGCCCGGGATCGAGACGTCGCCCTGCTCGTCTTCCTGCGGCGCGGGTTCGTCGGCGGCCGGGGACGCCGGCTCGGCGGCGGCGTCCTGGGCCAGCGCCGCGGGCGCGACGAGAGCGGAGCTGAGAAGGAGCAGGCTGGCGAAGATCGGCCGCTTGGTCATGTTGAATGTCCCTGAGACTATGCAAGGAAGGGAGCGGGCCGCCCTCGGGCGCGCCCGCTCCCCGAATGGATCGCGGGCGATCAGGTGGTCGGCAGGCTGGCGCAGCTGCCGCTGCTGGCGCCGAAGCTCGCGGTCGCCGAATTGCAGGTCCAGCCCTGATACCAGGTGTCGCTGGCGTCGCGGACCGCGCCGACATAGGCGGTGGTGTCGAAGAAGCTGTTCAGCGTCTTGGCATCGAAGGCGGAGAAGCCAGACTCGGTCGCGCCGTTGATGAAGGTACCGGTCAGGCTGGGCGCATAATCGAAGCGGTTGTTCGTGCCCGCGGTGAAGATCGTCTGCACCTCGGTATCGGTGACCGCCGGGCTGCCGCCGCCGCGGAAGGGACGGCTGCCGCACTTCACCGAGACCGAGAAGAACTTCGGCGGCCCCTGCTCGTCGGCGCCCGTCGTCTGCGTCGTCGAGGTGCTGTCGATGCGGATGCACGACGTATCCGAGGTGATCAGGCCGTTGACGAACGTATAGTCGGCACCGCCGCGGATGCGGATCGCGGCGGCGTTGCTCGCCGCGGCGTTGCGATGGATGAAGGTGAAGTTGGAGATCGTCACATTCTGGCGCGGCACCGCATTCTCGTTGCCGTCCGAGTCGATTTCCATCATCGAGTCGCCGACCGAACCGCCGGCCCGCTGCACCGCGATCGCGTACTGGATATTGCCCTTGTAGCCGACGTCGGTGTCGAAGCTGTCGTCCTCGGCGCCGGTCACGACCATATATTTGAAGTTCGGACGGCCGCCGAAGACTTCCATGCCGTCGTCCGAGCTGTTGTGGATCTGGATATGGTCGAACTGGGTGCCCGAGCCGACGCCCGACGGGGTCAGGCCCTGCAGTTCCTTGTCGGCGCTGAGGATGAAGCCCGAATAGCGGATCTGGACATAGGACAGGCGCCCCGAATTATCCGCCGGCTGGGCGCCGCCGTAGAGCGCGTTCGACGTGCCTTCGGTATCGCGTTCGCACGCGACGGTGCCTTCGGCGGCGCCCGGCGCGAGACAGTCGGTGACCGGCGCGCGGCCGAGCAGGATGATCCCGCCCCAGAGCTGCGAGGTGTTGTCGGTCGCCGTGCCGACGATGTTGCCGCGGCCGGTGAAAATGATCGGCTGGGTCGCGGTGCCGACCGCGTCGATGCGGTTGCCGCGGTTGACCGCGAGATAGGAGACGCCGGTCGAACCGAAGACGATGACGCCCGGGTCGATCGTCAGCGTCACGACATTGTTCGTGCTCGCGGCGCCCTGGTCGGTGCCGACGTCGACGCGGCCGGGCAGCGAATAGACGACGCCCGCGACCTTCGGAATGGCGGTCGACGCGTTGAAGCGCGACGGGAAGCCGCAATTGCGCCACGTGCCCTCGGGACCCGAAATGGTACCGAGATCGCTGAGCTGGTCGCTGCCCGGGATGGTCGGGCAATTCGCGGCGGGGGTGACGCCGGTCGGGGTCGGGGTCGGCGTGGGGGTCGGCGTCGGGGTGGGGGTCGGCGTCGGAATGACGATCACGCCTTCACCAGGCGATGCGACGCCGTCGGCCCCGCAGGCCGCCAGAATGGAACAGGCCACGCCGCTGAGCATGACCAAACGAACGCGTGCGAAAGCCGCCATGAAAATCTCCGTTCCCGGTGCACGCCCGCCGGACGGGCGCCCCTGATGAAAAAGCCACCGGCAGACGGGCAAGGGATTGGCCCCGCGCCCCCGGTGTCGCCGCCACTAGGGTGATTCGATGACGCTCTGACGGTAGAGCGATGACAGTATGGAGACTCTTCGGGGTCGCTTTGGTGACAGCGGCCAGAGCCGCGCCTTTCGCGCCTTCGCGCATGCAATGAAGAAATGCGGCCAAGCTCGCTTGCATCGCCCGGAAAGCTTTGCTAGGCGCCCGCTCCTACCTGGTACCGGATGCGTCCGGACCATCATGATGTGCGGTCGTGGCGGAACTGGTAGACGCGCAACGTTGAGGTCGTTGTGGCCGAAAGGCCGTGGAAGTTCGAGTCTTCTCGACCGCACCATTATCCCTTGGAAAACAAGGACTTTTCAAAAATTGTCGACGTGGGATGCCTTCGACCGAGGCTCCCCTTCGTCATTGTAACCCGGCCTCGCGCCCCACGCGCAAGAAGGCCGCTACCCCGTGCCTGGAAGGACGGGATAGCGACCAGTTATCCCCAGGGGAGGGGATCGCGATAAATATACGACCCCTCTCCTCGACGGGCCTTCTCGAATCCGCTCTGCCGCTTCTTTCAAAAAAGAACGGGCCGATGCCTGCCTGGGTAGCAGGCATCGGCCCGAGGCTGCCCTGTGGAGAGGAGCTAGAACTTCTTCGCGATGCTGAACCCGATGATCCGCGGATCGAGGGTGAAGACGTTGGTCGTCAGGCCCGTGTCGTCAGAGTTCAGGAAGGCGTCGGTGAGCGGGGTCGAGTTGAAGACATTCTTCACATAGGCTTCGAACGTCAGATCCTCGGGACCATCGATGCGGAGCGACAGGTTGAAGTTGGTCCAGTCGCGCAGCCGGTCATAGGGCGCGAGATTGTAGACGCGTGCCCAGCTCTTTGCCTGCCAATAGGCGTCGCCACGGATCGTGGCGCTCCAGTCCTGATCGAAGTCGACCGTATATTGAGCGCCGAAATTGGCGGTCCAGCGCGGCGAATTGGGCAGTTCGTTGCCGCTGAGGTCCGCGCGCAGACCCGCTCCGCCGTTGAGTTCGGGATAATTGGCGGGATCATATTGCGCACCGCCAAAGGCGGAGTCGGGGATGTTCGAGCCGATATAGCCGCCGATCAGCCCACGGACGCCGCCACACATGCCGTAAAATTGCGCGATGCCGTTATTCGGGCGCGCCGCCCAATCCGCCGCGACATGAGTCGGGAGGACGCAATTAGACGGTAGCTGCATCCAGGGCCGTACCAGCGTATAGTCGGGATTACCCTGGGTGCGGTTCATGATGTCGATCGAGGTTTCGCCCTTCCCGATCTTCGTGCGCAGATAGCCGATATTGGCGTTGAGCCGAAGATTGCGCGTCGGTGCGAACACCGTCTCGAATTCGAGTCCCCAGACCTTGGCGTCGAAATTCTCGTTCACCGCCGTCCGGTCCCTGATCTGCGAGACCTGATAATCCTTATAGTCATAATAGAAGGCGGTGGCGTTGAAGGTCAGCGCCCCGTTAAGCAGGATATTTTTGGAACCGATTTCAAAGGCATCGACGAATTCGGGCTCGAATGTGGGGCCATATTCCACGCCGGTCAGAGAGAGCACCGGTAGCTGGTTGAACAATTCGATGAAGTCGAGCGTGGATTGTAGGACGCCATCGGCGATGGCGTTGGCGAGCCACTCTTCCTTGGTCGCGAAGTCCGGGCTGGGCGGATTGGCACCGCCGCCCTTATACCCTCTTGAGTAGAAGGCATAGAGCATCGTGTCGTCGGTAAAGCCCAGCTCGGGCTTCCAGTCGAGGCCGATGCGCCCCGTCCACTCGCCCCACTTCTGCTTGATCGGCGGATCTTCGGGATATCCGGCCGAGACGTTGCCGCCGCCGATCAAAGAGCGTGCCAGCAGAACTTGCGACGGCACGGGGGTGAAGGTCTTGCGATCCTCGGTGTAGCGAAAACCCGCCGTCAGTTTCAGGTCGTCGCGGATATTATAATAGGCTTCGCCGAACAGCGCCGTGGATTTGAGCTTGTACGGGTTTTTGGAACGGAAATAATTATGTCCGTTGCCGTCGATACTCTCGACCGGATTGGGATCGACATAGGGGCACATCGCTTGCGGATCGCTCGCGGGGACCGGCAATGCGCTTCCGGTGTTTCCCCCATTCAGCGTATTCGACCCCTGGCACACGTTGGGATCCCAATCCTGGCCGAACGGAGGATAAAATCCCGCACCCCACGCCGTGGCGGTCAGCACGTTGAACATCACATAATAGTCGGTCAGCGTTTTGAACCGCGTGTAATTGACACCGGCGCTGAAGTTGAACGGACCGTCGAACGACGATTGCAGCCGGAACTCCTGGTTGAACTGCTTCGACTTGGACTGGCTGATGTCAAAACCCGCAATTGTGTCGGTACAACCGATCTGCGGATCGCAGAAAATGCCGCCCGGAATCAGATCATGGTAGGGACTGGGCGGAGGATTCAGGACCCCACCTTGAAGAAGCGGCGTCGTGTCGGTGAAAACCGGCAGACTTTTGAAGCGATTATAGTCTTGGAACGAATAGACCCGGTCGGAATTGAAGGCCGTCTGGGACGTAAATGTCAGGGCCGGGGTGATATCCATATCGAGGTTGAACTGGAGAAGGTCCGCCTTCGCCCGATATCGCGGATCGCGGATGGAATCGATGGTGCGCAGGTCACGCGATTGTTTGAGACCGCCGTAAGGATCGACGGGTTGGATGACGCCCACCAAATTGCCGGTGACCGGATCGATACCGATACCCTGTCCGGCATCCTTCAGCGCAACCGCACCCAGAATGAAGCTGTAGGATAGCCCGTTCGGCGTGTCGAACGCGCCGTCGTCGTAAAGGCTTCCGGGCTTGCATCCCTGCCCGAACAGCGCGCGTCGGATTTCGACGCTGCCATAGATATTCGCCCCATCGGCGAGGTCCACCCCCCCGACATGGGTCGGCCCGTCGTCGCGGTGGCAAAGCTGCTTGCCGGTGCGCGAGCGATTGTCGTTCTCGTTGAAGCGTTCCCAGATCAGATTGGCGCGGAACCACGGTGCCGGTTCGAAGGCGACCGTCGTGCGGAGCGACCAGAGATCGCGGCCGTTGATGTGATTCTTGGTCGTCGCATTATAGTCATAGCCGCTGCGCTGGGTCATCGACCCCGCGACGCGGACGGCCAGCACATCTTCGACCAGCGGCACGTTGAGCATGGCGAGCAGGCGGCGGCTGTTGTAGTTGCCGACCTCGCCCTTGATATTCCCTTCGAACCCGCCGAAATCGGGCTTGGCGGTGATCAGGTTGACGACGCCGCCGGTCGCGTTGCGGCCATAGAGCGTCCCCTGCGGCCCGCGCAGCACCTCGACGCGCTCCATGTCGAAAAATTCCTGTTCGAAGAAGCGGTTGTGGATCAGGCCACTGTTGTTGAAGGAAACGGCAACGCCGGGATCGCTGGTCGCGGAGACCGCCTTGGTACCGACGCCGCGGATCGAGAGGTTGTAACCCGTGAAGTTCGACTTGCTGAACGTCAGGTTCGGCACCGCGCGCATGATGTCGGGGCCGCCCTCGATCTTCTGCTCTTCCAGCGTCTTCTGCGACAGCGCGGTGACCGCGATCGGCACGTCCTGTACCGATTCCACCCGTTTTTGCGCGGTGACGACAATTTCGTTGGCGGCGTAGCCGTCGTCGGCCGCGGCCTGCGGTTCGGCGGTGCGGACGACCGACCAGGTCTGCGCCCCGGTGCGGCGGGCGGTCAGGCCGGTGCCTTTCAGTAGCGCCGCGAGCGCCTGTTCGGCCGTCATGTCGCCGCGGACGGCGTTGACCTGCTTGCCCTCGGTATCCTTGCGCGCGGCGACGATCTGGATGTCGGCCTGCCGCCCCAGTTCGGCGATGCCGGTGGTCGCCGACTGCGCCGGAACGTCGAAGCTCTTGACCTGTGCAAAGGCCGGCGTCGCGGTCGCGGCGCAGACGATCGCGGTCGTGGCCATGAAGGCGCTGCGGCCGATTCCCATCCCCATGTTTCCCTCCCATGCCGGGCGCTCCTTTTGGGCGCCTTCGACCTTTCAAGAGTCCCGAACCGCGATTTTCCTTCGGTTTGACGGAAAGTTTTTAGCGCGCCGGACTGCCGATGCGGATTTGCGCCGGATCGGACAGATCGACAGGAACGCCGAGGGTGATGCGAACCGCCTGCGCAAAGCCTTCGGGATCGTCGGTGCGGAACACGCCGTCGAGCCGCTCGCCCGCGATGGCGGGATCGGCGATGGCGAGCCGCCGCTGATTGTAGCGATTGAATTCGGCGACCGCGCTGTCGAGGCGGTCGCCGGCGAGATCGACCTTGCCGCTGCGCCACGCGAGCGCGCGGTCGATCGCCGATGGCGCGGCCGGCTGCTGAACGATCGCCGCATCGTCGGCGATAAAGCCGCGCGCGCCGGCCCTGAGACGGACGCGATGCCCCTCGGCACCGTCGGCCCAGACCTCGACCTCGCCTTCGGTGACGAGCACGTCGGCGCCGCCCGCGCGCCGGCGCACCGAAAAGGCGGTGCCGACCGCGCGAACGCGGGCGCGGCCCGCCGCGACGACGAAGGGGCGCTGTTTGTCCTTGGCGACCTGGAACCAGGCTTCGCCCTGTTCGACCCGCACATGGCGCGCCGCGTCGTCCAGCTTCACCTCGATGGTGCTGGCGGTGTTGATCGCGGCGATCGAGCCGTCAGCGAGCGGCACGCGCCGGATTTCGCCCACCGAGGTCGCATAGCTCGTTCCGCCGCCGAGCATTAACGCGCCCGCGAAAGAGGCGGCGATGGCGGCCCCGCCGCCCGCGAGCAGGTTCCGGCGACTGGGCCATTTGCGCCGTTCCGGCGTGTCGAACTGCCCGGCCTGCGCCGGACGCGGCGGATCGAACGTCATCCACGCCGCCTGCGCGCGCAGCAGCGCGCCGGAATGGCGCGGGTCGCGCGCGAGCCAGTCCCGCAGTTCCCGCTCCTGCGCGTCGGACCAGTCGTCGCGGTCCATCCGCGCGACATGGCGCGCGGCCTCGATATCGATGTCGCTGGGGCGGCGCCGCGTCATGTCCGCTGCTCCCGGTCATCGTTCATGCGCGCCTCGGCCTCGGCCTCACCGTCGCGCCAGGCGCGCTGGACGGCCTGCACGCCGCGGAAGATCTCGTTCTCGACGATGCTTTCGCTCACGCCGAGCCGCTCGGCGATCTCGCGCTGCGAAAGCCCTTCGATCTTTCGCATCCGCACGATGCGGCGGCGGCGCTCCGGCAAGCTGTCGATCAGCGCCAGCATGCGGCCATAGTCGATGCGGCCGCCGGCTTCGCGCTCGGGCGAAGGGCGCAGATCGTCCTGATAGGCGTCGATCTCGGCAAAGGCCTCGATCGGCACGATCCGGGCGCGGCGCAGGCGCTGGACGAGGAGGTTGCGCGCGATCGAGAAGAAATAGGCGTCGGGGCGATCGATATGATCGACGCTTTCCAGCGCGGCGCACCGCGAATAGCTTTCCTGAATCACGTCGTCGACATCCTCCTGCGACGCATGGCGCGCGAGCCAGGCGCGCACGGCCCGCTCGTGGGGAATGACATGCTCCGTCACCCACGCGGCCCTGCGGCGCCACCGCTCGACATTCACGCTCGTCGTCGTGACCTCGTCTCTCCTCCCCGCATTTTCCTGTTTTGCACCCCCAAGAGGCGCGGGCGCGGGATTTCCTTCTTCTCCAGGCAAAATTTTTTGCCGCTGGAGAATCGGCCTGTTCCGAAGGCCGGAGCGCCCTTCCCTCCCCCTTCGTATCCGGTCAGACGCCCAAGCGGGCGCGGTGCGCCGCGTGACGATCGCTGAGCACCGAACCGATATGGTCGAGAAGCCAGCCGATCAGGCCGGAGCTTTCCCAGGAATAGGCCGAAACGACCAGCGGCGCCTCTTCCCCAAAGCCGGCATAAGGACGGATGCCGTCCCGATCCACGGCCCCCCTGGGCAGCAGCGAAAGGCCAAGGCCGGCCTCGACCGCGGTCAGGATGCTGGCAAGGCTGGTCGCGGTGAACGCGACGTACCAGTGGCGCCGCTCACGCTCGATCCGGTCGAACATCGCCTCGCGATACAGGCCGCCGGGCGGAAAGGTCACGAGCGGCACGGGTTCGCTCCAAGGGCGGGCGCGGCGCGCGCTTTCGAACCAGCCGATCGCCTCGGGAAAGCTCGCGCGACTGTCGGCGCTCGCCGTCACCTCCTTGACCACGACGATATCGAATTCCCCCGCACGAAACCGCCGCTCGAGATCGCGGCTGAGCCCCGTCGTGACGTCGAGGCGCACCTCGCGATGCGCCTCGGCAAAGCGCGCGAAGAGTTCGCCCATCGGCAAGGTCAGGATATCGTCGGGGACGCCGATGCGGATCGCCGCCGTGCCGGCGCGGTCGGACAGCAGCGTCTCCGCTTCCTGCTGCAAGGCCAATATGCGGCGGGCATAGCCGAGCAGGCGGTCCCCCGACGCCGTGGCGCGAACCGGCCTTGCCGCCCGATCGACGAGCGCCTGGCCGATCGCCTGTTCGAGCCGGGCCAGCTGCTGGCTGATCGTCGACTGGGTGCTGTGCAGCCGATCGGCGGCAAGCGTGAAGCTGCCGGTATCGATGATGGCGACAAAAGCGCGAAGAAGGCGCGGATCGAGCATCGCATCATTATAAACATGGATATTATATATTCAAACATTGCGTTTGAGAATGATTCAGCGAAACCTTATCTGAGCTGCCGGAGCGACGATCTCGGGATTGACGCACCGAGAAAGGGCGAAACGCTGACGATGGAGGAACCCGCTATGACCGATGCAACCGAAGGCTTCCTCCGCGACGCGATCGCCCTCGCGCGCGCCAATGCCCAACGCGGCGGGCGGCCCTTCGGCGCGGTGGTCGTCAAGGATGGGGTGGTCGTGGCGACCGGGGTCAACGAGATACTCGCCAGCGGCGATCCGACCGCCCATGCCGAGCTGTCGGCGCTTCGCGCCGCGAGCCGCGCGCTGGGCTCGCCCGACCTCAGCGGCTGCAAGATCTTCGCGAGCGGCCACCCCTGTCCGATGTGCATGGCGGCGATGCGCCTTTCCGGCGTTGGCGCGGTCGCCTACGCCTATTCGAACGAGGATGGCGCACCCTACGGCCTGTCGACCGCCGCCGTTTACGCCGACCTCGCAAAACCCTTTGCCGAACAATCGATGGCGATCCGCCACGTTCCGGCGGCGGCCCGGGCCGACCCCGATCTTTATGCCGACTGGCAGCGGGGGCAGCGGGCGGATCGATCATGAAAACGGCGCGCGCGCGGCTGCTGCCGCTCGCGGCCATCGCGCTGATCGGCCTCAACCTCCGGCCCTTTCTGACCGGCGTCGGGCCGCTCGCCGGCGCGATCGACGCGGCGACGGGACTGGGCCTTCAGGGCATGGCGCTGCTCACGCTGCTGCCGATGCTGCTGATGGGCGTCGGCGCCTTTGCCGGCCCGCCGCTTCAGCGCATGGTCGCGCCGCGCCGGCTGGTCGTGCTGGCGCTGGCGCTGCTCGCCGCGGGTTCGCTCCTGCGCCTGTTCGCCGCGAGCGGCGGGCTTCTGCTCGGCACCGCGCTGCTCTGCGGGCTGGGCGCGGCGATCGTCCAGGCGGTGCTTCCCGGCGTCATCAAGCGCGATTTCCCTGGGCGGGTGGCGATCGTCATGGGGCTCTATTCGGCGATGCTGATGGGCGGCGGCGCGCTCGGCGCCCAGGCGACGCCGATCCTAGCTGAGGCGTCGGGAAGCTGGCGCACCGGCCTCGCCATGCTCGCCGCGCCGGCGGTCGCCGCGCTGGCGCTGGCGCTCCGTCTGCCGCGCGACGACGCATCACACAGCGCGCGCGGCACCATGGCCGCGCTGCTGCGCCGCCCGCGCAGCTGGATGCTGATGGCCTGCTTCGGGCTGGTGAACGGCGGCTATGCGTCGGCGGTCGCGTGGCTAGCGCCCTATTATCAGGAGCAGGGCCACAGCGCCGCCGCGAGCGGCAGCCTGCTCGCCGTGCTGGCGATCGGCCAGGCGGCCGCGGCGCTGCTGCTGCCGATCGCCGCGCGCGGGCGCGACGACCGCCGCGGCTGGCTGGGGCTGACTCTCGCGATGCAGGCCATCGGCTTCGCCGGTCTGGCGTTCGCCCCGCAAGTCGCGCCGCTCGCGCTCGCCTCGCTGCTCGGCGCCGGGCTCGGCGGCTGCTTCGCGCTGATGATGATCGTCGCGCTCGACCATCTGCCCGATCCGGTCGAAGCGGGCACCTTGTCGGCATCGATGCAAGGCGGCGGCTTCATGATCGCGGCGCTGGCGCCGTGGATCGTGGCGGCGCTGCACGATCGGACCGGCGGCTTCGTCGCCGGCTGGCTGCTTCATCTCGGCTGCGCGGCGATCGTGGCGGTGCTGATCGCGCGGCTCGCGCCGTCCCGCTATGCCGGCGCCATGACAGCCGCCTCGCCCTTGCCGGCCCATGCCGACTCGGGGACGGCTTCCGGCACTTGCCGATGCTGAGGATTCGGCGGCCGCTCAATGAGCGGGGCGGGTCGTGTGACCGGGCCATCCCGGCTTGCCCATCCGCGAGCCGAACATGGTTTCAGCGGCTTTGAGGCAGAGCTCGTATCCCGAAGCGTCATGGGAGCACCGGCTGGCTGGGGCGGCAGGATACTCACCTAGTGTCCAAGCAACTAACTGAAATAAAACGGTTTCTGCCCTCATCCTCTCCGGCGTCGCCACGCCGGGGTATTTCTAAGGGGGCCACGGCCAATGACGCGCATCCAAAACAGCATCCGCAAGGATGGCACTTATTATTTCCGCCGTATCATTCGTTTAGGCGACGATAAGCCTTTCCGGATACGCATGTCGCTTCGGACGACAAATCATACACGCGCGCGCATCATGACGCCAGCGCTGGTTGTGAGGAGCGAGGCGCTACGCATGAGCATGATGCAGACAATAAGCCGGGATGGTCTGACCGCCGACCAGCGCGCCGAGATTTTCCGGCGCCAGATGCTACGCGAGCGGGACCGCCTCGAAGCCGCACACGCGCAATTGCAACTCGCCGATCTTGGCGACCAGCTTCCGGAAGAAGCGCTCGAAACCCACCTCGACTTGAGTGAAGCTGTCAGCGGCGACCTTGCCCGCAACGGCGAGACTGGCCCGCTGCTCGTGATCCGCATCCCGCCCGACGATCCCGAAACAGGCGAAGAGCCGCCGATCGAGATTCTGACCTGGGAAGATTATGTCGGCGCGCTCGCCGGCGAAGATGCGAATGCCTTGGCGCCGCTCCATCTCAGCGACCTGCAAATCCCGCTGTCGCCGCTCAATCTCCAGATGGCCAAACGTATCATCCACCAGGCCGGCGTTCGGGCGATCAAGGAATATCGCGAGATCGTCGCCAATCCCGGTGCCGCCTATCCGCCCGCCGTAATGGCTCCGCCCGTGCCCTATGTCGCGCCTGCACCGGCGCCGATCTTGTCGGCGCCACCGCCTCCTGCCGCCGCGGCCCTTGTCGACGCTACCGACGGATCCCCGTCTCCGTGGCGCACAATGTCACCGTCCGAAGCCGCAGCTGCCTTTATCGAGGCCAATCCGCGCACCGGCGGTCTTGACGGCAACGCGCGCAAGAAGGGACCGAGTTGGACCGAGAAAACCCGCGAGCAGTTCAAGCTGCCGGCGCTCCTGCTCGAGCAAATCATGGAGGGACGGCCCCTCGCCAGTGTCACGGACATCGATCTCGGCAAGCTGAACGCGCACTTCAACCGGTTGCACGGGCCCAGTTTCCGAAAGTCCCCGAAACACCGCACCATGACCATCCAGGAGATTGGGGACCAGACCGACGCGCTTGTGCAGGCGAAGAAAATTCCGGAGGAAGAAATCGGCCTTGGCATCGGCACGACGAACCGGCATTGGGGTTTTCTGCGCCAGCTCACCGACTGGTTCGCGCGTCATCAGACAATCGCGAGCCTCGATTATTCGGCCTTCATCATTGCCGATGACCGCGACCCCCGCACGCTTCGCGACACTTATTCGATCGAAGAGGGCAGACAGCTGTTCGGCTTGGCGCCATGGTCGGGGAGCGCGTCGATCAGCCGCAGGTTCGCGCCGGGCAAGACAATCGTCCACGACGCCTGTTACTTTGTGCCATTGATCGCTTGGTATACCGGCCTCAGACGTGAGGAAATTTGCGGTCTTGAACTGGCCGATATCGAGCAGGAAGATGACATCTGGCATTTCAATATCCGCGACAACACGGTTCGGAAGCTCAAGACCAAGACATCGAATCGACTGGTTCCTTTCGCGGACGAGCTCGTGCGGCTGGGCCTTCCGGACTACGTCGGGTCAATGCGCGATGCCGGGGAGACATTGCTTTTTCCCGAGCTGACCGCCGAGAGTGGCAAAGGAACGCTGGGTGATGCCTTTTACAAGCTACACTGGGGCAAAATAGCATCGCGCCTACCATTCATCGAGCGCGGACAGGCCATGCATTCATTCCGCCACACGCTGACCGACGAGCTCAAAGCCAATATGGTTGATCAAGAGGTGCGTGCGGACCTTGTTGGCCACAAGATCAGCTCGGAAACCGGCGGCCGCTATTCCAAGGCCACACGCCTCGCACATTTGCGAGATGCGGTGGCAAAGGTGCCGATGGTCACGGAGCATTTGAAACCGCAAACGATTTCGCTACTCCCGCCAGCGAAACGGAGACCTCGCCGAGCGCGGTCGCCCCGAGATATGTCCAGCAACTGAAACTTCACGTCGGCACCTGGAGCCGCCAACACCCAATCCCGCGCACCGCAAACGGTGGACTATCCTACCAAGTTGCCACCCGGTCCGCGGTCCGAAAGTCTTCGCCAGTCGATCACCATCGCCCCTCTTTATGGTGAACATGGTGATGGCCTATAGGCCGCCCTGGTCGACAGTTTACATTCAGTTGTGGCCGTGTGCTGACAGTCTTCTGTGGATGGCTCCCGCGTTGCAAGCATAAATTGACGTTCGGCGTTTTGGTCGGTTGCAGTCGTCTGTCCGGCCTGTTGATGCAGTCGGTAGGGACTGCTGGCCCTGATGGAGTCCGCGAACCCGGTCCCGATCGGCTTATCAGGCTCTCTGTGGATGGCTCCCGCGTTGCAAGCATAAATTGACGTTCGGCGTTTTGGTCGGTTGCAGTCGTCTGTCCGGCCTGTTGATGCAGTCGGTAGGGACTGCTGGCCCTGATGGAGTCCGCGAACCCGGTCCCGATCGGCTTATCAGGCTATGACGCCTTTGACTGTCCATGGGTTGTCCCGGTTCCCGGTCTGACCGGTATCGCCATCACATCGCATCGCGCTTACAACATCGTAAGGCTGATCTCCTCAGCCAAGCTCCTTCTATTATCCTTTCAGCATCGGGGCGTGATGGGCCTGATAAACTTGCCCGCGCGTCATGAGCGCCCAGGCGATCCTGGCCATCTTATTCGCCATGGCGACCGTCGCGACCCTCACGGGCTTGCGGGCCAGCAGGGCAACGAGCCGCGGGTCTGCCGTCTCAGGTTTGTATTTCGCGCGGCGGACCAATGAGGTCGCGCCGATGACCAGCAGCCGGCGCAGATACTTGTCTCCCATCTTGCTGATCCGCCCTAGCCGCTCCTTCCCGCCGCTCGACTTTTGTAGCGGCGTGAGCCCGAGCCAGGCGGCGAACTGCCGGCCCGAACGGAACTGGTGGGGATCGCTTACCGACGCCGCCAAAGCCGTTGCGCCGACCGGGCCGATACCAGGGATCGTCGAGAGGCGCTGCGCGACCTCATCGCTGCGCTGGAGCGCTGCCAGCCGAAGTTCGATCGCGTGAAGCCGCGCATGGATATCGAGTGCTTGCTGCGAGAGCATCGCTACGATCATCGCTGCATCGTCTGGCACCTCCGGTGCGCGCTCGCTGTCGACGATCTGCCGTGCCATGATCAGCGCGCGATCCCGCCCTTCCGGGATCACGATCCCAAACTCGGCGAGCAGGCTTCGGATCATGTTTATCAACTGCGTCCGCTGCCCGACGAGCAGGCTGCGACTACGATGCAGCGTCAGCGCCGCCTGCTGCTCGCGCGACTTCACCGCGACATAGCGCATCGTCGGCCGCGTGACCGCTTCACAGATTGCTTCCGCATCCACGGCATCGTTCTTCCCGCGCTTCACATATGGCTTCACATAGGCAGGCGGCATCAGCCGCACCTCGTGCCCAAGTGCGGTCAGTTCGCGCGCCCAATGGTGCGACGTCCCGCAGGCCTCGATGCCGACAAGGCACGGCCCCGTCTTCGCAAAGAAGGGCAGAAGCTGAGCACGGCGAAGCGTCTTTCGCACAACGACATCGCCCGCCGCATCAACTGCGTGAACCTGAAAAACATTCTTGGCCAGATCGAGGCCGATCGTGGTAATCTCCATGGTGGATGGCTCCTCTGCTCGGGTTTGCATGACAGCAACCCATCTTGGCACCTGGATGCCGTGAGCGGGAGCCATCCACCTCATCCGCTTTNTGCGTGAACCTGAAAAACATTCTTGGCCAGATCGAGGCCGATCGTGGTAATCTCCATGGTGGATGGCTCCTCTGCTCGGGTTTGCATGACAGCAACCCATCTTGGCACCTGGATGCCGTGAGCGGGAGCCATCCACCTCATCCGCTTTGCGGGTGAAGATTCGGATAGCGGATCTTCCAGGTTGCATCGGGAGATGCCCCATTGATCACCTTTTCGGTTAGCGCACCAAGCGTCTACTCGCCCGTAACGCTGATCCAATCGAGATCGAAGCGGGCAAGGTATTTGCGCAGTCGATCCGCGTCGTTCGTCGACCTTCGCTGCTCCCGCGAGGCGGAGAATAATTGCCGCCCCGCCGCCGACAGGCTGCCGCAGCCTCGGCAGACCCCGACGACATAAGCGAGTTGGACGCGGTCGAACGGATCGATTTGCGAGAGTCGATCTGCCGACAATAGGCCATCGAGCGCATCGCCAGCATGCTTGTCGCCCGACCAGAGCGAACGAAGCCGCGCCGACTCAAAAGCCACGGTGTCGATATCGATGCGTCCCGCGGGGCTAAGCGTTGCCATGCGCGTGATGCTGGCAGCGAGATCACGGAAATTACCGCGCCAGCGAGATCCAGGATCTTCGGCGAAGCGCAGATAGCGATCCCGCGCTTCCTTGTTGAACGTCACGCGCATGCCTTCGCGCTCGGCAAAGCGCTCGAGCTCATAGTCGAGGTTGGGGGCGATATCCTCTCGGCGCTCGGCAAGCCCCGGAAGGCTGAATGTCCAGAGGTTAAGACGGGCAAACAGGTCCTCGCGAAACCGGCCTGCCGCAACTTCGTCCACGAGATCGCGATTGGTGCCGGCGATGAGCTGGAAGTCGCTGGCCGTTTCCTTGTCGGCGCCTACCGGAAGGAAACGTCCGTCTTCGATCGCCCGCAGGATCATCGCCTGTTCGTCGAGGCCGAGCTCGCCGATCTCGTCGAGGAAGAGCACCCCTTTGTCGGCTGTCTTGAGCAGGCCCGGCCGGTCCTGGACCGCGCCAGTGAAAGCGCCTTTGCGATGTCCGAACAGTGCGGACATCGCGCTGTCGCCCTTGAGGGTCGCACAGTTGACCTCGACGAAGGCGCCGCCAATCTGGTGTCTGAGCTTTTTGAGCTCATAGATTTTGCGCGCGAGCTGGCTTTTCCCCGCGCCGGTCGGACCCATGAGGAGGATCGGCGCACGGCTGCGCACCGCGACTTGCTCAATCTCGTCGATCATACGGTTGAAGGCGGCGTTGCGGGTCTCGATGCCATTTTTGAGGAAGCTTGCGCTTTCCGCGCTCGCCTCGGCAAAGCGCGTCGCGATGCTGTCGTACCGCGACAGGTCGAGATCGATGGCGCTCCACGTCCCCACCGGCTGCGGCGCACCGCGCTGCGGCTGCGTTTGGAGCAGCTTCCCAGGCAGGTATCGCGCTTCGGTCAGCAGGAAGAGGCAGATCTGCGCAACGTGCGTACCCGTCGTGATGTGGATCAGATAGTCCTGATTGTCGGGATCGAACGGAAAGCTTCGCGCGAAGTCGAGGAGCTTCCCATAAACCTCTTCGAAGTCCCACGGATCGTCGAAGTCGAGCAGATGCGGAGCCACTTCGGTCTCAGGGGACACGTCGCGGATATCATCAGCGACATATTCGGCGAGACGGCGGTGGTAGGTGCCGTGCAGCAGTATGAAGCGATCGACCCGCAGATCTTCCTGCATGCAGATACTGACCGTCGGACGCCACTTGTTCCAACGGGAGGGGCCGAACTTGGCAGCGTCGAGCGTCGAGCCAAGGAAGCCGATGACGGTGAGCGGTTTCATAGGGACATTTTATACAGAAATATAACTAGCGATATCATTATCTCTAAATCTCTAGCATGCGAAGAGAGTACCCGTTCTTCTTCTGAATTTATTATTCATTTATATCAATTAGATGTCTGTCAAACCGATTGGCTGAGCCCATTTGGCACGCCTTCTGCAAAGCTATCTGCGTCGGGGTCACGTCACCCGGCAGAGCGGAACAGAGGGCGGCCGGAATGGGCCGGCCGCCCCAAGGTTCCAAGATCTTGGAGTTGGACGATGGCCAACAAGTCGCTTTTCTCGAGCGCCCTCGCGCGCTTTCTGCCGCGGGCCGACGCGGTGAACAACGCCGGCGGTGCGGCCTATGCCTATGGCGCCGAGGCGAAGCTCGCGCAGCTTGCCGCGACGGGCACGCTGTCGGACAGCTTCTATTCGGGGGCTGGCGCCCAGCTTGCCGACGTTCTGGAGGCCGCGCAGGCAGTCTCGCCCGATTTCGTCGCCAAGGCGGCGGTCTACGCTCGCAAGTCGGGCGCTATGAAGGATATGCCGGCATTGCTCGCCGCCTATCTGACCGTCGCCGATCCCGATCTGGCGGTGCGTGTCTTCGGCCGCGTGATCGACAATGGCCGCATGCTGCGCAACTTCGTGCAGATCATGCGCTCGGGCCAGGTCGGGCGCCGTTCGCTCGGCTCGCGTCCGAAGCGACTCGTCCGTGAGTGGCTGGAAAAGGCCTCGATGCCGCAGCTGATGGCCGCGGCTGTCAAACGGCGTTCAAAAGGGACCCCCTATCGGCGTCGAAGAGGGACCCCCTTTTCGGATATGATGCCGGTTAGTTGAGGGTCGCCTTGCGCTGCGTGCGGCGGAGGGCGGGCGTAGCCCGACCGGAGGCGCGCGCAGCGCAAGAT
>NZ_NIWD01000009.1:325574-746665 GCF_002277025.1 Sphingopyxis sp. GW247-27LB
GCCGCGACAGCTGCGCCGCCAGGGTCCCGCCCTTGCCGATCCGGGTCTCCTCTTCGAGGCGTGTCACCAGATCGACGGTGTTGAAGTAGCGGGCGCGAGCGCCCCTTCGCACGACATTGGCGGTGATCGCGATGGCGAGGTGGGTCTTTCCTGTCCCCGTGCCGCCGACCAGCACGATATTGCGGCGAGGCGGGAGGAAGGAACCGTCATGAAGGGAGCGGATCAGCTCCTCATTGATCGGCGTGCCCTCGAAGCTGAACCGCTCCAGGTCCTTCACCACGGGCAGCCTGGCGGCCGTCATGCGATAACGGATGGAAGCGGCATCCCGGTGGGTCGCCTCGGCGCGAAGCAGATCGGTCAGTATCTCCATGGTGGTGCGCTTGCGCTGGAGGCCGGTGGTGACGGCCTCGTCGAACGCAGCCGCCATGCCCTTGAGCCCGAGGCCGCGCATCGTGCCGATCATATCATGCCGCTGCATCATAGCCTCGCAGCAGATCATAGCGCGCGCAGTCGGCAAGCGGAGGATGCCGCAGCATCCGGTCTTCCGAGGTAACGATGCTGTGGGGCATCGCCGGCTCGCGGCGCCGGGAGAGGATGTTGAGGATCAGCTCGTCGCTGGCCGTGCCGCTTGCCAGCGCTTCGCGCACGGCAGCCTCAACCGGTTCCAGGCCATCGGTGAGCACCGCCGAGAGGACCCGCACGAACCTGCGATCCGCCTCGTCCCCGGTACCGAGCCTTCGCCGTAATCGATGCAGCGCGGGCGGCAGATCCCAGTCCTGGAACGGGGCGCCGTTACGCAGCGCGCCGGGCTTGTGCGCGAGGACCGGCAGATAATGCCAGGGATCGTATATGGTGCGGTTCCGACCGAAGTGGCGCTCATGCTCCCCGACGATCGCCTCGCCGCAACGTATGACGATGCGATCGGCATAGGCGCGCACCTGGACGGTCCGGCGTGCGGCCGTCGACATGACCGAGTAGCGGTTACGATCGAAGCTGATGAGGCAGGTGCCGGTGACCGCATGCTCGCTCTCATGGAAGCCGTCGAACGGCGCCAGGATCGGCTGCAGCGCCGGTCGCTCCATATCCAACGCCTCGGCGACGGTAATATCCCCGCGTTCGGGATGGGCATGATGCTCGGCCCAGCGTCGGCACTCGGCCTCCAGCCACCCGTTGAGCTCGGCGAGGCTGGCGAACCGGAGCCGCGGCTGGAAGAAGCGGCCTCGGATCGTCTGGACCTGCTGCTCGACCTGGCCCTTCTCCCATCCCGCCGCCGGCGAGCAGGCGGTCGGCTCGACCATGTAATGATCGGTCATGATCAGGAAGCGGCGGTTGAACACACGCTCCTTGCNCGACCTGGCCCTTCTCCCATCCCGCCGCCGGCGAGCAGGCGGTCGGCTCGACCATGTAATGATCGGTCATGATCAGGAAGCGGCGGTTGAACACACGCTCCTTGCCGGTGAACACGGCCGTCACCGCCGTCTTCATATTATCGTAGATGCCGCGTCGCGGCACACCGCCGAAGAAAGCGAACGCCCGCGCATGAGCGTCGAACAGCATCTCCTGACCCTCGCGCGGATAGGCCCGGACATAGGGTGCACGCGAGGCGCAGAGGCGAACATGCGCCACCTTCACCCGCATCGGCTTGCCGGCGATCTCNGCACACCGCCGAAGAAAGCGAACGCCCGCGCATGAGCGTCGAACAGCATCTCCTGACCCTCGCGCGGATAGGCCCGGACATAGGGTGCACGCGAGGCGCAGAGGCGAACATGCGCCACCTTCACCCGCATCGGCTTGCCGGCGATCTCTACATCCTCGTGGCTCCAGTCGAACTGGTAGGCCTCGCCGGGCTGGAAGGTCATCGGGATGAACGCCGGTGCGCCTTCGCCCGCATCCTTCCGCCGCGCAGCACGCCAACGCGCCGCATAGCGGCGCACCGCATCATAAGACCCTTCGAACCCCTCGCGCACCAGCAGGTCATGGATACGCGTCATCCGCAGCCGATCGCGGCGGCCGCGGCCCTCGTTCTCCTCGAGCAGCACATCGAGCCGGTCCTGGTAGGGGCCGATCCGCGGCAGCGGCTGGACTTTGCGCTGATAGTTGAATGCCGCGTCCGGCGACCGGATCGCCTTGCGGACTACCTTCCGCGACAACCGAAGATCGCGCGCGATCGCCTTGATCGCCTTACCCGCTGCATGCTCACGCCGAATCCGAACCACTGTCTCCACTATCAACATCCCGTTCTCGCCAACTGATCAAAACCAGTCGGCCACCTAAATCCCCGGGATGAAGGGGTCCTTTTTGCACGCCGATCACCCCACGAAGGGGGTGCCTATTGCACGCTGATCCTCACTCGCGCACAAAACTTCTGACAGGCCCGCAGATCGGCGACAATCTGGCGGCGGTGCCTCTGTCCTGTTTGTGGGGGTGAACGGCATAAGGTGGAGCGCGACACCAAGCGACGCCTAGATCTGCCATGCCAATGGTGCTGCGGCTAACCGGATTCGGCTGGGCGCGAGCAGAAAGCAGCGGCTCAAGCCTGCCGTAGCCATAGTGCACGTGGGGACCGGCCCGCTCATATATATCCACTCGTCGCCGATCCTGCGACGGAAATGAAATCCTGTTGCGATAGGTCAGAATTCGCATTCTTTAAGGCCAAAAACTCTAACCGCAATTAGTCCAAAATTCAGGTGGCAGAGCAACGTCACTTAAGTTTCACGGTCAGAAAATCCAGCTCACCACTTCGACGGCACCACGAGCTGGCGACATCAAGTTTTATCGCGAGATGATTTTCTGGAGACTGCGACAGTTGCCGGCTCAATGTTTGGCGAGGCTGGAGGATCGGCGCGTCGGGCTGCGCTAGTCGCGCGGAGATTCAAGATCTGTTTTTCTAGGTTTCTGAGGACGGGTTCGATCATTTTCTGGCTCATGCTTTCGGTGACGAGCGCTAGAGCCATGCCCTGCAGCGTTATCTGCGACAGCGAAAAGGCAAGATCAAACTCTTCTGTTGCGTCTTCCCATTCCGGATAAAGTTCAATAGCTTGACGATACCAGCGTTCGGAATATTCGCGCTGGAGCGGCAACAATATCGATGCGAGATTCTGATCGGTGCGCGCCGCCATCGCCAATTCGAGAAATGCGGTGAAGTTAGGCGACGTGAACTGGTCCCAGCTCTGATGGACGATCTTGGAAGTCTGCTGGTGGTCGAATTCCTTCGCGCGGCGCACGTGCGACTTGAGGCGGCGCTGATGCAGTTCCTCCGCCGTCGCATATATCAGCGCCGCAGCATTCTCGAAGTGATGCATCATCGCGCCGCGTGAAACGTCGGCTTCCTCAGCAACCTTCAAAGTGGTAGTGCGCGCATATCCATATTTGACAAGACAGCGCACGGTAGCATCGATTATCCTAGCCCGCGTGGTCGCGCTTTTGATAGCTTGTCGGGTCACACCGTGGGTCCGCAGTTTTCTTGTCTCATTTTTCGACATTGTCAGAAAGGCAGTCCCTTCGCGCCTGTTACAGGAATAAGCTGGTATCGCTCGGGAGGTGCCCCCAGCAACTCGGGAAGCCGACCCCGCAAGGCATTGATAGCGTCAGATTCGCCATGAATACGCTGTGCGTCGGCGTTTTCATAGAGTTCATAAACCGCAACGCCTTCCCCACGTTCGCTGGAAACCTTGTGAAAGGCATAAACCAAAGTTCCCCTCTCGCGGTTGACTACTTCGGCCATAGATTGGACTTCCTCCATTAGCGCCCTCGCTTTGTCAGGTGCGGCCCAGAAGATGATAAATAGGCCGACTTTTTCAGGCATCGATTACTCCACTGCTTTGAAAGGGTTTCCTTTTCCGCCTTTGCGGATCATCGGACGCGACATTTTAGCGGCTCCTTAGATTACAATCACAAATGACCGTCAAGTTCTTATTGGAAGGTCAATAAATTGGATGGTTCGAAAAACCTATGGCGCTGGGCGCAATGATCTGATTCTACCGATCTGACGGATTGGAGAGGGAGCATGGCTTGGATCAGCGGGGATTTTTCGATGTTGAGGATCGGCTTTCCCGGCTGAGTGACCTTGGGGATCAACTGGAAGGCTTTTCCCGTGCGGTGGACCTTGAGCAGTTCCGGCCTGATCTGGAACGGGCGCTCGCTTATTCGGATGGCCGCAAGGGTGGGCGCCCGCCGATCGATCCGGTGCTGATGTTCAAGGTGCTGGTGATCCAGACGATCAACACTCTTTCGGATGAACGTATGGAATATCTGATCAACGACCGGCTTTCATTCATGCGCTTTCTGGGTCTGGGGCTGTCGGATCGCGTTCCCGACGCCAAGACGATCTGGCTGTTCCGCGAACGGCTGACGAAGGTCGGGGCGATCGCAACGCTGTTCGAGCGGTTCGATGCGATGCTGCGGGGCGCGGGCTATATCGCGATGTCAGGGCAGATCCTCGACGCTTCACTGGTAGCCGCGCCGCGCCAACGCAACACCAGTGCCGAAAAGGCTGCGATCAAGGCCGGTCGCATCCCGGAGCACTGGAAGGACAAGCCGGCGAAGCTCTGTCACAAGGATCGTGACGCCCGCTGGACGCTGAAGTTCACCAAAGCGAAGCCGAGGGATGACGGCTCGATGCCGACGATGGACCTGGCCATCCCGGCATTCGGTTACAAGAATCACATATCCATCAATCGCCGGTTCCGGCTGATCCGATGCTGGAAAGCAACCGACGCCAGCGCGCATGGTGGCGCTCACTTGCGAGAGGGGCTGCTCGACCGCAGCAACACCGGTTCAGATGTCTGGGCAGATACCGCCTATCGCCCAAGAGCAAATGAGCGCTTCATGGAGCGCTATGGCTTCGTCTCCAGGGTCCATCACAAGAAGCCGCCGCATCGCGACATGCCGCCTCGGACCCGGCGTTCCAATGCCAGAAAATCCGTGATCCGATCCCGCGTCGAGCATGTGTTCGCCGATCAGAAATCGCGCATGGGCCTGTTCGTTCGCACTGACGGCATCAAAAGGGCAGAGACGAAGATCGGTCTTGCCAACCTCGTCTACAATATCAGGCGCTTCCTATACCTCGAACGCATCAACGCTACCTGAGCAGACCGCGAAAAGGGCCTGGGGTGCCGACAAACCGGAAACCCGAACCACCGCTCACCAGGTTCAACGCTCAGTGGACCGCTCTGCGCGCCAATAACGCGTTCTTCGATCCGTCCAATTTGCAAAATAGGTGGATTTTCTGATTATTCGCTTACGAGAAATCATCATGATTGATCGTTTTCCCTAGCAGACGGCGGCATTGCAACTGTGGCATTCCAAGGGTCGGATTCGACCGCAAGCGGTTTCGCTTGCATGGAATTCAAAAGCATCTGATCGTAATGCGATTGCCGCAGGGGAATGGATTCATAATGACGACGAATAAGAAACGGGGATCGAAAATTGCGGAGGCGGTTGCCCGCGAGATACTGACGCAAATCTGCGAGGGCGGGTTGAAGCCTGGGAACCAGTTGCCGGGTGAGGCGCAGATGCTGGAAGATTTCGACGTTGGTCGCGGTTCGCTTCGCGAGGCACTACGGATTCTGGAAATCCACGGAATTATCCGGATAAAGGCGGGCCCGGGCGGCGGGCCGGTTGTCGTGGGCACCACAACCGGCGACTTCGGGCGCATGGCAACGATGTTTTTTCAAGCGGGCGGAATGACATTCCGTGAGGTCATTGATGCCCGACTTGTTCTTGAACCGATGATGGCGCGACTGGCCGCAGAGAGGCGTCCGGTCAAGATGCTACAGCAGCTTTCCGAAACCAAGACCGAAACGGGGGACGACAGCGCCTATCTCCGGTCTAGCGAAACATTCCATCGCATGGTCGCGTCGATGTCGGGCAACCGCATACTCAATCTGATCAGTCATGCCATGGAGGATATCTTCCACGATCGCGTTTCTGGCCTGTTGTTCCCGCCCGAGCGGAGAGGCGACGTCGTCGATGCTCATGACAATATCGCCGACGCCATTTCGGCTGGTGACGGCGCGCGCGCAGAACGGCTGATGCGCGAACACATGGTTGATTACGCTCGCTACGTGGAAGCGCGCCACCCCGCGCTGATGGACGAGATCGTGCTGTGGCATTGAGCCGGCGGACGACAGCGCTCCATTCATGGCGCCGATCCCGCAAGCCGAGCGTTTCCGCGTCCTGCTAGATCGCGTCGTTTCTCAACCGAGTTATATTGCCACCTTGCCAAATATGCGAAGGAATGGCAAAACGGTTCTATGATAATCATATGTATGAATTCAAACGCGTCCCGATGGGGTAGTCGGCGATGCGGGTAAATCCTCAAGATCGGGCTTCATTTCTCGAACCGACCGTCGCCGATCTTCGCGCCGAACTTCTCGAGAGCGAACTGCCGCCGCTGCTCCAAAAATCAGATCGGTTGCGAGAATTTGGTCATGGGTCAATCCAGACCTATTCCCCAAAGGTCTTTATTCCGCTGACCAAACTGTGCCGAAATGTCTGTCATTATTGCACATTCGCGCATCCGCCACGAAAGGGACAAAGAAATTATCTGACGCCCGACGAGATACTTTCCATCGCCGAAGAGGGACGCGATCTCGATTGTCGCGAGGCATTGTTCACGCTCGGCGACAAGCCCGAACGCCGCTTCGCGGCGGCACGTGATGAATTGAATGCGCTGGGCTATACTACGACGATCGACTATCTGATGGCGGCGTGCCGCCTCGTAGTCGAGCAGACGGGCCTGCTGCCGCATGTCAATGCCGGCGTGGTGAGCTATGAGGAAATGCTCGGACTACGGGCCGTTTCTGCATCACAGGGGCTTATGCTGGAATCACTGTCGTCGCGCCTTTGCGAGCGTGGTGGACCGCACTATGGATCGCCCGACAAGCATCCCGCCGCCCGGCTGGCGACAATTGCCGATGCCGGACGGGCGCATATTCCCTTCACCAGCGGCATTCTCATCGGCATCGGCGAAACGCGCAGCGAGCGGCTTGATGCACTTTTTGCGCTTCGCTCACTCCACGCGCGCTATGGCCATATTCAGGAAATCATCGTCCAGAACTTTCGCGCCAAGCCCGGCACGCGAATGGCGGACGCGCCGGAGCCGAGCCTTGAGGACTTGCTATGGACGATCGCATCGGCGCGCTTGATCTTTGGCCCTGACATGTCGATTCAGGCGCCTCCGAACCTTAGTCCGGGGACGCTTGGCCGACTGCTCGATGCCGGGATCAACGACTGGGGCGGTGTCTCGCCAGTGACGCCCGATCACGTAAATCCCGAAGCGCCGTGGCCCGAACGCGACCGACTTCGCCATGACAGCGAAGCGGCGGGCAGAATATTGACGAAACGGATGACCATCTATCCCGCTTATGCGAAGCGTGCCGAGCTCTGGATCGATCCGGCCATGCGCCCCGCCGTATTGCATCAGGCCGACGCGGACGGTCTGGCGCGCCCCGATGCCTGGAGCGTGGGAAGCCAGACGCCATTCAATGCGCCGGCAAGAGTAGCCCACAGCGGCGTCCGCAAATCGGTCACCGACGCTCTGGCGGCGATCACTGATGGCACCGCACCCAACGAGGCCGCGCTGATCGCGCTGTTCAGCGCGCGCGGCCGGGAATTCGACCAGGTTTGCGATGCGGCGGATGCTTTGCGCGCGCGGACCTGTGGCGACACCGTGACCTATGTCGTGACCCGCAACATCAACTATACCAACGTCTGCCAATATGCGTGCAGCTTTTGCGCCTTTTCCAAGGGCCGCGGGCGAACGTCGCTCCGCGGCTCGCCCTATGACCTTGATCTTGCCGAAGTCGGGCGCCGCGCGGCAGAGGCCTGGGCGCGCGGCGGGACCGAAGTGTGCATGCAGGGGGGTATCCACCCGTCCTACACCGGCGACACCTATTTGCAGTTGCTCAAGACGGTACGCGAGGCCGCGCCCGGCCTTCACGTCCATGCTTTTTCCCCGCTGGAGGTCAATCATGGCGCGGAAACGCTGGGCCTGCCGGTCGCCGACTATTTGGTGCGGTTGCGCGATGCCGGACTGGGCAGCCTACCGGGAACGGCTGCCGAAATTCTGGATGACGAGGTTCGTGCTGCGCTCTGTCCCGACAAGCTCACGACGGGCTTGTGGCTCGATACGGTAGCCGCGGCGCATCGTGCAGGCCTGCGCACCACCGCCACGATGATGTTCGGCCATCTCGACGCCCCCGTCCATTGGGCGCGGCACCTGCTGCATATTCGGGCGCTGCAGGCTGCAACCGGCGGGTTCACGGAGTTCGTTCCGCTGCCCTTCGTTCATGACGAAGCCCCGCTCTATCGACAAGGCAAGGCACGGCGTGGCCCAACCGCGCGCGAAGCGATCCTGGTGCACGCGGTTGCGCGTCTGGCATTGCACCCGCTCATTCCCAATATCCAGGTTTCGTGGGTCAAACTCGGCCCGGACGGCGCCCGCGCCTGCCTCAATGCCGGTGCCAACGACCTTGGCGGAACATTGATGAACGAAAGCATCTCTGCGGCCGCTGGCGCGACCCATGGACAGGAAATGAGTCCTGCCCGGATGGAGGCGCTGATCCGGTCCATCGGGCGGACGCCGCGCCAACGCACGACCCTATATGGGTCGGTATCGCGCCGACACGCAGCGCGCGCACTAGGTGCCCCCGCGCTTTCCCCGATCGTTTTAAATCCCGTCCGCAAGCGTGCGGCCGTTCAGCCGGAGACTATCGTATGACCCCCAATCCGCGCACGATCGCAATCCTCGGCGGCGCCGGCAAAGAGGGAAGCGGACTGGCGCTTCGGTGGGGTTACGCAGGCCACCGCGTGCTAATCGGCAGCCGCTCTGCCGAGCGCGCCGAAGCGGCGGCATCGGAACTGAACGCCGAACTGGCAACCGGGCCGATAAGCGGCATGACCAATGGCGCCGCGGCCGCGGCCGCCGATCTGGTGGTGCTGACCGTGCCCTATGCCGCGCAGCAGGAAACGGCCATGGAAGTCGCCACCGAACTGGCCGGCAAGATCCTTGTCGATGTCACCGCGCCGCTCAAGCCCCCCCGCGTTTCGGTTGTCCAGCTTCCCGAAGGAGGCTCCGCCGCTGTGGCGCTGCAAGAACGGCTGGGCGACATGGTCACGGTGGTCGCCGCCTTTCAGAATATTTCGGCGCATCATCTGCGCGACCTTGATCATGTGATGGACTGTGACGTGCTGGTCAGCGCCGACGACGCCGATGACGCAGATCAGGTCATTGCGCTCGTGAACGATGCGGGAATGAAGGGATGGCATTCGGGGCCACTGGCGAATTCCGCCGCTGCAGAAGCGTTAACCTCTGTCCTGATTGCCCTCAATCGTCGTTACAAGGTGCCGGGTTCCGGCATCCGCATCACCGGCATCGAATAGCCGCTCGAGCCAGACGAACGGAGGACGACATGGAAATCATTGATGCCCAGGTACATATCGTGGGCTCCAAGGATTCGCCTGAATGGCCCTGGGATGCGAACTTTGGCGCGGCGTGGGGCAATATGTCCCCGGAAATGGCCGCGAAAATCGCCAAGCATGATTCGCATTGCGACGGCGAAACGATGATTGCCGCGATGGATACTGTCGGCGTGGATGCGACCATCCTTGTCGCCACATCGCATTATGGCTGGGATGATGGGTATTCGCTGGCCGCCGCCGGCCGATATCCTGATCGCTTCAGGGTGGTTGGCCGTATCGACCCGTCACGCGACGACGTCGACGATGCGGTGGCGTTATGGAGCGATAACCCGCTGACGCTGGGGCTGCGCATACTGGCGGTCAGCGAAACCTTGCGCGCGCGTATCGAGGGAGGCGCCCACGACCGGTTGTTCGCGGCAGCGCAGGACCATGGCGTCCCGATTTGCATGAACATATCGGGATCGCTGCCGATGCTGGGGCCGATCGCCGAGCGTTTCCCCGATCTTCAGTTCGTCATCGATCATCTGGGGATGAAGCAGCCGCCCCTGCAGGAAGCCGATGACGATCGGTTCCAGCGCCTGCCCGAATTGCTCGCGCTTGCAAGCCGGCCCAACGTCGCGGTCAAGCTCACCGGCGCGCCGACGCTTTCGATGATGGACTTTCCGTACCCCGATATCTGGCCCGCACTCCATGCCATCATGGGTGCCTATGGCACCGAAAGGCTGATGTGGGGTTCGGACTGGACGCGGGTGACCGGCGTGGTCACCTATGACGAAAGCGTCCGCTACATGACCGAGTCTTGCGAAATCGGAGACGCCGAAAAGCGGCTTATTCTAGGGGCGAATCTGCGGCGCATATTTCGCTGGCAATAATCCGGCGCCGTGACAGCGACGATCGAACGATTTTCGGCTTCAGCTTTTTCGCTTGCCCACCGCGGCGTCGAACAGAATTGAATCGAAATATTGGCGAAACAGCTTGATCTTGCCCTTATCGACTTCAAAAACGGCGATATAATTCTGGATATAGGGCTCGTCCTTGCCTACCCATTTTACATGGCCGGTATATTCTACGACCACCGTCGACGGATCCTGTGTGTCGTGAAAGCAAATGCCATCGGTCATCCTGGCCCGTTCGCATTTCGTCGGAAACGGTGCGTAATTTTTAACCAGCGCCTCGCGTCCAACCACGGCTTTGGAAAAGCCTTCGGGCGCATAAGGCATTTCCTGCACCGCATCGTCGGCCCAGACGCTGTTGACGCGATCCATGTCCTTGTCTTCAAAGCCGGTCAGCAACTGCATCACCGCGGCCCGTGCCTGCTGCCGAAGGATATAGGCGTTAGGGCGAAGCGCGGCCGCAGCGCCGGCGCGTTTTGCCGCGTCGCGGCTCCCCTCTTCGCCCTGCAACACAAAGGTCTGGCCTGTCACTTTCCATGCGCCACCGGCGCGGCCCAGCTGATAGATATGACGGCCGCGCACGGTCCACAGCAGGTCATCGATCCAGTGATCGGCGACGACATCGACATCGACCACGGCGGTGTCACCGGAAACCGTCGCGACGCGGTTCGACAGCGAATGTCGGGTTCGGTCAAATCCCGGCAGATGCTTTGCCCAGCGCGTCATCAATGCCACATTTGTCGTGACCTCCGGCTTTCCGCCGTTGAGCGAGGTATAATCGCGAACCAGTGTGTCGGCGTATAATCCCTCGAGCGTGATGAAGTCGTGACGGTCGATGCACGTCACGACCGCTTCAACCAGAGTCAGGACGGCGGCTTCATCGGGTGCAAGGCGGTCGATGGCGGTGGTCATGGTTCATTGCCTCATCTGATAGGAAGGATCTTGCCGGTCCTTGCGGCCGGTGAGGAATTTCGTGCGATCGACATCGCGATCGGGAAAAAAGCGTTCGATAATCACGCGGCGCTCGGCAATCCGCCATTCTCCGTCGCGCCGTTCGTAACGGTCGAGATTCCGACCAAAGGAATCGGGCAGCGATCCCGCGTCAGCGTCCGAAAGGCGCACCGACATGTACAGTTCGCCCCAGGCGATATCGCCATCGAGGGTGAACAGCGCGTTGTCGAGAATATGCTGCGCGGGCGGCATCGTTCGCATCCGATCAAGTATCCCCGGAAAAACATCCGCCGGCGATCCCTTGAAGGTCCCATGATCGTCGATGGCGTCATCGTGGAAGCACGACAGGAGGAGGTCGAGGTCGCATCGATCGACGGCGCGACAATAGCGCAGATTCAGCTCGAGCAGTTCCTGCTTGTCGCACAAGGCAGCCAGCCGCTGTTCGATCGAACGCAGCTCCATCAGCCCGGAACGCCTCTCGCGATCAGCTTGCGCGTATCGGCGACATGCGGTTGATGAATAAGCTGGCCGCCGTCACAACAGATTGTCTGGCCCGTAACATACGCAGATTCATCGGCGGCGAAATAGGTTGCGAGCGCGGCCATGTCGGGCGGCCGTCCGAACCGCGGCGTCAGGATATGCTCCTTCATCGTCTCGATCAGATCGGCGATAGGCTTACTGCGCTCTTCGGTGAAAATCACTCCGGGGCAGATGATATTGCAGCGGATGCCATCGCGGCCGTATTGCACGGCGATATGTTCGCTCATCGCGATGACCGCGGCCTTGGACGATCCATAGGCGATCCGGGTGAGATCCCCGGCCAGCGCCGAGCCGGCCGAGGTGTTGATGATCGATCCTCCGCCCCTCGCGATCATATAGGGTATGGCGAACCGGCAGGCGAGGAACAGGCCCGTCGCATTCACGCGCATGGCCTGGTCCCAAACCTCCAGCGGGACATCGACAGCCGTCGTATCCTTGCGCATGAACTCGCTTGTTGTCAGCGCGATCGTATTGAAAAGGATGTCCAGACCGTCATCGAAATGGGCAACCGAGACATCGATGGCCTGCTTCACCGAATCCGCATCGGCCGCGTCGAGATGGACCGCAAAAGCCTTGTCCCCGAAACGGGACGCAACATCGCGGGCCAATTCGATGCGATTGTCAGCGACAGCGACGCGCGCGCCCTCCGCGACAAACCGTTCGACCGTCGCGCTCCCGATCGCACCGGCTCCTCCGGTAATGATGGCAACCTTGCCGTCGAGACGTTTCATGATCCGCTCCTTGCGTCGGGGGTGGTGTTTCATGGATTTCCGGGATGCATCACTGCATCCCATCGCGGATGGTCTCGCAATGCCCGTCGCGGCCTGAAAACGCTGATTCACGCTTATCGCCGAAGCGGCGACCGCCAAGCCGGTCAGGCGGCTGCCGCCTGACCGGCCGAGGCACTTAGCGCATCCTGCGCTTCGCCCGAAGCCGCATTGGCCCGCGTCTGCGCCCAGATGCTCAATGCCAGCCACAACTCTTTTCGCGTCCCGGCGAAATTATGATAATGGGCCATGCCCGGCTGGATCCAAACGGTGACGTCTTCCGCCTTGCTGTAATATCGGCGCTCGCCCATCAGGTCGTCGGTCGTGTCGATCTCTCCAAAGGCGATGAACACCGGACATTCGACCTCGGCCGCATGCGGCATCGCGGGTGTGCCGGTCACCATTTCCATCGAGCAGGGCGGGAAAGACAGGTTGGTTTTGGCATCGACAACGTCCTGCGGAACATCATCGAGATGGTTCGGGAAGCGGGTTTTGCGCCGCGGCAATTGTACCATGCCGTGCGCATTGATCATGACATCGCTGCCGACCGGCGGACGCCCACCTTCCTCGAACGAAATGCGGGCACCGAATCCGCCGAACGGTCCGACCGACAGAGCCATCGGCGCGATAGCTTCGAAGCTGCCGTGCCGGCTTTGCTGAATTACGGCCAGCGGCACCCCGTTCGAATGTCCGATTCCCAGGACAGCGGCATTGGCGACCGGGGCGAACCCCTCGACCAGTTCGCCGCGCGCCAGGCGGTCGCGCAGCTGCGTCACCGCCTGATGATGAACGGAGGCAAGGTCGTCCCAGCTGATTTCGCGCGCGTCGCCATCATAGGGACTTTCGCCAACGGTAAAGACATCGATCGCCACCGTCCCGAATCCCCGCGCGGCGAAAAAGGCGCTGGAATCATATTCGTCGCCATAGCCTTCGACGCGTGTGCACCAGTAACGCCAATCGACGGTGGCGCCATGCATGCAGAAGAACCAGACCGGACGCGAGAGGCGGGCGGCCGCTTCGGGCTCCGGCAGCACCACTCGGGCAACGAGCGTGTGGGCACGCCCATGCACGGTCACGGGAAACTCCACACGAATCGGATTAAATTCGACTGCCATCTCGTCTCTCCTTCGTAATATGTTGAGCGGCGGGTCTCGGCGGCCCGCCGCCCGGCAAATCAGAATTTGACGCCGAATGTCGCGCCATAGGTGCGAGGCGGCGCGATCGACCCGGTCGAATAGCCGCCGCCGCCGCCAAGCAGGCCCGATCCGAGCGACAGGCCCTGCTTGACGAATTTGTCGGTCAGGTTGCGTACCCATAGGCCGGCCGTCCAGCGATCGCTGTCATAGGTTAGGAAGGCATTCGCGATGTCATGCGGCGCCTGCGAATCGCGGTCCAGGTTGAACGGCGTGTAATATGTCCGTCCGGTACGCCGATATTCACCGCGAAGGGTCAGATCCCCGTCCCCGACCGGAAGCGTATATGCGGCACCCAGATTGATCATGTAATCGGGCGATTGCGGGATCGTGAAACCCTTCAGGTCGAGCAGGCCCAGCGCCGGCCGCGAGCCATCGCCGGTAATGAATTCGGTATATTCCGCATCGAGCAGCGACAAGGACGCGTCGAGGCGAAGGCCTTGCGCCGGCGCAGCCGTTATCTCCACTTCAAGCCCCTGATTTCGCGCACCCGCTGCGTTGAGCACGACAAGCGATGTCACTGGGGTGAAGAACTGCACTTGCGTCTGAATGTTCGTGTAATCGTAACGGAACAGGCTGAAATTGGCGATGAGTCGATTGTCGAACCACGACGTCTTTAGGCCCGCCTCATAAGCCTCGATATTTTCCGGCAGAAACGGGTTGCCGACGCTGCCATAGTTGAAGCCGCCGCTCTTGAATCCGGTGGTGAACGAGGCGTAGGCGAAAATATCGTCGGTGAGCTTGTAATTTAGCGACACCTTCGGATCAACCGAGGTGAATCCGACTTTCAGATTCCGCGGAAAACCCGCTGCATTAATGATCGGCAACAGGGGCGGGAAGGGCCGCACAAAGTCGCTCTGCCGCGAGTCATTAAGCGCGCGGCGGGTTTCGTCGCTGTACCGGATACCGGCCGTAATCGACAACCGGTCGGTCAAATCATATGTCCCTTGTGCAAACGCCGCCCAAGCGTCGGTTTTCAGCGTCGCGAAAGACCAGATCCCCTGAACCGGCTGGAACGGACGACCGAAAAGCGCGGCGTTTAAAACGGCGCGATTCTCGGCAAATTCATCCTCGTAGAACCAATAAAGGCCGGCAGTAAATTTGAACCGATCGAAATCGCCGTTCACCTGAAATTCGGCCGAATAGGCATCGGAAATTTCGTTCAAGAAAACATTGTTCAGATAGGATGTTGTGCCGTCGGTGTCGTAAACCGAGGAATGTTCGCTCTTCTGATAGGCCATGATCGTTTTCAGTGAAATGGTGTCCGACACGTCCAGCTCGAAGTTGCCGGTCACCCCAAAGAGCTTGGTGTCGTTCGTCGGCGTGATGTCGGTGGCGACATCACGGAAATTGCCAATAATCGTCTGGCTGCCCTGTACCTGCCCGGCCAGCAACGCGCCTGGAGTCACGGTGCCGAATATATGCGGCACATAGGCCGCGTCATCCTCACGGCTGTAATACCCGATCAGCTTGGCGCGGAAGATCGCGCTCGGTTCCCACTGTACCGTGCCGCGCGTCGAAAAGACATTGAAGTCGTTGACGTCCTTTCCGGTAAACAGGTTCTTACCGAACCCTCCCCGATCCACCTTCTGGCCTGCCAGGCGCACGGTCACCGTATCCGACACGGGACCGCTGATCGCACCGTCGGCCTGGATCAAACCATAGTTGCCTACCGTGATATTCGCATAGCCCGACAGGCTGGTCGTCGGCGCGCGACTGGCGACACTGAAGGCGCCGCCCGTTGCGTTGCGACCGAACAGCGTTCCCTGCGGACCGCGAGCGACCTCGACGCGCTCGATATCGAAAAGCGCAGCAGATTGCGCGAACGGCCGCGGAACATAAACCTCATCGACGTAAAATGCGACGCGCGGATCATCGGCCGGCCGCGTCGACTGCAAGCCAAGCCCGCGCACCGCGATCGTTGTCATGCCAGCCTGGCTATTGATATTGACGTTCGGCAGTTCGCCCGCGAGGTCGGTCACGCTGGTGATATTTTTGCTTTGCAAGGCATCGCCACCGACGACGGACACCGCGATCGGCGTCTCCTGCAGCCTTGTCTCGCGCCGTTCCGCAGTCACGACAATATCGTCAATGCCCACACCGCTCGGATCGCTCGCCGATGCGGTATTGAGCGCCTCTTGCGCATGCACGGCAACGGCTGAAAACGGGGAAGCGGCGGTCGTGAGCAACAAAGCTCCGAGCAGACTTCGCGTCGTAATCATAACTGTTCCTTCCCTCCCAGTGGAATCAGGCGAACGGGCAGAGGGAGTGAAGAGCACACAACAGGTCGGCGTCGAAACGTCCGCCCGCGATTGCCTAGCCTCTCCCGACCGTTCACATGCCGATGTTTCCCGGCGGGGCCACCCTAACACTGCTGCGATGAAAGCAAAAGTAAAAAAGCAGATATGATTGCTTTTTTCTAACTCGGTTCACGATAGCTTACGCAGGGATTCCATCCAGAGTTGCCCAGTTTTAATTCGCTATCCCCATGTCCTTAGAAATACCGCAACAGCAAATTCGCGCCATAAGGCGATTGCTCTTGACGGTCAGCTTGTTCTGTTTTTTAGTGGCGGCCAAATCGAGAGGATGCTTGGATGAAACGCGATCAGCAAACGCGGCGGCGCGCGTCGTCGTCATGAACCCAGTCAATGAAACGTCGAATCGGGCGGACACCGTCGGCGCCGAAAGCGCACCGGCCACGGCCATTTCCGCGCGGGGGCGCCGCTGGATATTGCTTATCCTGATCCTCGGTACGGCCATGAGTTCGGTCGACCGGCAAATCCTGCCTCTCCTCCTCGAACAGATAAAACGGAGTTTTCAGCTGAGCGACACACAGCTCGGCATACTCACGGGGCCATCATTCTTCTTGCTTTACGCATTCTGCGCGCTTCCTTTGGCGGTCGTATCCGACCGCATAAGCCGACGTTTGGTCATAGTATGGTGCCTCGCAGCCTTCTCGATGATGACGGCGCTATCCGGCCTCGCACCAGGTTTTCTGTTGTTGATCATCCTGCGGATGGGCATAGCGATCGGCGAGGCCGGCAATGTGCCCGCATCCCAGGCGATGGTGGGTGATATCTATGGTCGCTCGCAACTGACTTCGGCGATGAGCTGGCTCTATTTCAGCCAAAGCATCGGCACGACCTGCGGCTTTCTGCTCGGCGGCTTTCTAGGCCAATGGCTGGGCTGGCGTTTGACGTTTGTCGTCGTAGGGCTACCCGGCGTTCTGCTGGCTTTTGCCGCCTATTTCGTCTTGCCCCAGAACAACGCGGCGACGTCGCACGTGCGGGCGTCGCGGTTAGGGACCAACGTCGTGCCCCTAAAGGTCAGCGCCCGCTTTCTCTGGTCGCAGGCAACCTATCGCTATCTTACTCTGGCCAACGCCATCTGGGCTTTCGCCAGCGCCGGGATTGCCATGTGGACCGCCATCTTCATCGGGCGTATCTATAAATTTCCGCCGGCTCAGATCGGCATGATCATGGCACTTGTCATCGGCGTCATTGGTGCAATTGGCCTGTCCGTTATCGGCACGCTCGCGCAGCGTATGGACAGGCGGGATGTGCGCTGGCCACTGTGGATCGTGGCGATCTCCTCGCTTGTCTCGGCGCCTCTCGCGTGCCTCACCTTCCTGTCCCAAAACGGCGCGCTGGCGTGGTTGGGTGGCAGCCTTCTCGCTTTCGTGTCGGTGTCCACCCAGGGCTCTGTGGCATCGACGGTCCAGATGCTTGTACCGCCTCACATGCGCAGCATCGCGGTTGCAATCAAACATGTTGTGGTGACGGCAATCGGCGCTGGAACCGCCCCGCTGGTCGTTGGGATTTTCAACGATGTTCTGGCGGTGTCGTATGGAGACCAGGCAGTGCGCTATACTCTGGCCTCGCTCAGTGTGCTGTTCCCGGTTGCGGCAGTGTTCTTCTACATTGCGGCAAGATCGCTACGCTCCGACATCGACCGTGCCGAAACTTGGGAAGAAACGGCGAACAGCTAACGTAGGCCCAGCCCGCGCGCGATAATGCCACGCAAAATTTCGCGGGTGCCGCCACGAAGCGAAAAGGCAGGTACATTGGCGACGGTATAAGCGAGGACCGTGCAAAAACTCTGTGTTGCCGGATCGTCTGGCTCGGCACTGACCAGCCGCCGAGCGACGTCGGGAATTTCCTGTTCGAATAAAGCGCCGAGATCTTTGACGATTGTAGCGTGCAGCGCCGCATCCTCCCCCTTTTCGAGCATCCATGCCACCGAGCGGGACATATGACGCAGCACAAGCAGATGAGCGGACAGACGACCAATCGCGATCCTGGCCTCACGGGCAGGCGATGAACCGAGCGCCCGGATCAATTCGACCAACAGCGCCATCGAGGAAAGATATCGCTCCGGTCCGCTGCGCTCGTAGGCCAATTCACTCATCACCTGATGCCACCCCTGACCCATCGTGCCGATCAACGCTGTATCGGGGACCTGCACATCCTCGAAGTGGACCTCATTAAAATGATGTTCCCCAGCTAGGTCGACGATCGGGCGGATCGTGATCCCCGGGGCCGACAGGTCGATCAGCAATTGGCTCGTACCGTTGTGCCGATCCGCCGGTGTCCCGCTCGTCCGGCAAAAAAGAACCATGTAGTGCGCATGATGAGCCAGCGTGGTCCATAATTTCGTGCCATTGATGCGGAAGCCGCCGTCAATGAGTTCCGCGCGGGTGCGGATCGACGCGAGGTCAGAACCCGCATCGGGCTCGCTCATGCCGATGCAGGCGAAGCCCTCACCTGCGGCGATTCGCGGCAGGACTGTCTGTTTCTGCTCTTCAGTACCGAATTTGAGCAACAGTGGACCAGATTGACGATCCGCAATCCAATGCGCTGCGACGGGGGCGCCGGCAGACAGCATTTCCTCCAGTACTACATAACGTTCCGAATTGCGGCGCTCGTGCCCGCCATAGCGTTTGGGCCAAGTCATGCCGATCCAACCCCGCTCGCCCACTTTTCGTGAGAACGCGGCATCGAAACCATTCCATGATCGCGCCTTTATCAGGGCAGAAACACCGGCCAGTTCCTCTGCAAGAAATGCACGCACCTCCGCGCGGAGTTCCTCGGCCGCGTTCGACTGCGGTGCGGGAGGAAATTTCAATCGCATCTTATGCCTCCGTCGCATGGACTTGGATGCCGGTCAGGTGTGGCCAGAAAGCGTCTGCCCCGGCTGATAGCACCGTGTCCCCCAGCTGCGTTTCCCAATAGGCTTCGTTTCCGAATTCGTCGCGCCACGCCCACAAGGCACGGGTATAAAGGTGCAGGCGATGCTCCTCGGTGAAGCCGATGGCGCCGTGAACCTGATGCGCGATTGCCGCGCCGATCCCAACCGCCTCTCCCGCCCGGCTTTTCGCAGCAGCGATGGCGGACGACGCATGCCCGCCTCCAAATGCCAGCGCCGCAAAATCCGCAGCGGCGTCCGCCGCGGCCGCCTGGCTCGCCAGAGTTGCCAGTTGCTGCTGTATCGCCTGCTGCTTGGCTATCGGACGGCCGAACTGCACTCGCTCATTTGCGTAGGCAAGTGTCAATTCGGCGACACGGCGCAAAGCGCCGGCCATTTCGAGAATGCGTGCTAACGCGCCGGCTTCGCGCACGTCCATCGGCGACGGCGCCGTTGCCTCGGCGTCAGAATGGACGAGAAACACCGCATCGCGCGGCAGTCCGCAGGCGCTGAAATCAGGCCTGACCGAAAGCTGATCCGCCGACAAGCGGACTATTGTTCCTTCCCGGATGCCGACGATAGTCTGCGCGTGGCGAGCCCAGGGCACTTGCTGCGCTTTGCCCGCGCAATCAAACGACGCGATCGTCGCCGGTCCCTCGGCCAGGGGCAAGCCAGCGCGCGCGAGAAACAGGTTGGCGAGCATGGTCTCTGCGAGCGGCAGCGGCGACCCGAAATAACCGCTAATCCGCACCAGATCGAGTGCCTCTGCCATGGCGATGCCATAGCCGCCCTCCCCTTCGGATAGAAGAGCTAGCGGCAATCCTGCGTCCTCAACCGCGGCCCACCCGTCTGCGGTGAAATCGCCGCGACGGCTAGCACGCACTGCCTCCTCGGTGAGACGCGTTTCGAATAGCCGCGTGGCGCTTGCGGTCAGAAGCTCACTCGTATCGCTCATGCAGGCCTCCTAATGGTTGCAAGATTTTTTGGTTGTGAAATAGCCAGTCGCAAGCGTCCGACGGCAGGACAAATCGCGCGACTATTTTCACTCATCTCGTGACTTCCTCGTCCATTCCAACGGATTGGTACGAGCGTAATTTTTGTCCGGATGAAGCGCCGGAGCGGTCGAGGCCAGCGTTGCGACGAAAACGGTCTGTTCTATCATGTCAGCGGGGCGGCATTCGAACAGCGCCATCGAGACGGATGGTCTCACCATTGATCATCGCATTTTCGACAATATGCACCGCGAGAGCCGCAAATTCCTGGGCCCTGCCCAACCGTGCTGGATGAGGAACAGCGGCGCCTAACTTGTCTTTGATTTCAATTGGCAAACGGTCGAGGATCGGCGTATCGAAGATCCCGGGCGCGATCGCCGCCACGCGAATCAATCTTTGTGCCAGGTCGCGCGCCGCGACCAGCGTCATCCCGACGATGCCGGCCTTGGACGATGCGTATGGAATTTGCCCGATCTGGCCTTCGTAAGCTGCAATCGATGCGGTTAACACCAATGCGCCGCGTTCGCCGTCCACTGGTTCGACCTTTGCCATCCGTTCTGCGGCCAGACGCAAAACATTAAAAGTACCCGTCAGATTGATGCGCACGATTGATTCATAAATTTCGAGCGAAGCGGCCATTCCATCGCGATCGAGAACACGCAATGTCGCGCCGCGGCCGGCGCAATGCACGACGGCGCGCAGAGCGCCCAGCGAATCGGCCGCGTCGAGGGCGGTACGCATCTGCGCTTCGTCCGTCACGTCGGCGGGGACAAAAACACCGCCCAACGCCTTCGCGACGTCTTGACCCGCTGATTGTGGCAAGTCCACAATCACGATCTTCGCCCCGCGCTTGGCTAATAGCTCGGCCGTTGCGCGCCCGAGGCCCGAGGCGCCCCCAGTGACGAGCGCGGCATGCCCTTCAACATTCACCGACGGCTTTCCGGGTATTTGCCGCGTGCGGCCGCCGCCGCGCGCGGCAGGTGATAATCGGGGAAGATCGGGTCGGGTTCGATACCGCGCACCAGTTCCTTTGCAATTGTAAGCAGGTGCACCTCAGTCGGACCATCAGCAAGTCCCATGCCATAGGATTCGAGAAGCCACTGGGCGAAGGGCATCTCGTGCGACACGCCGATTGCGCCGTGGAGATGCAGCGCGCGCGAAGCAATGTCGTGCAGAACCCGGGGCATGGCAGCCTTCACCGCGGCGATGTCCTTGCGAACGGCCTTATAGTCCTGATGCTTGTCGATCAGCCAGGCGGTGTGCAGCACCAGGAGACGGAACTGGGTAAGCTGAATCCAGCTTTCGGCTATCTTTTCCTGAACGAGTTGCTTGTGCGCGAGAAGACTGCCCTTGGTCGTGCGCGACACCGCGCGACGCTGCATGAATTCCAGCGCGCGCCGTGCCTTGGCGATGGTGCGCATCGCATGGTGGATGCGCCCCCCGCCAAGCCGCGTCTGCGCGACGAAAAATCCTTGCCCCGGGTCACCGAGCATATGGTCGAACGGCACCCGGACATCATGATATCGAACATAGCCATGGGTTGCCGGAAGCGTGCCATAGCCCACGCTTCGGACGATTTCGATTCCCGGCGTTTCGGCAGGGACGATGATCGTGGAGATGCTTTGGTGGGGCGGCGCGTCGAATTCGCTTTTGGCCATGACGATGAAGAATTCGGCGGTTTTTGCATTGGTCGAAAACCATTTTTCGCCATTGATGATCCAGGATTCACCGTCACGAGCCGCCGTCGTGGCGATCTGCAAGGGATCGGCGCCGCCCTGCGGTTCCGTCATCGAAAAGCAGGAGACGATCTCATTTTCTAGCAGCGGCTCAAGATAGCGCGCCTTTTGCGCGAGGGTACCGAAGCGCGCCAGAATTTCCGCGTTGCCCGAGTCGGGCGCTTGCGATCCGAAAACCAGTGGAGCGAACCGCCCAACGCCCAGAATTTCGTTCATCAGCGCCAGCTTGACCTGGCCAAATCCCTGTCCTCCCAGTTCAGGCCCAAGGTGACAGGCCCACAGCCCGCGCTTCTTCACCTCGGCTTGCAACGGCAGAACGAGTTCGCGATTTCGCGGGTTTTTCACGTCAAAGGGATTGTCGAGGATATGATCCAGCGGCTCCACTTCGTCACGTACAAAGGCGGATATCCAATCGAGCTGGGCCGCGAATTCCGGGTCAGTCTCAAAATCCCAGCTCATTGTCAGTTCCTATCTATCGTATCGATCGCTCTGGCGATCATCCCGCGCGCCGATTGGTGGAGGCGTTTGCCGGTGGCGGGGTCGGCTAGTCCGGCCTGCGCCCTGGCGTGCGTCCCTTCCAGAACGATTGCGAATTTGTAACACGCCAGCACCTCGAACCAGGTCAGGCTGACCAACGAACGGCCCGTGCGCTCGGCATAATGAGCGATCAGGTCCTCGCGGCGAGGGAAGCCGTCCCACGGTTCGACCTTCAGGCTCAACAGACCCTCGTTGCGTTCGTTCGGCCAGGCGATGAGCAATCGCCCCAGATCCAGCATCGGATCGCCCAGCGCGGCGAGTTCCCAATCGAGGATGGCGGCCAGTCCGCCGTGCTCGGCGCGAAACATCACATTGGCGATATGATAGTCGCCGTGCATCAACCCGGGCTGAAAATCGCCGGGTGGATTGGTCTCGAGCCAGGCTCCCACTGCCGCGACCGGCCCCAGTGCCGCAGGTCCCGACCAGGCATCGATGCTGGAATATCCCTCAAGCTGCGACGCCCATCGGCCAACCTGACGGCCAATAAAGCCTTCGGCGCTGCCAAGCGACTGCAAGGCGTCGCCATGTGCCGGGATTTTCGCCAGTTCGGCCAGGCCATCGACCAGCGCCAGCCCCATCCGGCGGCGAAAGGCGGGATCGGTTGTCGCCCGCCCCGGCATGGTCACGGTGGCGTTGAATCCATCCACCTCGTCAGTGACCAGGAAAATGCCACCCAGAATCGAGACATCCTCGCACAGGCCGCACAGTCGGGGGTGCGGAACATCAGTGCCCGAAAGCGCCGTCAGCACGGCATGTTCGCGGCGGATCGTCCTGTCGCCGCCGGCGCGATCGAGCGGCGGTCGCCGCAACACCAGATTTCGCGCGCCGCACTGAAATCGCACGAGCAGATTCTGGGTGCCGCCTGTCAAGATGCGAACGTCGGTAACCTCACCCTCGGCGACGTGTGTGTCGGCAAGCCAGCGTTCGAGCCTGGCCTTCCCTGCGGGCAGCCACGGGACAGCATCCGCAGCGCCGCTCACTGGCGAGCCTTCGGCCATCGTCAATTGTCGCCGGAGCGATATGGCGGCCATTCGGGTAAGCGCTTTTCGAGAAATGCGTTCGCGCCTTCGCGCAGATCGTCACCCAGGAAAAAGGGAAGATTGAAGAATTGCGCAGCATCGAGCGCCTGCGATGCCGGCATATCACTCAACAGCGTGAAGGTACGCCGCCCCAACGCAACGGCAGTCGGACTGACGCGCGCGAACCGCTTCGCATAGCTCTGAACCAGGGCTTCCAGATCCGGCAGGTCGGTTGCGACGCGATTGACGAAGCCTACCCTGTGCGCTTCGGCGGCGTCGATCGCATCGCCTGTCATCATCATTTCCAGCAGCAGCTTGCGCGGGATCGACCGGCTAAGCTGCGCGACGATGATCATGGGGAACAGGCCGATCTTTGCCTCGGGCATGGCAAAGGTCGCCGATTGCGTCGCCAGGACGACATCGCACATGCCGGCCAGGCCCATGCCCCCTGCCGACGCGGGCCCGTTGACGGCGGCAATCACCGGCTTTTCGGCGGTCAGCATCCGCTTGTGCGCCGCGACGATCGCAGAGGGCCAGTCCAGCGCCTCGGCCGCAGGCATGTCGCGAAACTGGTTCATCTGGCGCAGGTCGCCGCCGGCACAAAAGGCGTCTCCGGCGCCGGTGATGACGATCGAACGGACGGCATCATCCGCAAAATGCTGCTCCATCGCGCGGAGAATTTCCTTCGCCGTCACATTGTCAAGCGGATTGCGCGCCTGCGGCCGGTTGAGCGTGATGCGGCCCAGATTGCCGTCACGTTCGACCAGGATATTCTGCCAGCCGCTCATTGCGCATCCTTTCCTACGAACAGCGCATCGACCAGCCGAACGCCCTTGCCGTCTTCCAGCACCAGCACGGGATTGAGGTCGGCTTCGGCCAGCCAATGCGCCTGCGCCGCGCCAAATGAGGAAAAGCGAACGATCGCATCGACGAGCGCATCGATATCACGCGGCGCGGCGCCGCGGAAACCGCGCAGCAGTCCAACACCGCGCAGCGATTCGATCATGTCACGCGCCCTGCGCGCATCGACGGGCGCAACCCGCACCGCGACATCCTGGAGCAGTTCGGTGAAAATGCCGCCCAGGCCGACGAGGACAAACGCGCCCATGGCCGGATCGACCTTCATTCCCAGAATGACTTCGGTCGCGCCCTCGATCTGTTCCTGAACCAGAACGCCATCGGCGTCAGCGTCGCCCAGATAGGCGCGTGCGCTGGCCATCATGGCGTCGAACGCAGCCGCGACCTCGTCATCGGTACGCAGCCCGAGCGCGACCCCCCCGGCCTCGGTCTTATGCGGAATACGGGCGCTGACGATCTTCATCACCACCGGGAAACCGATGGCTTTCGCTGCCGCAACCGCCGCATCCCGATCGGCGGCGAAATGCTCCGCGGGCATCGCAAGTCCGGTCTCCAGCAGCAGCCGCTTTGCGTCCTCGTCCGCGACCACCCCGCGAAAATCATGGACGGCGCCGTTCGGCTGCGGCGGGGTCGGAACATCGGGCGCACGCCGGAAGGCCGACCATGCCGCCAGCCGGTCAATGGCGGTGTAAAGATCGTTCAAATTGTCGAAAACAGGTATTCCGCGATCGATGTAGATTTCCGCCTCGCGGCCCCAGACCGACCCGTCCATCGCATAGATTGCGAGCGGAGCGGCATCCGCCTGGGTCACACGGTCGCCCAGCAATTGCGCGGCGCCGACACCCGCATCGGCGGTCAGATGTTTGCGGGCATAGACGATCGTGCCGATCGCCTCTTCGCTGGAAAAACCGTCGTACACCTTAAGCGCCAGAGACGGATCGCGCGCGATTTCTCCCGTCAGGTCGCAGGGATTGAAACCCTTGCCAAACTGCAGCGCAGCCGTAAGCCGGTCTTCGGCCGCCTGGCTGATCGCGGGCACGGGCACCCCGATCGCGCTGGCCTTGTCGGCCAATGCCCCGGCCTGACCGCCCGATACCGAAATGATACCGATCCCGGGAATTTTCGGCGCCCCTTGGGTCAGGAACAGCTTGGCGACCGCAACCAGTTCGCTCAGTTCGCTGACGCGCAATACGCCGCACGAGGCAAAAAGCGCATCATACAGGGAATCCGCGCCGGCAAGAGCGCCGGTATGCGCCGCGGCGCGGCGGGCGCCTTCCTCGCTACGTCCGACCTTGATCAGCACGATCGGCTTGCCAAGCTCGGCCGCCATCTCGGCGACCTTCACGAATTTCCGCGGCTCGCGCAGCGCCTCGACAAAGGACAGGATGATCTTGATGTCCGGGTCTTGGACCATCACCGACATATAATCGACTAACCCCAGGTCGATCTCATTGCCCGCGCTCGCATACAGCTTGCAGCCGATGCCGGCCTGTTTTAGCCGCACCAGCAGGGAACTCGCAGTCGCGCCGCTTTGCGTCACCAGGCCCACTGGACCGGGCGTTATACCCTCCTCGAAAAGCGGCTGGATCGACCCGATCGCGCCGGTGGCAAGATTCGCTATGCCGTCGGTGTTGGGTCCGACGATGCGCATCCCGTGGGCACGCGCGACCGCGACCATTTCGCGCTCGATCGCGGCGCCCTCAGACCCCGTTTCTCCAAAACCCTGGGTCGGCAGGACGACCGACTTGACGCCGGCGGCGGCACATTCGCGGATCGCGTCCGGCGTCCGCTCGGCGTTGAGTGCGATCACCGCAAGATCGACCGGGCCGGGAACCGCGCCGAGTGAGGGATAGCTGCGGTGGCCCTCAATCTCGTCGCGCGTCGGGTTGACCGGATATATCTTGCCCTGAAAGCCTTTGGTGCCGACCAGATGAAGCGGCCACCAGCTCAATGCGCCGGGCTTGGAAGAGGCGCCGATGACCGCAATCGACTGGGGATTGAACAGCCGGACGACGTCATCCTCCGCCCCGGTAACCTTACGCATTGCGCACCGCCGAGCGGTGACGGTCCATCGGCTTCCAGCCAAGGGCATCGTCGGCGATCAGGATACGTTGCAAGTTAGCCGACCCCTCGCCGGTCTGCCACAGCTTGGCAAAATTGAGGTAGATCGAGATCGGCAGTTCGTCCGAAAAGGCATAGCCGCCGAAAATCTCGACCGTCGCCTGCGCGGCCCGGTTGCATACTTCGCCGACATAATATTTGGCGATCGAACTTTCGCGGGTCGCAATGTTCCCTGCATCGTAAAGGCGCGCGGCCTTATAGACCAGCTCGGTGGCCGCTGCGACTTCGACCACCATGTCGGCGATCTGGTGCTTGATCATCTGATAACTACCGATTTTTTCGCCGAAGGAGGTACGCAGATCGGCATATTCGACGGCGACATCAAGGCAGGCCCGCGCCAGGCCAAGCGACCGCGCGGCGACCGTGAGCCGGCCAAAATCCATCGCGGTCATCGCGATCTTGAACCCTTCGCCTTCCTGGCCCAGCATCGCACTGGCCGGAACGCGCATGTCGGTGAACGTCAGGCCGTTGGTCGGCATCAGGTTGCCGAGCGTGCGACATTTGACCCGGCTTGCCTCGAATCCGAGGGTCGCGGTATCGACGAGGAAGGCGGAGACGCCGCGATGCTTGGCAGCGGCATCGGTCTTGCAATAGACGATCACGACATCGGCGACGTTCGCGTTGGTGATCCACATCTTCTGGCCGTTGATAATATACTCGTCACCGTCCCTTACGGCGGTCGTCCGCATGGCCCCCAGAAAATCGGTGCCGCCGTCAGGCTCGGTCATGCCGTTCGCGCCCAGCAGTTCGGCCGTGACGAGGCGCGGCACATAATGATCGATCTGGTCCTGGCGACCCCAGTTGCGGATGGTCAGCGGGACGGTCGCGGCCTGGAGGTTCATGCCGGCGCTGAGGGGGGGATAGGCATAGGCCAGTTCCTCGGAGACGACCGCCAGAGCCTCGAACCCCATTGCCGAACCGCCGACATCCTCCGGCAACATCACGCCAAAGGCCCCCAGCGCGCCGAGCTGGCGGTAAATGTCGCGCGGAAATTCGCCCGCAAGTTCCAGCGCGCGGATATGCGGCCGGATTTCCTTGCGGCCGAACTCGCGCATCGTGTCGCGCAGCGCGGTGATTTCTTCCGACGATGCAGCCATCAAACGTCCCCGATTTCCATGCGAAGCAGCCAGGTGTACATCACCTTGCCCAGATGATCGGACCGCAGCGACAATGTGCCGCCGCCGTTCAGAGCCCCGCGGCAGACAAAATTCAGCGCCCTGATGTTGGGCAGTTCGTAACGCTCGACGGCGCCTTTGATGAGTTCGCCAAAATGCGCCTTGACCCGTTCGGCGGTGACCTCGCGGCAGAGCGTCTCATATGCCTCCGGGCTCCGCGCGATCAGGCCGATGTTGCACACATCGCCCTTGTCGCCCGACCGGCCATGCGCCAAATCCCACACCCGGCTCATGGTTGCACCTCCGTGATCTCCACCGACTGGGTGATGAACTCGCGCGGGATCATGCACGGCCAGATGCCGAACAATTCCTTGATCGGCGGCCGGGTGCCGATGCCGCTCGCCCCCGCCGGACCGTTGTTGTAAAGGGGAACGCTTTCGGTGAAGACCTTTCGGGCATCGTCCTTTGTCATGCAGCGCGCGGCGTAGCGCACCACGACTTCGGGCAGCTCGGCGTCATCAGGGTCGGGCACCGATTCCGGCCCCCACATCGAATTGACGCCGATATATTCGACGCGCTCTTCCTCGGCGCTGAAACCCACCTGCTGGAGCCGTTCGGCAAGAAATTCGAGGCCCGCTTTCGCCTTTTTCACTGCGTCGGGCCAGGTGTAGGTGAACTGCGCCTCGCCAACGAAACCGGCGCGATACCCCATGTTGACCTTCAGCGTTGCGGGGGCGGGCTTGCCCCCGATATTGGAAATCCGCACCTGGTCCGCCCCGACCTGGTCGAGCTTGATCTGGCTGACATCCGCCGTGGAATCGGCGGTGAGGTAGTTGGCTGGGTCAAGGACTTCGTACACGAGCTGCTCGCTGACCGTCCCCACGGTGACACTGCCGCCGGTCTGAGGCGACTTCGACATGATGGCTTCGCCATTTTCGAAAACCGTCGTCACGGGATAGCCCAGCGAGGGTAGCCGCGGCATGTCCTGCCAGCCGCCCGAATAGAGGCCGCCCGTGGCTTGACCGCCGCATTCGACACAATGGGCGATCCCGGTGCCCGCGCCTAGCATGGCCCAGTCGTCCGCAGCCCAGCCGAGTTCGTGGCGCATCGGCCCAAGATAAAGCGCGGCATCGGTCACGCGGCCGCAGATGACGATGTCGGCGCCCTGTTCAAGTGCCTCGACGATGCCCTCGCAACCGATATAGACATTCGCCTGGGTGACGCGGTCGCGGACATCGGAAAGCGGCCGGCCGGTATCGATGTTCTCCAGCGCAATGCCGTCTGCGAGCAGTTCGTCGATCCGGTCCATGATGTCATCGCCGGTAACCACGGCGACCTTGGTCCCATATAACCCCAGCTCCTGGCACAGCGCGACGACCTGGCGGCCGCAGGATTCGGGATTTGCCCCGCCCGCGTTGGAAATGATCCGAATGCCCCGTTCGCGGCATTTCACCACGACGCCGCGCAGAAAGGGGATGATGTCAGTCGTATATCCCAGATCGGGATTTTTCGATTTCTGCTTGCTGAGGATCGACATCGTCAGTTCGGCAAGATGGTCGCAGCACAGATAATCGATGTCCGCGCGTTCGACCATCTCGATCGCCGGACGGATCGAGTCACCCCAGAAGGCCAGACCGGTGCCCAGTTTTACGCTCTTCATTGATCGTCTCCGCAACGCCGTTCGGCTTGCTGCACAAGCGGGATTACCCGTGTGCCGAACAGTTCAATCTGCTTCATCGCCTCTTCGTGCGGCAGTCCCGGCCATTGCGGTTTGAACATGAAATGCGTCATGCCAAGGTCGCGGCGCAGCCGATCCAGTTCCTCGGCGCATTGCTCGGCGGTGCCCAGGATGAAGCGCGAATCGATATCCTCGTCGGACTGCGAGCCGAAGCCGCCCTTGCCCGCGTCCTTGTCCAGCCGATCGCCAAGACCCCATTTCAGATAGGTCTTGAACCGAAGCTCGCTGCGCGCCTTCGCCAGTTCGCGGGCCTCATCGCGCGAGTCCGCAATCAGCAATTCGCGCCGCAACGGGAAATCACCATCGATCGGCAACCCCGCAATCTCGCGCTCTTCGAGGAAGACCTCACGCAAGCGCGCCAGCCCTTCATGCGTCGGAAAGGGGGGGGCGTACCATGCGTCGCTTGTCCGGGCAGCGCGGCGTATCGCCTTTTCGCCCTGCCCGCCGATCCAGATCGGCGGGCGCGGCCGCCGTACCGGCAGCACCGCAGGCACCTGGCCCTCGACGACGAAGTTCTGGCCATGAAAATTGACCTCATCGCCCGACCACAATTGCTTGATCAGTTCCAGCCCTTCTTCGAACCGTTTGACCCGCGTTTCCTTGGGAATGCCGAAGGCGCGGAACTCATGGTCCGAATAGCCCAGGCCTACGCCCAGGACGGCCTTGCCGCCGGTGACGGCGTCCATGGTCGCCACCTGTTCGGCGGTCTCGACCGGGTTGACCAGCGACAACAGAATGATGCCAATCACCACATCCATCGTCGGCGCGAATTGCGACAGATAGGTCAGATAGGGAACCGGCTGATAATAGCGCAGTTCGCCGCCCAGGAAGTGCTGACCCGCCACCATCGCGCTGAATCCCAGCTGTTCGGCCGTTTGCACCACTTCCTTGTGGGCCGCGAACTGGATCTGCGGATCGGTTTCCTTGCCCCATACAGGCGTCGTTAGAATTCCGAATTTCATTTACGCTTCACCTCTCCTGCACCGTCACAGCCGTGCTTTCACAAACTAGGATAACTATACGCATAGTTTTGTCAAAGGAAAATCCGGCCACCTTCGTATGCCGTTTTCAAATGCGCTGGATCAGGGTCGCGGTACCGACGCCGCCGCCGCAACACATCGTCACAATTCCCAGTTCGCCGTCGGAATCCTCCAATATATGCAGCAGGGTCGTCATAAGCCGCGCCCCGGTCGAGCCGAGCGGATGCCCTAGGGCAATGGCCCCACCGCGCTGGTTGACGCGGTCCATGTCCGGCTTGAGTTCGCGTTCCCACGCCAACACCACCGACGCAAACGCTTCGTTCACCTCGAAAGCATCGATATCGGCGATTGTCAGGCCATTGCGCTCCAGCAATCTGCGGGTCGAAGGAATTGGACCGGTCAGCATCGATACCGGATCGACCCCGATCACGACCTGATCGATCACGCGCGCGCGCGGCGTCGCGCCCAGCGCCGCAGCCTTTTCGTCGCTCATCAGCAGCAGGGCGGCAGCGCCGTCGGACATCTGCGAGGAATTGCCCGCCGTCAGGCGCCCGCTTTCACGAAAGGCCGGCTTCAATCCCGCCAGCGTGTCGAGCGACGTTTCGGGACGGATGCCCTGATCAGCGGTCATCACGCCGGCGTCGGTGTCGATCGGCAATATTTCGCGCCGGAAGGCGCCCGCGGTTATCGCGGCATGCGCAAGCTGGTTCGAACGCACCGCATAGGCATCAAGATCGGCGCGGGGAATTGCCCATTGATCGCAGATCATTTCTGCACCCTCGCCTTGCGCGACGATTGGGTAATGCGCGAAAAGTTCGGGGGGAAAGGCAGCGCCATAGGTCGCTTGCGCGCCTTCATTCGCCCGGAACCCGACCCGCCCCATGTGCTCGACGCCGCCCGCGACGACAACGTCATTTATTCCGGCTTCGATCGACAAGGCGGCATAGTTGACCGCCTGCTGCCCCGAGCCGCATCGCACATCGACCGTGGTGGCGCCGGCTTCAATGGGCAACCCTTTCATCAACCAGGCGGTGCGTGTGATGCCGCTCGCTTGCTGCGCAACCTGATGGGCGCAGCCCGCGATGACATTCTCGACCTCGCTCGCATCGACGCCTGCGCGGCTGATCACTTCGACAAAAGTCCGGCCAAGAAGATCGGCCGGGTGGATGTCGCGGAACATGCCTTTTTCTGCATGCCCGCGTCCGATCGGTGTACGGACGGCATCGACGATGACGGCGGCGCGCGCGGGATTTCTCATAAATTGTCCTTGTGTGTTGGCCGCCGCTCAAATCTTGGCGGTCTCGCCGCCGTCGATCACCATCACGGCACCGGTAACGAAGTCGGAAAGCGGCGACGCCAGATAGCAGACCATCGCCCCCATTTCGTCGGGCATGGCCATCCGGCTCGCGGGGATCTTGCGAACGCGCTTTTTCAGGACGTCCGGATTGTTCACCACCGCCGCCTGCGCTTCGGTTGCGAAGCCGCCCGGCGCGATGGCGTTGACTTGAATATTATGGCGTGCCCATTCGGCCGCGAGGGCCTTGGTCATTTGAAGCACGGCGCCCTTCGACGCCGAATAGCCGACGAGCACGGCCTTGCCGCGGATGCCGGAAATCGATGCGATATTGATGATCTTGCCGCTGCGCTGTTCGACCATGATCGCGCCGGCGGCCTTCGAAAGCATCGCTGGCGCGATGACGTTCACAACCATCAGTTCCGAAAGTGATTCATGTGTTTGCTCCAGAAACGCGCCGGCAGGCGCGATCCCGGCATTGTTGACGACAATATCCAGCCTGCCGAATTCGGAAACCGCCCGCGCCGGCAGCGCCTCGACCGCGGCGATATCCCGCATATCGCACGGGACCGGGACAATCGCCCCCGGCCGCGTTTTCGCGAGCGCCTCCAATTCGGAAACCGAACGCCCCGTGGCCAGAATCTTCGCGCCCTCGTCCGCCAATGCCTGGGCAGCCGCGAAGCCCAGGCCCCGGCTGGCCCCGGTGACGATCGCCACCTTGCCCTTGATCTTGATATCCATCGCCTTGCGCTCCCGATAAGGTGTGTCGGACGGCCGACGAGACAGTATCTTGTCGGCCGCCCGGCGGTCAGTCGGCTACCGCGCTGCGTTCATGTTCTTCATAATATTTCTTGTAGGTGTCGATGCCTTCGGGCCAGTCGGCCGCCTGGGGTTCCGAATAGGCGCGTACGCGCATCGGATCGCCGAGATAGGTCTGGATCTCATCAAACCGCAGATAATAGAAATAGGTCATCAGGCGCAGTTCGAAGCGCCATTTCCCATCGGGATCGAGGCGATATTCGTCATCATAGCGCAGCGCGCTCATCATCGCCTGGCCATTGCGAAACACTTCGCCATGCGCATTGAGCTGGCCATAAGCCTTGGTCGGATCGGCCTTGTCGAACCAGATTACATGATTGTGCGTGAAATGGTTGGTGGGGCCAAGAAACGAAAACCGGTGATGATATTGATTGACGCAATCCTCCTTGCCGACCGACGCGTGGCGTCCGTCATTCGACAACACGCGCGCATTCTCCGTGAAGCAGTCGGCGATGCCGTCCATGTCGCGATTATCGACCGTGAAGCCGTAGCGCGCCACCAGTTCCTTGATTTGTTCGCGAGCCTCCAGCTCAGCGATACGCTTTTCCAGACTGACCAGATCAACCACAATTCTCTCCTCTATTACGGCCAGATGGCCGGTTTCGTGCGCTCGCGTCGAACGTCACATCATGGGGTACCGTGCACCCCGCCTCGACGGTCAAGCCGGCCGCCCGATTTCTTGACCGCCGGACCCACAGCAAACCCGGCTTGACAACACCCCGACAATTCTAGGATAATCATGTGCATGGTTTTAGGGTCCGATTCGAAAAAAAGCAATCAGGATTGTACGACCTTTATCGACAGGCGGGGATAGCCAATCCTAAATGGAAGGCGCCGCACCGAGATCGGGGGCATCAAAGGGAACAGAAATAACCGACACCGGCGCTCGGTGCCATAGCCGCTCAGCAGACAGAGCGGGGCGACGCGCCGAGGGCGATATGGATCAGGATAAGGCGAAGACGGCAACGCCGCGCGTCAGAAAATTCGGAGGGAGAGGATCATGAAGAATACGACATTCGTACGTGCGATGCGCTGGGGACTTGCCGGCTCGAGCCTGATGGCCCTGGCACCCGGCATCGCGTTCGCACAGTCCGCGCCGACCGCAGAGGCAAGCGACGCAGCCACCGACGATTCCGGTGACGCCGCGATCGTTGTTACGGCGCGGCGACGCGAAGAATCGCTTCAGGACGTCCCCGTATCAATCACCATCGCTTCGCAAGCCGAGTTGACGGAAAAGTCTATCACCAATGCGGAAACGTTGGATAGGCTCGATCCGGCACTCGTCATAACCACGTCGGGAGGATCGCGACAGACTTTCTCGCCGGCCATCCGTGCGCAAACCGGCACGCGGAGTGTCATCTCCTATTTCGCCGAAGTTCCGCAGTTCGAGCCCCAATTCTTCGATCTGGAAAGCATACAGGTTCTCAAGGGTCCCCAAGGAACACTCTTCGGCGAAACCGCGACCGGCGGCGTGATACTATTCACGCCGCACCGCCCAGGCAATGAATTCGAAGGTTACGTCAGCGGCCAAGCCGGTTCGCACGATTATTTTGCGATCGAAGGCGCGGTAACGATTCCTGTCATTCCCGATATCTGGAGTGTCCGGGTCGCTGGCCAAATGCGCAAACGGGAAGGTTTCACGCGCCTTTTCTACAGCCAAGTTGGTGCCGGCTCGACCGACGTAGACAATATCGACACGACGAGCCTGCGGCTATCCAGCCTATTGACGCCGGTAGATGGCCTGGAGATTTCGACGGTTGTTGCCTATACTCGAAACCAGATGAACGGCACCGGTTATATCACATCGGGCGTTTATGATTACCTGCCGAACCTTCGGGTCATTCCCGCCGACAATCCGGCAACCGCCGCGCGGTTTAGCTATTTTTCGGGACTCACGCCGCCACCGGGTCAGACATTCTACCAGCTCGCGCTCGCAGGCTATCAAAGACAGCAGGCATTGGGACCGCGGACGACATTCGCCAGCAGTGCCCAGGCCACCGATCAACGATATTTCGGATTGTCGAACATCGTCCGCTGGAACATCACCGACAATCTGACCTTCAAGAATATTACAGGCATTACATCATCCTCTTATGGCCCGAATAGCGGGCTCAATCCGGATGCGAGCGAATACCCCATTGCCGACAACATGGGCAACCGGGGCGGCATTTGCATTCAGGGTGTTTCGCCTGATGATTGCCGCCAGAAAGGTCCGACCACGATTACGAACGAGACCCAACTGCAAGCTGAGCTGTTCGACAGCCGGCTGTCGCTGCAGGGGGGACTTTACTATCGCTCCGCACGCAAAGCGCCCTGGCTTGGTCCGTCGCAATTCGTCATCGCCGGCAATTCAACAGCCGTCCCTGCAGCGAGTTGCACAGCGTTCGATGTTGCCGGAACACCGTGTCTCACGATGACGCGATCAACGTCGAAGAGCTACGCTGTTTATGGGCAAGCTACCTTCGAGATCGTGAAGGATGTACGGCTGACGGGCGGCCTCCGCCGCAATTGGGACAAGCCCATCATCACCGAATCCACGGGCGGTCCTGTCGTCACCCGAACATTCGATGGCGTTGCGATCAACCTTTCGCCCTTCGGTGCCGATCCGTTGCGCGGGGCGACCGTGACTCGGACCGAGACGCCAAAAAACACGGGCAACAGCTACACGCTCTCGGCGGACTGGAGCATCACGGATGATGTGTTGGTGTGGGCATCGCATCGCAAGGGCTATCGAGGGGGCGGCGTCAATCGCGTGGCGACCAGTGATCCGAACTATGCCTATGGACCGGAAACCGTGAAAGACATAGAGCTGGGACTGCGCGCCAGCGGCCGGATCGCGGATATGCCGTGGAGCGCGACGCTCGTCGGCTTCAAGAGCAAGTATGACGACATCCAGCGCGGCACCTTCGGCCTTATCGACGGGGCCTATGTCGGTATCACCCAGAATGTAGCCCAAGCTACCATCAAGGGCCTAGAATTCGAAGCGAATTTCAAACCGTCCGACTGGTTCGAGCTTAGTGGTTCGGTCGCCTATATGGATGCAAAATTCGACACATGGCTCGAGGTCTCGACCTGCGCGCGGGAAGGCTTCAGGGCAGGCTGCGCCGGCGTGGCGAATCCCGCGGTCGTGCCGGTGACTATCGATCATGCGGCGGGGACTGTCGTAGCGAACGGAATCACACAGACCTACAAGCCGGACCTGTTTGCGCAAGCTCCCAAAGTCCGTTGGACTTTAACGCCGGTGCTTCATCTCGGCTTTCTGGGCGAGGGTGCTCAGGGTGCTCGACTGACGGCCAACATCACCCACTCCTCGCCTTATGCCGCACAGGACTCGAACTGGATGCGCGGACTGGAGCGCAAGGACGTGCTCACGCCCAGGCGCACACTTGTCGATCTGCGGTTCGACTGGAGCGATCTCCCCTGGACGAGCGCCGACTTCGGCATCTTTGCAGCCGTCACCAATCTGACGAACTTCAAAGGTGCGATCGCCGTGCTCGATTCGACCGCGGCCTGTGACTGTGTGCTGTCGAACTATAATGAGCCGCGCATGTTCTACGCCGGATTTTCCTATCGTTTTTGAACCGATTGCTCGGGCCGCCCACAAAGGCGGCCCGACTCCGTCGGAACGCAACATGGGTGAGTTCGCGGCGAATTGCGGTTCAAACAACCCGATGGTGATCCACAATAATCCGAAAGGGAACCCGCTATGCCGAGTATCGAAGATTTTGTGACCAGAGAGCGATATGACCGCCGCAAGGCACTGAAAGCCGCTGCGGCCGGCATATTCGTGGCGAGTGCCGGCACTGCCGCGGCCTCCGCGATGGCATCCTCTTCGCGGGAATCCGCTTTCGGCGTCTATCGGGGCTATTCGTCAGAACGATATGACGGTTGGCAGCGAACGTCGCAGTATGTAGCGGTGCGCGACGGAACACGCCTGGCAATCGATATATTCCGCCCGACTCTCGGCGGGAAACTTCATGCTGAGCGTCTGCCGGTCATATGGGAGCCCAAACGCTATCAGCGCGCGACCGTAAAGCCCGACAGTTCGCTGCGCACGACGATCGATTCCGACCTTACCGATGTGCCCCGCTTCCTCAAGCACGGATATGTCGTCGTTTCCGTGGACAGGCGGGGAACCGGCGCATCCTTCGGCACACGCGACGAACTCAGCGATCCGCTCGACGCCACGGATGGATACGATATCACGGAATGGCTCGCCGAACAGTCGTGGAGCAATAGCAAAATCGGGATGTTCGGTGCATCCTATGAGGGCGAGATGCAGTTGCGCGTGGCCGGGACCAGGCCGCCACACCTCAAGGCCATCATGCCAGAAGTATCCCCGTTCGACTGGTACTGGATCGTCCATACCGGCGGGATACATCGAAGTTCCTTCAATAATTTCGGTGCGCATGTAAGCCAACTCGACCTCGATCCCAAAAACGGAGCAGTCGATGCCGACGCCGACCAGTCGCTTCTCAACGCTGCGATCGCGGAACATAAGGCTGGCAACAGTTATCGGGCGACCGCCGGAGCGCTGCCCGCACGCGACAGCTCCGACCCGGTCACGGGCCACCGGAACTGGATGGAGCGCCACGGCGGAATATTTGCGGACGATCTCTCGAAATCGGGCGTCGCAGTTTATCATCGTGTCGGATGGTTCGCGGGAGTCATGGTTGATCAGCTCGCTTGGTACATCAACCAAAAGGCCGGTCCGAAAAAGATGATGGTCGGCCCGTGGGGCGGGCGCGGGGTTCCGCCGGAAGCCTTTGATCTGTGGGCGACCGAGGGGCTGCGCTTCTTTGATTATTGGCTGAAGGATGTGCCGAACGGGATCATGGACGATCCCCCGATTCACTCATCGGTGCCGAATTCGCACAGCCGCGCGGGAACGAAATGGCGTGGCCTCCAGAAATGGCCACTTCCGGGCGAAACACGCACCGACTTTTTTTTCCGCGAAGGCAAGAGCGGCACGGTGGCGTCGATCAACGACGGAAGGCTCGCTCTGGAACGGCCCAATGCGAGCGAAGGTCGGGACGATCAGCCGGTCAGGTTCGACCTCGCCTACGGTCCTACCCGACCCAATCTGCCCACCGACCCGGCCGGCCCCGGTCAGACGCCTGCGGATCATTCCGGTTTCGACGCTCAGGGACTGACCTATACCAGCGATCCGCTGCTCGAGGATCTGGAAATTACCGGCCACCCGGTGGCGACGCTATGGACATCGTCGACAGCGAAGGATTGCGACTATTTCGTCAAGCTTCAGGACGTCGGTCCCGATGGCGCGTCGACCTATGTCTCCGAAGGCGCCTTGCGTGCATCCTGCCGCAAGACCGGAGAGCCGCCTTACGACTTCATGGGACTGCCATGGCCAACCTGTCGCCTCGCTGATCGCGCGGATATGGCCCCGGGAAAACCCGCCGAACTCGCCATCACGATGACTCCCATCTCGTACATCCTGCAAAAGGGACATCGGTTTCGCGTCACCATTACCGGCAGCGAGACCGCCATCGCCGTCTCGCCGGAGATCGATCCGCCGCCGGTGATGAGCATCCATCGAAATCAGGTCCACGGTTCGTCGATCACTCTGCCGATCATTCCCGCCTAGATCAGGAGATTCTTTATGTCTCGGAACAAAATCGTCCTGCTGACCGCCGCGGCGTTGATCTCTCTTGCATCGCCCGTTTCAGGGCAGGGCCTATCTGCGCTGGACGAGGTCGCGGGAGCGCTTGATGCCGATGGCGGCGCCTATCGCATCGCAAAACCGGCAAACTGGAACGGTGTCCTGATCCTCGACCTTGATTTCGCGGCGCGGCCGGATTCTCCGCTGTACAAGCGAATGCATGAACTCGGCTATGCAGGGGCTGGATCGACGCGGGGCGATGCGGGAAATCGCGGCACCGCCGTCGACAATCCTGCGCGCATCAAGCGTCAGCTCGAGGTGTTGCGATTGTTCGAGCAGAGATTCGGAAAGCCAAAGCGGGTGATCTCCTTCGGCCATTCGGGAGCGGGGGGCCTCGCTCTTGCGCTCGTCGAAGCGGCGCCCGAACATATTGATGGCGGTGTCGCGGCGTGCATCATCACGGGATCGGTGGGCTGGTTCAATGCCAAGCTTGATTCCGCCTTCGTGGCAAAGACGCTCATCGCACCGGGCAGCGACCTTCGCCTTCAGGACATGCCACGCGACCTCACGCCGGTTTCGCAGGCGTGGACCCAAATGCTGGAGAAGGCGCAGGCGACCCCCGAAGGCCGCGCACGTATCGCGCTCGCAGTCACGATCGGGCAACTCCCCAGTTGGAGTCGCACCGATACGCTCGAACCCGCTGCCGGTGATCTGCCCAAGATTCAGCAAGCGATGTACGAAACGCTAGTCAGCCAGTTCGGCGCGACGATCGGCGGTCATGTACGCGTTCGACGCGATTTCGAAGAGAGCGCGGGTGGCACGCTCTCATGGAACACTGACATCGATTATCGCAAGATTCTCGAAGAAAATGCAGATCCCGCGCAACGCGACGCCGTTCGGCAACTCTACCAAATAGCCGGACTTGATCTCGATGCCGACCTGCAGATGCTCAGGCGTGCGCCGCGAGAGACCGCAAATCCTGCAGCCGTAATCAAAGCGGATAGCCTGATGGGCGTGACGGCGAAGCCGCGAAACCCGGTCATGCTCCTCCATACGAGTGGCGATTCGCTCGCCCCCGCTGCGACTCTCGAGGCCTATATCCGCCGCGCGCCCGCAACGCTCGTGCGCACGGCCATCGTTCAGGCCGCGGGGCACTGCACGTTCAGCATCGCCGAGAGTATGGCGGCGATCGAAACGGTCGATCGGCGGATCGCGACGAACCTGTGGCCAGCTACTTCGTCAGTCGAGATGAACGCGCGCGCGCGGGCAGCCGATGTGTCGCCGGCCCGCTTCATGGATTTCCACCTCAATCGCTTTGCACGGGCGTTCTACACGGGCGACGCGCCGCCCGCCCAATGACGCTGCTTTTCATCATTGAAGGAGGATCATGATAATGTCCGAGCGAACCGACAACCCCTATGACTGGGACATTCTCGCCGAGCGGTCAGGTGCCTTGCGGTTCCCGGCAATTCCGGCCCGCGAAGATGTCGCCGAGGAAGAGCAATCGGCCTGGGACGACTTCAAAGCGCGATTTGAAAAAGTCCGCATGGACAAATATCAACTCGAATATCGGCATCGCATCGCGGGCGGCTTTTTCGGCCTGTGGTGCAGTCCGCGCCTTGCCGCGCAGATGACTGCGGCAGGCAAGCCTGCGATGCTGCAGCAAGGCAAACCGGGCTCCTTCACCGCGGCTGACCACGAATTCATCGATCTCGTATTGTCCTTCGATGCAGGGCATTGGGGCCTGCTCGCCAATCATGTTCCGTTCGCGATCGCGTCGGGAATTCCGACATCGACTGTTCGGGCGCTACGCGACGGCCGCGAAAGCGAACTGTCGGCAGCAGACCGACAGGTCATCGCCTTCATTCGCGGCGTTCGGGACGGCACCGTCGACGACGCCATGTGGGCCGGCATGGTCGAACGGATGGGTAGCGAACGCGGCGTGGTCGAACTGGCCTATTTTACGATGCACCTTTTGATGCATGTGCGAATGATCCAGTTGTTCGACGAGGTACAGATCCGGCCCGACGAACTCGAAGATTTACTCGGCAAGCTGGAGCGGGGCGAATACCCCCTCCCCCCCGTTACGCACCATGGCTCGCCCGAAACGCGGCCGGTGGCCGCACATCCCTAGATGAGCGCGCCGGCAAGCCCACGGCTACCACGAAACACCTCATGGGGCCCCGATCCATGATTGCTCCTACCCGCTATCCAATGATGCGGCGGCGCCCGCTTTTCGGCTATCAGGCGACCCAATTTTCGCTCAGGCTGATCGTCTATATGTTTCCAGCTTTCGCATTCCGTGGCTGGCGAAGAGCATTCCAAACGATGCGAGCTGACATCAACCTGAGCGGAACAGCTTAAATATATGAACAGAGGGAAAACCGCCAGCCGAAGGACCTTGGTCGGCGATCTTGCTCGCTTCGCCCTCCAATTTTGGATCGAAATAAATGAACAGGTTTGAATTGCCATCCTCGGTTAACCTACAAGCTTCTGACGCGGTCCGCCAACGACGCCGCATATTAGTCATCCTCATATTGGCAACGGCATTTAGCGATCTGGATCGACAGATACTAGGCATGCTGCTCGAACCAATACGGGTCGAATTTCAGCTTAGCGACACTGAACTGGGATTATTATCGGGTCTAGCCTTCACCACCCTATATGCCGCGCTGGCCGTGCCCTTGGCGGTTCTAGCCGACCGGATAAGCAGACGTGGCGTAATCAGTCTCTCGCTAGCCACCTTCTCCGGCATGACCGCACTTTGCGGTATGGCGCCCGGCTTCATCTATCTCCTCCTATTTCGCATGGGCGTAGCAGCCGGAGAAGCCGGCATGTTGCCCGCCTCGCAGGCATTGATTGCCGATCACTTTCCGAAGAACCAGCTGACATCTGCGATGAGCAAACTCTATATCAGCGGCAGCGTCGGGGGGATTATCGCCTTCATGCTTGGCGGATTCCTCAGCGGGGCGATTGGCTGGCGGCTGACCTACATCGTGATCGGCATACCCGGCATCCTAGTGGCAATCGCCAGCTATCTATTTCTCCCCAAGGCCAAAGCGTACATGCTAGCGTCGGCGACCGGGGAAACGCCCACGCGCCCACGCTTTCGCGCGACACTTGACTTCCTATGGTCCCAGCGGGCTTATCGACGGCTGCTCCTTGCGAATGGTGTTTGGTCATTTGCTGGCGCCGGAGTCGCGCTCTGGGCGGCACCTTTCATCTCCCGAACCTACCAGCTTTCGCCTGCGCAGATCGGCTTGGTTCTCGCGGTCGTGATCAGCCTTGCAGGTGCAATCGGCCTTTTTGTAGTAGGCCATCTAGCTGAAAAAATGAGCCACAAGGATCCGCGGTGGATGTTGTGGACGGTCGCCATTGCCCTACTCCTTGCAACGCCCCTTGGTTGGGTCACCTTCTTGAACGAGTCTGGAGCAATAGCGATGGCCACCGGGTGCGCAGTCGCCTTCTTGGCCGTGTCATCACAGGGCGCGATTGCCTCCGTAGTCCAGTTTCTCGTCCCACCATCCATGAGAAGCGTCGCTGCCGCGGTTAAACATCTGCTCGTCACTGCTCTCGGGGCCGGCCTTGGACCACTGATCGTGGGGGTAATCAGCGATCACCTTGCGGCCCGCTTCGGAAATGAGGCGATCCGTTACTCTCTGGCGGCGGCTTCCACTTTTTGGGCCCTCTCTGGCCTGCTTTTCATCTATGCAAGCAGAACCTTCGTGGAAGACGTCCGGCGGGCAGAAGCCCCGGATCTGGAATTAAAATAAATAGGATGAGTAAGGCTGGCGGCGGCGTGTGCTTCCGGCAAGTCTTAAACTGCCGTGCGAGCGCTCCCGTGTGCAATCTGTCTCATGTGCATGCGTCCAATCCTTGCATCGATGATGCACCATCACAGGCGTGATCCTAAGACCTAAGCGCTCCGTCCGCGCTCGGTACGAAATCCCGCGATGGCACCCCACAACAGCAACAGTGCGACCGTGCTGAAAGCGATGGCAACGATCGCCATCGCATCACCTATCTGTTCGCCATCGTGTAGCAATGTCGTTGACACAAATGGAACCAGCATCGGGCCAAGCCCTAATCCGATCAAGCCGACGATTACGAAATAGAGGGCCGATGCGATACCCCGCAGGCGCGAGGGCGTGGCGAGTTGAAGCGATGCGCCCGCCATGCTGAGAGGAAAGCTGTAACCAAAGGTGATCATCGCCAGGCAGATCAACGCCGTGGACTGCGTCGCGCTGGCGAGCAGCAAGCAGGCAAATACCACGACGACCGCCGGCCCCACGAGCACGGTTCGCATCGTCGAATCCGCGAAGCGCTTGGACAGCCAAAAGTTCGTCAGCGGGGCAAGTATGCCCGCCATCATTCCGAGTACGAGAACAAGAACGCCATATTGAAGACCGATTGCGGTTGAGCTCATCCCGAACTCGCGAACAAGAAAAGTCGGCGCCCACGCCGGAACGGTGTTTAGCACGAGCGACGAGCCTGCCATGCCGAAGAAAAACAACGCATAAAAGCGCCAGCCGCGTATGAAATAGGTAAAGCTTTCGACAAATCCGAAACGAATATCTGCCTCGCTGGAGGCACGGGGCGGCTCCCGGACCAGCGTTAACGCCAAGACCGGAATAAGGCACAGCAAACCCACGATACCTAGTGTCATCTGCCAGCCGCGCACAGAACCAAGCGGCCACAGTTCGAGCGGCGCCAAATCGATCGTCGCGCCGAGCAGGACACCGCCCATGATCATGGCAAGACCGGCCCCGACGTAGGGCGCGAACAAAAAGAAACTGGTCGCCATCGGCAGATGCTTGCGATCGAACAGATCCGCAATCAGCGACATACCCGAGGGAAACATGAACGCCTCCGCCACCCCAACGATCATCCTGGTCAAAAGCAGCGCGTCATAGGTTTTGGCAAAGGCGCCGCCGATCGTAGCCAGGCTCCACAAGGTGCCGGCCCCGAGCAACAGGCCGCGACGACTGAACCGGTCGGCCGCCAGCCCGGCCGGAATGCCAAGCGCGGTATAGCTCAACATAAACGCCGGCCCCAACAAGAACCCGATCTGGACATCCGTGGCGCCGAATTCCCGTTTCATCGGTTCGACCAGCAGATTGAATATCTGCCGATCCACGATGGCCATTGAATAGCAGGCAGTGACGACGATCAGCGCGAGCCAGGATCGGCGCGTCATTCGGCGGGATATATTTCGGCAGCGAGGGCGAGAATTTCGTCGCGATCGGCGGCCAGAATAAAGCCGGCCGCAATCGATTTTTCGAGCGCGGCGGCGAAACGGGTGAGATAATCTGCCTTGTTGCGATACATCTGCGCCAGACGCGCCGCATCGAACGCCTCAGTCGATCCCATCATCGAAAGCGCGCCATGACCCGGATCGCCGATCCCCGCATATGTCGCAATCGGGACATCGACCCACGGGGTCCGGACCCCGCCCGTCGCGTTGCCATGCGCGTCGAGAACCAGGGCGGGTGCGGCAGCCTCGCCGGTCGCCAGCTTTGTCCCAATCGGAGGCGCCTCGCCTTCCATCACCCATCGGCGCAACGACGAGAGACCGGCTTGCAATACATAATGGCCCTGCGGCGCGGCGTTGATCGATGCTGCCAATTGCCGACCTCCCAATATGTCCGCCTTGGCATAAGCTGCTGCGAGTTCGCCAATGGGGGCCTTTCCTGTATCGATCGCCGTTACCGACATGCCATAGATGTCGCCGTGCGACGTGCCGGCCACTTCCCAGGTCCGGATATGGTCATTATCAGGCTGGCGGGCCTCGATATAGCCTAGGCCGGGCGCCATCAAATCCTGTTCGGAAATATAGGTCAGCACCGAAACGCGGCTGTCGTCACGAACGCGTACATAGGGCAGGGCGAAAGTGCCCGTGCCGGCGCGCAGCGCCGCAAATACATCGCCGTCGATCGGCGCCGACGTCTTCTTGCGAACTTGCACCAGATAGCCGTCATAGACACGCGCCAACGGATCGATCGCATTGATATAGGTAACAAGGTAGGAGGCCGATTGCGACGCGCCGGTGGCGAGCACCGTTTGCGCTTTCAGCGACCCCAATATGCCGCTGGCGCGAATGGCCCGGCCAGCCTGGGTGAAGATGTCATATGCATAGGCGTCCCCCGGATGGTCGAGCCTGCCATAACGGATCTCGTCGCTTTCCTTGAGCGGCTTGCCTGTCAAGCCGGACGGCGGGCGCTTGGCCGGCGGGGCGTGGCTGGCCGCGGCGGGCGCCTGTCGCGCGAGATAGGCACGCACCGCCTCCGCATCGGCAACACCGCCGTCGATTCCCGCCCGCTGGGCCGATACGCCCACCCAGACATATCCGCTTCGCGTCAGTTCGCGATGAAGATAGGCCCAGGCAGCCGATGTGTCGGCGCCCCCCGATACATTGAGCCATTCGACAACCACCGCCCCGTTGAATTTCGTGGCCGGAGGACGCGCGACGATCAGGCGCGTCACAAATGGCGCCCGCGGCGTAGCGTTCGGTCGAACCGTCCATTTTCCGTCGCTGGTCAACGGAGCAGCCTCGACGAAAGACTCCGCATTGCCCGAAAGGAAATATTCCTCAACGACATAGTCGTCGGGAACCGGCGCCAATGAACCGCGCGACAAGGATGGTTTGCCCACGATCGGACCGTCGATGGTCTGGGCGTCCGTGGCGACCGCCAAAAGGGCAGTCGAGGCCGCTATCATACCGCACCACATTTTTTTTAGGCCAGCCAAGGACGGCCGGGAAAATAATGTTTCAGGTTTCATGCTCTCTCTCCCCTCAATCCTGCGGCTGTAGCCGTCTGGATGCATCGAACCGATCAAGTTTCGGCCGGACTCCCCGCAAGCATGCGCGTCACAACATAGGTCATCACCGAATCACCGTCCTGATTGCGTATATCGACGGCGGATTCGACGATCGCCCGATTGCCCTTTGACGTCGGCTTCAGCTTCGTGACCTCGACGCGCGCGTAAATGGTATCACCGACGCGAACCGGCTTGAGCGCCTTCGAATGCGTTTCAAGCAACGCCATTCCGGTCCCCTGGATCATCGTTTGAAGAAGCATGCCTTCGATCAAGGAATAGGTCAGCGCGGCGGGAACGACGCGGCCGCCCATCGCACCGCCGGCATGGCTGGCGTCGATGAACAATTCCTCCAGCATACCGGTGACGGAAATGAAGTTGACCAGATCCGTCTCGGTGATCGTCCGCCGAAATGTGACGAAGCGATCGCCCTCGCTTAGGTCCTGCCAGTAAAATCCCTGCCCCAGTCGGCGCACATGGTCGTCGTTCACTCGCTCACCCCTTCGGCCGCATATTGTTTGCGCAGCAGCTTCTTGTCGATTTTCCCGACGCTGGTCTTGGGCAGTTCCTCGCGCGTCGCCACCCGGTCGGGAAGCGCGAAGCGGCTCAATTTCCCGCTATGGACCATCGGATCGAGATGCGCACGCACCGCCGATAGCGGCACCGGCGCATCACCGCTGGGCACAATGACCGCAACTGGCCGCTCGCCCCAGCGATCATCGGGAACGGCGATCACGGCCACTTCGTCCACCTCGGCCATATCCTGGATGAGATTTTCGAGCATCAACGACGAAATCCATTCGCCGCCGGTCTTGATCACATCTTTCAGTCGATCGCGGATCTGGACATATCCAAGCGTGTCGATGGTCGCGACATCCTGGGTGTGCATCCATCCGCCGCGCCACAGTTCGGCCGACGCTTCGGCATTGCCGCCATAGCTTTGGGTCAGCCAAGGCGCGCGGACCACCAGCTCCCCTTCGGCGACGCCATCGTGCGGCAGAAAATTCCCTGCGGTGTCGAGCAATCGTGCCTGAACGAGCGGAAAGGGCAGACCGGCCGAGCACAAGCGCGCTTCTGAATCCGCCGCGCCGGTCAACGGCCGCGACAGGGTCAGGTTGGGAGCCGCTTCGGAGAGGCCAAATCCAGCGAATACGTTGAGCCCGACGTCCCGGGCCTCGGTCAGCAGATTCTGGGTCAGCGCCGCTCCGCCGATCGCCATCGACCATCCGCCCAGGTCATCCCCACGCACCTTTGCTTCGTCGATCAACATCTGGAGAATGGTCGGCACACAGTGCGAGAAGGTGACGCCTTCACACTGTCGCAGGTCCAGCAACCGGGCAGGCTCATAGCGCCCCGGATAAACCTGTTTCAGGCCCATCAGGGTTGCCGCATAGGGCATTCCCCACGCATGGCCGTGGAACATCGGCGTGATCGGCATATAGACATCGCCGAGCGCCATGCCGAACGGGGCCTGGCTGGCGAGCTTGATCGCGGTCGCCAGGGTATGGAGCACCAGTTGGCGGTGCGAGAAACTGACCGCTTTGGGCAGGCCGGTCGTCCCCGTGGTGTAAAAGGTGCTCGCGATGGCATCTTCATCGACAGGGTCAAAGCAATGCGGCCGCGACGCGGATATCAGACGTTCATAATCGCTGGCGGCGGGGTCCGCTCCGTCCGCCGCCGTGGTCACGATCCTGAAGTCACCCAGCTTGTCGCCAATCGACTCGACCATCCCGGCAAAATCGGGATGCACGATCAATATTTGTACCTGCGCGTGTTGCAGTGTGTAGAGAATCTCGTCCGCCGACAGGCGCACATTGACGGTATGCAGGACCGCACCGAGCATCGGCACCGCGAAATAGCATTCCAGATAACGGTGGCTGTCCCAGTCGAGCATCGACACCGTGACACCGGGTTCCGCGCCAATTGCGCGCAAACCGGCGGCGAGCCGGGAAACCCGATCCGCGAAATCGCGGTAGCTGAAGCGCACATCACCGCGATAGACGATCTCCTGCGTCGCCGCGGTGGCCAGCGCGCTTTCCAGAAGCTGATCGATCGTCAAGGGATAACGATAGGCTTCGGCATTATCGTCGGCGTAGCGAAAGCTCATGGCAGCACCATCACAATACGGCCGTCATGCCGCCGTCCACGACAAGCGCATGACCCGTGACATAACGCGACGCCTCCGACGCCAGAAACAGCGCCGGACCCGCTATATCGGTGGCGACGTCACCAAATCGGCCGAGCGGCAAGCGGGCCGTCTGCTCTTCCCGCGTGGCATCCAGCGTCGCTTGGGTCATGCGTGTCTCGAACCAGCCCGGAGCAAGCGCATTGACCCGCACACCGCGCCCGCCCCATTCGGCGGCAAGGGCGCGGGCGAGGTTGATTTGCGCCGCTTTCGATGCGTGATAAGCGGCGGTCTGTGCCGCACCGGGCGGCTGGGCGAACAGCCCCCCAACCGATGCCACCATGATGACGGACCCCGTCGTGCGCGGCAGCATGCAATGCGTCGCCACCGCCTGGGTCAGCGCCCAGGTCCCGTTCAGATTGACGTCGATCACTTTGCGCCAGCGGTCCATGACCACTGTTTCTGCGGCTTCGCCCCAGGTAGCGCCAGCATTGTTGACCAGCACATCGATCGGACCCAGGGCGTCCGCAACCTGCGTGACGAGGGGGGCCGCCTCCGCTTCGCATCCCACGTCGTTCTGACAGGCGAAGGTGTCGATCCCGCGCGCGCAAAGTTCGGCTTGGGCATGTTCGAGTTCGTCGGCCTTGCGCGCCGTGATCGCCACTCGCGCGCCCGCTTCGCCCAGCGCCTTGGCGATGGCAAAGCCGATTCCGCGCGACCCGCCGGTGACCAGACAAACCTTGCCGGTCATGTCGAACAGGCCGGGAACGGTTGGCTCAGAAGGCAAGCGCGCCTCCGTCGATGGGGATTGCGACTCCGTTCATGTGCCTGGCTTCGTCGCTCACCAGAAAAGCGGCGAGATTCCCCACATCTTCGGGACGCCCTGGCGGTGGCTTCAACCGGTCGCGCCCCCGGTTCGCGAGCGCCCGCGGCGTAAATTGGATGCTTGCGGAACCGATCGATCCCGCAATATTGCCGGGGCAAAGCGCATAAGCGCGAATGCCTTCGGGTCCAAGCGACGCCGCGATATTCTGCGCCATGCCAACCATCGCCCATTTTGCCGACGTATAGGCGATGCCTGTGCGTCCACCCCGAAGACCGGCGACCGATGACATGAACAACATCACACCGCCGCCCTTGGCGAGCATGCCCGGGACCACGGCCCGCGAAAGTTCGAATGCCGATCCCAGATGAAGCGTCAACACCCGGTTCCACGTATCCGACGAGATTTCATCGAGCGCCGCGCCGCCGTCCGAGATGCCCGCATTGACCGACAGAATATCGATATCGCTGGCCAAATCGGCCACCGCAGCGATGCCGTCGGGTGTCGAAAGATCGGCCGCGATGCCAGTCGCGCCCGGGACATCTTTGGCGAGCTGGTCAACCCGCCATTGGTCGAAATCGGTCGCAACGATCATCGCGCCTTCGGCCGCAAGCCTAGACGCGATCGCACCCCCGATGGCGCCACCGGCGCCGGTTACGAGCGCCCTTTTTCCCTGCAGTCTCATGCCGCGACCGCTCCGCGCTCGATCAACAAATCGTCGCCATCGACGGCCACGGTAAAGGTTTCGATGGGTTCTTCGGCGGGATAGGACAGCGCCTCGCCAGTTTCCATGCTGAACATCGCATGATGGCGCGGGCATTCGATCTGGCATCCATCGAGCCAGCCTTCGCTCAGCGACTGATCCTCGTGCGAGCATGTGTCAGCAACGGCCAGGAACCGGCCTGACTCGACATGCGCAACACAGATAGGGAAACCATCGATTTCAAAGCGTTGCAGCTCGCCGCGCGGCAGCTTTGCCGCGCCCGCCAAACGTTCCGCCATCCTAACTCCTCTTATTCTCGTGTTCGTGCGGCTTGGTTCAGTGACTCAATTCGGTGGCCAGTTCGGCGGACGTCACCGGCTTGCCGGTCAGGCGGACCCGATATTCGGGGCGGCCAAATTCGTGCCGACCGCGCGCGCCGTCGAGATCGAATGCCGCATTTTTTTCGTCGAGCGGCCGAACCCCGGCATCGAGCAGTTTCTTGAGAAGATAGACCAGCGTGCCATCGATACCGCCCGAGCCGATGACGAGCGGCATGCCCCAGCACATGTGAGTGCCCTGCCCGAAGGCGAGGCCAAAGCGGCTTATTTTCTTGGGCGACGGACGATCCGGGTTGAATTCGCCCGCATCATCGCCGAATATCGCGGGATCGGCGCTGGCTTCGCCCGATCGCAGCATTGCCACCGTTCCTTCCGGCAAGACACCACCGCTCGGCAAATCGATATTCTCCATCGCCAGCCGCGAAAGACCGGGCACAACCGGATGGAGGCGCAGCGATTCCTGCGCCAGGCGCAGAACAAAATTCTCGTTGAGAAGATCGTCGGCGCGACCGGGATTGCGTTTGAGCCAGGCGAATATTTCCTGCAACGCCCAGACCAGCGAATTCGTCGTGGTATGTACGGCGGCGCCCATGAGCAAAAGCGCGTCGCGCTCGACCTGCGTCGGATCATTCCAGGCCGGGTCGATCTTCTGTGCGGCAAGCATCAGAAAATCCATTGGCAAGTCGGTGGCGTCGATCTCACCCGCCTCAGCCCGTCGCGCGAGGACCTCACGGCGGAGCAGAGCGGGCTTGTGGAACATCTCGATGATGGCCTGCTTCGCCTCGAGGCCTGCAACATGGGCGGGATCCGTTTCGTCAATGCCACCCGAAATGACCTTGAGCACCGATGGACGGCCCGCGATCATCACCTGTGACATTTCAAACAACTTGCTTGCGCCGTCAGGGGTCGTGCCGGCGTCATAGCCGGCGACAGCAGCGGCGAGTTGCTGACTAATCCTCCGCCCCCAAGTGACAACTTCTATTTCGGCGCCATCCGGCCCCGCTTCGGCGAGCAGCCTGTCGAGAGCGGCGTCGGCGGTAGGGTAGAGCCATTTCGCGCGGAACACAGCATGCCCGCGCCGCGCGAGCAACACACCCAGCGCCTTGCGGCGGCGGGCATGCTCTTCGCCGTCGAGCCGGATCACCGTACCCAAATGGTAATGTTCGTCCCCCTTTCCGCCAATTTGGACGGACGTATGAGGACAGCGCCACACGGTGGTCACATCGTCAAAACGCGTCAGATCCACCATTGGATGTTCTCCAGCGCTGCCGTAATCACTCATAGCTTCAGAATTCCCTCTCAACTCGCGCAGGCCCGGATGAAGCCAAAGCTTCGCGCTATTTCATCTGATGATGACCGGTCGGCAGAAAAAAGTCAAACAAGTTTGTTTTCGTTTGACATAGTGGCGATATGCTGCGACCTCGCCGAGAGCGGCAGACAGCAATCAATAGGGACGATGGCGCGCCGCCCATTGCCGCAAATTGGTGCACAATGAAAATGGCGGACGGGCGGGGAGCGGCAGTCCGCGAGCCGAGGACCGCGAAAGAAAGAGTGGGCCAAAACCTTGTCTTACATTGTAAATCGCCGCGATCTGGATTTTCTTATGTGGGAAATGCTGGATTTCCAGCGGCTTCTATCCTACCCGCGCTACCTCTCCTACGACCGCCCCACCATCGCGGCGATACTCGATGCGGCGCAAGCGATCGCGGAGGAGAAATATCTTCCCTGCGCGGCAATGCTTGACGCCAACGAACCCGTCATGCGCGACGGGAAAGTCGCAATGCCACGAGAGGTTGGCGAAGCACTCGCGGCATATGCGGACGCTGGCCTGTTTGGCGCGGCCTTCGACAAGGCGCTCGGCGGATCGCAGATGCCGCATCTTGTCAACATCGCCGTCAATGGCATGTTCGCCTGTGCCAATCTCGGCATCGCCAATTACGCTTTTTTGACGATCGCCAACGCCAATATGCTCGATAGATTTGGCTCCGACGAACAAAAGCGTCTCTATCTTCCGCCCATGCTCGAAGGCCGCTGGTTTGGCACGATGTGCCTATCGGAACCCGAAGCGGGGTCGTCACTTTCGGACATCCGGACACGCGCCGAGCCGTTGGGCGACGGCAACTATCGCCTGGTCGGAAGCAAGATGTGGATTTCGGGAGGCGATCAGGAAATCAGCGCGAACATCGTGCATATGGTTCTAGCCAAGATTCCGGGCGGCCCGGCAGGCGTAAAAGGCATCTCCCTATTCCTGGTGCCAAAATTTCGCGTGAACGACGATGGCTCGATCGGCGCGTGGAACAATATTGCGCTGGCCGGGCTAAACCACAAAATGGGTCATCGCGGCACGACCAACTGCCTTCTCAATCTCGGGGAAGGCGGAGATTGCCTAGGCACGCTGGTAGGGGAGCCGCATGCGGGCCTGAAACATATGTTCCATATGATGAACGAGGCCCGCCTTCTGGTTGGCCATGGTTCAGTCATGTCAGGCCAGGCGGGCTTTCTCTACTCGCTCGATTATGCGCGTTCGCGGGTTCAGGGTCGCCAGCCCGGAAACAAGGACCCGCTGTCTCCGCAGATACCGATTATCGAGCATGCCGACGTAAAGCGAATGTTGATGGCACAAAAGGTCGCAGTCGAAGGTGGCCTGGCGCTCTGCGCCTATTGCGCGCTCCTCGTCGATATCGAAAAGACTGCCGAAAACCCGGCCGAACGGGAAAAGGCGCATCTCCTGCTCGAATTGCTGACACCGATCGCCAAGTCCTGGCCATCCGAACATTGCCTAGAAGCGAACAAACTCGCCATCCAGGTGCTCGGCGGTTACGGCTATAGCAGAGAATATCCGGTCGAGCGTTTCTATCGCGACAATCGACTCAACCATATTCACGAAGGAACGTTCGCGGTCCATGGTCTCGACCTGCTCGGCCGGAAAGTGGGAATGCAGGACGGCGAGGCGCTCGCGGAGCTCGTCGGTCGGATCGAACAAACGCTCAAGTCCGCCCATGCTCATGGCGGATTCGATTTCGAGGCTGCGGCGTTGCGGGTCGCACTCGATGCCGTTCTCGATGCGACACGGGCAGCCCTCGAATGCCCGAGTCCCGATTTGGCGCTCGCAAACGCAACCCTGTATCTCGATGCTTTCGGCCAGACGGTAATCGCATGGATATGGCTTTGGCAGGCCCTTGTCGCCGATGCCGCTCCGAACTCGCACGCCGATGCCTTCTATGCCGGAAAGCACGCTGCATGCCGCTATTTCTTTCGGTACGAACTCCCCCATGTTCATGCCCAACTGAGTGTCGTGCGCAGCCTTGATGAGACCTGCCTCGCCCTGCGAGCGGAACAGTTCCTCGGGTTTTGAGACTCATGCTCGCGGTGACGATCGGCGGGCGGAATGTCAAAAATTTGGCTGGCCCTTTTTAGAGGAGAGCCAGTCGCGGTTTAATTCTGCCAACGGCATCAAGATCGTCGGGGCTGTCGACATCCATCGCAAGTCCTTGGCGCACCACGATCGCGATTGATCCCGGCACCTCGATGTGAAGGCGCATGCTTTCTTCGCCAAAGGCAAAGGGAAACGGCCCTGGTTCGAACAGGGCCAGAGCGTTGGTCCCGCATCCGTGCCGGTCGGGTGCCAGCGAACGTCCAGTGCGCTCCGCTGTCGCCAGAAGCGCGATCACCTCCCGCACATCGAGTAATGGGAGGTCGCCATGGATGACGAGCAATGGCGTTATCGGATCGTCCGCGCGGAAAGCTTGGAGTTCGCCATTCAACCCTCGCCCCTGGTCGGGGCGCCAGGCGAAGCGCACACGCGTGCGCGGCGACAGAATCACGATCCGGTCGATCGCAGGAATGAGAGACAGGCACTTCAGCACATGATCGGCCATGGCATCGCTGAGGGTGCAGCGTTGCTCCAGCGAAAGACGGTCCGCGAGGCGCGACTTGCGCTCGTCGCCCCCCTTCAGCGGAACGAGCGCGGTCCAGCGCGCGGTAGCGACGGGTTCATCCGCGCGCAATGTCATCAGCAAGAGCCAACGCTGCTTGGGCCACGCGCGCGCGATCATCGACCGAACGCATCAGCGTCGCTGTCCGCATGACTGCCAGGCCCTCTGGCGCATCGTCACCGTCATCAATCAGCAGGCCATCAATCAAACCTGCATAATGGGCGGCAATCGAAGCATTGTCGACCACGATCTCCATCTCCCGCATGAGCTTTGTCGTCGGCCCCTTCACCGCCTTGCCGCCGATGATCGGAGACACTGCGATGACGGGAGCCGATGAACTGATTAAGGCATCGCCAATGCCCGGAATCGCCAATATGGGATCCACCGAAAGATACGGGTTGGAGGGCGCAATCAGAATCGCATCGGCATCGGCGATGGCCGCCGTCACGCCCGGTGCCGGTTTGGCCACGTCGGCGCCCCGAAAGACGATTCGCCTTACTTCGGGTACGCAGCGGCGTTCGACGAAATAGCGCTGGAATTCGAGCATGCCCTCGTCGGTTTCCAGACATGTCGCCACCGGGTCGTCGCTCATCGGCAAAATCGTACATCCAATACCGAACCGGGTCGCGAAATCCCGCGTTATCCCGGTCAGTGCTCCGCCCCGCGCAAGATGCATGGACCGCAGTACATGGAGGGCCAGATCGCCATCTCCTAGCGCAAACCAATCCTCTCCACCCAGTTCTCTGAGCGCCGCCATAAACGCCCAGCTTTCGCCTTCCCGTCCCCAGCCTTGCGTCCGATTTGCCTTACCCGACAGGGTGTAAAGCAGCGTGTCAACATCGGGCGAGACATACAGGCCCAGATGCCTGAAATCGTCACCCGTGTTGACGATGACGACGATATCCGCCGAAGGCAGAATCTGAGCCAAGCCAGATACAAGCTTGGCGCCACCGACTCCGCCGGTCAACACCGCAACCCGCCGACTCATTGAAACAGATCCTCTTCTAAGGGCCGGACTAATGCGGTCGCCGGTGAGATCTCAGCATTCCATTTATAGCCCCGAACGAGCGCGGCAGGCACGCTCTCGGCACCTTCGCCCGTCGCCAGTCCCGCAGCAGTTGCGATCATGTCAGCAAGCGCGATCTGCGTGACTTCAAGTATGCGACCGTCTCGATCCTGATCCCCACGGCGATCGATCAGCGAAGGCAACCCGGCTGCCCCAATCGCGACGTTGACCACGCCGTATCGCCAAGGCCGTCCGAAACTATCGGAAATCACAACGGCCGGCGCAACACCCGTTTTAGCGCCAAGCGCCGCGGCGAGACGCTTTGCCGAGCCGTCAGGATCCTCTGGCAGCAGAAGAGCGCTATCTTCTCGATCCGGTCCAATGTTCGACTGGTCGATACCAGCATTAGCCATCACCAGTCCAAGGCGATGCCGAGCTATGAGAACATTCGGAACCGCACGGAGGATAGCGCTGGATTCGGTGAGCACGAGTTCAACGAGACGAGGATCTTTCCTTGTGATCGACGCAAGACGCCGCGCCTCCTCGCCTGGCACTATTTCCGAAAATGAAACGAAGAGCCCCTCGGATTTGGAGATAATTTTTTGCGTAACGACCAATATATCGCCCGGACAAAGTCCGACGCCCCCGCGTTCCAGCGCGTCATACAGGATTGTCGGCAAATCGTCACCCGGCATCACCTCGGCAATACCTGATAGTGGGATAATCTCGATCATATCTCGCGATAGCTCACGTCATTGAACTTACATATATTTGCGCCCAAGTGCCTCACTTGGCGGTGAACTGCAATCGCGAAAATATGAAGGAAACGCCAAAGTGTTGGCAATGAAATGGACGGCTCTCGCTCGCCAAATGCGCAATTATTCGGCTGTCGGAAGCCGATCGATGTCGATATGCCTCGCACCAATCGGACTTTTCAACGGGCTGCGCCGGAGGCGGTCTCAGAAACGGCGCATCGAGTCCCTCGACAGCTGGCCTCCGGTCCGGCCATATTGCCACAGCACGCGCCGTCATTGAGCCACCGCATCACCGAGCAGGCATGGCCGCCGATCGGCCGCGGAATCTTCAAAGCCCGGCCGGTCAACGACATATTCGATACTCCCCACCGTCGTTTCCGATAAACGAAAAGTCCACTGCGGACGCAATTTTCCGCATGATCGTCGCTCAGACTTGTGGATAGGCATCGAAAGCGGAACCCCGGCCTTGCACAATCATCATCTTGAACTAACGCGGAAATTTGTTCCAGCCGGGGTCCCGATAGGCGCCGTTCGGGACCCCGGCCGACCTCAATGAGGCATAAGAATCAATTCAGTAGTCCTTGTGAGGACGGGTTCCGTTCCAACGCTGGTCCACATATGAAATCAACGCTATTGGCCGATGCACGAACCGCTCCGCGGATTGGCGCTAGCCTCGATGTAAAGCCGCCCAGTGAACGCCGCGCCTGATTGAACGCGGGCTGCCGCAGGCAGACCCTTCGGCTCCTTTACCTGAGGAGTCGAACGATGAACGAGCTTATTCAGATTGGCCCGATCAGCCCGCTGCGTCAGCGGCTGATCGACGACATGACCATGCGCCGGTTCTCGAAGGAGAGGCAGCGTAATTATCTTCGCGACGTCGGACGGTTCGCGACCTGGCTCGGGCGCTCGCCCCACACCGCGAGCGCCGAGGATACGCTGCTCGGCGGCCTCGGCGTCCGGATCGGACCGCGCGGCAAGATCGATACCTTCACCGAAGTCGAGTTCAAAAAGACGCCTGGTGAAGAAAAGAACCGCCCCGATGGTTTGGTCATCATGCGAACCGGTCGATCGGTTTGGACCGCCTTGGTGGAAGCGAAGGTCGGCAATGCCAATCTTACCAACGATCAGATCGAGGCCTATCTCACTCTCGCAAAGGCGAATAATATCGACGCTGTCATCACGCTTTCGAATCAGTTTACGCCGCTACCAACGCATCACCCGCTCAGTATTAGTCCCATACTCACTCGAAAGGTCGATCTGTTCCATTGGTCGTGGGGCCATGTCATCACCCAGGCCCAATTGCTTCGCGATCAAGAGGAGGTCGAAGATCGCGAGCAATTGATCCTTCTTTCCGAATTGCAGCGCTTTCTTCTTCACCCCAGTTCGGGAGTGAAGGAATTCGACCAGCTGCCAACAGCCTTGTCAGAGTTGTGCGCGAATGTCGCGGCGGGTATATGTTCGCTGCGCTCGCGGGCCAGGTTAAAGCTGGGCGCAAAAAGGGCGTGACAGCGGGGTTTATGAACGATGTTGAGGCTGTTGCGGCCTACGCGCCATTCGTGGATGCTATGTTCATTGACAAGGAATGTGCGTTGCTGGTCACGCAGGGACGACCGGGGAAGGAACTGGACTTTCGAGCGCGCATATTCTCCCTGAACAATCGGGAGGACTTTTTGGATTATTTGCGAGGGCTAGAGGCGCAGGCTAATACAGAAGTTCGCCGATATGCCCAGATTTATATATGGTCTGGACCCTGCGCCACAACTTGCGCGAGAAGGCGCGTATCGGGATCGAAGGTAGAATATGATCGATAGGGTTTGTGCTGTTATCGAAAGCCGACAGGCAGCATTTCTATCCTCGGCAAGGCAATATAAATCTTTACGAACGGCTGTTTTGGGGAGTGCGAAATTCGCGCCGGAGTGGCCACAAGGAGGCGCGATGCCGACTCGGGCGGGTGATAGATTAATCTTCTCGATTTCTTGTGCCGCCCGTCACGACACAATCGAACCTAGCGATTGCATTCGCAGTATCTCGTCCTAACGGCGGCCAAAATTCTGCTTTGCGAATATCCGCCATCATTTGATCTTGTCGCAGAATTGACAGACATTGCGAAGCATCTCGCCCAATCCCGCCAAAAATGGAGAGGGCCCTACGATGCACCAGTCCGGCAAGATAACGCTCGACGACAAATGGACCAAATCGAAAGGGCGAATCTTCCTGAGCGGAACGCAGGCGATCGCACGCGTTCTCATCGCTCAGGCCGAACTTGACCGCCGGGCGGGGCTCAACACGGCAGGCTATATCAGCGGCTACCGCGGATCGCCGCTCGGAGGGGTCGATACCACGCTCTGGTCGATCAAGGGCCGCCTCGAGAAAAATGGCATCGTCTTCCAGCCCGGCGTCAACGAAGACATCGCTGCGACCGCTGTCGCCGGGACGCAGCAGTTCGACCAGGTGCCGGGCGCGCGCTATGATGGCGTGTTTGCTGCCTGGTATGGCAAGGGGCCAGGGGTCGACCGTTCGGGCGATGCGTTCAAGCACGGAAACTACGCCGGTGCTCACCGAAATGGCGGGGTGGTCGTTTTCTACGGCGACGATCATGCCGGCAAGTCCTCGACTGTCGCCTTTCAGTCCGAGCAGGCCATCGTCGCCAGCAGCATTCCCATTCTTTACCCGTCGGACCCGGGCGAGCTGATCGCGTTCGGCCTCTTGGCCTATGCGATGTCACGCCACAGCGGGTCGTGGATATCGGTCAAATGCATCAATGAGGTCGTCGAACAGGCCGGGACCTTCGACATCGATCTCGATGGCTTCAGTCCGGCATTCCCTCCCCTCCCCGAACCACCGCCCGAAGGCATACACGCCCGGCGCCGGGCCTTCGCGCCGCTGCGCGACGAACAGATCGTCAATGATCACCGCATGCCCCTGATCGCGCCCTTCGTTCGCGCCAACAGCATCGATCGTGTCGCGATCCGCGGCAAGACGCCGCGCCTCGGGCTTGTCGCTGCGGGCAAGAGCTATGGCGACGTCCGTCAGGCGCTGGACCTGCTCGGTCTCGACGATGCGATGTGCGAGGCGCTCGGCATCGCTCTCTACAAGCCCGGTTGCATCTGGCCGCTCGAGCCGGACGGCCTTGTAGAGTTTGCGCAAGGCATGGAAACGCTTCTCATCGTCGAGGAGAAGAAATCCTTCGTCGAAGCGCAAGCTGCCGCAATCTTCATCAACCGGCCGGACGCGCCGCATATTGTCGGCAAGCGCGACGAAGCCGGGCACGTGATCTTCTCCGATACGGTCTCGCTCGAGCCCGCGGGAATCGCCGCCGCGATCTGCGACCGGCTGGAGCGTTGCAGTGCGCTCCCCACCAGCGTTGGCGCCGCGCGCGAGGCCCTCGGCATTGCGTCGGGCGCTGCAGCCGAGCCGCTCGCCGAGCGGCGCGCTCCCTTTTTCTGCTCCGGATGTCCGCACACGCGGTCGACCCGGATCCCCGAGGGCAGCCTCGCCATGTCGGGCATCGGCTGCCATGGCATGGTCTCCTTCGTCCGCTCGGAAGAGACGATGACGCCGATGCAGATGGGCGCCGAGGGCGCGAACTGGATCGGCATGGCGCCCTTTACCGACCTGCCGCACATCTTCCAGAATATGGGCGACGGGACCTATTATCATTCGGGGCTGCTCGCGGTTCGGGCTGCAGTCGCCTCGGGGGTAAACATAACCTACAAGATCCTTTACAATGACGCGGTGGCCATGACCGGAGGCCAACCGGTCGATGGCCCCCTGAGCGTCGCCGAAATCGCGCAGCAGCTCAGGCATGAGGGTGTACAGCGCATCGCTATTCTCAGTGACAATCCCGACTTCCATTCGCGTTTGGGCGGATTTCCGCCCGGCACCACGATCGGCCATCGCGACGGCCTCGACGACATGCAGCGCGAGCTGCGCGATGTGAAGGGCGTATCCGCGCTGATCTACGAACAGACCTGCGCTGCCGAGAAGCGCCGACGCCGCAAGCGCGGGAGCTTTCCCAACCCTGCGAAGCGGATGTTCATCGCCCATGAGGTCTGCGAGGGATGCGGCGACTGTTCGGAACAATCGAGCTGCGTCAGTATCGTTCCGCGCGAGACCGATCTCGGGCGCAAGCGCGCCATCGACCAGTCTAGCTGCAACAAGGATTTCAGCTGCAACCGGGGCTTCTGCCCTTCCTTCATCACCGTTTACGATGCCGAACCCCGCAAGCCCGAAGGCGTCGCGATCGACCGGAACTGGTTTTCAGACCTGCCCGAGGCGAAGCCCGCCTCGCTCGGTCCGGCCAGCTTCAACCTGATGGTCACGGGCATAGGCGGGACCGGCGTGATCACCGTCGGCGCACTTCTCGGGATGGCAGCCCATATCGATGGCCACGCCGCCTCGCTGTTCGACATGACGGGTCTCGCTCAGAAGAATGGCGCGGTTTACAGCCATATCCGCATCGCTCGCTCGCCTGCCAATATCCGGACCCAGCGCATCGGTCAGGGGGAGGCCGACCTTCTGCTCGCCTTCGACATGGTCGCCGCACTCGCCCCAGAATCGCTTGCCAGCCTCAAGGCCGGGCGAACGCGGGCCATCGCCAATGTCGATGTATCGCCGACTGCGGCCTTCCAGCGCGACCGCGACTTTCGTCTCGAACCCGAGGTTTTGCGGGCGCGCCTCGCCAAGGTTATTGGCGCCGATGCGACCCATGCGGCGAACGCGAGCGGCCTCGCGCTCGACCTCACCGGCGACACGATCTCGGCCAATCTCATGATGGTCGGAATCGCGGTGCAAAAGGGGCTGCTTCCCCTCAGCGTGGAAGCAATCGAGCAAGCCGTCCGCCTCAACGGGGTCGCGATCGACCAGAATCTGCAGGCGCTTGCGCTCGGCCGCTTGATCGCGGCCTTTCCCGACCGGGTCACCGCGGCCCTTGGTCGGCCCGCAAGCCCGGCGGCGGACGCGCCGACATCGCTCGGCGATATCGTCGAAGACCGCGCCGAGCGACTGCGCCTCTATCAGAACGGCGCCCTCGCCGACCGCTACCGGGTCCTGGTCAAGCGCGTCGCCGATGCCGAACATTCGCTCGTGCCCGGGTCCGATGCGCTCGCCGCGACGGTTGCAAGGAACTTCGCGAAGTTGCTCGCGATCAAGGATGAATATGAGGTCGCCCGCATGCTGGTGTCTCCGGCGCTGCAGGCCGAACTCGATGCCAGCTTCGCGCCGGGCCGGCGCATCGCCTTCAATCTTGCGCCGCCGATCTTCGGCGGTGCGGGTCCGGGCAAGCGGCCGCGAAAGCGCGAGTTTCCGGCATGGATCATGATGCCGATGCTGCGGCTGCTGGCGAGGGGCAAGGCGGTGCGGGGAAGCTGGCTCGACCCGTTCGCGCGCACGCACGAGCGCCGTGACGAACGGCGCCTCGCGTCGGACTATGAAGCGCTGGTCGAGCGGTCGATCACGCGTCTCTCCCTCGCCAATCTCAAGGCCGTCACGTCGCTGCTCGCCCGCGTGGAAGCGGTGCGCGGCTATGGTCCGGTGAAGCAGCTCGCCATGGATCGCTATTTCGCCTCGATCGACGCAGCGGAAGCGGACGCATTCGCTGTGGCAACGGGGGCGAGGGACAAGGCCGCAGTCGCGGCGCATTGAAGGCAAGGATCGGCGCCGGCCGCAGCCGGCGCCGGCTTAGCGATCAGACGCTGTAGATATCGAGCACATTGGGGATTATGTCATTCGCGAGAATGACGCGCCGCGACGCGATCTTCAAGCCCTTGTCTGTCTTGTGCAGAAGGTGCGTCTGCTGGCCGAAGAAGCAGTGCGCCACCTCGAGCCGGTAGCTGTGAACCAACCAGTTCGAATCCACGCGGATGCCGTCATCCTCCTCGACCGCGCGCACGACATTGGTCATGTGACAGGTCCGCGGCATCGGAATGGAAGCAAGCGACTGCTCGGTGCGGATGCGGTAGACGCGATCCTCCAACCCGGTCCGGTTGCCATAATAGATCAGCGACATCTCGCGCTGCGGGTCGCTCGTCAGCCGGTCCTCGTCGAGCCAGCAGGGCAGCCAGTAGGTCGCATCGGGTGTGTAGAGGTCGAGCCACTCGTCCCATTCGCGGTTATCGAGATGCCATCCTTCCAGAAGAACGAGAGCGCGGGCGTCCGCCAGCAGATCGCCGCTCATTCGGCAGCCTCCGGCAGCGGCTGGTCCGATCGCGCGATGCCCTCGCGAAGCTGCCGCATCCAGTTCCGGTGCTGATTGAGGAACAGTCCCTCGTCCTGCAGCTGCGTTCCGCAGAACTGGGGCTCAAACCCGAGGCCGCGCGCGCGCTCGTCGGCTCCGATGACAACATTGCGCGCGCCGCGCGAGACATCGCTCCATTCGGCGTCATTCGCTTGGAATCCCGCCTGGGTGGCGTTGAACGCGGCCAGATCGTCGGGCGTCGCGAGCCCCGACGCGTTGAAGAAATCCTCATATTGGCGAATGCGCTTGGGACGAATTTCGGGATCCTCGCTCCTTGGTGCAAAGGCGAAGGCTTTCACCTCGGTCCTGGTGAGCGACAGCGGCCGGAAGGTCCTGATCTGGCTGCTCATCTGGTCCATGAGGAACAGGTTCGGGAAAATGAAGAGGTTGCGCCAGGTGTGCGTCATCCAGTGCGCGCGCTCTTCGCCATATTTCTCGATATAGGCATCGCGCTTCGCATAGGACGGGCGGACCTCGGGGTTGGGCAACTCGTTCCAGAGGACGGCATGGCCGTTCTCGAACGCATAATAGCCGCCCGGCAAATTGCTGAAACCTGCGACGTCGATCGGTTCGACCACATCATTCCCCGCGGCGATACGCGCGCGATTCTTCGTCGTGAGCACATAATTGCCGTGAATCATGCCCACATGATAGCCGTCGACCCCGTTTTCGGCCTGCAGCTTCCAGTTGCCGTCATAGGTGTAGGTCTGCGGCCCCGGAATGAGCTCGATCTCGCCATTGTCGTCCTGGTCGACAATCAGGTCGATGAACGTCTTTGCGGCCCCCAGATAATCCTCCAGCGAGTCCACGTCGGCGCGCAGGCTCCCGAAGATGAAACCGCGGTAGCTCTCAACGCGCGGGACGTGCTGCAGCCCCAGCGCCGCCTTGTCGAAGGCTTCGGTATAGCCCGCGGCCTTCACGTCGCCGCAGCTCACCAGCCGGCCGGTATTGGCGTAGCTCCACCCGTGGAAGGGGCAGATGAAGAGCTTCTTGTTGCCGCAACTGCGGAGCTCGACGGTCGCGCCGCGGTGCTGGCAGGCATTCAGGAAGGCGCCAAGAGCTCCCTCCTTGTCGCGCGTGAGGATGATCGGCTGCTTCCCGATATAGCCGGTCAGGAAGTCGTTAGGCTTCGGGAGCTGGCTCTCATGCGCCAGATATACCCAATTGCCCGCGAAAATATGCTCGAGTTCGAGCGCGAAGATGCGCTCGTCGGTGAACATGCGGCGATTGATACGGAACAGGCCGTCTGCCTCGTTTTCCTCGAGCAGCCCGTCGAGCAGATTGTCGTTTGCAGCCATTTGCGCAGCCCCTCTCCTTCGGCCTTACCGGTCGCGGTCATTGCCCTGCATGTAACATGACACCTTCGGAGATTGCAACATGCTCCTAAACGGCTGTTTTCTGCGACCTCTTCGAACAATCAGCGATTCCGACTCGATTTCATCATGTCATGTAGCATGTCATTATCCGATGCGATTCGGCATCATCCTTCTATGAATTTATGATTTTACGACATAATTTCAAAATTTTATCTCTAAAAAATTGATGATTGACGTAACATGCTACCATCGTCATAAATATGCTCACAAGACAAGATAATGAGGAGAGGCCGCCATGGGCCAGCCACGTCGCAACGAGCGCCAGAACTTCGCGCCGGTCGAACTCGTCGCCCAGAACACGGTCGCCGATCCTTCCGGCAAGACGGGCCGCATAGCGGCCGAAATCGAGCGCCGCATGATGGTCGGCGAATATCGCTTCGGCGAGACCCTCTCAGCGACACAGCTCGCCAAACAGTTCGATATCAGCCGCGCGCCTGTCAGTGCCGCCCTCGCCCATTTGCGCAGCAGCGGTTTCGTCGAGGTGCTGCCGCAGGTCGGCTACCGGGTGGTTTCCCCATCGGCCGCCGAGATCGGCGATTTCTTCGTCGCGCTCGGGAAGCTCGAGGGGGCCGCGGCGTCCTTTGCGGCGCGGCGCTATGAAGGGGATGAAGCGGATCGCCTCATCGCGATCGCAGCACGCGCTGATCCCAACTCACTCGAGACGACGGCGCAGCGGCAGGGCTATGTCGCAAATCTGCATGATTATTATTTCACGCTATGGACAATGGCACGCTCGACGGCGCTTGCCGACCGCGTCGCCGGCATGCGGCGGCTTGCGAGCTTCTATCTCTGGCAAGGGATGACCGGGCTCATCCTGCCGTCCGCGCATCTCCTGATCATGGAGCGCGTCGAAATCGCCGAGGCGATCAAGGCCCGCGACGTCACGCGCGCCGAAATCCTCATGGAAAAGCATATCGCGCACAAGCCGCATCTGAACGGGTTCCTGATGAACAACGCAACCTGATCGCGCCGCGCCCGCGGCGCGAGATCTCAAAACTTGCCGCGACCCCGGCGAACGGGGCCGGCGTTGGAGGGGAGACTGCCAAATGTCACGATTGAGTTTCTGCGTCCTGCTGCTCGCGGGCGCCGCGCCGACTGCTGTCTATGCCCAGGAGGCAGCCACGCCTCCAGCGCCGCAGGACCAGAGCACGACCACCGAAGAGCGCGCATCGACCGGCGGCCTTGAGGATATCGTCGTCACCGCGACCCGCCGCGAGGAGCGCCTGCAGGATATTCCAGTTGCCGTTACCGCGGTCACGAGTGAGTCCCTCACCACCTCGGGCATTCAGGATGTCCGCGCCCTGACCCAAGTGGTACCGGGCTTCTTCGGAGGAAAGAATATCGGCCTCTTCCTCCCCGTCATCCGCGGCGTCGGCTCATCGAGCGTGTCCGCTGCCGACGAGGCAAACGTCGCGACCTATATCGACGGCGTCTATCAGCCCGATCCATTCTCGACCTTCGTCGACCTTGCCGAGGTCGAACGCGTCGAAGTGCTTCGTGGCCCGCAAGGCACCGTCTTCGGGCGAAATGCGACAGGCGGTCTGATCAACATCATCACGCCGGATCCGTCTTTCGACGCCCGCGGCAGCGTTGCGGGCCGCCTCGGCTTCCTGCGCAACAATTCGATGGACTATGATATCCGCGGCTATGTGACCGGAGGCCTCAGCGACACGCTCGCGATGGACGTCTCCGCGGTTTACCGCAAGACCGAGGATTATATCCTCGACCTGGTGCACGACGGAAAGCTCGGCGGGATCGAGGTCGTGAACGTCCGCAGCAAATTGCTGTGGCAGCCGAGCGACAGCGCCAAGATCGTGCTCACCGGAGAAATTACTGACCAGAACAGCACGACGAACGCCACCCAGCCGCTCAATGACAACACGGCTGGTCGCAGCTTCCCCGGCGTCATCCTGCCCGCCGGCCCCTGGCAGACCTCGGTTGACTCGATCCCGCAACTCGACTTTAGGCGCTACAATCTCGCGCTCCGCACGAAGTTCGAGCTCGGCGCGGTCAATCTCGAGACGACCTCGGGCTACATGCACAACCGGACACTCCAGAGCACCGATTCCGACGCGTCGAACATCCTGCTCGGCATCGTCTCGGCAACCGATCCCGATATCACGAGCGAAAGCTTCAGCCAGGAAGTCCGCCTGCTCTCGGCAAACCCCGGCCGGTTCCAGTGGCTGCTCGGTGCCTATGCCTTCTGGCTCGATGCGACCGCCGGCATCCGTATCATCTCGCGGCCCGGCGGGCCCGGCACGGCGCAGACCTCGACGCTCCTCAGCCCCGAACTTTCGACCGAATCCTATTCGGGTTTCGGCGAGGGCACCTACGAACTGGCGGACTCGCTCTTCCTCACGGGTGGCATCCGCTACACCTGGGAGAAGCGTAAGTTCACGCAGGTCGTCAACGGCAACAATCTGTTCGGCGAGACCGACCAGTCGTTCGACCGCATCACCTATCGCGTCGCGCTCCGCTACGAGTTCGCGCCCGACGCCAATGTCTATGCAAGCTACGGCACCGGCTACAAGAGCGGCGTCTACAACTATACATCGACCACGCCGACCCCGGTCGCCCCCGAGACAATCGACTCGTTCGAGGTCGGCGTGAAAGCGGACCCGCTCGACTGGCTGCGTACGAACCTGTCGCTCTATTATTATGATTACCAGAACCTCCAGGTCCTGGCGCGCGCGCCGACCGGCAACACGTTCATCCTGCAGAATGCGGCGAGCGCCGAGGTCTATGGCGGCGAGCTCGAGGTGACCGCGGTCGTCAGCCCCGACTTCACCATTCGTGCATCGGGCGCCTTCACCCACGCCGACTATAAGGACTTCCCGCTGGCGCAGGGCTTCATCCCGCTGCCGACGGGCGGCAACACCCCGGTGTCGGAAGATGCTTCGGGCAACCAGATGACGCGTTCGCCGCGCACCAGCTTCAACCTCGGCTTCAACTGGGGCCGCGACATCGGCTCGGGCCGGATCGGCGTGTCGGGCAATCTCTACCACAGCTCGCGGGTCTATTTCGACTTCGCCAACCGCTTCTCGCAAAAGCCCTACAGCCTGCTCAGCGGCGAGGTGAGCTGGACCAGCCCGAGCGAGGCGCTCCGCTTCACGCTCTGGGCCACCAACCTCGCCAACGAGAAGGTGTTCCGCGAAATCCGCAACGGCCCGCTCACGACCGACGTCACCTATGAGACGCCGCGCCGCATCGGGGTCGGTGCATCGCTCAAATTCTAGGAAAAGGGGGCGCGCCGGTTCTGACATGGGGATGCCCGGACCGGCGCCATTACCCCTCTCGGCGAGGACAGTGACCGATGAGTTTTGAAGGCCGCGTGGCGGTGGTAACGGGTGGAGCGGCCGGTATCGGCCGCTCGATCGTCACGAAGCTCGCCGCCGAGGGCGCTTCGGTGGTGATAGCCGACGTCGATGAGGCGGGTGCGGCCGCCCTTGTCGACGCGATCGAACCGTCGCGCGGCAAGGCACGCTTCGTACGGACCGATATCCTCGTCGAGAGCGATATCGCCGCGATGATCGAGCATGCGGTCCAGAGCTTCGGCCGCCTCGATCTCCTGTTCAACAATGCGGGCGTCCCGCGGACGATCGCACCCGACAGCGAAATTGCCGAGATGACGGGCGAGAAGTGGCGGCGCACTCTCGATGCGCACCTCACCAGCGCGATGTTCGGCTGCCATTATGCTATCCCCGCGATGATCCGCGCCGGCGGCGGCGCGATCGTCAATACCTCCTCCGCGAGCGCGCTTGCGGCGACGCTGGATCTTTCGGCCTATAGTGCCGCCAAGGCGGGGCTTCACGCGCTGACCCGTGAGGTTGCCGTGACCTACGGCCGCGACAACATCCGGTGCAACGCGGTCGTGCCGGGTGCCGTCATGACGGAGCGCGGCCGCGCGACGCTTCCGCCCGACATCATCCGGCTCTTCGCCGAGGAAACGCCGCTGCCCCGCCTCGCCTCGCCCGACAATATCGCCGACGTCGCGCTTTTCCTGGCCTCCGACGCGGCTGCGATGGTGACAGGCCAGGCGCTGCTCGCCGATGGCGGGATGATGGCGAAGCTTCCCTATTGGCTTCCGAAGATGCGCGAGACGCGCGGCGAGCGGTTCGATGAAACGACATACCGGGCTAACCGCTGACCGCGGGAAGCTCCTGAAATCAGCAAGATGGGACTGGACATGAGCAGCGTAACGGAACTGGGATATGTTGGCCTGACGGTGAGCGACGCCGAGGCGTGGAAGCGGTTCGGGACCGACGTGGTCGGGCTCGAGCTCGTCGAGGGCGAGGAAGACGACCGCTTCTATTTCCGCATGGACTATTGGCATCACCGCTTCGTCATCCATCCCGGCGACAGCGACGACATCGCCTATGCCGGCTGGCGCGTCGCCGACGAGGATGCTCTCGAGGCGATCCTCGCCCGTCTCGACGGCGCAGGGCATGCCTATCGGCGCGCGTCGCCCGAGGAAGCGGCCGAGCGCCGCGTCCTCTCCCTGGTCAAGTTTGAGGATCCGAGCGGCAATCCGGTCGAGCTCTTCCACTCCCCGCTGATCGAGGCCCACCTCCCCTTCCATCCCGGCCGCCGCATGCACGGCCGCTTCGTCACCGGCAACCAGGGCCTCGGCCACATCCTCATCCAGGCCGACGATCCCGTTGCCTCGCAGCGCTTCTATTCGCTGCTCGGCCTCAAGGGCGCCGTCCAATATCATCTCCAGTCGCCCAAGGGCACGGTCTACCCGGTCTTCATGCACTGCAACGACCGCCAGCACTCGCTCGCCTTCGGCGTCAACGGACCCTCGCGCCTCAACCATATGATGCTCGAATATAGCGAACTCGACGATCTCGGCCTCGCGCACGACATCGTGCGCCAGCAGGGCATCGACGTCGCGCTCCAGCTCGGCAAGCATTCGAACGATGCCGCCCTCACCTTCTACTTCATGACCCCGTCGGGCTGGGCGATGGAGCTCGGCTGGGGCGGCGGCAAGGCGCTCGAGCAGCAGCAATATCATCTGCGCGACATCTTCGGCCATGGTGTCGAGGTATCCGGCAATATGGACGTCCAACTCTAGCGTTCACTTCGAACAGACGAGAGAAACAAGTTTCGAGTTCCAATTCGGCAGACGCTGCAACGGCGGTTGCCAGCAAGGGAGCGCGACCTTACCACCCGAGTGTGGAACCGCTCAGCTTCGACATGTTTCAGTGGATGGGCTCCGAGGCGCGCGCCGCCTTCGAGGGGGCGGCACATCTTATCGACCGGCCCGCGGGATCGCTGATCTATGCCGAAGGCGACGAGGGCGACACGATGTTCCGGATCCGAAGCGGAGCCGTCCGCTTGACGGTACTGCGGGATGACGGGCGAGAGCTTCTCTTCCAAATCTATCATGCTGGCGGGTGCTTCGGCACCAGCAGTGTCGTGGATGGCGGAAAGCGCCCGCAGACGGCCGAGGCCTATGAGGATTGCAAGCTGGAGGTCGTGGACGGGAGGCAAATTGCTGCCCTGCGTGCTGCCCATCCCGATCTCAACGACGCGATGTTACGGCTGCTGAGCATGAACATGCGCCTGCTCATCGACTATTTCGCCGGCTCGAACCTCGACGGGATCGTTGCATGGCTTGCACAGCGCCTTGAGGAAGCAGGTCGCGCCTTCGGCAAGGAAACGAGCGAAGGCGTGCTACTTACAAAGCCCCTGTCGCAATCGGAGTTCGCGGCGATGGTCGGAACTTCGCGGCAGACGGTCAACAAGGCGCTCGCCGAACTGCGCGGGCGCGGCCTGATCGCGAGCCGCGGCCGATATCTACTCATCCCCGATCTCGACGAGCTCAAGGCCGTCGGCGAGCGCGGCTTGGGACCCGGCTGAACGCGCCCCCTCCCCTGCTGTCAACTGCTTGACAGACAGGAGGACCGAAGACGCGAATATCCTTTCCAAAAATATGGAGAGGGACAGACATTGGCTCGGTTCGGCCCCCGCGCATCGTCGCGGCGTAACACTCAAGCAAGGTCGGTCGTCGCCAAAGCGTGTCAACGGCATCGCTTCGGCGCGGCGAGTGAGAGCCTCAGAGCCGCGAGCGTGGCCGCATGTCGCTGATCCTCTCCCGGCGCGACATCGAATTTCTCCTTTTCGATTGGCTAGGCGTCGACGCGCTGTCCGATCATAATCTCTACGAGACACTCGACCGCGACATCTACACCGGCGTCCTCGATCTCGCAGAGCGCCTCGCGGCGGACGTCGTTGCGCCGGTCAACAAGATCGCGGACAGCAGCGAGCCGGTCATGCTCCCCGATGGAAGCGTCGCGATGCCGGCGGAAATCGGCGCAGCTCTGGAAGCCCTGAAACAATCCGGCCTGTTCTCCGCCGCGCAGCCGGCCGAATATGGCGGGATGCAGCTGCCCTTCGTTGTCGAAAAGGCGGCGTTCGCATGGATCCAAGCGGCGAGCCCCGCTGTTTCGGGCTACGTGCTGTTGACGATGGCGGCGGCCAACCTGCTTGTCGAGCATGGCACCACCGAACAGATCGACGACTTCGCACTACCGCTTCTGGCCGGTGAGACTTTCGGGACGATGTGCCTGTCAGAACCGCACGCCGGTTCTTCGCTTGGCGACGTTCGCACGCGCGCCGTGCCCGATGGCGATCATTATCGCCTCTTCGGAAACAAGATGTGGATTTCGGGGGGCGAGCATTCGCTTAGCAGTTCGATTACGCACCTGGTCCTCGCCCGTCCGCAAGACGCACCGCCCGGAGTCAAGGGTCTATCCCTTTTCATCGTTCCGCGCGATCTGATGGCCGCCGATGGCACCAGCACCCGGAACGACGTCAGCCTCGCCGGTCTCAACCACAAGATGGGGCAGCGCGGGACCGTCAACACGCTTCTGAACTTCGGCGAGGGCCGCCATCGACCCCAGGGAGCATCCGGTGCGATCGGCTATCTTGTCGGGGCCCATGGCGACGGACTGAAGCTGATGTTCACGATGATGAACGAGGCGCGCATCGGCGTCGGCACGAGCGCTGCCGCGATCGGCTATACGGGCTATCTTCATGCGCTCGACTACGCGCGGAGCCGTCCCCAAGGCCGCCTCGCAAGCGACCGGAACCCATCGAGCTCGCAGGTCCCTATCATTGAGCATGCCGATGTTCGTCGCATGCTGCTCATCCAGAAATCCTTTGTAGAAGGGGGACTTGCGCTCAACCTGTACTGCGCATCACTCGTCGACCGCATCCGCGTCGGGAGCGCTTCGCAGCGAGCGGACCTCGGCCTCCTTCTCGATCTGCTGACGCCGATCGCAAAAAGCTGGCCGTCGCAATTCTGCCTCGAGGCCAACAGTCTCGCCATCCAGGTGCACGGCGGCTACGGCTATACCCGCGACTATAATGTCGAGCAGTTCTACCGCGATAATCGGCTGAACCCGATTCATGAAGGCACGCACGGAATCCAGGCGCTCGATCTTCTCGGGCGGAAGGTCTCGATGGCCAAGGGAGCTGCGTTCGACCTGCTTCGGGCCGAGATCGGATCGAGCTGCGAGCGCGCAGGACAAGCCGCCGGGGAGTTGCCCGAGCTCGGAGAGGCCGTCGAAGCCCATCTTGCAAGATTTGCTGAGATTACTGCCCGCCTCATAGACATCGAAGACCCGGACACGCGTCTTGCCGACGCCGCACTCTATCTCGAGGCAGCGGGACATCTCGTCATAGGCTGGATCTGGCTGGACCTCCTGCTCGCCTGCGAGGGCGAGCATAGTGATTTTCACGCGGGAAAGCGGATGGCCGGGCGATACTTCATTCGGCGCGAACTCCCGAAGATCGATCCGCTTCTCGACACCTTGCATGCGATGGACGGGCTCGTGCGCGAAGCCGACCCGAAATGGTTTTAACTGAAAAAAGAATGGATTGATCGATGGACTTGGGGATCAGAGGCAAAAAGGCTATCATTTGCGCGTCGAGCGAGGGGCTTGGCCGCGCCTGCGCGGAAGCCCTCGCCGAAAATGGCGTTCACGTCTTCCTGAACGGACGCCGCCCCGAAATACTTGAGACGGCCGCGCGCGACATGAGCGAACGCCACGGCACCGAGGTCACGGCCATCGCCGCCGATGCGACCACCGAAGAAGGCCGCGAGGCGATACGGGCCGCCTGCCCCTCCCCCGATATCCTTGTCAACAATGCGGCCGGCCCGCCGCCCGGCGACTGGCGGCAATCGGACCGCGACCAATGGCAGGCCGCCGTCGATTCCAACATGTTGAGCGCTATCTTCCTCATCAGGGCTTTTGCCGACGGAATGGCCGACCGCGGTTTCGGGCGGATCGTCAACATCACCTCTGCGCTCGTAAAGGCGCCGAACCAGGTGATCAGCCTGTCCGTCGCCGCGCGCCTCGGCCTCACCGGCTTCAGCAAGGGAATTGCGGCAGGCTATATCGGCCGGAACGTCACCATCAACAATCTCCTTCCCGAGCAGTTCGAAACCCAGCGTCTGCGAAAGAACCTCGCCTACATCGCCGAGCAGAAGGGGGTCAGCCTCGACGAGGAAATCGCGAGCCAGCTCGCCAGTGCGCCTGCTGGACGGTTCGGCCGACCCGAAGAGTTCGGCGCGACCTGCGCCTTTCTCTGCAGCGCGCACGCCGGCTACATGTCGGGCCAGAACATTCTCCTCGACGGGGCTCGGCTCCCCGGTCTGTTTTGAATAAGGGGAGACATGCGATGACCCGCAGCCCGTTCGACACCGCACTCTCGCTCGCCGGCAACAGGATAAGCGGTCCCTGGCGAAGTCCCCGAAACATGCTTTCCACCCAAAGCTACGACGGCCATGCATCGATCCATGACGATGCAACCGCGCAAAAGCTCGGCTTTGCAGCCGCCACGATCGAGGGGCCGACCCATTTCAGCCAGTTCGAGCCGCTGGCGGTATCCATCTGGCACGAGATCTGGTTCGAAAGCGGCTGCCTCTCGGCAAGCTACAAAGCGGCCTGCTACGAAGGCGAAGAAGTCGCCGCGCACATCGAGCGCGATCCGGACAACCCCGATCGCGCCGCGATCTTCATGACCAAGCGCGATGGAACGGAAGTTCTGCGCGGTACCGCCAGCGTCCGGGGTGCAGGGCCGACGGCACTCGACGATAAGCTCGGAGCGATCGGAGAGCCCGATCCGCTTCGCGTGATCCTCCAGGACGTGACGATCGGAATGAAGCGTGCACGCACGGCCGTTCGAATGGGCTTCGACGACCTCATGGGCGACCTCTACCCTTTCACCCTCGCCCAAAAGCTAGATCGCATCACCGAGCGCTCGGCCTGGAACAATGCCGAGGCCGATACACCCTGGGGCTCCCCGATACTCCCGCTCGAAATGGTGAGCGTGCTGGTCCACCATGTGGCATCCGGCGACCCCTGGCCGCCCAGGCAACCGCGGGTCGATCTCTTCGTCGATCAGGAAATCCGTTTGCACCGGGGACCTGTGCTCGCCGATCGCGATTATGAGATCGAACGCGAGGTCGTTGCGATCTCGCAAAGCCGCCGCACCGAGAGCATGTGGGTTCAAACGAGGCTCTTCGAGCCGGGCGGCGACCAACCGGTCGCGACGATGCTGCTCAACACCGCGAGCATGAAGGACAGCTATCCGCGCTATGCGGAAGAACGGGCGTCGATCGAGGGCGCGGCATGATCGCTGCAACCAACCCAGCGATCGCGGCGGATTCCGCCGAAGGCCCGGACGTGGGTAGCCACCGTGCATGGAGCGCGCTTGTCCTGCTCAGCCTCCTTTACATCATCTCGTTCGTCGATCGGCTGGTGCTTGCGCTCCTCGTCGAGCCGATCAAGGCCGACCTCGGGGTCAGCGACGTCCAGATCGGGCTCCTGATCGGCACGTCCTTCGCCATCGTCTACGCGCTTACGGGTCTGCCTCTCGCCAGGCTCGCCGACACACGCAGCCGCCGAATGCTTATTTTTGCAGGTGCTCTGCTATGGGGAATCAGCACGTTTGCCGCCGCTTACGCCAACAGCTTCCTGATGCTCGTCATCCTTCGCATCGGCGTTGCGGTTGGCGAGGCAGCGCTGGTCCCAGCCGCCATGTCGATCCTGTCGGACCTGTTTGCGCCGAGCAAGCGGGCCCTGCCGATCAGCATTTTTGTCATGGTAGGCGTCTGCGGCGGATCGGGATCGATGCTGATTGGCGGCGGCGTCCTTCAGTTTGCTGCCGAAGCCGCAAGCCTTCCTCTCGTTGCAGACATCAGCCCCTGGCGTCTGACCCTCATTCTGGTCGGCGCGCCGGCCATATTTCTTGCGCTGCTGACGCCGCTTGTCCTGCCTCGAATGGCTCCGGCGGTCGGCCCAAGCACGGGCGCGTCACTCGGCGACGTCAGCCGGCATTATGTAGACCACAAAAAGACCTATATCGGATTTTATACGGTCACCGCCCTAGTCTCAGCGATCAACTTCAGCATATTGACCTGGTACCCGACGCATCTCATCCGGTCCTATGGTCTCGAAGCACCCGTCGCTGGGTATCAGTTTGGGACCGTGGGAGTCGCCACCAGTCTCGCCGGTGGTTTGTTGCTGCCCTATATCGCCCGCCGCATGGTCGCTCGGCAGCGCTTTGACTCCACGCTGACGATCGCGCTCACCGTCTGTTGCGTCTCCTCGCCGCTCCTCATCGGCTCGCTTTTCGCTCCGAACCCGTTACTGGCGCTCGCGATTGCCGCTATACCTTTCACGCTTCAGTTCGGCCTGGGTATCCTGTTGGCAGCCACCGCTCCACTCTTGGCTCCCCCACAAATCCGTGCCCAATTAGTGGCAATCTTCTTCTTGTTCCTGTCGCTCATCGGTCTCGGGATCGGTCCCACGCTCGTCGCTTGGTTCGCGGAAAATCTGGGCATACTTGGCGGGTCGGTTCCGGCTGCACTCGCATTGATCGTCCTGATCTTCGCGCCGATACAAATCGTAGCAATTCTGCGCACGAGAGATGCTTTTGCACGGAGCCATGAGTACGCGATGCGTGCAGACGCTTAGGCATATAACAAGACACAATCCGGAGCGCTCGAAGCGCGCTTCGTCTTCCAATTCAGTATCCGCTTTCAGGCACACGCAGGTCGAAGCCGGAACGGCCGACATCAGGCGCCTACCCGCCGTTAGCCGTCGAGCAATTTCCTTAAGTGGCGTTCCGGCATCCCGCGGCAATCGGTATGTCGAGCGCCTGGCCTATCTCGCGTCCGATATCACTATCGCCATTCTCGATGGCGATCAGCCCAAAGACAGTATCCAGCCGCAGTGGACCAGGCTTCTGGCACTCCCACTCGGGGACGAGCAGCGTCAACTGCCGGGACTTACGCAAACCGGATCCGGCTAATCCACGTCATCCTGCTTACCCAGCGCATCGGCGATCATCGCCGCCAGCGCTTCCTCGGCACGGATCCTCGCAATCGCATCCTTGGAATCCAGGTCGTGCCTTATCCATTGCGGCGCGCGCTCGACGACCCGGAGGATGATGTTCGGTAGCTCTCTTGTCATACGGTGCCCATGGCAGGACCAGGCACCTTCGACAATGCTGTCGCCGCACTCGGTGATGACGAAAATCGCCTGCAGGGAATCACCCTGTCATCCGGCCGGAAATACCCACGCCGCATCCAGTCTCTGACCACGTCCAAAACCACTCGCTGAAGGCACCTGGAACTGCGCCAGTCACCTGCCGATGATATTTATTTATATCAATATCTTATCGTGAGTGGCGCACTCGACAGGATTCGAACCTGTGGCCTCCGCCTTCGGAGGGCGGCGCTCTATCCAGCTGAGCTACGAGTGCGTACTGCTTACGTGGTGCTTACGCGAATTTCCCATCGGTTCAAGACAATCCGTGGGCACCAAACAAGCTGCTTAAATCATTCCCTTTTCCCACCTGCACCCGCAACGCTTCAGACTTGACATCTGCCTTCGGAGGGCAGCGCTCTATCCAGCTGAGCTACGGGTGCCGGTAGAGCGGCGCCTCTAGCAAGCCCGGATCGCGCCAGCAATCGAATAACGACCGAAAGCGCATTGCGCATCGGGGGCGGGATGTGCGAAGCGCGGCGGCGCCGAACCCTGGGGAGTGCCCGTGGCGATTTCCGAACAGCGCTGGCCGATGGCGGCCGATCTCTATGGCGAACTGCAGCTCGAGGCGGCGCGCCCCGCGTCGCGGCGCTGGCGCGACTATCTGCCCGGCGGGCTTGTCACCGCGATCGCGGCGCTCGCCGCCGCCTGGCTCGCCGATCATTATGCCGCGCCGATCGTGCTCATGGGCCTGCTGATCGGTCTCGCCCTCTCCTTTCTGTCGCAGGACCGGCGCACCCACGCGGGGCTCGACCTGATGTCGCAGACCGCTCTGCGCATCGGCATCGTCCTCGTCGGCGCGCGGATTACCGCCACCCAGCTCGCCGAGCTGGGGCCGCTGCCCTTCGCGCTGCTCGTCCTGATCATGCTGGCGGTCATCGTCGCCACCGTCGCGAGCGCGCGATGGTTCCGGCAGGACAGCCACGCCGCGCTGCTCGCCGGCGGCGCGACCGCGATCTGCGGCGCCTCGGCGGCGCTCGCCCTCTATTCGCTGATCGGCGACAAGCGCGTCGACCAGGCGCGCTTCACGCTGACATTGGTGGGCATCACCGTGGCCAGCGCGCTCGCGATGACGCTCTATCCGGTGCTCGCGGCGCAACTCGGCCTCTCCGATACCCAGGCGGGTTTTCTGATCGGCGCCTCTATCCACGACGTCGCGCAGGCGATCGGCGGCGGCTTTTCCTTCTCGCCGCAGGCGGGCGAGGTCGCGACGATCGTCAAGCTGACGCGCGTCGCGCTGCTCGCGCCGATGCTGATGCTCGTCGGCTTGTGGCTCGGCCGCAGCGGCGTGACAGAGGCGGCGAAGACGCGCATTCCGCTGCGTCTGCCGTGGTTCATCCTCGGTTTCCTCGCGCTCGCGGCGATCAACTCGCTCGCCCCCCTACCGAAGCCGGTTCAGGATGGCAGCGCGACCGCGGCGCAGGCGCTGCTGCTGCTCGCGATCGTCGCGACGGCGATGAAGGCGCGGTTGCACCTGCTCCTCGACCAGGGCTGGCGCAGCTTCGCGCCGATCATCGTCGCGACGCTGACCAGCTTCCTGCTGTCGCTCGCCGCCGCGATCAGCCTGTGACGCCGTGACGTCACGGTAACGCGGCAGAATTTCAGCCTTTCGGCAGCGCCCAGCTCACCGTCAGCTGCGTCGCCCGGCGCGGGATGTCGAGCTTGGCTTCGCTGAAATTGACCTTCTCGTTCGGCGGCAGCATCCGCACCGGCGGCTTGATCGTCCAGCTGTAGACGATCGTCCCCTGCGCGTCGCGCAGCTCGGCGAGGATCGGTGGCACGCGCTGTTCGCGGTCGGTCGGGTTGATGATCACCCCCGACGCCGCGAAATAGATGGTGCCGTCGGCGAGTTCGCGGTGATCCTGGTTAGGCGGCAGTTCGATCACGAGGTCGGGCTCGTCGGCCGCGCCGGGAAGCCCGAGACCCTGCGCCCAGCTCGGCAGCCCGTAGTAGAAAAGCGCGCCGGTCGCACCGATCATCAGCACCGCCGCTGCCGCGGCCACCATCGTCCAGCGCTTCGCCGGGTTGCGGCGGGCGCGGCGGAACGGCAGCGGTTCGTCCGCCGCAGCGGGCATGGCGCGCGGCGCCGGCTCGGCAGTGGCGGCGAACGCTTCGGGAGGCGGAGGCGCGGCGGGCTCCTCGGCCGGCGCCGCCACGGGCGGTACCGGGGGCGGCGCGACCGGAGCCGGCGACGGCCCGTCGTCGGCCGTCCGCACCGGATCGGGTTCCGGCACCGGCGCCGAAGCTGGCGTTGGCGCGGGCGGAATCGCCGCGGCGCCGAGCGCCGGCTCCTGGAACCAGCTATGGCGGCAATTGGCGCAGCGCACGGTGCGGCCATTGGGTCCGATCGCCGTATCGGGCACGACATAACGGGTCTGGCAGGACGGGCAGGCGAGGATCATGGCGTCCCTCTAAACACGCTGAGTCGCGCGCTGGCAAGCGCCGCGTCGCACCGACGGGCGCATCGGCGCTTGTCCTTGGGGAACAGCCGTGCAACAGCCAACGGCATGAGCGCGGAGGCTCCCCTGTTTTCCCGGCCGGCGGCGCGGCCCTGCACGCGGCTGACGTCATGACGGCCGCTACCGCTCCCCGCCCCGGCGGCGCGATGGTCGAGTTCGACAGCGTCGGGCTCCGCTACGGTCCCGACGGCGAAATCCTCTCCGATATCAGCTTCAACCTGCAGCCGGGGAGTTTCTATTTCCTCACCGGCCCGTCGGGCGCGGGCAAGACGTCGCTCCTCAAGATGCTCTATCTCGCGCAGCGGCCGAGCCGCGGCATCGTGCGGCTGTTCGGCGAGGATCTGGTGGCGATGCCGCGCCAGCGCCTGCCCGGCTTTCGCCGCCGCATCGGCGTCGTGTTTCAGGATTTCCGCCTGATCCCGCACCTTTCGGCGCGCGACAATATCGCGCTGCCGCTGCGCATCGCGGGGGTCAGCGAGGAGGATCTGTCGGGCCCGGTCGGCGAGATGCTGAGCTGGATCGGGCTCAGCGAGCGCGCCGATGCGCGCCCCGCGACGCTGTCGGGCGGCGAGCAACAGCGCGTCGCGATCGCGCGCGCGGTGATCGCGCGCCCGCAACTGCTCGTGGCCGACGAACCGACGGGCAACGTCGATCCCGAGATGGCGATGCGGCTGTTGGGATTGTTCGAGGCGCTCAACCGCCTCGGCACCACCGTCGTCGTCGCGACCCACGACATCCACCTGATCAGTCGGATCGACAATGCGCAGATGATGCGGCTCGAAAAGGGGCGGCTCGCCGATCCGACCGGCGCGCTGCGCTATCCGCCGAACCGCGCGTGACGTCATGATCATCCCGCGCGTTCCCGTCCAGCATCGCCGCCTGCTCCCCGACCGCCGGCTGTCGGGGCCGACGCCGTGGGTGATCGCGATCCTGATGACGCTGACCCTGCTCGCCGCCGCCGCCGGGATCGGGCTCGCACGATCGGCGGGCGCGATCGGCGACGCGATCGCGGGGCGGGTGACGGTGCAGATCGTCACCGCCAATCCCGTCACCCGCGCCGAGCAGGCCGCGGCGCTGCGCCGCGCCGCCGCCGCCCAGCCCTATGTCCGCACCGCGCGCGCGGTCGAGCAGGCGGAGCTGCTCGCGACGCTCGGCCAATGGTTCGGCGGCGAGGACGGCGACGATCCCGTGCTCAAGTCGCTGCCGCTGCCCGCGCTCATCGACGTGGATTTCGTCGGCGGCGAGCGCGCGGGCCAATTGGACCGGCTGCGCGCGCTGGTCGCCGAGACCGCGCCGGGCGCGCGGATCATCCCGCACGCCGAATGGCTGGGCCCAGTCGCGCGGCTGATCCGCTCGCTCGCCTGGGTCGCGGGCGGGCTGGTCGTGCTGATGATCCTCGCCAGCGCGGCGGTGGTGATCATGACCGCGCGCGCCGCGCTCGGCACCCATTATGCGACGATCGAGATGCTCCACCTGATCGGCGCGACCGACCGCCAGATCGCGCGGCTGTTCCAGCGGCGCATCGCGATCGACACCGCCTATGGCATCGCGCTCGGCAGCGCGGTCGCGGCGGCGATCCTGCTGCTCATCGGCTGGCAATGGTCGCGGGTGACCGCGGGGCTCGCCGCTACCGCCTCGCTGGGGGCCGCGGGCTGGGCGCTCTTGCTGGCGCTGCCGCTATTGGCTATCGCGCTGGCTGCTTTGACGGCGCGCCAGACGCTGCTCGCCGCGCTCAAGAAGATTTTATGATCAAGCGCCTGATTTCCGTCCTCTTCCTGATCTGGGTGCTCGGCTTCGCCTGGTTCGCACTGCTGCCGCCGATGCCCGCGCCGCCGCAAAAGACCGACGCGATCGTCGTGCTGACCGGCGGGCCGGGGCGCATCGACCGCGCGCTCGAACTGCTCGAGACGGGGCAGGCGAAGCGGCTGCTGATCAGCGGCGTCGCGCGCGAGGTGAAGCCGCGCGAGCTCGCCGCCGAATATAAGCGCCCGCAGTCGCTGTTCGATTGCTGCATCGCGCTCGGGTTCGAGGCCGAGGATACGCGCTCGAACGCCACCGAGGTGGCGAGCTGGGTTGCGCGGCGCAACTACAAGACGGTGCGCCTCGTCACCACCGACTGGCACATGCGCCGCGCCGAATATGAGATCGGCCGCGCGGTCGGCGGCAAGGTGACGATCATCCCCGACGCGGTGCGCAGCCGGCCGAGCTTCTCGACGCTGTTCCGCGAATATCACAAATATCTCGCGGGGCTGGCGGGCGGCCTCCTCGGGCTGTAAGCCCCGCGTCGTGCGCTACGCCCTCGCCCTTCTCCGCTCGATCCTGTTCTGGATCGCCTTCTTCCTCGCGAGTAGCGTCTGCTCGATCGGCGCCGTCGTCGCGCTGCCGATCTCGCATCATGCGACGCGCGGGTTCGTGCGCGGCTGGGCGTGGTTCCACCGCCAGATCTGCCGCGTCATCCTGAGACACCGGATCGTCGTCGAAGGCGCCATGCCCGACGTTCCGGTGCTCTACGTCTTCAAGCATGAGGGCGCGTTCGAGACGATCGAGCAGCCCTTGCTGTTCCAATGGCCCGCGGTGTTCGCGAAGGAGGAGCTGTTCTCGATTCCGGTCTGGGGGCAGGCGGCGCGCTTCTATGGCCTGATCCCGGTCGACCGCGACGGCGGCGGCAAGGCGATGCGCGCGATGCTCGCCGCGGCGAAGGCGGCACTCGACGCGAGCCGCCCGCTGGTATTGTTCGCCGAGGGCACGCGCGTGCCGCACGGGCTCGCGCCGCCGCTCCGCGCGGGCTTCGCGGGGATGTACCGCTTGCTCGGGGTGCCGGTGATCCCGGTCGCGGTGAACAGCGGCATCATCTACCCGCCACGCCGCTGGGTCAAATGGCCGGGGACGATCACCTACAGGATCGGCGAGACGATCCCCGCCGGCCTGCCGCGCGAGGAAGCCGAGGAGCGCGTCTGGCGAGCGATCAACGCGCTCAATCCGCCCGAGGCGCTGTTGGCGGGGCAAGCGCCCGCCTAAAAAGTCCCGAATCCCCGAGCGAAGACGAGGGGCCATGCCGAGCGAAGTCGAGGCAGCGGGGTGAGGCAGTTCTCGCTCCGCTCGAACGAGCCCCTCGTCTTCGCTCGGGGATTCGGATCGCTTTGACCGAGTCCTAATGCTTCCGCCCGAAATCGGGCGCCGGATCGTCCTGCCCCTCGGCGATGATCGAGCGGCGGATCGCGCGGGTCCGCGTGAACCAGTCTTCGAGCTTCGCGCCGTCGCCGCGGCGGATCGCCTGCTGGAGCACGGTCAGATCCTCGTTGAAGCGCTGCAGCGTCGCGAGCACCGCATCCCTGTTCGCAAGGAAGACGTCGCGCCACATCACCGGGTCGCTCGCCGCGATGCGGGTGAAGTCGCGGAAACCGCCCGCCGAATATTTGATCACCTCGCTCTCGGTCACTTCCTCGAGCTCGCTCGCGGTGCCGACGATCGTATAGGCGATCAGATGCGGCAGGTGGCTCGTCACCGCGAGCACCATGTCGTGATGCTCGGCGTCCATCGTGTCGACCGTCGCGCCGAGCGCCTGCCAGAAGGCGGTGAGCGTCGCCACGGCCTCCTCGGGCGCGTCGGATGCCGGGGTGACGATGCACCAGCGCCCTTCGAAAAGGCTGGCGAAGCCCGCCGCCGGGCCGCTGTTCTCGGTCCCGGCGACCGGGTGCGCCGGGATGACGAGATGACCGGGCAGCGCCGCGCGCAGCGCCGCGCCCACCCCCGCCTTCGACGAACCGACATCGGACACGATCGCGTGCGACGCGAGCCCCGGCGCCATCGCGCGGGCGGCGTCGGCCATGCCGCCGACCGGTACCGCGAGAATGACGAGGTCGGCGCCCAACACGGCGTCGGCCGCATCGTCGGCGATCCGGTCGCACAGGCCCAGCATGCGCGCTTCGCCCCGCACGTCGGCGCTGGCGTCATGGCCGGTGACCGCGACGCCGGGCAGCCGCGCCTTGACCGCGCGCGCGATCGACGAGCCGATCAGCCCGAGCCCGACGACCGCGAGGCGCTCGATCGCCATCGGCCGCGTCAGCCCGCGAGCGCGGCGCGAATCGCCGCCGCCAGCCCGCGCGTCTCGTCCTCGGTGCCGATCGTCATACGCAGCGCGTGCGGCAGCCCCTGCCCCGGCAGCCAGCGCACGATATAGCCCGCGTCCATCAGCCGGTTGTAGACCGTCTCGGCGTTCGCCCTGCCCTCGAACAGAACGAGCAGGAAGTTGGTCGCCGACGGCACGACGCGCAGGCCGTGGTTGCCGAGGCTATCGATCTCCTGCGCCAGCCACGCGCGCCATTTGGCATTATGCTCGCGGCTGCGGGTCACGAAATCCTCGTCGCCTAGCGCCGCGACCGCCGCCGCCTGTCCGGCGCGCGTGACGTTGAACGGCAGGCGGATGCGGTGCAGCGCCGAAACCACCTCCGCCGACGCATAGCCCCAGCCGATCCGCTCCGCGGCGAGCCCGTGGATCTTCGAAAAGGTACGGGTGATGAAGACATTGGGCGCGGTCTTCGCGAGCTCGAGCCCGCCATCGTCCTCGTCCGCCGACAAATATTCGGAATAGGCCTGGTCGATCACGAACAGCACATCCTTGGGCAAGCCCGCATAGAGGCGCGCCACCTCCTCGCGCGTCGCCAGCGTGCCGGTCGGATTGTTCGGATTGGCGAGATAGACGACGCGCGTCCGCTCGGTCACCGCCGCGAGCAGCGCGTCGACGTCGGTCGCATAATCCCTGTCGTCGGCCTCGACCGGGGTCGCGCCGACGCGGCGCGCCGCGATCTCGTAGACCGCGAAACCATAGCGCACGTAGAGAATCTCGTCGCCCGCGCCGGCATAAGTGCCCGCCGCCAGATGCAGCAGCTCGTCCGATCCGTTGCCGCAGATGACGCGCGCGGGATCGAGCCCGAACTTCGCCGCGATCGTCTCGCGCAGCGAGTTGGAGCCAGGATCGGGATAGCGCGACAGTGCATCGGTTGCGCCTTGGGCCTCGGCGAAGGCTGCGCGCGCCGCGTCCCCGGTCCCGAGCGGATTCTCGTTCGCGCTCAGCTTGATCAGCGGCCGGCCGTCGGCGCCCGCCGACTTGCCTGGAACATAGGGAGCGATGCCGCTGATCCACGGCTTCGGCGTCAGGGTCGGGGTCGCGTCGGTCATGCCGCGCCGTTTAGCGGCTGCAGCCCCCAAGTCCAGCACGTTGACAAGGGTGGCCATGCGCGCCTAGCCCCGCCGCACCATGGCAACGCGCTTGCAATCCGACCGGCCCAACCAGATCACCCTCGACCATCCGCTCGCGCTCGACAGCGGCGCGCTGCTTGCGCGGCCGACGATCGCTTACGAAGCCTATGGTCCGCTGAACGCCGCGCGCGACAATGTCATCCTCATCTGCCACGCGCTGACGATGGACCAATATGTCGCCTCGACGCATCCGGTGACGGGCAAGCCCGGCTGGTGGAGCAAGGTGGTGCGTCCCGGCGGAGTGATCGATACCGACCGCTATCATGTCATCTGCGCCAATGTGATCGGCAGCTGCCTGGGGTCGAGCGGCCCCGCCAGCATCGATCCCGCGACGGGCGATCCCTATGCCATGAGCTTTCCGGTCGTGACGATCGGCGACATGGTGCGCGCGCAGGCGATGCTGCTCGACCAGCTCGGCATCGGGCGGCTTCATGCCGTCATTGGCGGATCGATGGGCGGGATGCAGGCGCTCGCCTTCGCGGCGCACTATCCGGGCCGCGTCGACCGCGCGCTCGTCATCGCGTCGGCGGCGCGCCATTCGGCACAGAACATCGCCTTTCACGAGGTCGGGCGGCAGGCGATCATGGCCGATCCCGACTGGCAGGGCGGCGATTATTATGCGAGCGGGCGGGTGCCGGTGAAGGGGCTGTCGGTGGCGCGCATGGCGGCGCACATCACCTATTTGTCCGAAGCGGGGCTGACCGAGAAATTCGGGCGCCAGCTTCAGGACCGCGAGGCCAAGACGTTCGGGTTCGAGGCCGATTTCCGGATCGAATCCTATCTCCGGCATCAGGGGATCAGCTTCGTCGATCGCTTCGATGCCAACTCCTATCTCTACATCACACGCGCGATGGACTATTTCGACCTCGCCGACCCGCATGGCGGACGGCTCGCCGAGGCGTTTCGCCATTCGCCGGTGCGCTTCGGTCTCGTCAGCTTCGATTCGGACTGGCTCTATCCGACCGCCGAATCGCGGCGCATCGTCCAGGCGCTGCACGGCGCGGGCGCGCAGGCGAGTTTCGTCGAACTGTCGAGCCCGTTCGGCCACGACGCCTTCCTGCTCGATTCGCCCGAGATGTGGCGGCTGATGGCGGGATTTGTCGAGGCCGGCCGATGACCGCCGCAACGCTTCGCCCCGACCTCGCGCTGATCGCGGCGCAGGTGCCCGCAGGCGCGCGCGTGCTCGACGTCGGCTGCGGCGACGGCACGCTGATGGCCGCGCTGCGCGACACCGGCGGGGCCGATGTGCGCGGGCTGGAGATCGATCCCGCGAATGTCGCGGCCGCGATGGAGCGCGGCCTCGCCGTGGTCCAGGGCGATGCCGACCGCGACCTCGCCGACTATCCCGACGACGCCTTCGACATCGCCATATTGTCGCAGACGCTGCAGACCTCGCACCGCCCCGACCGCATCGTCGACGAACTGCTGCGCATCGCCCCGCGCGCTTTCGTCAGCTTCCCCAATTTCGCGCACTGGCGCGTGCGCCTCGCGCTGCTCTGGGGCGGGCGGATGCCGGTGACGCGGCTGCTGCCCGTCGCCTGGTACGAGACCCCCAACATCCACCATGTCACGGTCAGCGATTTCCGCGACCTGATGCGCGCCCGCGGCATCGCGGTCGAGCGCGCCTGGTACCTCTCGGGCGACCGCCCGACGAGCGACGCCGCGGCCAGCTGGCGCGCCGAGCATGCGATCTTCCTGATTTCGCGGGGCTGATCCGCGTTCGCGAGCATCGCCGCGACTTGCGACCGAAAACAGCCGTCGCCCCCGCGAAGGCGGGGGCCGCTGGAGGCTTATTCCTGCGCCGCTGCGTAAGACGACAGCGGCCCCCGCCTTCGCGGGGGCGACGAGTTATGCAACGCCCGCTCCTCACCCCTTGGCAGTCATTCGACCTGACAAGAATGCAGCCCCGCCTCAACGACAGGCCACCGCGCAATCAATCCTTCTTCCCCAACCCGTTCGCAAGCAGGTCGTTCGCGATCCGCGCGACCTCGGCGATGTCGGCGTCGGCGTCCCACAGGCCGTAGCGCATGCCGAGGAAGACGTTCATGCCGCCGATCGCCCAGGCGTGGATCTCGCCGACGTCGGGCCGAATCTCGCCGCGTGCCGCGCCCGCTTCCAGTCGCTGGCGGATACGCTCGACCGTCGTTTCATAGTGGCGGCGATAGCTGGCGTAATCGACGAATTCGGCCTCGTCGATGATGCGATAGATTTCCCTGTGCTCGCGCACGAAACCCAGAAAGGATTCGAGGCCGATGCGCTCGGCGGCGATCTCGTCGGGCGCGGCCTGGACGATCGGCGTCACATGATCGCGCAGCTGCTCGCTCATATAGCGGACGAGCGCCTGGAAAATCTCCTCCTTCGAATCGAAATAGGTGTAGAAGCTGCCGAGCGCGGTGCCGGCGCGGCGCGTGATCGCGCTGATCGACGCCTCGTGAAAGCCGCGCTCGCCGAATTCGACCGCCGCGGCGTCGAGCAGCTTGCGCAGGGTGCGCCGGCCGCGCTCGGTGCGCGGCGTCTTGTCGCGCCCGCCGGTTGCGTCCGTCGCTGCCATCCCCTCTGCCGTCGCCATGTCCGGCTGGTCCATCGCGCCATCCCTCTTCCCGCTCCGCGCCTGCATCGTGGCATTTTCGCACCACTGGCAAGCAAAAAACGCCGGAGCCAACTTCCAAGTTGAAACTTGGTTCACCTTTCATTATTGGGTGCGTCGCGGCTTGGCAAGTCCGGGCCCAAGAAAAGATGACGCCAGAAATGGTAAAATGGGGGTGGCGAGGGGTCACCCGTGACTTGGGAGACTCATCATGCGTCCTTTCGCCCGCCAGCTGCGCCGCGCGGTTCTCGCCACCACCACGCTTTCGATGCTCGCCTTCGCGCCCGCCGCCTTCGCGCAGGAGGATCCGGGCGCGAGCAGCGACGATTCGGGCGAGATCATCGTCACCGCCCGCCGCCGCGACGAGCGGCTGGTCGACGTGCCGGTCGCGATCACCGCCTATTCGGGCGACGCGCTCGCCAAGGCGGGCGCGATCGACATCACCGACATCGGTGCGACGACCCCGAACACCACCCTCGAAGTCTCGCGCGGCGCCAATTCGACGCTCAGCGCCTTCATCCGCGGCGTCGGTCAGCAGGACCCGGTGTCGGGCTTCGAACAAGGCGTCGGCATCTATCTCGACGACGTCTATCTCAACCGCCCGCAGGCCGCGGTGCTCGACATCTACGACGTCGAGCGGATCGAGGTGCTGCGCGGGCCGCAGGGCACGCTCTATGGCCGCAACACAATCGGCGGCGCGGTCAAATATGTGACCAAGCCGCTGCCGCAGGACTTCTCGCTCAAGGTCAAGGCGACCTACGGCACCTATGACCAGGCCGACCTCGTCGTCACTGCGAGCGCTCCGATCAACGACATCGTCCGCATCGGCGCGTCGGGGGCGCGGCTGTCGCGCGGCGGCTTCGGCGACAATCTCACCACAGGGCTCGAAAATTACAACAAGGACGTCTGGGCTGCGCGCGGCACTGTCGAGCTCGGCGGCTATGGCGAGCCGGTGCTCATCCGCATCTCGGGCGACTATTCGAAGGACAAGAGCAATCCGCGCGGCGGTCACCGCCTGATCCCCAGCCTCGCGACGAACCAGCCGGTCCTCGATAATGTGTTCGACAGCCGCGGCGGACTCAACGATCCGAAGCAGGATATCGAGGCCTATGGCCTCGCGATGAACGTCACCGCCGAGCTCAGCGACACGCTGACGCTGCGCTCGATCAGCGCGTGGCGCAAGGACAAGTCGGCGACCCCGATCGACTTTGACGCGCTGCCCGCGGTCGACGTCGACGTCCCCGGCTTCTATTTCAACGAACAGATCAGCCAGGAATTCCAGCTGCTCTACGAAGGCGAGCGGCTGAAGGGCCTGCTCGGCTTCTATTATCTCGACGCGACCGCCGACACCTTGTTCGACGTGCGCATCTTCAACACCTTCGCGGGGCTCACCGCCTTTACCGAGGCCGATGTCGACACGACGACCTTCGCGCTGTTCGGCGACTTCACCTATGACTTCACCGACCAGCTCAGCCTGTCGCTCGGCGGCCGCTACACCTGGGACAAGCGCGAGGCGTCGATCCTTCGCCAGAATTACCTAGGCGGCGGATCGCCGGTCTTCGGCGGCGCGGGGGTTCCCTTCGGCGCGCCGGGCACCGATTTCGAGGGCAGCCGCAACTTCAACAAATTCACCCCGCGCGCCTCGCTGTCGTTCAAGCCGACCCCCGACCACACGCTCTACGCCAGCTATTCGCAGGGCTTCAAGGGCGGCGGCTTCGACCCGCGCGGCGTCGGCGTCAACGCGCCGACCGACAATGCCAACGGCATCCCGAGCGACGACGAGGTCGCGGCCTTCCTGAGCTTCCTTCCCGAACAGGTCGACAGCTACGAGGTCGGCTACAAGGGCAGTCTGATGGACGGCGCGCTGAACGTCGCGCTCGCCGCCTTCTACGCCGACTATAGCGACGTCCAGATTCCGGGCTCGGTCGCCTGCACCGTCAGCGGCCTCCCCAGCTTCTGCGGCGTCGTGTCGAACGCGGGCAAAGCGACCTTCAAGGGGCTGGAGTTCGAAGGCCGCGCGCGGCTGGGTCAGGACCTCGCGGCAGCGGGCGACCGGCTGACGCTGTCGACCGCGCTCGGCTTCATCGACGCGCAGTACAAGGAATATATCACCAACATCGGCGGGGTGCCGACCGACGTCGCCGACTATCGCGAGGTGCAGAACACGCCGAAATGGACCGCGAGCGGCACGCTCGCCTATTCGGCGCCGGTCGGCGACGGCGACATCAATTTCGCGACGACACTGTCGTACCGCAGCAAGACCTATCAGTTCGAGATTCCGAACCCCTATATCGACCAGAAGGGCTTCGCGCTGCTCGACGCCAGCCTCGTCTACACCGCGCCGGGCGACCGCTGGAGCATCGGACTGTTCGGCAAGAACCTGACCAACAAGAAATACAAGACCTCGGGTTATACCTTCGTCGTCGCCGATCCGGAGACCGGCGTCATTCCGACGGGCGCCAACGGCCTGCCCTTCTCGGCGCTCGGCACCGAGGGGACGCTGACCGCCTTCTACGGCAATCCGCGTCAGGTCTTCGTCACCGGAACAGTGAAGTTCTGACGGCCAAAGTCTGAAACAAGAGGGAAAGGGGCGTCCGCTGCGGCGCCCCTTTTTTATCCGCCGAGCGGCGGCGCCCCCGCCGGTGCGATCATGCGCTCGCCGTCGATGACGATCGGGCTCGCGACCGCGTCGATCGCCGCGCCTTCGGGGCGAAAGCGCATCCCGCGCGCGACCACCTGCGGGTCGGCGAAGACGCCGGCGAGGTCGTTGATCGGCCCCGCCGGCACGCCCTCCGCCTCGAGCGCGAGCGACAGCGGCTGCGCGTCCCACGCGGCGATCTTCGCCGCGAGCAGCGGGATCAGTTCGGTGCGGTTCGCGAGCCGCGCCGCGTTGGTCGCGAAGCGCGGATCTTCACCCCATTCGGGCATGCCGAGGATCGCGCAGAGCTTGCGATACTGCCCATCATTGCCCACCGCGATGACGAGCTGGCCGTCGGCGGTCGCAAAGACCTGATAGGGCACGACATTGGCGTGGCCGCTGCCCATCCGCTTCGGCACGACCCCGCTCGCCAGATAATTGGCGGCCTGGTTCGCGAGCACCGCGACCTGGCTGTCGAGCAGCGCCATGTCGATATGCGCGCCCACGCCGGTGACGTCACGCCGCCGCAGCGCCGCGAGGATCGCGACGGCCGAATACATGCCGGTGAAGATGTCGGCATAGGCGATGCCGGCCTTTTGCGGCGCGCCGTCGGGCTCTCCGGTCAGCGACATGAAGCCGCTCATCGCCTGGACGATATAGTCGTAGCCCGCGCGGTGGGCATAGGGGCCGGTCTGGCCGAAGCCGGTGACCGAACAGACGATGGCCCGCGGGAAATCGGCGCGCAGCCGCGCCGGATCGAGCCCATATTTGACCAGCCCGCCGACCTTGTAATTCTCGATGACGACATCGGCGTCCGCGATCAGGTCGCGCAGCGCGGTCTGGCCGTCTTCGCTCGCGATATCGATCGCGACGCTCCGCTTGCCGCGGTTGCAGCTGTGATAATAGGCCGCACCCAGCGCCTCGCCGTCCGCGCCCGTGACGAACGGCGGGCCCCATTGGCGCGTGTCGTCGCCCGCGCCCGGCCGCTCGACCTTGATCACCTGGGCGCCGAGGTCGGCGAGCAATTGCCCGCACCACGGCCCCGCGAGCACGCGCGCCAGTTCGACGACGCGCAAGCCGGCAAGCGGCTTCGGAAGCCTGTCCGCCACCGTCAGGAAAAGGCGCTGATGCCGGTGATCGCGCGGCCGAGGATCAGTGCGTGGACGTCGTGGGTGCCCTCATAGGTGTTCACCGTCTCGAGGTTCACCGCATGGCGGATGACGTGATATTCGGCCGCGATGCCGTTGCCGCCGTGCATGTCGCGCGCGACGCGGGCGATATCGAGCGCCTTGCCGCAATTGTTGCGCTTCAAAAGGCTGATCCGGTCGGGGGCGAGCCGCCCCTCGTCGATCAGCCGCCCGACGCGCAGCGCCGCCTCGGTGCCGAGCGCGATCTCGGTGAGCATGTTCGCGAGCTTCAGCTGCACGATCTGGTTCGCCGCGAGCGGCCGCCCGAACTGCTTCCTCTCGAGCGTGTAATTGCGCGCCGCCTCGTAGCAGAATTCGGCCGCCCCCATCGCGCCCCAGCCGATGCCGTAGCGCGCACGGTTGAGGCAGCCGAAGGGACCCTTCAGCCCCGACACGTTCGGCAGCAGCGCATCCTCGCCGACCTCGACCCCATCCATCACGATCTCGCCGGTGATCGAGGCGCGGAGCGAGATCTTGCCCTCGATCTTCGGCGCCGACAGGCCCTTCATCCCCTTTTCGAGCACGAAGCCGCGGATCGCGCCATCGTGCGCGTCGGACTTCGCCCAGACGACGAAGATGTCGGCGATCGGCGAATTGGTGATCCACATCTTCGCGCCCCGAAGGCGATAGCCGCCCTCGATCTTCTCGGCGCGCGTCCGCATCCCCGCGGGGTCGCTGCCCGCGTCGGGCTCGGTCAAGCCGAAGCAGCCGACCAGCTCGCCCGATGCGAGCCCGGGCAGGAAGCGCCGCTTCTGCTCCTCGCTGCCATAGGCGTTGATCGGATGCATCACGAGGCTGCTCTGCACCGAACAGGCCGAGCGATAACCCGAGTCGACGCGCTCGACCTCGCGCGCGATCAGGCCGTAGCTGACGTAATTGAGCCCCGCGCCGCCATATTCGGGATCGATCGTCGCGCCGAGCAGCCCGAGCTGTCCCATCTCGCGCATGATCTCGCGGTCGAAGCGTTCGTCGAGGAAGGCCGAGGTGACGCGCGGCAGCAGTTCGCTTTGCGCATAGCCGCGCGCAGTATCGCGCACCATCCGCTCCTCATCGGACAGCTCGGCGTCGAGCGCCAGCGGGTCGAACGGGTCGAGCGCCTCGATGCGCTGCGGATCGGCGAGGGCCATGGATCGGCTTTCTTCAAAGCGCGGCCCAAGGATCGGGCTGCTAGGGAGTGGTCGCACCCTTGCGGGCGATCGCGGCAGCCGGGCTGTCGCGCGGCTCCAATATCGCCGCGGTCTCGATGAGGTCAAGCGCGCGCCGCGCCTCGTGATAGCGCCGCGCGTCGATCAGCCATTCGCCCGCCGCCTCGGCCCCCGGCAGCGCTTGGACCTCCTCGATCGCCTTGTCCACCTGGCCGCCCGCGAGATAGCGGCGCGCGCGCTCGATCCGTTCGGACGCGCGCGGCGACAGCGTGCCGGCGGGGCGCACGACGAACAGCTCGCTGAGTTCGCGCCGGAAACCGGTCCACAGGCTGCCGCCGCTCTCGCCGTTGCGGCCGACGAGCTGCGGCGCGAGCGTGTCGAGCTCGCTGCGCAGCTGCTCGAGGGTGATCGGGTCACGCGAGGTGTCGATGATCGTCTTGACCGCGTTCGGCTGGTCGTCGCCGAAACGCAGGCGCAGCTGCGCCTCGAGATAGCCGAGCGACAGGCCGCGATCGAGCGCGCGGCGCGCGGCGAAGGCGATCAGCAGCCCTTCGGCGCGCGTCGCATTGCCCGACGCCGACGCCGCCTCGAAGGTGATGCGCGACAACCGCGTTTCGAGGTCGGCGACCCGCGCCGACAGCGCGCTCGCGCCGTCGACCGGCGCCACGACCATCGCGGGTTCGGCGGCGCTGGGCGCGGGCGCGGCGCTGTCGCCCGGTGCCGCGAGCGTGCCGCCGGGTGTCGGCGTTTGCGCCACCTTCGTCACCGGCGCGGATCCGCTGCCCGGCAGCAGGCGCGTCATCGCCCATCCGCCACCGACGATTCCGATCACCAGCACGAGCAGGGCACCGATCACTAAGGTGCGGAACGAAAAGCCCTTTCCGCGAGCGCTCTCGTCGATGCGGACGCCTTTGTCGCTGTCGATTGCCATATTTCTCTTTCGAACGACCCCATTTTTCAGCCTTTGTGGCACAAAGCGCGCGCCAGTGCCAACATTGCCGCGTCATCGGGCCGCTCGGCGACGGCGACATCGCCCCATCCCGCCCCCGCCGCCGATGCCGCCTTCGCGCTGATCGCGACCAGCGCCAGATGCGCGCGGGCCTCCGGCACGAGCGCGGCGATCCGCTCCGCGGCGCGCCGGCTGTGGGCAAGCAGCACGGCCGGAGCGGCGACCAGCGCCGGCCAGTCGGCGGGCGGCGTCACGGTGTCGGCGGCATAGCAGGGGAGCGCGATGATCGCCGCCCCGCGCGTGTCGAAGCGCGTCCGGTCGCGGCCGCAAAGCCACAATATCCGGGTCACCCCGCGCGACGTCATGGCGTCGACCAGCGCCTGCCCGTCGGTCGCGCCGACCTCGACGACGCGCAGGCCCACCGCGCTGGCGGCTTCGGCGGTCGCCGCGCCGACGGCGTGGACGGGAAGCGGAGCGAGTCGTGCCAGCCCGGCGCCGCCGAGCCGCGCCGCCTGCGCGCTCGTCAGCAGCAGCGCGTCGAAATCCCCGGGGTCTGGCACGGCCCAGGTGAGCGGATGCGCGGCGAAGAGTGGCATGGGCCGGGCATCGAGGCCCATCGCCCGCGCCCGCGCGACCGTCGCCGCGCCGCCGGGGTCGGGGCGCGTGACGATCAGCGGCAGTCCCGCGCTCATAGCGCGAACAGGCGCCGGACCGATTCGGGCGCTTCGGCGAGCAGGCGGTGCGCGAGCCGCGCCGCGGCCTCACCGTCGCCGACCAATACATGCCCCGCGACATGCTCGGCGCCGTCGGCCGAGAAGATCTCGCCGTCGAGACGCAGCGCACCACCTTCCACGAAGCGCGCGTGCGCGGCGACCGGCGAGCGGCAATCGCCACCGAGCGCGGCGAGGAAGGCGCGCTCGGCCATCACCGCGGCGTGCGTCGGCGCGTCGTCGACCGCGGCGACGAGCGCGCGCACCCGGGCATCGTCCGAACGGCATTCGATCCCGATCGCCCCCTGCGACGCGGCGGGAAGCAGCAGCGCCGCGTCCTGCGCGACGCCGATGTCGTGCATCCCGAGCCGTTCGAGCCCCGCCGCCGCGAGCAGCGTCGCATCGGCGTCGCCGGCCGCGAGCTTCGCGAGCCGCGTCGCGACATTGCCGCGCAGCAGCACCGTTTCGAGGTCGGGGCGCAGCCGCCGGACCTGCGCCGCGCGGCGCGGGCTGCTCGTCCCCAGCCGGGCGCCCGGCGGCAGATCGGCGATCGCCGACGCCGCGATCCCCTCGCGCACCACCAGCCGGTCGCGCGGGTCGGCACGCGGCAGCATCGCCGCGAGCGCGAAGCGCGCGTCGCGCAGCGTCTCGACGTCTTTCAGGCTGTGCACCGCGACATCGATGACCCCCGCGTCGAGCATCGCGTCGAGTTCGCGCGTCCACAGCGCCTTACCGCCGACCTCGGCGAGCGCGCGATCCTGAATCTTGTCGCCGGTCGCGGTGATCGGCACGATGACAAGCGCCGCGGGATCGAGCCCGTGCGCCGCGGCCAGCGCCGCGGCCGCCATGTTCGCCTGCGCCATCGCGAGCGGCGAGGCGCGCGTGCCGATGCGCAGCGGCGCCGCGGGGGTGGGAAGATCGGTCATGCGCCGCTGCTAGGCGCTGCGCGGACGAAAGGGAAGATGGCGGGAGTGCAACCCCGCTTGCCCCCCTGCGCTTCGCGCGAGTAAGGGGGCATATCATATGACCCTGATCCTTGGCCTTGAATCGAGCTGCGACGAAACCGCGGCGGCGCTTGTCGACAGCGAACGGCGCGTCCTCGCGCATCGCGTCGCGGGGCAGGAGGCCGAGCATAAGCCCTATGGCGGCGTCGTCCCGGAGATCGCGGCGCGCGCGCATGTCGATCGCCTCGCGCCGCTCGTCGAGGGAGTGCTCGGCGATGCGGGGGTTTCGCTCGCCGACATCGACGCGATCGCCGCGACCGCCGGGCCGGGGTTGATCGGCGGGGTGATGGTCGGGCTCGTCACCGGCAAGGCGCTCGCGCACGCGGCGGGCAAGCCGCTGATCGCGGTCAATCATCTCGAGGGGCACGCGCTTTCCCCGCGCCTTACCGACGCGGGGCTCGCCTTTCCCTATCTGCTGCTGCTCGTCTCGGGCGGCCACTGCCAGCTCCTCCTCGTCCGGGGCGTCGGCGATTACCGCCGCCTCGCGACGACGATCGACGACGCGGCGGGCGAGGCGTTCGACAAGACCGCCAAGCTGCTCGGGCTCGGCTATCCCGGCGGCCCGGCGGTCGAGCGCGTGGCGGCGGGCGGCGACCCGCGCGCGGTCCCCCTTCCCCGCCCACTCGTCGGCAGCCGCGAGCCGCATTTCTCCTTCGCCGGGCTCAAGAGCGCGGTTGCGCGCGCCGCGGCGTCGGGCGAGCACAGCGTCGCCGACCTCGCCGCCTCCTTCCAGCAGGCGGTGGTCGACTGCCTCGTCGACCGCAGCCGCGTCGCGCTCGCCGCCTGCCCCGAGGCGAGCGCCTTCGTCGTCGCCGGCGGCGTCGCGGCCAATGGCGCGATCCGCGCCGCGCTGACCGAGCTCGCGGCGCGGTTCGACAAACCCTTCGTCGCGCCGCCGCTGTGGCTGTGCACCGACAATGGGGCGATGATCGCCTGGGCGGGTGCCGAACGCTTCGCCGCGGGGCTCACCGACCCGCTGTCGGTCGCGGCGCGCCCGCGCTGGCCGCTCGACGCCGAAGCCGAGGCGGTGCGCGGAGCCGGAGTCAAGGCATGACGCGTGAAAGCATGACGCCACCCTTTTCGCGCTTCGGCGTCGTCGGCGGCGGCGCCTGGGGCACCGCGCTCGCGCAACTCCTCGCCGCGGACGGCGCGCCGGTCCGGCTCTGGGCGCGCGAGGAGGAGGTCGTCTCGGCGATCAACGCGGAGCATCGAAACCCATTTTTCCTTCCCGACGCGGCGCTTTCGCCCTCGCTGACCGCGACCGTCGACCTGGCCGACCTCGCGGGGCTCGACGCGCTGCTCGTCGTCGTTCCCGTCCCCTATCTGCGCGCCGTTCTCGCCGCGCTTCCGCCGGGTGATGCCCCGCTGATCTTCTGCAGCAAGGGGATGGAGGCGGAAAGCTTCGCCTTTCCGGTCGACATGGCGCGCGAAGCCTTTCCCGCCCGCCCGCGCGCGGTGCTGTCGGGCCCGACCTTCGCGCACGAGGTCGCGGCGGGGCTGCCGACCGCGATCACCCTCGCCGCCGACGATCCGGCGCTCGCCGAGGCCCTTTCCCGCGCGCTCGCGCGCCCGCATTTCCGCCCCTATGCCTCGACCGACGTGATCGGCGCCGAGATCGGCGGCGCGGTCAAGAATATCCTGGCGATCGCCTGCGGCATCGTCGACGGCGCCGGATTGGGGCTCAACGCGCGCGCGGCGCTGATCAGCCGCGGTTTCGCCGAGATGACGCGATTCGGCCTCGCGCGCGGCGCGCAGGCCGAAACGCTCGCCGGGCTCGCCGGGCTCGGCGACCTCGTGCTCACCTGCACCTCGTCCAATTCACGCAACTTCGCGCTCGGCCAAGGGCTGGGGCGCGGAATGTCGGCCGCCGAACTGATGGCCGACCGCCGTACCGTCGCCGAGGGCGCGTTCAGCGCCCCGGTGGTCGCCGCAGCGGCGCGCGTCGAAGGCATCGACATGCCGATCACCGGCGCCGTCGCGCGCCTCGTTGCGGGTGAAACCAGCGTCGCCGATGCCGTTCAGGCGCTGCTCAGCCGCCCGCTGCGACGCGAAGGCGCGTGAGACAAAACCGCTCCGCAACGGCACGCCCGCGATTGCCTGCACCGCCCGCGCGCGCTAGGCTGCGCGGCGGGGAAAAGCAGAAGGGGCGCCAGGCTTGAGCCAGACGGATAGCGCAGCCGCGCCCCCGCCCTCCGATTCCGGCCCCGATCAGCCGATGCCCGACGCCGATGCGGCGGCGCTCGCCAAGGGTGGGCGCACCAATTTCTTCGGTTTCGTGCTGCGCCTCATCGCGCGGCTCCCCTTCCTTTATGTCGCCGGCCGCTGGTACGGCGCCGATCTGGTCGGCCGCTTCGCCTTCGCGGTGCTCGTCATCGAGCTGGTCGCGCAGGTTGCGACGCTCGGCCTCAAGCGCGGCCTCGCCGAGCAATTGAGCGCGCCGGGCGCCGATCCGCGCATCGTCGTGTGGGACGGCATGTTCGTCGCCTTCCTCGCCTCGGCGCTCGGCTCGGCGATCCTCTTCCTCGTCCCGCAGCTCATGTATCCGGCGGGCGACATCAGCGGCACCGATCATTGGATGGCGCTCCTCGTCTTCGCGATCGCGGGAACCGAAATCGCGCTCGCCGCCTGCGCTTATCGCTTCGACATCGGCGCGACGGTGCGCGCGCGGGCGATCGTCGAACCGTGGACGATCAGCATCGCGGCGGCCGGTTTCTGGTTCGTGTCGATGCGCGACGGGCTGATGCTCTCCTATGCCGCGGCGATGGTCGCGGCCTTTCTGACGGCGCTGTGGCCGATGATCCGCCACTATGGCGGCCCGGGCGTGTGGCGCCCGCATATGGCGCACCTGATCGGGCTTGCGCGCCGCAACGCGCCGCTCGCCGCCGCCGACGCGATCGAATGGGGGACGCGCCGGCTCGACCTCTTCATCCTCGGCCAGTTCACCTCGCCGACGATCTACGGCATCTATTACATGGCACAGCAGGTCGCCTCGCTGCCGCAGAAGCTCAAGACCAGCTTCGAGCCGATCCTCGGCCCCGTCATCACCCGCAGCCTCGCCGAAAAGCGCTTCGCTGCGGTCGCGGCGCAGGTCAGCCAGGTCGGCTTCTGGATCATCGCGGCGCAGGCCGGGGTCGCGCTCGCGCTCGGCATTCCGGGCGAGGCGGTAATGGGGCTCGTGGGCCCCGAATTCGTCGGCGGCACCGGCGCGCTCGCCTTCCTGCTCGCCGCCGAGGTCGTCGCGGCGACCGCGGTGGTCAGCGAGGCGGCGCTCGTCTATGTCGCGCGCCACCGCAACCTCCTGATCAGCCTCGCGACGCTCGCGCTGCAGGCGGTGCTCAGCGTCGGGCTGATCCTCGTCGCGCAGTCGATGGGGCTGGCGCCGATCTATTATGCCGGCGCGGTCGCGCTCGCGCTGATGCTCGCGCTCGGTTTCGCCTCGGTGGCGAAGGCTTGGCTGCTCGCGCGCATCCTGAAGGCCCCGGTCAACAGCCTGCGCTGGGCGCTGGTCTGGGCGACCGCGGGCGCGGCGGTGCTCGGATGGGGCGCGACCCAGCTCCCCGAATGGGCCGAGCTGCTGATCGGCGTGCCCTTCATCCTCGGCGTCTATGCCTGGCTGATCTGGACGCGCGGCTTCGGCCCCGCCGACCGCGCGCTGTTCCGCAAGCACCCCGAAGCGGCGGAAACCCCCGCCGCCTAACTCAGCCCAGGCGCGCCGCGACCTCGGCCTTGAGGTCGGTCTGCGCCCGCGGGCCGACCTGCGCGATGATCTCGCGCGCGCAGACCGCGCCCATCGTCAGGCAGTCGGCAATCACGCGGCCCTCGGCCTGACCCGCGAGGAAGCCCGCGGCGAAGAGGTCGCCCGCGCCCGTGGTGTCGACCACCGCGTCGATCGGCTCGGCGCCGACCTCGGTGCGCGTCCCGCCCATGATCGCGATCGCCCCCTTTTCGCTGCGCGTCACGACGAGCAGTGGCACGTCGGCGGCGACCTTGGCGACCGCGGCCTCGAAATCCGCCTCGCCGGCGAGCGCCTTGATCTCGACCTCGTTCGCGAAGAGGATGTCGAACAGCCCTTCGGCGATCAGCGCACGGAAATCCTCGCCATGGCGGTCGATGATGAAGGCGTCGGAGAGGGTGAAGGCGACCTTGCGCCCCGCGCCGCGCGCGACGTCGATCGCCCGGCGCATCGCGGCGCGCGACAGCGGCGGATCCCACAGATAGCCTTCGAGATAGAGGATGTCCGAATCTGCGATCACCGCCTCGTCGATCATCGCCTGCTCGAGCAGGTGGCTCGCGCCCAGGAAGGTGTTCATCGTCCGCTGGCCGTCGGGGGTGACGAGGATCAGGCAGCGCGCGGTCGGCGCTCCGCCACTGAGCGGCGGCGTGTCATAGGCGACGCCGAGCGCGCGCAGATCGTGGGTGAAGACGTGGCCGAGCTGGTCGTCGGCGACCTGCCCGATGAAGGCGCAGCGGCGGCCGAGCGCCGCCATCCCCGCGAGCGTGTTCGCCGCCGACCCGCCCGACATCTCGACCGCGGGGCCCATCGCGGCATAGAGGCGCGTCGCTTCCGCCGCGTCGATCAGCCGCATCGAGCCTTTGGTGAGGCCCTCGGCCTCGATCAGCGCGTCGTCGGCGCGGGCGATGACGTCGACGATCGCATTGCCGATGGCGACGACGTCGAAACGGGCGGTGGAGGCCATGAAAATTCCTGTGATGTTGGGAAAAGCTGCCGCGCGCCTTAATCGGCGGCGCGCGCCAAGGCAAGCGCGACGCTTGACGCGCGCGGCGGCGCCCCGCATCCCGGCGCCATGGCCCGCGCCGTCCACGCCCTGCTGCTCGCGCTCCGCGACCTGCCCAGCCCGCGGGTGCTGCGCATCCTCGCGGCGAGCCTCGCGCTGACGCTGCTGATCTTCCTCGCCGCCGGCGCGGCGATCTTCTTCGGCGCGCGCTGGGCGCTCGCCCATGGGCAGTGGCTTGCCGGCGCGAACCTCGACATGGCGGGAATCGTGATCATTTTCGCGCTGATCGCCGCGAGCTGGCTCCTCTTCCGCGCCGTCGCGATCGTCGTCGTCGGCCTGTTCGCCGATGGCATCGTCGCCGATATCGAGACGCGCCACTATCCCGCCGCCGCGCGGCGCGCGGTCGACGTCGGATGGCGACAGAACATCCGCCTCGCGCTCGCCTCGCTGGCGCGGCTGATCCTCGGCAATCTCGTCGCGCTGCCCTTCTATATCCTGCTTCTCGTCACCGGCGTCGGCACGCTACTGCTTGCGCTCGCGGTCAACGCGCTGCTGCTCGGCCGCGACCTCGAGGCGATGGTCCTCGCGCGTCACCCCGACCGGCCACGCCTCGACCGAGCCGCGCGCTGGTCGCTCGGGCTGCTGTCCGCCGCAGCTTTCCTGATTCCCGTCGCCAATTTCTTGGCCCCCATCGCCGGCGCCGCTATGGCCGTGCACATGCTTCACCTGGGGAAGAGGGACGACAGATGATCCGGCACCACCATCTGGGACCCATCGCGGGCCTCGCGCTGCTGCTCGCCGGCTGTGCCGGTCCCGCGATCCCGCGCGCGACGCCGCCGCGATCCGCCGCCGCCCGGCCGACCCCGCCGCGACCCGCACCGACGCCGATCGCCCCGCCGCGCGTCGTCCAGCACAACAGCCTGATCGGCCACGACGCCGACGCGGCGATCGGCCTGTTCGGCAAGCCGCGGCTCGACGTGACCGAAGGCACGGGGCGCAAATTGCAGTTCGCGGGCGACGCCTGCATCCTCGACGTTTATTATTACGCCCCCAAACAGGGCGCGAAGCCGCTCGCCACCCACGTCGACGCCCGCGCGCCCGACGGCCGCGACGCCAGCATCGATGGCTGCATCTCCGCGCTCCAGCGGTGACCTTTTCCCTCCTCTCCAAAAGGAGGGCTTAAATGACGTCATTCCGCCAGTTCGGCGAGCGCCCAGGCGGCCGCATCGGCGACCATCGGGGATTCGTCCTCGATCAGCGCCGCGAGCCGCGCCCGGAAGCCCGCATCGCCGCTGTTGCCTGCCGCGATCGCGGCGTTGCGCACCATGCGGTTCCGCCCGATACGCTTGATCGGCGATCCTGCGAAGACCTGCCGGAATCCCGCATCGTCGAGGTCGAGCAGATCGGCGAGCGCCGGCGCGGCAAGCTCGGCGCGCGGCAGGAAGGCGCGGTGCCGATGCGCGGTTTCGGCGAACTTGTTCCACGGGCAGACCGCGAGGCAATCGTCACAGCCATAGACATGGTTGCCGATGCCGCGCCGCAGCTCGACCGGAATCGGCCCGTCATGCTCGATCGTCAGGTAGGAGATGCAACGCCGCGCATCGAGCCGGTAGGGCGCGGGAAAGGCCTGCGTCGGGCACGCGTCCTGACACGCCCGGCAACTGCCGCAGCGGTCGCGCCCCGGCCGCGCCGGCGCAAGGTCGAGCGTCGTGTAGATCGCCCCCAGAAACAGCCAGCTCCCGTGCTCGCGGCTGACCATATTCGTATGCTTGCCCTGCCAGCCGAGCCCCGCCGCCGCCGCGAGCGGCTTTTCCATCACCGGCGCGGTATCGACGAACACTTTCACGTCAGCGCCGGGCGCTTCGGCGACCAGCCAGCGCGCGACCGCCTTCAGCGCCTTCTTGACGATGTCGTGATAGTCGCTCCCCTGCGCATAGACCGAGATGCGCCCCCGGTCGGGCTCGTCCGCGAGCGCGAGCGGGTCGGCGGCGGGCGCATAGCTCATGCCCAAGGCGATCACCGACCGCACCTCGGGCCACAACCCCTGCGGCGACCCGCGCTCGGCGGCCCGGCTTTCCATCCAGATCATGCCGCCGTGGCACCCTTCGGCGAGCCACGCGTTCAGCCGCGCCGCCGTCTCGGGCGCCGCATCGGCGCGCGCGATGCCGAAGGCGGCGAAGCCGTGCGCGCGCGCGACGGCTTCGAGCCGCTGTTCAAGAGGGGGCAAGGCTTCGGCAACCATTGGCGCCCTATACGCCAACCCCATTGCCGTGCCATAGCTTGCACGAAATGATCAGGGACCGGCTTTTGAGCGAGCTCAGCGTCGAGGCGAAAGGCCTCACCAAATATTTCGGCGCCTTCAAGGCGGTCGATCATGTCAGCCTCGAAGTGCCGACGGGCAGCATCTACGGCGTGCTCGGCCCCAATGGCGCGGGCAAGACCACCAGCCTCCGCATGATGCTGGGCATCGTCGACCCCGATTCGGGCGAGAGCCGGCTGCTCGGCGGCCATACGCCGCAATCGGTGCGTCACCGCGTCGGCTATCTGCCCGAGGAGCGCGGCCTCTACCCCGGGATGAAGGCGCGCGAGGCGATTGCCTTCATGGGCGCGCTGCGCGGGCTCGAATGGGCCGAGGGGCGCCGCCGTGCCGCGACCTTCATGACCGAACTCGGGCTCGAGCGCGTGATCGACGAGAAGATCCGCAAGATGTCGAAGGGCATGGCGCAGATGGTCCAGCTGATCGGATCGATCGTCCACGCCCCCGACCTGATCGTTCTCGACGAACCCTTCTCGGGGCTCGACCCGGTCAACCAGGAGCGGCTCGAAACGCTGGTGCGGCGCGAGCGCGAGCGCGGCGCGACGATCCTCTTCTCCACCCATGTCATGGCGCATGCCGAGCGCCTCTGCGACCGCATCGCGATCATCGCCCGTTCGGCGCGCCGTTTCGAGGGCACCGTCGACGCGGCGCGCGCGCTGCTGCCGATGCAGGTGCGCTACACGCCGCGCACCGACGATCCCGCGCTCGCCGCGCTCCTGCCCGCGGGAGCCGAACGGCGCGGCGACGCATGGCAATTCCCGATTCAAGACGACGCGGTCGAACCGCTGCTCGCGCGCATCACCGCGAGCGGCCACGGCGTTGCCGGCCTGTCGATCGTCCGCCCCGCGCTCCACGATGCCTTCGTCCATATCGTCCGCCAGGTCGACGCGGGGTTCGACGCCGACGCGCATGCCGACGCGATCGAGGAGTCCGCGGCATGAGCCCCTTTCTGCGCACGCTGTTCGTGATCGCGCGGCGCGACTTCCTGTCGATCGTCGCGACCCCGACCTTCCTTCTCTTCCTGCTTGCGCCGCTGTTCATGATCGGCATGGGGGCATTGGGCGGCGTCGGCGCCTCACAGCTCGCCGACAGTGCGCGCGGCGCCGGGCGCCTCGTCGTGATCGCCGATCCGGGCGACATGGAGGCGCTGCGCGACGCCGACGACCGGCTGCGCGACGCGCTGCCCGGCGACCGCCCCGCGGCGCTCGAGCTGCGCATCGCCGCAGCGAACACCGATCCGGTCGCGGTCGCGCAGGAAAAAGGCCGCGATACCTATGCGGTGATGAGCGGGTCCCTCGCGGCTCCGCGCATCGTCGAGCGCGAGGCGGGCAGCCGCTCGGGCCGCTATCTCGCGCTGCTTGCGACCGAGGTGCTGCGGAACCGGGCGGCGGGCGCCATCGCCCCCGCCGCGCCGCGCTTCGAAAGCCTGACGCGTGGCGGTACGAGCATCGCGGCGCAGCAGTCGATCGGCTTCGGCGCCGTCTTCGTCATCTTCCTGTTGACCCTGCTTCTCGCGGGCCAGTCGGTCGGCATGCTCGCCGAGGAAAAGGGCAACAAGGTGATCGAGATCCTCGCCGCCGCGGTGCCGCTCGAAAGCGTCTTTCTCGGCAAGCTGCTCGGGCTGCTCGGCGTCGCGATCCTGTTCATCGCCTTCTGGACGGCGATGGCGGTCGGCGGCGGGCTGATCGCGATGACCCAGATCGATCCCGCCGCGATGGCGCAGGCGGGCGCGGCGGCCGGGGCTTCGGCGCCGCCGGCCGTCCTGGCGGTGGCACCGGCAACCGGCTGGCCCTTCTTTATCGGCATGTCATTCCTCTATTTCGTCATGGCCTTCCTGCTCCTCGGCGCGGTCTTCCTCGGCGTCGGCGCGCAGGCCTCGACGGTGCGCGAGATCCAGATGCTCAGCCTGCCGATCACCATCTTCCAGGTCGCGATGTTCAGCCTGTCGACCGCCGCCGCCAACGCGCCCGGAAGCGGCCTCGCGACGATCGCCCAGATCATCCCCTTCTCCTCGCCGCTCGCGATGGCGGCGCGCGCCGCGACCGACGACGCGAAGGCTGTGCATCTGCTCGCGCTCGGCTGGCAGGCGATATGGGTCGCGCTCGTCGTCTACCTCTCGGTCCGCCTCTTCCGCTCAGGCGTGCTGAGCGGGCGCAGCGACTGGCGCTTCTGGAAACGCAGCGCGGGAGTAGCGACCGCCGCCGCAACCGCGGCCGATGCGGCCGCGCGGCGGTGATCCGCTAGCGGGCGCCGTTCGGTTGCGACCGGAAGGGGACATTGAATTCTTCGTCACCCTGAACTTGTTTCAGGGTCCATGGCCTGCCCTTGAATTGGGCGCAGCGCCGAAGGAGAGACCGGGCCATGGATGCTGAAACAAGTTCAGCATGACGAGGTTGGATGGCCCCTCCCCACTCCAGAATCGCCCTCACCCCGCCGTTGACAAAGCTGTAAATAGTGGCATTCTGCAACTCATCCAGGCCGCGCGAGACGGCCTCCGAAGAGGAGCTGCCCCGATGGCCACCCAATTTCGCGTTGCCCCCGAAAACCCCGATCCGCTCGACGTTTCCCGCGCCGAATTGTGGAGCGAGGATCGCTGGCAGGAGCCGATGGCCCGCCTGCGCGCCGAATCGCCGATCCATTATTGCGAGGATTCGAAGTTCGGGCCCTATTGGTCGGTGACGACCTATAAGCCGATCCAGCATATCGAGGCGCTGCCCAAGATCTTCTCCTCTTCGTGGGAATATGGTGGCATCACCGTTGCGGGCGACGGAATCGAGCATCTGCAGGAGGGCGAGGTCCCGATGCCGATGTTCATCGCGATGGATCCGCCGCAGCACACCGCACAGCGCCGCACCGTCGCCCCCGCCTTCGGCCCGTCGGAGATCGAGCGGATGCGCGCCGACACGCTCGCGCGCACCGCCGCGGTGCTCGACACGCTCCCCATCGGCGAGACGTTCGATTGGGTCGAGAAGCTGTCGATCGAGCTGACGACGCAGATGCTCGCGATTCTCTTCGATTTCCCGTGGGAGGAGCGGCACAAGCTCACCGCCTGGTCCGACGCGCTCGGCGACATCGAGAGCTTCAACACCGTCGAACTCAGGCAAAAGCGGCTCGCGATCGCCTATGAGATGGGCGCGGCGTTCAAGGAGCTGTGGGACCGCAAGGCGCAGGCGCCGGGGCCGCACGACCTCATCTCGATCATGCTCCAGTCCGACGCGATGAGCCATATGAGCCATGAGGAATTCATGGGGAACCTCATCCTCCTCATCGTCGGCGGCAACGATACGACGCGCAATTCGATGTCGTCCTATGCCTATGGCCTCCACTGCTTCCCCGAGGAGCGCGCGAAGCTCGAGGCGAACCACGATCCCGATCTCGCGGTCAACGCGATGCACGAGATCATTCGCTGGCAGACCCCGCTGGCGCACATGCGCCGCACAGCGACCGAGGATACCGAACTGTTCGGCCACCAGATCAGGAAGCGCGACAAGATCGCGCTGTGGTACGCCTCGGCGAACCGCGACGAGAGCATTTTTCCCGACGGCGACCGGATCATCGTCGACCGCGAGAATGCGCGCCGCCACCTCGCCTTCGGCTACGGCATCCACCGCTGCGTCGGGGCGCGCGTCGCAGAGCTGCAGCTCACCGCGCTGATTTCCGAGATGCAGCGGCGCCGGCTGCGCGTGAACGTCGTCGGCGAGCCCGAGCGCGTCCACGCGAGCTTCGTCCACGGCTATCGCCATCTGCCGGTGGTGCTCGAAAAATATTGATGCGCGGCTGAAACCTCACGCGGGCCGGTCCCGTATCAACGGATATGATCGAACGGCGCTATCTTCTCGGCGGTCTCGCGCTTGGCGGCGCGCTCATCGGCGCGCCGATGCTCTTCGCCAAGTCGAGGCGGCCGCTGGCCGAGCCCGGCTGGCGCCTGTCCGACGCGCAGTGGAAGGCGCGGCTCACCCCCTTCCAGTACAAGGTGCTGCGCGAGGCGGTGACCGAGCGTCCTTTCACCAATCCGCTCAACGACGAGCATCGCGCGGGCATCTTTTCCTGCGCCGGCTGCGCGCTGCCGCTCTATTCGAGCAAGACCAAGTTCGAGAGCGGCACCGGCTGGCCGAGCTTCTGGGCGCCGCTGAAGAACGCGATCGCGATCTCGACCGACCATGAACTCGGCTATGCGCGCACCGAGGTCCATTGCCGCCGCTGCGGCGGCCACCTTGGCCATGTCTTCAATGACGGGCCGAAGCCGACCGGCAAGCGCTATTGTATGAACGGCGCCGCGCTCAGCTTCCGGCCGGCCTGACGCGCCACGCCGCCAATCCCGTCGCGGTGCCGAGCGGAACCGGTTCGAGCCAGGCGGGCGGCTTGCCGGTATAGAGACGCGCCGCCAGCCCGTCGGCGCGCGCCTTGCGGTAATTGCCGAAATCGCTCGCGCTGCGGCAGACGACGATCAGCGTCGCGCCGCGCCCGCGCACCAGCGCCTCGGCCTTGGCGGGATCGCCCAGAAACGCGCGGATCGTGTCGGCCATCGCCTCCTTGTTGCGATGGTGCGGCGTCGCGACGAGGCGATGCGGCGTCCAGAAGATCAGCGGCGCGCCGAGGTCGATCGGCGCAAGGATCGTCGCCGGCGGCAGCCGGTCGAGCGCCGCGATCGCGGCGGGGTCGAGGCAGTTCTGACGCTTTGGCGTGTCCGCCGCGGCGCGGCGCTCGTCGGGCGCCTGCAACGCCGGAAAGACCCAGCCGAGCGGCGCGGCGACCGCGAGGCTGGCGAAGAGCGGCACGGTCGCGGCGGCGAGCGCCGAGCCCGCAATGCGCGGCAAGGCGCCGGCGAGCCCCCGCGCCCGGCTCCACAGGCACAGCCCGACCCAGGCGCAGCCCGGCACCGCGATCAGATGCGCGGTCGAAACGCTGCGCATCACCAGCAGCGACAGCGCCGTCGCACCGGCGAGTGCGATCAGGATCGTCGCCCATTGGCGCCTGTCCTCGGCGCTCGCGCTGCGCAGCCATGCGAGTCCCGCGCCCGCGAACCCCAACAGCGAGGGGACGATCAGAAACGGAATATTGTGCGGCTTCGCGGCCCAGATCGGCTGCCCCTCGATCACGCGGCGATACCAGTAACGATCGACGATCGGATCGAGCGACGCGAAGGGGCCGCGCGCGCATTCGGGCGCGACCGCGACGAGCGCGAGCGCCGCGAGGACGGCCGCCCCGCCGAGAAGCAGCAACCGAAGCCATGGCCGCGACGGCCGCAGCGCCACCGCGACCCCGCTGCCGGCCGCGGCGACCGTGAAGGCGGCGAGATAGGGCGCCGACAGCGAATCGCACCACGCCCCCGCGAGTCCCGCCGGCCCGCGCGTCGCGAACTGAAAGAGGATCGCGCCCCCCGCCAGCCCGCCCATATAGCCGAGGAGCCGGTCGCGGTTCGCGGCGTCGCCGTTCAGCGCCCAGCGCAGCGCCGCGATTCCCGCGAAAAGCGCCGCCATCGGCAGCCCCTCGATCGACACCGCGACCAGCATCGCCGCGAACAGCCCGCCGAGCAGCCCGGCGCCGCGGCTCGCGGGACGCAGCGCCTGCCAGAGGATCAGCATCGCGAGGAAGATCTGCCAGCCGTGATGATCGACGCGCAGCGGCCGGAACTGCACCATGATATAGCCGGCGAAGAGAATATAGAGCGGCGCCACAAAGGCGATGCGCCGGTCGGACAGCGTCCGGAAGCCGAGCGCGGCGGCGGCGAGCAGCGCCGCGAGGTGGAGCGGCGGCCACAGCGCCATCACGATCTGCTCGGCGAGCGGCTGGCCGAAAAACGGCCGCAGCAACAGGATTCCGCCCGCGATCGGCGCATCGACGATCCGCGACCAGTGCATCAGCACGCCGCCATCCGCCGGATTGACCCGATATTGCATGAGGTCCCACCAGCCCTGCCCGGCCAGAAGGTCGCGCACCTGCGCCATGCGCATCGCGTCGTCGGTGTCGCTCAGCTGGAGCGCCGTGATCGCCGGCCATTGCCCGATGAAGATCGCGACCTCGACGACCGCCCAGAAGATGAGCGCGACGCGAACCGGCGTCATCCACGCCGCGAAGAACGGCGCAGTCTCGGGGGTCTTCGCGCCCTCGGCCGCGAGGGTACCGGCGCTCACGCGGCGTCCGGACGGAAGACGACGTGGCGGCGCAGCAGATAGGTGGTCTGGAAGCTGACGACGATCGCGGCGAGCTTCGCGAGACGCGCATCGAGGCCGAGCGCGCTCCCGGCGCCGACGATCGCGGTGGTCACCGCGAGACCGACGAGCGCCGAGCCGACGAACAGCAGCTTCTGGCGGTGGCGCTCGTCCGTGCCGCGCGCCGCGATGCCGTCGGCAAAGACGAGCCGGCTCGATACCAGCCAATGGACGAGGATGCCCGTGCCATAGCCGAGCGCCGAGGCGGCGACGGGCGCCAGCCCGCCATCGAGCAGCAGCAGGAACAGCCCGGCGTCGGTGCCGAGCGCGAGCCCGCTCGCGAACAGATAGGCGATCCAGCGCGCTTCGCCGCACCGCGCCGCGTCGATCATCTGCAAGGCCCTGTCGATCATCGCCGCGGTCCTCCGGGCAAAAGCGACGTCACGCCGCCTTGGCGGCGCGGCCGGGAACGGCGCGCACCGATGCGAGCGCGGCGCGCTCGCCCTCGCTGCCGCTCTCGTGATATTCGGCATCCTCATTGACGCCCCAGATGTCGTAGACGCGCGCGCCTGCGGCGATGTTGCGCACCGTCAGCATCGCGGTCATCATCGCATGATCCTGGTTGTTGTAGCGGTGCATGCCGTTGCGTCCGACCATGTGGAGCGTCGGATAGCGCGCCTCGAGCTCCTCGCGCATCGCCGCGACATGCGCGGCATAATCATCGTCATAGACCGGATAGGCCTTTTCCTGCCGCACCACCGCGCCGCCGACGACATCGGCGGGGTCACAGAGGCCGAGGATCGCCATTTCCTTCGTCGCCAGCGCGACGAGCTCGTCGTCGCTCGACGACCAGAGCCCGTCGCCCTCGAAGCAGAAATATTCGAGACCGACGCACGCGATCGCGGGGTCGGGGACCATTTCGGGCGACCAGCTGCGGAAATTCTGCACCCGGCCGACCTTCACCTTGCTGTCGTGGATATAGATCCAGTTGTCGGGGAACAGATCCTCCGAGCGGATCTTGAGCGCAACGGTCAGGAAGTCGCGATATTTGAGCGCCGGCGCATCGGTCAGCGCGCAGGCCGGCAGCGGGTGAATGCGCGCCGCAAGCTCGCGCATCGGCGCCGAACTGATCACATGTTCCGCGTCGATCACGATGTCGCCGTCGGGCCCGCTCGCGGTCAGCCGCCAGCGCCCGCTCTTCTGGTCCTGCGTCAATTGCCTGAAGCTGTGCGCCATCAGCACATGATTACCGCCCGCGCGCACCTTGCCCGCCGCCGCGTCCCACATCATGCCGGGGCCGAGCCGCGGATAGCGGAAGGTTTCGAGCAGGGTCTTGGTCGCCATGCCGTCGTTCGGCGCCTTGTTGAGCCCCAGGCTGCGCTTCAGCCCGTCGAGCACTGCGGCGCCGAGGCTGAGCCCCTTGATGCGCTGCGCGGCCCAGTCGGCCGACATCTCGTCGCACGGCATTCCCCACACCTTCTCGGTGTAGGTCTTGAAAAAGATCGAATAGAGCTTCCGCCCGAACTGGTTGATCGTCCAATCCTCGAAACTGCGCACCGTCCGGCTCGGAAACAGCTTCGCCTTGGCATAGCTCGCCATGCACAGGGTCGATCGCATGATCCCGAGATTCCACAACGCCTCGAACGCGCGCAGCGGATAGGAGTAGAATTTGCCTTCATAATAGATGCGGCTCATCCGCGGGCGCTGGATGAAGTCGTCGGGCAAAATCTCGTTCCACAGGTCGACGACCTCCTGGCTTTTCGAGAAAAAGCGATGGCCGCCGATATCGAAGCGAAAGCCCTCATGCTCGACCGTGCGGCTGATGCCGCCGACATAGACGGGGTCTTTCTCGATCACCGTCACCGAATATCCCTGCTGCGTCAGCAGATAGGCGGCGGTCAGCCCCGCCGGCCCGGCGCCGATGATCGCGACGTCCACACTCGTCGGCCGGTTCTGGTTGTCAGGCATCGATAATCCCCACGCAGCAAAAAGCTCGCCTACCCCTGTGGCGCAGCGGGCCTAAAAACTGGTTAACGGAGTAGTAGGAAAGCGGAGGTGCATCGGCAGCAAATGGGCGCCGCGTTGCGCCCTGAAGCCGAGACAAGATTGACGGCCGGCGGGGATGAGCCCCTTGCCTCCCGTTCCCCGCCGCCGCATACTCGTCCCCGCCTGAAAAGGAGCAGGCCGGTGCGGTTGGCCCGGCCCTCGCACCCCGCGAGTCCTGGCCTTCGCCCGCAGGCGATGCGTCCCGAGGCCTTTGCCGCCCCAGCAATCCCGCCGGCGCGAACGAAGGAGCCTGGACCCATGCAACAGCAGATTTCGGTCATCACCCTCGGCGTCGCCGATCTCGCCGCGTCGCGGCGTTTCTATTCCCAGGGCTTCGGCTGGCGGCCGGTGTTCGAAAATGACGAGATCCTCTTCTACCAGATGAACGGCTTCGTCTTCGGAACCTGGTTGAAACCCGCGCTCGCCGACGACATGCAGCGCGCGCCGACCGGCGGCGACGCACCCTTTGCGCTCGCCCACAATGTCGCGGCGCAAGCCGAAGTCGCGCCGCTGATCGACGCGCTCGTCGGCGCGGGCGGCACGCTGCTCCGCGCGGCCGACGCGCCGCCGCATGGCGGCTTTCGCGGCTATGTCGCCGATCCCGACGGCCACGCCTGGGAAATCGCATGGAATCCGGCGTGGCCGATCGACGCCGAGGGTCATGTGCGCTTCGCGGCCTGATCGCGCCGACTAGGGTTCTCCACCGCCGGGACGCGCGCGCGTGGTTCGGAACAGCACGGCCTCGATCGCGAGAAAGAGACCCATCGCGCCCGCGGCGGCGACAGGCCCGCCGAGATCGAGGCCGATGCGGACGATCACATAGGCGAGGACGATCAGGCTGAGCATCAGCCCCGGCGCGCCGAGTCCGCGCATCGCGGCGCTGCGGTGATAGCCGATCCAGAAGACGAAGCGGAACAGGATCCAGACGAAGGCGGTCGCCTCGACCGCGCGCATCCCGTCACCGTCGTCGCTGTAGAGCGCGAGCCCGAAAAGCGCCGCCGTGAACAGGATCAGTTGCTCGAGCGTGTTCTGCAGATAACGCTGATTGACCCGCAGGCGCCGGGTCTCGTAGCCGGCCAGCGGGTCGAAGGCGGGCGATTGCAGCCGCTCGTGCGCGACCGCCTCTACGCCCATCGCAAGGCAGAAGAAAACCGCGAGGCACCAGCATTTGAAGGCGAAGGTCAGCCGGTCGGCGACCGTCTCCATCTCGGCGAGTGGCGGCGCGAGGTGACGGATCGCGAGCCAGAGCGCAGCGGCGACGACAGCCGAGGCGGCGATGGCCCCGATCCCCTTTCGGCGCTGGCGGCGCCAATCGGCGGCGACATCCTGCGCTTCCATGTCCCTTCTCCCTGCCGGCCTTGATCCGCGCGGCGATCCTATCACGAACCGCCGCCGGCCGCATCCTCGCCGCCCGGCGGGCCGAGCGCGCCGGCGTCGCCTTCGAGGATCGTCCCGGCGTCGGCAAGCACCCCCGCGAGCGGCTTCAGCGCCAGCGTGCCGAGCCGTACCCGCGGGCTCGCCTTGCCCGGCATCGCGCTCAGCACGAACGCGGGGTCGAGCCGCAGCGCGGCCGCCGACGCCTTCGCCATCCGCACCGTGTAGCGGCCGTAGGGGACGCTTTCGAACAGGAAATAGCCGTCGAATTCGCTGAGCGCCGTGGCGCGCACGCGGCCCTCGGCATCGACGAGCTCGAGGCTCAGCCCCTCGATCGCATTGCCGCCGGCGCGCATCGCAACCCCTTCGATCTCGCCTGCCGCGCTCATCGGCAGCGCGACGCGCGTCGCGACGCCGGGGCGCGGGGTGACGACGACGCCGGGAAGTGCCGGCTGGACATAGGGGTCGGGCAGGCTACCCGCGTCGATGCCGATCAACAGCGGGCGGAAGGGTTCGAGCCCGTCGATCACCGCACGCCCGTCGGCGTCGGTCGCGGCATCGACATAGGCGTTGCCTGCGGTCAGCGGTACCCGCGCGACCGCCGCCTCGCCCGGCTGGCGCACGCCGTCGCCATTGTCGTCCATGAACACATCGGCGAGCACCTGCCCGCGCCCACCGAGCTTTTCGCTCGACATCCGCCAGCCGCCGCGCGCGGGGTCGGGGCCGAAGCTGAAGGCGAGCGACAGCGACGCCGCGACCGACCCGTCGCTCGCCATCTCGCCAAAGCCCGATAGCTGCAAGCGCTTGAAACGGCGCGTATAACCGAGCCCGGCGCTCGCACGGCCGAGCCCCTTGTCATAGCCGAGTTCGGCGCGCCATTCGGCCTCCCCCTTTCCCGACCATTCGGCGATCGCGGTCAGCCGCGAATCGGCACTCGCGCCCGCCAGCGCGACGCGCGCCTCGCCGCGCAGCCGGATGCGTCCGATCCGCGCATTGGCGAGCAGGCTGGCGGTCAGGCTGTCGGGCGGATCGGGGCCGAAGGGCACGTGCGACCGGCTCCAGTCGAGCTGGCCGGTGAAGGTCATCGCGCGAAAGCTCGCCGAGGCGCGCGCGCTGGCGTCGAGGCTCGCGATTCCCGACGCGCGCTCGGTGCGCGACAGGTCGAGATGGAGCGGCAGCACGCTGCGCCCGAGCTTGACCGGCTGGTCGAGCGAAAGGGAATAGAGGCCGGTCACACCGCCAAAAAAGCGGTCGGAGACGAAGCCGCCCCAGCCGCGCATCGCGTCGGCGCGCACATAGGTCTCGCCAAAGGCCGCGAGCCAGCTCAGTCGCGCCGCGGCGGCGCGGTCGTCGGCATAGGATGCCGCGACCTCGAGCAATGACGGCCCGATCGAGCGGCGCAGCGCGGCCTCGCCATAGTTGCGGCGGACATTCTCGATCATCAGGCTGTGGGCATAGCCCGCGACCGAGGTCCGCGCGTCGAGTCCGCGCTCGATCGCCAGCGTCCCGCGCCAGCCGCGCCGCCACGGCTGGCGGCGATTGCCGAATGCGATCAGGTCGGAATTTTCCTGCGCGAACCCCGCCCAATACCAGGTCTGGCGCGGCGGGATCGAATCGATCCCGACCTGCAGCTCCTTGATCTCGCGCCGGATCTGGCCCTGCGGCCCGTAAAGCACGATCTCGAAGCGGTTCGCGCCATATTGCAGCGGCACGTCGAGAAATTCGTAGCGGCCGTCGCCATTGGGGCTCGCGAAGGCGAGCAACTGCCCGTTGCGGTACAGTTCGGCGTCCCAGCCCGCAGGAAGGTCGCCGCGAAAGCTCGTCTTGTCGAAGGCGTCGGGGCGCTCGACCGGCCGGTTGGTGATCACCGCGCCGCGCCCCGGAGCGCTCTGCGCGACCAGCCCCGTCGACAGCAGCGCGACGTCGCCCGCCGCATAATGGGTCGCGCGGAGCGGGCCGAGCAGCGTTCCTGCGGGATCGGTGCGATAGAGCCGCATCCGCAGGCTGTCGGGCACCCCCTTCTCGTCCGACGCGAGCCGCGCGTCGAAACTCTGCCCGAGCGCCTCGCCCGCCGCGAAAATCTCGTAGCGCACCTGGACATAGGAGCCGCCGCGCTCGTCTTTCACCGCGCCCGCCGACGCGACGACGTCGACCGACGGCGTCGCCCACGCCTGATAGGGCCGCGCCGCCTGCGGCAGGCTCGCGAGGTCGAAGCGCGCGGCGGGGCGGATTCCCGCGGCGCGCGCGCGGCGTTCGGCCGCGAGCTGGAAGGGTAGTTTCTCCTTCGCGTCGATGCGCAGCACCGCATTGGGCAAGTCGGCGGCGATCGGCACGCCGAGCCAGTCCTTCAGGTTGGCGAGATCGACGCACCATCCCGCGGGCGTATCGCGGATCGCCGTCGCGGCAATCCGATAGCCCTGGTTCCCCGCGCGCACCTCGCCCGCGTCGCGGTCAATCGTCAACGCGCGCCGTTCGTCGAAGACCCAGCCCGTTGCGCGGCGCAACTTCCGGTCGACGCGCACCGCGAGGTCGAGCGCGAGCACCATGTCGCCCAGGTCGACGCACACCCCCTCGGGCGTGCGATAGCCGCGCACCCCGTCGCCGAGCCGGTACGGACCCGAGCGCAGCTCGAACAGCCAGGCATCGTCCTCGTTCGGCGCCCACGCTGCGGAAGAAGGAGAAACGGGGCTGGTATCAACGGCTTCGGCGCTGGCGGGCACGAGTCCCGCCAGCGCCAGCGCGGCGACGATGAAGCGCCCCCACCGCATCCCGGCCGCGCCTGACTTGTCCGTCCGATTCCTATTTCACCACCCGATCGGCCTCGTCGATCGTCGCGCCGCCGATCTCGCGGTCCTCGCTGTAGCGGATATGCACCGGCCCCTTGAGCGTCGCCGCGACCTCGGGCGGGATGCGCAGCGCCACGCTGCGCCGCCTCACCTCGGGATAGACCGCGATGCCGCGCGCGACGAGCAGCGGCTCGGCCGCCCCCGGCCGCGTCACCTCGATATCGCCATAGACCGACCGCTCGCCGCTGCGCGTCAACTCGAACGCGAACGCCGGCCCGTCGCGCGTCTCGGCGATCCGCGCGTCGCCGATCCGCGCCTCGGCGCCGAGATCGCCGACGCGCACGATCACCGGGATGGTGATGCCATAGATGGGGGTGAGCGCGATCGACACCCCCTCGCCCCCCGTTTTCGGCGCCGTCGCGGGCGCCGCGTCGGGCACCGCGCGGAACAGCATGTGCGCGCGATATTCGCCGGCCGGCGTCCCCTCGGGTACCCGCACCCCGACGCGAATCACCTGCGGCTGATTGGGCGGCAGCGTCACGCGCCGCGGGCTGAAGGCGATCATGGCGAGCGCCGTCTTCTCGGCCGGCGTCGCTTCGGCCTCGTCGATCTCGTCGAGCCCGCCCTCGGCGGTCATCCGCTTGATCTCGAGGCTGATGCGATAGGTCGCGGGCTCGGCGCCGATATTGTTGAGCACCACTTCGGTGCCGCGCGATCCGTCGAGGATCAGCCGCGTCGGCGCGACGAGCAGGTCGCCCGCGGCGTGCGCGGGCAGCGCGGCGGCAGCGAGCGCGGCCGCGAGAAACAGGCGCAAGGCCCCCACAGAACGAAACATCGGCACGATCCCCACAATCGCTGGTCGGGACGGCACGCCGCCCCTTTTGGCTGGTCGCGACCAGATAGCGCCAACATGGTTGATATTTCGCTAAGCATGATGCGAGGGGCCGCCTGCGCGAAACGAAAGGGCCGCCGGACGACGCCCGGCGGCCCCTTTTTTCCGCGGCTGGCGAGGCGCTGGCCTCGCCAGCCGCCTCACAGCGCTTTATTGATAATTGGCGGTGACGTTGAACGTCCCCGAATAATCGCCCGACGCCTGGTTGGCGCCGACGCTCAGCGTGCCGCCGACCTGAAAGCTGCCGCCGACGGTGCCCGGGCCGTTGGTCAGCGTGACCGAGCTCGCCGAATAGCTGAGCGCGGCGGTCATCGTCCCGCCGAGCGAGCCGTTGAGCGTCACGCTCGAATCGCCGCCGACGAGCACCACGGCGTTGTTCGTGCCCTGGATGTCGAAATTGGCGGCGGTCGTCGTGCCTGTGCAGGTCAGCCCCGCGCCGCAGCTCACGCCCCCGGCGGTCGACACCGCGACGGTCGAGGCGGTCGCGCCGCTGATGATCGTCGCGAAGTTGAGGTCGCTGGTGTTGGTCAGCGTGATCTGGCGCAGGATCTTGGCCTTGGCCGTCCCGGTCGCCGAGGCGGCGTGCGCCGCCGACGCGTTCATCGCGAGGGCAGCAAGTGCGGCGCCCGCGAGGGCGCGCTTCATCGTCATGGTGCGCATATGATTGGTCCCTTTAAGCAGTCGTGTCGAATGGAAATCCCACCCCATTCGCCTAACCGTTTAGCGCGACAGCCGTTCAGCCTTTGCCAGCGAGCATGGTAAACGGCGCGTTAGGGATTAGCGGCCGTCAGCCATATAACTCTTTTTATATCAAATATTTATCTTGATTTCTCCGGGCAGGAAGCGTGCATTTTCTCCCTCTCGGCGGCCCGCGCCGGGACAAGATCGGCCCTCGTCCGGCGCAGCCGTGCCTCAGATCGATTCGCCCGACAGGCGCTGGCAGATCATGTCGAGCTGGTCGAGCGACGCGAATTTCAGCGTCAGCGCGCCCTTGCCGCCGCCGCCATATTGAATCGCGACGCCGATCCCCAGCAGCTCGGACAGATGCCGTTCGACCGCGACGATATCGGGGTCGCGCCCGCCGTCGATGCTCTTATATTCGAGGCGGCCCTTGCGTCCGCCACCCTTCTCGGCGCGCACCAGCGCCTCGACCGCGCGCACCGACAGCCCTTCGCGTACGACCTTGCGCGCGATCTCCTCGGCGTCGGACGCGCCGATCAGCGCGCGCGCATGCCCCATCGCGAGGCTGCCGTCGCCGACCAGCGCCTGGACGCCGCGCGGCAGGTCGAGCAGGCGCATCAGGTTCGCGACATGGCTGCGCGACTTGCCGACCAGCTTCGCGAGCGCCTCCTGATTATGGCCGAAATCCTCGATCAGCTTGCGATAGGCGCTCGCCTCTTCGATCGCGCTCAGATCCTCGCGCTGGATGTTCTCGACCAGCGCGATCTCATAGGTCGCTGCGTCGTCGAGCTCGCGCACCAGCGCCGGAATCTGGTGCAGCCCGGCGCGCTGCGCCGCGCGCCAGCGCCGCTCGCCTGCGACGAGCTGATAGCCCTCGCCGCCCGGCGCACGGCGCACGATGATCGGCTGGAGCAGCCCGCGCGCGGCGATCGATTCGGCGAGTTCGGCGATCGCCGCCTCATCGAAATGGCGGCGCGGCTGGCCGGGCAGCGGGCGGATCGTCCCGACCGCGATATGCTGCACCGCGTCGCCCGAGGCGGCGGGCACCGCCTTCGCCGCGCTGCCGGGGCTCGCCAGCACCGGCGATTCGACCGCGACGTCGCCGAACAGCGCGTTCAGCCCGCGCCCGAGCCCCGAGGGACGCTTGCGCGCCGAAGAACCCGAAGTTTCGTCTTTACTATCAGTCATTTAAGCGGCCTTGCGAACATTGGGCAGGCGACCGAGCAGCTCGCGCGCGAGCGCGATATAGGCGGCCGACCCCGCACAGCGATGGTCGTAGATCAGCGCCGGCAGCCCGTGGCTCGGCGCTTCCGACAGCCGCACGTTGCGCGGGATCACCGTCTCGAACACCACCGGGCCGAGCACCTCGCGGACATCGTCCGACACCTGGTCGGTCAGCCGGTTGCGCCGGTCGAACATGGTGAGCGCGACGCCGAGGATGAAAAGTTGCGGGTTGAAGCGCCCGCGCACGCGCTCGACCGTGGTGAGCAACTGGCTCAGTCCCTCGAGCGCGAAAAATTCGCATTGCAGCGGCACGAGCAGCGATTCGGCGGCGATCAGTGCATTGAGCGTCAGCATGCCGAGCGACGGCGGACAGTCGATCAGGCAGATGTCCCACTGCCCCGCCTCGGCGCTCGCCAATGCCTGCTGCAGCCGGTGGAGCCGGTCCTGAAACTCGATCAGTTCGATCTCGGCCCCCGACAGGTCAACCGTCGCGGGGACGATGTCGAGCCGTGGAATCGCGGTCGCGACACTGCATTCGGCGAGCGTCGCGTCGCCGCGCAGCAGGTCATAGCTCGAAAGCTCGCGCTGCGCCTGCTTGATCCCGAGCCCGGTCGAGGCGTTGCCCTGCGGGTCGAGGTCGATGATCAGCGTCCGCCAGCCGGTCGCCGCGAGCGCCGTGGCCAGGTTGATCGCGGTCGTCGTCTTGCCGACCCCGCCCTTCTGGTTCGCCACGGCAATGCGGATCATCGCTTTCCTCGCTGTTTAGCCACGATCCTGCCGCGCCCGACCAAAATCTGGCTGTCGGCGTCGGTGTGGCTCTGTTCCACGTGAAACATCTTCTGCCATGCCGGGGGCAGAGATGCCAGTTCCTTAACCGCGTTTCGCCCTTTCGGCAGCAGCCAGTGCGTCGATTCGGTGGAAAAACGCGCGGATAAGTCGATCAACCGGTCGATCGGCGCGAAAGCGCGCGCGCTGATCGTCGCGGCGGCGCGCGTTTCGACGCGTTCGAGTTGCGCCTCGGCGACCTCGACATGCGCCAGATCGAGATCGGCCGCGACCGCGCGCAGGAATTCGCACCGCCGCCGCCGCGATTCGACGAGCAGCGTCGACCGCCCGCTCAGGATGGCGACGACCAACCCCGGCAATCCGGGCCCGCTGCCGAGGTCGATCCATAGCCCGTCGCTGTCGCGGTCGAACGCCAGAAGCTGCGCGCTGTCGGCGATATGCCGCACCCACAGATGCGGGATCGTCGAGGCCGCGATCAGATTCTGCCGCGCATTCTCATCGACAAGCATCGCGGCAAAGCGCTCGATCCGCTCCCATTGCGTCGGCGTCGGAGCGAAGGCCGCTTCAATCCAACCGCGCGCCGCTTCCTCATTCTCCAATATATTCAAGGCGATCAAAACCTGTCTACCGTGTCAACCTATCGAACGCTTCACGCATCTCTTCGCGCCTTTGCGCCTTTGCGCGAGATTTTCATAGCTCACGCAAAGACACAAAGATGTCGTGCCATATCTTGCCTTCGATGAAGATCCCAACACGATCCCCTTCCTGGAAATTGCGCTTCGCGCGGGCGTATTGCCATTCATCTCTGCCAGCGCCGCCCTCTCCGTGTCTTTGTGTGAGACTTGTTAAACGCCGGAGCCAGCGATCAAGCCGCCCGCCGCCGGCTGTGCACCATGATCGCGGTCAGCGCTGCGGGGGTCACGCCGTCGATGCGCGCCGCCTGCCCCAGCGTTTCGGGACGCGCCTTCGACAGCCGCTCGACCATCTCGCGCGACAGTCCCCCGATCGCCCCATAGTCGAGTTCGGCGTCGAGCAGGATCGCCTCGTTCGCGGCGAGCGCGCGAAGCTCGGCCTCCTGCCGCGCGATGTAGGGCGCATAATGTGCATCCTCGGCGATCTCGGACAGGATGTCCGGGTCGATCGCGGCAAGGTCGGGCGCGAGCGCCGTCAGCGTCGCCATCGTCACGCCCGGGAAACGGAGCAGGTCGATCCGCCGCCGCGCCGCGCCATCGCCCGGCAAGGCGAGTCCGAGCGCCGCATAATCGGCGGTGCGGGCGGGTGCGTCGAGCAGCGCTTCGGCGCGCTCGCGCTCGGCCATGCGCGCCGCGAACAGTGCCGCGGTCGCCGGGCGCACCAGCGCGAGCTCGATCCCCAGCGGCGTCAACCGCGTCGCGGCATTGTCGGCGCGCAGCCGCAGTCGATACTCGGCGCGCGCGGTGAGCATGCGATAGGGCTCGCTCACCCCCTGCAGCACCAGGTCGTCGACCATCACCCCGATATAGGATTCGGACCGGTCGAGGATCAGCGGCGCGTGTCCCTGGACCGCGAGCGCCGCATTGGCTCCCGCGACCAATCCCTGCGCCGCCGCCTCCTCATAGCCGGTCGTGCCGTTGATCTGACCCGCGCACCACAGGCCGGCGATGCCGCGCAGCTGCAAGGTCCGGTCGAGCGCGCGCGGGTCGATATGGTCATATTCGACAGCATAGCCCGGCACGACCATTTCCACCGCTTCGAGCCCCTCGATCGTGCGCAGCATCGCGAGCTGGACGTCGGCGGGGAGCGAGGTCGACACGCCGTTCGGATAGACGAGGTGGGTGTCGAGCCCCTCGGGCTCGAGAAAAATCTGGTGCCCGTCGCGGTCGGCGAAGCGATGGATCTTGTCCTCGATCGACGGGCAGTAACGCGGCCCCGCCGCGCCGATCGCGCCGGTGAACAGCGGCGAGCGATCGAGATTGTCGGCGATGATCCGGTGCGACGCCGCGTTGGTACGCGTGATCGCGCAGAAGATCTGCGGCACCGTGCGCGCGGCATTCCATAGCGAACAGGTCCAGTTCGCCCCCTCGACGCTGTCCGAGGGCTGTTCGGCGAGCCGCGCCCAGTCGATCGTGCGGCCATCGAGCCGCGGCGGCGTGCCGGTCTTGAGCCGCGCCATCGGCAGGTCCGCGGCGCGGAGCTGCGCGGCGAGGCGGTGCGCGCCAGCCTCGCCGATGCGCCCGCCCTCCATCCGCTCCTCGCCGCGGAACAGCCGTCCGCCGAGAAAGGTTCCGGTGGCGAGCACCACCGCGCCCGCTGCCAGCACGGTTCCGTCGCCAAGTTCGAGCCCTTCGGCCCGCGATCCGTCGGCCGACAGCTTGAGCGCCGCCGCCTCGCCCGCAACGATCGCGATGTTCGGCTCGGCGGCAAGCAGAGACTGGATCGCCGCGCGATAGAGCTTGCGGTCGGCCTGGACGCGCGGCCCCTGCACCGCCGCGCCCTTCGACGCGTTGAGCATCCGGTAATGGATCGCGGCGGCGTCGGCGGCGCGCGCCATCCAGCCATCGAGCGCGTCGACCTCGCGCATCAGATGCCCCTTGCCGAGCCCCCCGATCGCCGGGTTGCACGACATCGTCCCGATCAGCGCGGGATCGAAGCTGACGAGCGCGACCCGCGCGCCCAGCCGCGCCGCCGCGGCCGCAGCCTCGGTCCCGGCGTGCCCCCCGCCGACGACGATGACATCGAAAGTTGCGCTGCTGTGCATGATCGCGGCGCCTTTAGCTCAAAGAGAACCCCGAATCCACCACGCTGCGACCGACGCGATGTTTCACGTGAAACATCCTTTCGCGCTCGTCATTTCCCGATGCAGAAGCGCCCGAACAGCGCATCGAGCATATCCTCGACCCCGGCGCGCCCGGTGATCCGGTCGAGCGCCGCGGCGGCGAGCCGCAGCCGTTCGGCGAGCAGGATCAGGTCGCTCGCTTCGCGCGACCCCGCCTCGACCGTCAGCCAGCCCTGCGCCTCGGCGAGCGCCGCGCGCTGACGCGCTCGTAACGCCGCCTCGCCCTCGCGCGGCAGCAGGGTGCGCGCCATCTCGACGATATAATGGTGGAGCTTGTCCATCCCTTCCCCCGTCGCCGCCGACAGGATCAGGTCGCAGCGCGCCGCCTCGGCCTCGTGCGCCGCGTCGCCGCGCCAGCGATCCGCCTGCGCCGCGATCAGGATCGTGCGTGGGTGCGCGGGGGCCGCGTTGGGCGGCCCGAGCCACAGCAATATGTCCGCCGCCTCGACTGCCGCCTGCGCGCGCTCGATCCCGATCGCCTCGATCGCATCGGCACCTTCGCCGCGCAGCCCCGCCGTGTCCGAAAAGCGCATCGCGATGCCGTCGAGCGCCAGCGGCGTCTCGATCACATCGCGCGTCGTCCCCGCCACCGGCGACACGATCGCCAGCTCCCTTTGAACCAAAGCATTGATTAAAGTCGATTTTCCGGCATTCGGCGGTCCCGCGATCACCACCGACAGCCCCTCGGCGATCACCTCCGCCGCTGGCCGCGCCAGCCACTCCCCGAGCTCGACCGCCAGCGCCCCCATCCCCGCGGCCACACGCTCCGCGGCACCTTCATAAACTTCGACATCCTCTTCGTCGGCAAAATTGAGCTCTGCCTCGGCCCCCGCCATCAGCGCGAGCAACCGGTCCTGCCACGCCGCCACCGCGCGCGACACATGCCCGCTCGCCAGCCCCAGCGCCTGCACCCGCTGGCTCTCGGTCTCGGCCGCGAGCAGGTCGGCGAGCCCCTCGGCCTCGGCGAGGTCGATCCGGCCGTTGAGAAAAGCGCGCCGCGTGAACTCCCCCGCCTCGGCGCGGCGCAGTCCCGCGATCGCGCCCAGCGCCGCCTCGACCGCCGCGACCACCGCGCGCCCGCCGTGGAGATGCAGTTCGGCGAGATCCTCGCCGGTCGCGGTCGCGGGCCCCGGAAACCAGAGCAGGAGCGCGCGGTCGAGCGGCGCGCCGTCGGCATCCTTCAATTCCGCCAGCGACGCGCGGCGCGGCATCGGCAGGCGTCCCGCCAGCGTGCGGAGCGCCGCGCCCGCGCGCGGCCCGCTCACGCGCACGACACCGATCGCCGCCGGCGGCACCCCGCTCGACAGCGCGAAGATCGTGTCGCTGCTTTCGTCGTGCGTCAGCTCTTGCGCCCCCGCGCGGGCTTGTCGCCGTCACCCGCATCCGCCGCTTTGCCGGCGCCGCCCATCAATCCCCCGCCGAACTGGCCGAGCAGCGACTGGACGAGCCCCAGCCCGCTTTCGCCCATCGGAACCCAGCTCTTGACCATCGCTTGGACCATGTCGGGGGTGATGCCCTTCGCCATCAACTCCTTGACGCGGCTCAGATAAATATCGTGCAGGGGTTCGAGATCGGGCAGCCCGAACAGCCGCCGCGCCTCTTCGGGGGTGCAATCCACCTCGATATTGAATTTCATGCCCCATCTCCTGCCCGCGCGCGGGTGTTGGCGCTTGAGCCGCGCCCCCGGCGCCGCTAGCTTCGCGCTTTCACCGGTAATAAGCAAGAGCCAGGAGCGCCCCATGTCCCCGACCAACACGACCATCCCCGCCCTCGATGGCGAGGGCGACATCCCCGCCTATGTCGCGCGCCCCGACGCCGATTCGTCGCGCGCGATCATCGTGATTCCCGAAATCTTCGGGGTGAACGCGGGAATCCGCCAGAAATGCGACGACTGGGCGGCCGAAGGCTATCTGGCGATCGCGCCCGACATCTTCTGGCGCTTCGCTCCCGGGGTCGAGCTCAGCCCCGATGTCGAGGCCGAATTCCAGGAAGCGCTCGGCTATTTCGGGCAATATGACGCCGACCTCGGCGTCAAGGACATCGAAGCGTCGATCCGCTGGCTGCGCGGCCAGGGCGCGAACCGGATCGGCTGCGTCGGCTTCTGCCTCGGTGGCCGCCTCGCTTATATGGCGGCGACCCGCACCGACGTCGACGCGTCGGTCGGCTATTATGGCGTGATGATCGACACGATGCTGAACGAAAGCCATGCGATCTCGAACCCGCTGATGCTCCACATCCCGACCGAGGATCATTTCGTCGACCATGCGGCGCAGCAGAAGATCCACGAAGCGCTCGATCCGAACCCGAAGGTGACGCTCCACGATTATCCCGGCCTCGACCACGGCTTCGCCGCGACCGACGGCAATCGCCGCAACGACGAGGGCGCGACGCTCGCCGACGGGCGCACCCGCGCCTTCTTCGCCGAGACGCTCGCATGAGCGCACAGCCCGGACTCGCCGCCTGGCACGCCTATATGGCGGGCGGCGGCGACCCGCAGGCCCTCCGCGACCTGCTCGCCGAAGACGCGGTCTTCCACTCGCCTGTGGTCCACACGCCGCAGGCGGGCCGCGACAAGGTGTTCGCCTATCTCCATGCGGCGAGCCACGTCCTCGGCGGCGACGATTTCCGCTATCTGCGCGAGATCGTCGACGGCGATCAGGCGTGCCTCGAATTCCAGACCGAACTCGACGGCATCCAGATCAACGGTGTCGACATCATCCGCTGGAACGACGAAGGGAAAATTCAGGATTTCAAGGTGATGGTGCGACCGCTCAAGGCGATCAACAAGGTCTGGGAGAAGATGGCGGCGATGCTCGCGGCACAAGCGAGCTAGGTGCGCGATGCGCCGCTGGCTCGTCTTTCCGGTCCTGCTGCTGCTCGTCGCGCTCGCGGCGTGGTGGACGCCGGCGCGCTGGACGCTGCTGCTGTGGGTACCGCTGCTGCTCGTCGCGCTCTACGACGCACTCCAGCGGCGCCACACGCTCCGCCGCAACTATCCGCTGATCGCCCGCATCCGCTGGCTGTTCGAGGCGCTACGCCCCTTCCTCTATTCCTATATCGTCGAAAGTCCGCTCGACGGTCGCCCCTTCACCCGCGCCGAGCGCGATATCGTCTATGCCCGCGCCAAGGGCGATCTCGACGCACACCCCTTCGGAACCGAGCTCGACGTCTATTCGGATGAATATGAATGGATGAGCCACAGCATCGCGCCGGAAATCGGCCACGATCGGACGCAGCGGGTCAAGGTCGGCACCGCGCAATGCGCGCGTCCCTATGAGGCGGCGCTGCTCAACATCTCGGCGATGAGCTTCGGCTCGCTCGGCGCGCGGGCGATCGAAGCGCTCAATCTCGGCGCGAAGCAGGGCAATTTCTACCACGACACCGGCGAAGGCGGCTTCAGCCCCTATCATCGCATCCACGGCGGCGACATCGTGTGGGAGCTGGGCAGCGGCTATTTCGGCTGCCGCGACGCAGGCGGCCGTTTCGACCCGGAACGCTTCCGCGACCGCGCGCAGGACGATCAGGTCAAGATGGTCGAGATCAAGCTCAGCCAGGGCGCGAAGCCGGGGCATGGCGGAGTGCTGCCCGGTCCCAAGGTCAGCGCAGAGATCGCCGCGACGCGCGGCGTTCCCGAAGGCGAGGACTGCATCTCCCCCGCGGCGCATTCGGCCTTCGCGACCCCGATCGAAATGGTCGAATGGGCGGCGAAATTGCGCGAGATGTCGGGAGGCAAACCGGTGGGCATCAAGCTCTGCGTCGGCCAGCCGCACGAAATCTATGCCGTCATGAAGGCGATGCTCGAGACCGGAATCCGCCTCGACTATATCGTCGTCGATGGCGCCGAGGGCGGCACCGGCGCCGCGCCGGTCGAATTTTCGAACCGCGTCGGCATGCCCCTGCGCGAAGGACTGATCTTCGTGCGCAACGCGCTCGTCGGCTGCGGGCTCAAGGAAGAAATCCGCCTCGCTGCCTCGGGCAAGGTCCATTCGGGCGCGGGACTGGCGGTCAATTGCGCGCTCGGCGCCGATTGGTCGAACGCCGCGCGCGCCTTCATGTTCTCCCTGGGTTGCGTCCAGTCGCTCAAATGCCATACCGGCCAATGCCCGACCGGGGTCGCGACGCAGGACCCCGGCCGCCAGCGCGGGCTCGTGATCCCCGACAAGGCCGAGCGCGTCCGCCGCTTCCAGGCTTCGACCGTCTCGGCGCTGTGGGACATCAGCTGTGCGATGGGGCTCGACAATCCCTGGCAAATCCGGCCGCATCACCTCCATGAGCGGCTGAATTCGGCGCGCTCCGATTCGATCGACCGCATCTATAATTTCTATCCGCGCGGCATATTGCTCGACGATCCCGCATCGGTCGCCAGCGCGCGCTATTGGGCGATGGCGCGCGCCGACAGCTTCCGTGCCGCGATCGAGGGTACGCCGGGCTAGATGAGGCTGAGTTCGGCCAGTTCGCGATAAAGTTCAGGCGGCAGGTCGCCGAGGCCGCTGTCGTCATCGATACCCCGCGGCGCGTCGTCATCGGTCAGATAGCGCCAACCCTGATGCGCCCGCTTGGGCTGCGGATGCACCCGCTCGAGCATGCCCCGGCAGACGATGTCGACCCGCCCGTCGTCGCGGTCCTCGAAGCGCAATATCTCGACGCGGCCGATGATCGTGTGCCGCACGATGAAATGGAGCCTGCCGCCGATCAACTCGTCGGCGCGCTTCGGCTTGAACCGCGTCGCGAAGCGGATCTCGCCCTGCTCGGCGCGCGAGGCGATCCGCGACGCGAGCGCCGGATAATCGGGGCAGCCGACGGCGACGCGGGTCATGTGAAGCTGGGACATAAACTGGATGTGGGGAGCAAGCGTCCGAATGCCAAGTCGGTTCGATATGTCGACGGCTAACTTGCAATTAAGCCTTTAGGCCTGCAACTGTATCGGGAAACTTGAGCTCTGGTTGTTCGATCACCTTGAGGCCGAGATCACCTCGCAGTTCGGTATGAAGGTTATCTAGATCTATGATAAAAGAAAAGGTGAGCTGACCTTTTCGACACAAATCTACAATCATGTCAGGGTCTTTTCGAAGATAGACCGAATTCCCGCTAACGATAAGATACCTTATTACGCCAGCGGCATCTTCCAGAGTCGCTTCATCTGCAGACCATTTCATTTTCTGAAACTGTGACAGTGACCTTTTCAGGTTCGAAACCGATGCTCCAGAATCAAGCAAACGTTTGATAGCCTTCAACACAAGTACGTCACGAAACTCATAGGCGCGACGTTTTCCACGAGTCTTTTTATCACGACGCCGCGGCACGAACACGCCCACGCGTTGCAAATAATCGAGCATAGCTACGGTATTAAAGCCCGCAAGTTCGGCGGCCTTTTTTGCAGGAAACGACTCGAATATTATAGTCATGCTCAGAACTATGTATAAAAAAGCGCAGAATCGCAATAGAATGCGTTTCACTCTCTCGAAATACTACAAAATGTAGATTCAACCTGTTTGACACACAATATATGGAGACGCATAGTTAACCCTCGTTTCGACGATAGAAAGGAGGAGGTCATGTATTTTGAAAAATATCAGCAGGCCAGCCAATGGCGTTGGCGCTTGAAAGCTGCCAATCACGAGATCATCGCATCGGGCGAGTCTTACTGGAATGAGACCGACTGCGACCAAGCGATCAATCTCGTGAAAGGCACGACCAGCTCAACACCGGTCCGCAAGCTCTAGCGAGCCCTTGTAGTCTACAGCGAGGGGCGGGTTACATCAACCCGCCCCTCTATTCTGTTGGCCAAAATTCTATCGATTCTGCCGCCGGTCAGCCGCCGATGATCTGCACGAAATGGGGGTGCACATCGTGCCAGCCGTCCCAGATCATCTTCAAGGCGACATAAAGGATGACGGCGAGCCCGACCCAGGCGATCCAGCGGTAGCGCTCGATATATTTGGCGATGATATTCGCCGCGACGCCCATCATCGCGACCGCGAAGATCAGCCCGACGATCAGGATGCCGGGATGCTCGCGCGCCGCGCCGGCGACGGCGAGCACATTGTCGAGGCTCATCGAGACGTCGGCGACCGCGACGCCCCAGGCCGCGGCGGCAAAGCTCTTGGCGGGGCGCAGGCCCGAGTCCTCGTCTCCCTCGATCTCGGGCGAACCCGCCGATTCGCCGTGATCGCCGCGGATGTCGCGCCACATGCGCCACGCCACCCACAGCAGCAGGATGCCGCCCGCGAGCACGAGGCCGACGATGCCGAGCAGCTGCTGGACGACGAGCGCGAAGCCGATGCGCAGGACGAGCGCCGCGCCGACGCCGATCAGGATCACCTTGCGGCGCTGGTCGGCGGGCAGACCCGCCGCCAGTGCGCCGACGACGATCGCATTGTCACCGGCGAGCACGAGATCGATCAGCAGCACCTGGACGAAGGCCGCAAAGGCTGCGGGTTCGGTGATGTTCGAGAAATCATGGACGATCGCGCCCCAGATTCCGTCCGACGGCGCCGCGCCGGCGGCGAATGCAACCAAATCCATGATCATCTCAAAGCACCCATCCGAACAAATGGCCGAGGCCGATCTCGGGATCGACCCAGCCATCGTAAATCATCTTCAGCGCCACATAGAGGATCACCGCAAGGCCGACCCAGGCGATCCAGTGAAAACGCTGCAGCAGCTTGGCGACATAATTGGCGGCAAGCCCCATCACCAGCACCGTGAAGGTCATCCCGACGAAGAGCAAGGCCGGATTCTCGCGCGCGATCGAGGCGACGAGCAGGACATTGTCGATGCTCATCGACAGGTCGGCGATCATGATCGAGACGGCCGCCTTGAAGAAGGTCTGCCGCGCGGGTTCACCCTCGATTTCAGGGGTCGCGGGATCGTCGACCGGTCCGGGCGCGGCGGCCGGGCGAATCTCGCGATACATGTTGTAGGCGACCCACAGCAGCAGCAGCCCGCCTGCGAACACCAGTCCGGTGATCTTGAGGAGCTGCGTCGCGATCGTCGCGAAGGTGACGAGAAACACCAGCGCCATGCCGACGCCGAGCATCAGCACGCGCTTGCGTTCGCGCTCGGGAAGCCGGCCCGCGATCGTGCCCATGATCAGCACATTGTCGCCGGCCATGGTGAGGTCGCCGATGATGATCTGTCCGAGCAGCGCCAGCCCCGATACCGTGAAGATCGCGGAAAAATCCATCCGAACCGACCTCGAACCGGCTTACTGATTCATGCTGTCGAAGAAATCCTCGTTGGTCTTCGAATCCTTGATCTTGTCGAGCAGGAATTCCATCGCGTCGACCGTGCCCATCTGCATGAGAATGCGGCGGAGCACCCACATCTTCGACAGCTTGTCCTTCTCGACGAGCAGTTCCTCCTTGCGGGTGCCCGACTTGCCGACGTCGAGCGACGGGAAGATGCGCTTGTCGGCGACCTTGCGGTCGAGGACGATTTCGGAGTTGCCGGTGCCCTTGAACTCCTCGAAGATCACCTCGTCCATGCGGCTGCCGGTGTCGATCAGCGCGGTCGCGATGATCGAGAGCGAGCCGCCCTCCTCGATGTTGCGCGCGGCGCCGAAGAAGCGCTTCGGACGCTGGAGCGCGTTGGCGTCGACGCCGCCCGTGAGAACCTTGCCCGACGAGGGGACAACGGTGTTGTAGGCGCGGCCGAGGCGGGTGATCGAGTCGAGCAGGATGACGACATCCTTCTTGTGCTCGACGAGGCGCTTCGCCTTCTCGATCACCATTTCGGCGACCTGGACGTGGCGCGTCGCAGGCTCGTCGAAGGTCGAGGAGACGACCTCGCCCTTCACGCTGCGCTGCATGTCGGTGACTTCCTCGGGACGTTCGTCGACGAGGAGGACGATCAGATAGACCTCGGGGTGATTGTCGGTGATCGCCTTGGCGATATTCTGCAGCAGCACCGTCTTGCCGGTGCGCGGCGGCGCGACGATCAGCGCGCGCTGGCCCTTGCCCTGCGGGCTGACGAGGTCGATGACCCGCGCCGACTTGTCCTTGACCGTCGGGTCGACGGTGTCGAGCGACAGCTTCTGGTTCGGATAGAGCGGGGTGAGGTTGTCGAAATTGACGCGGTGGCGCACCACGTCGGGATCGTCGAAATTGACGCTGATCAGCTTGGTCAGCGCGAAATAACGCTCGCCGTCGCGCGGCGCGCGGATCTCGCCCTCCACCGTATCGCCGGTGCGCAGGCCATATTTGCGGACCTGGTTCGGCGAGACATAGATGTCGTCGGGACCCGCGAGATAATTGGCGTCGGACGAGCGCAGGAAACCGAAGCTGTCGGGCAGGACCTCTATCGTCCCCGACCCGATGATTTCCTCGCCCTCTTCGGCAAGTTCCTTGAGGATCGAGAACATCAAATCCTGCTTGCGCAGCGTCGACGCGCCCTCGACCCCCAGTTCCTCGGCCATTTCGACGAGCTGGGCGGGCGATTTGGTCTTGAGTTCTTTAAGGTGCATGGATGGATTCCAGGGTGAAAAATTCGGGAGAAAATAATCGCAATTTCGGTGCACCGAAGGGTGCCTATCCGGCCGGGGGACGGCCGTTTCGATAGCTACGGCGCGGATACCGCACCGCCCGCGCGGGCGCGGGGTTGATCGGCCCCTATAACCGACGCCGGTTCAAGTCAATCAGGCTGCGCCGGGAGGAGCGTCAGGGACGAACGATCACCAATATGACGATGATCGCCGCAGCGATGCCCGGCACCTCGTTGAGCATCCGCAGCCGCTTTTCGCTGAGCGGCCGCTCCCCGCGCCTCAGCTTCTTGAAATAGCCGATCAGCCAGCCGTGATAGCCCGACAGCAGCAGCACGAGCAGCAATTTTCCGTGAAACCAGCCTTCGTGCCAATAGCCGCCGTTGAAGGCGAGCATCAGGCCCAGAACCCAGACGAGGACGATCGAGGGGTTGAGGATGATCCGGCGCAGCCGGTCCTCGCGTTCGATCCACTTCTTATCCTCGTCGGAGCCGACAGGGCATTGGTGATGATAGACGAAGAAGCGCGGCATCATGAACAACCCCGCCATCAGGAAGATGACGAAAATCACGTGCGCCGCCTTTACCCAAAGCATCGTCACCCCCAGAAACCCGATCCAGTCCGTCATCGCCTCACCCGCCTCGCACGCGCCTGATCAGATGCTCGACATGGGCGATCGGTGTGTCGGGCACGATGCCATGGCCGAGATTGAAGATATGGGGGCGACCGGGGAAAGCCGCAAGGATGCGGTCGATCGCCACGTCGAGCGCATCGCCGCCGGCGACGAGCGCGAGCGGGTCAAGATTGCCCTGAACCGGCAGATGCGGCGGTAGCACCGCATCGGCCCAGGCAGGATCGACCGTCTCGTCGAGCCCGAGGCCGTCGACCCCGGTTTCGTTCGCATAGGCGGGCAACTTGCCCCCGACGCCCTTCGGAAAGCCGATGACCGGCGTATCGGGGTGAAGCGCTTTCAGTCGGCGCACGATCTCGGCGTTGGGCGCGATCACCCAGCGTTCGAACTGCGCGGGGCTGAGGCTGCCTGCCCAGCTGTCGAAGAGCTGGACCGCCTCGACGCCGTTTTCGATCTGCCCCGACAGGTAAGTTACCGTAACATCGACGATCGCGTCGACGATCGCCTTGAAGGCAGGCGCGTCGCCATAGGCCAGCCGCCGCGCGGCGGCCTGGTCCTTCGACCCGGCGCCGGCGACCATATAGGTGGCGACCGTCCACGGGCTTCCCGCGAAGCCGAGGAAGGTCGTTTCGGGAGGGAGCGCCGCCGCGACGCGCGCCACCGTCGCATAGACTGGCTCGAGCCGCTGCGGCGCCGCCTCGAGCGAGGCGAGGGCGCCGTCGACGAGCGGCGGCGCGAGCCGCGGCCCCTCGCCCGCCTCGAACCAGAGATTCTGGCCGAGCGCGTGCGGGATGACGAGAATGTCCGAAAAAAGGATGGCGCCGTCGAAACCGAAGCGGCGGATCGGCTGCAGCGTCACCTCGGCGGCCGCCTCGGGATCGTAGCAGAGTTCGAGAAAGCCGCCCTTGGTCTCGCGGAGCGCACGATATTCGGGCAGATAGCGCCCCGCCTGGCGCATCAGCCATAGCGCGGGCCGTTCCTGCCGCACACCGCGCAGCGTCGCCAGCAGACTCTTCGGTGAAGCCTTCACGCGGCCCTTCTTTCTCTCTTCATAACCATATATAAAAATGATTGTGGTGGTTTGTTGGCGGGCGAACAGCGCGGCTTTAGGCATGGACGCCGCCTTTGCCAACAGCTTGACTCCTCGTCCCGCGCGATCCCCCGCAGAGTCGCTTGCCGCTATTCGCCTAATTCACAGCCTGTGGATAAGATTCACTCCCTGTGGAAAAGCACTGGAGCGGAATCGGCAGCGCCGGGGATGCTTTCCTGTTGCCCGTCTTGTCCCGGTGGTTATGCCAAAACTTATCCACAGCCAACGCCCGCGCGTCTCCGCTTGCCTTTTTCGGCCCCGCATCGGAAAGCTGCGGCGATGAGCCGCCTTCACCTGCACCTCATATCCGATTCCACCGGCGAGACGCTCGAAAATATCGCCAAGGCGGCGATTGCGCAGTTCGACGATGTCGAGGTGGTGCGTCATTTCTGGCCGATGGTGCGCTCCGAATCGCATCTCGACCGCATCATGGCCGAGGTGCAGGCGAGCCCGGGCATGATCCTCTTCACCCTGGTCAGCGGCGATCTGCGCGTGAGCCTCGAACGCCGTGCCGCCACGCTCAACCTGCCGACGGTGCCCGCGCTCGACGCGGTCACCGACGCGCTGTCGCGGATGCTGGGGCAGGAAGCCAAGGCGCGGCCGGGGCGCCAGCATGTGCTCGACGCCGCCTATTTCGCGCGGGTCGAGGCGATCCAGTTCACCGTCGCGCACGACGACGGGATCGGATGGGAAAATTGGGAGCAGGCCGACATCGTCCTCGCGGGCGTGTCGCGCACCTCGAAGACCCCGACGAGCATCTATCTCGCCAACCGCGGCTTCAAGACCGCGAACATCCCGATCGTCCCCGAATCGCCGCCGCCCGAGGCGCTGTTCGCGCTGCGTCGCCCGCTCGTCGTCGGGCTGACGACGGGAATCGACCGGTTGGTGCAGGTGCGGCGCAACCGGCTCCTGTCGCTCAACCAGGCGCCCGAGACCGCCTATGTCGACGAAGAGCGGGTCAAGGGGGAGCTTGCCTATGCGCGGCGGATGTTCGCCGACAATGGCTGGCCGGTGATCGACGTGACACGCCGCTCGATCGAGGAGACCGCGGCGGCGGTGATCAAGCTGGTCGAGGATCGGGGCGCGGGATGACCGCGCTTGTTCTCGCCTCGCAGAGCACCGGCCGCGCCGCGATGCTCCGTGCCGCCGGGCTCGATTTCGAAACGACGGCGGCGCATGTCGACGAGGAGGCGCTCACCGCCTCGCTGCTCGCCACCGGCCAGACGCCGCGAAACATCGCCGACGCGCTCGCCGAGGCGAAGGCGGTCAAGATTTCGTCGCGGCTTCCCGGCGTCGCCGTGATCGGCGCCGATTCGACCCTTGCGCTCGACGACGGCTCGATGCTGAGCAAGCCCGAAAGCCCCGAGGAGGCCGCCGATCATCTGCGCCGCATGGCGGGCACGCGCCACCGCCTGTTCAGCGCCGCGGTCGCCGCCCGCGACGGGGCGCCGGTGTGGCGCGCGATCGGCGAGGCGAAACTGTGGATGCGCCCCTTGTCCGACGCCTTCATCGCCGACTATGTGGCGCGCGAATGGGACAGCATCCGCTGGACCGTCGGCTGTTACGAGATCGAGGGAGCGGGCGTGCAACTGTTCGACCGGGTCGAAGGCGACCCCTGGACCATCATCGGCATGCCGATGCTTCCGCTGCTCGCCTGGCTGCGCGCGACCGGACTCGCGGCGTCATGAGCGCCCTTCCCTACGCCGAAGTGATCGGCGACCCGATCGCCCAGTCGAAATCGCCGCTGATCCACGGCTTCTGGCTCGACGCGCTCGGCCTTACCGGCCGCTACGACCGCGCGCATGTGAAGCCCGAAGGCCTCGCCGCCTATATCGCCGAACGCCGCGCCGATCCTGACTGGCGCGGCTGCAACGTCACCATGCCGCACAAGGCGGCGGTGATGGATCTGGTCGACGATCCCGGCGATATCCGCGGAACGATCGGCGCGATGAACACGGTCGTGCGCCAGCCCGACGGGACGCTGATGGGCACCAACACCGACGCCGCGGGCTTCTATGCCCCGCTCGCCGAGGTCGATCTCTCAGGCGCGCCGGTGATCGTCGTCGGCGCGGGCGGCGCGGCGCGCGCCGTTCTCTTCGCGCTCGCGCGCGCGGGCGCCGGGCCGGTCACCATGCTCGGCCGCAGCCCGCTCAAGGCCATGGGCCTGCTTGCGACCTTCGGCCTCAAGGGCGAGGTCGCAGCGCTCGATGCGCCGCTGCCCCCCGCGGCGCTCCTCGTCAACGCGAGCAGCCTCGGCATGACCGGCCAGCCGCCGCTCGACCTCGACCTGTCGCCGCTTCCCGAGGACGCGATCGTCTACGACCTCGTCTATTCGCCGCTGCGCACCGGGTTGCTCCGGGCGGCCGAAGCGCGTGGGCTCGATCACGTCGACGGGCTCGACATGCTGATCGGCCAGGCTGCGCTCGCTTTCGAGCTGTTCTTCGGCAAGCCGCCGCCCGAAGGACGCGACGACGCGCTTCGCGCGCTGCTGACCGCGTGACCCACTATAAGCGCCCCGCCTCGCGGCTCCGCCGCCCTTTCATCCTCGGACTCACCGGTTCGATCGGCATGGGCAAGTCGACCGCCGCGGCGATGTTCGAACGCGAGGGCGTGCCGGTATTCGATGCCGACGCCGAGGTGCACCGGCTGCAGGGGCCTGGCGGTGCCCTCGTCGCGGCGATCGAGGCGCGCTTTCCCGGCACCACCGGGCCGGGCGGCGTCGACCGGCAAAAGCTCGGCGCCCGCGTGCTCGGCAACCGCCACGAACTCGCCGCGCTCGAGGCGATCGTCCACCCGGCGGTCGCCCGCGCGCAGAAGCGCTTCCTCTCGCGCCACCGCGCCCGCGACGTCGTCGTCCTCGACATTCCCCTGCTCTTCGAAAAGGGCGGCGTGCGCCGCGTCGGCGCGGTCGCGGTGGTCTCGGCGCCGCTGTGGGTGCAGCGCCGCCGCGTGCTGCGCCGGCCCGGCATGACCCATGCCAAGTATAAGGCGATCCGCGCGCTTCAGGTGCCCGACCGGGTCAAGCGCGCGCGCGCCGATTTCGTCATCGAAACCGGCCGGCCCAAAAGCGAGACGCATCGCCAGATTCGCGCCATCGCCTCTTGTTTCCACGCCCGATAAGGTCCAGATTGAGGCTTCGATGCGTGAGATTATTTTCGATACCGAAACGACGGGACTCGATCCCAGATCCGGGCACCGGTTGGTCGAAATCGGATGCGTCGAATTGATCGACCGCCGCGAATCGGGCCGGACCTTCCACGCCTATTTCCATCCCGAGCGCGACATGCCGGCCGAGGCTGAAGCGGTCCACGGCCTGTCGATCCAGTTCCTGTCGGACAAGCCGCTGTTCGCGGCGTGCGTCGACGAGCTGCTCGCGTTTCTGGGCGATGCGCCGATGGTCGCGCACAATGCCGCCTTCGACTTCGGTTTCATCAACGCCGAGCTTGCACGCGCGGGCCATCCCGCGCTCGACATGGCGCGCATGTGCTGCACCGTGCAGATGGCGCGCAAGCTCCATCCGGGGGCGAAGCACAGCCTCGACGCGCTCTGCACCCGCTATGGCATCGACCGCAGCCACCGCGTCAAGCATGGCGCGCTGCTCGATGCCGAGCTGCTCGCGCATCTCTATATCGAAATGACCGGCGGACGGCAGATTGGTCTCGGTCTCGCGGCGTCATCGACGGTTGCGGCGGCGACCGTGGCTTCGCCCGGCCCCGCCGTCGCTCCGTCCCGCCCGTTCCGCGAGCCGCGGCCGCATGCCGCAACCCCCGCCGAGCTCGCGCGTCATGCAGAATTCGTCGCCGCACTGCACCAGCCTTTGTGGCACGATAGTCCGTAGCGGCCGCCCCCGGTGGCGGCCGCTGAGACCCTCGAAGGAGAAGAGCAATGGAAATCCGCGTCTCTGGCCACCAGATCGAAACCGGTGAAGCGCTCCAGGCGCATGTGTCGGACCGGATGAACGCGATTGCCGACAAATATTTCTCGCGCGCGATCGGGGCGCACGCGACCTTCGGGAAGGGGCCGCACGACAGTTTCCAGTGCGACATCGTCGCGCATGTGATGCAGGGACTCGTGCTCAAGGGCCATGGCCAGGCGCAGGACGCGCATGTCGCCTTCGAGGGCGCCGCCGAGCGCATCGAGAAGCAGCTCCGGCGCTATATGCGACGATTGAAGGACAAGAGCAGCCCCAGCCAGCCTTCGGCGACCCTCGACGAGATTCAGGACAATGCGAGCTACACCGTCTTCGACATCGGCAGCGAGGACGACGAGGCGGGCGACGCGCCGGCGATCGTCGCCGAGACCCGCGTCGACGTTCCGACGACCAGCGTGTCCGACGCGGTGATGATGCTCGACCTGCGCGACACCAATGCGCTGCTGTTCGTCAACGGGCGGACGGGCGCGCATAACATGGTCTATCGCCGCCGCGACGGCACCATCGGCTGGGTCGAACCGCAATAGGGCTGGATTTTCTCCGCCATCCGGCCTAAGGGCCGCGCCCATTGATGCCCGATGCCGGGATGGCGGGGCCTGCCACGACCGATCCGCGACCGATCGCCAACCGATGAATCGGGCGGCCCGTCCCGACGCTTTGACAGATTTGACCAGACCCATGAACCTATCCTCCCTCCTCTATCCCGCGACCGTGCGTGCGCATGTTCAGCTCGATTCGAAGAAGGCGCTCTTTCCCTTCGTCGGCGATCTCGCCAGCCGCTCGCTGGGTCTCGACGCCGGCGAAGTCGCCGAAGCACTGCTCGAGCGCGAACGCCTTGGATCGACGGGATTCGGGCGCGGCATCGCGCTGCCCCACGCGAAGATGCCTGACCTCGCCGGCGTGCGCGGCCTGTTCCTGCAGCTCGCGCGGCCGATCGACTTCCAGGCGGTCGACGGCCTGCCCGTCGACCTGCTCTTCGTCATCCTGTCGCCGCTCGATGCCGGGGCCGACCATCTGAAGGCGCTCGCGGGCGTGTCGCGGATGCTCCGCAACGACAGCATCGCCGAGCGGCTGCGCGGCGCGAAAAACGACGAGGCGCTCTATGCGCTGCTCGCCGACACCGAAACGCGTGACGCGGCCTGACGCCGCGCCGCCGCTCTTTCCATGACGCGGCTGACCAGCCGCTTCCTCGTCGATCTCCTCCTCCGCCGAACCGACGCGGCCGGGGGATTCGCCGCTGTGCTTGCGGCGGGCGATGACCGGGCCGGAGTGATTCTCATCCAGTGCCGTGATCGCGGCACCCCCGGCCCTCTTCTCGAACGGCGGTTCGCCGCGGCCGGCGGCTATGCCTGGGAAGCAGTGGGACCCGACGGGCCCGCGGATTCGGAGGCGCGCGCGGCCTATGTCGATCGGCGCCGCAAGGCCGATCCGGACCTCTGGATCGTCGAACTGGATATCGCGGATGCGCCACGACTCGTCGCCGAATGGGGTTTGCTTGCTTGACATTGTTGCGCCGCACAATAGTTGGCCGACACGTTTTCACGCGTAGGTCGTTCCGCGGATTTTTTGGGTTCGCCCGGAATATCCGGCCCAACGGTTCGGACACGCAGTCGGATGATGACCGCAGGCGGCATACAGCATAGCCCCCGCCTGTTCTTGAGGTTCCGGTTCATCAGCCGCCCTTTTGACGGACAGTATGAGTCGCATTCTGAACGCCGCCAGCTTGGCAGCCGTGGCCATGACCGTGGTCCCCATGCTGCTGCTGGCCGAACCCGGTTTCGCAACCGACCTTGGCGCCGACGCCAACACCCCCACCATCGTGCTTCCGGGCGTCGAAACGCCCCCTGCGGCCGAACAAGCCGGTCCGTCGATCCAAGGCGAAGCGCCGGTCGACAAGGATGCCGATGGCGCCGAACAGCCCGTTCCCGACGCGGATATCCCCGACAAGCCGGTGACCGCCGAAACGCTCGCGGCGCTCGTCGATGCGACTCCGGTCCCCGCGACGATCGATCCCGAATTGCGCTGCCTCGCCGGTGCGGTCTATTTCGAATCGCGCGGCGAATCGCTCGCCGGGCAGCTCGCGGTCGCGCATGTGATCATCAACCGCGCCGAATCGGGCCGCTTTCCGACGAGCTATTGCGGCGTCGTCCACCAGCGCAGCCAGTTCAGCTTCGTGCGCCACGGCAAGATGCCGAAGATCCGCGAAGCAAGCGCGCAGTGGCGCAACGCGCTGGCGATCGCGCAGATCGCGCGTGACGACAGCTGGAAGACCAAGGCGCCGGGCGCGCTCTTCTTCCACGCGCGCTATGTCTCACCCGGCTGGCGCAAGACGCGCGTCGCGCAGATCGACAATCATATCTTCTATCGCTGAGGTGTGAAAGCGGCGGCACTCGCACGCCGTTCATTGCCAAGCCAGCTTCCCTGACGCATCATGCCGGCATGATGCGTCATCTTCCCGCCGTTCTGCTCGGCACCGCCGCGCTCGCTCTCGGAGCCTGCGCCACCCCCGTTCCGCCGGTCGAGGTCACGCGCTTTCACACCGCCGCGCCCGCGGGCTGGGCGCCGGGAACGCGCTATGTGATCGACAGCGCACCGCTCGCCGATCCGGCCGCGATGGCCGGGGGCGGCCAGCCGTCGCTCGAATGGGACAGCTATCGCACCGCGGTCGAGCGCCAGTTGCAATTGCAGGGTCTCGTCGCCGCCGAAGGCGCGGGCGCCAGCACCGCACCGCTCAAGGTTCGCATCGGTTTCGACCGCAGCGACCGTGTCGGCCGGGGCAAGCGATCGCCGGTGTCGGTCGGCGTCGGCGGTTCGACGGGCAGCTATGGCTCGGGGGTCGGTCTCGGGCTCGGCATCAATCTCGGCGGCGGGCCGCGCCAGATGCAGGATCTGCAGCTGACGGTGCGGCTCGACGATGCCGCGACCGGCCGTGCCCTGTGGGAAGGCCGCGCGATCTCGGCCGTCCCGGTCAAGGCGCCCGCCGCGCAGCCGTCGCTCGCGGCGGCGAAATTGGCCGAAGCCTTATTCAAGGACTTCCCCGGCGAATCGGGACGCTCTATCAGCGTCCCATGACCATCAGCATCAACGCCGCCTTCGACAGCGGCAATATCGTCGTGGAGTCGCTCGCCGGCACCTCCGCCCGCCTGTCGATCCGCAAGGATCGCGAATCCGACTTCTATCAATGGTTCCATTTCCGCGTGAATTGCGCGGTCGGCGATGCGCTCGAGCTCGCGATCACCGGCCTCGCGGACTCGGCCTATCCCGACGGTTGGCCGGGCTATGCCGCCTGCGCGAGCAGCGATCGCGAAAACTGGTTCCGCCTCGACACGGATTATGCCGACGGCACGCTGACGATCCGGCACACCGCCGAAAGCCCGCTCCTTTGGATCGCCTATTTCGCGCCCTATTCGATGGAGCGGCACCACGATCTCGTCGCCTCGGTCGCCGAATGCGAAGGCGTCACCTATCGCTGCCTCGGCACCAGCCTCGAAGGCCAGCCGATCGACTGCCTCGAAATGGGCACGGGCCCCGCGCAGGTCTGGCTCTATGCGCGCCAGCATCCGGGCGAGAGCATGGCCGAATGGTGGATGGAGGGCGCGCTCGAAAAGCTCACCGACCCCGCCGACCCGCACGCGCGTTCGCTCCTCCGGAAGTGCCGGCTGCACATCGTTCCGAATATGAATCCCGACGGCTCGCGCCGCGGCCATCTGCGCACCAACTATGCCGGCGTGAACCTCAATCGCGAATGGCACGAGCCCTCGGCCGAACGCAGTCCCGAGGTTCTCTGCGTTCGGAACGCGATGGACGAGAGCGGGGTCGACTGGGCGATGGACGTCCACGGCGACGAGGCGATTCCCGCGGTCTTCCTCGCGGGCTTCGAAGGCATTCCCTCGCTGAAGGACGAGCAGACGGCGAAGTTCCTCGCCTTCCAGACCGCGCTCGCCGCGAACACGCCTGATTTCCAGGTCGCGCTCGGCTATGAACAGTCGGCGCCCGGCCAGGCGAACATGACGATGTCGACGACCCAGCTCGCCGAACGCTTCGGCGCGGTGTCGATGACGCTCGAAATGCCGTTCAAGGACAATCGCGACCTGCCCGATCCGGTCGCCGGCTGGTCGCCCGAGCGTTCGAAGCTGCTCGCGCACGCCTGCCTCCAGACGCTGGACCAGATGCTGTGAGTTCCGCCTGGCGGATCGTCGAGGACGATCTGTCGGGCGCTGCGATCCGCGCGCTGCTCGAACGGCATTTCGCTGGGATGCTGGCGAACTCGCCGGCTGGGAGCTGCCACTTCCTCGATTTCGAGGGGTTGAAGGGGCCCGGCGTCACCTTCTGGTCGATCCACGCGGAGGGTGACCTCGCGGGCTGCGGCGCGCTCAAGATGCTCGATGCGCGCCACGGCGAGATCAAGTCGATGCGCACCGCCGATGCCTTCCTGCGCCGCGGCGTCGCGGCGCGCATGCTCGATCATATCATGGCGGAAGCGAAGGATCGGGGAATCGAACGGCTAAGTCTGGAAACGGGGTCGGGCATGGCGTTCGAGCCGGCGCATGCGCTCTATCGCCGCCACGGCTTCGAAGACTGCGCGCCCTTCGCCGATTACACGTCCGACCCCTTCAGCCGCTTCATGACGCGCCGGCTCTAGATACGTGAACGGGGCCCGGAAGGGACAACCGGGCCCCGTTCGTCAGCAGGCCACCCGAAGAGAGGGGAGTCAGGCGGCCTTCTTGCTGTCCTCGATGACCGGCGTGCCGCCGATCGCGATCTTGTGCGGCTTCATCGCCTCGGGCACTTCGCGCACCAGGTCGATGGTCAGCAGCCCGTCGGCGAGGTCGGCCTTGTCCACCCGCACGAAATCGGCGAGCTGGAAGCGGCGCTCGAAGGCGCGCGTCGCGATGCCGCTATAGAGAAGCTGGCGGCCCTCGCCTTCCTTGCCGGGCGCCTTGCGGCCGCTGACGGTCAGCATGTTCTGCTGCGCGGTGATGTCGATCTCGTCGCCCTTGAATCCCGCCACCGCGACGGTGATGCGAAAATGGTCGTCGGCGATCTTCTCGATGTCGAAGGGGGGATAATTGTCCGCCGATCCGGTGTTTTCGAGAAAGTCGAACAATCGGTCGAAGCCGACGGTCGAGCGGCGATAGGGGGTCCAGTCGAAACTGTTGCGCATGGGTCATTCCTTCCTTCGTAAAGCGAAGTCATGGGGCGTCGGCGCAGCGCCGCCGCCTCCGTCCGGCCCCGTTGCGGCGGCCGGATGCTGGGAATCTGGGTGCGGCCCGGGGCATTTCAAGAGGGGCGGTGGTCCTTCCCCGAAAGCCGCGCTAAGGGGGCGGCGAATCACCGCTCCCACGCAGGAAGGATCTCCCGATGCCGCAGCTCATCCTCATCCGTCACGGCCAGTCGCAGTGGAATCTCGAGAACCGCTTCACCGGCTGGTGGGATGTCGACGTCACCGAAAAGGGCGCGGCGGAGGCGTGGGCGGCGGGCGAACTGATGAAGGCAAAGGGCATCGCCCCGACGACCTGCTTCACCTCGGTCCAGACGCGCGCGATCAAGACGCTCAACCTCGCGCTCGAGGCGATGGGGCGGCTGTGGCTGCCGGTGACCAAGGACTGGCACCTGAACGAGCGGCATTATGGCGGCCTCACCGGGCTCGACAAGGCCGAGACGGCGGCGAAGCATGGCGATGAACAGGTGAAGATCTGGCGCCGCAGCTTCGACACGCCGCCGCCGCCGCTCGAAGCGGGTTCGCCTTATGATCTGTCGAACGACCCGCGCTACGCCGGCATAGCGATCCCCGATACCGAAAGCCTCAAGGACACGATCGCCCGTGTCCTGCCCTATTATGAAAGCGCGATCGCGCCCGAGCTCCAGGCCGGCAAGACGGTGCTCATCTCGGCGCACGGCAACAGCCTGCGTGCGCTGGTCAAGCATCTGTCGGGGATTTCGGATGCCGACATCACCGGACTCGAAATCCCGACCGGGCAACCGATCGTCTATGATCTTAATGACGACCTGACGGCGCGCGAGCGTTATTATCTCAGCGAGCGGTAATTCACTCCGTCATTGCGAGGAGCGTAGCGACGAAGCAATCTCCAGCTATCGGATCGTCACCCCGATAGCTGGAGATTGCTTCGCTTTGCTCGCAATGACGCCATTCTGGTTCGAGCTTAGTCGCGCAGCAGCTCGTTGATCCCGGTTTTCGCGCGCGTTTGCGCGTCGACGCGCTTGACGATCACCGCGCAATAGAGCGACGGCCCCTGCGTTCCGTCGGGAAGCGGTTTGCCGGGCAGCGATCCCGGGACGACGACGGCATAGGCCGGCACTTCGCCGATGAAGACCTCGCCGGTCGCGCGATCGACGATCTTGGTCGAGGCGCCGAGATAGACGCCCATCGACAGCACCGCGCCCTCGCGCACGATCACGCCCTCGGCGACTTCGGCGCGCGCGCCGATGAAGGCGCCATCCTCGATCACCACCGGTCCCGCTTGCAGCGGTTCGAGCACGCCGCCGATCCCCGCGCCGCCCGACAGATGGACATTGGCGCCGATTTGCGCGCAGCTACCGACGGTGGCCCACGCGTCGACCATCGACCCCTCGCCGACATAAGCGCCGATGTTGACGAAGCTCGGCATCAGCACCGCGCCCTTGCTGATATAGGCGCCGCGGCGGACGATCGATCCGGGGACGGCGCGGAAGCCCGCATCGCGAAAGCGGTTTTCGCCCCAGCCAGCGAACTTCGAGGGCACCTTGTCCCACCAGGTCGCGCCGCCCGGCCCGCCGTCGATGATCTCCATGTCATTGAGGCGGAAAGACAGCAGCACCGCTTTCTTCAGCCATTGATTGACCTGCCAGGTGCCGTCCGCATCGCGCGCCGCGACACGAAAGCTGCCGTCATCGAGCCCGGCGATCGCGGCCTCGACCGCCTCGCGCACGGCGCCCGTCGTCGTCAGGTCCAGCGTGTCGCGAGCGTCCCAGGCGGCTTCGATCGTGGCTTCGAGGTCGGTGCTCATGAAATTCCCCAAGGTGAAGGCAGATTGTCGAGCCAGTCGGCGATGTCGGTGACGTGAAAGTCGACATGCTCCGGCCGGTGGTCGCGATGGCCGCTTTCGCTGCCATTGTCCAGCCACACGGTGGTCATCCCCAGCGCTTTCGCAGGGGTCAGGTTGCGCGCCATATCCTCGACGAACAGGCTCCTCGCCGGATCAACGCCGAGATGCCCGACCATCGCCGCATAGGCCGCGGTCTCGGGCTTGGGGGTATAGGCGGTGGTGCGGATGTCGCAGATGCCGTCGAACAGGTCGGCGATCCCGCGCGCATCGAGCACGCGCGCGGCATAATCGGCATCGGCGTTGGTGAAGATCAGCCGCCGGCCCGGCAGCCGCTCGAGCCCCGCGCGCAGCCGCGCGTCGGGCGCAATGCGGTCGAGCGCGATGGCGTGGACGTCGGTCAGGAAATCCTCGGGATCGACGCCGTGGTGGCGCATCAGCCCCGCCATCGTCGTGCCGTGATCGTGGAAATAGCCCTTCTGCACCCGCCGCGCCTCTTCGGCATCGCAGCCGAGCAGCCGCATGATGAAGGCGCCCATGCGATCGTCGATCAGGTCGAACAGCTTCGCCGACGGCGGATAGAGCGTGTTGTCGAGATCGAAGATCCAGCTGTCGATATGGTCGATGCGCGGGGTCATGGCGCGGCGCTTAGAGGCTCGGGCCGGCAGCGGCAAGCATCAGGCGCCGAGCGCCTCGCGCAGCCGCATCCATGGCGCCAGCTTCGCCTCGAAGCCGATCGTGTGCGCGGCGCTGCTCGACGGCAGGTCGACCAGCGCGACGGAGCCGGGGCGCGGCAATTGGCGCCGCCCGATCGCCGCCGCCTTGCCGCCGTTGAACGCGATCATGCGAAGATCGGGCAGCGCCGCGACGAGTTCGGCGAGGTCGTGCGCCTCGGCGCCCCGGATGTCGCCGTCGCTGCTCGTCGCCCGCGCGGCGGAGCGGATCACGTCCCACAGGCCGATACCCGCCGCGGCGAGTGCCGCGAGGCGGGCGTCATAGGGGAGCGACGCCAGCGGTCGGCCGGTCACCGCGCCGAGCAGCCGCCAGAACTGGTTGGTCGGATGCGCATAATATTGACGCATCGCAAGCGAGCGGGCGCCGGGCAGACTGCCGAGGATCAGCAGCCGCGCATCGATGGCGACATGCGGAGCGAAGCTGGCGTGGCGTGGGGACGTCATCGCCATGCGCTATCCGACGGATTCCCCGGTCGCAACCCGCTTCGCCCTTGACCGCGCGGGGAATCGCCGCTAGGGGCGCGCACGGTCGAAAGCGGCGGACTTCCGTCTCATTCGATCACAACAGCGCTTGAACATTGCTGGCGCGGATGAAGCCTCCGGAAGATCCTTGCGATCCGCCGGGGTCTTTTGCTGTTATCAGGTCGGCCTTTTCTGCCAGTTTCGGCGGTCAAGGGCCGGAGCTTCATCCCCCGCGGCACAGTAACCGTTCGCTTTGATGGGCGGACACATAAAGGTGAAGCATTCATGCCCACGATCAACCAGCTGGTCCGCAAGGGCCGGACTCCCCAGAAGGTGAAGTCCAAGGTCCCGGCGATGGACGCGAACCCGCAAAAGCGCGGCGTTTGCACCCGTGTCTATACGACGACTCCGAAAAAGCCGAACTCGGCGCTCCGCAAGGTTGCGAAGGTCCGCCTGACCAACAGCCGCGAAGTCATCACCTACATCCCCGGCGAAGGCCACAACCTCCAGGAACACAGCGTCGTGCTGATCCGCGGCGGCCGTGTGCGCGACCTTCCCGGTGTGCGTTATCACGTCCTGCGCGGCGTGCTCGATACGCAGGGTGTGAAGGACCGCAAGCAGAGCCGTTCGAAATACGGTGCGAAGCGTCCGAAGTAAGGACCGCTTTTTCGGCTATTTGATCATCCGTGAGCGCCCGCGCGCCCGGATGCTGTTGTAAAGGAATATCCCATGGCTCGTCGTCGTCGTCCTGAACGCCGCGAAATCCTGCCCGATCCCCGTTTCGGGGATGTCGTGCTGTCGAAATTCATGAACAGCGTCATGCTGGACGGGAAGAAGTCCGTCGCCGAAAGCATCGTTTACGGTGCGCTCGAATCGGTCGAAGCCCGTGCCAAGAAGGAACCGCTCGGCGTGTTCCACGAAGCGCTGGCGAACATCCGCCCGAACATCGAAGTGCGCAGCCGCCGCGTCGGCGGCGCGACCTATCAGGTTCCGGTCGAAGTCCGTCCCGACCGCGCGCAGGCGCTCGCGATCCGCTGGCTGATCACGGCTGCGCGCAACCGCAGCGAAACCACGATGGCCGCGCGTCTGTCGGGCGAGCTGCTCGACGCGTCGAACAACCGCGGCAACGCGGTCAAGAAGCGCGAAGACACGCACCGCATGGCCGAAGCGAACCGCGCCTTCTCGCACTACCGCTGGTAACAAATCTTCCTATATTGGGGGAGGCCGTCCACGCCTCCCCCCAGCCTTAAGGAATCTCACATGGCACGCAGCCATCCGCTCGAACGCTATCGCAATTTCGGTATCATGGCGCACATCGACGCCGGCAAGACCACGACGACCGAGCGCATCCTCTATTACACCGGCAAGTCCTACAAGATCGGCGAAGTCCATGACGGCGCCGCGACGATGGACTGGATGGAACAAGAGCAAGAGCGCGGCATCACGATCACGTCCGCGGCAACCACCTGTTTGTGGAAGGCCGATGAGGGCAAGGGCCCCGAACATCGCCTGAACATCATCGACACCCCCGGACACGTCGACTTCACGATTGAAGTCGAACGCAGCTTGCGCGTTCTCGACGGCGCGATCACCGCGTTCGACGGCGTCGCCGGCGTCGAGCCGCAGTCGGAAACCGTGTGGCGCCAGGCGGACAAGTATAAAGTTCCGCGCATGTGCTACATCAACAAGCTCGATCGCACCGGCGCCAATTTCTATTATTGCGTCCAGACGATCATCGATCGCCTCGGCGCGACGCCGGCGGTGCTGTACCTGCCCATCGGCGCCGAAAGCGATTTCGTCGGTCTCGTCGACCTCGTCAACGAGCGCGCGATCATCTGGAAAGATGAAAGCCTCGGCGCCGAATTCTTCTATGAAGAGATCCCCGCCGACCTCAAGGACAAGGCCGCCGAATATCGCGAAAAGCTGGTCGAGCTCGCCGTCGAGCAGGATGATGACGCGATGGAAGCCTATCTCGAAGGCACCGTCCCCGACGTCGCGACGCTGAAGGCGCTGATCCGCAAGGGCACGCTGGCGCAGGCCTTCGTGCCGGTGCTGTGCGGTTCGTCGTTCAAGAACAAGGGTGTGCAGGCGCTGCTCGACGCGGTCGTCGACTATCTGCCCTCGCCGCTCGATATTCCCGACGTTCAGGGCATCAACCCGTCGAACGACCAGCCCGATTCGCGCGAGACCTCTGACTCGGCGCCGCTGTCGCTGCTCGCCTTCAAGATCATGAACGATCCGTTCGTCGGCTCGCTCACCTTCGCCCGCATCTATTCGGGGACCCTGAACAAGGGCACCTATCTGAACTCGGTCAAGGACAAGAAGGAAAAGGTCGGTCGCATGCTGCTGATGCATGCGAACAGCCGCGAAGACATCGAGGAAGCCTATGCGGGCGATATCGTCGCACTCGCCGGGCTCAAGGAAACCACCACCGGGGACACGCTCTGCGCCACCAACGCGCCGATCATCCTCGAACGGATGGAATTCCCCGAGCCGGTCATCGAGCTGTCGGTCGAGCCCAAGACCAAGGCCGACCAGGAACGCATGGGCATCGCGCTCAACCGTCTGGCTGCCGAGGATCCTTCGTTCCGCGTCTCGACCGACCATGAATCGGGCCAGACGATCATCAAGGGCATGGGCGAGCTTCACCTCGACATCCTCGTCGATCGCATGAAGCGCGAGTTCAAGGTCGAAGCGAACGTCGGCGCGCCGCAGGTGGCGTATCGCGAATCGCTCGCGAAGCCCGTCGACGTCGACTACACCCACAAGAAGCAGTCGGGCGGCTCGGGCCAGTTCGGCCGCGTCAAGGTCAGCGTCGCTCCCGGCGAGCGCGGGTCGGGCATCACCTTCATCGACGAGATCAAGGGCGGTAATATTCCGCGCGAATATATCCCGTCGGTCGAAAAGGGCATGCGCGAGTCGGCCGAGAACGGTCACATGATCGGCTTCCCGATCATCGACTTCGAAATCAAGCTGACCGACGGCGCGTATCACGACGTCGACTCGTCGGCGCTGGCGTTCGAAATCGCGGGCCGTGCGGCGATGCGCGAAGTGGCGGCGAAGGCCGGCATCAAGCTGCTCGAGCCGGTGATGAAGGTCGAAGTCGTGACGCCTGAGGAGTTCATGGGCGACGTGATCGGCGATCTCAACAGCCGTCGCGGACAGATCCAGGGCACCGACAGCCGGGGCATCGCCCAGGTCGTCGAGGCGATCGTTCCGCTGGCGAACATGTTCGGCTATGTGAACCAGCTGCGCAGCTTCAGCCAGGGGCGCGCCAGCTACTCGATGCAATTCTCGCATTATGAGGAAGTGCCGACCAACGTCGCCGAAGAGGTGAAGGCCAAGATGGCCTGATGGGTCAAGGCCGCGCGGGCTTGCACCGCGCGGCAAGACCTACTAAGGGCGGCGCCTGATTCAGCAGGGCTCGTCCACGACTGATCAACCCAAACATCGAACAAGAAGGTTCAAGAACATGGCTAAGGCTAAATTTGAGCGGACGAAGCCGCACTGCAACATCGGCACCATCGGTCACGTCGACCATGGCAAGACCTCGCTGACCGCGGCGATCTCGAAGGTTCTCTCGGAAATCCAGGGCGGCACCGCGGTCGACTTCGCCAACATCGACAAGGCGCCCGAAGAGCGCGAGCGCGGCATCACCATCTCGACCGCGCACATCGAATATGAAACCGATGCGCGCCACTATGCGCACGTCGATTGCCCGGGCCACGCCGACTATGTGAAGAACATGATCACCGGTGCCGCCCAGATGGACGGCGCGATCCTCGTCGTGTCGGCCGCTGACGGCCCGATGCCGCAGACCAAGGAGCACATCCTGCTCGCGAAGCAGGTCGGCGTTCCGACGATGGTCGTGTTCCTGAACAAGGTCGACCAGCTCGACGATCCCGAGCTGCTTGAGCTCGTCGAACTCGAAATCCGCGAAGAGCTTTCGAAGCGCGACTTCGACGGCGACAATATTCCGATCATCGCGGGTTCGGCGCTCGCCGCCCTCGAAGGCCGCGACGACAACATCGGCAAGGAAGCGATCCTGAAGCTGATGGCCGCCGTCGACGAATGGATCCCGCAGCCCGAGCGTCCGCTCGACAAGCCCTTCCTGATGCCGATCGAGGACGTGTTCTCGATCTCGGGTCGCGGCACCGTCGTCACCGGCCGCGTCGAAACCGGCATCGTCAAGGTTGGCGAAGAAGTCGAAATCGTCGGCATCAAGGACACCAAGAAGACCGTCGTCACCGGCGTCGAAATGTTCCGCAAGCTGCTCGACCAGGGTCAGGCCGGCGACAACATCGGTGCGCTGATCCGCGGCGTCGGCCGTGAGGAAGTCGAGCGTGGCCAGGTTCTGGCGAAGCCCGGCTCGATCACGCCGCACACCGAGTTCAGCTCGGAAGTCTATGTCCTGTCGAAGGACGAAGGCGGCCGTCACACGCCGTTCTTTGCGAACTATCGTCCGCAGTTCTACTTCCGTACCACCGACGTCACCGGCGAGGTCATCCTCCCCGAGGGCACGGAGATGGTCATGCCGGGCGACAACGTCCAGCTGACGGTCAAGCTGATCGCCCCGATCGCCATGGACCAGGGTCTGCGCTTCGCGATTCGCGAAGGCGGCCGCACGGTCGGCGCAGGGGTTGTGGCTTCGATCACAAAGTAATATAGGGCCGCGAGCCGCGCGATTCGGATCGATTCGCGCGGCTCGTAGCTTTTAGGAATTTCGATGGCCTCTCCGGCCTCCCTGCGGGGGTCGGAACAGGCCATTTCGGCTCTTTCGCATCGTCAGACGGGATTCGACTGGAACAGTCATGGAAACGCAGAATATTCGCATTCGCCTGAAGGCCTTTGATCACCGCGTGCTCGATCAGGCCACCACCGACATCGCCGACACGGCGCGTCGTACGGGCGCTCTCATTCGCGGTCCGATCCCGCTGCCGACGCGCATTGAAAAATTCACCGTGAACCGCGGTCCGCATGTCGACAAGAAGTCGCGCGAGCAGTTCGAGGTGCGTACCCACAAGCGGCTGCTCGACATCGTGCAGCCCACCCCGCAGACGGTCGACGCGCTGATGAAGCTCGACCTCGCTGCGGGCGTGAACGTCGAGATCAAGTTGGCCTAAAGGGCCGACGTGCTCCGGACTTGATCCGGAGCCCAGGGTAAAGCGGCCGGTAGGCCGCGCTGAAGCCGCCCTGGGTTTCTGCTTTCGCAGGAACACAATCAGGTTTCGGAGGATACCGCCGGATGCCTTCTTCGGAAGGATTTTGGTCCGGGCTGCGTCCCCCGTCTCGCCGCTCTCCCACGGGAAGGCGGCACCTCAGCCCGGACGGGGCGACGCATCGAAATTTCGGGCTGGGAGGGTTCCGCCGGGGCATGCCCCGATGGGTCCCGCAAGCCGTGCGGAATGGTCCGCCCGGCCTCTGTTGAGGAGTGAAGATCATGCGCACTGGCGTGATCGCGAAGAAAATGGGGATGACCCGCCTGTTTCAGGACGACGGCCGCCACGTGCCCGTCACCGTCCTGAGTCTCGAAGGCTGCCAGGTCGTCTCCGTGCGCGATAAGGAACGCGACGGCTATGTGGCCGTCCAGCTCGGGGCCGGCTCGGCCAAGGCGAAGAATGTGGCGAAGCCGCAGCGCGGCGCCTATGGCAAAGCCGAAGTCGAACCCAAGGCGAAGCTCGTCGAATTCCGCGTCGCCGACGACGCGACGCTCGACGTCGGTGCCGAACTGTCGGCCGACCATTTCGTCGCCGGCCAGATCGTCGACATCCAGGGCGTGACGCAGGGCAAGGGCTTTGCCGGTGCGATGAAGCGCTGGGGTTTCGGCGGTATGCGCGCGACCCACGGCGTCTCGATCAGCCACCGTGCGCACGGTTCGACCGGTAACCGTCAGGATCCGGGCCGCGTCTTCAAGAACAAGAAGATGGCCGGCCACATGGGCGCGCGCAACCGCACCCAGCAGAATCTCGAAATCGTCCGCACCGACGTCGAGCGCGGCCTTCTCTTCGTCAAGGGCTCGGTCCCCGGCTCGAAGGGTGGCTGGCTGCTCGTTCGCGATGCGGTGAAACTGCCGCGCCACCCCGAGGCTCCCTATCCGGCGGGCCTCAAGAGCGCGGCCAACACCAACGAAGCCCCGGCTGACGCGCCGGTCGAAACGCCGGTCGAAGAGACCGTCGTCGACACCGCGGCCACCGACGGCGCACAGGAGTCCTGATCATGAAGGTCAAGGTTCAGACCCTCGATGGCAAGGCTGGCGCCGACATCGACCTCAACGACGACGTCTTCGGCGTCGACCCGCGTGCCGACATCCTGCACCGCGTTGTCGCCTGGCAGCTCGAAAAGCGCCGCGGCCCGGCCCGTGCCGCTCGCGAGCGCAGCGATGTGTCGCGCACCGGCAAGAAGTTCGGTCGCCAGAAGGGCGGCGGTACCGCGCGTCACGGCGATCGCGCAGCTCCGATCTTCATCGGCGGCGGCAAGGCGCATGGCCCCCGGGCCCGCACCTTCGGCCACTCGCTGAACAAGAAGATCCGCACTCTCGGCCTCAAGATGGCGTTGAGCGACAAGGCGAAGGGCGGCAAGCTCGTCGTTCTCGACACGCTCGAGCTCAAGGACGCGAAGACCAAGGCGCTCGCCGGCAAGCTCGGCAAGCTCGAACTTGGGGGTCGCGCGCTCTTCATCGACGGCGACGCGGTCCACACCAGCTTCGCGCTGGCGTCGGCCAACCTCGTCGGTGTCGACGCGCTGCCCGCGATCGGTGCCAACGTCTATGACATCATCCGTGCCGACACGCTGGTCCTGACCCGCGCGGCGGTCGAAAAGCTGGAGGCACGCTGCAATGGCTAAGGCAAAGACCGTCGACGCGCGTCACTATGACGTGATCCTCGCTCCGGTGATCACCGAAAAGTCGACGCTGCTCAGCGAAAATAACGCGGTGGTGTTCAAGGTCGCGAACGACGCGACCAAGCCCGCCATCAAGGCCGCCGTCGAGGCGCTGTTCGATGTCAAAGTGATCGGCGTGAACACGCTCGTCACCAAGGGCAAGACCAAGCGCTGGAAGGGCAAGCCCTACACCCGCAGCGACGTGAAGAAGGCGATCGTCCGCCTGGCCGAAGGCCAGTCGATCGACGTCACCACGGGCGTCTGAGCGGCTCGGGAAGGCAGAGAAAATGGCACTCAAACATTATAACCCGACCAGCCCCGCGCAGCGCGGCCTGATCCTCGTCGACAAGTCGTCGCTGTGGAAGGGCAAGCCCGTCAAGGCGCTGACCGAAGGCAAGCGCAAGACCGGTGGCCGCAACAACAAGGGCCATGTGACCTCGCGCGGCATCGCCGGCGGCCACAAGCAGAAGTACCGCTTCATCGACTTCAAGCGTCGCAAGTGGGACATGCCGGCCACTGTCGAGCGTCTGGAATATGACCCGAACCGCACGGCGTTCATCGCGCTCGTGAAGTATGAGGACGGAACGCAAGCCTACATCCTGGCGCCGCAGCGCCTGGGCGTCGGCGACACGATCGTCGCGGGCAAGAAGACCGACGTGAAGCCGGGCAATGCGATGGAACTGTCGCAGATGCCGGTCGGCACGATCGTCCACAATATCGAGATGAAGCCGGGCAAGGGTGGCCAGATCGCCCGTTCGGCCGGCACCTACGCGCAGGTTGTCGGTCGTGATCGCGGTCTCGTCATCGTGCGTCTCGGCTCGGGCGAACAGCGTTACATCCGCGGCGAGTGCATGGGCACGGTCGGCGCGGTGTCGAACCCCGACAACCAGAACACCAATCTGGGCAAGGCGGGCCGCAACCGCTGGCTCGGCAAGCGTCCGCTGACCCGCGGCGTCGCCAAGAACCCGGTCGACCACCCGCACGGCGGTGGCGAAGGCCGCACCTCGGGCGGCCGTCACCCGGTCACTCCGTGGGGCAAGCCGACCAAGGGCGCCCGGACCCGTCACAACAAGTCGACCGACAAGATGATCATCCGGTCGCGTCACGCGAAGAAGAAGAGGTAAGCCATGGCTCGCTCGGTCTGGAAGGGTCCGTTCGTGGACCTTCATCTCCTCAAGAAAGCCGAAACGGCCCAGGACGGCGGCAGCTCTGCCCCGATCAAGACCTGGTCGCGCCGGTCCACCATCCTGCCGCAGTTCGTCGGGCTGACCTTCAACGTCTACAACGGCCGCAAGTTCGTGCCGGTGTCGGTCAATGAAGACATGGTCGGCATGAAGCTGGGTGAGTTCGCGCCGACGCGCTTCTTCCCCGGCCACGCGGCTGACAAGAAGGGCAAACGCTAATGGGCAAGGAAAAGTCCCCCCGCCGCGTTGCGGACAATGAGGCGCTCTCGGTCGGCACGCAGATTCGCGGCTCGGCGCAGAAGCTGAACCTCGTCGCCGCGCTGATCCGCGGCCGCAAGGTCGAAGACGCGATGAACGTCCTCGCTTTCTCGAAGAAGGCGATGGCCGTCGACGTGCGCAAGGTTCTGGCGAGCGCGGTCGCGAATGCCGAGAACAACCACAACCTCGACGTTGACGCGCTGGTCGTCAAGGAAGCGAGCGTGGGCAAGTCGATCTCGATGAAGCGCTGGCACGCGCGTGGCCGCGGCAAGTCGACCCGGATCGTCAAGCCGTTCAGCCGCATCCGCATCGTCGTCCGCGAACAGGAAGAAGAGGCGTAAGATGGGCCAGAAGAGCAATCCGATCGGCCTGCGCCTGCAGGTCAACCGCACCTGGGACAGCCGCTGGTTCGCCGAGGGCCAGGACTATGGGCGCATGTTGGTCGAGGATCTGAAGATCCGCAAATATGTGTTCAAGACCCTGCCGCAGGCCGCGATCTCGAAGGTCGTGATCGAGCGTCCCGCGAAGCTGTGCCGCGTGTCGATCTATGCCGCCCGTCCGGGCGTCATCATCGGCAAGAAGGGCGCCGACATCGAAAAGCTGCGCAAGACGCTCGGCGAGATGACGGGCAGCGACGTGTCGCTGAACATCGTCGAGATCCGCAAGCCCGAGGTTGACGCCAAGCTCGTCGGCCAGGGCATCGCGGACCAGCTCGAACGCCGCGTCGCCTTCCGCCGCGCCATGAAGCGCGCGGTGCAGTCGGCGATGCGTCTCGGCGCCGAGGGCATCCGCATCAACTGCGCCGGTCGTCTGGGCGGCGCCGAGATCGCGCGCACCGAATGGTACCGCGAAGGCCGGGTGCCGCTGCACACGCTGCGCGCCAATGTCGACTATGCCGAGGCCGAAGCCCACACCGCCTATGGCGTGTGCGGGATCAAGGTCTGGATCTTCAAGGGCGAAATCCTGGGTCACGACCCGATGGCGACCGACCGGTTGATGCTCGACGCGCAGACGTCGGGCGTGCGCCCGGCGCGCGATGATCGCCGCTAAGGACTGCTGACATGCTGCAACCGAAAAAAACCAAGTTCCGCAAGGCCTTCAAGGGCCGCATCCATGGGCTCGCCAAGGGCGGCACCAGCCTGAACTTCGGCTCCTACGGGCTGAAGGCGATGGAACCCGAGCGCATCACCGCGCGCCAGATCGAGGCGGCTCGCCGCGCGATCAGCCGCGCGATCAAGCGGCAGGGTCGCCTGTGGATCCGCATCTTCCCCGACGTCCCCGTGTCGTCGAAGCCCGCCGAAGTCCGCATGGGCAAGGGCAAGGGCTCGCCGGAATTCTGGGCCGCGCGCGTGAAGCCGGGCCGCATCCTGTTCGAACTCGACGGCGTTCCGGGCCCCGTGGCCGCGCTGGCGTTCGAGCGTGCGGCGATGAAGCTGCCGATCAAGACGAAGGTCGTCGCCCGCCTCGGCGACACCTCGCACCTGGAGGGTTGAGGGCCATGGCCAAGACCGAAGATTTCAAGGCGAAGACCGACGACCAGCTCGCCGTCGAGCTTGGCGAACTGAAGCGCGAGGCGTTCAACCTCCGTTTCCAGGCCGCCACCGGCCAGCTCGAAAAAGCGTCGCGGGTCAAGGAAGTGCGGCGCTCGATCGCCCGCATCAAGACCGTGCAGACCGAGCGTTCGCGCTCGGCCGCGAAGTAAGGAGACTATCGATGCCGAAGCGCATTCTGACCGGCACGGTGGTGTCCGACAAGGGCGACAAGACCGTCGTGGTGAAGGTGGAGCGGAAGGTGAAGCACCCGCTCTACGGCAAGATCATCCGCCGTTCGAAGAAGTATCACGCCCATGACGAGGACAACAGCGTCAAGGCCGGCGAGACCGTCCGCATCGAAGAGACGCGGCCGATTTCGAAGCTGAAGACCTGGAAGGTGCTCGACAAGGTCGACACCCGCAGCAAGCCGAAGGGCGCCGCCGCTCCGGCTGCCCCCGCCGCGGCCGAAGGCTGACACTGTTCACGGAACCGCCGGGGCATCCCGGTAGGCCAAACAAGAAGGAAATGCATCGATGATCCAGATGCAGTCACAATTGGAAGTCGCCGACAACAGCGGCGCGAAGCGCGTCCAGTGCATCAAGGTGCTGGGCGGGTCGAAGCGCCGCACCGCCGGCGTCGGCGACGTCATCGTCGTGTCGATCAAGGAAGCGCAGCCGCGCGGCAAGGTGAAGAAGGGCGACGTCCATCGCGCCGTCATCGTCCGCACCGCGAAGGACGTGCGCCGCGCCGACGGCTCGGTCATCCGTTTCGACAGCAATGCCGCCGTGCTCGTCAACAAGAACGAGGAGCCGATCGGCACCCGTATCTTCGGCCCCGTCGTCCGCGAACTGCGCGGCAAGGGCTATATGAAGATCATCAGCCTGGCGCCGGAGGTGCTCTGACCATGGCGAACAAGATCAAGAAGGGCGACACGGTCGTCGTCCTGTCCGGCAAGGACAAGGGCAAGACCGGCGAAGTGACGCAGAGCCTGCCGAAGGACGGCAAGCTCGTCGTCGCGGGCGTCAATGTCATCACGCGCCACCGCAAGCCGACGCAGCAGAACCCGCAGGGCGGGCTCGAGCGCAAGGAAGCGCCGCTGTTCGCGAGCAAGGTCGCGCTGGCCGATCCCAAGACCGGCAAGCCGACGCGCGTCCGCTTTGAAACCAAGGACGGCAAGAAGGTCCGCGTGGCCGTGAAGTCCGGGGAGACGATCAATGGCTGACAACTACACCCCGCGCATGCGCAAGCTCTATGACGACAAGATCGTCAAGGCGATGACCGAGAAGTTCGGTTACAAGAATGCGATGGAAGTGCCGAAGCTCGAGAAGATCACGCTCAACATGGGCGTGGGCGACGCGGTGCAGGACAAGAAGAAGGTCGAGATCGCGGCTTCGGAGATGGAGCTGATCGCGGGTCAGAAGCCCGTCGTGACCAAGGCGAAGAAGTCGATCGCGCAGTTCAAGCTGCGCGAAGGCATGCCGATCGGTTGCAAGGTCACCCTGCGCCGCGAACGCATGTACGAATTCCTCGACCGGCTGATCACCATCGCGATGCCGCGCATCCGCGATTTCCGCGGCGTGTCGGCGACCAGCTTCGACGGCCGTGGCAACTATGCCATGGGCCTGAAAGAGCAGATCATCTTCCCCGAGATCAACTATGACCGCATCGACACGGTGCGTGGCATGGACGTGATCGTCACCACCACCGCTCGCACGGACGACGAAGCCCGCGAACTGCTCAAGCTGTTCGGCTTCCCCTTCCCGATCGAGGCGCAGGAAAAGGAAGCCGCCTGATCCCGCAAGGGACCAGGCAGGCTCTTTCAAGAAGGAAAGAGAACTTAAGTCATGGCGAAACTGAGTTCGGTGAACAAGAACGAGCGTCGCAAGAAGCTGGTGAAGAAATATGCCGGCCGTTATGCGAAGCTGAAGGCGATCGCGGCGGACACGTCGCTCGACGATGGCGAGCGTCTGATCGCGCGCCTCAAGATGGCGGAAATCCCGCGCAACGGCAACCCGACCCGCATCCGCAACCGGTGCGAGCTGACCGGCCGCCCGCGCGCCTATTATCGCAAATTCCGGCTGTGCCGCATCCAGCTCCGCGATCTGGCCAACAAGGGCCTGATCCCCGGTGTTGTGAAGTCGAGCTGGTAAGGGACTGACAAGATGGCAATGACCGATCCCCTGGGTGATATGCTCACCCGCATCCGCAACGGCCAGCAGGCGAAGAAGGACAGCGTCCTGACGCCGGCTTCGACGCTGCGCGTCCGCGTTCTCGATGTTCTCCAGCGCGAAGGCTATATCCGCGGCTACAGCGAAGAAGCGCTGGGCGCCAAAGGCCAGCACAAGGGCATCCGCATCGAGCTCAAATATTTCGAAGGCCAGCCGGCGATCCGCCACGTGGCCCGCGTTTCGAAGCCGGGCCGCCGCGTCTATTCGGGCTCGAAAGAGCTGCCGATCGTGCGCAACGGCCTGGGCATCACCATCGTGTCGACCCCGCGCGGCGTCCTGTCGGACGCCGAAGCCCGCGAGCATAATGTCGGCGGCGAAGTGCTGGCGGAGGTGTTCTGATGTCGCGCATTGGTAAAAAGGCAGTGGCGATCCCCGGCGGCGTTACCGCCGCGATCGACGGCGGCCAGCTGTCGGTCAAGGGTCCGAAGGGCACGCTTTCGATGCCGCTTTCCGACAACATCAAATATGATGTCGCCGAAGGCAGCATCTCGGTCCAGCCCGCGAACGACAGCCGCGAAGCACGCGCCTTCTGGGGCATGCAGCGCACGCTGGTCCAGAATCTGATCACCGGCGTGACCGAGGGTTTCACCAAGGTGCTCGAGATCACCGGCGTCGGCTATCGCGCCAACTCGCAGGGCAAGACGCTGAAGCTGCAGCTCGGCTACAGCCACGATGTCGATTTCGCGGTGCCCGAGGGCATCGAGATCAAGACGCCGGACAACACGACGATCGAGATCAGCGGCATCGACAAGCAGAAGGTCGGCCAGGTCGCGGCGGAAATCCGCCGTTGGCGCAAGCCCGAACCCTATAAGGGCAAGGGCATCAAATATCGCGGCGAGTACATCTTCCGCAAAGAAGGCAAGAAGAAGTAAGCCATGGCACATCTCACCTCTTTCCAGAAGCGCCGTCAGCGCGTTCGTACCGCCCTTCGCCAGCGCGCCGCCGGGCGTCCGCGCCTGTCGGTGCACCGTTCGGGCCGCCACATCTATGCGCAGCTCATCGATGACGCCGCCGGCAAGACGCTGGCTGCTGCTTCGACGCTCGACAAGGACGTGCGCGGCAAGACCGGCGCCACCACGGCTGCGGCCGCCGATGTCGGCAAGCGCCTCGCCGATGCCGCCAAGAAGGCCGGCGTGACGCAGGTCGTGTTCGACCGCGGCGGTTTCCTGTTCCACGGGCGCATCAAGGCGCTTGCCGACGCGGCGCGCGAAGGCGGATTGGAGTTCTAATGATGGCAGACGAAGTTCAGAACGCCGAAGGCGCCGTCGAGGCGACCGAAAACACCGGCGCTCCCGCGCGCCGCGGCCGTGGCGGCCGCGACGGCGGTCGCGGTGGTCGTGACGGTGGCCGTGGCCGCCGCGACGATCGTCGCCCGCGCGACGAGGACGGCGGCGAGGAGCTCATCGAAAAGCTCGTCCACATCAACCGTGTCTCGAAGACCGTGAAGGGCGGCAAGCGCTTCGGTTTCGCCGCGCTCGTCGTCGTCGGCGACGGCAAGGGCCGCGCGGGCTTCGGTCATGGCAAGGCGCGCGAAGTGCCCGAGGCCATTTCGAAGGCGACCGCCGCCGCGAAGAAGGCGATGATTCGCGTTCCGCTGCGCGACGGCCGCACGCTGCACCATGACGGCCGCGGCCATTTCGGCGCCGGCAACGTCACCGTGCGCTCGGCGCCCGCGGGGACCGGCATCATCGCCGGCGGCCCGATGCGCGCCGTGTTCGAATCGCTGGGCGTTGCCGACGTGGTGACCAAGTCGGTCGGCACCTCGAACCCCTACAACATGATCCGCGCGACCTTCGAGGCGCTCGGCGAACAGACCAGCCCGAAATCGGTCGCGCAGCGTCGCGGCAAGAAGGTTTCGGACCTGATCAAGCGCGGCGGTGCGTCCGACCGCGCTGCCGAGGCCGAAGCCGCGGCGGTGACGGAGTAAGACCATGGCTGACAAGAAGATCAAGATCCGCCAGATCGGTTCGCCGATCCGTCGTCCCAAGAGCCAGCGTGCGATCCTGACCGGCCTCGGCCTGGGCAAGATGCACCGCGAGGTCGAACTGGTCGACACCCCGGAAGTGCGCGGCATGATCCGCAAGCTTCCGCACATGGTGGAAGTGATCGAGGGCTAAGCGCCGATGAAGCTCTATCGCCTGCTGACCGGTCCCGACGACAGCGCCTTCTGCGCGCGGGTCGAGGGACTGCTCAACCGGGGATGGCAGCTTCACGGCAGCCCGTCGATCACCAGTGTCGATGGCCGCGGCTATGTCGCCCAGGCCATCGTGATGGAGAAGGCCGGGCCCTATCCCGGCTTTCAGCCGTCGAGTGAAATCGAACCGGACTGACCCTTCAAGGTCGGTCCCAGCGCGAACACAGCGAAAGCGAGTGCAAATATGACTATCAAGCTCAACGACCTTCGTGACAACAACGGTGCCCGCAAGGGCCGCATGCGCGTCGGACGCGGCATCGGCTCGGGCAAGGGCAAGACCGCGGGTCGCGGCCAGAAGGGCCAGAAGAGCCGCTCGGGCGTCTCGATCAACGGCTTTGAGGGCGGCCAGATGCCGCTCCACATGCGTATCCCGAAGCGCGGCTTCAATAATATCTTCGCCAAGGATTTCGCGATCGTGAACCTCGGCCAGGTCCAGAAGCTGGTCGACGCGAAGAAGCTCGACGCCAAGAAGACGGTCGACCACGCCGCGCTGAAGGCGGCGGGTGTCGCGCGCGGCGGCAAGGACGGCGTCCGCCTCCTCGCCAAGGGCGAACTGACCGCGAAGCTGACTTTCGCCGTCGCCGGCGCATCGAAGGGCGCGATCGAGGCGGTCGAGAAGGCCGGCGGCAAGGTCGAGCTTCCCGCCGCCGCCGCGGAAGACGCGAAGAGCGAGTAAGATTTCGTGAGGGGCGGTTCGAAAGGACCGCCCCTCACCGCATGACGACACTCAATTCCGTTCGTGTCGAACCCTTCGCCTGCCTTGGCGGGCACCCCCGATGCGAACGAATATTAACGCGGTATGGGAGCGTCGGCTCACCGCTAAATGGGCCTTTCCCCTTGCGCTTCGTGACCTCCGAACGCACATAGGCGCCGGGTCGCGGGGGGCGCGGTCCGCACTCGAGGAAAGATCACCATGGCCTCTCGCGCCGACCAGTTTGCATCCAGCCTGAACTTTTCGAAGTTCGGCCAGGCGACCGAACTCAAGAACCGCATCTGGTTCACGATCGGCGCGCTGATCGTTTTCCGCTTCCTCTCCTATGTGCCGCTGCCCGGCGTCGACCCCGTCGCGCTGTCGCAGCTCTACAGCCAGGCGGCGTCGGGCGGCGTGCTCGACATCTTCAACACCTTCTCGGGCGGCAGCCTCGAGCGCATGAGCATCATCGCGCTCGGCGTCATGCCCTATATCACCGCGTCGATCGTCGTGCAGCTCGCGTCCGCGCTGTCGCCGAGCCTCGCCGCGCTCAAGAAAGAGGGCGAGAGCGGGCGCAAGAAGCTCAACCAGTATACGCGCTACGGCACCGTCGCGCTGACCGCGATCCAGGGCTATTTCATCGCCGCCGGACTCGAGACGCTCGGCGCGAGCCAGGGCGTCGCCGCGGTCGTCGACCCCGGCATGCTGTTCCGCATCGGCGCGGTCATCAGCATCGTCGGCGGCACGCTGTTCCTGATGTGGCTCGGCGAGCAGATCACCAGCCGCGGCATCGGCAACGGCGTCTCGCTGATCATCATGGCGGGCATCCTCGCGCAGCTGCCGCGCAGCTTCGCCCAGATGTTCACCCAGGTCCGTGAAGGATCGATGGGCGGCGGCACGATCATCGCCGTGGTCGGCGGCGCGGTCGCGATCATCGCCTTCATCAGCTTCATGGAACTCGCGCAGCGCCGCGTCCTCGTCCAATATCCGAAGCGCGCGACCCAGCGCGGCGGCATGCAGGCCGACCGCAGCCATCTGCCGCTGAAGGTCAACACCTCGGGCGTCATCCCGCCGATCTTCGCCTCGTCGCTGCTGCTGATGCCGCTGACCGTCACCCAGATGATGGGCCAGAACGTCCAGGGCGATTCGGCGTGGGGCGATTTCCTGATCACGCTCAACCAGTATCTCGCGCACGGCCAGCCGCTCTACATGGCGCTCTATGCCGCGGGGATCATCTTTTTCTGCTTCTTCTACGTCGCCGTCGTCTTCAACCCCGAAGAGACCGCCGACAATCTGAAGCGCCAGAACGGCTTCATCCCCGGCATCCGTCCGGGCAAGAACACCGCCGCCTATCTCGACTTCGTGCTGACGCGCATCACCGTGATCGGCGCGGCCTATCTGGCGCTGATCTGCCTGGTGCCCGAATATTTCATCGCGAAATCGGGCCTGCCCTTCCAGCTCGGCGGCACCAGCCTGCTCATCATCGTCAACGTGACGATCGACACGATCACGCAGATCCAGAGCCACATGCTCGCGCATCAATATGGCGACCTGATCAAGAAAGCCAAATTGAAGGGCGGCGTTGCGCGGCGCTGATCGGTCGGTTAGGGCCACCCGGACGGAACGGGAAACAGGGGCTTCCATGACGCTGAACATCATTTTGCTGGGCCCGCCGGGGGCGGGCAAGGGAACGCAGGCGTCGCGCCTCGAGGACGAGCATGGCATGGTCCAGCTCTCGACCGGCGACATGCTGCGCGCCGCGGTCAAGGCGGGAACCCCGATCGGCCTCCAGGCGAAAGCGGTGATGGACGCGGGCGAGCTCGTCTCGGACGAGATCGTCTCGGGATTGATCGGCGAACGGCTCGACGAGCTGGGCGGCGACGTGTCGGTGATCTTCGACGGCTATCCGCGCACCGCCGCGCAGGCCGAGGCGCTCGACGGCATATTGTCGGCGCGCGGCCGCAAGCTCGACCATGTGATCGAACTCGTCGTCGACGAGGATGCGCTCGTCGACCGCATCACCGGCCGCTTTTCCTGCGCCAAGTGCGGCGAAGGCTATCACGACCGCTACAAGCTGCCGAAGGTCGCCGACACCTGCGACGTCTGCGGCAGCCACGACTTCAAGCGCCGCCCCGACGACAATGCGGAAACGGTTCGCACGCGCATGGCCGAATATCGCGCCAAGACCGCGCCGATCCTGCCGATCTACGACGCGCGGGGCATCGTCACCCGCGTCGACGGCATGGCGCCGATCGACGAGGTCAACGACGCGATCGAAACGGTGCTCGCGACCGCCGGCTGACCGGCGCCGGCGACGTCCTTTTAGCGCCCCACGGTCAGCGTCCCGGTCATTCCCGGGTGATAGATGCAATAGAAGGCGATGTTGCCGGCGCGCCTGAGCACGGTCCTGCCGCTTTTTCCCGCGGGCAGGTCGACGTTGAAGCTGCCGTTCCGTGCGGTGGCGCTATGGCGGAACAGATCCTTGTTGATCCACAGGATCGTGTCGCCGACGCGCACCCCCGGCGGGACGGCGCCGAACCGCATCTTGTCGATGACGATGCTGTGCACCTTGGGGGCCGGCGCCGCGCCGGAAAGCAGCGGCGCGGCACTCATCGCGATCGCGCAGACGATCGCGCGCCTCATCGCAGGCTCGCCGCCAGATGTTCGGCGTGCATCTGGTGTTCGCCGAACAGCGTCAGCCCGGTTTCGAGCAGCGATTTCAGTTCGCCGTTCGTCGCCGACGGGATCAGAACATCGCGCAGCGCGCCGTTGACCGTGGCGTGATAGGCGACCTCGTTCGCGACATAGGCGCGATCGAACGCCGCGCCGTCCAGCTTGGCGAGCTCGTCATGCTTCTGCGTGGCCTGCGCGGTCAGGGCGGCGCTGGTCGCGTTGGCTTCGGGCGTCACGCCGAGTCGCCCGACCAGCGCCAGCGCCTTTTCGTTCACCGCGCCATGATCGCGGACCATCTCCTCGGCGAACGCCCGCACCGCCGGGTTTTTCGACTTGGCGAGCGCCTGCTTCCCAGCGTCGACATCGATCTGCCCCGCCGTATAGGCGATATGGGCGATCTGCGCGTCGCTGGGCTTCGCCGCGTCGTGCGACAGCGCCGCGCCGCTGATGGTGAGCGACGCCGCGGCGCCGATCCAGAGGAAGGTCTTCAGCATTTTCGTATCTCCTTGTCCGAATGCGGCCATTGGATGGCGCCGCCCGAATAAGGTTCCCGGGAACCTGCGGCGCGGCGCGGCATCCAATGGGCGTTCCAAGACTGGAGGCGCGAATGGAGATGTACGACCTGGCCCCCGAACCGGCGCCGACCGAGACCGACGGGGCGTTCGAGGAGAAATGCCCGCGGCCCGGACAGGCCGAGATCGAGGCGGCGGTGCGGACCCTGATTGCGGCGGCGGGCGACGACCCCGCGCGCGAAGGGCTGGCGGAAACGCCGGCGCGGGTGGCGCGCGCCTATCGCGAATGGTTCGCCGGCTACCGGATCGATCCCCGACACCTGCTGAGCCGCACCTTCGGCGAGGCGGCGGGCTATGACGAAACCATCCTGCTGCGGTCGATCCCGCTCGTGTCCACCTGCGAGCATCATCTGGCACCGATCGTCGGCGTCGCGCATGTCGCCTATCGTCCCCGCGACCGGGTGGTCGGCATTTCGAAGCTGTCGCGGCTCGTCGATGCCTATGCGCGCCGGTTGCAGCTGCAGGAACGGCTGACGCGGCAAATCGCGCACGCGCTCGACGAAGCCTTGCAGCCGCGCGGCGTCGCTGTGATCATAGAGGCGGGGCACGCCTGCATGTCGACGCGCGGCGTGCGGCAGCACGGGGTCTCGCTGGTCACCAAATGCTGGCTGGGCGAATTCGGCGAGGATGCGGAGCTGCGCCGCGAACTGCTCGGCTCCCTGCCGCGGCGAAGCGTTGGAGGAGAAGGATGACGGTGCAGGCGCGCCCCGACCCGTGCGGGCTTTCCGACCTCGAGCTCGCGGCGCGGATCGCCGCGCGCGATCGCGACGCGGTGCGGGTCGTGACCGAGCGCAACAACCAGCGTCTGTTCCGCGTCGCCTGGAGCGTTCTCAGGCAACGCGACGAGGCCGAGGATGTCGTCCAGAGCACCTATATGCGCGGCTTCGAATCGATCGGCAGCTTTGCCGGGCGGTCGTCGCTGTCGACGTGGCTGACGCGGATCGCGATCAACGAGGCGCTGGGCCGCGTGCGGGCCAGACAGCGCCGGCGCAAGCGCCTCGACGCCACGGTCGTCGACCTCGATGACTATCGCGACCGCCTGATGCGCGGATCGATGCAGGGCGGCAAACCCGATGCCGAGCTGGCGCGGGGCCAGATCCGCACGATGCTGGAGGCGGCCATCGAGCAGCTTCCGCTCGAATTCCGCACCGCGTTCGTGCTCCGCGAGATCGAAGGGCTGTCGGTGGACGAAACGGCGGTTCTGCTCGGCATTTCGCCCGTAACCGTGAAGACGCGCTGCCTGCGCGCGCGGCGGCGGCTGCAACAGCTCCTCGCTCCCGAGCTTCGATCGGCGCTCAGCGGCAGCTTTCCTTTTGCCGGGGCGGATTGCCACGCGCTGACCATGCGGGTCGTGACGCACTGGTGCCCGGACGACCCCGGCCGCGAGTCGCCGGACCTCGGCGCCGAACGGTGAATCCCCGCGCGCGATACCGCGCGGCTTGAAAAGCCTCCGCACCGGTGCAAGGCTGCTCGGGATTCGGGGGCTTGCAGGTTGGGGGGACGAATATGAAACGCAGGGGCTGTTTCACCGGGGCATCGCTTGCGGTCGTGCTGCTGGCACTGCCGGTGCAGGCAAAGGTCATCGACCAGAGCGAGATCGGCTTCACCGTCGCGCACACCGCGCAGGTCGCCGCGACACCCGAGGATGTGTGGAAAATGCTCCGCACCCCCGAAAAATGGTGGTCGAAGGAGCATAGCTGGTCGGGCGACGCCGCCAATTTCTGGCTCGATTCGCAGGCCGGCGGCTGCTTCTGTGAAAAACTGCCAGGCGACGGCGGCGCGATGGGCAGCGTCCAGCATGCGCGGATCGTCTTCGCCAAGCCGGGCGAGATGATGCGCCTGTCGGGCGCTTTCGGCCCGCTGCAGGGTGAGGCGGTCACCGGAACGCTGACCATCCAGATCAAGAAGACCGGCGCCGGCGCCGCGATCCGCTTCGACTATGTCGTGGGCGGCTATATGCGCTTCAAGGTCGCCGATATCGCGCCGGGCGTCGACAAGGTGATCGGCGAACAGCTCCGCGGCCTCGCTGCCGCGCTCGGTGGCAATCTGCCGGTGGCCCAGGACGACAAGGCGGACGACGGACCGGCCGCCGAAGCGGCGCCGGCCGATGCGCCCGGCGAAGCCAAGGAGCCCGCGAAGGACGAGCCCGGGCTCGACGATGCGATGGCCGATCTGCTCAAGGGGGATTCCGCGGCGGGCGGTGAGTCCGCGGAAAAGCCCCGCTAGGCGTCTTTCCCGCGCAGCGCGGCGAGCGCCGCGAAGGGGCCCGCCTGCTCTTCGCTGAGCACGCCCTTTTCGGCGAGGATGCGGTCGGCGTCGGGATGGCGCGGAAAGGGATCGAGCGCGAGCGACAGTGTTTGCACCGCCGCTTCGCCAAGGTCGATGCGGTCGCCGTCGAGCGGCAAGATGTCGCAATCCGCGCTGTCGATCTCGACCTCCTCGTCGGCGCTCGCGTCGGGCGCGGCGTCGCGCAGGAAGCGCAGGTCGAAATTTTCGGCGATCGTCGCGGGAACCGGAAGGTCGGTCGCGGCGCAGCGTTGCACCGCGTCGGCGGCGATGGTTCCCGTCGCCGCGATGCCGCCCGCGACCGCGCGCACCTCGGCGGTCAGCGCGAAGCGGTCGAGCGCGACAAGGTCCAGCCGCGCCGCGATCCGCGCGCGCGCCTCGGCATCGGCCTCGATCGCGACCCGCCGCCCCTGCGCCGCGTCGGCGAGCGTCACGATATAAGGGAATTCGGAAGAGCTCATACGCTGCGCCCGGGCAGCCGGTCGGCGGCGAGCAGCGCCCCGACCGGCATCGCCGCGAGCGCCGCGCGCAGCGCCGCGACCTCGGCCGCGACATGGTCGAGTTCGGCGTCCGCCGGCGCCTTGCCGCGCCACAGGTTGCGCACCAGCGCCGCGCGCAGCTCGTCCGACCCGTCGGCGGCGCGATAGGCGCCGAGCCGGCCGCCGAGCGCGCCGACCATCCGTCCGACCTGTTTTCCCACCACCATGTCGCCGAAACCGATCTGGCGCATCTGGCCGTCCATGTCGGACACGAAGAGCTCGGTCAGCTGGACGCCGGCGAGCGCCTCATCGGGGTCATCGTCGATGCGGTGGAGGACGAGCGCGAGCACGAGGCTGATCATGTCGAACCGCCCGTCGAGCGTGTCGGGAACCCCGCCCGCCTCGTACCAGTGCGGCGCGCGCGCGGTGGCGACCACCGCGTTCCACAGCGGGCGGCGCGCCTCGCGCGGGTCGGGGCCGGGACGGAACAGCTTGCGGAGCGAAATCATAAAGCGTCGCTTAGGCGCAATCGCGCGCGGCGAAAAGGGGGAGCCGCGCGCCGCGCCGGTCAGCTTCCAGCAAGCTTTGCCCGCCCACAAGCGGCTTGTGCGCCCCGCCCGCTTGCGGTTAAGAGGCGCCAGACATGCGCAGCGACTGCTGCCGGCCGCCGGGGCGGGCGGCCAGGGTGAGGCCAGGCAGGGCCTGCGCGACGGAGAAGATCGAATGCCCAACGCCACGCCTGTTTTCGCCGCCCCGCGCCTGCGCCTGCTGACCGCCGGGCTGATCGTGGCGCTGGCCGCCAGCGGCTGCACCCAGCTGCGCGGGCGGCAGGGCTATGTCGTCGACCCCGTGCTGACCGCGGCGATCTCGCCGGGCGTCGACAACCGCGAATCGGTCGAAAAGACGCTCGGACGCCCGACCTTCGTCGGCCAGTTCAGCGACAATGAATATTATTATGTGTCGCGCGAGACGCGCCAGCTCGCCTTCGCCAACCCGCGCCCGGTGTCGCAGCAGGTGCTGCGCGTCCGCTTCGACCCCGCGGGCAATGTCGTCGCGGTCGACAAGACCGGACTCGAACTGGTGAGCAAGATCAGCCCCGAAGGCGACAAAACGCCGACCCTCGGCCGTCATCGCAGCTTCTTCGACGATATCTTCGGCAACATCGGCGCGGTCGGCGCCGGCGGCATGGGCGGCGGCGACAACGGCAGCAATACCGGGCCGTAACGGCCGTTGTCCCTGCGCAAGCGGGGAGACTGGAGCCCGATGGCTTTGAGTTGACCCCAGGTTCGTCATTGCGAGCCCTTCGCCTGCCTTGGCAGGCGCTCAGGATAAACTACGCGAAGCAATCCAGAGCGGGTTTACGCAAGCTCTGGATTGCCGCGTCGCCGTCGGCTCCTCGCAATGACGCCGGAGAAAACCCGAGGCCATCCGGCCTTGGATTGACTGTGCAAGGCCGAAAGCGGCCCCTGCCTTCGCAGGGGCGACGCCTTCCCCTTACCCCGCGATCCCGCCCGCCGCGAGCACGGCGAGGGTCACCAGGTCCGACGCGGGCGAGGCCATCGTCGCGACCTGCACCGGCTTTTCCATGCCGACGAGCACCGGGCCGATCACCGCGCCGCTGCCCAGCTCGCGCAGCAGCTTCGCCGACAGATTGGCCGATTGCAGCCCCGGCATCACCAGCACATTGGCCGGCGCTGACAGGCGGCAGAAGGGATAATTCTTCATCAGCCGCTCGTTGAGCGCGACGTCGGGCGCCATTTCGCCTTCATATTCGAATTCGGGCTGGCGCTCGTCGAGGATGTGGACCGCCTCGCGGATGTTGTCGAGCCACGACCCCGGCGGGTTGCCGAAGGTCGAATAGGACAGGAAGGCGACGCGCGGTTCGTGCCCCATGCGGCGCGCGACCTGCGCGGTGCGCTCGGCGATGTCGGCGAGCATCTCGGCGGTCGGGCGCTCGTTGACGGTCGTGTCGGCGATGAAGATCGTCTGCTGCTGCCCGACCCAGACGTGCATGCCGAACGGCGTCTTGCCCTCGGCATGGTCGATCACGCGGCGCACCTCGCGCATCGTCTGCGCATAGGTGCGCGTGACGCCGGTGATCATCGCGTCGCCGAGCCCGAGCTTCAGCAGCAGCGAGCCGAAGATGTTGCGGTCGCGGTTGACCATGCGCTCGACGTCGCGGCGCAGATAGCCGCGGCGCTGCAGTCGCTCGTAGAGCATGTCGACCATCTGCGGCACGTGCGGCGAATTGACGCTGTTGTGCACCTCGAAGCTCTCGGCGTCGGGGACCCCCATCGCGCGCAGCTTGTCGTGCAGCCCTTCGCGACCGACCAGCACCGGAATGCCGTAGCCGCCGTCGCGGAACTGGATCGCGGCGCGCAGCACGACCTCCTCCTCGCCCTCGGCGAAGACGACGCGCTTGGGATTCTTGCGCGCCGCCTCATAGGCGAGCGTCAGCACCGAGGTCGTCGGGTTGAGCCGTCCGCGCAGCCGGGTGCGATACTCGTCCATGTCGGCGATCGGATGCTGCGCGACGCCGGTGTCCATCGCCGCCTTGGCGACCGCCGCGGGCACGATTTCCATCAGCCGCGGGTCGAAGGGCGACGGGATGATATATTCGGGGCCGAAGCTCGACGCGCGTCCCCCGTAAGCGGCGGCGACCTCTTCGGGCACCTGCTGGCGGGCGAGGTCGGCGATCGCATAGGCGGCCGCGATCTTCATCTCCTCGTTGATCGCGGTCGCGCGCACGTCGAGCGCCCCCCGGAAGATGAAGGGGAAGCACAGCACATTGTTGACCTGGTTCGGATAGTCCGAACGCCCGGTCGCGATGATCGCGTCGGGCCGCGCGGCGCGCGCGTCGGGGGGCGAGATTTCGGGGTCGGGGTTCGCCATCGCGAAGATGATCGGCGCCGCCGCCATGTCCTTGACCATCGCGGGCTTCAGCGCGCCCGCGGCCGACAGGCCGAGGAAGACGTCGGCGCCGACGAGCGCCTCGGTCAGGTCGCGCGCCTCGGTCGGCACCGCGTGCGCCGACTTCCACTGGTCCATGCCTTCGGTGCGGCCCTGATAGATGGTGCCCTTGCGGTCGCACATGATGACATTCTCGTGCCGCACGCCCATCGCCTTGATGAGCGCGGTGCAGGCGATCGCGGCCGCGCCGGCGCCGTTGACGACGACCTTGATGTCCTTGAGGTCGCGTCCGGTCAGGTGGCAGGCGTTGATGAGACCGGCGGCGGTGATGATCGCGGTGCCGTGCTGGTCGTCATGGAACACCGGGATGTTCATCTTCTCTTTCAGCGCCGCCTCGATGATGAAGCAGTTGGGCGCGGCGATATCCTCGAGGTTGATGCCGCCGAAGCTCGGTTCGAGCAGTTCGACCGCGTCGATGAACGCCTGCGGGTCTTCGGTCTTGACCTCGAGGTCGATCGAATCGACGTCGGCGAAGCGCTTGAACAGCACCGCCTTGCCTTCCATCACCGGTTTCGAGGCGAGCGCGCCGAGATTGCCGAGGCCGAGGATCGCGGTGCCGTTCGAGATCACCGCGACGAGGTTGCCCTTGGCGGTGTAGTCATAGGCTTTCGCGGGGTCTTCGGCGATCGCGAGCACCGGCACCGCGACGCCGGGCGAATAGGCGAGGGAAAGGTCGCGCTGGGTCGCCATCGGCTTCGACGCGACGATCTCGATTTTTCCGGGGCGTCCGTAACTGTGATAAAGCAGGGCCTCGCGGTCCGAAAACTGCACCTTGCTGCCGCTGTCCATTCGCTATCCTCTCAAAATCCAAACAAGATGCGCGCCCGAGTGTTTCCCCTAGCGCCGCCTCGCGAAAATGTAACCGGCAATATTGGAGATGGTGATCGCGGAGTATTCGCCGGCAAACGGCCGACTGTGGCCACTGTCCTCCCCTCCCGCAGGCGGGAGGGGTCGGGGGTGGGCGGCGACGTTGCGGTATGCCCACCCCGCTGCGGCTAGCGAGCGAGCTCGCAAGCCTCGCTGCCCCTCCCGCTTGCGGGAGGGGATGAGGCCGTCACCCAATCACCCTCCCCACCTCAAACCCGACATTCGCTCGCCCCACCTTGCCATGCCGCCCTCAATCACTAAGCAGGGGCGGATGCCCGCCACCGCTCCCAAACCCGCGAACAGCAATGCCGCGCCTGCGTCCGCGACGCCGATGATGGCACAATATTGGTCGCTGAAGGAGCGCGCGGGCGATTGCCTGCTCTTCTATCGCATGGGCGACTTCTTCGAGCTGTTCTTCGACGATGCCAAGGCGGCGGCGGCGACGCTCGACATCGCGCTGACGTCGCGCGGCGAGCATGGCGGCGAGCCGGTGCCGATGTGCGGGGTGCCCGTGCATGCGGCTGAATCCTATCTCGCGCGGCTGATCAAGGCGGGGCACCGCGTCGCGATCGCCGAACAGGTCGAGACCCCGGCCGAGGCGAAGGCGCGCGGCGGGTCGAAGGCGCTCGTCGCGCGCGACATCGTGCGCTTCGTCACCGCGGGGACGCTGACCGAGGAGGCTTTGCTCGAAGGGCGGAGCGCTAACCGGCTCGCGGCGCTCGCGACGGTGGGCAGCGAGAATGAGGTTGCGATCGCCGCCGCCGACATCTCGACCGGCCGCTTCGAGGTCGTCGCGGTGCGCCCCGAGCAGGTCGATGCCGAGCTGGCGCGGCTCGCGCCCTCCGAACTGCTGGTCAGCGAGGCGGCGGACGACCTTCCCGCCTGGACCGCGCGGCAGGTGGTGCGGCGCCCGCAGGGCGATTTTTCGAGCGGCGCCGGGCAGAAAAGGCTCGAAACCCTGTTCGGCGTGCGGACGCTCGACGGCTTCGGCGCCTTCACGCGCGGCGAGGTCGCGGCGATGGGGGCGGTCGCCGCCTATCTCGACCATGTCGGCACCGGCGGCGCGGTTTTCCTGCAGCCGCCGCTGCGCGTGTCGGCGTCGGGGCGGATGGCGATCGACGCCGCGACGCGCGAAAGCCTCGAACTCGTCCGCACGATGGCGGGAACCCGCGACGGCAGTCTCCTCGCCACGATCGACCGCACGGTGACCGCGGCCGGCGCGCGGCTGCTCGCCGACGACCTCGCGAGCCCGCTCACCGACAAGGCGGCGATCCTCGACCGGCTCGATCTCGTCGACGCGCTCGCGCGCGATGCGCTGTGGCGCGGCGAGCTCAGGAGCGAATTGCGCGCGCTCCCCGATGCGGGTCGCGCGCTCGGGCGCCTCGTCGCCGGACGCGGGGGCCCGCGCGACCTTGCGCAGCTTCGCGACGCGCTCGGTGGCGCACGGCTGCTACGCGAGCGGCTCGCGCGCCGCGCCGACCTGCCGCCTCTGCTCGCGCGGCTGCTGCCGGGGCTCGACGGTCATGGCGCGCTCGTCGACGAACTCACACGCGCGCTGGTCGAAACCCCGCCGGTCGACGCGGCGCAGGGCGGCTATATCGCCGAAAGCTATGACGCCGCGCTCGACGCGCTGCGCGAAACCGCGCGCGACGGGCGCAAGGCGATCGCGGCGCTCGAGGCGCAGTATCGCGATCGCACCGGCATCGCTTCGCTCAAGATCCGTCACAATGGCGTGCTCGGCTATCATGTCGAAGTGCCCGCGCGCCATGCCGACGCGCTGATGGCGCCCGAATCGGGCTTCACCCACCGCCAGACGCTCGCCGGCGTGGTGCGCTTCAATTCGTCCGACCTCCACGAAGCCGCGAGCCGGGTGACGCAGGCGGGGGTCCACGCGCTCGCCGCCGAGGCGGCGCATCTCGAAACGCTGACCGATCAGGCGGTCGCGCGGCGCGAGGCGATTGCCGCATCGTGCGACGTCCTCGCGCGCATCGACGTCGCGGCGGCGATCGCCGACCATGCGATGAGCCACAATTGGTGCCGCCCCGACCTCGCCGACGAGCCGTGCCTCGACGTTGCCGGCGGCCGGCATCCGGTGGTCGAGGCGGCGCTGGCGAAGAGCGGTGAGCGCTTCGTGCCCAACGACGTCGCGCTGTCGGAGGACGACCGGCTGTGGCTCGTGACGGGTCCGAACATGGGCGGCAAGTCGACCTTCCTGCGCCAGAACGCGCTGATCGTCGTGCTCGCGCAGGCGGGCGCGTTCGTCCCCGCCGCCGCGGCGAAGCTCGGGCTCGTCGACCGCCTGTTCAGCCGCGTCGGCGCGAGCGACAATCTCGCGCGCGGGCGCTCGACCTTCATGGTCGAGATGGTCGAGACCGCGGCGATCCTCGCCCAGGCAACGCCGCGAAGCTTCGTGATCCTCGACGAAGTCGGGCGCGGCACCTCGACCTACGACGGGCTCGCGCTCGCCTGGTCGGTGGTCGAGGCGGTGCACGAGGTCAACCAGTGCCGCTGCCTGTTCGCGACGCACTATCACGAGTTGACCCGGCTCGCCGAAACGCTGAGCGCGCTCTCGCTCCACCATGTCCGCGCGCGCGAATGGCAGGGCGACCTTGTGCTGCTCCACGAGGTCGCCGAGGGACCCGCCGACCGCAGCTATGGCCTCGCGGTCGCGCGGCTCGCCGGAGTGCCCGCCGGGGTCGTCAAGCGCGCCGAGGCGGTGCTCGCGAAGCTCGAAGCGGGGCGCGAGGCGACCGGCGGGCTGGCGGCGGGGCTCGACGACCTGCCGCTCTTTGCGGCGACGCTCGCCGCGGCACCCGAGGCGGCGAAGGACGCGCTGCGCGAGGCGCTCGCGGGAATCGAGCCCGACGCGCTCGCCCCGCGCGAGGCGCTCGACGCGCTCTACCGGCTCAAGCAGATCGTGGCGGGCGAACCATGAGCGACCTCTTCGACCATCTCGACCACCGCCGCGCGATCATCGACCGGCGCGCTTTGTCGGGGCAGCTCGACGAGATCGCGGCGGAGACGAGCGACACCGGCCAGCGCCGCCGCGCGATGGTCGCGCTGCTCAAGGAGGCGCTCGAGGCGGGGCGCGCCGAGATCGAGCGCCGCCTGCTCGACCACCCCTCCTCGGGGCGGATCGCGGCCAATGCGACCGCCTTTCTGATCGACCAGATCGTCCGCCTCAGTCATGATTTCACCACCCATCATCTCTATCCCGCGAGCAATCGCACGGCGGGCGAGCGGATCACTGTGATCGCGGTCGGCGGCTACGGCCGCGGCGAGATGGCGCCGCACAGCGACGTCGACATCGGCTTCCTGACTCCGTTCAAGCAGACGAGCTGGACCGAGCAGGTGATCGAGGCGCAGCTCTATACCTTGTGGGACCTCGGGCTGAAGGTCGGCCACTCGTCGCGCTCGGTCGACGAGATGATTCGCGCCGCGAAGGACGACCTCACCATCCGCACCGCGCTGGTCGAGGCGCGCTTCATCTGGGGCGACCGCGAGCTCTACGATCAGGCAGCGGCGCGCTTCGATGCCGAGGTCGTCGCGGGCAACGCGCGTGCGTTTGTGGCCGAAAAGCTCGCCGAGCGCGACGAGCGGCACAAAAGGATGGGTGATTCGCGCTATGTCGTCGAACCCAATGTGAAGGAGGGCAAGGGCGGGCTTCGCGACCTCCACACGCTGTTCTGGATCGGCAAGTTCATCCACCGCGTCCGCACCGTCCCCGAGCTCGTCGAAGCGGGGCTGCTCACCGCGCGCGAGCTACGGCAATTCTCGCGCGCCGAGAATTTCCTCCTCGCCGTGCGCTGCCACCTCCATATCCTCGCCGGGCGCGCCGAGGACCGGCTGACCTTCGACTTCCAGCGCGAGATCGCGCACCGCATGCAGTTCGCCGAGCGGCCGGGGAAGAGCGCGGTCGAGCGCTTCATGCAGCTCTATTTCCTCCACGCGAAAAGCGTCGGCGACGTGACCGGGACCTTCCTCGCGCATCTCGACGACCAGCTCGCGGCGCGCGGACGGCGTTTCCTGCCGACGATCCGTCGACGCCCGGGCAAGCTCGGCGGCTTCGTCCTCGACCGCGGCCGCCTCGCCCTGCCCGCGGACGATTTCTTTCAGAAGGACCCGGTCCGCCTGCTCGAAATCTTCGCGCTCGCCGACCGTTACGGCCTCGAAATCCATCCGCAGGCGATGCGTCAGGCGCGCCACGACGCGAAGCTGATCGAAACCCGCAGCGTCCGCCGCGACGCGCGCGCGAACGAGCTGTTCCTCGACGTTCTGACCTCCCCGCGCGACCCCGAAACGGTGCTGCGCTGGATGAACGAGGCGGGGGTGTTCGGCCGCTTCGTGCCCGATTTCGGACGTGTCGTCGCGCAGATGCAGTTCGACATGTACCATCATTACACGGTCGACGAGCACACGATCCGCGCGATCGGGCTGCTCTCCGACATCGAGCAGGACCGGTTGAAGGACGACCACCCGCTGTCCACCGCGATCATGGGGCAATTGCAGTCGCGGCGCGTCATCTACGCCGCGGTCCTGCTCCACGACATCGCCAAGGGGCGCGGCGGCGACCATAGCGTGCTCGGCGCCGAACTCGCGCTGCGGGTCTGCCCGCGCCTCGGCCTGTCCGAGGCGGAGACCGAGACGGTGTCGTGGCTGGTGCGCCATCATCTTTTGATGTCGGCGACCGCGTTCAAGCGCGACCTCGCCGATTTCAAGACGATCCTCGATTTCGCACAGGTCGTGCAGAGCCCCGAGCGCTTGCGCCTGCTGCTCGTCCTCACCGTGGTCGACATCCGCGCGGTCGGCCCCGGCGTGTGGAACAGCTGGAAGCGCCAATTGCTTACCGAACTGTTCGACGCCGCCGAGGAGGTGCTGCGCCTCGGCCACAAGCAGCGCGGGCGCGAGGTGCGGATCGCGAGCAAAAAGGAGGAGGCGCAGGCGCTGCTCCAGCTCGGCGACAAGGATTTCGCCAAGATCGCGAAGCGGCTGCCCGAAAGCTACTGGATCGCCGAGCCGGTCGAGGTGATCGCCGCCAATCTGATCCACATCCAGAAAGCGGGCGACGCGCCGCTGCATATCGCCGCCGTCCCCGACGACGATCGCGGCGCGACGCTGGTGATGGTGCTCGCCGCCGACCATCCGGGGCTCTTCTATCGCATCGCGGGCGGCATCCACCTCGCGGGCGGCAACATCATCGACGCGCGCATCCATACGACGCGCGACGGGCTTGCGCTCGACAATTTCCTCGTCCAGGATCCGCTCGGCCGTCCCTTTGCCGAGGCCGAGCAGATCGTCCGCCTGACCCGCGCGATCGAGGATGCGCTCGCCAACCGGCAGAAGCTGCTGCCCAAGCTCGAGGCGCGCGCCCTCCCCCGCACCCGCGCCGAGGCCTTCCGCATCGCGCCCAATGTCTTCGTCGACAACAAGGCGTCGAACCGCTTCACGGTGATCGAGGTCAATGCACAGGACCGCCCGGCGCTGCTCAACCAGCTCGCCTATGCGCTGTTCCAGTCGAAGGTGACGGTGCATTCGGCGCATGTCGCCACCTATGGCGAGCGCGCGGTCGACACCTTCTACGTCACCGACCTGATCGGCGACAAGATCGACAGCGCGGCGCGTGTGAAGGGGCTCGAAAAGCGCCTGCTCGAAGCCGCGGCGAGCCGCAGCGAGGAGGCGGTGGCGGCGTAGGAAATTTCCTGCCCCGTCCCTCCGTTCCTCCGGTCATCCCCGAAAAACCACCTCCCGCCGCTATCCACCGCGCCAGCGGAAACGTGCGGCCGCTTCCGCGGGTTTCGCCCTAGCCCGTCTTTTGCACGGGTCATAAGCCAAGGGAGTGATCGATGCGTTTCCAACCTCTCATGCTGGCAGGCGCGACCGCGCTGCTGCTCGCAGCCTGCTCGAACAAGGAAGAAGTCGCCGCTGCTCCGCCCCCGCCCCCCGGCGCGGTTCCCGGCAGCGTCGCCGCCGATCGCGACGGCGACGGCATCATCGACGGCTATTACACCGCCGACGGCATCTATCATCCGAACGCGCCGATGGCGCCGCCCCCGCCCCCGCCGCCGACCCAGGTCGGAGAGAGGGGCTGAGCCCCCATGTTTCGGGGATGCGGCGCCGCTGCATCCCCCTATTCCTGATCCTCGCCGCAGCAGCACCGGGCTTCGCCCTCCCCGCTCCGGCCTTCGCCGCCGACCGATCCTCCGCATCGCGCACCACCGTCCCCATCGACGACGCGGTCGCGCTGCTCTTGCGCGAGGAAGCGGGCGGCGACCTCAAGCGCTTCTATGCCGCGCGCGGCTATCGTCCGCTGTGGGTTCGCGCGGGCAAGATCGGCGCGCCCGCCCAGAGCCTGCTCGGCTGGCTCGATTCGGCGCGGCTCGACGGGCTCAAACCCGCGTCCTACGAACCCGACCGGCTGCGCGCGCGGCTCGCGGCGGCGAGGGGCGGCGACGCGGCGGCGCTGGCGCGTGCCGAACTCGACCTGTCGAAGGCCTTCGCCGCCTATGTCCGCGACCAGCGCCGCGCGCGCGACGTCGACATGATCTGGGCCGACAAATCGCTCAAGCCCAAGCGCCCCGACGCCGAGGCAGTGCTTCGCGCGGCCTCCTTTCCCAAGGATTTCGGGGCCTATATGAAGGGCATGGCGTGGATGAGCGAACATTATGTCCGCCTCCGCCGCCTCGTCGGCCAGGCGCGCGAATCGGGCGCGTCGAAGGCGGCGCTCGACCGGCTCGCGCTCAACCTCGACCGCGCGCGCGTCCTTCCCGGCCCCTGGACGCACCATATCGTCGTCGATGCTTCGTCGGGGCAGCTCTATTATTATGGCGACGGCCAGCGCGAAGGGTCGATGCGCGTCGTCGTCGGCGCGCGCGAGACGCAGACGCCGATGCTTGCCGGCAATATCCAGTGGGCGATCCTCAACCCCTATTGGAACGTCCCCGACTATCTCGCCGAACGCAGCATCGCGCCCAAGATACTCGCCGGGCGCAGCCTCAAATCGCTGCATATGGAGGCGCTGTCCGACTGGGGGCCGAACCCGCGCAAGCTCGACCCCGCGGAAATCGACTGGCAGGCGGTGGCGGCGGGGAAGCAGCTGCTGCGCCTGCGCGAGCTGCCGGGCAGCCATAATTCGATGGGCAAGGTCAAATTCCTCTTCCCCAACAAGGAAGGCATCTACCTCCACGATACCCCCGACCGCGCGCTGCTCAAGAAGGACGACCGCCATTTCAGCAATGGCTGCATCCGCCTCGAGAAAGCGTCCGAACTCGGCCGCTGGCTGTTCCAGCGCCCGCTGCGTGCGAAGAGCGGCGCCCCCGAACAGGCGGTCCCCCTGCCCGCCGAAGTGCCGGTCTACCTCACCTATTTCACCGCCGTCGCAGTAAAGGGCGGGGTGGCGTTCCGCGACGATGTTTATGGGCGCGACGGGTAGAGAGTAGGTCCGTTCCTGATCGCCCCTAACGGTCGCGCAGCGGACGCCGCGCGACGTCGTTCTCGATGATGTTGCTGATCGCGATCAGCGTCGTGAACGAATGGATGCCCTTGTCCTCGCCCAGCGCGCGGCGGGTGAAGGCGTCATATTCCTCCATCGTGGCGACCTGGACCCGCAGCAGGAAATCATCCTCGCCGGTGACGTCCCACGCGCCGGTCACCTCGGGATGATGCACGATCGCGCGCGCGAAGCCGTCCATCGCCTGCGGCCCGGCCTGTTGCATCTGGACGAGGACGTGCATGGTCAGCGCCGAACCGGTGAGCACCGGGTTCACCACCGCGATATCGGCGACGATGACCTTCTCTTCGCGCAGCCGCCTGAGCCGGCGTAGCACCGCCGATACCGACAGCCCGACCTTCTCCGCCAGCACCCGCGCGGGCTGAAGATTATCCTCGCGCACCAACTCCAGCAGTCGGCGGTCGAATCGGTCCAGATCGATCATTTTTCGCATAAAATTCTCTGTAATGCGAAAATTGGTCGCAGACACAGTGAATTTAGGCGCCAATAGCCGCCGGTGCGGACGTAGAAGAGAGGTGTCCGGGCCGTCCCTCTCCCATCCTGCGGCTCGGACGGCAGGAGACAGATAATGACCCATCGCCCCGCCAACTGGCTCAGCCGCGTCTGGACCACCGTCACCGAAAGCTCGGCCGCAGCGGTCGCCATCCACTATGCCGCGCCGTGGAACCCGCCCGCGGTTCCCCCGCGTCGGGCCGAGTCGCGCCGCGGCGCCTGCGCGGCTTGATCGCGACGATCAACTGAGCAGCGGTTCGAGCGCATCCCATTCATGCTCGACCGCGCGGCGGCCCGCGTCGATCGCGGCGCGGATCTTCGCGGGGTCGAATTCCAGCGTTTCCGAATATTCTTCCTCGGGCTCGATGATCCGGATCGGCGCGAAGCGATAGCGGGCGATCTGGACATCGAGCGGCCGGAGAATGCGCGCGGCCTGCGCGCCGCCGATGCCCTCGGACTGGAGCGCGCGAAGCTGCGCTTCGCGCGCCGCGATCAGATCGTTGATCAGCGCGGCGCCGGCGAGGTCGTTGGCCGACACCTCGGATTGCAGGATATCGACCGCGCGCAGCCCGATCTTGATCAGATTGCCGTAAGTACGGACCCGTCCCGGCTGCGGCGCGGGCGAAGCGCGCACCGCGATCACGCCGCGCGGGTTCATCTCCAGCGCGGCGCTTAGCGGCGTCACGTCGCGCACCCCGCCGTCGACCCATTGTTCCTCGGTCCCGTCGCGCGCGCGGGTCTTCAGGGGATCGAAGAACAGCGGCATCGCGCAGCTCGCATAGACCCAATTGTGGATGCCGGGCACGCTCTCGTCGATGCTGCGATAGGTGCCGGTGCCGAGGTTGACGACGCCGAGCAGCAGCTTGCGCCCGCTCGCCGCGAGCTTGTCCTCGTCGGCGAAGCCCTTGAGCAGGCGCTTCAATGGCGCGGCGTCGTAGATCGCATCCTCGCCGAGGATGCCGCCGACGACGCCGAGCGGCCGCTCCTTGTAGATCGAACCATTGCCCTTGATGCCGAGCCACGCGTCGAGCAGGCCGGGCACATCGTCCTGCGCGACCCCCAATGCCTGAATCGCGCCGGTCGAAACGCCGGCGACGATATCGATGCGGACGCCGCGGTTGACGACGAGTTCGTGGACGACCCCGACCTGAAACGCGCCCTTGGCGCCGCCGCCGCTCAGCACGATCGCAAGACCGCCCGCCATGCCTGCTCTCCTTCGGAAGCGCGCAGTTTACAGCATGTCCGGGCGGGTGCGAAGGGGTGGGTGTTCTTATCGGCGCTGCGTCCGTTTTGGGGTGGTTTGAGCCATTCCCCTCCCTTTCAGGGAGGGGTTAGGGGTGGGTGCGCGAGCGGAGCGAGCCCGCAAAAGAACGCCGCCTTCGGCGGCTACCCACCCCCAGCCCCTCCCTAGAAGGGAGGGGAGAAGGTATGGCCGCAACCGGTCGCTTCCGGACCTACGCCATCATCTTCGCCCCTCAGGCGAACACCCCCACGCTCTCGATGAACTTGATCACCGAAATCGGCTTCGAGACATAGGCCTCGGCCCCCGCAGCGCGGATCTGTTCCTCGTCGCCCTTCCCCGCATAGGCGGTGACCGCCATGATCGGCACGGGTTTCAGCGCGGGATCGGCCTTCATCTGGCCGATCAGCTCGAGCCCGCTGACGTGCGGCAGCTGGATGTCCATGATGATGAGGTCGGGCGACACTTCGCGCGCCTTCGCCAGCGCGTCGCGGCCGTCGCGTACCGGGTGCGCGCTATAGCCATGGGCATTCAGAAGGTCGCAGAACAGGCGGAGGTTGAGTTCATTGTCCTCGACCACCAATATGGTCTTGCCCATGATTTTGGCTTTCCCCGCTTGCGTCCGCGGCCCGTTTAGGCGAATCGGCCGCATGACACAATTGCCTCGCGACCAAGGGGATTTTCGGACGTGAATGACGGCGATGAAGCGCTGGCGCTCCACGCGCTCGGCTGGATATTGGCCGACGAGCCGCGCGCCGAACGGCTGCTCGGCATGACCGGCCTGACGCCGGAGGGCCTGCGCGCCTCGCTCGGGCAGCGGGCGACGCTGGGCGCGGTCCTGTCGTTTCTGGCCGCGCACGAGCCCGACCTTGTCGCCTGCGCGGCGGCACTCGATAGGGAGCCCGAGACACTTGCGGCCGCGGCGCGCCGCCTCGAAGGACTGGAAGGACAAGACGCATGACCCGCCCGCTCGTCATCACCGATTGCGACGAGGTGCTGATGCACATGGTCGTGCCCTTCGCGAAATGGGTCGACGAGGCGCATGGCGTGCTGTTCCGCATGGAGGATGCGAGCTTCGCCGGCGCGTTGAAGCGCAAGGAGTGCGGCACGCCTCTGGAAGCGGCCGAGGTCTGGCCGCTGCTCGACGGTTTCTTCCGCACCGAAATGGCGCGCCAAACGCCCATCCCCGGCGCGATGGCGGCGATGGCGGCGATCGGTGCCGAGGCCGATATCGTCGTTCTCACCAACGTCGGCCCCGACCATCAGGTCGCGCGCGGCGCGCAGCTGGCCGCGCTCGGGTTCGGCGCGCCGGTGATCGGCAGCCGCGGCGGCAAGGGCGAACCGGTGCGTCGCCTGCTCGACGAGCGGCAGCCAAGCGTCGCCGTCTTCATCGACGACCTCGCCGGTCATCATGCGTCGGTCGCGGCCGAAGCGCCCGAGGTGTGGCGCCTGCACATGGTCGGCGAGCCCGCGATCGCCGACAAGATCACTCCCTCCCCCCACGCGCACGCGCGGATCGATAATTGGGCCGCGGCGCAGGACTGGATCCTCGCGCGGCTCGCCGAAAACATTCCGGCCCCGGGCCCCGAACTGGTATAAAGGATATTCCATGGACATTGCCGCCAAACTCGCCGACCTCGGCCTCGAACTTCCCAGGCCCGCCGCGCCGGTCGCCGCCTATGTGCCCGTCGTCGAGCATGGCGGACTGCTCCACATCAGCGGACAATTGCCGTTTCGCGACGGACAGGTCGTGACCGGCCGGCTCGGCGACGATACCGACGTCGCGAGCGGCTACGATGCCGCGCGCCGCTGCGCCTTGATGCTGGTCGCCCAGGTCGGGCAGGCGCTGGGCGGCGACTGGTCGCGGGTCGAGCGCATCGTGAAGCTGGGCGTGTTCGTGAACAGCGCCCCGAATTTCACCGACCAGGCGAAGGTCGCCAACGGCGCGTCGGAGCTGTTCGAAGCCTTGTTCGGCGAAGCGGGCCGCCATGCGCGCGCGGCCGTCGGCGTCGCGGTGCTGCCGCTCGGCGCCGCGGTCGAGGCCGACGCGATCGTCGCGGTGAAGCCCGCCTAGGATCCGATGGCCGAAGCCGACCCGCCCGCCCGTACCATCTCGCTCGGCACCGGAGTCGCCGCGGTCGAGGCGGCGGCGTGGGACGCGCTGGCGGGCGGCTTCAACCCTTTCGTCGGCCATGATTTCCTCTCGCTCCTCGAGGAGTCGGGCAGCGTCGGGCCGGGCACCGGCTGGCAGGCGGCACCGCTGCTGATCGAGGATGCGGCCGGAACGCTGGTCGCCGCCGCGCCCGCCTATCTCAAGTCGCACAGCCAGGGCGAATATGTCTTCGACCACGCCTGGGCCGATGCGTGGGAACGTGCGGGCGGTGCTTATTATCCGAAGCTGCAGATCGCGGCGCCTTTCACGCCCGTGCCGGGCCCGCGGCTGCTCGCGCAGAATGAGGACGACGCGCGGCTGCTGATCCGCGCCGCCGAAGCCGTGGTGCGGCAGAACGAGCTGTCCTCGGCGCACGCGACCTTCGTCGCGCCCGAGCAGATGCCGCTGTTCGAGGCGGCGGGCTGGCTGGTGCGCCGCGACGTCCAGTTCCATTTCGCCAACCGGGGTTATGCGAGCTTCGACGATTTCCTCGCCACATTGACCTCAGCCAAGCGCAAGCAGCTTCGCAAGGAACGCGCGCGGGCGGTGCAGGGCCTGCGGATCGAGGAGGTGACCGGCGGCGCGATCGAGCCCGCGCATTGGGATGCGATGTGGGCCTTCTATCAGGATACGGGCGCGCGCAAATGGGGGCATCCCTATCTGACGCGCGCGGCATTCGACCTGATGGGCGCGCGAATGGCGGATCGCATCATCCTGGTTTTCGCCTATGCGGGCGAGGAGCCGATTGCGGGGGCGATGCACTTCCTCGGCGCCGACACGCTTTACGGTCGCTATTGGGGCTGCCTTTCCGACATCCCCTATCTGCATTTCGAGCTTTGCTATTATCGCGCGATCGATATCGCGATCGCGCGCGGCCTATCGCGCGTCGAGGCGGGCGCGCAGGGTGGGCACAAGCTCGCGCGCGGCTATGGCCCGGTCGCGACCTGGTCGGCGCATTTCATCGCCGATCCGGGCTTCCGCCGCGCGGTGTCCGACTTTCTGGAGCGCGAGCGCGCGGCCGAGGAGCAGGAGCTCGAATGGCTGGAAGGGCATATGCCCTTTCGGCGGAAGGATTAGGCCGCGAAGCGCCGCGCCGCGGGCCGCCGGGCGGTCTCGTCGAGCCAGGCGCGCGCCTGGCGCTGCGCCTCGGCGATCTCGTCGCGGCTCATTTCGTCCGACAGGTCGGCGCGGCATTGCTGCCCCTCGACGCTGCCGCCGAGCGCGGCGAGGTTGAACCATTTATGCGCCTGGATCAGGTCGACATCGACACCGCCGGTGCCGGTCGAAAAGGCTATGCCGAGATCGAAATAGGCATTGGCGTCGCCGCGCGCCGCGTCGAGCAGCCGGCTTTCGATCAGATATTGGGCAGACTTCAGACTGTTCGCCATGATAACCCCCTTTGCTTCCCCCCACAGGAAGCTTCGCCCCCAACCTTGCGGTTCATGGTCAACAAAGCGTTAACGATGGGGTGAATTTTTTGGGGATATCGCAGGGAGCTGTCGGAAATCGGCCATTTCCTGCCGCGTCATTGCGAGCCCTTCGACTGCCTTGCAGGCGCTCAGGATGAACTACGCGAAGCAATCCAGGGGCGGTTTGCGCGCATTCCGGATTGCCGCGCGGCTTCGCAGCTCGCAATGACGGGGTTGTCTTACCCCACCGCCAGATTGTCGATCAGCCGCGTTTTTCCCATCCGCGCCGCGGCGAGCAGGCGCGCGGGCTGCCTGAGCACCGTCAATCGTTCGAGACTGTTCGCGTCGGCGAGCGCGACATAATCGACGCTGTCGAAGCCCCCGGCAACGATCGCCGCCTTGGCCTCGGCGAGCGCCTCCGCAACATCGGCGCCGCTCGCGATCGCCGCCGCCGCCGCCTTCAGCGCCTTGGGGAAGGCCGCTGCCGCGGCGCGCTGCTCTTTCGTCAGATAGGCATTGCGCGACGACAGCGCGAGGCCGTCGGCGTCGCGCGCGATCGGCGCGCCCAATATGTCGAGCCCGAAATCGAGATCGCGCGCCATGCGGCGGATGATCGCGAGCTGCTGCCAGTCCTTTTCGCCGAAGAGGGCGATGTCGGGGCGGACCTGGTTGAGCAGCTTGGCGACGACCGTCGCGACGCCGTCGAAATGGCCGGGCCGCGCCGCGCCGCAATAATCGGCGCCGAGTTCGGCGACCTCGATATGCGTGCTATGGCCCTCGGGATACATGACCGATACGTCTGGCGCCCAGAGCAGCGCCGCCTTTTCCTCGACCAGCAGCGCGGCGTCGCGCGCCTCGTCGCGTGGATAGGCGGCGAAATCCTCGTTCGGGCCGAATTGCGTCGGATTGACGAAGATCGACACGACGACATGGTCGGCGACGCGGCGCGCCATCCGCACCAGCGACAGATGCCCATCGTGCAGCGCGCCCATCGTCGGGACCAGCGCGACGCTTTTTCCGCCCTGCTTCAGTGCCGAAACGGCACGGTGAAGCGTGGCGATATCACGGATGATTTGCACCCTTGCCCGCCCTCCGATATTGGCGGCGCCTATACGCCACCGATGCGGTTGCCATGCCGCGCCAACAGGAAAATCGCAACGGTCATGACGACGCCCGCACCGCACCGCATCATCTTTGCCAATGAAAAGGGCGGGACGGGCAAATCGACCTGCGCCGTGCATTTCGCGGTCGCGCTGACCAGTCTCGGCTGGCGCGTCGCGGGGATCGACCTCGACCCGCGCCAGCGCACCTTCCACCGCTATCTCGAAAATCGCGAGAATACCGCGAAGCGCCGCGGCATCGAGCTTCCGACGCCCCTGTTCGAGGTGTTCGAGGGATCGACGATCGAGGAACTCGACGCCCAGGTCGCGCGGCTCGCCGAGGGGGCCGACTATTTCGTTGCCGACACGCCGGGGCGCGACGATATCTTCGCGCGCCACCTCGCGACCAGCGCCGATACGCTGGTCACCCCGATCAACGACAGCTTCATCGACTTCGACCTGATCGGTCAGGTCGACCCCGAGACCTTCCAGGTCACCCGCCCCAGCTTCTATTCCGAGCTGATCTGGGACACGCGCAAGGCGCGGGCGAAGAGCGACGGGCGGACGATCGACTGGATCATCCTCAGGAACCGTCTCCAGCATGTCGACGCGCACAATATGCGCCGCGTCGGCGAGGCGCTGAACCAGCTGTCGCGCCGCGTCGGTTTCCGCGTCATCCCGGGGCTCGGCGAGCGCGTCATCTATCGCGAACTCTTCCCGGCCGGGCTGACCTTGCTCGACAAGGCGCATCTCGGCGGCATGGGCATCGGCCATGTCGTCGCGCGGCAGGAACTGCGCGAAGCGATGGGGGGATTGAACCTTCCAGCGCGCGAGCGGTTGCACCCGGACGGGGATTTGTTCGCCGCCGCCTGACCCGTCGATTTCGCAGGAGCGCCCGCCATGACCCATGTTTTCCATCCGACCCTGCTGCGCGAATATGACATTCGCGGCGTCGTTGGCGACACGCTGTCGGCGGCGGATGCGCGCGCGATCGGGCGCAGCTTCGGCACGCTGATCGCCCGTGCGGGGGGCAAGCGGGTCGCGGTCGGTTACGACGGGCGCCTGTCGTCGCCGATGCTCGAGGCGGCGGTGGTCGAGGGGCTCAACGCCGCGGGCGTCGATGCGCTGCGCGTCGGGCTGGGGCCGACGCCGATGCTCTATTATGCGGCGTCAACCGAAGAGGTGGACGGCGGCATACAGGTAACCGGCAGCCACAATCCCCCCGACTATAACGGCTTCAAGATGGTGTTTGAGGGGCGTCCCTTCTTCGGCGCCGACATTCAGCGGATCGGCGAACTCGCCGCCGCGGGCGACTGGGAAAGCGGCGACGGCACGGCGCAAAGCATCGACATCGTCGACGCCTATGTCGACCGGCTGGTCGAGGGTTTCGCCGGCGGCGCCTTCCGTATCGGTTGGGACGCGGGCAACGGCGCCGCGGGCACCGTCATCGAAAAGCTCGCGGCGCGCCTGCCGGGCGAGCATCATCTTCTCTTCACCCAAATCGACGGCCATTTTCCGAACCACCATCCCGATCCGACGGTCGAGGCGAATCTGGCCGACCTTCGGAAGCTCGTCGCCGAGAAGAGCCTCGATTTCGGCGTCGCTTTCGATGGAGACGGCGACCGCATCGGCGCGATCGACGGCGAGGGCCGGGTGATCTGGGGCGACCAGCTCCTCCAGATATACGCCGCGGCGGTGCTGAAGGAGATGCCCGGCGCGACGGTCATCGCCGATGTGAAGGCGAGCCAGGCGCTGTTCGACCGCGTCGCCGAACTCGGCGGCAAACCGCTGATGTGGAAGACCGGGCATAGCCTGATCAAGGCGAAGATGAAGGAAACCGGCAGTCCGCTCGCGGGCGAGATGAGCGGGCATATCTTCTTCGCCGACCGCTATTACGGCTATGACGACGCGCCTTATGCCGCGGTGCGGCTGATCGAGGCCGCGACTAAGCTCGGCAAGAGCGTCACGACCTTGCGCGGCGATATGGCGCCGATGGTCAACACGCCCGAGCTGCGTTTCCAGGTCGACGAGGCGCGCAAGTTTGCCATTGTGGACGAGGTTCTGGATCGTCTCGCCGCGTCGGGGGCGACGGTCGACCGCACCGACGGCGCGCGCGTCCGCACCGAGGACGGCTGGTGGCTGCTCCGCGCCTCGAACACCCAGGACGTGCTCGTCGCCCGTGCCGAGGCGAAAGACGAGGCCGCCCTCGCCCGCCTCGTCGCCGCGATCGACGATCAACTCGCCCGGTCGGGCGTCGCCCGCGGAGAGTCGGTGGGGCATTGATTCTCCCCTCCCTGAAAGGGAGGGGTCGGGGGTGGGTGTGCGGCCAAGGAAGAACGCCTGCGGCGACCCACCCCCAGCCCCTCCCTTTCAGGGAGGGGAGCTCCTGCAAAAATCTTGCCAGATTGACCTGCGCGCCGCGCCTGGGGTAACGCCCCAACGGGGCTAGAACGGATCCAAGCTGAGCATGACCGACGAATCCACTGTGGCGACGCTTTCCGAAGGCGATCACGGCGTTGCCGAGCACACCGCGCATGTCCAGCAGGACGCCGCAGCGGGCAATGGGCTCGCGGTGGTGTCGATCGCCAAAAGCTACGACAAGCGTACCGTCCTTTCCGACGTGTCGCTGTCGGTCGGCAAGGGCGAGGTCGTCGGGCTGCTCGGCCCCAACGGCGCGGGCAAAACGACCTGCTTCTATTCGATCATGGGGCTGGTGAAGCCCGACGCCGGGCGCATCATGCTCGACGGTGCCGATATCACGGCGCTTCCCATGTACCGACGCGCGATCCTCGGCCTCGGTTATCTGCCGCAGGAAACCTCGATCTTTCGCGGCATGACGGTCGAGCAGAATATCTCCGCGGTGCTCGAACTCGCCGAGCCCGACAAGGTCGCGCGCGAGCGCCGCCTCGACGAGCTGCTCGAGGAATTCGGCCTCACCCGGCTGCGCAGCGCCGCCGCGATGGCGCTGTCGGGGGGCGAACGGCGCCGCGCCGAAATCGCCCGAGCGCTCGCCGCCAACCCGTCGATCATGCTGCTCGACGAACCCTTCGCGGGGATCGACCCGATCTCGATCAGCGACATCCGCGATCTCGTTGCGGACCTCAAGACGCGCGGCATCGGGGTGCTGATCACCGACCATAATGTCCGCGAGACATTGGACCTCGTCGACCGCGCCTGCATCATCTACGACGGCAAGGTGCTGCTCGCCGGGTCGCCCGCCGAGCTCGTCGCCGATCCCGAGGTGCGCCGGCTCTACCTCGGCGAGGGCTTTTCGCTTTGACCGCTTGAGGCGCGATGGCACTCGGTCCCCGCCTCGATTTACGCCAGTCGCAATCGCTGGTGATGACGCCGCAGTTGCAGCAGGCGATCAAGCTGCTCGCGCTGTCGAACCTCGAACTCGAAGCCTATCTGGCCGAAGCGCTCGAAGGCAATCCGCTGCTCGACACCGCCTCGGCCGACGAGAGCGGCGGCGCCGACGAGCCCGGCGAGGAGCCGCCCGCGTCCGCGGCCGAGGCGCCCGACACCGACCAGGCGCTCGCCTCCGATGCGGGGACCGCCGACGATCTCGACGTCGACTTCGCCGAGGAACGCTTCCATCACGACAGCGCGAGCGACAGCGTCGGCCTGTCGGGGACGGGCGAGGACATCGATTTCGACAGCTTCGCCGAGGCCGAGGGCACGCTCTACGACCATCTGCTCGCGCAGGTGGGCGAGCGTTTCTCGGGGCTCGAGGCGATGCTCGCCGAACAGATCGTCGCGCTGATCGACGAGGCGGGCTATCTGCGCGCCGACCTTGCCGATCTGGCGCAGCGGCTCGGCGTCCCGCTCGCGCTGGTCGAGGCGGTGCTGGCGGGCGTCCAGAGCTTCGATCCGTCGGGCGTCGGCGCGCGCGACCTTGCCGAATGCATCGCGATCCAGGCGCGCGAGGCCGATCGCTACGACCCCGCGATGGCGACGATGATCGCGCATCTCGATCTCGTCGCCAAGGGCGCCTTCCCGCAATTGAAGCGCATCTGCGGGGTCGACGACGAGGATCTCGCCGACATGATCCGCGAGCTGCGCGGATATGACCCGAAGCCCGGCCTCAAATTCGGCGGCGACCGGGCGCAGGCGGTCGTTCCCGACCTCTACATTCGCCAGACCGCGAAGGGCTGGGCGGTCGAGGTCAACAGCGGCACCCTGCCCCGCCTGCTCGTCAACCGCCGCTACTATGCCGAACTCGCCAAGGGCGCGGCGGCGAAGAGCAAGGCGTGGCTGTCCGAACAGCTCGCGGGCGCCAACTGGCTCGTCCGCGCGCTCGACCAGCGCCAGCGCACGATCGTCAAGGTCGCGAGCGAGATCGTCAAGCAGCAGGAAGGTTTCTTTCTCTACGGCGTCGCGCATATGCGGCCGCTGACGCTGCGCCAGGTCGCCGAGGCGATCGGGATGCACGAATCGACCGTCAGCCGCGTCACCAGCAACAAATATCTCAGCTGCGCGCGCGGATTGTTCGAGCTCAAATATTTCTTCTCGAGTGGGATTTCCGCGACCGACGGCGACGGCGCGGTGTCGGCCGAGGCGGTGAAGAGCCGCATCCGGGCGCTGATCGACGCCGAGGACGCCAAGGCGATCCTTTCCGACGAAACGATCGCCCAGAAACTCGCCGCCGAGGGCCACGACATCGCGCGGCGCACCGTGGTCAAATATCGCGAGGCGATGGGCTATGGCTCGTCGGTCCAGCGCCGCCGACAAAAGGCGCTGGCGGGGTAAAGCCCCTCCCCCGCTAACCAATCTCTAACCACTCTCGGGCTAGCTTTTCGGCCAAAGGAGCCGAAAGCCCGTGACCTCTGCCTCCCGCCCGACCAACCCGCAGTCCGTCCGTCCCTTCACCGTGCTCGTCACCGGGGGCGCAGGCTATATCGGCAGCCATGCGGTGCTCGCGCTGCTCGATGCGGGGTGGCGCGTCGCGGTGCTCGACAATCTCGTCACCGGCTTCCGCTGGGCGGTGCCCGCCGCGGCGGCCTTCTACGAAGGCGACATCGCCGACGCGGCGCTCGTCAGCCGCGTCGTCGCCAAGCACGACATCGGCGCGATCCTCCATTTCGCGGGGTCGGTGGTGGTGCCCGAATCGGTCGCCAATCCGCTCAAATATTACGACAACAACAGCGCGCGCAGCCGGACGCTGATCGACAGCGCGGTGCACAGCGGGGTGCGCCACTTCATCTTCTCCTCGACCGCCGCCACCTATGGAATTCCCGAGGTGGTTCCGGTGCGCGAGGACGCGCCGCAGCGGCCGATCAATCCCTATGGCATGTCGAAGCTGATGACCGAGGCGATGCTCGCCGACGTCGCGGCGGCGCATGATTTCAACTATTGCGCGCTGCGCTATTTCAACGTCGCGGGGGCCGATCCGCAGGCGCGCAGCGGTCAGTCGACCGCCGGCGCGACGCATCTGATCAAGGTCGCGGTCGAGGCGGCGCTGGGCAAGCGCGGCCATGTCGACGTCTTCGGCACCGACTTCGCGACCGCGGACGGCACCGGCGTGCGCGACTATATCCACGTCAGCGACCTCGCCGCCGCGCATCTGCTCGCGCTCGAGGCGCTGATCGCCGATCCCGACACCAGCCACCGCCTCAACTGCGGCTATGGCCGCGGCTTTTCGGTGCTCGAGGTGCTCGACGCGGTCGACCGTGCGACGAATCGCAGGATCGATCGGCATATGGGCGCGCGGCGCGCGGGCGACCCCGACGCGCTGGTCGCCGACAATGCTGCGATTCGCGCCGCATTCGGCTGGACGCCGCGCTATGCTGATCGCGACACGATCGTCGCGCACGCGCTCGCTTGGGAACGCGCGCTCGAAGGGCGGCGTTTGGCAGCTTGACCGTCGCCCCTGCGAAGGCAGGGGCTGCCATCGGCCTTGCGCGATCTCTCCAGCGGCCCCTGCCTTCGCAGGGGCGACGATTTACCCTTCCACCCGGTTGACTTTTCGCCCGCTTCCCCATAGGTGCGCCGCTTCGCGTGCAACGCTGAAAATTTACGGACAAGAACAATGAAGATTCGCAACAGCCTGAAGTCGCTGAAGGACCGCCACCGGGACAATCGCGTGATCCGCCGCCGGGGCCGGACCTATGTGATCAACAAGACCAACCGCCGCTTCAAGGCGCGCCAGGGCTGATGGCCCTGCCGGGGCGTTCCCGCCCCGTGCGTGCAGTGCAGGTCAGCGTGACGCCGTCGGATGCTTCCGGCGGCGCTTTCGCGTGTCTGGAGGGTGCATGATTCGGCAAGCCGTGATCTTCGACGTCGGCCGCGTCCTCTTCGACTGGGATTTGCGCTATCTGTTCGCCAAGCTGATCGCCGACAAGGATCGGCTCGAATGGTTCGTGACCCATGTCGTCACGCCGCAATGGCATTTCCAGCACGACGCCGGCCGGCCGCTCGCCGACATGCTCCCCGAGCTCAAGGCCGAATTTCCCGATCACGCGCCGCTGATCGACGCCTATGCCGCGCGCTTCAACGAGACCATCCCCGGCCCGGTGCCGGGCAGCCTCGAACTGGTCGAGCGCCTCGACGCCGCGGGCGTGCCGCTGTTCGCGATCACCAACTTCGGCCATGAATTCTGGGAAGGCTTCCGCCCGACCCAGCCGGTCTTCGACCGCTTCCAGGATATCATCGTCTCGGGCACCGAGAAGCTGATGAAGCCCGACCCCGCGATCTATGCCCTCGCGATCGAGCGCTTCGGCATCGATCCCGCGGGCGCGCTGTTCATCGACGACAATGCCGCCAATGTCGCGGGCGCCGAGGCGGCCGGGATTGCGGCGCATCGGTTCGAGGATGCGGCAGGGCTGGAAGCCGAACTGGTTTCGCGGGACTATTTGCCGGGCTGAGCGGCGATCGCGGCGCGGGCGAGCGCGATCGCCTTATCCAGCGCCTGCTCGGGAGGCACGGCGACGTCGGGAGTCACTCCCACCCCTTGCCAATTGGTACCGGTGATCGGATTGACCGAGCGCTTTTCGGGCAAGCTCAGGGCGAAATGCGGATGGACGCGGCGATATTCGAACGGGTTGGCGCCGCCGCCGCTCACCGCGCCGACGATCGTCGCGCGCTTCAGCGCCTGCAGGTCATAGGCGAGCGCTTCGGCCGCCGAGAAGGTGCGCGGGCCGATCAGCACATAGAGCGGCTTGGTGTCGCCGAAGCGCCGCCCCGGAACCCACATGGGCGACGCGCGCGGCGCCAGCGTATCGGTCGGGCGATCATAGACACCGCTGAGTGGTGAGCCCGGGGGCAACAGATGGCCGAGAATCAGGTCGAGCGTTTCCATCCCGCCGCCATTGTTCCGCAGGTCGATGATCAGCGCATCGCCCTGCGCCGCGACAGTCATCATCGCGCTGATCACGTCCCCCGCAAGCGCGGGTGGCGGAAAGACGCGGAGGTCGATGAGCATGATGTTGCCGTCGAGCCTCTCTATCTTTTCGACGCCATGGTTCAGATGCGCGCCGTAGAAGCGTTCGACCTCCTCGGCCGTGAAGGCTTCGTCGCCGCCTTCGGCGGGGATGATCCGGGCGCTGTAATCGAGTGCGAGATGGCCATCGCCCGATTCCTGCCGCAGCCAGGCGGTGAGAGTGTCGGCGAGGGCGGGACCGTCGGTTATTGCCTGCCACCTGGATTCCGCCTTGCGCAGCGCGTCGGCCAGTTCGGTGCCTTTGCGGGGATCGACGTAGCGCGTTTCGAGCAGGGTGGCGACGGCGTCGAGCGTCGCGGCCCGGTCGGCGGCGGTGATCGGCTGAGCGCTGGCGGGAACCGACAGGATCAAGAGGAAGAGCGTCGCGAGCAGGCGTTTCACGGGTTCAGCTCCTTGGCAATCAAGGCATGAAAGGATTCGCGATCGAGACTGGCGAGCGCAGCGTCGATGGTGGTCGCGAGCGGCGCCGGCAAGGTGGAGTCGAGCGCGTCGGCGGCGCGGGCGATGGCATCCCAGATGGACTGCAACGCGGGCATCCTGTCGCGCGCCGCCGTCGTCAACGCGTATCGGTGTTCGCGCCGGTCCTCGCCCGGCACGACCTCGACCCATCCCGAGCGTGCCATCAATTGCAGCGTTTGCGTCGCGGCCGGCTGGGTGAAGCCCAGCTCGGTGGCGCATTCGCCGACCGACGCCGATTCGCGGCGCATCAGGAGCTGGAAATAGGGGAAGAAGCGTGGGCGAAATTCCAGTCCCGCATCCCGGTAAGCGCGCTCGACCGCGTCGTCGAGCGCGGCGATCAGCAGGCGCAGGCGGGTTCCGAGACCGGCGGGGCGAATCATATATAAGGGCTTATATAATAGAAGTGCCGCACACAACCCCTTTGAAGGAACAGTGCCTCCGCTTGCGGGAAGCCTAGTCTTCCACCCCGAGCTGCGTCAGCACGAAGGCATATTCCTCGGCATCCTCGTGGAGCGCGCCCCAGCGGCCTGATTTTCCGGCGTGGCCCGCGCCCATGTTGGTGCGGAGCAGCAGCAGCGAATCGTTGGTGCGGACGTTACGAAGCTTCGCGACCCATTTGGCGGGCTCCCAATAGGTGACGCGCGGGTCGTTGAGCCCGGCCGACACCAGCATCGGCGGATAGGCCTTCGCGGCCACATTGTCGTAGGGGCTGTAGCTCAGCATATAGTCGAACGCCGCCTTGTCGGTGATCGGGTTGCCCCATTCGGGCCATTCGCCCGGCGTCAGCGGCAGCGTCTCGTCGACCATGGTGTTGATCACGTCGACGAAGGGCACCCCCGCGAGCACCGCGCCCCAGAGTTCGGGCGCTTCGTTGTACACGACCCCCATCACCTGCCCGCCCGCCGAACGACCCTCGATCGAGATCCGGCCCGCGCGCGTATAGCCCTTGGCGATCAGCCCCTTCGCGACGTCGATGAAATCGTCGAACGTGTTCTGGCGCTCGGTCGTCTTGCCCGCGAGATACCAGGCGCGCCCCATGTCGTCGCCGCCGCGGACATGCGCGATTCCATAGATCATCCCGCGATCGACGAGGCTGAGGCGCGTCGTCGAAAAGCCCGGCGCGACCCGATAGCCATAAGACCCATAGGCATAAAGGTGCATCGGCGCGCTGCCGTCGCGCTTCGTTCCCTTGCGGTAGACGAGCGAGGCGGGAATCATCGTCTTGCCGTCGCGGCTCGGAAGATTGACCCATTCGGTTATATATTGCGACGCATCATAACCTGATGGGATTTCCTGGACTTTGAGCGTCTCGAGCGTCCCTGTCGCCACGTCATAATCGTAGACGGTGTCGGGGGTGATCATCGATTCATAGTCGAGCCGGAGCTTGTCCTGATGATATTCGGGATTATCGCCAAGCCCCGCCACATAGGTCGCTTCGGGGAACCGGATCCGGCCGGGGGTCAGCGGCGCGTCGTAGCGGCGGACATCGACCTGGTCGAGCCCGTCCTCGCGCGTTTCGAGCACGAAATAGTCGCGGAAGATCGCAAGATCGGTGATGTAGCTGTGATCCGACCCGGGGATCAGCGTCGTCCATTCGCCCGGCGCCGCGAGGCTCGCGGTCGCGACGCGGAAATTCGGATGGTCGTCGTTGGTCAGGATGTAGAGCGTGCCCTCGCGCTCGTCGACGCTATACTCGCGGCCCTTCCGGCGCGCCGACACGAGCTGCATCTTCGCCTCGGGGTCGCCCGCGGGGAGCAGATAGACCTCGCTCGTCTCGTTATCGCCGGTCGCGATGACGATGTAATTGTCCGCCGCGGTCTTGCCGATCCCGACGCCGAAGCCGATGTCGGGCTCCTTGTAGAGCAATTTATCCTCGGCGACCGGTGTACCCAGCCGGTGCAGCCGGACATTGTCGGTGCGCCAATTCTCGTTGGCGAGACCGTAGAGGATCGCGTCGTTGCCCGCGGTCCAGACGAGCGACGACAGCGTGCCGGGGATGACGTCGGGAAGCGCCGCGCCGGTCGTCAGATCCTTGAAGCGCACCTCGAAGCGTTCGGAGCCATTGTCGTCGACCGCATAGGCCATCAGCCGCCCGTCGGGGCTGATCGAGACGTCGGACAGGCGGAAATACTCCTTGCCCTCGGCCATCGCGACCTCGTCGAGGATCAGCGCCGATTCGCCCGCGCCCGACGCGGGCTTGCGGTACCATTTCTTATATTCGGCGCCTTCCTCAAATTCGACCCAATAGAGCCAGTCGCCGTCTTTCTGCGGCACGCTCGCGTCGGCCTCCTTGATGCGACCTTTCATTTCCTGGAACAGCGTTTCGACCAGCTTCGCGTGCGGCTTCATCGCCGCGTCGAAATAGGCGTTTTCTTGCCTGACATAGTCGAGGATGTCGGCGTCATCGACCTCTGGATAGCCGGGATCGCGCAGCCAGTGCCACGGATCGGACAGCGTCCGGCCGTGCAGCGTCACCTGGTGCGGGCGCTGGTCGGCGACGGGGGCAGGGGGCAGGGCAGGGGCTTGTTCGGTCAAATCGGCGTCTTTCTCTTGCTTTTCTTGGGCCAAAAGCGGGGGCGATGCGACAAGCGGGGTGGCAATTGCCGCCAGAAACATCCAAATGAGGCGCATGGAAAACTCCCGCGGCGCCGCCCCCGGTGGGCAGGATCGCCCGCGATGTAGGAACAAGGAACGCCGCATGTCTMCCCCCCGGCCCAGCACCAGCCCCGCCGATCGCCTCACCCGCCTGCGTGCCGAATTGAAGGCGCGCGGCCTCGACGGGTTCGTCGTGCCGATCAGCGACGAGCATATGAGCGAATATGTCGGCGATTATGCGCAGCGCATGGCGTGGCTCACCGGTTTCGGCGGCTCGGCGGGGACCGCGGCGGTGCTGCCCCAAAAGGCGGCGGTGTTCGTCGACGGCCGCTATACGGTGCAGGTCCGCGCCCAGGTCGATGGCAGCCTCTACGATTATGTCGGGGTGCCGCAGTCGAGCGTCGCCGAATGGCTCGGCGCCAACGTCAGCGCCGGGCAGAAGATCGGCTACGATCCCTGGCTGCACGGCATCGACTGGGCGCGCTGGCTCGAAAAGGCGCTCGCCGCCAAGGGCGCCGAACTGGTCGCGGTAGCCAGCAATCCGATCGACGCGGTGTGGGACGGCCAGCCGGCGCCGAGCGATGCGCCGGTCACCGTGTACGACACGGCGCTCGCGGGACAGGCGGCGGCCGACAAGCGCGCCGTCGTCGCCGACTGGCTGAAGGCGAGGGGGCTCGACACGACGGTGATGACCGCGCTCGATTCGATCGCCTGGACCTTCAACATCCGCGGGTCGGACGTCACGCACACGCCGGTCGGGCTCGCCTTCGCGCTGCTGAATGCCGATGCGACCGCCGACCTGTTCATCGCGCCCGAGAAGGTCACCGACGCGGTGCGCGCGCACCTGGGCAACAGCGTCCGGATCCACGATCGCGACGCGTTCGAGGCGGCGCTCGCCGGCCTTTCGGGCAAGAAGGTCGCGGTCGATCCCGACCGCGCGGTCGCGGCGATCTTCACCGCGCTCGAAGCTGCCGGGGCGAAGATCGAGCGCCACCGCGACCCGGCGGTGCTGCCCAAGGCGATCAAGAACGCCACCGAGCTCGATGGCACCCGCGCCGCGCATGTCCGCGACGGCGTCGCCGTCGCGCGCTTCCTCAAATGGATGGCGGAGGTCGCACCGCAGGGCGGCCTCGACGAACTCGGCGCCGCGGCGAAGCTGCGCGCCTTCCGCGATCAGAGCGGCGCGCTCGTCGACCTCTCGTTCGATACCATCTCGGCCGCCGGCCCCAACGGCGCGCTGCCGCATTACAAGGTCGACGAAACCACCAACCGCGCCATCGAAACCGGCACGCTCTATCTCGTCGATTCGGGCGGGCAATATGCCGACGGCACGACCGACATCACGCGCACCATCGCGATCGGCACGCCGAGCGCCGAGATGCGCCGCCGCTTCACCCAGGTGCTGAAGGGCCATATCGCGCTCGCGACCGCGCGCTTCCCCAGGGGCACGCGGGGCAGCCAGCTCGACATTCTCGCGCGGCAATATCTGTGGGCCGACGGGGTCGATTATGCGCATGGCACCGGCCATGGCGTCGGCGCCTATCTGGCGGTCCACGAAGGGCCGCAGCGTATCGCCAAGCCCTCGGGCGGGCAGGCGGGGACCGAGGAGCCGCTGCACGCGGGGATGATCCTGTCGAACGAGCCCGGCTATTACAAGGCGGGCGCCTTCGGCATCCGGATCGAGAATCTGGTCGTCGTCGTCCCGCAGGCCATCGCCGACGCCGAGGAGGAGATGCTGGGGTTTGAGACGATCACCTTCGCGCCGATCGCGCGCGATCTCGTCGATACCGCGCTGCTTTCGCCCGCCGAGGCCGACTGGCTCGACACCTATCACGCCGCGGTGCTCGAAAAGCTCGCGCCGGGGATGAGCGGCGCGGATCGCGACTGGCTCGAAGCGGCATGCGCGCCGCTCGACCGCGCTCCCGCCGCGCTCGCCGCCTGACGGGCCGGGGCCGATGAGCCACCGCAGCGAGGTGCCGCTGGCCGATTTCCGTGTACAGGAGCGCGTGCGCGTGCGCTACAACGAGATCGACGGTCAGAATATCGTCTTCAACGGCCATTATCTCGTCTACGCCGACATCGGGGTCACCGAATATTTCCGCGCGCTCGGCGAGGGGCAGCCGGGTGCCTATTTTCACCAATATGGTACAGATATTCGCGAAACGCATTGCGAGATCGATTATCACGCGCCCGCGCGGCTCGACGAGCTGATCACGATCGCGGCGCGAATCAGCCGCTTCGAACGGACGAGCTTCACGCTTCATTGCGGGATTTTCCGCGATTCGGAGCGGCTTACCGATATCGAGATCAGCTATGCGCACATCGACAGTGATGGCGGACAGCCGACGCCGCTACCGGGCAGCTTCATCGCCGAAGTGCGGCGATTCGAAACGCGAACCCCCGCGCAGGACTGATTCGGCCAACCGAATCGACCCTCTCTACCAAAAAGGTCGAAAAAAAGGGCCGCCCAAGGGCGGCCCGTAAAAGTTTTGGGAGAGGATGCCTAAAAGGCAAGTGTGATATTGCACTGCACAATGAATTTCGCAACTGCGAAATGGGCATCCGTGATTGCATTTTTTGCAATTCATGATCGGAAGAAGCCGCGCCGGCGCAATCTTCACACCCCTCGCAAAATGGCGCGACATCGCCTAAATTGACGCCATGGGAATGTTCAACAATTGGGATGTCACCGGAGGCGTCTCCGACTTCTGGGACTATATCCGCGAACCGCGCCCGCACCGCTGGACGAGCTGGGGGGTCGCGATCGCCTTTGCGATCCTGCTTTTCTGGGGCTTCGGCAAATATCTGATCCCTTATGAAAAGCCCCAGCCGCAGATCATCTATTTCGAGAATTGGTCGGCGAATCGCAGCGAGGCCGATGTTCGTGCCGACTGGATCGCGCGCGCGAAGGAGACGACGCGCGAAAATGCCAAGCGCCGCGCCGAGTTTCAGAAGCTCGCCGACATGATGGGGGTCGACTATGATTCGACCGAGGCCGACAAGGTGACGCGCGAGACGCTCGGCAAGGAGGCCGATACGCTCACCAAGGACACGAAGCCCGCGCCGCCCAGGCGGTCGACGCTCGCCGAGCGCGCGGCACGCGGCCCCGCGCCGGCGCCGCAATAACAGCCCTGATGCCGCACCCGCCCGCCGCCGACTGGATGGCCGCTGCCGTCGCGCTCGCGGAGCGGGGGCGCGGGCGGACGGCGCCCAACCCCAATGTCGGCTGCCTCCTGGTTCGCGGCGGGCGCGTTGTCGGCCGCGGCTGGACCCAGCCGGGCGGCCGGCCGCACGCCGAGGCGATGGCGCTCGCGGTAGCGGGAGAGGCCGCGCGCGGCGCGACCGCCTATGTCACGCTCGAACCCTGCGCGCATGACAGTCCGCGCGGCCCCTGCTGCTCTGATTCGCTGATCGAGGCCGGCGTCGCGCAAGTGATCGTCGCGCTGCGGGACCCCGATCCGCGCACCGACGGGCGCGGCATCACGCGGCTGCGCGAAGCGGGCATCGCGGTCGAGACCGGGTTGCTTGCTGACGCGGCGTGCGATGCGATGGCGCCCTGGTGGACGCGGCGGACGCGGGGGCGCCCCTTCGTCACCCTCAAGCTCGCGACCTCGCTCGACGGCCGCATCGCGCTCGCCGACGGGTCGAGCCGCTGGATCACCGGCGACCGCGCCCGCGCGCATGCGCACCTCGAACGCGCGCGGCACGAGGCGATCCTCGTCGGGCGCGGCACGCTGGAGGCCGATGCGCCCCGCCTCGACGTGCGGCTGCCGGGCCTCGAAGACCGCGGACCGCTGCGCTTCCTCCTGACGCGCGGCGACGCGCCCGAAGGCTGGACCGTGGCGGCATCGCCCGAATCGGTCGAAAGCGTCGATTCGCTGCTCGTCGAGGGCGGCGCGGGGGCGGCGGCGGCCTTTCTCGCCGCCGACCGCGTCGACCGGCTGCTCCTCTATCGCGCGCCGATCCTGGTCGGCGGCGGCCGCGCCGCGATCGGCGATATCGGTCTGGCCGATCTTTCCGACGCCCACGGCCGCTGGCGGCTCGCCGACAGCCGCCTGCTTGGCAGCGACCGGCTCGACGTCTACGAGCGGACCCGAAGGGAATAAGCATCCATGTTCACCGGCATCATCAGCGACATCGGCACCATCCGCGTGCGCGAGGATCGGGGCGACATGCGCCTCGTCATCGGCACCGTCTTCGACAGCGACACGATCGACCTCGGCGCGTCGATCGCCTGTTCGGGTGCCTGCCTGACCGTCGTCGACAAGGGCCGCGATGGCGAGGGCGACTGGTTCGCGGTCGATGTCAGTGCCGAAACCGTCACCCGCACCGCGCCCGGCATGTGGGACGCGGGGCGCCGCCTCAACCTCGAACGCGCGCTCAAGGTCGGCGACGAGCTTGGGGGGCATATCGTCACCGGCCACGTCGACGGCGTCGGCACGGTGGTCTCGTCGACCGCGGTCGGCGACAGCTGGACGCTCGTCATCGCCGCGCCCGCGGCGCTCGCGGCGAGCATCGCGCCCAAGGGATCGATCTCGGTCGACGGCGTGTCGCTGACGGTCAACACGGTCGAGGACCAGGCCGACGGCGCGGCCCATTTCGCGCTCAACATCATTCCGCACACGCGCGCGATGACCACCCTCGACGAGGCCGCGACCTGGCGGCCGGTCAATCTCGAGATCGACGTGCTCGCGCGCTATCTGGCGCGAATGCAGGCGCGCGGCGCATAGAAGGTCGGCCCTGCTAAGGCAGGGGCGACCGCTTATCCTTCCACCCACCCCGCCGCCAGTTCGGGGTCCGCCGCCACCATCGAGCGGCGCATCGCGAGGCGGCCGATGCGCAGAAGCTCGGCCTTGCGGCGCGCGGGGGCGAGGTGGCAGCTTGCCGCCTCGCGCACCACCGCGGCGCCATAGCGGTCGGCGACGATCAGGCCCGAGGTTTCGGGACGATAATCGGGGGTTTCGAGAATCGCGGGGTCGAGCCCCGCCGCGAGCGCCCAGTAGAAACGGTCGCACCAGTCGCAATAGTCGGGCCATTTGCCGTCGCCGTGCAGGTCGGCGCGGCTGACCTTGATCTCGACGATGGTGATGTTGCCCTTGGCGTCGATCGCGGTGAGGTCGGTGCGCCGCCCATTGGGCAGCGGCACCTCTGGGATCGCGACGAGCCCCGCCTGCGCGAACAGCCGGCAGACGCCGCGCGCGACGTCGGCGGCGGTCAGCAGGTCACTCGCCATGAATCAGAACCTCAGAATGGGACGTCGTCGTCCAGATCGTCGTCGAAGGGCGGACGGCTGCCGCCACCCGAGCCACCGCCGCCCTGGTTCCAGCCGCCGCCCGAGCTTCCGCCCGAACCGCCGCCCTGATCCCAGCCGCCGCTCGATCCGCCGCCCTGGTTCCAGCTGTCGCCGCCACCGCGCGACCCGCCGCCGCCGGGCGCGCCGTCGAGCATGGTCAGCGTGCCGCCCATGCCCGCGATCACCACCTCGGTCGTGTAGCGGTCGTTGCCGTCGCGATCCTGCCATTTGCGGGTGCGCAAGCTGCCTTCGATATAGACCTTGCTGCCTTTTTTCAGATAGCGCTCGACGACCCCGACCAGCCCTTCGCCGTTGATCACGACATTATGCCATTCGGTGCGCTCCTTGCGCTCACCGGTCATCCGGTCCTTCCAGTTTTCGGAGGTCGCGATGCGGATATTGGCGATCTTGCCGCCGTTCTGGAACGACTTGATTTCGGGATCGGCGCCCAGATTGCCGATGAGAATAACCTTGTTGACGCTGCCAGCCATCGCCGCTCCGCTCCGCTCGAGTGTTGGAGGATCAGCCGAGTCCGAAGGCGACGGCCGTCCAGTAAGTGATACCAGCAGCGGCATAGGCGAGCAGGAACAAATAGCCAACCATGAACATTGGCCATTTCCACCCGTTGGTCTCGCGCCGGGTGATCGCGATGGTTGAAATGCACTGCGGCGCGAAGACGAACCAGGCGAGGAAGGCGAGGGCGGTGGCGATGCTCCAGCGGCCCTGGAGGCGCTCGCTCAAGGACTGGGCGACCGCATCCTCGTCGTCGCCGGCGTCGATCGCATTCGCGGTGGCGAGCGCCGACACCGCGACCTCGCGCGCCGCCATCGCCGGGATCAGCGCGAGCGCGATGTCGTGGTTGAAGCCGATCGGCCGCACGACGGTCTCCAGCCCGCTCGCGATGCGGCCGGCGACGCTGTAATCGACCTGGCGCAGCTCGCTGTCGGCGGGCGCCTTCGGAAAGCTCAGCAGCAGCCAGAGCACCACCGTCGTCATCGCGATGATCGTGCCGGCGCGGCGCAGGAAGATCCACGCGCGCTGCCACAGGCTGATCGCGATGTCGCGCAGCCGCGGCCATTGATAGCGCGGCATCTCCATCATGAAGCCCGCGGCATTGCCCTTGGTCACCGAGCGGCGCAGCACGAACGCGACGACGAGCGCGCCGACGATGCCCGCGACATAGAGTCCGAAAAGGACGAGCCCCTGCAGGCCGACCGGCGATCCGCCGACGGCGCGCGCGGGAATGAAGGCGCCGATGATCAGCGTATAGACGGGCAATCGCGCCGAACAGGTCATCAGCGGCGCGATGAGGATGGTCGTCAGCCGGTCCTTGGCGTCGGGAATCGCGCGCGTCGCCATGATGCCGGGCACCGCGCAGGCGAAGCTCGACAAGAGCGGAATGAAGCCGCGCCCCGACAGGCCGACCTTCGCCATCAGCCCGTCCATCAGAAAGGCGGCGCGGGTCATGTAGCCCGACGCCTCGAGCAGCAGGATGAAGAGGAAGAGGATCAATATCTGCGGCAGGAAGACGACGACCGCGCCGACGCCCGCGAGCAGCCCCTCGACGATCAGGCCGCGCACGAAGCCGTCGGGCAGCGCGCTCGCCGCCGCCTCCTGCAGCGCGGCGATGCCGCCCTCGATCCAGCCGATCGGCGCCTCCGACCAGGCATAGACCGCCTGGAACATCACGAACATCAGCGCGAGCAGGATCAGGAAGCCGGCGACGGGGTGGAGCACCACCGCATCGACCCGCTGGGTCCAGCGGCGCACCGGCGTTTCGGAAATCGTCCCCGCGCGCGCGATCGCGCGCGCGCGCTGGTGCAGCGCGACGTCGGTCGGCGGCGGCGCCGGAATCGCGTCGGCCTGCGTCTGGTGCGACAGGATCGCGCCGTCCACCGCGGCGAGCAGCTCGGCGAGCCCGCGCTTGCGCACCGCGACGGTCGGGACGACCGGCACGCCCAGCTCCATCGCCAGCCGCTCGGGATCGAGCGCCAGCCCGTCGCGTTCCGCAAGGTCGAGCATGTTGAGCGCGACGACGGTCGGCAGGCCGAGCGCGATCAGTTCGAGCGCGAAGCAGAGATGATTGTCGAGATTGGCGGCGTCGACGACGACGACGAGCGCATCGGGGCGCCGCTCACCTGCCTGCCGCCCGAGCACGACGTCGCGCGTCACCGCCTCGTCGGGGCTCGCGGGGGTCAGGCTGTAGCTGCCGGGAAGGTCGATCAGCGCCAGCGGTCGCCCGTCGGCGAAGCTCGCGTGCCCCGCTTTCCGTTCGACGGTGACGCCCGGATAGTTGGCGATCTTTTGCCGCGCGCCGGTCAGCGCGTTGAACAGGCTCGATTTGCCGGCGTTGGGGTTGCCGGCGAGCGCGATGGTGGGGACGGCGCCGGTCATGCTGCTGCCGCGGGCTCGACCTCGATCGCGGCAGCCTGACGGCCGCGGATGATCACCTGCATGCGCCCGATGCCGAGTGCGAGCGGTTCGCGCGAGAAGAGGCTGCCGCGATGGAGCGGCTTGACCTCGACCCCTTCCATCAGCCCGAATTCGCGCAGCCGTCGCCCCTCGTCGTGCGAGAGGATATCCCAATCGATGCGGGCGATGCGCACGGCGGTGCCGAGCGGGGCGGAATCGAGCTTCGCGGTCATTTGCGAGCGATTATCAATAACAGCTGACGAGCGCCAGTCCTTTATCGCCCCGGATAGCGCAGCCGGCCGACGAAGCGCGCGAGGCTCGGGCGTTCGATGCGGCGCGCGGCGCGGCGGTGCTTCCAGCCCTCGAAGCGCATCACCGCGTCGATCCGGCGCGTGAGGAAGGCGCGCGTGTCGGCGAAATCCTCGCTCTCGTCACCCAGGAACACCGCCATCGTCGAGGCGTAGACGGCGCCGAGGATCGCGCGCTTGCTGTAATGATTATAGTCGGTCGCCGTGTCGCCCGCGAGCCGCCACATGGCGTCGGCGGCGCGCCAGCCGAGCCTGGCGGCATGCGGCGCATGGGTCGGCAGCGCGAGCAGCGCCAGCGCGCGGCGCAGCGATTCGCGGCGGTTCGCGAGGCTGTCGAGCCGCGTCTCGACGAGCGTCGTGATCCGCTCGCGGATTTTCAAAGTCGCGAGCCGCTCGGCGGGCCATTTTGCCGCCATGTCGGCATCGATGCCGGCGAACCAGGCGTCGACCATGTCGCACCCGCCGCCGGGAAAGGCGAGGCGCGCGACGTCGGGATCGACCCCGACGCGCCGCGCCGCATCGGCGAGCGCGGCGTCGCCGAAGCCGTCGAAGGCGGCGTTTTCGGCGATCAGCGGCGCGAGCGCGGCGCGAATCTCGTCGAGCGTCGGGTCGGCGGGCAGGATCGAGGCCATGCGAATCAGATAGGCGCCGCGCGGCGGTTCGGCAACCGGATCAGCACAAGCGCCGCGCCGACCATCAGCCCGCCGATCACGTCGATCGCGGTCAGCCGCTCGCCGAACATCAGCCAGCCGGCGAGCGCCGCGATCGCGGGCTGGACGAGCAGGGTCAGCCCGATGACGAGCGGCGAGAAGCGTGGCAGCGCCCAGATCAGCAGCCCCTGGCCGACGACCTGGCTCGACAGCGCGAGCACGATCAGCGGGGTCCAGTTCTGCGGCACGACGATCTCGCCGAGCGCGAGCGCCGAGCCGAGCAGGATCGGCAGCGTCGCCGCCGAGGCGAGGCCGAGCGTCGTCCACGCCGCCAACTCGCCGCGCACCCGCTGCATCAGGATGACGTAGAAGGTATAGAAAACCCCCGCCAGCAGGCTCAAGAGATCGCCGGCGAGATAAGCGGGAGCGAGTTCGTAGCTCTGCCCCATCAGCAGCGCCGAGCCCGCGAAAGCGAGAAGCACCGCGAACGCTTGCCACCCGCGCGGCAGGGTGCGGGCGAGGAAGATGCCCCACATGACGAGCAGCAGGCTGGCGCAATTGCCGAACAGGGTCGCGTTGGCGACCTTGGTCCGCAAGATGCCGAGGTGCCACGCGGCGAGGTCGAGCGCGAAGAAGATGCCGGCCGCCATCGCGATGCCGATCGCGGCGCGCGGCGGCATCCGCCCGCCGGTCTCGCGCCACGCGAGCAGCGCGAGGAAGGGCAGGGCGATCGCCATCCGCCAGAAGCCCGAGGCGACCGGGCCGGTGTCGGCGAGCCGCACGAGAAGCGCGCCCACCGACAGCACGATATTGCCGCCGAGCAGCGCGGCGAAGGCCCAGCGGCCGCGATTCGTCGCTGCTTCCATGCCGCCCGTGCCGTCGTTCTTCGCTGTCATATAGATTTTCTTTTGCTACCCACTGTTGTCTTGGGCGCCGCGCGTCCATAGCTCGTGTGGCCCATAGCGGCGGTCCACCAAGGCGTCGCGGGAAATGTTATGCGGAGGACTTCATGACCATATCGCTTCTCGATCCGATCACGCTGGGCGCCATCGAAGCGCCGAACCGCATTATCATGGCGCCGCTCACGCGCGGGCGCGCCGGGCCGGGCTTCGTGCCGAACGAGCTGGCGCGCGACTATTACCGCCAGCGCGCCTCGGCGGGGCTGATCATCTCCGAAGCGACGGGCATCTCGCAGGAAGGGCTCGGCTGGCCCTCGGCGCCGGGCCTGTGGACCGACGCGCAGGTCGAAGGCTGGAAGCCGGTGACCGACGCGGTGCACGAGGCGGGCGGGCGCATCGTCGCGCAGCTCTGGCACATGGGCCGTCTGGTCCATTCGGTGTTCAACGACGGCAAGCCGCCCGTCTCGGCGTCGGCGACGCAGGGCGAGGGCCGCGCGCATACGCCGGTCGGGCGCCGCGACCTCGAAGTGGCGCGTCCGCTCGAGCTCAAAGAGATTCCGCGCCTGATCGCCGATTATGTCCTTGCCGCCGAAAATGCGAAGCGCGCCGGTTTCGACGGCGTCCAGCTCCACGCCGCCAACGGCTATCTGATCGACCAGTTCCTGCGCGACAACAGCAATTTGCGCGACGACGACTATGGCGGCCCGGTCGAGAACCGCATCCGCCTGCTGCGCGAGGTGACCGAGGCGCTGGTCGGCGTGTGGGGCAGGGATCGCGTCGCGGTGCGCCTGTCGCCCAACGGCAATTCGCAGGGCGTCGACGACAGCGCGCCCGAAAAACTCTTCCCGGCGGCCGCGGCGGCGCTCGACGCGCTCGGCATCGCTTTCCTCGAGCTGCGCGAACCCGGTCCCGACGGCACGTTCGGGAAAACGGATGTGCCGAAGCAGTCGCCCGCGATCCGGGCCGCCTTCAAGGGCCCCCTGATCCTCAACAGCGACTATGGCGTGGCGCAGGCGGAGGCCGATCTGGCGGGCGGCGTCGCCGATGCGATCAGCTTCGGCCGCCCCTTCATCGGCAACCCCGATCTGGTCGAGCGCATCCGCGCCGGCGCCGAGTGGTCGGCAGACAATCCGCAGACCTGGTATTCGCCGGGCCCCGAAGGCTACACCGACTATCCGGCGCTGGTCGCGGCGTAACGATCCCCGTCGCCCCTGCCCGTGCAGGGGCGACGACAGGGGATAGACTCTGCCCTGGTCAAGTCGATCCGTTGGATTCCGCCTAAGCAGGACAGACTCTAATCGCGCGCCGCGATCGCCTTGTCGATGATCCGCGCTCCGGCCGGCCCGACTATCTGCCCGCCGAAGCGAACGAGCAGGAAGCCGCCGACGAACAGCAGCGGCAGCGCGACGAAGGCGGCGACGATCGCCGCGATCACCAGCCCGAAGAAAAGCGCCAGAAAGCCGCCGGTCAGCTCGGCCTGGCCGCTGGGGCCGAGCGTGATCGTGCGCGGTCCCTTGGCGTCCCACCATTTGCCGGTCGTGAAGGTCTTGCGGTTCCCCGCCGGCGGTTGAGGCTGCGGCCGCCGGGCGATACGCGCCGGCGCTGCGGCGGGAGCGCTGCGGTTCCGATCCGGCGCGAGTTGCTTACGGCTCATCGCCGCGGCAGTGGCCGCCATGGCAGGGTTTGCGGGCCGTACCGGTGCCTCGATCACCAGCTCGACGACCTCGGGGGTCAGGTCTGCGGCCGCTTCCTCGGGCGATCGCCGCGCCGCAGGACGGGCGGATTGGTTTCCCACGCGCCGGTCATGCTCGGCCATGCGCTCGGCAGCGCTTGGCGGGCTGCGGCCGGTCTCGCGATCGATGACCACCAGCCGCCCGCCGCGTTCGACGACGGAATAGCGGCCGGGGGGCGGTCGATCAGCCAATGCCGAATTGTTCCTTCAGAGCCAGCATCGCGAGCGCGGCCTTCGCCGCCTCGCCGCCCTTGTCCTTGCGCGTCTTGTCGGCGCGCGCAAGCGCTTGCTCTTCATTCTCGACCGTGAGGATGCCGTTGCCGATCGCCAGCCCGTCGAGGGTCAGCGCCATGATCCCGCGCGCGCTTTCGTTCGAGACGACCTCGAAATGATAGGTCTCGCCGCGGATCACCACCCCGAGCGCGACATAGGCGTCGTAGCGCCCGCTGTCGGCGCCGAGCGAGATCGCCGCAGGAACCTCGAGCGCGCCGGGCACCGTCACCGTCTCGTGGCTGTGTCCTTCGGCCTCAAGCGCGCTGCGCACGCCGTCGAGCAGCATGTCGTTCAAATGGGCGTAGAAGCGCGCCTCGACGATCAGGACATGCGCCATTACGCGGCCTCCCCCGGGATCGAGCGTTCGCCGACGACCGAAAGGCCATAGCCTTCGAGGCCGACGAGATTGTTGTGCGACGGCGTGAGCAATTCCATCGCATGCACGCCGAGGTCGGCGAGAATCTGGGCGCCGATGCCATAGGTGCGAAGGTCCATGCCCTCGGCCGGCGGCGCTTCCTCGGTCTCGGCCGAACCCGGCAGCGGGCGCATCAGCAGCACGATCACGCCCGATCCGGCGGTGCCGATCGCTTCCATCGAGCGCTGCAGGCGGCGCTTCTTGGGTCCCGGTCGCCCCATGATATCGTCGAACAGCGACACCTTGTGCATGCGGACCAGCGTCGTCCCGTCAGGGTCGACCTGCCCCTTCTGCAGCACCAGATTGACGCTGCCGTCGGTCTTGTTGCGATAGGATTTCAAACGCCAGTCGCCGCCATAGTCCGATTCGAACGGTTCGTCGGAGACGCATTCGACGAGCCGGTCGGTGCGGCTGCGATAGGCGATCAGGTCGGCGATCGTGCCGATCTTCAGCCCATGGCGCCGCGCGAAGGGGATGAGGTCGTCGAGCCGCGCCATCGACCCGTCGTCGTTCATCACCTCGCAGATCACGCCCGAGGGATTGAGCCCGGCGAGGCGGCTGATGTCGACCGCCGCCTCGGTGTGGCCGGCGCGGACGAGGACGCCGCCGTCGCGCGCGATCAGCGGAAAGACGTGACCCGGCGTGACGATGTCGTCGCGGCCCTTCGCGGCGTCGATCGCGACCGAGACGGTGCGCGCGCGGTCGGCGGCCGAGATGCCGGTATCGATGCCCTCGCGCGCCTCGATCGAGGTGGTGAAGGCGGTGCCGTGGCGCGAGCGGTTGTTGCGCGTCATCAGTTCGAGCCCGAGCTGCTCGACGCGTTCGCGCGTCAGCGTCAGGCAGATCAGCCCGCGGCCGTGGGTCGCCATGAAGTTGATCGCGTCGGGGGTCGCCATCTGCGCCGGAATGATCAGATCGCCCTCATTCTCGCGGTCCTCGTCGTCGACGAGGATGAACATGCGGCCGTTGCGCGCCTCGGCGATGATTTCCTCAGGGCTGGCCATCGGCGACAGGTCGCTGCCGTGCGCGAGCCAGTTCTCGAGCTTGCGCAGCGTGTCGGCGGTGGGGTTCCAGCCCTCCGAATCGAGGTCGCGAAGGCTGTTGGCGTGGAGGCCTGCGGCGCGCGCCAGACCCGAACGGGACATGGTGCCGTCGTCGACGATGCCGCGGATGCGGTCGATGAGTTGCGTAGACATGCAGTCCCAATTTCACATCATAATGTGATTGTCAATTCAGGAATCACATTGCGAGATCAATTGGGGCCGAATACCGCGCCCGAATCGCGCGGGGCCGCGTCGGCCTTGGCGTCGAGCAGTTCGAGCATCTGTCCGCTGCGGTCGTCGCGTTTCGCATAGTCGCGCGCCGACATGCCCGCGATATGATCGGCCTTGTCGGGGCTGGCGCCGCGCCGCACGAGCAGGCGCACCATCGACGCGTTGCGCGCCTGCACCGCCAGGATCAGCGCGGTTTCGCCGCGCCGGTTGGTCTGGTCGATCGGCGCCTTGCGGTCGAGCAGCTCGTTGGCGCCCTCGGGAAAGCCGATCAGCGCCGCGTGCATCAGCGGGGTCGTCCCCTGGCGGTCGGCGATCGAGGGGTCGGCGCCCTTGCCGAGCAGGAATTTCAGCCAGGTGAGGTCGCGGCGCTTGACGACGATCGCCAGCGCGGTCTCGCCATTGTCGGGGCTGCGCGTGTTGACGATCCGCGCATCATTGTCGCTCAGCAGCTTGGTCACCTTGTCGCCGTCGCGGCTCTCGACCGCCTGCAGGAAGTTGTAGGTGTCGCTGAACTGCGCCGCCGCGGGCGCCGCGATGAAGGCGCCGGCGACGCCGGCGAGCAGGAACAGCGAAGCGAAAGCGGATTTCGCGCGACGAGTCATAAGAGCGACCTCGGGTCATAGAGCGTCGCGGCGTGCGACGACAAAGGTTGATTTTCGGCGCCTACCCCCGCAAGGCTGGACCGATGATGAATATCGCAATTATGGGCCAAAAGCTGCTTCGCGCAAGCCTGCTCCTCGCTTTCGGCGCCGCGCTCGCGGGTTGCGACGGCGCGTCGCCCGCGCCCGCCGCGCGCCCGCCGCTCGAAGGCGCGCGGATCGGCGGACCCTTCACTCTCACCGACCAGAACGGCCGCACCGTCCGCGACAGCGATTTCGCGGGCCAATATCGCCTCCTCTACTTCGGCTACAGCTTCTGCCCCGACATCTGTCCGGTCGACCTGCAAAAGCTGATGCGCGGGCTCGCCCAGTTCGAGAAGGCGGCACCGGCACTCGGCGCGAAGGTGCAGCCGCTGTTCGTCACCATCGACCCCGCGCGCGACACGCCGGAGGCGATGGGGGCCTTCGTCAGCCGCTACCATCCGCGCCTGCTCGGCCTGACCGGCACGCCCGAACAGATTGCGCAGGTCGCGAAGGAATATGTCGTCGTTTACAACAAGGTCGAGGGGTCGGCGCCCGACCGCTATCTGATGGCGCACACCCAGATCGCCTTTCTGATGGGCCCCGACGGCAAGCCGCTGGCGATGTTGCCGGTCGACGATCCGACGACCGACGCCGACGAGGGCGCGCCCGACAAGGTCGCCGCCGAGCTGGCGAAATGGGTGAAGTAGGCACCGCCCCCCCCTTCTGGGAAGCGCCGCTCGCCAGCCTCGACGCCGGGCAGTGGGAGGCGCTGTGCGACGGCTGCGGCAAATGCTGTCTGCACAAGCTGGAGGATGAGGACACGGGCCGCATCTATCCGACCAACGTCGCGTGCCGCCTGCTCGATCTTTCGACCGCGCGCTGCGGCGATTACAGGCATCGCCGCCGCCATGTTCCCGATTGCCTGACGCTGACCAAGCGCAAGGTCGCCGATATCGAATGGCTGCCGCAAAGCTGCGCCTATCGGCTGCGCGCCGAGGGGCGGCCCCTGCCCGAGTGGCATTATCTGGTCTGCGGCGACCGCGACGCGGTGCACCGCGCGGGCGAATCGATCGTCGGCTGGACGGTGGGCGAGGATGTCGCGGGACCGCTCGAAAACCATCTGGTGGAACGTGTCGTCTGACGCGCGCTTCGCGGCCGACGGCCCGCACATCCGGATCGGCGACGAGGCGTGGCCGGTGCGCCTCGTCCACCATGCGCGCGCGCGCCGCTACCGCCTCGTCTTCGACGCCGCGCGCGCCGAGCTGCGGCTGACGCTGCCGCGCCGCGCGAACAGCGCCAAGGCGCTCCAGTGGGCAGGCGAACAGCAGGACTGGATCGCGGCGCAAGTCGGCAAGGCGGTGGCGCCGGTGATCGTCGGGCCCGGCGCGCGCGTGCCGCTGTTCGGGGCCGAGCGGCGCATCGACTGGGACCCGGCGCGCCCGCGCGCGCTATGCGCGACCGACGACGCGCTGGCCCTCGGCGGCCCGGTCGAGACCGTCGGCCGCCGCGTCGAGCGCTGGCTGAAAGCCGAGGCGCTCGCGCTGATGGAGCGCGAAAGCCGCGAGATCGCGGCGGCGGCCGGGCTGCGCGTCGGGCGCGTCGGCATCGGCGATCCGCGCAGCCGCTGGGGCAGCTGCACCCACGGCGGCGACCTGCGCTACAGCTGGCGGCTGATCATGGCGCCGGACCATGTTCGCCGCGCGACCGTCGCGCACGAGGTCGCGCATCTGCGCCACATGGATCATGGTCCGGCTTTCCACGCGCTGGTCGATTCGCTCCACGACGGCGATGTCGGGGCGGCGCGAGCATGGCTGCGGCGCGAAGGCCGCGGGCTGCATCGCTTTCGTTTTACAGCCTAGTTCCCCTCGCCCGCCGAATCGCGCTGCGGCGTCCGGGCGGGCGGAATGCGGATCACCGGCGGCGCGGGTCTGGCGGGGGTGGCCTGGCTACCCTTGGGCGCCGCGCCGCCGTCGGACGGCGAGCGCCGCCCGGTCTGCTCCTCGATCCATTGCTGGTTGAGCACCGGGCCCTCGTCGGCGGGCGGCGGCGGCGCGACGTCGCCGCCTTCGGGCGGCGGTGCCGCGCCGGGCAGCTCGATCGGCATGCCGTTCTCGTCGACCAGTCCGCCATCCTCGGGCGCGCCGAACATCGCGTCGTCATCCTCCTCGAGCTGCCATTCGGGCAGCTTCACCTCGGTATCGAACGCCTCGACCGGGCGGCGTGCCACCGCGACGCGCATATAATCGGCAAAGGCCTTTGCAGGCGCACGGCCGCCCTGCAGGCCGCCGACCGGCTTCGCATCGTCGCGGCCCATCCAAACGCCCGTCGTCAGCCCGCTCGAAAAGCCGAGGAACCAGCCGTCCTTGTTGCTCGACGTCGTCCCCGTCTTGCCCGCGACCGGGCGGCCGATCTGCGCCGCGCGTCCGGTGCCCGTGTTGACCGCGGTCTGGAGCAGGTCGGTGATGCCCGCCGCGACCCAGCTGTCGACGAGCTGCTGCCCGCCCTCCGGCTTGCGCTGATAGAGCAGGCGGCCGTCGGCGGTCGTCACCTTGGTGATGCCATAGGGCTGCACCGACACGCCCTTGCGCGCGACCGCGGCGAAGGCGGCGGTCATGTCGATCACGCGCACCTCGGCGCTGCCGAGCACCATCGAGGGATGGGTGTTGATCGGCGTCGTGATTCCGAAGCGGCGCGCCATGTTGGCGACCGAGGAAAAGCCGATCTCGCTCCCCAGCTTCGCGGCGATCGTATTGACCGAGTAGGCGAAGGCGGTGCGCAGGCTCATCGGCCCGGCGAAGCGACCCGACGAATTGCGTGGGCTCCAGCCGCCGATCGTCACCGGCTCGTCGACCACCTCGTCGTCGACCTTATAGCCCGCCTCGAGCGCCGCCATATAGACGAACAGCTTCCACGCCGACCCCGGCTGGCGCACCGCCTGCGTCGCGCGGTTGTAGTTCGACGCGACATAGTCGGTGCCGCCGACCATCGCGCGCACCGCGCCGTCGCGGTCGAGCGAGACGAGTGCGCCCTGCACCCCGCGCGGCGCATTGGCCTGCACCGCCGCGGTCGCCGCGCGCTGCATGCCGAGGTCGATGGTCGTATAGACGTCGATCGGCTCATTGCCCTCGTCGATCAGCATGTCGAGCTGGGGCAATGCCCAGTCGGTGAAATAGCGCGCGCTGTTCTGCCCCGTTTCCTGCGCCAGCTCGACGTCGGCGGGCTTGGCCGCGTCGGCCTGCGCCTGGGTGATCACCCCGGCGTCGACCATGACCTTCAGCACGACCCCGGCGCGGCCGAGCGCGGCCTGCGCGTCGGCGGTCGGCGAATAGCGCGACGGCGCCTTGACCAGCCCTGCGATCACCGCGGCTTCCGACAGCGACATGTCGGTCGCGCTATGCCCGAAGAAGCGCCGCGACGCGGCGTCGATGCCATAGCTGCCGCCGCCGAAATAGACCTTGTTCAGATAGAGTTCGAGAATCTCGTCCTTCGAGAATTTCCATTCGAGCGCCATCGCGAGCACCATCTCGCGCAGCTTGCGCGACCAGGTGTAGCTGTTCGACAGAAAGACGTTGCGCGCGAGCTGCTGGGTGATCGTCGAGGCGCCCTGCATCCGCCGCCCGCTGCCGTAATGCTCGACCGCGAACACCCCGGCGCGCGCGAGGCCGACCGGGTCGACGCCGGGATGATAGCGGAAACGCCGGTCCTCGACCGCAACCATCGCGTCCTGCATGACCTGCGGCGTCTCGCGCAGCGTCAGCCAGCGGCCGTAATTGGGGCCGAGCGAGAAGAAGATGGTGCCGTCGGCGGCGTGGATGCGCACCGTCTGCCCGGCGGGCGATTTCTTGAGCTCCTCGAAGCTCGGAATGCGCTGCGCCGCGATGCCGACCGCGACCGCGATCGCCACCAGCGCGACGATCGCGAGGCCCACGCCCCAGCGGAGGATCCGGCGCACCCAGACGCGAAGGCGCGAAGGCTCGGCGCTTCCGGAGCCGCGGCTCTTCTGGCCTCCCGATGACGATTTACCCGACGATGCCTGCTGTCTTTCGCGGCGCAAAGCCTCTGTTCCTTCCCTCGCCGCACCCCTGCCGGCGCGGCCCGTTGACGTCGGCCCCCCGGCGGCGTTCAGCCTTCGCCGGCTTCCGCCTCTTCCTGCCCACGGTCCGCGAAGTCAAGCGCCGCGCTGTTGATGCAATAGCGCAGCCCGGCCGGCCCGGGCCCGTCGGGAAAGACGTGACCCAGATGGCCTTCGCATGCGGCGCAGCGCACTTCGGTGCGCATCATGCCGTGGCTGGTGTCGGTCAATTCGGTCACCGCGGCTTCGCCCGCGGGGGCGGTGTAGCTCGGCCAGCCCGACCCGCTGTCATATTTGGTGCGGCTATCGAACAGCGGCGCGCCGCAGCCGGCGCAGCGATAGATACCGTCGCCCTTATGGTCGGTATATTTGCCGGTGAAGGCGCGTTCGGTGCCGCCTTCGCGCAGCACATGGCGCGCCATCGGGTCGAGGTCGCGGTCGGCTTTGGGATCGGTCATGGCGTGAACTCCTCTGCGCGCGCCCCGATGTCGGCGCGCCGGTCTGCCCGTCATATCGGTCCGCCACCGCCGCCCCGCAAGGGCGGCATGGCCCGGCCGTCGATGCGGCGGGGCCGCTTTACGGCGGATTAACCATGAGGGCGCTAGAAGGGCAGGCGTGAAGATGCGCCCGATCCCTGCCCTGCTGCTTGCCCTCGTCGCGCCGTCCGCGGTATCGGCGCAATGCCTGCTGTGCGCGAAGGATGCCTCTTCGCCCGCCGCGTCCGGCCGCACGGCCGCCATCGAAACCCCGCTCCACGTCGATATCGAAACCCAGCTCGACATGGGCCGCGTCGCGGTTGGCGCGACGGGCGGCACCGTCGAGCTCGATCCCATGTCGGGCGCGCGGCGCCTCAGCGGCGATCTCGTCGATCTCGGCGGCTTCGCGGTCAGCGGCGTGGTGACGGTGCGCGGCGCGCCGGGCGCCGAACTGCGCATCGTCCTGCCCGCGGCGGTCGAGCTTGCGGGAACCGGCGGCCGCAACGCGATGGTCACCGGTCTCGTCACCGATCTTCCGCCCGCACCGCGGCTCGGTCCCGACGGACGGCTTCGCTTCCGCTTCGGCGGCCGCCTGCAGCTCGCCGGGCTCGACGACGGCGATTATCGCGGGCGGATTCCCGTGACGGTCGAATATCAGTGAGGCGCGGGGCGCGCCAGGGTCCTGACCCTAGCCCCGCAGCACCGCCCCCAGCTTCGCCGCCGCCGCGACCACCTTGTCGGCGACCGCTTTCAGCTCGGCGTCGGTGAAGCTCTTCTCCTGCGGTTGCAGCTCGACTTCGACCGCGAGGCTCAGTTGCCCCTTGGGGACGCCCTGTCCCGCGAAGCGGTCGAACAGGCGCGCGTCAACGATGCTCGCCTTGTCGGCCCCGCGGATCGCGCGGACGAGGTCGGCGGCGGTGAGCGCTTCGGGCGCGAGGAAGGCGAAGTCGCGGCGCACCGATTGCAGGGCCGGCGGGGTGAAGGCCGCGCGTGCCGGACCGCTCGCGCGCTTCGCGGGGATCGCATCGAGGAATATCTGCACCGCCATCACCGGGCCGTCGACGTCGAAATGGCGCGTCAGCGCGGGGTGGAGCGCGCCGAATTCGGCGAGCACCGCCTTGGGACCGAGGCGCAGCGTGGCCGCCTGGCCGGGATGCCAGATCGCGCCCTCGGCGACCGCCTCCATCACCTGCAGCCGGTCGGCGGGCGCGCCGGCGGCTTCGAGCAGCGCCAGCGCGGCGGTCTTGGCGTCGAAGGCGTCGAAGGGCGCGGCCTTGCCCGCTTGCCAGCCGCGCGCGCTCTTGTCGCCCGCCATCAGCACGGCGAGCGTCGGATACTCGGCATCGGCGAGATAGCGGCGGCCGACCTCGAACAGGCGGATGCTCTCGGCCCCGCGATTCTGGTTGCGCGCCGCCGCCGAAAGGAGGCCGGGCAGCAGCGAGGGACGCATCACCTTCAGATCCTCGCTGATCGGATTGGCGAGGGACCAGGCGCCGCCGCCGAAGGGCGCGGCCTCGCGCTCCGAGACGAAGCTCCACGTCACCGCTTCATGGAAGCCCGCGGCCGCGGCGGCGCGGCGGAGGCGCCGTTCGAGCAGCTGGTCGGGGGTCGCGGTCGGTTTCGCGACGCCATCGGTGCGCGGCAGCGGGGTCGACGGGATCGTGTCGAAACCGTGGATGCGCGCGACCTCCTCGACGATGTCGGGCGCGGCGTCCATGTCGCGGCGCCAGCTCGGCACGGTGACCTGCCACAGCGCCCCGAGCTCCATCACGGTGAAGCCGAGCGCTTCGAGAATCGCGCGCTGCCGATCCTGCGGAATCGCGACGCCGCCCAGCGTTTCGGCGAGCGCGGGGTCGTAATCGATGTGCCGCGCCGCGACCGGCGGCGTGCCCGCGCGCGTCACTGCCGAGGGGGTGCCGCCGCACAGGCTGAGGATATGGCCGGTGACGATCGCGGTCGCATCGTCGAGGAAGGCGGGGTCGACCCCGCGCTCGAAGCGGCCACGCGCGTCGCTGGTCAGGCCGAGTGCCTGTCCGGTCAGCGCGATGCGCTCGGGGGTGAAATAGGCGATCTCGATCAGCACGTCGGTCGTCGTCTCGCTGCACCCGCTATGCTCGCCGCCCATGATCCCGGCGATGTCGTGGACGCCGGCGTCGTCGGCGATCACCGTCATCGTGTCGGTCAGGCTATAGTCCTTGCCGTTCAGCGCGGTGACCGTCTCCCCCGCCTTGGCGCGGCGCGCGACGAGCGCGCCCGACAGCTGCGCGCGGTCGTAGATATGACTCGGACGGCCGAGGTCGAACATCACATAGTTGCTGATGTCGACGAGCGCCGAGATCGAGCGCTGGCCGATCGCCTCGAGCCGTCGCCGCATCCATTCGGGAGCGGTGCCGTTGACGACGCCGCTGATCGTGCGGCCATAGAAGGCGGGGCAGCCTTCGGGGTCGTCGGTGCGGATTTCCGTGGCGGGCGCGTCTTCGCCCTCGATCGTCGGGACGACGAGCGGCTTCAGCGTGCCGAGCCCGGCGGCGGCGAGGTCGCGCGCGATCCCGCGCACGCCCATGCAGTCCTGCCGGTTGGGAGTGATCGAGATATCGATCACCGGATCGCCCGCGCCCGAATAATCGGCGAAGGGGGTGCCGACCGGCGCATCGGCGGGAAGCTCGATGATGCCGTCATGGTCGTCGCCGAGTTCGAGTTCGCGCGTCGAGCACATCATGCCGTTCGATTCGACCCCGCGCACTGCGGCGACCTTCAGCATCATGCCGTTCGCGGGGACGACCGCGCCCGGCAGCCCGAGCACACCGACCAGGCCCGCGCGCGCATTGGGCGCGCCGCAGACGACGGTGAGCGGCGCGCCGGCGTTGACTTCTGGGCCGGCCTCGACGGTCAGCACCTGCAGCTTGTCGGCCTGCGGATGCTTCTCGGCGGTCAGCACCTTGGCGACGCGGAAACCCGCGAGCTTCTCAGCCGGATTCTCGACGCCCTCGACCTCATGGCCGATGCGGTTCAGGGTGGTGACGACGTCCGCGACGGCGAACTCGCCATCGAGATGCTCGCGTAGCCACGACAGGGTGAGTTTCATCGAAAGTCTCCCTGTCGTGCCCCGGACTGCGATCCGGGGCCCAGAATCATAAGGCGGGTGATCTTCATGCCGAAATCCCCCCGGATAGCGTCGGGACCGACAGCGCGCCGAACCCGTAGTGCGACAGCCAGCGCAGGTCGCCGTCGAAGAAGGCGCGCAGGTCGTCCATGCCATATTTCAGCATCGCGAGCCGGTCGACCCCGACTCCGAAGGCGAAGCCCTGCCATTCGTCGGGGTCGAGCCCGCAATTGGCGATGACCCGGCGGTTGACCATGCCGCTGCCGAGCAGCTCCATCCACGCATGCCCCTCGTCGTCGCCCGACCCGCCGACGATGCGGCGGCCCTTTTCCTGGCGGTAGCCGACATCGACCTCGGCCGAGGGTTCGGTGAAGGGGAAATAGGACGGGCGCAGGCGCAGCACGATGTCGTCGCGCTCGAAATAGGCCTTGAGGAAGGTTTCGAGCGTCCACTTGAGGTGCCCCATGTGGATGCCGCGGTCGATGACCAGACCTTCGACCTGATGGAACATCGGCGTGTGCGTCGCGTCGCTGTCGCTCCGATAGACGCGGCCCGGCGCGATGATGCGGATCGGCGGCTCATCGCTCATCATCGTGCGGATCTGCACCGGCGAGGTGTGGGTGCGCAGCAGCATCGCCCGGCCCGCGGCATCGTTCATCTGCGTCGGGAAATAGAAGGTGTCGTGCATCGCGCGCGCCGGATGCGTCTCGGGGATGTTGAGCGCGGTGAAATTGTGCCAGTCGTCCTCGATCTCGGGGCCGGTCGCGACCGCGAAGCCCATGTCGGCGAAGATTTCGGCGAGCTCGTCCATCACCTGGCTCACCGGATGGACGCTGCCGCGGGGTGCTGCATCGGCGGGCAGCGTCATGTCGAGCCGCTCGCCCGCGAGCCTCGCCTCGAGCGCCGCACCCTCGAGCGCGGCCTTGCGGTCGGCGATCGCGGTGGTGACGGCTTCGCGTAGCGCGTGGATCTGCGGTCCCTGCACCTGCCGTTCCTCGGGGCTCATTCCGCCCAGCGTCTTCAAGAGCGCCGAAACGCTGCCCGCCTTGCCGAGCGCGGCGACGCGCAGCGCTTCGAGCGCGTCGAGGTCGGCGGCGGCACCGATGTCAGCCACGAACCGGGCCTGCATGGCCGGATAATCACTCATCGTCATTCGTCCTGCGGCGGCGGTGCGTAGGCCGCGCCGCCACTTTTCATCCTTGGCTTGTCGAGCTGCTGGCGGCGGAAAACCCGCTTTCGGCCCGCCGCCGCTTGCACCGAAGCGGCCGGGCGGGTCAACCCCAAGCTTGGGCCTAGGCTTGCGGGCGATGCAGCCCCTGCACCGCCTCGCCGGCGGCGGCGGCGCGGGCGCGGGCGGCGGCGCCGAGGATCGGCTTGGGCCGCGCCGCATAGGCGCGCGGGCCCATCCCCATGAAGCGCTGAAAATCGCGCGTGAACTGCGCTTGGTCGTGATAATGATAATCGAGCGTGTCGATCCACGCCATCGACGGGTCGAGCATGAAGCGCGCGAGGCTGCGCAGGAAGCGCTGGCGGCGCAGCAGCAGTTTCGGCGGAAAGCCGAAGGCGCGGCGGCTGAGCCGTTCGGCCGAGCGTTCGGAGAGGCCGAGCGTCGCGGCGAGATCGGCGACGCTCGCCAGATCGTCGTCGACCAGCGCGCGGTGCGCCGCGAGGATCGCGGGATCGTCGGCGGGCGCGCCGGCGAGCAGGCCGACGAGATGATCGTCGATCATCCGCGCTGCGCCCTCGACGTCGTTGGCGGCGGCGAGCCGCGGCGCGAGCGGCGCGAAGGCGGCGAAGGCGGGATGCGCGGCGCCGTCGCAAAACCGGTCGGCGAGCGCCTCGGCGGGCAGCGGAACGAACTTGGCCCAGCCCATCGGCAACAGGCCGATGCCCCATGCGCGCATCGCCCCCGCGGCGAAATAGCTCGCCATGCTCGTCGGGCCCGCCGCGATGAAGCGCGGGGCTGGGACCGGGGCGCCGCCCCCGATCGCCGCGAGCGGCGCCTCGCCCGCGATAAAGCGCAGATTCGCCCATTCGGGGTGCAGATAATCGTCGACCCGGACGCCCGGCGGCGCCTCGACATCGGTCAGGTAGATGATGCTGCTATAGGGGCGCAGGGCTTCGGACACCGGAAAGAAGCGCGTAACGACGCGCACCTCGGCGGGTGGCCCCGATTCATGATCCCCCACGATCATGCCGCCATCTTGCGGGGGCTTGCGTAAAAAAACAACAGCCTAGGTGCCTCGCATGTCGGGTTTTTACAATTTTTCCGCGCGCCGCGACGTCATATGTCGCGCTAGAGATACTTCCGCCTGCCGTCGGCTTTCTGCGACCCATGGCTTTTCGGTACGGAGGGAGGGGGGCGGTGCATCGTTTTGCGGTCATCGTCGAGACGGCGCGGGGCCAGCCTCCGCGCCGTCTCTTTATGTCGGCGACGCACGCACGAAAAAGGGCGGCCCCATCGGGACCGCCCTTTTTCGTTTTCGATAGGGTCGCGCGTTACGCCGCCTTGGGCAGCGCCGCCTTCGCCTGCGCGATGATCGCGGTGAACACACCGCCTTCGTTCATCGCGAGGTCGGCCATGACCTTGCGGTCGAGCTCGATCCCGGCCAGCTTCACGCCGTGCATGAACTGCGAATAGGTCAGGCCCTCGGCGCGAACCGCGGCGTTGATGCGCTGGATCCACAGCCCGCGGAAGCTCCGCTTCTTAACCTTGCGGTCGCGATAGGCGTATTGGCCGGCCTTTTCGACCGCCTGCTTGGCGATGCGAATGGTGTTCTTGCGACGGCCATAATAGCCCTTCGCCTGCTCCAATACGCGCTTGTGCTTGGCGCGCGTGGTGACGCCGCGTTTGATGCGTGACATGGTCTAGCGCTCCTTACTTCAGGCCGTAGGGCGCCCAGAGGCGCACATGGGCCGCGTCCGAATCGCTGAGCACGCTGGTGCCGCGGTTGGTGCGGATATATTTCGAATTGTGGCTGATCAGGCGGTGGCGCTTGCCGGCGACGCCGTGCTTCACCTTGCCCGAGGCGGTGAATTTGAAGCGTTTCTTCACACCGCTCTTGGTCTTCATCTTGGGCATTTTGGTCTCCTTTGGAAGTCCGTTTGCGTACCGGCCTGGCAGCCCTTTCAGCCAGCCGGCACAATCGGAAGGCGCGCGCTTAGGGGGATTCGCCGGGAAAAGCAAGCATTGTGCCGCCACAAGGCAAAACAGGCGCTCCTTGCGGAAGCGCCTGTTTCCGTTCGTCGGTCGACGCGAAGGCCTTAGAAACGGACGCCGAGCGCGACACCGGCGTGGCGGCGCTGGAAATTGATCCCGGCGATGCGGCCATTGTCGCCATAGCCGAATTCGACCCGGCCATAGAATTGCTGGCCGAAGCCATGTTCGTAACCGACCGCACCCTGGAAGCCCGAGCCGCTCGCGGTCGCGCTGAACCCGCCGCTCAGCGCTTCGATACGCAGCTTGGCATAGCCGACCTTGCCATAGACCTGGCCGCGGCTGCCGACCGCATAGCCGAGGTGCAGGCCGACGCCCAGATTGTCCTTGACCTTCAGCGTGTCGACACCGTCGGTGACCTTCACCGACGATTTTTCGAACGTCGCATAGGGGCCGACGACGACCTTCGAGCCGACCGCGATGTCGAAGCCCGCTTCGCCGCCGAACGCCATCGCGCTGCCGACCTTGTAGACGTCGTTGTTCTGCTGGATGCTGCTGACCGTCGGCGTTTCATAGACCGCGTGCGCTTCGACGCGGAAACCCGCCTTGGCGTTGTCCTGACCTTCGTCCTGCGCGAATGCAGGCGACGCAAAGCCGGCCGCGCAGAGCGCGACCGCAATCATTTTCTTCATGGATTACCCCTCTTTGGTCGACGCCGGCCCCCCCGGCGTCGGCGCGCCCGGTAGCAGTCTTGCAAGGCCTGTAAAGGGGTTGGCGCGCATTACTGCCGAATTGGATCAGAAACTCGCGCCATCGACCTTCTGGATCGTCAGCGAATCGAGATCGGCATCGGGAACGCAGCGGAGGTTGACCGCGGCCATCTTCGCGCCGTCGGGGCCGGTGCCGACCGCAAAGCCCTGGCAGCCGCACTCCGTGCAGAACTGATGGTCGATATTGTGCTTGTGGAATTGATAGGATTGGAGCTTGTCGGCGCCGCTCGTCAGGCGGAACTGGTCGATCGGCACGAAGCTCAGCAGAAAGCCCTTGCGCCGGCAGTGCGAGCAGTTGCAGCTCATCGCCGTGCCCGGAATATCGCCCTCGACCGTATAGGTCACGGCGCCGCAGTGGCAGCTTCCGTCATAGGCCATGATCGCTTCCTCTCCTCGTCAATGGTGACACGCCAGTCCCTCGATGACGTCCTCGAGCCGCGCCGGATCCCCGAGCGCGATGACATGGCCGTCGCTGTCGGCATGAAGCGGCTCGCCGTTCCAGTCGCACATCGTCCCGCCCGCGCCTTCGACAACCGGCACCAGCGCGGCGAAATCGTGGAGTTTCAGACCCGCCTCGACCACCAGGTCGACATGGCCGCTCGCCAGCAGGCCGTAATTATAGCAGTCGCCGCCGAAGACCATGCGCTTGTGCGCGGTCTGCGCGGCGAGCGCCATGAAATGCTCGCCGTCATGATCGGCGAAATATTGCGGCCCCGTCGTCGCGAGCGTCGCGTCGGAGAGGGTGCGGCAGGCGCGGGTCGCCGCGAGCTTGCCGTTGAACAGCGTCGGCCGCCCGGTCGCGCCCACCCAGCGCTCGCCCGCGATCGGCTGATCGATGATGCCGAGCAGCGGCCAGCCGTCCTGCAGGAGCGCGATCAATGTCCCGAAGATCGGGCGGCCGGCCATGAAGCTGACCGTGCCGTCGATCGGGTCGAGCACCCACTGGCGCGCGGCCCCGGCGCGCTCGGCACCATATTCCTCGCCGATGATTCCGTCGCGGGGCGCCTCGGCCTCGAGCAGGCGGCGCATCGCGGCCTCGGCGCCGCGGTCGGCGTCGGTCACCGGCGAGGCGTCGGCCTTCGCCTCGTGTGCAAAGGCAGTGCGGAAGAAAGGACGGATGGCCGCGCCGGCGGCATCGGCAAGGCGATTGGCAAGCGCGAGATCGGATTCGAGCGACATGCGCCAGCGCTAGCCGAGCGGCCGCCGCCCCGCCAGCCTCAACCGCGGTTCGAACGGTGTGGGTGCGCGATTATACTGATTTTACAATTTTAATATAAATTGTAAAATCAGGGTCGGATGAACGACGCTTTTCCTCTCGATCCGGTCGTCGCGACCTTCGCACGCTACGGGCTGCGCCGGACATCGATGACCGATGTCGCGCAGGCGCTCGGCGTGTCGCGCCAGTCGCTCTACAATCGCTTCGGATCGAAGAATGCGCTGGCGGGGTGGGCGGTGCAGGCGCTCATCGACCGCTCGCTCGCCGAGGCGCTGCGCGCGATCGAGCAGCCGGCGCGGACGCTGCCCGACCGGCTGGCCGATGCGCTCGACGCCTGGGTCGGGCGGCATCGGGACGCGCTGCACGCTTCGCCGCACGGGGTGGAGATCGTCGCGGTCATGCAGCGTCATCCGCCCGAGGCGGTGCGGATCGCCGAACGGCGGCTCGTCGCGGCGATGACCGAAGCGATCCGGCTCAGCGGTCCCGGGTCGGCGGTGCCGCGCGCGGGAAGCATGGCGCAGGCGCTCTGCTGGACCGCACGCGGGCTCGTCCATGCCGTGCCCGACCATGCGACCTTTCGCCGCCAGCTCGACCATATCACCGGTGCGCTCGTCGCGCGGTGAGCGGGTTTGGAATGTGGTGCCGCGATCAGTCGAAGAGCGAAGAGACGCTCGTTTCGTCAGCGATGCGCTTGATCGCCTCGCCGAGCAGCGGCGCGACGGTCAGCGCGCGGACCTTGGCGCTGTCGTTGACCGCGTCGGTCGGCTGGATCGAATCGGTGATGACGAGCTCGGTGAGCTCGCTCGCGTCGACGCGCGCTACTGCGCCGCCCGACAGCACGCCGTGGGTGCAATAGGCGACGACGCCCTCGGCGCCCGCGGCCTTCAACGCGGCGGCGGCGTTGCAGAGCGTGCCCGCCGAATCGACGATATCGTCGATCAGAATGCAGAAGCGGCCCGCGACATCGCCGATGATGTTCATGACTTCCGATTCGCCGGCGCGCTCGCGGCGCTTGTCGACGATGGCCAAAGGCGCATTGTCGAGCCGCTTGGCGAGCGCGCGGGCGCGCACCACGCCGCCGACGTCGGGCGACACGACCATCAGATTCTTGCCGCCGAAGCGGGCCTGAATGTCGGCGCTCATCACCGGCGCGGCATAGAGATTGTCGGTCGGAATATCGAAGAAGCCCTGGATCTGCCCGGCGTGCAGGTCGATCGCGAGGACGCGGTCGGCGCCCGAGGTGGTGATGAGGTTGGCGACGAGCTTCGCCGAGATCGGGGTGCGCGGGCCGGGCTTGCGGTCCTGGCGGGCGTAGCCGAAATAGGGGACGACCGCGGTGATCCGCTTCGCCGAGGCGCGGCGCAGCGCGTCGGTGAGGATCAGCAGCTCCATCAGATTGTCGTTCGCCGGGAAATTGGTCGGCTGGACGACGAAGACATCCTGGCCGCGGACATTCTCGTGAATCTCGACGAACACCTCTTCGTCGGCGAAGCGGCGCACGCTGGTGTCGGTCAACGGCAGCTCGAGATAGTCGGCGATCGCACGGGCCAGCGGCAGGTTGCTGTTGCCGGAGATGAGTTTCATGGGGTGCGAAGCCCTTTCGCGCGGGGTGGGATTGCGGGTCCCCTTAACCAGCGCGGGCGCATAGGGGAAGGGTCAAGTTGCGCTCCTGCGCCGGATTGCTGATCGCCGCTTTCGCGGCCGCGGCCCGTTCCCGCCCGATTATAGCCATCCCGCGCTGCGGAGTGTCGGCATCATGTCGCGTGCGACGGGGACTTCCTGCCCGCTCGTCAGCGTCAGGATCGCGGTGCGGCCGTCGCGGCGAACCGACGCAACCGCGTCCTTCGCCACCCACCAGCTGCGGTGGACGCGCTGACCCCCCGCCGTTCCGAGCCGGTCGACGGCATCGCGCATTCGCATCAGGACGAGCTCCTCGCGGCCTTCGCCGATGACGCGGACATAATGATCCTCGCCCTTCAGCGCTCGCACGGGCCCAAAGCCGGGCGGCAGCGGCAGCGCCGCGGGTTCGTCGGCGACCGGCGCCGGCGCGGCGGCGGGCAGCGGCTCGGGCGTGGATCCGCCATCCTTGTCCGCCGGTTCGCCGCGTCCGAACAGCACGGCCATCGCGATCGAGACGACCGCCGCGATGACCCAGATATAGAGATACATCGCCCCGAATCCCGGCGAGCGCAGCGCCTCGGCGAAGCTCAGGCGCCTCGCCATCATCATGACGACCAGCGTCACCGGGGCGCTCGCGACGACGAGCGCGATCAGCCGTCCCGCGAAGCGCGGAAGGCCGGTCGCTTCGCACAGCCAGGTCGCGACGATTCCCGTCGGCCGGAAGAAGAGGTAGCCCGCGAGCAACCAGATGACCCAGCTCAGCATCCGCTGCGCGGTCGGATAGTCGAAGGTGCCGAAAGGGCCGAGCAGCCCGATCAGCAGGCCGAGCAGGATCATCGCCAGCAGTTCGATCGTGAGCCGTTTCGCCATCGCGGCGCGTTGTGCGTGCCATTTCACGAAGCGTCAACGGGCACGGTCGCCGATTTCCGGCGGCTTCGCGAAGTTGCCTGGCGGCTGGCGAAGGAGCGCTTGCCCGCGAACGGCGATCCGGCAGCGAGGGGGCATCGACACCGGCAACAGGATTTCCGCCATGACCGCTTCCACCCCTTCGCCCGCTCCGAATCAAGGCCCGTCGGCGACTCTTCGCCGCATCGCCATCCTCATGCTGTTGATTGCCGGCGCGATTCTCGCCGCGGCGATTCTCCGCCCGTCGGCGGATGCGGCGGCCTATCGCACCCCGCCGCTGGCGATCTGGGTCCATCTCGCGACGGTCGTTCCCGCAGTGCCGCTCGGCGCGTGGCTGCTTTGGCGCCAGCGCAAGGGCGATCTCGCGCATCGCATCGGCGGGCGCGTCTGGGCGCTGATGATGGTGGCGACCGCGATCGACAGCTTCTGGGTCCGCACGATCACCGGCGGCATCGGCCCGATTCACCTCTTCTCGCTGCTTGTGCTCGTTCAGGTGCCGCGCGCCGTCCGATTTGCGATGACGGGGCAGACCGACCGCCATCTAAGGCTGATGCGCGGGGTCTATTTCGGGCTGATCGCGGCGGGCATTCTCGCAATGGCGCCCGGGCGCACGCTGTGGACGCTCGTCTTCGGTTGAATTCGGACGGGTTGCGCCTAAACCGCAAGGCATGATCCAGCCGCTCTCCATCGTCCTGTCGCAAATGACGCAAGCCGTCGGCGACCTTGCCGCCAACGCCGATGCGATGCGCAGCGTTCGCGCGCGGCACGAGGGCGCCGACCTGATCGTCTTTCCCGAGCTGCAGCTGATCGGCTATCCGCCCGAGGATCTGGTGCTCAAGCCGGCGCTCGCGGAGCGCGCGGCGGTGCTGCTGGCCGAACTCGCGGCCGATACCGCCGATGGTGGCCCTGCGATGCTCGTGGGATCGGTCGAGCGCGATGGGGACGGCCGGCTCTACAATATGGTGGCGCTGCTCGACGGCGGCCGCGTGGCCGCGACGCGGCGCAAGCACGAGCTGCCGAATTACGGTACCTTCGACGAGAAGCGCGTCTTCGCGCCCGGCCCATTGCCCGCCATCGTCGAATGGCGCGGGGTGAAGCTTGGGCTGCCGATCTGCGAGGACGGCTGGTTCCCGACCGTCTGCGCTCATCTCGCGGCCGCGGGCGCCGAGCTGCTGATCTCGGTCAACGGCAGCCCCTATGAGATCGACAAGGACGACCGGCGGCTCAGCCAGGTCTTCGGCGCGCGCGTCGCCGAGACGTCGTTGCCGCTGATCTTCCTCAACCGCGTCGGCGGGCAGGACGAGCTGGTGTTCGACGGCTGCTCCTTCGTCCTCAACGCCGACGGGAACCCCGCGCACCGGCTGGCTGACTGGGAAGAGGAAGAGCGCGTCACGCGCTGGACGAAGGGCGACAGCGGCTGGACATGCGAAGCGGGCGCGATCGCCGAGTGGGAAGCGCATCCCGCCGACATCTACAGCGCGATGATCGTCAGCCTGCGCGACTATGTGGAGCGCAACCGCTTCCCCGGCGTCGTGCTCGGCCTGTCGGGCGGGATCGATTCGGCGATCTGCGCCGCGATCGCCGCCGACGCGCTCGGCCCCGACAAGGTCTGGTGCGTGATGCTGCCGAGCCGCTTCACCAGCCAGGCGAGCCTCGACGATGCGGCGGGCTGCGCGGAGATGATCGGCTGCCGGCTCGATACCATCCCGATCGTCCCCGCGGTCGAGGCGTTCGACGCGATGCTCAGCGGCACCTTCGCCGACCGGGACGTCGACATCACCGAGGAGAATGTCCAGTCGCGCATTCGGGGCGTCACGCTGATGGCGCTCAGCAACAAGTTCGGCCCGATGCTGCTGACGACGGGCAACAAGAGCGAGATGAGTGTCGGCTATGCGACCATCTATGGCGACATGGCGGGCGGCTACAATCCGCTGAAGGACGCCTATAAGACGACGGTGTTCGCCGTGGCGAAGTGGCGCAACGAGAATGTGCCGCGCCTCTCGCGCAACCCCGTGGCCCCTGTGATGCCCGATTCGATCATCACCAAGCCGCCGAGCGCCGAGCTCCGCCCCGACCAGAAGGACGAGGACAGCCTGCCGCCTTACGCCGATCTCGATCGCATGCTCCACATGCTGGTCGAAGAGGAAGCGAGCGTCGACGATGTCGTCCAGCGCTACGGCTTCGACCGTGACGCGGTGGCGCGGATCGAGCGGCTCTTGATGCTCGCCGAGTATAAACGGCGCCAGGCGCCCCCGGGAGTCAAGCTGTCGACCCGCAACTTCGGCCGCGACCGGCGCTATCCGATCACCCACGGCTTTCGGACGGGCTGAATCTTGGCGAACTGGCTCACCGGCATCGGCTATATATTGTCGAGCGTCAGCGTCGGGCTGCTCGCCTGGGTGGCGTGGCCAGCGCCGGGCGAATCGCGCGCGCTGGTCGTCGCGATCATCGCGGGCGGGCTGCTCTCGGTCGTCGGCATGGCGCTGCGCTGGGCGGCGCATCTGATCATGCACCGCAAGGTCGAGCAGGTGGAGGACTGACGGCGGCCGATTCTGCCGCTATAGGCGCCGGCCATGACCGTTACGACCCGCTTCGCCCCCTCGCCGACCGGCCACCTCCATGTCGGCAACATCCGCACCGCGCTCCACAACTGGCTGTGGGCGCGCAAGGCCGGCGGGCGCTTTCTGCTGCGCATCGACGACACCGATCTCGAGCGGTCGAAGGAGGAATATGTCGCGGGCATCCGCGCCGATCTCGCGTGGCTCGGGCTCGATGTCGACGGCGAGGAACGGCAGTCGGAGCGATTCGCACTCTACGAGGCCGAGTTTGCGACGTTGAAGGCGGCCGGGCGCGTCTATGCCTGCTACGAGACGCCGGAGGAGCTCGAGATTCGCCGCAAGATCCTGCTCTCGCGCGGGCTGCCGCCGGTCTATGAGCGCAAGCCTGCCGATGCGCCCGCGCCCGAGGGCGTGGCGCCGCACTGGCGCTTCAAGCTCGATCATGGGGCGCCGATCGAATGGATCGACCTCGTCCGCGGACCTCAGCATTTCGAGCCGAAGACCCTGTCCGACCCCGTCGTGCGGCGCGCGGACGGCAGCTGGCTCTATCTGCTGCCGAGCGTGATCGACGATATCGCGATGGGGATCAGCCACGTCGTGCGCGGCGAGGATCACGTCTCGAACACCGCGGCGCAGATCCAGATGTTCGCCGCGTTCGGGGCGAAGCCGCCCCAATTCGCGCACGAGGCCTTGCTCGTCGGCACCGAGGGCAAATTGTCGAAGCGGCTGGGCTCGCTCGGCATGGGGAAACTGCGCGACGCCGGAATCGAGCCGATCGCGCTCGCGGCACTGCTCGCGCGGCTCGGGACGAGCGACCCGGTCGAGCCGGTGACCGGCCTCGCGCCCTTGATCGCAAGCGTGGATTTCGCGCGCTTCGGCCGCGCCCCGGCGCGCTTCGACGAGGCCGAGCTCGCGCTGCTCAATCAGAAGATCCTCCACCACACCGATTATCACGCGGTCGCGCCGCGCCTGCCCGCCGCGATCGACGAGGCGCGCTGGAACGCGATCCGCCCGAACCTGATGAGGGTCGCAGAGGCGGCGGACTGGGGGGCGGTGTTCGATGGGCCGTTCGCGCCCCCCGCGCCCGAGGAAGCCGACCGGCCGGTGCTCGCGGCCGCTGCGGCAGTGGCACCTGCGCTCGATTGGAGCGCCGACCCGTGGCACGCGCTTACCGAGGCAGTAAAGGCGGCGACGGGGGCAAAGGGCCGCGCGCTCTTCCTGCCGCTGCGCCGTGCGCTCACCGGGCGCGATCATGGCCCCGACATGCGCGAACTGCTGCCGCTGATCGCGAAGGACGAAGCCGTCGCGCGGCTCTCGGCGGCCTAGCAAGCTCCCCGCAAATTCTCTTTGCTTGCTCTTGCCGACTTCTCCGATTGACAATATGGGTCACGTTATATTATCACATAACTATGACCCGACCGATAGCAGCGGTCGAAGCGCGGCGGGGCCGGGTCGTCACGGGCAAGGAGAGAGGCCATGACGCTGATACCCATGATTTCCGCTCTGGTGGCGACACCCGAACGGCGCGCAGCTGTAGCCGGATCGGCGTTGGCCCCGCGTCACGGTTATGATCCCGGCGCGGGGCATCGGCCGGTCGCCGCGGCGCTGGCGATCGGCCTGCCGGTCGCGCTGGTCGTCGCGGTCGCGCTGTCGCCAATGATCATCGAGACGGCGCCGCGGACCGAATCGCCCCCGTGGACATCGGTTTTCCTGCCGAAACCCGAGCCTGAGCCGCCCAAGCCGCAACCCGAGACGCAGACGCAGCCGACGAGCAGCCAAGCGACCGAAACGGTCGAGACGGTCTTCAAGCTCCCTGCCGATACCGCCAATCAAGTGACCGAGGGACCGATCATGCTCGATCCGCCGCCGGTGCCTCCGGGCCCGCCGGTGTCGATCGACCCGCCGGCCCCGCCCAAGCTGGTGCTGGCCCAGGTCGACCCGCGCTTCGCAGGGCTGTTCCAGCCCGAATATCCGCTGCGTGAGGAGCGCGCCGGGGTCGAGGGCAGCGTCACGCTGCGCGTGCGGATCGGCACCGACGGGCGGGTTAAGGCGGTCGAACTGGTGCGCACCGATAGCCCCGCCTTCTTCGAGGCGGCGAAGAAGCGCGCGCTGTCCAAATGGCGCTTCAAGCCCGCGAGGCGCGGCGGCGTGGCCGAAGAAAGCTGGAAGGAGATGACCGTCCGCTTCCAGATCAAAAGCGCCTGAGACGGTAGCCGGGCGGAGGGTCGCCGCGCCGTCCGCCCGCTGCTTTTGCTTGACAGAGGCCGCGAATCCCGCCAATGGCGCGCGGATAAATGAGGGCGGCGCCCGGTGCGCGGCCCTCTTGTTTTTCACACCGACCGCCGGGGCCCCCAGTCCCGCCGCATCGGCCGGACGCCCGGCGGATGTGCCAATATTTCGAGGAACAGGGCCATGGCCAAGCCGACGACCGTCAAGATCAAGCTGGTGAGCACCGCCGACACGGGCTTCTTCTATGTCACCAAGAAGAACCCGCGCACGATGACCGAGAAGATGTCGGTGCGCAAATACGACCCGCGTGCGCGCAAGCACGTCGAGTTCAAGGAAGCCAAGATCAAGTGACGCCGCGACCCGCGCGGCGCGGCCGCGCGGATTGAAATGCGTCATCCCGGCTTGGTCCGGGTGCAAAGGGTGGCCGCGTGCCGCCCTTTTTCGTGCGTGAAGCTGGAATACCGGCGTTGGGGCGAAGCGTAGCCGGCGCCTATCCCCGTTCCCCGAACAGCGCCGTTCCCACCCGCACATGCGTCGCGCCCAGCATCACCGCGGTCTCGAAATCGCCGCTCATGCCCATCGAGCGCAGCGGCAGGCCGTGGCGCGCAGCGAGCTCGTCGAGCAGCGCGAAATAGGGGGCGGGTTCGACGTTCGCAGGGGGGATCGCCATCAGCCCGTCGATCGCGAGCCCGGCCGACTTCGCCGCGGCGAGGAGCGCGGGCAGGTCGGCGATCGCGCAGCCGCCCTTCTGCGCCTCGTCGCCGACATTGACCTGTACGAACAATTGCGGCTGTCGGCCCGCCTTGGCGCAGGCCTTGCCGAGCGCCTCGACGAGCGAGGGGCGGTCGACCGAATGGATGGCGTCGAACAGCGCCACCGCATCCTCGGCCTTGTTCGACTGAAGCTGGCCGATCAGGTGGAGGGTCACGCCGGGCGTCTCGGCGCGCAGCGCGGGCCATTTGGCGGCCGCTTCCTGGACGCGATTCTCGCCGAAGTGCCGCTGGCCCGCGGCGATCAGCGGGCGGATCGCGTCGGCCTCGTGCGTCTTCGACACCGCGATCAGGCAGATATCGTCGGCGCGCCGCTGCGCGCGCTTCGCCGCCTCTGCGATCGCCGCCCGCACTCCGGCCAGCCTGTCTGCCGCGTCGTTCATTCCGCCTCCTGTTCCGCGCGCCCGTTGCGCGCCTCAGCCCCGCGCCTATAGAAAGCGCGATGATCCGATACCAGCCCCCGCCGCCGATGCTCTGGTTGCTGAGCGACGAGCGCATGACGGTGCCGGTCGCGCGGCTCGCGGCGCAGTTGCCACCGGGCAGCGGCATCGTGCTGCGCCACGACAGCCTGACCGCCGCCGAACGCTGGCGCCTGTTGCGGCGGCTGAGGCGCATCGCCGCCGCGCGGCGGCTGGTCATCATTCTGGCCGGATCGCCCGCGCACGCCAGGCGCTGGGGCGCCGACGGCGTCCATCTGCGCCAGCGGCAGGCGGGCCGGGCCGGGCAGGCGCATCGGCTCGGGCTGTTGCTGACCATGCCGGTCCATGACGCCCGCGAAGCGCGCGCCGCACGCCGCGCGAACGCGGGTGCGACCTTCGTTTCTCCGCTCCATCCGACGCGGTCGCACCCCGGTGCAGCGACGCTGGGACCCGCCGCATGGCTCCGGCTCGCGCGGCTGGCGGGCGGGCAGGCGATCGCGCTCGGCGGAGTGACTCCGGTGCGCGCGCGCGCGCTCCTTCGCCAGAGCGCGGGAAGCGGAGTCGAGCCGGGCTGGGCGGCGATCGATGCGTGGGCTGAAAAGGCGGCGAAGCGCCGGGCGCGTCAGAAGCGGAACTGCGTCCCGACATAGACCGCCTGGCTGTCGCGCCGCGTATCGGTCAGCGGCTCGACGCGGTCGTCGCTCTTGTAGCGAACCCCCGCGGTGACATCGAGGTTGCGCGTGATGCGATAGCTGCTGACGACGTCGACGGCCTGGGTGTCGCCGGGCGCGGTGACGCGGTCGGTCGCCCCGGCGGGGTCGCTTGCCCGGTTGATCATCCGCGTCGCGAAGCGCGACTTGCGTTCGGCCTGTTCGGGCGCATGCGCGACCGGCAGGTTGCGAAGGTCGGTACCGCGCGGGAGCTGCGGCGTGACGAACTTCTCGAACCCGACCGAAGCCCCGAGATTATAGGCGACCGGTGCGATCGCGATCGGCGCGCGTCCCTTGGCCAGCGCCGCGGTGCGCGCGGCGCTCGAGGCGTCGTCGCGGGCGCGAATCACGACGGTGATCGCGCGATTCTTGCGGCTGTCGTCGGTGACGGCGGGGGTGAAGCTGAAGTTGCGGCGCGCGGCTTCGGACACTTTGGCATAGCGCGCGATCAGGCGCGGATCGCCGGCGGCCGGCGTGAATTCGCCCAGCAGGGTTTCGGAAATCGACACGGGACGGATGCTGTCGGAGCGCGTCATTGCGGCCAGCGCCGGCGGCAGGGCGAGCGAAATCGCCGCCATAGCGACGAGACCCCCTTGCCAAAAATGTCGCGGCGCTCGCGCCATGATTCTGCGACTCCAACCCCAGATGGTTCGATAGATAGGCGGCTTCGCCCGACAATTCCAGTGATTCGCGAGTCTTTGCCGTCGGCGTTCCGATTTTTGCTCCGGTTGTTGCGCGATGACCACAGTCGGCGCATTTTTCGAACCCGACCCTGACTGCAGCCTTAACCGCGACGAACCGGAAATTGCCGCGCTTGCCGGACGGCGGCAAGGGCGATAGAGACGCTCCCAAATTCGCAGCAACGCGGCCGGGTCCGCCCGTCCCCCGCGTCCAAGATAAGGTGTTCCGGCATGTCTCAGCTTTCCGTCCTGGCCTCGCTCGGTCGTCGCCCCGCCACGCTCGCGTTGCTCGGGCTCGCGGCGCTCGGCCTCGCGGCCTGCGGCGGCAAGGAGCGGCCGCGCGCCGACCTCGCCGCGTCGCAGGTCACGACGATCGGCGTGAACAGCTATTTGTGGCGCGCCTCGCTCGATGCGCTCTCCTTCATGCCGCTGCTCCAGGCCGATTCGTCGGGCGGCGTCATCATCACCGACTGGTATGCGAACCCGCAAAACCCGAACGAGCGGATGAAGGTGACGGTGTCGATCCTCGACCGCGACCTGCGCGCCGACGCGCTGCGCGTCGCCGCCTCGCGGCAGGTCGCGCAGGGCGGCACCTGGGTCGATGCGCCGGTCGAGGCGGCGACGGTGCAGAAGCTCGAGGAAGTGATCCTCACCCGCGCCCGCGACCTGCGTCGCTCGGCCATCGAGGGCTAAACGCGCGGCGCGCCCGCGCCGCCCCATGAAGACAACGGGGTAAGACAGGAATGACCCGCGAAACGCGCTTTGGCGCCCTGGCCGCCGACGCCCGATGGCAGGCGGCGTGGGAGCGTGCGAACAGCTTTGCCACGACCGACACCGGCGACGCCAAGGAAAATGGGCGGCCCAAGGCCTATATCCTCGAGATGTTCCCCTATCCGTCGGGGCGCATCCATATGGGGCATGTCCGCAACTACACGATGGGCGACGTGCTCGCGCGCTTCAAGCGGATGACCGGGCACGACGTCCTCCACCCGATGGGCTGGGACGCCTTCGGCATGCCCGCCGAGAATGCCGCGATGGAAAAGGGCGTCCACCCGAACGGCTGGACGCGCGCCAATATCGACGCGATGCGCGGGCAGCTCAAGCGGCTCGGGCTCGCGATCGACTGGACCCGCGAACTCGCGACCTGCGACGCTGACTATTATGGGCAGGAGCAGGCGCTGTTCCTCGACCTCTTCGCGGCGGGCCTCGTCACGCGCAAGGAAAGCTACGTCAACTGGGATCCGGTCGATCATACGGTGCTCGCCAACGAGCAGGTGATCGACGGCCGCGGCTGGCGTTCGGGCGCGCTGGTCGAAAAGAAGAAATTGTCGCAGTGGTTCCTCAAGATCACCGACTTCGCCGACGAGCTGCTCGAAGGGCTGAAAAGCCTGGACCAGTGGCCCGACAAGGTGCGGCTGATGCAGGAAAACTGGATCGGCAAGTCGCAGGGGCTGGAGTTCTCGTTCAGGCTGGCCGGCGGCGCGCCGGGTTTCGACGTGTTCACGACGCGGCCCGACACCCTCTATGGCGCGAGCTTCGCGGCGGTCTCGCCCGACCATCCGCTCGCCGAACGCCTCGCGAAGGATTCGCCCGAGCTCGCGGCCTTCATCGCCGAATGCCGCCGCCAGGGCACGTCGGCGGAGCAATTGGAGACTGGCGAGAAGCTGGGCTTCGACACCGGCCTCGCGGTCGAGCATCCGCTCGATCCCGACTGGCATCTGCCGGTCTGGGTCGTCAATTATGTGCTGATGGATTATGGCACCGGCGCGATCTTCGGCTGCCCGGCGCACGACCAGCGCGACCTCGACTTCGCGCGCAAATATGACCTCGCGGTCCACCGCGTCATCGCCGATGGCGACGAGGACGGACAGGTCTTCCCCGGCGATGAGGCCTATGTCGGCCCCGGCCGCCTCGTGAACAGCCATTTCCTGAACGGCATGAGCATCGACGAGGCCAAGGCGGCCGTCATCGCGCGCGCCGAGCATGAGGGCTGGGGCAAGGGCACGACGGTGTGGCGCCTGCGCGACTGGGGCGTCTCGCGCCAGCGCTATTGGGGCACGCCCATCCCCTTCATCCACTGCGCCGCGTGCGGGTTGGTGCCGGTGCCGAAGAGCCAGCTCCCGGTCGTGCTGCCCGAGGATGCCGATTTCTCGGTCCCGGGCAACCCGCTCGACCGCCATCCGACGTGGAAACACACGAACTGCCCGTCGTGCGGCGGCGAGGCGGTGCGCGAGACCGACACGCTCGACACCTTCGTCGATTCCTCATGGTATTTCCTGCGCTTCGCGAGTTCGCCCGCCGACAAGCCATTCGATCCGGCGGTGATCGCGCGCTGGCTGCCGGTCGACCAATATATCGGCGGCATCGAGCATGCGATCCTCCACCTGCTCTACGCGCGCTTCTGGACGCGCGCGCTGCAGCGGATCGGCATGGTCGACATCAAGGAGCCCTTCGCCAGCCTGTTCACCCAGGGCATGGTGACACACGAAACCTATGGCCGCCCGCAGGGCGAGGGGCTGCCGCCGCTCTATTTCACCCCTGAAGAGGTGACGCGCACCGCCGAGGGTGCGACGCTCGTCGCCGACGGTGCGCCGGTCGAGGTCGGCCGCGTCATCAAGATGTCGAAGTCGAAGAAGAATGTCGTCGATCCCGACGCCATCCTCGACCAATATGGCGCCGATGCTGCGCGCTGGTTCATGCTCTCCGACAGCCCGCCCGAACGCGATCTGCCGTGGAGCGAGGCGGGGATCGAGGGCGCGTGGCGCTTCGTCCAGCGGCTGTGGCGCCTGTTCGGCGAGACCGAAAATAGCGGCGACGGCGGCGAGGATATCGCGCTTGCCCGCAAACTCCACCGCGCGATCGCCGGGGTCGCCGCCGATATCGAAGCCCTGAGCTTCAACAAGGCGGTGGCGAAGATCCACGCGCTCGCCAACGATATCGAGAAGGCGACGCCGTCGGCGACCCGCGCCGAGGCCTGCGCGACGCTGATCCTGCTCGTCGCGCCGATGATGCCGCACCTCGCCGAAGAGGCGTGGGCGGCGCTGCCGGCCTATCGGCGGACGGCCGCAGCTTTGGTCGACGCCGTGATGGTCGCCGACGCTGCGTGGCCCGCCGCGAATCCGGCACTGCTCGCCGACGACGAGGTCACGATCGTGATCCAGGTCGCGGGCAAGCGCCGCGACGAAATCACGCTCGCCAAGGGGCTGGACAAGGATGCCGTCGAAGCCGCGGCGCTCGCACGTCCGCGCATCGCCGAGTTGCTCGGCGGCGCGGCGCCGAAGAAGGTGATTGTGGTCCCCGACCGTCTGGTCAATATTGTCCCCTAAGATGCGTGCGCTCCTCGTCTCCTGCCTCGTCGCCCTGTCGCTGCCGCTCGGCGGCTGCGGGCTCCGGCCGCTCTATGCGAGCGGCGCGAAGGGCGGGGTGGCGACGATGCTCGCCGACATCGACGTCGGGCCGATCGAGGGTCACGCCGGCTGGCTCGTCCGCAACGCGCTGCGCGACCGCTTCGTCGCGGCGCAGGGCGGACGCGGCGAGGGCAATCGCTACCGGCTCGACGTGCGGCTCGAGGACAGCATCACCGGCTTCGGCGTTCGCTCCGACGATGCGGTGACGCGCGAGCGGCGGACGCTGCGCGCGCGCTACCAGCTCGTCGATTCGCAGACCAACCAGGTGCTGCTCGATGCGACCGCCGCGCAGGACGCCGGCATCGATGTCGTCGGCAGCGAATATGCGACGATTGCCGCCGAGAATTCGTCGCTCGAACGGCTGGCGTCGGGGATCGCCGACCAGATCGTCGCGCGGCTCGCGGTCTATGCCGACCGCGGCGGCCCCGCGGCGGCGCCCGCCAACCCCGCTCCGTGAAGACGGTCAAGCCCGCCGAGCTCGAACGCCAGACCCGGCTCGACCCCGCGGTTCGCCTGACCTTGCTGACCGGCCCCGACGAGGCGACGATGAACGCGGTCGCGGTGCGGCTTGTCGCGCTCGCGGGGAAGGAGGCCGAGCGGCTCGATCTTTCCTCGTCGCAGCTCGGGCAGGATCCCTCGCTGCTCGCCGCCGAAGCCGCCTCGATGTCGCTCTTCGCCTCCGAACGCTTGATAAGGCTCGAGATTTCGGGAAGTGGCGACGATTGCGTCGAAGCGGTCGCGGCGCTGCTCGCGGCCGATACCGCGGTCAATCCGGTGATCGCCACCGGCGCGACGGTGACCGCCAAGTCGAAACTGGTGAAGCTGATCGAGGGGTCGGACCATGCGGTCGCCGCCATCTGCTACCAGCCCGATCGCCGCGCACTCGTCGGCATCGCGATCTCGGCGGCTGAGGAGCAGGGGCTGCGGCTCGCCAACGCCGAGGCGCAGCTGCTCGTCGATCTCGTCTCGGGCGACCAGGCGTTGATGCGGCGCGAGCTCGAAAAGATCGCGCTCTACCTCGACGCGGCGCGCGACCGGCAGCGGCAGGTCACCGCCGCTGACATCGCCGCACTCGGCGCTGCGACGCACGAGGAGGATGTCAGCGAGTGCATCAACGTCGCGCTCGGCGGCAAGGTGCGCGAGCTTCCCGACATGCTGGCGAAGGCGGCGGCGGTCGGCGTCGCCGAGATCCGCATCCTCCGCGCGCTGGCGATCCGCACGATGCAGCTCGCGCGGCTGCGCGCCGAGGTCGACGCGGGCGCGCATCCCGCGACGGTGGTCGCGGCGCGCAGCAGCGGCGTCTTCTGGAAGGAGCGCGACGCCGTGACCGCGCAGCTTCACATCTGGGATTCGCTCCGGGTCGCGCGGCTGATGAGCCGGCTGCTCGACTGCGAACGCGCGCTCAAGGCCTCGGGCACCGCGGGCGCGGTGCTGTTCCGCAAGCTGATGACCGACATCGCGTATCAGGCCGCGCGGGCGCGGTGACCCGATACATGTCTCCCTAGGGAAGCGACGGCTCGTCCGCAGAGGGCTCCTCCGGAGCGGCGGGCTCGCCCGTTTCGGGATCGGTACGCCGCTTCACCATTTCATAGAGCGCATTATATTCGGGGCCGGGCGGATAGCGGCCGCCGATCGATATCCAGTTATAGGGCAGCTTGTCGAGGCTCATCGCCTTGGCCTCGGCGCGCGGCAGCTTCGGCGGCGCTTCGCGGCCCTCGTTCGCGATCGCGCGCAGTTCGGGGGGCAGCCGGTAGCGCTCGGTGTCGCTGCCGCAGACGACGATCTCGTCACTGTCCGCGGGCTTGCAGCGCTTGATCGGGTCGACGAGCGTCTTTGTGTTGGCGATCGCGGCGTCGGCATCGGCCGCCGGCCCTTCGGCGGTCTGCGCCGCGGCGTGCGGCGCTGTCATGCCCGCGACGCACAGCGCGGCGAAAGCGGCGCCGAATCGGGCGAAGCATTCTCGACAAGCGCTGCGGCGGGCCATATGGCGCGCACCATGCCCGACCGGCGCGACAAGACAACAGGGAATATGGAGATCATCGGATGACGAACAGCAGCGGCAGCAACCTCGACCGGGTGCTCGTGCTCGAAATGGTGCGCGTCACCGAAGCCGCGGCGATCGCCGCCGCCAAGCTGATCGGCCGGGGCGACGAGAAAGCCGCCGACGCCGCCGCGGTCGAGGCGATGCGCGCCGCGTTCAACGACCTCTACATGGACGGCACCGTCGTGATCGGCGAAGGCGAGCGCGACGAGGCGCCGATGCTCTATATCGGCGAGAAGGTCGGCAATGCCCCCGGCAAGGGCCCCAGGATCGACATCGCGCTCGACCCGCTCGAGGGCACGACGATCACCGCCAAGGCCGGGCCGAACGCGCTCGCGGTGCTCGCGATCGCCGAGGAAGGCTGCCTCCTCAACGCCCCCGACGTTTATATGGACAAGCTCGCGGTCGGCCCCGGCTATTCGCCCGACATCGTGAATTTCGACAACGGCGTGCGCGAGAATGTCGAGGCGGTCGCGCGCGAGAAGAGTGTGTCGCCGCAGGACATCATCGTCTGCGTGCTCGACCGGCCGCGCCACGAGGCGATCATCGCCGAGCTGCGCGCGATCGGCTGCGGCGTTGCGCTGATTCCCGACGGCGACGTCGCCGGGGTGATCGCGACGACCAACCCCGAAACCAACATCGACATCTACATGGGGTCGGGCGGCGCGCCCGAGGGCGTACTCGCCGCTGCGGCGCTGCGCTGCGTCGGCGGCCAGTTCAAGGGCCGCCTGATCTTTCGCAACGACGACGAGCGGTTGCGCGCCAAGAAATGGGGGATCGAGGATCTCGACCGCGTCTATGATCTCGAGGACCTTGCCAAGGGTGACGTGATCTTCGCCGCGACCGGCGTCACCGACGGCTCGCTGCTGCGCGGCGTCAAGCACCGCCGCGGCGGCATCCTGACCACCGAGAGCGTCGTCATGCGCGCCTCGTCGGGCACCGTGCGCTGGGTCAAGGGCGAGCACCGGATCGCTTGATCCCTCTCCCTTCGAAGCCCCCTCGACAGCCGCCTTGGCATCGGGCATTTCCATGCGACGGAACGCCGGGGTGGGGTTCGAAACAGGGGTTTTGGGGGGGAATGAAGAATCACATGTTCGCCGCCGCCGCGATGGCGGCGATGCTGGTGCCTGCCGTCGCGCCGGCGGCCGAAACGCAGGTCGACGCGAAAAAGGAGGAGGGCTCGCTCTATCTCCAGTGCGACGGCAATCCGAACAATATGACCGCGGGCGAATCGGCGGCGCGCCTGCTCGGCGCGGTCACGCTGCTTGGGCTGTTCGCGCCGCCGCCCGAATCGGCCGACGCAAGCAAACGTAAGTTCGGCGCCGCCGGCGCCGCCGCGTGCAGCGGCATCCTGGAGGGCGAGAAGGCCGAGGGCAATCCGCGCCGCCGCATCCCGTTGATCCTCGCGCGCGCGGTGCATCAGATCGAGGCGAAGGATTATGCCGCGGCGGGCGCCGACGTCGCCAAGGCGCGCGCCGAGGCCGACGCCGCACAGCTCACCGCCGACCCCTATTTCAACCGGTCGATGGGATTGTCCTTCGATCAGGTCGAGGCCGCGATCCTCGTTCGGCAGGACCGCGTGCCCGACGCGATGCGCGTCGCGCTCGCCGCCACCGACGAACATCGCTTTTCGCTGCTGCCGCTGATTTCGATGCAGGACTATGCGAAACTCGCGCCGCTCGGCAGTGACGCCGATATCGCGCACGTCCAGGCGGTGGCGCGGCTCGCGCCCGGGATGACCGACCTCGCCGCCGACCGGCTCGAAGAGATCGGCCGTTATGGCGAGGCGGCGCGGATGCGCGCCGATCTGGTGCGGTTCCAGAGCATCGGCAAGACCAAGGAGGGCGAGCCCCACCGCCCGAGCACGCTCGCCGTCGCGCAGCTCGCGCTGTCCGAGGCACTCGCCGGCGACTGGGATGCGGCCGCTGCCGCGGCGAAGCGGGCGCGGAGCATCGACGACGCCCGCGTCGGCGAGGGCAAGCCCGAGGCGATGGACGTCCGGCTGCAGACCACCGAGGTGCTCGACCTCTATGAGGTGCTGCTGCTCGCGAAGGACGGCAAGCCCGAAGCGGCGCGGCGCCAGTTCACCGCGCGTTCGCGCTGGCTCGCCCCGTCGTTCGGGGCGGTGATGGCGGCGAACCGCCTGCTTTATGCCGATGCGCCGGCGGCCGATCGTGTCGCCCAGCTCGCCCAGCCCGCCGATGCGATGTGGGCCGAGCGCGCGACCGCCGCGCGCGCCGAGCTGACCGCGAAGGACAGCGACAACAAGACGCTGTTCCAGCTGATCGAGCCCTATGTCGCCGCCGCGGCCTTCGAGGCGCAGTCGAAATCGGTGTGGCGCACCGACAAGTCGAAGATCTTCATTAAGCTGAAGTCGGACGACGCGCTGGAGCCGGAGACGAAGATCGCCTTCCTTTATGGCGTGCAGCCCGACGTCGCCTATGATTCGATGATGCTGCACGCGGCGCTCGACGCGAAGGCGCGGGGCAAGCAGGGCTTCACCTTCGCGCCGCTGTTCGACAAATATCTCGCCGCGGTCGTCCGCGCGGGCAGTCCGGGCGACGAGATCATGCCGGCCTCGCTCTATCTCGACGCCGACGCGGTGATCGCGGCGCTGTCGCCCGCGATTCCCGACCCCGTCACGCTGAAGGCGCGGCGGGCGGTGGCGAAATAGGGGGCGGGAAGCGGCCGGTAGCGGCCATAGCTTCTCCCCTCCCTTTTAGGGAGGGGCTGGGGGTGGGTAGCCGCCGAAGGCGGCGTTCTTTTGCGGGCTCGCTCCGCTCGCGCACCCACCCCTAACCCCTCCCTAAAAGGGAGGGGAATGGCTCAAACCCACCCCAAAGCCGCCGCCTCAAAAAATCCCCGCCGCCAGTCCCTCGGCGAGCGCCGCACCCAGGTCGCGCGCTTCGGCGAGGCGAGTGGCGGGGATCGTTTTGGGTGCAAGGATCGCCTCGGGGGTCTGGGCGGCGGTGTTCACGATCACCGGGTCGGCGACGCGCCGCAGCCGCCAGCCGGTCGCGATGCGGTCGAGCTGGCGCTGCGCGTTCTCGCCGTCCGACCCCGCGCAGATGATCGTCGCATAGGCGCGCCCCTCGATCCGCCCGAGGCACGGATAATAGCAGCGGTCGAACATCTCCTTCATCGCGCCCGACAGCGCGGCGAGATTTTCGGGGCCGACGAAGAGATAGCCCGTGGCGGCGAGGAGATCGGCGGGCGTTGCGGCGTCGGCTGCTATCAGCACTCCCGCTTCGCCCGCGCCTTCTGCCGCCGCGCGGGCGAGCGCTTCGCTGCCGCCGGTGCGGCTGTGCCAAATGATAAGAAGTTTGCAGTCTGCCGCCATGTCATTCCCTATGCTGCCCGCTTGCCAAGCCGCGGCGCGCGGCGCAAGCCGGACCGAAACGGGGGAGAATGCGATGAGACAGGCGTGGATGGCGATGACGTTCCCGGTGCTGCTGGCGCCGGGCGTCGCGGCGCAGGATATGGCGAGCGATGCGACGCGCGCGGCGCAGGCCGAGCTCGCGAAGCGGCTGCCGCTCGACGACCCGAAGGATTTCGAGAACGCCTCGCGCGGCAAGATCGCCGAGATCGCCGACGGGCTGATCACCGGCAAGGACGGCGGGATCGTCTGGGACCGCCGCGCCTATGCGTTTCTGAACGCCGAAAAGGCGCCCGACACGGTCAATCCGTCGCTGTGGCGGCAGGCGCGGCTCAACGCGGTCCACGGCCTGTTCGAAGTGGTGCCGGACAAGATCTGGCAGGTCCGCGGCTATGATATTTCGGTGATGACGATCATCCGCGGCGAGACCGGCTGGATCGTCGTCGACCCGCTGCTGTCCGAGGAGGCCGCGGCGGCGGGCTGGAAATTGTTCGCCGACACGGTCGAGGCGAAATCGGGCACGCGGCCGATCAAGGCGGTGATCTTCAGCCACAGCCACAGCGACCATTTCGGCGGCGTCGGCGGCATCGTCACCCCCGAACAGGTGGCGAAGGAGAAGATCCGCATCATCGCCCCGCACGGCTTTTCGGAGGAAGCGACCGCGGAGAATGTCCTCGCGGGCGGCGCGATGGGTCGGCGCGCGCTCTATATGTTCGGGGCGATCCTGGCGCCGGGGCCGAAGGGGCAGGTCGACACCGGGCTGGGGCCCAAGCTGTCGTCGGGGACGATCGGCTATATGGAGCCGACCGAGACGGTGCCCAGGGCCGGCGCGACGCTGACCATCGACGGGCTGGCGTTCGATTTCCTCGATGCGGGCGGCACCGAGGCGCCGGCGGAGATGGTCTTTTACATCCCCGCCTACAAGGCGCTGCACACGACCGAGGTCGTCACCCACAATCTCCACAACATATTGACGCTGCGCGGGGCGCAGGTGCGCGACGCGCTGCACTGGTCGAAGGTGATCGACGCGATGCTGCTGAAGTGGGGCGGCCGGGCCGAGGTCGCGATGGGATCGCACCATTGGCCGACCTGGGGCGCGGGCGAGGTGAGCACGCTGTTGACGCACCAGCGCGATGCCTATCGCTATGTCCACGACCGCACGCTGTTTCTCGCCAACCGCGGCGCGACCCTGCACGAACTCGCCGACCAGACGGCGGAGGCGCCGGTGCAGGCGGCCGATTTTTCGACCCGCGGCTATTATGGCACGCTCAACCACGACATGAAGGCGACCTATCAGCGCTATTTCGGCTGGTGGGACGGCAACCCCGCCAATTTCAACCCGCTGCCGCCCGAGCAGTCGGCGCCCAAATATGTCGCGCTCGCGGGCGGCGCCGACAAGCTGCTCGCCGCCGGCAAGGCGGCGGTCGCAGCGGGCGATTATCGCTGGGCGGCCGAACTTCTGAACAAGCTCGTTTTCGCCGAACCCGCCAACCAGGCGGCGCGCGCGGCGCTCGCTTCGGCCTATGACCAGCTCGGCTATCAGGCCGAGTCGGGGGCGTGGCGCAACTATTATCTCGCCGCTGCCGCCAGTTTGCGCGGCACCGAGGTCGCAGCGGCGACGAGTAACGGGCAGAGCCGCAGCTTCGTGAGCGCGATCCCGACGCCGGTCTTCTTCGACGCGCTCGCGACACGCTTCGACGCGGCCAAGGGATCGGCGCTCAAGGGCGTCTTCCAGTTCGTGCTGCCCGACAGCAGGGAAGCGGTCGCGGTGGTCGTCGAGGGCGGGGTCGAATTCCCGCGCTACGGCGTCACCGATGCGGCGCCGACGGCGACGATCACGATCGACCGCAAGACGCTCGACGACATCATGCTGGGACAGGCGCAATTTCCCGCGCTGATGCAGTCGGGCGCGATCCGCATCGACGGCGACCGCGCGGCGTTCCTGTCGTGGTTCGCGCTCCACCCGCGCGCCGACCCGCGCTTCAATATAGTTGTGCCCTAGGGGCCCGTCGGACTATCGAAGGGGGATGACCGAGACCGTCGCCGTTCACCCCGTCGATCCCTTCGACGCCCATGCGCTCAACGCCGCCGAGGGGCTCGATTCGGTCGATCCCGCCTTCAGCCATGTGCTGCGCATCACGACCTTGTTCAACATGCTGCCGATCGCGATCGGCGCGACGGTGCTCGACGTCATGGTCGTGCGCGAGGTCGGCGGGCCCTACGGTCTGCTGAGCGTGCTCGCCTGGCTGCTCGGGGTGATCGCGGTCGTCACCTTTCCGGCGCGCCGCGCGCAGCGCTGGGGGTTCAAGATCGGCGAGGGACAGCTTCGCGTCGCGCGCGGCTGGCTGTTCCGCACCGACACGATCGTTCCCTTCGTGCGCGTGCAGCACATCGACGTCGGCCAGGGGCCTGTCGAGCGCTGGTTCGGCCTGTCGCATCTCGTCGTCCACACCTCGGGCACGCACAACAGCACGGTGACGCTGCCCGGCCTCCGCGCCGACCTCGCCGCCGCGATGCGCGAGACGATCCGCCGCCACATCCAGACCGACTTCGCATGACCGACGGCGCCGCCGCCCTCCCCGCCGAAGCCGCCGCCGAGCCCGAGTGGCAGCGGCTGCACCCCGCGACGCTGGCGCTCGCGATCGTCAAGCTGGGGCCGCGCACGGTCAATTTCCTCCCCGCGCTCGCGGCGATCGGCATCGCGGGAAAGTGGATTTACGTCCTCCCGGCGCTCGGGGCTTTCCTGCTGATCTCGCTTGTCGTCGCCTGGTTCGCCTGGCTGCGCTTTCGTTTTTTGGTCGGTTCCGACGAGATCGTGATCGAGAGCGGCGTCTTCGCGCGCCAGCACCGCACCATCCCCTTCGACCGCATCCAGGACGTCAGCATCGAACAGGGGCTGATCGCGCGCGCGCTCGGTATCGCCAAGGTCGGGTTCGAGACCGGCGCGGGTGGCGACAAGAAAGACGAGGCGCGGCTCGACGCGATCGGTCTCGACGCCGCGCAGGCGCTGCGCACGACGATCCGCGCGCATCGCGGCGACACGGTTCCCGCGGCCGCGACGCCCACGAGCGGCGAAGACGCGGACGAGGCGACCGCGTCGCCGGCGACCGAAGACCGACTGCTCTTCGCGATGTCGCCGCGCCGGCTGCTGATCGCCGGACTGTTCAACTTCTCGCTCGCCGCGCTCGCCGTGGTCGGCGCGGGCATGCAGCTCTTCGACAATCTGCTTCCCTTCGATTTCAACATCTTCAATCCCGTCGACTGGTTCGATCTTGCCGAGCGCTACGGCCTCGAACAATGGATCGTCGCGCACCGCTGGGTCGCGGGGGTCGGCGCGTTGCTCTCCTTGCTCTTCATCGGCTTCGCGAGCGGGGTGCTGATGATGGTTCTCGCGAACTGGGGATTCCGCCTGACCCGCGAGCCGCGCGCGCTCCGCCGCACTCGCGGGCTGACCACGCGCACCGACGTCGCGCTGCCGGTGCGGCGCGTGCAGGCGGCGATCCTCGTCACCGGCTGGCTGCGGAAGCGTTTCGACTGGCACGAACTGCGCCTGCAAAGCCTCGCGCGCGACGGCGAAAAGGAGAAGGACCATCAGGTCGTTCCCTTCGGCCATCTGTCGGAGATCGATCCGGTGCTGGGCGAAATCGCGATCCGGCGCCCCGACGCCGCCCAGCCCTGGGAGCACAGCCACCGCGTCATCGCGGCCGGGGGCCTCTTCGGGGCGTTGTGCGCCGCGGCGGGGGGGACGATCGCCATGCTGCTCGGCCAGCCGCTCGGCGGGATCGGCATCGCCGCCGGCGCGCTGATCGCGGCGGTCACCCTCTTCAGCGCGCGGTTCCATAGCTGGACCGACCTGCCCGACATGGTCGCGATCCGCCGCGGCTGGCTCAAGCCCAAGACCACATTGCTCCCGCACGCCTCGGTGCAGAGCGTCGACCTCAAGTCCGATTTCATCCTCCGCCCGCTCGGCCTCGCGACGCTCGTCTTCGGCGTGCCCGGCGGCAGCGCGCTCGGCAGTCACGAGATTCCGGCGATCCCCCTCGCAACGGCGCAAGCGCTGCGCACGCGCATCCTTGCCGCGCGGAGCCGCGCATGAGCGGCGCGGCGAGCAGCCTGGCCTTGGGCATCGACCGTTCGATCCTCGGCCAGCCGTGGCACTGGCGCCGCGCGAGCGCCGACATGGGGGGCGACAGCCTTGCCCCCGACGACCTCGTCACCCAATTGCTGCTCGCGCGCGGGGTGGCGCGCGACGATATCGAGCGCCAGCGCTTGCCGACCTTGCGCGGCTTCATGCCCGACCCCGCGCTGTTCCGGGACATGGAGGCCGCCGCGGCGCGGCTGGCCGACGCGGTCGAGGCCCGCGAGGCGGTGACGATCTTCGGCGACTACGACGTCGACGGCGCGACCTCGGCGGCGCTGCTCGTGCGGCTGCTCCGCGCGCTCGACGTGCCGGTCGGCGCCTATATCCCCGACCGGCTGATGGAGGGCTATGGTCCCTCGGGCGCGGCGCTGGTCCGGATCGGCGAGGCGGGATCGAAGCTGGTGGTCACCGTCGATTGCGGCGCGCAGGCGTTCGACGCGATTTCGGAAGCCAAGGCGGCCGGGGTCGAGGTGATCGTCGTCGATCATCACCAGTGCGCGACCACGCTGCCGGAGGCGTTCGCGGTGGTGAACCCCAACCGGCTCGACGAGGCGGCGGATGCCGCGATCCACGGCAATCTCGCCGCGGTGGGGGTCGCATTCCTGCTCGGCGCGGCGCTGCTCCGCACGCTGCGCGCGCGCGGCTTTTTCGGTCAACGCGCCGAGCCGGCGCTGATCGAGCTGCTCGACCTCGTCGCGCTCGGCACCGTCGCCGACGTCGCGCGGCTGACCGGTTTCAACCGCGCGCTGGTGACGCAGGGGCTGAAGGTGATGGCGCGGCGCGGCAATATCGGCCTCGCGGCACTGATGGACGCGGCGCGGCTGACGCGGCCGCCGAGCGCGAGCGACATGGGCTTCGCGCTCGGCCCGCGGATCAACGCGGGCGGGCGCGTCGGCAAGTCCGACCTCGGCGTACGACTGCTCACCACCGCGGACCCGCAGGAGGCGGCCGACATCGCGCAGGAACTGAACCGGCTCAACGAGGAGCGGCGCGCGATCGAGGCGGGGGTGCTCGATGAGGCGATCGCGGCGAGCGCCGCGTGCGCCAACGCGCCGGTCGCGATCGTCGCGGGCGCGGGCTGGCACCCCGGCGTGATCGGCATCGTCGCCGGGCGGCTGAAAGAGAAGCTCCACCGCCCGGCGATCGTCATCGCGCTCGACGAGGAAGGCGTGGGCAAGGGTTCGGGCCGCTCGATCTCGGGCGTCGACCTCGGTGCCGCGATCCTCGCCGCGAAGGAGACGGGGCTGCTCGTCGCGGGCGGCGGTCATGCGATGGCGGCGGGGCTGACCGTCGCCGCCGGCCAGGTCGACGCGCTCGGCGCCTTCCTGAACGATCGTCTCGCCGCCGATGTCGAGCGCGCGAGCGGCGACAAGTCGCTGCTGATCGACGCGGTGCTCGCGCCGAAGGGGATCAATCCCCTGTGGTGCGACGCGATCGAGAGCGCGGGTCCCTATGGCGCCGGCTGGCCCGCGCCGCGCGTCGCGACGGGGCCGGTGCGGATCGTCGAATCGGGGGTGGTCGGCACCGACCATGTGCGGTTGATCGTGTCGGGCGACGATGGCGCGCGCTTCAAGGCGATCGCCTTCCGCAGCGCCGAAACCGAACTCGGCCAGGCGCTGCTCCACGCGCGGGGCGGCCGCAAGCTCTGGCTCGCGGGCCGCGCCAAGCGCGACGATTGGGGCAGCCGCCCGGCAGCCGAGCTCCACCTCGAGGATGCGGCCTGGGCGGATTGACGCGGCGGCGCGCTATATTTTTGCGCGGCCGCCCCGCGCCCGCGCTTGACCGCAGGAACGCGCCCGTCTAAGGCGCCGCTTCACCGATCGACGGCCCCTTCGTCTAGCGGTCTAGGACGTCGCCCTTTCACGGCGAAAACACGGGTTCGAGTCCCGTAGGGGTCACCATCGTCGACCGGCCATGCGGCCCCTTCGTCTAGCGGTCAGGACGCGGCCCTCTCACGGCTGAAACACGGGTTCGATTCCCGTAGGGGTCACCACGCAGCGATTTTTCGGCGAACCCGTGCGCCCTTGTTGGGCGGATCGACAACAGCCGGCCCGACGTGGTTCGATTCCCCTAGGTGTCACCACCACTTTCTCCCGCATCGCGACTCCCATCGCTTCGATCGCAAGATTCGGAGCGCCGGTTGAGGCATCGCGTTCTAGGGCGCGTCCTTTGTCCATCCGCAAAGGTCGCCCCACATGCCCGATTCCCCGCCCCTGCCCTCCCTCGATTCCGACCGCCTCGACGCCGACCTCGATGCGCAGGGGTGGCATGTCGTGCCCAGGCTGCTGCCGGTCACGGACTGCGCCGCGCTGAGCGCTGCCTATAACGATGAAACCCTCTATCGCAGCACCGTGACGATGCAGCGGCACGGTTTCGGGCGCGGCGAGTATCGCTATCACCGCTATCCGTTGCCCGCCCGCGTCGCGGCGATCCGCGCGCATTTTTATCCGCCACTCGCCGCGATCGCGAACCGCTGGGCGGCGAAGCTGGGGCGCGAAGAGCGTTACCCCGCCACGCTCGCGGAATTTCTCGATCATTGCCACGCCGAAAGCCAGCCGCGGCCGACGCCGTTGATCCTGCGCTACCGCGCCGGCGACTATAATTGCCTGCATCAGGACCTGTACGGCGCGGTCCATTTCCCCCTCCAGCTCGCGGTCCTGCTGTCGGAGCCGGGGGGCGATTTCGACGGTGGCGCGTTCGTGATCACCGAACAGCGCCCGCGGATGCAGTCGCGCCCGCACGTCGTGCCGCTGGCGCAGGGCGACGCGGTGATCTTCGCGGTCAACGAAGCGCCGCGCGACGGCACGCGCGGACCCTATCGCGTCCGGCTACGCCACGGGGTCAGCGAGGTGAGGCGCGGCGAGCGCCACACGCTCGGCGTCATCTTCCACGACGCGACATAGCCATCCATCGCCTCCATATCGGCGCCGGGGCCGAGCAAGTCCGGCTGGGCCAGGGCGCGCACGCCGCGCAGGATGGCTGGGTGAACAGCCGGGGCGAAATCCACCTGGTCCTGCCGGACCCCATCGAACGCGGCGCCTGTTTTCGGGCGCTGGCCACCGGAACGGCGCGGGTCGTCCGCAGCTTCGCGAGCGCCGCCGATTATGTCGAGGCGGGCGCGGACGCCGACGCGGCGATCCTGCTCTTTCACTGGCGCCAGCCGGGCGATGTCGGCGGGGCCGATCTGCTGGCGCGCGCCGCCGCGAGCGAAGGCGTCCTCGCTTTCGTCGCCGCCGAGCGGCTCGACGTCGCCGAAGCGCGCGCGGTGCTGCGCGGCGGCGCGCATGACCTGTTGCCCGCGCCGCTCGACCCAGGGCGCGTCAAGCGGATGATCGAGGCGGCGCTCGGGGACTGGCACGAACGGCGGCGTGCGTTCGCGGTGACCGCCGAGGCCGAGAGCCGCATCGCGGCGCTGACCCCGCGCGAGCGCGACATATTGGCGGCGATCGCCGCGGGATGCGGCAACAAGGCGATCGCGCGCCGGCTCGACCTCAGCCCGCGCACGGTCGAGGTGCACCGCGCCAACATCATGCGGCGTGCCGGCGCGGCGAATGTCGCCGAACTGTTGCGCCTCGCCTTCCTTGCCGAGCAGGCAAAGGGCGCGGGGGGCGATTCGATCCGATATGGAGGCGGATCGGCGGCTACCGCGGCCGACCGGGCGCTGGGCGGCCTATAAGGGACAGGAACGGCGCACCGCCTTTGAGTTGGTCCCCAGGGGCGCAGCCGTTCACCCGCGCGGGCAACCCCACCTGGCCGCGCATCCCGGGCCGGCAGGGCATGTTCCAACCCTGCCGGCCCTATTTCACCCCTCTATTCCGATACCACGAGCGCGCGTTGTTCGGGGCGCGCCATCGACAAGAGGATCGGGTCGGACGCCTGCCGCGCTGCGAAGTCGGCCTTGCTCGCCAGCCCTTGCCAGCCGATGCCGATCAGCGCCTGCGCGATCGCGCCGCCGAGGGTGTCGCCGGGGCCGGGCAGGACCAGGACGTCGGGAGCATATTCCTTGACCGCAACCTGCACCGAGAGCGCGAAGTCATAGGGCGCGAGGATCTGGTGGCCGAAGCTATAGTCCCAGACATCGGCCGGGTCGCTTGCGAAACGCCGCCAGACATGGCCGCGGCCATCGATCATCGGGATCGCGGGTCGGCCGAACAGCGAGGACGGCAGCTCCGCCTTCGCCTTGTCCGAACTGCCGAACATCAGCGGCGTGTGAAAGGGACCGTGGCCGGCGAGGCGCAGGGGCTCGCGTCCGGGGGTCGGCGGCGCATCGGAGAGAAGTGCGGCGAGCCCTTCCTCATTGCCTGCGAACACGAGCATGCCGGCCAGGTCGATCGACAGCGCGATCGCATGGCCGGGGCGCAAGGCGATATCGCCAACGAGATCGAACAGCTTGTCGCGCAGCCCGGGAACGGGGCGCCAGTCGTCGCCCACGACTTGCAGAAGGATCTGCCCGCCGGGGCCGTGCGTCTGGCTGTTGAGTCCCATCGCATTGCTGATGCGGAACCCGTCCTCGACAGACACCGCGCCGCCGCACGCAAGCGCGCTGTACCAACCCATCGAATTGCCCGCGACCGCGACCACATCGAAAGCGTCACGATCGATGCTGAGGAAATCGAGGATCGTCGCGGTGTAGATCAGCGGCGCGGCGACATCGCCGCGCATGTGCGTCGCGACGCTGAAACGCTCGGCGCCGTCGAGTTCGGTGACGGTCGGTTGGCCCCGGTCGCGGCGTTGCGCGTCGAAATTCGCGATCAGTTCGCCGAAGCGGCGCCCGTGCAGCCGCGCGATGCTGCCGAGTTCGCCCTTGCCATAGGTGCCGCGTCCGGGCGCGACGACGAGGGCGGACTTGCGGGCGCTCATGCGAGAAGCTCCTTCGCGGCAGCCACGATGCCGTCGCGGCTCGGCAAGGTCAGCGTCGCAGCCCTCCCCAGCGGGATGAAGCTGTCGTCGGCGGCGATGCGGGCGACTTTCTTGCCGGGCGTGCGTTCGACGAAGGTTGCCATCAGCGCCTCGCTCTGCGAGCCAGTGATGCGGCATTCGTCGACGATCAGGACGCGCTTTGCGTTGCCGACCGCGGCGATGAGCTTGTCCGCATCGACCGGGCCGAGCCAGCGCAGGTCGATCACCCGCGCCTCGACGCCCTCCTCCGCGAGCAGCTTTTCGGCCTGGCGCGAGAGATAGTAACCATTGCCATAGGTGACGATCGCGAGATCGGTGCCGTCGCCATGGACGCCGACGTCACCGAGCCGGATCGGCGCGCCGTCGCCCGGCGCCTCATAGACGCTGGTCCACAGGCCATCGCCTTCCGCGTGCAGGTCGCGCGTCATGTAGAGCGCAATCGGCTCGACGAAGACAACCACCCGCTGCTCCTCGCGCGCCAGCCGCACGCATTCGCGGAGCATATGGACCGCGTCGCGCCCGTTCGACGGCACCGCGAGGATGACGCCCGGAATGTCGCGGAACACCGCGAGGCTGTTGTCATTGTGGAAATGGCCGCCGAAACCCTTCTGATAGCCGAGCCCCGCGATGCGGATGACCATCGGGTTGGTATATTGGCCGTTCGAAAAGAAGCTGAGCGTCGCCGCCTCGCCGCGGATCTGGTCTTCGGCATTGTGGACATAGGCGAGGAACTGGATCTCGGGCATCGGAAGGAAGCCGTTATGCGCCATGCCGATCGCGAGCCCCAAAATCGCCTGTTCGTCGAGCAGGGTGTTGACGACGCGCGCCGAGCCGAAACGCTGGTGGAGCTTCGCGGTGACGTTGTAGACCCCGCCCTTCGGCCCGACATCCTCGCCCATGACGGCGATTTCCCTGTGCGCGAGCATCAGGTCGGCAAGCGCCCAGGAGAGGAGCCGCGCCATGTGCATCGGCTTGTCCATCTGGCCGGCATCGCTGCCGAACATCGCGGCGCGGTCCTCGGCCGAGGGGCTGTTCGCGCGCACGAGGTCGCGCTTCGGCGGGATCAGGCTCGCCATCACGCCCGCGGGTGTCGTGATCTTCGGCCGCTTTATCGCCGCCTCGGCTTGCCGTGCGAGCGTGGTGCCGATCTCCTCATAGGCGTCGGCGATTTCGGCCGGGGTCATCCAGCCCTGTTCGGCCATCAGCGCCGCGCCGGCCAGCAGCGGATCGCGCGCCTCGTCGGCCTCGATCAGCGCTTTCGGCAGATAGGCGCCCTGCACGTCGGAGCCGGCATGGCCATAGAGGCGGACGGTGGCCATGTGGAGGAACACGGGCTTGCGGGTGCGCCGCGCATGATCGGCCGCCTCCTTCGCCCCGGCATAGGCCGAAACGAGGTCGGTGCCGTCGCACCGGATATAGTGCAGTCCGGCTCGGCGCTCGAACTGCGCCTCGATCCAGCCAGTCGGGGTGCGCGTCGAAATGCCGATGCCATTATCTTCGCAGAGGAAGATCAGCGGCATCGGCGAGCCCTGGAACGCCGACCAGCCCGCGGTGTTGAATGCCCCCTGCGCGGTCGAATGGTTCGCCGACGCGTCGCCGAAGCTCGCCAGCACGACCGCGTCGGCAGGCAGCGGGCAGTCCGTCAATCCTTGCCGCCGCGCGATGCCGATCGAGAAAGCGGCACCGACCGCCTTGGGCAGGTGCGAGGCGATCGTCGAGGTCTGCGGCGGGATCGCCAGCGACTTCGACCCGATCACCTTGTGCCGTCCGCCCGAGATCGGGTCTTCGCTCGACGCCGCGAAGCTCAGCAGCATGTCCCACGTCGGCGTCCCGCCGGGTAACTGCCGCGCGCGGTGAAGCTGGAAGGCGTTCGAGCGGTAATGGAGAAACGCCATGTCGGTGACGCGCAGTGCCGCCGCGACCGCGGCATTGCCCTCGTGCCCCGACGATCCGATCGTGTAGAAGCCCTCGCCGCGCGCCTGCAGATGGCGCGACAGCCGGTCCATCTGGCGGCTGGTGAGCTGCGATAGAAAGATGTCGGTGGCCTCGGCGCGCGGCAGGCCGACGGCTGCGGGGTCGGGCGCGCCGGCGCGCCGGGGCAGCACGCCGTCAGCCAGCGCAGCGAGGAATTTTTCATGTACCGCCTGTGCCGCGTCCACCATCATCCTCCATCCGCCGGGCCGGAAGGTTACATTCGCAACCATCCGGAATCGTGCGCGCGCTAGAACGGGGCAAGTCCGCGCGCAAGCATCTCTTGCCTTGCCGCGCCGCCTCGCGCTACCACTTGTCGCGATGACGAAGCGGGGCGGGGCTATAATTTCAACATGATGTCGCTGTGGATCGCCCAGGCGTCGGCCGAGGCCGCCCCACCGAGCCAGGGGTGGCTGATCGATCCCGAACTCGTCGAGCCCGCCTATAGCCAGACCATTGCGTCCGGCGATATCCAGACGCGCTTTCCCGTTCCGCCGCCGCCCACCGAAACCCCGGCGTGGGTCAAGGCGCTGTTCGAGGCGATCGGCGACTTCTTCCAGTGGAGCGCGCCGGCGCTGAAGCCGACGCTGTGGATCGCGGCGATCCTGCTCGCGCTGTTCCTGCTCTATCGCTTCGTCCCCGCCTTCGCGCGCTGGGTCGACAATCTGCCGTTGATGCGCAGGCGGCCGCCCGAGGCGGAGGACGATGCGCTGGGTCATGCCGAGGCCGGCGCGGCGCGCGCGCTGCTCGCCGAGGCCGACGCGCTCGCCGCGGCGGGGCGCTTCGGCGAGGCGGTGCACCTGCTGCTCTATCGCAGCGTCGAGGATATCGAGGGCCGGCGGCCGGGGCTTGTCCGGCCGGCGATGACTTCGCGCGATCTCGCCGAGGTGCAGGATCTGCCCGCGGTCGCGCGCGGCGCCTTCAGCCGCATCGCGCGCGCGGTCGAGATCAGCCTGTTCGGCGGCCGTTCGATCGATTCGGACGCCTGGACGGCGTGCCGGTCGGCCTATGCCGAGCTGACGGTTCCGAAGAATTGGGCTCGGGCATGACGGGGACGGCGAGCGATCATGGCTTCAATCCGCGGCTGATCGGCGGGGTCGTCGCGGTCGGCATCGTCGCCTTCATCGCGCTATGGGCGCTCATCGCGCTGGGCCCGCAGCTGTCGAGCGGCAACGACGGCGGCGGGCACGCGCTGTCGAAGGGCGCGCCGGGCTATGCCGGGATCGTCGACCTGCTTGAGCGCGCGGGTGCCAATGTCGAGTTGCGACGGCGGGTCGAACCCTATCGCTACGACGATTATACCCAGCTGGGCATCCTGACCCCGACCCACGAGACGCGGCCTGGCGCGATGCGGGAGATACTGGAGGCGCAGGGCGGCGCCCCGACGCTGATCGTGCTACCGAAATGGCAGATGCTGCGGATTCCGGGCCAGAGCGAAAAGCCGGGCTGGACGGGCCCCGGATTTCGCGCGCGCGCGCCGACGCGGCTGTTACCCGCCGACTGGTTCGGCGAGGTCGAGGTGGGCAGCGAATCGGCGCCGCGCGCGCGCGGACGGGGAATGGTCGCGGGGCGTGCGATCGACCTGCCCCTGCCCGCCGATGTCCAGACCATATCGGGGACGGACCTCGACACTTTGGTCGCGGCACCGGGCGGCGGCGCGGTGCTGGCGCGGACGCGCGACCGCGATCTCTACATCCTCGCCGACCCCGACCTCGTCGACAATCTCGCCTTCGCATCGCGCGATACGGCGCGCGCCGGGGCGATGCTGCTCGATGCGATCGGCGAGGACGCCGACGCCGACGGTTTCGCCTTCGACGTGACCTTGAACGGCTTCGGCAGCCAGCGCTCGCTGCTCCGTTTCGCCTTCGTCCCGCCCTTCATCGGCATCACCCTGTGCCTGATCGCCGCGGGGCTGCTCGCGCTGTGGCAGGCGTGGATGCGCTTCGGCCCGGCGTTGACGCCGGGTCGCGCGATCCCGGTATCGAAGGCGGCGCTGATCGCCAACAGCGCCGACCTGATCAAGCAGGCCGGGCGCGAACTCGACGGCGCGGCCCCCTATGTGCTGAACCAGCGCAGCGCGATCGCGCGCCGCCTCCACGCTCCCGCCGGTCTCGACGCCGGAGAGACCGACGCGTGGATCGACCGTCACCTGCCGGCGGATGGCGAGCCGTTTTCGGCGCTCGCGCGGCGATTGCCGCTCGCGCGCAATACCCACGAGTTTCTCGCAGACGCGCAGGCGCTGCACGATATCAGGAAGGATTTGTTGCGTGACGGCTAACAGCATCGAAGGCGTCGCGGCGCTCGGCGCGGCGATCGAGGGCGAGGTCGCCAAGGCGGTGTTCGGGCAGGCGCCGCTGACCCGCATGGTGACGATCGCGCTGCTCGCGGGCGGTCATGTGCTGCTCGAAGGCCCGCCGGGAACCGCGAAGACGCTGCTCGCGCAGGCGTTCGCGCGCGCGGTCGGGCTCGAATTCGGGCGTATCCAGTTCACCCCCGACCTGATGCCCGGCGACATATTGGGGTCGAACCTGTTCAACTTCCAGACGTCGAGCTTCACCCTGACCAAGGGCCCGATCTTCACCGAACTGCTGCTCGCCGACGAGATCAACCGCACCCCGCCCAAGACGCAGGCGGCGCTGCTCGAGGCGATGCAGGAACGCCGCGTGACGATCAATGGCGAACCGCACGTCATGAGCCCGCGCTTTACCGTGCTCGCGACGCAGAACCCGATCGAGCAGCAGGGCGTCTATCCGCTCCCCGAGGCACAGCTCGACCGCTTTCTGTTCAAGCTGGTCGTCGATTATCCCGAAGCCGACGAGGAACGGCGCATCGTCGCCGACCATGGCGGACGCTTCAAGAGCCCGGCGGTCGCCGATTTCGGCGTCGCGCAGGTCGCCGATGCGAAGAAGATCGGCGCCGCGATCGACACGATCGCGACCGTCCGCTTGGCGGACGAGATCGTCGACTATATCGTCCGTCTCGTCCGCGCGACGCGCGAGAGCGCCGACCTCGAATGCGGCGCGAGCCCGCGCGCCGCGACGCTGCTCGCGCGCGCGGCTTGCGCCGCGGCGGCGCTCGACGGGCGCGACTATGTGATCCCCGACGACGTCCAGCGCCTCGCCGCGGGCGTGCTGCGCCACCGCGTCATCCTGTCGGCCGCGGCCGAGATCGAAGGGCGCAGCGTCGAACAGGTCGTCGCCGCGCTGCTCGACCATGAAGAGGTGCCTCGGTGATCTATCCGACCCGCCGGGCCATCTATCTGCTGCTCGCGGGCGCGCCGGTCGCGCTCGCGCTCGGGCTGATCCGGCCCGAGCTGTGGCTGGTCGCGCCCGGCTGGATCGGCTTTCTTCTCGTTTGCCTGTTTCTCGACGCGGTCGCGGGCGCCAGCCCGCGCCAGCTCGCGCTCGACGCGCGCTTTCCGCACCAGGTCGGGGTCGGCGACCCCTTCGACCTGTCGCTCGTCGCCAGCGGTCCCGCCGCGGTGCCGCGCCGCGCCGAAGTCGCGCTCGCGGTCGACGAACGCATCGCGCCGGGCGGCCGCATCGCGGGCGAGATGCGCGCCGCCGGCGACACGGGCACGGCGGGACGGCTGACCGAGACGCTGTCGCTTTCCGCCACCCGTCGCGGCCCGGCGCTGATCGCGGCGCTGTGGATCCGCTGGGCGGGGCCGCTCGGCCTCGTCTGGAAACAGCGCCGCTTTGCGATCGACCGTTCGATCGCCGTCGTCCCCAGCCTGCGCGCAGTGACCGAAGAGGGGCGCCGCCTGTTCCAGCGCAACAGCTGGTTCGGGCTGAGGCAGCAGCGGCTGCGCGGCGAGGGCAGCGAATTTGAGGCGCTCGCCGAATATCAGCCCGGGATGGACCGCCGCGCGATCGACTGGAGCGCCTCGGCGCGCCACGTCAAGCTGCTCGCCAAGGAATATCGGGTCGAGCGCGACAATCGCGTCGTGCTGGCGATCGACGGCGGGCGGACGATGGCCGAGCCCGTCGGCGGCATGCCGCGCGTCGACCGCGCGGTGTCGGCGGCGCTGCTGCTCGCCTATGCGGGATTGAAGCTCGGCGACCGGATCAGCCTCTTCTCCTTCGCCGCCAAGCCGCAGGCGCTGACCCCCGCCTATATGCACACGCAGGATTTCCCGGCGCTGCAGCGCGCCGCGAGCCGGATCGACTATGCGCATGTCGAGAGCAATTTCACCCTCGCGCTGACGACGCTGTCGGCGGCGCTCAACCGCCGCTCGCTGATCATATTGTTCACCGAATTCACCGACGCGACGAGCGCCGACCTGATGATCCGCGCCGCCGGGCGACTGGCGAAGACCCACCGGCTGCTGTTCGTGGTGATCCGCGACGAGGAGCTGGAGGGCGAGGAGCGCCGTCGCCCCGAAAGCGCTGCCGACGTCACCCGCGCGAATGTCGCCGCGGCGATGCTGACGGGCCGCCAGCTCGTCATCGCGCGGCTGCAGCGGCTGGGGGTCGACGTGATCGAGGTGCCGGCCGACGCGATGGGGGCGAGCGTCGTCGAGGCCTATCTGGGGATCAAGCGCGGGGGCAGCCTGTGATGATCGGTTCCGCCCCACCCATCGCCATCGAGACGCCGGCCTTTTCGACCGGCCGCTTTCGCGCCGAGCGCGAGGCCGACTGGATCGCCTTCGACGCGCTGCTCACCCGGCTCGAGAAGAAGGGCGCGAAGGCGCTGTCGAGCGACGAGCTGTTGCAGCTCCCCCTCCTCTATCGCGCCACCCTGTCGTCGCTGTCGATCGCGCGCGCGACGAGCCTCGACAAGGCGCTGCTCGAACATCTCGAGGCGCTATCGATCCGCGGCTATTTCCTGATCTATGGGGTGCGCCAGTCGCGCCTCGACCGGATGAAGCGCTTCTTCCTGCACGACTGGCCCGCGGCGGTGCGGTCGGTGTGGAAGGAAACGGTCGTCATCGCGCTGATCCTGCTGCTCGGCACGCTGACGAGCTGGAGCCTCGTCAGCCATAATCCCGAATGGTATTATAACTTCGTTCCCGAAGAACTGGCGGGTGGACGCGACCCGCGCGCGACCGCGGAATTCCTGCGCGGGACGATCGGCCACGGCAAGGCGGCGGGCGAACAGGAGGGCGCGCTGCACATGTTCGCGACCTATTTGTTCACCCACAACAGCCAGGTGTCGATCATGTCCTTCGCATTGGGGTTCGCCTTCGGCGTGCCGACGATGATGCTCGAATATTATCAGGGCATCAGCCTCGGTGCGATGCTCGCGGTGTTCACCTCCAAGGGGCTCGGTGTCGAGTTTGGCGGCTGGCTGTTCATCCACGGCACGACCGAGCTGTTCGCCGCCGCGCTATCGGGCGCCGCGGGGCTGCGGATCGGGGCCGCGGTGGTCTTTCCCGGCGCGCGCGCGCGGCTCCAGGCGGCCGCCGATGCCGGGCGCACAGCGGGCAAGGTGATGGTGGGGGTGATCATCATGCTCCTCGTCGCCGGATTGCTCGAAGGCTTCGGGCGCCAGCTGATCGCCGACACGCTGCTGCGCTATGCGATCGGTACGCTGATGCTGCTCTTCTGGCTCGGCTATTATTATCTGCCGCGCCGGGGCGGCGCATGACCGCCGCCGCCGCCAACGCCCGCGCGCAGATCGCGCGCCGGAACAAGGTCCGCCAGTTCGTGACCCCAGAGGGCGTCGACCTCGAACTCCGGATCGCGAGCGCCGGGCTGCGGCTCGGCGCGCTGGTCATCGACGTCTGCCTGATCCAGCTCATCCTCGTCGGCTTCACCCTGCTGATGATCTGGGCACTCGGCGCGTCCGAATCGTCGATCGCGATCAGCATCTGGATGCTCGGCGCCTTTCTGCTGCGCACCTTCTGGTTCATCGGCTTCGAGCTGGGGCAGCGCGCAGCGACGCCGGGCAAGAGGCTCGTCGGCATCCGCGTCGTCGCGCGCGACGGCGGGCGGCTGACCGCCGACGCGGTGGTCGCGCGCAACCTGATCCGCGAACTCGAGATATTCCTGCCGCTGACCTTCATGGGGTTCAGCGCCGCCGAGGACACGGCAAGCTGGTGGACGATGCTCGCGGGTTTCGTCTGGTCGCTGACGCTCAGCCTGTTCCTGCTGTTCAACCGCGACCGGATGCGGATGGGCGACCTGATCGCCGGCACCTGGGTCGTGATGGCCGAACGCGTCCGGCTCGACCGCGACATCGCCGCGAGCGCCGAGGCCGTCGCCGGGGCGCTGACCTTCAGCGACGCCGAACTTGCGGTCTACGGCATTTTCGAGCTGCAGGAGCTCGAACGCGTGATCCGCGCCGGCGATGCGCGCACGATGCGCGAGGTCGCCGATACGATCCGCGCGAAGATCGGGCGGCCCGTCGCCGAAGAGGATGACGTATTCCTGCTTTCCTATTATCGCCAACTGAAGGCCCGGCTCGAACGCAAATTGCTGTTCGGCAAGCGCCGCGAGGACAAATATGCCAGCGACTGACACGCTCTCCCTTTCGGTTACCGAATCCCTCCACCGCCGCCGGTCGGTGCGCGCCTTCACCGGCGAGCCGGTCGATCCGGCGGTGCTCGAGGCGGTTTTCGCCGCCGCGCAGCGCGCGCCGTCGGGCGGCAATTTGCAGCCGTGGCAGGCGACGCTCGTCACCGGCGCGCCGTGGCAGGCGGTGAAGGACGCGGTCGCGACGCGCATCGCGATGGGGCGCGAGGGCTATCAGCCCGAATATGACATCTACCCGCGCGGCCTGACCGATCCCTGGGAAAGCCGGCGCTTCGGCGTCGGCGAGGCGCTCTACGCCTCGCTCGGCATCCCGCGCGAGGACAAGTCGGCGCGCCTCGGCCAGTTCATGCAGAATTACCGCGGCTTCGGCGCGCCGGTGATGCTCTTCCTCCATTGCTCGCGCCTCATGGGGCCGCCGCAATGGTCCGACATGGGCATGTGGCTGCAATCGGTGATGCTGCTGCTCGTCGAGCACGGCCTCGCGAGCTGCCCGCAGGAATGCTGGGCGATGTACGGCGCCACGGTGCGCGAGGCGCTGGGACTCGGCGAAGAGCAGATCCTGTTCACCGGGCTCGCGATCGGCCACGCCGATGGGGACGCGGCGGTGAACCAATGGCCGGTGCCGCGCGTTGGGCTCGACGAGGTGATCGATTGGCGGGGATTCGACCAATGACGAGGCGGAAGGCTGTGACCCGATACGCGCTGGCGGCGCCGCTGGTGTTGCTCGCCGCGAGCTGCGCCGCGATCCCGACTCCCGAGGCGCCGCCGCCCGCGCCGCGTCCCGTCGTCACGCCGCCGCCTCCCGCCGCGCCATCGCCCGCGCGGTCGTGGGACGAGCGCGCGCTCGACAATGGCGCGTGGCGCTACGACGCGGGCATCCGCACCGCGAACTTCGTCCAGACCGGCAATCCGAACCCGCTCGTCGCGCTGGCGTGCAGCGGCGGAGCGATCCGCCTTTCCGCCGGGCTCGGCGCGGCGGGTCAGCCGCTCGACGTGATGCTGCGGACCAGCGCGGGGACCGACCGGCTGCGCTTCGACGGGACCGGCACGACGCTGCCGGCGAACGACGGCCGGCTCGACCGCATCGCCTTCAGCCGCGGCCGCTTCGCTCTCGAAGCGAGCAACGGCAGCGCGCTGACCCTGCCGGTGCAGTCGGAGATCGGGCGCGTGATCGAGGATTGCCGGGGATAGGAGCGGACGGCGGCATGCGGGGCTTTTGTGGCTTTAAGCCCCCAGTCGCACGGTTCCACCGCGGATCCAGCCCCAGCGGCAGGGTCCCTGATATTCGCGCGCGCTGGCGACCGAGCGGCCGATGCCGCACATGTCCTTGTCGGTGCCCGGCGCGGCGAACACGATGCCGAACCAGGCATCGTTGTCGGCCGCCTCGCACAGCGACACCGGCGTGCCGCCCGCGAGCTTCGCTTTGACGGCGCGCGTTTCGCCCGGCGCCCAATAGACGTCGGTGCCGCCGTCCTTGACGCGGCTGATGCTCGAGCAGGCGGGGAGCGTCGGTCCCTCGGTGCCGATCATCACCGCGCGCGTCGCGACCGGTTCGCCGCCCGCGACCTTCGCATTGTCGGCGGGCGGCGCGGGCTGCGAGCAGCCGGCGAGCGCGAGCGCCGAAAGGGTGAGGGCGGCGAGGACGGGGCGAAGCGGAAGGGGCGATGTCATGCCGGTGAAACTAGCCGCCGCGAGGCGTGGGCGCAACGCCCCGCGCAAGCGCGCGCAGAGGCGCATTTTCGCTTGGGTTTTGCCGCCCCCGACCCTATATGATGGGCATGACGGACACCCCCGAAAACCAGGCGCCCGAAGGCGGCGCCAAGCAGCCCAATGCCAACGCCTATGGCGCCGATTCGATCAAGGTGCTGAAGGGCCTCGATGCGGTGCGCAAGCGGCCGGGCATGTATATCGGCGACACCGACGACGGGTCGGGCCTGCATCACATGGTGTTCGAAGTGTCGGACAATGCGATCGACGAGGCGCTCGCCGGGCATTGCGACCTCGTGCTGATCACGCTCAACAGCGACGGATCGGTCAGCGTCGAGGACAATGGCCGCGGCATCCCGACCGGTATCCACGCCGAGGAGGGCATTTCGGCGGCCGAGGTCATCATGACCCAGCTCCACGCCGGCGGGAAGTTCGAAAATACGAGCGACGACAACGCCTATAAGGTGTCGGGCGGCCTCCACGGCGTTGGCGTTTCGGTGGTGAACGCGCTGTCGGAATGGCTCGAACTCACGATCTGGCGCGATGGCGAGGAACATTGGATGCGCTTCGAGCATGGCGATTCGGTCGCCCCGCTCGTCGTCCGCGGCCCCGCCCCCGCGGGCAAGAAGGGGACGCGCGTCACCTTTCAGGCGTCGACCGAGACGTTCAAGAATGTCACCGAATTCGACTTCGAAAAGCTCGAGCATCGCTATCGCGAGCTTGCCTTCCTGAACTCGGGCGTCCGCATCAAGCTGGTCGATGCGCGCCATGCCGAGCATGAAACGCACGACCTCTTCTACGAGGGCGGGATCGCGGCGTTCGTCAAATATCTCGACCGCAACAAGAATGCGCTGCTGCCCGATCCGATCGCGATCAGCAGCGAACGCGACGGGATCGGCATCGACGTCGCGCTCGAGTGGAACGACAGCTATTATGAAAATGTCCTCTGCTTCACCAACAACATCCCGCAGCGCGACGGCGGCACCCACCTCGCCGCCTTCCGCGCCGCGCTGACGCGCACCCTCAACGGCTATGGCGAGAAGTCGGGGCTGCTCAAGAAGGAGAAGGTCAGCCTGACCGGCGAGGATATGCGCGAAGGGCTGACCGCGATCGTCTCGGTCAAGCTGCCCGATCCCAAGTTCAGCTCGCAGACCAAGGACAAGCTCGTGTCGTCCGAGGTCCGCCAGCCGCTCGAAAGCCTGATGGCGGACCGGATGACCGAATGGCTCGAGGAAAACCCCTCGCACGCCAAGACGGTGATCCAGAAGGTCGTCGACGCCGCCGCCGCACGCGAAGCCGCGAAGAAGGCGCGCGAGCTGACGCGGCGCAAGGGTGCGATGGACATCGCCAGCCTCCCTGGCAAGCTCGCCGATTGCCAGGAACGTGATCCCAGCAAGTGCGAGCTTTTCCTGGTCGAGGGCGACTCGGCGGGCGGTTCGGCGAAACAGGGCCGCGACCGGCATGTGCAGGCGATCCTGCCCCTGAAGGGCAAGATCTTGAACGTCGAGCGCGCGCGCTTCGACCGCATCATCTCGTCGAAGGAAGTCGGAACGCTGATCCAGGCGCTCGGCACCGGAATCCGCGACGAATTCACGATCGACAAGCTGCGCTATCACAAGATCGTCATCATGACCGACGCCGACGTCGACGGCGCGCATATCCGCACGCTGCTTTTGACCTTCTTCTATCGCCAGATGCCCGAGATCATCGAGAATGGCCATCTCTACATCGCGCAGCCGCCGCTCTACAAAGTCGCGAAGGGGCGGAGCGAGGTCTATCTCAAGGACGATAATGCGCTCGAAAATTATCTGGTCGACGCGGGCATCGATGCGCTGCTGCTCGAAAGCGCGGGCGGCGCGCGCTCGGGGCAGGACCTGCGCGGGCTGATCGACCATGCGCGCCGGCTCCGCGCGCTGATGCGCTATGTGCCACGCACGCTCGATCACGGGCTCGTCGAGGCGCTGGCGCTGACCGGCGCGCTCGACCCGGCGCTCGATACCGCTGGCCGCCTCAGCGCCGCCGCGACCGCCGTGCAGTGGTTGAGCGCGGCTGAGCGTGCGCTGACCGGGGGCAATGAGGCCCAGTGGACCGTCGAGGCGGTCGAGGGCGGCGGCTATACCCTCGAACGCCGCTGGCGCGGGGTGAGCGATCATCATGTCGTCGACGCCGCCTTCCTCGCGAGCCAGGAGGCGCGCCGCCTCCACAAGCTCGCGGGCGAACAGGCCGAAACCTATGCCGGCCCGGCGCGGCTGGTAAAGGCGAGCGGTGCGGCCGCGGTCGAAGCCGAGCCCGCCGAGGAGGATGGCGAGGGCGAGACCGCCGCGGCATCGAGCGCCAAGGCGAACCCGGTGACGCGCCCGTCCGAACTGCTCGACGCGATCTTCGCGCACAGCCGCAAGGGGCTCAGCATCAGCCGCTACAAGGGGCTGGGCGAGATGAACGCCGAGCAATTGTGGGAAACCACGCTCGACCCCGCCAACCGCTCGCTGCTGCGCGTCGAGGCCGAACAGGCCGACGTCGCGCACGAAATCTTCGAGCGATTGATGGGCGACGAGGTCGAGCCGCGGCGCGATTTCATCCAGACCAACGCGCTGTCGGTCGCCAATCTCGACGTCTGATCGCCGAAACGGCTAGGCGCAGTTTCCGCCCAGCGCGGCGCTGACGGCTTGCGGCCCGGCGCGTGCGCTGCTTCATGCCGCCCACCTGACAAGGGGGAGGCTGATTTGCGCCGCTTGATGGTGATGACCCTGCCACTGCTGCTGGCGATTCCGGCGGCAGCGCAAGAGCAACTCCCGCTTCCGGCGGGGGCGCAGGAACAGGATGCCGGCGACGACGGCACCGAAATGGGCAGCGGAATGGCGAGTTATTATGGCGACGAGCTCGCCGGCAACCGCACCGCGAACGGCGAGCGTTTCGACCCCGACGCGCTGACCGCCGCGCATCGCACCCTCGCCTTCGGCAGCCGGGTGCGCGTCACCAACATGGCGAACGGCAAGAGCGTCGTCGTCCGCATCAACGATCGCGGCCCCTTCGGCCGCGGCCGGGTGATCGACGTCAGCCACGCCGCCGCGCGCGAGATCGGCATGCACCGCAGCGGCACCGCGAAGGTCAGCATGACCCTGCTTGACGACGACTGAGCAGCCGGCCGATCAGGTGATCCAGCTGCCGATCGTGTCGATCCGCCAGCGATTGTCCACGAAGCGAAGGCGGAACGTCCCGCCCGTCCAGCCCGCCGACCATTCGACATAGCCTCGGTCGCGCGCGCGGTTGAAGACGATCTTCGGCATGGTGACCGGATGGAAATCGGGGCTCTTGCGCGCCAGTGCGACTAGGTGCCGCTTCGAATAGACGATGATCGGCCGGTCGCTGTCGAGGCAGGCGAAATCGGCGGGGTCGCCGAGCAGGAAGACCGGCCGCGCCGGACCCGATGCCGCCGTCCCCCATTGCGCCATCCGTGCGCCGAGGTCGCTTTGGGCCACGTCGAGCGGCTCGACGAGCGGCGCCACGCGGACGTCGAACAACTTGCCGAGCAGCGCGATCTGCGCGCCCTGCGCCCGGCTCATCGGGCCGCACGCATCCGCTTTCCGCGCCCCGATCAGCATCGGCGCGGCGTCGCCCTTCGCGTCGAGCAGCAGGTGCCGTGCGGCGATATCGCTGAACCCGTCGCCGTCGTTGTCGCGCGCCAGATCGGCGATCGGCAGGCGGAGGTAGAGATCGGCCTGCTTGCGCCGGGTCGCAAGCGCCACGGGGGGATAGGTGATCGACGCCGTGTCGAGCAGCGCGACCTCGACCTCGAGGTCGATCGCGCCGTCGTCGCCGAGCAGCGGCATGCGCGCCTCGGCCGGAACCACATAGGGAAAGCGGTCGGCGAGGCCGGTGTAGAGCGGCGCCTGCCAATGGCGTCCGCCGTCGTCCGACAGATGAACCCAGTAACCGCCGCCCGAGACCTCGCCGACGGGATCGAAATTCTGGGACAGGCTGATCGCCACCGCCCGCGTTCCCGCGCGTTCGAAACGCACCGGCAGAAAATCATCGGGCAGCGGCGCCGCGTCCTTGGGCCAGGCCGACGGCCGGCGCGGCGCCTTGCGCAAAGCGACCGGCAGCGGCTGCGCGGCGAAGGGCGCGGGGTCGGGGTCGATGCTGACCCGCCGCGACGCCGGCGCCTCGGTGTCGGGCGCGCTGTTTCGCGCCACCACCGCGCGCAGCGCCTGTTCCTGGGCGGCGCGTTGCGCGGCAAAGCCCGGCAGCGACAGCGCGGCGAGCTCGACGCCGAGCGCCGTTTTCGTGTCCGCGTCATAATCTTCGCCCGCGATCCCGGTCGCATCGACGACCCTGCGCCGTGCTTCGGCGCAGATGTCGGGAAATTCCGCCGGATCGAACAGCCGGCACGCCAGATCGGGAATCGCGTCGCGGCTGGTGCCCTGGCTCGAGAAGCCCGCTTCGGCCAGCGGATAGGGATCGTCGGCGGGATGGTCGAGGAAGTGGACGAGCATCATCTGGCCGAGCCAGTCGGGATCCTCCTTGTCGCGGCAGGCGAAGCCCGCTTCGCTTTCGGCCGAGGCATCGAGCCGGCAGCGGAGCGCCTTTTCGGCCGCGGCGCGATCGCCGATGCGACCGAGCAGCGCGGCCGCCTCGTCGCGGCGGCCGTCGAGGGCATAGGCCGACGCCAGATGCAGCATGATCGTCCGCGCCTGATCCTCCGCGGCGAAGGTCACCGGCACCCCGTCGACCGTCGCGGTCGCCGCCCCCATCTTTCCGGTCCGCAGCAGGGCACCGACCGGCGCGGGCTGCGAATCGATCAGCGCGACCGCCGCGTCGCTCTGCCCGGTGTCGAACAGCTTGTCGGCATAAAGCAGAACGAGCCGCGCCGCGAGCGCGTCGCGGTCGCTTTCGGCCACCCGCGCCAGCGCTTCGGGTGAAATCAGCCACGCATAAAGCGACAGCGCATCGACCCGCGCCAGCGCGCCATAATGGGCGGCGCGGATCAGCGGCGGGAGAAAGACCTGCCCGTCGAGGGCGCGCGCCGCGCGAAGGAAATGGCTGCCGCACGGCGCGCTGTTCGCGATCAGCCAGGCATCGCGGCGGCGATCGGCGGCGCCCGCCATCAGCGCGTCGAAATCCTCCGCGCGGCACTCGTCGAGGCGGTCGAGCGTGACGGCGGCGGCTTCGACGACGAGCGCGGTTCGCGCCTCCGCGACGAGCGCGAGCGTCCGGCGCCGGATGTCGAGCCTGGCCGCCGCCGCCTGTTTCGTGGGCCGGACGTCGAAACGGATATTGTCGGACACCACCCAGAGCCGCACCAGCTCGGCCATCCGCGCGGCCGAAAGCCCGTAGCGGGGCGCGAGCGCGGCGACCGCGCCGCCGCGATCCTTCGCGACCAGCGCCGCGCGCACGTCGAGATCCCATTGAGTCAGCGGTTGCGGCTCGTAGCTCGAATAGGTGCCGCTCACCAGGAAATCATCGATCTGTGCCGGCGAAAGGCCCAGGCCTGAAGGCGGCGTCGTGCCCCCCAGCATGACGAATGCCGTCACCGCCATTACCAATCGATTCATCTGCCCCCTCCCCCTGTCGAGGCAAATGTTACAGTGTAACATAAAATGTGCAAGACACCGATGAGGGCTCAGTCGAACACCGACCAGCCCGCCGCATAAGCGAAATGTTCGAGCGCGAGCGCGCCGACGAGCGAGGTGCCCGCCTCGGTGAGCCCCGGCGACCAGACCGCGATCGACCCCTGCCCCGGCGCGATGCACAAGATGCCGCCGCCGACCCCGCTCTTGCCCGGCAGGCCGACGCGAAAGGCGAACTCGCCCGAATTGTCGTAATGGCCGCAGAGCATCATGATGGCGTTGATGCGGCGCGCGCGGTGCGGTTCGATCAATTGCTCGCCGGTCAGCGGGTCGCGGCCGTCCATCGCGAGGAACAGCCCCGCGCGCGCGAGCTGGCGGCAGCTCATCGCGATCGCGCATTGGCGGAAATAGACCGACAGCACGGTTTCGACCGGGTGGCGGAGGTTGCCGAACGACGCCATGAAATAAGCGAGGGCGCGGTTGCGCGCGCCGGTTTCGGATTCGGACGCCGCGACCTCGGGGTCGATCGCGACCCCGGCATCGCCGGCGCGGGCGCGGATGAAATCGAGAATCTCGTCGACCGCCGCGTCGGCGCTGCGCGTGTCGATCAGCCGGTCGCTCGTCGCGATCGCGCCCGCGTTGATCAACGGATTGCGCGGGATGCCGCCCTCGCTTTCGAGCTGGACGATCGAGTTGAAGGCGCTGCCCGACGGCTCGCGTCCGACCCCGTCCCACAGCGCGCTGCCGACGCGCCGCAGCGCGAGCGCGAGGGTGAAGACCTTCGACACCGACTGGATCGAGAAGGGCTCGTCGGCGTCGCCGCGCGCATGGACGGTCCCGTCGGGGAGCGCGAGCGCGAAGCCGAAGCGATTCGGATCGACCTTCGCCAGCGCCGGAATATAATCGGCGACGCGCCCCGTCCCGCGGTGGGGAAGCGCCTGCTCATAGGCTTCGGCAACGCAGCGCGCGAGATGGTTGGTCATGACATAGGGGTAACGCAAGATTGCGATGGAATGAAACGCCTTTCCTGTCCGGGGCGACATCCATTCCCCACGTCATGCTGAACTTGTTTCAGCATCTATGACCGACCCTCTCCTCAAACGCCATACGGATCGAAAGGATCGGGCCATGGACCCTGAAACAAGTTCAGGGTGACGAAGATATATTTCCATTTATTGGAAAATATTATATGTAATGGGAATTACCTCACCGATTCGGGAGAAGCAACATGACCGAAGCATCGCGCCCCAAGGGGCTTTCGAGCGCCGTCAGCTATCAGGACAGCAAGGCGGCCTTTCGCTGGCTCGAGGAGGCGTTCGGCTTCGAGCCCCTGTTCGTGCTGCTCGATGCGGGCGGCAACCTCGCGCACAGCGAGATGGGCTATGGCACGTCGGTGGTGATGGTCGGCAACGAATGGTCGGACGATCACAAGAGCCCGAAATCGATCGGTGGCAAGAATACGCAGTCGGTGCACGTCCAGCTCGGCGCGGGCGAGGATATCGACGCGCATTGCGACCGCGCGCGCGCCGCAGGCGCCGAGATCATCGCCGCGCCCGAGACGCAATTCTATGGCGACCGCACCTATCGCGCCAAGGACCCCGAGGGGCATATCTGGACCTTCGGCGTGACGGTCGAGGCGAAGACCGCCGAGGAATGGGACGCCGAGGGCGGCTTCACCACCCAGACGCGGCTCGACGATTGAGCGCCGCGCTCGACCGCACCCTCGCCGCGCTCGCCGACCCGGTGCGGCGGCGCGCGATCGAGCTGCTCGGCGAGCGGCCGCGGAGCGCGGGCGAACTCGCGGGCGCGCTCGGCCTCGCACCCCCGGCGATGAGCCGCCATCTGCGCGCCTTGAAGGCCGGCGGACTGGTCGAGGACGGGCATCCGGCGTTCGACGCGCGGGTCCGCATCTATACGCTCAAGGACGGCGCGACCGACGAGCTCAAGGCCTGGCTCGCCGCGACCGAGGCGCGCTGGGCGCACCAGCTCGCCGCCTTCAAGCGCCACGTCGAAGGCGGCACCGGGGATAGCGCGTGAGCGGCGCGGCCGTGATCGTCGCGCTGCGTGTTGCCGCGACGCCGCTGGCGGCCTTCACCGCCTTCACCCGCGACATCGGCCGCTGGTGGACGAGCCATCCGCTCTTTCCGCTGTCGCCCGCGGGCGACGGCACGCTGCGCTTCGACCCCGAAGGTCCCGGCGGCCGGCTCGTCACGCGCTTCGCCGACGGCGAGGAGTGGGAGATCGGCCGGGTCGCGCATTGGCTGCCCGGCGAACGGCTCGCCTTCGGTTGGCGGCTTCCGAGCTTCGCCGCCGATCAGGCGACCGAGGTCGAGGTGCGGTTCGAGCCGGTCGGCGGCGAGACGCGGGTGACGGTCGAGCATCGCGGCTGGGACGCGATCCCGCAGCGCCATGCGGCGCGGCACGGGTTCGAGCTGATGCTGTTCCAGCGGCGGCTGGGCGAGCATTGGCGAGCGCTGTTGGCGAGGGTCGCAGAGCGGCTTTAGGCGGACCAGCGCGGCACCCTTGCCATCGACCCGGGCGCCCCCTATCCCCGCGCGGATGTCGCCGCCGGGCCTCTTGATCAGCGCTCGCCGCCTCCAGGGACTGCTCCGGCCGGGCGCGACGCCGGCCCATCGCTCCCTCGAACCGGTCGGCATCGGCGCGGGGCGGCGTACGCTTGCGATAGGCCTGGCCTTGCTCATCACGGGCGGCTTGCTGCTCCTGCTCCTCACCTTCGGCCTGGGAGAGCGAAGCGTCAGCAAGGAGGAGCACGTCACGCTCGTGACGCTGGAGGCGGCCGGAGATTCGGAGGCGTCGCCCGAACAAGGCCGCGAGCGACAGCCGGCGGAGGAGCAGCCTGCACCGCCGCGGCCCGAAGCCATCGAACAACCGCCACCGCCGGTCGCCGCGCCGCAGGCCGCGCCGCCGCCGCCGCTGCCGAGCGAGCAACCGCCCGCACAGCCGGTTCCCCAGGCGGTCCTCCGCCCGTCCGACGGGCGGGTCTATGGGCCGCCCAATATCGGAGGATCCGCGTCCCGCGACACCGAGCAGGTGGGCACGGCCCCCAATGGCGAGCCGCTTTATGCCGCCACCTGGTACCGCGAACCGAGCGATGACGAGCTGCGCGGATATCTGTCGACCGCCAGCGGGCCCGGCTGGGGCCTGATCGCCTGCCGCACGGCGCCCGACTATCGCGTCGAGGATTGCGTCGGGCTCGATGAATATCCCTATGGCTCGCAGATCAATCGCGCGGTACTCGCCGCCGCATGGCAATTCAGGGTGCGGCCTCCACGACGCAGCGGACGGCTGCTGGTGGGCAGTTGGGTGCGGATCCGGATCGATTACGGCGTCGGGCGGCGTTCCGGCTCGGGCCGTTAGCCGAGGGTCGGGCAGCGCGGCCGGGACATGATCCCGCAGCTTCATGTGGCGCGGTTTTTGGCGGCGGCTTTGGGGTGGGTAGCGGGCGATCCTCCCTGTCGCGCAGCGATGGGGAGATGGCAGCGGCGTAGCCGCTGACGGAGGGGCCGAGCGCGAGGCGCTCGCTTGCGCTCGCGGCCCCTCCACCATCCTTCGGATGGTCCCCCTCCCCACGGCTTCGCCGCAGGGAGGATCTTATGCCCGCACCCGGCCGCAACCGGTCGCCGCTCCCGCTTTGCCGAAATCAACCCGGGCCTTGCCCGCCGCCGCGCGCGGCGCCACATCTTCGCCATGCCGCTCTCCGCCATCTTCACCGACTGGTTCGCCGCGCGCGGGTGGCGGGTGCGGCGGCATCAGGCCGAAATGCTGGCGGCGGCGGAGCGCGGCGAGCATGCGTTGCTCGTCGCCGCGACGGGCGCGGGCAAGACGCTCGCGGGCTTTCTTCCGAGCCTTGCCGACCTCGCCGAACATCCGTCGGACCGGCTGCACACCCTCTATGTTTCGCCCCTGAAGGCGCTTGCCGCCGACGTCGAACGCAACCTTCTGGGGCCGATCGCCGAGATGGGGCTCGATATCAGCGTCGAGAGCCGCAGCGGCGATACCTCGTCGGACAGGAAGGCGCGGCAGCGCGCGAAGCCGCCGAACATCCTGCTGACCACCCCCGAATCTTTGTCGCTCCTGCTCTCCTATCCCGACAGTTTCGCGATGTTCGCCGATCTGAAGACGGTGGTGATCGACGAAATCCACGCCTTCGCGCCCGGCAAGCGCGGCGACCTGCTGTCCCTCGCGCTGTCGCGGCTTCAGCGACTCGCGCCCGGTCTTCGCCGCGTCGGCCTGTCGGCGACGATCGCCGACCCCGCGCAATATGCCGCGTGGCTGGCGCCCGATGCCGATGCGGGCGCGGTGACGCTGGTCGAGGGCGAGCCCGGCGCCGAGCCCGACATCGCGATCCTGCTGCCCGAGGGCGCGGTGCCGTGGGCGGGGCATTCGGGGCGCTATGCGGTGCATCAGGTGATGGCCGAGATCGCGAAGAACCGCACGACGATCATCTTCTGCAACACGCGCGGGCTCGCCGAGCTGATCTTTCAGGAATTGTGGAAGGTCAACGACCTCAGCTTGCCGATCGCGATCCACCACGGCAGCCTCGACCGCGAGGCGCGCCAGCGTGCCGAGGCCGCGATGGCGGAGGGGCGGCTGCGCGCGCTCGTCGCGACCGCGAGCCTCGACCTCGGGCTCGACTGGGGCGACGTTGACTGCGTGATCCAGATGGGCGCGCCCAAGGGCTCGTCGCGGTTGCTCCAGCGCATCGGGCGCGCCAACCACCGGCTCGACGAGCCGAGCCGCGCGCTGATCGTGCCCGGAAACCGCTTCGAATATCTGGAGGCGCGCGCGGCCCTGGACGCGGTGGAGGCGGGCGAGCGCGACGCCGACCGCTTCCGCCCCGGCGCGCTCGACGTGCTCGCGCAGCATGTGATGGCGCTCGCCTGCGCGGCGCCGTTCCGGGAAGACGAACTGCTTGCCGAAGTCCGCACCGCGGCGCCCTACCGGTGGATCGACGCCGATATTTTCGGCCGCCTGCTCGGCTTCGTGCGCGACGGCGGCTATGCGCTCAAGAGCTACGACCGCTTCCGCCGCCTCGCACCCGACGGGAAAGGGCGGTGGCGCCTTTCGCATCCGCGGCTCGCGGCGCAGCACCGGCTCAACGCCGGGATCATCGTCGAGGCGCCGATGGCGGCGGTGCGCTTCAGGAACGGCCGCCGCCTCGGCCAGGTCGAGGAATATTTCGCGAGCACGCTGACCCCCGGCGACACCTTCGCTTTCGCCGGGCTCAGCCTCGAGGTCGAATCGATCCGCGACACCGACCTGATCGTGCGCGCGACGACGCGCCCGGCGCGCATCCCGAGCTATATGGGCGCGCGCCTCGCCATCTCGACCCGGCTCGCCGACCGGGTGCGGGGTTTCCTCGCCGACCCGGCGAGCTGGCGGCGATTCCCCGAGGACGTCCGCTTCTGGCTCGAGATGCAGGCGCTCCGCTCGGTGCTGCCGCGCCCCGGCGAACTGCTCGTCGAGACCTTTCCGCACGAAGGCCACCACTATATGGTCTGCTATCCCTTCGAGGGGTGGAACGCGCACCAGTCGCTCGGCATGCTGATCACCAAAAGGATGGAGCGGGTGGGGCTGCAGCCGCTCGGCTTCGTCGCGTCCGACTATGCGATCGCCATCTGGTCGCTGCGCCCGGTGACGAACCCCGAAGCGCTGTTCGACGCCGAGATCCTGTCCGACGAGTTCGTCGAATGGGTCGAGCAGTCGCACCTGCTGAAGCGCGCCTTTCGCGAGGTCGCGGTGATCGGCGGGCTGATCGAGCGCCAGCATCCGGGGAAGCGCAAGACAGGCAAGCAGGTGACCTTCTCGACCGACCTGATCTTCGATGTCCTGAGGAAATACGAGCCCGACCATCTGCTGCTCGAAGCCGCCTGGGCCGACGCGCGCGAGCGGCTGACCGACGTCGCTCGGCTCGGCGACCTGCTCGACCGCGCCGCGGGGACGATGGTGCACCGGACGCTCGACCGGATCAGCCCGCTCGCGATTCCGGTGCTGGTGCTGATCGGGCGCGAGAGCGTCGCGGGGGCCGATCTCGACGATGCGCTGCTCGGCGAGCTGGCCGATGCGCTCGCCGACACGGCGATGGGCGGGGATTGAACCCTCGCTTGCCGGGCGGCCCGATCGGGCGTAAACTGCCGGAAAATCAGGAGGGGATGCCGATATGACGCTGATGGCCGTCCGGTCGCCGCTTTGGCCCTTGCTGCTTGCGGCGCCGCTGCTCGCCGGCGCGACGCCGGGACCGGTCGCGCCCGCCCCGCCGCCCGCGCCCGCCGCGGCGCCGGTTCCCGACCCCGCGATGCTGGGCGAGAATCTCGACAATATCGTCCCCTTCGTCCAGCCGTTCGACCTCGATGCGACGCGGCGCATGTCGGTGCAGGTGATGGTCGACGGACAGGGGCCCTTCTCCTTCCTCGTCGACACCGGCGCCGAACGCACCGTCATCGCGCGCGAACTCGCCGACCGCCTGGGGCTCGACCGTAGCGAGCGGTTGCGGCTCGCGACGATCGGCACGTCGGTCGCCGTGGCTCCGAGCTTCCGCGTCGCCTCGCTCGAGATGACCGACCTCCGCCTCAACCCGTTCGACGCGCCGGCCTTTGCCGGACGCCATATCGGCGCGGCGGGGCTGATCGGGGTCGACATGCTCGAAAAGCGCCGGCTGCTGATCGATTTCCGGGGTGAGAAGATGGAGATACTGGCGAGCCGCCGCCACGCGCGGCCGCTGATCCGCGACAAGGATGCGATCGTCGTCACCGCGCGCAACAGCGCCGGCCGCCTGATCCTGTCCGACGCGCGCATCGACGGGCGCCGCATCGACGTCGTCGTCGATACCGGCGCCCAGTCGAGCGTCGGCAATCTCGCGCTGCAGAAGCTGATCGCGGCGCGGCGCCAGAACAGCACCGCCTTCTATCCCGCGGTGCTCGGGGCGGTGACCGGCGAGGATGTGCCGGCGGTGCGAACCGGGATCAAGCGGATCGAGATCGAGGGGATCAACATCAACGACCTGCCGGTTTCCTTCGCCGATTCGAAGGCGTTCGATGCGCTCGGCCTAGGCGACCGCCCGGCGCTGCTGCTGGGGATGGACAGCCTGTCGCTGTTCGACCGCGTCGAGATCGACTTCCCCAACAAGCGCGTCGTGCTCGACATGCCGAGCGGGGCGCGGCGCGAGACCGGGCAACGCTATGCCGCGGCCGGCTGGATGCGCGGGGGGTAGACCCCCGGCGGCGGGCTTGCCGCCGGATGCGCGGCGCGCCATAGCGGCGGCATGCCGCCCGCCCCGAGCCTGTCCTTTGCCGGCCAATCCTTTACCATGCTCGCCGACCGGGCGCTGTTCTGGCCGCGCCACGGCGCGCTGATCGTCGCCGACCTCCATCTCGAAAAGGCGAGCTGGTACGCGGGGCACGGCCAGCCGCTGCCCCCTTATGACAGCCACGACACGCTTGACCGGCTCGCGCGGCTGGCGGCGGAGACCGGCGCGCGCGCGATCTGGTGCCTCGGCGACAGCTTCCACGATCGCGATGCCGCGGCGCGCATCGTCCCCGCGGTCGCGGCGCGGCTCGCGCGGCAGGCCGCGGCGACGCGCCTCGTCTGGATCGCGGGCAATCACGACGGCCTCTCGGGCGGCGCCTGGGGCGGCGAGGTCGCCGAGGAGATGGTCGTCGACGGCATCGTGCTGCGCCACCAGTGCCGCGCGGCCGAGACGCGCCCGGAAATATCGGGGCATTTCCACCCGAAGCTCCGCCTGACCCTGCGCGGCCGCGGCGTGTCGCGCCCCTGCTTCGCGGGCGACGCGCAGCGGCTGATCCTCCCGGCCTTCGGCAGCCTCACCGGCGGGCTCGACGTCGCGGACGCGGCCATCGCGGCGAATTTTTCCGGGCCTTACCGGGCGATGCTGGTCGCCGGAGGGCGGCTGCTGCGTTTCGCCTGCGCCAGCCCCGAACGCGATGACGCTACGGCACGCCGGATTCGCGCGAAAATCTGATCCCGCAGCCGGGAAATGCGGGTTTTCGGCCCTGTGGCCCAATTGCATCACTCCGCGCAAACAATCATCGAATCACGCCGCGTTCGCTGGAACGGCGGCGCAGTTTGGGTATGTTTCGAGGCGCAACGAAAAAATGAAATATTGAGAGGAGTGCCCGTCATGAAATCTTCTTCCCTTCTTGCCGCCCGCCTTTTGCGCACCAGCGCGCTCGGCGTATCGCTGGCGGTCGCCGCGGCCGCGGCGCCCGCCTTCGCGCAGGACAGCGCGGCCCCCGACAGCGCGGCCCAGAACGCGACCGCCGACGATTCCGCCGGCGACGCGATCGTCGTCACCGCGCAGGGCCGTGCCCAGCTGCTCTCCGACGTTCCGGTCGCCATTTCGGCGGTCGGCGCCGAGGCGATGCAGAACAGCGGCGCCAACGACATCCGCCAATTGAACCAGGTCGCGCCGTCGCTGCTCGTCTCGTCGACCGGCAGCGAAGCCAATGGTTCGGCGCGCATCCGCGGCATCGGCACCGTCGGCGACAACCCCGGCCTCGAAAGCTCGGTCCCGGTCTTCATCGACGGCGTCTACCGCTCGCGCTCGGGCATCGGCCTCAACGAACTGGGCGAGCTCGAGCGCGTCGAGGTCCAGCGCGGCCCGCAGGGCACGCTCGGCGGCCGCAATTCGTCGGCGGGGCTGATCAGCATCTATTCGAAGAAGCCCGAGTTCACCTTCGGCGGATCGGGCGAGATCACCTATGGCAATTATGATTATTGGCGCGCCGCCGCCAGCCTGACCGGGCCGATCAGCGACACGCTCGCCGCGCGCGTCGACGGCGTCTGGGTCAAGCGCGACGGCTTCTATCGCGATCCGGCGAACAACACCGACGTCAACAACCGCGACCGCTATTTCCTGCGCGGTCAGCTCCTGTTCGAGCCCACCGACGCGCTGTCGGTGCGGCTGATCGCCGACTATACCTTCCGCGACGAGCGATGCTGCGGCGCCATCTATGTCGACAACAGCGTCAACCCCTATATCGGCAATCTCAACGATCCGTCGACGCCGCTCGCGCCGCTTCAGCCCGACGGCAACAACATCATCAACGTGCTGCGCGACCTGGGGCAGCCGCTTGCGGCGTTCAACCAGGGCTATGGGCGGACGCTGTCGGTCACCCCGGGGCGCAGCTATGCCGGCGAGACCAAGGATTACGGCTTCTCGGGCCAGATCGACTATGATTTCGGCGGCGCGACGCTGACCTCGATCACCGCCTATCGCGAATATCGGTCGAGCCAGGCCGGCGATCTCGACTATGGCACCGTCGACATCCTCTATCGCGCGCCGAGCGACGACGCCTATCGCCAGTTCCACACCTTCACCCAGGAAGTGCGGCTGAACGGCGAAGCCTTCGGCGGCAAGCTCGACTGGCTTGTCGGCGGCTTCTACGCCAACGAGAAGCTGACGGTGCGCGACAATCTGCGCTTCGGCGACCAGTATGGCCGCTTCGCCAATTGCCGCATCATCTCGGGCGGCGGGCTCGCGCCGCTCTATTCGCCGACCAGCCCGCTGTGCGTCTTTCCCGGCGTCGGCCCCGCGACGATCGGCGCCGCGAGCGGCGCGTCGGGTCCCGACATCCTTGCGGCGTTCAACCTGCTCGACGGGCTCAACGACCTCGGCAGCATCGACGACCGCTATTATCAGAACGGCACCAACTGGGCGCTGTTCACGCACAATATCTTCCACGTCACCGACACGATCGATTTCACCTTCGGCGTGCGTTACACCCACGACAAGAAGAAGTTCGCCGCGAGCTTCACCAACGACAACACGATCTGCCCGCAGATTCAGGGGCTGGTGCTCGACGACCTGACGAGCGCGACGTCGAACGCGACCGCCAAGGCGCTCGCCGGCGCGCTGATCGGCCTCGGCTGCCAGGGCAACGCGACCGCCGAGCTCGACGGCGTGTCGATCAACGACCAGCGCAGCGAGGACGAGTGGACCGGCACCGCGATCCTGTCGTGGAAGCCGACCCCCGATCTTCTGGCCTATGCGAGCTTTTCGCGCGGCTACAAGGCGGGCGGGTTCAACCTCGACCGCTCGGCGCTCAAGTCGCCGATCGTGCCCTTCGCCGCGGTCGGCGGTGCGCAGGCGGTCGTCGGCAATCTGCAGTTCGACCCCGAACTGGTCGACGCCTATGAAATCGGCGCCAAATATGCGACCGGGCCGTTCAGCCTCGGCGTGTCGGCCTTCCGGTCGGATTTCAGCAACTTCCAGCTCAACACCTTCAACGGCAGCGTGTTCATCGTCCAGACGATCAACGGCTGCGGCGGCGACCTCGTCGGCGGTCCCGATGCCGATACCGACACGAGCGGGGCGACCGGGGCCTGCGCGGCCGACGACGTCAGCTGGGGCGTGCGTACCGAAGGCGTCGAGATCGAGGCCTCGCTGGTTCCGGCGCGCGACTTCCGCCTCGCCGCGGGCCTGACCTATGCGAAGACCAAGTATCGCGCCGATCTGGTCGGCAACAAGTCGGGCACGCCGCTCGACCCGGCGCTGCGCAAGCTGCCCGGCGACAATCTGTCGAACGCGCCCGAATGGGTCGCGACCGGCAGCGTCACCTGGACGCCCGAGATCGGCAGTAGCGGGCTGACCGGCCTCGTCTATATCGATGGCCGCATGACCAGCGACTACAACACGGGCTCGGACCTGTTCCCGCAGAAGGAGCAGGACGGCTATGCGCTGTTCAACGCCCGCCTCGGCATCCGCGGTCCCGACGAGAAATGGGGCGTCGAGTTCTGGGCGCAGAATATCTTCAACAAGAATTACGCCCAGGTCGCGTTCAACTCGCCCTTCCAGGCGGGAACGACGTCGGCGCCCTTCGTCGACCCGCAATATCCGGGCGGACGCCAGATCTTCTCGCAGTTCCTGGCCGAGCCCAGGACCTATGGCGTGACGCTGCGCGGCAAGTTCTGATCGCGCTTCGCGGCTGAAAGACCGGACCGCCCGCTCGCCGCAAGGGGAGCGGGCGGTCTCTTTTTTCTGGCGTCTTTTCCGCCCCATGCCCTAGGCTCCATGCCATGTTCGCGATCGACTCCCTGCTCGTCAAAATCGCCCTGATCGGGGTCATCGGCATCGGCGCGCAATGGGTCGCGTGGCGCACCGGCCGGCCGGCGATCGCGCTGATGCTGATCGCGGGCATCATCGCGGGCCCGGTGCTCGGCCTCATCCACCCCGAGCAGGATTTCGGCGCGCTGCGCGAGCCGATGATCAAGCTCGCGGTCGCGGTGATCCTGTTCGAGGGCGGGCTGACGCTGAAATTCCGCGAGCTGCGCCACGCCGGCGTCGCGGTGTTCATGCTCGTCTTCGTGGGCGTGCCGGTGGGCTGGGCGCTCGGCACCGCCGCCGCCTATTACGGCGCCGGCCTGCCGCTGGAGATCGCGGCGCTGTTCGGCGGCATCATGGTCGTCACCGGCCCGACGGTGGTCGTACCGCTGCTCCGCACGCTCAACATCACGCCGCGCGTCAAGCATATGCTGAAGTGGGAAGCGATCGTGAACGACCCGATCGGCGCGCTGCTCGCGGTCGGCATCTACGCCTATATCACCCATGGCGGCGCGCAGGCGAACAGCGTCGCGATCGTCACCGACGTTGTCGCGGCGAGCCTGCTCGCGATGCTGATCGGCGGCGGCGCGGCCTTCGCGCTGACCTCCGCCTTCGTGCGCGGCTGGGTTCCCGAATATCTGAAGGCGCCGGTGCTGCTGACCACGGTGATCGCCGCCTTCGTCTTCGCCGACCTGATCATGCACGAAACCGGGCTGATCACCGTGACGGTGATGGGCGTGGTGATGGCGAACCGCGAGACCGATTCGAGTCACATGCTGCTGCGCTTCAAGGAGGATCTGACCGTCCTCCTCGTCTCGGGCGTGTTCATCATCCTGTCGGCGACGCTCGACTGGAATGTGGTGACCAATTTCCAGGCGCGCTTCATCCTGTTCCTGATCCTGCTGCTGTTCGTGGTGCGGCCGCTGACCATCATGCTCGCGCTGCTGTTCACCCGCATCCCGTTCAAGGAGCGATTGTTCGTCGCGTGGATCGCGCCGCGCGGCATCGTCGCCGCGGCGGTGACCGGCCTGTTCGCGCTGCGCCTCTCCGACTATGGCATTCCGGGCGCCGAGGCGCTGGTGCCGCTGTCCTTCGCGGTGGTGATCGCGACGATCTTCGCGCACGGCTTCACCGCCGCGCCTTTCGCGCGCTGGCTGGGGCTCGACCGCGGCAAGGGCGACGGGGTGCTGCTCGTCGGCGCCAACAGCTGGACGATCGCGTTCGCCCAGTTCGTCAAGGCGCAGGAGCGCGACGTGCTGATCGCCGACCCGAGCCAGCTCGCGCTGCGCCGCGCGCGGCGTGCCGGCCTGCCCGTCCATCACGGCGACATATTGGACGAGACGCACGACGACCATCTCGACATGGGCCGTTACCAGCAGCTGATCGCGGCGACCGACAACGACGCCTATAACGCGCTGGTGTGCAGCGAGCTGGCGCCCGAGGTCGGCCACGACCGCGTCAGCCGGATGATCGGCGAATCGCGGCCGGGCGGCCAGCGGCGCGGGCGGGTCTTCACGCTGGCGGGGACACCGATCGAGGAGCAGCTCGACCGGCTGCTGGCGGGCTGGACCTTCGGCCGGACGAAGATCACCGAGAAATTCACCTACGCCGATTTCGTCGCGCGGATGAAGGCGTCGGGGGGCGACAGCCTGGCGGTGGTGCGCGCGTCGGGTGACCTCGCCGTCTTCTCGGTCCAGCACCGGCCGGGCGTCGACGCGGGCGATACCGTCTGGACCTTCGTGCCGCCCGACGACCCCAAGGCGCGCCTGGAGGCGCGGGAGGCGTCCTGATCCCCCGCCCGCTCGCCTCCCTTTCGGGCGCGGCGCGGGCAGACGATCAGAGCGCGAGGATCGGCATGTGCATCGGCTCGCCGACCACATGGTCCGACGCGGCGAGCGCGGCGAGCGCGGCGTGGATCGCGCGCGCGGGGCCTTCGTGGGTGACGAGCGCGATCACGACGCCGCCGCCCGCTTCGTCGCCGCGCTGGATGAAGCTCTCGATCGACACCCCCGCGTCGCGCATCGCCGCCGCGATCTCGGCGAGCACGCCGATGCGGTCCTCGACCACCAGCCGGACATAATGCTTGCCGACCCGCGCCCCCGCGTCGGCGGCGGGCGCCTGGTCGAGCGCGTCGACGGGCATCGCGAAGGCGGGGCCATATTCGTCGCGCGCGATGTCGATGATGTCGGCGACGATCGCCGACGCCGTCGGTCCCGCGCCCGCGCCCGCGCCCTCGAAGAAAAGGCGGCCGACGAAATTGCCCTCGGCGACGACGGCGTTCAAGGCGCCGGGAACATAGGCGAGCGGATGGTCGGCGGGGACGAGGCAGGGCTGGACATGCTGGTAGAGCGCGCCGCCGTTCGCCGGATCACGCTCGGCCATGCCGATCAGGCGGACGCGGTGGCCCAGCGCCTCGGCCTCGCGGATGTCGGCGGCGATCAGGCCGCGGATGCCCGTCGCCGCGACCGCGTCGATGTCGAGCCGGGTCCCGAAGCAGAGCGCGGCGAGGATCGACAGCTTGTGCGCGGCGTCGATGCCGTCGACGTCGAAGGTCGGGTCGGCCTCGGCATAGCCCTCGGCCTGCGCCGCGGCGAGCGCCTCGGCGAAGCTCGCGCGCTCGCGCTCCATCCGGGTCAGGATATAATTGCAGGTGCCGTTGAGGATGCCGTAGACGCGCGCGATCTCGTTCGCCGAGGCGCCCTCGCGAATCGCCTTGATCACCGGAATGCCGCCCGCGACCGCCGCCTCATATTTGAGCGGCGTGTCCTTTTCCTCGGCGAGGCGGGCGAGATCGAGCCCGTGGTGCGCGATCATCGCCTTGTTGGCGGTGACCAGCGCCTTGCCCGCGCCGAGCGCCTGGCGCGCGAGGGTCAGCGCCGGGCCGTCGGCGCCGCCGACCATCTCGACGACGACGTCGACGTCGGCGGCCGCGACCAGCGCGCCCATATCGTCTTCCCAGCGATAGGCCGACAGGTCGACGCCGCGATCCTTGTGCCGGTCGCGCGCCGAGAGGGCGACAATCTCGATCGGCCGGCCGGCGCGGCGCGCGATCAGCTCGCGATTCGCCTCGAGCAGTCGCACGACCCCGCCGCCGACGACGCCGATCCCGGCCAGCGCGACGCGGAGCGGCGGGCGAGGGGCGGTGGGGGCGGGCGATGGCGACATGCGGGCACTCCGGTTCGGTTCGGCAAGGCGGGCCACGCCCGCGGGTGCGAGCGCCCTATCGGCTTTTCGCGGGGATACAAGCCCGGCGCGGCTTCGGCGGGGCCAAGCCGGGCTTTCCCGTCACCCCTTCGGCGGCGTCCGCGTCCGCGTGCAGTCGCCGAGCGCGCCGAGCACGACGGCATAGTCCGACGCGGCCGTCTTGCGGTCCTCGGCCGGCGTCCCGGCGAGCTTGGAGAGCGGCAGGGTGCGGGGCAGGCCGCAGGCGAGCCGGTACCAGGCGAGCGTGCCCCGCTTCGGAACCCCGGCGCCCTCGACGATCTCGCCGAAGGCGGCCGCCCAGCTGCGCGACCCGTCGGCGCGGGTGGTGATGACGAGCGACACGGGCTCGCCGGTCGCGGTGTCGAGGAACAATTGCGTCTCGCCCTCGCCGGGAAGCGTGCCCGGAACGTGGAAGCCGTTGGCGATGCCGGTCACCCTGGGCGGCGCGCCGGGCTTGACCAGCTCGGTCAGGATCGCGCGCAGCTGCGCATCGGTCGCCGGATCCCAGGCGAGCTGCGCGTCGGGGGCGACGAGCTGCACGCTGCTCGTGCTCGCCGCGCCCGCCGCCCCGGCTGCGACGGGACGGGCGAAGAGCAGGACGGGCTGTTTGCGCTTGAGCTTCACCGGCTTTCCGTTGGTGCCGAGCGGCAGGTCGACGAGATAGGAAATGCGTTTCGCGAGCGGTCCCGAGCCGCGAATCAGGCTGGCAACCTCGGCCTCGACATAGAATCGGGCGTGGCCCGGAGCGAGCCCCGGGGCGCGTTCGGGCTTCAGGACCGTGCTGTCGGCGATGCGCGCCTGCAGCACCATCGGAGCGATGGACGCGAGGTCGGCGAGGTCGGCATAGCTGTAGGGGCTGACCGCCCCCGCGTCGGCCGGGGCGGCGGTCTGCATCGCCGAAACCCCGGAATTTCCGATGGTTAGGACACTAAGGCTGGCCAGGGCGGCGGGGAGGAGCAGGCGTGTCATCGCGTCTCTTTCTGTCGTCGTCGACGCGCGTTTCGGCGTCGAAGCCCCATCATGGGGCAGGGCACATTAACCGCTGATAAAGGGTTTGCGAACTTGCCGCCACCGCGATAGGACGTGCGGCGAAGCGCCCGGAAAAACAAAACAACCGGAAGCTGACCGCCGGGTCCCGCGGAACGCATCGGAAATCATCCGGGCACATGTGGCAACCGAACCGGGCGGTATGGATTGGTGTCAGGATGATCTAGCAAGGAGCGTCGTCCCTGAATGGCTTATGGTGATAATGTCGACCCTAAAAATAGGGTAGTGGCGATTGTCTTGGTCGGTCTGTTTACTGCTGTTCTGGGCTATGGCCTGGTCAACGGCCTGAACATCAGCATCGTCAAGAAAATCGCCGAAAAACTGGATGTGGTGGACGTCGAAGAGCCGCCGCCACCGGAGGAGCCCCCGCCGCCGCCGCCGCCGGACAACAAGTTGCCGCCGCCGCCGCCGGTCGTGACGCCGCCGTCGGTGATTCCGCCGCCGGTGACCACGAACACGATTCAGTCGGTGCCGACGCCGCCGCCGAATCCGCCGGCGCCGGTCTATATTCCGCCGGCACCGCCGGCACCGCCCGCCGTCAACCGATCGGCCCCCGCGAAGCCCAAGGGTTCGCCCGGCCGCTGGGTGACCGACGACGACTATCCGGCGCGCGCGAAGCGCGAAGAGCGTGCGGGAACCACCGGTTTCCGCCTGACGGTCGGCACCGACGGCCGCCCGACCGATTGCTCGATCACGTCTTCCAGCGGCCATGCCGACCTCGACGAGACGGCGTGCCGTCTGATGATGCGTCGCGCCCGGTTCTCGGCACCGCTCGACAGCGCGGGCAATCCCACCACGGGAACCTGGTCGAGCCGGTTCACCTGGAAACTCAACAACTAGGGCCGGCTCCCGGCCCCATCATTTCAAGACTTTGACTTTTTTGAGAGGGAATAACCTATATGTTTAATCTGATCGCAAATGCCGCTGCTGCGGCGGGCAGCCACGATGTCGGTCTGACCCTCATGCCCGCTTCGATGTGCGTGAAGAGCGAGGGCGAAAACCCCTACGGCCTCATTCCCGCGCTGTGCGAAGGCGGCATCGTCTCGCAGATCACCTTCCTGGTGCTGCTGGTCATGTTCGTCGGCACGCTCTACATCCTGTTCACCAAGCTGTTCGAACAGAATAAGGTCATCGGCCAGGGCAAGGCGGTCGACGCCAATTTCTGGCGCGCCCCGACGCTCGCCGACGGCGCCGCGAAGCTCGAGAAGAACAGCGCCTATCGCCAGGTCGTCGAAGACGGTCTGCGCGCCAGCGAAGAGCATAACAAGCTGACCGACCCCGTCGAAGCGCACGACTGGATGCACGGCACGCTCGAGCGGTCGCAGAACCACATCAACTCGAAGCTCAACGGCGGCCTCGCCTTCCTCGCGACCGTGGGTTCGACCGCGCCGTTCGTGGGTCTGTTCGGTACCGTTATCGGTATTCTGCGCGCCCTCGTGAAGATCGGTGCGTCGGGCCAGGCCTCGATCGACACCGTCGCGGGTCCGGTCGGCGAAGCGCTCATCATGACCGCCATCGGTCTGATCGTGGCGGTTCCCGCGGTGCTCGCGTTCAACTGGCTGCAGAGCCGCAACAAGTCGATCGCGCGTCGCCTGTCGACCTTCTCGAACGACGTTCTCGGTTCGATCATGTCGAACGGCCAGGTGAAGCCGGCCGTCGCCGCTGCCAAGCCGGCCGCTCCGGCTGCGGCGCCGAAGAAGGCCTGATTTTTCGGATCCCCGCCCCTGCCGCGAGTTCGGCGGGGCGGGGACCGGACGGCGCGGTCCGCATTACGGTCCGCGCCGGGCCATGACAGAAATTTTGTGACAGGATGCTAATCCTATGGCGATGAGTGTAGGCGACAAGGGCGAAGATGCCCCGATGTCCGACATCAACACGACTCCGCTCGTGGACATTATGCTGGTGCTGCTCATCATCTTCCTTATCACGGTCCCCGTGGTGCTGGAGACGGTGAACCTCAAGCTGCCCTCGGTGGTTTTCGAACCGACGACGACCAAGCCGGAAAATGTGAACCTTTCGGTGCGTTCGGCGGATACCGACGGCGATGGCGAACCCAATCCCGAAAGCACGGCGTGCGAAGTCTATTGGGGCCAGACGCAGATCGATTCGCGCCAGCTGCTCGAAAAGGGGCAGAAGAAGCTTGAGGATCTCCTCGCGGAGATCGGCGGACCGCAGAATATCACCGAAGAAAATTTCCCCGAAGTGCATATCCGCGGCGACATCAACACGCCGTACCAGTGCATCGGCGGGGTGATCTATACGATGCAATATGCCGGCTTCCAGAAGATCGGGTTCATTTCCGAGCCTGCGCCTGGTTCGGGCACGCTGGGCCGCCTGTAAGGGCGTAGGTCCGCTCAGTTATGAAGGAATAATCCTATGTCCATGGCCGTTGGCGATCGGGACGAAAATGAACCGATGATGGAGATGAACACGACGCCGCTGATCGACGTCATGCTCGTGCTCCTCATCATGTTCATCATCACCATCCCGGTCCAGACCCACGCGGTGAAGATCGACCTGCCTGTCCCGACGGACAATCAGAACAATGTCGATCCTCAAAAGAACAAGGTGATGATCGACGCCGCCGGCGTGATCAGCTGGAACGGCACCGCGATCGACCTCGCGCAGCTCGCGCAATATCTGGAAGAGACCAAGGCGTTGCCGGTCGAACCCGAATTGCAGGTGCAGCCCGATCCGTTCGCGCGCTATTACATCGTCGACAATGTCATGGCGGTGATCAAGCGCAGCGGCGTCGGCAAGCTGGGCTTTGTCGGGAACGAGCAATACGCGCGCGTTTTCTGATCATCGATCCTTAACGCGATTGTCGGAAAGGGCCGCGAAGCAATTCGCGGCCCTTTTCCATTGGGCCATTTGTCCGTAAGGACACGCCGCCGCCGCCGGCGGGGCAAGCAACAAAAGGTGCGCCATGAAAATCGCCATGATCGGAACGGGTTACGTGGGCCTGGTTTCGGGAGCCTGCTTCTCCGATTTCGGGCACGACGTGGTGTGCGTCGACAAGGATGCCGGCAAGATCGAGGCGCTCGACGCCGGGCGGATGCCGATCTACGAACCGGGGCTCGATGCGCTCGTCGCGGCGAACGTCGCCGCGGGGCGCCTGTCCTTCACCACCGAGCTCGCCCCCGCGGTCGCCCACGCCGACGCGGTGTTCATCGCGGTCGGCACGCCGTCGCGGCGCGGCGATGGCCATGCCGATCTCTCCTACGTCTTCGGCGCCGCCGAGGAGCTCGCGGCGACACTGACGCACGACTGCGTGATCGTCACCAAGTCGACGGTCCCGGTGGGAACGGGCGACGAGGTCGAACGCATCCTGCGCGAACGGGCGCCGGGCCGCCGTCACCATGTCGCGTCGAACCCCGAATTCCTGCGCGAAGGCGCGGCGATCGGCGATTTCAAGCGCCCCGACCGCATCGTCATCGGGGCCGAGGACGCGCGGAGCGAGGCGGTGCTGCGCGAAATCTACCGCCCGCTCTTCCTCAACGAGGCGCCGATCCTCGTCACCCGCCGCCGCACCGCGGAGATGATCAAATATGCCGCCAACGCCTTCCTCGCGACCAAGATCACCTTCATCAACGAGGTCGCCGACCTGTGCGAGGCGGTGGGCGCGGACGTTCAGGACGTCGCGCGCGGTATCGGCCTCGACAACCGGATCGGCGCCAAATTCCTCCACGCCGGCCCCGGCTATGGCGGCAGCTGCTTCCCCAAGGATACGCTCGCGCTCCTGAAGACCGCGCAGGACAATGACGTGCCGCTGCGCCTCGTCGAGGCGACGGTGCAGGCGAACGACCTTCGGAAACGCGCGATGGGGCGCAAGATCGTGACCGCGATGGGGGGCAGCGCGCGGGGCAAGACCGTCGCGCTGCTCGGCCTGACCTTCAAGCCCAACACCGACGACATGCGGGATTCGCCCAGCCTCGCGATCGTCCAGACGTTGCTCGACGCCGGCGCGCGGGTCACCGCCTACGACCCCGAAGGCATGGCGATCGCGGCGCCGATGATGCCCGATGTGGTGATGAAGGACAGCGCCTATGCCGCCGCCGAGGGCGCGGATGCCGTGGCGATCGTCACCGAATGGGATGCGTTCCGCGCCCTCGACCTCGCGCGCCTCGGCGCGACGATGGCCGACAAGCTGCTCGTCGACCTGCGCAACATCTATCGCCGCGACGAGGTCGCACGCCATGGTTTCAAACACATCGCTATTGGAACCAGCGACGAATAGGGGCATCATCGCCCCGACGGATTCGCCGCCGGGCGGCCGGTCCAGCCGATAACGGCCAGCAGAAAACGGGGAGCAAGGTGATGACGATCGGTTCGAAACAGCTGGCGGGCATCGCCGCCGCCACGCTCGGCGCGCTGGCGCTTACCGGATGCGCGACGATGGGCGGCGGCAAGGAAAAGCTGCCCGTGCCCGACGCGACCGCGCAGCTCCACGATGCGCGCGGCGCCGATCGCGGCCGCGTCGACATCTTCAAGGACGGCAGCGGCCTTCGGATCGAGGTGATCGCGCGCGGTTTCGAAGCGGGCACCTATGGCATGCACGTCCATGCGGTCGGGCAGTGCACCCCGCCCGGCTTCACCAGCGCGGGGCCGCACTGGAATCCGACCGGCGCGCAGCACGGCCGCGACAATCCGATGGGCGCGCACCACGGCGACCTGCCGAACCTGGTGATCGAACCCGACACCATCGGCCGCGCGTCGCTCCACCTCGTCGGCACGCCGCTGTCGGGAGAGAATGGCATCCTCGACGCCGACGGCGCCGCCTTCGTGATCCACGCCGGGCCCGACGACATGAAAACCGACCCCAGCGGCAACAGCGGCGCGCGCGTCGCCTGCGGGGTCATCGGGGTTCCCGCCGCCGAGTGACGGATGCGCGCGCCCGCTTTGGGCGGGCGCGGCTATCCTTCCGAAATCAGACCGGCTCGCCCGCGCTCCGCGCGCGCTCGATGACGTTCGCCGCCGCGGTGGGGACGGTGCGATAGGCGATGACGAGGGCGATCAGGCCGAGGGGAACGATCGCCAGCGTCGACAGCACGCCGGTCGACAGGCTGCCGCTCATCGCCGACACCTGCCCCGCCATATAGGGGCCGAGCGCGAGGCCGACGAGCGTGGTCGCGAGGAAGAAGGTCGCGGTCGCGGTGCCGCGCATCCGCGGCAGCACCAGATCCTGCGTCGTCGCCGCGGCGGCGCCGAGCGCGCTCGAGGCGAGCAGCCCCGCAAGCGAGGCGAAGGCGGTGAAGCGGATGAAGTCGGCGCTGCCGGGCTCCGATTGGGTGGTGAAGGCGATGACGATCGGCGCGATCGGCGCGAGCAGGCCGAACATCACGACCAGAATCCGCCCCGCTTCGTTGCGCAGGCGCAGCCAGTCGGACATCCGCCCGCCGAGGATGACGCCCAGGAAGCCCGCGAGCGCGCCGAAGCCGCCGACCCAGAAACCCACCGTCCCTGCGTCCTCGCCGAGCACCTCGAGCGCATAGACCGGCGCGAAGGCGCTCGACGCGTAGGACATGAAGGCGACGGTCCCATAGCCGAGGATCGTCGCGAGAAAGGCCTTCGACCCCCAGATCAGGTGGAAGGTGGGGCCGTCGCGATTGCGGAGCGAGGTCGCCCACGAGAAAATGGCGTAATAGCCGAACGCGATGCACCACCATTGCAGCTGCGCGCCGGTGATGCGGATCATCCCCAGCGCGCCGATCGCCAGCAGCGCCGCGGCGGCGAGGTTGATCGCGAGCGCGCGCGGCCCGCGCGACAGGGCAGAGAGGAGGGTGAAGGGCGGGATGATCGCGTAAAGCTCTTCGAAAAAGCCCTTGAACGGCGTCGGCGAGGGCGTCGTCGGGATGCCGTCGACGAGGCCGCGCACCGGCTCGCGCAGGGTCGCGACCCACGCCGCGAGCAGCAGGCCGGGAATGCCGACCGCCATGAACGCCGCCTGCCAGCCGACGAGCCCGAAGGGGCCGCCGCCCGGATAGGCCTGGTTCCAGCCCTCGACGATGAAACCGCCGATCATCAGCGAGATGCCGCCGCCGAAATAGAGCCCCGCCGAATAGATGGCGAGCGCGGTCGCGCGCATATTCTTGGGGAACAGGTCCGAAATCAGCGAATAGGCCGCCGGCCCCGCCGTCGCTTCGCCAACGCCGACCCCCATGCGCGCCGCGGCGAGCTGGTAGCGGCCCGTCGCGAGTCCCGACAGCGCGGTCATCGCCGACCAGACCGACAGGCCGATCGTCAGCAGCCGAATCCGGTGCCACGCGTCGGCGAGGCGGCCGAGCGGTACCCCGAACAGGGCGTAGAAGACCGCGAAGGCGGTGCCGTAGAGAAAGCCGATGTCGGCATCGTCGAGCCCGAGGTCGCGCTTCAGGTCGGGGGCGAGGATCGTGATGATCTGCCGGTCGATGAAATTGAGCACATAGACGAGGAACAGGATGCCGAGCGCGTACCAGGCATAGGGGCTCGCCTTGGTCGCCGGACCCGGCACCCCGCCATCCTTCGCATCCGCGCCCGCATCGGCCATTGGCAACCCTCTCCCTCTCCGATTATCGTTGTTCGGTCATGGCTAGCAGAGTGAAGGGCGCGCGCAAGTTGAAAGCTGATTCAACTTCGCGTGAGACGGGCGATATGGACAACGATAGGCACGATAGGAAGGATGGTCCGGCGATCCTGTTCCTCTGCCTCGGCAACATCTGCCGCTCGCCGCTCGCCGAGGGCGCGGCGCGCGCGGCTTTCGACGCGGCGGGAATCGCGGCGACGCTCGATTCGGCGGGCACCGGCGACTGGCATGTCGGCCGCCCGCCCGACGCTCGCGCCCAGGCCGAGGCGCGCCGCCGCGGGGTCGATATCGGCACCCTCTGCGCGCGCCAGCTGGTGCCGGAGGATTTTACCCGCTTCGACCTGATCCTCGCCGCCGATGACCAGAATCTGTGCGATGCCCGTGCGATCGAGCCGCCCGCTGCGACCGCGCGGCTGATGCTGATGCTCGACCTGGTGCCGGGGCGCGCGGGCGAGAGCGTCGCCGATCCCTATTATGGCGACGACGGCGGTTTCGCGGCGACCTGGGCCGACGTCAGCGCGGTCGCGGCGGCGCTCGTGTCCGCCTTCGCATCGAGCGGATAGCGCGCGACCGGGTGATAGCGCGACCCGCCGTGCGCGAGTTCGCTTTCGTAGAGAATGACATGGTCGAACAGGAAGGACGCGCTCGCGAGGTCGCCGTGGAGCGCCAGAAACGGCGCGACCGGCCCCGCCGAGCGGTTGAGGCGCGCAAGCGTGATATGGGGCGTGAAGGCGCGCGTTTCGGGCGCGACCCCGACACGCGCGAGGCACTGGTCGACCTTGCGGTGCAGCGCGGCGAGCGGCGCCGACGGCTCGACCCCGGCCCAGATCGTGTGCGGGCGCCCCTGCCGCTCGAACAGCCCGACCCCCGCGATGCGCGCGGCGACGGCGGGCGCGTGCAGGACGCCGAGCGCGGCGGCGATATCCTCGGCGCGGTGGCGGTCGAGCTCGCCGATGAAGCGCAGCGTCAGATGCAGTTGCTCGTCGCTCTGCCAGCGCGCCGCCGCCAGCCCGTGCATCGCGCCGATCAGCGCGGCGCGGATGGCGCGCGGCGGGCGCAGGGCGACGAACAGGCGGTGCGTGGACATGGCGCCGCCCAGCATAGGCGGGCGCGCGCGCGATGCCACCGCCATCGTCCTCGGCCGCCATTGTCCGGTTTCGCTTGAAAGCCGGGGGTAAAACACCGATATTGCCCGCACGGCCGGTATGCTCTGGCCGGTGATGGAGATTTGACAATGGCGAATTGGAACGACCCCAATATGGCGGCGTCCGGCTTTGGCACCGTCGGCACGGCGGACGGAGCCGTCGATGCCGGCCTGCGGTCGTACATGCTGTCGGTGTACAACTATATGGCGTCGGGCGTGCTGCTGACCGGCGTCGTCGCGCTGCTGTTCTCGCGCTGGAGCGGCGCGCCCGACCTGCTGTTCGGCCCCGGACCGATCAAATATGTGATCATGCTGGCGCCGCTGGCGTTCGTGATGGTGCTGAGCTTCGGGATCAACAAGCTGTCGACGGCAGCGGCGCAGGCGCTGTTCTGGGCCTTTTCGGCGGTCATGGGCGTGTCGTTGGCGTCGATCTTCTTCGTCTATACCGACGCCTCGATCGCGCAGACCTTCTTCGCGACCGCGGCCGCCTTCCTTGGCCTCAGCCTCTATGGCTACACGACCAAGAAGGACCTGTCGGGCTTCGGCACCTTCCTGATCATGGGCGTGTTCGGCATCCTCGTCGCGATGGTGCTCAACGCGTTCATCTTCAAGTCGAGCGCGCTGGATCTCGCGATCAGCGTGATCGGCGTGCTCGTCTTCGCGGGCCTCACCGCCTATGACACGCAGAAGATCAAGAGCATGTATTTCCATGTCCGCGGCAGCGATTTCGTGGGCAAGTCGGTGGTGATGGGGGCGCTGAACCTCTACCTCGACTTCATCAACATGTTCCTGTTCCTGCTCCGCCTGTTCGGCAGCAGCCGCAACTGAGCGGTTCGGCAGGACCAGCGATCAAGAGAAGCCCGGCGGAGCAATCCGCCGGGCTTTTTCATTTGGGGCCTCGCGAACCGGTGTTGCGATGTCAGCTTTGCGACCAATCTTCCCCCTCCCTTCTAGGGAGGGGCCGGGGGTGGGTAGCCGCCGAAGGCGGCGTTCTTTCGTGGGCTCGCTCCGCTCGCGCACCCACCCCTAACCCCTCCCTAAAAGGGAGGGGAATGCCCGCTTCCCACCCCCAAAGCCGGCGTTTCCCGCCCGCGAGTCTGTAGTACAGGAGTGGCATAGTCGGAACGGGAGGGATGGATGACGATCGGCGCAATATTGGGGGCGGGCGTGCTATTGGCGGCATCGCCGGGCGTTGCCGAGGTTCGGTCGGCGGCGTGCACGGTCGCACAGCCCGCGGACGGCGACCTCAAGGCCTATGCGGCCGCCTATTTCCCGGCCGCCGGCGACGCCGCGGTCGACGCGCTGATCGCCTGCCTCGCCGATCCCGATCCTGCGGTGCGCGACGGCTTTGCCTTCACCTTGTGGTTCGAAGGTCTGCGCGGCAAGCATCTGTCCGAAGCTGGCCTGCGCCATGCCGCGACGCGGCTGTCGGCGATCCTCGCGGAGGCGGACGATGCGGCGGGCTTCCGCCGCCCCTTCGCGGCCCTCGCCCTGTCCGAAGTCGCGCGCGCCGACCGGATCGAGCCCTTTCTCTCGGACGCCGAATTGCACGCGCTCGCCGAAACGGGCGCGGCCTATTTACGCGGAGTGAGCGATTATCGCGGCTTTGCCGCGGGCGAAGGGTGGCGGCATGGCGTCGCGCACGGCGCCGACCTGATGCTCCAGCTCGCGCTCAACCCGCGGTTGGCGCGCGCCGATGCCGATGTGCTGCTTGGCGCGATCGCGGCGCAGGTCGCGCCCGATGCCGCGCTCTTCTATCATTATGGCGAGCCCGGCCGGCTGGCGCGGCCGGTGCTGTTCCTCGCCCGCCGCACCGACATCGGCGATGCGGCGTGGACGGCGTGGTTTGAGGCGCTCGCCGCCGATGGCGCGCCGCGCCGCCAGCCGCCCTTCACCAGCGACGCGAAGCTCGCGGCGGTCCACAATGCCACCGCCTTTGCCCAGGCGGTCTATGCCGGCGCGGCCGAATCGCAGGATCCCCAAGTGCGGCGGCTCGCGCCGCTCGCGGCCGGGCTGCTGAAGGCGCTTCCCTAGGGCCGCGATCCTAGGCCGGGTTCGCCGCCTGCATTTCGGCGATCAGGCCGTTGTCGATCGCCTTCGCCCGCTTGTAGGCCGCGCGCTCGCGCAGCGGCGCGACATAGGCCTCGAAGGCGGGGCGGGAGGGGATGGTGCCGAACTGCAGGCCCCAGTCGATCTGGCTGCCGACATAGACGTCGGCGGCGCTGAAGCGGTCGCCCGCGACATGGGCCTTGCCCGCGACCGCGCCTTCGAGCGCGTCGAGCGCCGCCGCGAGCGAGCCGAACCCCGCCATGCGCTGCTGGTCGCTCGCGGGCTCGAATCCGAATTGCTTGGCGGTGATCGCCTGCTCGACCGGGCCCGCGGTGAAGAAAAGCCAGCGATAATAGGCGGCGCGCTCGGCCGGCGCGGGCGCGAGCCCGGCCGCGGGGAAGGCGTCGGCCAGATAGGCGCAGATCGCGGCGCATTCGGTGACGGCCCTGCCCGCATGGAGGATCGCCGGAACCTTGCCCATCGGATTGACCGCCAGATAGTCGGCCGCCTTCATCGTCGTGCCATAATCGAGCAGGCGCGTTTCATAGGGCGCCCCGACCTCCTCGAGCATCCAGCGGACGATCTGTCCGCGCGACATCGGGTTGGTGTAGAAAATCAGTTCGTCGGCCATCCATCGTCTCCCTTCGAGTCGGAAGGAACATATCAGGAACACTCTTGTCGTTCCAGCGGGCTTGTTTTGTCACGGCGCGAGGTTAAGGCAAGGGGATGAGCGACGAACGCATCTGGACCGCCGCCGTGCTGGTGATCGGCGACGAGATTCTCTCGGGCCGCACCCAGGACAAGAATGTCGCGCAGATCGCGACCTGGCTCGACGTGCAGGGCATCCGCCTGCGCGAAGTGCGGATCGTCCCCGACGTCGAGGCCGAGATCGTCGACGCGCTGACCGCGCTGCGCGCGCGCTACGACTATGTCTTCACCACCGGCGGGATCGGCCCGACCCACGACGACATCACCGTCGACGCGGTCGCGAAGGCGCTGGGGGTCGAGGTCGTGATCCACCCGCAGGCGCGCGCGATCCTCGAACGCTATTATACGGCGCGGGGCGGCGAGCTGACCGAGGCGCGGCTGCGCATGGCGCGCGTTCCCGCGGGCGCCGAACTGATCCCCAACCGCATGTCGGGCGCGCCGGGCATCCGGATCGGCAATCTGTTCGTGATGGCCGGAGTGCCGCACATCACCGCCGGGATGCTCGACGCGCTGACCGGCGAGCTCGAGGGCGGGGCGCCGCTCGTCGCGCACACGATCGGCGCCTGGGTGCCCGAGAGCGAGGTCGCCGACGTCCTGCGCGCGGCCGAGGTCGCGCATGCCGGCGTCGCGATCGGCAGCTACCCTTTCTTCCGCGACGGGCGCACCGGCGCCAATTTCGTGATCCGCTCGACCAAGGCCGACGCGGTCGCCGCCTGCGTCGCGGCGGTGACGGCCGGGGTCGAGGCCGCGGGCTATGCGGTAACCGACGGCGGCATCTGAGCCGGCGTCTCGTCGTCCGTGCCCCGCGCCGCGCGGGGCAGGCGGCGGAGCATCGCGGCGGCGAACAGCCCGAACAGCGCCGCGACCAGAAAGGCCGCGCCCGGAAAATGCACCGGCGCGTTGCTCCCGGTGAACCACGCCATCGTTCCGGTCAGCAGCAGCGGCGCGACGAGCTGGCCCAGCCCCATCACCATCGCCGAAATCCCCTGCACCTCGCCCTGCGTGTCGGCGGTCGCGCGGCGCGACATCATCGCCATCAGCGCGGGCTGCACCGGCGATTGCAGCGCGACGGGAATGAGCAGCAGGAAAGCGCCCCAGGTCGTGCGCACGAAGGCGAAGCCGATGAAGATCGCGACCGCGACGAGCAGGCCGAGCGTCGCGGCGTCGCGCTCGCCGAAGCGCGCAACCGCGGGGCCGACGACGAAAGTCTGGCCGAGCGCGATCATCACCCCGACCGCGGCGAGGCTGGCGCCGATCATCCCCGGTGTCCAGCCGAGCTGCGCGATGCAATAGAAGCTCCACGTCATCGGATAGACGAGGCTGGCGATCTGCCACAGCAGCAGTACCAGCGCGACGCCGCCCATGCCGGGCAGCGCGCGCATCGCCTGCCACGCGCCGAGCGGGTTGGCGCGCCGCCAGTCGAAGGCGCGGCGGCGTTCGGGCGCCAGCGTCTCGGGAAAGATGAACAGGCCATAGAGCATGTTCGCCGCCGCGAGCGCCGCCGCGGCGACGAAGGGCGCGCGCGGCCCGATCTCGCCCAGAAAGCCGCCGATCACCGGCCCGGCGACGAAACCGACGCCGAAGGCGGCGCCGACGAAGCCGAAGTTGCGCGCGCGATCCTCGGGGCGCGTGACGTCGGCGATCGCCGCCTGCGCGGCGGCATAGCTGCCCCCGAACAGCCCCGACAGCGCGCGGGCGATGAACAGCCAGGGCAGGGTATCGATGACGGTCAGCAGGATATAGTCGGCGGTCAGCCCGGCGAGCGCGAGCAGCAGCACGCGCCGCCGCCCGAAGCGGTCCGACAGATTGCCGAGCAGCGGCGAGGCGAGGAAGGTCGCGACCGCCATGACGAGGCCGATCCACGCGCCGACCTCGATCGCGTGCGCCAGGTCGATGCGGCCGACCTCCATCACCAGCTGCGGCAGCACCGGCATGATGATGCCGAAGCCGACCGCGTCCATGAAGATGGTGGCGATGATGAAGGGGATGGTGCGCGAAGCGGTCACGATGATCCTGTCCGGTTGATGGGGCGCGGCGCGCGGGCGCCGCCATATCGTGTCGAGGCGGTTTGCGCATCCTTGCATTTGCGCCGGCGCGGCCATATTCGCTGCCGCACGCCACCGAATCCCGGCCCGTGCGTTGTCCGTCGATGAAGTTCCAGATTTCCGCCCTCCTCGATTATCGCCTCCCCGAGCCCGCCTATCTGATGCTTCAGGTCGAGGCGGCGTCGTTGCCGGGCGAGCAGCATGTCGCGCGGTCGCGCTTCGACGCGGGCACGCCCGAACATTTCGCCCGCATCGCCGCGCCCGACGGCATCGGCGAACGGATCTGGCTGCGCTGCGGCGGGCGGCTCCAGGCGCGCTATTCGGCGACGGTCGAGGTCCGGCGGACGGGCTCCGCGATCGAGCCGCTGGCGCAGGTGCCGCTCCACCGCCTGCCCGCGGGCGCGGTGCAATATCTCAACGAATCGCGCTACTGCCCGTCGAACCAGCTCGTTCCCTTCGCGAAAGCCGAGTTCGCCGGCGTCGAGGGCGGCGCGAAGATCGCGGCGATGCGCGACTGGATCGCACGGCACTTCACCTATGCCGCCGGCGCCAGCGACGCCGCGACGACCGCGATCGACAGTTTCCTCGCGCGGCGCGGCGTGTGCCGCGACTATGCCCATGTCCTCGTCGCGCTCGCGCGCGCCGCCGATTTCCCCGCGCGCGTCGTCAGCGCCTATGCGCCCCACGTCGAACCGCAGGATTTCCATGCCGTGGCGGAGGTGTTCGTGGGCGGGGGCTGGCATCTGGTCGATCCGACGGGAATGGCGAGCGCGGCGGAACTGGTGAAGATCGCCGCCGGGCGCGACGCCGCCGACATCTCCTTCCTCACCGCCTATGGCGAGGCCGAACTGGTCGAGCAGCGGGTGACGGTGAAGGCGGGAAACTAGGCACAGCCGGGAAAGGCTGGAGCGGGTGAAGGGAATCGAACCCTCGTCGTAAGCTTGGGAAGCTTCTGCTCTACCATTGAGCTACACCCGCGATGCGCCCGGCGATTGCCACGGCGACCCGGTGGCCGTCAACATGCTTCTTTCGGGCCTTGCGCGCGACAGCTTTGGCGGCGATCAGCAGCCCTCGCCCTCGCTGCGGGCGGCCCAGCGGATCGCGCCCGCGATCAGCGTCTGGTGCAGCGGTTCGGCATAGGTCTCGGCCTTGTGCCCGAGCGCGGAGAAAAAGACGCGGCCCCTGCCGACGCAGCGCGTCCAGATCAGCGGATGCACCGCGCCCATGCGGGTGCGTTCGGGATAGGGTTCGTAGCTGGTCTCGTCGAGCGTCGCGAGAATGCGCGTGCCGTTGCCGCTCGGCACCTTGTCGAACGAATACCATTCCTCGGTCCGCACCCATTGGTCGGGCAGGTCGCGCGTCGCGGGATTGCTGCGGTCGCGGACCTCGATCCTGCCCTGCTGGAACTGCTTGGGGCGCCCGGTATGGCCGATGAACTGCGCGCCGATCAGCGTCCGCGGATACCAGTCCCAGTCATATTCGGGGTCGCCGCCCGCGCCGTGGAGCAGCACGATGCCGCCGCCCTTTTCGACCCAGCCGCGGAAGGCCGCGCGCTGGCGTGCGTCGAAAATATTGCCCGAGGTGCTGTTGAGGACGATCACCGAGAATTTGGCGAGATCGCGCGGATTCATCACCGCGGCATTCTCGGTCGCGAACGCGTCGCGGCCCTGCCGGCGGACGAGATCGACGAGCACCGTCCTGGCGGCGTCGATCTGCTCGGGGTCGCGGAAGCCGTTGGTCTTGGAGAGGATCAGCACCGCGCCGGGCCGAAGCGTGGGCAGTTCGGGCGGCACGCTGTCCATGACCGGCGCCGGCCAGTTGCGCGGATCGCGGACGGGGGCGGGCGGCGTGGCGACGGCGGCCTGGGCGGCCAGCGCGAGGGCGATGAGGGTAGCGGCCATGGGTCAGGCCACCGCGTTGGTGGGTTTGCTGCCCCACAGCGCGTAGAAGAGGACATAGAGACAGCAGACGGCCGGGATCACAAACCCCCAGTGCAGCCCGTAGGCATCGCCAATCTTTCCCTGAATGGAGGCGAAGGCACCGCCCGCGATCGACATGATCAGCAAGCCGGACCCTTCTTCGGTCAAGGGACCCAGCCCGCGGATCGCCAGCGCGAAGATGGCGGGAAACATGATCGAGATGCCCAGGCCGGCAACGATCAGGCCATACATCGCCGCCGGACCGGATATCAGGGTCGCGACAAGCGTGCCGCCGATCGCGATAAGAGCGAAAAGCGCCAGCACCTGCTCCGGCGCGATCTTGCGCATCAGAGCAGCACCGGCAAACCGTCCGACCATCATCCCGCCCCAGAAAAGCGTGAGGTAGGACGCGGCATGCTCCTGCGTCAGGTCGGCAATATCCGGCTGCGAGACGAAGTTGATGAAGTAGCTACTGACACCGATCTCGGCGAGCACGCACAAGGCGATGCCGACACAGCCAAGGACCAAGTTGCGATGATTCCACAGCGAAAGTCCCTTGCGCTGCTCGGCATTGGCACGTCGGGTCGCAGCGCTGAGTACGGGAAGTTTGGTGCGTGCGATCAATATCGCGAGCAAAGCCAAGACGACCGCCACGATCAGATAGGGCAGTTCGGTCGCCTGCGCGTCGGCCATGCGCTGCGCCGGGGTAAGCTGCGCGCCGTGCGCCGATGTCCCTGCCGTAGTGCGGGCGAGGATGAGATACTTGCCGAACAAGATCGCCAGCACGTCGCCGGTGGTGTTGAAAGCCTGGACCAGCGTAAGGCGCCGCTCGGAACTTTCGGGCGGCCCGATCACCGCGACATAAGGGTTCGCCGCGACTTGGAGCAGTGCGATCCCGCACGACACGACGAACAGCGACGCGATGGTAATACCGTAGGACACGAGATTGGCGGCCAAGATCATGCCGAGCGAGCCAAGTGTCATGATCGTCAGCCCGGTGGTCAGCGCGCGCTGATAGCCGATCCGCTCGATCAGCTTTGCAGCGGGAATCGAGGCGAGCAGATAGCCGATGAACCAGACCGATTCGATTAGCCCGGTTTGGAAGTAGTTGAGGTCGAACACGCTGCGCAGGTGCGGGAGCAGCGTGTTGTTGATGACGGTGATAAAGCCCCACATGAAGAACAGGGTGGCGAGCAGCGTCAGCGCCTTCGCATAGCCCGTGCCTCCGCCGCCGGTCCCGTCCAGAGCTTCGGTGCGAACCGGTGTCGGAGCCATCGCCATATTCGCTGCATCCCTCGTTGATCTTATATTTGTCTGAGTATATCGGTTGATCCATCTCGTCAACGCGGAGTAACCGAATGTCCGTTTCCCACCCGCCGATGCTTCGCAGCCGTGCGTGGTTCGACAATCCCGACAATGTCGACATGACCGCGCTCTATCTGGAGCGCTATCTGAACTTCGGGCTGAGCCTCGAGGAATTGCAGTCGGGCAAGCCGATCATCGGCATCGCGCAGACGGGGTCGGACCTGTCGCCGTGCAACCGCCACCATCTGGTGCTGGCGGAGCGCGTGCGCGAGGGCATCCGCGAGGCCGGCGGGATCGCGATCGAATTTCCGGTGCACCCGATCCAGGAGACGGGCAAGCGCCCGACCGCGGGGCTCGACCGCAACCTCGCCTATCTCAGCCTGGTCGAGACGCTCTACGGCTATCCGCTCGACGGCGTGGTGCTGACGGTCGGCTGCGACAAGACCGCGCCGGCCTGTCTGATGGCGGCGGCGACGGTGAACATCCCCGCGATCGCGCTGTCGGTCGGGCCGATGCTCAACGGCTGGCACAAGGGCGAGCGCACCGGCTCGGGCACGATCGTGTGGAAGGCGCGCCAGATGCTCGCGGCGGGCGAGATCGACGATGCCGAGTTCATCCGGCTCGTCGCCTCCTCGGCGCCGTCGACCGGCTATTGCAACACCATGGGCACCGCGACGACGATGAATTCGCTGACCGAGGCGCTGGGCATGTCGCTGCCCGGATCGGCCGCCATCCCCGCCCCCTATCGCGACCGGCAGGAAGTCGCCTATCGGACCGGAAAGCGCGCGGTCGAGATGGTGCGGGAGGATCTGAAACCCTCCGACATCATGACCAGGGACGCGTTCCTCAACGCGATCGCGGTCAGTTCGGCGATCGGCGGATCGACCAATGCGCCGATCCATCTCGCCGCGATCGCGCGCCACATCGGCGTCGATCTGCCGCTCAAGACCTGGCAGGATCATGGCCACGCCATCCCGCTGCTCGTCAACCTGCAGCCGGCGGGCGAATATCTGGGCGAGGATTATTACCGTGCCGGCGGCGTGCCGGCGGTCGTCGCGCAATTGATGGGGCAGGGGCTGATCGCCGAAGAGGCGATGACGGCCAACGGCCGGACGATCGGCGAGAATTGCCGCGCGGTAGAGATAGAGGACGAAAAGGTCATCCGCCGCTACGCCGACCCGCTGAAGGCCGACGCGGGTTTCATCGTCCTCTCCGGAAACCTGTTCGATTCGGCGATCATGAAGACCAGCGTGATTTCGGACGAGTTTCGCGCGCGCTACCTCTCCAACCCCGACGATCCCGACGCGTTCGAGGGACCGGTGGCCGTGTTCGACGGGCCCGAGGATTATCATCGCCGCATCGACGATCCCGCGACGGGCATCACGGCGGAGACGCTGCTGGTCATGCGCGGAGCCGGGCCGATCGGCTATCCGGGTGCGGCCGAGGTGGTGAACATGCGGCCGCCCGCGCATCTCATCCTCGACGGCGTCCACGCGTTGCCGTGCCTCGGCGACGGGCGGCAGTCGGGAACCAGCGGCAGCCCCTCGATCCTCAACGCCTCGCCCGAAGCCGCGGCGGGCGGCGCGCTCGCGCTGCTCCGCACCGGCGATCGCGTGCGCATCGACCTGAGGCGCGCCACCGCCAATGTGCTGGTCGAGGCGGCCGAGCTCGACGCGCGGCGCCAGGCGCTGGAAGCGGAGGGCGGCTACGCCTATCCGGCATCGCAGACGCCGTGGCAGGAATTGCAGCGCTCGGTGGTCGGGCAGCTCGGCACCGGCGCGATCCTCGAAGGTGCCGAAGCCTATCAGCGGATCGCGCAGACGCGCGGGCTTCCGCGGGACAATCACTGAGGGCGCGGCAACATCAACCCGGCGTGATCGGTGCGTGACAGGGCCTAGCTCGGCCGTGGCAGCGCCATATCCTCCAGCGCCAGCCGCAGCAGGCCCGCCATTTCCGCGCGCGCGGCGTCGGCGTCGCCGGCTTCGATCGCATCGAACACGCGGACATGCTCGGGCAAGGGGTCGCGCGGCTTGCCCGGGCGGCTCTGCTTGAACTTGGTGGTCCACCGCACCGCAGCGCCGACGCTGCTGGCGAGCGCGGCGAGAGGCTCGTTGCGGGCGGCGGCGAGGATCGCGCGGTGGAAACGCTGGTCGGCGGCGCGCCCGCTCTCGTTGCCGAGGCCATGGCGTCGCATGCCATCGAGCGCGTCGCGCATTTCGGCGACATCCGCCGCGTCGCGCCGGGTGGCGGCGAGCGCGGCGGCGGCGGGTTCGATCACTTCGCGCAATTCGAACAGGTCGACGACGAACTGCGGGTCGGGCTTGCCTTCGAACGACCAGGCGAGCACGTCGGGATCTAGCAGGTTCCAGCGGCCGCGCGGAGTGACGCGCGTTCCGACCTTGGGCCGGCTTTCGACCAGCCCCTTGGCGGCGAGAATCCGGATCGCCTCGCGATAGGCGGTGCGCGAGATGCCGAATTCCCCGCTCGCCTCGATCTCGCCGTCCAGATGGTCGCCGGGCTTGCGTCGCCCTCCGACGATGTCGATTCCCAATTTGCGAGCGATCGTTCCGTGAATGCGGGGCGGGGGGCTGCGTTCCTCGTCCATCTTTCCCCTGATCCTGCGGTTCGGCGCTCACCCTAGCCGAAACTCCCTGGTCCGCAAGGCGCTTGGAGTCAGTCTTGAACGTCCCCGTCTTCGTCGAGCGCGAACTCGGCGACGATCGCCGCGCTATGCTCTCCGACCCTCGGCGCGCCCCGGTCGATGCCGGCGCGGCTGCCGTCGATCCGCAGCGGGCTGCGCGTCGTCGCGATGCGAGCATCGTCGCGGCGGATATGCTGCGTCATGTCGAGCCGGCGGAAGGCCTGTTCGGAGAGGAGCCGAGGCCAGTCGTTGACCGGCGCGCACCACAGGTCGTGCGGGCGCAGCCGCGCGATCCACTCCTGCGTCGTCGCCTGTTTCAACCGACCGGCGATCAGCGCCTTGATCGCATCGCGCTCGGCAAAGGCGTCGCGGCCGGCGATCGGCAGAACGAGCAAGGGCGCGAGGTCATCGAGCGGGATCATCGCCAGCGCCAGCCAGCCGTCGGCGGTGCGATAGACGCCATAGGGCGCGGCGAGATAGGCATGGGCGTTGTTCACCGCGGCGCGCTGCGGCGGGCGTCCGCCGTCGTTGAGATGCGTGGTCAGGACCTCGAACTGCAGATCGATCAGCGCTTCGAGCAAGCTGGTTTCGACCGTCGCGCCTTCGCCGGCGATGCCGCGCCGGACGAGTGCGGCGAGGATGCCCTCGACCAGTATATGGCCCGCCAGCATGTCCGCGACGGACAGGCCGAACGGCACCGGCCCGTCGCTCGCGCTTCCGTTCAGCCACATCGCGCCCGACAGCGCCTGCGCGAGCAGATCCTGCCCCGGAAGGTCGACCCACGGGCCGCCCTCGCCATAGCCCGAGATGCTGGCGACGATCAGCCGGGGATTGCGCGCGCGCAGGGCCGCCGGGCCGAACCCCAGGCGCTCGGCGACGCCGGGCCGGAAGTTCTGGATCACGACGTCGGCGCGGTCGATCAGCCGGTGGACGCGCCGCGCGTCGCGCGGGGCCTTGAGGTCGGCGGCAAGGCTTTGCTTGTTGCGGTTGATCGCGTGGAAGAGCGTCGAATCGCCCGCGATGTCGGTGTCGCTGAGATAGAGGGTGCGGCAGATGTCGCCGCTGCCGGGCCGCTCGACCTTGATGACCCGCGCGCCGAGATCGCCCAGCCGCAGCGCGGCCGACGGGCCCGACAGGAACTGGGCCATGTCGACGACGAGCAGCCCATCGAGCGGCGCGGTCATGGGGCCCTGCGATACAATTGATTGAGCGCGGCGATCACCTGGTCGGCCGGTTCGCCCGCGCGGAGCGCCGCGTTGAGGCGCTCCGAAGCGGCATGCTGGAAGGCCATGTAGCCATGGTGGCGCGGGCGGATCCAGGCGCGGTCGAGCGTGGCGCGGGTCGCGCGGTAGAAATCGTGCGTCGCGGCGTTGACGCTGTCGGCGGTCCACGCATCGGCGTGGCCGGGCTGGCCGCCGTGGGGCGCCACAAGATCGCGCTGCACCGCCCCGCCCGAAACCCAGGCGGCGAAGGCGGCGGCGCCTGCCGGGTCCGACGCATAGGCGGAGACCGCCATGCCGGTGCCGCCGAGGGTCGAGCCGCTGGGGCCGTGACCGAGCGCCGGAATGTCGGCGAAGCGGACGAGCTCGGGGCGGAATCCGGCGATGGCATAGCTCACATAGCCATAGATCAGCGGCACGACCGCGAGCCTCGAATCGGGCCGGGCCATATCCTCGAACATCGCGATCGGGTCCATTTCGTACGCCGCCGGATCGACCCGGCCGGCGAGCGCCGTGAGCAGATCATAGGCGCGCGCGGCCTCCGCCGGGAACAGGTCGTCGTCTTCCGGGGCGAGCGCGACGCCCGCGACGCCGCAGAGCGTGAACAGGCTCATCAGGCTGTGCGGCGGGCGCAGCGGCAGCGAGGCGCGGCCTTCGGCGGCGAGCGCCGCGAGCGCGGTCCAGTCCGCGACCGGCGCATCGATCCGCGACGGCACCCACGCCTGCACCTGCGCGGCCGCGTCGACGGGAAGGGCCCATTGGTGGCCCTTCCAATGATAGCTCTCATAGGAGCCGCCGACCGACCCCGCCGCGATCTCGGCGAGCGTCGCGGCGTCGATCGCGGTGTCGAGCGCGACGAGGCACCCGCTGTCGGCGACCTGGCCGACATGCGGATGGTCGATGACGATCAGGTCATAGCGCCGCGCGAGATCCTCGACCGGATAGCTTTCGAAATCCTGCAGCGAGCGCTGGTCCCAGAGGATTTCCTGCCCGGTGCGGGCCTGCCATGCGGCGGACGCGGCGACGAGCGGATCATGGCCGCGCGAGTGGTTCCAGGTCATTCCGCGCATGGCGCGTCTCTCCAGCCAGGGCCGATCGCTCAAGGATCGGGAAATCGGTTGACTCGCCATAGCCCCCTCAATAGCGTTTTCAAGCATACATAATATAAAACGACTAATTGGAGTTTGGACGTGACGGCAGGCGAGGAGGACAATGGCGAGGCCGCCGGGAGCGGGCCGGTCGACGGGCTGCCGCTCGAAGGCCTGACGATCCTCGATTTCAGCCAGTTCCTCGCCGGTCCGTCCTGCGCGCTGCGCCTCGCCGATCTCGGCGCGCGCGTGATCAAGGTCGAGCGGCGCGACGGCGGCGACGCCAGCCGCTCGCTGTTCCTCGCCGACATGGGGTTCGACCAGGACAGCGCGCTGTTCCACGCGATCAATCGCGGAAAGCAAAGCTACGCGGCCGACCTCAAGGATCCGGCCGATCTCGCCGCCGTCCGGCGGCTGGTCGCGCGCGCCGACGTGCTGATCCACAATTTTCGTCCGGGCATCATGGACCGGCTGGGGCTGGGCTGGGCGGACGTGTCGGCGCTGAACCCCGGGCTCATCTATGCCGGGGTCAGCGGCTACGGCCCCGACGGGCCGTGGCGCGACCGGCCGGGGCAGGATCTCCTCGTCCAGGCGCTGTCGGGCATTGCCTGGCTGTCGGGCGAGGGCGGCGGGCCGCCGGTGCCGGCGGGGCTGTCGATCACCGACATGGCCGCCGGGGCGCAGCTCTGCCAGGGCATCCTCGCGCTGCTCGTGCGGCGCGGACGAACCGGGCGTGGCGGGCGGGTCGACGTGAGCCTGCTCGAAACCGCCATCGACCTGCAGTTCGAGCATCTCTCGGTCCATCTCAACCGCGACGAGCCGATGCCCCCGCGTGCCGGCATCGCCAACGGCAATGTCTATCTCGCCGCGCCTTACGGCATCTATGCGACGGCGGACGGCTATCTCGCGCTGGCGATGACGCCGGTCGACCGGCTGGGCGAAGTGATCGGCCTGCCGGCGCTCGCTGCCTTCCCGCGCGAAACATGGTTTGCCGAGCGCGATGCGATCAAGGCGGTGATCCGCGATCATCTCGCGTCGCGCGGCACCGCCGAATGGCTGGCGCTGCTCGATCCGGCGGGCATCTGGGCCGCGCCCGTGCTCGACTGGCCGGCGCTGCTCGCCGAGCCGGCTTTCGCCGCGCTCCGCGCCACGCAGACCGTGCGCGCGCCGGGCGGCGATCGCTTGTCGCTGACGCGCTGTCCGATCCGCGTCGACGGCGCCATCCTCACCTCGCCCCGCGCCGCGCCCCGACTGGGCGCCGACCGCGCCACCATCGACCAGGAGTTCGCCCCATGATCGTCGAGCAATATTTCGAGGAATATGAGATCGGCGCCGAGCGCACGAGTTTCGGCCGGACGATCACCGAGACCGATTTCGTGGTGCATGCCGGCCATACCGGCGACTTCTTTCCCCACCATATGGACGCCGAATGGTGCAAGACGCAGGATATCGGCCAGCGCATCGCGCACGGCACGATGATCTTCGCGATCGGCATCGGCCTGACCGCGACGACGATCAACCCGCATTCGATGTCCTACGGCTACGACCGGCTGCGCTTTATCCGGCCGGTGCATATCGGCGACACGATCACCACCGTCACGCGTATCGCCGACAAGCGCGACCATCCCAAGCGCGCCTCGCACGGCGTCGTGACCGAGGCCGTCGACATGCGCAACCAGCGCGGCGAGACGGTTCTCGCCTGCGAGCATCTCTACCTCGTCGCGCGCCGCCCCTCGGCCTGAATATCATGGCGCTGCGCCCGGTTCCCCTCGTCCTGATGCTGGCGGTCGCGCTCGTCGCGATCGCGTCGCTCGCCGGCGTGCGGCAGGCGGCGCGTGCGGCGAACGGCGCGGTCGCGAGCGGAAACGGCGGCGGGCCGCGCTATGGCCTGTCGACCGTCGGCCTCAGCTATCCCTTTGCCGCGGCGATCGCCAAGGGCTTCAGCGAGACGGCGGCGCGCGCCGGGGCGACGGCGATCATCCTCGATGCCAAGGGCGACGTGCAGAAACAGGCCAACGACATCGACGACCTCATCGCCCAGAAGGTGAAGGGGATCGCGGTGATGCCGCTCGATTCGGTCGTGGCGCAGGGCTGGGTCAGGCGCGCCAACGCGCAGCGGGTGCCGATTGCGGCGGTCGCGGCGCTGGTCGGCGATCCGCGGACGCGGCCGATCACCGACGTCTACCCCGGTCTGGTCGCGCTGGCGTCGCAGAACGAGGTGGAGGCCGGGCGGGCGGCGGGTCGGCTCGCCGCGACCTGGCTGCCCCGGGACCGCGTGGCGCGCATCGCGGTGATCGAGGGCGCGGCGGGTTTTCCCGAAGTCGAGCAGCGCGCGCGGGGCTTCCGCCTCGGCCTCGATGCCGCCGGCGCGCGCTATCGCATCGTCGCCTCGCAGCCGGGCAACTGGACCAGCGAGGGCGGCGAGGCGGCCTGCCAGAACATCCTCGCGGCGCAGCCCGGCATCGACCTCTTCTACAACGAGGCCGACGACATGGTGATCGGCTGCGCCCGCGCCGTCCGCGCGGCGGGGTCGCGGGCGCGGCTGATCGGCGTCGGCGGATCGAAGCTCGCGATCGCGTCGATCAAGGCCGGCGCGGTCGACGGCACGGTCTGCTTCAAGCCCGAAGCGCTGGGCGCGCTGGCGTTCGAGGCGCTGCACGAAGGGGCGGGGGGCAAGGGCGCGCGCTTTCGCACCTATCCGATCCCCGCGGTGACGCGGGCGACCGTCGGGCAATGCGTCGGTCAATGGTGACGCCTTTGCTCTCGCTTGCCGGGGTCGAGAAGGTCTGGCCCAACGGCACCGTCGCCTTGCGCGGCGTCGACCTGACCGTGCAGGCGGGGCGCGTGCACGGGCTGCTCGGCGCCAACGGGGCCGGCAAGTCGACCCTGATCAAGATATTGGCCGGCGCGATCCCGCCGACCGGCGGCGCGGTGAGCTGGCAGGGCGAACCGGTGCGCTGGAACAATCCGCGCAGCGCGCGAACCGCCGGCGTGGCGACCATCTATCAACATATCCCGCTGGTGCCGACCCTGTCGGTGGCGGAGAATATGCTCCTCGAACAGCGGCGCGGCTGGCGTCAGGATCGCCTCGGCCGCGCGCGCGCCGCCGCCGTCGCGCGCATGCTCGGCGATCCGTTCAATCTCGACGCCATCGTCGGCGACCTGCCGATCGGCACGCGCCAGATGGTCGCGATCGCGCAGGGGTTGATGAGCGACCCCGCGCTGCTGATCATGGACGAGCCGACCGCCTCGCTCGCCGGCCACGAACGCGAGCAGGTCTATAGCACCATCCGCCGCCTGACGGACGAGGGCCGCGCGGTGCTGTTCGTGTCGCACTTCCTCGACGAAATCGTCGCGCTGACCGACGAGGTGACGGTGCTGCGCGACGGCCGCGCGGTGCTGCATGCCGAGACGGCGACGCTCGACGAGGCCGCGATCGCGGCGGCGATTGCCGGGCGGTCGGTCGCGGCACTCGAGCGGGCCGAAAGCGGGCGCCGAACCGGCGCGCCGCTGCTCGAACTCCGCGACCTCGCCTCGCCCGGCAAGCTCGCGCCGGCGAGCTTCGCGGTCGCGAAAGGCGAGATCGTCGGCGTCGCCGGCATGCTGGGGGCGGGGCGCAGCGAGCTGCTGCACGCGATCTTCGGCGCCGATCCGGCGGCTGAGGGGCTGGTTTCGCTGGGGGGCGACCGCGTGGGCCGCACGCCGCCCGAAGCGGTGGCGGCGGGCATCGCGCTCGTCCCCGAGGATCGCGCGGCGCAGGGCTTCGTCCCCGGCATGACCATCGCCGAGAATCTCGCTTTGCCGCGCACCGGCACGCTGATCGCGCGTGCGGACGAGGATGCCGCCGCGCGGGCCGCGATCGACCGGCTCGCGATCAAGGCGCCGGGACCCGACGCGCTGGTCAGCGAGCTTTCGGGCGGCAACGCGCAAAAGGTGGTGATCGCCAAATGGCTGACGCCCGAGACGCGCGTCCTGCTGCTCGACGAGCCGACGGCGGGGATCGACATCGGCGCGCGCACCGACATTCTCCGCCTGATCCGCGCCCTTGCCGACTACGGCCTCGCGGTCGTGCTCGTCAGCTCGGAATTCGAGGAATTGATCGCCGTCGCGGACCGCATCCTGGTGATGCGCGACGGCGCCGTGGTGGCCGAGGTCGATCCGGCGGCCATCGACGAGGCGGGGCTGATCCAGCTCGCCAGCGGAACCCACACCGACACAGGAATCGCAGCATGAACAGGACCACCGACTGGCGCCAGATCTTCGGGCTGCGGGAGGCGGGCGTCTATTACGCGCTGCTGATCCTGCTCGCGCTGCTGGCGGCGATCGCCCAGTCGCAGGGGCTCCCCAATTATCTCTCGGCGCAGAATCTCGGCAACATCGCCTATCAGGCGTCGCTCGTCGGCATCATGGGCGTCGCGATGACGGTGATGCTGATCACCGGCGCGTTCGACCTGTCGGTGGCCTCCGTCGCCGCGCTCGCGGCCGCGGTGCTGATCGGGCTGGCGCCCGGCATCGGCTTTCCGCTGGCGGCGCTGGCGGCGATCACCACTGCGATCGGGATCGGGATCGTCAACGGCGTCATCGTCCAGTTCGTCGGGATCAACGCCTTCATCGTCACCCTCGGCACGCTGACCGCGGTGCGCGGCCTCGTGCTCGTGCTGACCGACGGCCGCTCGCTGATGGTCGAGCGGCCGGAGGTGCTCCAGCAGATGCTCGCCTTCGAAAGCACGCGCGTGCCGCTGTTCTGGCCCCTGCTGGCGATCGCGGCGGCGCTGCTGGTGCTGGCGGCCCTGAAGCGGCGGCCGCTGCCGGGGCTCGGCGGCGTGGTCATCGCGGCACTCGCGCTCCTTGCGGGGCGGGGCTTCGCGGTCGCCGCGCCGGTGGTCTATCTCGCCCTGTTCACGGCGATCGTCTGGGCGGTGCTGCGCTTCACGGTTGTCGGCCGGCGCGTCTACGCCGTCGGCGGCAATGCCGAGGCGGCGCGCCTCTCGGGCATCAGCGTCCATGCCTACAAGATCGGTGCCTTCATCCTGTCGAGCGCGGCCGCGGGGTTCGCCGGCGTGCTGTTCGGCTGCCGGCTCGGCGCGATCAATCCCACCGCGTTGCAGGGCGCCGAACTGACGGTGATCGCCGCGGCGATCCTCGGCGGCACTTCGCTGCTCGGCGGCGCGGGCAGCGTGGTCAAGACGGTGGTCGGCGCCTTGCTGCTCTTCACGCTCACCAACGGCTTCAACGTGCTCAACCTCGGCGCGAGCTACCAGGGGCTGATCGAGGGTATCGTCGTGATCGCCGCCGCGGCCATCTACACGGTCGGCGGCAAGCGCGGCGCGCGCAAGGCGGCGGCATGACCCGGCTGCGCATCGCCGTCCGCCGTTTCGGGCCGTTCGAGAGCGCCATCGCCCGGCAGTTCGCCGATTTCACACGCGTGCGGGGCGTCGACGCCACGATCGAGGCGGTGCCGATGGACCTCAATCCGCTGCACCACAGCGTCATCGCTGAACGGGGCCTCGCCAGTGGCGCGTGGGATATCGCCTTCCTCAACACCGACTGGCTGGCCGAGGCGGTGGCGGACGATCTGCTCGAGGATCTGGCGCCGCACATGGCGCGCGCGCCGGTGCCGGACTGGCCCGATGCCTGGAGCCCGTCGCTGACCGGCCTCCAGCGCTTCGGCGGCGGATTGTGGGCGATGCCCTATCACGACGGGCCCGAATGCCTGGTCTATCGCAAGGACCTGATCGAAGAGCCGCCGCGGACCTGGGAGGCGTTTCATGCGCTGGCCCGGCAGCATCATGCGCCGGACGAGGGGCGCTACGGCACGGTGCTCGCGCTGTTCCCCGACGGTCACAACAGCTTCTATGATTTCTGCATCCATATCTGGTCGCGCGGCGGCGAGGTGTTCGATCGGGACGGGCGGCCCGACTTCACGTCGGATGCCGCGCACGCCGCGCTCGATTTCCTGCGCCTGCTGGCAAGCGACGACCGGGCCATTGCGCCCGATTGCCGGTCGCTCGACAGCGTCCGGTCGGGCGCGCTGTTCGCCGAGGGCAAGGTCGCGCTGATGGCGAACTGGTTCGGTTTCGCGGCGCATGCCGACTCGGCGCCCGAAAGCGCGGTGCGCGGGCTGGTCGACGTCGCCCCGCTGCCGGCCGGGCCGGGCGGGCGCAGCGTGTCGCTCAACGTCTTCTGGGTGCTCGCGATCGGGGCGGGGTCGCGCAACAAGACGCTGGCCTGGGATTTCCTGCGCCACTGCGCGACGGCGGAGATGGACCGGCTGACGACGATCGAGGGCGCGATCGGCGTCCGGCGGTCGACCTGGACCGGCGCGGAGATCAACGCGCGCCTCCCCTATTATCACCGGCTCGAATGGCTGCACGAACATGCGCGCGCGATGCCGATCACGCCCGACCTCGCGCGGATCAGCCATATCGTCGACGATCTGGTGACCGAGGCGGTGACGACCGACCGGCCGACCGGCGAGCTACTCGCCGCGGCGCAGGCGCGAGCGGTCCCATGAGCGCGTTGCAGCAAGCCTGGCCGATGCCGAGCGCGCCGCGGCCGATCGTCATCATCGGCACCGGCGGGATCGTGTCCGACGCGCATCTGCCCGCCTATCGCAAGGCGGGTTTCGCCGTCGCGGGCCTGTACGACCTCGACCGCGCGCGCGCCGAGGCGCTGGCGGCCGAATGGGGCATCGCCCGCGTGTTCGGCTCGATCGAGGAGGCCGCGGCCGAGGATGCGGTGTTCGACGTCGCGGCGCCCCCGGTGGCGCATCGCGCGATCCTCGAGGCACTGCCCGAAGGGGCGGCGGCGCTGCTCCAGAAGCCGATGGGGCTCGATCTGTCGGAGGCGACCGCGATCCGCGACGCCTGCCGCGCGCGGGGGCTGACGGCTTCGGTCAATTTCCAGCTCCGCTATTCGGCGATGATGCTGGCGATCGGCGATGCGATCCGCCAGGGGCGGCTCGGCGAGCTCACCGAGATAGAGGTGCACATCAACCTCGTGACGCCGTGGCATCTCTTTCCGCATCTGAAGCCCAATCCGCGGGTCGAGATCGTCAGCCATTCGATCCACTATCTCGACACGATCCGTGCGCTCGCCGGCGATCCGCAGGCGGTGTTCGCGCGCAGCTTCGGCCATCCGGCGAGCGACCTTGCCGACACGCGCACGTCGATGATCCTCGACTATGGCGACACGCTGCGGGTCCAGCTCTCGATCAACCATCATCATGATTTCGGTCGCCGTTTTCAGGACGCGAGCTTCCGCGTCGAGGGCGCCGACGGCGCCGCGCTCGCCAAGCTCGGCCTGCTGCTCGACTATCCGGTCGGCGAGCCCGACGAACTGTGGCTCGCCGGCCGCGGCGGACCGTGGGAGCAGGTGCCGCTGGCGGGCGCCTGGTTTCCCGATGCCTTCATCGGCCCGATGGCCAATCTCCAGCGTTTCGCCGCGGGCGAGGACGACCGGCTCGCGACGAACGTCGAGGACGCCTGGCGGACGATGGCGCTCGTCGAGGCCGCCTATCGAGCGGGCAGCCAGCCCGGAACTTCCATCCCCCAAGACTGAGGATTTTCAAACGTGATCGACCTGACCGGAAAAACCGCCTTCATCACCGCCGCCGCCCAGGGCATCGGCCGCGCTTCGGCGCTCGCGCTCGCCGCCGCCGGCGCGCGCGTGATCGCGACCGACGTCAACGAGGCGGGGCTCGACGGTCTCGCGGGCGAGCGTATCGAAACGCGCCGGCTCGACGTGCTCGACCCGGCGGCGGTCGCCGCGCTTCGCGACGAGGCGATCGACATTCTGTTCAACTGCGCGGGCGTGGTGCACGGCGGCTCGGTTCTGGAGGCCAGCGACGCCGATCTCGATTTCGCCTGGCGGCTCAACGTCATGGCGATGACGCACACCTGCCAGGCGGTGCTGCCCGGCATGGTGGCGCGCGGCGGCGGGGCGATCATCAACATGGCGTCGGTCGCGTCGAGCGTGAAGGGCGTTCCCAACCGCTACGCCTATTCGGTGACCAAGGCGGCGGTGATCGGTCTCACCAAGTCGATCGCGGCCGATTTCGTCGGGCAGAATATCCGCGTCACCGCGATCTGCCCGGGGACGGTCCAGACGCCGTCGCTTGACGAGCGGCTCGCGGCCGGCGGGGATTATGAAGGCGCCCGCGCGGCGTTCATCGCGCGCCAGCCGATCGGGCGCATCGGCGCGCCCGAGGAGATCGCCGATCTCGTCGTCTATCTGGCGGGCGCGACCTACACGACCGGCCAGGTGCAGATCATCGACGGCGGCTGGGCCATCTGAAAAAAAAAGGCCGCCCGGTCGAAATGACCGGGCGGCCCATCTGTCCGTCTTTGCCTCTCTAGAATTTGAAGCGCACGCCGGCGAGGAACTGGCGGTCATCGATCGACACCTGCCCCGGGCGGGTCTCGTCGACATAATAGGTCGCCTCGGCGGTGCGCAGCAGATTGCTTCCCTCGAGCGACACGGTGATGTTCGGGGTCACGTCATAGTTGATCGACGCATCGAGCCAGCCATAGCCCTTGCGATAGACAAGCCCGACATTGCCGTCGCCGGTGAACAGCCCCTGATAGAATTTGGAGCGGTAATTATAGGCGACACGCGCTGACAGGCCGCCCTTTTCATAGAGGCCGCTGATGTTGAAGCTGTGCTTGGACAGGTTCGGCAGCGGGGTGATGAAGCCCGCGACCGCGCTGGGCGTCTTGGAATCGACATAGGTGTAGTTGGCCTGGATGCCGAAGCCCGACAGCGCGCCCGGCAGGAAGTCGAAGAAAGCCTGCCCGCCGATTTCGGCGCCCTTGATGTCGCCGCTCTCGCCGTTGGTCGGCTGCGACAGGTTATAGAGGATGCCGTCGATCGGGACGTTGGGCGTCACGGTGGTGAAGATGAAGCCCTTCACCTTGCGATAGAAGCCCGCCGCATAGACCGAGCCGGTCGGCGAGAAATAATATTCGAGGCTGACGTCGGCCTGATCCGCGCGCAGCGGCTTCAGGAACGGGTTGCCGCTCGACGCCTGACCGTTGGCGGGCACCAGGGTCAGCGACGGCGAGAGCTGGCCGAAGTCGGGCCGCGTCAGCGTCTTCGACGCCGACAGACGGAGCTGCAGATCGTCGGTCAGGCGGAAGCGGATGTTGCCGCTCGGCAGAACGCTCACATAGCTCGAGTGGACATTGAGCGGCGTCAGGACGACGGTGCCGCCCACGGTCGAGTTCTGGTTGCCCGTCACGTTGAGCTGGGTCTGCACCACGCGAACGCCGACATTGCCGTCGATGGGCAGCGCGCCCTCGGTCTTGAACAACAGCTGGGCATAGCCGCCGGTGGTCGTCTCGTTGATGTCGAAGATCGTCTTCGGATCGACCGCGGGCGCCGTCGTGATGCCGATCGCGTTGCGGACAGAGTCGAAATCGCCGCGCAGCAGCGCCGGATCGGCGACCAGCGGGTTATAGGTGATGTTGGATGCGCTCCGGTAGAAATCGTCGAACGGCATCGGCTGGAACAGATCGGCATAGGGCGTCGCGTCGGTCCCCGCCGCCGGGCTGCTGAAGAAGCGGATCGGGGTGAATTCCATCGAGCGCTTCGCCCAGCGCACGCCGACCTTGAAGCCTGACAAGAAGTCGCTCTCGATCTGGAAATCGCCGTCGAGGCGCCCCGCATAGCTGTCGCCCTTGTAGTGGTTCTCGCTGCGGGTCAGCGACGACAGGTCGTACGAACCGATCTGGGTCAGGTCGACGCCCGACAGCAACGTCGTCGCGACGCCGCCGTTGGTGTTGCCGGTCACGTCGATCTGCACCTGGGGCACCGTCGTGCGCAGGTCGAGCTCGGAGTAATAGAGCGTGTTGGTCGATTTCTGATAGGAGAAGTCGGCCGAAAGGGTGGCGGCATCGGCCGACCACTTGCCGCCGAACGAGAACTGGCGGTTCTTGTCATAGGTGTCGCGCGCCACGCCGAAGGTCGAGACCACGACGTTCGAGAAGGTGCCGCTCTGGAAGTCGTTGGTGCCGGGGAACAGCGTGACGCTGCCCGGCACGACCGCGTAGCCGTTGGTCGCGACGTTGAGGCCATATTGCTCCTGAATCGAGCGGAATTCCTGGTAGCTGCCCTGCGCATAGATTTCGAAGTCGGGCGTCGGGCGCCATTGCCAGGTGCCGTCGATGCCGATGCGGGTGCGCTTGCCGCTGATCAGCGGTTCATAGGTGCCGTTGGGCGTAATCACCTCCTGGCCCGCAATGACGTCCGTGCGGCGGCTGTGCGCGCCGACCGAGACGATGTCGGCGCGGAACGAGCGCTGCTGGAACGAGCCCGAGAGCAGCACGCCCATCTCGCCGTCGCCGACCCCCCATTTCGTCGAGATCAGGCCCGACGCCATCGGGTTCCATTTGTCGGCGAGGTCGTTGTAGCGGCCGCGGAGGCTGCCGCTGACGGTTAGGTTGTCGAGATCGAGCGGCATGCGCGTGCGTAGGTCGATGACGCCGCCGATGCCGCCTTCGACCAGATCGGACGAGGGCGTCTTGTAGATGTCGATGCCGGCGAGCAGTTCGGCCGGAAAATCCTGAAGGTTGAAGCTGCGCCCGCCGCCCGCGGTGAAGATCTCGCGGCCATTGAGGGTCGCGAGCACCTGGGTCAGGCCGCGGATCGCGACCGATCCGCCTTCGCCGCGGTCGCGCGACACCTGGATGCCGGACACGCGCTGCAGCGCTTCGGTGGTGTTCATGTCGGGCAGCTTGCCGATGTCGTCGGCGACGATCGAATCGACGATCTGGTTCGCGTCGCGCTTGCGCTGCTGCGCGGATTCAAGGCTGGCGCGAATGCCGGTGACGACGATAGCGTCGCCCTCGTCGGCGGGAGCCGCTTGGGCATTGTCGGCGGCCGCATCCTGGGCAAAGGCCGGAAAACTCAGGGTCGTCAGCGAGACGGCGGCGGCACTTGCGAGCAGATAAGCATTGCGTTTCATCGGATTTCTCCTCCTCCTCGGCATATTGTATTATGATTCGCGGGATTAGTATTATTTTATGCGGAGGATGCAATAGCTCATTTTGTCTGACAATATAAAAATGGGCTCCGGAGGGGTGATTCGCTTTTGAAAGGGAGAAGGATGATGTTCGATCGACGCGAGCTTTTGGGCAGCGGTGCGGCCATGCTGGGTGTCATGGCTCTGCCGGGGGCGGCCCGCGCGGCGTCGCGACGCGACCCGGTCGCGCCCTTTCGTACGCCCTATAAATATCTCCGCCGCATCCTCGACGGATCGGGCATCGCGGGCAGCTTCGACGAGAAGGCGGTCGATTGCCCCTTCGTCTTCTCGGCGAACGGCAAATTCTACCTGACCCATGTCGGCTTCGACGGGCAGGGCTATCAGACCGGTATCTGCGAGTCCGACGACCTGATCCACTGGAAGCGGCTGGGGCTGATCATGGCGCGCGATCCGGGCGATCCCATCACCCGGCACAATATCGCCTGCGCCTCGATCCTGCGCGAGAACGAGCTGCAGTCGTCCGGCCGGCTGATCAAGATCGACGGTCGCTATGTCGCGGCGTGGCACGCCTATCCCAACCCGGGCTATGAGGAGGGCGCCGCGGTGATCGGCCTCGCGTTCAGCGACGACTTCATGCACTGGGAGCGCGGGCCGGTGATCCTGCGTGCCGAGGATGGCGCCGAATGGGAACGCGGCGGGCTCTACAAGCCCTATCTCATCAAGATCGGCGACACCTTCCACCTCTATTACAATGCGAAGACGACCGGCGCGCCGTGGAAGGAGCAGACCGGGCTCGCGACGTCGAAGGATCTCAAGAGCTGGACGCGGCATCCCGCGAACCCGCTGCTGCGCAACGGCCCCGAGGGCGCGCCCGATTTCCGCTTCGCGAGCGACCCCGTGGTCGTGTCGCACGAGGGGAAATGGGCGATGTATTATTTCGGCCTCGCCAAGGACGGCTATGCGCGCGACCTGCTCGCGATCGGCGACAACCCGACCCGCTTCGAGAAGGTCGACGAGGTCCTGATCGACGTCGGCGCGCCCGGCACGATCGACGAGAAATACGCCCACAAGCCCGCGCTGATCTATCACGACGGCGCGCTCTATCACTTCTATTGCGCGGTCAGCGGCAAATGGCCCAACGACGTGCGCGGGCTGGCGGTGGCGCGCTCGAAACCCTGGACCTAGCTCAGCGGCACAAGCCGCGCGCCGAGCAGGCGTACCGGCCCGACCAGTCCCGATTCGAGCAGCGGCGAATCGGCCGCATAATGTTTCCACGTCGCGAAGGCGACGCGCTGGCCGGACGGCTTCGGCCGGCCGGTGCGATACCATTCGGGCAGCGCGGAAATGCCGCCGTCCCAGCCAAAGGCGTTGACGTCATACGCATATTCGGCCGGCAGCTGCTCGTCGCCGATCAGGCGGTTGGGCCAAAGATTGGTGACCTGGACTTCCAGCAGATTGTCGCCGGCACGAACCGCGTCGGTCACGTCGATGCGATAGGGTGGCTTCCACAGGCTGCCGAGCGGCTTGCCGTTGACGATCACGCGCGCCATCACCTCGACCCGGCCGAGATCGAGGTAGAGCCGCGAGGTGCCGCCCTGCGCCGCCGCGGGAACGGCGAAATGCGTGCGATAGGTGGCGGTGCCCGAAAAATAACGCACGCCCGCATCGGCGTGGCGATGGAGCGAGGCGAGGCGGTCGAGCCGCGCGTGCGCGGGCGCGCCAAGGTCGGGCGGAAAGGCGACGTCCCAGGGGCCGTCGAGCGCGACGGCCGGTGCGACGGGGGCGACGTCGATGGAGCGCTCACCCAAGCGGTATCGACCGCCCTCCCAGACAAGCAATCCCGCCGGGGTGCATTCGGCGGCGGGCGGCGCCTCGGGCGGCGGCAGCGGCTGGGCCGCCAGCTTCGCAATCTCCGCCGCCGAGAGAGATGTACGGTGCAGGGTCAGCGCTGCCGTATCGCCCTCGAACAGGCGCGGCCGCGCGATCGTGGCGCCCAGCACGGCGTGGAGCGCGTGCGGCGACGCCTTGCCGCGCGCGACCGGCGCGCCGTTCAGATAGAGCGCCGGCCCCTCCTCGCCATGGGTCACCGCGAGATGGGTCCAGCCGGCGATCGCCGCCGGCGCGGCCAGCGCGGTGCGATAGGTCGGCCCGGCATGGTCATAGAGGATCACGCCGTTGCGCCCCGCCGATATCGCCAGCGTGGCGTGGCCGGTGCCAAGCAGGTCGGCGCCCGCGGGCGGATCGACGAGAAAGCTCGCACCCCCTGCGCCGAGCCGCTCGAGGCTCGCGCCGCGCGCGAGCGCGTTCGCGCGCGCGGCGACGATTTCCGGCCGGTCGCTATCGGACGCGATCTCGGGGCTGATCGGCCAGAGGTCGGTTTCGGGCTTGATCCAGGCGGTCACGGCGAAGCGGCCGCTGGCGTCCTGCCGGGGTTCGGCGGCCAGCGGCTGCGCCGCCAACAGCGTCCCCGTCGGCCCGGTCAGTGTGCCGGCGCCGGCGTCGGCGGCGGGCCTGCGAAAGACGACGAAGCAGGACCCGGCTTCGTCGAGGCGCAGCGCGACGCGCGTGCGGCCGTCCGCCGCCGCATGGACGGGAAGCGGATGACTGCGCCCGGTCATCGGATCCCAGCATTCGGGCGCGCGCCCGGCAACGCGGAAGGTCGCGACGACATCCTCGGCGCGGCGGCGGGCATTGGAGACGAAATAGACGTCGGCGTCGTCGATGCGGCGGTGAATCCAGTGCAGCACCGCGTCGCCGGTGCGCGTGGCGAGCTCGACGTCGGGCGCGAGCCCGGCCTCGCGCAGCACCCGGTCGAGCGGCATTCCCCAGAAGACGCGGCCCTTGCCGTGCGCCCGCGCGGTTCGCGTCCGGCCGTCGAGGTCGCCCCACAGCTCGGCCGCCAGGCGTTTCACCTCGGCGTCGCTTTCGGGATAGCCGGAAAGGCCGTGCGACTGTTCGACGGGCGCGCCGACGAGCCACATGCCCTGGCGCACCATGTCGGCGATTCGCGCCAGCGTCTCGCGCGTGATCCGCCGGTCGTCGGGCATCACCAGCACGCGGTAGCTCATGCCGTCGGAGAGGGTGATGCGATCGCCTTCGATTCGCGCGCGCGTGAGCAGCACATCGGCGTCGCAGACGTCGTAATCATGGCCGGGAGGCACCGGCTGCGCGAGTTTCGGGCGCGCGCCCGACAGGGTGGCGGCGACGGGTTCCTCGATGTGCACCGGGCATTGCACCGGCGAGTTTTCGCCTGCGAAATAGAGCAGGTCGGCCACGAAATGGCCCTGCGACAGCAGATTCTGGCAGCGCGCCGCGTAGGTCAGCCAGGGGCCGGCTTCCTCGAACCAGGTGTTGGTGCGCTCGAAGTGAAAGCCCCACGGCCCCATCGTCATGCCGGGCCGCGCGGTGGGGTGCGGCTGCTGCGCATAGCGGTGAAAGACGAAATGATTGAGGCCGTAGGAATACATCTCATCGCCGAGGGCCTTCATCGCATAGGGATATTCGAGCCAGCGCGACTGCGCGGGGCGGCCGGTGAAGGATTCGGCGCCGACGAAGCGCTTGCCATGGACATGCGCGGTGGTCGCGGCGACCTTCACCGAATAGGCGGCGGCCCCGCCGCGCACCCAGAATTCCCCCATCAGCGCATCGACCCGCGCGCCGGCCTGCTGGTCGTCGAACGGGCCGTTGCCATAGGGTTCGGTATAGGAATGCAGCCCATGCGCCTCGCATAGCTCGTGGAAGCGCCCGAAATAGCGATCTTCCATCAAGGTCGCCTGGACGCGGCGGAAGTCCCACAGGAAGCGCTCGGTCCTCTCGGCGCTCGCGACGAGCCGCCCGGTGAGCGCAGGCATATAGCGGGTGAGCGGATAGCCGCGCCGCGCCGCGAACTCGGCCGGAAAGTCCGCGGTCCAGTTCTGCATCCCGGTTTCGTAGCTGTCGATCAGCGCGCCGGCGAGGTCGCGCTTGCCGAGCCGTTCGAGCGTCGGCAGCAGTTCGCCGCAATATTTCCCGAAATGGAAATCGAGCGCGGCGGTGCTGAACTTGTCGCATTCGAGGCCGCCGCCGTCGTCGGGATAGGAGAGGTTGCGCGCGCCGGTGGCGGTATGGCCGAACCGCAGCACGGTCCACTCGCCCGGCGGCGGCGTCCAGCGCAGCCGCCCGCTCGCGTCCATATGCGCCGTCAGGTCGATCACGGTCGCGGGATCGATCGTCGCCGCCGGATCGGCCGGCCCCGGCGCTTCGCCGACATTGGGACGGCGGCCCCAGCCGGCCTTGGCGCCGACGTCGGCGATGCGCGGGTCGGACGAGAGCGTCAGTTCGGCGAGCCGGCACGCGGCGGGCACCGAGAGCCGGAAGAAGCGCGCGCTGGTCGAGACGAAGTTGATCACGATCGGCGGCGTGGTGTGCAGCCGCCACACCGGCACCGGCATGTCGGCGAGCGGATGCCAGCGTTCGCCGTCGCTCGACGCCTCGACCTGGAACGCCGCCTGCGCCGTGAAATTGGCATTGTCGTCCACCGGCGCGGCCTGCACCATCAGTGATCGGGCGCGATAGGGCTCGGCGAATTCGATGATCAGCTGCGATGGCGCGGCGCCCGGCGCGATATCGAGCATCGTCGCCGCGTCGCCATCGGTGATGACGCGCATGTCGACTGTTTCGCCGTTCAGCGACGCGCGCGCGATCTGGCCGCGCGCCGCCGTCCGGTCGCCGGTCAGCGCGGGAAAGGCGACGACCATCGCGTCGCGATAATGGTCGAGCCGGGTGAAGGGCTGCGGCAGCGCGCGGTCGATCGCCCGGCCGCCGGCGAGCGTCACCTCGCTCCACACGAGCTGCTGCATCGCCAGTTCGGGGGTGATCCAGGGGCCGCCGCTCGACGACCAGCCCGGGCAATTGTGCAGGGTGAAATGCAGCCCGAGCCGCCCGCATTCGTCGGCCGCATGGCGAATCAGCCGCACCCATTCGGGGCCGAGCGTCACCGCGGGGCCCTGCGGAATGCCGCACCCCACGTCGAACATCTGCACTCCGCCGACGCCGACCCGCGCCAGCGCCTCGAGGTCGCGCGTGATGCCGTCGGCTGTGACGTTGCCGTTCATCCAGTGCCACCAGGTGTGCGGCCGCGCGTCGGGTCCGGGCGCGCGGAAGCTCTCCAGCAGCGCGTCGTCACCCTCTGCGAGCGCGGGAACGGGCCAGTTCAGCGTCACGGCAAACGCGCCCACCGCGCCGCTCGCAAGAAAGTCCCGCCGATCCATCCACCCTCTCCCTCTCGTCGGCGCCATCGATTGTGACACCGATCTTCTTATGTCATCATACCAGTTGAACGGGCAACGTCCACCGCGACGGTGAAAAATCGGAAAGAGAGCTGCGAGCGCCATCTGGCGCAGTCGCCGGTTCGACCACGAATCCGCTTGCGAACGCCCGGCTATCGCAGCACCGGCGGCGCGGCTATGATGCGGCGCTGATGACAGAGGAGGCAGGAAAAGGGTGGTGCTAGGAGCGCAAGAGCCGATCGTCCGGCGGAAACTCTCCGACGAGGTGTTCGACCGGCTGAAGGCGATGATCGTCAGCGGTGAACGGGGGCCCGGCGAGACGCTACCCTCCGAGCGCGAGCTGATGGCGCGCTTCGGCGTGGGCCGCCCCGCCATTCGCGAGGCGATGCAGGCGCTCGCCAATCTGGGGCTGGTCACCATCCATCATGGCGAGCGCGCGCGGGTGCGCCAGCTCACCGCCGAATCGGCGATGCGGCAGCTCGACCCGATCGCGCAGCTGCTGCTGTCGCTTTCGCCCGAATCGCTCGAGCATCTGAAGGAAGCGCGAAGCTTCTTCGAGCGCGGCATGGTGCGCCGCGCCGCCGAGCTGGCGACCGACGCGGACGTCGCCGACCTGCGCGAGATCCGGGCGCGCCAGGCCTCGCTGGTCGGCGACGCCCCCGCCTTCATGAGCGCCGACATGGCGTTTCACACGCGCATCGCGCGGATCACCGGCAACCCGATCTATGTCGCGGTGAGCGAGATGATGCTGGGCTGGCTGCGCGACTATCACGCGCATATGCTGATCTGGCAGGGGCACAGCGACCGGACGCTCGCCGAGCATGAAGAGGTGATCGAACGGATCGCGGCGCACGACCCCGATGGCGCCGAGCAGGCGCTGATCCGGCATCTGGCGCGCTCGAACCATCTCTACACGCATCCGGAGAGCGACGCGGGCTAGACGAGCGGAACGGACGCGATCCCGAAGGGGGGAAGCGCGATCTCCATCGCCCCGATCCGGGCGATCCGGTCGCCGGCGGTCAGATTGGCGAAAAGGACGACCTCCGCCGTCGCGACGGCCGCCACCTCGCCCGGCGCGGCGGAGCGGCAGGCGCGGCGGGTGCGGCCGGCCATCTTTGCCAGCGCCGCGACGGCCGCGAACACCGGCCGGGGGCCCTTGTCGCCGATCACCCCGAGCGGGCCGGACAGCGCGCCGAGCGTCAGCGTGTCGAGCGCGCCGTCCTCGGTCGCGGCGGCATATCCGACCGTCCACGCCGCGGCGAAGGCGCCGTCCTGGCGCGGATCGCGCCCCGCCATGGCGATCCGCTCGCGGTTGGGATTGGGCATGGTGCGCGATCCATAGGGGTTCTGCCGCATCCCGATCGTCACCGGCCCGAGCCGATAGGGCAGGCCGCCCATGATCGCGCGCGCCGACCGCATGATGTGCGGGATCGCCTCCAGCGACTGCATGACGCTGAGGTCGTCGGCGGCATGGACGATCGGACAGGTCGCATGCGACAGGAAATCGAGCGCATCGAGCGGCGGGCGCTTGCGGTTGAGTTCGGTGAAATAGCCGAACATGCCGCCACCCAGCGGCAGGCCGGGAAAGGCGCGGCGTGCGGCGGCATAGACGTCGGCGAGCGGCGGGCAGGCGGGCCAGGCGCTTCCCGGCGGGGTCGATTGCAGGTCGGGCGCGGGATATATCGCGACCGCATCGATATGCAGCCCGGCGCGGTTGACCTGGTCGACGACCGCGCGAAGCTCGGCGTCGAGGTCGCCCGTCGCGGCGATCACGCACTCGAGCGTCCGGCGCTGCGGCAGGCCCTCGACGACGTCCGCCAGCGCCTGCATCTCGGCGAAGCCATGACCTGCATAGGCGGCAAAGCTCAGCAGCAGGTCCTGCACGCCGGCCTCTTTCAGCGCGCCGCGCAAGCCGCGGTCGGTCGCGGCCTGCTCGGGCGTCAGCGCCAGTCCGACGCGCGGCATCGTGCCGATCGGCGCGCCGAGCTCGATTTCGACGATCCGGCCCTGGGTCGATATCTTGCGCGGCGCGTCGCCGGTGATCGCGATATGGACCGACTGCCGGTCGATCGTCCCCGCCGGCACCTCATAGGGCCACGGCTTGGCGAGCGGCCGGACATAGGTTTTGTAGGACGCGTCCGACCAGTTGCGCTGGTCCTCCATCTCGAAACCGTCGCCGTCGAGCCGGCAGGCGACGGTGAGGCCGTTCTGCCGGTGGATCAGCGCGGCGATGTCGGTGAAGGGCTGCCAGGGGTCGATCCGCTCGGGGAAAACGCTGTCCTCGGCGCGGCCATCGCCATGCTCGACCCGGAGCGGCGCGCCCGCGAGTCCGGCGGGATGGAGGACGCAGAAACCGAGCCGGTTGACGGTCACGTCGTCGATCGCGACCGCCTCCACGGTGAAGGACAGGCCGTCCGCGCGCGCGACGATCCGGGCGCGATAGGTCAGGCGATCGCCATCGGGGCCGATGCAGTGCGCGGTGAAGCCGAGGGCGAGCTCGCCATCCTTCTCGTCTACCTGCAAATCCGAAATGTCGGGCGTCAGCGTGCCCCAGTCGCGGTCTCGCACCAGATACTGGATGCCGCGCACCACCTCGATCCCGCCGAAGCGGATCGCGCGCAGATTGCCGCCGACGAGGTCGAAGGCGAGCGGGCCGACCGCGAAGCGCCGCGCGGCGGCGTCGGGCGCCGCGGTTCCATAGAGCGTCCGCGCGCTTTGGGGGTCCCTGTCCTCCACCGTTCCTCCTGCCATCGATGCTGCCGCGCTGTCGCGGCTCACGCAATACTTGCGTAACTCATCATACCATCATACCATTAGCGCAAGACAAAGAGACAAGGATAGAGAATGACCGCGATTGCGCTTTTCGGTGCGGGTGGGAAAATGGGCGCGCGCCTGTCGCGCAACCTCGCCGCCAGTGATTACAGCGTCCGTCACGTCGAGCCGGGCGAGGCGGGGCGAAACCGGCTGCGCGACGAACTCGGGATCGCGTGCGTCGACGTCGCGACCGCGCTGGACGGCGCCGATGTCGTCATTCTCGCCGTGCCCGACACGCATGTCGGGTCGGTCGCGCACGAGATCGCGCCCGCGCTCCGGCCGGGGGCGATGGTGATCGCGCTCGATGCCGCGGCGCCCTTCGCCGGCCATCTGCCCGACCGGCCCGACCTCACCTATTTCGTCACCCATCCCTGCCACCCACCGATCTTCAACGACGAGACCGATCCGGCGGCGCGCGACGATCGTTTCGGCGGGCTCCACGCGCGCCAGAGCATCGTCAACGCGATGATGCAGGGCCCCGAGGAGCATTATGCGCTGGGCGAGGCGATCGCGCGGACGATCTGGGCGCCGATCCTGCGCTCGCACCGCGTCTCGGTCGAGCAGATGGCGCTGCTCGAACCCGGCCTTTCCGAAACGGTGTGCGCGACGCTGCTCGACACGATGCGCGAGGCGATGGACGAGGTCGTGGCGCGCGGCGTGCCCGAAGAGGCGGCGCGCGACTTTCTGCTCGGCCATATGAACATCCTGGCCGCGGTGATCTTCAAACATGTGCCGGGGCAATTTTCCGACGCGTGCAACAAGGCCATCGCCTTCGGCAAGCCGACGATGCTGCGCGACGACTGGAAGCGCGTCTTCGACGCCGACGAACTGGCGATGAGCATCCAGCGAATCACCTGAACCGGGCTGGGGGATCAAGAACGGGATTGACAGGCTCCCGTGAGTCATGATCTCATCATACCAGTTGAGGGAGTGCGCGGCGTGATCGTCGCGGCCAACAGGGAGAGGGATGATGGCGCGTGTCTGGTGGCAGCGGAAAGGGCTGCATATCTGTTTGAGCGTCGCCGCCGCAGCGGGCCTGCTCGGTTTCGCGCCCGGCGCCGCCGCCACCCCGAAGATCGACGGCGAGCGCCAGCAGTGGCATGACGTCACGCTCAGCTTCGCTGGCCCGGCGACGAGCGAGACCGCCGATCCCAATCCTTTTCGCGACTATCGGCTGAACGTCACCTTCACCAAGGGGCAGAAAAGCTACGTCGTCCCCGGCTATTTCGCCGCCGACGGCAACGCCGCCGAAACCAGCGCGACGCAGGGCAATGTCTGGCGTGTCCATTTCGTTCCCGACGAGGTCGGGACGTGGAGCTACAAGGTGTCCTTCCGTACCGGCAAGGACGTCGCCGTGAGCCTCGACGCCGGGGCGGGCGCGGCGACCGCGTTCGACGGCGAATCGGGCAGCCTCCAGATCGCCGCCAGCGACAAGCGCGGGCGCGACAATCGCGGGCAGGGCATGCTGCAATATGTCGGCAAGCATTTCCTCCGCTACGCCGGCTCGGGGAAATATTTCGCGATGGCGGGCACGCAGAGCCCGGAGAATTTCCTCGCCTATTTCGAGTTCGACAACACCAAGGACTATCGCGGCGAAAAGGGCTTCGCCACACCCGACCAGCTCCACCATTATGCGCCGCATGTGAAGGACTGGAAGCCCGGCGACCCGACCTGGCAGGGCGGCAAGGGCAAGGGGATCATCGGCGCGCTCAACTATCTCGCCGGCAAGGGGATGAACTCCTTCTACACGGTGACGCTGAACAATTACGGCGACGCCATGGATACCAATCCGTGGACCGGGTACGACGAGCACACCCGCTACGACGTCTCGAAGCTCGCGCAGTGGGAGATCGTCTTCTCGCACATGGATCGCCTGGGCATGCAGGTGATGCTGATCACCCAGGAAGAGGAAGGCGAGCAGACGCTCGGCAAGATGACGCCCGAGCGCAAAATCTATTATCGCGAACTGATCGCGCGCTTCGCGCACCACCACGGGATCATCTGGGATCTCGACGAGGAGATGGATCGCTTCCGTTATTTCACGACCAAGGATATCGAGGACATCTCGAATTATATCAAGGCGGTGGACCCCTATAAGCACCCGATCCAATATGTGCAGTGGAAGGCGGAGCTGATCGCCGACGACAAGACCTACGGCCGGCTGCTGGGCTTTCCGAATTTCGACGCGACCGCGCTCCAGCACGATCCCGAGAACACCCACAGCGAAACGATCAAATGGCTCGACAAGTCGGCCGCCGCCGGCCACCCGTGGCTGGTCCACCTGATCGAGATGAACCCCGGTGTGCGGACGGACATCGAGGATCCGGGCCACGACAGGGTGCGCAAGCTCGCGATCTGGGGCCATTATATGGCGGGCGGCACGGGAACGATGTTCTTCTTCACCGACCCGATCGGCGACCTCAATGTCGAGGATTTCCGCACCCGCGATCAGCTCTTCGACCAGATCCACTATGCGCACGACTTCGTGACCCGATATCTGCCGTTCGAGGCGACCCGGCACGACGATGCGCTGACGCCGCTCGCCAATGATTATGTGCTGGCGAAGCCCGGCGAGGCCTATGCCGTCTATCTGCCCGATGGCGGAACGACGACGCTCGACCTGTCGGGCGCGACCGGGCGCTTCGAAGTCAAATGGTACAATCCGCGCGCCGGCGGCGCGCTTCGCGACGGGAGCGTGCGGACCATCGAGGGCGGCGGCCTGCGCACCCTCGGCCAGGCGCCGAACGATACCGCGAAGGATTGGGCCGTGCTGATCCGCAGGGCGGGAAACCGCTGAACCGCAGTCAAAAGATGATGGATGGGATCAAGCCATGAACATGAAATCGCACATGCTGCTCCTCGCCGCCCTGCTCCTGCCCTCGAGCGCGCTGGCCCAGGAGGGGCCCGCGGAGGGGCCGGTCATCGCCGCGTCGAACAGCACGATGCTGGTCAAGATGACCAGTTCGGTGAGCACGACGACGAGCAAGCCCGGCGACAAGGTGACCGGCATCCTGATCGACCCGCGCGGCCTGCGCGGCGCCACCGTCGAAGGGACGGTGATCCGCGCCGATCATGCGATCCTGAATTTCACGTTCGACACGCTCCACCACGAGGGCAAGACCTATCGGATGCAGTCGCGGCTCGTGTCCGTCACCAGCTCGAAGGGCAATGACGGGATGGACGACCTCGACCAGCGCCTGCGCATCGAGGGCGTGGGCATCATCGCCTACGGCACCCGGACCGCGATCGACGAGGGCGCGGAAATCCGCATCACCGCCTGGGAGGAATGATCCCTGCGGCACGCCCTTGCCGGGTGGCCCTACAAATAATAGTATGATAGGATAAAATCCTCGATCGCGGTGAAACGCGATGATCGGATGCGAGAACCGGGCGGCCGTCGGCCGGAACCCGATTTCAGGGAGAGATACGAAAGTGACGTCGATCAAGCTCATCCTTCGCGCGTCGGCCGCCTGCGCCGCGCTGGCGATGTGCCAACCGGTGGCGGCGGAGGTGCCCGGCTATCAGGCGAAGGTCGAGGCCAAGCTGCGCGAAGTGAAGGCCGAGGTCGCCAAGGGGCCATTCAAGCCCGACTGGGATTCGCTGCGCACCCAATATCGCACCCCCGACTGGTTCCGCGATGCCAAGTTCGGCATCTTCATCCACTGGGGCGTCTATTCGGTGCCGGCCTTCGCGAACGAATGGTATTCGCGCAACATGTATGTGCCGGGCAACCCGGCCTATGAACATCACGTCAAGACCTACGGCCCGCAATCGAAATTCGGCTATAAGGACTTCATCCCGCAGTTCAGAGCGGAGAAGTTCGATGCTGCGCGCTGGGTCGATCTGTTCGCCGACGCCGGCGCCAAATATGTCATCCCCGTCGCCGAGCATTGCGACGGCTTCGCGATGTACGCGTCGGATTTCACCGAATGGGACGCGTCCGACATGGGGCCGAAGCGCGACACCACGGGCGAGCTCGCCAAAGCGTCGCGCGCCGCCGGCCTGCACTTCGGCCTGTCGTCGCACCGCGCCGAGCATTGGTGGTGGTATCACAAGGGCCGCAGCTTCCCTTCCGATGTCAGCGACCCCAAATATGCGGGCCTCTATGGCCCCGCCGCCCCGACCGGCCTGCCCGCCGACGATCCCGATCTGTGGCCGGACGGCGGCCAGCTCCAGCAGTGGATGCCGCCGAGCAAGGCGTTCCTCGACGACTGGATGGCGCGCACCGCGGAACTGGTCGACAAATATCAGCCCGAGCTGATCTATTTCGACTGGTGGACGTCGGCGCCGCTGTTCGAGCCGCTGATGCGCGACACCGCCGCTTATTATTACAACCGCTCGGCCGAGCGGAACTATCAGGGCATCATCGCCTACAAGGGGTCGCAGTTCGCCGAAGGCAGCGCCCTGTTCGACATGGAGCGCGGCAAGACCGACGCGCTCAAGCTGACGCCCTGGCAGTCGGACACCTCGGTCAGCGTGCATAGCTGGGGCTATGCGCAGAACGACGAATATCGCACCCCGCAGTCGCTGGTCGCCGACCTGATCGACATCGTCAGCAAGAACGGCAATCTGCTCCTCAATGTCGGGCCCCGGGCCGACGGCACGATCCCCGACGAGATCGCGACCGTGCTGCGCGGCATGGGTGGCTGGCTGAAGGTCAATGGAGAGGCGATCTACGGCACGCGCCCCTTCCACTATTTCGGCGAAGGGCCCACCAAGTCGGGGCAGGTGCGCGTCGGCGGCCAGGTCGAGGAATCGGCGCGCAAGGGCTTCGTTCCCGCCGACATCCGCTTCACCACCAAGGGCGACACGGTCTACGCGCTGGGCCTCGCCTGGCCGCAGGACGGCGAGGTGCTGGTCAAGACGCTCTACAAGGGGACGCCCTATCTCGACGCGCCGATCAAGAGCATCGAGCTGCTCGGGGCCGGCGCGATCGACTGGGAGCAGACGCCGACCGGCCTGCGGGTCAAATTGCCCGCGAACGCGGCGGCGAAGGATTATCCCTATACGCTGAAGATCCGGGTGCGTTGACGCCCGGCTGACCTGGGAGGGTAGGATGGTTGCCATGCGCAGGCGCGCGGGCGTGCTCGCCGCGATCTGTTTCACGATCCTTTGTCCGGGGATGGCGGCGAACGCGGCGGCGCAGGATGCGCCGGTGCCGCTGCAGCCCTATCCGGTCAATCACGAACTGCGCGTCGATTCGGACGCCGATGTCCGTTTCCTGCACGACGGCCCGGCGGGCAGCCACGGCTTCATCGAGGTTCGGGACGGCCATCTCTATCGCCCCGACGGCAAGCGCTTCCGTTGCTGGGGCGTCAACATCACCGGCTTCAGCCTCGGTTCGGCCGAAATCCCCCCGAACGCCGAAGCGCGCGAGACGGCGGCGGCACTCGCGCGGCTCGGTATCAATTGCGTGCGCATGCACTTTCTCGACATGCCGGTGAGCCGGACGCCCAAGGAGGGAAGCGGCAAGGGGCCCGACCCGACGCCGCACAAGGATTCGCCGTCGGGGCTGATCGCCGACGGGCCGACCTCGCGCGTGCTCGATCCGGCCGCGCTCGCGCGGTTCGATTACTGGTTCGCCGAGCTCAAGAAGAACGGCATCTATGTCAACTTCAACCTGAATGTCGGGCGGACCTATCGCAGCGGCGACGGCGTGCCCGACGCCGATCTGATCGGCAGCGCCAAGGCCTATACCTATTTCGGCCCCGAGCTGATCGCGCTGCAAAAGGAATATGCGAAGCAGCTTTTGGGGCACCTCAACCCTTATACCAAGCTGCGCTATGCCGACGATCCGGCGGTCGTCACGGTCGAGGTCGTCAACGAGAATTCCCTGCTCGAATTCTGGATGCGCAACTGGCTGCGCGGCGAGCGGGTGAAGGGGGGCAGGAACCTCCAGCTCGACATGACGCCGCACTATCAGGCGCTGCTGGTCAAAATGTACAACGACTGGCTCGCGAAGAACCGCACGCCCGCCGAGGTTGCTGAGCTGCAGCGGATTGCGGGCGTGGCGGCGGGGCAGCCAGTACCGTTCATGCGCCGCGGCGACCATCCCGACGCGCCGCGGCTCCGCCTCGATGCCGAACTCGGCTTCCTGACGCAGGTCGAGATCGATTTCCACGCCGACATGAAGCGCTTTCTCACGCAGGAAATCGGCGTCAAATCCCCGATCGTCCCGATGGCCGACCACACCTATTTCATCGCCAACCAGCCGCTGATGCGCACCGCGATGAAGTCCGATATCATGGACGCGCACGTCTATTGGCAGCATCCCGCCATCTACGGGAAGCGGGGCGAACCGATGGTGAACAGTCCCGAGCTGTCGATCATCCAGAAGCTCGCGCGCTCGGCGGTCGCGGGCAAGCCGCTCACCGTCAGCGAAGTCAACCATCCGTGGCCGAGCGGCGACTATGGCGCCGAGATGATCCCGATCCTCGCCTCCTACGCGGCCTTTCAGGATTGGGACGGCATCTTCTTCTACACCTATGAGCCCAAGCTGCACGGCAAGTGGACGCCGCTGGTAACGGGCGAATTCGACATCGCGCTCGACCCCGCGAAGATCGCGCAACTGCCCGCGGGCGCATTGATCTTCCTGCGCGGTGACGTTTCGCCGGCGAAGGAGGTGGTGACGCGCTCCTACTCGACCGACCAGATCAGCGAGACGTCGCGGATGCCGCGCGCCGAGATGCCCTATTATACGCCGGGCTTCGACAAGAGGATTCCGCTCGTCCACGGCTCGCGGGTGTCGTGCCTCGATTGCAAGCCGAGCCTGCCGGCGCCGCTGCCGCCCGCCAATCCGATCGTCTCCGACACCGGCGAACTGAGCTGGAAGACCAGCGACGGCGAGGACGGCATCATCAGCGTGAATGCCCCGCGCAGCCAGGCGCTGGTGGGGTTTGTGAGCGCCAACCCCAAGATGCAGACGCGTAACCTGTCGGTCGACATCCGCAATGATTTCGCCGCGATCACGCTGTCGTCGCTCGACGGCAAGCCGCTCAACCTGTCCGACCGGATGTTGCTCACCACGACCGGCAAGGTCGAAAATACCGGCCAGAGCTGGAATGCGCGCCACGCGATGCTTTCCAACTGGGGCACGGCGCCGACGCTGATCGAGCCGATCACGGGCTGGATCCAGCTCAAGGACCTGGAGGGCGCGATCGGCGTTTCGGCGCAGGCGCTCGACGGATCGGCGCGGCCGATCGGCCCCGCGATCCGCGGCAAGATGATCGAGCCCGGCTGGGAGATCGCCGTCGGCGCGCCCGCGACCACCACTTATCTGATCCGCATCGAGCGCTGATCCACGAACAGGGGGAATGAACATGAAGCTTGGTCTCGTCAGCGCGCTCGCGCTGATCGCCGCGACGCCGGCCGCCGCGCAGGACATCGCGATGCAGCCCTTTCCGGTCGACCATGAGGTGCGCGTCGATTCCGAAGCCGATGCCCGCTTCCTGCTCGACGGGCCGGCGGGCAAATATGGCTTCATCGAGGCGCGCGACGGCCATCTCTATCGCCCCGACGGCAAGCGCTTCCGCTGCTGGGGCGTCAATCTGACCGGCTGGACGGTCGGGGGTGAGGAAATCCCGTCGCACAAGGACGCCGAAACCTATGCCGCCGCGCTGGCGCGGCTGGGCGTCAATTGCGTGCGGATGCACTTTCTCGACCGGCCCGATACCGAGAACAAGGTCCGCAACGAAGGCGCCGATCGCGGCCCCAACGCCGGCCCCTTCACCCACGGACCGCGCGGGCTGATCCGGGGCGACGTCGACAACAGCCGCGAGCTCAATGCCGAGCGGCTGGACCGGCTCGACTATTGGTTCGCCGAGCTCAAGAAGAACGGCATCTACGTCAATTTCAACCTGAACGTCGGACGCGTCTTCAAGCCCGGCGACGGCGTGCCCGACGCCGATCTGATCGGCAATGCCAAGGCCTATACCTACTTCGGGCCGGAGCTGGTCGCGCTGCAGAAGGAATATGCCCAGCAGCTTCTGGGGCACCTCAATCCCTATACCAAGCTGCGCTATGCCGACGACCCGGCCGTGATGACCGTCGAGGTCGTCAACGAGAATTCGATCCTCGAATTCTGGATGCGGAACTGGCTGCGCGGCGAGCGGGTGAAAGGCGGCAAGAACCTCCAGCTCGACATGACGCCGCACTATCAGGCGCTGCTGGTGAGTATGTACAACGATTGGCTGGCCAAGAATCGCAAGCCGGCCGAAATCGCGCAGCTTCGCACGCTGGCCGGCGTGGCGGCGGGGCAGCCGGTGCCGTTCATGCGCCGCGGCGACCATCCCGACGCGCCGCGGCTCCGCCTCGATGCCGAGCTCGCCTTCCTGACGCAGGTCGAGATCGACTTCCACGCCGACATGAAGCGCTTCCTGAAGGAAGAGATCGGGGTGAAGGCGCCGGTCGTCCCGCTCGCCGATCACACCTATTTCATCGCCAACCAGCCGCTGATGCGCACCGCGATGAAGTCCGACATCCTCGATGCCCATGTCTATTGGCAGCACCCCGCCATCTACGGCAAACGCAACGAGCCGATGGTCAATTCGCCCGACCTGTCGATCATCCAGAAGCTCGCGCGCAGCGCCGCGGTCGGCAAGCCCTATACGGTCAGCGAGGTCAATCATCCCTGGCCCAGCGAATATGGGGCGGAGATGATCCCGATCCTCGCATCCTACGCGGCGCTGCAGGACTGGGACGGCATCTTCTTCTACACCTTCGAGACGAAAATCAGCGGACAGTGGAAGCCGGCGGTCGCCGATCATTTCGACATCACGCTCGACCCGGCGAAGATGGCGCAGATGCCCGCGGGGGCGATGATCTTCCTGCGCGGCGACGTCTCGGCGGCGAAGGAGGTGATGACGCGCTCCTACTCGACCGACCAGATCAGCGAGGCGTCGCGGATGCCGCGCGCCGAGATGCCATACTACACCCCCGGCTTCGACAAGAGGATTCCGCTGGTGCACGGCTCGCGCGTGTCGTGTCTCGACTGCAAGCCGAGCCTGCCCGCGCCGCTGCCGCCCGCCAATCCGATCGTCTCGGACACCGGCGAACTGAGCTGGAAGACCAGCGACGGCGAGGACGGCATCGTCAGCGTGAACGCCCCGCGCAGCCAGGCGCTGGTGGGGTTTGTGAGCGCCAACCCCAAGGTGCAGACGCGCAATCTGGCGGCGGGCGATATCCGCAACCGCTTCGCCGCGATCACCCTGTCGTCGCTCGACGGCAAGCCGCTCAACCTGTCCGACCGGATGTTGCTCACCACGACCGGCAAGGTCGAGAACAGCGGGCAGAAATGGGACGAGCGCCGCGCGATGCTGACCGATTGGGGCACGGCGCCGACGCTGATCGAGCCGATCACGGGCTGGATCCAGCTCAAGGATCTGGAGGGCGCGATCGGCGTCTCGGCGCAGGCGCTCGACGGATCGGCCCGGCCGATCGGTCCGGTGATCCGCGGCAAGATGATCGAGCCCGGCTGGGAAATCGCCGTCGGCACGCCCGCGACCACCACCTACCTGATCCGCGTCGAACGATGATCCGAACCCCGCGCCTGACCCGCCGCGGTCTGCTCGCGGCGACGCTGGCGACCTCTATCGTGCCTGGCCGCGCGCTGGCGGCGGGGCGCGGCGGCGTGCGACCGGTGGACCTGCGCGTCGAGTGGCGCAGCCGGCCGCTCGGTGTCGACGGGCTGCGGCCGCGCTTCACCTGGACGATCGCGGCCGGTGCCGAGGTGCGCGGCGTGCGCCAGTCGGCATGGCGGATCGTGGTGGCGGAGAGCGCGGAGGCCGCGGCGGCGGGCCGGGGTGATATCTGGGACAGCGGCCGGGTCGCGGATGGCCGGCTGCGCGGGCAGCCGGTACGCGATCTCCCGCTCGCCTCGCAGACGCCCTATTTTTGGTCGCTTATGGTCTGGGACGAGGCGGGACGCGCGTCGGACTGGTCAGAGCCCGAGCGCTTCGTCACCGGCGTCATCGGCGACTGGCAGGCGCGCTGGATCGCGGCCGAGAAGGGCTGGCCGGTGGGAATCGCCGAATCGCGCAAGCCCGCGCTGGTGCCGGGCCCCAAGCCGATGCCGCTGTTCCGCCGCGACTTCGCCCTCGGCGGGCCGGTCGCGCATGCCTTTCTGTCGATCGTCGGGCTCGGCCATCATGCGGTGAGCATCAACGGGCGCGAGGCGCACGCGTCGATGCTCGATCCGGGCTGGACCGACTATCGCAAGACCGTCCTCTACACGACCTACGACGTGACAGACCTGCTGCGGGCGGGGGAGAATGCGATCGGGGTGATGCTCGGCAACGGCATGTACAATGTCGAAGGCGCGGAGGGCCGCTACAAGAAATTCGTCGGCACCTTCGGCCAGCCGCGCCTGCTGGCGCAGCTCGTCGTCGTGCTGGCCAGCGGCGAGCGCGTGGTCGTCGCGAGCGACGATGCATGGACGACGCGGCCGGGGCCGATCGTCTTTTCGTCGATCTATGGCGGCGAGGATCATGACGCGCGGCGCGAGATCGCGGGCTGGGACCGCGCCGGGGCGCCGCGCGACGGCTGGGTGCCGGTGCTGCTGGTCGATGCGCCGGAGGGACGTCTGAAGGCGCAGGCGATTCCGCCGATGGCGGTCGCGGCGACCTATCCGACGGTTGCCGTGACCGAGCCGCGGCCGGGCGTCTTCGTCTATGATTTCGGCATGAATTGTTCGAGCCGCCCGGCGCTCGCGGTGCGCGGGCCGGCGGGCGCGACCGTCCGGCTCAGCCCGTCGGAGGTGCTGGGGGCGGACGGCCTGATCGCGCCGCGCAGCATCGGCGCGCGGCCGGGACTGCCGGTGCATTACAGCTACACGCTCGCGGGACGCGAAGGGGGCGAGGCATGGCGCCCGCGCTTCACCTATTGCGGGTCGCGCTATCTTCAGGTCGAAGGCGCGGTGCCGGCCGATCGCGCCGGGCCGGGCGACGTCGCGATCGTCTCGCTCGCGAGCGAGTTCGTGCACACCGACATGCCTGAGGTCGGTCGTTTCGGCGCGGGCCAGGCGCTGCTCGTCCAGACCCACGACCTGATCCGCCAGGCGGTGCTCAGCAATTCGGCGAGCGTGTTCACCGACTGCCCGCACCGCGAGAAGCTCGGCTGGCTCGAACAGGACCATCTGAACGCCGAAACCGTGCTCTATCTCGAGGACGGCGCGACGATGTACGAAAAGACGATCGCCGACATCGTCGACGCGCAATTGCCGAACGGGCAGATTCCCGAGATCGCGCCCGAATATGTCCAGTTCACCGGACCCGACGAGATGTTCCGCGATTCGCCCGAATGGGGCGGTGCGGTCGTGATCGCCGCGTGGAAGGCCTATAAATTCTATGGCGACCCGCGCATCCTCGAAGTCGGCTATCCCGCGATGCGGCGCTATGCCGATCATATCGAGGGCAAGCGCACCGCGAAGGGCCTCGTCGACTATGGCCTCGGCGACTGGCTCGACCTCGGCCCGCGCGAAAACGGCAAGCGGGTCCAGCTGACCAGCATGGGCGTGACCGCGACCGCGACCTATTTCCAGATGCTCGCCTGCCTCGGCGACATCGCGCGGCGCCTGGGGCGGCCGCAAGCGGAAATCGCGGACTTCGCGCGGCGAGCGGCGAGCGTGAAGGCGGCGTTCAACGCGGCCTTCTACCGCGCCGACAAGGGGTTCTACGATAGCGGCAGCCAGACCGCCAACGCGATGCCGCTGGCGCTCGGCATGACCCCGGCGGGCGAGGCGGGGCGGGTTCTGGACGCGCTGGTCGCCGATATCCGGGCGCGGGGCGACCATGTCAGCGCGGGCGACATCGGCTTTCATTATGTGGTGCGCGCGCTCGCCGAGCATGGCCGGCCCGACGTGCTGCACGCGATGCTCTCGCGCACCGATGCGCCGAGCTATGGCGCGCAGATCGCCGCGGGCGCGACCGCCCTCACAGAGAATTGGGATCCGTCGCACGGCGGGTCGCAGAATCATTTCATGCTCGGCCATGCGCTGGGCTGGCTCTATGGCGGGCTCGGCGGGGTGACGGTCGATTTCTGGCGGATGGATGCGCCGCCGATCCGGATCGCGCCGCAATGCGTGCCGGGACTGGATTCGGCGTCGGTCGAATATCGGTCGGTGCTCGGCCCGATCCGCAGCATGTGGACGCGCGAAGGACGCCGGATGCGGTTCGAGGTCGATATCCCCGCGGGCAACGAGGCGACGATCGTGCTGCCCGCCGCGCTATCGGACCTGCGCGAGGGACGTGCACCGGCCGCCCGGGCCCAAGGCGTGGCGCGCGCTGTCGAGCGGGCGGGCGCGGCGGTGCTGACGGTCGGGTCCGGCCGCTACCGGTTCACGACCTAGCGGCAGCCCTGGCCCAGGATCACCGGCAGCGCCGTCTTCGCCATCGTCGCATAGCCCGCGTCATTGGGATGAAGGTGGTCGCCGATCTGTTCGGAGAGGCGCATCACCGACGGCTTGCCGGGTTCCCCCATCGCCGCGTCGAAGTCGATCAGGCCGTCGAAGCGCGCGCGGTTCGCGCGGATCCAGGCGTTGACCGCCTGGCGGCGCTGCTCGCCCTCCGCGCTCGCATAGGCGGCGCCTTCATAGGGGAGCAGCGTGCCGAAGATCACCTTGAGCCCGCGGCCCTTCGCGCGGGTGAGCAATTGCTCATAGGCGGCGATCAGCCGGTCGGCGGGGGCCTGCCACTCCTTGGCGGGGTCCCTGACGTTGCCGATATCGTTGATGCCTTCGAGGATCACGACGTGCGTCGCGTTGGGCACGCCGAGCACGTCGCGGTCGAAGCGCGCCAGCGCCGCCGGGCCGCGACCCTGGCTGAGCAGCCGGTTGCCGCTGATCCCTTCGTTGGCGATCGCCCAGCAGCGCCCCTTGGGGTTCGCGGCGAGCAGGCGGCCGAGCTGGGCGGGCCAGCTCATCGCGCGCGACGCGCCCGCGCCTTCGGTGATCGAATCGCCGAAGGTCACGAGCACGCGGGTGGTCGCCGCCGCGCCGCCGACCTCGAGCGCGCTGGCGACGCCGGAGGCGCGCGCGCGGCGCGGATCGGGAAGGTCGACCAGCGCGGTGGCGTCGCCCGCCACGATATCGACCATCTGCGCATGCGCGGGCGGCGCGACCTCGTCGGGGAAATAGACCGACAGGGCGAGCCGTTCGCCTGCCTCGACCGGATAGTCGATGGCATCGGACAGCATCGGCGCGTGCGCGGGAATCCGGGCATCGCGGGCGCCGCCGAAGGTCAGCGCGCGCAGGCTGCCTGCGACGGGCTTGCCATCGGCGTCGAGCCGGAGGATCGACGCGGCGCCGATGCGCAGCGGCGCCTCCGACAGCTCGTTGCTGAGCCGGACGCGCAGGGTCCGTCCGGCGGTCCCCACGTGCAGCTCCTGCCGCACTGTCTCGTCCTTGAACGGGCGGCCGAGGCCGTCGCGGATCGCCGGCTCGTAACCGATCGGTGGCCCCGACCAGGCGGGCACCCAGCGGTCGGGCTCGGCGGCGTGAACGCTTCCCGCCGCGGCGAGCAGCGCCGCAAGGGCGAGCATCCTTCTCATCGCGGGCTTCCGGGCAGGGTGAACCAGGCGACGCCATGCGCTGCGACCCGGCCGCCCGCCCAGTCGCCGCCGGCCGGTTTCGCGCCGGCGGGAAGCGTCAGGGCGCGCGCGTCCTTGCCGTGATTGATCGCGATCAGGATGCGCTTTCCCTTCCCTTCGCGCTCGGCGATCTCGAAGTCGGGATGCGCGCCGGCGATCACCGGCGTCACTTTCGCCTCCGCGAGCAGGTCGGCGGCGAGCGTGTTCATCGTCGCGGGGTCGAGCCAGGCGCCGACGTAGGTGATGCTGCCGCTCCCGACCTTGCGCGTGACGATGGCGGCCTTGCCGTCGAGCCAGCCGCCCGGGTCGCGATAGGTGGCGATCGTGCGCACGTCGGGCGCGGTCGGCGTCAGCTCCTCGGCCCAGATCGATGCCTTGCCGGCGATGGCGCCGGTCAGCGAGACGCCTTCGTCGAGCGCATAATATTGCGCGACCTCAGCGCCGAGCAGGTCGGCGAGCGGTCCCGGCTGCGTGCGGGGATAGAGCGCGTTGGCATCGTCGCGCATCCCCGACCGCGGGCCGAGGACGAGATGCCCGCCGCCGCGGACATAGGCTTCGAGCGCGGCGGCCTCCGTTTCGGTCATCACCATCATGTTCGGCGCGACCACGAGACGGTAGCGCGCGAGGTCGGCGTCGGGCGAGATCACGTGCACGCCCTGCGACTGCACCCGGATCGGCCGGTAAAAGTCGGTGAAGGCCTTGATCGGATCGAAATCCCGGTGATGGCGCTGGAGATCGATCGCCCAGCGGCTGTCATAGGAATAGAGCATCGCGACGTCGGCCGCCGGCGCCGTGTCCGCGAGCAGCGGCGCGGCGCGCGTGAGGTCGGCCGAAACGCGCGCGATTTCGGGCTGGATCGGATTGGGTTTGCCGTCCTGGCCCAGGATCGCGCCGTGATAGGTCTCTTGCCCGTTCGCGGCAGGGCGCCATTGCCAATAGAGAATGGCGTCGGCGCCGTGCGCCACAGCCTGCCACGCCATTTCGCGCACCTGGCCGGGGTCGAGCGCGCGGTTCACCGGCACCCAGTCGACGCGGCCGGGCTGGGTTTCCATCAGCCAGAAATTGCGCTGCTTGTAGCCGCGCACCAGGTCGTGATTGGCGCCGTTGGCGACCCAGTCGGGGCGGCCGTCGGGGATATAATTGTCCCACGAGGCGATATCGAGATCGCGGTGCATGACGAAATGGTCGAAGCCCGCGTTCCAGAACATCGTATTGGTCGTGATGAAGGAGCGCTTGTCGATCAGCGGCCGGATCGCCTTCGCCTGATTCTGGATGAAGTCGGTCCACATCCGGGTGGTGAAATGCCGGAAATCGAGCAGCAATCCCGGGTTCTGCTGGCCGGTCTGATGCAGCGGCACCTGGTCGAAGCTGTTGTAGAACTGGCTCCAATATTGCGTCGTCCAACGCTTGTTGAGATTGTCGATGGTGCCGTAGCGCTGCTTCAGGAAGGCGTGCCACGCCGCGATCGCCTCGGGGTCCCACGACGGCGGCCCGACCTCATTGTCGATCTGCCAGCCGACCACCGCGGGGTGCCGGCCGTAGCGCTTTGCCATTTCGGTCGCGATGCGGCGCGAAAAATCGCGGTAGCGCTGGCTGGCGAAGGAGAAGTGACGGCGGCCGCCGTGGCCGGCGCGCACGCCCTTTTCGTCGATGCGGAGCGTGTCGGGATAGGTCTGGGTCAGCCACGCCGGCGGCGCCGCGGTCGGCGTGCCGATCACCACCATGAAGCCGTGGCGCTGGGCCGCAGCGATGGCGCGGTCCATCCAGGCGAAGTCGAACTTACCTTCGACGGGTTCCATCCGGCTCCACGCGAATTCGCCGATTCGCACCGTGTTGAAACCGGTGTCGCGCATCATCTTGAGGTCGGTGTCCCAGCGCTCCTCGGGCCATTGCTCGGGATACCAGGCAACGCCGACCGCGATCGCGGGCCGGTCGGGATAGGCGGTGGCGCGCTGGGGGAAGGCCGTGGGCGCCGTATCGGCGGCGGGCTGCGCGTGCGCCGCGGTTCCCGCCAATGCGACCGCCATCAACGCCCATTTTCCCCAACCAGCCATGACCCCTCCGATTTTCCGCTTCGTTGAAAGTTGGGGAGGCGCATAACACGGTGGCGCCGCAAAATAATAGTTTTATATGACATTTGACGACGAGCTGTTATCGACAGGCGAACCGGGAAAGAGGAGAGGACGAACTATGGCGCGTTTCGGATATTGGCTGGCCGGAAGCGCCTTGATCCTCCTCCCGATCTGGAGCGCGGCCGCGCAGACGGCGTCCGACGGGCCGACGCCCGAGGCGTTCCGCGATCCCCCCGCCGAAGCGCGCCCCGGCACCTTCTATCACTGGATGAACGGCAATGTGACCGCGGCGGGACTCGACGCCGACCTCGCGTCGATGCACGAGATCGGGCTGGGCAGCGTCATGGCGTTCGACGGCAGCAACGACGTGCCCAAGGGGCCGGTCGACTATCTCAGCCCCCACTGGCTCGAACTGATGACGCACATGATGGACAAGGCCGACCGGCTGGGGCTCAAGGTCGGCATGCACAATGCGCCGGGCTGGTCGTCGTCGGGCGGGCCGTGGATCACCCCCGACCGCTCGATGCAGCAGATCAGCTGGACCGAAACCACGGTCGCCGGCGGCAAGCCGCTCCGGCTCAAGCTTCCGCGGCCCTATGCGAAGCGCGGCTATTACCGCGATGCCGCGGTGCTCGCCTATCCGGCGAGCGCGGGCGACGACAGCGTCTACCGCGATGCGGTGCAATCGATGCGCGCCGCCCTCGACATAGCACCGGCGACGCTGACCGATCGCGACCTCCACAGCGCGGCCGAAATCACGCCCGCCGCACCGCTGGTGGTGACGATGAAGCGGCCGTTCGCGGCGCAGTCGGTCACGCTCTATGGCGATGCGGATTCGGGGCCCTTCACCGCGACGATCGAAGCCTCGCAGGACGGCAAAAACTGGACGCGGATCGGCCAGGTGTCGGCGCCCGTCCAGCATGAGCGCGGGATCGAGGCGCCGGGGACGCTCAACTTCCCGGCGGTCGAGGCGCGCTATTTCCGTGTCACGCCCAAGGCCGGCGTCAAGCTGGCCGAGGCCCTGTTCCACGCGACGCCGCGCATCGACGACTGGGGTGCAAAGGCCGAGCATCTCTATCGCCCGCCGACGGCGGTCGAGACGCATCCGACCGACCTGCGTGCCGGCGACGCCATCGATCCCGCGAAGGTGATCGACATCACCGCGAACCTCGGCGCCGACGGCACCCTCGTCTGGGCGCCGCCGCCGGGTCGCTGGACGATCCTGCGCTTCGGCCACACCACGACGGGGCATCTGAACGTCGCCGCGTCGGATGCCGGACGCGGGCTCGAGGTCGACAAGCTCAGCGCCAGCTCGGTCGATTTCCAGTTCGAAAACAGCGTCCAGCGCATGCTGAAGGCGGCCGGGCCGCTGGCGGGCAAGACCTTCGATTCGCTGATGATCGACAGCTATGAGGCGGGGCTGCAGAACTGGACGCCGGACCTGCCGGCCGAGTTCAGCAAGCGTGCGGGCTATGCGATCACCCCCTATCTGCCCGCGCTGACCGGCCGGATCGTCGGCGACCTCGACGCCTCGAACCGCTTCCTGTTCGATTTCCGGCGAACGCTCGCCGACCTGACGGCCGACAATTATTACGGGCGGATGCAGGAGCATGCGCGCGCCGCGGGCCTTAACTTCCATGTCGAGGCCTATGGACCGGGCCCTTTCGATTCGCTTCAGGTCTCGGGGCTGGTCGACGTGCCCTCGACCGAATTCTGGACGCGCACGCCGTGGACGGACAACCGCACGGTCAAGATGGTGGCATCGGCGGCGCATACTTACGGCCGCCCCGTCGTCGCGGCCGAATCCTTCACCGGCGAGGCCGAAACGAGCCGCTGGCAGGATTATCCCTACGCTCTGAAGACGCTGGGCGACCAGATGTTCGTTCAGGGCGTGAACAAGATTCTTTTCCACCGCTACGCGCACCAGCCTAATCCCAATGCCGCGCCGGGCATGACGATGGGGCCGTGGGGGGTGAATCTCGACCGGTCGAACACCTGGTTCGGGCAGGCGCGGCCCTGGATCGATTATCTCGCGCGCAGCCAATATATGCTACGCCAGGGCCATTATGTCGCCGACGTGCTGTTCTTCGTCGGGGAGGAGACGCCCAATCAGGCCGAATATGTCCGCCCCGACGTGTCGCCCGACACCAATCCGAAGATCGGCCAATATTTCGACCCGCAGATGCCGCCCGGCGGCTATAATTACGACTTGGTCAATGCCGAGGTGCTGCTGACGCGCGCGAGCGTGAAGGACGGCCGGATCGTCCTGCCCAACGGCGCGAGCTACCGCTTGCTTGTGCTGCCCGCGACGCTTTCGAGCATGACGCCGAAGCTCGCCGCGCGCCTCCGTTCGCTGGTCGAACAGGGGGCGGCGATACTGGGACCCAAGCCCGAACATTCGATGACGCTGGCGGGCAAGGCCGACGGCGACGCGGCGTTCCGCGGCGCGATCGACGGGCTGTGGGGTTCGGCTTCACCGGATGCCGCGCCGCGCAAGGTGGGCGCGGGCACGGTCTTCGCGCAGGGTAGCATCGCCGACGCGCTGGCCGCGCTCAAGGTCGCACCCGACGCGCAATGCCGTACGCGGACGCCTGATGGGCAGCTCGTATGGATGCACCGCGCGCTGACCGGCCGCGACATGTATTTCGTCGCCAACCGCCAGCGCCGCGCGGAGACGGTGACCTGCACCTTCCGCGTCGGCGAAGCGGCGCCGGCGCTCTGGGATGCCGAGACCGGGACGATCACCCGGCCCGCCCTGTTCGAGACCGGCCGCGACGCGACCACGGTGACTTTCGACCTGACGCCCGCCGGCTCGACCTTCGTCATGCTCGGCGATGCGGCGGGGGCCAAGGGAATCGGCTGGATCGCGCGCGATGGCCAGCGCATCGCCGCGGTCGATCCCGGGCCCGCGGCGCGGGCGGAGGCCCCCGCCGACAGCTTCACCCTCTCGCTCTGGGCCAAGCCCGACATCGACCTGCGCGTCATGCCCGACGAAACGGTCGACGGGCGGATCAACGAGACCGGCAAGAATTACCTGATCAATGCGCGGTCGGGCCGTGACATGCACGGCGACGGCACGGCCGTCGCGGGCCTCGCGCTCGGGCGCAACGGCGCTTTCGTGATCGAGCGCGAATCCCCCGACAGCGTGCCGGCGGTCCTCGTCAGCCATGCGCCGGTCGCGGGTTGGACGCATGTCGCGCTGGTCTATGATCGCGGCACGCCGAGCCTGTATCTGAACGGCAAGCTCGTGCGGACCGGCCGCAAGAGCGGGCGCCGCGTGTTCGCGGGCGGCAGCGATGCGCCGTCGCCCAATGGTGTCACCTACTTCTTCGAAGGCAATGCGACGCCGCTCGCGACGGTGCCGCGCGCGCTTTCGGCGGCGGAGATCGCGTCCGAGGCCGCCGGCGGTCCCCCGGCGGCCCCGATCGCCGCCACACCCGTCGTGCTCGAACGGGGCGGCGACGGGCGGCTGCAGGCGCTAGCCTGGGAAAGCGGCCGCTACACGGTCGAGGGCGGCGGCAGCTTTACCGCGAAGGTTCCGGCGCCGATCACGGTCGAGGGCGCGTGGGCGGTGCGCTTCCAGCCCGGGCGCGGCGCGCCCGAGGCGATCACGCTGCCGCGCCTAGCGTCGCTCAGCCGTCACGCCGACGACGGCGTGCGCCATTTCTCGGGCACCGCGACCTACGAGCGGACCATCGACGTGCCCGCGGCCGCGCTTCGGAAGGGGCGGCGCGTGTTCCTCGATCTCGGGCGGGTCGAGGTGTTGTCGGGGGTCAAGGTCAACGGGACCGATCTCGGCGTCGTGTGGAAGGAGCCCTATCGCGTCGACATCACCGATGTGGTCAAGCCGGGCGCGAACCGCGTGTCGCTCGCCGTCACCAATTTGTGGACCAACCGGATGATCGCCGACGCGGCGCTGCCCGAGGAGGGCCCGTTCGTTGACGCCGAATGGCCGGTCGGCGAACGCTTTTCGGCGGACGGCAAGAAAACCCCGGTCATGGCGCGCAAGATCACCGCGCTGCCGGAGTGGTACAAGGCGGGCGAAGCCAAGCCCGCGGGCGGGCGCGTCACCTTCTCGACCTGGACCTTCTACGGCAAGGACGAGCCGCTGCTCGATTCGGGGCTGCTCGGACCGGTGCGGATCCTGTTCGCGGACGAGGTGACGGTCAAATGAGCAGGGGGCGCCCCTCTGCCCTCACAGCAAAGGGACCGGGATGGAATACAGGCTGCTCGGCAACACCGGCCTGATCGTGTCGCGCCTCGCGTTCGGCGCGCTGACGCTGACGCGGGGCGACACGATGTCGGGCATCGCCAAGCTGCAGGGAGCCGACGCCGAGGCGATCGTCGGCCGGGCGCTCGATGCGGGCATCAACTTCTTCGACACCGCCGACATCTATGCCTCGGGGCAATCGGAGGAGGTACTCGGGCAGGCGCTGGCGCCGCATCGCGATGGCGCGGTCATCGCGACCAAGGTCATGGGCCGAACCGGAAGCCCGGTAGTTCAGGCGGGCCTTAGCAAGCGCCATGTGAGCTGGGCGATCGAGCAAAGCCTGCGGCGGCTCGGCACCGATTGGGTCGACGTCTATATCGCGCACAACGAGGATCCCTACACGCCGCTCGAGGAGACGCTCGAGGCGCTCGACGCCGTGGTGCGCGCCGGCAAGGCCCGCTATCTCGGCTTTTCCAACTGGTCGGCGTGGAAAGTCGCCGCGGCGCTCGAACTGCAGCGCGCGAACGGATGGGCGCCCTTCACGCACGGGCAGGTCTATTATTCGCTGCTCGGCCGCGACATCGAACGCGATCTGGTGCCGCTGACGCAGCGCTACGGGACCGGCCTGACCGTCTGGGGGCCGCTCGCCGGCGGGTTCCTGTCGGGCAAGTACCGGCGCGATGCCGCGGCGGCGCCCGGCGACCGGCTCGCGTCGATCGATCCCTTGCCCTTCGATCGCGACGTGGGATTCGCGGTGCTCGACGAACTGCGCGTGATCGCCGGCGACACGGGCGCCAGCGTCGCGCAGGTGGCGCTCGCCTGGCTGCTCGGGAAGCCCGCGGTGACCAGCGTGATCCTGGGGGCGTCGAGCGCGACGCAACTGGACGAAAATCTCGGCGCGCTCGATTGTTCGCTCGATCCCACGACGCTGGCGCGGCTCGACGCGCTCACCGCCCCTGCCGAGCTCTATCCGCACTGGCACTGGCGCAATGCCGCCGATCCTGTCACCGAGGCGGCGGTCGGAAAGGATGGCGGAGGCGAGTGATCGAAACGCGCGCCAGTCCGCTTGCGCTGTCGCGCGTGATAATATTATGAATTGCTGCTGCGCCCAATGGCCCGAATCCGGACTCTTTTGAGGAAATAACAATATGCACGGCCAATCGAATTTCGGACGGTTCACCGATACGGCGCTTTCGAGCCACGATCAGGTGGCGCGCGCGCTGGGCGGAGAGATCCTGGCGGGCGTCTATCCGCCGGGTGCGAAGCTGCCGTCCGAAGCCGAGATGCTCCACCGCTTCGGCGTGTCGCGCACCGTGCTGCGCGAGGTGTTCAAGACGCTGACCGCCAAGGGGCTGATCGTGTCCAAGACGCGCGTGGGCACGACCGTGCTCGACAGTGCCTTCTGGAATTTCTTCGATGCCGACGTGCTGGCGTGGAAGGTCGCGCAGGGGTTCGACATCGCCTTCATCCGCGATCTTGCCGCGATCCGCGTCGCGATCGAGCCGGCCGCGGCGCGCGCCGCGGCGGAAAATGCGACCGCGAAGGATATCGCGTCGATGCGCCGCAGCGTCGCGAGCATGGCGGCGGCATCGACCAGCGCGAGCGAGTTCGCCGAAGCCGACCTCGAATTCCACAAGGCGGTCGGGCAGGCATCGGGCAACGTCCTGATGCGGTCGCTGGCGGCGGTGATCGAAACCGCGCTGCTCGCCTCGTTCCGCATGAGCTCGCCGGTGCACGAGGTCGACGAACATGCCGACAGCGTCAAGGGCCATAGCCGGATCGTCGACGCGATCGAGGCGGGCGACGGCGAAGGGGCCGCGCAGGCGATGCGCGCCATCATCGGCCACGGCGTCGAGCGCATCGAGCGCGCCAAGACGTCGCGCAAGCGCCGCCCGGCGCGCTGATCGGCGTTCGATCGCCGGCCTGAATGCACGCCGCGCTTGCGCGCGCGATTTGTATTATTATAAACATAATCCGATCAGGGTAGCGCGCGCGAATCGGCGCGCCGACATCGCATGAGAGGATCGATATGAAGGGCATGGAGCTGGCCGGGGTTTCCCGCCGAGAGTTCGTCCACTGCGCGGCCTGCGCCACGGCGGCCGTAGGTTCGCTGGCGGCGAGCCCGATGGCCCTGGCCGCGGCGCAGCCGGCCGCGCTGCGCGGCAAGGAAGCCGTGCACGAATTTCCCTATGGCGCGGTCAAGCTGACCGGCGGCCGCATCAAGCGCCAGTTCGACCATATCCACGCGCATTTCCTCGCGCTCGACAACGACCGTGTCCTCAAGGTCTTCCGCCAGAATGCGGGCCTTCCCGCGCCGGGCCCCGACATGGGCGGCTGGTACGACCGCGACGGTTTCGTCGCCGGCCTCACCATGGGCCAATATATCTCTGGCCTCGCCCGCCTCGGCGCCGCGACCAACGACAAGGCCGCGCACGAAAAGGTGGCGCTGCTGGTCAGCGAGTGGGGCAAGGCGATGGTCACGGCCACCAACCCCTATGCCGGCCCCAAGGCGCAGGCGCAGTGGGCTGCCTATGTGATGGACAAATATGTCGTCGGCCTCGTCGACGCCTACCGGCTGAGCGGCGTCGAACAGGCGAAGACGCTGCTGCCGATCATCATCGAAAAATGCCGCCCCTATATCTCGCCCGTCTCGCGCGACCGGATCGGCAAGGTCGATCCGCCCTATGACGAGACCTATGTCATTTCGGAGAATCTGTTCCACGTCGCCGAAATCACCGGCGACCAGAAATATCACGACATGGCGGTCCACTATCTTCTGAACAAGGAATGGTTCGACCCGCTCGCCGCTGGCCAGGATGTGCTTCCCACCAAGCACGCCTACAGCCACACGATCGGCAATTCGTCGGGGGCGCAGGCCTTCCTCCACCTCGGCGACGAGAAATATCGCAAGGCGCTGATCAACGCGTGGAAGTTCATGGAGCCGCAGCGCTTCGCCAGCGGCGGCTGGGGCCCCGAAGAACAGTTCGTCGTGCTCGGCCAGGGGAATCTCGCCAAGAGCCTCGGCAGCTCGAAGGCGCATTTCGAGACGCCGTGCGGCGCCTTCGCCGACCTCAAGCTCGCGCGCTATCTGGTCCGCTTCACCGGCGAGGCGCAATATGGCGACGGCCTCGAACGCACGCTCTACAACACGATGCTCGCCACGCGCCTGCCCGACAGCGACGGCGGCTATCCCTATTATTCGGATTATGGCGCGGCGGGCGAGAAGCGTTATTACCACCAGAAGTGGCCGTGCTGCTCGGGCACGCTGGTGCAGGGCGTCGCGGACTATGTCCTCAACGCCTATTTCCACGACGACGACAATCTGCTGGTCAACCTCTACACCCCGTCCGAAGTCACCTGGGATCGTGCGGGCGGCGCCGTCGAGGTGGTGCAGGAGACCGATTATCCGGTCGGCGACACGGTGAAGCTGACGGTGCGCAAGGCCGGCAACGGCCGCTTCGCGATGAAGCTGCGCATCCCGGCCTGGACCCGCGGCGCGAGCCTGTCGGTCAACGGCCGCGCGCAGGAGGCTACTCCCGGCCAGCTTGCCGTCGTGAGCCGCACCTGGAAGGCCGGCGACACGGTCGAGCTGACCATCCCGCAGCCGCTCCGCACCCTGCCGATCGATCCCGAAAATCCCAATCTTCAGGCGGTGATGCGCGGTGCGGTGATGTATGTCGGCATCAATCCCTGGGAAGGGATCGACGAGGAGGCGATCGCGCTGCCGGGCGCGCTCGAGCCGATGCCGGGCCATGCCGAAAGCTATCGGGCGAAGGTCGGTCAGCGCAATCTGGTGTTCGTGCCCTATTATGCGGTCGATACCGAACGCACGACGACCTATTTCAAGACCGCCTGACCGATGCGCCGCTTCGAGGGCGAATGCGTCGTCATCTCGGGCGGCAACAAGGGGATCGGCCTCGCCATAGCCGAGCGGTTCGCGGCCGAAGGCGCGAATCTGGTGATCGGCGCGATCGAGGAGGATCAGTCGGCCGCGCGGGCGGCGCTGGCGGGCTATGGTGTCGGCGTCGTGACGCGCCGCTGCGACGTGACCCGCCCGGCCGAGGTGCGGGCGCTGTTCGACGAGGCCGAGGCCTTCGGCGGCGTCGACGTCGCGGTGCAGAATGCCGGCGTCATCACCATCGCCCGGGTCGAGGATCTGACCGAAGCCGAGTGGGACCTGAACCTCGCGGTCAACACCAAGGGCGTGTTCCTCTGCTGCCAGGAAGCGATCGGGCGGATGCGCGCGCGCGGCAAGGCGGGGCGCCTGATCAACACGGCGTCGGGGCAGGCGCGCGACGGCTTCATCTACACGCCGCATTATGCCGCCTCGAAGTTCGGCGTGGTCGGCCTGACCCAGAGCCTCGCAAAGGAAGTCGCGGTGGAAGGCATCACGGTCAACGCGATCTGCCCCGGCATCATTCACACCGACATGTGGGATTACAACGACCGCGAATGGGGCAGGCTGATGGGCGACTACGCCCCCGGCGGGCTGATGGCGGAATGGGTCGCGGGCATCCCGATGAAGCGCGCCGGCCAGGGCAGCGACGTCGCCGCGCTGGTCGCTTTCCTGGCGAGCAGGGATGCGAGCTATATCACCGGCCAGACCATCAACGTCGATGGCGGGCTGATCATGTCCTGACGCACGAGGAACCGTAAAACCCCATGACCGAACCGCGCATCACCGCCACCTACTGGATCGAGACCGCCTTCCCGCTCGCGCAGGCGGCGGAGACGATGGCCGGCGAGCAATCGACCGGCACCTTCGTCCGCGTGCCCGGCGAGACCGACGAACTGCGCGAGGCGCATGCGGCGCGCGTCGAGGAGATCGTCGAGCTGGGCGAAGCGGGCGCGCCCTCGCTGCCGGGATCGGGGCTGCCGAAGTCGGGCGATGCGACCCGCCGCACCGCACGCGTGCGGCTGTCGTGGCCGGTCTCGAACATGGGGCTCTCGCTTCCCAACCTGCTCGCGACGATCAACGGCAATCTCAGCGAGCTCAAGGCCTTCTCGGGCCTGCGCCTGCTCGACGTCACGCTGCCGCCCGAGTTCCTGACCCGCTATCAAGGGCCGCAATTCGGGGTGGAGGGCACGCGCCGGCTCGCCGGCGTCCACGGTCGCCCGATCATCGGCACCATCATCAAGCCGAGCGTCGGCCTGTCGCCCGAGGCGACGGCCGAGCAGGTTCGCGGGCTGGTCGCGGCGGGGATCGATTTCATCAAGGACGACGAACTGCAGGCCGACGGGCCGCATTGTCCCTTCGACGCGCGGGTGCGCGCGGTGATGCGGGTGATCAACGATCATGCCGACAAGACCGGCAAGAAGGTTATGTACGCCGCTAATCTGACCGGCGAGATCGACGAGATGCTCGCACGCCATGATCTCGTGCTGGCCGAGGGCGGCACCTGCGTCATGGCGAGCATGAACTCGATCGGCCTGCCGGCGATGAAAATGCTGCGCGCGCATTCGCAGCTGCCGATCCACGGCCATCGCAACGGCTGGGGCCTGCTCGGCCGCTCGCCCGCGATCGGGATGAGCTATATCGCCTTCCAGAAGCTGTGGCGGCTCGCCGGCATCGACCACACCCATGTCAACGGCATCGACAATAAATTCTGCGAGAGCAACGAGAGCGTGATCGCCTCGGCGCGCGAATGCCTGACCCCGATGTTCGACCCGCCGCATCCGGGCTGCGAGATCATGCCGGTCTTTTCTTCGGGGCAGTCGGCGCGGCAGGCGGCGCCGACCTATGCGGCGCTTGGCTCGGTCGACTGCATGTTCGCGGCGGGCGGCGGGATCATGGCGCATCCGGGCGGCCCCGCGGCGGGCGTCCGCGCGCTGCGCCAGGCGTGGGACGCCGCGGTCGCGGGCGTGCCGGTCGACGAGGCCGCGAAGGACGCGCCCGAGCTGGCGGCCGCGCTGGGGGCGTTCGGCGGGTGAGCCTGCTCTACGCATTTTACGGGGACGATTTCACCGGCTCGACCGACGTGCTCGAACAGCTTGCCGAGGGCGGGGTGCCGTCGGTCCTCTTCCTGCGGGCGCCCGACGCCGCGCTGCGCGCGCGCTTCGCCGATGTGCGCGCGATCGGCATCGCGGGCGACAGTCGCAGCCGCTCGCCGGCGTGGATGGACGCCCATCTGCCCGCCGCCTTTGGTGCGCTCGGCGAGGCCGCGATCGTCCATTACAAGACCTGCTCGACCTTCGATTCGAGTCCTGACATCGGCTCGATCGGGCGGGCGCTCGATATCGGTCTGCGCCGTTTCGAGGCGCGCGCCGCGATCCTGGTCGGCGCGCCGCACCTGCGGCGCTACGTCGCCTTCGGCAATTTGTTCGCGGCGGCGGGCGAGGAGGTCTATCGCATCGACCGCCACCCGACGATGTCGCGCCACCCGGTCACGCCGATGCACGAACCCGATCTGATCCGGCATCTGGGGGCGCAGACCGACGCGCGCATCGCGCTGGTCTCGCTCGAAGCGATCCGCGCGGGCCGCGCGGGCGAGGCGTTCGACGCCGCCGAGGCCGACGCGGTGCTGTTCGACGGACTATCGATGGACGACCTTGCCGCGACCGGCGGCGTGCTGACCGGGCGCGGGGTACGGTTTGCCGTGGGCAGCTCGGGCGTCACGCGCGCGCTCGTGCTGGCCTGGCGCGCCGCGGGGCGGATCGCGCAGGCGCCGGCCGAGGCGCGCGCCGCCGAGGCCGACCGCCTGCTGGTCGTCAGCGGAAGCTGTTCGCCCGTCACCGCCCGGCAGATCGCGCGCGCGCCGGCCTCCGGCTTCGCGGCCATAGCGGCCGATGTAGGCGCGCTGCTCGAAGGGTCGTCGGCCGAAGTCGCGCGGCTGGCGGACGCCGCCCTCGCCGGCCTGGCGCACGGCCGCCGCGCCGTGATCCACTCGGCCGAAGGTCCGCTCGACCCCGCCGCGCCGGCGGCCGGCGAGAAGCTGGGCGAGGCGCTCGGGCGAATCGCGCTCGACGTCGTCCGCCGCGCGGGCCTCAAACGGCTGCTGTTCGCGGGCGGCGACACGTCGAGCCACGGGGTCGCGCAATTGGGCATCGATGCGCTGACCTGGGCGGCGGCGATCGAGCGCGGCGCGCCGCTGGTGCGCGCGCATGCCGAGGATCCCGCGATCGACGGGCTCGAACTGGTGCTCAAGGGAGGCCAGATGGGCGGTGAGGATTTCTTCGAGGCGGTGCGGCAGGGGCGTTCGGCCCCGCTCGCCGACGCGCCGTGACGACGCGGCTGGCGCGCCTCGGCCTGCTGGCCGCGGCCCTGCTTGGCCCGGCCACCGCCGCGCAGGACCATCGCCCGCAATGGGTCGAGGCCTATCAATCGAGCCCGGCCGACTTCGATTTCGTGATCCCGAAGGATATGAAGCTCCCCGACGAGGCGCGCGAGCGGCTGCGCGATCGCCCGCCCGTGGTCGGAACCTTGCGCATGCGGCTGACGCTGGGGGCGTCGGGCCATGCGCTGCGCATCCGGATTTCGAACGAGGACGGCACGCAGCCGCTGCTGGTCGACGGCGCCAGCGTCGGCCTCGCCGCCGACGGCTTCGACGCCCGCGCCGGAACGCTTCGCCCGCTCGCCTTCGGGGGCCAGCGGCGCATCACCATCGCCCCGGGCGCGCCGGCGCTCAGCGATCCGGTCGACCTCGACGCCGCCGCGCTCGATGATATCGTCGTCAGCCTGCACCTGCCCCAGCCCCTCAAGCTCAAGGCGTTCGGCAACCAGCGGATGGCGTTCGCGGCGGGGGATCAGTCGTTGTCGCCGCGACTCGATGGCGGCGACGCTATCATCGGACGGCCGCCGGTCAGCGGCGCGCTGGTGCTGAGCGCCCATCCCCCGCGCGTCATCGTCGCATTGGGTGATTCGATCACCGACGGCAATCGGCCGTATGCCGGACAGCTGCACGGGTGGCCCGAACAGCTGCTGCGCCGCCTGGTCGCGGCCAGGGGGAGCGATCCGGTGACCGTCGTCAACGCCGGCATCGGCGGCAACCGGGTGCTGTCGACGAGCTGGGGCGATGCCGCGCTCGCGCGGTTCGATCGCGATGTCGCGCGGGTCCGGGGCGTGTCGCACGTCATCCTGCTCGAAGGCATCAACGATATCGGCCACGGCGGCTCGAGCACGATGTTTGGCCGGAACCCCCCGCTCGACGTTGCCGACCTGATCGCCGGATACGAGCAGATCATCGCCCGCGCGCATGTCGCGGGGATCAAGGTCGTGATGGGGACGCTGACGCCCTTCGGCGGATCGACCAGCCATTCCCCCGAGCGCGAGGCGCAGCGCCAGGCGGTGAACCAATGGATTCGCACCGCAGGCGTCGCCGACGCCATCATCGATTTCGATGCGGCGGTCCGTGATCCCCACAATCCGCTGCATCTGCGTTCCGATTATGATTCGGGCGATCATATCCACCCCAGCGAGGCGGGCTACCGCGCGATGGGCGATGCGATCGACCTCGCGCTGTTCGACCGGGGCTGACCCGAGAGGCTCTGGGCTGGAGTTTGATCCGGCCGACTTGAAGCAAGGGGTTTCTACCCCCCCTGAACTTCAGAGGAGGGCGGTTTCGGCCGCGACGGCCCTGACCGACTGCCTGCGCTCCGCCCGCGCCGAAAGCCAGGCGCGCACCGGTTCGTCGATCCACACCAGCACCGCCCAGGCCAAGCCGACGGCTGCCGCGATCGTCGCCGCCATCACGCTTCCCATCAGCACCGGGCCCGGCTTGGCGCTCCAATTCCAGTGCGCGAAGAACAGCACGAACGGATAGTGGAGCATGTACAGCGGGTAGGACAGCCGCCCGCCGATACCGGCCAGCCGGGTCGTGCTCCGATCGCCCGCGCCGATCATGATGACCAGCGGAAAGGCCACGACCACGCACAGCCAGTCGATCAGCCCGCTCCAGCCCTTGACCAGCGGTACTGCGAACAGCGCGATCAGCGCCGCCGACAGCAGCGGGAAGGCGGCCGGCACCGCGATCTTCAGCCTCAGTCGATGGATCAGCAGCCCCAGCGTGAAGGAAGCGATCACCCGGATGGGTGCGCCCCACCAGTCACGCCAGGCGGCCCCCGCATTCATCGAATCCAGCGACAACGCCATCCACAACAGCCCCGCGACGGCCATGGCGGCGATCGCTGCGAGCCATCCCCGGCCGACCCGATGTCCGACCGCCGCATAGGCGAGGTTGAGCAGATATTCCTGGAACAGCGACCAGGCGGGGCCATTCAGCGAATGGGTCATGCCCCACATATTGGGCAGCGCCGGCGCCGGGATCAGGAACAGCGCCAGCAACAGGTTGGCCGCGAACAACCCATAGCCGACGCTGGTGCCGAGTTGCTGCGCGTCGCCGACGAAGGGATTTGCGAGATAACCGATCGCTCCGAGCAGCGTGCCGATCACGACCAGCGGCTGCAGCCGGATCAACCGCCGGACCACATAGCCGCCAAAGCCAAGCCGCCGCCCCGGAGGCGCAGCGCACCCGAGCCGCCCGTCATAGGCGTAGCCGATCACGAATCCCGACAGGCAGAAGAAGAAATCCACCGCCAGATAGGCGCGGGGCAATGGATTCTCGCCGGGTTTCAGGAAGACGAGCTCGAACAGATGAAAGGCGAAGACCGAGAGTGCGGCAACGCCGCGCAACCCGTCGAGCGTCTGATAATGCGGCTTCCCGTTCACCGCAGTCCTAGCGCCGCAGCACCGCCACGCCCTCGGCGGCCAGCGTCACCTTCGCCATCCGGCCGCCCGCGAGCACATCGGTCATCGCCGCCGGGAGCGAGACCTCGCGGGTCTCGCGGCCGTGGTTGACCAGGATCACGATCTCGCGGCCCTCGCCCTCGCGCGTCATCAGTTCGACATCCTCGGGAACCGCGAAGTCGCGCGCCACGCCGGCGTCGTTCAGCGCGCCGTCGATCAGCCCCTTCATCACCGCATCGTCGACGAGCGCGCCGACATAGGTGATGCGGCCCTTGCCGACCTTGCGACTGATGACCGCGGGCTTGCCGTCGAGCCAGCCGTTCGCCTGACCATAGCGCAGCAGCACCTCGGTATCGGGGGCGCTGGTCGAAAGCGCTTCGGCCCAGATGCTCGCCTTGCCCGATCCCACCGCGATCTCTTCGTCGAGCGCGTAGAACTGCTCGACCTGCCCGCCGAGAAGCGCCGCGAGCGGCCCCGGCTGGCGCACCGGTTCGAGCCGGTCATATTCGTCCTTCATGCCCGATCGCGGCCCCAGGATCAGGTGGCCGCCGCCGCGGACATAATCGGCGAGGCGCCGGGCCGTCGCTTCGGTGATGACGTTCAGGCTCGGCGCGACCACCAGCTTGTAGCGCGCGAGCGGCGCTTCGGCCGCCTCGACCACGTCGATCGCGCCGAGCGCGTCCTTGAGCGGTCGATAATAGTCGAGCAGCACCTCGATCTGGTCGTAATCCTTGTGGTGAAGCTGGAAGTCGATCGCCCAGCGGCTGGGATAATCCTGCACGATCGCGACCGGCGATACCGGCGTCGTGCCCGCGAGCGCCGCCGAGGCCTTGGCGAAATCGCGGCCGATCTGCTGCACCTCGGTATAGATAGGGAGCGGCTTGCCGTCGGGGCCGACGATCGATCCGTGCATCGTCTCCTGCCCGTTGAGGGCGTTGCGCCACTGCCAATAGAGCACCGCGTCGGCGCCGTGGCCGACCGCTTGCCACGCGAGCGCGCGCGTTTCGCCGGGGTAGAGCATGTTCGACACCGGCGCCCAGTTCACGAAGCCCGGTTGGGTTTCCATGACCCAGAAATTCTGCCGCTTCCACCCGCGCACCAGATCGTGCGTCGCGCCGTTGCGATAGGGCTTGAGGTGCCCCATGCCGACATAATCGTCCCACGAGGTCACATCGAGGTCGCGGTTCATATCGTAGCGGTCGAAGCGGTTGGCCCAGCCGAGGCCGCCGAAGTTGATCGTGATGAACTGCTTGTCGCCGATCACCGCGCGGAGCGCGTCGATCTGGTTGCGATGGAAGGCGCGCCACTGCGAGGTGATGAAGCGCTTGAGCTCCAGCATCCAGCCGGGGTTCGCCTTGTCATTGTTGAACGGCACCTGCTCCCAGTCGGTATAGGTCTGCGACCAATAGGCGGTGGTCCACGCCGCGTTGAGCTTGTCGAGCGTGCCGTAGCGCTGCTTGAGCCACGCGACCCAGGCGGCGCGCGCCTCGGGATCATAGCTTTCGTCGGTCGGCTCGTTGCCGATTTGCCAGCCGATGACATTGGGTTCGTCCTTCAGCGCCTCGGCCATCTTGGTGACGATCGTTCGCGCGAAGGCGCGGTAGCGCTGCGACGAGATCGAGAATTGGCGGCGCCCGCCATGGCCGAGGCGCTTGCCGCTGCCGTCGACCTGCAGCGTGTCGGGATATTTCTGCGTCATCCACGCCGGCGGCGTGTCGGTCGGCGTGCCGATGACGACCTTCATGCCATATTTGCCGGCGAGGCGCACGGCGCGGACCAGCCAGTCCATCTCATACTGGCCCTCGGTCGGCTCCATCCGGCTCCAGGCATATTCGCCGATGCGCACGACATTCGCGCCGTGCCCCTGCATCAGGCGGAGATCCTCCTCCCACGCGCTTTCGGGCCATTGTTCGGGATACCAGGCCGAGCCGAGCCACAGCCGTTCGTGCGCGACGTCGCGCGCCGCCGCCGTCGCCTTTTGCGGGGCCGTCTGGGCGAGCGCCGCGTGCGGCGCGGCGGCTCCCGCGAGCAGGGCGAGCGCGGCGAGGGGGAGAGCGAAGGTCTTCACGGGTTGGTCCTTGTGGTCGAGGCGTCGTCGAGCAGCAGCGCCCAGTCGTTGCCGGGCGCGGGCGTGCCCGGCGGGGTGAACAGCTGCTTGCCCGTGTTCGCGAAGGTGCCGATCGGCGTCGCCCTGCCGGTGCGCGGATCGAACCAGGCGGCACGCACGCGCTTGCCGCTGATCTTGCCCATCTGCACGTGGAAGGGGCGGCCGGTGTAGGTATAGGCGATGGCGTAGCTCTTGCCCCGGCTCGCGGCGACCCGCTCGTAGCGGGGGCCGCTGTCGGGGACCAGCGACTGGTCGGGCACGCGCTCGAGGAAGGGGCGCGAGAGGATCAGGTCCTTCAGATGGTGCATCTGCGTGGCGCCCGGCGCGTCGAGCGCCTCCTGCCACGACAGGGTGGGCCAATAGGCGTTGGCCTGGGTCCCGCGCACGAAAAACTGCATCACGCTGTTTTCGCCATAGGTGTGGCCGAAGGCGCCCGCGAGCACCGACCACCAGGCATAGCGGCGCACGTCGGCCGGGCCCCAGCGCGGCTCGGGTGCCCGGTCGAGCCCGTGCGGAATATTCTCGTAGCTCGGCTCGGCGTCGATCGTCGGCTTGGCCGGGCTGCGCGACAGGTCGTCGGTGGTGTAGACCCAATTATCCTCGCCGCGCGCGTTGAGCTGATGGTCCTGCGCATAGCTCTGGTGGCCCGACTGATACATGTTGAAGTCGAGCCATTCGGCGGTGTGGAACATCCACGAGGAACTGGCGCGCCCCGCCGGATGATAGGTCATGAGGTGATCGGGGTCGATCGCGCGGATCGTCTTGCCGAGTGTGTCCCAGGCGAGCGGCGAGAGTTCGGGATAGCGGTCGCCGCCGTTCACCCAGATGAGGTTCGGCTTGTTCTTGTAGCGTTCGGCGACGAACTTGCCGATGACCGGGGCGGTGTCGGCGTTGAGCAGGCGGAAGTCGGCGAAATCCCCCCAGACGGGCACCAGCGCGATATAGAGGCCGTGCGCGGCCGCGCGGTCGAACACCCAGTCGAGATGGTCCCAATAATCATATTCGCCGGGTTTGGCGGGGTCGCTGCCCGGCGTGACGCGCGGCCGGGTAAGGTCGCCGTCGACCAGCGCCGGGCCGGCGACGGGATTGGCCATGGTTGGGCGATGCAGCATCATCACCTGGATGACATTATAGCCCTGCGCGGCGCGCTTGGCGAAATAGCGCTCGGTCTCCTCGCGGTCGAGCTTGGCGAGCAACAGCCAGCCGGTGTCGCCAAGCCAGAAGAAAGGCTTGCCGCCCGCCTCGAGATAGCGGCCGCCCGCGGACACGGTAAGCGGCGGCGTCTTGTCCTGCGCGATGGCGGGGGTCGCGGCGGTCGACAGGGCGGCTGCGGCGAGCACGGTCATCAGGCGGCGCATGTCATTCATCCCCTCTGTTGCCCGCCCGCTCGAACGGGCGGCGTTTACGGTCAGGCCGCGACGGGCGCGAGCTTGTGGTCGAATCCCTTGGTGCAATCGATCAGCGCGAACAGCAGGGCGGCGATCAGCACCATCGCGGCGACGCCCTGCAGCGGCAGGTTGTAGTTGCCGGTTGCCGCGACGACGTAGCCGAAGGCGACCGAGCAAACGAAGCCGCCGAAGTTCCCCGCAGTGTTCATCATGCCGCTGGCGGTGCCGCCGTAGCGGCCGCCGATCGCCATGCACATCGTCCAGGCGGCGGGCAGCATCAGGTCCATCACCATGAACGCCGTGCCGGCGAGCGCCACGATGGCGAACTTGCCGGTGGCGAGGCTCATCGCGACGAGCAGCGCGGCGGTCAGCGTCAGGCAGATGCCGGCGATCAGGCTGTAGGCGCGGCGGATGCCGATCCGTTCGGCGAGGCGGTCGCACAGCACTCCGCCGGCGAGGTTGCCGACGATGCCGAGCAGGAAGGGAACCGAGCCGTAAAGGCCCATTTCGTCCACGGTGAAACCCGCCTTGACCATCCAGACAGGGAACCAGCCGAAGAAGAACCATGCACCGAAGGCATAGAAGAAATAGGCGACGGAGATGAGCCAGAGCTGCGGCAGGCCCATCAGCTTGCTCCACGGTGTGCCCGCATGGCTGACCCCTTCGTCGCTGCCGATCAGTGCGACCTCTTCGTCCGAAATGCCCGGCTGCTCGGCGGGGCGGTCGTGGAACCAGCGCCACCAGACGACCGCCCAGACAAAGCCGACCGCGCCGAGGATGACGAACACCGCCTGCCAGCCGAAATATTTGTTCGCCGGCACCAGCAGCAGCGGCGCGAGCGCGCCGCCGAAGCGGCTCGCCGCCCAGATCACCCCTTGTCCGCGCGCGCGCTCGCGCGCCGGCAGCCAGCGATAGAGCACCCCGGTCATGTTGGGATAGGCGCCCGCGGCGCCGAGGCCGAACAGGAAGCGCGCGGCGGCGAGCTGCCAGAAATTGCGGCAGACCGCGGTGATCGCGGTGAAGAAGGACCACCAGACGGTGATGCGCGTCAGTTCCTTGCGATACCCATGCTTGTCGCCCATCGCGCCCGACGGAATCTCGAACACGGCATAGGCGATGACATAGGCGCTGAGGACCCAGCCCCATTCGTCGGGCGTGATGTTCAGGTCCTTCTGGATCGCCGGCCCGGTCACCGCGATCGCGAGCCGGTCGATGAAGGTGATGATCGACAGCGCGGCGAGGATGCCGAGGACGGCGCGCCGCTTCGTCACTGGCCGGCGCTCCGGGCAAGGCGCGCGAGAATGTCGCGCGCTTGCTCCATGCCGAGCTCGGGGCTCGCGAAGACGGGCGCCGACACCGCGCCCTCGGGCAGGCTGGCGACGACGCGGGCCATCGACGCCTGGGCGAGGACGATCGCGTCGACGCCCTTCAGGCCCACGGTCAGCCCCTCGCCGACGATGCGGTCGTGGGTCGCGCCGTCGCCGGCCATCACCGCCTCGAAGGCGCCTTCGCACAGATGCTCGACCAGCTCGATCTCCTTGCCCTGCTCGGCGGCGACGCGGCGGACGAGGTCGGCGGTGGGCTGCAGCGTGGTCGACAGGGTCGCGACGACCCCGATGCGCTTGCCCGTCGCGACGGCCTTTTCGGCCATGGCGCGATCGACGCGCAGCACCGGCTGGTCATAGAGGTCGGCGGCCATCTCGACCGCCTTGCCGATCGACGAGCAGGTCACCATCGCGACATCGCAGCCAGCGTCGAAGGCCGACCCGACGAGGCGGATCACCTGGCGCATCGTCGTCTTTTCCAGATGGCCGGCGGCGATCGTGTTCTTGATCGTGCTTTCGTCGACGAAGTGCAGCAGCTTGACGTCGGCGGGCATGATGCGGGCGGCGATCTCGTTGAACACGCCGGCGAGCATCGGGGAATTATGGATGAGTCCGAGCGTGGGCATGGGGTCGTTCCTCTCTCAATATCTTATAAAATCGTGATGGCCGGCGCCGACCGTGACGCGCATCAGCGCGCCGTCGGCCGTCAGGCTCCGGTCGCCGCTGCGCCAGCCGGTGCCGGGCAGTTCGACCTCGGCGCTGGCGTTGGCGGGCACGGTCAGCCTGAAACGGGTGAGGCCGCTCGCGTTGCCATCGGTTTCGGCGGCGATGGTGCCGACCAGCGCGTCGTAGCGGGCGCTCACCCGCCCGATCGCGGGATACCAGAGCGGCCGCGCGGCGATGGTGCGGAAGCCCGGCGACGCCGGCGCGATGCCGGCGAGACGGCGGTAGAAGAAGCCGACGACCGCGCCGAAGGCATAATGATTGTAGCTGTTCATCGACAGGTCGCCGGTATCGCCGTTCCACCGCTCCCACATCGTGGTCGCGCCCTGGCTCGGCATATAGCCCCAGCTCGGATAGCCGGTCTGGAGCAGCAGGCCGGCGACCTCCTCGTGGCACCCGGCATCGGCGAGCACGTCGAGAATATAAGGGGTGCCGAGAAAGCCGGTCGAGAGCTTCATGCCGCGCGCGCGGATGTCCTTCGCCAGCACCGCGGCGGCCGCGGCGCGGCGGCCCGAGGGCACGAGGCCCATGTGGAGCGCGAGGACCTGGCTGCACTGGCTGCCGTTGCCCGCGGTGCCGTCGGCCGCGACGAATTCGCGCGCGAAGGCCTCGCCGATCGTCTCGCGAAGATCGTGATAGAAGATAGCGTCGGCATGCCGGCCGGTCGCCTCGGCCATGTCGGCCATCAGCTCCGCTGCCCACGCCCAATAGGCGGTGGCGCAGAGGATGCGGGGGGTGGTCTCGTCGTCGGGCTTGACGGCGTCGACCGACAGCCAGTCGCCGAGGTCGAGCCCGCGATCGTGGCGCCAGACGCCGTCGGGGTTGGCGCGCGCGACATAGGCCATCCACGCCGCCATCGCGTCCCAATTCTCGTCGATCGCCGCGGTGTCGCCATAGCGCTGCCAGAGCTGCCACGGCAGGATGATCCCGGCCTCGCTCCACCCCGCCGTGACCACGTCGGGAAAGGACAGCGGCTGGGGAACGACGATCGGATAGGCGCCGTCGTCCCGCTGGGCGGCGCGCGCCTCGAGCAGGAAGCGGCGGATGAAGGGGCCGACCTCCATGTTGAAGGCGGCGGCGTCGAGGAACACCTGGATGTCGCCCATCCACCCCATGCGCTCGTCGCGCTGCGGGCAGTCGGTCGGCACCGCGAAAAAGTTGCTGCGCTGGCTCCATAGCGCATTGTTCCAGATCGTCTGGAGCAGCGGCGCGTCGGGGAAGGTCATCTCGCCGGTCTCGCGGCACGCGCTGTGGACGACGACACCCTCGATATCGTCGGCGGTCGGCACGCCGGGATAGCCGGCGATCTCGACATAGCGGAAGCCGTGATAGGTGAAGCTCGGCTCGAAGCTCTCCTCGCCGGTTCCCGCGAGGGTGAAGCTGTCGGTCGCCGCGGCGAGCCGCAGGTTGGCGAGGTCGGCGGTGCCGTCCGCATGGAGCAGCTCGGCGAATTTCGCGGTGATCGTCGTGCCCGCCGGCCCTTGGGCGCGGATGCGCACCCAGCCCGAGAAATTCTGGCCGAAATCGAACACATAGCGGCCCGGCTGCGGCTCGCTTACGCTAAGCGCGCGGCGGTTGCCGGTGCGCTTCAACGCGGGCGAGGTCTGGGCGATCAGGCGTGCGTCGGGCGCCGCGCCGCGCTTTGCCGCTGTCCAGCCGCTGTCGTCGAAGTCCGGCCGGTCCCAGCCGGGCTGTTCGCGCCGCGCGTCGCGCGTTTCGCCATCGTAGATTTCGGACAGGAGGATCGCCGAGGGGGCGAGGCGCCAATGGGGGCTGGTGGCGATCCATTCGCTGCTGCCGTCCGCATAGTCGAGGCGGAGCTGCGCGCGGAAGCGGCGCGGCGCGGGGCCGAAGCCGTAGCGCTCGATGCGCCAGCCGAACGGGCTCGCATACCAGCCGTCGCCGACCGTCGCCCCCAACATATTGGCGCCGGGCCGGATCAGGTCGGTGACGTCGTGGACCTGGTAAAGGACATGGCTCTTCGCGACGCTGATCTCGGGCGCGAGGATCGCATCGCTCACCGCGCGGCCGTTGATCCGCGCGTCATAGGCACCGAGCGCGGTGGCGTAGAGCCGCGCCGCGACCACGGGCTTGGCGGGCGTGAATTCGGTGCGCAGCAGCATCGCGGGCTCGCTCGGGCGCGGGTCGCCTTCGGCCCAGCTCGTGCTCGGGACGACGCGCGCCCAGCCGCTCGCGTCGAAATCGGGATCGGTCCAGCCCTCGGGCGCATCGGGGCGAACGCGAAACGCCGTGCCGGTGATGCGCTCGACGCTGCCGTCGGCAAGGTGAAGGCGGATCAGCGCCGCGAAGGCGCCGCCATCGACGGGAAAGAAGCCTTCGGTGTCGGCCTCGACCAGCGCGCACACGCTGTTGCGGCCGGGCCTTGTTTGGCCCGCATAGGGCGCGAGCGTGCCCCAGAAGGGCAGATAGGTGTCCCAGCCGAACGGCCGGTCGAGCGGCGATGCTTCGCCGTTGATCCAGACGCCGCGCAGATGGTCCTTGCCCGCGATCAGCACCTCGGCGCGCGCCAGATCGGCCGGCGCGTCGAAATCGAGGCGGAAGGCGTGCGGGCGCGCATCGAGCGCGGTCTCGCCCCACATCCACGCGACCCCGGCGGCGCGGTCGGCGGCGGCGAAGCCATCCTCGGCCTCGATCCAGTCGGCGTGCCAGTCGTCCGGCGACAGCAGGCCGGTCTCGAACCACGCCGGCGCCGAGCGGACGCTTGTGCCCGCATTGTCGGTCGCCTCGACCGACCACCATATACGCTGCATCGACCGGGGCGCGGGGCCGCCATAGGCGATGTCGAAGGTCGCATCGCTCGCGACCTCGCCCGAATCCCATAGAGGATCGCTGTCGAGCGCCTCGACGCTGGCCGCCGCGCGGATGCGATAGCGCGTCTGCACAGCGTCCGGCGCATCGCTTTCGATCTGCCACGACAGGCGCGGACGCACCGCCTCCGTGCCGAGCAGGTCGGCGGTATGTTCGGTGCGCAGATCGACGATCTTCATGGCCTAGAGCACAAGGCCGAGCCGATAGATGCGGTTGGCGTTGCCCGCGAACAGCGCGGCGCGCTCGCTGTCCGAAAAGTCCGCGGTGATCGCGTCATAGGCGCCCAGATGCTTGTCGAAGCTGCCGAACAGCTTGTCGGTCGGGAAGTTGCTGGCGAACATCGCGCGGTCGGTGCCGAACAGCTCGATCGTCTCGAGGACATAGGGGCGCGCCTGTTCGGCGTCCCACGGGCGCCAGGTGAAACCCATGCCCGAGATCTTGACCGCGACATGGGGCAGCGCGGCGAGCTTCGCCATACCCCGTCGCCACACGCCCCAGCCATCCGCGTCGCCCGGGATCGCCATGCCGCTGTGGTCGATGATCACCTGCGTGTCGGGGTGCTTCGCGATCAGTTCGGCGAGATGCGCGAACTGGCCGGGATAGGCCTGAAGATCGAAGCTGAGGCCGTGACGGGCGAGGAGCCCGAACCCCCGCGCCCAGGCATCCGACGTCGTGACGTCGGCGGGCGAATAGCTGCGCGCCGGGTCGGGGTGCCAGTTGACGATATGGCGGATGCCGCGAACGCTGCGATGCTCGACATGCCGCGCCAGCAGCCATTCGAGGTCGGGGTCGTCGAGCGCGGCGAAGGCGACGATGCCCGTCGGCAGGCCGCGCGCATCGGCCATCGCCTGCAGCCATTCGGTCTCGCGCAGCGCATCGTCGGCATGGGCGCCGGCGTCGATATGCACGATTCCCCGCACGTCCCACCCCGCCGCGTCGGCCAGATAGGCGTCGAGCGGATAATCGACCGCGATCGGCTCGACGCTGCCGTTCGGATTGTCGGCGTCGAACGGCGGCGCCAGCCACGGATAGCGGATGTGCGCCAGGTCCCACAGATGGACGTGCGGGTCGACGAGGGGCGGGCGCGCGCGCATCGTCAGAAGGTCGTCCGGCCGCCCGACGTGTCAAAGGTCGAGGCGGTGGTAAAGCTGCACTCCTCGCTTGCCATGAAGCAGACCATCGCCGCGCTTTCGTCGACCTCGCCGAGGCGGCCCATCGGGATTTTCGAGCGCATGTAGTCAACCTGGCTTTGCGGCATCTGTGCCAGGATCGGGCTTTCGAAGGTCGCGGGGGTCAGGGCGTTGACCATCACGCCCTTGCCCGCCAGCTCCTTGCCGAGCGACTTGGTCAGGCCGATCACCGCGGCCTTCGACGCCGAATAGGCGCTGGCGTTGGGATTGCCTTCCTTGCCCGCGACCGACGAGATGTTGACGATCCGGCCATAGCCCGCCTCGAGCATCAGCGGCACGACCGCGCGGTTGCAATAGAAGAGGCCGTTCACGTTGATGTCGAAGACGCGCAGCCAGCTGTCGATCGGGAATTCGTGCACCGGCACCGTCGCGCCGGTGATGCCCGCCGAACAGACGAGAATGTCGATCTTGCCGCCGAGCGCCGCGGCGCTGGCCTTCGTCGCCGCCTCGACCGCCGCGGCGTCGGAGACGTCGAGGGCCTGCACGTCGCTCGCGCCCACCTCTTCGCGCGCCGCGGCGAGCGTGTCGGCGTTGACATCCCACAGCGCCGCCTTGCCGCCCTCGGCGACGATGCGCGCGGCTACGGCCTTGCCCAGCCCCGACGCGCCGCCGGTGACGATCGCGCTGCGCCCGGCGAAGCGGCCCGCATAGGCGCTCATCGGCCCGCCTCCCACGCGACGAAGTCCTGGCGCTGCTGCCCCAGCTTCTCGATGCCCAGTTCGACGACGTCGCCCGCCTTCAGATACCAGGCCTCGGGCTTCTGGCCCATGCCGACGCCCGGCGGGGTGCCGGTGGTGATGATGTCGCCGGGCTGCAGCGTCATGAACTGCGAGAGATAGGCGATGATCTGCGCGACGGTGAAGATCATCGTCTTGGTATGGCCGTCCTGCACCTTCTGGCCGTTGACCGACAGCCACATCGACAGCGCCTGCGGGTCGCCCACCTCGTCGGCGGTGACGAGCCAGGGGCCGACGGGGCCGAAGGTCGGGAAACCCTTGCCCTTGTCCCAGGTCATGCCGCGTTCCTGCTGCCAATGGCGTTCGGACACGTCGTTGATGACGCAATAGCCCGCGACATGATCGAGCGCGTCGGCTTCGGAGACATAGGAAGCCGCGGTACCGATCACGACGCCGAGTTCGACCTCCCAGTCGGTCTTCTTCGAATCCTTCGGGATGGTGACCGGATCGTTCGGGCCCTGGATGCAGCTCACCCACTTGTTGAACACGACCGGTTCCTCGGGGATCGGCAGGTTCGATTCGGCGGCGTGATCGGCATAGTTGAGGCCGATCGCGACGAAATGGCGCGTGCCCGCGACGCAGGGGCCATAGCGGACCTCGCCTTCGACCAGCGGCAGCGAGGCCGGGTCGATCGCGGCGAGCCGGGCCAGCCCGTCCTTGCCGACCGTGCCGGGGTCGATATCGGCGACATGCGCCGACAGGTCGCGGATGCGGCCGTCGGCGTCGATCAGACCGGGTTTCTCGGCGCCCGCGGCGCCATAGCGGCAGAGTTTCATGAAATCTTCCTCAGTTCGGATAGGGACGGTGGAGAGCGATGTCGCGGTTGAGCTCGACGCCGAAGCCCGGCTTGTCGAGCTCGCTCGCGCGGATCTTGCCGTTCACGGGCACAGGCTCGCCCAGAAGCTGCGGTGCGAACATCGGCACGACCTCGGTCGGGCCGGGGTGCATCATCAGGAATTCGGCGAAGGGCGAATTGTGCCGGGTGATGACGAAATGATAGCTGTAGACCGACGATCCGTGCGGGACCATCAGCACGCCCCTGCTGTCGGCGTAGCTGGCGATCTTGATCAGTTCGGTGACGCCGCCGCACCAGCCCACGTCGGGCTGGATGATGTCGCAGCATTCCATGTCCATCAGCATGCGAAAGCCCCAGCGCGTCGCTTCATGCTCGCCGGTGGTGACGAGCAGCCCCTTGGGCGCATTCTTGCGGAGCTGGGCATAGCCCCAATAATCGTCGGGGCTGAGCGCTTCCTCGATCCATTTGAGCCCGCATTCGTGCCACGCGCGCTGGGCGAGGCGCGTCGCATAGTCGAGGTCGAGGCTCATCCAGCAATCGTACATCAGCCAGAAATCGTCGCCGCATTTCGCGCGCATGTCGGCCAATAGCGCGATATTCTTCTCGAGCCCTTCGAGTCCCTCGGCGGGGCCGTGGTGGAGCGGCAGCTTGCCGCCGATGAAGCCGAGCTGCTTCGCGACATCGGGGCGCGCGCCCGTGGCATAGAACTGCAGCTCCTCGCGCACCGCGCCGCCGAGCATGTGGTAGACGGGCTCGCCGCGCAGCTTGCCGAGCAGGTCCCAGATCGCGAGGTCGACGCCCGAGATGGCGTTCACCACCAGCCCCTTGCGGCCGTAATATTGGGTCGAGAAATACATCTGGTCCCAGATCAGCTCATAGTCGGCCGGACTGCGGCCGACGAGGAAGCGGGAAAGATGCTTTTCGACGATGAAGGCGGCGGGTTCGCCGCCGGTCGTCACCGCGAAGCCGACCGTGCCGTCGTCGGCCTCGAGCTCGACCACCAGCGTGCCGAGCACGTTGATGCCGAAGCTCTGTCGCGACTGGCGATAGGCGGGATATTTCGCCATCGGCGTCGCGATATGGTCGTCGATCCAGTGGCCTTCGCCCTGGTCGTGATAGTCGGCGCCGCCGCCACGGACGGTGAAGGCACGGACATATTTGATCTTCGGCAGGGCCAAGGCGGGTTTTCCTTATTCGGTCGCCGTGCGCCGGGCGTCATCGAGCACCAGCACCCAGTCATTGCCCGGAGCGGTGTCGCCCGGCGGATCGAAGCGGCGTGTGCCGCTGTTGCTGAACGTGCCGATCGGCGTCGTGGTGCCGTCGCGCGGCGAATACCATCCGGCACGCACCTGCTGGCCCGCGATCGTGCCGAGGCGCATCGTGAACGGCCGGCCGGTGTAGCTATAGGCGAAGGCATAGGCCTTCCCCCGGCTCGCCAGCACGCGGTCGTAGCGTTCGCCGTTGTCGGCGATCAGCGACTGGTCGGGCACGCGTTCGAGCATCGGGCGCGATTCGATCAGCGTGCGGACGAAGCGCATCTGGTCGGCGCCCGGCGCGCGCGGCGCCGCGAGGGCGTCACGCCACGGAATGTCGGCCTCGAAATTCCGCGTGTCGGCGCCGGGCAGGAAGAACTGCATGACGTTGTTTTCGCCATAGGTGTGGCCGAACGCCCCAGCCATCACCGCCCACCAGGCGTAGCGGCGCACGTCGGCGGCCAGCCAGCGCGGCTGCGGCGGCGCTTCGTGCAGCCCGTGCGGGATATTCTCGTAGGAGGGCTCGCCGTCGATCGTCGGCTTGGCGGGCAGCCGCACCCAATCCTCGGCGATGTAGCGCCAATTATCCTCGCCCTTCGCGTTCGCGCCTTCCTGCGCGTAGGAACGGTGGCCCGACTGTAGCATGTTGAAGTCGAGCCATTTGGCGTCGTGCCATTGCCACGAGGAATCGGTGCGGCCGATCGGGTGGAAGGTCATCAGCTGCTGCGGCGCGATCGACTTGATCGTCGTGCCGAGCGCGTCCCACACCGCGGTGTTCGACTCCGAGCGCGTGTCGCCGCCGTTGAGCCAGATGATGTTCTTCCGCTTGCCGTAGCGCTCGGCGATGAACCGGCCGTAGACGGGCGCATTGTCCCTGGTCAGCACCTTGTTCATCGCAAGGTCGCCCCACACCGGCACCAGCGCGAGATAGATGCCGAGTTCCTCGGCGCGTCCCGCGACCCAGTCGAGATGGTCCCAATAATCATATTCGTCCGGCTTGGCGGGATCGTTGCCGGGCGTGGTGCGCGGCCGGGCGGGGTCGCCGTCAACCAGCGCCGGCGCGCCGCTGCTGCTCGTCATCTTCGGCGTGTGGAGCACCATCACCTGGATGACGTTGAAGCCCTGGCGCTTGCGCGTCTGAAGATAGGTCTCGGTATCGGCGCGATCGACCCGGCTGAGCAGGAGCCACGCGGTATCGCCGAGCCAGAAGAAGGGCTTGTCGCCGGCAAGAAGATAATGGCCGCCGGGCGCGACCGACAGTTCGGGGGTCTGGGCCTCGGCCGGCAGCGCCATGGTGGCGGCCAGTGCGGCGAGCAGGATCGAGCCGAGCTTCATGTTTCAGACGTCCTTCCCCTGAACGCGGGGGCATTTTCGCAGCCCGCCGCCCGAGACGTCTCATTGTATAATATTATTAATTGAGTCAATCGCCGATGCGCGTTTCGTGCCCCTTTAATTGCGCCGGCGCGGGGCCGCCGGTGGCCCAGTCGAGCAGTTCGACCATGTGCACGACCGGCACGCCGATCCGCGGGGCGATCTGCATCGCGCAGCCGATATTGCCGGTCGCGACGACGTCGGCGGCGAGGCGCGCGAGGTTCGCCGCCTTGCGGTCGCCGAGCTGTCCGGCGATGTCGGGCTGGAGGATGTTGTAGGTCCCCGCCGAGCCGCAGCACAGATGCGCCTCGGCCGGCGTCCGCACGGCATAGCCCGCGGCGGCGAGCAGCCGCTTGGGGGCTTCGGTGACCTTCTGCCCGTGCTGCAGCGAGCAGGCGGCGTGATAGGCGACGGTCAGCCCGCGCCCGTCGCCGGGCGGCAGGTCGGCGTCGATCAGCAGTTCGGAGATGTCCTTCGCCAGTGCCGAGACCCGCGCCGCCTTTTCGGCATAGGCGGGCTCGCCGCGCAGCATGAAGCCATAGTCCTTGATCGTGGTGCCGCAGCCCGACGCGGTGACGACCACCGCCGCGAGGCCGCCGTCCTCGATCTCGCGCGTCCAGGCGTCGACATTGCGCCGCGCGGCGGCGAGCCCGTCCTCCTCGCGCCCCATGTGATGGACGAGCGCGCCGCAGCATTGCTCGCCCTGCGCGAACAGCACGTCATAGCCCGCGCGATTGAGCAGACGGATCGCGGCGGCGCGGAATTCGGGGCGCAGCACGGGCTCGGCGCAGCCTTGCAGCAGCGCGACGCGGCCCCTGGCGCGCGGCACGCTCGACGGCTCGGCGCCCGCCTTGGGTGGCAGACGGCGCGGCGCCAGCGCGAGCATCGCCGCGAGCGGCTTCAGCGCGCCGACCTTCGCGAACAGGGGCGCGAGCGGCCGGCCGAGCATCGCGGCATGCAGCGCGAGGCGGAGGCGGCCGGGGTAGGGAAGCACCCAGGCCAGGATGCGGCGGAGCGCGCGCTCGGGCCACGGCCGGTGGTAGCGCTCGTGGATATAGGCGCGCGCATGATCGACGAGGTGCATGTAGTTCACGCCCGACGGGCAGGTCGTCATGCACGACAGGCAGGACAGGCAGCGGTCGACATGCTTCACGACCTCGGCGCTCGGCTGCCGCTCATTCTCGAGCATGTCCTTGATCATGTAGATTCGCCCGCGCGGGCTATCGAGCTCGTCGCCGAGCAGCACATAGGTCGGGCAGGTCGCGGTGCAGAAGCCGCAGTGGACGCATTTGCGGATCACGCCTTCGGAGGAAGCCATGGCCGGGTCGGCGAGCTGCTCGGGCGAGAATTTGGTCTGCATGTCAGAAGCGCCCCGTTTCGAACACGCCGTTGGGATCGAAGGCGCGCCGCACCCGCGCCTCGAGCGCGGCGAGCGGTGCGGGCTGGGGGTGGAGCGTGGGCACCGCGGCGCGCATCGCGGCGTCGGCGCGAATCAACGTGGCGTGCCCGCCGAGTTCGCTCGCGGCCCGGCGGATCGCCCCCGGGTCGACATCGCTCGCCAGCCAGACGAGGCCGCCGGCCCAGTCGAACAGCCATTCGCCGCCCGTCGCCGCGACGAAGGTGGGCGCCTCTGCGGCGGGGACGATCGCGCGCCACAGGGGCTTGTCCGCCGGCAGTGGCGCCGCGTGGCGCACCGCCGTCCACAGCTCGTCGCCCGCCGGCGCGTCGAGGGTTTCGAGGCCGCCGAGCAGCCGGGCGAGTGTTTCGGCCCGGGCGTCGATCGAACTGGGGAAGCCGTCGAGCCGAAGAGCGGTGAGCGCGTCGCCGCGCCACGCCGGCAGGTGCGCGGCGGCCGTAACCTCCGCCGCCGACCCCAGCGCGCGCGCCATCGCGGCGACCGCATCCTCGGCGGAAAGCCCGCGCAATAGCAGCGTGCGCCGCTCGCGCGGGGCGGGCAGCACCTTCAGCGTCAGCTCGGTGATCGCCGCGAGGCGCCCCCAGCTTCCGGTCAGCAGCTTGGAGAGGTCGTAGCCGGTGACATTCTTCACCACCTTCGCGCCGGCGACGAAAGCCTCGCCGCGACCCGAAACGCCTTCGAAGCCGAGCAGATGGTCGCGCGCCGCGCCGCGGCTGAGCCGCGCCGGGCCCGAGACGCCCGCCGCGATCACGCCGCCGATCGTCGCCTGGCCGGCGGGGCCGCCGAGCAGCGCGGCGTGGTCGAAGGGATCGAAGGCAAGCATCTGGCCCTCGCGCGCGACCAGCGCCTGCACCTCGGCGAGCGGCGTGCCGGCGCGAACGGTCAGAACCAGTTCGGGCGGATCATAGTCGACGACGCCGGCGAAGCCGCGCATGTCGACGATGGCCGCGCCCGGCGCGGGCGCGCCGATCGCGTCCTTGCTGCCGCCGCCGCGCAGCATCAGCGGGCCGCCGGCGGCGATGGCCTCGCATAATTCGTCGGTGGTCGCGGGATGCAGCATCAGAAGCGCGGCAGGTCGGGAAAGGGCAATTGTCCCTTGTGGACGTGCATGCGGCCGAGCTCGGCGCAGCGGTGCAGCTCGGGGAACATCTTGCCCGGATTGAGCAGCAGTTCGGGGTCGAACGCGCATTTGACCCGCTGCTGCTGCGCGAGATCGGCCTTGCTGAACATCACCGGCATCAGATCGCGCTTTTCGACGCCGACGCCATGCTCGCCGGTCAGCACGCCGCCGACCTCGACGCAGAGCTTCAGGATGTCGGCGCCGAACGCCTCGGCCGCGTCGAGCTGGCCGGGCTGGTTGGCGTCGTAGAGGATCAGCGGGTGGAGATTGCCGTCGCCGGCGTGAAACACATTGATCACGCCCAGCCCGTGATGATCGGACAGCTCGCGCATCCGGGCGAGCACGTCGGGGAGGCGGCGGCGCGGGATGGTCCCGTCCATGCACAGATAATCGGGCGCGACGCGTCCGGCGGCGGGGAAGGCGGCCTTGCGCCCCGCCCAGAAGGCGGCGCGTTCGGCATCGTCGGTCGAACTGCGCACCGACACCGCGCCATTGGCGCGCGCGATGCCTTCGACCTCGCCGCGCAGGTGGCTGCATTCGGCGGCCGGGCCATCGAGCTCGACGATGAGCAGCGCCTCGACGTCGAGCGGATAGCCGACCTGGACGAAGGCCTCGGCGGCGTGCACCGCGGGGCGGTCCATCATTTCCATGCCCGCGGGGATGATTCCCGCCGCGATCACGTCGGCGACGCATTGTCCCGCGCCCTCGACCGAGGAAAAGCCGATCAGCAGCGCGCGTGCCGTCTCCGGCCGGGGGAGGAGGCGCACGGTCACCTCGGTGACCACGCCGAGCAGCCCTTCCGAGCCCACCACGACCCCGAGCAGGTCGAGACCCGCGGGCTCGAGCCCGCGGCCGCCGAGGCGGATCACCTCGCCCTCGATCGTCACCAGCTCGACCCCCAGCACATTGTTGGTGGTCAGGCCGTATTTCAGGCAGTGCACCCCGCCCGAATTCTCGGCCACATTGCCGCCGATCGTGCAGGCGATCTGGCTGGAGGGGTCGGGGGCGTAATAGAAGCCCTCGTCCTCGACCGCACGGGTGATCGCGAGGTTGGTGACGCCGGGCTGTACCACGGCGATCCGGTCGGCATAGTCGATGGCGAGGATGCGGTTGAAGCGCGCCATCCCCAGCAGCACGCCGTCGGCCAGCGGCAGCGCGCCGCCCGAGAGCGACGTGCCCGCGCCGCGCGGCACGACCTTCACCTTGTTGGCGTGGCACCAGGCGAGCACCGCCGCGACCTGTGCGGTGGTTTCGGGCAGCACGACCACCATCGGAAGCTGGTGATAGGCGGTCAGCGCGTCGGTTTCATAGGGCCTCAGCCCATCGACATCGTCGATCACGCCTTCGCCCGACACGATCGCGCGCATCGCGGCGACGATCTCGTCGCGGCGCGCGAGCGTCCGCGCATCGGGTTCGGGCATGGTCAGCGACATGGGCGCCCCCGCCTATTGCAGATTCACGAACGCGCCGCCGTCGACCAGCAGCGCCGCGCCGGTGACATAGGCCGCCATGTCGGATGCGAGGAAGACGATGGGCCCCGCCAGATCGTCGGCCTCGCCGAGCCGGCCGAGCGGAATGCGCGCGGTCATGCGGTCGCGCTTCGCCTGGTCGGCGAGGTCGTCCTTGTTGATCTCGGTCAGGATCGTGCCGGGCAGCACCGAATTGCAGCGGATGCCGTGCCGGCCGAGCGCGATCGCGGCCGACTGCATCAGCGAATGCACCCCCGCCTTGGTCGGCGTATAATGGGTCTGAAACTCGCCGCCGACCAGCGCCGAGATCGAGGAAACCGCGACGATCGCGCCGCCTTCACCCTGCGCGACCATCTGGTTGGCGGCTGCCTGCACCATATAATAGGCGCCGTGCAGATTGACGCGGAAGGTGCGGTCGACCGTCTCCACCGGCATGTCGAGAAAGGCGTGGAACGGGCAGATGCCGGCGTTCGAGACCATGACGTCGACGCGGCCGAAGGCCTCCACCGCCCTGGCGACGAAGTCGGTCGCCGTCTCGGGCAGCGCGACGTCGCCTTTCACGGCGAGGCCCTTCTGTCCGAGCGCCTCGATCTCCGCGATGCACGACGCGGCCTTGTCGTCGCTCGACGCATAGTTGATCGCGACGTTCGCGCCGTGCCGCGCGGCGCCGATCGCCGCCGCGCGGCCGATGCCGGTCGAGCCGCCGGTCACCAGCACGCTCTTGCCTTCGAGAAGCCTCATCTCTCGTCCTCCGCGAGGATCGAGCGGTCGATCGCGTCGATCCGGTTGACTCCGGTGAGCGTCATCGCGACCACCATTTCCTTGGCGATCAGCTCGAAGAGCTTCGCGACGCCGGCCTCGCCCTCGGCGGCGAGGGCATAGATCCAGGCGCGGCCGAGCAGCACGCCCTTCGCGCCGAGCGCGAGCATGCGCACGACGTCGAGGCCGTTGCGCACGCCGCCGTCGGCGAGCACGGTCAGCCGGTCGCCGACGGCATCGGCGATCGCGGGCAGCGCGCGCGCGCTCGACCGCACGCCGTCGAGCTGGCGGCCGCCATGGTTCGAGACGACGATGCCGTCGGCGCCGATCGCCGCGGCCTCGCGCGCGTCCTCGGGATCGAGAATGCCCTTGATGATCAGCGGGCCGTCCCATTCGGCGCGAATCCAGTCGAGGTCGCGCCACTGGATCGACGGATCGAAGTTGGCGCCGAGCCAGCCCATATAGTCGTTGAGCCCGCTGTTGTTGCCGAGCACCGGCTTCAAGTTGCCGAGCGTGTGCGGGCGGCCGAGCAGGCCGACGTCGACCGCCCAGCGCGGGTGGGTCATCGCCTGGAGCACGCGGCGCAGCGGCGCATTCGGTCCCGACATGCCCGAATGGGCGTCGCGATAGCGCGCGCCCGGCACCGGCATGTCGACGGTGAACACCATCGCCTCGGCGCCATGCGCCTTGGCGGTGGCGATGAGGTCGCGCATGAAGGCGCGATCCTTGATCACATAGAGCTGGAACCAGAAGGGGTCGGCGACCCTCGCGACGTCCTCGATCGGGCAGATCGAGACCGTCGACAGGCAGAGCGGCACGCCCGCCGCCTTCGCCGCCCGCGCCGCCTGCAGCTCACCGCGCCGCGCGTACATGCCGCCGATCCCGACCGGGCCGAGCGCGACCGGAAGCGCGACCTTGCGGCCGAACAGGGTCGTGCCGAGGTCGATCGACGCGACATCCTTGAGCACGCGCTGGCGCAGTTCGATCTTCGCGAGATCGCTGACATTACGGCGCAACGTCTCTTCGGCATAGGCGCCGCCGTCGGCATAATCGAAGAGGAAGCGCGGCAGCTTGCGCCGCGCCGCCTCGCGAAAATCAGTGGCGGATGAAATAATCATATTATTGCCGTGACGCGCCCCGGTCCCGCCGTCAAGAGGCGTGTGATCCGATGCGCGCCTTCAATAGGAGTGTGATCCGATGCGCGCCTTCAATAGGAGGTGAACAGCGCCTCGCGCGCGAGCTTGAGCGCGGTGACGGCGTCGTGCGCGTCCTGTGCCTTCTGCATCGCGTCGAAATCGAGCTTGTCGAGCGCGCGCTCGATGCCCTTGAGGAAGCCGATCGCCGAATTGGCGACCGCGACCGAATCCTCGCGGAACGGGAACTGGTCGAGCTGCCAGACGCCTTCCCACTTGTTCTTGCGGAGCGTGTAGAAGAATTCGAACAGCTCGATTGGGTGGACCGAACCGGCGATCAGGTCGTCGTCCCAGCTGCGGAAATTGTCGTTCACGTCCATGCCGAAGAGGCGGCCGTGGTCGATCGCGAGCTGCGCGGCGTCGGCCGGGCTCTCGCCGCCGTAGAGCGAGTGGCCGAAGTCGAGCAGGATGCCGACGTTGGGAACGCCCATCTTCTCGATGCCGAGCAGGGTGCGCGCGACGCTGTCGTAGCTCATGTGCACGCGCGGCTCGCGCGGCTTATACTCGATCACGAAGTTGAGGTCGGGATTCTGCCCCGCGAGCTCGGCGATGCCCTCGATCGAATGCTGCCACAATTTCTTGTGGTCGACCTGGAAGGGATAGTCCCAGCCGTCTTGGCCCGGCCACAGCTTGACGTAGCTGGCGTTGAAGCGGCGCACGACGTTCGCCGCGTCGTTGACCATCTCGTTCGCGAGCCGGCGGACGCCGGGATCGGGATTGGTGAACGCGCCCTTCGCGAACTGGCGCGTGTAGATTTCGGGGGTGATGCCGATGACCGAGAGATTATTGCGCTTCAGCGCCTCCTCGACCTTCTCGAACGACGTTTCGCCGCCGGGGAAGGGATAATTGATGTCGACGACCGACAGATCGTCGACCTGCCCGGCGAGGTCGATCATCTCGATCAGCGAGCGCGGGGGGCCGTAGCCGTCGGTCGCGTAGCGATCGACATAGGTCGCGAAGTGCCAGATGCCAGCGCCGTATTTCTGCTTGCTCACGGTAATTCTCCTGGGAGGAAAAGGCTTCAGGCGACGATCACCTCGACGCCGGCGGCTTCGATGGCGGCGCGATCCTCGGGCCGGATGCCGTCGTCGGTGATCAGGACGTGGACGAGGTCGAGGCCCCCGAGCGACGAGAAGGAGCGCGCGCCGATCTTGCTCGAATCGGCGACCAGATAGACGCGTTCGGCCGCCTCGATCATCGCGCGCTTGACCGCGATGTCGGACAGCGCCGGATAGGTCAGTCCCGCCTCCAGATCGAGCGCGGCGGTGGCGAGGAACAGCTTCTGGGCGAACAGTCCCTTGAAATAGTCGGCCGAGCGCTCGCCGCTCAGCGACAGGGTCGGCGCCTTGAAATGCCCGCCGCTCATATGCACCTCGAACCCCGCCTCGGCGCCGAGCATCAGCGCGATGTTGAGCGCGTTGGTGATGACGGTCATGTCGCGGCGATGGAGGAGATTGGCCGCGACCTCGGTCGTGGTCGACCCCGAATCGAGCACGATCGTCTCGCCGTCGCCGATGAGTTGCGCGGCGGCGCGCCCGATGCGCTGCTTGGCGTCCATGTTCTCCCGGTGCTGGAGCGCCATTTCGCGCACCTGCTGCGGCACCGACTTCAGGAAGGCGCCGCCATGCTCGCGCGCGATATGGCCTTCGGCCTCGAGCTTCTCGAGATCCTGGCGGATCGTCACTTCGGACACGCCGAACGCGTCGGCCAGCGTGCGGACGCGCGCGCTGCCTTCCTCCTGGAGCCAGTCGAGCACTTTTCGGCGGCGTGTTTCGGCGAGAAGGCGGGTTTTCATTTGGGCGAGCTCATTCGATCGGAGGCCGGGAAAGGACCGGCAAACAGGGTCGCCTTCGTTGTACAATCGCGCGACGAGCCGTTGGCAAGATTTTTCAATGCACGTCCTCTTCCCCGGTGCCGCGCCTTGGACAGGGCGGTCGTCGTATGATGGGTATCGCGGACTTTCGTATTTTGTCAATTTTTATAGGGGATTTTATTGAAACGAAAAAAATCGAAAGCAAATTTCTTGCGAACATCGAAAGGCTGAGCTAATTGCGGGGGTGAGAGAGAGGATGATGGGCAATCCGGATATGGTAGATGTGGCCGCTTCGGCGGATCGGCGCGATTCGCTGGCCGCGCGGGCGGAATTCGTCCGTGAGCGGGCCAATTGGATGCGCCGCCGGCTGTTGAAGATGATCGTCGATGCGGGTCAGGGGCATCCTGGCGGTGACCTTTCGTCCGCAGATATAGTGGCTTGCCTCTATTTCGATATTCTTCGGATCGACCCGAAGGTCCCGGCCGCTCCGGGCCGCGATCGCTTCGTGCTGAGCAAGGGGCATTGCACCGGGGTGCTCTACACCGCGCTCGCCGGCCGGGGCTTCTTTCCGGAGGCCGAACTCGACACCTATCTGAAGCCCGAGTCGCGCCTCAACGGGCATCCCAACCGCACCTATCTGCCCGGCATCGAAACCAACACCGGGCCGCTCGGTCATGGCCTGCCGGTCGGCGTGGGCGTCGCGGTGGCGGGCCAGATCGACGAGGCCGGCTATCGCGTGTTCGTGCTCACCGGCGACGGCGAGCTGCAGGAAGGCAGCATGTGGGAGGCGGCGATGTTCGCCGGCCACCGCGGCCTCGGCAACCTCACCGTCATCGTCGACCGCAACCGCCTGCAGCAGGGCGCGCGCACCGAAGAGACCAATGCGCTCGAACCGCTCGCCGACAAGTGGCGCGCGTTCGGCTGGGACGTGGTCGAGGTCGACGGGCACGACCATGCGGCGCTGCTCGCCGCCTTCGACGATGCCGCCGCGGCGCGCGCCAGGCCGCGCGTCATCATCGCCAACACCTTCAAGGGCCAGGGCGTCAGCTTCATGCGCGACCAGGCGGGCTGGCACCATGGCGTGCCCAATGCGGAGCAATATGCGCAGGCCATGGCCGAACTCGAAGCGGAGATGAGCCGATGAGCGCCGCTGCTCCTGCCGCCGCGGGCACCTTCGATTGTCGCGATGCCTATGTCCGCGCGGTCGAGGAGCTCGCCGAGGGCGACGACCGCATCGTCGCGGTCGTCAACGACTCGGTCGGCTCATCGAAGCTCGGCAAGTTCCGCGACCGTTTCCCGGCGCGGCTGATCAACGTCGGCATCGCCGAGCAGAATATGGTCGGTGTCGGCGCCGGCCTCGCGAACGGCGGCAAGATCCCGTTCGTCAGCGCCGCGTCCTGTTTCCTCTCCGCGCGCGCGCTCGAGCAGATCAAGGCGGATTGCGCCTACAGCCAGCAGAACGTCAAGCTGTGCGGCATCTCGTCGGGGGTCGCCTATGGCGAGCTGGGCGCGACGCATCACAGCATCGAGGACATCGCCTGGCTGCGCGCGATCGACAAGCTGACGGTCATCGTCCCCGCCGACCCTTGGGAAACCGCGGCGGCGGTCAAGGCGGCGGCCGGGCACGACGGGCCGGTCTATATCCGCATCAGCCGCATGCCCGTGCCAGCGCTGCCGCGCCCCGAGGGCGCAACCTTCGCGATCGGCAAGGCCGAGACGCTGCGCGACGGCGGCGATGTCGCGATCATCGCGAACGGCACGCTGGTGCACCGCGCGCTCGACGCCGCGGCGGCGCTGGCGGCCGAGGGGATCGCGGCGCGCGTGATCAACATGGCGAGCGTTTCGCCGATCGACGCCGAGGCGATCGCCGCCGCCGCGGCGACGGGCGCGATCGTCACCGCCGAGGAAGGGCTCGCCGCCGGCGGCCTGGGCGGCGCGGTCGCCGAATATTGCGCCGAACATCATCCGGTGCGCGTGAAGCGGCTCGGCTTCCCCGGTTTCCTGCCGACGGGCTCGCCGAGCTGGCTGATGGAACGCTACGGCCTGACCGCGGAGGGCATCGCCGCCGCCGCGCGCGATCTGGTTACGGCGAAAAGCCTATGACCGAGCGGCTCGTCCTCGCGATCGATCAGGGCACGACCAACACCAAGGCGCTGCTGGTGGCGCCCGACGGTTCGGTGCGCCTGTCGCGGTCGCGGGCGATGAGTCTCGATTATCCGCAGCCGGGCTGGGTCGAGCAATCGGCGTCGGACATCTGGGAAACCGTGGCCGGGCTGATCGCCGAGGTCGCCGCGGCCGCCGGCCCCGCCGATATCGCCGCGGTCGCGATTTCCAACCAGCGCGAGACGATCGTCGTCTGGGATGCCGCGACGGGCCACCCGATCGGCCCCGCGATCATCTGGCAATGCCGGCGTTCGGCCGACCGCTGCAACGCCCTGCGCGCCGCCGGCCACGAAGCCGAGATCGCGGCGCGTTCGGGTCTCGGGCTCGACCCGCTCTTTCCGGCCGCCAAGATCGCGTGGCTGCTCGACGAAACTCCCGGAGCGCGCGCGCGCGCCGAGCGCGGCGAGCTCAAGTGCGGCACGATCGACAGCTGGCTGCTCTGGAACCTGACCGCCGGCGGCGTGCATGCGACCGACCATGGCAATGCATCGCGGACGCAGCTCTTCAATCTCGACACCCTGTCCTGGGACGCCGATCTCGCGCGCCTGTTCGACGTGCCCCTTTCGCTCTTGCCGGCGGTCATGCCCTCCGACAGCCGCTTCGGCGCCGTCGCGCATGGCGTGACCGCGCTCCGCGACCATACGCCGATCCACGCGATGATCGGCGACAGCCATGCCGCCCTCTTCGCCCATGCGGCGAGCGGCGCGCGTCTCAAGGTCACGATCGGCACCGGCAGCTCGCTGATGACCGCCACCGACGGGCGCGTGCGCTCGTCGCACGGCCTGTCGAGCACGATCGCCTGGAGCCAGGGCGACGCGGTGCAGCATGCGCTCGAAGGGAATATCTCGGTGTCCGGTCAGGCCGCGGCCTTCGCCGCGACGCTGCTCGGCCTCCCCGACGAAGAGGCGCTGACCAGCCTCGCGGCGAGCGTCGACGACAGCGACGGGGTGGTGTTCGTTCCCGCGCTGGCGGGGCTTGGGGCGCCGCACTGGTGCAGCGACGCGCGGGGCGCGATCACGGGCCTGTCGCTGAGCAGCGGCCGCGCGCACGTCGCGCGCGCGACGCTCGAGGCGATCGCGCTGCAGATCGGCGATGTCGTCGCCGCGCTCGACGCCGATCTCGGCGCCAGGCTGCCCGAGCTGTCGGTCGACGGCGGCGCCACCCGCAACGCCTTGCTGATGCAGCTGCTCGCCGATCTGCTCGATCGCGAGATCGTGCGGCCCGCCATCGCCGAGGCGAGCGCGCTGGGTGCCGCGCGGCTGGCGGGCGAAGCGCTGGGCCTCGCGGCGGCGGGGAGCCATTCGGTTCAAGCGGAGCGTTTCGCCCCGGCCATGGCGGCCGAGCGGCGCGCACGCGTGGTGCGCCGCTGGCGCGACGCGGTGGCGAGCGCCGTGCGCGACGCCGCGCAAGGAGGGACGTGACGATACGGCGGGGCCGTAGCGCGAAACGTGCGGCGTCCGGTGGACGCCAAAAAACATGGGAAGGGAGTGGACAATGAGGAATTTCAGAACTTCGCGTTCCGCGCTGCTACGCGGAATGCTGCTCGGGACGAGCGTGATGACGCTTTTCGCGGGCACGACGGCTTTTGCGCAGGACGAAACCGGCGCCGAGCCGCAGCAGACCGGTACGCAATCGGCCGATAACGACATCATCGTTACGGGCAGCCGCATTCGCAATCCCACGCTGACCTCGTCATCGCCGCTTCAGGTCGTCACGGCCGAGAAGCTCGAAAATGCGGGTGCGACCAACGTGCAGGAAGTGCTGACGCAGATCCCGGCGGTCGGCGTGCCCAGCCAGACGCGCGTCGGCAACGCCGGCGACACCAACCCCGGCCTCGCCACGGTCAACCTGCGCAACCTCGGCACCGATCGCACGCTGGTGCTGATCGACGGCCGCCGGACGGTCGCGGGCATCCCCGGCACGGCGCAGGTCGACCTGTCGATGATCCCGACCTCGTTCATCGAGCGCGTCGACGTGCTGACCGGCGGCGCCTCCGCCGTCTATGGCTCGGACGCGATCGCGGGCGTCGTCAACTTCATCTACAAGAAGAATTTCGAGGGGCTCGACGCCAATCTCCAGGCGGGCATCTCCGAACTCGGCGACGACAAGCGCTATTCGATCAACGCCACCTTCGGCCAGAATTTCGCCGACGGCCGTGGTAACGTGATGATCTACGCCGGCTACAACCACGAGGGCAATGTCCCCAACAGCAAGCGCGAACGCACCGCGTCGGGCTGGGGCAGCCTCGGCAACCTGCTGCGCGTCGGCGGCGACAGCGACGCCAATCTCACCGCCGCGCAGAATCTGTTCAACCGTTACTATCAGCCGTCGAACGTCGGCCCCGGCGGCACCTTCAACTTCGGCGGCGTCGGCAGCCGGCTGATCCTGCCCGACGGCACGCTCGATCGTTTCCCGTCGCTGACCGCCGCGACGATCAACGACCCGGACGTCCTCGCGAAGATCGAGAAATATGGCTATAACGCCGCCGAGCTCGGCCAGCAGGCGTCGCCATCGAACCAGTTCACGATCGCGATGCGCACCAATTACGACGTGACCGACAATCTCAACCTGTTCGTGGAATCGACCTTCTCGAACTACAAGACCGTCGGCCGGCGCGAAGCGTCGCCGATGCGCACCGACAGCGCGCTGGGCGCGTTCACGGGAACCAACGGCTTCTTCCCGATCGAGTTCATGGTCGTCAATCCCAACGATCCCAACGACGTCCGGCAGCTCGCCAACCCGTTCGTTCCGCAGGCCGCGTTCGATGCGGCGGACAACCGCGCCGCCAACGACGCCTTCGGGTCGAGGGACATGAGCTTCCTGCTGCGTACGACCATGTTCGGCGACGGAACCCGCAGCACGCCGACCGAACGCGACAATTTCCGCGCCGCGGCGGGCGGAACGCTGAAGCTGGGCGGCGACTGGGCCGCCGACTTCTATTACCAATATGGCTTCACCAAGCAGCGCCAGGGGATGACCGGCCTTGCCGACCTCTATCGCCTGGCGCAGGCCGTTCAGGTCATTCCCGACGTGTTCGACTATGACAATGACGGCAATTCGACCGAGGCGATCTGCGTCGACGCCAATGCCCGCTCGCAGGGCTGTGTGCCGATCAACGTCTTCGGTCTGAACCCCGACGGATCGAGCAAGGTCACCAAGGAGGCGGCCGATTGGCTCTACACCGAGATGAGCCGCTATTCGAAGCAGGTGATGCAGACCGCGGCGGTGAACGTCGGCGGCACGGTGTTCGAGCTTCCCGCCGGCCCGCTGCAGGTGTCGGTTGGCGCCGAATGGCGCAAGGAATCGAGCCTCGACGACTTCGATCCGCTGACCAACGCCGCGCGCAACGGCTATGTCCAGCTGCTCGATACGTCCGGCGCCTTCACCGTCAAGGAAGGCTATGGCGAAGTCGTCGTGCCGTTGATCCACGACACGCCCTTCATCCATAACCTCACGCTCCGTGGCGCGGCCCGCGTCTCCGACTATTCGACGGTCGGCACCTTCTGGGCGTGGAACCTCGGCGCCGAATGGTCGCCGGTCGAGGATATCCGCTTCCGGGCGGTCTATGCCCACGCGGTTCGCGCGCCGAACATCGGCGAGCTCTACGCGGCCGCCGCGGCGGGCATCATCACCATCACCGACCCCTGCCAGGGCGTGACGATGGCGGAAACCAGCGCGGTGGCGGTGAACTGCCGCGCCGATCCGGGCGTGCTTGCCAACATCCAGGCGAACGGGTCGATGACGCTGACCTCGTCCGACACGGCGGGCGTCGGCAGCATCACCGCGGCGAACCCGAACATCCGCGAGGAAACGGGCAAGACGCTGACGCTGGGCATGGTGGTCAATCCGCGCTCGATCGACGCGCTGCGCAACTTCGTCTTCACGGTCGACTATTTCGACATCAAGCTCGACGATGCGATCAACCGCCTCAGCGCGGCGACCGTGCTCAACAAATGCTACGCCGACGGCCTGGCGGACTTCTGCCAGTTCGTCACCCGGCGTCAGCAGCCGTCGGGCGCGTTCAGCGTCGGTTCGGTCGAGCAGGTCGTGCGCGGCCTGATCAACAGCGGCGGCTCGTTCGCCCGCGGTCTCGACTTCACCGCGAGCTACAGCCACGATCTGTTCGGCGGCACCGCCACGATCCAGGGCAGCTGGACGCACCTGCTCAAGCAGGGCGTCGTTCCGCTCACCGGCGACGATTACGACAACACCATGGGTGAAATCGGAACGCCGCGCGATTCGGGCAATCTGACGCTCGGTTGGGATAATGATACGTTCGGCCTGACCCTGTTGAACCGCTATGTCGGCAAGCAGATGTTCGATTACGAAAACTATCAGACGCGCTTCCGGCTCGCCGACGGCTCGCTGCCCGACAAGAAATATTTCACGGTCGGGTCGAAGATCTACACCGATGCCCAGATCCGCTACAAGGGCATCGAGAATTTCGAGATCTTCGCCGGCGTGAACAACCTGTTCAACGTCAAGCAGCCGCCCCTCTGGGTCGGCACGCCGAACGGCAGCCCGAACGCGATCTGGGACATCATCGGACGCCGTTACTATGGCGGCGTTCGCGCGAAGTTCTGATCTTACCGATCTCCCCCTCACTGGGGCGGCGCCTATGGCGCCGCCCTTTTTGTTTGGGGATCGGGCTGCTTACAAATGTACGACGGCTTTGGGGTGGAAAGCGGAAGTGACGACGACTACGTTGGTACGATGGCTAATCGTCGGCGAGAATTACTGAGCACTGCCTTTGAGGACTCATCGGGCCGATGGATTTGGTATGCGAACGCTTGGTCGTATGGAACTATCGTTAGCGCGGAAGAGCGCGAGATTTACCTTGCTTTCAACCCGATCGGCTTTCGGCGGGCGATAAAAGGTCGCCAAGCTACTGAACCGCGGCGGCCCTACTGGCAGACGCTTAAACGCTTGTTGAGCGCCACATTTCTTGGGCGTGACCCTGCCTCGCGACAGGTTTAGCTAGAGGGCCTTAATCGGTCGGAAAGCGGACCTCTCCCGACCGTAGGAAAGCGACCGCAACCGGTCGAGGCGGGCCGCTTGATTCTTGTCACCTCGGACTCGGGGCCAGCCCCTCGCCTTTGGAAAGCGAGGGGCTGAAAATGCCCCGATCAAAGCCAGATAACCCTATGCGGCCGCCTTGAGTTCGGCCTCGAGCTCCTCGAGCGACTTGCCTTCGTTGCGCGGCGCCCAGATGAAGCCGATCACGCCGCTGATCACGAGGAAGCCGACCAGGATCCACGCAAGCGTGGTGAAGCCCGTCGCGGTCAGCGCCGGGACGAAGAAGCTGAAGATGCCGAGCGCGATGCGGACCACCGCGAACATCACGCCCTGCGCGGTCGAGCGCAGTAGCGTCGGGAACATCTCCGAACTCCAGAGCTGGAAGAAGCTCTGGGCGCCGAAGCCACCGCCGATCGACATCAGGAAGACGTGCAGGATCGCCAGCGGCAGGGTGAGCGGAAACAGCGCGAGCAGCGACATGCCGATGATCTGGGTGACCGCCGAAATTCCGAACAGGAGGCGTTGGTTCACCCGGTCCGCGAGCTTCATGAAGATGAAGAAGATCGACGCCATGCCGAGCAGGAAACTCAGCGTCTGCACCGCGACCGCGACGGCCTGGCTCTGATCGCCGACGGTGCGCAGGATATAGGGGAAGAAGAAGCCGTTGGTGCCCGCCCACAGGTTCCAGAACAGATACATGCCGCTCAAAAACGCCATCGAGCCGATATGCTGGCGCGTGAACAACTCCCTGATCCGGCCGGGCTTGGGCTGGGCGGTATCGCGCGGCGCCGCTTCCTGCGCGGCGAGCCAGCGCTGCGATTCCTGCATGCGCGAGCGCAGGAAGGTGAGCGCGATGGCGAGAATCGCGAGATGCGCGAAGACGATGCGCGCGCCGAGCAGGCCGAGCGGCGTGAGGATCAGGAACATCAGCAGCACGACGACCGGGCCCAGATACCAGAGCACCTGCGCCACGCCGCTATGCTTGCCGCGCTCGTTCTTGGGCGCCATTTCGGCGATCAGCGACCAGGAGGCGGGAATGTCCGCGCCGACCGCGAGGCCGACGAGGAAGAAGCCGAGCGTGACCATCCACGCGTTGACCGCGAACACCAGCCACAGCATGCCGAAGGCGTAAAAGAGCATGTCGTACTGATAGATCTTCTTGCGCCCGAACAGGTCGCACAGCCGCCCGCCGATCATGGCGCCGACCCCCGCCGAGATGGCGTTGGGACCAAAGGCGGCGATCAGGCCGATCAGGTCGTTGTTGAGCTTGTAGGCTTCCTGCCACAGCGCCAGCGCGGCCGATCCGGCGACGATCGATCCGGCGTCGATATAATTGGCGAGACCGGCGAGGATGGTGTTCTTCCAATCCTCGTTCCGCGGTTCCGCCGCAGCGCTGCTGGTCGGCATGGACATACCCTCTCTCTGGACATATGATAGTATTATTGACGGTCTAGCCGCGACCGAAGGCAACAGCAAGCATCTGCGTGACGATTGAAGCAGACGGGGAGAGATTTGAGTGACGATTTCGCGCCGCAGGATTCTCGCGCACGCGGTTGCGGTGGGCGCCGGCACCGTCGCGACGCCGCTCGTCGCCGCCGGGTCCGCCGCGCCGCCGCGCCGCGTCGAGCGCTGGGGCGTCTACGAGATCGCCCTCGACGGCCCCCGCGTGGGCAATCCGTTCGTCGACGTGACGCTGGCCGCGACCTTCGAAAGCGCCGGAAAGCGCGTGCGCGTCCCCGGCTTCTACGACGGCGACGGCGTCTACCGCATCCGCTTCAGCCCGCCCGACCTCGGCGAATGGCGGTGGCAGGTCGAAAGCAATGCGCCGGCTCTGCAAGGCCGGAGCGGCAGCTTCGCCGCGATCGCGCCGGCCAAGGGCAATCATGGGCCGGTGCGGGTGACGAAGGACGGCTATCACTTCGCCTATGCCGACGGCACGCCGTTCCGCCAGATCGGCACCACCTGCTATAGCTGGGCGCTGCAGTCGGACGCCAAATGCGCCCTGACGCTGAAGACGCTCGCCGCCGCGCCCTTCAACAAGATGCGGATGCTGGTGTTCCCCAATGTCGAATCGGTCGCGACCAACCCCTTCGTCCGCACCGGCAGCGGGCCGCGCGACTGGGACCCGGCGCGGTTCGATCCCGCCTATTTCCGCCGCTACGAGGATCGCATCCAGCGCCTCGGCGCGCTGGGGATCGAGGCCGACGTCATCCTCTTCCACCCCTATGACGAGAAACGCGGCTACAACGACATGAAACGCGCCGACGACGAGCGCTATCTGCGCTACGTCGCCGCGCGCTGGGGCGCCTATCGCAACCTCTGGTGGTCGATGGCGAACGAGTATGACAATATCGAAACCAAGACGATCGCCGATTGGGATCATCTGTTCGAAACGCTCGTCGCCGCCGATCCGCACGACCGGCTGCGCTCGATCCACCAGATCAACATCTATTACGACCATCGCAAGCCGTGGATCACCCATGCGAGCGTCCAGAACGGCGCCGCGGTGCTCGACGATCTGCGCGCCGAGCTGCACCGCGCGATGACGCTGAAGCCGGTGATCTTCGACGAGGTGGTCTATGAGGGCAATTCGCCGAAACGCTGGGGCAATCTCAGCGGCGAGGACATGGTCCAGCGCTTCTGGTGGGGGCTGATCGGCGGCACGTATGTGGGCCACAGCGAGACCTTCGATCCGAACCGCAACGCCGATTTCTCGTGGCTCGGGCAGGGCGGAACGCTGGTCGGCACCAGCGCGCCGCGGCTCGCTTTCCTGCGCCAGGTGATGGAGGAGGGGCCGGTGCCGGGCATCGAGCCGATCCAGCCCTGGTGGAACTATCATCTCGGCGGCAAGCAAAACGAATATTATCTCAAATATTTCGGCGCCGAGGCGCCCGAGGAATGGGCCGTCGTGCTCCCCGGCCGGGGCGAGGCGGCGCTGCAACGCTATCGCGCCGAGATTCTCGACACATGGGACATGACGGTGACGCCGGTCGAGGGCGTCTTCACCATGGCGCGCAAGAATGAGTATGATGTCCATGACCCCGCGCGGCCGACGGTGAAGCTTCCCGGCAAGCCGTGGATCGCGCTGCGCCTGACGAAGCTATGAGGCGCCGGCGTGGGCCGTGGGCGGCCGCAGGGGCGGCCGGATTCGGCGCTCTGCAAGCCTGGCGCCCGCACTGCGGAGATGGGCGCGGCGGCGCGCGATTTCGTCTCAAGCTGACGCGCCCCGATCGCCGGTCAGCCCGCGTAGCGTCCGGCCGGTAGTCCCCGGCAGCCCGGATCGACCTCGAACAGCGCGCCCGCGTCGGGCTCGGCCCGCTCGACCCCGTCGGCGGCGGAGGTCACGAACATGCGGTCGAGGTCCGCGCCGGCAAAGACCATATTGGTGATCTGCGAGGCGGGCAGGGCGATCCGGCGCTCGGGCTTGCCCAGGGGGTCGAAGCGCATCACGCCCGATCCGCCCCAGCAAGCCACCCACAGCCCGCCCTCGGCATCGAAGGTCATGCCGTCGGGCGATCCCCAATTCTTTTCGAAGGTGATGAACGGCTCGCGCGGCCCCAGCGAGCCGTCGTCGCGGATGGCGAAGCGGAAGATCGTGCCGAGCGCCGTGTCGGTGTGCAGCAGCATGTCGCCGCCCGGCGCGATCGCCGGGCCGTTGGCGATGGTATAGGGCCCGTCGACCCGCGCGATGCGGCCGTCGGGGTCGAGCCGGTAGAAAGCGCCGCTCGGGCGATCGCAGGTGACGGGCATCGTGCCCGCCCAGATCCGCCCCAGCGCGTCGGCCTTGGCGTCGTTCATGCGATTGCCGTCGCGGTCGGGTTCGGGTGCGGCGATGGTCTCGATCGCCAGCGGGTCGAGCGTCAGCCGCACGATCTCGCGGCCGTGGCCGGCGATCAGGCCGGGCGCGCCCTGCCGTTCGATCACCCAGCCGATCGTCTGCGGCACTTCCCAGCTGTCGATCCGCCCGCCGATCAGCGTCAGGCGATTGACGCGGCGCTCCAGAATATCGGTCCAATAGACCGCCTGCTCGCGATCCGACCACAGCAGGCCTTCGCCCAGCCGGTCGCGTCGCGCGCGCTCTACGATGCGGATTTCGGCCATAGCCCGCCCGATCATCCGTTCCAGTCGAACGCGCCGACCGTTTCGCGCTCGCCGAGCAGAAAGGCGTCGGCGACGAGCCGGAAGGGCGACAGATCGGTGTCGCTTTCGCGCGCGGCGACCAGCTCGGCGAAGCGCTGGTAGAGCCGGGCATATTCGGGGACATCGGGCACCGCGACGGGGGCGCCGTCGACCGCCATCTTCGACGCGCCTTCGCCCAACGCCAGCGTTCCGCGATCGGTCTCGATGACGATGTCCCAGCTTTGCGGCCCGCGCTGGTCGAAATCGAACGCGACGGCAACCGGCGCGCCGTCGTCGCTGCGCAGCGACAGGTCGGCCGCGATCGGCGCGGCCTTGTTGGCGGGAAAGCGCAAGCGGGCCCGGTCGAGCAGCAAGGCGCCCGGCAGCAGCCGGGTCACGACCGACAGCGCGTTGATGCCGGGGTCGAACACTCCGATGCCCGGCTCCCAGATCCACTCCTGCCCCGGATGCCACACGCGCACGTCTTCTTTCCAGTCGATGGCGACGCGGCGGATCGCGCGTCCGGCGAGCCACGCGCGCGCAGGCTCGACCGCGGCGGCTTCGCGCGAATGCCAGGTGATGTGCAGCACGCTGCCGCTCGCCGCCGCCGCGGCCACCAGTGCTTCCGCCTCGCTCAGGCTCGCCGCCGGGGGCTTTTCCAGCATCACGTCGAGGCCGAGCGCGATCGCCTCGCGCACCAGCTCGAGCCGGCCGCGCGGCGGCGTGCAGATCGCGATGGCCTGAAGGTCGGGCAGCGCTCGGTGGAGGTCGGCGAGGCTGGTGAAGGCGGGAACGCCATCGAGCGCGTTGTGGCGCGACAGGGTGGCGGCGAGGCGGAAATTCGGGTCGGCGGCGATCGTCGGGACATGCTGATCCCGGGCGATCTTGCCGACGCCGGCGATGGCGATGGAAATGGGTTGAGTCATCGTCGATCCGGGTGAAGCGAAAGGGTTCGAGCGATCGGCTATCACCGGGATAAATAATATTAAAGCATATATTGTCGCGCCTCTGCGCGAATCCTAATCCTCACCGTCGGATGGCGGGTTTGGACGAGGGCCGACAATGAAATCCTCCCCGCTTTGCGGGGAGGGGGACCGCCGAAGGCGGTGGAGGGGGCGGGCGGCCTGAAACGGCGTCGCGTAAGGACGCGAACCCCCTCCGTCAGCGCTTCGCGCTGCCACCTCCCCACAAGTGGGGAGGATGTGAACATCCGCCCCCCTCCGCCTCTCGATGCTACGCCCCCGGCACGCCCAGCATTTCGGCCTGCGCCTTGAGCCGGCTCGCGGCGCCCGGATTGGCGGCGATCGCGTCCTTCAGCGCCTGCGCCGCCTTGGCGGTCTCGCCCAGCGTCATGCGGCTGCGCATCAGCATGATCCAGCGGTCGACGTCGGCGGGATTGGCCCTCAGCTTCGTCTCCAGCCCGTCGACCATGCCCGCGATCATCGCATCCTGCTGGCCCTTGGGAAGCTGTGACGCCGCCTCCATCTCGGCGCGGCTCGGGCCGGGGATTGCGCGCGCGGCGACGGGCATCTCGGCGGGGGTCAGCGGCCGCGCCTGCGTTTGCGCGAGCCGCGATGCGACGTCGATCTTGTGGATCGCGCCGACCTGTTCGATCGTGCGGCGAAGGTCGGCCTCCCACGGGGCGCCCTGCGGCGTGTCGGCGAGCAGCGCGAACCAGTCGTCGATCGCGCCCTTGTGATCGCCCGCGAGATCCTTTTTCACCGCCATGAAATAGCGCGCGCGCGGGTCCTTCGCGTCGATGGCGATCGCCTTGTCGAAGGCTTCGCGCGCGGCGGGCGGCATCGGGTCGCGCTCGCTCGCCATCACGCGCGCCTCGCCGAGCGCCGACCAGATCGCGGCACTTTCGGGGGCGAGCGCCACCGCCTTTTCATAAGCCGTGGCCGCGCCGGCGAAATCGCCCATGTCGAAGCGCGCGGCGCCGAGCATCGTCCACGCCTCGGCGCTCTGCGGCTCGCGCCGCGTCCGTTCTTCGAGCGCGGTAAGCTCGTCCCCCGGCGCGGCGGCGGCGGCCGGGGAAGCGGGCGCCGGGGCATCCGAATCGCGCCACAGCGCATAGCCCACAGCGGCGAGCAGCAGCACGAAGGCCGCGATCAATATCGCGCGGTTGGTACCTGACAGGCCTTTGGTCTCGCTCATTTTTGCCCCTCCGCGTCGCGCGTGAAAAAGGTGACGGCCCTCTCGCTGCCATCTTGCCTTTGCTCCGCGATGGTGTAGCCTTTGTCGGGCAAGGTCGGTCAACGACAATTTCGTCAAAACATGGGGGTCGCACCAATTTTCCCGGTCTGAACGAGGGGGAGGGTGCAATGGCAGTTTCGGATCACGTCGATTTTCCGACGTTCATGGAAGGGGTGAAGAAACGCAACCCCGGCCAGAATGAGTTCGTGCAGGCGGTGCAGGAAGTCGCCGAGGATATTTTCGACTTTATCGCCGACAAGGAAGATTATCATTCGCAGCAGATATTGCGGCGCATCGCCGAGCCCGACCGGGTCGTGTCGTTCCGCGTCTGCTGGGAGGACGACAATGGCCATATCCGGGTCCAGCGCGGCTGGCGCGTCCAGAACAACAATGCGATCGGCCCCTATAAGGGCGGTATCCGCTTCCACCCGAGCGTCACCGAGAGCGTGCTCAAATTCCTGGCGTTCGAGCAGACCTTCAAGAATGCGCTGACCGGCCTGCCGATGGGCGGCGGCAAGGGCGGGTCGAACTTCAACCCCAAGGGCAAGAGCGTGCGCGAGATCATGCGCTTCTGCCAGAGCTTCATGACCGAACTCTATCGCCACATCGGCGCCGACGTCGACGTGCCCGCGGGCGACATCGGGGTCGGCGGGCGCGAGATCGGCTATATGTTCGGCCAGTACAAGCGGATCACGGGCGAGTTCACGGGGGTGCTCACCGGCAAGGGACTCGAATGGGGCGGGTCGCTGATCCGCACCGAGGCGACGGGCTATGGCGCGGTATACTTCCTCGCCAACATGCTCGCGGCGAAGGATCAGGACCTCGTCGGCAAGACCGCCGTGATCTCGGGCTCGGGCAATGTCGCGACCCACGCGGCCGAAAAGATCGTCCAATTGGGCGGCAAGGTGCTCACCCTGTCTGATTCGGGCGGCTTCATCCACGACCCCGACGGCATCACCCAGGAAAAGATCGATTGGGTGAAGGCGCACAAGACGCATCGGCGCGGGCGGATCGAGGATTATGTCGGCGAATATAAGTCGGCGACCTTCATCCCCGGCAAGACGCCGTGGGGTGTCAAATGCGACGTCGCGTTGCCCTGCGCGACGCAGAACGAGCTCACCGGCGAGGATGCGAAGACGCTGGTCAAGAACGGCTGCATCGCGGTCAGCGAGGGCGCGAACATGCCGACCGACCTCGCGGGCGTCCATGTCTTCCGCGACGCGAAGCTGATGTATGCGCCGGGCAAGGCCGCCAATGCCGGGGGTGTCGCCGTGTCGGGCCTCGAAATGAGCCAGAACAGCGAGCGGCGAAGCTGGAGCGAGGGCGAGTTGCAACAGATGCTGAAAGACATCATGGCGGGCATCCATGCGCGCTGCCTGACCTATGGCGACCAGGGCAATGGCTATGTCGATTATGTGAAGGGCGCGAATATCGCGGGCTTCAAGAAAGTGGCCGACGCGATGCTGGCGTTCGGGGTAGTGTAGGGAGCGCCCAGGGGCAAAAGCGCCGGGTGAGGAAAGGGGACTGTTGCGGATGACGACGCACGCTGGAAAGGGGCGCGGCGATCGGCCTTGGGCGGCGTTGGCGGGCTTCGTGCTGATGCTCGCGGCGCTCGCGCTCGCGGCCGTCGTCGCGGCACCGCCGGCGCGCTCGCAGGGCGAGAGCGGCGGGCGCTTCCTCGGCGTCGCTTCGTGCGCCGGATCGACCTGCCACGGCCGGATGGAAGGCGACGGCACCGTCGTCCGCCAGGACGAGCTGATGAAATGGCAGGAGCCCTCGACCCCCGGCGGCGCGCACAGCCGCGCCTGGGCGGTGCTCGGGAACAGCCGCAGCCAGTTCATCGCGCGTAATCTCGGCATCGGCGACCCGAGCCGAGCCACGATGTGCCTCGGCTGCCACAGCGACGCGGCGGCGAGCCGCGGCACCGCGCCGCTCGAGGACGGGGTGAGCTGCGAATCGTGCCACGGCCCGGCGGGCGGCTGGATCGCCAGCCATTATGCCGGGGTGGGGGCGAACGCCGATCCCGGTGCCGAAATGCGCGAAAAGCATCTCGCGAACCTGCGCGCGGGCCTGCGCAAGCTCGAGGATCCGGTGGTGCGCGCGGGCGTGTGCGTCGACTGCCATTTCGGGTCGGCGGGCGAGGGGCAGTTCGTCACCCACCGCATCATGGCGGCGGGGCATCCGCGCATTTCGTTCGAACTCGACCTCTTCTCGGCGCTGCAGGCGCATCATCAGGAGGACGCCGATTATGGCTGGCGCAAGTTCGGCGGCGCGGGCGGGCGCACCGACCATGTCCAGATGTGGGCAGTCGGACAGGCGACCGCGCTCGAACGCAGCCTCGCGCTCTTCCAGTCGAAGCGCGGGACCGAGGGGATGTTCCCCGAATTCTTCTTCCTCGACTGCCACAGCTGCCATCGCCGCATCTACGACCAGGCGAAGCCGGTGAAGACGAGCCTCGACAATCCGGGGCGCCCGGGCATCCCCGAGGGAATGCCGCCCTATAATGACGAAAATCTGATCATGCTGTCGGCGGCGGCGCGCCTCGCCTCGCCGGCGCTCGCCGAGCAGCTTGGCGCGCGCAGCGCGGCTTTCCACCGCGCCATCGCCACCGACCGGCCGAGCGCGGTCGCGGCGGCGGCCGAGCTTGCGCAGACGGTCGCGGCGCTCAAGGCCGCGTTCGCGTCGCGCGGCTTTTCGGGCACCGACGCCTTCGCGCTCGTCGATGCGATCGCGGCGAAGACGGTGGGCGACCGCCTCACCGACTATGCCGGATCGTCGCAGGCGGTGATGGGGGTCGACACCTTGCTCGGCGCGATGGTGTCGTCGGGGCGGGTGACCGTCGGCGCCGCCGCGGGCATCCGCGCCGACATCGACCGCGCCTATGCGGCGGTCAAGGACCCCAATTCCTATCGGCCCGCCGATTTTCAGGCCGCGCTCGGCAGCGCGGTACGCGCGATCCAGGCACTGCGGTGAGGATCATGCGAACCCGCTCCGCCCTCTTTCGCTCGGCCGCCTTTGCCGCGCTCGGCGCGCTGTTCCTCGCCTCGTGCGGCGGCGGAGGCGGGGGTGGCGGCACCACGCCGACGCCGAGCCCCACGCCGACGCCCACTCCGACCCCCACCGGCGGGCTCTACACTCCGCCCGCCGCCCAGGCGCTGAGCATCGCCGAGGTGCAGCAGATCCTCGCGAACGCCGTCGCCGAGGCGCAGGCGCGCAGCCTGCCGTCGATGATCGCGGTGACCGACCGCGTCGGCAACGTCCTTGCCGTTTTCCGCATGACCGGCGCGCGCGCGACCGCGACGACCTCGGCGGCGCCGAACGGCGACGATATCGACGCGCAGAACGTCCCCTTCCCCGCCGAAGCCGGCGCGATCGCCAAGGCGATCACCGGCGCGTACCTCTCGAGCGGCGGCAACGCCTTTTCGACCCGCACCGCGAGCCAGATCGTCCAGCAGCATTTCCCGCCCGCGCCGACGACGCTCGGGCTCGAAAGCGGGCCGCTGTTCGGGGTGCAGTTCAGCCAGCTTCCGTGCAGCGATTTCTCGTCGCGCTTCGGCGCCGCGGGCGGTGCGGCGCTGATCGGGCCGAAGCGTTCGCCGCTCGGCCTCGCCGCCGACCCGGGCGGGCTGCCGCTCTACAAGAATGGCGTGCTCGTCGGCGGCATCGGGGTGATGGGCGACGGCGATTACGGCAGCGACCCCGACACGCTCGACATCGATAACGACGCCGAGGAATTTATCGCGCTCGCGGGAACGCGCGGCTTCGAGGCGCCCGCGGGCATCACCGCCGACAAGATCACCGTCGACGGGACGAGCCTGCGCTTTTCTGACGCGACCTACGCGGGGCTGATGACCGGCGGCGGCGCGAGCTTCGCGAGCGTCAACGGCAGCGCGGGCAGCCTGATCGCGGTCACCGGCTATGCGAGTGCCGCGGTGATCGCGGGAACCGCTTATGGCAGCGAGGCGTCGGGCATCCGCGCCTCGACGGCGGGCGAGTTTTCGAACCGCGACGCCTTCGTCCTGACCAACGGCAGCGGCGCGAACCGCTACCCGATCCGCGCCGGCACCGACGGCGCGTCGAACAGCGCGCCGCTGACCGCCGCCGAGGTGCGCGCGCTGCTCGAGGAAGCCTTCGCGGTGATGAGCCGCGCGCGCGCGCAGATCCGCCGCCCGCTCGACAGCCGCGCGCAGGTGTCGATCAGCGTCGTCGACACCAATGGCGAGATCCTCGGCATCGTCCGTTCGCCCGACGCGCCGATCTTCGGCACCGACGTGTCCTTGCAGAAGGCGCGCACCGCGACCTTCTTCTCGAACACGCAGGCGGGCGCCGAGCTCAGCGCCAACACCAGCGCCGATATCCGCCAGTTCGTCCCCGCGCTGCGCAGCTTCCTGAACGATCCTTCGGCGCTGACCGGCACCTATGCCTTCGCCGACCGCTCGGGCGGCAATCTGTCGCGTCCCTATTTCCCCGATGGCGAGCTCGGGCGGCCGCACGGCCCGCTGTCGCGCCCGATCGACCAGTTCAATCCCTTCTCGACCGGGCTGCAGTCGGCGCTGATCATCGGCAATCTCGGCCAGCATCTCGCCTATGTTTCGGGCGCCAGCGCCATCGACACGCCGCAGCGGTGCACGACGCTGCCCGACGTCGCGCCGGGGCACAACCGGCTGCAGAACGGCATCCAGATTTTTCCGGGCTCGGTGCCGCTCTATCGCGGCAACCGCCTCGTCGGCGGCATCGGCGTGTCGGGTGACGGTATCGACCAGGACGACATGATCAGCTTTTTGGGTGCGCACAACGGCGGCGCGCGGACGGGGGCGTTCGGCAACGCGCCGGTGGACATGCGCGCCGACCGCATCGTCGTGCGGCTGGCGGACGGGGCGACGGTGCGGCTGCGCTACATCAGCTGCCCCTTCGCGCCCTTCCTCGACACGGCGCAGCAAAATGTCTGCGACGGGCTCTAGGCGATGATGGCGGGGGGGAGCCTTTGGCCGCTGATCGCCAGCCTCGCGGCGCAAGGAGCGCCGGGCGACGCGCCCGCGCCCGCCGCGCCGCCCGCGGCCGGGCAACCGGCCGCCGAACAGCCCGCGCCCGCCGAGCCCTCGCTCGACGAGCTGACCCCGCCGCCACCGCCGGTCGACTGGCGCGAGATGATGGGCGACGACCTCGTCACCCAGATACTCGATGGCCGCCGCCGGCCCGGCTACAACCCCGATCTTCCCGACCGGCTGACCCAGGACAATGAAGGCGCGCTTCGGCCGCCGCCGCCACAGGCCTTTCCGGGGATCGAGGATCAGCTTCCCATCCCCGACCGCTGGCGGCTGATCGAAACGCTGGGGGTGGTCAAGGAACGCTGGTTCGACCCCTATCACCAGAATACCCTCAAAGGGGATCGCCCGATCGACCGCAGCAAGGTGCCGTGGCTGCCGATCAAGGGCGACGACTGGTTCTTCGTCGCCAATCTGATCTCGGACAGCGTGTTCGAACCGCGCACCTTCCCGATCCCCAACGGCGTCCAGACGACGGCGCGCCCCGGCAGCCTCGACGTGTTCGGCAAGAACCGCAGCTTCGTCGCGTCGCAGACCTTCATCGGCGGCTTCGCGCTGATCAAGGGCTCGACCGCCTTCAAGCCGCCCGACGTCGAATATCGCCTGACGCTCGCCTACAACGCCAACTATGTCGACGTGCCCGAACGGCGCGTGCTCGACGTGCGCCCGTCGAAGAAGAGCCACCGCTTCGACCATTTCATCGGCGTGCAGGAAGCCTTCATCGACAAGCATCTCGGCAATGACAGCGACCGCTACGACTTCCACTCGATCCGCATCGGCATCCAGCCGTTCCAGAGCGATTTCCGCGGCTTCCTGTTCAACGACAGCCAGCTCGGCATCCGCTATTTCGGCAATCGCGACAACAACCGCTTCCAATATAATCTCGCGGCCTTCTGGCGGCTCGAAAAGGACACCAACAGCGGGCTCAACGACATCACGCAGACCCCGCGCGACGATTTCATCCTGACCGCCAATGTCTATCGCCAGGACTTCCCCTTCGTCGGCCTGACCAGCCAGGTCAGCGCGACGTGGAACATCAACCGCGAAAAGAGCGACGTCCAGATCGACCACAACGGTTTCCCGGTGCGGCCGGCGCTGCTCGGCGATCTGCGCGGGCGCGATTATGACGTCGTCTATCTCGGCTACAGCGCCGACGGACGGATCGGCCGGCTCAATTTGACCGCGAGCTTCTATGCCGCGCTCGGCGAGGACCGGAACAGCTTCTTCACCAGCGAGCCCGCGAAGATCCGCGCCGGCTTCGGCGCCGCCGAACTCAGCTACGATCAGGACTGGATGCGCTTTCGCCTCTCGGCGCTCTACGCGACCGGCGACGGCGATCCCTATAACGACACCGAGGGCGGCTTCGACGCGATCTTCGAAAATCCGATCTTCGCGGGCGCCGACACCAGCTACTGGATCCGCCAGACCATCCCCTTCGCGGGCGGCGGGCGCGTTATCTCGATCAACGGCCGCAACGGCATCCTGAACTCGCTGCGCTCGTCGAAGGAGGAGGGGCAGTCGAACTTCAACAACCCCGGCACCATCCTCCTCGGCGCGGGCGCCGATTTCGACCTGTCGCCCCAGGTGCGCGTCAGCGCCAATGCCAACCATCTGTGGTTCGAGAACACATCGAGCCTGCAGGTGCTGCGCAGCGAAGGCTCGATCCCCAGGGATATCGGCTGGGACCTGTCGCTGGCCGGCATCTGGCGGCCCAAGGCGACGCAGAATATCGTCGGGCGGTTGAGCGCCGCGGTCCTCGTTCCCGGTGCGGGGTTCAAGGATTTGTTCGAGAATAAGCAGCGCGACGACATTTATGTGTCGATTCTCGCCAATCTGATCGTGAGTTTCTAGCCGATGCCGCGCAAGCTCCTCGCCCTTTTCGCCTTTCTCGCGATGTCGCTCGCCTTCGGCGCGCAGATCGTTCGCGCGTCGGAGGAGGAAAAGCCGGTCAAGGTCGACTATCGCTTCACCCCGCCCGCGCCGCGCGAGCAGAGCGAAGCGGAGATGATGGCGAAGTCGCAAGGCTGCTATAGCTGCCACGTCCGCACCGACCGGCCGACGATGCACGCGACCCCCGCGGTGCGCCTCGGCTGCACCGACTGCCACGGCGGCGACGCGCGCGAGGTCGGCGACCCGAAGCTCGGCTACGACGACCCGCACAACAAGGCGGTGATGCAGCGCGCGCACCCGCAGCCGACGCTGCCCGGCGCGTGGGGTGACACCTCGGCGAACCCCAAGCGCAGCTATACATTGCTCAACAAGGAAGCGCCCGAATATATCCGCTTCGTCAACCCCAGCGACTATCGCGTTGCGCGCGAGGCCTGCGGCGCCTGCCACCTCGAGATCATCGAGGCGGCCGAGCGCTCGCTGATGTCGACCGCGGCGATGTTCTGGGCGGGCGGCGCCTACAACAACGGCATCGTCCCCTTCAAGAACTCGATCTTCGGCGAGGCCTATACGCGCACCGGCGAGGCGGCGTGCGTGCTGTCACCTTCGTCGCGCCTGACGGCCGAGGAATATAAGCAGGCCTGCAAGCCCAGTTTCCCGTCCGACAAGATCTTGACCGACAGCGAGACGAAGCGCGGCGCGCTCGCGCGGCTCTATCCGCTGCCGCGCTGGAGCGTGATGCCGCCCAGCGACGTGTTCCGCGTCTTCGAGCGCGGCGGGCGCAACATCAACACGCAATTCCCCGAGATCGGGCTGCCCAACCCGACCGGGAGCATCCAGCGGCTCGAGGAGCCGGGGCGTCCCGACCTCAAGCAGTCGAACCGTGGTCCGGGCACGGGCTTGCGCGTCGCGATCGCGGTGCTCAACCTCCACAAGACGCGCCTCAACGACCCCTATATGTGGTTCATGGGGACCAACGATCAGCCCGGCGACTATCGCCAGTCGGGCTGCGCGGGCTGCCATGTCATCTATGCCAACGACCGCGAGCCGCGCCACAGCCTGACCTACGCCCCCTATGGCCGCGACGGCGAGAGCGCGACGGTCGACCCGACGATCGCGGGCAAAAAATGGATGCCCGATGATCCGGCGCACGGCGGCGGACATGCCGATGCCGCTGCGCACGCGCCTTCGCCCGGGGGGCATGGCGCGCTGATCGACCCCGCCGCGGCCGCGGCGGGGCCGCAGGCGAAGCCGCGCGGCGAATCGGGGCACCCGATCACCCACGCCTTCACTCGCGCGATCCCGACCGCGCAGTGCATGAACTGCCACATGCACCAGCCGAACATCTTCCTGAACTCTTACCTCGGCTACACGATGTGGGACTATGAATCGGACGCGCCGCAGCTCTGGCCGGGGCCCGAGAACACGGCGCCGCGCCCGCCGGGGATGAGCGACGAGGAGTATCGGAAGACCTACAAGCAGCAGCGCTATCCGACCGCGGCCGAGGTCCACCGGACGCTCGAACGCAACCCCGAGGGGGCAAGCCCGCGGGGCCTGTGGTCCGACGTCGAATTCCTGCGCGACGTCTATGACGTCAACGACAGCAACAAGGATACGCAGTTCGCCGACTATCACGGCCACGGCTGGAACTTCCGCGGCGTCTTTAAGCGCGACCGCAGCGGCAATCTGCTCGACGCCGAAGGCAATATGGCGACCTACGGCACCGACACCGCGCATATCGTCGATCCCAAGGATCCCGAGAAATGGCGCAAGAGCTGCGCGCACTACAGCGACGCGAAACAGCGCGACCTCTGCCTCGCGAGCGCCGACCCGGGCAAGCCCGGGGTCGAGGGCAAGTTCGTGCCGCCCGGGCTCAACCCCGGCAAGACGGTCCATATGATGGATATCCATGCCGAAAAGGGGATGCAGTGCGCCGACTGCCACTTCGCGCAGGACGCGCACGGCAACGGCTATATCCAGGGCGAGGTCGCGAACGCGGTCGAGATCGGCTGCAAGGATTGTCACGGCACCGCTGACGCGCTGCCGAACCTTCTGACCTCGAACGTCGCGGCGCGGCCGCAGGGGACGAACCTCGCGCTGCTGCGCAACTCCGATGGGCGACGGCGCTTCGAATTCCAGTACGGCGACGACGGCGAGGTGACCGGGCTCATCCAGCGCTCGATCGTCGACCCGAAGCTCGAATGGCAGGTCAGCCTCGTCAAGCAGGCGGTGACGCCGGGGCCGCATTTCAACGCCCGGGCCGCGCGCGCCAAGCTGATGTCGCGCTCGGGCGCCGACGACGGCAGCTTCGCCTGGGGGCCGGGGGTCGGACGCGAGGATCGCGCCCACGGCGACGACCGCATGGCCTGCTTCACCTGCCACCTCTCGTGGACGACGAGCTGCGGCGGCTGCCATTTGCCGATCGAGGCGAACTGGAAGACGAGCATGCACCATTTCGAAGGGGAGGAGACGCGCAACTTCGCGACCTACAACCCGCAGGTGGCGCGCGACGAGATGTTCCAGCTCGGCCGGCACATGCTCACCAAGCCGGGCGAGCCCGACGCCGACGGCAATCCGCGCGGCATCATCGCGCCGATCCGCTCATCCTCGGCGCTGATCCTGTCGTCGACCAACATCAACCGCGAGCGCATCTATGTGCAGCAGCCGCCGATCTCGGCGGCGGGCTTTTCGAGCCAGGCCTTCGCGCCGCATTTCCCGCATACGGTGCGGCGCCAGGAAACCAAGCAGTGCACCGACTGCCACCTGTCGGCGGCCGACGACAATAATGCGGTCATGTCGCAGCTCCTCTTGCTGGGCACCAATTTCGTCAACTTCGCCGGGCTCAATGTCTGGTCGGGGCTCGAGGACGGCTTCCAGGCGACGCGCGTCACCGAATGGGACGAGCCGCAGGCGGTGATCGGCAGCTATCTGCAGCGCTATGCCTATCCCGATTACTGGAAGCTGCACGTCGAACAGAATGGCCGCGAGCTCAAGAATTGGGTGCGCGGCAAGACCTTCGACAAGAAGGGATCGGGCGAAAGCCACGCGCTCGAGGAATTCCGCAACATCGTCCAGGGGACGAGCGGGCGGGTGAACTGCCTCCAGCAGCGCGGCGAATATATGTTCGTCGCCGAGGGCCGGGGCGGTTTCCGCGTCTACGACGTCGCCTCGATCGGCAACAAGGGCTTCTCCGAACGCATCGTCCGCGCGCCTTTCTCGCCATTGGGGCACGATACGCATGTCAAAACGACAAATGCGACCTGTATGGCGATCGGCACCACCCAGCCGATCAGCATGGCGCGCAACGACTATATCCGGAAGAATTTCCCGGAAAACCACGAGCAGGCGCTCCATCCCCTCTACCGCTACGCGGTCATCACCGACAGTGTCGAGGGAATGATCCTCGTCGACATCGACACCCTCGCCGACGGCGAGTTCCGCAACAACAGGCTGACCCGCGCGCTGACCTGGAACCCCGACAATATGCTCGCGGGCGCGCGGCACGTCACGCTCGCGGGCGACTATGCCTATATCGCCGCCGACACCGGGCTCGTCGTCGTCGACCTCTCGACCCCGCTCGAACCGAAAATCACCGCCCGCCTGCCGCTCACCGACGCGCGGGCGAGCGCGGTGCAGTTCCGCTATCTGTGGGTCAGCGATGCCGAGGGGGTGAAGCTGTTCGACATCACCCATATGGACCAGCCGGTGCCGGTGCCCTCGGGGACGGTGCGGCTCGCCGACGCGCGCAAAATCTATCTCGCGCGCACCTATATGTATGTCGCGGCGAAGCGCGACGGGCTGGTCATCGTCGACGTGACGCGACCGACCGCGCCGGTCGCCGGGCCGCCGCTGACCTTCGGCGGCGCGATGAGCGATGCCGAGGATGTGATCGTCGCGACGACCAACGCCTCGCTCTTCGCCTATGTCGCCGACGGGCGGAACGGCATCAAGGTGCTCCAGCTCACCAGCCCCGACAATCCGGGCCTCTATGGATTCTCCCCCAAGCCGACGCCCGAGCTGATCGCCTGGGCGAAGACCCCGGCGCCCGCGCTGTCGCTGTCGAAGGGGCTCGACCGTGACCGCGCGGTCGACGAGACGGGCGGGCAGATCGCGATCTTCGGCCGCGTCGGCTCGCGCCCCTTCACCCGGCCCGAAATGGAGAAGCTGTTCCTGAACAGCAAGGGGCTGGTCTACAAGGTCAGCGACGCGGTCGATCAGAGCGGCTGGCGGCCGCCGATGAAATATCCCGACTGACCTGACGGCCTAAAGCCGCTCCGCCTGAACCACCTGATCTGACGCACGCAGGGCCGACAGGATACGCATCACATGGTGGACGTCGCGCACCTCGACGACGACGTCATAGGTGTGGAAATCGCCCTCGCGGTTCGACAGGCGCAAATTCGTGATGTTCGCCGAATTGGCGGCGAGGATGCCCGACATTTCGGCGAGCGTGCCCGGTTCGTTGAGGATGACGACGCAGAGACGGGCATTGCCGCCTTCACTGTCCTCCTGCCAGCGCAGGTCGATCCAATCGGCGTCGACCCCGTCGGCGAGGCTGGGGCAGTCGATGACATGCACCTCGATCCCTTCGTCCGGGCGCGCGAGGCCGACGATGCGGTCGCCGGGCACCGGGTGGCAGCAATCGGCGAGCTTGTAGGCGACGCCGGGGGTCAGCCCCTCGATCGACACCGCCGCGCCCTGCTTGAGCTTGCCGGGCTTCGATTTCATCTCGGCGGTGATGCCGGGAACCAGCGCCTCGAGCACCGCATTGTCGCCGAGTTGCCGCTTGCCGATCGCGACATAGAGCGCGGTATCGTCCTCGAGCTTCAGCCGCTCGATCGCCGCGGCACGCGCCTTGTCGCCGATCTTGCCGGGCAGGCGGCGCGCGATCTCGTCGTACATCTTGCGGCCCAGTGCGGCGAGCTCGACCTTTTCCTTCGAGCGCACATGGCGGCGGATCGCGGCGCGCGCCTTGCCGGTGACCGCGAAGCCGAGCCAGGCGGGTTGCGGCGTCTGCTTGTCGGATGACAATATCTCGACCGTGTCGCCATTGGCGAGTTGGGTGCGCAGCGGCACCAAACGGCCGTTGACCTTGGCACCGACGGTGCGGTCGCCGAGCCCCGTATGCACCGCATAGGCGAAATCGACCGGCGTCGCGCCCTTGGGAAGCTGGTGCAGGCTGCCCTTCGGGGTGAAGGCGAAGATGCGGTCCTGATACATCGCGATCCGCGTGTTTTCGAGGAACTCGTCGGGGTCGTGCGTCTGTTCGAGGATCTCGATCAGATCGCGGATCCATCCCGCCTGCCCGTCGGGCGCGGCGCCGCCCTGTTTATAGGCCCAATGCGCCGCGAGCCCGAATTCGGACTGCTGGTGCATGCCGAGGCTGCGGATCTGGATCTCGATCCGCATATTCTGCTGGTGCATGATCGTCGTGTGGAGCGACTTGTAGCCGTTGCGCTTCGGGGTCGAGATATAATCCTTGAAGCGGCCGGGGACCATTTTCCATTTGCGATGAATGAGGCCGAGCGCGGCGTAGCAATCGGCGTCGGTCGGGGTGACGATGCGGAACGCTATGATGTCGGTCACCTGCTCGAAGCTGACGTGGCGCTCCTGCATCTTGCGCCAGATCGAATAGGGGTGCTTCTCGCGCCCCGAGACCTCGGCCTCGATGCCGTTCTTCGCGAGCAACTCCTTGAACTCGCGGCTGATCGCGGCGACCTTGTCCTTGCCGCCGGCGGTCAGCTTGGCGAGGCGGCCGGTGATCGTCGCATAGGCTTCGGGTTCGAGTTCGCGAAAGGCGAGGAGCTGCATCTCGCGCATATATTCGTACATGCCGATCCGCTCGGCGAGCGGGGCATAGATGTCCATCGTCTCCTTAGCGATGCGGCGGCGCTTGTCGGGATTCTTGATGAAATGCAGCGTTCGCATATTGTGCAACCGGTCGGCGAGCTTCACCAGCAGCACCCGGATGTCGTCCGACATGGCGAGCAGGAACTTGCGCAGATTTTCCGCCGCGCGCTCGTTCTCGGTCTGCGCCTCGATCTTCGATAATTTGGTGACGCCATCGACCAGCCGCCCGACGTCGCTGCCGAACAGCCGCTCGATCTCGTCGGGCGTCGTCAGCGTGTCCTCGAGCGTGTCGTGGAGCAGCGCGGTGACGATCGTCTCGCTGTCGAGGTGGAGGTCGGTCAAAATGCCCGCGACCTCGACCGGATGGCTGAAATAGGGGTCGCCCGAGGCGCGCTTCTGGCTGCCGTGCTTCTGGACGGTGAAGACATAGGCGCGGTTCAGCAACGCCTCGTCGACGTCGGGGTCGTAAGCGCGCACGCGCTCGACAAGTTCATATTGCCTGAGCATCGCCTCCAATGTCGTCGCTCACGCGGTAAATGCAATGCGAAACTTAACTGCGTGCATCCGCGCCCGCACCGCAACTTTGGTAAACGTCGTTGGAAGCTTCGTGCGCGCGCGATAATGCGATCGGACGATGGGGACCGATGCTCTTGAGTCGCTGCCGTTCGAGGCGCGGGAACCCATGCCTTCGGGGGCGGGGAAGACCCTGCTGATCTTCAGCTACTGGTTTCCGCCCGCCAATGCGGTCGGCGCCTCGCGGCCGCTCGCGATGGCGCGCCATTTCGCGCGCCGCGGCTGGCGGGTGACCGTCGTCGCCGGGGCCGCATCGGCGGTGCCCGCGACCTTCGCGGCCGACATGACCGGTTTCGACGTCCATTATGTGCCCGATCGCTGGCTGACGCGGCAATCGAGCTTCAGGGCGGAGCGGAGTGTTGGCGCGCAGCGGCTGAGCACCGCGCTGCGCCTCCTCTCCTGGCCCGACCACTACGGGTCGGTCGCGCGCGCCATGAAGCGCCGCGCCTTCGGTCTGCTGCGGGAGGGATTGCGGCCCGACGCCATCGTGTCGACCGCGCTGCCCTTTTCGGTCCACGGTGCCGCCCGCGCCGTCGCCCGGCGCGCCGGCGCGCTCTTCGTCTCCGACAATCGCGACATCTGGGCCCATAACCCCTATCGATGGACCGCGCCCTTCTATGCGCCGTTCGAGCCCGGACATGAACGGAGGATGCTGTCGTCGGCCGACCTGATCGTCTCGGTCAGCGAAGGGATGAGCGGCTATTACCGGACAGCCTATCCGCATCTCTCGGACAGGATCCTCACCGTGACGAACGGCGTGGACGGGAGCACGGCGACCGCCGGGCACCATGTCCGCGCGCCCTCGCGGCTGAGGCTGGTCTATACAGGCATCCTCTATGGCGAGCGGCGCGACGTGAAGCCGCTCCTGCGCGCGGCGCGGGGGCTGGACTGCCAGGTTTCCATCGACTTCTATGGTTCCGAGCCGGAGATCGTGCGCCAGCTCGCCGCCGAATTCCCCGGGCTCGCGATCGCGGATCGCGGCAAGGTCCCGCGCGCCGAGGCGCTGAGAGCACAGGCGGAGGCCGACGCGACGGTTCTGGTGGTCGGCACCGATCCGTGGGAGGACACGCTGCTGCCCGGCAAGCTGTTCGAATATATCGGTTCGGGCCGACCGATCATCGCGCTGGCCAATGGCGATTCCGATTCCGGCCGCATCATCACCCGGCACGGCCTGGGCATCGCGACGACGCGCGAAACCGATCTCGCGAATTTTCTGGCCATGCTGGCGGAGCAGGGAATGGCGAGCCGGGCATCGGTGCCCGAGGATCTGACGCGCACCCATCAGCTGGGCCTATTGGAAGACCGGCTCTTGGCGATGATGTCCGTCCCGCGGCCCGCCCGCGCCGTAGCGGCCGATCACAAAGTTTTTGGCGTTGAAGCGGATAATGGGTTAGGGCTGGGCCCATGGAAAAATTACGCGAACCGCTGAACGACCTCTATGGCGGCAATTGCGCGCTGCCGCTCGCGCTCGAGGCGATGGGCGAGCGATGGTCGTTCATGATCCTTCGCGCCGCCTTCAATGGCGTCCATCATTTCGAGGAATTTCAGCAGGAACTCGGCATCGCGCGCAACATCCTGTCGAACCGCCTGTCGCGGCTGGTCGATCATGGCATCATGGCGCGCGAGGTGATGGCGGAGGACCGGCGCAAGGTGCATTACCAGCTCACCGAAAAGGGCATCGAGCTGCTCCCGGCGATGATCGCGCTGCGCCAGTGGGGCGAGAAATGGGGCGCCGGCGTGCCCTCGACACCGGTGCTCGTCGACGTGCGCGACGAACAGCCGATCGGCCCGGTGACGATCACCGCGCACGACGGACGCCCGCTCGGTTACAAGGAACTGGTGTGGAAGCATCGCTCGGAACTGCAGCCGCTCGGCCAGGCACGGGTGCGCGCCGACCGCATGGCGCCGGTCGCGGCCGAATGACCACGGACCTCGTCCGGCAGCCCGCGCCGGGCCGCTGAACCATCGCATCGCGGGCAGCCTCCATGCCGCTCTTCGGATTGACCTCGCCGGGCCCCTTTTTCGGCAATAAGGTTCGCGCCTTCTGGAATCTGCAGATTCTCGGCTGGGTCGCGTGGCTCGGGCTGCGCGGCGTATCGGGGCTCGCGGGGGGGCAGTCCTTCACCTTCCTCGTTCCGGTGGTCGTCTCCGCAATCACGGGCTTTTCGCTGACGCTGCTGCTGTCGGTCTGCTACCGCGCGCTGATCAACCGGCGGCCCATCCTGATGTGGAGCGCGAGCTTCGGATTGATGGCGATCGCCGCGGCGCTCTGGGCCTTCATCGACGCCTGGGTGCTGCAGGTCGTGAACCCGAACAGCGAATCGGGTCTGACGGGGCTGTTGTTCGCCTTGGTCTATGTCGATGCGACCTCGCTCGCCGCCTGGTCGGCGCTCTATTTCGCGATCAACTATTTCCTCCAGCTCGAGGAACAGAACGACCGGGTCCTCCGGCTCGAGGCGCAGGCGGCATCGGCGCAGCTCGCGATGCTGCGCTATCAGCTCAACCCGCATTTCCTGTTCAACACCTTGAACAGCATCTCGACCCTCGTGCTGCTCAAACAGGCCGAGCCCGCCAATGCGATGCTCTCGCGCCTGTCGGCCTTCCTGCGCTACACCCTCGCCAACGAGCCGACCGCGCAGGTCACGCTGGCGCAGGAGATCGAAACGCTGAAGCTCTATCTCGACATCGAGAAGATGCGCTTCGAGGACCGCCTGCGCCCCCATTTCGCGATCGATCCCGCGGTGTCGCGCGCGCGATTGCCCTCGCTTCTGCTCCAGCCGCTGATCGAAAACGCGATCAAATATGCGGTAACGCCGCAGGAAGACGGCGCCGATATCACCATTTCAGCGCAGCTTGCCGGTGAAAACGTCCGGATTACCGTGTCCGACACCGGCGCGGGATTGTCAGCGGGGGGCAGGGACCCCACGACAGGGCATGCAACGGAATCGACGGGTGTGGGTTTAGCCAACATCAGAGATCGGCTGGCACAGGCGTTCGGTGATCAGCAGCGGTTCGAGGCGCAATCCGGCGCCGACGGCGGCTTCACGGTCCGAATCGAATTTCCGTTTCAGCCCGATGGACAAGCGACGATTGGAACCGGACAGACATGACGATCAGAACCATCCTGGTGGATGATGAAAAATTGGCGACCCAGGGCCTGCAGCTGCGGCTCGAAGCGCATCCGGATGTCGAGATAGTCGACACCGCCCAGAATGGCCGCGAGGCCATCCGCAAGATCAAAACCCACAAGCCCGACCTCGTCTTCCTCGACATCCAGATGCCGGGGTTCGACGGCTTTTCGGTGATTCAGGGTCTGATGGAGGTCGAACCGCCGCTCGTCGTCTTCGTCACTGCCTATTCGGATCATGCGATCCGCGCGTTCGAGGCGCAGGCGGTCGATTATCTGGTCAAGCCGGTCGAGCCCGAGCGGCTCGCCGACGCGCTCGATCGGGTGCGCCAGCGTCTCGCCGAAAAGCGCGGCGTGGCCGAGGTCGAGCGGCTGAAGAGCGTGCTCGCCGAGGTGGCGCCTGAAGCCGCCGAGGAATTCGAAGGCGAGGCGGCGCCCGACGCGCACGCCGCCGACCGCTATGAAAAGATGATCAACATCAAGGACCGCGGCCAGATCTTCCGCGTCGATGTCGACAGCATCGAGCGTATCGACGCCGCGGGCGACTATATGTGCATCTATACCGCCGACAACAGCCTGATCCTGCGCGAGACGATGAAGGATCTCGAAAAGCGGCTCGACCCGCGCAACTTCCAGCGCGTCCACCGCTCGACGATCGTCAATCTCAGCCAGGTCAAGCAGGTCAAACCGCACACCAACGGCGAATGCTTCCTCGTGCTGGGGTCGGGCGCACAGGTGAAGGTCAGCCGCAGCTATCGCGACGTGGTCGCGCGGTTCGTGCACTGAATTGGTTCGCACGCACGAAGCCACAAAGAAGCCCCTCTCATCCCGTTCGTGCTGAGCTTGTCGAAGCACCGTTCTTTCTTTGCGACGTTGAAAGAAAGAACGGTGCTTCGACAAGCTCAGGGCGAACAGTTCTGGGAACTCTCTTTGTGGCTTCGTGGCTTTGTGCGAGTCACAAATGGGGCGCAGCCTTCAAAGCTGATGTCCCGTCCGGTCGCGCTTCGTCGCCAGATATTGCTCGTTGAACCTGTTCGTCGGCAGCGCCAGCGGGATGCGCTCGACCACCTCGACGCCCTCTTTCTCCAGCCGCGCGACCTTTTCGGGGTTGTTGGTCATCAGCCGGATACGCGGGATGGCGAGCAAGTCGAGCATCCGCGCCGCGATCGCGAAATCGCGCGCCTCGACCGGAAAGCCGAGCCGGAGATTGGCGTCGACCGTGTCGTACCCCTGGTCCTGCAGGGCATAGGCGCGCAGCTTGTTGACGAGGCCGATCCCGCGTCCCTCCTGCCTGAGATAGAGCAGCACGCCCCACGGCGCGTCGGCCATCGCGTGCAGCGCGGCATGGAGCTGCGGCCCGCAATCGCATTTGAGGCTGCCGAGCACATCGCCGGTCAGGCATTCGCTGTGCAGCCGCACGACGGGGGGATGGCCGTCGCGCTTGCCGATCACCAGCGCGACATGGTCCGACGCTTCCTCGGGGCTGCGGAAGGCGACGATCTCGGCCGCCTCGCTCGCTTCCACCGGAAGCCGTGCGCGCGCCGCGATCTCGAGCCGCGCCGGGTCGAGTAGCGCCGCGACATCTTCCGCCGTGCACTCGGTCTCGGCCGCGTCCGTCGCCTCACGGACAAAAAAGGCGGGGAGGAGCCCGGCGTGGCGCGCCATCGTCATCGCGGCGGCGGCTGCCGCCTCGCCGCCCGTCGCAACGGTGTGAAAGGGGCCCTTGAACGGATGCGCGAGGTCGAGCGCCGGGTCGGCGATCGCGAGCGCCTCGGCGACGCTCGCCGCCGCGCCGGCGAGGCGCACCGGCCCTGGCGTCGCCGAGGCGCGCTGGTTGGTGAGCTTCAGCGTCACCGCGCGCTCGCCCGAGAGCAGCAGGTCGGCGCTGGCGAACGCGGCGAGCGCCGCGTCGCGCGCGCTTTCGACCGCCAGCAGGTCGAGCGCGCCGTCGGCGCCGCCGACGCGCAGCGGCCAGCCGCGGCGCAGCGCGTCGATCGCGCGCGCCGCCCGGCGGGCGCCCTCGCCGACCGCGGCGTCGCTCAAAAGGAAAACTCCGTCACCAGCGGAATATGGTCGGACGGCCGTTCCCAGCTTCGCGCCGGCTGGACGACGCGGTGCGCGACGGCCTGGTCCCTGAGGCCGGGCGTCACCCACATATGGTCGAGCCGGCGGCCGCGGTTCGATGCCTCCCAATCCTTCGCGCGATAGCTCCACCAGGTATAGAGCGGGGTCGGCGGCGCGACGAAATGGCGGCCGAGATCGACCCAGTCCGCCGCCGCCTGAAGCCGCGCCAGCGTCTCGACCTCGATCGGCGTATGGCTGACGACGTCGAGCAGCGCCTTATGGTTCCACACGTCGCTTTCGAGCGGCGCGACGTTGAAATCGCCGGTGAGGACGGTCGGCGTCGCGGCGAGCGCGCCCGCCCATTCGATCATCCGGCCGAAGAAATCGAGCTTCTGCCCGAATTTGGGGTTGAGATCGCGGTCGGGAATGTCGCCGCCCGCAGGAATATAGACATTGTCGAGCCGCACGCCCGAGGGCAGCGTCACCCCGATATGGCGCGCCTCGCCGTTCGCCTGCCAGTCATATTGGCGTACCTCGGTCAGCGGCAGCCGGCTGACGATCGCGACGCCGTGGTGCATCCGCTGGCCGTTGGTGACGATGTGGGTGTAGCCGAGCGCCTCGAACATCGTCTTCGGGAACAGGCCGCATTCGACCTTGGTTTCCTGAAGGCAGAGGATGTCGGGCGCCTCTTCGCGCAGGAATTTCTCGACGATGCCGATGCGGGCGCGGACGCTGTTGATGTTCCAGGACGCGATGCTTGTCATGCCATCGGCTCTATCGGCGCGGATCGGGCTTCGCAATGGCGCTGCGGCGCGAATCATAAACCCCCGTCCCAGGGGCGGTGGAACGGGGGTTCAAGGTCAGCGTTCGTCACGCTCTTGAATGAAGGCACCTGGCCGTCCGGGTGGGGCAACAGGGGGAAACCCAAATCCGGGGGCCGTGTCGGCGCCTTCGAGAGTTCAAATAGCCGCCTTTCCCTGTCGCCAAGCTGAACGAGAGCGGGTCATCGGGGGATGGACGGCCGTTCGTCGGCTTCAGAATGCCATTCGTCGAACGCCGGCCGCTCCCTTGGGGGAGGGCCGGCGCCGGCGCGACGATCGCGAAAGGGATGGATCAGCGTCCGCGCTTCTTCGGCCGCGGGTCGGTCCAGCGGAACGCCGAATCGGCGACCGCGACGTTGAATTTCTGGTTGCTGAGGTCGATGCGGGTGCGGTTGTTCTGCGAATCGAGCGCGACCCAGCCGCGCAGGCGCAGCCCGCCCGGCGCGCCGCCGTCGCGCATGAACACCATGGTGATCGTACCATATTCGGGGCGCTTCGGGTCCTTGACCTCGACGCTGATCACGCCGTCGTTGCCGGTCGGCAGGACCTTCGCATATTGGCTGAGGTCGCGGTCGGGGTCGAGCAGCGCGCCGAGCGGCGAATTCTTCACCGGCCAGCTCTGAACCTGCTTCACCTCATAGTCGATCATGGTCAGCCGGCTGCCATCGCCGACGATCAGCAGCGGCACGCCCTTCTGATACTGGAAGCGGATCTTGCCCGGGCGCTTCAGGGTCAGCTGGCCGGTCAGCCGCTGGCCGTTGCGGTCGGTCTGGACGAAATCTGCGGTCATCGAGCTGGTGTTCTTGAGGTGCGCCTGCACCGCCGACAGCGCGCCCGACGCCTGCGCGATGGCGGGCGCGGCGAAAACGAGCCCCGCGGCGGCGGCGGGCGCGAGCGTCCAGGCGGCGATGCGGGTCAGGGTCCGGCGGGATGGGGTCAGGATCATGGGACTCTCATTTTGTGGGTCAGGTCGTGCCGGTGATGGCGCCGCGGCATTGAATGCGCGCTGAACCCGGCGTTGGGAGAGGTTCAAGTCGCGAGATCGGCGTTGGTTCCCCGGCTGTCAGCGCGGCTGGCCATATTGGTCGGTCAGCACGTCGCGGCGGCCGACATGGTTGGGCGGGCTGACGAGGCCCTCGTCTTCCATCCGCTCGATCAGTCGCGCGGCGCTGTTGTAGCCGATGCGCAGTTGTCGCTGGAGCCAGCTCGTCGACGCCTTCTGGCTGTCGACGACGATCTGGCACGCCTTCGCATACATGCGGTCCTCGGCGCTGTCGCCGCCCGCCGGGGCGCCTTCCATCGCGAAGCCGCCGTCCTCGGGATCCTCGGTGACGCTTTCGACATAATCGGGCGCGCCCTGGCCGCGCCAATGATCGGCGACCGCGCGCACCTCGTCGTCGGAGACGAAGGGGCCGTGGATGCGGGTGATCTGCTTGCCGCCGGGCACATAGAGCATGTCGCCCTTGCCGAGCAGCTGCTCGGCGCCCGCCTCGCCGAGGATCGTGCGGCTGTCGATCTTCGAGGTGACGTTGAAGCTGATCCGCGTCGGCAGGTTCGCCTTGATGACGCCGGTGATGACGTCGACCGACGGGCGCTGGGTCGCGAGGATCAGGTGGATGCCCGCGGCGCGCGCCTTCTGCGCGAGGCGTTGGATCAGGAATTCCACCTCCTTGCCCGCGGTCATCATCAAATCCGCGAGCTCGTCGACGACGACGACGATCTGCGGCAGCGGCGCATAGTCGAGCGTCTCTTCCTCATAGATCGGCTGGCCGGTGTCGGGGTCGTAGCCGGTCTGGACGCGGCGCCCGAGCGACTTGCCCTTGGCGAGCGCGCCGCGCACCTTGTCGTTGTAGCCCGCGAGGTTGCGAACCGACAGCGACGACATCATCCGGTAGCGGTCCTCCATCTGCTCGACCGCCCATTTGAGCGCCCGGATCGCCTTCTTGGGTTCGGTGACCACGGGGGCGAGCAGGTGCGGGATGCCGTCATAGACGCTGAGCTCCAGCATCTTGGGGTCGATCATGATCATCTTCACCTGGTCGGGGCCGAGGCGATAGAGGAGCGAGAGGATCATCGCGTTCAAACCGACCGACTTGCCCGACCCGGTCGTGCCCGCGATCAACAGGTGCGGCATCGGCGCGAGGTCGGCGATGACGGGATCGCCGCTGATATTCTTGCCGAGGATGATCGGGAGCGCGCCCGTCTGGTCCTGGAACAGCGCGCTGCCGATCATTTCCTGCAGCACCACCGCCTCGCGGTGCGCGTTGGGCAGCTCGATGCCGATCACGGTGCGGCCCGGGATCGGCGCGATGCGCGCCGATAGCGCCGACATGTTGCGCGCGATGTCGTCGGCCAGGTTCGACACGCGGCTCGCCTTCGTCCCCGGCGCGGGTTCGAGTTCGTACATGGTGACGACCGGACCCGGGCGCACCGCGGTGATCACGCCCTTGACCTGGAAATCCTCGAGCACCGATTCGAGCAATCGGGCATTGCGTTCGAGCCCCGCCTTGTCGATCTGTCCCGTCGGGCCCTCGGGGGGCGCGGCGAGCAGGTCGATCGAGGGGAGCTGATAGTGGGTGAAAAGCTCGGTCTGGGGCTTCGCCTTGGGCTTCGAGGGCAGCGAGCGCTGGACGGGCTCGGCGATCTCGGGCGGCGCGCGGTCGCTCGGCTCGGCGCGCGGGCGCGGACGGACGACGCGTTCCATCAGATTCGGCGCGCGTTGGGCGGGCGCCGCGGCGGCGCCGGCAGGAACGGCGACGCGGCCGCCCTCGGCGGCGGGAAGGCGGAAGCGGCTCGCCCATCCCTTTTCGAGCCGCAGCGCGCGCGCCGCGAGCCACAGCCCCGCGGTGACGAGCAGCAGGATCGCCGCGATGCGGATCAGCGCCGCGGCGGGCTCGCCCGCGCGGTCGAACAGCGGCGCGACGGCGTTTCCGAGCACCAGCGGGACGATGCCGCCCCAGCCGGCGGGCAGCGGCGCGTCGCTGTCGGGCGCCCAGAGCTGGGCGCCGAGCCCGACGAGCGAAATGGCGACGAGCATGAAGACGAGCTGGCGCTTCCAATAGGGCTGCGGCGTCGCCGCCCACAGCCGCCACGCCATCACCCCGAGCAGCGGCAGCAGCAGCACGACGGGAATGCCGCCGATGAACAGCAGCAGATCGGCGAACCACGCGCCCGCGCTGCCCATCCAGTTCGACGGATTGCCGCCCGCCGCGGTATGGATCGCGGCGTCGGTGCCGTCGTGGGTGATCAGCGCGAGGGTCAGGAACAAGGTGAACAGGCCGAGCGCCACCGCCGCGCCGATCACCAGCGAGCGGGCGATGCTGGCCCGGAAAACGGTGCGCCAATCGGCCTTTGCGGTCGCGGCCTTGCGGCTTGCCATGCTGAAAAGGGTCCCTAGAGATTGATCACGGCGATATGCGCATGGGGCGGACTCGGCGTCAAGCAGCGCTCGGTGAGGCGTGCGAGCGTGCGTAATATTATTCCAAAGGTCACGAAAGTCACGCTACGTCCCCCCTCTTTCGCCCTATCCCATGGTCCGCCGTGCAGGGTTCGGCGCGTGGATGGGGGCATGGCGAAAGGGCATCGGGTAACGCTATTCCCTGAGGACAATGTAGGACAGCGAAAAATTTCAGCGAAGAGGCGCGAAAGGTCGCGGCGCGGAAACCTTCACGCTGTCCTTCCCATCATCCCCCAAAACGCGCTAGGGCGGCGGCATGAGCGAAATGTTGCGCAGCGATGTCCTGATCTCGGGCGGCGGCCTCGTCGGCCAGGCGCTGGCTCTTGCCCTCGCGCACCACGGCCTTTCGTCGCAGATCGTCGATCCCGCCGACCCGGTCACGACGATCGCCCCCGGCTTTGACGGCCGCGCTTCGGCGATCGCCAGCGCGACATGGCAGATGTTCGAGGTGCTGGGCCTCGCCGACCGGCTCGCGGGCCACGGCTGCGCGATCCGCGCGATCAAGGTCAGCGACGGTGGGCAGGCGGGCGAACTCGACTTCGTCACCCGCGACACCGACCCGGCGCTCGGCACGATGATCGAGAATCGCCAGCTTCGCCTCGCGCTCGCCGCCGCGCTCGCCGATGCGCCGCTGGTACGGCTTCACATGCCGGCGAAGGTTGCCGCGCGCGCGGTCGATGCCCACGGCGTCACGCTGACACTCGCCGACGGCACGCGGCTCGCCGCGCCGCTGCTGATCGTCGCCGAGGGGCGCCGCTCGCCGACCCGCGACGCCGCGGGGTTCAGCATCGCGAACTGGTCCTATCATCATCACGCGATGATCGGCGCGGTCGCGCATACGCGGTCCCACGACCAGGTCGCGCACGAGATTTTCTTCCCTTCGGGGCCCTTCGCGCTGCTGCCGCTCGTCGATGATGCCGGGGGGCGGCACCGCTCGGCCTTCGTCTGGACGGTGTCTGAAAAAGACGGGCCGGGCTTCGCCAAACTGGGCGATCGCGGTTTCACCGCCGAGCTCGAAAAGCGCGCCGGCGGCTTGCTCGGTGCGATGGAACTGGTCGCACCGCGCATGACCTACCCGCTCGGTTTCCACCACAGCGCCTCGATCGTCGCCGATCGCATCGCGCTCGTCGGCGACGCCGCGCACGGCATCCATCCGATCGCGGGGCAGGGGCTCAACCTCGGGCTGCGCGACGTCGCGGCGCTCGCCGAGGTGCTGGTCGATGGCGCGCGGCTCGGGCTCGATCTCGGCGATGCGGCGCTGCTCGCGCGCTATCAGCGCTGGCGCGGGCTCGACAATCTGATGGTCAGCCTCGCGACCGACGGCCTCACCCGCCTGTTCGGCATTCCCGGCCGCACCGCCTCGGCCGTTCGCCGGGCCGGGCTCGGCGCGGTGCAGCGCCTGCCGATGCTCAAGCGCTTCTTCATGGACGAGGCGCGGGGCGAATCGGGTGACCTGCCCCGGCTGCTCGCGGGGGCGGAGATATAGGTATTGCTACCTAGTCCCTCGTCCCGACGCCGCTAACCATGTCCCAATATCCCGTCCATGCGGCGTGCTGCCGTGTCAGGGAAGGGATGGATCATGTCCGACAGGAGCGACGCGCTCGAAGGCGCGGTGACCGACTGGATCGCGGCGCGCGGCGCGATCGACCGTGATGGTGGAGCGCGCGCCCGCGCCCGCGCCGACCGCGCGTTCGCGCGGCTCGCCGCCCTGCTCGCACCGCGCGTCCGCTATTTCACCCGGCGCTATGGCCTCGCCGACGCCGCGGAGGATGCCGAGCAGGCCTGCGCGATCGCGATCCATCGCGCCGCCGAACGCTACGACCCCGCCCGCGCGCGCTTCACCACCCATGTGAGCTGGCAGATCCGCGCCGAACTGCAGGCGCTGCGCCAGCGGTTGCGCAGCGCAACGCTTTCGCTCGACGCGCTTGTCGAGGCGGGCGCCGACGCATGGCTCGTCGATGCGGAGGCCGAGGGCGCCGCCGAGGCCGCGGCCTCGAACCGCCTCGCGCATCGCTGCGCCGACCGGCTCGTCCGCGACTGGGCCGCGCGTCGCCGCGCGCTGCTGATGCGCCATCGCGCGGGACTGTCCGTCGATGCGCGGGTCTCGGCCGAGGCGGCGCTCGTCCGCCGCCAGCTTCTCGGCACCGACAGCGGGGCGCAGCGCCTCAACGAAAGCGAGCGTCATATCGTCCGCCGCGCGCTCGCCGACATCGCGCAGCGCGCTGCGGCTTGACGCTACTGAAGCGTCGCGCGCCCGTCGTCGCCGTCGAAGCGTCCGAAGAATTGCATCATCTGGACGACCAGCTCGGCGCGCGCGTCGATCGGCGTCGCTTCGAGCAGCGCCTGTTTCGCCGCCGCGTCGAAGGGCGCGACCTGCGCGATGCCGTTGACGAGCGTCGCGTCGTCGAGCTGTCCGACCGAATCCCAGTCGACGACATAGCCCTGCCGTGCCGCGAAGCGCTTCGCCTCGCGTTCGAGGCCCGCACGCTCGATGCTCGACAGCACGGCATCTTCCTCAGCCTCGGTTTCGATTTCGGCCTCGACCTGGCGAAAGGGCGTGGTGACGTCGAGCTCGCGGCGGACGCGAAAACGCGCGACGCCCTCGAGGATCAGGTTGAAGCGCCCCTCGTCGAGCGCCTCGACATCGATGATCCGCCCGACACAGCCGACGTCATAGAGCGCGGGCGGCTCGCGGGTCTCCTCGCCCGGAATCTGCCGCGGCTGGATCATCCCGATCTGGCGGTCGCGCGCCAGCACCTCCTGCACCATCGCCTTGTAGCGCGGCTCGAAGATGTGGAGCGGCAGGTGCAGCCCCGGAAACAGCACCGCGCCGGGCAGCGGAAAGATCGCGATCCGCTGGATGGTCAGGGGCGCGGCTTCGGCCATCGGGTTCAGCCGAACAGGATCAGCGACAGGCGGCGGCGCTGCGCCGCGACCCAGGGATCCTCGAGCCCGACCGCCTCGAACAGTTCGAGCAGCTTGGCGCGCGCGGCGCCCTCGTGCCATTCGCGATCGGCTTCGACGATGCGGAGCAGATTGTCGGCGGCGGCGTCGCGCCGCCCCGCGCCGATTTCCGCCACGGCAAGGTCGAAGCGCGCCTGATGGTCGTCGCCGTTCGCCGCGACCGCGGCTTCGAGCGCCGCGAGCTCGCCGGCATCGGGGGCATCGGCGGCGAGCGCTACCGCGCTTTTCGCCTGCGCGATCGCGGGGTCGCCGGCGATCGCTTCGGGCACCGCGTCCAGCGCGGCCTGCGCCGCCTCGGTCTCGCCCGCCGCGAGCAGCGCGCGGATCAGCCCGCCGTGCGCCGCGGCGTTGTCGGGCGCCATGTCGAGGATCTGGGTGAAGATGCTCGCGGCGCGGGGTCCGTCGCCCTCGGCGAGCACGCTCTCGCCCATCTCGATCAGCGGCGCGATCTCGACCGCACGGGCGCTCGCCTCGCTCTCGATCGGAAGCTGCGCGAGAAGCTGGTCGAGGATCGCCTTCAACTGGCTTTCGGTCCGGGCGTTGGTCAGGTTGGCGACCGGCTGCCCCTGGAAGATCGCATAGACGGTCGGGATCGACTGGACCTGGAACTGGCCCGCGATGAAGCGATTCGCATCGACGTCGACCTTGGCGAGCACGACGCCCTTGTCGGCATAGTCGGCGGCGACCTTTTCGAGGATCGGCGCGAGCTGCTTGCACGGCCCGCACCATTCGGCCCAGAAATCGAGAATGACGAGCTTCGTCATCGACGGCTCGACGACCTCGCTGCGAAAGGCTTCGACCGCTTCCTTTTCCTGCGGGTTCAGACCCAGAGTGGCCACGATGTGATTGCTCCCTTGTTGTGCGCTTCGCCCGCTTATGTGGGAATTGCGCCGCCAATGCCAACCCTTCGCGCCTCGCGGGCGGGAAAAGCGCAAACAGGGCTTGCCGACTCTAAAAGCCGGTGCTAATCGCGCGCCTCACCCGCTGGCACCCACCCGGTCGCCAGCCGCCAGAGCGGGCGTAGCTCAGGGGTAGAGCACAACCTTGCCAAGGTTGGGGTCGAGGGTTCGAATCCCTTCGCCCGCTCCAGTTTTCCTACGGAAAACAGATTATTAGGCGCTACGAAGGCGCCTTTGCGGTGGAGACAGAGCGTCTCCCGCAGGTCATTGTCTCCATAATGTCTCCAGTTTTTGGGAAGCCTCAGGCAAGATTCGGCAACGATGGCGTGACCGCTTCGTGGAAGCAGTGGCCGAGCCAGATTGCATGCCGTTGCCCTACAGAAGCGTGGCGATGCCACCGGTACGCTGTGGGCGCGTTCAGGCGCTATGAACCTTGCCAGCTCGGCATTCCGAATCTGATCAGGAGCACGGCCACCGCAATTACCGCCCAAGGCCTCAAGAGCGCCGTCAGCAATGACAGCGCGGTTGATCGGCTTCTCAGGCCAACCGAACCTCTATCTGACTGCCATTGGTACCCTTGTGTACGGTGAAGCCGTTAGGGACCGCCTGCTGGACCAAAGTTACATGTGAAATCAGGCCTACGGCTCGACGCTCACCAACGATATTCTGGAGAACCTGCAGGACTTGATCCAGCGTGCCAGCGTCGTTTTCGGTGTCGAGGCTGCCAAAGCCCTCATCGATGAAAATCGTATCGAGCCTGATGGCCCCATTGGTCATTTCGACAATGTCTGAAAGCCCGAGAGCCAATGATAAGGCCGCAATAAAGGTTTCGCCGCCTGATAACGTTATGATCTCGCGTGCCCGGCCAGTCTCGATGTCGTGAACGCGCACATCGAGTCCCCGTTTTGACCGCCCGCCAACACTCACTGTGTCGCGTTCGAACCGATATCGACCACTCGTCATCGGATCGAGTCTCAGATTTGCGGCTTCTAGCACCTGGTCAAACATAGCACCGATGGCAAAGGTTTCGAGGCTGGTCCTAAGCTCGTTTTGCCCGTCGAACGCTTCGGCCAGACCGCGCAAAGCACCGGATGATTGCTCAAGGCTGTGCAGATTTTTCAGTTCATCGGCCAAACTCGATTGCAAATCGAGAAGCGATTGATGCCGTTGTTTCGCCTCGGCGCTGTGCTTTGCAGCATCGTTCGCCGCCGTCTGGGCTTGATCGCAGCTGAGCCGGAACGGCCCGAGATCAGGCCTCTGGGCGTTACCAATCGCGTTATTGGCAGCTATTTGCCGCCCGCGCGCTGCCGCCAGATCCTTGTCGAATGCTGAGATCGCCCCTTCCAATTCTCCGATCGAATTGATGTCGGGAATGGCGAAGCGATAGGCGATTTCAGAAATTTTGAGTTCGACCAGTCGCGCCTCAAATGCAGCCTGCTTCTTTTCCACTTCATCCGCACAATCATTGAGCGAGGTCGAAGCGTTCTGGAGGACGGCATCAGCCTTGATATGTGCGGCGTGGCAGCTCTGCTGCTTTTCCAAGGCGTCGGCTATCGCTTGCCTGCGCTGATTGATGTCATTCGTCACGTCGTCGATCGCAGTTTGCAAATCGGCTGGGTCACGCAGCGCTTCCGGTACGGAAGCGATGCGATCTGCATAGGCTTGACGAGATACGGCTTCGGCTGTCGTTGCCTCACTCAGCCTCGAACTGGCTTTCTGAAGTTTGGTCGCAGCGGCCTGTTTACCTTCACGCAATTCCTCAACTTCCTGTGCGAGAAGGGCCACATCTGCAGCGTCGCCGAGTTCATCAATCGCTCCGAGGATTTCCCGATGTTCGGTGTCAATATCGTCGATGCCGCGCTGAGGTGTCGATAGCGTGGCGACCGCCACCTGGCGGGCCTCAAGGGTTGCTCTGGCGGAACTGGCCCGTGACTGAGCCTCACGATCGACCTTTGCTGCTTCGATGGAAGCGGACTGAGCATCACGCCAAGCTTTTTCCAGAAGAGCTGCATCGCCTGTCCCATGCGCAGGTTGGGGGTGATCACTGGCGCCACAAACCGGGCATGGCAGCCCTTCCTCCAGTAGCTGTGCAAGGACGCTGGCTTGGGCGGAAATAAAATCACTTTCGCGTGCAGCTTCTGTTTCAGCGGCGTTACGATGACGGGTTTGCGCGTCTAATGATTTTGCCAATGCGGCGTCGGCCTCAACCTGCGCCTTTCCCTGGGCTTCGACTGCACCCCGGTGAGCGCGTGCATGATCAAGTTCGATTTTCAGCTTGTCGCGCAGCCCGATCAATTTCTGCCGTTCAAGGGTATTCCGTTGCGCGACAGTGTGTGCGGCGGATTTCTCCTCAAAGAGCCGATCGGCGCGCACGTGATCTGAAGCGGCACTTTCCTGCCCGTGCTTGGCGCTGTTGAAATTGCTTAGTGTTTTTTGGTGCTCCGCGTGTCGCTCGGCTGAATCGGCCAATACCTGCTTGTGGCGGACCATTTCATCGACCTTGCGGCTCAGGATTTCGATTTCGTGTTCGCTCAACCGCAGTTTTGCCAACGCAGCGTTCGCCGCTGACGAGGCGTCGCGTGTGCGGATTGCCGCGTCGTTGGCGTCGGCCTGGGCCTTTACGGCCAATTCGTGACGCTTGCGAGCGTCGGCCAAACTGTTGTCGAGATCGGCCATGCGACGCGCCAACTCGGCACCAGATTTACGTGCACGGATCGCGTCGAATTCAGAAACCTTGCTTTCTAGCAACTCCACGGCAGCAGCAGCGGCATCGACTTCGCCAAAAAGCTTCTCCTGGGCTGCGGCCGCCGCAAACGCTTTATTCGCTAGATTGAGTACCGCTGACGTTTCGGCCACCTTCAGACGAGTAAATTCATACTGATCGAGCGCGGACACGATGCCCGCACTCAACTCGTCCGAACTGGCAAAGCCTTCCGCCGAGAGCCGCTGCCCATTCAATCGATAGCCGTCTTCGATTTCGCGCCGGATATCTGCGGCGTCCGCTTTGAGTTTATCCGTCAGCCTCCGGTAAAGCGATACGTCGAACAGTTCGCGCAGGATCTCGAGCCGGTCCTTGCTGTTGGATACCAGGAACCGTTCGAATCGGCCCTGCGGAAGAAGCACGATTTGACGAAACTGCTGCGCACCGTAGCCGAGCAGGTCCTCCACATGCCGCAAGACATCACTCACCTTGCGTTCGGCAATAGGGACGCCGCAACATTCGTGGCTAACATCGTCAATGGCGACTGCTGACACATCGAACAGCCAAGCCGAATGCGCCTGCATCGTTTGCCCGTCCCCTCTGTTCTTGGGGCGGGGCTGATCAGGGATTCGTCGGACGAAATATCGCTTGTCACCAAGCTGGAACTGCAGACTGACCTCGGTCAACAGCGCGTCCGATGCAAAGTCGGAACGCATCGTTCCGATGCCCTGTTCTTCCTTTGCACCTTCGCCAAAGAGGGCAAAAGCGATCGCGCTGAAAATCGAAGATTTCCCCGAACCAGTCGGTCCGTAAATCCCGAACAGACCAGCATCCGTTGCTTCTCGGAAATCAATGGTCTCGACGCCGCCATAGGGGCCAAAGGCACTCAGGGTGAGGATGATCGGCTTCATTGGCCCTCCTCCGCCGTGGCGAATGTATGAAGCGCGGTGGCGACAATTTTGCCTTCGGCCTCCGACAGCGCATCACCGCGGACAAAATCCATGAATGTCGCCGCGAGTGTGTGGGGGTCATCGATCGCCGCTCTTTGCTCCGCCAGGCGCTGCTCCACAGGTCGCTCGTTCCGTTCATAGGTGAGCTGGACAGCATTCGGATAGAACACCCTAATCCTTTTCATCGGGTCGATTTGTGGCGTTTCGTCGGTCAGCACCACGCGAACGAGGTCGTTGGACATCTCGGTTGCAGCCAGCAGTTCCTGAAGCTTGCCCCGAATGGATCGAACCTGTCGCAGCGGTTTGATTGGCAGCCCCGTCACTTCGACTGAGCCGTCTGCCGCAAGATCGATAAGGCTGACAGACTTCTCCTGACCTTCTTCATCAAAGCCGAAAGCCAGCGGAGCGCCGGAATAGCGAACATGGTCCTGTACGACCGATTGTGGGCGATGCAGATGTCCCAGCGCAACATAGTGCGCTCCGTCAAACACAGTCGCCGAAACCGTTTCGATCCCGCCAACCGTCCGCATGAGCGGACGCTCGCTTTCGCTCGTTGCGGCGCCATCGACGAAGGCATGTGCAACGACGATCCAGCGCATCCCGTCCGCAACGTGTTTGCGCGTACTCGCAACCTGAGCTCGAATGACATCAGCGGGGCAGGAAATTCCTTCGTCCTCAAAGCACAGACGGGCCGCATATTCGAATGCAAAGGGCAAAGCCGAAATCGCCACCGGTCCGTCTGCATCGGAAATGATCAGCGGCCTTTCATCTTCGTCCAATGGCCCGCGCACGATCACTTCACCATCGGTAGCAAGAACGCCCAATGCTCCAATCTGCGCCGCTGAATCGTGATTGCCCGCGATCAAAACGATGGCCGCGGTTGAAGTTGCTCTTACCGTCGTAAGGAATTCGGAAAGCCGCTTGAGCGCGCTCTGGGGTGGGTTTGCCCTGTCGAAGATGTCACCCGCGACAATCAGAACGTCTGGCTGATGATCATCGATAATCGACAGGATCTGAATGAGAACGTGATCATGGTCTTCCTCCAGCGCCACCCCGTGGAATTGGCGGCCTAGATGCCAGTCACTTGTGTGCAATATGCGCATTCGCAGAACCTCGAATCTCAATATGTATAAAATTTATATAGACACTCAAGGTCGAGTCAAGTAGCGTTTGCCCCAATGAACGATCCCACCCTCAAGCCTGCGATGTTCGCCCGTCTGGTCTATCTTGACCAATGCCTGACGTGGCGCGGGCAGGTGAACCGCAAGGACCTGATCGAGCGCTTCGGTATCTCCTCGCCCCAGGCCGCGATCGATTTCAGGGAGTATCTGGAGCGGGTAGCTGAACCAAAACCCAAGTATGACGCGGTCCGCAAATGTTACCTTGCTGACAGCAAGCACCGAGGATTGCCATTCGCATACGAAGCCGGCTCGCCGGATGAGCTTGTCAGAAGCCCTGCATCCAACGGCTTCTCCTTGTTGCCATCACCCGTGCGGCAGTGCCCGCCATTTGTGATGCGCCATCTCTATCAGGCAATCGAGCAGCGACTGAAGATCGAGATCGACTATGTTTCAATGTCGAGCGGCCTGCGTCAAAATCAGTGGGTTGCTCCTGCAAACTTCGCATCGGATGGAGAGCGCCTGCATGTCAGGGCGTGGAGTTTCCACCATCAGGAATGGCGCGACTACCTGCCAGTTCGGGTGTCGCCTGACAGCAGCTTTTCAATCGCACCGATCGGCCAGGAGCTCCCGCAAGACGCTGACTGGGAAGAGCTGGTTGAGATCCGGCTTAGGCCTCTGAGCGGCCTGTCGGACGAGCAGAAGGCCGCTGTCCGGCTTGAATACGGCTTCACTGAAGATGTTCTGAGCTTTCAGGTTCGCAGGTCGCTGGAGTTCTACATCGAGCGGCGTTGGGGGCTCAATCGGCCGGGAGCAAGGTTGGAGCGGTGCTAGGGTTTTGACGAGCGTGAAGATCGCTCGTCTTGTGTTTGGAGGTGACGATGGCAGGAAACGTAACCATTGATCCGCTGGCATGGGCCGAAGCGGTCACAAAGCCCGAAATTGATGAGGTGCGCAGCCTCAAATCTGGTCACATGCTGGATGTTCGGCGCCTTATCCGGGCATTCCGATACGAGCGGGCAATCCTGCTGCGCCAGAAGCTCAAATCGCTCGTGAAAAGCGACGAGACAAGACTGGTCTGCGCGACGTGTGGCGTCCCTGTCTATCTGGCGTGTAGCACCAGCAAGCGCTTCTTCTTTCGGCATCGGCATGAAGATGGCTCTTGCCCAGCGGTCACGCGCGCTGGCTTTACCGAGGCTGAAATCAGGGCCATGAAATATCGTGGCACTCAGGAGAGCGAAGCGCACAAGCGGATCAAAGAGCTTGTCTTGAGAAGCCTCTCCGCCGATCCACGGTTTACGGAATTGCTTTCCGAGAAGACCTGGCGATCAAGCGAAGGCCTGCCGGGCTTGCGGCGCCCAGACGTCTCTGCCCGCCTGGAAAATTTGCGCCTGGCCTTCGAAGTTCAGCTGAGCACCACCTTCTTGGATGTCGTGCTCAGCCGGAGGGAGTTCTATCGCTCGGAACGCGCAGCACTGGTCTGGGTCTTGCCGAATTTTCATCCCAACTATCGCCGCATGACCGATGACGACATTCTGTTCGGTAACAATTCCAACATTTTTGTTGTCGATGAAATCACAGCCGCAGCGTCCGAGTCCGCAAGCACCTTCATATTGAAATGCTGGCATCGCAAGCCGGTCATCGACGGGGATCGGATTGTCGACGAGTGGGTCGAACGCCTCGTTTGCTGGGACGAGCTCAAGGTCGATGTCGATTTGCAAACGGTCGTGGCGTTCGATTATCAGGTCGAGGCTGCGAAGCTTCTTGAGCAGATTAAGACTGAGAAGGCCGCCAGAATCGCCGCCCAGCAAGTAACTGCGGAACGAGCTAAGGCCGCGCTTGAAAATGAGCTGCGGGAGCGGGTCTTTCGCTTTGTTCTCGATGACGATGATAATGACGAATACATGGGCCGCCATAAGGGATGGCTTGCCATAAATGGTTGTCTCCAAACCCAAAATTGTGGACTGGAAGGCAAATATCCGGACCTTATGAAGGTCAGTCGCCTCGTCCATCTGGTTGCAAGTGCGAAGACGGGAAAGCCGGTCGGATTCAAATACAAGAATCTCGCAGAAATCGGGCATCACCTATTTCATCAGCATCCCGACCTCCTGCTGGCCTACGGTTTCATGCTGCGTGCCTTTGGAACAAAAAGCATCCTTGATCGTGATGATCGGACAGACCGGTGGGCGGCCAAAGTTCGAGAAGAACGGCCGAACCTCCTTAGCGATCCCAAATATCGGATGGCTGAGGATGAGGAGCGGCTGCTTGCGTTTCTGTCGCAAGGGGCGTCGAGGAAGCCGCTCATGGCAAATGACAATCGCGATCAAGATGGCGGTCGAGCGGCGGCCTAGCCCAGCATCTGGCTGCGTCCACGCTGTTCGGTCAGCCCTGATCAGACCTCCTCAAGCTTGACGCCGGATTGCTCCAGCCAAAACAGGTTCTCCGCTCGCCGCGTAACTTCAGAAAGGATGTGCGGGTTATCCTGAAAGAGTGTTTCAGCCAGTGCCATGCGCTTGTCGAACGAGACCCGTCCATGGTTGAAGGATGGGTGTCTTACCAGGACCAACGCCTTGCGCTCGATCGCCTTGGCCTCTTCCGAATGTTTCGAGACTTGGCCGACTCTGGCTCTCTCGCGGGCACCTTCAAGAATTGTCTCGACGGCCTCGCCGAACTCGTCGTGCCAAGCGGAGGTGGCAACCGCTGTATGAAGTACCCCATCAATCATGAAACTCGCGATTGTCGCGCCAATTTGCCCGTCAAATGAGGCAAAACGGCGATGCACAGCCTTAAGGTGGTCGGGCGAGCGTTCGACGCCAATATCGTCAAGCTCATCCCGCGCAGTTTCGATCTCACCAGCAAGGTCGAAAACCTGCTCAACAAGATAGATGATCCGCGGCGCATGGGCGCTGATCACTCTGACCGCGTCATCGGAGCTCAATATTACCATTGGTACGGATCCGTCGTCGCGTGTCTGAACTGTTGCTTCGACGAGAACGTATTCCGTAGCGAAAGCTGCATCTTTGATCGCAGATCCCAGATTGGCGGCTTCATTTACTGCCATAATCATTCCTAATCTGCGTGTTTGGTCACCATGCTACCGGCCGATTCTGCTTTGTGTCCTGGCTGGCATATTCGAAGCATGAGTAAAAGGGAGGAGGCTTCCTCCCTGCATGCAGCCCGCAAGCGGTCTCCAAGTTACCCACCTCTGCGGGGGCACCCCGCAACGCCCCGAGAATCGGAGCGGGGCTGATGACGCGCTCTGTCCCGCAGGGCCGACCGGCCTGCTCCTGAGGGCGCGAAGTTTGATGTGGAAGGCCCCACACGCACTCTGAATCGGCGGTCATGGTTTCATTCGCATGCGATGAAAGCCGACAAGCCCCGGCTTTCCGCCTGCATGAGCAGTTGAGCGACCCCGCCTCCTTTCAGGGTGCAGTTTCTTCGTTTGGCAATCTCGCTGGCCGCTCGCGCGACTTGGAGCATGAGCAGGTTAGAGTGAGAGGTTGGCGGGCTGCGCCGTGACGGGATGAGGGTCGAGAGAGAGGCTCCCGGCCGCCCGTCATGGAGGTTTTCCCATGAATATGCAGGTTCTCGATGCTCGCCGCGACGTGAGTGGCGGATACAAGGTCGATGTCTCACGCGGTCAGCGGATTGGCCGGGTTTCGTCGGAGTGGTTTTCGCGCCCCGACGATGAGCGCTTCCTGTCGCTGGGCGACCTGGCTCGCTCGGTGCGAGGCCGATCGGAACGCAGCCGGACCCGGGTGGTCGAAACTGCGCTCATCCATGTCGAGGCGAGCCGCAACGATCCCGAACGCCTTGCGCTGATCCTGCCCGGCGCGGATGCGCCGGTCACGCCGACCCACTGGAGCTTCGGTCAGCTGGCCAGCCAGGTGGGGGCACCTGCGGCCTATTTGCGTCAGCTTCCCGCGCCACTCGCCGCGATCAACCTGCAGTACGGGCTGACCTCGCACCGCGCCGAGCAGATCAAGACGCTCGAAACCGATAACGGAAGGTTGGAACTTCGCGCCGTGACCGGTCCCGACTATGGCCGTTATCTGAACAGTCAACCTGTCTCACCGACGGTTCACTGATCCATTCATCGCACCGCTGAGCAGCCGGACGCCCCTTCATTTGGGCGATGCCGAAGCGTGCTCGCGTGATCTCGAGGAGCTTTCACATGGCATATCGNGACTATGGCCGTTATCTGAACAGTCAACCTGTCTCACCGACGGTTCACTGATCCATTCATCGCACCGCTGAGCAGCCGGACGCCCCTTCATTTGGGCGATGCCGAAGCGTGCTCGCGTGATCTCGAGGAGCTTTCACATGGCATATCGTAAGCAGGCTGGCGACCGCGCTGACGTCTACACACGCGTTACCGCGGAGATCATCGCTGCCATTGAGAACGGGCCCGGCGACTGGCGCGCGCCGTGGCATCACCACGGTACCAGCGTTGCGCGCCCAACCAACGTCAGTTCGGCCAAGCGCTATCGCGGCATAAATACCGTGGCGCTGTGGGTCGCCGCGATGGCGGGCGGCTACAGTGACGGCCTCTGGGGCACCTATCGTCAGTGGTCCGAGACCGGCGCGCAGGTTCGCAAGGGCGAGCATGCCACGACCGTGGTCTTCTGGAAGCAGATCGCCTCCGCTGGGGATGACGAACGGGATGAAGGTGAGAACGGCCATCGCAAGATGTTCGCTCGCGCGTTTTCGGTGTTCAACGTGGCCCAGGTCGATGGCTATGAGTCGCCGCCGGTGACGATGCTCCCGGAGACGGCACGCCATGCCGAAGCTGAAGCCTTCATCACCAACCTTGGCATCACGACCATCTTCGGCGGTTCGGAGGCCTATTATCGGCCTTCGACTGACACGGTATGTATGCCGCCCTTCGAGTATTTCCGGGATGCGGCCTCATTCTACGGCGTGTGGCTCCATGAGAACGGGCACGCCTCGGGGGCTAAGCATCGCCTCGACCGTGACCTCTCTGGCCGCTTCGGTTCCGCCGCCTATGCGGCTGAAGAGTGTTGCGTGGAGATTCTGAGCGGCCTCGTGCTTGCCGATCTTGGCATCGCTCACCATCCGCGCCCCGATCATGCGGCGTACATTGCCTCTTGGCTCGAGGTGCTGAAGAACGACCCGCGCGCCATCTTCACGGCCGCCAGCAAGGCGCAACAGGCGGCGGACTGGATGCACGCGCAGCAGCCAACCCCCGCGCCAGAGCCAGCTGCATCATCGCCGGACGATGGGCACGACGTTGTCGATGTTGGCCGCGCGCCGATGCTCCTTGCCGCGTAACAGCGCACGCACCTGGATGTGTTGAGCGAGGATATTCTCGTCCGCGCGCCGCTGCTGCTCGCCGCTCTCGCCGCGCTGGACCGGTCGAGGCGAGGCATTTTTAGTCAGCGCGGCAGCCTCGCGCAGTTCTGCCAGCACCGCGACCGCCCTGTTTGCCGTGGCGCGGCTCACGCCCGCCTCTCGCGCCAGATTCGCGATCGACAGCCGACCACCAGTGGCGATTGCGCCGCCGGCCACAAAGCGGGCAAGGGCCTCACGCAACCTGCGTTCGGTCTCGGCGCTGACCGGCTTCATGACGCCGGCTCCGTCAGAGGCGCGATCACCCTGCGCATGCGGTGCCGATCCTCACGGATGGCTGTGCGCTGCGCCGTCGACAGCCGCTTGTTCTTCAACATCGCGTCGGCATCATCGATGGCGGCCTGCCATGCCGGAACATGACGGCTCGTGATGCAGGAGTTCGGACAGCGATCCGGTGCGCAGTTCGATAGCCGCGGGGCGGCCCCTTCGTCGGAGCTCCTCAGGCACAGGGCGGTCGCGCGATCGAAGAAGCAGTCATTGAGGACGCCTACATGCAGTGTTCGCGCAAGATGGGCGAGCATTGCTTTCACCCGCTTCTCGTCGGCCACTATGCCCGGCAGATCACTTGCGGTTTCCACCCGCAGCATTTCCGCAGCGATACGCCCGCCCGCAGGGCCTGCCAGCCTCTCGCCGCCACGATATGCCTCATATTGCGCGACGATATCGTCGAGTTGGCCAAGCGCGCGTTCCTGCTCGACCTCCTGCCGGAACCCGGAGGCGGATGCGCCGGCATAGCCGTCGAACATCGCGACGGAGGCGTGCTTGTACTGGATCTTTCCGGCCACCACGCCGAACGGCCTGTTGGCGATGTACCAGGCAAGCGTGCGCCGGAACTGACGCGTGTTGAAGACCCAGATCTGCTCATCGACAAGGGGAACGATCGGTGCATCGCCGGAGCCATAGTGCGCATCGAGATGCTCGCGATACCGGTTGATCTGTTTGACGATATGCGAGAGCCCGCGCTGGATGGCGGTGCCCCGTTCAAGGACGACCCATAGACCGTCATGCTGGTGCGGTGCACGATGGCGGGCGGCGAGGCGCTCCGCGACCTCCACGGCGCGTGCGACGGGTGCGATCGTCACCCATTCCTCGATCTCGCCGCGCGCTCCGCGCCCCTTGTAGATGATGCTCTGGACCGCCAGACGCTCGATCATTCCGTCGGCGCTCATCGCTCGCTTGACGCAGCCCGGACGCATGGCCTGGACCTCGCTGTCACGCATGCCGGTCAGATAGGAGCACAGGATGTAGGCAGCCGTCTGAAGATGCCGCTCCTCCCGGATCAACGCGAACGCATCGAACCGCTCGCGCCAGGCACGGCCGCTATCGGCATCGATCGTGATCGGCGTATCCATGCCGCCGCGCTCGAGGCCAAGTTCGTAAACCGCGCCCTTTAGCAGCCGGTTGGCCTCGCCGTTCTCGCAGATATTGGTCGGATGAAGCCCGCTCTGAAGTGCGATGAGCTGTATGTTCAGAACATCGCCGCCGTTCCGTCTGGAGCGCGAGATCGCATCGCAAAGCCCTCCGATCCGGCTCGGCTCAGTCCATACCGGCACGCCGCGTCCGGCGTTTCTGCGCCTCTCGATCCATCTCACCATCTTCTCTGCTACACTGCCACTGCCGCAGCGCTTCGGCCTCTCGGCATAAGCCTTTTCAAGCGCATCAAGTTCGGCGCGCGCCGCAAAGATGTCGGCAGCAAAGACATCGATATATTTAAGCGACCAGCGTACGAGCGCGCCGATCACCGGCTCGGGGATGCGCGGCGTCACATTTTCATAGGCGCGCCCCTTGCAGCCAGCGACAGTGAAGATCGCCCGCCCGTGCCAAGGTACGAAGCCGAGCCCGCCATGGGTCAGGAAGGGCGCCAGGCGATGAAGCTGGACGATCGGTCTCAGGCATTCCGCTACCCGGCTCGGCTGCACGTTTCGGGCATTCTGTTCGGCAAGATATGCGTCGAGCATGGCCTGGTCGATGGCGTCGGCATCGAACCGCCCAGTCCGCTCGCGGACGAACGCCATGAACCGGCAGAGCGTCGCCAGCGCGGCGCGCGTCGCGAGCGGCCGTAGCCGGCCCGCCCGATCCGGGAGCAGCTCGTTCAGCCACGCATAGATATATTCCTTGGCGGTCAGACGTTCGATGGGACAGGCGATCCCGCCGAAGTCGATGGTGCGGAACGCGTTGCGTGCGGTGACGTGGAAGATCGCAGGGTCGAGGTCCCAGACATCTTCGTGGAACCGGGATAGCGCTTCACGATCGACGCCTTCCTTCAGCGCCATCGAGGCCAGCACCACATCATCGGAGGATCGTATCGCAGACACTCCCGGTGCAAGGACAGGTTCGACCCCGCTCATCGGGCGCTCACTTCCACCGGTAGATAGAGCAGCTCCGGACCCGCTGATTCAGCCTCGATGCGAGCCGCCTCGACCAGCGCCGCAGGGAAGGCGGGCAGGATCTGGCCGGTAATCCGCCACCATGCCCGCCCGAACTTGCTCGTCCACTCGTCGGCATCCAGCGCCCCGCGCTGATCGGCCATGAAGGATTGGAAGGCGACGAGCGCAGGCAGCTTGCGGGCCGTGATCACGGCGTTCTCGCATTCGAGGCACCCCCAGAAGGGCGTCGGACATGCCTCACCCGCCGAACCGAACGGGCTTTCGAAGAAGCTGCCGCAGCGGGCAAGCCAGAGATCCTCAACGGACGACTTCTTCTTCGCGGGTTTCACGCTTTGCCCGTGAGCATCAGGCCGATCGTCATCGGTGATCGGCAACAGGATGGTCGGCCTCAACGCCATTTCGAGCGCATCGCCGAGGGCCTCGGCGATCGTCCGCTCATGGATCGGCCGAAGCGCCGGGATCTCGGCATAGTGCCGCGCCGCTACCGGTATTGAGTGCCCAACGGCGAAGTGCTCGAGCTGCCCTTCGGTTCGGCGATACCATTCGGCCTTGTTGGTCTTGCGAAGGCGCGACAGCGAGAGGTGCAGCGGCGCGCCGTCATCATCGAGCAACTGGTGGTGACCGACAAAGACCTCCACCCCTTGGGGTCCATCATCGCTCGGCAGCCGAAGCCCGGTGATGGTCCAGATCGCCCACAGCCGATCGGTCCCCAGGTGCCCACGGGCCCGTTCGGTCAGCGCGATCGCCAGCCTGATCATTCCACCGGGCGTGCCGCTCGAGCCATCCCTTACACGGAGTCGTTTCCACTCCGATCCACGCGCGCGACGTTTGTAATACTCGATCTCGACATAGCCCTTGGCCGGATTGCGCAGACAGTCCGCCTTCAGCCGCAGCAGGCATTCCATCTCCATGCCCATCTCGAGGGAGAGCCACACGATGAACGCAATGAGGTCGAGCCGGGTCAGATAGAAGCCGGCATGCAGCGCCTCCATCCGGTTATCGAGCTTGCGATACTGTGCGAGCTGGACGAAGCGCGCCACATCCCTGCGGCGCGTGCCGACCTGTCCCAACCGGACGATCTGATCGATCACCGCGATATAATGCTCGTGGAGGCGGCTGCCGATCTTGATCCCCGCCGGTGTCGGCGGTAGCGCATCGCCCAGCGCTATCCGGCGCCGCGCGTCATCAACCTGCACGCGCGCTGCATCGCGCAACCGGTTCGCGATACCGCTGCTATACGCATTGCGCGGTCGGCTGACCCCGGCCTCGCCATGGCCGATAAAGGTCAGACGCGCGATCGTCTCTTGCGATAGCGTACCCGCCCGGGTCTCCGGCGCGAGGCGCAGGAGCCCGATCAACGTTGCGAGAAGATGGCGCTGCTGGAACCGCCCGCCGCCATGCCGCTCCAACCAGAGCTCATAATTGTTGATCAGCGTCGTATCGACATCGCCGAGTTTGTCCACCGGCAGGCTATTTACATCAAGGAAGGCCCAGAACTGGCCCAGCTGTCGGACCTTCCGCCGTACCGAACGCGCGATGGGGCTCGGACCCATTCGACGCACATATTCCTCGAGCAACATCGCCATCTCGCCAGCGAGAGCAGGACGCGTCCAGTCGCTCATGTCTACCAGCACCTGGCTGCCATCATCGCACCGAACAGCGAACCGGCGCGGATCGAGCACCGTCGCGGCCATGCCGGTCGCCGGCGTGGCTTCCGGGAACCGCGCATAGTGTCCGCGCTTCACGCCGCATCATCCGGCGCGAGATCCAGTCCCCACTGATCGACCGCCGCATCGACGATTGCCTGGCTCTCGTCGAGATGATCCAGATAGATATAGGTGCTCTCGATCCGGCTGTGCCCCATCAGCCGCTGAAGCTTCAGTAGCGGATCGCCGATCAGGCGCCGATAGGCCGAGCCTGCCTTTCCGGCGCCTCCCCCGATGACCCAGGCCACTTGCTCGCGCAGAAGGAGCGCAAGCATATGAACGGCGAAGCCGTGGCGCAGCATGTGCGGGGTCACGTCGATCTCGAGTCCGAACGCCTGACAACGGGCACTCGCCCGCATGAACACCGCCTCCCAGGCAGGCATGGTCATCGGCCCCCCGGTTTCGGTGAGCCACAAGGCGAGCGGTTCGAGCGTATTTGCGTCGACGAGCCTCGCGCGCTCTGCGGGAGATAGGCGATCGACGCTGACGGACGTTCCCCGGTCGCCGTCGATGATACGGAGCGACCTCCGGCCAGCAGGCGTCGCGAGGATCGGTCGCACGATCGACCGTTTCGCATCGCCAACCCGCTGCTGGCACACGGCGTTTTCACGTTCGACGCGCGCATAATCGCCCAGTTGCTTTAACAACCGAGCGGGCAGGCGGATTTCCCGGCCACGTCCGCCTTTTGCTGTCGCCGCCGCGAGCCGGTAGGGCAGCGACCGGATCGATGGATCATCGAGACGATGGTTCGGAAGTTCACTCAGCAGCAGGCTGGACGCCTCCTGTAACCGTAATCCCGTGGTGATGAGCAACTCGGCGAACAGCGCATTGCGCTCACCATGGCGTCCGCGCCAGTCTGGATCTTCACGCTCATCCGGCAGTCGCCCCCGCAGGCCAACATCCCGGAACAGCATATAGCGATCAAGATCGACGAAGCGCATGTCGCCGCGGCGCGCTCCGGGTTCGCGCGCGCAGTTTGCAGATACGGCCTGGAGCGCGCCGTCCGGCACGGAGCGTATCCAGCTCTGGCGATAGGTGAACGGCAGATCGACGATGAGCTTCTCGTCACGCCCCCAACGATAAAGCTTGTCGAGCGCCGCCACGGCGCGATTCCAGGACGCAGCCGAGATACGATAGGGCGGTTCCGAGAGCCGTCGGGCGCGATGGAAGGCGGCAACATCGTCGCGATCGGCTTGCCAGAGGGATTTTCCGTTCCTCTGCTCCCCCAGGAACCGCATCCAAACCACGATATCGCGCGCATAGGCGCGCAGGCTGTTGAGCGAACGCACGCCCATTGTCGGACAAGAGCGGAGGAAGTGGTTGAGGTGATGATCATAGCTGCCGTCGTCGCGCAGGATGAACGGCATTCCTTCGACCAACCCGCAACTTCCGGCTGCCGTGATTTCATCAGGCGTCAAGCCATGAACATGTCCATCGATCACGACTGTGGAGGGGAGGGAAGAGGGTTCGGTGAAGAAGAGCTGGGGGATGGGAAGTCTCCGGGCGACGATGTTTTGCCGGGGTGGGCTCGAGCCCACCCCGGCAAAACATCGCATCCTTAACAAGAAGGCTGGCGATCATGGTCCTATCACTTCCGCATTGCATCGGTGAGACGGTCCCGAAGAGTCGGGATAATGGCCGGAT
>NZ_NIWD01000007.1 GCF_002277025.1 Sphingopyxis sp. GW247-27LB
GTGTTCCCCGTCAGCGTTCATGAGACAGATTGAGGTAGTTGGATAGAGGAGTGTTTTGGTCTCATCGCAGTGACTGTAAGGAACGAAGATGAGATCAAAACGAGCAAATTCCAAAGCGCCTGCCGAGCGGGTGGTGAAGGACATTCGGCGCAAAACACGGCGTCAGTTTTCAGCCGAAGAGAAGATCAGGATCGTGCTGGATGGCCTGCGCGGTGATGACAGTATTGCCGAGCTGTGCCGCAAGGAAGGCATTGCCCAGAGCCTGTATTACACTTGGTCGAAGGAGTTCATGGAGGCTGGTAAACGCAGGCTTGCTGGCGATACGGCCCGTTCTGCGACCACGGATGAGGTGAAGGATCTGCGCCGCGAAGCGCGTGATCTGAAGGAGGTTGTGGCTGAGCAGACGCTTGAGCTGCGCCTGCTCAAAAAAAGCATGATCGCGGATGGGGGAGACGAAGAATGAGGTATCCCGCATCCGAGAAGCTGGAGATCATCAGGCTGGTGGAACGGTCCCATCTGCCAGCGAAGAAGACACTGGACATGCTGGGTGTTGCCCGTCCCACCTTCTATCGTTGGTATGACCTTTATCAGCGCTTTGGCGAAGCGGCGTTGGAAGATGGGAGGCCGGGGCCAGGGCGTGCTTGGAACCGCGTGCCTGAGGGTGTCCAGCAGCAGATCGTTGATATGGCGCTCGAACACTGTGAGCTATCACCCAGAGAGCTGGCGGTGCGCTTCACCGACGAGAGGCGCTACTTCGTGTCCGAAGCGACCGTTTATCGGCTGCTCAAGGCCCATGATCTGATTACCAGTCCTGCCTACACTGTGATCAAGGCTGCTGATCAGTTCCATACGCAAACGATCCGCCCGAACGAGATGTGGCAGACCGACTTCACCTACTTCAAGATCGTCGGTTGGGGATGGATGTATCTATCGACCGTGCTCGATGATTACTCGCGCTATATCATCGCTTGGAAGCTTTGCACGACGATGAAGGCTGAGGACGTCACCGAGACGCTGGACATGGCTCTGCAAGCATCGGGCTGCGAGCACGCCCACGTCAAGCACAGGCCAAGACTGCTGTCGGACAACGGACCGAGCTACATCGCCGAGGAACTGGCCGATTATCTCGGCAAGAACGGCATGGATCATGTGCGCGGTGCGCCCTTCCATCCACAAACCCAGGGAAAGATCGAGCGCTGGCACCAGACGCTCAAAAACCGTGTGCTGCTCGAGAACTACTTCCTACCTAGCGACCTAGAGCGTCAGATCGAGACGTTCGTCGAGCACTACAATCACCAGCGCTACCATGAGAGCCTCAACAACGTCACACCTGCCGATGCCTACTTCGGCAGAGCCACAGCCATTATCCAACAACGAGAAAGGATCAAACAGCAAACACTCGAGCAAAGGCGCTTGCTTCATCGTAAGCTAGCCGCCTAAAACATACCAACCAGACGAGACCAAACACTCGCTAAGCCAAAGCACAAGCGTGTCTCAATTTATCTGACGACGGACAGNAACAACGAGAAAGGATCAAACAGCAAACACTCGAGCAAAGGCGCTTGCTTCATCGTAAGCTAGCCGCCTAAAACATACCAACCAGACGAGACCAAACACTCGCTAAGCCAAAGCACAAGCGTGTCTCAATTTATCTGACGACGGACAGCCAGCTCTTCGCATGCGGACGCTCCGCGAGGGATGGAGTTTCTCTACAGTCTCAATCGCCTCAACGTTGCGACATCCCGCGCGAAATGCGTGACGATTCTGGTTGGCTCTCCGAAAGTCTTCGAATCCGAGTGTCGCACCCCCCGGCAGATGCAGTTGGCCAATGCGTTTTGCCGGTATCGCGAATGCGCGCTTTTACACTGAACGCTTGGCTCTGGATGGGCCATTAAAAAATACGCTGTGTAGTGGAATGACCCTAGGCGATTGAACAAACTGACTCCTGTCGTGACCATCGAAGGAAGCTCATTCCAGGTCCGCTTTCGAGCAGAAGCTGACATGCCATTTCTGCATTCGGCATTTCCGCTATCCCAATCAACGTGCTCAAAAGCGGACTTCTCGGATCGTCCGCAAACGCCTGCATTACAGAGTGGATGTCAAACGGCGTTCAAAAGGGACCCCCGATCGGCGTCGAAGAGGGACCCCCTTTTCGGATAATATGATGCTGGTTTGTTGAAGATGGCCTTGCGCTGCGTGCGGCGGAGGGCGGGCGTAGCCCGACCGGAGGCGCGCGCAGCGCAAGATAGATTTTTGAAGGCGCCGAAGGTGGCTGTCAGCTGCGGTTTTTGAAGCGCCAGCTGTCGTTGCCCGTCTCGACGATATCGCAGTGGTGGGTGACGCGGTCGAGCAGCGCCGTGGTCATCTTGGGATCGCCGAACACGGTCGGCCATTCGCCGAAGGCGAGGTTCGTGGTGATGATGACGCTGGTCCGCTCATAAAGCTTGCTGATGAGGTGGAACAGCAACTGCCCTCCCGAGCGGGCGAACGGCAGATATCCAAGCTCGTCGAGCACGATCAGGTCGAGCCGCGACAGCTGCGCCGCCAGGGTCCCGCCTTTGCCGATCCGGGTCTCCTCTTCGAGGCGTGTCACCAGATCGACGGTGTTGAAGTAGCGGGCGCGAGCGCCCCTTCGCACGACATTGGCGGTGATCGCGATGGCGAGGTGGGTCTTGCCTGTCCCCGTGCCGCCGACCAGCACGATATTGCGGCGAGGCGGGAGGAAGGAGCCATCGTGAAGGGAGCGGATCATCTCCTCATTGATCGGTGTGCCCTCGAAGCTGAACCGCTCCAGGTCCTTCACCACGGGCAGCCTCGCAGCCGTCATCCGATAGCGGATGGAGGCTGCATCCCGGTGGGTCGCCTCAGCACGGAGCAGGTCGGTCAGTATCTCCATGGTGGTGCGCTTGCGCTGGAGGCCGGTGGTGACCGCCTCGTCGAACGCCGCCGCCATGCCCTTGAGCCCGAGGCCGCGCATCGTGTCGATCATATCATGCCGCTGCATCATAGCCTCGCAGCAGATCATAGCGGGCACAGTCGGCGAGCGGAGGATGCTGCAGCATCCGGTCTTCCGAAGTGACGATGCTGTGGGGTGTCGCCGGCTCGCGGCGCCGGGAGAGGATGTTGAGGATCAGCTCGTCGCTGGCCGTTCCGTTCGCCAACGCTTCGCGCACGGCAGCCTCTACCGGCTCCAGGCCATCGGTGAGCACCGCCGAGAGGACCCGCACGAACCTGCGATCGGCCTCGTCCCCGGTGCCGAGCCTTCGCCGTAATCGGTGCAGGGCGGGCGGCAGATCCCAGTCCTGGAACGGTGCGCCGTTACGCAGCGCGCCGGGCTTGTGCGCGAGGACCGGCAGATAATGCCAGGGATCGTATATCGTGCGGTTCCGACCGAAGTGGCGCTCATGCTCCCCGACGATCGCATCGCCGCAGCGTATGACGATGCGATCGGCATAGGAGCGCACCTGAACGGTCCGGCGTGCGGCCGTCGACATGACCGAGTAGCGGTTGCGATCGAAGCTGATGAGGCAGGTGCCGGTGACGGCATGCTCGCTCTCATGGAAGCCGTCGAACGGTGCCAGGATCGGCTGCAGGGCCGGTCGCTCCATATCCAGCGCCTCGGCGACGGTAATATCCCCGCGTTCGGGATGGGCATGATGCTCGGCCCAGCGCCGGCACTCGGCCTCCAGCCACCCGTTGAGCTCGGCCAGGCTGGCGAACCGGAGTCGCGGCTGGAAGAAGCGGCCTCGGATCGTCTGGACCTGCTGTTCGACCTGGCCCTTCTCCCATCCCGCCGCCGGCGAGCAGGCGGTCGGCTCGACCATGTAATGATCGGTCATGATCAGGAAGCGGCGGTTGAACACACGCTCCTTGCCGCACACCGCCGAAGAAAGCGAACGCCCGCGCATGAGCGTCGAACAGCATCTCCTGGCCCTCGCGCGGATAGGCCCGGACATAGGGTGCGCGCGAGTCGCAGAGACGCATATGCGCCACCTTCACCCGCATCGGCTTGCCGGCGATCTCCACATCCTCGTGGCTCCAGTCGAACTGGTAGGCCTCACCCGGCTGGAAGGTCATCGGGATGAACGCCGGTGCGCCTTCGCCAGCATCCTTCCGCCGCGCAGCACGCCAGCGCGCCGCATAGCGGCGCACCGCATCATAGGATCCATCGAACCCCTCGCGCACCAGCAGGTCATGGATACGCGTCATCCGTAGCCGATCGCGGCGGCCGCGACCTTCGTTCTCCTCAAGCAGCGCATCGAGACGATCCTGATAAGGACCGATCCGCGGCAGCGGCTGGACTTTGCGCTGATAGTTGAACGCCGCCTCCGGCGACCGGATCGCTTTGCGGACGACCTTCCGCGACAAACGAAGGTCACGAGCGATCGCCTTGATCGCCTTACCCGCTGCATGCTCACGCCGAATCCGAACCACTGTCTCCACGATCAACATCCCGTTCTCGCCAACTGATCAAAACCAGTCGGCCGACTAAATCCCCGGGATGAAGGGGTCCTTTTTGCACGCCGATCCGAATCCGAACCACTGTCTCCACGATCAACATCCCGTTCTCGCCAACTGATCAAAACCAGTCGGCCGACTAAATCCCCGGGATGAAGGGGTCCTTTTTGCACGCCGATCACCCCACGAAGGGGGTGCCTATTGCACGCTGATCCTCAAGAGTGGAGGAGGCGTTTGGAACGCTCGTATGAGGAAGCAACTTTTTCGCTGTCTTCGAGTAACCGTTTCCGCTATGTTCCTGAGAGAAGTAAGATGAACGCCATCGTGACGAATTTCGACCTTGAAAGCGCGGAGGCGCGCCAAACCCGAAACTGGGAAGGGTTGTCTGAGATTGATCAGGCGATCCGTGACGATCGGCTCATGGAGTATCGGATAAAGAAATCCTGGGCCGACCCTTGGGGGCGAAAACTCACGATTGCGGTATTCCTAATCCTCTCGATCTTCGCCGGTTTTGTAATCTACTGGGATGTCTTTAGGGGCTGAAATTCTACCATTCCTTGACGTCATCAGCTGCTTCTGCACTTGCCCCTTGCGCTCCTTTGGTAACTGCATCCAGACGCTCTCGGGATCCGCGGATTCTCTGACGGCCGGCTGTTTGGGCATGCTGAACCTCGTCGTGAATACCGCCCGCTTCCACCTGCGGCACTGTTCCTGAACCCCCTCCACCGATTGGGGCACGACCGCGTACAGATCCCGGCCCTGTGACCGAAGGGCGCGAGATTGGCTGTCCTGGCGTCAGGACGAGCCTGTCCTCAATGCCGTTGCCAAGCTGTTCCGCGTAACTTTCGATGAACCTGCCCTGCAGCGCCTGGCCTTCCGGGCTGAGCTGGAAGGTCAGGTCGTCGAAGCGGACACTGCCGTAGAAGTCGCGATTGCGCTCGATCTCGACCAATCCCCATTCGCGGTAAGCTTGCGACAGGTTAAGGCTGCCAGCGGCACTGTTGCCCTCGAAGAACGATGCCTGGCTTTCGAGGCGGTTCGCCAGTTCCTCAGCCCGCCGCGCTTCGCGACTGTAACTCTGCGCCTCGGTTAGCGAAGCGTTCATGCCGCTCGCGGTCGACGAGATCGAGGAACTCGAAGACGTGCTGACGCTGCGAATAAACCCGTCGCGTGTGCTCGACCAGTTCCGGCTGTCCGACATCTGGGCGAGGCTTCCGAAAATTCTTGAGCGGTCCTCGGATGCGATGCCGATATCGCTGTCGGTCCACGATTGGTTTCGGCCTCCTTTGGCGCCAATATTTGCAGATGCCACCCCGTTCGTAACACCAGCGCTGGCACCCGCTTCACCGTTAAGGAACCAGGCAACAGTGATGTCGTCGGCGGCCCTCCGTGACAGGCCGAACTGGCGCTGCAGGTTCGTCGATGCCTGGTCGACCTCGTTGAAGGCGGTCTGGATGCTGTCGGAGTTGGATGTGCCGGTGGCGCTCTCGAAAGCCGATCCCCGGCTGAATTGGCTGCGCAGCTCGCGGAACTTCGTGACGGCGCTGGTGGTCGATTCCGTGGCAATGTTCGCATAGCTCTCGCTGTTCGAGCGGGCCTGCGATGCCATCGTCGACAGGCGTGATGTGAACTCCTGTCCGAGGCTGGGCGTGAAGGGATAGCTCGAGTTGGGAAGCTGGTCGTAGCTCGCTTCGGGGAAACTCGTCGTCATCGAGCCCGTATCGCTGAATGTCCGGGTCTGCGCCGCGCCATAGGTGAAGCTGGGCGCGATCGTCCCTTGTGCGAACTGGCGGGTCAGAACGCTCGAATTCTCGAAGCTGGTATTGCCCAGTGAGACGTTGCCCGTGCTCGCTTCGCGCGCCGCTTCCTCGGCAGCATTCTGGCTCGGATTGAGATAGCTTGTCGCATGGTGCGAAATCGCCATGGCGCCCTTGGCGACGCCGCCGGCCAGAAACGGCACCGAGGCGATAAGATAGCCGGCCAGCAGCCCGATATCGCTATTCACATCGGCCATGCCGGTGAAGCTTGCAAGACTGAGCCCGCTGCTTCCAGCAACCGCGGTCATGTCCGCCGCCCCCTTGTACATCAGCATCATGTGCAGGATCACGAACAGCGGTCCCCATGCCGCCAGGTAAAAGAAGCCTGTCACATAGCCTTTGAGTGCCAGCGGCCCGGTCTTGGGCAGCAGAAACAGCGGGAAGAGGACCGGAAACAGGGCATAGAAGAGCACGGTCAGCACGACATTGAGGAGCGGCACCCACTTCATCGCGTTGCTGGCGATCGAGCCATAGGTCCGCTCGGTCTGAATATCCGCGCGCGTCTGGGCGTAGACATCGACATTGCCCGCTCCGCTCGTCGCCGCCATCGAATGCATGGCCTGGCTCATCGCGTTGATTGTAAGCGTCTGCTTGAAGATCTCGGTCGCATTGGCCGAGACCCCGGTGAGGTACTGGTAGGCCACCGGCAAGTCAGCAAAGAGCTTGGCCTTGGCGAGGGCGGCAGTCTGGTTGGGATAGAGCTGGCGCCCGAAAACCGTACCCATACCGTCGATCAGTCCGGCCCACTGAGCGTTCAGCGCGTCATAGGCTTCGCGGCAGGTGATGATATTGGAAGTCACCTGACCGGTCCCGTTGTCGCGGGTGAGGAAGCGCTGGGCCCGCGCCTGGCTACCGGGCGCAATGGTCGTCCAGATGTCGCTGGTCTCGGCGAGTTCCTTCATCGAATATCGGCCAAGCAGCACGTCGTAGAACACGCATTGCCGGAAATGCTCGTCGAGATTGGCGGCAAATTCCGGGTCGGAAATGCGCAAGGATCGCGTCGCATCGTAGAGCCGCGCGCCATAGATCATGCCGTTCTTCGAGTAGTTGAGGTCGCCCGGCAGCCCGAACACCACCTCGGCCGAGCCGGTCAAGTAATCGCCAACCTGGCTCGTGAAGCTCGCCATCAGCGCCAGGCCCAGCGGCACATTGCTGACATTGGCGGGAGCGAGGCTCGGGTTGAGCCGGTCGGTCACATGGACGTCGAGCCGCGGCACCATCAGGCACGAGTAGATCAGCGTCGCGCCAAGGAACCAGTTGATCCAGGCCCGCCAGTCCTGATTGAATGCCAGCGTAATGGCAGATAGGCCAAGTCCCATGACGAGGACGACCTGGAGCAGGCTTTTGTAGCCCCCATTGCCTGTCCAGGCGGCGACCGCCTGAAAGACATTGACCAGGTAATCGCCGCCGCCAACCGTGAAAATCTCGACCATGTTGCTAGGCTCCCGCCGTTTCCGACGCGCTGAAAGGGATCAGTGGGTAAGGGCGCGCGACTGGACGCCGCGCGACCAGTCGAGCGAGGCGGCCATGCCCGGCGACATCGAGGCGGCGAGCACGTTCTCGATGAACGCGGTCTTCTCGATGATTTGCATGATGGCGTTGACCTTTAGGTGCGTGTTCGCCTGCCGGTCCGCGAGTGCCTGCCGGACGACATTCACTTGGCCCTGCCACATGGCGATTTTGGCTTCGTCCGCCCCGATGAAACTCGACATCGAGCGGCCCGCTTCGCTGACGATGCGGTCGAGGACGGCAAACAGCAGGTCGACGCTGGCGATCTCCGCCAGCGTCTCGCGATCGTCGGTCGGCATCCCGCGGCCATAGGCCGCCTGAACGGTAAGAATCTTGTAGAGCGGGATCGAGGCGACCTGAAGCAGCTCCTTCTGCGCGTCGGTGATCGCGGTGTCGTCATGGATCGCCTGGACCATGCCGGCAATCAGGGCTGCAACGCGCGGGCGCAGGGCCTTGGATGCCGGAAGGCTGAGCGACTTGAAGCCGGGATCGAGGCACTTGTCCGGCTCGTCGCAGTCAAAAATCAGGACATTGCCATTGCTCGTTCCGTCAAGCAGCGAGGTAACCAGTGTCGATGACGCTTCCCCGACGATAGGTACGAACTTGCCCGGTTCATCGTCCGTTGGGGGCACGTAGATAATCGTGCCGAGCAGCGTCATCGCATATTCGGCAAGTTCCTCGTCGAAGGTGCCATTTGGCGAGAAGAACGCGGACTTCTTGAGGATCGTCCAGGTGTAGTTCCTCGCCACGGCAGGATTGACGTCGTCATATTTGCCTGCACCTTGCGCCGTGGTGCTCGAACGCTGGCCCTTGGTTCCGCAGCCATGCTTGGCGGCGGCATAGTCGGTGAAGATGCCTTCCGAATTGCCGATCGCCTCGCAGATTGCCTTGTCGGCAAGATCGCCCTTGGGCCAGATGCCGCCCACCAGTCCCTGCGCCATCTCGCAGGAGTTGATGTTGAGATTGTTCATGAGCTGAGCCTTCTGGCTGAACTCCTGCATGATCTTCGAGCATTCCGGACAGACCGTGTCGATCGCCAGACTGAAAGCGAAGCCTACCGCATTGTTGGCGACCGCCTTCAGCATCGCGACGATCTCGCTCGCGTTGATGAAGCTGAAGGACCCGGCAAAAATGTCGATACCGCCGCACCCTGCACGGGCGCGCGGCAGCTGCAGGTTGGCGATGTTGGTCGTCTTCTGAGGGAAGCGCGTCCAGACATTGCCGAGGCTGTAATAGCCTGCCGACTGGCCCTGGAATGCGGTCGGCCCATTGACGTTGGCGGCGCCGCCGATATCGTTGAGGAACGAGTCCATCGAACTGCCGACATCGGCTGATGCGCTGGTAAGGGGGAGGGTGGCCGCGAGGATCGCGGCGACGGCACGTTTCATCCTAGTAGTCACGTCCGGCTTCCTTCGATGTGAGGAGGTAAATGCGATCCTGAAGCTCGTCGGCACTCATCACGCCGTAGCCGATCGGGATGGGCTGGCCCTTGGCGGCATCCCAGAGCACCACCGCTGGCGTGACCTTGGGTTCGAGCCCCATCCGGCTGCGCTGGTTGGTTTCGACCGTGTAGTTCGGGAAATGGCGCGAGGGGCCGCCGTCGGTTGAAATCGCGCGCACCGTGATGTGCCAGGTCGAAGCAACGCTCTGGACGATCGGCGACATGACTTCGCAGGCGCCGCAGCTCTGGGCGAAGAAGTAGAACAGACCGTAGCGTTCGGACAGCTGCGCCATGACCGCATTTCGCTCGGCGTTGCGCGAGTCCTGCCACTGACGCTTGCCGAGCGTCGAGACCGGACGCTGGAGCGTATAGTCGAGGTCAGGATCCTGCCAGATCGCCCGCTGCCAGACATCGCTGAACAGAGATGCCCGGTCGAGCTGGGCGCGCTGAAAGCGGATATAGGCCGTCACATTGGCCGGCGTCGGCTCGAGGATCGCCTTGGCTTTCAGTTCGCGCAGATTTGCCGTGATTGCATCGAGCTGGTTCGTCGCACTCGGAGCAGGCTCAGATGCCTCCTCCTGCACCTCGGGCAGCTTGGGCTTGGCGCAATAGAACCAGTAACCAAGGCGGCGCTCCTCGCAGTAGAAGCTGTCCTGGCTGTCGCTGGTCGTGACCAGTGGCGGTTCCTGGCCGCGGGCCGGAGCACTGAGCGCGGGCGCAATAGCGGTGAACGAGAGGCAGGCGGCAAGCAGCCGCCGGGCGGCCTTATTGGCTGGCGCGGGCATAATAGTCCTCGATCTTCTGTTGGATTTCGGTGGCGGCCTGGAGCTCGTCGGGCAGGCGAGCGGCATCGGTGAACTCGGCGTAGACTTCGCCGAAATCCATCTTCGAGAGATCGAGCCGCGAAAACTCGTCAATGGTGAAGCCCAGGCATTGCTCCGTCTTGGGCTTGCCCCAGGGTTTGTTCAGCTGCTGGCGGCCCTGTTCCTGCAGGATCCGCGAAAGCTTGGATTCAAAGCAGCAATAAACCTTCTTCTTGGTCAGGCAGACGCCGAGGAAGCTGTCCGAGCAATAGGTGCCGACATAGGCGCACAGGCCTTGCGCATCGCGTTGGTGGAGCAGCATCTCTTCGCGGCTGCACCCCAGTGCAACGAGCAACTGGATGCCCGGGATCAGCGGGAAGCCTTTGCCCTTGCAGCAATTGAGCACGCCGAAGACTTTGGACGAGCAGGTGTTCCGCGTGCCCCTGAACAGGGTGAGTGTGTCAGGATCGAACTCACGCCGCGCCTGGTCCATTGCGTTTAGCGCGACGACCGCGTCCTTGAACTCGTCATTGGCTTCGCGCTCGATCGTTTCGCACGAGCCATCGATGCAATAGACTTCGCCATCGCAGATGAATTGGCTGGTATTCGCGGGCTGGTCGGGAACCGGGCAATCATAGACCCGCTCCCAGGTCCGGCAGGGCTCGCCGGACAGGCAGTCCTCGCGCACCAGCGAGCAGCCCGACGTGTTCTCGAGAGTCTGGCAATCCTGCGCCTCGGTAAACTGCGCGCAGGTGTAGCTGCGGGCCCATGCCCAGCAAGGCTGGGTGACCGCGATGCCATCGACGATCCGGGTGACCGGATCGCTGTCGGTGCAGGTCTCGGTGTCTTGCTGGCAGGAACTGTCCGCGGCGAGGCCAGCGCATTGGCTTTCATCGCGGCTCGTCGTGACGACGTTCTCGCCGGTCACGCTGTAAGGCGTCGCGCCATCGACCGGCTCCGTACAGCTGACCAGATCGACCCGCAGGTCGCCCGAATTGCAGCCCCAATAGATGCCAAGATAAGGGTCGCACAGATTGATCGGATAGGACTGGGTGACCGTGCACTTGGGCGCCGGGTAGCGATTGCAATTGTAGATCGATGCTGGATCGACGCCGCTCCCGCCGACGCAATAATAGCCATAGACCTGCCGCTGCTCGACCTTGGCTGTCAGCGTAACCGGGCAGGTTCTGGTCTCCTGGGTGGCGGTATAGCCAACGTTGCAGGTCGCCATGTAGCGCGCCGCCGTGCCGCTTCCGGGAGGGAGTGGGACGCAGCGACCCTGGCTGCCGCTGATGGTCATCCCGCTCGTGTAGGAGAGCGGATCATCGCTGATCACATTGCTGCGCGCGACGACCGCGTCGAGATCCTGGGGCGCGAACCGGGCGCGGCGATCCATGGAATCGCGCATGGTCCGGTATCCGGTGTTTGCGGTGGCCTGGCTTGACGCTTCCCGCGCCATCCGGTCGGGATCGTCGAAATAGTCCGACTGGCTGGGCACACTCCCGAAATTGGGTATCCGGCTTGCGTCCGGTTCGGTCGTTGCCGCGCCTTGCGCGTCGGCCGCCTTGTCGCGTCCGAAAGCCTTGCCGTCGGCTTTGGCGGCCTCGGTCGTGGTCTGGGCCAAAGCACCTGACGGCAAGGATGCGCAGGCGAAACAAAGCAGGGGGAGGAGAAGGCGCTTCATGGGTCACTCCGTTGCAGGCGGGCAAGATGCTGGGATGCGAGCAGCGCGCCCGGACCGCCGCCTTGCGCGAAGGTTGCGAGCGCATAGGACACGCTGACATTGCCGCTCATCCGGTCGTGAGGCGGAACCTGCGTCCGGCAATCGAAGCCATCGCACAGGTCGAAATCGCTGCTGGTCACGACATAAGTGGGCACCGCCTCGATCCCGAATGCGCGGAACAGGCGCGGGTCGATGCCGACTGCGTCGAGCGCCCCGCCGTCATCGGCGATTTTCGCGAGCGCAGCCGTGAGGGTCTTGGCGCTGCCACCCGGCAGGCCGCGCAGCACAACGACGCCGCCAGCCTTGGCGACATCGTCCGCCATGGCCCGCAAGGCAGCCGGCGGCATCGAGAGCGAAGCGAACGCGACGAAGCGGGGTGCTTCACCCAAGTCCTCGCTTGCCATGGTGCCCGCGTCGGCCACCATCTTGTCGAAGTCGAAGACGTCCTCGCTTTCTGGCCGCGCGGATCTTGCTGCGTGCTCGGTGTAGCGTCTGCCATGCGCCTGAGCTTCGGCGGCGCTGTCATTGGCTTGGCTCAGGACCGCCTCGGCGCGCGCACGGGCACTGGCGGCAAGCGCATCGGCTTCGCTCGCCTCGACTTCGGCGCGCGCACGGATGGCCTCCAGGTCGATCTCTGGTTCGCTCGTCTGCGCCGCAGCCCCTGCCATGATGGCAGTGCCAGTGATCGACGCGATTACAAGGAGATGAGGGAATATCTTCATAGCGCACAGCAGTTCCGTTTGCGCCAGACCAGATAGCCCATGTCCTCGCCGATGGCGGGATAGACCTGACCTGCCGACATGAAGGTGGTGGAGGCGCCAATAGGCGCGCAGGCATAGCGGCCCTTGGTCTGCGGATTGGGATTGGTGGCCTGGAAGCGGTACTGCTGCTTCCTCATCACCGGCATCAGATACTTGCCGCAGAGCCCCTTGCTGCCCATCGTGCCCCAGGCAACGAGTTCGCGGTGCAGCTTGTAGGAGAAGCGCGCGAGCGCGAGCCGCGATGCCTGGACGTGCCCGATCGTCGTCGAGACATTGCCGTTCAAAGGATACATGCTGCCCTGGCATCCGGCACACCAGAACAGTTGATCGGTCGGCAGCTTGGCCGTTGCCGCCACGCAATCGGCCGCGCAGGCCGCAAGCGCCAAGGGATTGGCGAAGAGCACCGCTTCGGGATTGATGATCGCGGTGAGCTCGCTGTCCTGCCAGAGCGGATCGATCTTGGTGATATAGAGGATATCGACCGAGCCCTGTTCCAGGCACAGGAAATCGGCAACGATCTCCATCCAGTAGATCAGCGGATAGGCATACCAGTGGACATGCCATTGCGAATTGTACTGCGTCGCGCCGCCGACGGCCGAGGGTCCCGCCATCGACTTGAAGCCGATGTCGAAGCCGGGATCGAGTTTCATCCCGCCGAGATTGACGAAGCACCAGGGCTTCATGCTGACGTCGGCAAGCCGCACCGGCTCCCAGAAGCCCATGGCGATGCCCGGCCGCAATCCGCAGAGGCAAACGGGAAGCGCCGGGTTGCTCGTGTCGGGTCGGCTCGACGGCCAGATCTTCAGGCCGCCGATCGAGATCGGAAACAGGCACGACCAGCAGATGTCGGTGATCGGATTGACGAACTTGCCCGTGCAGCGGCCCGGGCCTGCCGATGCCTGTGCGGGCGCAGCTGCGGCGAGCATGAGACCGAGAAAGAGGATCGCACTGCATAGCCATGTAAATAGGGGAGACTTTGTTCTCATGACGGTGCGCGCTCCTTGGGCCGGACAGGCTGCTCGGTGATGATGAGGATGCGGCCCTGCTGCACGACCGTGGCGGGCACGGCGCGGATGCCGAAGTGCTTCACAAGACTGCCGCCCTGGTCGAAATAGAAACGGCGCTGGCGGGCCTTCATCAGTTCAAGCGGCGCGCCGCGCACGAGGATGAGTTTGGCCTTGGTGCTGGCATAGCGCCGGGTTGCCCAGGCAAGCTGCTCGGGATCATCGCCGTCGAGGAACACCAGCGGCGCGCGCAGCGGCACGGTGTCGAGCGGATTGACCCGAGTTCCGGCGGCGACGATCACCCGGCCCTTGTCGTCGGCAATGTCGCGCTCGACGCTGATCGTCGGATCAAACCGCCAGCTGCGCGTTGCCGCCGCGGAATTAATCCCCGCGACCGGCTCAGGGCGGTTGACCCGCGCGATCGTCCGCCGCTTCAGCTCCTCGTTGAGCTTGGCCGTCTCGCCGGTTTTCTCGAGATGGGTGAGACGCGCATGGATTTGCTCAAGCAGGTCAGGCTCGATCACGGACCAGACCGTGCCTTGCTGGCCGTAGTCGCGGGCGCTTGCCGGCGCGGCCACCAGAAGACCGGCTACGAGGAATGGGGCGGCGCGAAGCGGTGTCACAGGATCGGCCTCCCGACCCCGAGAATGCGCCTGGCGCAGATCCACCCGATCGCCGCATAGCGGCTGTCAAAACCGTCCTTGTGCGCGGTGGTGACGAAATAGCAGCCTTGAGGCACCACGCCAGTCGGGCCGAGCGCCAGCGGCTCGCCGAAACGGCTTGCCCGCTTGGCTACCGCAACCTTGCGGCCATTGACGAAGAAGCTGCGCTCCTTTTCGGTCACGATATCGCCTGGCATGCCGCTCACCTTCTTGCCGAACGGCTTGGGCTTCTTGCCGAAGTGCCTTTCGAGGAGTGGTGAGGCGGGCGGATCAAACAGAATGATGTCGCCGCGCTGTGGCAGCGCGCCGCGATCCAACCAGATCGCCCAATAGGGCAGGCTCGGACTGGCGTTGATCATCAGCGCGTGATCCTTCGCGAATGTGCTGAGCGACGTGAGCGCGAGCGCGGCCGCGCCGAGCCCCGCCCACAGCGTGAGCCGGCGCCCGGTGGGCGAGCGGAGGACAAGGTCAGCGGCGGACATCGGGAATGGCTCCCACGCGGCGCGCGACATCGGCGCGCACGGCTTCGGTGAGATCGGGAGTGCTGCCCGCCACCACCGCTTCGGCGACAAGGACCGTGCGGCCCTCGCGGCCCAGATGTTCGACAGAGGCTTCGACCGCCTGGAGATAGGCCTGGACGCGCATCTTCGTTTCTTCTGGCGGTCGGCCAGCGCGCGCCTCAGCTTCAATGAAGTCGCCCATGATGCGGCTCAGCTGGACGGTCACCACCTCGCGCTTATCGAGCGCGAGCAGCTTGTCGGTGGCCCAGACGCCCCAGAGTGCCGAGCCGACCATGCTCAAGCCGAGCACAGCGGCGGTCCAGTTTACCCCGCCCATGCGGCTGCGCAGAGATTGTGTTGCCAATATGTTCTTCACAGCTTTTCTCCCGAGAGTTCGCGTTCGAGATCGTTGATGAAGCGCGGCAGGCGCCAGACCACGACCAGCGTCGCGACACCGATGAGGACGAATTTGAACTCGTCGAGAAAACCGATCTGCCGACCCTGCTCGGCACCGAGGAAACGGTCCGAAATATTGGCGAGATGGGCGAAGAAGACTCCGGCATCTCCGCCGGAAATCAGAAGGAAGAAGAGCAGCGGGAGCCCGAGCGCCATGAGGTAGCTCGAGGCAAGGAAGGTGCTGCCGCGAAGCACGATGTAGCAAAGGTCAGCGGTATGCGAGCGCCAACCCTTGGCGGGCAGGTCGAGGCTGTCGCTGTCGGCACGGGCGTCCTGGGCCCGGTCGATCGGCGTGACGAGGTGGAGTGGCATTGGTTCTGGGTATCCTTGGATAGAGGAAGAAGTCAGGTTCGATTGGCAAAGGCGATCCGTTCGATCGCGTCTGCAAGCTGATGGCCGCGCGCGATCTCGGCATCGATCGCGGCAAAGGTCTGGGGTGAGCTCGAGAACAGCGTCGCTGAATAGTCGTCGAGCACTAGCCGTCCGATGGCTTCGGTCTCCGGGCCCTTGATGAAGACTTCCGAATAGTCGCTGCCCGAGCGCTTCAGGCTGCGGATCAGGGTTTCGGTGCGATCGTCCATGTCGAGCCGCTTCGACGCCTTGAAATCGGCGATCGTCTCGGGCTTCTGTTGAAGGATCAGCATCCAGTCGCTGTTTTCCAGCGCAGCGGTCGCACCGTCCGACTTGTAATAGTCGTTGAGCGACTGCGTGGCGGTTGCGAGCGCCCCTCCATATTTGCGGCAGGTGCGGGCGTAGGTCTCGACGAACTCACCCATCGAGCCGCCCTTGAGCATCGACCACGCCTCGTCGATCAGGAGAAGCTTCCTTACCGAACGAGGGCTGCGGGTCATGGCCTGGCTGGTCATGAACATGATCGCCGAGAGCACGACCGCGCGCAATTCTTCGCGCGTGGCGAGATCGGACATCTCGAAGACGGTGAAGTCGGTATCGAGATCGAGGCTCGCCTGGCCTTCGAAGAAGGCGCCATAGGTGCCGCCCGCCATGTAGGGCGCGAGCGCGGTCGCAAGATCGCTCGCTGTCTCGTTGCCAAGACCGGCCAGCGCTTCGCCGACGCCGGTGATCGAGGCTGCTACGCCTAGGTCGTTCCAGACCATGTTGACCGCCCGGTCGATCAGGCCGCGCTCGGTATCGTTGAGCTGCGCGCTGTGCCGCGCCATCTGGCCAACAATGGCCTTGACCATGCCGAAGCAGTCGAGCCGGTAATCCTCGTCTTCGGCCGCGCGCTCGCCATCGATCATCGAGAACGGGTTGAGGCAGAAGCCTGCCTTCATGGTGAACTCGACAAACCGGCCCCCCTGCAGTTTTACCGAGTGCTCGAAGCTGCGCCCGTCGTCGATCACGACGACCTGCGCGCCCGCACCGCGCAGCGCCGCGCACATCTCCTGAAGCAGCACCGACTTGCCCGAGCCCGACTTGCCGCAGATCGCGACATTGTGGTTGCCGGCCTCGTTCTCGAATGGCGACCAGAAGAAGGGCTGGCCGCGCCGGCCCACGAACAGGAGATGCGGATGGACGCTGCCAAGATATTCGCCCTGCATCGGCGCGATATTGGCGGCGGTGGTCGAGAGCACGGTCTTGAAGCGCTTGAGACGCTCCATGTCGGCGCCAAGCCCGTCGGCCAGCGTCATCGGCATGGCTGCCAGCAGACCCTGGATTTGCAGGTAGCGCTCGTCGGCAAGGTCCCAGCCTGCCGCCTTGTAGATCGACTTGATCGCGCGTTCGTCCCGGTCACCGCGGCCGAGCGGCGAATAGGTCGTCAGGCCATAGAAGACACGCACGAGGCGGCGACCCTCCTGCAGCTCGGACTGGACGTGCTGCCATTCGGCGGCCTGCTCGCCGATCCGCGGCAGGAACCGTGCGCTGCGCGTTCCCGCAAGGCTGGTGGTACGCATGAACTTGAAGCCGGCCTTGGCCGAAGCTGCCTCCTGGTCAGGATAGACGAGGCACAGCATCGTCGCGGCCGGGCAGGGGAAGCGCAGCTTGTCGGTGAACATGTCGCCGATGAGCCGCGCGCACTCCCACGGCGCCCAGCGCTGGGGCATGTTGCGGGAGGAAAAATGCCGCACATCGAAGGCGTCGGGGTAGACCGTCCCGATCTCAGGAACCCCATCGTCAACCTTGCCGGTCGCCCGAAACCTCTCGGTGACGAGCCGCATCCGGTCTTCCAGGATGACGAGTTCGATATCGTGGCGGATCGCCTGCGCCGCGATCGCGTCATTGGGATTATAGGGCACAGCGTCGTCCTGCGGCGCGGTCGTTGGCGAGGTCAGGTCGTCGATGATCGCAATCAGCTGCTGCGGCTCGACTTCGGCAACGCCAAGGTTGAGCGACTTCAGCATCGCGATGAGGCCGTCGCGCGTCTGCTTGAGATCCTCGTTGCTCACCGCTTTGGCAGCGGGCACGCCGACCGAAACGATCACTTGATGATGCCGCGCATGGAACGGTGCATCCTGCGAACCCGATTCCCAGACGAGGCCGTAAAGTCGACGAGCGCGGTGGCGGGCAATCGCCTCGTAGACGCCGCCCTGGACATAGCGCGGCGCAAACCAGGGAGCGACGATCCGGCTGATGCGCGGGGACGCGAGATGCAGGACCTGAAGGCAGGCACCGGGTGGCAGACCCTCGGAGAAGAACGATCCAAGGATCTCGCCGGTACGCTCATCGGCACCGATCAACGGCGTGACAGCAAGGACAAAGCCCTTCGATCGCGCGTTGAAATAGAGCCGGCTCGCCGGATCATAGACCCGGTAAGGGAGCCAGTCCGACAGCAGATCGAGCATCAGGGCAGGCCGGTCATGTTCAGCGTGCTCGGCATCGCCCAGAAGCCCGGTGAGGAGCCGGTCGACAATCGTCTTCAGTTTCTCGGCCATCACTTGGGCTCCTTCTGTGCCTGAGCGGCGTTCTTCGCGGCCTCGATTGCCTCGATGGTCGGGAAGATCAGCGGGGCCTTGTCGGCAGAAGGCCGAGGGGCTCGATCATGCGGGGGCTGCGCCATGTCGAACCCCTCGACCGCCGGGGCTTTCGCTCCGGCAACGGCCTCGCGCGCCGTGGAGGGGAAGACCAGCGGCGAGGCAGAGGGGGTGTCCTCGAGTGAGGACGAAGGTTGAAAGGGCTGTCCGAGATCGAACGGCTCGGCTTCGGGCTGTTCGGCAGGCTGCTCGGCGGCCGTGCCTTCATGCGTATTGCTCGTTGCCTCGATCTGCGCCTGTACGGCTTTGAGCGTGCGGCGCAGCTGGCGCATCAGCGGCGGGGCGGTGTCCTCACCAACCTTGCGGCGCAGTTCTGCGGCCCAGCGCGGATTTTCGACGACTGCCCAGGCGACCGCATCGTCATGCAGCGTCCCGGTCTCATCGACATGGGCTGGAAACACGATCCTGAGCGTTCGCTCGGACGTCCGGGCCCGATCGCCTGCCGCGACCGGGACAGGCGCACGATCGTCGTTCTGGAGCGAGCCGGTTGCGGTCATGTCGCCGGTTGCGCGGGCGTCGATCACATGGCTGGGCGCGCAGTCGCCCTTGTGGGCACGGCAGGTGAAATCGCCTTCGATGTTGGTGCCGAAAGTCGCGCACGCGCTTGTCAGCACAGCAAGGCAGGCAGAGGCGAGAATACGGTGGGGAAATCGCATGACGATTATCCTTTCTTGGCCGGAGCGGGCGCGGCCGCTTTGGCGGGCGTGAGGAATTCGCGGAGCACGGAAGCGGGGCGATAGCCTTCGAGGATCGCGCCGTCGGACGGGCGCACGATGACCGGCGTGCCGTTGAAGCCTTGGCGCTTTGCAAAGGCTTCGTTGGCATCGAGCCCGCTTGTGTCGCAGGGTTTCGGATTGGCGAGGGCGAGACCCGAATAGGCCATGTGCAGCGACACCTCGGGGCGCGGCGAGCACAGCACCCGTTCGGCATCACGGCGGCTGTCGGCGCCGAAGATTGAAATGGGCCGCTCCTCGACCCGCGCGCCGATCGCCTTCAGTTCGGCTTCGAGCTTCTTGCAATAGCCGCAGTGAAAGTCGGAGAAGACGACCACCTTGGGACCATTTGCGGGACCCCAGGTGATCGCGCCGTTTGCGGGCAGACCGGCGAGCGACACCTTCTGCGGTGTGGCGCGCGGGCTGGGCTGGCTTTCTTCGCCAGCGTTGGTCCGCCGCGCCGCACCGGCAGCCAGCAGATCGGGGTTGAGCGCAAGGAGACGGGCTGCGGTCAGGTCCTGACGCGCTTCCATGTCGTAGATGCGCCCAATCACCAGATATTTGGCCGCGCGATCGACGTAAAACAGTGTCGATTTCGAGGCGACCTCGCACAGGCCGCCAAGGCCATCGCAGGTGATCGCATCGATCGGCGTCTTCGGCAGGCGCAGCTTGAGCGCGGCGCGCACCTTTGCCGTATCGGGAGCCTGGGCCGGGGAGGCGAGGCTGGCCACGCCCCAGCCCGTCGCTGCGGACAGGGCGATGACGGCGGCGGCGGACACAACCGGTCGCAGCCAGCGCCGCGGCTTGCTCGGGGTCGGGTTGTTTGCGGCGGGGGTCATTGGGAGTTCCTCACATAGACGCCGTCGAGGAAGACGATCTCGACATCGATGCCGGTCGGCATCTCGACGACGGGTTGGTATTGTTCGGCGCGCTCGATCAAATATTTGCTGACCGTATCGGCGGCATCCGCAGCGCCCTGGCCGAGCCCACCGCCGAGGATGTCGCCGGCAGAGAGCTTCGAGCGGGTGCCATCGGCATTGGTCGTGACGCCGGAGAAGATGCTGTTGGCGTTCGCCGAAAAGCCGCGCCCGAACCCGCCGACAATCCCGGCAAGCAAGGCCTGACTGACAAGGCTGCCCTCGCGGCTGACGACACGGCCACGCACGCCCGATTTTCCGGCGAAGCTTATGAAGCCTTTGACCTCGCTCACCGCGACGCGCCCGCCGGGCTGGTCGCAGGTCATCCGCGCCAGCTTCACATAGACCTTCTCGGACGAGAGATCGCCGCGCGCTGCGCCATTGACGATGCAGCCCTGAAGCCGCGTGGTCAGAACCTTGCCGTTCTGCATGACCGATCGCGCCGGACCGGTAATGCGCAGCACCACGGGAAGTGGATCGGTCTGGCTCGCGACGCCCGCCGACGCATCGACGCCGACGATGACCTTGGCCGGAGCATAGGAATTGGGCGGCAGATAGTCGGGCGAGTCCTCGACCACCACTGGCGGCGCTTCCGGGCGAGCCGCCCGCAGTCCGCTGGCTCCTGCCTTGTCGGAGGTGAAGCTCATGAGTTTGACTTCGCCGGGACCGGGGAGGCCGGTTTCGCTTGCGCCCAACGCAGCACCCGCAGGAGCAGGCTGAACCGGTCGACCGCGCGCATCATAGCCACCCGCCTGCGGGCCATAGGCCGGTGGCGGCAGGCTTGCGGTTGCCGGGGCGGCCTGGCTTGCGAGGCGCGACTTGAGATCCGCATTCTCAGCGGAGATCGCATCGATCGCGGCCTGGCCGTCGACCCGCATGGCCTGGTTTTCCGCCTTGAGCGCGGCAAGCTGGGATTCGATTTCCTCGCGCGGGAGGCTCGCGTCCTTCATCGCCTTCTGCTCGCGGGTCACGGCGTCGAGACGGTTGCCGTAGGTCGCGACGAACTCGCGCTGCGAAAGGTCGCGATTGATGAGCCCTGCCGTGTCGATGGTCTGCGCGGCGGTGGGATCATCGCTCTTCGCGTTGTCGTCGCCGCCCAGGATGAACCAGCTGCCGCCGACAAGCGCGAGTGCGCCCAGGGAGCCAAGCAGAAGCTTCTGCCGCCGTGCGGTCTTCGCGTTGAGGCTGGTGACTGGCGACGGCGATGCCGGATCGGCCTGTACCGGGGTTGAGATCGAGGGAGCATCAGTCATGGCCCAACCCTCCGTTCGAACCGACGATGAAGGCGACCGTGCTTTCTCCCGATTGGAGAGTGGGCTGGGCGATTGAGATCGCAAGGGTCCGGGACGACGCGAGATCCGCTTCGGCAAGCGTCAGCGGTTTGCGGCCACGGTTCGCCAGACGGATGACCTTCCCGCCGAGCGCGCTGCCGCGATAATCGGCGATCAACTGGACCTCGAGGTCGCCGACCCGTGCTGGAAGGGCCGAGGATTGCCTGACTTCGAAGCCATCGACCGTGCGGTCATTGGCCATGGCCTGGATCAGCCGCACCGCGCTCGTCTCCAGCGGCGTTTCGCTTTCCCAGCCTGCCGCCTTGTTCGTCGCGATCGCCGGGTTTGTGATGAAGACCTGCACTGCCGGGACAGGCTCGACCTGGCAGGAAACCTTGTAGACGAAGCCCTTCTTGGTCGTGGCGAAGAAGCTGATCGACCGCGCCGCAAAGGTCTCGGGCACCGACACATAGATGTCGCCGCGCAGCGGCTCGTTGGTGACCGCAAAATCGTTGTAGGGCGTTCCGGTCGAGATCTTCGAAACGCTGGCAAACTGGTCGTCGACAAGCGCGAAGCGCGTCAGCTCGCGGGCCGACACGGCGCATTCGATGCTGGCTCCATCTGCAGCCTGTTTGAACTGGTCGGCGGCCTGAGCGCCGCTTCCTGAAAATGCGAGGATGGTACTGGCACAAAGAGCCAGGCTCCAGGCGCGCGTCTTGCGTCGGTAAGCCATTACTGGGCCTCCTTCGTTGGGTCTTTGGGGGGCAACTGGCTGAAGCCTGACAGCGCGAGACGCAGGCCCCGGTAGGTCCAGTTGAAGCGGAAACGGCGTTCGTCGCTCGCGATGACCTGGGCGCCGACAAAGGTCTTGAGCGTGCCCGTCACATCGGAAGTCAGCATCTTGGGGTCGACGGTCATCGACCGGATGACGAAGGCCTGGGTGACATCCGAACCCCGTTGCTCTTCGACAATCCGGACGAGATCGGCCTTTAGCCGTCCGTAGCTGGCCGGATCGGCGAGCTTCAGGATCTCGTCCATCCAGTAGTCGAGGCCTTCGGGGCTGCGATTGAGGAGAACGAGCGCGGCATCGCGGGTCACGAGTTCGAGATAGTCGGCCTCGACCCCCGCGCTGCTGACAGTAAGCTGCTTGGGGAGCGTTGGCAGGAGAACGACTTCGCGGTCGCGGGTGGCAGCAAGGCTGACCGCTACGACGAGCGCAATGCCGAGCCCGGCGCTGGTGAGCGCAAAGAGGTTGCGCTGGCGCAGCAGCGACTGCTGACGCTCGTGTGAAATGTCGGCAAACATGGATATCTCCCCTCAACCGGCAAGCAGGCGGCAGTGGGAAGGCGGCGTCGATTTCAGGCCCAGCAATCCGGCCGGCAGATACCAATAGGCGGCATGGGCTACCCAGGAGCTGGCGCGTCCTGCTTTTGCCTTTCGCAGCGCGAACCAGGCGCCGAAGGCAACGATGATGCCGATAAAGATATGCTGGCTGAGGATCCCCCAGGTGAAGGGGATGAGCATCCCGGCGAACTCGTCGATGGTCCAGAAGCCGATGAGCTCCGGATCGTCGAGCCGACGCGGGATGATGTATGGGTCTGCCATGGCGACGCGCCTTCCCGTCCGATGCGTCAGATGACCGCGGTGACGACCGAGGTGACGATCGGAACACCCGTGCCGACGCCGATGCCGACACCGACCGGAACAGCGACCTGTCCGAGCGAGAACCGGCCCGAGGCGAGACCGATGAGGCCGCCTGCAAGGCTGAGGACAGTGATGATCTTGCCGCCCGAGCCTTCGAGGAAATCGGTGAATTTCGTGAGGGCAGGGGTGAAGGTCGTGTCGGCGCCCGCGTAGGCCGCGCTGGCGGCGAGGGCTGCGATTGCCAGCGGTACCGCGAAGGTCAGGACGCGCCCGAACTTCGAGGGGCGCTGGTCGATGGCGCCGGAGCGCCGGGAGAGGGTGAGAGACTGCATATGGAGCTCCATCTGGAGGGGTGAACCCAGCGTTCTTTCGTTCGCTGTGTGTTCCACATGCATCTAGGAAATCGATGTAGGAAAGTCAGATTGCCGGTGGGGCTGAAATGGCGGCCGGATATGGACGCATCAGTTGGACGGTGTCGGCGATCATAGGCAGAAACAGCCGCTTAACTCGTAATCAGCGTCGACGAATCCCGACAAAAGTGGCGGAGATTGTCGGCGAATCGGGCCAAAGGACCGATTCGCCTAGAAACGAGATGTTCTGCAATTGTTCTTTTCATTTTCCTACATCGATCACGCGCGATATGGCTACGACTCAGTTCCTCATCGTTGGAGTTTTTGTCGATGCACCAGCCCGCGCCATTCCGAGGCGAAGCCAACACCAGGCTCGCGCACATTCTTGCCCATGCAATCGAGTCGTCTGACAAGCCCAAGCATCAGATTGCCCGGGAAGTCGGCATCCACCGCGAGACCCTGCTTCGTGTCATGCGCGGCGACCGGCCGATCGGCCTTGATGAAGCCGCGCGCGTTCTCGATGTCTGCGGCGCCTTTCCCCGCTCCAGCATGATCCTCGCCTTGGCTGGTCAGGAGGATCTCGCCTGCGAATGGATGCGCAGCGAAATGGGAGAGTTTCTTGAGGACTTCTTCACGGCCTTGCCAGGTCAGCTAGAACGCACGCTTGGGCGACGCGTCGAAGATTTGCGACCCCGGTGGGCGAACGGCACTTCGCAGCTCGTCGCCCGCATGCTTGCCAAGCATATCGATGATTTTGCCAACCGCGACATTTCGATGGCGCTGCCGCGCTGATCCAATTCACCTCGGAGGGGACCGAGAAATTAATCCGACAGGAGCGATCATGAAGGCAGAACCCCAGCTTACCGATGACGGCGTGACTGCAGAACAGGCGTTGCCGCAAGTTCCCCCGCCAGCCAGGCTCTTGCGGCTACCTGAAGTCATGGACCGGGTCGGCCTGCGTCGTTCGGCCATCTATCAGCGGATGAGCGAAGGCCGCTTTCCGAAATCCCGCTCGCTCGGCCCCAAGTGCGCGGTATGGGTTGAGGCGGAAATCGACGAGTGGATTAAATCAATAGCGGACAAGCCGCATCGAGACGCCAGGTAAACTATCCCGAAAAATCATCGCGCTAATTTGCGGGCTTGGTTTATCGATACCCGGTGAGCGTTCCTCTCCATCCTGAAGACTTAAATAGGGAATTAGCGCTGGCTTCGCGATGGCTTTCAACGCGTTTGACCCTTCGCGTTCAATGCGCGCACTATTGGGTCTACCCGTGCCGAAGTAGATAAAAGTTCGGGGCTTTTGCCTTTGTGCCTCTCGGCTTCGCGGATATGATCGCATGACCGATCAGATTGCCGGTTAGTTGAACGGGCAACTCACTCGAATTCGAAACTCCCTCTTTCGAGACAATGATCGACGCTCCATGTCTGAGCACCGGGAGTTCCATGCCTTCCTAGGGTCCAAACCCAATCAGCCTCTTGAAAGTTTGCGCACACCTTGATTCAGAGGGTCCTCGCTGAATCAGGAGGTCCTTGGGTATGTCGCGTTCGTTGTTCTGGCTGTCGGATGAAGCATGGGCGGCGATCGAGCCGCACTTGCCGAAGAACCAGCCCGGAGCGCGACGGGTCGATGATCGCAGGGTGATCTCGGGCATCATCCACATGCTCAAGTGTGGTGGCCGCTGGGCGGACTGCCCGTCCGAATACGGCCCTTCGACGACGGTCTACAATCGCTGGAACCGGTGGAGCCGCCGCGGCATCTGGACGCGCATCCTGGCGGCGCTGACCGAGCAAGGCTGGATCGCGGAGACCGGCCAGATCGACAGCAGCTACATCAAGGCTCACCGCTCTGCCGGTGGCGCAAAAGGGGGGCGCGGGCCAATGCCATTGGCATCTCGCGTGGAGGCAGGACAACGAAGATCCACGCGCTTGTCGATGTTCTCGGAAGACCACTGCGCCTCGTCCTGACGCCCGGCAACACGTCGGATGTGAAGGGCGCGGACCTGCTGATCGGCGAGACCATCGGCATGAAGCGGGTGATCGCCGACCGTGGCTATGATGCAAACCGCATCAGGGTCGCCTTGCGTGAGCAGGGCACGATCCCTGTGATTCCCGGACGGCGCAACCGCAAGCGCCCGATCCAGTATGACGAACGCCGCTATAAGGACCGTTGGCGGGTCGAGGCCATGTTCTGCCGCCTCAAGGACTTCCGCCGCATCGCTACCCGCTACGACAAGCTCGCCAGAAACTTCCTGTCAGCCGTAAGCCTCGCTGCCGCCGTAGCATTCTGGCTTTGAACGAGTCTGGACCCTAGAGTTTCGGACGCCGTGAGGCGTCGGAAAGTCGGCGGTGCCCGAACCCGCGGGGCCCGGGGCGGTGGTCTATGGGGATTTGGACTTTGGGCTGTTCTGGGCGGTATCGGATGCTGCCGATATGCGGACGGATTTGAGAGCGGACCGGCTGCTTTTCGGGCGGCGAGGAGGGTGCGTAGAAGCGGACCGTCCGATTTTGGCGGCTGAGAGTCCGCTTCTGCGCGGGCTCGACGCAACGCCGGGCGTTCCCCGCGACAGGCGTGCAGCGGGGGCGATCGATGATATGCCGTGCCGGATCACGACGACGGGCTCCCGGAGGCTCACCAACCGCATGACGGACATGGCGAAGGGGCTGAAGCGCGACGCGCAGGTTGAATCCCTGCTGCGCAGCCGCACCCGCGAGCTGGGCATCAAGACAGAACTCGGTCGCGATCTGGCCCGCGACCTTGCCACTTCCATCTCGATGGAGCGGAGCCGGTCAAGGGCGCTGCCCTGTGTGCGAGGGCGAGGGATACGTCATGGTGGAGCTGCTGTTCCTGCCGAGCGTTTTTGCCCCGTGCTCGACCTGTCATGGCTCTCGCTACAACCCGCAAACGCTCGAAGTCGAATGGAACGGGCGCAATATCGCCCAGGTGCTCGAACTGACGGTCGACGATGCGTGCGATTTCTTCGCTGGCGAGGCATCTGTGATGCGCTCCCTCGACGTGTTGCGGGAGATCGGGCTTGGCTATCTGAGGCTCGGTCAGCCGGCGACCGAGCTGTCTGGCGGGGAGGCGCAGCGCATCAAGCTGGCGACTGAACTGCAACGCGCTCAACGCGGCAACACGATCTACATCCTCGACGAGCCAACTTCGGGGCTTCACCCCTCCGATACCGACCGGCTGATGCAACACTTGCAGGGCCTCGTCGATGCCGGCAATATACGGCCCTCGTGCGTGAAGCCCGTGTCCGACCCGATCTCCCCGAGCACCGTCACGCCTTCCGTGTGGCGGGTGAGCGCGAGCAGTGCCAGCCGTCTCGATCGACAGTGCCCAGCACGCGGGCGCCATCCGACAAATCCAGGCAATAGTCGCGCTCGCCATCGGCTGGCGGCAGGACATAGGTCAGCCGGACATCGCCAGACACAGTGAGGCGGTCGCCCCGGCACAGGACGTTGATAGACATTGGCAGCTCCGCGAATCGGTGAGCGACCATCGTAGCGCGCAGACTTTTTGTTCTCAATACGTTCTCACGCGGTCATGTTCCTGCCTATGCTGCGCACCATGTCGAGTCGCCCTGAAAAGCTCACCATGTTTGCTCTCTACGCTTTGGAGGACCTGGCGCCGCGTTCTGCGGCTCTCGCGTGCCTTCCTTGCGGCACAGCCCGGCAATGCTGTCATCACCGCGCAGGCCGTCGAGAACGATCCGGATCTTGTCTTCTGCGGAAAAATGCCGACGGGTCTTGCGGCGGATGGCCTTCACCACCCGCTCAGCGGGGGCCTTCACCGGCGATTTTGCATTGGAGGGTTTGGGCTTCATCTTCGTTCCTTCGTCACTACGACGAAGCCCAAACCCTCCTTAAATCACAACCTCAAATCTGTGCCATGGGCGCTGACGGCGGACAGGACGATCGAGATCATCAAGCGGTCCGACCACGCCAAGGGCTTCGAGGTCTTGCCCAGACGCTGGGTCGTCGAGCGGACCTTTGCATGGCTCGGTCGTAACCGGCGTCTTGCCTAGGAGTTCGAGCAGACCATCGCCTCAGCAACCGCCTGGCTCTTCATCGCCTCAATCCAACTCTTCACACGTCGCATCGCAAGACTATGAAATTACGCTGGATATTTTCAAATCAGACTCTCAGAGGCCGTCCGGAATTGCACCAAAGATGATGAAAGCTGGCAGGAGATCGTCAGGCCTCCTTGAAAAGTATGCTGACTTGCTGCCGGAGCCATTGATTTGCAGGATCGTTATGCGCCCTGGAATGCCAGACCGAGCTGATGGAATGCTTGGGCAGATCAACCGGGAATGGCATGCTTTTCAGTCCGAAAGCCTCGTCGATCACTGTGGTGTATTTTTCCGGTACGCAGGCGGCGAGATCGCCGACCGCTAGCAAAGGGGCAAGCGTCCCGAAGTTGGATGTCCAGACCACGATGTTGCGATCCATGCCCACCTTGAGCAATTCGGCATTCACGCTTGCCAATCCGGATCCCTCAGAGCGTACGCCAATCCAGCGACAGGCCAGCAGGTCCTCGCGCGGCGCTTTGCTCGAAAATATGGGATGATCTTTACGGGCCAAAATGCTCCAACCCTGATAAAATAGACGGAATACGAACATGTTCGTTATGAGATCGGGCCGAAACCCGAGAAGTATATCTACTTCACCATTTTCGAAAGAGTCGACAATATGTGGCCTGTTGTTTCTAACAAACTCTATAGTTATATCCTGTGATATGTCTCTGATATGAGAAATCAATTTTGGCCCAAAATACATATCTCCTAGGTCAGAGGTTGCGATTACGAAATGCCGTTTGTCGCGCCTGGGATCGAAACTCTCCGATGCCTCTATGGCGATTTCGAGCGTCTTGAGCGCGTAGGAGATCGGTTCGGCCAATTGCATGGCGTATTGTGTCGGGGTCATGCCACTCTTGGTGCGGACAAACAATTCATCGTTGAACAGCTCGCGCAGCTTTTTGAGCGCGTTGCTGACAGCAGGCTGCGAGATCCCAAGGATCTCGGCTGCCTCCACAACCTTTCTGGTTTGAAACACGCATTCGAAGACGCGCAGCAAGTTCAGGTCGACATCGCGAATCTTCACCACACCAACTTCCCTCAACCAAGAAATCGTTCCGCAGCGTAAACAGGCCCAACATGGCGCACAATCGCCTTGGCTGCGCCTCTGTCCGTTCTCGACCCCGACTGCCCCGGCCAAAGGACTGGTGCCCGGGTTCTGCAACCTCGCCTCAATTCCGCAGGCCGCCCCCCGCGTTCGGGAGACTCGGGTATTCGAGGAAATATCACTGTCCGTGATGGAGTCTATTTGAACCTGCTGTTTGACGCAATGAGGTTCCAAGCTATCCGCATTAGGAAACTTGGTGACTTGAATTCTGGATAAGGCGCGGGTGAGCGCATGCGAAAGGCAGTGGCAAAAGTTGAGGCAGTTACGCCGGGGGAGATGCTTCCCGTGGACATCGAGGGGCTGCCTCCAATCGTGATCTTTAATCTGGATGGAGAATTATTCGCGACCAGCAATATTTGCACGCATGCCGTCGCCCGGCTCAGCGACGGTTTTTTCGAGGAGGGGGTTATAGAGTGCCCGCTTCATTCCGGGTGCTTCGATGTGAGAACCGGCGAGGCCACGGAATTTCCATGTGAAATACCGCTCAAGACCTACAACGTCGAGGTCGATGGCGATGACATCCTGGTTGAATTTGACGAGGCGTGAATTGAATTCATTTAGCCCGTGAAATGGGCCTAGTGCAGGAGAATGAGGAAGATGACTGGGGATCAATCAGTTATTAAGCGCCATCAGGAATTGGCGCAAAAGTTGCTCCAGCCGGTTTACGGGCACTACATCAATGGCGAGTGGGTTGAGTCTCGCTCGCGCGAGACGATTGACATGGTCGATCCGACGACCGGCCAGGCGCTAGCGAAGATCCAGTCAGGCGTTGGGGAGGATGCTGTGCGTGCCGTTGAGGCAGCGGCGGCGGCTTTCCCATCCTGGTCTGCGACTTCGCCGGCCCAGCGCCAGGAGATCCTGGCCGAAATGGGGCGCCGGCTGAAGGCGCGGGCCGAGGATTTCGCGATGATCGACACGCTCGACAATGGCAAGCCGTTCATGGAGGCGATGCATTTTGACATCCCGATGGCCATTGAGCAGTTCCAGGTCTTTTCCGGGATGCCATGGTTGATTCATGGTCTCACCATGGAGGTGCCGAACGGCTTGGGGTTGGTGTTGCGCGAGCCGCTGGGGGTTTGCGCCCAGATCATCCCCTGGAACGTGCCACTCATCATGATGGCGTCGAAGATTGCGCCCGCGCTAGCGGCGGGCAACACCGTTGTCCTCAAGCCGGCCGAGGCGGTCTGTCTTTCGGTTCTCGCATTTGTCAAGGAAGTGCAGGATCTCCTGCCGCCGGGCGTTCTCAACGTGGTGACCGGCTATGGGCCGAATATCGGCGAGGCGCTCGTCACGCATCCCCTGGTGCGCAAGGTGGCGTTCACCGGCTCGCGTCCCACGGCGCAAAAGCTGATCCAATACGCATCGGTCAACATCATTCCCCAGACCATGGAGCTGGGTGGCAAGTCGGCCAATATCGTTTGCGCCGATGCCAATCTCGATGGCGCGGCCGAAGGGGCTGCAATGTCGACTGTGCTCAACAAGGGCGAGGTGTGCCTTGCCGGCAGCCGGACCTTCGTTCACGTGGATGTTCTCGAGGAATTCACCGAAAAATTCCTGGCCTTGCTTGCTCGCGTGCCTTCGGGCGACCCTACCGAACCGGGGACGGTTCTGGGGCCGCAGGCTTCGCGGATGCAATATGACAAGGTTTTGGGCTATATCGATGCGGGGCGCAAGGAAGGCGCGCAATGCCTGATTGGGGGTGGCCGTCGCGAGGTCGAGGCTTGCCCGGACGGGTTGTTCATCGAGCCGACGGTGTTTGCCGGTGTGCGCAATGAAATGCGTATCGCGCAGGAGGAAATTTTCGGACCGGTCAATGTCGTGATCCCATGGAGCGACGAGGATGAGGTCATTCGCATGGCCAACGATAATCTCTATGGTCTGGGTGGTGGCCTTTGGACGCGCGATCTCAATCGTGCGCACCGCATGGCGCGTCGGATGGAAACGGGAACCGTCTGGATCAACCGCTATTACAACTTCGTCGGCGGCATGCCGATCGGCGGTTACAAGGGCAGCGGCTTCGGCCGCGAGTTTGCGGCCGAAGTTCTCAACCATTACACGCAAACCAAGAGCGTCATCATCTCGCCCGACGATGGCCCGATGGGGGTCTTCGGCGCATGAAGACGGGTTCATGCCCCGGCAAGGTCGCGATCCGAATCGCCGACAGCGATATCGACTTCCATGCCGAGCCGGGCGATCCGCTTTTGCGCGCGGCCCTGCGCAGCGGTATCGGCATGGCGTATGACTGTAATTCGGGCGGCTGCGGTTCGTGTCAGATAGAGCTGGTGGAAGGCGAAATCGAGGACATCTGGCCCGAAGCGCCGGGGATTGGCGCGCGTGCGCGCAAGAGGGGGCGGTTGTTGGCGTGCCAGTGCCGCCCCCTTTCCGATTGTGTGGTGGAGGCCCGTGTCGAGGATCGTTTTCGTCCCGTTGTCTTGCCGCAAAGAAGGTCGGTCCGGTTGGTCGGTTTCCGACCCATCACGCATGATCTGGCCGAATTCACCTTTGCCAGCGAGGATGGAAAGGCCGATTTCCAGCCCGGTCAATATGCGATGCTGGCGATTCCCGGTGTCGAGGGCGAGCGGGCTTATTCGATGGCCAACCTTGCCAATGCCGAGGGGCAATGGTCATTCGTGATCAAGCGGATGGCCGGTGGCGCCGCTTCGAACCGCTTGTTCGACGAGCGCGAAGCGCTCGAAGGGCTTGAGCTCGATGGACCCTATGGCACCGCCTACCTGAGAGAGGAAACGCCAAGAGACATCATTCTCGTGGCCGGTGGTTCAGGCCTTTCGCCCATCCTGTCGATTGCCGCTGGTATCGCCCGGAGCGAGAAGCTGGCGGGCAAGCGCGTCATGGTCTTTTACGGTGGGCGCGAGGCCAAGGATCTGTGCGCGGCCCGCCAACTCGACCGCCTTTTCCCGGACGGGCATCGGTTTGAAGTGATCGAAGCGACTTCCGAAGGCGAGGAAGGCGCCTGGGAGGCGGGAGCTTCGCGCGTGCAATACAAGGGCTTTATCCATGAGGTCCTTGCCGCGTATCTCAAGGAGAACGCATTGGATTTCGGCGGCTTTGCTTATTATTTCTGTGGCCCTCCGCCGATGACCAACGCATTGATCAGAATGCTGCAGCTGGAATTCAATGTTCCAGAAGATCAGTTGTTCTTTGATAGCTTTCTGTGAGCGGTTTTGGATTGGAGAAAGCAATAATGTCGACGATACGAACTCTGGAACATTCGACGCCGAGCAGCATAGATTACCGGGTCTACGATGATCCCGAGATCTTTGCCCTCGAGCAGGAAAGGATTTTCCGGGGTCCGGTGTGGAGCTTCCTTGGGCTTTCAAGCGAGGTTCCTGAAGAGAATTGCTACAAGAGCACCTTCGTCGGCGAAACTCCGGTCGTCTTGGTCGGGGGCAAGGATGGCGCCTTGCACGCTTGGGTCAATCGCTGCGTGCACAAGGGGGCCAAGGTCTGCCGCAATGCGCGAGGAAGGGCGGAGGGCGGCGCCTTCGTTTGCGTCTATCATCAATGGGCTTACGATACGACCGGCGCCTTGCGCTCGGTTCCCTATCGCCGCGGCATGGTGGGCAAGGGCGGGATGCCCGCAAGCTTTGACATCAAGGCGCACAGGATGATGCCGCTACGGGTCGATAAGGTGGGCGACATGATATTCGCAACATTCTCGGATGAGGCGCCCGATCTGCGCAGCTTTCTCGGTCCGGCCATGTGCCGGGCCATCGAGCGGATCTTTGTCCGCCCAACCAAGGTAATCGGACGGGTTGCGCAACGCATAGAGGCGAACTGGAAGCTCTATGCCGAGAACAGCCGCGACAGCTACCATGGCGGCCTGCTGCACCTGTTTTACACCACTTTCGGGCTGTGGCGTCCTGCTCAGGATTCCAAGGCCGAGATCGACGAGGTTTATGGATTTCACAACTCGTTCCAGATCCGCAAGCCGCAGCAAGCAGAAGATCCTCAGAAGCACAAGGAGGAAACCGCCCGTCCGCTCGACGCGATGACCTTGCTTGACCCCACATTGCTTGAATTGCGACAGGATATCGGGGACGACATTTCCCTTTCGATCCAGTCGATTTTCCCATCCGTCGTATTGCAGCAGATTGGCCAGGCCCTTGCCGTGCGGCATATGATCGTCCGCGAACCGGGCGCCATGGACCTTGTCTGGACCTATTTCGGTTTCCAAGATGATGAGGAGGAAATGACACGTCACCGCTTGCGGGCCATCAACATGGTCGGGCCGGCTGGCTATGTTTCGGTTGAAGATGGAGAGGCGGTCGAAATCTGCACCGATGGCATCAAGGGCCCTGACGGCCATTCGCTCATCCTAATGGACATTGAGAAAGCCGAAAACCCAACGGTCCCGATGGGGCTCGATGAGAATGCTGTGCGCGGATTCTGGAAGGGCTATCTTAAACTGATGCGCGCGGGAGAAGGGCAATGACAGGCGATCGGAAGATGGAGGGGCTTGCCGCGGCCGTCGATCGTTTCAATACGCATTACGTCTATGTTGTCGACAATGACGTTTCCAGCTGGCCGGAGTGCTTTGCGGAAGATGGCGGCTATCACGTCCTGACGAAGGACAGCGCATCGGAAGATCTTCCGGCGGGTTTCCTCTTCTTCGAGCGCAAACCCCAGCTTATCGACCGGATCAATGCCTTGCTCAATGCGAGCATCTATCCAAAGGCAAACCTGCGCCACCTGATCGGCGCATGCAAGATCCACGAGGCAACAGGCGATCGGATCAAGGCGACCGCGCCCTTCGTGGTTTACGAATCGCGCGAACAGGAAGTGCCGAGCGTTTACGCGACCGGCCAATATGAAGACGAATTTATCCGGAACGAGGGCGGAGAATTGCTCCTCTTGTCGCGGCGATGCGTGCTCGACAATGACATCGTCCGCACGATGATGGCGCTTCCTCTTTGATACGCATTTGCTGAAAAATCGAATAAGATCTCAGTCAGGAGAAGAATAGATGTCTGGTCCAATTATTGAGCTCGGCTACATGGGCCTTTCGGTTTCGAACGCAGATGCATGGAAGAATTTTGCCGGAAAAATAATGGGCCTTGAGATCAGCGACGAAGGTGAAGGCGACCGCTTTTACCTTCGAATGGACGAGTGGCATCATCGTTTCGTCGTTCATGTCGATGGCCAGGATGACCTTGCTTACATGGGGTGGCGCGTGGCCGGCCGACAGGAACTCGATCAAGCGGCTCGGCTGCTGGAAGCCAATGGAGTCGAGGTCACCTTCGGTTCACCCGAGGAAGCGGCCGAACGGCGCGTTCTTGGTTTGCTCAAGCTCCAGGACCCGGGCGGCAATCCCACGGAAATCTTCTATGGCCCGCAGGTCGATGCCCATCGTCCCTTCCATCCCGGTCGGCCCATGCACGGTCGTTTCGTCACCGGCGCGCAAGGCATGGGGCACAGCATCCTTCGCCAGTCGGACGATGACGCGGCCTATGCCTTTTACGAAATGCTCGGCTTTCGTGGCGACGTGGAATACCACTTGCCCCTGCCCAATGGGATGACGGCCAAGCCGATCTTCATGCACTGCAATGAGCGCGATCATTCGGTCGCTTTTGGCATGGGTCCGATGCCCAAGCGCATCAATCATTTCATGTTTGAATACACCGATCTGCGCGATTTCGGCAGGACGCATGATCTTATTCGCAAGGAAGGCACCGATGTTGCGCTGGCCCTGGGCATGCACTCCAATGACCGGGCGCTCACCTTTTACTGCGCCAATCCATCGGGCTGGCTGTGGGAGCCGAGCTGGAATGGACGGCCGTCGAGCGATGTGCAGGAATATTACGTTTCCGATATTCTTGGCCATGACAATGAAGCAGAAGGCTATGGGATGGACCTTAGGCTGAAGTCGTAGCCTGTGCGGGAGTTGCGAAGTCGTAGGCGGAATTCGACGCAACCATCAAGGGGGTGAGAGCGGATTCGGTCGAGCGAATTTGCCGATGCGCTACGCCAGCATGGCTCGATTTGAGGCTGCCTTGGATTCGGATTACTTCATGGCCTCGCGATCTGTTTGCGTGATCGCTTGGCGCAAGGACTTGGCGTGATCGCTCGACCTCTAGGCGGTGCGATCCAGAAAGCAAGGCGCAGCCGATGCCGCCTGCGCGCCATCCTCTCCACGCCGCCCGCATATCATCTGGGATATGGCGAAGAGGGGGCGGCCTTTGGCGAGAGCCCAATATCCGATCTGGTGATATGGTTTATCAGGCAATCGGTCTGTGCATATATCGCTGACCCCTTTAAATTGGGTTCTAACCTAACCGAGTGAGGCGTGGACGTGCGTCGATGCCTGAAAGCTCTGTCGAATTAACAGATCCAACGAACTGGGAGGGGTGAGCATGTTGATGAATGAAGCAACCGGTAAGAAAAATATCTCTACGAAATTGACCGGGTCGGTCATGGTGCGCGGATCGCTATTGGCTTTGGCTGTCAGTCTGGGGTCTGCGGCTCATGCGCAAGATCAAGGCTCTGCGGCTCATGCGCAAGACCAAGGCTCTGCGGCGCAGGCTCAAGACCAAGGCGAAGGCGGCGACGGCGCCGTGGAACAGGCGCGATCGGGCGGATTGGATGAAATCGTTGTGACCGCCCGGAAAAGGGAGGAAAATCTTCAGGACACCCCCATTTCCGTGACGGCCTTCAGTAGTGAGGCGCTTGAGCGGCGTCAGGCGGATACGGTTGGCGATGTAGGTCGTTTTGCGCCCAACGTAAGCCTTGAACCGGTCGCCAATATTTCCGGCTCAAGCGCATCGATCACCACCTTCATTCGCGGTGTCGGACAGACCGACTTCAATATCACCGTCGATCCAGGCGTGGGGCTATACTACGACGGAGTTTATGTCGCGCGGACAGCGGGGGCATTGCTCGACCTTGGAGATGTGCAGAGCATCCAGATCCTGCGTGGACCGCAGGGAACCTTGTTCGGCAAGAACACTATCGGGGGCGCCATTATCGTCAATTCAATTCCGCCTTCCAATGACTTTGATCTGGAAGGCGAGATCGCAACCGGTAGCTTCAATCGTCTCGATGCCAGGGGGATGATCAATGTCCCCGTCTCCGATCGGGTCGCTGTTCGCGCTGTGGTCGGATTGCGGACCCGCGATGGCTATCAGGAGCGTCTTTCCGATGGGGGACGCCAGGGCAACGTCGACACTCTGGGCGGTCGCATTGCCATTCGTGCGGAGCTGACCGATGATTTCAAGGCGACGCTCAGCTTCGACGCCAACCGGCGGCGCGAGCAATCCGCGGCCAACACATTGCTTCAAGTGTCTGAAGGATTTGATGTTATCGGAGTAGCGGGTGGCTTTCCGGTAACCAATGGTGGCTTTCAGAGTTTCTTCTGGAACAAGGTGCTTCAGGCGCCCAATTGCGGACCGGTGGGAACTCCGGCTCCGGCAACAGTCAATTGCTATGGGCCGCACTGGTTCACCAACAATATCGATAAAACCTGGGGGACGAACCGGAATCTCTCCAATTTTGATCTGTGGGGCACAAACCTCACACTCGATTGGGAAATCGGTTCCGTAGACTTCAAGTCAATTACCGCCTATCGAGAAACCAAGGCACACTTCTCCTTTGATTTTGATGGCTCGCCCATTCCTCTTGGTGAGAGCTTCAACAATATCGATCAGAAGCAATTCTCGCAGGAGTTCCAGTTAACCGGAACGTTATTCGATGGCGTGGTCGATTTCACTGGAGGCCTTTATTACCTGAAGGAGAAGGCCACCGATAGCAATCTTCTCACCTTCGCCTTTGCAGACTTTGTCAGCGGCGGTGATGTCGACAACGATAGCTATGCGGCCTATCTCCAGGCAACCATCAATGTAACGGATCGGTTCTCGATCACCCCGGGCATCCGTTATACCGACGAGACCAAGCGTTTCGACCCATCGCACCAGCGGATCACCGACGATCGAACCGGGGGCGCCTTGCTCCTTCTGAGCCGCTGTTTCGTGCGGCAGACGCCAATCATTCCGCCCGATCCGGCGCTGTGCCCTACGCCGGATACGACGCTCAATCCGCAGGGTGACCATATTCTGCCGGCTGTCGAGGTGCAAACGAAGGCGAGCGAGTGGACGCCCGCGCTCTCGCTGGACTACAAGGTCACCGACCAGACGCTGATCTATGCCTCCTATTCCAAGGGGTTCAAGAGCGGTGGCTTCACACAGCGTATCTTCCCGCCCGAGCCGGCGGCCACGCCGTTCGCGCCGGAATTCGTGGAAAGCTATGAAGTCGGGGTCAAGAGCGAATTGTTCGACCGTCGCCTGCGGCTCAACATTGCGGCGTTCCAGGCGGATTACACCGACATTCAGATTGTCGTGAACGAAGGAATCGCACCGAAGGTTCGCAATGCGGGTCGTGCGCGTATCCGGGGTATCGAGGTCGAAACGCAGGCGAAACTGGCTGACTTCCTTACCATTCAGGGTGGCTTTGGCTATCTCGATGCCTATTACCGGGAGGTTTCGCCGACTGCCGCGCCGGTGAACGTCAATTCGCGCTTCCCTCATGTGCCGAAATGGACAGCCTCCGGTTCGTTCGACGCTGAGCTTTACAAGGGCGATGCGGGCACACTCAGCCTCCATGGCGACTGGAGCTACAAGGGTGGCCACTTCAAGGACGCGATCAACACGCCCGCGCTTTACCAAGAAGGGTACAGCATGTTTGGCGCGAACCTGAGTTACGAACTGCCCGGGGATAACTGGGATGTGAGAGTCGGGTTCACGAACCTGACTGACAAGCGCTATCTCCTGGGCGGATATTCCGACCTTCAACAGACCGGCGCCACGACTGGGGCCTATTCTCGTCCTCGCGAGTGGTTCCTCAAGCTTCGTTATCGTTATTGAACGGTTGAGCCAGAGGCAGGAAGGATCGGATTATTGCAATGGCTAGTCATAGAGTAGGGGTGGCTGATGTGCAGGGGGTGTGGGCCATCATGCCCACACCGTCCAAGCCCAACGCAGAGGACCCTAATGCGCGCGATACGGTGGATCTCGACGAAACCGCGCGGGTCGTCAAAGCGCTGATCGACTCAGGGGCCGACGGCATCCTGACGCTCGGTTCGCTGGGGGAGGTGGCCACGCTGACCTGGGATGAGAAGCGCGATTTCATGAAGGCGCTTGTCGAGGCTGCAGGCGGCAGGGTGCCTGTCTTTGGGGGGACTTCGACCCTGTCGACGCGCACCACAATCGATGAAACGCGCGCGGCGCGCGATATCGGGGTCGATGGCACCATGGTCGGTCCGCCGATGTGGTGCGCGCCCGATGTTCCCACGGCCGTGCAGTTCTACCGCGATCTTGCGGAAGCCTGCCCCGACATGTCGATTTGCATCTACGCAAATCCGGAGGCCTTCAAATTCGAATTCCCGCGCCCCTTTTGGGCGCAGGTTTCCGAGATCCCGCAGGTTGTCACTGCAAAATATCTGGGCATTGGCGCACTGGTGCCGGATCTCAACCTGACGAAAAGACGGATCCGCTTTTTGCCGATCGATATTGACTACTATGCGGCGGCGAAGATCGATCCGGAATTCTGCACGGCCTTCTGGTCGAGCGGCGCGGTATGCGGTCCCAACCCGGTGATCGCTTTGCGTGATGCGGTGGCGCAGGCCAAGACGTCAGGCGATTGGAGCAAGGCCGAAGAGCTGACCGGCGCGATGGCACAGACCTATCAGACGCTCTTTCCGCAGGGCTCGTTCAAGGTCTTTTCTTCCTATAACATCCCGCTCGAAAAGGCGCGGATGGATGCCGCAGGATGGATGAAGGCTGGTCCTTGTCGTCCGCCCTACAACATTGTTCCCGAGGATTATCTCGAAGGCGGGCGCGAGTCCGGGCGGCGTTGGGCAAAACTTCACAAGAGCTTGGCGTGAGGCGCGAGTGATGGAGCAGCGCACCAAGGTGATCGATTTCTTTTTCGATTTCATGAGCCCGTTTGCCTATCTGGCGCATAGCCAATTGCCGGAGCTTGCGCGCAAGCACGGTTATGAACTGCGCTATCGCCCGATCGATCTGCCTGCGGCCAAGTTGGCTGCAGGCAATACCGGTCCGCCCAATGTGTCGATGCCTATCAAGTTGCGCTATCTGCGTAAGGATCTCGATCGCTGGGCTGAGCGGTACAAGATCCCGATCTCCTTTCCTCCATCCCTGAAGTCGGAGCTGGCCAATAAGGGCGTGTTTTTCGCCGAGGCCAAGGGGCAGTACGAGGATTATGTCCGCCATGTTTGGTCCCATTCCTGGGGTGAGGGGCAGGACATGTCGAGCGAGGATCTGCTGGCTGAGATAGCGAGCGAGTTGGGGTGGGAGCCAGATGCCTTTCTCGCCTATGTTCACTCCGAAGAAGCCGAAGATGCCTACCGATTAAGCAATGAGGAAGCGCATTCGCGCGGCGTATTCGGCGCGCCGATCATGATGATTGGCGAGGAAATGTGGTGGGGGAACGACCGATTGTTCTTCCTTGATGAATATCTATCGAGCCAGTGAAAAATTGAAATTGGGATTTATGCTATGGATGACCTGATCGACACCAAGCGTGGTTTGCAATCCGCCAGTATGTTCATCGATCCACATCTTTATGAGGTGGAGATGGAGAAGATTTTCGGCCGTTGCTGGCTCTTTCTCACTCATGAGTCGGCCATTCCGAATTATGGCGACTTTGTTATTGCGAAAATGGGCGAAGACGAAGTCCTCGTGGTTCGCCAAGCGGACGGAACGGTCAAGGCCTTTCTCAATGTCTGTCGGCACCGCGGTGCTCGCGTATGCCCTGTCGAGGCGGGGAACCGGCGTGCCTTCGTCTGCAGCTATCACGGGTGGTCCTACGCCGCCGATGGGTCATTGGCGACCGTCCCCTTCGAGAAGGAGCTTTATGGCGGCAAGATCGACCGCTGCGCGCACGGTTTGAAAGAGGTGGCAAAGGTTGATAGCTATCGCGGCTTCCTGTTCGGCAATTTCGATCCAGGGGCGATCTCGCTTGAAGACTATCTGGGCGATGTCCGCTGGTATCTGGATATCTGGATGGAAGCGAGCGGGGGTGTGGAACTGATCGGTCCGCCGGCGCGCTCGATCGTTCATTGCAACTGGAAAGCGCCGACTGAAAATTTTGTTGGTGATGCCTATCACGTTGGGTGGACTCATGCTTCCTCTTTGGCGGTGAGCCGTTCGATGTTTTCCCCGATGTCGGGAAATCAAAGGCTGCCCCCCGCAGGGGCTGGTGCGCAGATTGCAACGCGCTTTGGCCACGGACTGGGCATTCTTTACGATGTCAATCCGGGCGGCCAACCCGCGCAGACGGCCGAGAAAATCCTGGCCTGGCAGGCCACGAAAAAGGGCAAGATCGCGGAGAAATACGGGGAGCTCAAGGCACGTTTCTACGGTTCGCATCTCAACGGTTCGTTGTTCCCGAATGTTTCCTACCTTTGGGGGACCAACACGTTCAAGATCTGGCAGCCGCGTGGTCCGAGCGAGACGGAAGTTTGGACCTGGGCGATCGCGGAAAAGGATACGCCCGAGGATCTGAAGCGGGATATCTACAACGGCGTACACGGAACCTTCGGAACCGCAGGCTACTGGGAAGCTGACGACAACGACAACATGGAATCGGCTTCGCTTCTACCGACAGGTTGGCAGTCGCGCAAGTTGCGACTCAACGCCCAGATGGGGATCGGCAACGACACGGTGATGGACGAAATGCCCGGCGTGATCGGCCAGGCGGCGATCGGCGAAACGTCCTACCGCGGATACTACCGCTTTTATGACGAGATCCTGAAGCTTCCTTCTTGGGATGCTTTCGATCTGAATGACGAGGGATGGAAGCAGCAATTGATCGACGCCGATTGCTGATCATCCCTTTGCAAAATCTAGGCTTTCAGGATGCTATAAAATGGAAAACGCAAATCAAATCGTCAAAACGATGGGCGCGGATGTATGGGATGGCGATCCGGAGCTGATCGCCGATCACGATCTGCTTCACAGGGTGCAGGCTTTCACCAATCGCGAAGCGAGGTTGCTCGATACCGGGCGGGTGCGGGAATGGCTCGACGAGATGATCCATCCCGACATTTGTTATGTCATAATCAGCCGACAGCTGCGATACATCGAAGAGCGTCGCTATTCGCCGCCCGACAGCGTTTTCATCTACGACGATGATCACGGTGCGCTCAATGCACGTGTGGAGCAGCAGTTGCATCCGCAGAATTGGCGCGTCAATCCACACGAGGCTTATGTGCGGATCGGCACAAACCTCGAGGTTACCAAAGGTAGCGCAAAAGACAGGCTTTTCGTGCGGACGAATTGGCACCTTCGTCGCATGCGTCGGCAGTATGAGATCGACGATTTCATCTATTCCCGACACGACGAGCTGGTCATCACCCCGGATCAGGGGTTCAAGTTCGTGAAGCGCTTCATTGCGTTCCCGGAGCGCTGTGTGCAGGGCCGTAATATGACGCTGTTCCTGTAAGCGCCTGCATAAAGCAAGAAATCTGTAGGCTCGACCTTGTTTGAGCGCTGGGTCGGCGTGCGGATCAAGGAGGACAAGAATGGGTTGGTTGGAAGGTAAGATTGCGTTGATCACTGGCGGAGGCGCTGGCCTTGGGCTGGCACTGACGCGGCGTTTTGTCAAAGAAGGCGCGCGTATTCTCGTCATGGAGCGCGATGCAGAGCGCGCGGCCAAGGTCAAGGACGAGCTGGGCGACAAGGTGGAGATTCATGTTGGTGATGTCACGTCTTATGCCGACAATGAAGCCGCGGTTGCCAAGGCGGTTGAGAGCTTTGGCCAGCTTGATTGTTTCGTGGCCAATGCGGGCGTCTTTGACTTTTTCAAGCCCCTTGCCGAATACAAGGGGGATGAGCTGGCGGCCGCTTTCGATGAGCTGATGGCCGTCAACCTCAAGGGTGGGCTCCTTGGCGCTCGCGCTGCTTTGCCCGAGCTGGTCCGCTCCAAGGGCAACATGATCTTCTCGATCTCCAACTCCGGGTTCTATACTGGTGGAGGCGGACCGGTCTACACTGCGTCCAAGCACGGGGTGGTCGGGCTGGTGAGGCAACTGGCTCATGAGCTGGCGCCCAAGGTGCGGGTCAATGGGGTCGCGCCAGGCGGAATGCATACCAATCTCTCGGGGCTCAAGGCGACCGATACGGACAACCAGAGCCTCAAGGAGATGGAGGGTTTCGACGAGCTGATCATCGGAATCACGCCGCTGCGTATGGCGCCGACGCCCGAGCAATATTGCGGGCCTTATGTCCTGCTCGCCTCTGAGGAGAACGCGGCACCGACGACGGGCGTCGTCATCAATACCGATGGCGGCCTTGGCGTGCGGGGTATCATGAACGTCAATGGCGGCGACGAGCTCGAGATCTGAGCGCAGACACACAGAGAGGCGGAGCAGATGAGAATCTGCAGGTTCAATACGGATCGGGTCGGGATCGTCGAGGGCGATGAAGTTTTCGACGTCAGCGGGGCATTGGCTTGCCTTCCCGACAGCCGCTGGCCGTTTCCGCAAAAGGACATATTCATCGCGGAGCTTGCACGATTGCTCCCGCTCATGTCGGAATTGAAGGAACAGGCCACGCCCACGCCGATCGCGGATGTCCGGCTCGAAGCCCCTGTCGCCAACCCATCGAAGCTGATCAACGCGCCGATCAACTATCGCGCGCACATCGAGGAAACGGCGGCCAACCAGGAAATTGCCCATGGTCGCGACATGACCAAATGCATCTGGCATTGGGGGCTGTTCCTAAAGGCCAACAGCGCCCTTTCCGGGGCTGGCGAACCTATCCGCCTGCGTTATCCAGGGCGCAGGATCGATCATGAGATCGAACTTGCGGTGATCATCGGCACACAGTGCCACGGTGTGACGCGCGATGAGGCCCTGAAATATGTGGCGGGCTATACGGTCGGATTGGACATCACCATCCGGGGGCCGGAACTGCAAAGTTTCCGCAAGTCGGCTGATAGCTTTGCGGTGCTTGGTCCGTGGATGGTCACAGCGGACGAGATTGACGATCCGGGGTGTCTCGGCCTGGAATTGCGGGTCAACGGCCAGATTCGTCAAAAGGCCAACACCCGCGATCTTGTCTACGACGTTCCCAAGCTGATCGAATACGCCTCCTCGATGTATCAACTCAATCCTGGCGATGTCATTTTTACTGGCACGCCGGAAGGAGTCGGGCCCATCGAAGCGGGAGATAGGATCGAGGCGAGGATCAGCGAGATCGGCGAATTGCGCGTCGATGTGGCTCCTGAAATTGTCGCGCTTCCGCGACACGATCCTGTTCTCAAGGAAATGCAATGCTGAAATCGGCATGATCGTCCAAGTCAAACCGATACGCAGGATCGTGCAATGCGACGAAGGCGAAGGGTTGCTCGACGTGCTTCTTCGGGAAGGTCTGCCCATTTCTTACAGCTGCAAGACCGGCAATTGCGGTATGTGCGAGGTGGAACCTTTCGATCTGTTTGCGCCCGATCGCCACAAGCAGTCTGTCCTGATGCAGAAGAACAAGGCCTTTCTTGCGTGCCAAAGAAACATCTCGATGGACATGGGGGTGCGTCTCCCATCGGTCAGACCGGCGGTGAACGTCCCCTTCCAGTATCATCGCGGCCGGATCACTGCTCTTGAAGAGATAGAGACCAACGTCATCCAGTTTGACTTCGATATCGGGCGAAGGCCGGCGCGTTTTTTCCCAGGGCAGAAATATGCTCTTGCCATGGATCGGGGGCGCTCCCCTCTCCTGTTTCCCGCCAATGCACCTGGTCAGTCGACCCTGAGCTTCCTTGTCGAAGCAGACACAGCGCCACAGTTCCTTGTTGAATTGAAGAAGGGGATATCCGCCGGGCAGGAATTCAAGCTCGTCGGACCCATCGGAAAGGGCTATGTCCTGCCGCAAGACGAGGCCGCTGCCCTGGTTTGCGGGGTTGGCCCTGGAATGGTCGCGGTGCGCTCGATCGTTGAGGCGCTGATCGCGCAGAATCCGAACCGAGCGGTGCAGTTTCTGTTGCAGCCGTCGGCTTCCTTCATGCACCTGGTCGACGGTATCTGCAATTTGTGCACGCAACATCTGCCCAATAGCGAGCTCGTCGTGTTCAACGGACCGCAGCCGAAGGCATCGATGAGGCTGACCAGCCGACGTGGTTCGACGACCGAGATGATCGATTTCATCCAGCTCGAACGCCATCGGATCAAGGCGGAGCAGGCCAATGTCTTCGCCCCCGGCTTCGCTGTTTTGCCCCTCATGATGAGCCTGATGAAAGCTGGCCTCGATCAGGACGCAATATTTTTCACCGAGGCCGAGATCAATTTTGTTGAAGAGGAGGGCGTCAATGTCTCCTGATGGTAAGACGGCGAGCCAAGGGCACAATATCCGCCAGGCATTTTATGAAAAAATTGATCCTCACAACCTTACCCCCTTGTGGGAAGTGCTCGGAGCGCTCGTTCCCGAAACGCCCACTCCTCGCGCGCAAGCCTACAAATGGGATTTTGCCCAGGCGCGGGACTATCTCATGGAGGCGGGCGATCTGATCTCGGCAGAAGAGGCCGAGCGCCGGGTTCTGGTGCTGGAAAATCCGGGCTTGCGCGGGCAATCGCGCATTAGCGACGGTCTCTATGCGGGCCTTCAACTGATCCTCCCCAACGAGGTGGCTCCTGCGCACCGCCACACGCAATCGGCTCTCCGCCTCGTCTTGTCGGGGGAGGGAGCCTATACGGCCGTCGATGGCGAGCGCACGACCATGCGGCGCGGGGATTTCATCATTACGCCGGCCTGGACCTATCACGATCATGGCAATGAAGGTGACCAGCCAGTCATCTGGCTCGACGGGCTCGATATCCCGATCGTTGAATTGCTGAACGCCGGTTTTCGCGAGGGCGCTCCGGAAAAATCGCAGATCGTTCAGAGACCGGAGGGCGATGCGCGTGCGCGTTACGGTAGCAACATGCTGCCCGTCGATTTCGAAGGCGAGCAGGGGATGGCCACCAAGCTCTTCGTTTATCCCTATGTCGATGCGCTCCGATCGGTCGAAAAGATCGCCAGTTCGCCGACCGATGACCATTTTGGATACAAGCTTCGCTATATCGATCCGACGACGGGCTCCTCCCCCATCCCGACGATCGGAGCATTTCTCCAGCTCTTGCCCCGAGGGATGCGCACGCGAGGCTATCGTTGCACGGATTCAACAATTTATGTCTGCCTCGAGGGGCGAGGAACTTCCTTTATCGAAGGCCAGGAATTCCCCTTCGCACAGAACGATATTTTCATCGTGCCTTCTTGGCATCAGCTGGAAATCGCTGCGGCCGAAGAGACGGTTCTCTACAGCTATTCGGACCGGCCCGTCCAGAAAATGCTCGGCTTGTGGCGCGAGGCGCGATTGTAACGTGCATGACTGAATTTTCAGGGGAATTATCTTGAGAGAACTTTGCTTTGAACTTCCGCCATCTCCTACCTTGACGATCGAGGAGAGCGATAAATGCTTTCCGGTCAACCGTATCTACTGTGTGGGAAAGAATTACGCGGCCCATGCCCGGGAAATGGGGCGGGATGAACGCGAGCCGCCGTTCTTCTTCATGAAGCCGGCCAATGCAGCGGTGGATGCAGCCCATCCGATCGAACTCGAATATCCACCGCAGACCAGCAATTTCCACTATGAGCTCGAACTGGTGGCCGTGCTGGGGGCGCCATTGCAAAACGCCACACAGGAAGAGGCGATCGAAGCCATTTTCGGCTATGCTGTGGGCCTCGACATGACCCGGCGCGACCTGCAGCTCGAAGCGCGGGAAAAGGGGCGCCCTTGGGAGCTTGGCAAATCCTTCAGCCGATCAGCGCCGATCGGAGCGATCCGTCAAGCCAAGGAGTGGCCGGATTCGCAGATCGTCCTCACCGTCAATGGCGAGGCCCGCCAGGAGAGCCGAACTTCCATGATGCTTTGGGGCGTGGCGGAGAGCCTCGCCTTTCTCTCGCAATTTGACACGCTTGAACCAGGCGATGTGTTGATGACCGGAACGCCTGCCGGGGTCGGTCCGGTAACACCCGGCGACAAGATGGTGGGAACGATCACGCAATTGCGGCCCATCGAGGTGCTCATCACCGAGCCCAAGCAGGATAGATGACCGGAGGTTAAGGCAATGAAACAGGATGGCCTGAAAGAAGCGATCGGATGGGAAGGCGGAGATTGCGCGACTATTCCTCTCAGCATCTATACCGATAGAGAGGTTTACGAGCGTGAACTGGAACGTCTCTTTTACAACGGGCACTGGTGTTACCTTGGGCTTGAGGCAGAAATTCCCAATCCGGGCGATTTCAAACGCACGGTCATCGGGGAGCGTTCGGTCATCGTCGTGCGCGACAAGAGCGGTGCGATCAACGGCTTTGAAAACCTGTGCGCACACCGCAAGATGAAATTCTGCCGGGCTCGCGATGGCAATGTTGGGGAATTCGTCTGCCCCTATCATCAGTGGATTTATGATCTGCAAGGCAATCTGCGCGGCGTGCCTTACCAGCGCGGACTGCGCCAGGACGGCAAGCTTTCCGGGGGTATGCCTTCCGATTTCAAACGGGAAGAAAATGGCCTTCGCAAGCTGAAAATTGCGACACGCGGGGGCGTGATCTTCGGTTCTTTCGATCAGGATGTCGAGAGTTTCGAAGATTATCTTGGCGAAGAGGTGTTGCGCTATTTCGACCGGATATTCGATGGCCGCAAGCTCGTCATCCTTGGCTACAACAAGCAGAGGATCCCTTCCAACTGGAAGTTGATGATGGAGAACATCAAGGATCCTTATCATGCGGGCCTTCTGCACACCTGGTTCGTGACCTTCGGTCTGTGGCGCGCTGACAGCAAAATGAGGCTCCTGATGGATCCGACAAAGCGCCATGCCGTGATGGCGGGCACGCGCAGTGTTCAGCAAGCGCAGGCCGAGCTCGTTTCCGGTGTCACGAGCTTCAAGGCGGACATGGCCCTTAACGATCCCAGCCAGATCGACATCGTCCATGAGGAATGGTGGGGCGAATATACGGCAACTATGATGACCTTGTTCCCAAGCGTCATCATCCAGCAGCAGGTCAACAGCCTTTCCACCCGGCATATCCAGCCATCCGGACCGAATGCCTTTGACTTTGTCTGGACTCACTTCCGCTTTGAGGACGACGACGAGGAAATGCATGCGCGCAGGCTCAAGCAAGCCAATCTGTTTGGTCCTTCGGGCTATGTCTCTGCCGATGATGGAGAGGTGCTCGAATTTTCTCAGGAAGGCTTCTCGGCCAATCCGTCGGATCGGATGATTGCGCTCATGGGTGGGCGTGGTACCGAAGAAGCCAACGTCATTGCAAGCGAGAACCTGATCCGCGGCATGTATAAATACTGGCGCGAGGTAATGGAGGTTTAAGATGCCTGACAATTTTGAATTGAATAGGATAGCGCAGCTTTATGCCTCCTACGAAAGAGCGATAAACCAGCGTGAGTTTGAATCCTGGGTAGATATTTTTTCATCGGAACCATACTACCGTATCACCGCGCGCGAAAATTTCGAAAAAAATCTGCCGCTTTCCACTCTTGTCCTGAGCAGCAAGGGAATGATGAAGGATCGCGCCTATGGTATTACGCAAACCATTTTCCATGACCCTTATCATCAACGCAACATAACCGGTTTGCCCTTCGTCTCCAGCGTCGAGGACAGTGCATCAGGCAAGGGCAGGCTCGTGCAGTGCGAGGCCAATTTCAGCGTCTTTCGCACCAAGCTGGATAAGTTGAGTGAGGTCTTCTGCGTCGGTCGTTATTTCGATGAAATCGTCGAGGAAGACGGCGCATTGAAGTTCGCCAAGAGGGTGTGCGTCATCGACAGCGAGATGATCCCCAATGCGATCATCTACCCGATCTAGGAACCCGATCCCATGCTGAAACTCTACGAATTTTTTCGTAGCTCTGCATCATACCGCGTCCGGATTGGGCTCAACCTGAAGGGTCTGGACTACACGTCTTGTCCGGTCAACTTCCGCAAGGACGAGCAAATGTCGGAGCCATTCACCTCCCTCAATCCGGCAAAGCTCGTCCCAGTGCTGGAAACCGGGGATGGTTGGTCTTTGGCCCAATCGGCGGCCATTCTCGAATATCTGGATGAGGTCTATCCGGAAAAACCGTTGCTGCCCAGGGATGATCCGAAGGATCGTGCCTTTGTCCGACAATGCGCGCTTGCTGTCGCCTGCGACATTCACCCTTTGAACAACCTGCGCGTTCTCAAATATCTCGTTGGCCCGCTGGGTCTGTCCGATGAAACCAAGAACGAGTGGGTCCGGCACTGGATCTGCGAGGGGTTCGAGGCGCTCGAAGCGATCATTTCAGCGCACAATGGACAACAGGCGCGCTTTTGTTTTGGCGATGCGCCCACGCTCGCGGATTGCTGCCTGATCCCGCAGATATACAATGCGCGCCGTTTTGAGGTCGATATGGCGCAATTCCCGATTCTCGAAAGAATCGACAAGAACTGTGGGGCATTGGAGGCTTTCGCAAAGGCTCATCCCGACGCCGTAGCCTGAAATGGATGACCGCCCAGCTTGCCAAGCTTTCACGCAATCACGATCTCGCCAAGGCGATCAACTATATGTTGCGCCGCTGGGATGCGTTCACGTTGACGTGACCCCCTGATTTTCCTCCAAGCTTGATTAGAGTCCGGCCCTACGAGAAGGACGGACGAGATGAAGAGATCGAGGTTTACAGAGGAGCAGATCATTGGCGTGCTGAAGGAGGCGGAGGCAGACGCGAAGACTGCTGACGTAGCCCGGGCGGCACGGGGTGTCGGAAGCGACGATCTACAACTGGAAGTCGAAGTATGGCGGGCTGGAGGTGTCCGAGGCCCGTTGGCTGAGGGAGCTTGAGAGCGAGAACGCGAAGCTCAAGCGACTGCTGGCCGACACGATGCTGGACAACGTGGCGTTGAAGGATCTCCTGGCAAAAAATGTATGACCCGCCCTGTCCATGCAAGGGTCGATTGGTGTTGACGGTGCCAGTCTGCACAAATGTATCCGGCCTCTCGCGAGTGGGCCGCTGTTGCGGCCAGGCCTTGATGAGATCCGCGCGCCTCGTTCCCAGATAAATGCTTTGGGCTTGCTGCCCGCTTTTTTGCAGGGGTTTACGATGCGCTGGTCCACTGTCTCGTCATCACTCTCACGAACCTCGCAGTTGGTGGCGGCGCTGCTCAGCTGAACGCTGGAACTCGCCGCTCGTAGGTAGCACCCGGCTTGGTCAGGATCACCCAGACAATGCGGGCGATCTTGGCTGCCAGGGCAACCGTGACTTTGTTCTTATGCATCCTGCTCTCAAGCCCATCGAGCCATGGCCCCAACCTGTCCCGGCTGCGGTCAAGATGTGTGACACAGGATCGTGCACGATGGACTATCATCCTTCGCAGATACTTGTTGCCGCGTTTGCTGATACCGAGCAGCTTGTTCTTTCCGCCGGTCGAGTGTTCGCGCGGTACGAGGCCGAGCCAGGCCGCGAGATCACGAGCCTTACTGAACTGCTGCCCGGAACCGGCCGCTGCCAGTAGAGCGGTCGAGGCCAGTGGGCCGATGCCCCGCACAGTCATGAGGCGGCGTGCGGTATCGCTGCGCGCTGCGATGTCTTCGATCTCCTGGTTCATCGTTGCGATGCACTGCTCGAGTTCCATCATCTCACCGTGCCTCTGCATTCGCATAAAGCGGCGAATCGGGATCCAGGTAAGCCATCACGACATCGACGATCAGCAGAGCTGGCTTGTTACCAGGCTCCAGATGGTTTGAAAATGCGTCAGCATAGTTTGCGGATAGGTCTTCGTTCATATGACGCCAGCCTCATTCAGTTTTTCAAGCGCAGTCGCATCAAGCCCGAGTAAAGCACCATAGATTTCGGCGTTGTGCTCTCCGGGGATCGCCGGGGCGGGGCGGCGCACCCCCGAAGGGGTCTTCGACAGCTTGGGAAAGGCGTTTTGCATCTTGAGCTTGCCAAAACGCTTGGTCTCGACCTCGATGATCGCTTCGCGCGCCTGAAAATGCGGATCCTCGATCATTTCGGGCGCGCAATAGAGTCGGCCGGCGGGGATCGAATGGTCGATCATCAATTGCTTGACCTCGGCGACGGTGCGCTGCGCGGTCCAGTGGTTGATGATCTCGTCGAGCTCGCGCTGGTGCTTGCCGCGCGCGATATGGGTGGCAAAGCGCGGATCGGAGGCAAGCTCCTCCTGCCCCATGGCCTTGGCAAGACGCGCGAAGATCTCGTCCTTGTTCGCGCCGATCATGAACATCCCGTCTTTGCACTTATAGACGTTCGAAGGGGCGATGCCCGGCAGGATCGAGCCCGACCGCTCGCGGATCACGCCATTGTGGTCATATTCGGGAACCAGCCCCTCCATCACCTGCAGCACCGCTTCGTAGAGCGCGGTGTCGATGATCTGCCCTTCGCCGGTGCGCTCGCGATGGTGGAGCGCGGCGAGCACCCCCATGCAGCCATAGGTGGCGCACAGCGTATCGCCGATCGAAACGCCCATGCGCGCGGGCGGGCGATCGGGTTCGCCGACGATATAGCGCCAGCCGCCCATCGCTTCGCCGATCCCGCCAAAGCCGGCGCGAGCGGCATAGGGGCCATTTTGGCCATAGCCCGACATCCGCGCAATGATGAGCCCCGGGTTCTCGCGCAAGAGATCCTCGGGCGCCAGACCCCATTTTTCGAGTGTTCCGGGCTTGAAATTCTCGATCAGCACATCGGCCTTGGCGATCAGCTGGCGCGCTAGTTGCTGGCCTTCGGGGATCCGCAGATTGCAGGTCACCGACCGCTTGTTGCGCGCGATTACTTCCCATTGAACCTTTTCTTCGCCCTGACCCCAGAGCCGCATCGGATCGCCTGCCCCAGGAGGCTCGACCTTGATCACATCGGCGCCCATGTCGCCGAGCAGCTGGCCGCAAAAGGGCCCAGCAATGAGCTGACCAAGTTCAACGACGCGAATGTCAGCAAGGGCACCCCTGTTGGAAGGCGTCATCATACTTTATCCCCAAAGCCAATTCCGCGGGCGCACATGGCTGAGGCAAGGTTCGACTTGCGATCTTGCGGTGACCTTTGAATCTCGCCAATCGCTGCTGTTTTTCGAAGGAACCGCCCAGTCTGCTGCGAACGGTTGAACTGCATGGAAGGATTATGAGGCACAGCGTTTTTCCTGAGATGAAGAGGGAAAAAGTGGCGCACGGGCGACCATTCCCGGCAATCTGCGCTGCATCAGATCGCCGAGCCAGTGATTGACCTCAACCAGGGCCTCAAGGTCAAAACCCGTGTCGATGCCGGCTCGCTCGAACATATACACAACGTCTTCGGTCGAGATATTGCCGGTTGCACCCGGCGCAAAGGGGCAGCCGCCCAGGCCGCCCAGCGCCGAATCAATCGTGACCGCCCCTGCCTGAACAGCAACCCATGCATTGGCCAGACCCGTCCCGCGTGTATTATGAAAATGGGCCCTCAACGGAATCCGCGGCACCGCCGCGCGAACTTTGCCAAATAGCGAAGCGACCTGGGCCGGATTGCCGGCGCCGATTGTATCAGCAAGGCAGATTTCGAGCGGCTGCGCCTCAGCCAGAGCGACCGCCATGGCGACGACTCGATCCTTGGCCACTTCCCCTTCGAACGGACAACCAAAGGCCGCGGCAATAGTGACCTGGCCGGTTTTTCCAGCGGCGCGCGCCTTCTCCATAATTTCACGAGCCACTTCAACCGAGCCATCGCTCGTCTGGCCTTGATTCGCCATGGCGAAGCTGTCGGTCGCAACCGCAACCGCCCCAAGCTGGTCGATCCGTCCGGTGGCCAGCGCACGCGCGGCACCGCGCGCATTGAGAACAAGGCTGACATAGGTGACATCTGCGCGCTCGGGCAGTTGCTCGCAAACGGCTTCGGCGTCTGCCATCTGTGGCACGGTCCGAGGATTGACAAAGCTGGTCACTTCGATCCGCCGTGCACCGGCAGCAATCGCGCGATCGATGAGCGAAATTTTATCCTGAGTTGATATGAGGGTTTTTTCATTCTGCAAGCCATCGCGAGGGCCGACCTCAAGTATCTCGACATTTTTCGTATACATTATTGCTCTCGCTCTATCTCTTGGACTTGGCTCAAATCGGGACTGGGTTCAACAAAAGCGTGGTAGGCGCGCATGATGTGAGACCGCAGCAGCGTTTCGGCCATAATGCTATCGCCGCGAGCCAAGGAGTCGATAATTTGCTCATGATCATCATAAGATCGGCGCAGTTCTTCGCGACTGTATTGGTGAACGGTGCGCGAGATTACTGGCCGCTCGATCAAGCCGTTGAGCAGGCTTGCAATATGACGCGATCCTGCCGCCCGGTGAAAAATGGTGTGAAACTCGTGATTTGCATCGAGAAAGGCGTCCGTGTCCACCGAAGGCTTGTCAATCGCCTGACAGATCCGGCGATTCGCAACGCGCAGTCTCTCTATGTCGACGTCGCTTATCCGCGCGGCGGCGCGGTAGGCGGCCCTGCCTTCGAGCAAGGCACGCAGTTCAAAGCTTTCGATCACGTCATCATGCGACCAGTGCGCGATCATCGTTCTATTGGTATCCGTGCGGATCACCAAAAGCTCAGCTTCAAGCTTGCGCAATGCCTCTCGCACAGGTGTTCGTGAAATCCCGCATAATTTTGACAAGGATGCTTCCGTGACCGGCGCTCCGCCAGCCAACTCGCCGCTCAGGATCTTTTCCTTGATCATGCTGTGTGCGAGATCCGAGGCGCGGGACATGACTCGTTTCTGTCAGCTTGAGGTTGAAATTCGACCCGGTGCAGAAATTTGGTATACTTAATTGGGAAACAGTCAAGATCAGATGTCCACCGGACCATTGGCGACATTAGATGGGATTACTGCGATCGATCTTTGAATGGCCCCTTGTGCTCCGGGCGCCTTGGATGATCTTGATTTGCCCAGAAATTCCACACCCGGCCTGCCCGGTCGAAGCGGTGATCGAGGCTGCTGATTGGTTCCACACCAAGATCACCCGGTCGAACGAGATGTGGCCATGCGCGGAAATAGGCCGGCTTCGCTATGCCGGGGCGTCGGGCAATCCGTGCACTAGCCAGAACCTATTGCTCGGAGAATGCCTCGGCAAGATTTTCCGACATTCGCTTGAGCACTGTTAAGCATTGGTCGATTTCGGCCTGATCCATGCCTTGCGCGGCGATCTGGTTGATCTTCGCACCATAGCACATCAGCTCGCTTTCCAGCGCGCGTCCGCGATCGGTCAGCCAGATCTTGAACTTGCGCTTGTCGGCGGCATTGCGTTCACGAACCTGTCAGACTCTACCAAAAAAGCGGTCACAAATCAGGGGAGCACGTCACTCCGTCAGGTGGAACGGCCTGCCGCGATCTAATTTCTGCTCATCGCAAAGGTCCCATGATGGGGGTATTACAGGGGGTATTTTTGGCGAAGCTGATAGAGAAATAACGGTATAACAGCTGGTTAAGTGACCTTGGTGGATCCCTCCTCCGCTACCAATCCATCATGCCCGATCTCCAGATGGCGCCGGGATCTGCGAGAATCATACGAAAATACTATGCGGCGCCTGATTTCGCGCTCTCGAAACCCAACGTTGCTCTCGCCTAATTGATGCTTCGCAGACGAGCCGTGCCGTGACCCGCGGCCGGCGTCTTGCCGGAGCAATACCATGCAGGATCTCTTCTGGATCGGCGTCATCCTCGGCCTTCTCGCCGCGAGCGTCGGCTACGCCCGCCTCTGCGACGACGCGTGACGGAAGGATGCCCATGACAATCGACCTCTGGCTCGCGGGCCTCACCGCGCTCGGCCTGCTCGTCTATCTCGTGGCCGTGCTCGCGCGGCCCGAACGCTTCTAGGGAGGCGCGCCATGACCGTTCAGGGATGGCTTCTCATCATCGTCTTTATCGGCATCCTGCTGCTGCTAGCCAGGCCGATGGGCCAATGGCTCTTCGCGCTCTACGAGGGGCGCGCCACGCCGCTGCACCGGCTGCTCGGCCCGGTCGAGACGCGTTTCTACCGCCTGTCGGGCATCGACCCCAACGAGGAGCAGGGATGGCGCCGCTATGCGGTGCACATGCTGATCTTCAACGTCGCGCTTCTGCTCTTCACCTATGCGATCCTGCGCCTGCAGGGCATCTTGCCGCTCAATCCGCTGGGCCATGACGGGACGAGCGGGGATCTCGCGTTCAACACCGCGGTCAGCTTCACCGCCAACACCAATTGGCAGAGCTATGGCGGCGAATCGACGATGTCGAACCTCAGCCAGATGCTCGGGCTGACGATCCATAATTTCCTGTCGGCGGCGACCGGGATCGCGCTCGCCTTCGCGCTGTTTCGCGGTTTCGCGCGGCGCGAGACGAAGACGATCGGCAACTTCTGGGCCGACGTGACGCGCGTGACGCTCTATCTGCTGCTGCCGCTCTGCGTCGTCATCGCGATCTTCTATATCGCGAGCGGCGTGCCGCAGACGCTCGCGGGCTCGATCGACGTGACGACGCTCGAGGGCGCGAAGCAGACGCTGGCGCTGGGGCCGGTCGCGAGCCAGGAGGCGATCAAGCTGCTCGGCACCAACGGCGGCGGCTTCTTCAACGCCAACAGCGCGCATCCGTTCGAGAATCCGACCGCGCTCACCAATCTCGTCCAGATGCTGTCGATCTTCGCGATCGGGGTCGGGCTGACCTGGACCTTCGGCAGGGCGGTCGGCAACCAGCGCCAGGGCTGGGCGATCCTCGCCGCGATGATGACGCTGTTTCTTGCGGGCGCCGCGATCGCCTATTGGCAGGAAGCGGCGGGCAACCCGGTGCTGCACCAGCTCGGCGCCGCCGGCGGCAATATGGAAGGCAAGGAGGTGCGCTTCGGCATCGCCCAATCGGCGCTGTTCGCGGTCGTCACCACCGCGGCTTCGTGCGGTGCGGTCAATGCGATGCACGACAGCTTCACCGCGATCGGCGGGATGATCCCGCTGTTCAACATGCAGCTCGGCGAAGTGGTGATCGGCGGCGTCGGCGCGGGAATATACGGCTTCCTGCTCTTCGCCATTCTCGCGGTGTTCGTCGCGGGGCTGATGGTCGGGCGCACCCCCGAATATGTCGGCAAGAAGATCGAGGCGCGCGAGGTCAAGCTCGCGGTGCTCGCGATCGCGGTGCTGCCGCTCGTGATCCTCGGCTTCACGGCCATCGCCTCGGTGACCGGGGCGGGGCTCGCGGGGCCGCTCAACAAGGGACCGCACGGATTTTCGGAAATCCTCTATGCCTTCACCAGCGCGGTCGCGAACAACGGCTCGGCCTTCGCCGGCCTTTCCGCCAACACCCCCTTCTACAACGGCCTGCTCGGCGTCGCGATGTGGGTCGGCCGCTTCTTCATCATCGTTCCGATGCTGGCGATCGCGGGCGGCCTCGCGGCGAAGAAATACACGCCCGAAACGGCGGGCAGCTTCCCCACAACGGGGCCGCTGTGGACGGGCCTTCTCATCGGCATCGTGGTTGTGGTCGGCGGCCTGACCTTTCTTCCCAGCCTCGCGCTCGGGCCCATCGCCGATCATCTCGCGATGATCGGCGGCCAGCTTTTCTAAGGATTCCCTCCATGGTCCGATCCGCACAAAAATCGCTGTTCACGGCCGATCTGATCGTTCCCGCGATCGGCGACGCCTTCCGCAAGCTCGATCCGAAGCAACTGATCCGCAACCCGGTGATGTTCACCACCGCCGTCGTCGCGGTGCTGCTCACCATCCTGCTCATCGTCGGGCAGGACGGGCTCGCCACCGGCTTCAAGCTGCAACTCGTCATCTGGCTCTGGCTCACCGTCCTGTTCGGCACCTTTGCCGAGGCGCTCGCCGAAGGGCGCGGCAAGGCGCAGGCGGCGTCGCTGCGCGCGACCAAGGCGGAACTGACCGCCAAGCGCCTGAAGGGCGACGGCCCGGCCCATGACAGCGTTCCTGCGAGCGCGCTCAGGGTCGACGATATCGTCCTCGTCGAAACCGGCGACCTCATCCCTTCGGATGGCGAGGTGATTGCCGGTGTCGCATCGGTCAACGAGGCCGCGATCACCGGCGAGAGCGCGCCCGTCATCCGAGAGGCCGGCGGCGACCGCTCGGCGGTCACCGCGGGCACCCGCGTTATTTCGGACGAAATCCGTGTCCGGGTGACCGTCAATCCGGGGCAGGGTTTCCTCGACCGCATGATCGCGCTCGTCGAGGGCGCCGAACGGCAGAAAACCCCGAACGAGATCGCGCTGACGCTGCTGCTCGTCGGGCTGACGATCATCTTCCTGGTCGCGGTCGGCACGATTCCGGGCTTCGCGAGCTATGCGGGCGGCAGCATCCCGGTCGCGATCCTCGCGGCGCTGCTCGTCACCCTCATCCCGACGACGATCGCGGCACTGCTTTCGGCGATCGGCATCGCGGGGATGGACCGGCTCGTGCGCTTCAACGTGCTCGCCAAATCGGGCCGCGCGGTCGAGGCGGCGGGCGACGTCGACGTGCTGCTGCTCGACAAGACCGGCACGATTACTGTCGGCGACCGCCAGGCCACCGAATTCCGTCCCTTGGACGGCGCGCCTGTGTCGGGTCTCGCCGAAGCGGCGCTGCTGGCGAGCCTCGCCGACGAGACCCCCGAGGGCCGGTCGATCGTCGCGCTTGCGCGCGCGAAGTTCGGGCAGACCGCCGCGGCGCTTCCCGGCGGCGCGGACATCATTCCCTTCACCGCGCAGACGCGCATTTCGGGGGTGAAGATCGGCGAGACCGTCATTCAGAAGGGCGCCGTCGATTCGATCCTCAAGGCCAATCCCGGCGCCGGTGCGACCGCCGCCGCGACCGAACTGCGCCGCATCACCGACGAGATCGCGCGCGCCGGCGGAACGCCGCTCGCGGTCGCGAAGGACGGCCGGTTGCTCGGCGCGATCTTCCTCAAGGATATCGTCAAGGCGGGCATCCGCGAACGCTTCGGCGAGCTGCGCGCGATGGGCATCCGCACGGTGATGATCACCGGCGACAATCCGCTCACCGCCGCGTCGATCGCGGCCGAAGCGGGGGTCGACGATTTCCTCGCGCAGGCGACGCCCGAGGACAAGCTCGCGCTGATCCGCAAGGAGCAGCAGGGCGGCCGGCTCGTCGCGATGTGCGGCGACGGCACCAACGATGCGCCGGCGCTCGCGCAGGCCGACGTGGGTGTCGCGATGAACACCGGGACGCAGGCGGCGCGCGAGGCGGGCAATATGGTCGACCTCGACAGCGATCCGACCAAGCTGATCGAGGTCGTCGGGCTCGGCAAGCAGCTGCTGATGACGCGCGGCGCGCTGACAACCTTCTCGGTCGCCAACGACGTCGCCAAATATTTCGCGATCATCCCGGCGATGTTCGTCGCACTCTATCCGGGGCTCGGCGTGCTCAACGTCATGGGCCTCGCAACACCGCAAAGCGCGATCCTGTCGGCGATCATCTTCAACGCGCTGATCATCCCGCTGCTCGTGCCGCTGGCGCTCAAGGGCGTCGCCTACCGCCCGATCGGCGCGGGACCGCTGCTCGCGCGCAATCTCGCCATCTATGGTCTCGGCGGGCTCGTCGCGCCCTTCGCCGGGATCAAGCTCATCGACCTGGCCGTCGGCGGCCTGGGTCTCGCCTGAGGAAACGACCATGACCAAGGACCTCATCAGCGCGCTGCGTCCGGCGCTCGTCATGACATTGCTCTTCGCCGTCCTGCTCGGCATCGCCTATCCGCTCGCGCTCACCGGCATCGGGCAGACCCTCTTCCCCTCGCAGGCGAACGGCAGCCTCGTTCGCGAGAATGGGCGGGTCGTCGGTTCGACCGTCGTTGGCCAGGCCTTCGGGTCGGAGCGCTATTTCCATACGCGGCCTTCGGCGGCGGGTGACGGCTATGACGGTCTCGCCTCGTCGGGCTCGAACCTCGGCCCGACGTCGCGGGCGCTCGCGGCCCGCGTCAAGGACGATATCGCAAGGCTTTCCGAAACGGCACCGGGCCGTCCCGTCCCGCCCGACCTGGTGACGACCTCCGCCTCGGGGCTCGATCCCGATATCAGCCCCGAGGCGGCCTTTTATCAGGTTGAGCGCGTCGCACGGGCGCGGGGACTCGATCCGGCGGCGGTGCGCCGGCTCGTCGACCGGAGCGTCGAGCGGCCGCTGCTCGGCTTCCTCGGCGAACCGCGCGTCAATCTGTTCAAGCTCAATCGACGTCTGGATGCTTTTGGCGCTAAACCCGCGACGTGACCGACGCCGACCGACCCTCCCCCGAAGCCTTCCTGCGTGCAGCCGCGCAGGAAGGCCGCGGCCGGCTCAAGATCTTCCTGGGCGCCGCGCCGGGGGTCGGCAAGACATGGGAGATGCTGACCGACGGCCGGCACCGGCGCGAGGCCGGGGTCGATGTCGTGGTCGGGGTGGTGGAGACGCACGGCCGGCGCGAGACCGAGGCGCTCGTCGCCGGGCATGAGATCATTCCGCGCCGGGAGGTCGATCATCAGGGGCACGGCCTTGGCGAGATGAACATCGACGCGATCCTCGAACGCCATCCGCAGCTCGTTCTCGTCGATGAACTCGCGCATACCAACGCACCGGGCAGCCGCCACCCCAAGCGCTATCAGGACGTCGAGGAACTGCTCGATGCGGGAATCGACGTTTATTCGACGCTCAACATCCAGCATGTCGAGAGCCTCAACGATGTCGTGGCCTCCTTCACCCGCATCCGCGTGCGCGAGACGGTGCCCGATTCGATCCTCGAAAACGCCGAGATCGAGGTCGTCGACATTCCGCCCGATGAGCTGATCGAACGGCTGCGCGACGGCAAGGTGTATATCCCGCAGGAAGCGACGCGCGCGCTTGGCCATTTCTTCTCCAAGTCGAACCTGACCGCGCTGCGCGAACTCGCGCTGCGCCACGCGGCGCAGGCGGTCGACGCGCAGATGCTGGAGCATGTCCGCAGCCACGCGCTCGCGGGCAGCTTCGCGGTCGGCGAGCGGATCGTGGTTGCGGTCAGCGAGCTGCCGGTCGCCGCAGAACTGGTTCGCGCGGGCAAGCGGCTCGCCGATGCGCTGAAGGCGCCGTGGACCGCGGTGCATATCGAAACCCGACGCAGCCAGAGCATGACGGCCGGCGACCGCAGGCAGCTTGCCGACACGCTGGCGCTCGCATCGCGCCTCGGCGCCTCGACCGCGAGCGTTCCCGCGGCGAGCGTCGTCGAAGGACTCCGCAGCTTCGCCGCCGACGCGCGCGCGACGCAGATCGTCATCGGCAAATCGACGCGGCCCTGGTGGTTCGAGGTCCGCCACGGATCGGTGGTCGACCAGCTCGTGCGGACGATCGACGATGTCGCGATCCACGTCCTTCCGGGAGAGCCCGAGATCGCGAGACGGCAGCCTGCTTCGGTTTCGATGCCCGGTCGCTGGGGCAAGCCCGCCCATTATCTCTGGTCGTTCGCGCTCGTTGCGGTGATGACGGCGCTTGGCCGCGTGCTGCTCGAAGCGATCGATCTCGGCAACATCTCGCTGCTCTATCTCGTGCCGGTGATGTTCGCGGCCGCGACCTTCGGTTTGCGCGCGGGGCTGTTCGCGGGGCTCGCCTCCAGCCTCGCCTATAATTTCTTCTTTCTGCCGCCGACGGGGACCCTCTCGGTCAACAATCCCGAGAATGTCGTGAGCATTCTCGTGCTCCTCGGCGTCGCGGTGGTGACGAGCCAGTTCGCCGCGCGGGTCCGCGCGCAGGCCGATCTCGCGCAGTCGAGCGCGCGCCAGAACGCGGCGCTCGCCACCTTCTCGCGCCAATTGACCGCCGCGGCCGATCGGGATGCGCTGATGCAGGCGATCTGCGCCGAGGTCGGCCGCCTGCTCGACGTGCACAGCGTGCTGCTCCTGCCGTCGGCCGATGGCCCGGTGGTGCGCGCCGCGGTCCCGCCCGAGGACCGGCTCGGCCAGATCGAGCGCGCCGCGGCGCAGTGGGCCATCGACAACGCGCAGCCGGCCGGGCGCGGATCGGCGACGCTCACCGCGTCGGACTGGCTCTTCCACCCGCTGCAGACGACGCGCGGCGTGCTCGGCGTGCTCGGGCTGACCCGCGACGATGCCGGGGAGCCGGTCCGGTCCGATCAGGTGCCGCTGCTGATGAGCCTGCTCGACCAGGCCTCGATCGCGCTCGACCGCATGGAGCTGGAAGAGGCGTCGCTTCATGCCCGGCAGGCCGACGAGCGCGACCGCTTGCGCTCGGCGCTGCTGTCGTCGGTCAGCCACGACCTTCGCACCCCGCTCACGACGATCCTGTCCGCGGCGCAGGAAATGCGGCGCGATCCGTCCCCCGCGATGGCCGCGACGATCGAGGCAGAGGCGCGGCGCCTAAACCGCTTCGTCTCCAACCTGCTCGACATGGTTCGCGTCGAAGCGGGCGCGCTTGCGATGAAGGCCGAAGCGACCGACCTGTTCGATGCCGCCGCGAGCGCGGCGCACGATACGCGGGCGTCGCTCGCAGGGCATGAGGTGAAGGTCGACATCTCTCCCAACATCCCGCTGGTCCGCGTCGACCCGGTGCTGCTCCATCATTGCCTGATCAACCTGCTCGACAACGCCGGCCGTTATGCCGATCCCGATACGCCGATCGTCATCCGCGCGCGCCGCACCGCCGATGCGATCCTGCTGTCGGTCATCGACCAGGGGCCCGGCATTGCCCCCGGCAACGAAAAGCGTGTCTTCGAAACTTTCACGCGGCTCGAGGGCGGCGACCGCGCGAAGCATGGCACGGGGCTGGGCCTCGCGATCGTGAAGGGTTTCGCCGAGGCGATGGGGCTTGCGGTGGAGGCCGGCAACAACCCCGATCCGCACGGTGCCTGCTTCACCATCAGCATTCCGGAAACGCTGATCATCGCGCCCGTGGACGACAAGGAAATCCCATGAAAGTTCGCCACAAGGTTCTGATCGTGGACGACGAACTCCACATCCGCCGCCTGATCCACGCGGCGCTGGCGCGTTCGGACTATGCGATCGTCGAAGCCGAAAACGCCCGCGAGGCGATCGACCGCCTGCAGAGCGAACGTCCCGACATCACGCTGCTCGACCTTGGGCTGCCCGATCGCGACGGGCTGGAGCTCGTGCCGCTTTTCAAGCAGCGATCCGACACCACGCTGATCGTCATCTCGGCGCGCGATGCGACCGACGAGAAGGTCGCGGCGCTCGATCTCGGCGCGGACGATTATCTCACCAAGCCGTTCGACACCGACGAACTGCTCGCCCGTGTCCGGGTCGCCCTTCGAAACCGGCTGACCCGCGACGGCGGCAACCTCGCCTTGGCGGTCGGCGACGTGGCGATCGATCTGGTGGCGCGGACGGTGACGAAAAGGGGGCGCGAGGTCCATCTGACGCCGAAGGAATATGCGGTGCTGGCGCAGCTCGCTCGCTTTCCCGGCCGCGTCATCACCCACAAGCAGATCATGGCCGAGGTCTGGCCCCGCGAGCATGAACATCATGTCGAATATCTGCGCGTGCTGGTGCGTACGCTGCGCCAGAAGATTGAGGCGGACCCGCAGCAGCCACAGATCATCTGCAACGAACTGGGCATCGGCTATCGGCTGCGGGGCAATGTCGACACGCCGGGCGGAGAATCGGGGTCCGACGGATCGCGGGCATAATGTTTTTCCTATGAGAGACGGCTGGCTTCGCTCTCGAAATCAAACGCGCGCCCGCGGTACATCCGCGCCATGTCCCGGGACGACATCGAACAACGCCCTGCTTCGCCGCCGTCGATGCGGGCCCGGATCGTCGACTGGCTCGGCGCGCAGGGACCTTCCGCCCTGACCGTCTATATGTGCGGCGCCGTGGTCGTAGTCGCCTTCGTCGCCGACGCGCTACGTTGATCGTGGCCCGCCGTGAAGCCGATCATATGCAATCGCAATGCGGGCGCGCTTTTATCGGTCTCGAATTGCTACGTGCGCCTGCGTAGTTGAACGGCCTCTCGCAAGGAGGCCGGGATGGAAAGATGGTATGAAACCAAGGCAGCGGCCATCGGGCTGCGCGCGGGCGGATTGATCCTGCTCGCCATCGGCGCTTGGTCGGCGATCCGGTTGCATCAGCTTGCCCTGACGAACGCGCATCGTGACACTGCCTCGCTGGTCCTTGCCGCACTATGCTTCCTGTGCGCGAGCGCGGGTTCTGCCCTGGTGTGGGAGGGGCCGGGGCTTTGGGCGCCGGTCGAGGTTTCGGAGCGCTGGAGACGATCAGATCCCTAGCGTGACGGAAGAAACGAAGGGCTCAGCTCTCCCTTAACGGGCTGGCCTCGCCTCCGTTTTTTTCCGTGCTGAAATGGTCACCAGCGCCCCTCACTCCCACTCGATCGTGCCCGGCGGCTTCGACGTATAGTCATAGACCACGCGGTTTATCCCTTGCACCTCGTTGATGATCCGCGTCGCGCAGCGGCTGAGGAAGCTCGCGTCGAAGGGATAGATGTCGGCGGTCATGCCGTCGGTCGAGGTGACGGCGCGCAGCGCGCAGACATGGTCGTAGGTGCGCCCGTCGCCCATCACGCCGACGGTCTTGACGGGAAGCAGCACCGCGAAGGCCTGCCAGATCGCGTCATAAAGCCCCGCGCTGCGGATTTCCTCGAGATAGACGGCGTCGGCCTTGCGGAGGATGTCGCAGCGGTCCTTCGATACCTCGCCCGGAATGCGGATCGCGAGGCCGGGGCCGGGGAAGGGATGGCGGCCGACGAAGATGTCGGGGAGGCCGAGTTCCTTGCCGAGCAGGCGCACCTCGTCCTTGAACAATTCGCGCAGCGGCTCGACCAGCTTCATGTTCATGCGTTCGGGCAGGCCGCCGACATTGTGGTGGCTCTTGATCGTCACGCTCGGCCCGCCGGTGAAGGAGACGCTTTCGATCACGTCGGGGTAGAGCGTGCCTTGCGCGAGGAAATCGGCGCCGCCGAGCTTCTTCGCTTCCTCCTCGAACACGTTGATGAATTCGCCGCCAATGAACTTGCGTTTCTTTTCGGGGTCGGTGACCCCCGCGAGGCCCGCCATGAAACGCTCCTCGGCGTCGACCACGACGAGCGGGATGTTGTAATGGTCGCGGAACAGCCGCTCGACCTGCTCGCGTTCGTTGAGACGCAAGAGGCCATGGTCGACGAAGACGCAGGTGAGCTGCTCGCCGATCGCCTCGTGGATCAGCACCGCGGCGACCGCGCTGTCGACCCCGCCCGACAGGCCGCAGAGCACGCGCTGGCCGCCGACTTGCGCGCGGATTTCGGCGATCTTGGTGGCGCGGAACTCGGCCATCGTCCAGTCGCCCGAACAGCCGCAGACGTGGCGAACGAAGTTCGCGATCAGCTTCGCGCCGTCAGGGGTGTGGACCACCTCGGGGTGGAACTGGGTGCCGTAATAGCGGCGCTCATCGTTGGCGATCAGCGCGAAGGGCGCACCGTCGCTGATCGCGACGATGCGGAAGCCGGGCGCGAATTGCGTCACGCGGTCGCCGTGGCTCATCCACACCTGATGTCGCTCACCGACCTCCCACAGCCCGTCGAACAGCACGCAGGGCTCGGTGACGGTCAGGAAGGCGCGGCCGAATTCGCCGTCGCGCTCGCCGTCGGCGCCGCCAGGTTCGACCTGCCCGCCGAGTTGCTGGCTCATGACCTGCTGGCCGTAGCAGATGCCGAGAATGGGCAGGCCGCTGTCGAACACCGACTGCGGCGCGCGCGGGCTGCCCGTGGCGGGGACCGAGGCGGGCGAGCCCGAGAGGATCACGCCCTTGGGCCGCATCCGTTCGAGCGCGGCTTCGGCGCCGCTGAACGGGACGATCTCGCTATAGACCCCGGCCTCGCGGACGCGCCGGGCGATGAGCTGGGTGACCTGACTGCCGAAATCGACGATCAGGATGGATTCGGGGAGCGCGGCGGCGGTGTCTGGAGTCGGCATGGCTGGCCGATAAAGAGGCGCGCCGCCGCTGTCCAGCGGTCGCTATGGGGCGCCGGTCGAACTTTTGTCGCGCTGCCATATTGTTGCGACAAATTGCGACCAGATGAACCGCCGGGGCAAATCCATGTCATGCCGGGTTCAGCCGGACGCGCTAAGAAAAAACCAAGACAAGATTATAAGAAGGCTCCCCTTCCCATGAAAAAGATCCGCCTTTCCCTGTCCGCACGCGCGCTGTTGCTTGCCGGTGCCGCAACTGTTGCTGGTCCGGCGATGGCCGCGGCCGCCGATACGCTGCCCGATGCGGCCGCGGTCGCGCCCACCGATCAGCCGGTCGACGCCGATACGAGCGTGCCGAACGACCATGAGGGCGAAGAAGAGGAAGGCGAAATCGTCGTCACCGCGCAGCGTCTCGCGGGGCAGCTCGAAACCGATATCGCCGCCGATGCCGAACTCGATGAGGCCGCGATCGCGAGCTACGGCGCTTCGTCGATCGAGGAACTGCTCGACGCGCTCGAGCCGATGACGCGCTCGGGCCGCGGCCGCGGCGGCGGGCGCCCGGTCATCCTCGTCAACGGCCGCCGCACCTCGGGCTTCGGCGCGGTGCGCAACATCCCGCCCGAGGCGATCGCCAAGGTGGAGGTTTTTCCCGAAGAGGTCGCGCTGCAATATGGCTATGCCGCGACCGAGCGCGTCGTCAATTTCGTGCTCAAGCCGAATTTCCGGCAGGTGTCGGTCGAGGCGGAGGCCGGGGTGCCGACGCAGGGCGGCCAGTTCAAGAGCGAACTCGAACCCGCCTTCACCGCGATCGGGAAGAACGGCCGGCTCAATCTTAACGCGAGCTGGGAGCATCAGACGATGCTGCTCGAAAGCGAGCGCAGCCTCGATTATGAGGACAGCGCCGAGGGCCGCGACCTTGCCGCGGGCGCGTCGGCGCGCAGCCTGCTGCCGGCGAAGGACAGCTATGTCATCGACGGCACGCTGGTGCGCAACATCGACAAGGTGACCGAGGCGTCGGTCAGCTTGCGCTTCGACCAGACCGACAGTCTGAGCCTGCTCGGCCCCGACACGGGCGGGCCGGGGGATCCGCTGCGCCGCGACAGCCGGACGCAGAACTGGACGAGCTCGGCGAGCGTCAACGGGATGCTCGGCGACTGGCGCTGGTCGGTGACGGGCAATTATGCCGACGCCGACACGCGCACCTTCACCGACCGCGCCGGCGGCACCCGCGACCGTTTCGACAGCAGCCAGCAGAGCTTTGGCGCCAACACCAACTTCTCGGGCAGCCTCGGCGAGGGCTGGGCGGGCCCGCTTCGCCTGTCGGCGACCGCGAGCTATTCGGGGCTGCGCTTCGACAGCCAGTCGCAGCGCGGCGCGGTGGTCACGACCACCGACCTGTCGCGTGACGTGCCGAGCGTCTTCGGGTCGCTCAACGTCCCCTTGCTCGACCCCGACTATAACGCCGGGCCGATCCGCGTGTCGGCGACGCTCAGCGGCCAGGTGCAGAAGCCGAGCGATTTCCAGACGCTGAAGAATTGGGGCGCCAACCTCAATTTCGTCTTCACCGACAATCTCTCGCTCGTCGCGAGCTTCAACAGCGACGAGGAGGCGCCCAGCGTGACGCAGCTCGGTGCCGCGCCGCTGACGACCGAGGGGGTGACCTATTACGACCTCAAGACCGGCCAGACGGGGTTGATCACGACCACGACGGGCGGCAATCCCTTCCTGCTCGCCGAGCGGCGGCGCGACTTCAAGCTCGGGCTCAACTGGGAAGTGCCGATGGTCGAGGGGCTGCGCGTCTCGGTCAACTACAACAGCAACAAAAGCTATGATACGGCGAACGGCTTCCCGCTGCTGACCCCCGAGATCGAGGCGGCCTTCCCCGACCGGGTGACGCGCGCGCCCGACGGCACCTTGCTCGCGATCGATCAGCGGCCGGTCAATTTCGACCGCGCGAGCAATTCGCAAATCCGCTGGGGTTTCAATTTCGGCAAGAGCTTCGGCCAGCCCGAGCCGGGCGCTCGCGGCGGCGGCGAAGGTCGCGGCGGTCGCCGGTCGGGTGCGGGCGCACCGCCTCCCGAAGGCGGCGACACACCGCCGCCACCGCCCGAAGGCGCGGCGCGCGGCGAGGGCCAGCAGGCCGCGCCGCCGCCCGCAGCGGCGGAAGGCCCGCGGCGCGGCGGCGGAGGCCGCGGTTTCGGCCGGCGCGGCGGCGGTGGCGGGCCGTTCGGCGGCGGCCAGCAGGGCGGCCGCTGGCAGGTGTCGCTCTATCATACGATCAAGCTGACCGACAAAGTGCTGATCGGCCCCGGCGTGCCCGAGCTCGACCTGCTCCATGGCTCGGCGACGGGCAATGGCGGCGGCAGCAACCGTCATCTCGTCGAGCTCGACGGCGGTGTCTTCTACAAGGGGATCGGCGCGCGGGTCAGCGCCAAGTACGACAGTGGCAGCACCGTGGTCGGCGGCGCCAACGGCGACCTCGACTTCCACGATCTTGCGACTTTCAACCTGCGCGTCTTCGCCGATTTCAACCAGATGCCCAAGCTGACCGGGGACCTGCCGTTCCTCAAGAATTCGCGGCTGCGCCTGTCGGTGAACAATCTGTTCGACGCCCAGCGCAAGGTCACCGACGCGAGCGGTACGGTGCCGCTGACCTATCAGCCGGGCTACACCGACTCGCTCGGCCGCTATGTCGAGCTGGAGTGGCGCAAGGCCTTCTAGGGTCCTGACCCTAGGCGGCGAGGGCGGCGCCGGCGGGCGCCGCCACCGGTTCGGCCGGCACGAAGGTGAGCGCGTTCAGGAATTGCGCGGTGCAGGCCGACCAACTGTAGCGCGCGCCGAGCGCGGCGGCCTCGGCGCGGTCGCAGGCGAGCGCGCGGGCGATCGCGACGTCGAGATCCTCGTCGAGCGCGCCCGCGCCGCCGGTCACGATATCGCCGGGACCGGGCACCGGGTAGGCGGCAACCGGCGTGCCGCAACTCAGCGCCTCGATCACGACGAGCCCGAAAGTGTCGGTTCGGCTGGGGAAGGCGAAGACGTCGGCGCCGGCATAGGCCGCGGCGAGCGCTTCGCCGCCGAGCTTGCCGAGAAAGATCGCCTCTGGATAGCGCGCCGCGAGATCGGCAAGCGCGGGGCCGTCGCCCACGATCACCTTGGTTCCGGGCTGCCGCGTTTCGAGGAAAGCCTCGATATTCTTTTCGACCGCGACGCGCCCGACATAGAGCTGGATGGGGCGCGGCAGACCGGCGAGCGCCAGATGGGGGGCATGGTCGGCACGAAACAACGCATGGTCGACACCGCGCTCCCACAGCATCGTCTGGGGGAGCCCCTGATCGCCAAGTTCGCGCGCCAGGCTGCGCGTCGCGACCATGATGTGGCGCGCGGGCCGGTGGAACCAGCGGATGAAGCGCCAGACGAAGGCGGGCGACACCGGCATGCGCGCCGCGACATAGTCGGGAAAGCGCGTGTGATAGGCGGTGGTGAAGGGGAAGCCGTTCTGGAGACACCAGCGCCGTGCCGCGAGTCCGAGCGGCCCCTCGGTCGAGATATGGATCGCCTGCGGCGCGAAAGCGCGGATACGGCGGCCGACGCTGCGCCGCCCTGCGAAAGCGAGGCGGATTTCGCCATAGGTGGGGCAGGGGATCGAGCGGAACAGATCGGGCGAGATCACCGCGACCTCATGACCCGCGCCGCGCAGTTCGGCGATCGTCGCCTGCAGCGTGCGGACGACGCCGTTGACCTGCGGCTCCCACGCGTCGGTGACGATCAGGATCCTCATGCCGCCCGCGCCGGGGCGGGCAGTTCGATCGCCGCGGGCGCCGGGCGCGCCGCGACTTCCTCGGCCCAGCGCAAGATCTCCATCGTGCCGTCGTGGTGCTCGACGAGCGCGGTGCAGCCCTCGACCCAGTCGCCGTCGTTATAATAGTCCACGCCGTCGATCGCGCGCATCTCGGCGCTGTGGATATGGCCGCACACGACCCCGTCGACCCCGCGCGAGCGCGCCGCGTGGGCGACGACCTCTTCATAGCGGCCGATGAACTGGACGGCGTTCTTGACCTTGTGCTTGGCGACCAGCGACAGCGACCAATAGGGCAGGCCAAGGCGGCTGCGGATGGCGTTCACCACCACATTGCACTTCATCAAGGCGGTGTAGGCGGCGTCGCCGACGAAGGCGAGCCAGCGGTGAGCAAGCATCACCGCGTCGAACTCGTCGCCGTGGACGACGAGCAGCTTGCGGCCATCGGCGGTTTCGTGGATCGCCTCGCGGCGGATTTCGACCCCGCCGAAATCGAAGCCGTCGAAGGGCTTGACCATCTCGTCATGATTGCCGGGGACATAGACGACGCGGGTGCCGCGCTTGGCGCGCTTCAGCACGCGCCAGACGACGTCATTGTGCTCGGGCGGCCAGAAATGCCGCTTCTTGAGCCGCCAGCCGTCGATGATGTCGCCGACCAGATAGAGCGTCTCGCAATCGACATGGTCGAAGAAGTCGATCAGCAGACCGGCGTTGCAGCCGCGGGTGCCGAGGTGGATGTCGCTGACCCACACCGCGCGATAGCTCCGCCTTTTGCCGATCACGCGTTCGGGCACATGCGGATCGGTGGTGAAGGGATCGGGAAAGCGCGCCGGGATCGGCAGGGTCGAAATCGAGGCCATGTCGCACTCCTTGAGGTAGCTTGTGGCTGCCCACGGCCTAGACACGGCTTTTGTTACACGCTGCGAATCAAAGTGAGGACGGTTCGGCTACGGTTCGATGGCAGTTTGGTGACAATCCCGAAGAATAACACGTCGCCCCCGCGAAGGCGGGGGGCCGCTGGAGAAGGTGCATAAGGCCGATTGCGGCCCCCGCCTTAGCGGGGGCGACGTTTACACGCGCCGGATCACCAGATTCCGGATCTCGCTCATATCCTCCATCGCGAAACGGATGCCTTCGCGGCCGAGCCCCGAATCCTTGACCCCGCCATAGGGCATGTTGTCGACGCGGTAGGAGGAGACGTCGTTGACGACGACCCCGCCGACCTCGAGCCGGTCCCACGCCTCGAGCACCTGGTTGATATCGCGCGTGAAAAGCCCGGCCTGGAGTCCGAACTTGCTGTCGTTGATCTCGGCGAGCGCGGCGTCCCAATCGGTGAATTTCGACAGGATCGCGAGCGGGCCGAACGCCTCCTCGCGATACGCTTTGGCGCCGCGGTCGACGTCTTCGAGCAAGGTCGCCTCGAGCATCGCGCCGTCGCGCTGGCCGCCGACGAGCAGCTTCGCGCCGCCCGCAACCGCCTCGTCGATCCAGCCGCCCAGCCGCGCGGCTTCCTTCTCCGAAATCATCGGGCCGATGAAGGTCTTGCGGTCCTTGGGGTCGCCCGCGACCAGCATTTTCGTCTTTTCGACCAGCATGTCGCGGAACTTGTCGTAGATATCGGCGTGGATGATGATCCGCTGCACCCCGATGCACGACTGGCCCGACTGATAGAAGGCGCCGAAGATGATCCGCGCGAGCGCGTGGTCGAGATCGGCGTCCCTGTCGACGATCACCGCGGCGTTGCCGCCGAGTTCGAGGATAACCTTCTTCTTCCCCGCCTTGGCCTTCAAATCCCAGCCGACCGCGGGCGATCCGGTGAAGCTCAGCAATTTCAGCCGTTCGTCGGTGGTGAACAGATCGGCGCCGTCGCGCGTCGCGGGCAGGATGCTGAACGCCCCCTCGGGCAGGATGTCGCATTCGGCGAGCACCTCGCCCATGATGATCGCGCCCAATGGCGTCATCGACGCGGGCTTCATCACGAAGGGACAGCCCATTGCGATCGCCGGCGCGATCTTGTGCGCCGCGAGGTTGAGCGGGAAGTTGAACGGCGAGATGAAGCTGCACGGGCCGATCGGCACCCGCTTCCACATTCCCATATAGCCCTTGGCGCGCGCCGAGATGTCGAGCGGCTGGACCTCGCCATAGTTGCGCACCGCTTCCTCGGCGGCGATGCGGAAGGTGTCGATCAGCCGGGTGACCTCGCCCTCGGCGTCGGCGATCGGCTTCCCCGCCTCGACGCACAGCGCATAGGCGAGTTCGTCGAAGCGTTCGCGGAAGCGCCCGACGCAATGGTTCAGCACATCCTGCTTCTCAAAGCTCGCGAGCCGCGCCATCGGCTCGGCGGCGCGGACGGCGCCGGCGATCGCTTCGTCGATGACGTCGGGGGTCGCGAGCGCGGTGCGGAAGGCGACCTCGCCGGTGAACTTGTCGGTCACCGCGAGGTCGGTGTTCGGCTGCGCCGCCTTGTTGTTCAGGTAGAGCGGGTAGACGTCCTTGAGTTTCATTTCAAATCTCTCCGTATCCCGGCGAAGGCCGGGATCCAGGGCTGGATCGCGCTACGGTGGCGCAGGGACGCTCTGGGCCCCGGCCTTCGCCGGGGAACAGCAAGCTATAAATTACAATTCCTTCGACAACCGCTTGATATCGACGTTCAATATCTGGTCATTCTCCGAATAATCGACCGGACAATCGATCAGATGCACACCAGGCGTATCGCGCGTGTGAGCGAGAAGTTCCTTCAAATGCGCCGCGCTCTCGACGCGGTGGCCGTGGGCGCCATAGCTTTCGGCATATTTGACGAAATCGGGGTTGCCATAGGTCAGCCCCCAGTCCTTGAATCCCATGTTCGCCTGTTTCCAGCGGATCATGCCATAGCTGTTGTCGTTGAGGATCAGCACGGTGATATTGAGCCCGAGGCGCACCGCGGTCTCCATTTCCTGGCTGTTCATCATGAAGCCGCCGTCGCCGCAGATCGCCATGACCTTGCGCTCCGGATAGAGCATCGCCGACATCATCGCGCTCGGCAGCCCGGCACCCATCGTCGCGAGCGCATTGTCGAGCAGCACGGTGTTCGGGCGATAGGCGGTGTAGCCGCGCGCGAACCAGATCTTGTAGACGCCGTTGTCGAGGCAGATGATCGCATCGTCGGGCATCGCGTCCCGCACCTGCTGCACGAGGTGCGGAGGGAAGATGGGGAAGCGCGCGTCGGCCGCGAGCGGCGCGGTATGATCGACCTCGGCCTTGCGATAGGCGAGCATATGGTCGAATTTCCAGCCGCCGTTGGGGACGATGTCCTCCTTGATCTGCCAGATCGCGTTGGCGATGTCGCCGATCACCTCGATATCGGGGAAATAGACGGGATCGACCTCGGCGGTCTTGGTCGACACATGGATCACCGTCGGCCCGCCCGCCTTCATGAAGAAGGGCGGTTTTTCGATCACGTCATGGCCGAGGTTGACGATGCAGTCCGACGCCTCGACCGCGCGATGGACGAAATCGCCCGCCGACAGGGCCGCGCAGCCGAGGAATTTGGGATGCCGCTCGTCGATCACGCCCTTGCCGAGTTGCGTGGTCAGAAAGGGGATGCCGGTCTTTTCGATGAACTGCAGTAGCATCCGGCTGGTCATCGTGCGGTTCGCGCCGGCGCCGATGACGAGCACGGGCGAGGTCGCCTCCTCGATCGCCTTCACCGCCTCGCGGATCGATTTGACGTCGGCGGTCGGCCGCCGCGAATGGCTGCGCTTCAGCGGGACCGAGTCGGTCTGCTCGTCGGCGATATCCTCGGGCAGTTCGATATGCACCGCGCCCGGCTTTTCCTCTTCAGCCAGGCGAAACGCCTCGCGCACGCGGCTCGGGATATTGTCCGACGACGCCATCTGGTGCGTATATTTGGTGATCGGCCCCATCATCCGCACGACGTCGAGGATCTGGAAGCGGCCCTGCTTCGATTTCTTGATCGGCTTTTGCCCGGTGATCATCATCATCGGCATCCCGCCCAACTGCGCATAGGCGGCCGCGGTGACGAAATTGGTCGCGCCGGGGCCGAGCGTCGCGAGGCACACGCCGGTCTTGCCGGTGTGGCGGCCATAGGTCGCGGCCATGAAGCCCGCGCCCTGCTCGTGCCGCGTCAGGATCAGCTTGATCGTCTTCGAGCGCGAGAGGCTGTCGAGAAAATCCAGATTCTCCTCGCCCGGCACGCCGAAGATATATTCGACGCCTTCTTCTTCGAGACATTCGATGAACAGGTCGGATGCTTTTTTCACGGTCAGTCGCCCCCCTTTTCGCACCACTCTTCGGGTGCGGCCCAAAGCCCGTGCCGGCGACCTGGCAGCACCTGCCGCGATGCGGCGGCTCTCGTCGTGGATCGCGAGTCCCTGCGGCATCGGATCGGGGTTGTAACGAGGGGCGAAGGGGTTGTCACCAGCGCGCAGGGTATGAGACGTGACGCATACGGCTTCAAGCTGCCCCGCATGTCCGCTCGACACGAACGGGAAGATTTGCGTGAACTACCGGAAACGAGGAATCCGACCCGTCTAGCCCATCGCCTCCGCGCGGAGCGCCTTGCGGTCGAGCTTGCCGATCATCGTCTTGGGCAGCGCCTCGCGCACTTCCACCGCGCTCACGCGCTCGTGCTTGCCGAGCTGGGGGTTGAGCCAGGCCGCCAGCGCATCGCCCGAAACGTCGAACCCGTCCTCCAGCGTCACGAAGGCCTTGGGGCTTTCGCCGCGATAGGCGTCGGGGACGCCGAGGACGATCGCTTCCTTGACCGCGGGATGCTGGTGCAGATGCGCTTCGATCACGCTCGGATAGACCTTGAAGCCGCCGACCGCGATCATGTCCTTCAGCCGGTCGACGATGCGGATATAGCCGTCGGCGTCGATCGTCGCGACGTCGCCGGTGCGCAGCCAGCCGTCGGCTGTGAAGCTGTCGCCGTCGGCATCGGGGCGGTTCCAATATCCCTGCATGATCTGCGGCCCCTTGACGGCGAGCTCGCCCGCCTCGCCCGCGGGCGCGTCCTGCGACGGGTCCTCCTTGTCGAGCAGGCGGATGTGCGTCGCGGGGATCGGCTGGCCGATCGTCCCGGCCTTGACCGGCCCCTCATAGGGGTTGGTCGCGACGACGCCCGAGCTTTCGGTAAGGCCATAGCCCTCGACGAGCGAGGCGCCGGTCGCGGCTACGAATTTCTCGCGCAGCTCGGCGGGCATCGGCGCGCCGCCCGAGATGCAGATGCGCAGGCTGGAGAAATCGGTCTTTGCGAGGTCGGGATGGTCGAGCAGCGCCTGGTACATGGTCGGCACGCCGGGCAGCGCGGTCGTCTTCGTCCGGGTGATCGCCTGCAGCGCCTGCTTCGCGTCGAAGCGCGGCAGCATGGTGATCATCCCGCCGTTGAGGATGGTACGGTTGAGGACACAGGTGTTGGCGAAGACGTGGAAGAAAGGCAGGACGCCGAGGATGCGGTCGCCAGCTTCATGGTCGGGGTCGATCGCGTTCACCTGTCGCGCGTTGGCGGTGAGATTCTGGTGCGTGAGCTTCGCGCCCTTCGGCGTCCCGGTGGTGCCGCCGGTGTACTGGATCAACGCGATGTCGCGTTCGGGGTCGATGGCGACCGGATCGGGGCGGCCGTCATTGTCGATCAGCGCCGAAAAGCGGATGAGGCGCTCGTCGTCGGGGAGGGCTGCGACCTCGCCGCGGCGGAGCAGGCGGTAGAGGACCGATTTGGCCGCAGGCAGCCCGCCCGCGACCGAGCCGACGACGAGCTGCTTCAGGCTCGATCCGTCGAGCACCGCGAGTGCGGTGGGGAGCAGCGCCGCAGCGCTGACCGTGAACAGGGTGTCGGTCCCCGAATCCTCGACCTGCGCCTCCAGCTCGCGCGCGGTATAGAGCGGCGAGAAATTGACCACCGTCGCCCCCGCCGCGAGCGCGCCATAATAAGCGGCGACATAATGCGGGACGTTGGGAAGGAAGAGGCCGACGCGGTGGCCCTTGCCGATCCCGCGCTGTTGCAGCCCGCGCGCGACGCGCGCCGCGCCGCTCGCGACCTCGGCATAGGTGAAGCGGCGCCCCATGAAGTCGAGCGCCGGCGCCGATCCCTTGCGCGCCGCGCTCGCCGCGAGCATGTCGGGCAGCGAGAGCGGCGGAAAATCCTGGTCCCATGCCGTGGGGTGGCGATAGTCGGTCGACCAGGAAAAGGGGCTGCTCATCGGGGCGATCTGTCCTTATCGGAATGGCGGGCGTTCCTGACACTAGGGTAAGTAAGCCGCCGCTGCAATCCGGCCCGCTTGCGGCGCGGGCGGGGCGCGGCTAGGCGGAGCCCACAGGACATGACACACGACGCGGCCATCCCCGTTCCCGGGCCGGGAAGCCCGCCCTTCGTCCTGCTCGACGACGCGCGCGCCGAGGGCGCCGTTCCGGCGCGGCTGTTCCGCGATCCCGTCGAGGTGCTGACCGCGCGGCGAGCGAGCGAGGTGCCGGCGCTGCTCGATGCCCTCGAAGCGGCGCGGGCGCGGGGGCTCCACGCTGCGGGATATCTCGCCTACGAAGCCGGCAGGGGGCTCGCGCCGGCCTGGCGCGGCCCCGGCGGTGATGAAGGCGATGCGCCGATCGCCTGGTTCGGCCTGTTCGATCGCGTCCACCGGATCGAGGCCGGCGCGGTGCCGGACATGCTGCCCGATCCGGCGGGCGCATGGGTCGGGCGGCCGGTGCCGCGGGTGTCGCGTGCGGCCTATGAAGCCGCCGTCGAGGCGGTGCTGGGCTATATCCGCGCCGGCGACATCTATCAGGCCAATCTGACCTTCCGCGCCGACGTGCCCGTCGAGGGCAACCCGCTCGCCGCCTATGCGCGGCTGCGGCGAACCGCGCGCGCGGGCTATGGCGGTTTCGTCTGGACCGGCGCGCAGGCGATCGCCTCGCTGTCGCCCGAGCTCTTCTTCGCGCTGCGCGACGGCGCGGTGATCGCGCGCCCGATGAAGGGGACCGCAGTGCGGCTGGCCGACCCCGAGGCGGACCTGCGCGCCGCGCAGAATCTCGCCGCCGATCCCAAGCAGCGCGCCGAGAATCTGATGATCGTCGACCTGATCCGCAACGACCTGTCGCGCGTCGCGGCGCCGGGATCGGTCGCGGTGCCCGCGCTGTTCCGGGTCGAGAGCTTTCCAACGATCCACCAGCTCGTCTCCGACGTCGCGGCGCGGCTGCCCGACGGGGCGGGGGCGGTCGATGTGCTGCGCGCCGCCTTTCCGTGCGGGTCGATCACCGGCGCGCCCAAGGTGCGGGCGATGGAGATCATCGACGAGCTGGAAACCGAGCCGCGCGGCCTCTACACCGGGTCGATCGGTTTCATCGAGCCCGGCGGCGACGCCGCCTTCAACGTCGCGATCCGCACTTTGGTCTTTCCCGCAGCGGGTGACTTGCGCGATACGCAGGCTTGCGCCACGCTGGGGCTGGGATCGGCTATTGTCGCCGACAGCCAAGCGGCTGAAGAGTGGCGCGAATGTCTGGCCAAGGGGGAATTTGTGGGCGCAGCGGGGGAAAGCTTCGACCTCATCGAGACGATGCAGTTCGACCCGGTCGAGGGCGTCCAGCGGCTCGAGGGGCATCTCGCCCGCATGAAGGCGAGCGCCGAGGCGCTCGGTTTCACCTTCGACCGGCACGGTGCGCGCAACAGCCTGCAGTCGGCGACCTTTCGCCTGCGCAGCGCGGCACGGGTGCGGATGCGACTCGCGCCCTCGGGCGCGCTCGCGGTCGAGGTGACGCCGCTGCCGCGGCTCGCCGAGCTGCCGGTGGCGGTGGCGGTACAGTCCGTGCCGCTGGCGAACGGCGACTTCCGGCTCGTGCACAAGACCAGCCTGCGCGCGCCCTATGACGAGGCGCGCGCGGCGAGCGGCGCGGCCGAGGTGGTGTTCGTCGACGAACCCGGCTTCGTCACCGAGGGAAGCTGGAGCAATATCTTCGTCGAGCGCGAGGGCGTGCTGCTGACCCCGCCGCTGTCGCTGGGGCTGCTGCCCGGCGTGCTGCGCGCCGAGCTGATCGACAAGGGGCGCGCGGTCGAATCGCATCTGCGCGTCACCGACCTTGCCGACGGTTTCTTCATCGGCAATTCGCTGCGCGGTCTCGTGCCGGCGCGGCTCGCGGACATCACGGAAACGCCGATAGGCTGACCACCGACCTGCATAGGTAAATTATCCGCCGCGCGCCTTGCGATTTGCGGGCGGACGATATAGGCGCGGCCGCGCGCAATTTCCTGTCAATCCGTCGTCCCGGAAAGCATCGTCCATGTCGCTCAAGCCGCACACCTCCGCTGCCCTCGATCGCATCCAGCCTTCGGCGACGCTCGCGATGACCGCGCGCGTGACGGGGCTGAAAGCCGCGGGCGTCGACGTCATCGGTCTGTCGGCCGGCGAACCCGATTTCGACACGCCCGATTTCGTCAAGGAAGCGGCGATCGAGGCGATCCGGGCCGGCCAGACCAAATATACGCTGGTCGATGGCACGATCGCGCTCAAGGAAGCGATCCGCGGCAAGTTCCGCCGCGACAACGACCTCGACTATGGGCTCGACCAGATCAGCGTCAACGTCGGGGGCAAGCACACGCTGTTCAACGCGCTCGTCGCGACCGTCGACCCCGGCGACGAGGTGATCATCCCGGCGCCCTATTGGGTGAGCTATCCCGACATCGTCGCCTTCGCGGGCGGAACTCCGGTGACGATCGAAGCGACCGCGGCGCAGAACTACAAGATCACGCCGCAGCAACTCGACGCCGCGATCACCAAGAAGACACGCTGGATCCTCTTCAACTCGCCGTCGAACCCGTCGGGCGCCGCCTATTCGCCCGAGGAGCTCGACGCGCTGGGCGAAGTGGTCCGCCGCCACCCGCACGTCATGGTGATGACCGACGACATGTACGAGCATGTCTGGTACGCCGATTTCGCCTTCTCGACCCTCGCGCAGCGCTGCCCCGACCTCGTCGACCGCATCCTGACCGTCAACGGCTGTTCGAAGGCCTATGCGATGACCGGCTGGCGCATCGGCTACGCCGGCGGCCCGGCGTGGATCATCAAGGCGATGGGCAAGCTTCAGTCGCAGTCGACGTCGAACCCCTGCTCGATCGCGCAGGCCGCCGCCGCCGCCGCGCTCGGCGGGCCGCAGCAGTTCCTCGACGACCGCAACGCCGCGTTCCGGAAGCGCCGCGACATGGTCGTCGCGATGCTCAACGACGCGCCCGGCCTGTCTTGCCCCGTCCCCGACGGCGCTTTCTACGTCTATCCCGACGCGTCGGGCTGCATCGGCAAGAAGACGCCTGCGGGCCATGTGATCGACAGCGACGAGGCGTTGATCGACTATTTCCTCGATTCGGCGCGCGTCGCTGCCGTGCACGGCGCGGCGTTCGGCCTTTCACCCGCCTTCCGCGTCTCCTACGCGACCTCGGAAGCGGTGCTGAAGGAGGCGTGCGTGCGCATCCAGCAGGCGTGCGCGGCGCTCAGCTGAGGTTCCGTTCACGATCGGGATAGGTTTTTATACCGATCGGTCTTGATATGGCCGGCGCGCGCGCCTATCTGCCCGCATGAACGGCGGTTAAGCGGCCGGTTCACCGGATAGTAAGCCCTGCCGGCTAGAGTGACGGTCATCACTGCACGAAGGCATCGGGGGCGCCATATCGTTCGGTGTAACCGGTGCGGGGCTGCCCGCGAACAGACAGACATGAAAACAAGAGGCCCCCATGCTGACTCTCCTCCGCTCCGACTGGTTCCTGTCGATGCTCGCCGGCTTCGCGATCGGCGCGACTCTCGTCATCCTCAATCAACCGGCGCTGCCGATCCCGGCTTGATGCCGCCGCGGCCCGGCCCGGCCCGCGCGCTCATCGGAGCCCTGATCACCGGCCTGGTGCTCGCGCAATGTGCGCCGGCCCAGGCCGAAAGCGTCGTCCGGCTGCCCGCCCCCGCCTATGACCCCGCCGTGAAGGCGCCGCGCGCGACCGCGGTGCTCGCGGGCGGCTGTTTCTGGGGCGTCGAGGGGGTCTTTTCCAACGTCAAGGGCGTGATTTCGGTCGAATCGGGCTATCATGGCGGCAGCAAGGCGACCGCAAGTTACGACCGGACATCGAGCGGGACGACCGGCCATGCAGAGGCGGTGCGCATCACCTATGATCCGCGCGTCGTCAGCTATGGCTCGCTGCTGCGCATCCTGTTCTCGGTCGTCGCCGACCCGACGCTGAAGAACCGGCAGGGCCCCGACCGGGGCACGCAATATCGTGCCGCGATCGTGCCGCTCGACACCGCGCAGCGCCAGGTCGCGGCCGCCTATCTCGCGCAGATCGGCAAGGGCGGCATCTTCGCGAAGCCGGTCGCCGCGAAGGTCGAGCGCTACACGGGTTTCTACCCGGCCGAGGCCTATCACCAGGATTTCATGCGGCGGCATCCCTCGCATGCCTATATCGTCCGCTGGGACGCGCCCAAGCTTGCGGCGTTCAAGCGGCTCTATCCGGCGTGGGTGCGCGCGACTCCGGCCCCTTGAAGCGCGCCCCGCTCCGCCGCTTGTCGCGCGGGAGGAATCGTTCGTCGCAAATCGCTGGCCCGGTTGGCGGGCCTGCGGGACGAACGGTCTCCGGCCGCGGGGGCCGGGAAAGACAGACGGTCGCGGCCGCTTTGGGGTTTGGATGAAGGTCAAGTTTTCGGGCAGAGGGCTGCTCGCCGTGGTGATGAGCTCCGCCGTGCTGGCGGGATGCGTCGGCAGCGCCGCCGTGATACCGGCGCCGCGCGGACAGGTCCCGGTGTCGCGCGGCCCCGCGGGATCGGTGACGGTCCCGATCGGGGAGCCGGTGCGCGCCGCGCCGCCAGCGCCGCAGCGGGTGATCGACCCCGGCTTTCGCCGCCCGCCCGCCGGGCTAGAGGAGCGCATCTTCGGGTTGTGGCGCGCCTTTCCCGGCAAGACCGGCATCGCGGTCCAGCGCATCGACGGCGAATGGACGCTTCAGCAACGCGGCGACGATCTGTTTCCGCAGCAGAGCGTGTCGAAGCTGTGGGTGACGCTGACGGTGCTCGACGCGGTCGACCGCGGCGCGCTGACCCTCGACCGCAAGGTCAGCATCACCCCCGCCGACCTCACCCTGTTCCACCAGCCGCTCGCGGCGCGCGTGCGCTCGGAGGGAACGGTGACGATGAGCGTGCGCGACCTGATCGAAACGGCGATTACGCACAGCGACAACACCGCGAACGACAGCTTGCTGCGCACCGTCGGCGGCCCCGACGCAGTACGCCGCTTCATCGCGGCGAAGGACCTCGGCTCGATCCGCTTCGGCCCCGGCGAACGATTGCTGCAGAGCGGCACCGCAGGGCTCAAATGGCAGCAGGCCTATTCGGTCGGCTATGCGTTTCAGCAGGCGCGCGCGGCGCTGCCCGATGCGACGCGCAAGGCGGCGATGGACAATTATCTCGCCAATCCGGTCGACGGCGCGAGCCCCTCGGCGATCGCGCGTGCGCTGACCCGGCTCGCGCGCGGCACCCTCCTGTCGCCCGAGTCGACCGACTATGTGCTCGGCGTGATGAGCCGTACCCACAGCGGGCCGAAGCGGCTGAAGGCGGGGCTGCCGGCGGGCTGGAAATTCCTGCACAAGACCGGCACGGGGCAGGATTACAAGGGCATGACCGCGGGCTACAACGACATCGGCATCGCGACCGCGCCCGACGGCACGCGCTATGCGATCGTCGTCATGCTCGGCAGCACCACCGCCTCGATCCCGCAGCGCATGGCGCTGATGCAGGCGGTATCGGGCGCAGTCGCCGAATTTCACGGGAATTAGCCGCCGTCCCTGCTTCGGGATAAACGGTTTGCGAGCCCTGCCGCTTTTGCATATGGGCCGCGCATGAAGACGTATCTCGCGCTGCCCCTCATCGCCCTTTCGCTCGCGCTGTCGGCGTGCGCGACGCCCGAGACGCGACTGCGCAGCGGGCTCGTCGACGCCGGGCTGTCGCCGGCGATGTCGGCGTGCATGGCCGAGCGGATGGTCGACCGGCTGTCGCTGCTGCAATTGCGCCGCCTGTCGTCGCTCGGCAGCCTCAAGGGCCGGCGGATCGCCGACCTGACGCTCGACCAGTTCCTCCACAAGGTCCGCGCCCTCAAGGACCCCGAGATATTGGCGGTGTCGACCAGCTCGGCGGCGGTCTGCGCTTTCCGCTGAGGTAGAAAATCTCTCCGCTGCCGGGGGGAACCAAGGGGTAGCCTTGCCGCCAAACTTGTGCTTAGGCGGCGCCGAATATCTCCCGCTCCAGAGTCGAAAGGCCCGGCAGACCCCATGAACATCCACGAATATCAGGCGAAAGAACTGCTCGCGAAATTTGGCGTCGCTGTCCCCAAGGGCATCGCCGCGATGAGCGTCGAAGAGGCTGTCGCGGCGGCGAAGCAGCTCCCGGGGCCGCTCTATGTCGTGAAGTCGCAGATCCACGCCGGCGGCCGCGGCAAGGGCAAGTTCAAGGAACTCGGCCCCGATGCCAAGGGCGGCGTCCGCCTCGCCAAGACGCTCGAGGAAGTCGAAAGCCACGCCCGCGAAATGCTCGGCAACACGCTGGTGACGATCCAGACCGGCGAAGCCGGCAAGCAGGTCAACCGGCTCTACATCACCGACGGCGCCGACATCAAAAAGGAATATTATCTCGCGCTGCTCGTCGACCGCGCCACCAGCCGCATCGCGGTGGTCGCCTCGACCGAGGGCGGGATGGACATCGAAACCGTCGCGCACAACACGCCCGACAAGATCCACACGATCGTCATCGACCCCGCCACCGGCTTGATGCCGCACCACGGCCGCAGCGTCGCCGCCGCGCTCGAGCTCGAAGGCGACCTTGCCAAGCAGGCCGCCAAGGTCCTGGCCGGCCTCTACAACGCCTTCCTCGCCACCGACGCCGAGCAGATCGAGATCAACCCGCTCGCGGTCTGCGAAGGCGCGAACGGCGATGAACTGCTCGTCCTCGACGCCAAGCTGGGCTTCGATGGCAATGCGATGTTCCGCCACAAGGACATCGCCGAACTCCGCGACCTGACCGAGGAAGACCCGGCCGAGGTCGAGGCGTCGGAATATGACCTCGCCTACATCAAGCTCGACGGCAACATCGGCTGCATGGTGAACGGCGCCGGCCTCGCGATGGCGACGATGGACATCATCAAGCTGAATGGTGCCTTCCCGGCGAACTTCCTCGACGTCGGCGGCGGCGCGAGCAAGGAAAAGGTCACCGCGGCGTTCAAGATCATCCTGAAGGACCCGGCGGTCGAGGGCATCCTCGTCAACATCTTCGGCGGCATCATGAAGTGCGACATCATCGCCGAGGGCATCGTCGCCGCGGCGAAGGAAGTGAACCTCTCGGTCCCGCTCGTCGTCCGCCTCGAAGGCACGAACGTCCAGCAGGGCAAGGACATCCTGGCGAACTCGGGCCTGCCGATCGTTGCGGCCAACGATCTGGGCGATGCGGCAAAGAAGATCGTCGCCGAGGTTGCCAAGGCGGCGTGATGCGAAATTGCCTCTCCCCCTGGGGAGAGGCGGCGAGACTTGGCAGCTTGCTGCATGGTCGCAGCGGTGGGGCGGCAACGTCCGGACTCTCACCAAGTCCGACTAGGTCCTGATGGACCAAGTCTTCCTACCCTCTCCCCCAAGGGGAGAGGGTGAGGGACTGCAAGGTTGACGTTTACGTAAACGCCAATTATGGCGCAGTGCACAATTTTTCGAGAGGAGCTTTTGGCCCATGAAAATCCTCGTTCCCGTGAAACGGGTGCTCGATTACAACGTGAAGCCGCGGGTGAAGGCCGATGGCACGGGCGTTGACCTTGCCAATGTGAAGATGTCGATGAACCCGTTCGACGAGATCGGCGTCGAGGAAGCGATCCGCCTGAAGGAAAAGGGCGTTGCGACCGAGATTATCGCCGTCAGTGTCGGCCCGGCGAAGGCGCAGGAAACGCTGCGCACCGCGCTGGCGATGGGCGCCGACCGGGCGATCCTGGTCCAGACCGACGATGCGGTCGAGCCGCTGGGCGTCGCGAAGATCCTGAAGGCGATCGCGGATGCCGAACAGCCGGGCCTCGTGATCCTCGGCAAGCAGGCGATCGACGACGACAACAACCAGACCGGCCAGATGCTCGCCGCGCTGACGGGCTGGGCGCAGGGCACCTTCGCCAGCGCAGTCAATGTCGAGGGCGATCATGTCAGCGTGACGCGCGAAGTCGACGGCGGTCTCGAAACGGTGAAGCTGAAGCTCCCCGCGATCGTCACCACCGACCTTCGCCTCAACGAGCCGCGCTATGCCTCGCTGCCGAACATCATGAAGGCGAAGTCGAAGCCGCTCGATACCAAGTCGCCCGCCGATTACGGCGTCGACACGAGCCCGCGCGTCAAGACGGTCAAGGTGTCGGAGCCGCCCGTCCGCTCGGCCGGCGTCAAGGTCGCCGATGTCGATGAACTGGTTGCCAAGCTGAAGGCGATGGGAGTGCACTCATGAAAACGCTCGTTTGGGTCGAACATGACGGCAGCGCCGTCAAGGACGCCACGCTCGCCGCGGTGACCGCCGCCTCGAAGCTCGGCGAAGTCCATCTTCTGGTCGCGGGGCAGGGCGTCGACGGCGTCGCGAAAGCCGCGGCGCAGATCGCCGGCGTCGGCAAGGTCCACGTCGCCGACAACGCCGCTTTCGGTCACAACCTGCCCGAGAATATCGCGCCGCTCGTCGCCGAGCTGATGGGCAGCCATGACGCGTTCGTCGCGCCCGCCACCACCACGGGCAAGAATATCGCGCCGCGGGTCGCCGCGCTGCTCGACGTGATGCAGATTTCGGAAATCCTGTCGGTCGAGGATCCGAAGACCTTCACCCGCCCGATCTATGCCGGCAACGCGATCGCGACCGTCGAATCGTCGGACGCGAAGCTCGTCCTTACCGTCCGCGGCACCGCCTTCGAAAAGGCCGCCACCTCGGGCGGTTCGGGAGCGGTCGAGGCCGTCTCGGCGGGCGGCGACGCCGGTATCTCGAGCTTCGTCGGCGCCGAGATCGCCAAGTCGGAACGTCCCGAGCTCACCAGCGCGAAGATTATCGTCTCGGGCGGCCGTGCGCTGGGTTCGAGCGAGAAATATCAGGAAGTCATCGTGCCGCTCGCCGACAAGCTCGGCGCCGCGCTCGGCGCGAGCCGTGCCGCGGTCGATGCGGGCTATGTCCCCAACGACTATCAGGTTGGCCAGACCGGCAAGATCGTCGCGCCGGAAGTTTACTTCGCGATCGGCATCTCGGGCGCGATCCAGCACCTCGCGGGCATGAAGGATTCGAAGACCATCGTCGCGATCAACAAGGACGAGGACGCCCCGATCTTCCAGGTCGCCGACCTCGGCCTCGTCGCGGACCTCTTCAACGTCGTGCCCGAGCTGACGGCCAAGATCTGACCGGCCATCCCGGACATGGGTGACAAGAAAGCGGTCGCGAGCTTCGCTCGCGGCCGCTTTCGCATTTCGGCTCCGTCATGTTTCTGCCATCGACGCACGCTTGATGCGTGCAGTCCTTCCCTTTCGGAAGGAAAGCGAAGTCGAGGAGTCCGACATGCCCCAGCCTGACAAACGCGCCTTGCTCGCCGACGGGCTGGCGCGCGGCGAAGACGATGCGACGCTCCGCGCGCGCCTCATGGATGCGGGCGTGTCGGCGGCCTCGGCGAAATATGAGATCGACCGGCTCGCCAGGGATCCGGTGGCGGCCGTGCTGCGGCGCCAGGCGGCGCGCATGGCGAAGCAGCACTGGCTGTTCGCCAATCAGGAACGCCTCGCGCGCGAGGCGGAGGTCGGGTTCGCGCTCGACACGCTCGACCGGCCCGAGTCGGCGCATTTCTATCGCCATTATTACGAGGCGAACCGGCCCGCGAAGCTGACCGGCCTCGTCGATCATTGGCCGGCGCTGTCGCGCTGGTCGCTCGATCATTTCGCGAAGAGCTGCGGCCATGAGACCGTCGAGGCGCAGGTCGAGCGCGAGGGCGACCCCGGCTATGAGCTTGCCAAGGACGATCACCGCCGCCGCGTCCGCTTCGGCGAACTGGTCGACTGGCTGCGCAAGGATATGCCGAGCAACGACATCTATCTGACCGCCTATAACAGCGGCGCGAATGCGGCGGCGCTGGCGCCTTTGTGGGACGATCTCGCGCCCATCGCATTGCTCGACGCGCGCGAAGGTCGCGACGGCTTCTTCTGGCTCGGGCCGCGCGGCACGCTCACGCCCTGGCATCACGACCTCACCAACAATCTTCTGGTCCAGGTGCTGGGCCGCAAGCGCGTGCGCCTCGCGCCGCCCTGGGCCTTCGCACGGATGCGCAACAGCCGGCACTGCTTTTCCGACTGGGCCAATGCCCCCTTGCCTGCGGGGCCCGGGGATGCCGTGACGCCACCGGTGCTCGAAACGGTGATCGGCCCGGGCGATGCGATCTTCCTGCCGGTCGGCTGGTGGCATCAGGTCGAGGCGCTCGACCTGTCGGCGAGCATGAGTTTCACCAGCTTCCGCCGGCCCAACGCCCATGTCGAAGATTATCATTCCTATGGAGACATAAGCTGATGCCCCTGATCCTCGTCGCCCGTGACGATGCCGTCGCGACCGTCACCCTCAACCGGCCCGAGGCGATGAACGCGCTGTCGCGGGCGCTGCGCGCCGAGTTGGCGGCCGCGATGCGCGATCTCGCCGCCGATGACGGCGTGCGCGCGATCGTGCTGACCGGGGCGGGAACGCGCGCCTTCACCGCGGGGCTCGATTTGAAGGAACTGGGCGCCGACACCGGGAATCTGGGCGCGGCCAATGCGGAGAGCGCCGACGAGAATCCGGTGAAGGCGATCGAGCCGTGCCCGCAACCGGTGATCGCGGCGATCAACGGGGTCGCGATCACCGGCGGGTTCGAGGTCGCGCTCGCCTGCGATATCCTGATCGCCTCGACCAATGCCCGCTTCGCCGACACCCATGCGCGCGTCGGCATCATGCCTGGCTGGGGCCTGTCGCAGAAACTCTCGCGGATCGTCGGGATAGGTCGCGCCAAGGAACTGTCGCTGACCGGCAATTTCCTGGGTGCCGAGGCGGCGCGCGACTGGGGGCTGGTGAATCGCGTCGTGGCGCCCGAGGAACTGCTCCCCGCCGCGCAGGCGCTCGCACGCGATATCGCGAGCGCCGACCCGGCGATGGTGCGGCGCTACAAGAAGCTGATCGACGACGGCTATGCGCTGCCCTTTGGCGAGGGGATGGCACTCGAACAGGCGCGATCGACGGCGGCGAACCGCGCGGTCAGCGCCGATGAGGTCGAGGCGCGCCGGCTCGCGGTGATGGCGCGCGGCCGCGAACGGGCGGGCTGACCGGGCCCGGCTTGCCATCGGGGCGCCTGCACATTAGCCTATCTTCATGAAAATGGGGGGATGGGTCGTTGGCGCGGCGCTGCTGTTGAGCGGCGCACCGCTGGTTGCAGCCAACGGGAAAGAACCGGTCGCGCTCGAACCGTCGATGCCGTGGAAAATCCATTCGACGGGCGATTTCTGCCGTCTCTGGCGGAGCTTCGGCACCGGAAAGCAGGCGATCACGGTCGTCCTCGACAATTTCGACAATGACGAGGATTTCCGCATCACGCTCGCCGGGCGGCCGATGCTGGCGGCGAAGCGCGATGGTTCGGTCCAGCTTCGCTTCGGTGATGCGCTGCCCGAACAGTCGCTCGCGTTCGACAGCGGGACCTTCGCGCGAAAGCCCGCCTGGATCGTCAAGACCGCCATCCGGATACGCCCCGACCCGGACGGCATCGACCCGCGGCCGATCACCGCCGAGGAAGAGGCGTCGGTCGCCGCCATCCGCATCGGGGAGCCGCTGCGGCAGCCGGCGCGGCTCGACACCGGCCCGATGGGCGAGGCCTTCGCCCTCATGCGCGATTGCACCGAAGAAATGATCGGGGGATGGGGGATCGACGTCGTGCGACACCGCCATTTGTCGCGGCCGGCCACGCCGGTCGGTTCGCCCGGGCAATGGATCCGCGGCACCGATTATCCGATGAGCATGATCCGCAAGATGCAGTCGGGCATCGTCCGGTTCCGGCTGATGGTGGGCGAGGATGGCGCGCCGACCGCCTGCCACATCCAGCTGTCGACCAATCCCGAAGGCTTCGACGCGGCGGTGTGCGACGCGCTGATGAAGCGCGCGCGCTTCAAGCCGGCGCTCGACGCCGACGGCAAGCCATTGCCCTCCTATTATCGAAACAGCGTGATGTTTTCCTTTTAACGGATGAGGGGCGGGGCGGGGCCATGACGATCAGATATGCGATGGCCGGGTTGGCGCTCGCGGGATTGGCGGTGCCGGTGCTGGCCGCAGGCAAGAACGCGCCGGTCGTGCTCGAACCGTCGTCGCCGTGGAACATGCACTATGCTGAGGATTATTGCCGGCTGGTGCGCGTCTTCGGCGAGGGGAAGCAGCGGACGGTCCTGATGATGGATCGCTATGCGCCGGGCGTTTCCTTTCGCCTGACGCTCGCCGGCGCGGCGACCAAGGCGGCGCAGTTCGGCGGTAAGGCCAAGGTGCAGTTCGGGCCCGGCTGGGACGAGCAGGAAATCCGCTTCTTTTCGGGAACGATCGGCGAGAAGCTGCCGGCGTGGATTTTCGCCGACAACACGCGCATCCGCCCGCTGACCGAGGCGCAGAAGGCGCAGGTCGCGGCCGAGGTTGCGGAAGAAGGGCTGGCCGACACTGCAGAGATCGCGCCGATTTCGGAAGCCGACGAAGCCGCGACGACACAGCTTCGCTTCGGTCGCCCGCTGCGTCACCCTCTGGTTCTGCACACGGGGCCTATGAAGGGGGCGTTCGACGCGATGCGGGCCTGCACCGACGAACTGGTAACGCATTGGGGAGTCGATCCCAAACAGGTGAAGACCCGGTCGCGCCCCGCCATACCGACCGAATCGCCGGGGCGATGGCTGAGGAGCGACGACTATCCCCCCAGCATGCTCAGCAAGGGGATGCCTGGGCTCGTCCATTTCCGGCTGACCGTCGGCGAGGACGGGGTGCCGGTGTCGTGTCATATCCAGCAATCGACCAATCCCGAGGGATTCGACGCGGCGGTGTGCAAGGCGATGATGCGGCGGGCCCGCTTCGAGCCCGCGCTCGATGCCGGGGGCAAGCCGATGAAGGCCTATTATCTGAACACCGTGCGCTTCCAGATCCCCTGATCGCGTCTTCGAGCGCAATGGGGCTTGCGGTCGCGAAAAATACTTAGCAAGGTTAAGTAATGACCGACCTTGCCGAACCGCTTTCCGCCTTCATGTCGCGCACCGCCGGGCCCGGCGCGCTGTCGGGCCTCTCGCGCCTGTCAGGCGGGGCGAATATGGAAAGCTGGGCGTTCGATTGGGCAGGCGAGGGCTATGTCCTCCGCCGCGCGCCGTCGGTGGATTATATGGCGGGTCGTCCCTATGGTCATGCGGTCGAGGCGGCACTCGTCCGCGCGGCGCATGCGGGCGGAGTAAGGGCACCCGAGGTCGTCGGAGTGCTCGCCGATGGCGACGGCATGGGCACGGGCTATGTGATGCGGCGGATCACCGCCGAGGTGTCGCCCGCGAAGATATTGGCCGCGCCGCCGTCGCCGCTGGTCGCCGATCTCGGCCGCGAGCTGGCGCGCATCCACGCGCTGCCGCGCGCCGCGATCCCCGAGGGCATTCCGGTGATGGACACCGCCGAGGCGCTCGCCGAGCTCAAGGCGCGCTTCCTCTCCTATGGCGGCGACCGGCCGGTGATCGCGCTTGCGATCAAATGGTGCGAGGATCATCTGCCCGCGCCCGCCGAGCCGGTGCTCGTCCATGGCGACTATCGCATGGGCAATGTCATGGTCGATGCCGATGGTCTTGCCGCGGTGCTCGACTGGGAGCTCGCGCATCTGGGCGACGCGCACGAGGATCTGGCGTTCGGCTGCATGACCGTGTGGCGCTTCGGCCAGCTCGACCGGCCGGCGTTCGGGGTCGGCAGCCTCGAGGAATATTTCGCCGCTTATGAGGCCGCGGTCGGTCGGTCGGTCGATCGGGGCCGCTTCCGCTTCTGGCTCGTCTATCGCACCCTCTGGTGGGCGCTCGGCTGCCTGCAGATGGGGCAGGCGTGGCGCAGCGGCGCCGATACCACGGTCGAGCGCGTCGTCGTCGGCCGGCGCACCGCCGAGCAGGAACTCGACCTCGTGCGGCTGCTCGAGGAGGAGGCTCCCGAAGCGGAACGCTCGCGTCCGCTGCCGTCCCCGCCGCCGGCTGCGGCCTCTCCGGTGGGTGAACCGACGACAGGCGAAATGGTGCAGGCGGTGCGCGACTGGCTGGGCGAGGCGATCAAGCCGCACGCCGAAGGGCATGGCAAATTCCAGGTCGCGGTGGCGATGAACGCGCTCGGCATCGCGATGCGCGACCTCGATGCCGGTACGCGCGCCGAGGACAAGGCGCTCGCCGCCGCGCTGCTGGCCGGCCGGACGACGCTTGCCGAACCGGGGTTGCTCGCGAAGCTGCGCCGCGCGGTGCTCGACAAATGCGCCGTCGACAGCCCCAAATATGCCGCGCTCGCGCGCTCACGCGACGACTGGCGCGGTTAGGTATCAAGGGAAAGGATGACGATGGATTTCGGAATGCCGGCCGATCTGCAGGCCTATCTGGACGAACTCGACGCGTTCATCGCGGCCGAGATCAAGCCGCTCGAAGAGGCCGACGATAATATCCGTTTCTTCGACCATCGCCGCGAGCATAGCCGCACCGATTGGGACAATCAGGGCCTGCCGCGTCACGAATGGGAAGCGCTGCTGAAACAGGCGACGCGCAAGGCCGATGCCGCCGGGCACTGGCGCTTTTCGGCGCCGAAGAAATATGGTGGCAAGGACGGATCGAACCTGTGGATGGCGGTGATCCGCGAGCATTTCGCGGCGAAGGGGCTCGGCCTTCACAACGACCTCCAGAACGAGCACAGCATCGTCGGCAACTTCCCCTTCGTCGAGATGTTCGAGCAGTTCGGCACCAGCGACGAGCAGAAGGCCGAGTTCATCCTCGGCGGCTTCGAGGGCAAGCGCCGCACCGCTTTCGGCCTGACCGAGCCCGATCACGGGTCGGATGCGACGCATATGGAGACGCGCGCGGTGCGCGAGGCGCGCGACGGGGTCGACGGCTGGCGGATCGACGGCGAGAAGATGTGGACCACCGGCATGCACGTCGCGACCCACTGCGCGACCTTCTGCCGCACCAGCGGCGCCGACGGAGACGCGAAGGGCATCACCTGCTTGCTTGTTCCGAACCCGTCACCGGGCCTCGTCATCGAGGAATATCTCTGGACGTTCAACATGCCGACGGACCATCCGCGCGTCAGCTTCACCGATGTCTGGGTGCCCGACAGCGCGCGCCTGGGTCCGGTCGATGGCGGCCTGTCGATCGCGCAAAGCTTCGTCCACCAGAATCGCATCCGCCAGGCGGCTTCGTCGCTCGGCGCCGCGGTCTATTGCATCGAGGAAAGCGTGCGCTACGCGCGCGAAAGGAAACCCTTCGGCGAGGCGCTGGCGAAGAACCAGGCGATCCAGTTCCCGCTCGTCGAACTCGCGACGCAGGCCGAGATGCTCCGCCTCCTGATCCGCAAGACCGCGTGGGAAATGGACAACACTCCGCACAAGGAGATCGAACGCACGCTCTCCGACAAGGTCAGCATGTGCAATTACTGGGCGAACCGCCTCGTCTGCGAAGCCGCCGACCGCGCGATGCAGGTCCATGGGGGCATCGGCTATTCGCGCCACAAGCCCTTCGAGCATATCTATCGCCACCACCGCCGCTATCGCATCACCGAGGGTGCGGAGGAAATCCAGATGCGCAAGGTCGCGGCCTATCTGTTCGGCTATCTGGGGCCGCGGCGGGAGACGCTGGGGAAGATTTGAGCCGGGACCGCTTTGGGGGGGTGGGGAGTGGACGTTGCATAACTCGTCGCCCCCGCGAAGGCGGGGGCCGCTGGAGGCTTATTCCTGCGCCGCTGCGTGAGACGACGGCGGCCCCCGCCTTCGCGGGGGCGACGGCTGTTATTCGGCCGCACCCAGCCGTCCGTCACAGCACCTTTCCGCGAACAACAGGAAAAGCATTCGGGGGGCGGGGCCCTTGGGCCGCTCCGCCCCCCGTTTGCCTCGGGGGTAAGTGGATTTCCCGAATGAGGGCGGGGGACATCAGGGACCAGACCGATGTCCCCCGCCGCTCCATTGAGCGGAACACTCGGGAACATAAGGATACATACAAGCGCCGTGCCAGTTACGCGCCGCCGCCCTTTTCGGCGCGACACGCTGGTTAGCAAAACCTTACCGGCGCGACGGAGTGTCAAGATTTCCGACACATTGGTCGCCGGCGCCGTTCATCGGCCATTCAGTCTATTGACTACATCTGTAATCGAATTGCAGGATCAAGCCGAAGGGAGGGGATCCGCATGGCCGAGCGTGCAAGCGAATCCGAAATGCAGGTGTTGAGTGCGCTGTGGGACGATGCGCCGCAGACCGCGGCCGACCTGACCGCGCGGATCGGCAAGGCCAACGGTTGGACGCAGGCGACGGTGAAGACGCTGATCGCGCGGCTGGTCCAGAAGGGCGCAGTGACCGCCGAAGCCGATGGGCGTCGCTATCTCTATCGCCCCGCGATCGACCGCGCCGAGGCGATGGGCGAGGAATCGCAGCGCTTCGTCGACCGGCTCTTCGGCGGCCGGGTCAGCCCGATGATCGCGCATCTCGCCGAGCGTGAGGCGCTGACCGACGCCGACATTGCGGAGATCGAGGCGCTGCTGAGGAAGCTCAAGTCATGAGCGCCGCGATGCTGATGCAGGCGTGGGGCGACACGATGCTCACCACCGCGCTGCTTGTCGTCGCGGTTCTGCTCATCCGCAAACCCTTTGCGCGGCTGTTCGGCCCCGGCCTCACCTACGCGCTCTGGGCCATTCCGGCGCTGCGGTTCGTGCTGCCGCCGCTGCCCTTCGCCGATCCCGCGACGGTGCCCGCGGCCACGCCGGCGGTTCCGGCCGACGCAGTGGCGATCGAAATGGCGGATGCCGCGCATGCGATGATGACTCCGGCGACGATGCCGCAGGCAAGCTGGACTTTCGCCGATGCCTTGCCGCTGCTGTTTCTGCTCTGGCTGGCGGGCGCGTTCGTCGTTCTTGCGCGTACGGGGCTCGCGCATCGGCGCTTCAAGGCGGAGGTTCTGGCGCGCGGCGTCGATCTCGAACCGCTCGGATCGATCCGGCTGGTGATGACCGACGCGGTCGACGGCCCGGCCGCCTTCGGCCTCGTCCGCCGCTTCGTCGCGGTGCCGCGCGATTTCTTCGCGCGCTATGCCGCGGACGAACGCGCGCTCGCGATCGATCACGAACTCGCTCACCACCGGCACGGCGACCTGTGGGCCAATGTCGCGGCGCTGCTGCTGCTCGCGGCGCAATGGTTCAACCCGCTCGCCTGGCGCGCGCTCCGCGCCTTCCGTTTCGACCAGGAAGCCGCATGCGACGCGCGCGTGCTGACCATGGCGGAGGCGGCCGGCCAGCGGCGCGACCGCACCGCGAGCTATGCGACAGCGATCGCCAAGGCGGCGGTCGGATCGCGCCTTGCGCTCGCCGCCCCGATGGCCTCGCACGATAATTTGCAGGAGAGACTGACGATGCTGATGCAAAAGGATATTTCGCGCCGTCGCGGCCTCGCCGGGCGCTTTCTCGTCGGCGGCGCGGCGCTCGCGGCGCTCGCTGCGACCGCGACGCTTGTCCCTGCGGCGACGGCACAGGCCAGCGCGCAGGCTGATGACATGCCGGTGCCGCCCGCACCGCCCGCGCCTCCCCCGGCGGATCTGCCGCCGCCTCCCGCGCCCCCGGCTCCGCCCAAGGCGGCCGAGGGCGCGCATCGGGTGATGATCTTCACCAGCGAGGGCGACGGCGAAGACGGCAAGGCCGACCGCCGGCGCCGCGAGGTCACCCGCGTCGTGGTCCGCGAGGGCGAGGGCGGCGAAGACGGGACGCCCGGCGCGCAGCGCTTCGAATTCCGCGTCCCGGGCGGATTGTCGCGGGACGACATCCTCTCGACGCTGAAGGAACAGGGCGTGACCGGCGCGCGCGCCGAGGCGATCGCCGACCAGCTGGAAGCGAAGCGCCGCAAGAGCTTCCGCACCGCGATGGCGCCGCTGCCCCCGATGCCGCCCATGCCCCCGATACCGCCCGCCGCCTGGACGTCGGCAGATGGCAAGGCGATGGCTTTTGCGCATTGCGGTCCGGGGCAGAAGCCGATGCCGCTCGTCGACCGCGACGATAGCGACGGCAAGACGCGCAGCCGCGTGCTGATGCTTCGTTGCGGCGACAGTCCCGATCTGTCGGGTCAGCTTTCGGCGCTCCGCAAGGCGCGCGACCGTTTCGCGAAGGGCGAGGCCTCGGGCCACATGTCGGCCGAAATGCGCGCGAAGGTGATCGCCGACATGGACCGCGCGATCGCCGACTTCGAACGCGAGAAGAAATAGGCCGCGAGGGCCATCCGACTTCGACGCCGGTCCAGCGTCCCCGGTAGGGGCCGGCGGCAGGGGCGGGGAAAGGGAGCGGCTCTTCACCGCTCCCTTTTCTGATGCTCCAGCCCTTTTCCTTTCGCCGTGCCGATGCCACATGGAGGGCATGAGCGACGAAAAGCCCTGGCCCGACACGATCCGCGCCGGCGAGTGCGAGCAGCACGAGCCGCTGGTGCGCCGCGTGCTCGCGCCCAATCCCTCGCCCTATACCTTCACCGGTACCCAGACCTGGATCGTCGGTGCCGGGAACGACGTGGCGGTGATCGATCCCGGCCCGACCGGATCGGGGATGAGCATCGGCGACCCGCCCGACGCCAATGGTACCGGCCATGTCGACGCGATCCTGCGCGCGGTGGAGGGCCAGCGCGTCGCGGCGATCCTCTGCACCCACACCCATCGCGACCATAGCCCGGCCGCGGCACCGTTAAAGGCGGCGACCGGCGCCCCGATCATCGGCTGCGCGCCGCTGGCACTCCAGGATGATGGTCCGCGCGCCGATTCGGCCTTCGACCCCGATTATGCCCCCGACCGGGTGCTCGCCGACGGCGAGCGCGTTACCGGCGACGGCTGGACGCTCGAAGCCGTCGCGACGCCGGGGCACACCTCGAACCACCTCTGCTTCGCCCTCGTCGAAAGCGATGCGTTGTTCACCGGCGATCATGTCATGGCCTGGTCGACCAGCGTCGTCAGCCCGCCCGACGGCGACATGGCGGCCTATATGGCGTCGCTGAGCAAGCTCTATGAGCGCGGCGACCGCGTCTATTATCCCGCCCACGGCCCCGCGGTGACCAAGCCGCGGCAACTCGTTCGCGGGATGCTCGGCCATCGCCGGCAGCGCGAGCGGCAGATCCTGCGCGAACTCGAAAAGGGGACGGCTGTGATCCCCGTCATGGTCAGCCATATGTACAAGGGCCTCGATCCGCGCCTGACGGGCGCCGCCGGCCGATCGGTCCTGGCGCACTTGCTCGACCTGAAGGAGCGCGGGCTGGTCCGCGTCCGCGAAGAGGAGTGGGAATTGGCATGATGTTGCCGCTGATCCTGGCTGCGGTTGCTGCGGAACCTGCGGCGCCCGCGACCGACCCGATGATCGCGCTGGTGGCGGGGGAGGGCGGCGGCCAGTGCGTGCCCGATCGCAGCCTGTGTCTCGATATTCCCGCGGTCGAAGACGGCGATGCGACCGCTGCGGTCCTGCGCATCTCCTCGCCGGGCGTCGATGCCGCTTCGCTGCCGCTGCCCGACTTGGGCGAAGCGCAGACGGTGACGCTCTGGCCGCACTTGATTGCGGGCGGGGACGAAGCCGCACCGCGCTATCTCGTCGGAATCCTCACGGGGCAGAGCAGCATGTATTCGGGCGGCGGCGGATCGGCGTCGCAGCTTCATCTGCTCAAGCTGGACGGAGCGCCGGCCGCGCCCGCGCTCGGCGGCGAGGCGCTCGTCGTGCCGTGGGAAGGCTCGCTGCTGATCCGCGCCTGTTTTTCGGAAGAGGACATGAAGGACCGGCTGGAGGCGTGCCACGACGAATATGATTTCGGCGCGACGCTCGCCGCCGCGCCCGCTGGGGGCACCATCTTTCCCACGCTCAGCTATCGCGCCGTCGCGACCGCCTTTCCGCGGACCTCGCGCCGGTCGACGGACAATAGCGAAAAGCCGCTGAGGCGCGCCGACCTCGTCCGCGCGCAGGACCCGGCCTGCACCTATGACCGCGTGCTGCGGTACGATTCCGCGACCTCGCGCTATGAAATGGACCGGCCCGCCCCCGATTGTTCGGATTATACGACCCCATGACGCAAACGAACCCCCGCCTTCTGCCCCGCCTGATCCTGCTCGCTGCCGCGGCGCTGTTCGCACTCGCCGCCTGGTGGGCCGTCTCCGCCTGGCGCGACTGGCAGCGCGGCTACGACCCCGAAACCGTCGTCGCCGCGAGCCTGCAGGGGCTGCAGGAACAGAATATTCTCGTTCCCTTCACCGCGCGCTACGTCGCGGTCGTCACCTCGACGCAGAGCCGGCTCGGGCTGAGCGCGAAGAAGACGCTGATCATGCCGGGGACGGTGCGCTACGAACTCGATCTTGCGAAACTGAAGCCGTCCGATCTCGACTGGGATGCGGCGACGAACGCGCTGACGGTGACGCTGCCGCCGCTGCGGCTTGCGGGGCCGGAGATCGACATCGACGCGATCAGCGAGTTTCGCGACGGCACGATCCTGCTGACCCTGACCGATGCGGAGCAGCTACTCGACGCCGCGAACCGCAAGGCGGCGCAGGAGGAGCTGATCAAGCAGGCCAAGGGGCCGACGCCGATGCGCCTGGCGCAGGGCGCGGCGCGGGCGGCGATCGAACAGAGTTTCGCGATGCCGCTGAAGGCCGCGGGGATCGACGCGAAGGTGACCGCGCGCTTCGCCGGTCAGCCCGCCGGCTGAATCGGGCTTCCTGCACGGCGCAGGCTGGAGTAGACAATCCCCGGGTCGCATCGGGAGATGCGGATATGGCGACAGCGGGGGGCGCGGCAAGCGCCGAACGATTCTGGCAACGGATGGCGATCGGCCTCGCCATCTTCATCGTCTTTGGCTTTCTGCAATTCACGGCGCGCGGGTTCGTCGATCCACTGCGTGCGCCCGCCTGGGTGCATCTGCACGGGCTCGCGATGCTTGGCTGGCTCGCGCTGCTGATCGTCCAGCCGTCGCTGGTCTCGCGAAGCAATCTCGCGCTCCATCGCCGGCTCGGCTGGGTCGGCGCCGGGCTCGCGCTCGTCATCACCGTCCTCGGCGTCTTCACCGGCGTCATGGCGCTGGTGCTGCACCGCCAGCCGCCCTTTTTCACGCTGCCCTATTTCCTGGCGCTGACAACGATCGAATCATTGGTGTTCGGGGCGATGGCTGCCTGGGCGATCCGGCGGCGGCGCGCGACCGCCTGGCACCGGCGGCTGATGATCGGGGCGACGATCGTCGTCCTCGAACCCGCGCTCGGTCGGCTGCTGCCGATCCCGCTGATGGGCGCTTGGGCCGAACCGGTGGTCGCGCTGTGCCAGCTTGCGGCGGTCGCCATCGTCGCCGTCTATGACTGGCGGACGCGCGGCGCCATCCATCCGGCGACCTGGGCGATCGCGGCGGTTGTCATCGCGACGCGCATCGCCATATCGCTGCTTGCCATGACGCCTCCCGTCATCGCGCTCGCGGCGCGGCTCGCCGGCGATTGATACGCCGAATTGCCCTGCCGGGGGACGCGGTGTAGGAGGCCCGTGGCCAACGCCACGACAAGGACAAGCCATGACTGCTCCCATCCGCGAAAATCTTTCGGGTCTCGACCTGCGCGCCGAGATCGACCGGCTGCGCAAGGACCGCAACGCCGTGATCCTGGCGCATTATTACCAGAAGCCCGAGATTCAGGACCTCGCCGATTTCGTCGGCGACAGCCTCGAACTGTCGCGCAAGGCGGCGGACACCGACGCCGACGTCATCGCCTTCTGCGGCGTCAAGTTCATGGCCGAGACGGCAAAGATACTGAGCCCCGAAAAGATCGTCGTGCTGCCCGACATGGACGCGGGATGCAGCCTCGAGGACAGCTGCCCGCCCGAACAGTTCAAGCGCTTCCGCGCCGAGCATCCCGATCATATCGCGCTGACCTACATCAACTGCTCGGCGGCGGTGAAGGCGCTCTCCGACATCATCGTCACCTCGTCGAGCGCCGAGACGATCATCAGCCAGATCCCCGAGAGCCAGCCGATCATATTCGGCCCCGACCGTCACCTCGGCGGCTATCTGAACCGCAAGTTCGGGCGCGAGATGCTGCTGTGGCCGGGCGTGTGCATCGTGCACGAGGCGTTCAGCGAGACCGAGCTTCTGAAGCTGAAGGCGCAGCATCCGGGCGCGCCGGTCGCGGCGCACCCCGAATGCCCGCCGCACATCATCGACCATGCCGATTATGTCGGGTCGACGAGCGGCATATTGCAGTTCGCGAAGAGCTTTCCGGGCGACACGCTGATCGTCGCGACCGAGCCCCACATCATCCATCAGATGGAAAAGGCGCTGCCCGATAAGACTTTCATCGGCGCGCCGGGCGCGGACGGCAACTGCAATTGCAATATCTGCCCCTATATGGCGCTCAACACGATGGAGAAGCTCTACCTCGCGCTGCGCGATCTCCAGCCGCGGATCGAGATGGACGAGGAACTGCGCCTGGGTGCGAAGAAGAGCCTCGACCGCATGCTGGAGATGGCGTCGGGCACGGTGGGCAAGGGCGACCTCGGACGCGCGTGATCCCCGAGTCGGGGATCGAAACGTCCGAGTCGCTTTTATGCCGAGGCCAAAAAGGTCCCGCTTCGAATCCGAAAATGTTGCGCTGCTGTTACAAAAATGCTGCGCAGCAAAGCCAAGTTGCTAATGCCGGACTTATCCACAAGCGTGGCGGTTTTCGGCGTGTTTTTTGTTGGCGGCCCACGGGCTTCGTGTCAGCTTCCAATCATCGGACGACAGAGACGTCGGACCACCGGGACGCGAAGGATGGTTGCAAGACCAACCCGAAGGGAACGGAGCGGATCGACGAGGACGTAGACCGATACTCCGGTCACGGAACGCAGCAATTCCCACGAGTTGAAGCGAACCCGACCGGAATGGAAATGCAGTCCATCGCCGGACAAGAGCGACTGCTTCGGCAGAGGCTCGGACCAGATGATGAAGGGCTTTCCAGGTGCGGCCGGCCCCCGAAAGGGGGCCGACCAAACCGCCGCCGGATTGGTTCCGTGCGCGCGGCGACGGATCGTTTTGCGGGCCGCTGATCGCAAGAGAAGCGGGCCGGGATGAATCGGAGCGAGCGGCTGGAAGCAAAAACCGGATAGTGGGGGTTGGCAGCGATGCCGGCCCCCATTTCGTATGGGAGGCAAGGCCAAGCGGCCGCTATCGGCAATCCACGGCATCGCGTCCGGCAGCCTGCTGCGCCGCTTCCGTAACGTAAACTGTTGCTTTTTAGCCACAAATGCGCGGCGAAATCGGCCAGTATCGGCGCGCCGCGTTGACCTTGCGGGCCGGCGTATTACAGCCATCAGTCACCGGTGGAGCATCCCCTCCTGAGGCCATAGGGCCCGAGCTTCGCCGGTTGGAGAGACATGATGACTTTGCGCAACCTGCTGTTGGGCGCCACCATGCTGTGCGCCGCGACGACCTCCGCTTTCGCCTTCGCCCAGGATGCCGCGCCCGCGGACGATGCCGCAGCGCCGGCCGATACCATCGATTACGGCAACGACATCATCGTCACCGCGTCGAAGCGGTCGCAGACGTTGCAGGACACGCCGGTCGCCGTTTCGGTGACCTCGGCCGCCGATATCCAGAATTCGCAGATCCGCGACCTTATCGACCTCCAGAGCTCGGTCCCGAGCCTGCGCGTCGGCCAACTCCAGTCGAGCGCCAACACCAATTTCATCATCCGCGGCTTCGGTAACGGCGCGAACAACGCGGGGATCGAACCGTCGGTCGGCGTCTTCATCGACGGCGTCTATCGCTCGCGCTCGGCCGCCCAGATCGGCGACCTTCCGAATGTCGAGCGTATCGAGGTGCTGCGCGGCCCGCAGTCGACGCTGTTCGGCAAGAACGCCTCGGCGGGCGTGATCAGCATCATCACGCAGAAGCCGCAGTTCGAATTCGGCGGCTCGCTCGAGGCGAGCTACGGCAATTATGACGCGATCGTCGTCAAGGGCGACATCACCGGCCCGATCAGCGACACGCTCGCCTTCTCGATCGGCGGCAACTACAACCGCCGCGACGGCTATGCCCGCGACCTCCACCTCGACCAGGACGTCAACGACCGCAACCGCTGGGGCGTTCGTGGTCAGCTGCTGTTCGAGCCGAGCGACACGCTGTCGATCCGCCTGATCGGCGATTACGACAAGATCGACGAGAATTGCTGCATCGCGGGCAATGTCGTTGCCGGCCCGACGGTGGCGATCACCAACGCGCTGGTTGGCGGCCCGAGCGTCGATGCCAACAACCCCTTCTCCTACGACGTCTACAACAACTTCCTGTCGGAGAACCGGATCAAGAACTACGGCGGGTCGGCGCAGATCGACTATGATCTCGGCAACATGGCGCTGACCTCGATCACCGCCTATCGCGAGGTGCGCTCCTTCGCCAACCAGGATTCGGACTTCACCGCCGCAGACCTCATCGGCCGCAAGAGCGACGACGTCGCGATCAACACCTTCACCCAGGAAGCGCGCCTGACGTCGGACTTCGACGGCCCGGTCAACTTCCTGCTCGGCGGCTATTATTTCAACGAAAAGATCGACCAGAAGAACCAGCTCTTCTTCGGCGACGATTTCCGCAATTACGGCAATGCGCTGATCCAGGCGGCGAGCGGCGGGGCGCTGAGCGTGCCGGCGCTCGAAACCTTCCTGGGAACCTTCGACGGGAACCCGGCGCAATATGCGGGCCGTTTCTTCCGCGCCGGTGACGGCTTCGACGAAGCCTATCGGATGAAGAACACGTCGTGGTCGATCTTCGGCACGGTCGATTTCGAGCTCACCGACCGGCTGACCTTCACCGCGGGCGCCAACTATACGCAGGACCGCAAGCGCTTCTCGACCGACGTGGTCAGCACCGACACCTTCTCGGCGATCGACCTCGACGCGCCGCAATATACGCCCTTCCGTCAGGCGCTTCTCGTCGGGGCGGGCGTCGATCCGGTCACGGCCGCCTATCTGGCCGCGAACCCGACGATCACATTGCCCGACGGCAGCAGCGCCAACCCCCTCGCTGGGCTGAAGGATTTCCAGTTCCTGCCGCCCTTCCTCAACGTCCCGAACGCGGTCGAGCCCGGCAAGACGCACGACAAGGATCTCGCCTGGAGCGCGCGCCTGGCCTATGAACTGACCGACACGGTCAACGTCTATGCGACCTATGCGACGGGCTTCAAGGCGAGCTCGATCAACCTGTCGCGCGACAGCCGCCCGCTCGCGTCGGACCTCCCCGCGATCGATGCCGCGGGGCTGACCACGCCGAACCTCGTCGGTGGCACGCGCTTCGCGGGGCCGGAGGAATCCGAAGTCTATGAAGTCGGGCTCAAGGGCCAGTGGTCGGTCGCGGCGGTCAACCTCGCGGTGTTCAAGCAGTCGATCAAGGGCTTCCAGTCGAACATCTTCACCGGCACCGGCTTCGCGCTCGCCAACGCCGGCAAGCAGTCGACCTGGGGCGTCGAGTTCGACGGATCGGTGCGACCGGTCGACGGGCTCAACCTGACGCTCGCCGTGACCTGGCTCGACCCCAAGTATGACAGCTTCACCGGCTCGGCCTTCGGCGATATTTCGGGCACCAAGCCTTCGGGCATCCCCGACCTGTCGGCGGCGATGGGGGCGACCTATACCGCCGAGGTCGGCGACGGAAACCGCGCGATCTTCCACGTCGACTATCTCTACGAAAGCCCGACGCGCCTGGTCGACGGCCTGCAGGGTTTCCCCACCGGCTTCTCCGACCAGTTCAAGCGCGAGGTGAACCAGCTCAACGCCTCCTTCACCTTCGCGCTGAACAACGGGCTGGAACTCGGGGTGTGGGGCCGCAACCTGACCAATGCGCGCTATCTGACGACGATCTTCCCCGCCGTCGCGCAGTCGGGCAGCGTCTCGGGCTACCCCAGCCAGCCGCGCACCTATGGCGTGACCGGCCGCTTCAAATTCTGATCGGGCAGGGCAGGGCGGTCCTTCCGCTCCGCCCGTCTCTCTGGGCAAAGAAAAACCCCGGTCCCTCCATCGAGGGGCCGGGGTCTTTCTTTGGCCGGTGTCTTCGTCAGATCAGAAGCGCACCCCCGCCGCGATGCCGTAGCGGCGCGGTTCGAGCGTGAAGATGTTGGTGTAGTTCCCCGACGATTGGTCGGTGATGTAAAGGCCGGTGACGCTGTTCGCATCGAAGATGTTCTGGATGAACCCCTTCACGAACCATTTGTCGTCGGCGCCGTTCAGCTGCAGCTGCGCATTGACCTGGGCATAGCCTTTGATCTTGTTGACGTTGCCGTTGAAGATGCTGCCATAGCTGTCGCCGGTGTAGGCGAGGTCGAAGCGCGGGACGAGCGTCATGTCGCCCATATGCGCAGTGTACTGGACGCCGGCGCTGAACTTGTAATTCGGGGCCTGCGGCAGCTTGTTGCCCTTGATGTTCACCGGAATGCCGGCGGAGAAATAATCGATGCCGCCGAACGCCGCCGGGTCGAGACCCGCGCCTGCGAAGGCACCGCTGGCCGCAGCGTCGAGAATGCCGCAGACGCTGAACGCGCCGGTGGACGCGATCCCGCTGTTGGCCCCGAAGCCGGTAGTTCCCTGCAGGCCGGCGCCCGGACGGATGTCGTCGCCGTTGTAAACGCCGTTCTGGTCGAGATCGATGCCGCCGTTGATGACGGTGTTGACCGTGTTCACGAAGGCATTCACGCCGGCGGCATTGCCCGAGGACGACGCGACCGCGCAGTTGGCCGCGTTGGTGATGTCCTTGATGATCACCGCATCATCGCGGCCGCCGCCGAAATCGCGCGGGTTGCTGGTGAACTTGTCGCTCGACACCTTGGTATGGAGATAGCTGAAGCCCAGGTTGACGACCCAGTCCGGATCGGGCCGGATCATGGCTTCGGCCTCGAAGCCGTAGATGTCGGCGTCCACATTGTCGTTGACCGCGGTACGGGCAACGATCTTGCTGAGCTGCAGATCCTTGTACTTGTAGTAGAAGGCGGTGAGGTTGAGCTGCAGCGCGCCGTTGCCGAAGGCGTTCTTCGACCCGATTTCGAAGGCGTCGACCTGCTCTGGCGCGAAGGATTCGGGCACCGCGAACACGGGTTGCAGCGGCGGGTTGATGCCGCCCGATTTATAGCCCCGCGAATAGGAGGCGTAGAGGAGGTTATCCTCGGTCACCTTGAAATCGAGGACCGCGCGGCCCGTCCATTCGCTGAACTTGACCGTGCGTCCCTGGATGATCTGGTTTCCGGGCGTGCCGGGGTCGGCATCGAAGCTGCCGACGAAGGGCGAATCGAACGCCGTGCCGGTCTGGCCGAAGGGCACGAGGAAGCTCGCCAGCGTCGAGCGCGCGAGCACGCTCTTCTTGTCGTTGTTGTAGCGCAGGCCGGCGGTCAGCTTCAGCCGGTCGTTCACCTCGAAATAGGCTTCGCCGAAGATGCCGTAGGATTTGATCTTCAGATCGTCGGTGTTGTTGCGGAAGAAAGGCGTGCCGAGGAAGGACGGCGGCAGGCCGTTGGCATAGGAACTGAACGCTCCCAGGACACCCGTCAGATAATCGATCGGGAAGGCGTTCACATAATAGCTGTTCTCGGTCAGGTGATAGTCGGCATAGATGCCGCCGAGCAGGAAGTTGAACGGCCCGTCGAGGTCGCTGGTCAGGATCGCCTCGGTCGACCAGCTGCTGTTATACTGGTTCGACCGGTCGAACTGGAGCGACTGGTCGGAGCAGATGCTGTTGCCGCCGAAGCTGCCGAGGCCGCTGTCGTCCGAAAGCGAGGTGCAGAGCTGGCCGGTCGGGCCGTTCGGAATGATCGACGCCGCCACCGGCGCCAGATAGGCCGAAATGCCCGGAATCAGACCGTCGAGCGCCCCGCTGGCACCCAGCTGCAGGAAATTCAGGCCGCTCGCATAGAGCGACCGGTCGCCGACGTTGCTGTTGTAGTCCTGCTGCGCTTCGAGCTTGACCTTCTGATACTGGCCCGACACCTGCAGCGACACGGGGCCGAAATTATGTTCGATCTGGCCCTGCAGGATCAGTTCGCTGGTGAAATAGCTGGGCGTATAGGCGGTATTCACCGTCCGCGAATCCGCTGGGATCGTCGTATTGGCATAGACGTCGGAGCCATAGAGGCTGCCGAGCGCGAAAATCGTCGGAATACCCCGGATCGCCAGGAACTCCTTCGACGTCAGCGCGGCGGTGAAGGTCGCGTTGCCGTTGAACGGCGAATTGTCGAGCCGCGTGTTCAGACAGCCGAGGATGCCGGTCGGGTCGCGCTGGCACAGCTGCTTCTGGATGCGGGTGCGCTGGTCCTTTTCGCGGAAATAGGACGCCATCAGGTCGATCGTCGTGTCCGACGTCGGCTCCCAGCGCAGCGAGCCGCGGACCGAATAGAGGTCGCGATCGTCGATGCGGGTATTGAGGAAGGTGTTCTTCGTATAGCCGTCGCGGTTGAGGTAAATGCCGGCGACGCGAATGCCCGCGGTGTCACCCAGCGGGATGTTGATCATCGCCTTGCCCTTCATCGAATCATAATTGCCGTATTCGGCTTCGGCAGATCCTTCGAAGGTGCCCAGCTTGGGCTTGGCGGTGATGACGTTGACCACGCCCGAGGTCGCGTTGCGGCCGAACAGCGTGCCCTGCGGGCCGCGCAGCACCTCGACGCGCTCGAGGTCGAAGAATTCGGTTTCGAACAGGCGGGTCGAGAACAGCGGGTCGCCGTTCAGGTGGATCGCGGTCGCGCTGTCGCAGGTCGTGCCGACGCAAAGGTCGCCGATACCGCGGATGGTGAAGCTCGCGCCGGTGAAGTTGGTCTTGGTGAAGGTGACGTTCGGCAGCGTCAACTGCAGGTCCGACGGCGTCTTGATCTGCTGCGCTTCGAGCGCTTCGGACGAGAAGGCGCTGACGGCGATCGGCACGTCCTGCAGACGTTCCGACTGGCGCTGCGCGGTGACGACGATCTCGCCGCCGAAAGCATCGCGCGCCGTATCATCAGCCGCATCCTGCGCGAACGCCGGTGTCGTGACCGCCATCGCCAGGACCGAGGTTCCGATCAGTGCCTTGAACTTCATCTATTGCCTCCCTGTTTCGACCCCGCGATGTGCGGGGCCGCCCAACGTCAAATTGTGGTAAGGGGAAGGGGCATGACCGGGCGCAGCCACGGACACCGGACCTGATCGGTCGGGTGCCGGCATTGATCCCACCTGCCAGCTGTGCTGGTCATCGTCCTCTCCCACCGGCGTCGGGGAAAAACGCCGGCCTCTCCGGATTACGGCCCGCTTGAGCGGACTCTGTAAGACCCCAAAGGTGCTCCGAGTTGACGAAAGCGTCAAGTCACTTGTTCATAAGAGCAAAGCACAAGAATATCGCGCGACTCCAAGGGGTAAAAAGGTCCCGATTCCGCAACGTAAACTTGGCCGAAGGCTCGAAATTCTTGTCGCCGGGCCCTTGCGCAACGCGCCGATTGGCCCGACATGTGCGACATGATAGCAACAGTGAAAGCGGGGTCATGACGCAGGATGTCGAACTGGGAACGGACGGCAAGGTCGTCGTTCCGGATCATGTCGCGGAGGCGGTCCGGACGCTGATCGAATGGGCCGGCGACGACCCGACGCGCGAGGGACTGCTCGATACGCCGAAGCGCGTCGCGCGCGCGTGGAAGGAATATTGTCAGGGCTATGGCGAGGACCCCTCGGCCCACCTGTCGCGCACCTTTCAGGAAGTCGGCGGCTATGACGAGATCGTCCTGCTGCGCGACATTCCGTTCCAGTCGCATTGCGAACATCATATGGCGCCGATCACCGGCAAGGCGTCGATCGCCTATCTGCCCAAGGACCGCGTCGTCGGCATTTCCAAGCTCGCCCGCGTCCTCAACGGCTTCGCACGGCGGCTGCAGGTGCAGGAGCGACTGACCGCCGAGGTTGCGCAGTGCATCTGGGAAAATCTGCACCCGCAGGGCGTGGCGGTCGTGATCGACGCGCAGCACGGCTGCATGACGGGCCGCGGTGTCCGCACGCCCGGGGTCGGCATGGTCACCAGCCGTCTGCTCGGCTGCTTCCTCGAGGACGAGCGCAGCCGCAAGGAAGTGCTGAGCCTGATGGGCTATTGATCGGCGGGTTGCGGCGGTTAGCCGCCATTTGCTTCCGGCTGCCCGACCCTCCACCACCCAAATAAAAAGGGGCGGCCCCGCGGGGCCGCCCCTTCCTGTTTTCGCGTCCGTCCGAACGGATCAGAAGGCGAAGCCGACGCCGACGGCGAAGCTGTCGAAGTCGCTGAAGTTGCCGATGAACTGGTGGCGATACTCGAGCTTGCCGTAGAGGTTGGTGCCCAGCTTGTGCTCATAGCCGACGCCCGCATAGGGATCGTCGATGTCGCTGAAGGTGTAACCGCCGGCGGCGTAGAGCTTGCCCTTTTCGCCGACCTTGGTGCCGAAGCGGCCACCGGCCGAGAACTGGACGTCGGCGCCGTCGATCAGCACCTTGTCGCCGGCGACTTCGGCGCCGACGAAGGTCGTCGAACCGAGGTCGAAGTCATAGCCGGCCGCGACGCCGAGGGTGGCGTCGTCGAGGCCGCTGCCGGTGACGTAACCGCCGCGCACTTCGACCCGGCCTTCGCCGCCTTCGGCAGCCATGGCGGGGACAGCAACGACGGCCGAGAGGAGAGCGGCTGCAACTGCGAACTTCTTCATTTTCTATTCCTTTTCTCTGATCTGGACCACGCCCTTTGGGTCGCGGCCCGCGCCCTAGATGGCGTTCGCACCTGTCGCGTCAATGAATGCGCCGTTCAGAATATGACAATTTTCTTACCTGTGTTGTTTTTGCAACACAGCATAGGTATGCGCGGTGGCGATCGGGTGCGCCCTTTCGCGAATGCGGGCAGCGGCAGCTCCGGCGGATGTTCGGAACGGGCGCGGGCGTCAGCCCAGCGCCGCCTGCTTTTCTTCGGCGATCCGGTCGAGTTCGGCGCGGGTCGGCTTGGTCGCGGCGCTCTTGAGCTGGCCGCAGGCGGCCATGATGTCGCGCCCGCGCGGGGTGCGGATCGGGGCCGAGATGCCGGCCTCGAAAATCCGGTTGCTGAAGGCGCGCACGCGCTCGGGCGACGAGCATTCATAGGGCGCGCCGGGCCAGGGGTTGAAGGGGATCAGGTTGACCTTCGCGGGCAGCTTGTACTGCTTGAGGAGGCGGACGAGCTCGCGCGCATCGGCGTCGCTGTCGTTCTTGTCCTTCAGCATCACATATTCGAAGGTGATGCGCCGCGCGTTGTTGGCGCCGGGATAGGCGGCGCAGGCGGCGAGCAGCTCCTCGATGCCATATTTGCGGTTGAGCGGCACGATCTCGTCTCGCACCTCTTTGTTCACCGCGTGGAGCGAGACCGCGAGGTTGACGCCGATCTCCTCGCCCGCGCGCGCCATCATCGGGACGACGCCGCTCGTCGACAGGGTGATGCGCCGCTTCGACAGCGCCAGGCCGTCGCCGTCCATGACGATCTTCAGCGCGCCCTTGACCTCATCGAAATTATAGAGCGGCTCGCCCATCCCCATCATCACGATGTTGGTGAGCATGCGGCCGTCGGCGGTGTAATGGCCCGCGTCGTCGTCCTCGTCGTCGGCATCGGGGGCCGACGCCATCGTTCCCTTCGGCCATTCGCCGAGCGCGTCGCGCGCGAGCAACACCTGTCCGACGATCTCGCCCGCGGAGAGGTTGCGGACGAGGCGCATCGTGCCGGTGTGGCAGAAGCGGCAATTGAGCGTGCAGCCGACCTGGCTCGACACGCACAAGGTTCCCCGGTCGGCGTCGGGGATGAACACCATTTCATATTCCTGGCCGTCGGCGGCGGCCAGCAGCCATTTGCGCGTGCCGTCGTTCGACACCTGCGCGGTGACGACGGTCGGGCGGCCGACGATGAAGCGCTCGGTCAGCCACGGGCGCATCGTCTTGGCGATGTCGGTCATCGCGTCGAATTCGGTGACGCCGCGGTGATAGATCCAGTGCCAAATCTGCTTGCCGCGCAGCTTCGCCGCCTTGGCGTCGAGCCCGGCCTCTTCGAGCGCGCCGCGAATCCCCTCGCGCGTCAGGCCGACAAGGTCGACGCGATTGCCGCCGCGCAGCGGAACGGTGCCCGTGGTGATCGGGTCGATATGGCCGGGGATCTGCATGATGCGCGCGCATATAGGGGGGAAGGAGGAAAAGCGCAATCTCAAGCCCCTCCCCTTTAGGGGAGGGGTTGGGGKGGGGCCGTCGGTCTTGCGCAAGGTCGACGGCCCCACCCGCTGCGACTAACGAACAAGTTCGTAAGTCTCGCGCTCTCCCCTGAAGGGGAGGGTGTAGATTAGAGGGCCTTCAGAAACGCCAGCCGCTCGGCCACCGCGCCGTCGGCTTCGGCGTTGCGCAGCGGCAGGACATTCTGCACGAGGATTTCGGCCGGCGTCGGCTCTGCCGCGAACAAGGCCATCACCTCGTCGGCGAAGGCGTCGAGCGGCATATAGGCCTCGCGCGTCGACTGGCCCGGGGTCAGTTCGGTGCGTACCGCGGGCGGGGCGAGTTCGATCACCTCGACCTGGCCCTCCAATTGGACGCGCAGCGCTTGCGTATAGCTGTGCAGCGCCGCCTTGGTCGCTGAATAGGTCGGCGCCTTGGGCAGCGGCACGAAGGCGAGACCCGAGGTGACGTTGACGATCGCGCTGTCGGGCGCGGCCACGAGATGGTCGATCAGCGCGTCGATCAGCCGGATCGGGCCGAGCAGATTGGTGACGACGGTGGTCTCGGCGTCGGCCAGGTCGCGTTCGGCGCCCGCCGCTTCGTACATCATCACGCCGGCATTGTTGACGAGGATGTTGAGCGCCGGAAATCGGGCGATCATCGCCTTCGCGAAGGCGGCGATGGCGTCCGGGTCGGTGACGTCGAGCGTCATCGCGTGGAGGTTCGCGCGGTCCGCGACCGCGGCCTCGAGCTTCGTCGCGTTGCGGCCGGTGATGATGACGGTGTTGCCTGCATCGTGCCAGCGCTGCGCGAGCGCGAGCCCGATGCCCGAGCCGCCGCCGGAGAGGAGGATGGTGTTGCCTGTGGTCTTCATGGGGAGATCCTCGCTTGGGGGTGGTGAGGAGGCCTATTTATGCTTATACTCTCCAAAAGAAAGTAGGCACCCGAAAGTGCTATAGTTACCTTAAAGAGAGAAATGGATTTTCCGACATGCCGCAGTCCGAAAAACGACCCTACGATCCCGATGCGCCGGTCGACCCGCGCGTCGAAACGCTCGTCAACGAGCTGATCGGGCGAGTCGCCGACAAATGGACTCTGCTCGTGCTCGAGGAGCTGGAGGAGCATGGCACCTGCCGTTTCACCCGCCTCGCGCAGCTCGTTCCGGGCATCAGCCAGAAGATGCTGACCCAGACGCTCCGCGCGATGGAGCGCGACGGGCTCGTCCACCGTACCGTTCATCCGGTGATCCCGCCCAAGGTCGAATATCGGCTGACCGAGCTGGGCCAGAGCCTCGGCGAAGCCTTTTGCGGCGTCTGGCACTGGGCCGAGGCGCATCTGCGCGAAGTGGAAGCGGCGCGGACGGCGTTCGACACGCGCGGTTGAAAGGGCCCGGATGATGGACACGCCGCACGATCCTCCGCCGATGCCGCCGGCAAAGATAGTCGTCTATGCGATCACTCTGCCGCTCTCGCTGCTGCTGCTGATCTTTTGGCCCGCGGGTTCGCTCGGTTGGCGGCCGGGCTGGCTGTTCGTCGCCGTCGTGGTGATCGGCTTCGGCGTGTCGGGGCTGGTCCTCGCGCGCGTCAATCCGGTGATCTATCGCGCGCGCAGCCGGTTCCAGCCGGGGACGAAGGGCTGGGACAAGGCGCTGCTCGCGGTCATCCTGCCCGCGATGGTGGCGATCCTGCCGGTCGCGGCGCTCGACGCGGGGCGCCTTCATGGGTCGCACGTGCCGCTCTGGCTCGTCGTTTCGGGCTATGCCGCGCTGCTTGGGGGGATCGCGGTCACGGCGTGGGCGCAGGCGGTCAATCCCTTCTTCGAGCCCGGGGTGCGCATCCAGTCCGAGCGGCACCAGCGGGTGATCGACAGCGGGCCGTATCGCGGTGTCCGGCATCCCGGCTATTCGGCGGCGATCCTGCTCTTCGCCGGCATGGCGCTCGCGCTCGGCAGCCTGTGGGCGCTCGTCCCCGCGCTGGTGGCGAGCGGGGTGCTGATCCTGCGCACGGCGTGGGAGGATCGGCTGCTGCAACGCGAGCTGCCGGGCTATCCCGCCTACGCCGCGCGCGTCCGCTGGCGGTTGTTGCCCGGCGTCTGGTGACGCCCGCTATTTGGCGCGGGTTGTGACGCGAATCGGCCGGGCTCGCGCCGCGTCGGCGATCACCTGCTGGGCCTCGGCCGAAGCGAGCGCGCGGGTTTCGCGGCGGCATTCGCGGACGTCGTTCTTGCCTTCGAGGTCATAGTCGGGGGCGGTGCCGCATACGGAGACGACCGCGCGCCAGATACGGCGGTCGAGCGTCCGGGCGCCCTTCTCGGTCGCGAGGTCGAGGTCGGCGTGGGCCACGACCGTGGTCCTTGGTGCGGGCGTGGTCTGCGCGGTGACAGGCTGGGCAATCGGCGCGGCGGCCAGGGCGGCGAGGATCAGAAGCTTGGGCATCTCTTGTCTCCATCGTCCGGCTGTAGGGGAGGGGAGGAAGCCGGTGGAGATCCAGATAATCGATCGTTCGCGGCCCGAGGAGCAACGATGTTGCGCGGTCATTCTGCAAAATTGCAGAATGCGGTTCGCGCTGTTATTGCGCAAAAGACGCCATGTTCGATTGGGACGATCTTAAATCCTTTCTCGCGGTCGCGGAGACCGGGAGCACACTCGCCGCGGCGCAGGCGCTGCGCGTCAGCCAGACGACGGTCGCCCGGCGTATCGCGGCGCTGGAGGCGGCGACGGGCCTCAACCTGTTCGAGCGCCGGCAGGCGGGCTATGCGCTGACCCCGGTGGGCGAGGCGATGCTGGCGAGCGCGGCGGCGGTTCGCGATGCCGCCGCGCGCTTTGGCGAAGCGGCGGGCGCCCGGTCACGCGACGCGGGCGGCACCGTCAGCGTCACGACGATGGAGATTTTCGCGATCACCATCCTGCCGCCGATCCTGCGCGACCTGCGCGCGGCGCATCCCGAAATCCACATCCACCTCGACACTTCGGACGAGCCCCGCGATCTCGCCGCGGGCGCGGCGGACATCGCGATCCGCAGCAGCAAGCAGCCTGCGGGCGCAGGTCTCGTCGGGCGGCGCATCGCCGACAACCCGTGGACCGTCTATTGCAGCCGCGACTATGCCGATCTTCACGGCATCCCGCACAGCCGCGACGAGCTGGTCACCCACCCCTTCATCGGCGGCGGCGGTTCGGTGTGGGAGCCCTATCAGGCCTGGCTCAGGCAATATCGGCTCGAGGCGTCGGTGGTCATGCAATATGATTCGGCGTCGGGCCTGCTCGCCGGGGTGCGTTCGGGCATGGGGCTCACTATCCTGCCGGCTTTCCTGGCCGACCGCGAACCCGATCTCATCCGCTGCATTCCGCCCAAGACCGAGGACACGACGGGCCTGTGGCTGCTGACCCATGAGCGGCTCCGCCATGTGCCGCGGGTGCGGACGGTGCTCGATTTTCTGGCGAGCGCGTTAACGAGGCTGGGGCGGAACTAGCCACCTATCCGAGCCGCGCGCAACCCAGTGCCGCCGCGTCGATCGCGGTCGCGGCGCCGCGCAGGCGATAGGTGTCGGCGATCGCTCCGCCGCGCGTGGACACGCTCTCGACGCTCATGCTCGGCGCCGATCGCATCGCCGCGATGATCCCCGCGTCCATCCGCGTGTCGCTCGCCCAGCCGTGGACCCCGTTGCCGGTCAGGATGAAGCGGCGGCTGCCGATCGTCAGGCGCAGTTCGGCGCCGTCGCGCCGCGGCTTCGAGAGGCGGACGTAGAATTGGCCGCGGATGCGCGATTTGGGCCAATAGCCGACGCTCGCATAGCCCTTGACCTCGGGCGCGCCGATCGTCGCCGCGGGCGCCGCGATCGCGTAGCAGCGCGGGGCGGCCGGATCGCGGAAGGCGCCCCAGCCGTCGAAAACGCCGAGCGCGGTGGGCGCCGCCGCCGCGGCCACGGGAAGGGCCAGCGTCAGAAGGAATGGAAGGGCGCGCCGCATCGCACCCTCGTTTGCGCGATTGGGGATGCTTTGCAAGCATGGCTTGCGCGGCGCGGTGCGTGCGTTAAGGAAGGTGGACATTTTCAGGGGCAGGGAATCGCGGCGCCGAATCGCCCGCGAGCCGCCGCCCCTTCAGGGACTTCTCCCGAACAGGCAGGGATGACAAATTAGAATGAAAGCGACGATCGAACGCGCAGTGCTTCTGAAAAGCCTCGGCCACGTCCAGTCGGTGGTCGAACGGCGCAATACCATTCCCATCCTGTCGAACGTGCTGATCGAGGCCGACGCCTCGGGCCAATTGAAGCTGATGGCGACCGACCTCGACCTGCAGGTCGTCGAGACCGTCGCGGCGAAGGTCGAGACGCCGGGCACGACCACCGTGTCGGCGCACACCTTGTTCGAGATCGCGCGCAAGCTGCCCGAGGGCGCCGAGGTCAGCCTGTCGGCCGCCGAAGGCAAGATGCAGGTCAAGGCCGGCCGCTCGAACTTCAACCTGCCGACGCTGCCGCGCGACGATTTCCCGGTGATCGCCGAAGGCGACCTGCCGACCAGCTTCGAACTTCCGGTCGCCGAGCTGATCCAGATCATCGACAAGACGCGCTTCGCCATCTCGACCGAGGAAACGCGCTATTATCTGAACGGCATCTTCCTGCACGTCGCCGAGGATGCGACCGGCCCGGTGCTGAAGGCCGCGGCGACCGACGGTCATCGGCTGGCGCGCTACACGGTGACGCGCCCCGAAGGCGCGACCGGCATGCCCGACGTCATCGTGCCGCGCAAATGCGTCGGCGAGATCCGCAAGCTGCTCGACGAGGCCGAAGGCAATGTCGAGATCAGCCTGTCGGCGTCGAAAATCCGCTTCCAGCTCGGCAACGCCGTGCTGACCTCGAAGCTGATCGACGGCACCTTCCCCGACTACAGCCGCGTCATCCCGACCGCGAACGACAAGCTGCTCAAGGTCGATCCCAAGAGCCTGTTCCAGGGCGTCGACCGCGTCTCGACCATCGCGAGCGAAAAGACCCGCGCGGTCAAGGTCGGGCTCGACAAGGACCGCATCACGCTGAGCGTCACTAGCCCCGAGAACGGCACCGCGGCCGAGGAACTGGCGGCCGGCTATGACAGCGACGCGATGGAGATCGGTTTCAACGCGCGCTACCTGTCCGACATCCTGGGCCAGGTCGACGGCGACAGCGTCGAATTGCATCTGGCCGATGCCAACGCGCCGACGCTGATCCGCGAAAGCGAGAAGAGCCCGGCGCTCTATGTGCTGATGCCGATGCGGGTGTGACATTCCTTAAGCCCCTCCTCTTCAGAGGAGGGGTTGGGGTGGTGGCGCGCAAGATGTCCGGCACCACCCCGCTGCGACTAGCGCGCAAAGCGCGCAAGTCTCGCTGCCCCTCCTCTGAAGAGGAGGGGTTTTGCTCACCCTGCCTTCGCGACCCGCCAGATCACGCCGCCGGTATCGTCGGCGACCAGCGCGCTCCCGTCTTTCGCGACCTTGACATCGGCGGGGCGGCCGCGCGTCGTCTTGCCGTCTTTGGCTAGGAAGCCGTCGAGCAGGGTGACCGGCAGCGCATCGACGGGCTTGTCGCGCGCGCCGAACTTCACGAATACCACGCTATAGCCTGACACCGGCTCGCGGTTCCACGATCCGTGCAGCGCGATCAGCGCGCCGTTCGCCCATCGCTCGCCGAGATCGAGCCCCTCGGTGAAGGTGAAGCCGAGCGGCGCGACATGCGCGCCAAGGGCATAGTCGGGGCGCTTGACATATTGCCGGCGATCTTCGGCGTCGGGTTCGACGCGCGGGTCGACGAAGCCGCCCCAATAATACCAGGGCCAGCCGAAGAAATCGCCCTCGTCGACATTGGTCAGATAGTCGGGAACGAGGTCGGAGCCGAGCATGTCGCGTTCGTTGACGACGGTCCAGAGCTGGTCGCTGCCCGGATACCAGGCGAGGCCGACCGGGTTGCGCAGACCCGCGGCGAAGGTCCGGACATAGCCGTTCTCGGGCCGCACCTCGAGTACCGCGGCGCGGCGGAACTCGTTGTTCACGCCCTTTTCACCGATATTGCTGTCGGCGCCGACGCCGACATAGAGCCAGCCGTTCGGCGCCGCGACGAGGCTCTTGGTCCAGTGGCGGTTGGTGCCCTTCGCGGGCAGGTCGGCGATCTTCTTGGGCTTGCCCGCCATCTTCGTCGCGCCCTCGACATAGGGGAAGGCGAGCAGCGCGTCGGTGTTCGCGACATAAAGGGTGTCGCCGACCAGCGCCATGCCATAGGGCGAGTTGAGGCCGGTGATATAGGCGCTCTTGACCTCGGCCTTGCCGTCGCCGTCGGCATCGCGGAGCAGGGTGATGCGGTTCGCCGACGCGCCGCCGGCGCCGGCCTTGCTCATCAGGCTGCCCATCACCTTGCCCTCGATGCCCGAGGTATCGCGCGGCGGGCTCTGCGCTTCGGCGACGAGGATGTCGCCGTTCGGCAGCACGAAGATCGAACGCGGATGGTCCAGGCCTTCGGCGAAGCGCTGAACCGCCAGCCCCGCCGCCGCCGTCGGTGCCTGGCCTGCGGGCCAATGGGTCGCCTCGGGCACGTTCATCGTCGGGAAGGTCTCGGGCCGCTGCGCCGCCATCACCGGCACCCGCCCGCTGAGTTCGGCGGTCGAGAAGCGCGCGACGTCGGGACGCGACATCACATAGAAGGTGATCCCGCCGGCGATCAGGAGGACGACCAGGGCGAGGGCGGCATATTTCAGGATCTTGCGCATGCTGTCTGTCTACACCGGCGGATCGCGGCGGCAAAGGGGCGAAACGCGGGCGCGACAGGGTTAACAGAAAGGCGCCCGCGATTAACCTTACCTGACTGTTCATCACGGTTGGGAACGGCGCGGTCAGGGCGGATCGCTACAGCCCGGTCTCCACACGGAAACCGGGGACGCGATGCAGCTTTCAGCACCTTTTCTCGCCGATCGCGCCGCGGTCGACGACGCCTATGCGCTGATCGATCTGCACGGCGACGAAGCGGGCTTCGCCGCGGCGGCGCGCGCCGAGCAATATCGCGTGCTCGGCAACCATCTTCATTTCGCGCGCTGGCGGCAGATCGAGCGACTGATCACCTATCTGTCGGTCGAGAGCGCGCTCGACACGGTGCATTGAGGCGAGCCCTCCGCGTTAATCGGCCATGCTGTTCTTGGCCGAAGCGATCGAGCGGTTGCGGCCGTCCCGCTTCGCCCGATAGAGCGCGGCATCGGCGTCGGCGATCAACAGCGCGGCGTTTCCGCCCTCGGCCCGATCAACATGGCCGATGCCGATACTCACCGTGACCCGACCGCCCGGGGCCGGCGAAGGCAGATCGAGGCGTTCGACCGCGCACCGAATCGTTTCGGCGAGCGCCATCGCCTCAGCGAGATTCGCGGCGGGCAGGATCACCGCGAACTCCTCGCCGCCATAGCGTGCGACGAGGTCGGACCCGCGCGTCGCGCAGCCGGCCAGCGCCTCTGCCACGGCCCGCAGCCGCTGGTCGCCCACCGGATGGCCAAGCCCGTCGTTGAGCAGCTTGAACTGATCGACGTCGATCATCAGCAGCGCCATCCCGTTTCCGGACCGTGCGGCGCGATCCCATTCGCGGCGCAGGCTTTCGTCGAACTGGCGCCGGTTCGCGAGGCCGGTCAGCGCGTCGATGCGCGACAGCCGCTCGAGCCGGCTCTGGGCGTCGAGGCTGCGCAGCTGGACGAGGATGGTGCGCAGGCCATAGCCGAGGATCGCCGCGCCGCAGCCCGCTATCGCCAGTGCGGGGTCGATCCGGACCAGCGAAGCGGAAACCATCAGCAGCGTCGCGGGCAGCATCAGCGGCGCCGCGGCCTGCACGACATGCGGAAAGGCCGGCGAGGTGCGGAGCACGCCCTTGCCCGGCATGTGGTGCGCGATCGCGAGGCCCGCGAGCAAAGTGAACGGCAGCCCGATCACCAGGTCCGACGGCGATCCATAATAGACGTCGGCATAGAGATGGTTGATGAAGGCGGCGGTCGCCAGATAGGCGAAGGCGAAGAGGGTCAGACTGCGAAAACAGGCACGCCGAACCGGATCGGCGCTCGCCAGAAAGCGGATCGCCGCGAACAGCGCGATGAACAGATTCTCGATGTCGAACATCAGACGGAGGGCGAGCAGATTGGAGGCGCTCGTGTCGGCCAGCGTCGCAAAGGCGAAGGTGTGGCGGAAGAACAGATAGCCCAGGATCGCCGCGAGCGCCGCGTCGATCAAGCGAACCGGCCAGGATTCGCGGTCGGGGGCCGCGAGCACGAAGATGATCGGGACGCCGTAGAGGATGAAGAGCAACAGGGTGAAACCGGCGGCACCTGACCAGCTGTCGAGCCACAACCCCGCGAGCAGATTGCTCGCCATCCCGCCGGCCCACAGCAGCATCGCGGCCCCCAGTGCGATCCAGCCCTCCACGAAGGCGTCGCGCCGGGCGCGTTGGAAACAGGCCGCGGTCGCCAGGAGCGGCGCGAAAACCAGAAAAAGCAGCGACAGGAGCCAGGCCTTGCCGCCGCCGAGGGCGATCGCGGATGCGTGCGCGGCGACAAATGCGAGCGGCAGGAGAATGTCCGGATGCCGGCGCCAGGTCGCGGAGCGCGCCGGGAAGGCCGAATCTTCGGCTTTATCCTGCAAAGACATGCCCATGCCTGCCTCTTACCACGCCGATGCGGCGCCGCCATCGGTTATCGGGCGGGCGCAGCGGGACAGGTCTAGAGGCGCAGGCCCGCGGTTTCGGGCAAGCCTGCCATGATGTTGAGGCTCTGGACGCAGGCGCCGCTCGCGCCCTTGCCCAGATTGTCGAGCCGCGCGACGAGGCGTGCCTGGCTGCCGTCGGCAGCCGCGAAGACGAACAGGTCGAGCCGGTCGCTGCCGCCGTCGGAGGCGCGCAGCAGCAGTTCGCCGTCTTCCGGCGCCGCGCCCATGCCGACCACCGGGCTGGCGGCATAGAAGGTCGCGAGCGCGTCGCGGAGCGCGCCGGGCGTCGCCGCGCCGGGCATCGCCGCGAGCGGCAGGGGCACTTCGACCACCATGCCGCGATGCGCGGGGATGACGGCGGGGGAAAAGAGCGGCGCGACCGACAGGCCGCAGCGCGCCTGCATTTCGGGCACATGCTTGTGGCCGAGCGCCAGCGCATAGCCGCGCCATGCGATGTCGCGGTCGGCCTCGAAGCGCTCGATCAGCGCCTTGCCGCCGCCCGAATAGCCGCTGACCGCATGGCAGATATAGGGCCAGTCGGCGGGGATCAGCCCCGCGCGCACCAGCGGCGCGACCAGCGCGATGAAGCCGGTCGAATAGCAGCCGGGGTTCGACACGCGCTTCGCCTCGGCCACGGCGTCATGGCCGCTGACTTCGGGAAAGCCGTAAACCCAGCCCGGCGCGACGCGATGCGCGGTCGAGGCGTCGATGACGCGGGTGCGATCGTTCGCGATCATCGCCACCGCCTCGCGCGCGGCGTCGTCGGGCAGGCAGAGGATGACGAAATCGGCGGCGTTCAGCGCCTCGGCGCGCGCGGCGACATCCTTGCGGCGTGCCTCGTCGAGCGTGATCAGCGAAAATTCGGCCCGCCCCGCGAGCCGCTCGGCGATTTCGAGGCCCGTCGTTCCCGCCGCGCCGTCGATGAAAACCGTCTGTGTCATGATGAAGCTATCGCAATCTCTTCATGCCGCTCACCGGCGGCTGATGTCCCTTCTCCGCCGATCGCGTCACGACGTCGGCGAGCGGCTCGGTCTTGACCGCCATCCATCGTCGGCTCGCGTGGATGACCGTGTCGTGATCGGCCATGATGCCGACGTGGCCGGGGAAGAAGACGAGGTCGCCGCGTGCGAGATCGGCGGGGTTCACATCCTTGTCGGTACCTAGCGAGGCGAGTTGCAGGTCGCTGTCGCGCGGCAGCTGCACGCCCGCCGCGGCCCAGGCGATCTGGACGAGGCCCGAGCAGTCGATGCCCTTGGCGGTGCGGCCGCCCCACAGATAGGGCGCGCCGATCATCGCTTCGGCGACCGCGGCGGGATCGGCATCGGGCGATCCGACCTCGACCAATGCCGACAGCGGGAGAAAGCCGTGCGGGGTTTCAAGCCATTCGCCCCCCGCCTGACCCGGAGCCTCCTCGCCCATGACGAGCGCGCCATAAGGCAGCACCGCGGGGCCGCCGCTCGCGGCGTCGGGCGACGAATGCAGCATCGCCTCGGCTATCGCTACGCGGTGCGTCGGCGCGATCGGCGCGCCGAGCGCCTCGGCGGCGAGATAGCCGACATAATGGTCGGCAAGGCTGTAACCCCACGCCCAGCCGCCCGTCAGGTCGAGCAACGCGAAGCCTTCGCCGAACAGGAGCTCGCTCGTCTGGTCGGCGTCGAGCGTCGGCGCAGCGCGCATCGCGGCGGCGGGCAGCACCCCGCTCCGCATCATCGGCGCGGCATAATGCGGGGCGAAATGGATGCCGGCGACCGCGATGTCGGCGAGGTCGGGGCGGATCGCCACGACGCGCGGATCGAAGCTCTGCGACATGCCGGTCAGGCCGAAGCGATCGCGCCCGGCGCCGACGACGCCGGGGCGCCCCATGCGCACGCGATGGATCGCGGAATTGAGGCCCGTTTCTGCTGTCACATGCCGTCCTGTTAATAGCACCTCCGCCTCTGGGGCGGCCAATCGCGCGCCATTAGACCAGCGGGGCGGGCTTGATCAAGAATGTTCAATCGGCGCCGCGGCTGCGTCCGCGCCGGTCGTAGCGCGCCTGCAGCATCGCCCAGGCGGCACGGAGGCCGAGCGCCGCGCCGCCCTTGGGCCGGCCGGGCTTTGCCGAGGGCCGCCACGCGAAGGTGTCGAAATGCGCCCAGGGCGTCCCCTCGGGGACGAAGCGCTTCAGGAACAGCGCGGCGGTGATCGATCCGGCGAAGGCCGAACTGCCCGCATTGCCGAGGTCGGCGATGTCGGTTTCGAGAAGGTCGGCATAGCCGTCCCACAGCGGCATCCGCCACAGCGGATCGTCGCGGTCGCCGCCGCCGGCGATCAGGTCGTCCGCGAGTGCATCGTCATTGGCGTAGAGCGCCGGCAGGTCGGGGCCGAGCGCAACCCGCGCCGCGCCAGTCAGCGTCGCGAAATCGACGATCAGCTCGGGTGTGTCCTCGCCCGCCTTCGCCAGCGCGTCGCCAAGCACCAGCCGCCCCTCGGCGTCGGTGTTGCCGATCTCGACCGTCAGCCCCTTGCGGCTCTTCAGCACGTCGCCCGGCCGAAAGGCGTCGGCCGAAATCGCATTCTCCGCCGCTGCGACGAGGCAATGGAGGCGGACGGGCAGGCCGGTCGCCATCACCAGTTCGGCGAGGGCGAGCGCGTGCGCCGCTCCGCCCATGTCCTTCTTCATTAGTCGCATTCCCGCTGCGGGCTTGATGTCGAGCCCGCCGCTGTCGAAGCTGATCCCCTTGCCGACCAGCGCGACGCGCGGATGGTCTTCCTTGCCCCAGACGATCTCGATCAGCCGCGGCGCATGATGCTTGGCAGCGGCCCGGCCGACCGCATGGATCATCGGATAACCCTGTTCGAGCGCCTCGCCCTTGGTGACGGTCAGCGTGCCGCCGTGCGCCTTGGCGATACGCTCGGCCTCTTTCTCGATAGCCGCCGGCCCCATGTCGGCGGCGGGCGTGTTGACGAGATCGCGGACCAGCGCGACGCCGCGCATCTCGGCGATCATCGGCGCGATCGCGCCGACATCGGCGGTCAGCAGCACACGCGCTCCGCGCGCTTCGCTTTTGGTTCGATAGGCGTCAAAGCGATATTGCCCGCTCATCCAGCCGAACAGCGCCTTGCCCGGTTGGCGCCCGTCGAGCCGGTAGCGGCCTTCGGGGAGCGTCTGCGCGAGCTTCGCGAGGCACCAGGCCGACAGTTTGTCCGCATCGGCGACCGCGGTGACGACGGACCAGCTTTCGGCCTCGTCGCCGGGCAGGATCGCATGGGCGAAGGCGTCGGGCTTGTAAGCGGCGGCGGCGAGATACGCGCGTTCGCGGGCACTGCGGCCCTTCAGCCATTCGTCGTAGTTTTTCGTGTCGACGAGATGGATGGCGCGCGCTTCCTGGCCCTTGTCGGGCTGGATCAGGTCGGAATAGTCGGTCATGCGAAGGGTGCTAGGCCCGACGCGAACCTTTGTCGATTCCCCGCGTTGTGCCGCTATGACGATGATCCGACGCTATCGAACCGCGGCGCTTCTCCTTTCGGGCGCGCTGCTTATCTCCGCCTGTTCGGAGAAGGCCCAGACCCCCGCCGAGAAGGCTGCCGCTGCCGCGGTTCCCGGTGCGCCTCCCGGCGGCGCGGAGGATGTGGCCGCGAAAAATGCGACCGCTTCCGACGTCAAGGAAACGAACGATCTGATCGAGTTCGCTTACAGCTATCCGGTCGAGGCGGCGCGGATTCCGGAACTAGCGGCGTGGCTCGACAGCGACCGTGCGGCGCAGCGCAGTGCCCTCGTCGAAGCGGCCGAGCGCGACAAGGCGGTCGCCGACAAGGAGGGTTTTCCCTATCATGCGCACAGCCATCTTCAGAGCTGGAAGCGGATCACCGACACGCGGCGCTTTCTGAGCCTGTCGAGCGAGATCGCGACCTATATGGGCGGCGCACACGGGATGCAGAGCTTCGACTCGCTGCTGTGGGACCGCAATCATGCCAAGCGGCTGAAGCCGCTCGACCTGTTCAAGAGCGGCGAGGCGTTCGACAAGGCGGCGAACGACGATCTGTGCGCCGCGATCGAGCGCACGAAAACGGCGCGCGGCATGACCTGGTCGCGCGAGCCCGACAGTCCTTTCGGGAAATGCCCGTCGGCTTCGGCGCAGACCGTCTGGCTCGGATCGTCCGACGGCAAATATCTCGACCGCCTGACGATCGCGATCGCGCCCTATGAGATCGGTCCCTATGCGGAAGGGAGCTACAAGATAAACCTGCCGATGTCGGAAGCGATCGTGAACGCGGTCAAGCCCGAATATGCCCGCGACTTCCTGCCTGCGAGCTGAGGAGGAACCGCATGGCGAAGCAACCGAAAGCGGGAAAGGTCGGTGAGACGGCGAAGGAGAAGAAGGGCAAGAAGCGCGCCGCGGCGAAGCTCGCGCAGGAGGTCGGCAAGGCAAAATCGATCGCGAAGCCGCCGAGCGACCGCGAAGCCGATCTTGCTCGCGCGCCGAAATGGCAGCCGCGCTATCCCGGCTCGGGCCGCCTCGACGGCAAGGTCGCGATCGTTACCGGCGGCGACAGCGGCATCGGCCGCGCCGTTTGCGCGCTCTTCGCGCGCGAGGGCGCCGACATCGCGATCGTCTATCTGGGCAACAAGGGCGATGCCGACGACACGGCGGCGATCGTCGAGGGCGAGGGGCGGCGCGCGATCACGATCAAGGCCGACGTCGGCAAGGTGGCGGCGGGCGACAAGATCGTCGCGCGGACGATCGAGAAGCTCGGGCGGATCGACGTGTTGGTCAACAATGCCGGCGAGCAGCATCCCGCCGCCGACATTCGCGACATCGACCCCGACCAGCTCCAGCGCACCTTCGCGACCAACATCTTCGGCATGTTCTATCTGGTGCAGGCGGTGCTGCCGCACCTCGGCACGGGCGCGGCGATCGTCAATTGCACGAGCGTGACGATGTATCAGGGGTCGAAGGGGCTACTCGATTATAGCGCGACCAAGGGCGCGATCACCGCATTCACCCGATCCTTGAGTGAAAATCTGGTGGCGAAGGGCATTCGCGTCAACGCGGTCGCGCCCGGCCCGATCTGGACCCCGCTCAACCCACGCGGCGGCGCGCCTGCGGACAAGGTCGCGCATTTCGGCGAGGGCACGCCGATGAAGCGCCCGGGCGAACCCAATGAGGTGGCGCCCGCCTTCCTGTTCCTCGCCTGCGACGACAGCAGCTATATGTCGGGTCAGGTGCTGCATCCCAACGGGGGCACGATCGTTAATGGTTAGCGGGGGGCAGGCAGGAGATATGTCATGCCAGCCAAATCCAAGGCCCAGCAGAAAGCCGCCGGGGCCGCGCTGAGCGCCAAGCGCGGCGATACGCCCAAGTCGAAGCTCAAGGGTGCCTCGCGCGAGATGGTCGACAGCATGAGCGAAAAACAGCTTGAGGCGTTCGCCAAGGGCTCGCGCAAGGGTAAACCCGAGCACGTCGACTGACGGCGCGTCCATTCGCACTGGCCAGCGACGCGGATATGCGCCATTCTCCCTGAAATAGGGGGGAAGAATCATGCGCAAAATCCGTTGGATGCCGGCGGCGACACTCCTCATCCTGTCGCTGGCCGGCTGCAGCTTTCAGGCTGCGCTCGACAAGCTCGTCCCGCGCGAGCGGCAGGCCGAGCTCGTATCGGTCGGTCAGCGGTTTTGTACCGATCCCGAGAGCGTCACCCCGGCGCTGCATCCCGGGGTCGTCCGGTCGGTCAAGGACGCGGTCCCGCTGCTGCCGCGCGAATGTCCCGGCGCGGGAGCGACATGGGAGCTCGCCTCCTATCAGTGGAACGGCAACATCACGAACGGGCTGAAGCAACGGCAGGAGGAAGTGGTCGTCGTCGGGACCGGGCGGGACAAGTGGACCACGGTATCGCTCCGCTTCTATGCGGAGAATGATGCGCCGTTGAAGGTCGTCGCGTGGAATATAGTGGGCAGCAAGACCAAGCCGGCGGCGCTGACCTTCGTCGAGAATTACGACAAGACGGCGGGGACCATGCGCATCGTGATCCCGGTGCTGCTGCTGGTGATTGCGGCGCTCGCCGGCTGGCTCGTCTGGCGGTGGCGGCGCAAGCGCGCCGCCTGAACCCTATTCCGCCGCTTCGAGTTCCGCCGGTGCCGCGGCCACCCGCGAGGCGCCCGCATGGCCGAAGCCAAGCACGCCGTCGTCGACCGCGCCGGTGCGCATGTCGACGCGGTCCTGCACATAATTCTGGCTGAGCCGCCACGGCAGCCTGTCGGCGTTCTTGGGCATGATGTGCAGCGCGCGCTGGATATAGCCCGAAGAGAAATCGAAGATATTCTCTTCGGTCAGGCTCGCCGGGTCCGCGAGCACCGGCGTCGCCACCTCGGTGTTCGTGTCCCGCATATGGTTGAGGACGCGGCAGACATATTCGGCGACGATGTCGGCGCGCAGCGTCCACGACGCGTTCAGATAGCCGAACACGACCGCGAAGTTCGGCACATTCGAGAACATGCACGCCTTGTAATAGAAATGCTGGCTCCAATCGACGGGATCGCCGTCGACACGCACCGGGATCTTGCCCGCTACCGCGAGCTTGAGCCCCGTCGCGGTGATGATGATGTCGGCGTCGAGATGCTGGCCCGATTTCAATTGGATGCCGGTTTTGTCGAAGCGTTCGATATGGTCGGTGACGACCGAGGCCTTGTCGGCCTTCATCGCCTCGAAGAAATCGGCGTCGGGGACGAGGCAGAGGCGCTGTTCCCACGGATTGTAGGGAGGGGTGAACGCCTTTTCGTCATAGCGGTCGCCGAGCGCGGCCTTCAACTTCCTGGTCAGGAAGTCGCGGACCTTCTCGGGCTTTTCCCGCGCGCGGCGAAAGGCGATGTCCTGCAGCCGCACATTCTTGAAGCGCGTGATCTTGTACGCCAGCTCCTCGGGCAGGATCTTGCGCAGGAAATTGGCGAAACCATCCTTGGCCGGGCGGATGAAATACCAGGTCGGCGTGCGCTGGAGCATCGTGACGTGCGCCGCGCCTTTGCCGTCGCCCTTTTCGGTCATCGACGGCACGATGGTGACCGCGGTCGCGCCCGATCCGATCACGACGACCTTCTTGCCCGAATAGTCGAAATCCTTCGGCCAGAACTGCGGGTGGACGATCTGCCCTTCGAAATCCTCGCGCCCGGTGAAATTGGCGTCGAACGGCTCGTCATAGTCGTAATAGCCCGAGCCGAGATAGAGCCAGCGCGCGGTGGTGGTCGACGTCTGGCCCGCCTCGTCCTCCAGCGTCACCGTCCAGCGCGCCTCGGCGCTGCTCCAGTCGGCGCCGACGACCTTGCGGCCCAGCTGGATGCGCTCACGAATGTGGCGTTCGTCGACGATGCGGTTCAGATATTCGAGGATCGCGGGCCCGTCGGCGATCGACTTCTCATGCTTCCACGGCTCGAAGACGAAGCCCAGCGTGTGCATGTCGCTGTCCGACCGGATGCCGGGATAGCGGAACAGGTCCCAGGTGCCGCCCAGATTGGCGCGGCGCTCGACGAGGCCGAAGCTGCGGTCGGGGCAGTTCATCTGGAGATGCACCGCCATGCCGATCCCCGAAATACCCGCGCCGACGATCAGCACATCCTGATCGACCGGAGCAGCCTTCGCGCCCGCGGGGCGTTCCATCGTCGCCGTGCCTGCCATCATGCTTTCTCCCGTATATCTTTATGGACGCAGCTTACGCATAGCGTTGCATTTTGCAATCGAATTGACGTTTACGGAAAGGGCCGTCGCGGCAGCGCGGGCATTGCCGCTGTCACAATATTGTCATAGGGGCGTCACCCAGTCGTCATCATCGGCCGCCGCCAGGAAAGGGAGGGCTTTTATATGCGTCAGATAGCCGTCCTCCCCTATCGGTTCGGCGGTCCCGGCATGGACGGGCCGACAGAGATATTGCTGATCACCTCGCGTGGCACCGGCCGCTGGGTGATTCCGAAGGGCAACCCGCTCACCGGCATGCCCGGCCACGCCTCGGCCGCGATCGAGGCCGAGGAGGAAGCCGGCGTCATCGGTGCGGTATGTCCGACCCCGATCGGCAGCTATCATTATCGCAAGCGCCGCCCGAACGGCGCGTCGGTGATGCTCGACGTCGAGGTCTTCCCGCTCGCGGTGACCAGGGAACTCGGCGAGTGGAAGGAACAGGACGAGCGCGAGCGGCGCTGGTTCGCTTTCGACGAAGCGGCAAAGGTGGTCGACGAGGCCGATCTGCAGGCGCTGATCCGTTCGTTCGGCGACACCGGCTTTCGCGCCGTCGCCCGTACCAGCGGCGTTGTCGACAATATTGCGGAAAAAACGGGGGTTAGCCACATGTTCGCCTGGTTCCAGCGCCTGCTTCCCAAGCAGGGCAATTTCTTCGAGCTGTTCGAACGCCACGCCGCGACGCTGGCGGCGGGGGCCGAGGCGCTCGCGCGGCTGCTGCAGGGCGGCGACGGCATGGCGGACCATATCCAGGAAATCGTCGAGCGCGAGCACGACGCCGACGCGATCACGCGCGAGGTGCTGCAGACGGTGCGCCGCACCTTCCTGACCCCGTTCGACCGCAGCGCGATCACCGACCTCATCGCCTCGATGGACGATGCCATCGACGAGATGCAGAAGACCGCGGGCGCGATCGACCTCTATGACGTGCGCGAATTCTACCCCGAGATGCGCGACATCGCCGGCATCATCGTCGATGCCGCGCGGCTGACCGTCGAGGCGCTGCCTCTGCTGCGCAACATCTCGGCGAACGGCGCGCGCCTTCACGAACTCACCGAGCGGCTGGTGCGGATGGAGGGGCATGCCGACGAGATCCACGCCGCCGGGCTCAAGCGCCTGTTCCGCGAACATGGCGAGACGAACACGATCCATTTCATGATCGCGCGCGAACTCTACAGCCACCTCGAACGCGTCGTCGACCGGTTCGAGGATGTCGCGAACGAAATCGACGGCCTGGTCATCGACCACGCGTAGGCGGGGCGCCCCACCATGCACGAACTGGCATTTCCCCTTCTCGTCGGCCTGATCCTCCTCGCGCTGGCGTTCGATTTCCTGAACGGGCTGCACGACGCGGCGAACAGTATCGCGACGGTTGTTGCCACGCGGCTGCTGCGGCCGGTGCAGGCGGTGCTGTTCGCGGCCTTCTTCAACTTCGCCGCCTATTTCCTGAGCCTCGCCTTTCCCGCGCTACACAAGGTGGCCGAGACGATCGGCGCGGGGCTGATCGACAAGGATCTGGTCACCCCTGCAGTCGTGTTCGGCGCGCTGGTCGGCGCGATGTTCTGGAACATCGTCACCTGGCTGAAGGGCATCCCTTCGTCGTCGAGCCACGCGCTGGTCGGCGGCATCGTCGGCGCCGGCGTCGCGCATGCGGGATTCGAGGGTATCCAGTGGTCGGGGCTCAACAAGACAGTCATCGCCATCTTTCTTTCGCCGCTGCTCGGCATGCTGCTATCGATGCTGGTGATGCTTGCGAGCAGCTGGGCGCTACGCGGCGCGACCGCGAAGTTCGCCGAGCGGAGCTTTCGCACGCTGCACCTCTTCTCTTCGGCCGCCTATTCGCTCAGCCACGGTCTCAACGATGCGCAGAAAACGATGGGGATCATCGCGGTGCTGCTTTATTCGACCGGCTATATGGCCGGCGACTTCCACGTCCCGCACTGGGTGGCCTTTTGCTGCTATATCGCGATCGCGCTCGGCACCCTGTCGGGCGGGTGGAAGATCATCGAGACGATGGGCGGACGCATCACCAAGCTGTCGCACCATCAGGGTTTCGCCGCCTCGACGGGCGGCTCGATCATGGTCTTTACCGCCAGCCTGCTCGGCATCCCCGTATCGACGACGCACACCATCACCGGCAGCATCATCGGCGCCGGCGTCGCCCGCCGCGCGAGCGCGGTGCGCTGGGGCGTCGCGGGCAATGTCGTCGTAGCCTGGTTCATCACCATCCCGGCGAGCGCCATCGTCGCGGCGCTCTTCTACTCGCTGACGCGGCTGTTCTGACCTATTTCGCCGGCCGGTAATCGACGGTTGCCGAACCCGTCATCCGCACCGGCAGATAGAGCCCGTTGCCATAGGCCTTGATTTCGCCGGTCTCGAAACCTTCCATGCGGGTGCGGATCAGGAAGGCGCCTTCGCGCCGCTGGTCGACCGCGCGGCGGATTTTTCCTTCGAGCCCCTCGACGTCGCGGGTGAAATTCTGGGTCAGCGCCTCGGCGATCAGTGTCGTGAAGCCGGGACTCTGTCCCAGCTTGATGAGCAGGTCGCCGCCGATGCCGTCGGTATCGCCGGTGATGCGGATATCGGTGAAGCGCACCTCGGCCGAGCCTGGTTCGTTGACCGGCACCGCCGTCGCCCAGATGCGGCCGTGCGTCGGCACTTGACGGATGCGCTGCGGCTGGGCCTCGACCGACACACCTACCGCGATCCGGCCCCCGGGCGAGCCATAGGCGGTGACCTTGGTAAAGGCCGCGGTCACCGGGCCGATGCGTGGCAGTTCGAACGGCCGCGTCGATCGCTTGACCAGCGCGCGCAGGATCACGGGTTCGAGTTCGGCATAGTCGGCGACGACGGGAACGAAGACGTCGAGCCGAGGGGTCAGCTTCCCGCGTTCGAGTCGCGGCAGCGGCGTCGCGGCGGGATCGGCCGGACGGTCGCCGACGAAGCTCTCGGTCACCGCCTCGAGCCCGAGGTTGAGCCGGATGCGCCCACCGTCGAGGCTGTAGCCGCCATAGAGGATGCGCTGCGGCGTGACACGCATCCACACCGGCGGATTTTCGCGGTTGAGCGCCAGCGTCGTGAAGCTTTGCCGCCAGATGTCGGCCGCCTGGCGTTCGAGGTGAATCTTCGCGATCTCGCGCGTCACCTCGCGCTCGACGTCGCGCACCACAGGCTTCAGCCGGGCATCGGCCTCGTCGGTGAAGGTGATGCGGCGGCCGAGGAAGTCGATCCCCGGCGCCTTGGTCCAGCCATAGCCGATCCGGGCTTTGCCTTGCAGGCGCCAGTCGGGGCCGAGTTCGACGCGGATGCGGGCGTGCGCCATCGCCGATCCGGTCGCGGTCTCGCCCTTCAGCACCCCGCCGACGTCGCGCGCGCTGATCACCGCGTTCAGCGGTACGTCGACGACGATCTCGTCGCCCTCGCCGCGCAGGCGCAGCGTCCCGCGCGTCACCTTGCCGACGATCGTGCAGGCGACCGGCGGCGTGACCTTCACCCGCTTGCCGAAGACCTTGACCCGCTGCGGCGGCACGCATGCCTTTTCGCGCCGGTTGATGGTCCACAAGGTGCGCGGCACCGCGCGTTCGAGCGCCACCTTCAGCATCGCCGCGTCGGCGTCGATCGGCACCGCGATCAGCGACATCTGCTTCGGAGTGGGGGCGACGTCGGTGGCCTGGGGCGGCGCGACGTCGGCAATGGTCTGGCGCTTGCAGCCCGCGAGCGCCAGACTGGTCAGCAATGCCGTTGCGAAAATCTTGGAGCCGAGCATGAATCTCCCCGTGCCGCACCATTCTATCATCGAATGGCGCTAAACAAAGCTGCCGATCTGGTGGGAAATCGGGTTCGGGCTGGACCGCGCCGCCGAACCGGCTAGTCTGGCCCGGCAAGCAGGACGGGGGATTTTGCATGAGGGTAAGGACGGTGCGGCTGGCGCTGCTGACGGGTCTGCTGGCGCTGCCGGTGGCCGCGATGACGGCTGAAGGCGAGGCGCCGCACCAGCGTCCTGATTTTACCCGGATGACCGACGCCGAGCTGTCCAAAGCCTATACTGCCGCTGCCGAACGCCGGGAGTCCGACTGGTGCGGTTTCATGCTGCCGCTCTATTCGCAGATGGAAAATCGTGGCAGCTTCAATCCGAACATCAAATATTTTCGCGCGCTGACGGAGATGCAATGCGCGCTCACCGAACAGCGCTGGACCGACGCCTACCAGAAGCTGAAATATGTGCAGTCGCAGGGCGGTATCGATCTCGGCGAGCTCGCCTTCGTCGATATCGCGGGGCTCGCGGGCGATCGCGCCGCGGCGTCGGCGCACCTGCTCGCCTTTCTGGAAACGCCGGAGGCCGGGGGGCAGGAGGAGGTTCTGGCGCGCTCGACGGGACAGCTGCTGCGGTCCTATCGCATGGCCAAGGATTTCGACGGTGCTCTGACGCTCATGCGCGCGCTGCAGGAACCGCAGCGCATCGGAAAATTCAACGAAGACGTCCAAATCTCGTTTCGGTCGGACCTGTTCGCCGCCGAGGTCGAAGCGGGGAATTTCGAGCGCGCGCGCGAGCAGGTCGAGGGCGTCGGGTCGGCGGATTCGGTGGTTGCGGCGCTCGGCGACCGGCGTTTCGAACCCTTGTGGCCGCAGCTCGAGGCGAAAGCCGGTCCGCACCTTCACAAGCTGCTCGATGCCGAGCTCGCCCGGGCGATCGCGCGGCAAAAGGCGGAACCCGACAATCTGCGCGCCTTTCAGGAACTCGCCACCTCCTATTTGCGCAATGCGCGTTTCGAAGATGTCATCACGCTCGTCGACACGCGCCAGCCAGATGATTTTGCGGGCCTGTCCGAAGATATGGGCTGGGCGCTCAACGCCAAAGTCTACGCCCTCGACGCCCTGGGGCGCCACGACGAGGCTGCCGATATCTTCGATCGGATCGTCGAGCAGCCGTATGACCCAGCGCAGAGCGGGTGGATGGTCAATTTTGCAATCAACCGCGGGTCGAGGTTCGTCGATCTGGGGCAATATGAAAAGGGTCTCGAGGCGGCCGATTATGCAGGCCGGATCGCCCACCGGTCGGGTAGCGACTATGCGCGCATGCTTGTCCGTTACGACAAGATTTGCGCCTTGACTGCGCTCGGGCGTGCCGAGGAGGCCAAGGCCGTGATGGCCGAGGTCGAAGATCATCTGGACGAATCGGTGACGGTGGCGGCTTCGGCATTGCTGTGCGGAGGGGCCGAGGAACGCGCGGCCGAGATCGTGCGCCGCGAGCTTGGCGATCAATATGGAGCGATGTCGATGGCGACCGCTCTGCAACGGCCCGAGTTCGATTTCTATTATATCCACTCGGTCAGGCCGTCGCTGGCGCAGCGCATCCGGCCGCGGCCCGACGTCGCCCCGATCTTCGATAAGGTCGCGCGCGATATCCCGCTCGAATTTGCGACCCCGTTCGGAATGCGGCGCGAGGAGCTGGCAGGGGCGGCGACGCCCTGAAGCGGCGCCTCAGGCGTCGGGCGCGACCGCCCCGAACAGGTCATGCTCGTCGGCATCCTCGACGATGACGTCGACGATATCGCCGGCCTTGAGCGTCGCGGCGACGTCGCGGAGGTAGACGTGACCGTCGATCTCGGGGGCGTCGGCCTGGCTGCGGCCGGTGGCGCCGATGCTGCCCTCTTCGTCGGCTTCGCCGACCTCGTCGATGATCACGGGCAGCGTGCGGCCGATCTTCGCTTCGAGCTTCGCGGCGCTGATCGCGGCGGTCTTTTCCATGATGCGCTGATAGCGCTCTTCCTTGACCTCCTCGGGCACCGGGTCGGGGAGGGCGTTCGCCTGCGCGCCTGCGACGGGCTCGAAGCGGAAGGCGCCGACGCGGTCGAGCTGCGCTTCGTCGAGCCAGTCGAGGAGGTAGCGGAAATCCTCCTCGGTCTCGCCGGGGAAGCCGACGACGAAGCTCGACCGGATCGCGATGTCGGGGGCGACCTGGCGCCAGCTTTTCAGCCGTTCGAGCACCTTGGCCTCGTTGGCGGGGCGCTTCATGCGCTTGAGGACGCTGGGGCTCGCGTGCTGGAACGGAATGTCGAGATAGGGGGTCAGCAACCCCTCGGCCATCAGCGGGATGATCGCGTCGACATGGGGGTAAGGGTATACATAGTGGAGGCGCACCCACGGGGCGCGGCCTTCGCTGGTGCGGAGTTGGCCGAGTTCGCGCGCGAGGTCGGTCATATGGGCGCGCACTTCGCGGCCGTGCCATTGGCGCGGATCGTGACGAATATCGACGCCGTAAGCCGAAGTATCCTGGCTGATCACCAACAATTCCCTCGTCCCCGCGGCGACCAGCTTTTCGGCCTCGCGCAGCACCGCGTCGATGCGGCGGCTGACCAGTTTTCCGCGAAGATCGGGGATGATGCAGAAGGCGCAGCTGTGGTTGCAGCCTTCGCTGATCTTCAGATAGCTATAGTGCCGGGGGGTGAGTTTCAGCCCACCTTCGGGCACCAGATCGACGAACGGCCCCTGCGTCGGCGGCGCGGCGTCGTGAACGGCATCAACGACTTGCTCATATTGATGCGCGCCGGTGACCGCCAGCACCTTCGGGAAGCGGGCGCGGATGACGTCCGCTTCGCTGCCCATGCAGCCGGTGACGATGACGCGGCCGTTCTCGGCCATCGCCTCGCCGATCGCCTCGAGGCTTTCCTCCTTCGCCGAATCGAGGAAGCCGCAGGTGTTGACCAGAACGACGTCGGCGCCGGCATAGTCGGGCGACAGGCCGTACCCGTCGGCGCGCAGCTTGGTCAAAATGCGTTCGCTGTCGACCAGCGCCTTCGGGCAGCCGAGCGACACCATGCCGACTTTCGGCTGGGCGGGAAGAGTCTTGGTTGTCATGATCGGGCGCGCCTTTAGTCGATTTCGCGGCCCTTGTCACGCGTGGCGCGCGGGGCCATGCAGGTCGCGGGTTCGCAAAGGAAAGGTGGCGGAACGATGCTGGGTGTGTTGGCGGCGATTTCGGCGGCGGTGGCGGTTGCGGCAGGGGCTTTCGGGGCGCATGGCGCGGCGGGCCAGCAGGAGGCCGACTGGCTGCGGACCGGCGGGCTCTATCAGCTCATCCACGCGGTCGCCGCGCTCGCGATCATGGGTTTTGCGCGCGGGCCGGCGATCCTGCTGCTCGCGGGCTCGGCGCTGTTCGCGGTCACCCTCTATGCGATGGCGCTGGGCGGGCCGCGGTGGCTGGGCGCGGTAACGCCGATCGGGGGAACATTGCTGATCGCCGGGTGGCTGTGGGCCGCCTGGCTGTTCTGGCGCACCTAGGACGCGTCCGCCTCGCTGCCTCCGCAGCGAACGACCTCGACCACATGGTCGCCTGGCTGCAGCCGCTTCGCCTCGTCTTCCCAGAAGCCATAGGGCTTGCCGCCGCGGTAGATGCGCAGGCCGCGGCCGCCGGAAGCGAGCTGGTCGATGCTGCCGCCGACCTCTTCGCCGCTGATCGCCCGTTCGACGAGCTGGACGCGCCCCGCGATCCCGGCGAGGTCGGCCATATAGTCGGCGACATGCGCGCCCTCGGCCGATCCGGCGAGCAGCAGGCCGGTGAAGCTGACCGGGTTGATGACGTTGTTCGCGCCCGCCTGGCGCGCGAGCAGTTCATTGTCCTGCGCGCGGATGACGACGCTGATCGGGACGTGCGGCGACAGGTGGCGGACGGTCAGCACGATCAGGATCGAGGTGTCGTCGCGCCCGGCCGAAACCAGCACCGACCGCGCCTCCGCGATGCGGATATGGATCAGCGTGTCGTCATTCGAGGCGTCGCCCTCCAGCACGTTGCAGCCCATATGCTCGGCGGCATTGATACGCCCGCGCGCCTGGTCGATCACGACGATTTGCGCGGGGTCGGTGCCGCGCGCGATGAGTTCCTTGACCGCTTCGCTGCCGCTGATGCCGAAGCCGAGGACGACGATATGGTCGGTGAGCTTTGCCTGGATGCGGGCCATGCGCCATTTTTCCCATGTGCGTTTGAGGACGAATTGATAGGCGGTGCCGATGAAGATGAAGAGGACGGCGATGCGGATCGGCGTCACGATCACCGCCTCGATCAATCGCGAGCGGTCGGACACCGGGGTGATGTCGCCGAAGCCCGTCGTGGTCACCGAGATCATGGTGAAATAGACGACGTCGAGGAAGCTGACATGACCGTCGTAGCTGTCGCGGAGCCCGGCGCGATCGCTCCAGTGGACGAGCACGACGATGGCGATCAGCAGGAAGGCGATGCCCAGCCGCGTCGCCAGATCGGCCCACACCGGCCAGCGCGTCGCGCGGCGTAGCACCTCGAACTGCCGCTGGACGCTCTTGGTCAATCGCTTCGCCATCGTGTGGCTATCGTGGAGGCAGTCGCTTCATCGGGTCAACTGCTATTCGATTCGGGCGCGGCTGGAAACGGCGTAGATCAGATCTCGTAGGCGCTGCGCAGCGCCGCGAGCGACGCGTCGTGGGTGAGGTCGAGCTGGAGCGGGGTGACCGCGATATAGCCGTCGTCGATTGCTTCGAGGTCGCTGTCGTGGCCCAGCGAATGCTCGATGCCATGCAGCCCGAACCAGTAGTAGGTGTAGCCGCGCGGGTCGGTGCCCTCGACGATCGAGCCGCGATTATAGTCGTGGAAACCCTGGCGGACGACGCGAATGCCCTTGACCTCGGCGGTCGGGATCGCGGGGAAGTTGATATTGACCATTGTGCGCGGCGCCATCGGGGTCGCGAGCAGCGGGGCGAGCACCTTGGCGCCCCAGGCCTCGGCCGCTTCGAACGGCACCGTGTCGCCCATGCCTTCGCGCGCATAGACCTGGCTCAGCGCAACCGCCGGGATGCCCGCGAGCGCGCCCTCGATCGCCGCCGAGACGGTCCCCGAATAAGTGACGTCGTCGCCAAGGTTGGCGCCGCGATTGACGCCCGAGAGGATCAGGTCGGGCCGCTCGGGCATCAGCTTGCCGATTGCGATCATCACCGAATCGGTGGGCGTGCCGGTGCAGGACCAGCGCCGCTCCCCATGCTGACGCACGCGGACGGGGCGGGAGAGGGTGAGCGAATGGCCGGCGCCCGACTGTTCCTCGGCGGGCGCGCAAACCCAGATATCGTCGCTGAGCTGGCGCGCGATCGCTTCGAGCACCGCGAAGCCGGGAGCATGGTAACCATCGTCGTTGGTGAGGAGGATGCGCAAGATTTTCTCTTTCTGCTTCGTCAGTCGGTCGGCGCCAGTCTGGTCAGTCCGCCCATATAGGGCAGCAGCGCCTGCGGAATATCGACGCTGCCGTCGGCTTGCTGATAATTCTCCAATATCGCGACCAGCGTGCGCCCGACCGCGAGACCCGAGCCGTTGAGCGTGTGGACGAACTCATTGCCTTTCGCACCCTCGCGGCGGAACCGCGTGTTCATGCGCCGCGCCTGGAAGTCGCCGCAGTTCGAGCAGCTCGAAATCTCGCGATAGGCGCCCTGTCCCGGCAGCCACACTTCGAGGTCGTAGGTCTTGCGCGCGGCGAAGCCCATGTCGCCGGCGCAGAGCAGCATCTTGCGATAGGGCAGGTCGAGCGCCTCGAGGATCGCCTCCGCCGCGCACGTCTTGCGTTCGAGTTCGGCGTCGCTGTCTTCGGGACGGACGATCGAAACGAGCTCGACCTTCCAGAACTGATGCTGGCGGATATAGCCGCGCGTGTCGCGCCCTGCCGATCCGGCCTCGGAGCGGAAGCAGGGGGTGAGCGCGGTCATGCGGATCGGCAAATCGGCCTCCGCCAATATTTCTTCGCGCACCGCGTTGGTCAGGCTCATTTCGGAGGTCGAGATCAACCACATCCCATCGGTGGTCTGGAACAGATCCTCGCGGAATTTGGGAAGCTGGGTCGTCCCGAACGCCGCCTCGTCGCGGACGAGCAGCGGGGTCGCGCATTCGCTGTAACCCGCCTCGTTCGTCTGCTTGTCGAGCATGAACTGGCCGAGCGCGCGCTCGAGCCGCGCCATCGGCCCTTTCAAAAAGGCGAAGCGCGCGCCCGACATCTTCGCCGCGGTTTCGAAATCGAGCCCGAGCGCCGGGGCGAAATCGGCATGCTCCTGCGGCGTGAAATCGAACGCGCGCGGCGTGCCCCAGCGCGAAATCTCGACATTGCCTTCCTCGTCGGCGCCATCGGGCACGTCGGCGGCGGGCAGGTTGGGGAGCGCGGCGAGACTGTCGTGCAGCGCGGCGATCCGTTCGCGCTCGGCGGCTTCCTGTTCGGGAAGCGATTGCTTGAGCGCGGCGACTTCGGCCTTCAACGTCTCGGCGGTGTCCGCGTCGCCTTTGGCCATCGCCTGACCGATCGCCTTCGACGCTTCGTTGCGGCGCGCGAGCGCGGCCTGCATGTCGGTCTGGAGCGCACGCAGCGACGCGTCGGCCGCGAGAATCTCGGCGGACAGGGGTTCGAGACCGCGGCGTGCGAGGCCGGCGTCGAACGCTTGCGGGTTTTCGCGGATCAGGCGGATATCGTGCATGGCCGCGCTATGGCGGCGCGGCGCGGGCGGTGCAACCCCGACTTACCGCTCCAGCATCTCCGCCAGTTGGCCGAGCACGGTGCCCCAGCCGTCGCGAAAGCCCATCTCCTCATGCCTGGCGGCGTCCTCGGGGTTCCTGTGGAGGACGCGCGAGGAATAGAGGGTGCCGCCGTCCTTCGCCTCGAAGGTCAGGATCGCGGTCATCGCGAGCCAGGGCTCGGCGGGTTGCCACCTTTCGGTCATCACGGTGGTGAAGACGAGCCGTTCGTTCGGTACCGCGTCGAGAAAGCATCCGTCGATATGTGGCTGCCAGTCGCCGCCGCCTTCGCGCATTCGGGTTACGAAGCCGCCACCGGGGCGAAGGTCGAGCCGGGCCACCTGGCACTCGATCGGCGCGGGGATCCACCATTTTTCGAGCTTTGCGGGATCGCGCCATGCATCCCATACCGCGGCGGGCGGTGCGGCGATCAGGCGCGAAATGGTGAGTTCGGCGGTGTCGGTCATATCTCATGCTCCTGATCGGTCTGCGATTCGATGAAATCGGCGAGCCGGTCGGCGCGGCCCTGCCAGATGGCGCGTTGGTCGGAGAGCCATGTCTCGGCCGCGCCCAGCCGATCCGCCTCGATGTGACAGGTGCGCACCCGTCCGCGCTTTTCCGACCGGATAAGCCCCGCCCCCTCCAGCACCGCGAGATGCTTCAGAAAGGCGGGAAGCCCCATGTCGAAGGGGCCCGCCAGCTGTGTCACCGGCGCCGCGCCCTTCAGCAGGCGATGGACAACGGCGCGCCGAGTCGGATCGGCGAGCGCGTGGAAGATTCCGTCGAGCGGTTGTTGGTTCACCATATGGTGAATTATAAGGATGGTTTTCCGTATGGCAAACTAAAATCCGGGGGCCGAAAAAAAGGGCCGCTCCGAAGAGCGGCCCTCGATTGACGGCCCCATGCCCCCCACCGGGCCGCCAGTGGATGTTATGCGGCTTCGGTCTCGGCGCCGTTGCGGTTCGCGGCGCGGCGGCGCGCGACGAGCGCCGCGGCGGCCGCCCCGAAGAGCAGCATCATCGGCGGCGCCGGCACCGGGGTCGGATCGCCCGACGAGCCGCCGCTGCTGCCGCCGGAGCTCGACGACGAGGAAGAGGAGGACGACGAGCTGCTGCTCGACGAAGACGAGGAACTGCTGCTCGCGCCGAAGCTGCTGCTGCCGCCGGTCGCGCCCGACGAGGTTGAGCTCGACGACGAGGACGAGGAGGAACTCGACGAAGAGCTGCTGCTCGATCCGCCCGATGACCCGCCGTGACCGTGCGAACTGCCCCCATGCGACGAACCGCCCCAGCTCGAGCTGCCGCCGTGGCCATGCGAGCTGCCGCCGCCCGAGGAGGAAGAACTCGACGAGGAGGACGAGGAGGAAGACGAACTCGACGACGAACTGCTGCTCGACGACGAGGAGGAGCTGACATTGCCCGATGAGGTCGACACGCCGCCGGTCGAAGTGCTGACCCCGCCGGTCGAGGTCGACACGCCGCCTGTCGAGGTGCTGACGCCTCCGGTGGAGGTCGATACGCCGCCGGTCGACGTCGACACGCCGCCGGTCGAGGTCGAGGTGCTGACGCCGCCCGTCGAGGTCGACACGCCGCCCGAGGTGCTGCTGGTCGTCGAGCTGAGCCCGCCGGTGGTCGTCGAGGTGACGACGACGCTGCCGCTGCTGCCCCCGCTGCTGCCGCCGAAGAAACCGCCGAAGAAGCCGCCGCCGAACCCGCCGCCAAAGCCGCCGCCGATCACCGTGACCCCGGCACCGCCGCCGCCCTCGAAGCCTTCGCCGCGCGGGAAGGGGGCGTAGGGAATGGGGGGCAGCGGGATCGTCTGGGTGACGACCTGGGTTTGCGGGGTCGCGGTGCGGATCACGCGCTTCGTCGTGACGACGCGGCGCACCCGCTTCACCGGCCGCTTCGCCGCGTGGCGCTTGCGGACGACCTTCTTGGTGCAGGGCTTGCACGACGGCGCCTTGCGCACATGGGCGGCCGCCGGGACATCGGCGATCTGCATCGCGCCGCTGCCGATGATCGCGCCGCCGCAGGTGCAGGCGCAGAGCTTGGCGAGGGCCATTCGGACAGACATAGGTTTCTCTCTCTTTTCCCGTTGCTTGGCGGAGCGACACCCATCGCGGCACCCGCTTGCCCTTCGGCTAGGACCAAAAGGCCAAAGCTTTGTGAACGCGACAATTGCGTTAACCGCGTTTGATTGTCCGAGAGCGGGAATTGGGGGGCGGAATCAACCCAATTGACCGCTTCTGTCCCGAAACGGAACGGAAAGAGCCGAATTTTGCGCCATTGGTTAACGGCGGACGCGAGATCCGGGCTCGAAAAGGGGGCGCCGCGCCCAGGCTGCGACCCCGCGGGAATCGCCGCTCGGGTGCCCGGTTGGTTCAGCCGCGCTTCAGCCGTACGTCCTATCAGCCGCTTAGGCGCTTGTATCGCAACCGGTGGCTGGGTATAGGCGCGGCGCAATCCCTTGGACCGCCAGCATCGGCGGCCAGGCGAGAGGAAAGGACGCGAAAAGCCCGCTATGCCAACCCAGATTGCCGATGTTGGTGCCGACGCGCTTCGCGAAGCCAAATCCAATCTCGATTCGGACTATCTTCCCAGCGAGGACGAGCCGTTCATGAACGAGCGGCAGCAGGACTATTTCCGCGGCCTGCTGCTCGCCTGGAAAAAGTCGATCCTGACCGAAGCCGAATCGACGCTCGCGCATCTGCAGGATGGCCCCTTGCGCGAACCCGATCTTGCCGACCGCGCGTCGAGCGAGACCGACTGGGCGATCGAACTCAGGACCCGCGACCGCCAGCGCAAGCTGATCGCCAAGATCGATTCCGCGATTCGCCGCATCGACGAGGGCGAATATGGCTATTGCGCGGTGACCGGCGAGCCGATCTCGCTCGCGCGGCTGCAGGCGCGGCCGATCGCGACGATGACGCTGGAGGCGCAGGAGCGCCACGAGCGCAACGAGCGGATTTCCCGCGAAGACTGATCGCCGCCAGCGGTCCATTTACGTTTCCGCAAGGGCTGCGCCCTAGATTCACTGCCTCGAACAACGGGCGCGGGAAATGGGTCGCATGGAATCGCCGGTACCGGAATCAATCGATGAACAAGTGGCGGCGCTGTCGCGCAGCGCCGATCGCGACAGCCTGTTCCTGCAGGCCAGCCTCGGGCTGCCCGGGGTCGAGGGGCCCGTGATGGTGCGCGTCCGCAATCTTTCCGCGGGCGGCATGCTGGCCGAAGGGGGCGCGAAGGTCTCGCAGGGCAGCGCGGTCGAGGTCGAGCTTCGGAATGTCGGGGTCGTGCCGGGACGCATCGTGTGGGTGGGCGAGGGCAAGTTCGGGATCGCCTTCGACCGGCCGGTCAATCCGCAGGCGGTGCGCCGCCAGGTGGTCACGGAGTCCGATCTGCCGCCGCATCTGCGGCGAACGGGGCTCGAACGGGGCCCCATCTACCGCCGGCGCTGACGCGCTCCGCGGGGGAGAAGCGCCAGCGGGGCGGCAGGGACGCGCGATCCGTCAGTGGACCGCGAGCATCTCTTCCTTGATCTTCAGTTTCTGCTTCTTCATCTGCGCCACCAGGGCCGCATCGGGGGCGGGGCGCCGTTCTTCATTCGCAATTTTCGCATCGAGGTCCGCGTGGCGGGACTTCAGGGTGGAAAGGTGCGAAATGCTCATGGGCCATTCTCCTTTTCGACTCGATTGGCACCCCCGAGTAAATCACGAATCGCCCCCAATGTCGTGGCGATTCGCTCACCCGGTCCCCGTTGCGGACGGGCCGTGATCGTGGCAGGAGGGCGGGCGTGAACCCCGAAGACATCGCCCAGCGCCTCGAACTGCTCCGCGTCGAGCATCGCGACCTCGACGCCGCGATCATCGCGCTCGGCGAGGGCGCGGTCCCCGACCAGCTCCAGCTCGCCCGGCTCAAGAAGAAGAAGCTGCGCCTGCGCGACGAGATCGCGTGGTGCGAGGACCAGATCATCCCCGACATCATCGCCTGACCCGCACCCCTCGCTCAAAACGGGTGACTCAAAACGGGACGCGGGGCGCGCCCGAAAAATGGTTAGCGGCGTTGCGGTCCGGCGCGGGCCCGTGGCATCCTCCCGGCATGACCAGAGGGGGCTCCGATCATCCGCCGGCGACGCTGCCGGTACACCGCGCGCAGGTGGAAAATCTCTATGTCGAGGCGATGCTGCTCGCCGACGAGGCGCACTCGGCCTTCGCGGCGGCGCGCGACCTCGGCGCCGGGCGCCGCGACAGCCTGCTCCAGCTCAGCCTCGCCTGCGAATCGCTGAAGACCACGACGCGGCTGATGCACATCATCGCCTGGCTGCTCCACCGCCGCGCGATGATCGCCGGCGATCCGGGTGCGGGGCCGGAAGACAGCGCGGCGCGCATCGGCGAACCGGTCGCCGCCGACTGGACGGTCTGCGCGCGCTTCGCGCCGAACATCGGCCGCATCATCGCGGCGAGCGAACGCCTGTTCGAGCGCATCGCCGGGCTCGAGGCGGGCTGGAACGCCCCCGCGCCCGCGCAGCCGGTGCAGGCGATGCTCGAACGGCTCGCCGCGCGGCTTTAGCGTCAACCCATTAACCCGCGGTCGAGGCGCCGCTATTTTGCGGCGCCCGCGGGCGCGGCAGCGAAGGCGGGCGGATAGGGCGCCGCAGGGGCGTGGTCGTAGCTGTAGCTCTGCTTGAGCACGAAGCGCCGCTCGGCGGGGAGCCATTGCCACAGGTTCATGTAGCGCGCGCCGCCGACGAGCGCCCAGCCCTTGTCGGCGCCGCGCCATTCGAAGAAGAGGTGCGACGCCTCTTCGAGCGCCCCCCAGTCGGCCATCCGGTGGATGACGCGGCTGCCGGGGACGATCTCGCGCCGGTTCCGGTATCCCTCGTCCTTGCCGCCGGGCTTTCGCGCGTCGCACTGGCGGCGAAAGCCCGCGACCATGTCGGCGGCGTCGGTCGCCGACACCCCGATCCTGTCGTGATACATGCGGAAATCGGGGGCGAGCAGCGGCGCCATCGCATCGGGATCGCACCCCTCGAACCCCGCCCAGAAGAGGCGCGCGTCGAGGTCGGCGATCTGCCGTTCGAGTTCTTCGCCCTGCGGCATCGGCGCGGGCAGGGGGGCAGCCGCGGGGGCGGGTGCCGCGGCGAGCGCGGCGGCGGCGAGGAAGGCAAGCATCGGCATGGCAGCGACTCCCGTTACTGTATTATAAGAATAACACGGCACGATGAGGACGCAAGGGCACGCGGACGGCTGGCGCCGCGGCGTTGCCGTGCCTATGTGTGCGGGCGATGACGCATCGGGACCGGAAAATCGTGATCGCGCGGCTGAAGGCGAAGCCGCTGCTGGCCGGGCAGTTGGTGAGCGCGCTGGTCTTCACCGCGCTGGCGGTCGGGCAGGCGGCGCCGGTAGCCGCCGACGGCGCGGCGGCGATGCTGCGCGCGATCCTGTTCGGCGACGCGATCGCGAGCGCGGCGATGCTCGCCGCGCTGTTCGCCTTCTGGACCTGCCTGCGATTGTGGCGCCAGCGCGACGCCTGGATCTTCCACGACGGCGCGCGGCTCTATCGCGGCGGCGCCCTGTCGTGGCCGCTCGCGCTGGTCCGCGACGTGGTGATCGACCGCGGCGAGCTCGGCATCGTCTCGCTGCGGCTGGTCGTCGACGACGACAGCGAGGTGACGCGCGAACTGGTGAAGCTGTATCTGCTCGCGGACCGGCCCGAGGTGGTGCGCGATGCGGTGATGTTCGCGGCGGCGCGGGCGGGGGGCGTGGCGGTTTCGGCTTCGGTGCACTGACGGCCGCGGGTTCAAGATTCGGGGGATCAAAGTTCAGGAAAGTTCAGCCTTGTGGCGGTTCGGTGCCGGGCGCCGCGGCGGGCGTCATGACCGCCTCTTCCGGGTCGTCGCCCAAGTCGTCGCGATACCAGTGCGGCAGCGCCCCGTCGCAAAGGTCGGCAACTTCGAGCGCCACGGCAAGATCGTCGGGGGCGATCAGCGCGGCGGGCTCGGCGGGCGGGGCGGGGTGCAGATGGGCCAGCGCCTCGGCCACCGGGGTGGCGGCCGGGGCTCCGTCGCGACCGGCGACGGCCTCCCGAAACCGGTCGGGCCCGTACGCGCGGATCAGGAACATCAGCAGCCGGTCGCTTTGGCGCAGGCGGCGGCCGACGCGGTTGCCTTCGCGATCGAACACCGGCTCTTCGCTGCCGACGAGCGCGCGTTCGAAGGCGGCGTCGAGCAATTTCTTCGACGCCGCATCGATCGCCGCGCCCCAGGCGCGGTCGAACGCTTCGGCACCGGGGGAGCGGCGCAGGCGATAGGCGGAGGATTCGGACATGCCGACGGTCCGCGCCGCGGTGGCGACCGATCCGCTGTCGGCCAGCGCCTCGATAAAGGCACGCTGCTTGTCGGGCGACCAGCCGTCCTTGCGGCGCTTTTTCAGCACCGGCACCCAGTCGTAGGCGGCGGGGTCGTGGCCGTGGGCGTCGAGCGCGGGGGTGGATGCGGCGGTGAGGGCGAGGGCCGCGTCGGGCGCGGGGATGGGGGCGATGTGGCTCATCCGCCAGTTTGGAACATAAAAGGAACGTGTAGGAAAGGGTTTTTGGGGTGGGGGGTGCGAAATAGGATTTTGGAGGGCGGTGCGATCTTGTTATCCAGCGTTCATGGCGGATCCGAATATCATCATATTGGGGCGTTTGCGCGGGGGCGCGATCTCTGCCTTTCTGGCATCGGGATTGGCGATGCTGGGCTTTTTCCTGTGGGAAGAATTGTGGGGCGGCGCTTTTGCCGATACCCTTTATGATCATCTTCTGGGCCGGATGACGGGACCGGTCGCGATCGGCATTGGCGTCGTCGCGGTCTATCTGTTCGTACGCATGTGGCGCGAACGGGGCCATTATCTGCATCACGACGGCGTGACGTTATTCAGAGGGGCGGATGGATCGTGGCCGCTGGCGTCGATCCGCGACGCGATGGTAACACGCAATTGGCTGGGCATCCGCTCGCTGCGGATCGATGTCGGGCAAGGTGCGGGCGCGAACCCCGAACTGGTGAAAACTTATATGTTGCGCGAACCGCCCGATGCGGTGCGCGATGCGGTGATGGTCGCGGTGGCGCAGGCGAGGGGCGTACCGGTTCCGGCTTCGGTGCATTGAGGTGGGGCGTTTTACCCCCAACCTTTCGTCACCCCGGACTTGATCCGGCATCCCTGCGAGGTTGAGCTAATTAGGGATTGTTGGCACCTGTCACCGTAATTCGCACTGTCACCGTAATTCGCATTGAGGGGCTAAGGATTGTCTGGCTTTTTTGGGGTCAGGTATATGGCTGTCTCAAAAAGTGAAGATTGACCGTCCTCCGATCCCGGCATCATCTTCAACTCCAAGTTTTCTTTGAAAAGTATGAGAAGTTTCTGCGTAATGGATTCTCCAGGGGTTGAGTTTTCTAGCATTTGCCTCAAATAGAATAAGAAAGATGGGGTGACTATATATAGTCTTCCTTCGCTTTCATGCCAATCTAAGAGGGAAATCTTCTTCCTCATTTGGAATTTTTCAAGAGCCTTTAGAGCAGCTTTTATTGATCCAGATGGTATATTTGAACTGTCTATACAAAGGCTCTCCACCCTTTCTTGAAGTTCCGAAAAGCTGAGAGAAAACTTTAGGGGATCGAGAGCAAAAGATGCCAAGATTTTCTCGTAAGTTGCGTGCTTTCGCCGTCGTTGCCGAGGGCCAGTTATTAGCTGATCGTAGTCGCTCTTATGATTGGAGTACATATTTTCTGCGACATATTTCTGAGCTTCTACAACGGTATGCGCACTAATTGTCGTAGATCTTTTTATAGACCCGGGGGACATGTCATGGTTAAAGGCAATTTGCTGACAAATTTGTTGAGTTATAATGGGAAGGCCAACTGATTCCCTAGCAATGTTATTTGCAGTTACCTGAGAGTGCTTTATTTGAAGAAGGGAAAAGCCTTTTGCCGGAATTTTTGCGAGATCGGTTTCTTCCCATTTTCCAACGTCGATAAGCCTAACCCTGCCTGAAAGATCTTGATTGGCGCGGGCAATATCTGTCGCGTGATGAGTTGTACTAACAACTAAAACTGAGATCCCTTCATCAACGAAAGACTTCCATTGCTGGAATACTTCTCTTTTTACACTATCTTCAAGATAGTGAAAGTCTTCAACGATAAGCTGAATTGGCATCTCTTGTAGAAGAGGTATTAGATGCTTTGCATTTACAGGGGCTGTTATAAATTCTTTTTTTACCCCATATTCTCCTTTCCCGCTAACTTCGAATCCTATCGATGACATAATCTTTGCGAGCCAAGACCAGCCTGCTTCACCGTTTACTCCGATTTTGGTCGTTAAATCCGCTCCCCAGCTTTGCGAAGATTCAGATAAACGACGAAAGTCAAGGTTTTCCAGAGCGGAAGCCCAAAATGCGCCGGGCGTTAGATTCCCGGAGCATCGGACAGTTAGCTCCTGCCGGCGAATCTGGGGAAGTACTTGCCTATATAGGCTCGTCTTACCCGTTTTTGACGGGCCTGTAAGAACACAAATTTGCCCAGGGTTGAGTAGACCATTTTTTAGGTTTTTTTCGTATCTACCCTCATCTCTTTCGACATATGTAAGTGCAGGCTTGCCAACGGCTGGAAAAACCTCAGTTATTTCGGGCCGAGAGCTGATCATAAGTCACTCCATGGTAATACTTCTCAGCTTTCTGCACTTTTTGAGTTGTGAAGTCGAGCGGTACACTTCAAATCGAAAACCCGCCCGAGTTCCGCCGGTTCGAGCTCGCCGCGAGCACCTTCTTGCCCGTCGGAGTCAGCGCCCATTTGGCGCCCTGTTTGACCACGAGGCCCAGCGTGACGAGTTCGTCGCGGATCGGGTCGGTGGGGAGTTGGGGGCGGCGGTTCGAGAGGCCTTCGAGGGTCGCGCGCTGCGGCTGGCTGAGGATGAGGAGCTTGAGTTTTTTCTTGTCGGTCATGGGGGCTTTTTGACTCTATTCCTGCGCGGGGTGCGCCGGATGTCCTGCCCACCCCGCTGCGCCCCGGATCAAGTCCGGGGCTCGCTGCCCCTCCCGCTGGCGGGAGGGGTTTTATCATTCCGCGGCGATGCCGGCCTTGGCGAACATGTCCTCGCCGTCGCTTTCGGCTTCGGCCGTCGCGGCGCCGTCGTCGTTGGCTTTCGCCTTCTTGCGGCTGTCGAAGCTCGTCCACACGCTGTTCCAGTCGCCGCGCGTCGCGGCCTTCGAATATTCGGTGGCGCGGGTTTCGAAGAAGTTGGCGTGCTCGACGCCGTTGAGCAGCGGGGCGAGCCAGGGGAGGGGGTGTTCGTCGATCATGTAGATCGGCTGGAAGCCCAATTGCCCGAGGCGCCAGTCGGCGATGTAGCGGATGTAGCGCTTGATCTCCTTGGGCGTCATGCCGGGGACCGGGCCCTGTTCGAACGCGAGGTCGATGAAGGCGTCCTCGAGCCGCACCGTCTTCTGGCAGCAGTCGATGATGTCTTCCTTCACCGCCTTGGTCAGGCAGTCGCGTTCCTTGACGAAGGCGTGGAACAGGCGGGTGATGCCCTCGCAGTGCAGGCTTTCGTCGCGCACCGACCAGCTGACGATCTGGCCCATGCCCTTCATCTTGTTGAAGCGCGGGAAGTTCATCAGCATCGCGAAGCTGGCGAAAAGCTGGAGGCCTTCGGTGAAGCCGCCGAACATCGCGAGGGTGCGCGCGATATCCTCGTCACTGTCGACGCCGAAGCTGCCCATATAGTCGTGCTTGGCGCGCATCTCGTCATATTCGAGGAACATGCCATACTCGCTCTCGGGCATGCCGATCGTGTCGAGCAAGTGGCTGTAGGCCGCGATGTGCACCGTTTCCATGTTGCTGAACGCGGTCAGCATCATTTTGATCTCGGTCGGCTTGAACACGCGGCCATATTTGTCGTGGTAGCAATCCTGCACCTCGACGTCGGCCTGGGTGAAGAAGCGGAAGATCTGGGTGAGCAGATTGCGTTCGTGGTCGCTGATCTTCTGCGCCCAGTCGCGGCAATCCTCGCCCAGCGGCACCTCCTCGGGCATCCAGTGGATCTGCTGCTGGCGCTTCCAGAAATCATAGGCCCAGGGATATTCGAAGGGCTTGTAGGTCTTGCGGGCTTCCAACAAAGGCATCGGTCTATCCTCAGCTTCTAAATTTCAATCGTCATCCCCGCGCAAGCGGGGACCCAGTGTTGCGTAATCCCGCCCTGGGTTCCCGCTTTCGCGGGAATGACGGGCAGGAGGAGCGCGGCCTTACTGACAGGCCAGGCACTCGTCGTAGTCGGTGCTCTCGGCCGAAAGCTCGAACTTCGCGGCCTCGGGGGTATTGTCGGCCTCGACTCCGCCCGCGAAGCCGGCGCGCTGCACCGATTTCGAGCGGAGATAGTAGAGCGATTTGATCCCGAGCTCCCACGCGCGATAGTGGAGCATGAGCAGGTCCCATTTCTCGACGTCGGCGGGGATGAAGAGGTTCAGCGACGCCGCCTGGTCGATATAGGGGGTGCGGTCGGCGGCGAGTTCGAGCAGCCAGCGCTGGTCGATCTCGAAGCTGGTCTTGAAGCAGTCCTTCTCGTCCTGGGTCAGGAAGTCGAGGTGCTGGACGCTGCCGCCCTTTTCGAGGATCGAGTTCCAGATGCTGTCGCTGTTCTTCGCCTTGTCGACGAGCAGGCTTTCGAGGTGCGGGTTCTTGACCACGAAGCTGCCCGACAGCGTCTTGTGCGTGTAGATGTTCGCCGGGATCGGCTCGATGCACGCGCTGGTGCCGCCGCAGATGATGCTGATCGACGCGGTCGGCGCGATCGCCATCTTGCAGCTGAAACGCTCCATCACGCCCTGATCGGCGGCGTCGGGGCAGGGGCCGCGCTCCTTGGCGAGCAGCATCGACGCCTGGTCGACCTGGCTGCGGATATGCTTGAAGATGCGGAGGTTCGACGACTTCGCCATCGCGCCCTCGAACGGCAGGCCGCGCGCCTGGAGGAAGCTGTGGAAGCCCATGACGCCGAGGCCGACCGAGCGTTCGCGGCTCGCGCTATATTTGGCGCGCGCCATTTCGGGCGGGGCGCGGTCGATATAGTCCTGGAGGACATTGTCGAGCATGCGCATGACGTCCTCGATGAACGCCTTGTCGCCGTTCCACTCGTCCCAGGTTTCGAGGTTCAAGGACGAGAGGCAGCAGACCGCGGTGCGATCGTTGCCGAGATGGTCGCGGCCCGTCGGCAGCGTGATCTCCGAGCAGAGGTTCGAGGTCGAGACCTTGAGGCCGAGGTCGCGGTGATGCTTGGGCATCATCCGGTTCACCTGGTCGATGAAGATGATGTAGGGCTCGCCCGTCGCGAGGCGCGTCTCGACGAGCTTCTGGAACAGGCTGCGCGCGTCGACGGTGCCGCGCACGCTCTGGTCCTTGGGGCTGCGCAGGTTGAACTCGGCGCCATCGCGGACGGCCTCCATGAACTCGTCGGTCAAAAGGACGCCGTGGTGGAGGTTGAGCGCCTTGCGGTTGAAGTCGCCCGAGGGCTTGCGCACCTCGAGGAACTCCTCGATCTCGGGATGCGAGATGTCGAGATAGCAGGCGGCCGAACCGCGGCGGAGCGACCCTTGGCTGATGGCGAGGGTGAGGCTGTCCATCACGCGGACGAAGGGGATGATGCCGCTGGTCTTGCCATTCAAGCCGACGGGCTCGCCGATGCCGCGCACCGCGCCCCAATAGGTGCCGATGCCGCCGCCGCGCGAGGCGAGCCAGACATTCTCGTTCCAGGTGCCGACGATGCCTTCGAGGCTGTCGTCGACGCTGTTGAGGTAGCAGCTGATCGGCAGCCCGCGGCCGGTGCCGCCGTTCGAGAGCACTGGGGTCGCGGGCATGAACCACAGTTTCGAGATATAATCATAGAGGCGCTGGGCGTGGTCCTGATCGTCGGCATAGGCCGACGCGACGCGCGCGAAGAGGTCCTGATAGGATTCGCCTGGGAGGAGATAGCGGTCCTGCAGCGTCTCCTTGCCGAAATCGGTGAGCAGCGCGTCGCGGCTCGCGTCGGTCGCGACGTCGAAGCGGCGCGCGTGGACCTTGGGCTCGCCGCCGTCGTTCAGCTTCGCGGACGCCGCCGAATCGCTCTTCGCGTCGCCGGCCGATTCGGCCGCTGCGGGCGCATCGTTCTTCGCCAGTTCCATCGTCGCCACGTCGTTCGTCTCCACCCGATCCGTTTCCCGAAAATCCATCGATCTCGCCCTGTCCTGCACACGCGCCGCGGCGCGCTTTGTTCCTGTCTTGTTCGACTCAGGGGCGAAGCCCCAGCCTAGCATTTTATCACCCCTTCGGGGGACATATTTTTGGGCGCAAAAGGGGTCTTCCCGTGCCCATATGGGATGGGCGACGGAAATCCGCCACTTCCGGCCAAATACTAATTATTGGGTGCCCCCGTCGGCTGACCCACCATCTATAGTGCCACGTCGGCCCAGCGATGCAAGACGGTAAATGACCGATTGAAGACTCGACTCGTCGATATTTTGATTCGGTTCGTCGCTGGGACAGCACGGTTTGCAGGCGCTACGTCAGGCTTTCCGCGGGATTGCGGCCAATCGGCGGGCGAGGAGGCGGTGGCGCAAAAAAATTTGGGCCGGACGGCGCGGTCGTCCTCCACCAAACGCGCCTCCCTTTCGTCATCCTGGATCAAGTCCGGGATGACGAATGTGTAAACGACCGGAAGTGGACCCCCAACCAACCAAAGTCGTTCGCATCGAGCGAAGTCGAGATGCCCCTCGGGTAAGGCGCAATCTCGATGGGTGTCTCGACTTCGCTGGACACGAACGGGGAGAGGGGATGACCCCAATCGACCGGTTGCGGTCATATCTTCTCCCCTCCCTTTTAGGGAGGGGCTGGGGGTGGGTAGCCGCCGAAGGCGGCGTTCTTTCGTGGGCTCGCTCCGCTCGCGCACCCACCCCTAACCCCTCCCTAAAAGGGAGGGGAATGGCTCAAATCCACCCCGAAGCCGTCATCCGCGTGGGTTCGGCGACTACGCGATCCAACGAAAAAGGGCCCCAGCGTCGCTGGAGCCCTTTTGAAAATCCTGTTCGGGATTTCAGGCCGGGAGACCGCCACCACCGGTGCCGCCGCCGCCAACCCATTTCCAAATCCAAGCCATGTCAAAACTCCTGATGCACACTGTCAACCAGGACAGTTAACGCGGCGTATACCTTAAAAAATAAGGTAAAGCGAGTCTTAACCTTAACAGATGCTGCCAGATTGGCAGTCAGGCGGTGCGGCTGTGCGGCGATGCCAGGAGGTTGTTCGCGAGCTCGGAGAATAGCTGCGGTTTCCCAAGGTGATAGCCTTGGCCGACGTCGCAGCCGAGCTGCTCGAGCAGCGCCATCGTCGGGGCATCCTCGATGCCTTCGGCGACCGCGACCGCGCCCAGGCGGTGCGCGAGGTCGATCGTCGACTTCACCACTTCGAAGTTTCGCTGCGAATCGCGCATCGTCATCACGAATCGCTTGTCGATCTTGATCTCGTCGGCCTCGATCTCGGTCAGATATTCAAGGTTCGACTGACCGGTGCCATAATCGTCGATCGACAGGCGGATGCCCGTCCGGCGCAATTGCGCGAGCGTCTGGCGCGCCTGGCGGCTGTTCTCGATCTGCGCGGTTTCGGTGATCTCGATCGTCAGCGTTTCGGGCGGCAGGTGGTGCGCGGTCAGCATGACGCGGATCGTCCCGACGAGGTCGCTGTGGTCGAGCAGCGTCGCCGACAGGTTGACCGACATGTTGGCGGGAAGTCCGCGCGCGCGCAGATGCGCCGCCGAGCGGATCGCCTGATCCATCACGAACAGGGTGAGGCGATAGATGTCCTGGCTCTTTTCGGCCTGGACGATGAATTCGTCGGGCGGAATCGGCCCGCGCGTCGGGTGCGTCCAGCGCGCGAGCGCCTCGACCCCGACCAGCCGGCGCGTCGCGATCTCATACTGCGGCTGGAAGGCGACCCAGATGTCGCCGCCGGCGAGCGCGTCCTCGAGCTGCGAGTGGAAGGAGAGCTGCCAGCCGGCATCTTCCTTCTGGCGCGGCGTGTATTTGGTCCACAGCGCGCGGGTGCGGATCGACTTTTCGGCGGCGACGAGCGCGGCCGCGAGCCGCTGCGCGTTCGATCCCTCGAACTCGTCGTTGACCCCGAAGGCGATGGCGACGTCGATGCGCAGCTCGCCGATGGTCAGCGGCGCGTTGAACAGCGCGGCGAGCCCGGCGAGATGCCCCTCGATCTGGCTGTGCTGATAATAGGGGACGAGCCAGGCGAAGCTGCCGTCGAGATCGTGGTGGAGCCGGGTGCCGTGGCAGGCGAGCGCGAGGCGGCGCGCGACCTGGTCGACGAGCTGCTGGCTGCCCTCGCCGGGCAGGAAGGCGGCGAGATCCTCGAAATTGACCAGCTTCGCCGCGACGACCGTCGCGCTGCCGAACGGCGCCTGGCTGCGCAGCGCCTCGAAATTGGGGAGGCCCGAGACCGGATTCTCGCGCTGCGCCGAAAAGCGGCGGCGCTTGCGCGAGACGTTGGCGCTGACCGCGGCGATCAAGCAGAGGCCGGCTCCGATCGACGAGGTGACGAGCGCGCCGGTGAGCAAAACCTTGCCAGCCACGAGCACCAAGGAGGTGCCGAGCGCGATCCGACCGAACCAGCGCTCAAGCGGCGTCAGCAGCGCCGCCATCATCGCGGCGAGCGCGACCAGCACTGCGGGGAGCCAGTGGATATTGACCGGATTGCCCCGTTTCAGCGTCTCGGCGGCGATCAGGTGGATATAGGCGCCAGGCACGAGGTTATGGCCCGGCAGATAATGCTGGTCGGGCAGGGTCGACGCGGTGGCGCCGAAGATGACGTCCTTGCCGGCGAGTTCCTTCGCACCGACCTTGCCCGTCATCACGTCGAGCGCGCTATATTCGGTGATCGTCGACAGGTCGTAGGAGAAATCGAGGCGGAATTCGGTCGGCTAGCTGGCGCGCTTGTTCGCGAGCGCTGCCGAAATGCTCGGCAGCAACCGCCCGTCGGCCTCGAACATCAGCGGGACGTTCCAGACCTGCCAGAATTCATAGTCCCAGGCGATGCTGGCGAGCTGGGCGCGCGGACCGGCGACCTCTGGATCGGGAAAGATCGAGAGCACCTTGTCGGTGCCGGGCACCGACTTGGTCGACACCGCGAGGATGATGCGATCGTCCATGCCGCGGATGGCGGAGGTGAGACGCGGCGTGTCGCGATCGCGCTGCTGTTCCTGATAATAGAAGTCGACGACGAGGCGGCGGGCGCCGGCCTTGTCGATCGCCTGGATGACCCGCGCGTGGTCGGCCCGCGAAAAGCGGCCTCCGGGCACGCTGCCGAGCGTGCGGTCGTCGAGCCCGACCATCACGATCTCGCCCGTGACCGGCCGCGATCCCATGCGCCCCACGGCCAGATCGACGATCATGTCGAGCGGCTCGGCGAGGCTCGAGAGGCCGACGACGATGCACAGCAGAACCGACAGCGCGAAGGAGCGCCAGCTGACGATCATCTTGTTCGCGATAAACGACACGCGCGCTTCTCCGGCCATTGCCGGATGGGCCTAGCGGGCGATGGTTATCATCGCGTTAATTATGACCGCCGCATGAGACTCCGGAACGACCCGCGCGTGCCTGGGAATCAGGCAATTCCGGGCAGCGGCGCAAGCGCCGCGTCGCCGGCGAGCGCCGATGGCGCGAGCCCGGTCGCCGCGGGGACGATCTGCTGAAGGTAGAAGCGGGTCGAGGCGATCTTGGCTTCGAGGAAGGCGGTGTCGCCGCCCTCTTCGAGCGCCGCCTTCGCGGCGCGGTGCTGGAGCGCCATCAGCCAGCCGCACGTCGCCGTCGAAAGCATGGTGAGATAGGGATAGCTTCCCGCCAGGCGGTCGGCGGTGCCCGCGGTCGCCATCCAGTCGGTGACCGCGCGGCACGCGTCGACCAACTGCTGAAGCTCGGGGAAATCGGCGGCGCCGTGCGCGATGTCGTCGATCAGGCCGCGGACGAGGTCGCCGCCCGCCATGCCGAGCTTGCGGCCCACCAGATCGGCGGCCTGGATGCCGTTGGTGCCTTCGTAGATCGGGGCGATGCGCGCGTCGCGATAATGCTGCGCGGCGCCGGTTTCCTCGATGAAGCCCATGCCGCCATGCACCTGCACGCCGAGGCTCGCGACCTCGCAGCCGATGTCGGTCGCGTGCGCCTTCGCGAGCGGGATCAGTATCTCGGCGCGCATCGCGGCGCCTTCGTCGCCCAATTTGCCGAAGTCGGTCTGCGCCGCGGCGTAATAGACGAGCGCGCGCGCCGCCTCGGTCTGCGCGCGCATCCGCCACAGCATGCGGCGTACGTCGGGGTGCTGGTCGATCGTGACGGGCGTGCGATCGGCGCTGCCCGCGAGCGACGACTGGACGCGCTCGGCGGCAAACGCCTGCGCCTGCTGCGTCGCGCGCTCGCCGATCTGGATGCCCTGGCAGCCGATCATCAGCCGCGCATTGTTCATCATCACGAACATCGCGCGCATGCCGCCCATTTCCTCGCCGACGATCTCGCCCAGGCAGTCCTCGCCCTCGCCATAGACCATCACCGCGGTCGGCGAGCCGTGGATGCCGAGCTTGTGCTCGATCGACGCGCAATGGACGCCGTTCGAAATCGTCGGCTTGCCCTCGGCATCGAGGCGGTATTTGGGGACGAGAAAGAGCGAGATGCCGCGCGTTCCCTCGGGCGCGCCGGGGGTGCGCGCGAGGACGAGGTGGACGATATTATCGGTGAGGTCGTGCTCGCCGAAGGTGATGAAGATCTTCTGCCCCTTGATCCGGTAGAGGCCGGCGTTCGGGCCCTCGGTGACCTTTTCGGCGGTCGAACGCAGCGCGCCGACGTCGCTGCCCGCGGCGGGCTCGGTCAGGTTCATCGTGCCGTTCCACTCGCCGGTGACGAGCTTGGGCAGCCAGGTCGCCCGCTGCTCCTCGGTGCCATAGGCCATCAGCGCGTGGATCGCGCCGGGGGTGAGAATGCTGCAGAGCGAGAAACCCATGTTCGCGCTGCCGAGCGCCTCGATCACCACGGTCGCGAGCGTGAAGGGCAGGTCCTGCCCGCCATAGTCGCCGGGACCGTCGATGCTGCCCCAGCCCGCCTCGACGAACTGCCGGTACGCTTCCTTGAACCCCGGCGGCATGGTGACCCGGCCGTCCTGCCACTTCGGATTGTTGGTGTCGCCGACGCGGTTGAGCGGCGCGTAGACTTCGGCGGCGAAGTCGCCGATTCCCGCGACGATCGCCTCGACCATGTCGGGGGTCGCGGCGGCGAAGCGCTCGTGCGCCGCCATCGCGTCGACGCGCGCGATATGATTGAGGACGAAAAGCTGTTCGGTGACGGGCGCGGTGTAGGTCATAGGGTTTCCCGCTTTTGGGGGTGATTCCGTTGCGCCCGGCGCTATAGCGCGGCATGGCCGAGCGTCCAATCGAGAGTGTGGCAACCGCGGTCGTCCCCTATGGCGACGACGCGATCGCGCGCGCCGCGCGGCTGGTCGCCGAGGGGCAGCCGGTCGCGGTACCGACCGAGACCGTCTATGGCCTCGCCGCCGATGCGCGCAACGCCGAAGCCGTCGCGCGCATCTATGCCGCGAAGGGGCGGCCCGATTTCAACCCGCTGATCGTGCATGTGCCCGATCTGGCGGTGGCCGGGCGACTGGGCGTATTCGGCGCGGCCGAACTGGCGCTGGCCGAGGCCTTCTGGCCGGGGCCGCTGACGCTCGTCGTGCCGCGGGCCCACGACTGCCCGGTGGCGAGCATCGCGACCGCTGGGCTGGACACAATCGCGATCCGCGTGCCTGCGCATCGCGCGATGCGCGCGCTGCTCGAGACGACCGGCGCACCGCTCGCGGCGCCGAGCGCCAATGCGAGCGGGCGGGTGAGCCCGACGAAGGCCGAGCATGTGCTGGCGAGCCTCGATGGCCGGATTGCGTTGGTGATCGACGACGGCGCGACGACCGCGGGGGTCGAATCGACGATCGCGCGAGTCGCGGACGGCGCGGTTCAGCTGCTGCGGCCGGGTCCGGTGACTGCGGCGATGCTGGGCGCGGCCAGCGGGCTCAGGGTGTCGGGGCGCAAGGGCGCCGAGGTGGTGGCGCCGGGGATGCTCGCGAGCCATTATGCGCCGGGCAAGCCGGTGCGGCTGGGCGCGGCGGACTTTGCCGCCGACGAATATGGGATCGGCTTCGGCGGCGTTGCGGGCGATTATCAGTTGAGCGCGGCGGGCGATCTGACCGAGGCGGCGGCGCATCTGTTCGACGCGCTCCACGCAGGGGCGGCGAGCGCGAAGCCGAAGATCGCGGTGGCGGCGATCCCTTTCGAGGGACTGGGTGCGGCGATCAACGATCGGCTGGCCCGGGCGGCGGTATGAAATCGGTTCACGCGGAGACGCGGAGGCGCGGAGAGTTGGCGTTTCCCGCGAAGCGGGCCTTTGCCTCAAGCGATGTGTCAATCGTCACGCTGAAATGAAATGGGGCCTATCGGCCCTGACCAGCTTCTCCGCGTCTCCGCGTCTCCGCGTGAACCGATTCAAGCCGCCGCCGGATCGATCGGGTCGCCGTGCGGGGCCTTGCGCGCGACGATCAGGCAGGCGGCGACGATCAGCAGCGCGCCGGCGAACGTCGGCGTCGTCACCGGCTCGGCGTAGAAATACCAGCCGAACAGCATCGCCCAGAGGAAGCCCGTATATTCGGTGGTCGCGAGGATCTGCGCCTCGGCGCGGGCATAGGCCCAACTGAGGAGGAGGAGCGATATCGTCGCGAGCAGCGCGGCGCCGGCGATCGGCGCGGCGTGGTCGGCGCCGGGGAGCACCGCGAACCAGGGCGCGGCGAGCGCGAGGAACAGCGCGACGAACGCATTCTGGTAGAAGGCGATCTCCATCGGTCCCGCCATCTTCGCCTGCCGCCGCGCGAGGATGAGGTTGTAGGCATAGCAGATCGCCGACAGGAACACCGCGCCGACCGCCAGCAACGCTTCGGGGTCACGCTCGCCCCCACCGAGCTTGCCCGCGACGATCACCAGCACCCCGCCGAAGCCGAGCAGCGAGGCGGCGATCGAGCGCCGCCCGATCCGCTCGCCGAGGAAGATGGCGGCCATGTAGAGCGCGAGCAGCGGCGCGACGAAGGCGAGCGCGATCGCCTCCGCCATCGGCAGCCGCGCGAGCGCCCAGAAGAAGCCGAGCGCCATCATCGCGACGAACAGCGAGCGCAGCGCGTGGATGCGCATCGTGGCGCCGCCGGGCCAGGCCGGCCGCGCGGCGAAATAGAGAAGCCCGCTGAGCAGCGCCCCCGCGACGTTGCGCCAGAACACCGCATTATAGGCGCCGATCCCGATCGACAGCCCCTTCATCAGCACGTCCATCGACGAATAGGTCGCGATCCCCGCGCAGGCGACGAGAAAGGGGATCAGCGGCGAGGGCGAATCGGGGCGCATGGAAGGGCTGTAGCGGAGAACGGCAGGGCTGGCAGCGCCCGGCTTGCGGTGCGGCGAAAGCCTGATAGCCTGACGCCATGAGGATGCGGGGATTGGGGCTGGCGCTGCTCGTCGGCGCGATGATGCCGGGGACGAGCTGGGCGCAGGCGACACCGGTGCCCGACGTGCTGAAATCCTATGGGAAGGACGGGACGTTCGATCCCGGCGATTTCGGCTGGATGGCCGGGCGTTTCGCGGCCGAGGGAGCGGCGGCGCGGGCGGCATGGCAATCGGTCGCCGCCTACAAGGAGGCTTGCATCGCGGCGGCAACGGGCAAGGCCAAGGCGGAGCTGGCGATGATAGGCGCCGAATCGACGAATTTGCCGCCGGGACCCTATGGCGACGAGGCGTGCCGCGCGATCACCGCCGCGATGGCCATCGACGCCGGGTCGGAAGCCGAACGCGCGGCGCTTCCCGCGCGGCTCGCCGAGGCGCGCCAGCTGTGGAATTTCGCGCTGGCGGGCGGGCGCATGGGGATAGGCGCCGTGACATCCGCGGTGGGACCGCCCGAGTCCGAGGATGCGCAGATGCTGATCGGTGCGACCTTCCGCGAACAATTGGGGCGCCACATGCTGTCGTGGGGCGTCGATGAGGGCGATCCGCCGTTGCCGGCAAGGCTGAAGCCGCTGTTCGACTATCTGGGCTGGACGATGATCGCGGGCGAAGACCGCAAGAACAGGGAGAAGCTGCGCGCCTATATGGCCGAAAAGGGCTGGCCGACGATTTCCGCCCTCGGAGAGAAGGCATCGCACGCCGCATGGCTGCTCGCGCAGCATGCCGACGATGATCCCGCGTTGCAGGTCAGGGCGCTCCGGCTGATGGAGCCGCTCGCGAAGGCGGGTGAGGCGAGCAAGTCGAATTATGCCTATCTCTATGACCGCGTCATGCTGAAGCTGGCGGGGAGGCAGCGCTATGCGACGCAGTTCGGCGGCTGCGAGGCCGGCCGCGCGATCCGACCGCTCCGGCCGATGGAGGACGACGATCCGGCGCATATCGACGCGGCGCGCGCCGAGATGGGGCTGGAACCGCTCGCCGTCTATCGCAAAGAGATGGACGAGGCCTTCGGGGCGTGCGCCGCAGCCGAATAGATCGGCGAAAACCCGCCATATCCGCCCCCTCGACCTTGAACTTCTGGTTTGAGCGGAGGTATTGATATCGCTCACGAACCACAGCATGCGGCGCCGTCGTCGTTGCCGGTACAGGAAAAGGCGCGGGGTGAATCGTCATTGCGGGCTTTCCGGCCGTCTGATAGCTTTCCGTAGCGGCTGCGAGAGCCGGCGGGAGAATGACGATGGGCCTGTTTCCGGTTATCCAGAGTCCTTGCCCCTATAAGGGCGACCTGTCCGACATCATGGACGGCAGCCTGTGCCGGTTGTGCAAGCGCGAGGTCGTCGACATCGGCGCGATGGACGAGGCGGCGCGCGTCGCGCTGATCGCCGGATGCCCGGAAGAATTGTGCGTCCGTTACAAGGTCGCGGCGCGGTCGGCGCTCGCCGCGATGGCGATGGGCGCCGCGGCCGCGAGCCTGCCCGCCGCCGCGCAGGATGTTTCCGCGCCTGCCGCCGACACCGCCACCTATGAAGAGGATATGGTGATCATCGTCGGGGGGCTTCGCGCGCCCAAGAAGGCCGAGTGGGTGAAGGAGGATGGAAAGCGCGCCGTCCCCGACCTGCCGGTGGTCTATGACGACGCGCCCGTCGCGCCCCGGAAGGACAAGGTGCGGGACGCAAGGAAGCTGACGAGCTAGGGTCCGTACCCTAGGGTCCGCCCCGATCGGGGCGTTTGCGCACCTCCGCCATCTCGCGCCATTCGAGCAAGGCCGCGGTCTGGTTGGCGGCGACGATCGCCGCCAGGTCGCCGTCGTCGACGGTGAGTGCGATATGCGTCGCATCGAACGCGCCGGTCGAAATGTCGAAGCTCCGCCAGCTGCCATCGACATAGGCGACCACCCAGCTGTGGGCGATAAAGGCGTTCGAGGCGCCGTGATAGCGCGTGCGCGAATAGACGAGGCCGTTCGCGACGCGCGCGGGAATGCCGGCCGCGCGTGCGAGCGCGGCGAGGAGGACGGCGTCCTCGGTGCAGTCCCCCGACCGGCGCCGCCACGCCGCAAGCGCGCTGTGGTGCCCTTCGTAATCGACATCCGCGAGCCGCTGGCGCGCGATGCGGCCGAGCCGTTCCATGCGGTCGACGTCCGGCGCGGTCGATCTTGCGACCGGCGCGGCGGCGCGCACGAGTTCGGGCGCGTCGCTTTGCAGCCAGCGCGACGGCCGGCGCCAGCGGTCGAGATCGGCGGGATCGGTCGACAGGCCGGGGCCGCAGTCGCGGCAGATGTCGACGCGCAGCGTGCCATCCGCCTCGCGCACCGCCTGCTCGCCGGTTTCGGGAAGCCGGATGCGAATGCCGGACGCGGCGGCGAAGCCGTGGCGGATATGGCCGCGCAGCGCGCCGGGCGCGACATAATAGGGCGAGGCGCGCATCTGGTGCGGCAGGCTGGCGGTCCCGGCGAGGTCCGCGGCATCAACGGGTTTGGAGACCCGGCGAAAATGCAGCCGGGTGCCGAACAGCGGCTGATCGGCGGCCACGATCCGGCCGGTTCCGTCGCGCTCGACGAACCACGCATGCGCGACGCGATCGCCCTGATAGACGACGACCGCGGTGCGCGGCTTGCCGGCGTCGTCGATCGCCCTTTCTTCGGTGCGTACCTCCATCGGACGCAAGTCGCCGGGGGCGAGGTCGAACGCGATCTCCCCGGCTCCTGCGTCCCGCTCGATCGGCAACAGGGCGTCGCCGTCGCGGAAATCGAGGCCCGCGGGAACGGCGAAGCGATGCAATATGCGGCCCTTGCCGTCGTCGACCACGGCATCGGTGCCGCCGATCGTCACGCGCCGCGTGGCGCTTCGCCGTCCGTCGCCGCTTTCGATCGTCAGCATGCGCAGGCGGCCCGCGGCATCGCGCCGCTGCTCGATGCGGAAATGACTGCGCGTCGGCTCGTGGCCGACGACGCGATAGGCCATCACCGTATCGCGCAGGCGGCGGGTGCCGCCCGCGTCCTCGACTTGCTGCTCGTGCTGCCAGCCGACCATGTCGCCGCTGTCGTTCTCGATACGAAACCAGACGTCCGCCGCCGCCGCGGGCGACGCAAGGACCAGCAGGGCGGGAAGGAAAAGCGGCCGCATGGATCCCGTGTTAACGAAAGCTCGCCATACCCGCACCGTCGATGTTGAGCTTCTGGCCCGAGCAATAGGGGTTCGCGTCCGACACGAACCACAGAACCGCCGCCGCGACGTCGTCGGGGGTGGGGACGCGGCCGAAGGGGAATTTGGCGTCGAGGTGGTGGATGTCGTCGTTGCCGGTGATCGCGCGGGCAAGGCGTTCGCCCATGTCGCTGACGGTCAGCGAGGGAGCGACGATGTTGACGCGGACGCCGTTCTTCATTTCTTCCTTCGCGAGCGTCAGCGCGAGCGCTTCGCCCGCCGCCTTGCCCATATTATAGGGCGCGCCATTGGCGCTGTGGCTGAGCGTCGCGACGCTGGAAATGACGATGATATCGCTGCGCTCGTGCGTGCGGAGCTGGGGCAGCGCAAGGCGGCTGACGCGGTGCGGACCGAGCGCGTGGGTCGCGATGACGCGTTCGAGCTCGGCGGGATCGGTATCGGCGACGCTCTTGCCGCGGCTGGCGATGCCGGCGTTGTTGATCAGGATCGACATCGCCCCGAAATCACCCTCGATCGCCGCGACCATCGCGGCACAGGCGTCCTCGTCGGTGACGGAAGCCTGATAGGCCTTCGCCTTGCGGCCGAGCGCCTCGATCGCGGCGACGGTTTCGGCGGCGGCATCGGCGTCGCGGCTATAGTTGACTGCGACGTCGGCCCCCGCCCGCGCCAATGCCAGCGCGATGCCGCGGCCGATACCGCGCGAGGCGCCGGTGACGAGCGCGGTGCGGCCCGTAAGGTTCGTGTCGGTCATCTGTCTCTCTCCCTTTTGTCCCTTCCCGTATACGGGAGGGGGGAATTTGGGAATGACGTTTCCGTCAACGTAAGCTAGCTTTCGCGCCATGAGCTGGAAAAAAGACGTCGACGAACTCGCCGCGCGCCGCGCGATGGCCGAGAAGATGGGCGGCGCCGAGAAGGTCGCGCGCCAGCATGGCCGCGGCAAGATGGACGCGCGGGCGCGGATCGCCGGGCTCGTCGATGCCGGCAGTTTCCGCGAGATCGGCAAGATCGCGGGGCGGGGGAGCTACGGTCCCGACGGTGAGCTGGAAGATCTGGCGGCGAGCAATTTCATCTTCGGGCGCGCGAATATCGACGGGCGGCCGGTGGTCGCGAGCGCCGACGATTTCACGGTGCGCGGCGGCGCGGCCGATGCGGCGCTGCACCGGAAGTTCATCCAGTGCGAGGCGATGGCGCACGAATATCGCCTGCCGCTGATCCGCATGATCGACGGCACCGGCGGCGGCGGGTCGGTGAAGACGCTCGAAGCGGCGGGTCACACCTATATCCCGCAGGTTCCCGGCTGGGACCAGATCATCGCCAATCTCGACACGGTGCCGGTGGTGGCGCTGTCGCTCGGGCCCACCGCGGGGCTGGGGGCGGCGCGGGTGGTCGCGAGCCACTACAGCGTCATGGTGCGCGGGCTGTCGCAGCTGTTCGCGGCGGGACCCGCGGTCGCGGCGGCGATCGGCGATACGCTCGACCGCGAAGAGCTGGGCGGCAGCGACGTGCATACGCGCAACGGCGTGGTCGACGACGAGGTCGCCAGCGAGGTCGAGGCGTTCGCGGCGGCGCGGCGGTTCCTGTCCTACCTGCCCGCGTCGATCCACGAGTGCGCGGCGCGAACCGCGTGCAGCGATCCGGTGGGCCGCCGCGAGGAGACCCTGCTGTCGGTCGTCCCGCGCGAGGCGAAGCAGGTCTATGCGATGCGGCGCATCGCCGAAGCGGTGTTCGACCGGGGCAGCGTCTTCGAGATGGGCGCGCGCTGGGGGCGGGCGGCGATCACCGCCTTTGCGCGGCTCGACGGCTGGCCGGTCGCGCTGCTCGCGAGCGATCCTTCGTATCTCGGCGGGTCGTGGGACGCGAAGACGAGCGAGAAGGTCGAGCGCTTCGTCAAGCTCGCCGACCAGTTCCGGTTGCCGATCGTCCATCTGGTCGACAATCCGGGCTTCATGATCGGCGGCGAGGCCGAGCGGACGGGGACGATCCGGTACGGGGTGCAGGCGATGAACGCGATCTACCGCGCGAGCGTGCCGCTCGCGTCGGTCGTCGTGCGGCGCGCTTACGGGATCGCGGGGAGCGCGATGTCGAACGCCGAGCGCTTCCAGTACCGCTTCGCCTGGCCTTCGGGCGACTGGGGCAGTCTGCCGATCGAGGGCGGGATCGAGGTCGCCTATAAGAGCGAGCTCGAGGCGGCCGAGGATCCGGCGGCGCTTCTGGAGGCGATCCGCGCGCGGTTGAACCGGGTCCGCTCGCCGTTTCGGACGGCGGAGACATTCCGGGTCGAGGATATCATCGATCCCCGCGACACGCGGCCGCTGCTTTGCGAATTCGCGGAACTGGCTTGGCGGGTGGTGGGATGAAGCACGCCCTCCCCTTCAGGGGAGGGCAGCGAGACTTGGCAGCTTGCTGCCTAGTCGCAGCGGGTGGGGTCCATCGGCCTTGCTCTACGCCGCGAAACCCCACCCCAACCCCTCCCCTGAAGGGGAGGGGCTATCTCACCCCTCGACATTCCCCCGATATCGCCGGCTGCCGCGCAGCGTCGCGCCGCTCTCCATTTCGACGTCGAAATCACCGCTCTTGTGGGTGACGACGCGCCGCACCGCGGCGCGGCGGACGAGGCGGCTTCGGTGGATGCGGGCGAAACCGGCGCCGAGGTCGGCCTCGACGGCGCTCAGCGTCGCGCGGTGGAGCAGGCGCTCGCCGCGCCACGCGATCTCGACATAATTGCCCGCCGCCGCGACATGCTCGATCTCGTCGACCGGCAGATGGTGGGTGACCGACCCGTCACCGACCGCGAGCGTCCGCCGTTCGGGCGCGATCGCGGGCGGGGCGGCGTAGCGCGCGACGAGCCACTGGACGAGGAAGAGGATGAAGACGAGCTCGACATAGGCCGAGAGGTCCTTGCGGAATTCGTAGAGGATCGGCGATCCGTCGGGCGCGGTGAAATGATAGTCGATCCCCATCATCCACCACAGCATCGTGCGGAAGGCGACCATGAGCGCGATATGGCCGAGCGAGATGGGGATCGCGAGCAGCGCGTGGATCGCGACCGTGGCAGGCAAGGGAACGCGCGGCGGGCGGATGCGCTGGACCGCGAACCAGCAGGGGATCATCATCACCGCCCAGGCGATGAGGCTGCTGCCCTCGAGCATCCAGGCGATCACCGGCGAGGTGGCGAGGCCCGCGCCCTCGCGGTCGGCGATGTAGGAATAGACGTTGGCGGCGATGCGGACGAGCCCGAAGAGGAAGATCGCGCTCAGCAGCAGCGCGGTGAGCGCGCGGGCGCTGAGCCCGTGATTGGGGCCGCTCGTCCCGGCTGCGCCGCCGCTCGTCCCTCGCGCCTCTTCGTCCGTCACACCGGCTCCGCTTCTCGTCCCGCCGGGATCGCCCGCCGGCCGCCTTTCCGATTAGCGGCTGCGGCATCAACCGGCAAAGGAGATTCGCCGCGATGGACATGAAGCGACATTATGGAATGGACTGGCTCAGGATCGGCGCCTTCGCGCTGCTGATCCTCTATCATATCGGCATGTATTTCGTGCCGTGGGGCTGGCACGTCAAAACCCCGCACCCGATGGACTGGGTACAGATCCCGATGATGGCGACGAACAGCTGGCGGCTGCCGCTGCTCTTCCTCGTCTCGGGCTATGCGAGCGCGGCGCTGTTCGCGAAGCTGGGCGCGCCGGGCGCCTTCCTGCGCTCGCGAAGCGCGCGGCTGCTGATCCCGCTCGCCTTCGGCATGGTCGTCGTCATCCCGGTGCAGCCGTGGATCGAGCTCGTCACGCAGCATGGCTATGCGGGGAGCTTCCTCCACTTCTGGGTTCATGATTATTTCCGCTTCGGGACGCTCGAGGGGATCGTGCTGCCGACGTGGCAGCATCTGTGGTTCGTCGTCTATCTCTTTGTTTACACGTTGCTCGCGGTGCTGCTGCTCCTGCTGGTGCCCGAGGCGGCGCGGGCGCGGATCGCCGACGGCGCGGCGCGGCTGCTCGGCGGCTGGGGGATATTGATCCTGCCGCTCGCGGCGTGGATGGCGATCCTGTTCGCCTTTCCCGGCTACCGCGAGACGCACGCGCTGTTCGACGACGGGCCGAACCATCTCCACTATCTGGTGCCCTTCTTCACCGGCTGGCTGCTCCGCGTGCGGCCGGTGCTGTTCATGGCGGTGGCGCGCACCTGGCGCACGGCGGCGGTGCTCGCGGTTGGGGCCTATGCCTATGTGGCGTGGGCGATCTGGGCGGCGCCCGGCGAAGGGCCGCCGCCGGTGGGGGTCGTCACATGGTTCATGGCGATCCGGCTGGTGCAGGGCTGGGCGGCGATCGTCGCGCTGGTCGGGATCGCCGACCGCTTCTGGAACCGCGACCATGCCAGCCGGCCGATGCTCGCCGAGGCGGTCTTCCCCTTCTATATCATCCATCAGACGGTGATCGTGCTCGTCGGATACTGGCTGCTGCTCGCCGGGGTGGGGCCGCTCGCCACCTTCGCGATCCTGGTCGCCGCGACCGTCGCGGGATGCTGGGCCTTCTATCTCGGCGGCCGGCGCGTGAACTGGCTGCGCCCGCTGATCGGGCTGCAGCGCCGCGCGTGACAGGCGCTCGGCTTTGTGTCAGCCTTCGCGGGCACTCGGAGAGGGAGAAGCGATATGGGGATCGTGAAGGCACTGGCGGCGATCATCGGCGTCGCCGCCATCCTGATGGGCGGGCTGTGGGCGCTCCAGGGGCTCGACATCGTGCATTGGCCCGCGAGCAGCTTCATGCTCGGCGATACGAGCTGGACGCGCAACGGCGTGGTGCTGATGGTCGTGGGGGTGGTGCTGATCTGGTTTTCGCGCAGCCGCACCTAGCGATATCGACTACAAATGTAGTTGATCTGTGTTGTCGATATGATACGGTTCGCTTCGACGGGGGCGTTGAAGTGGAGGATATCATGATTCGATCGCGCCTGATCCTGTCCGCGCTGCTGCTCGCCGCGAGCGGCACCGCGCTGCCCCTCGCGGCGACGCCCGCCGCCGCCGAGGAGGCCGAGGCGAGCGCCAATGCCGTCGCCGAACGCTATGCGATGCTGCTCGAACGCGACTATGTCTATCCCGAGACGGGCAAGCGCTACGCCGCCGCGATCCGCGCGGCCATCGCGGCGGGGCGCTATGCACCGCTGTCGGGCGCGGCGCTCGCCGAGGCGCTCGACGCCGACGTGAACGCGGTGCAGCCCGACGGGCATCTGCACGTGCGCCCGCGCGAAGGCGCCGCGCCGCCGCCGGACGCCCGCACCGGCAAGCCGCGCGGGCCGAAGCCGCCGGTCGAGCAGGCGGGGTGGATCGCGCCGGGGATCGCCTTCATCCGCTTCAACCTCTTTCCCGACGATGCGGCGGTGACCGCGACGGCGGCGAAATTCATGGCCGACCATGCCGACGCGAAGGCGATCATCTTCGACATCCGCAGCCATAACGGCGGCGGGATCGAGCAGATGAACGTCATCTTTCCCTGGCTGTTCGCCGAGCCGACGCGGCTCGTGACGATGGCGACGCGCGCCTCGGTCGACGAATCGGGCGAGGGACCGCTGGGCGAGGACGAGGGGCTGCGGCTGGTGACCGGAGATCCGGGCATGGTGACGCGCGAGCATTGGGCGACGCCGAACGGCGATGCGCGGCTGCGCGATGCGAAAATCTATGTGCTGACCTCGGGCGCGACGGGATCGGCGGCCGAGCATTTCGCGCTCGCGATGAAGCATACGCATCGCGGGACGCTGGTCGGCAGCGCGACCGGCGGCGCCAATCATTTCGGGCGCGGCGAGGAACTCGGCGGCGGTTTTCGCGCCTTCATCCCGGTCGGGCGGACCTGTGATCCGCTGACGGGCCGCGATTGGGAAGGGGACGGCGTGCAGCCCGACATCGCGGTCGCGCCCGCCGACGCGCTGGTGCGCGTGCTGACCGATCTGGGGATCGAGGCGGGCGAAGCCAAGCGCCTGTCCGACGCGCACAAGCCGCAATGGCCGATGGAACGGCGGCGGCCGCGCGCGGCCAAGGCCGCCCGCTAGGGTCAGGAGGCGGCGAGGCGGGGCAGCGCCTCGCCATCGACGCGCATCACCGTCCACTCGTCCATCATCTTCGCGCCGAGACTCTTGTAGAAGCCGATCGACGGCGCGTTCCAGTCGAGCACCCACCATTCGAGGCGCGCGCAATCGCGCGCGATGCAGAGCCCCGCGAGATGCGCGAGCAGCGCCTTGCCGAGCCCCGACCCGCGCGCCTCAGGGCGGACGAACAGGTCTTCGAGGTAAATTCCCGGCTTCCCCTCGAAGGTCGAGAAATTGTGGAAAAAGAGCGCGAAGCCCTGCGGCGTTCCGTCGATCTCGCCGATCACCACTTCGGCATAGGGGCGCGGCCCGAACAGCTTCTCGCCGAGCTTCGCCTCGTCGAAGCGGACTTCGTGCGCGAGCTTCTCATAATCGGCGAGGTCGCGGATGAACTGCGCGATCAGCGGCAGGTCGGCGGGCGCGGCGGGGCGGATGCTGAGGGTCATGCGCGCCCTGTGTCGACTGGGCGCGCGGCTGTCAAACCCGCTTTCGCGCGAAGAGGATCGCGAGCGCGGCGATGACGAGCGCGGGCTGGCCGATCACCGCGGGCGCGTCGGCCCAGAAGATCGCGGGGCCGCAGATGCCGGCGGCGACCTCATAGATGTGGAGCAGGCCGTGCAAGGTCAGCCACAGCCCGCCGACGAGGGCGGCGCGCCAGCGACGGATGGGGTTGGCGGCGGCGTAAAGGAGGATCAGCCCCGACCCCAGATAGGCGAGGCCGATGTCGCGGATGAAATGCGCGTTGGGCGGCCCGGTGGTGACGACGGTCGGCACGAAGACATACCAGTCGAGCGGCCTGGCGAGCATGAAGAGACCGTTGGCGATGCAGGTGACCGCGGCGACGAGTAGCAGCAATTGGGCGAGGCGGTCGAGGACGTCGGGCTTTGCGGTCATCTCTGCTGGCTCCTGCAGCGCGGGATGAAGCTAGCCTTTGCTGACAGCGATGTAAAAGGAGGATTGTGCCTGCTGGCTTCGGATGGCGGTTAACGACCGGGTGCGGCCATACCTTCTCCCCTCCCTTCTAGGGAGGGGCTGGGGGTGGGTAGCCGCCGAAGGCGGCGTTCTTTCGCGGGCTCGCTCCGCTCGCGCACCCACCCCTAACCCCTCCCTAAAAGGGAGGGGAATGGCTCAAATCCAACCCAAAGCCGCCTCCACGCCGGGCTGCCGACGCAAAGAAAAAGGCTCCGGAACGCTCGGTTCCGGAGCCTTTTCTGTCTCTTGCGAGAGAGGGAAGGGCCTTAGGCCTCTTCGCCTTCGCTCTCGTCCGCAACGGGGACGTCGGCAGCCGGGGCTTCCTCGGCGGCGACTTCCGACGGCGGGGTCGCTTCTTCGAACTCGTCCTCGCTGTCGGGTTCGAGCGCCGAAGCGACCGCCTCGGCCTGTTCTTCCTCGAACATGGCGGCGATGACGTCGATGCCCTGGCTCTGCATTTCGGCTTCGTCAGGCGAGCGCGCGACGTTGACGCCGACGGTCACCGCGACTTCGGGGTGCAGCTTCACCTTGACGTCGACGAGGCCGAGCGACTTGATCGGGCGTTCGAGCTCGATCATCGCCTTGGTGACGCCTTCGACGCCGTCCTCGACCAGCGCGTCGACGATGTCGCGCACCGAAACCGAGCCATAGAGCTGGCCGGTGTTCGACGCCTGGCGGATCAGGACGATCTGCTTGCCGTCGATGCCGCTGGCGCGGCCTTCGGCATCGGTGCGACGCTCGGCGTTGTCGGCCTCGATCTTCGACCGGTTCGCTTCGAACAGCTTGCGGTTGGTGTCGTTCGCGCGCAGCGCCTTGTTGTTGGGCAACAGGAAATTGCGGGCAAAGCCGTTCTTGACGGTGACGACGTCGCCGATACCGCCCAGTTTCTCGATACGTTCGAGCAGGATGATTTCCATGACGCTGCTCTCCTTACTTCACGATGTAGGGCAGCAGGCCGATGTGGCGCGAGCGCTTGATCGCCTTCGCCAGCTCACGCTGCTTCTTGGTGGACACCGCGGTGATCCGCGACGGGACGATCTTGCCGCGCTCCGACAGGTAACCCTGGAGCAGGCGGACGTCCTTGTAATCGATGACCGGTGCGTCCTTCGCGCTGAAGGGGCAGGTCTTGCGGCGGCGGAAAAAGGGTCGTGCCATGGTGCTGTTCCTTATTCTTCGCCGTCGCGGTCACGGCCGCGGCCGCCACGACGTTCCTGCTTGCGCATCATCACCGACGGACCCTTTTCGAGTTCGTCGACCTTGATGGTGAGCCAGCGGATGATATCTTCGTTGATCGCAGCCTGACGCTCGATCTCCGCGATCGCTTCGCCCGACACTTCGGCCGACAGCATCACATAGTGACCCTTGCGGTTCTTCTGGATCTTGTAGGCGAGCTGCTTGAGGCCCCAGGTCTCGGTCTTGTGGACCTGGCCCTTATACTCGCCGATGACGTTGGTGACGGTTTCCGCCAGCGCATCGACCTGAGCCTGGCTCAGGTCCTGACGCGCGATAAAGACATGCTCGTAAAACGGCATGGTTTGCGTCCTTCGATTTGGCCGATCGCTGATTTCGCGCCAATCGCGAAACCCCTCCGGCTGTCGTCCGGCTTTGCCTATTGGTGCAAAGCAAACGGGGCGACAGGCACAAGGCCTCGCCCCGAATGCGGGCGCCTATACAGATTCGGGCGTGAAAATCAAGCGCGGGCGGCCAGTTTTTCCAACAACTCCCGCCCGAACTCGGTCAGCGTGTCGTCGCGCGCGCCGAGGATCAGGATGCGGTCGCCCGGCTTTGCCGCGTCGAGCATCGCCGCGCCGCATTCGGCGCGGGTCGTCAGATGCACCGCGTCGCCGCCACCGCCGACGATATCGGCGACCAGCGCCTCGCTGCCGGTGCTGCGGTCGACGGTGCCGCCGAAATAGGCGGGATCGCTGACATAGAGCTTGTCGCCGTCGCGCATCCCCTTGGCGAAGCTCGCGGCGAGTTCCTTGCCCATCTGGCGGAGCGGGCCATAGCCGTGGGGCTGGAAGAAGAGCAGGGCGCGGCCCGGCAGTTCGGCGACGGCGGCGAGCGTCGCGGCGACCTTGTCGGGGTTGTGCGCGAAATCGTCGATGACGGTGACGCCGCTCGCCTGGCCCAGCACTTCGTAGCGGCGCGCAAGACCGGCGAAATCGGCGAGCGCGGCGACCGACTGGGCGACCGGGATGTTCACCGCGCGCGCCGCCGCGATGGCGGCGAGGGCGTTGGCGGCATTGTGCCGGCCGGGCATCCGCAGCCGGACTTCATGCCGGTCGCCGGCGAAATGGACCGCGAAGCGGCACCCGTCGGCCAGCGCCTCGAAGTCGCTGCCCCGAACCGCCGCGGCCTCCGAAAAGCCGAAGCGCAGGACATTAGCGCCTGCGAGGAGCGGTGCCGACTCCGCGTCGTCGGCGTTGATCACCGCGACGCGCGCCTTCGCGGCGAAATCGCCGAACAGCCGGTGCAGTTCGGCCAGGCTCTTGTGGTCGAGGCTGATGTTGGTGACCACCGCGACGTCGGGGCGATAGAGCGCGATCGAGCCGTCGCTCTCGTCGACCTCGCTGACGTAGGTGGCGGCGTCGCCGACCAGCGCGCTCGCGAAGGGCGTGTCGGCGCCCGCGAAATTGCGCATCACCGCGCCGTTCATCACGGTCGGCTTGCGGCCCGCGCTTTCGAGAATCCAGCCGATCATGCCGGTGACGGTCGACTTGCCGCTCGTGCCGCCGACGCCGATCGCCCGTTCGGCATCGTTGAACAGCGCGGCGTTGAGGTCGGCGCGGGTCAGGCGCGGCAGGCCGAGCGCGTTCGCCGCCGCGACGTCGGGAACGCTGTCCTCGACCGCGGCGGATGCGACGAGCGTCTGGCCCGCCGCGACGCCGCTGCCGTCCTGCGGGAACAGCGCGATGCCGCGGCTTGCGATCCAGCCGAACTTGTCCGTCGATCGCCCCTGGTCGCGGCTGCGGTCGGAGCCCGAAACGGCGCTTCCGCGCGCCGCGACGATCATCGCCAGCGGCAACATGCCCGACCCGCCAATGCCGCAGAAGAAATAGGATTTGTTTTCGGCCATCGCGCGGCGTTATGGCTTCGGTGAAAGGTTTGCAACCAGGGCGACAAGCCCTCGCTACGCGGAAAGGACATGAATGCCCCGGCATCGTCACCCCGGACTTGATCCGGGGTCTGCCTGTCTTGAAGGAAAAGGCGGATCCCGGGTCAAGCCCGGGATGACGAAGGAAGCGGGTGCGTGATGCGCATCGGAATCATTGCCCCCTCCACCCCCATCCTCCCCGACGACGCCGAAGCCGTGCGCGCGATCGCGGCGCTCGGTTATCCGGGCGTGGAGCTCGTCTTCGACGAACAATGCTTCGCGGTGCACGGCCATTTCGCCGGCGAGGATGGGCATCGCTTCGCCGCGCTCGTCGAGATGGCGAACCGTGCCGACATCGACGCGGTCTGGTTCGCGCGCGGGGGCTATGGGGCGTGCCGGATCGCCGAGGATGCGGTCGCGGCGATGACCCCTGCGGCGCGCGGCAAGGCGTTCCTCGGCTATTCGGACCAGGGCAATCTGCTCGCCTGCCTCTATCGCGAAGGCTTCGACCATGTCGCGCACGGGCCGATGGTCGCCGACATCCGCCGCGACGGCGGCGATGCCGCGGTGCTGCGCGCGCTCGACTGGCTCGTCGCGCGGGATCCGGCGGCGTGTGAAGCGGGGCTGGAGCATGGCGCGCGCCATGCCGCGTTCAACCTGATGACGCTGTCGATGCTGCTCGGCACCCCGCTCGAACCCGACCTGGCGGGGCATGTGCTGCTGGTCGAGGAGGTGAGCGAATATCTCTACGCCTTCGATCGCGCCTTCTTCCATGTCGCGACCGCGCTGGCGCCGCGCGGGCTTGCCGGTATCCGCCTCGGCCGCGTCAGCGATATTCCCGAGAACGACCGGCCCTTCGGCATGGAGGCCGAGGAGATCGCGCGCGGCTGGTGCGCGCGCACCGGGATCGCGTGGCTCGGCCGCGCCGATATCGGCCACGACGCGGCGAACAAGGTCGTGCCCTTCGGCTTGCATCGCGCCGGGTGAGCGAATAGGCGCGGGCCTGATAGAGAACAGGCAGGGGACGCAATATGCGCGCATTCATCTTTCCGGGTCAGGGCAGCCAGGCGGTCGGCATGGGCAAGGCGCTTGCCGACGCCTCGCCCGTCGCGCGCGAGGTGTTCCAGGAGGTCGACGAGGCGCTCGGCCAAAAGCTGTTCCAGCTGATGAGCGAAGGCCCCGAGGATCAGCTCACCCTCACCGAGAACGCCCAGCCCGCGATCATGGCGAACGCGATCGCGACCTTGCGCGTGCTCGAAAAGGAGGGCGGCGTGACGCTCGCCGCCGCGGCCGATTATGTCGCGGGCCACAGCCTCGGCGAATATAGCGCGCTCTGCGCCGCCGGCGCCTTCGACCTCGCGACCACCGCGCGCCTTCTGAAGACGCGCGGGCAGGCGATGCAGGCGGCGGTGCCCGTCGGCGTCGGCGCGATGGCGGCGCTGCTCGGCGCCGACATCGAGACGGCGCAGAAGCTCGCCGACGCCGCGGCCGAGGGCGAGGTCTGCACCGTCGCCAACGACAACGACCCGTCGCAGGTCGTGATCTCGGGCCACAAGGGCGCGGTCGAGCGCGCGGTCGCGCTGGTCAAGGATTATGGCATCAAGCGCGGCGTGCTGCTCCCCGTCTCGGCCCCCTTCCACTGCCCGCTGATGCAGCCCGCCGCCGACGCGATGGCCGAGGCACTCGGCGCCAACCCGCCTGCCGCGCCGCTGGTGCCGGTGGTCGCGAACGTGACGGCGAGCCCGGTCAGCGACCCCGACGCGATCCGCGACCTGCTCGTCGCCCAAGTCACCGGCCGCGTCCGCTGGCGCGAGAGCGTCGGCACGATGGAGGATATCGGCGTCGACCGCTTCGTCGAACTCGGCGGCAAGGTCCTCTCCCCGATGGTCAAGCGCAGCGCGTCGGGCGAGGTCGAGACGGTCAGCCTGCTGTCGATGGACGACATCGAGGCGCTGCTGAAGGCGCTTTGAGGTTCACGCGGAGACGCGGAGGCGCGGAGATTATGGCGCGAGACATTGATGAAGTGAGCGGCGATGTTCTGGATTTGTCGCTCCGCGTACATCGCGATCTTGGCCCCGGCCTTCTGGAAAGCGTCTACGAAACCATATTGGCCGGCAAGCTTGCGGCAGCGGGATATAAAGTCGATCGGCAGAAGCCGATCGACATCCTGTTTGAAGATATGCGTTTCGATGCTGCATTTCGGATCGACCTGCTGGTGGATGACCGGCTTCTGGTCGAGATAAAGTCGGTCGAACGTCTGAATGCGGCGCATGGCAAACAGCTATTGACCTATCTTCGCCTGACGGGCCACTCGGTCGGGCTTCTCATCAATTTCGGTGGCGCGACGCTCAAGGAAGGCGTCCGTCGCATCGTCAACGATCATAAACCCTCCGCGTCTCCGCGTCTCCGCGTGAACCGGTAAAACAGGAGTTCTCGAATATGTTCGATCTCACCGGCATGACCGCCCTCGTCACCGGCGCCTCGGGGGGCATCGGCTCGGCCATCGCGCAGGCGCTCGCGGCGCAGGGCGCGCGGCTCGCGGTGTCGGGCTCCAACGCCGAGAAGCTGGGTGCCTTTCGCGATACGCTCGGCGGCGACCATGTCGCGCTGCCGTGCAACCTTGGCGACGCGGCCGCGGTCGATGCGCTGGTGCCCTCGGCGGTCGAGGCGCTGGGGCAGCTCGATATCCTCGTCAACAACGCCGGCGTGACGCGCGACAATCTGATCCTGCGGATGAAGGACGAGGAGTGGTCCGACGTCATCCGCATCAACCTCGAAGCGAATTTCCGCCTCGCGCGCGCCGCCGCCAAGCCGATGATGAAGGCGCGTTTCGGGCGCATCGTCTCGATCACCAGCGTCGTCGGCGCGACGGGCAACCCGGGGCAGGCCAATTATGCCGCGTCGAAAGCGGGCGTCACCGGCATGACCAAGGCACTGGCGCAGGAGCTTGCGAGCCGGGGCGTCACCGTGAACTGCGTCGCGCCGGGCTTCATCGCCACCGCGATGACCGACGACCTGCCCGATGCGCAGAAGGAAGCGCTGAACCAGCGTATTCCCGCGGGCCGGATGGGCGAGGGCAGCGACATCGCCGCCGCGGTCGTCTATCTCGCATCGAAGGAGGCCGGCTACGTCACCGGCCAGACCATCCATGTGAACGGCGGGATGGCCATGCTGTCCTGAACGCGAACGGGCCGGACCCGGTCGAACCGGATCCGGCCCTCGGGACGAGCGGAGAGAGGGGTCAGAAGCTCGCCCGGGCCGTCAGGCGGAAATCGCGTCCCGCCAGCGGCACATAATCCTTGGTGAAGCTGGCATGGCGGCGTGCCTCGACGTCGAAGATATTGTTCGCCGACAGGCTCAAGGTCAGGTGCCGCGCATCGGGGAGCGGCCGCCAGCTGAGCGAGGCGTTGACGAGCGTGAAGCCGTCGGTCGGGGTTTCGAACTGCGCGACGCGGGCCTGGTCGTCGGTCCATTCGACCTCGACGCGCGCGTCGAGCCGTTCGCTCTGCGCCTCGAGACCGCCCAGCACGCGCAGCGGGGGAATCCGCGGCACGTTGCGATCGAGCCCCGCGCCCTTGATCTTCGCGCGCGTCATGTCGGCGGTCACGTCGCCGACGATGTTGAAGCCGCCGATCTGCGCCAGCCGCGCGCTCGCCTCGGCCTCGAAGCCGTAGACGCGCGCGTCGCGCTGGAAATACTGGAAGACGGGCAGCTCGTCCTCTTCGGCGCCGGTCGCCGCCGAATAGATGAAATTGTCGAACCAGTTCGAATAGCCGGTGAGGCTGAGGTTGAACGCGTCGGACTTGAGCTTGAACGACGCTTCGGCGCCCCAGTTCGATTCGCGCTTGAGGTTCGGATCGCCGACCTCGAAGCTCTGCGTCGCGATGTGCGGGCCGTTGGAGAGCAGTTCCTCGGCCGACGGCGCGCGAACCGCACGCGAGGCCGAAATGCCGAATTTCGCGCCCTCGAAAATGTCATAGGTCACGCCGAGAGCGCCCGAGAAGCTGTCGAAATCGCGATCGAAGCCGACCGTCTGTGCGCGAACGCTGGTCTTTTCATAGCGCGCCGCGGCTTCGAGCCCGAGCGGGCCCGCCGTATATTCCTGCAGCGTGAAAAGCGCGAACTGGTCGGTCAGGTTGCGCGGCACGAACGCCTCTTCGCCGACCGCGTTGAAGTCGCGATGGCTGTACTGCACGCCGCTCGCCCCGCGCCAGCCGCCACGGTCGTTCTGGGCCAGCTCGATCCGGCTTTCGACGCCCTGGTTGGTGAAGATGGTACCGACCTCTTCGCCCTCGAACTCGGTGTGCTTGTAATCGGCAAAGCCGGCACGGATGCGCAGCTTGTCGAAGAATCCGTCGCCCAGCTCAACCTCGCCGCGCAGGTCGGCGCGCCATTGCTTCATGCCGATGGTGACGGGCCCCTCGCCATGGTCGTGGCCGCCCTCTTCGTCCTCGCCGCCATGATCATGCGCGGTGTCGGGGCGATCGGGCACGCCGTAATCGGTGTCGAAATAGCCGATCGAAATACCGAGCTGACCGCCGTCGTTGATCAGCGACAGCCCGCCCCCGGCGGTCCAGGTCTCGCTCTGCGTGTTGTCGATCTTGCCGCGCTTGTTCGCCTGGGCGGTGAGTTCGGCCGCTTCGTCGGCATGGCCATCCTCGATCGCATGCTCGGCAAGGTGGAGCAGGTCGCCGCGAATGTCGGGAGCGTAGACGAAGCCGCCGCTGCGCGTATCGCCGGTCTTGCGCCAGCTGCCGTCGACATGCGCGACGATCTGCGGGCTCAGCGCGACGTCGATCGAGCTGCCGATATTGCGGTCGTTCGCCGCGGTCGCATAACCGCCGATCGCGTCGACATGGACATGGTCGGCAGGGACCTTGCGCGGGATGCGGCGGTCGAACAGGTTGACCGCGCCGCCGATCGCCTGGCTGCCGAACAGCAGCACGGCGGGGCCGCGCAGGATTTCGACGCGCTCGACTGTCAGCGGGTCGATCGTCACGGCATGGTCGGCCGAGGTGTTGGAGGCATCGATCGATCCGATGCCGTCGGTCAGGATTTTCACGCGCTCGCCCGAAAAGCCGCGAAGGACGGGACGCGATGCGCCGGGGGAAAAGCTGGTCGCCGACACACCCGGTTGCCGGGTGAGCGTGTCGCCGATCTGGCCGCGGATGTCGCGCGCCAGCTCGTCTCCTTCCACCACCGACACATTGCCGAGGATGTCGAGGCTGCGGACATAGGGCGCCGTGACGACGATCGCATCGCCCGTGTGGACGTCGTCGTCGCTCGCACCGTCCTGCGCGAAGGCGGGGGCGGACAGCATCAGGGCGAGGGTCAGCGAGGCGGAGGGGAGAAGGCGCATGCGGGGGAAGTTCCTGTTGCTTGGGGTCGGGCTGTGCGGGGCGCAGTAATGATATACTGTTACAAAAGCAAGCCTCGCGCCGAGGCCGGGGCGGGCGTTGGTCGGCGCTGGTGCCCCGTTGGTCGACAAAGACAGGGCTTGGCCGCGGCAAGCGAAGCTGTCTTGCGATGCCCGGTGCGCAGCCTTAGATCAGGGGCATGATCATTGCGGAAAACAGCCTGGAGCTGATCGGCAACACGCCGCTGGTGCTGCTCAGGGGGCCGAGCGAAGCGACCGGCTGCGAAATCTGGGGCAAGTGCGAATATGCCAACCCCGGCGGATCGGTGAAGGATCGCGCCGCGCTCTACATCGTCCGCGATGCCGAGGGGAACGGCAGCCTGCGCCCCGGCGGCACGATCGTCGAGGGGACGGCGGGCAACACCGGCATCGGCCTCGCGCTCGTGGGCAATGCGCTCGGCTACAAGACGATCATCGTCATGCCCGACAACCAGAGCGCCGAGAAGATGGCGACGATCCGCGCCCTCGGGGCCGAGCTGGTGCTCGTGCCGCCCGCGCCCTTCGCCAACCCCGGCCATTTCGTCCACACCTCGCGCCGCATCGCCGAGGAAACCGACAATGCGATCTGGGCCAACCAGTTCGACAATATCGCCAACCGCAAATCGCACATCTTCGGCACCGCCGAGGAAATCTGGGAGCAGATGGACGGGCGGATCGACGGCTTCACCTGCGCCGCGGGGACCGGCGGCACCATCGCGGGAACCGGGCTGGGGCTGAAAGCGAAGGACGAAAAGATCACCGTCGCGCTGACCGACCCGCACGGCGCCGGCCTCTATAATTATTACCAGTGCGGCGAACTGAAGCCCGAAGGGTCGAGCGTGGCCGAGGGAATCGGTCAGAACCGCATCACCGCCAACCTCGAAGGCGCGCCGATCGACACCCAGTTCCGCATCTCCGACGCCGAGGGGCTGGCGGTCGTGCGCCAGTTGCTCGACGAGGAGGGGCTGTGCCTCGGCCTGTCGTCAGGGATCAACGTCGCGGGCGCGATGGCGCTCGCGCGCCAGCTCGGTCCGGGCAAGCGCATTGCAACCATCTTGTGCGACAGCGGGTTTCGCTATCTCTCGACGCTCTACAATCCCGAATGGCTGGCGAGCAAAGGGCTGGCGGAGGACATCGCGTGAAACGGACGACCGATGGCTTGATCGAAACGGCGGCGGCGGGCACGGTGGTTGCCGCGGCGCCTCCCGTCCACGATACGATGCGGCGGCTTCAGATCGGTGTCGCCGGATTGCTGACCGTGCTGCTGCTCGTCGGCCTCGCCGGACTGATCGGCGAGCGGGCGCGCGAAAAAGCGGCGGCCGAGGCGCCGGCGGAAACCCAGGTCAAGATGCCGGGCGATCCTTCCAAGACGCCGAGCGCCCCGCTCGAGGAACTGGGCGTCCAGCCAGTGTCGAAGGACGAGAATGAGGCGGTGGCGGTGAAGGTGCCGCAGGCGGCGCCGACCGTGCCCGACCTCCAGCCCGACCCCGAATTGCAGCGCGCGCGCCAAGCCAATCAAGCCAAAAGGTGATCGCACGCCTGCGTCCGCTCGGCATCGCGGCGCTGCTTCTCCTGCTGGCGTGGTTCGCCGGCGGCCAGCGCCCGCTCGGCCGCGTCGATCCGGCGCTGGCGCTGCCGCTGCTTCTCTTGCCCATGCTCGCGCTCGGCTGGTGGCAGCGGGGCGAGCCGCGCGCGGCGCGGCAGCGCGCGATCCTCGCAACACTGCTCGCCGTTGCCGTGGGGCAGGGGTTGTTCGCCTGGCTGCTGGCGGGCCGCGCGGGGTGGGGGCAGATCGCGCTTGTGCTGGTCGTCGGCGCCGCGGCCGGCTGGCTGTCCGACGCGCTCGTTCAGCGGCGGACCTGGGCGCGTGCGCTGCGTGTCGCGGTCGCGGCGGTCGTACTCGCCGCCTGGTTCGTCGTGGGGCATGCCCTGCTCGCGCGCCTCTATCGCGCGCCCGCGCCATCGACCGACGCGCCCGTCGTGACGATGCTCACCGGCCTCCCGCTGCGCTGGTCCGGGGATGATCTGACCACGATGATCGCCGCGGGCGCGCAGGAGGATCCCGCGCTTGCGCGGATCGAGGCGGCGGGGCCGGTGCGGCTCGTCGATAGCCTCGCCGACCATGTTCCGCCGCCCGGCGGCACCTTGCTCCTCGCGCATCCGCGCGCCCTCGCGCCGCGCGACCTCATTGCGGTCGACGCCTTCGTGCGCGGCGGCGGGCGGGCGGTGATCCTTGCCGACGCGCTGTCGGGCTGGCCGGTCGAGCGACCGCTCGGCGATCCGCGCAATCCGCCGGTGACCAGCCTGCTCACGCCGCTGCTCGACCATTGGGGCATCACGCTCGGCGCCGCGCCGGTCGGCGAGACGGCGGCGCGGGCCTATGACGTCGGTGGCGCGCGGCTCCGGCTGTTCAGCGCCGGGCGCTTCGAGCGGCTTCCCCCGACCTGCGCCGCCTTCGCCGGCGGCCGCGTCGCGCAGTGCAGGATCGGCGCGGGCGAGGCGTGGCTGGTCGGCGACGCCGACCTGCTCTTCGCGCCGCTGTGGCGGCCGGCGGTGCCGGGCGCCGACCATCTGCGCCGCGCCGACACGATGGAATGGCTCGACGCGCGGCTGCGCGGGGCTGGCGCGGAAAGGGCGCTGCTGCACCCGCTCTGGATCCGCGCGCGCCAGCCATGATGACTTTGGGCTGACCTCCCCGCGTCATTGCGAGGAGCCGCCGGCGACCAAGCAGTCTCCAGCTATCGTCCCGCCGTGCCGATAGCTGGAGATTGCTCCGCTCCGCTCGCAATGACGGTCCCGTTGATGCCCCAATAGCAGCGTCCGCCTCGCCCCATTCCACCCCGATTTGCACCTCCTCGCACGGCGCGCGCGGGGATGACCGGCCCTGTATGCCCCCCATTTCGATGCGTTTTTGCGGTGAATAGGGGCTAGATTCCCTAATTTACCCTAATTTTCCCCTTTTCACCCCGATCCATAGTTGATAGGCAGGAATCGGAGAGGGGCAATCTCCGCCTGAGTCTTTCGCTTCGGAATCCCGTGATTCCGGCGTCAGGAAAGTATTGCCCGGTGGCGCGAGAACGGGGGCGACAGCGATGGCGATTGTGACGCCCGGCCGATACTCGGGCACCAACTTCGCCGCGATCGATGGCAAGGGACGCATCGCCGTCCCCTCGCAGTTCCGCAACAATGTGCCCCTCAATGCGGACGGTCAGCGCGTGCTTTGGGTCGGTTTCCATGAGAAGCTGCCCTGTCTGGTCGCCTATGGCCAGGACCAGTACGACCGCCTCTCCGACGAGATCGAGCGCGACCGCGCCGCCGCGCTCGCGCGCAATCTCGACTTCGACGAGGATGAGGCGTTCAAGCAGCGCTTCAGCTATACCGAGGCCTATGCGCTCGACGACAGCGGGCGCTTCCTCCCCAATTTCACCGCGCGCGACCGCGTCGGCGACGCCGGCGCGACCGCCTTCGTCGGCTCGGGCCGGCGCTTCGAAATCTGGTGGCTGCCGACGCTCGCCGACTGCGCCGAGGCTGATCCGGTGCTCCGGCGCCTCGCCGGCAATTGGGCCGAGACCAAGGGGAAGGGCCGCAAATGAGCGAGCTTCCCCGCGACCCCCGCCATGATCCCGTGCTTCGCGAAGAGGTCATCGCCGCGCTCGCCATCGTTCCCGGCGAGCGCCACGTCGACGCGACCTTCGGCGCCGGCGGCTACACCCGCGCGATGCTCGCGGCGGGAGCCGACGTCGTCGCCTGCGACCGCGATCCCGATGCGATCGCCGAGGGGCAGGCGCTGGTCGAAGAAGCGGGCGGCAAGCTGACGCTGGTGCGCGGCCGCTTCGGCGAGATCGACCGGCTGCTCGGCGAACGCGGTATCGACGCGGTCGACGGCATCGTCTTCGACATCGGCGTATCGTCGATGCAGCTCGATCGCGACGAACGCGGCTTTTCCTTCCAGAAGGACGGTCCGCTCGACATGCGCATGGCGCAGGAGGGCGAAAGCGCCGCCGACTGGCTCAACCGCGCCGACGAGGGAGAGATCGCCGACGTCCTCTATCATTATGGCGACGAGCGCCAGTCGCGCCGCGTCGCGCGCGCGATCGTCGCCGCGCGGCCGCTGTCGCGCACCGGCGAGCTCGCGGCGGTGATCCGCAAGGCGCTGCGCCACCCCCCCGGCGCGCCCAAGGACCCGGCGACGAAGAGCTTTCAGGCGATCCGCATCCACATCAACGGCGAGCTCGACGAGCTGAAGGCTGGCCTTGACGCGGCGGAACGGCTGCTGCGCCCCGGCGGCCGCCTCGCGGTGGTCAGCTTCCACAGCACCGAGGATCGCATCGTGAAGACTTTCCTGCGCGAACGCAGCGGTGGCGATGTCCGCGCGTCGCGCCACCGGCCCGCGCTCGCCCCTCCGGCGCGGGCCGCAACTTTCGACACCCCGGCGCGCAAGGTGCGCCCGGGCAAGGCCGAGGAGGCGCGTAACCCGCGCGCCCGCTCGGCGACGCTGCGTAGCGCGGTTCGCACCGCGGCGCCCGCCTGGTCGGGCGGCAAGACGGCAAAGGAGGCGATGTCATGTTGATGGCGGCTCGCAAGCTCCAGGGAATCGGCCTGGTGCTTCTCGTTCTGGTCTTCGCGATGATGCTCTATCCCGTGTCGCTCAAGGTGGCGGCGACGCGCAGCGAGCTCGCGCAGATCAACAAGCAGATCGCCGGCGCGCGCGATAATATCCGCTACCTCGAATCCGAACTCGCGGTGCGCGCCTCGATGCGCCAGCTCGAACAGTGGAACGCCGAGAGCTTCGGCTATTCGGCGCCGACCGCCGACCAGTATCTGTCGAGCGAGCGCCAGCTCGCCTCGCTCGACCGCCTGCCGCGCGCGCGCGGCGCCAACGACGTTGCGCCGGTGTTGATGGCGATGGTCAGCCCGGTCGGCACGCCCGCCGCCGAGGCGGCGCCGCCGGCTGCCGCCGTGGCGGACAAGCCCGCTCCGAAGCCTGCGGCGTCGAAGCCCACCGTGTCCAAACCCGCGGCGTCCAAGCCGATCCAGCTCGCGCAGGCCGACACCCGCGCCGGCATCCGCTCCGACACGGCGCCGCGGATGGCGCCGAGCCGCCGCCACGAGCAACTGCGGATGATCGAGGATCAGCTCCTCTCCGATTCGACCCTCGCGGCGCTGAAACGCGGCGCGGCGGCGGAAGCCGGGGGAGGGCGCTAAGACGCGATGAACACGCTGGTCGTCCGTCCGGCAAGGGTGCGCACCGCGGGCGTGCGGCAGCAGATATTGCTGACCGCGCAGCAGCGGCTGATGATCCTGATGCTGCTGTTCATGGCGGCCTTTTTCCTCGTGTCGGCGCGGCTCCTCACTTTCGCGCTGTTCGACACCGCGTCGGGGCATCGTTCGGCCTCGACCGCCTTCGTGCCCGCGCGCGCCGATATCGTCGATCGCAACGGCGTGCCGCTCGCGCGGACGATCGACGGCTATTCGATCCGCGTCGTGCCGTCGAAGCTGCTCAACGACCCGCAATATCTGGCGACCGAGCTCCACCGCATCTTTCCCGACATGCCGCGCGAGGAACTGCTCGCGAAGCTGACCGGGCCGCGCGCCACCTATATCCGCCGCCGTGCGCTGCCCGATCAGGTCGCGGCGGTGAACGCGATCGGCGATATCGGCTTCGATTTCCCGCGCGAAAAGGAGCGCCTCTATCCGCAGCTGACCCTCGCCGCGCACGTGCTCGGCTTCATCAACGCCGACGGCGAGGGCGTCACCGGGGTCGAAGGCGCGTTCGAAAACCGGCTGACCGACAAGGCGACCCGCGCCGAGCCGCTGACGCTGTCGATCGACGCGCGCGTCCAGGGCGTGCTCGAAAGCGAGCTGGGGTCGGCGGTCACCAATCTCGAGGCGATCGGCGGCGCTGGCATCATCCTCGATGTCCACACCGGCGAAGTGCTCGCGATGACCTCGCTGCCCACCTACAATCCCAACAAGCTGGTCGGCGGCAACATGGCCGCGCGGCGCAACGCGGTGACCTATAATCTCTACGAGCTCGGATCGACTTTCAAGCCGCTGACGATCGGCGCCGCGATCGACAATGGCGTCGTCACCAGCATGGCGAAGCGCTACGACGCGACAAAGCCGCTGGCGATCGCGGGATTCCGCATCCGCGATTCGCACATGATGAACCGCTGGCTCAACGTCCCCGAAACGCTGATCCACAGCTCGAACATCGTCACCGCGCAGATCGGCGACCAGCTCGGCCGCGAGAAGATGGAAGAACTGTTCCGCAGCCTCGAATTCGATGGGCGTCCGCATATCGAACTCAAGGAGCGCGCCTTCCCGCTGTGGCCGAGGGACTGGGGCCGCGTCACCACGATGACGACGAGCTACGGCCACGGCATCGCGGTCACCCCGCTGCACCTCGCCAGCGCCTATGCCGCGCTCGTCAACGGCGGTATCTGGCGCCCCGCGACCCTGCTCAAGCTGGGCGACAAGGCGCCGCCGGAGGGCCGCCGCGTGTTCAAGGCGTCGACCAGCGCGCGGATGCGCCAGCTTCTGCGCCTGATCGTCTCGGACGGCACCGGCCGCAACGCCGACGCGCCGGGCTTCCGCGTCGGCGGCAAGACGGGCAGCGCCGAAAAGCCCGGCGCCGGGGGCTATCGCCGCCACTCGCTCGTCTCGACCTTTTCGGCGGCCTTCCCGATGGACAATCCGCGCTACGTGGTCCTGGTCATGATCGATGAGCCCAAGGGCAACGCCTTCAGCTCGGGTCAGCGCACCGCGGGTTATACCGCGGCGCCGGTGGTCAAGCAGGTGGTGATGCGCGCGGGACCGATGCTCGGCGTCTTCCCCGACGAAAGCCGCGACGTCGACGTGTCCGAACTGACGCCGCTGCTGTGGAAGAACGGGAAAGAGGACTGATGCGTCTCGCGGCGCTGCTCGACACCCCGGCCCCTCTCGACGCCGACCCCGTGGTCACCGGCCTCGCCATCGACCATCGCAAGGTCGCGCCCGGAACGATCTTCGGCGCCTTCGTCGGCGAAAAATTCAACGGCGAGGATTTCATTCCCGCCGCTATCGAAGCGGGGGCGATCGCCGTCGTCGCGCGGCCCGAGGCGAAGGTCGAGGGCGCGGTGCACATCGCCGACGCCAATCCACGCCGCGCCTTCGCGCATATCGCGGCACGTTTCTTCCACCGCTTTCCCGCGACCTGTGTCGCGGTCACCGGCACCAACGGCAAGACCTCGACGGTCGAGATGACGCGCCAGCTCTGGCGGATGGCGGGGTTCCATGCCGCCTCGGTCGGCACGCTCGGCATCACCACCTCGAACGACAGCGCCTCGACCGGGCTGACGACGCCCGACATCGTCACCTTCCTGTCGAACATGTCAGGCCTCGCCGCCGAGGGCGTGACCCATGCGGCGTTCGAAGCCTCCAGCCACGGCCTCGACCAGTATCGCACCGAGGGACTGCCGGTGAAGGCCGCGGCCTTCACCAATCTCAGCCACGACCATCTCGATTATCATGGCGACATGTACGCCTATCTGGCCGCCAAGATGCGCCTGTTCCGTGAAGTCGTCGACCCCGACGGCGCGGCGGTGATCTGGGCCGACGACATGATGTGGTCGCCCGCGGCCGAATATGAGGCGGAACAGCGCGGCCTTCGCATCATGACCGTGGGTCGCGAGGGCAGCGCGCTGCGCCTCGTCTCGTGTGAGCCGACGCAACTCGGCCAGTCGCTGCTGATTCAGGCGGGACCGCTGGCGCAGAAGGTCACGCTGCCGCTGATCGGCGCCTACCAAGCGGCGAATGCGCTGGTCGCGGCGGGGCTCGTCATCGCGACGGGCGGCGATATCCAGCAGACGCTCGCCAATCTCGCGCGGCTCCAGCCGGTGCGCGGGCGGCTCGAACGCGCAGCGATCACCCGCGCAGGCGCGCCCGTCTATGTCGACTATGCCCACACCCCCGATGCCATAGAGGCGGCGCTCGACGCGCTGCGCCCGCACGCGAGCGGGCGGCTGATCCTGGTGTTCGGGGCGGGCGGCGACCGCGACAAGGACAAGCGCCCCGAAATGGGCCGGGTCGCGGCGGCCAAGGCCGATGTGCTGATCATCACCGACGACAATCCGCGCGGCGAAGACCCCGCCGTCATCCGCGCAGCCATCGCCGAGGGCGCGCCGGGCGCACGCGAGATCGGCGACCGCCGCGCCGCGATCGCCGCCGCGATCGCCGAGGCGCGCGCCGACGACATCGTCTGCATCGCCGGCAAGGGCCACGAACAGGGCCAGATCGTCGGTGCGGGCGCCGACATGCGCGTCATCCCCTTCGACGACGTCGCGGTCGCGCGCGAGGCCGCGGCATGACCCCGCTGTGGACCGCGCGCGCCATCGCGGCGGCGATGGGCGGGACGGCGAGCGCCGACTTCACCGTGCAGGGCGTCGCTTTCGATTCGCGCGAGGTGACGAAGGGCGACCTGTTCGTCGCGATGAAGGGCGAGGCGACCGACGGCCACCAGTTCATCGACAAGGCGATCGCGGCGGGCGCGGCGGGCATCGTCTGCGAAACCGCGATCGACCATCCGCACGTCCGCGTCGCCGACAGCGCCGCGGCGCTGAACGCGCTCGGCGTCGCATCGCGCGCGCGCAGCCATGGCCGGATCATCGGCGTCACCGGATCGGCGGGGAAGACGGGCACGAAGGAGGCGCTGTTCGCCGCGCTCGACCGCTTCCGCCCCGGCAAGGCGCACCGGTCGGTCAAGAGCTACAACAATCATGTCGGCGTGCCATTGAGCCTCGCGCGCATGCCCTCGACCGCCGATTTCGGCATATTCGAAATGGGGATGAACCACGCCGGCGAGCTCGCCGCGCTGACCCGGATGGTGCGCCCGCACGTCGCCATCGTCACCACGATCGCGCCCGCGCACATGGAATATTTCGGCAACGAAGAAGCGATCGCCGACGCGAAAGGCGAGATTTTCGAGGGGCTCGAACCCGGCGGCACCGCGATCATCCCCTTCGACAGCCCGCATTATGCACGCTTGCGCGCCAAGGCGGAGAAGCACGCGGCGCATGTCGTCAGCTTTGGTCTCGGCGAGGGCGCCGACGTGCGCGCGGTCGACTGGCTGCCCGACGGGCAGGGGGGATCGCTCGTCACCGCACAGGTTCAGGATGCGCTGCTCTGCTTCACCATCGCGCAGGCGGGCGCGCACTGGGTGTCGAACGCGCTGGCGGTGCTCGCGGCGGTCAAGGCGGTCGGCGGCGATCTGCCGGCGGCGGGGCTCGCCTTCGCCGAAATGGCGGGGCTCGCGGGGCGCGGCGCGCGGCACCGGATCGCGGTCGAGGGCGGGGCGATCCTGCTGATCGACGAAAGCTACAACGCCAACCCGGCCTCCATGGCGGCGACGATCGGCCAGCTCGGCAGCGAATCCGCGGGCCGCAAGGTCGCGATTCTCGGCGCCATGAAGGAGCTTGGCAGCGGCGGAGAAGCGTATCACGCCGGCCTGGCCGCTCCGCTCGTCGCAGCCGGGGTGCAATTCGCCCTGCTTGTCGGCGAAGAGATGGCGCCGCTCGCCAAAGCGCTTGAGGGGCGCATCGATTTCGCGCATGTGCCCGCCCACTCGGCCGCCACCGCGCGGCTGGGAGACGTGATCCGCGCCGGCGATGTCGTGCTGGTCAAGGGATCGAACAGTGTCGGCCTGTCGCATGTCGTGACCGCGCTGACCAACGGGGACTATTGATGCTATATTGGCTGGCGGAATGGCTTGGCTTTCCGGGGGCGCTCAACCTCATTCGCTATCTGAGCTTCCGTTCGGGAGCGGCGGTGGCGACCGCGCTGATCATCGGGCTGTGGATCGGCCCGCGCTTCATCCTGATGCTGCGGATGCGGCAGGGGAAGGGCCAGCCGATCCGCGACGACGGGCCGCAGAGCCATCTCGCGAAAAAGGGCACGCCGACGATGGGCGGGCTGATGATCCTGATCGCGCTGATGATCTCGGCGCTCCTGTGGATGGACCTTTCCAACCGCTTCGTCTGGGCGTGCATCTTCGTGACCGGGGGCTTCGCGGCGGTCGGCTTCATGGACGATCTCGACAAGGTGACCAAGGCCAGCCACCGCGGGATTCCGGGGCGGGTGCGGCTGCTGCTCGAATTCGTGATCGCCGGAATCGCGGTGCTGCTGATCGTCTCGCGCACCGGCACCGACCTCTATCTGCCGTTCCTGAGCGACGCCTATATCCCGCTCGGCCCGCTCTATTATGTCTTCGCGATGGTGCTGATCGTCGGCTTCGGCAATGCGGTCAATCTGACCGACGGGCTCGACGGGCTCGCGACCTTCCCGGTGATCATCGCCAGCCTTGCCTTCCTCGTCATCGTCTATCTCTCGGGCAACGCGAAGTTCGCGGGCTATCTCGGCATCCCGCACGTCCCCGGCGCGGGCGAGCTCGCGATCTTCGCCGCGGCGATCATCGGCGCCTGCCTCGCCTTCCTGTGGTTCAACGCGCCCCCCGCCGCCGTCTTCATGGGCGATACCGGCAGCCTTGCCTTGGGCGGCGCGCTCGCGACGATCGCGGTGACCGCGCAGCACGAGCTGGTGCTCGTCCTCGTCGGCGGGCTGTTCGTGGTCGAGGCGCTGTCGGTGATCATCCAGGTCTTCTGGTACAAAAGAACCGGCAAGCGCGTCTTTCGCATGGCGCCGATCCACCATCACTTCGAGCAATTGGGCTGGCCCGAATCCACCGTGGTCATCCGCTTCTGGATCGTCTCGATCGTCCTCGCGCTCGCGGGGCTCGCGACCTTGAAACTGCGGTGATCACCTCGCGCGCCTTTGCCGGTCGCCGCTACGCGGTGCTGGGACTGGCGCGCTCGGGGCTCGCGACCGTCGAGGCGCTGGTCGCCAGCGGCGCCGGCGTCACCGCGTGGGACACGCGCGAGGAGGCGCGCGACGAGGCGATGGCGCTCGGCGCCGACATCGGCGATCCGCTCGCGATCGACCTCATCGGTTTCGCGGGCGTCGTCGTCTCGCCCGGAGTGCCGCTCAACCGCCACCCGATCGCCGCCCATGCGCGCGCGGCGCATGTGCCGGTGATCGGCGATATCGAGCTGTTCGCCGAAGCGCGCGCCGAACTGCCGCCGCACCGCGTCGTCGGCATCACCGGCACCAACGGCAAGTCGACGGTGACCGCGCTCGTCACCCATATGCTCGAAAGCGCAGGGGTTCCCGCGCTGATGGGCGGCAACATCGGCCTGCCGATCCTCGCGCGCGATCCGCTCCCAGAGGGCGGGGTCTATGTGCTCGAACTGTCGAGCTACCAGATCGACCTCGCGCACAGCCTCGCCTGCGACGTCGCGGTGCTCACCAACATCACCCCCGACCATCTCGACCGCTACGACGATTTCGCGGGCTATGCGGCGTCGAAGGCGCGGCTGTTCAGCCTTCAGCACCGCGATCAGGTCGCGATCGTCGCGACCGACGACGACCGCTCGAAGATGGTCGCGAGCCACGTCAATCACCGCCTCTTCCGCGTCTCGGCAAAGGATGTCGACCCCGCCGACCAGGCGCGCTGGCCCGCGCTGCAGGGCCCGCACAACGCCCAGAACGCGGTGTGCGCGATCGCGGTGTGCCGCGTGCTCGGGCTCGATGATGCGGCGATCGAACGCGGGCTCGCGACCTATCACGCGCTCCCGCACCGAATGGAATTGGTCGGCGAAGTCGCTGGCGTCCGCTGGTTCAACGACAGCAAGGCGACCAACGCGGCTTCCGCTGCACCGGCGCTGGCGGCCTTTCCGCCGGCGCCGGACCAGCGTTTGCACTGGATCGCCGGCGGACAGGCGAAGGGCGACGGGCTGGAGGCGTGCCGCCCCTGGTTCGGCCACGTCAAGCGCGCCTATCTGATCGGCGAGGCGATGGAGGGTTTCGCCGCGGAGATCGGCGATGCGCTTCCCGTCGACCGCGCCGGCGACCTCGCGACCGCGGTCGCCCATGCGGCGGCGGTTGCCGAACCGGGGGACATCGTCCTCCTCTCGCCCGCCTGCGCCTCGTTCGACCAGTATAAGGATTATGAAGCGCGCGGCGACCAGTTCCGCGCGATCGTCAGGGCGCTCGGGGCATGAGCGGGGGGATGAACGATATGGACCGGGCAAGCGAACGGCCGATCATCGCGACCACGCGCAGCATCAAGCGCCGCGGGCCGCGCCTCAGCCGCGCCGACCGCACCCCGCTCGGCCTCTGGTTCTGGGAAATCGACCGGGTGCTGCTGCTGCTCGTCTCGATGCTGATCGCGATCGGCCTCGTCGCCGTCGCCGCCGCTTCGCCGGTCGCGGCGCAAAAGCTGTCGACGACCACCGCCAGCCTCGACCCGCTCTATTATTTCTATCGCCAGCTCATGTGGGTGATCGTCGGCGTGCCGGTGATGCTCGCCATCTCGATGCTGCCCAAGGCGCAGGCGCGCCGCTTCGCCATCTACGGCACGCTGACCTTCCTCGCCCTGCTCTTTCTCGTGCCGCTGATCGGCGCGTCGGTGAACGGCGCGCAGCGCTGGATCGGCAGCGGCATGTTCCGGCTCCAGCCGTCGGAGTTCCTGAAGCCCTTCTTCGCCGTTTCGCTCGCGTGGGTTCTCTCGCTCCGCCTCCACGACCAGAGCCTGCCCGTCGTGCCGCTGTCCTTCGTGCTGACCGGCGTGATCGCGGTGCTGCTGATGGGCCAGCCCGACCTCGGCCAGACGATCATCTTCGCCGCGACCTGGTTCGTCCTCGTGCTCGTCGCCGGCCTGTCGATGCGGATCATGGCGGGGCTCGGCGTCGCGGGGCTCGTCGGGCTGGTCCTCGCCTATTTCTTCTACCCGGTCGCGCAGCAGCGCATCAACATCTGGCTCTTTGCGGAGGGCGACAGCTTCCAGGTCGACAAGGCGCACGCGACGCTCACCGCCGGCGGGCTGATCGGCACCGGCCCCGGCGCGGGGCTCGCCAAGTTCCAGCTTCCCGAGGCGCATACCGACTATATCTTCTCGGTGATCGGCGAGGAGTTCGGGATCATCGCCTGCATCGCGATCGCCATCCTCTATCTCGCGATCATCGTCCGCGTGCTCGTCCGCCTGCTCGACGAGGAGGACAGCTTCCTGATCCTCGCGGTCTGCGGCCTCGTCGCGCAGTTCGGCGGCCAGGCGGTGATCAATATGGCGGTGAACACCCAGCTTTTCCCGTCGAAAGGGATGACGCTGCCGTTCATCAGCTATGGCGGTTCGTCGATGCTCGCGCTGTCGATCGGCATGGGTTTGCTCTTGTCGCTGACCCGGCGGAACCCCTATGCGGCGCGCGTGTCGATGACCCGCAACTGGAACAAGAAATGACGGCCCCGAAATGACCGCGACCCGCCACTTCCTCCTCGCCGCCGGCGGCACCGGCGGCCATATGCTGCCCGCCTACGCGCTGGCGGGCGAATTGATCGCGCGCGGCCACCGCGTCGCGCTGGTCAGCGACGACCGCGGCCTCAAGATCCCCGGCGCGCCGGCGGAGCTCGAAACGCATGTCCTGCCCGCCGGGCGCGTCGCCGGCGGACCGGTCGGCTGGGTCAAGGCGGCGCTCGCGATCCGCAAGGGGCGCCGGCAGGCGATCGAGCTGATCCGCAGCTTCGATCCGGCCGTCGTCGTCGGCTTCGGCGGCTACCCCTCGCTCCCCAGCCTGCTCGCCGCGCGCGCGACGAAGACGCCGAGCGTGATCCACGAGCAGAATGCGGTGCTCGGCCGCACCAACCGGCTGATGGCACGCCAGGTCGACGGAATCGCGGTCGCCTATCGCAACATCCACCGCTTCCCCGCCAAATGCGAAATGAAGCGCCACCTGACCGGCAATCCGGTGCGCGAGGAGATCGTCGCGATCCGCGACGAGGGCTTCCCGCCGCTGCCCGAGGACGGCATCTTCCGCCTGCTCGTTGTCGGCGGCAGCCTCGGTGCGACGGTGCTCAGCGAGGTCGTGCCCGCCGCGATCGCGATGCTGCCGCGCGCGCTGCTCGACCGGCTGCAGATCGTCCAGCAGGCGCGCGAGGCCGATATCGAAGCGGTGCGCGCGCGCTATGCCGAGCTCGGCGTCGCCGCCGAATGCGCGCCCTATATCGCCGACTTCCCCGACCGGCTGCGCTGGGCGCACCTCGTCATCGCGCGCGCCGGCGCCTCGACGGTGGCCGAGCTCGCCTGCGCCGGGCGCCCCGCGATCTTCGTGCCCTATCCGCACGCGATGGACGACCACCAAAGCTATAATGTCGTCGATCTCGTCGAGGCGGGCGGCGCGCAATCCTTCGCGCAGGCCGAATTCACCCCCGCCCATGTCGCGAAGCAGCTCCAGCGCATGGCGCTCGAACCCGGCGCGATCGAGGCGGCGGCGGACAATGCCGCGAGCTGCGGTCTGCCCAACGCGACGCGCGATCTCGCCGACCTCGTCGAAAGCTTCGTGCCGCCGCCGCTGATGGACGTGATCCGCGTCGGCGCCAGCGCGCAGCGATCGGCCGCGAGCGGCATCGCCGCGGCGCGACGGGAGGCCGAGTGATGCGCGGCGTCGCGACCGACATCGGCGTCATCCATTTCATCGGCATCGGCGGCATCGGCATGTCGGGCATCGCAGAGGTGATGCACAATCTGGGCTATCAGGTGCAGGGCAGCGACATCGCCGACAGCTACGTCGTCGAGGGCCTCAGGGAGCGCGGGATCAAGGTCGCGATCGGCCATGCGGCGGAGAATGTCGAGGGCGTGGCGGTCGTCGTCACCTCGACCGCGGTCAAGCGCGGCAACCCCGAGGTCGAGGCCGCGCTCGCGCACCGCATCCCGATCGTCCGCCGCGCCGAGATGCTCGCCGAGCTGATGCGGCTCAAATCGACCGTCGCGATCGCGGGGACGCACGGCAAGACGACGACGACCAGCCTCGTCGCCGCGCTGCTCGACGCGGGCGGGATCGACCCCACCGTGATCAACGGCGGCATCATCAACAATTACGGCTCGAACGCGCGCCTCGGCGCCAGCGACTGGATGGTGGTCGAGGCCGACGAGAGCGACGGCAGCTTCCTGCGTCTCGACGGCACGATCGCGGTCGTCACCAACATCGATCCCGAGCATCTCGATCACTATGGCAGCTTCGACGCGATCAAGGCCGCCTTCGTCGAGTTCATCGAGAATGTGCCCTTCTATGGCGCGGCGATGCTCTGCCTCGACCATCCCGAGGTGCAGGCGATCATCCCGCGCATCCGCGACCGCCGTATCGTCACCTATGGCTTCTCCGCCCAGGCCGACGTGCGCGGCACCAATGTGACGCCCGGCCCCGACGGCAACCGCTTCGACGTCGTCGTGCGCGACCGCGACGGCAATAGCCGGACGATCCAAGGCATCCACCTGCCGATGTCGGGCCGCCACAATGTCCAGAACGCGCTCGCCGCGATCGCGGTGGCGCTGCACATGGGGGTCAGCGACGACAGGATCGCGTCGGGCTTCAGCGGCTTCGCCGGGGTCAAGCGCCGCTTCACCAAGGTCGGCGAGATCGCTGCCGAAGGCGGTGTCGTCACCGTGATCGACGATTACGCCCATCATCCGGTCGAAATCCGTGCCGTCCTCTCCGCCGCGCGCGAAGGGGCAGGGGCGGGGCGCGTCGTCGCCGTCGTCCAGCCGCACCGCTTCACCCGCCTGCGCGATCACATGGACGACTTCCAGCAGGCGTTCAACGACGCCGACATGGTCCTCGCGCTCCCCGTCTATGCCGCGGGCGAGGCGCCGATCGAGGGCATATCGTCGGACGCGCTCGCCCAGGGCCTGCGCGACCGCGGTCACCGCCACGCCTCGACCGTCGCCGACGCCGCCGCGCTCGCCTCGACCGTCGCCGATGCGATCCGCTCGGGCGCCATCGGCGCGGGCGACAGGATCATCTGCCTCGGCGCGGGGGATATCACGAAGGTCGCGGCGGGACTGGCGAGCGCGGTGGAGGCGGCGAAGTGAGCCTCTCATTCATCCGTCATGCTGAACTTGTTTCAGCATCCATGGCCTGCTCTCTCGGTTGGCGCGGCGCGAGTTTCGACGTCCAGCCATGGACCCTGAAACAAGTTCAGGGTGACGAAGAAATGGACGGTTGCGCGAGATGACCACCCAAACCCTCCCTACCGTCCGCGGTAAGCTCACCCCCCGAGCCCCGCTCGCCCCGCTTGTGTGGTTCAAGTCGGGCGGCCCCGCCGACTGGCTGTTCGAGCCGAAGGACGCCGACGACCTCGCCCATTTCCTGCGCGACCTCGACCCCGCCGTCCCCGTCATGGCGCTCGGTCTCGGCTCGAACCTCATCGTCCGCGACGGCGGCTTTCCGGGCGTCGTCGTCCGGCTCGGCAAGGCGTTCGCCACGGTCGAAGCCCTCGACGCCACGACGCTGCGCTGCGGTGGCGGCGCGTCGGGTATCCTCGTCTCCTCGACCGCGCGTGACGCCGGGGTCGCGGGGATGGAGTTCCTGCGCTCGATCCCCGGCACCGTCGGCGGCTTCGTGCGCATGAACGGCGGCGCCTATGGCAGCGAGGTCAAGGACATATTGGTCGAGGCTGAGGTGGTGCTGCGTTCGGGCGAGCGCCGCACGCTCGCGCTCGCCGATCTCGGCTACACCTATCGCCACAGCGAATTGCCCGAAGGCGCGGTCGTGATCGGTGCGACCTTCCGCGGTCGTCGGGGCGAACCGCAGGCGATCCAGGCCGAAATGGACCGCATCTCGGCCAGTCGCGAAGCCTCGCAGCCGCTGCGCTCGAAAACCGGCGGCTCGACCTTCAAGAACCCCGAGGGGCACAAGGCGTGGCAGCTTGTCGACGAGGCCGGGTGCCGCGGTTTCGCAGTCGGCGGCGCGCAGGTCAGCGAGAAGCATACCAATTTCCTGATCAACACCGGCGATGCGACGAGCGCCGATATTGAGGCGCTGGGCGAGGAAGTCCGCCGCCGGGTCAAGGCGAAGAGCGGCGTCGAACTGCAATGGGAGATTCAACGCGTGGGAGTGGCGACGTGAATGCTGATCCTGCCCTTACCGAATATGAAGCCAGGCTGCTTCAGAATATCGAAAATCACGGCTGCCAGGTGACTTACGTTTTTGACCCAACGGGTGAGCATAAGTCGTTCTCCTATTCGGCCGGATTGCCGATTTCGATTGGTCAGCCTGACGTGATCGTCTTCGGGCTGTCGAAGGAGCTGATGCATTTCATGATAAACGAAGTGGCAGCTCAGTACCGTAAGGGCCTTGAACTTTTCGAAGGCCAAATCATTGAAGGGTTAATCGAAGGCTATCCCTGTGTTGCTCGCCGGGTGTTGAGCGAAAATATCGAGGATTACTTCAGTTCGGCGATGTGGGTGCATGGGCGCGCGTTGGGCAGGCCAATGGACGTGGCATTTCAGCTCGTATGGCCCGGTGTTGAACAGCGCCTTTTTCCGTGGGAGGAAGGCTGCGATGAGGCTGTTATTGCTGCGCAACCTCCCCTTTACACGCAGAGGATGAATTCATGACCCGCGGCCCCTGGCATGTCGCCGTTCTGATGGGCGGCTGGTCGGCCGAGCGCGAGGTGTCGCTGATGAGCGGCAAGGGCATCGCCGACGCGCTCGAATCGCGCGGGCACCGGGTCACGCGCATCGACATGGACCGCGACGTCGCGCTGCGGCTCGCCGAGGCGAAACCCGACATCGTGTTCAACGCGCTCCACGGCGTCCCCGGCGAGGACGGGACGGTGCAGGGGATGCTCGACCTGATGGGCCTCAAATACACTCACAGCGGGCTCGTCACCTCGGTGATCGCGATCGACAAGGAGTTGACGAAGCAGGCGCTTGTGCCGCATGGAATCCCGATGCCAACGGGGGTGATGGTCGACAGCGAAAGCCTGTTTTCAGCCGACCCCTTGCCGCGCCCCTATGTCCTCAAGCCCGTCAACGAAGGCTCGTCGGTCGGGGTCGCGATCGTCAAGGACGACAGCAATTACGGCAACCCGATCGCGCGGGGCGCCGTCGGCCCGTGGCAAGAGTTCGACCGCCTGCTCGCCGAACCCTTCATCAAGGGACGCGAGCTCACCGTCGCGGTGCTCGGCGATCGGGCGCTCGGGGTGACCGAGCTGCGCGTCAAATCGGGCTTCTACGACTATGACGCCAAATATACCGAAGGGCTCACCCAGCATGTCTGCCCGGCCGACGTGCCGGCGGAGATCGCAGAACGGATGAAGAGCCTCGCGGTCGAGGCGCACCGCCTGCTCGGCTGCAAGGGCGCCTCGCGCTCCGACTTCCGCTGGGACGACGAGCACGGCCTCGCCGGCATCTTCCTGCTCGAGGTCAACACCCAGCCCGGCATGACCCCGCTGAGCCTCGTTCCCGAACAGGCTCGCGCCATCGGCATGGACTATGCCGAACTCGTCGAACGCATCGTGGAGGAAGCGTTATGAGCAGCACGCGGATCAAGCGCGCCAAGGCGCCGCCGCGCCGCCCGGCGCGCGGATCGAAGAAGCGCCGGACGGTCAGGACGTCGCGGGTCGACGCGATCATCAACGCGCTGCCGATCAGCCCGCAGGCGCTCCAGCGCGTCGCCAACTGGACGATCGGCCTCAGCCTCGCCGGCGTCCTCGCGGTTGGCGCGCACGCGACGGGCGTAACGCAGAAGGTGCAGGAGGAATGGGCGCAGGCGGTCGGCCGCGCGGGCTTCCAGGTCAAGAAGGTCGAGGTGGTCGGCGCCGAACGGATCGACCGGCTCAAGGTCTACGATATCGCGCTCGCGCAGAAGGACCGCTCGATGGCCGCGGTCGACCTTCAGGATGTCCGCCACGACCTGATGAAATATGGCTGGATCAAGGACGCGCGCGTGTCGCGGCGGCTGCCCGACACGCTCGTCGTCGACATCGTCGAGCGCACCCCGGCGGCGATCTGGCAGAATGGCGGGCGCCTGTCGCTGATCGACGAAAAGGGCGTCGTGCTCGAACCGGTGTCGGTCGCGACGATGCCCGACCTGCCGCTCGTCATCGGACCAAAGGCGAACCAGCGCTCGCAGGATCTCGACCGCCTGCTCGCCGAGGCGAGCAGCCTCAAGGAGTTGCTCGCGGGCGCGACCTGGGTCGGCAACCGCCGCTGGGATCTCCGCTTCCGCAGCGGGGAAACGCTGTCGCTGCCCGAGGGCGAGGCCGAGGCGAAGGCGGCACTCGCCAAGTTCGCGCATATGGACGGCGCCAACCGGCTGCTCGGCCGCGGCATATTGCGTTTCGACATGCGCGATCCCGGGCGTTTCGTGCTACGCCTGCCGCACGAGGGCCAGGTGGCGCCCGCGAAGCTCGACGCCGCGCGCGAGGCCGCCGACGCCCTCGCCGCGAGCACCGCGAACGAAGGATAGGAACCGTATAGCATGGCGCCGCCGCGCATCGAGAAGATCATCACCGCGCTCGATGTCGGGTCGTGGAAGGTCTGCGCCCTGATCGCGGGCCAGACCGCCGACGGCCAGCTCCACGTCCTCGGCACCGGTCAGCGCGAAAGCCGCGGGGTCCAGCGCGGCTATGTCGCCGACATGGAGCAGACCGAGCATATCGTGCGCGAGGCGATCGAACAGGCCGAGCGGATCGCGGGGCTCAACATCGACGACGTCTGGGTCGCTTTCTCCGCCGGCGGCCTCGTCAGCGACGTCGCGCCGATCGAAAGCGAACTCGGCGGGCACCGCATCGAGCAGGAGGATGTCGACGACCTTCTCGCCGCCGGCCGCGCGGGCATCGATCCCGAGGGGCGGATGATCCTTCACGCCCAGCCCGCGCTCTACACGCTCGACGGGCTCACCGGGGTCAAGAACCCGATCGGTCTCCACGCCGACCGTCTTGGCGTCGACATCCACATCATCATGGCCGACGGCGCGCCGGTGCGGAACCTGGAGGCGGCGGTGCGCCAGGCGCATCTCGACGTCAATGCGGTCGTCGCCTCGCCGATCGCGGCGGGGCTCGCGTGCCTCTCCGAAGAGGAACGCGACCTCGGCGTTGCGCTCGTCGAACTCGGCGCGGCGGTGACCACCGTGTCGCTCTACGCCGGCGGGATGCTCGTCGAAATGGTGTCGCTGCCCTTCGGCGCGACCGACATCACCGACGACATCGCCTCGGCCTTCGGAATCAGGCGAAGCCAGGCGCAGCGGCTGCAAAGCTTCTACGGCTCGGCCTCGGCGAGCCCGCGCGACAATAACGAGATCATCGAACTCGATCCCGGCGCGCCCGCGGGCAGCGAGTCCCCACGCATCACCCGCGCCCAGCTCGTCTCGGTCATCCGCCAGCGCCTCGACGCGATGATGGGGGAGATCGGCCGGACGCTGAAGGACCTCCATTTCGTCGGCCCGATCGGCCGCCAGGTCGTGCTCGTCGGCGGCGGCGCCGACCTCAAGGGCATCGCCGACTATACGCAGAGCGCGCTCGGCCGCGCCGCCCGCATCGGGCGACCGCGCGGCTTGCACGGCTTGCCCGATGCCCATTCGGGACCGGCTTTCGCGACGCTCGCGGGTCTGGTTCTCTATGCCGCGTCCGACCCGGTCGACCTGCGCGATCTGCCGACGATGGCGCAGGATATCTATCGCCCCAAGGGCGCTTCGATCCTGCAACGACTGGTCACGGCATTGAAAAGCAGCTTTTGACGGCAGCACGACGAAAAGGTTAATTTTTTGGGTGATTCCAGCGTCACAATAGTGCAATGCGGTGGCAGGAATCCGGGCGGCGGGACCACCGCCCGTTTGGGTCGCATGGTGAGGCAAGCGGCAGAGGTTCGCCGCTGCAGGGAGATAGTTTGATGAGCATCGATATTGGCCCGCCGCAGGTCGATGAATTGAAGCCGCGCATCGCGGTCATCGGCGTCGGCGGCGCGGGGGGCAATGCCATCGCCAACATGATCGCCGCCCGCGTCGAGGGCGTCGATTTCGTCGTCGCGAACACTGACGCGCAGGCGCTCAACGCATCGCCGGCCGAGCGCCGCATCCAACTCGGCACGCAGATCACCCAGGGCCTCGGCGCGGGTTCGCGGCCCGAGGTTGGGCGCGCCGCGGCCGAGGAAAGCATCGCGCAGGTCGAAGAGGCGCTCAACGGCGCGCACATGTGCTTCGTCGCGGCCGGCATGGGCGGCGGCACCGGCACCGGCGCGGCGCCGGTCATCGCCAAGGCGGCGCGCGACCGCGGCATCCTGACCGTGGGCGTCGTCACCAAGCCCTTCACCTTCGAAGGCCAGCGCCGCATGCGCTCCGCCGACGCCGGCATCGCCGAGCTGCAGGACCATGTCGACACGCTGATTGTCATCCCGAACCAGAATCTCTTCCTCGTCGCCAATCCGAACACGACCTTCAAGGAAGCGTTCAGCATGGCCGACGAGGTGCTCCAGCAGGGCGTGCGCGGCATCACCGACCTGATGGTCATGCCCGGCCTCATCAACCTCGACTTCGCCGACGTGCGCAGCGTGATGCGCGAAATGGGCAAGGCGATGATGGGCACCGGCGAGGCCGAGGGCGATGGCCGGGCGCTCGAAGCGGCGCAAAAGGCGATCGCCAACCCGCTGCTTGACGGCGTGTCGATGGCGGGCGCCAAGGGCGTGATCGTGTCGATCGTCGGCGGCGAGGACATGCGCCTGATGGAAGTCGACGAGGCCGCGAACCATATCCGCGAACTCGTCGATCCCGACGCCAACATCATCTGGGGCAGCGCCTTCAACGAGAATCTCGAGGGCAAGATCCGCGTCTCGGTCGTCGCGACCGGCATCGACGGCACGGGCGAATCCGCCGCCGCGGCGCCCGCGACGCGCAGCTTCTCCTTCGCGCCCGCGCGAACCGCCGCGCCCGCACCCGCGCCCGCGGCTCCCGTCGTCGAAGAGACGATCGAGCCGGCGGTGTCCGAAACGCCCGTCGTTTCGGCGCCCGAAGCCGAGGAAGACAGCGACCCGGCGCCGGGCTTCTCGCTCGGTGCGCATGCCGAGCCCGAAGCGCCGCACGCCGATGGGACGGCCGAGGCCGAGGAAGAGCCGATGGAACTGTCCGAGGTCGCGGCGACCTACGACGACACCGCCGACGAACTCATCCTGGGCGAGCCCGAAGCACCGGTCGCCGCCTATCAGCCGGCGCCCGCGGCCGCAGCCGCCGAACCGGGGCCGGCGCGCGCCGTCGGCGGCGGCACGCTGTTCGAGCGCATGTCGCGTCTGTCGCGCGGCTCGGCATCGCCCGACGGCGATGACGACAAGGACAAGGACGACGGGGTCGATATTCCGCGCTTCCTGGGCCGGCAGAACAACCAGTAACAGGGCTCTTGGGCGGCCGCACACGGCGGGCGGCCCGGAAACGGGATGATGGGCCCATGTGGCGATCGCAAATGACGGCAAGGCCGCGACGCGCACGGCATGGCGCGTTCGCGCTGCTGTTGCTGTCGGCGGTCGCCGCCACCCCGGCGCAGGCGATGCAGGCGGCGCAGCCCGACGCCGCGACGCGCGCCGCGATGGACAGGCGCACCGCGGCGCGGACGATGCTGTCGTCGGCGCTCGGCCGCATCGCCGCCAATGCGAGCGATACCGGCGCGCTGCTCGACGCCGGGCGCGCCTCGATCGACCTCGAGGATTATCGCGCCGCGCTCGGCTTCCTCGTCCGCGCCGAACAGGCGGCGCCGCGCGACGGCGCGGTGAAGGCCGCGCTCGGGTCTGTGATGGTCCATATGGAAAACCCGACCCGCGCGCTCGACTATTTCGGCGAGGCGCAGTTGCTCGGCGCCCCCGAGCGACTGTTCCTTGCCGACCGCGGGCTAGCGCGCGACCTTTTGGGGCAACAGGATGCCGCGCAGCGGGATTATCAGATGGCGCTGTCGATCGCCCCGAATGAAGAGGTGACGCGGCGCTACGCGCTGTCGCTCGGGATCAGCGGCGACGCCGACCGCGCGATCCAGATGCTCGGCCCGCAGCTTCGCCAGTCCGATCGCGGCGCTTGGCGGCTGCGCGCGATGATCCTGGCGATGAACGATCGCGACAAGGAGGCGACCGAGATCGTCAACGCGACGATGCCCGCCGCGCTCGCGCAGAATATCCTGCCCTATCTGACCCGGATGGACCGTCTCAATCCGGCGCAGCAGGCCGCCGCCGCCCATTTCGGGCGCTTTCCGGCCGGCGAGCTGGGGCCGGCGCGCAAACCGGTGCAGGTCGCCTCGGCCACGCCGCGGACTCCGGACAGCGGCGCGCGCCGCGGATCGACGAGCCGCCGCCCCGCGGCCGTCGCGCCCGCGCCGACCCCGGCGCCGACGCCAGCGCCCGTCGCGGTGCGGCGCACGCCCGCTCCGATGCCGGCACCCACGCCCGCCCCGGCGGCGGCGCTGCCTCAGCCCAAACCCGCGCCGTCACCGCCCGCCGCGGCTTCGCCGCCCCCCGCGCCGACCCCGGCTCCCACGCCACCGGTTCGCACGGCCACGGCACAGCCCGCGCCGATCGGGGTGGCGATCCGGCGCGATTCGGGGCCCATCGGGCCCGGCTTCTCGATCGCCGACATGGGAAGCGGCGCGGCGCCCGCCGCGGCCGCGCCGGCCCCTGCGCCCGCGCCGGCCACAGCCGTATCCGCGCCAGCCCCGGCGCCCGCCGCCGCGGCGCCGCTCGCCTCGCTCGCCGATATCGTCAGCTCGATCGAAATCCCGCCCGAGGAGATGGCACCCTCCGACAATGCCGTTGGCGCCGCCACGCTCGCCAAGCTGCTCGAAGACAAGCGCAAGGCGGAAGCTGCCGAAGAGGCGAAGCGCGCGAAGGAAGAGGCGGCCGCCAAGGCGAGGGCCGAAGCCGACGCCAAGGCGAAGGCCGAGGCCGACAAGAAGAAGGCGAACCCCGCGCGTATCTGGGTCCAGATCGCGACCGGATCGAACCCCAAGGCGTTGGCGTTCGATTATAATCGCTTCGCCAAGCGCAATGCCGCGCTGTTCAAGGGCAAGTCGGGGTCGACCGCCGAATGGGGCCAGACCCGCCGCCTGCTCGTCGGCCCGTTCAAGGACCGCACGGCGGCGCAGGACTGGCTCGCCGATTACAAGAAGGCGGAGGGCGACGGCTTCCTGTTCAACAGCGAGGCGGGCGAAGCCGTCGATCCCGTCAAGTGACCGGCGCTGAAACCAGCACCAATCCTCCCCGTGGCGAAGCCATGGGGAGGGGGACCGCCCGCGTAGCGGGTGGTGGAGGGGCGGCGACGGAGCGTTGTTGCCCCTCCGTCAGCCCTTCGGGCTGCCACCTCCCCATCGCTGCGCGACAGGGAGGATCTGAATGTCGCTGATTCCCAACTGCGCCAGCGACCCGGCGCATTCGCGGGGCCGCCGCCACGAGGAACCGGGCCGCGTCGTGCGCGGGCCGCGCGACGCGTTCCACCGCGACCGCGACCGGATCATCCACTCGATCGCTTTCCGCCGCCTGCGCCACAAGACGCAGGTGTTCGTTGCGCCCGACGGCGATCATTACCGCGTCCGGCTGACCCACAGCATCGAGGTCGCGCAGATCGGCCGCGGCATCGCGCGCGCGCTCGAGCTCAACGAGGATCTGACCGAGGCGCTCTGCCTCGCGCACGACATCGGCCACCCGCCCTTCGGGCACGCGGGCGAGGATGCGCTGAAGGCCGCGATGCGGACGCATGGCGGCTTCGACCATAATGGCCACACGCTGCGCACGCTCGCGCGGCTCGAATGCCCCTATCCGCGCTTCGACGGCCTCAACCTGACGTGGGAGACGCTCGAGGGGCTCGCCAAGCATAATGGTCCCGTCCGCCATCCCGGCTGGGCGCTCGCCGACATCGACGCCGAATTTCCGCTCGACCTCGCGAGCCACGCCAGCCTCGAGGCGCAGGTCGCGGCGGTCGCCGACGACATCGCCTATGACAATCACGATATCGACGATGGGCTGCGCGCGGGCCTGCTCGACCTCGACCAGCTGATGGCGCAGCCCTTCGTCGCCGCCAATTTCGCAGGGGTCGAGCGGCGCTTTCCCGGCGCCGCGCGCGAGCGGATGCTGCGCGAACTGGTGCGCGACCAGATCGGGGTGATGGTCAACGACGTGATCGCGACGACTGCGGCGAATATCGCCGACGCCGGGGTCGCGAGCTCCGCCGAAGTCCGCGCCGCCGGGCGCACTCTCGGCGGTTTTTCGCCCGACCTCGCGCGACAGGAACGCGACCTCAAGCGCTTCATGTACGCCAATCTCTATCATCACCCGTCGCAGCTCGCGGCGGCCGGGGCGGCGCAGGAGGTCGTCGGCCACCTCTTCGCCGCCTATGCCGACGACCCGTGTCGCATGGGTGACGACTGGGCTTCGCGTCTGCCCGACGGCGATGCGGCGATCGTCCGCCACATCGGCGACTATATCGCCGGCATGACCGACCGCTTCGCGATCGACCGCTATGCCGAGATTTTCGGGCGCGATGCGGTGCCCGAGCCGCTCAGGCATGTGTGACGACCGGACCCAAAGCCCTCCCCGAACAGACTATATCGATTGCCAACAGGGTTGCGTTCAGCCGACTCCCTTTTTCTCGTCACCCTGAACTTGTTTCAGGGTCCATGGCCTGCCTTTGCATTGGGCGCGGCGTCGAAGGAGAGATCTGGCCATGGATGCTGAAACAAGTTCAGCATGACGAAGGTGGGAGTGGGGGGGCTCGAAAACGACCCCATCTTCGCAATCGACCCTCGTGAAGAGGAGGGGTGATTGGAGCGCGGGAACTCTCGTCTTCGCGCGGGAACACGGATAGGATGGCGGGATGGGTGACAATATCCTCCTCGTCGGCGCCACCGGCCTCGTCGGCCGCAGCGTGATCGCAGAGGCGGGCGAGCTGGCGCTGACCGTGCTTGCGCGGCGCGACGTCGACGACCTGCCCGAACGCCACGCGCTCCTCGTCGCGCCGCCCCAGCGCTGGCCTGATATCATCGCCGCCGAGCGGCCCGCGGTGCTGATATCCTGCCTCGGCACCACGATCCGTGCGGCGGGATCGCAGGCGGCGTTTCGCGCGGTCGACCACGATCTGATCCTCTCCGCCGCGCGCGGGGCGCGGCTCGGCGGCGCGGCGCGGATGATCGTCGTCAGCTCGGTCGGCGCCTCGGCGAAGAGCGGCAATTTCTATCTCAGGACCAAGGGCGAGACCGAGGCGGGGCTGCGCGCGCTCGGCTTCGACCGGCTCGATGTTCTGCGTCCCGGCTTGCTCACCGGCGACCGGCCGGGCCCGGCGCGGCTGGGGGAGGGGATCGCGATGGCGGCGGCGTCCTTCACCGATGCGCTGCTCCACGGCTCGCTGCGCCGTTACCGGTCGATTCCCGCCGAAACGGTCGCGAAGGCGATCGTCGCGCTCGCATCCCGCCGCGAAAGCGGCATCCATGTTCACGAAAACGACGCGATCCGCGCGCTCGCCGATTGACTCTGCGAAGGGCCCCCGCCAAGGCTCGGGCGTCTGCCGGAGCTCGAAAGGGATTCGGCCGGCCGCGCGGGAGAGCGCGGGGAGCGGAGTGATCCGCGCCTCGCCACCGAAGGAGCAACCGCCCCGGAAACTCTCAGGTTCGCAGGACCGCGCGGGCTGGAACGGACACTCTGGAAAGCGTCATGGTCCGCCATGGCCACCGAAGGGGTAACTCCATGATTCATGGAGGAAAACTCTCAGGTTCCCGTGACAGAGGGGGCATGGCGACAAGGCGGCATCGGGCCGCGTCTTGCCGTGCCAACGACGGGAGTGCGATATGCGCGACGATGAAGACGATACGGGCGAAGCTGCGGTCGAAACCGCCACCCTGCCGCTCGACGCCTGGCACCGCGCGAAGGGCGCGCGGATGGTCGAATTCGCCGGCTATTGGATGCCGATCCAATATGAAGGCATCATGGCCGAGCATCAGTGGACCCGCGCGAATGCGGGCCTGTTCGACGTCAGCCACATGGGCCAGCTCATCCTCAGCGGCGAAGGCGTCGCCGAGGCGCTCGAAACGCTCGTCCCCGGCGACATTTCGGCGCTCAAGCCCGGCCGCATGCGCTATTCGCTGCTGCTCGCCGAGGATGGCGGCATCCTCGACGACCTGATGATCACCGGCGGCGACCACGAACTTTACATGGTCGTCAACGGCGCGGTGAAATGGGACGATATCGCCCATCTGCGCGAACATCTGCCCGACGCGATCGGGCTCAACCATATGGACGAGCAAGCGCTGCTTGCGCTGCAGGGGCCGAAGGCGGCCGCGGCGCTCGAACGGCTGGTTCCCGGCGTCGGCGCGCTGGTGTTCATGCAGGCCGGCGGCTTCGACTGGAACGGCGTCCCGCTCGGCATCAGCCGGTCGGGCTATACCGGCGAGGACGGGTTCGAGATTTCGGTGCCCGCGGCGCATGTCGGCGCGCTCGCCGACGCGCTCTGCGCGATGGAGGAGGTGAAGCCGATCGGCCTCGGCGCGCGCGATTCGCTGCGGCTCGAGGCGGGGCTTCCGCTCTACGGGCACGACCTCGATCCCGCGACCGATCCCGTCGAGGGCGATCTGGGCTTCGCGATATCGAAGCGCCGCCGCGAGGAAGGCGGCTTTCCCGGCGCCGCGCGCATCCTCGGCCATCTCGCTGACGGAGCCCCGCGCAAGCGCGTCGGGCTGCTCGTCGATGGCAAGCTGCCGGTGCGCGAGGGCGCGAAGCTGTTCGACGGCGAAACCGAAATCGGGGTCGCGACCTCGGGCGGCTTCGCCCCCAGCGTCGGCGCGCCGATCGCCATGGGCTATGTGCCCACCGGCCTGTCCGCGCCCGGCACCGCGATCGCCGCCGAGGTGCGCGGCAAGCGGGTGCCCTGCACCGTCGCCGCCATGCCGTTCGTTCCGCACAAATATGTCCGCAAACAGGGAGCCTGACGATGCCGCGTTACTATACCGAAGAGCATGAATGGATCGACGTCGACGGCGACGTCGCGACGGTTGGGATCACCGACTTCGCGCAGGGCCAGCTCGGCGACATCGTCTTCGTCGAAGTGCCCGACACCGGCGCCCAGCTCAGCGCGGGCGGCGACGCCGCGGTCGTCGAATCGGTGAAGGCGGCGAGCGACGTCTACGCTCCCGTCGACGGCGTGGTGACCGAGGGCAATGGCCAGCTCGAGGAGGACCCCGCGCTCGTCAACAGCGATCCCGAGGGCGAAGGCTGGTTCTTCCGCATGACGCTGTCCGACAAGGGCCAGCTCGACGGGCTGATGAATGCCGCCGCCTACAAGGAATTCTGCGACAGCCTGTAATTCACGCCCCTCCCGGCCGCGGGAGGGGGGAGATAGGTCCATGACGTCTCTCGCCATCCTGTCGATTGGGCTCGCGCCATGACCGCCGCCGCGCCTGCGCTCGCCGGCTGCCGGCCGATGGTCGCGACCGCGATCTATGCCGGCGCGCAGGGCGGCTATGTGCGCGCGATGCTCGCGCTGTCGATGGCGGCGGCGGCGCGCTCGCTGCCGCTCCGCTTCGAGTTCATCCTGCACGAGGCGCAGATCCACCGCGCGCGCGACATGCTGGCGAACATCTTCCTGCAGAGCGACTGCACGCATCTGCTGTTCGTCGACGACGATGTCGATTTCGGCGCCGACGATGTGTTCGCGATGATCGCGGCGATGGCGGCGCGCGAGGATTGCGCGATCCTCGGCGCGCCGGTGCCGCGCCGCGTCGTCAACTGGGCGCAGGTGGCGCGCGCCGCCGATCGCGGGCTGGCGCGGGACAATCCCGCCGATCTCGCGGGCTATGCCGGCGATTTCGCGTTGAGCTTCCTCAACCCCGGCCAGTCTTTCGCGCTCAATGAGCTGGTCGAGCTGACGCAGCTGGGCGCCGCCTTCATGCTGGTGCGGCGCGACGTGATCGAGACGCTGTGCGCGCGCCATCCCGAGCTCGCCTTTCGCGTCGATGCGCGCGACCGGCAGAATGCGCGGGTTGCCGAGGAGGTGCACGGGCTGTTCATGCCGATGATCGAGCCCGAGAGCCGCCGGCAACTGTCCGAGGACTACGCCTTCTGCCACCGCGCGCGCGCCGCGGGTTTCCGCATCTGGCTCGCGCCCTGGGTCCGCACGACGCACAGCGGACCTGCGACCTTCCGCGGATCGCTCGCCGATCTCGCCCCGCTTTTTTCCGACAACCCCGTTTCTTCGCCGGAGTAATTCATGCGCTACCTGCCCCTCACTCCCGACGATCGCGGCGCGATGCTCGCGGCCGTCGGCGCGTCGTCGATCGACGATCTGTTCAGCGACGTTCCCGAAGCGGCGCGGCTCGACGGCCCCATCGCCGGGCTGGCGATGCACGCCAGCGAACTCGCGGTCGAGCGCCATATGGCGGCGCTGGCGCGGCAGAACCGCGCCGCGGGCGACGGTCCCTTCTTCCTCGGCGCGGGCGCCTATCGCCACCATGTCCCCGCCAGCGTCGATCATCTGATCCAGCGCGGCGAGTTCCTGACCGCCTACACGCCCTATCAGCCCGAGATCGCGCAGGGCACGCTGCAGATGCTGTTCGAGTTCCAGACGCAGGTCGCGCGCCTGTTCGGCACCGACGTCGCCAATGCGTCGATGTACGACGGCTCGACCGCGTGCTGGGAAGCGATCGTGATGGCGCGGCGCGTGACGCGGCGCGGCAAGGCTTTGCTCTCGACGGGGCTGCATCCGCATTATCGCAGCGTCGCGCGGACGATGGCGAACTATACCGGCGACGTGCTGGTCGACGGCGACCCGAGCCTCGAAGCCGGCACCGACTGGGCCGCGCTCGCCGCGGCGGTCGACAAGGAGACGAGCTGTGTCGTCGTCCAATATCCCGACATCCTCGGCCGCATCGACGACATGCGCGCCCTCGCCGCCGCGTGCCAGGCGGCCGGCGCGCTGCTGATCGCGGTGGTCACCGAACCCGTCGCGCTCGGCCTCATCCAGTCGCCCGGCGAGATGGGCGCCGACATCGTGGTGGGCGAGGGGCAGTCGATCGGCGTCGGGCTCCAGTTCGGCGGCCCTTACGTGGGCCTCTTCGCCTGCAAGGCCAAATATGTCCGCCAGATGCCGGGGCGCCTGTGCGGCGAGACGGTCGACGCGAACGGCAAGCGCGGCTTCGTGCTGACGCTCTCGACCCGCGAGCAGCATATCCGCCGCGAGAAGGCGACGAGCAATATCTGCACCAACTCAGGGCTTTGCGCGCTGGCCTTCAGCATCCACATGACCCTGCTCGGCGAAGCCGGCCTCCGCCAGCTCGCCGCGATCAACCATGGCCGGGCGAAAGCGGCGGCGACCGAACTCGCGAAAGTTCCTGGCGTGTCGGTGATGAACGGCGGCTTCTTCAACGAGTTCACGCTGATCCTGCCGAAGGCGGCGCGGCCCGTCATCCATCAGCTCGCCGAGAAGGGCGTGCTCGGCGGCGTGTCGCTCGGCCGCCTCTACCCCGACAATGACGGCCTCGCGAACGGCCTCGTCGTCGCGGTGACCGAAACCGTGACCGAAGAGGATATCGCCGCCTTTGCCGCGGCGCTGAAGGAGGTGCTGGCATGACCACGCTCAACCGCGCCGGATGGCGCCCCGAAATGAACGCCGGCGGTGCCGACGATAATGTGACCTTCACCGGCAACCGCGCGCTGATGCTCGAAGAACCGCTCGTGTTCGAGATCGGTTCGACCGAAACCACCGGGGTCGACTTCGACGAGGAGGCGCCCGCGGCCGATCTCGGCGCGCTCGCGCGTTCGGCCCCGATCGGCCTGCCGGGGCTCAGCGAGGGCGAAACGGTGCGCCACTATACGCGCCTGTCGCGGCAGAATTACGCGATCGACCTCGGCCTCTTCCCGCTCGGAAGCTGCACGATGAAGCACAACCCGCGCCTCAATGAAAAGGTCGCGCGGATGCCGGGCTTCGCCGACGCGCATCCGCTGCAGCCGCAGGAGACGGTGCAGGGCGCCTATGCGGTGATCCACGAACTCGCCGCATGGCTGGTGACGCTGACCGGCATGCACAGCGTCGCGATGTCGCCCAAGGCCGGCGCGCATGGCGAGCTTTGCGGCATCCTCTGCATCAAGGCGGCGCTCGAGGCGCGCGGCGAGGACCGGCGCGTGCTGCTCGTCCCCGAAAGCGCGCACGGCACCAACCCCGCGACCGCGGCCTTCGCGGGTTTCAGCGTCGAGGATATTCCCGCGACCGAAGAGGGCCGCGTCGACCTCGCGGCGCTCAAGGCGCGGCTCGGCCCCGACGTCGCGGGGGTGATGATCACCAACCCCAACACCTGCGGCCTCTTCGAGCGCGACCTGAAGGCGATTTCGGACGCGGTTCATGCGGCGGGCGGCTATGTCTATTGCGACGGCGCGAACTTCAACGCGATCGTCGGGCGCGTGCGCCCCGGCGACCTCGGCGTCGACGCGATGCACATCAACCTCCACAAGACCTTCTCGACCCCGCACGGCGGCGGCGGGCCGGGCTCGGGCCCCGTCGTGCTGTCGGAGGCGCTCGCACCCTATGCGCCGCTGCCCTTCGTGACGAGGGACGGCGAACGTTTCCGCCTGATCGAAGAGGAAAGCGCGGGCGAGGATCATCCCGACACCTTCGGCCGCATGACGGCTTTCCACGGCCAGATGGGCATGTTCACCCGCGCGCTGACCTATATCCTCAGCCACGGCGCCGACGGGCTGAAGCAGGTCGCCGAGGATGCGGTGCTCAACGCCAACTATGTGCTGCGCAATCTGGAGGATGTGCTCGACGCGCCCTTCGCGGCGTCGGGCCCGTGCATGCACGAGGCGCTGTTCAGCGACAAGGGGCTCGCCGAGGGCTTCTCGACGCTCGACATCGCCAAGGGGCTGATCGACGAGGGCTATCACCCGATGACGGTCTATTTCCCGCTCGTCGTCCACGGCGCGATGCTGGTCGAACCGACCGAGACCGAATCGAAGGCGGTGCTCGACCAGTTCATCGGCGCGCTGCGCAGCATCGCGTTGCGCGCCCGCAACGGCGACCCGGCGCTCAAGTCGGCGCCGCATTTCGCGCCGCGCGCGCGCCTCGACGAGACGCTGGCGGCGCGCAAGCCCATCCTGACGTGGAGCGACGCCAACTGATCGTCATTGCGAGCGTAGCGAAGCAATCCAGAGTCGCGTAAACCACTCTGGATTGCTTCGCTGCGCTCGCAATGACGGGAAATGGACGATGATATGAACTGGGAAAGCCTCTATTTGCTGGCGAATGGTTGGGCTTTGATCGGCTGGCTCGCGCTCGCCTTCGCCCCGCGTAGTCCGCGTATCCTGTCGGCGATTCTCTACGCCGGCGTCGCGCTGCTCTGCCTCGTCTATGCGGTGACGATCATCGGCTTCCTGACCGGCGGCATCGATCCCGGCGGGGCGGCGGGGGGCGATTTCACCTCGCTCGCGGGCGTGATGAAGCTGTTCGATACCCCCGGCGGCGCGACGCTTGGCTGGACGCATTATCTGGCCTTCGACCTGTTCGTCGGGATGTGGATCGCGCGCGACGCCGACCAGAAGGGATTCGGGCGGATCGTCCAGCTTCCCTTCCTGTTCCTGACGCTGATGGCGGGGCCGGTCGGGCTGCTTGGCTGGCTGGTGGTGCGCGAGCGTCGGGCGCGGGCGCTCGCGAAGGCGAGATGAGCCCCGAGCCCTGGATGCCCGAGGACGGCGGGCGCGAGGCGAAGCGCCACGCTCCCGCGACGCTGCGCAACCGCGACGCGATCGCCGCGACGCTCGCCGAATGGCTGCCGCCGACGGGCCGGGTGCTCGAAGTGGCGAGCGGATCGGGCGAGCATATCGTCCATTTCGCCGCCGCCTTCCCGGCGCTCGACTGGCAGCCGAGCGACCCCGATCCCGACGCTCTCGTCTCGATCGCGGCATGGAGCGCCGAGGCGGGGCTCGCGAATGTCGCGCCGCCGCTCCGGCTCGACGCCGCCACCTCCGGCTGGCCGGTCGCGCGCGCCGATGCGCTGCTCTGCATCAACATGGTGCATATCAGCCCGTGGAGCGCGACGCTGGGTCTCCTCGCGGGGGCGGCGCGCATCCTGCCTTCGGGCGCGCCGCTGATCCTCTACGGCCCCTATGTCGAACCCGGGGTGCCGACCGCGCCGAGCAATATCGCGTTCGACGCCAGCCTGCGCGCCCGCAACCCCGAATGGGGGCTGCGCGACCTCGATGCGGTGAAGGCCGCCGCGCGCGACGCGGGCCTCGCTTTTGCCGCGTGGCAGGCGATGCCCGCCAATAATCTGATGCTCCTCTTCCGCCGCAGCTGACGTTCCGCTTGCCGATGGCGGTCGCGCGCGCTTAGCTTGCGAAGCGTCGCGCTTGCCAAGTCGCCGAGTCTGTTGTTATCAGGCCTGAGAATAGCGCAAAGACGCCGGGAGAGATGGACATGAGCGATACCGCCGACCTGCTGACCTTCGACGAATTCATCACCCATTGGGCGAAGGCGCGGCCCGACCGCGTCGCGATGCGCGAGGAAGACCGGGTGATGAGCTATGGTGAGCTCGAAGAGCGCACCGCGCGCGTCGCGAGCGCGCTGCTCGCGGCGGGGCTGCGGAAGGGCGACCGCATCGCGTGGATCGGCAAGAACAGCGATCTCTATTTCACCCTCTTCTTCGGCGCGGCCCGCGCGGGCGTCGTGATGGCGCCGATCGGCTGGCGCCTCGCGCCGACAGAATGGGCGTTCATTGTTAACGACACGCGCGCGAAGATCGTCTTCACCGGCCCCGGTTTCGACACCGCGGCCGAACAGCTCGCGGGCAAGCTCGACCATGACCCGAAGATCGTCGGCGCCGACGCCGCTCGCGCGATGATCGACGCCGCGCCGCGCGCCGCCTTCGCGCCGTCGGGGCCGGACGATGCGGTGCTCCAGCTCTATACCTCGGGCACCACGGGCAACCCCAAGGGGGCGGTGCTCACCAACACCAACCTCTTCGCGCTGCGCAAGAATTCGGCCGATCTCGACCTGCCCTATACAAGGTGGGAGGATGACGAGGCGGTGCTCGTCGCGATGCCCTGCGCGCATATCGGCGGCACCGGGCTCGGCATCATGGCGCTCGCGGCGGGGCTGCCCGGCGTGGTGCTCGCCGAATTCAATCCCGACGGCGTGTTCGACGCGGTCGAGCATCATGGCGTGACGCGCTTCTTCATCGTTCCGGCGGCGCTGCAGATGCTGCTGCTCCATCCGCGCTGCGCGAGCGTCGACTATAGCCGGCTCAAATATATCCTCTACGGCGCCGCGCCGATCCCGCTCGACCTTCTGCGCCAGTGCATCAAGATGTTCGGGGCGCAGTTCATCCAGGCCTATGGGATGACCGAGACGACGGGCACCATCTGCATGCTGCCGCCCGAGGATCACGACCCCGAAGGCAACAAGCGGATGCGTTCGGCGGGCAAGCCGCTGCCCGGCGTCGAGATCAAGGTGCTGGGGCCCGACGGCAACGAGGTGCCGACGGGCGAGGTGGGCGAGGTCGTCACCCGCTCGTCGAACAACATGCAGGGATATTGGAACCTGCCCGACGCGACCGCGAAGACGATGACGGAGGGCGGCTGGATCCACACCGGCGACGCGGGCTACATGGACGAGGACGGCTATCTCTATATCCACGACCGGATGAAGGACATGATCATCTCGGGCGGCGAGAATGTCTATCCGGCCGAGGTCGAGAGCGCGATCTACGGACATCCCGCGGTGCAGGAGGTCGCGGTGATCGGCATTCCGGACGCCAAATGGGGCGAGACGGTGAAGGCGGTCGTCGTCGCCAAGCCGGGCATGACGATCGAGGAGCGCGATATCATCGCCTGGGCCCGCGAACGCATCGCCGCCTTCAAGGCTCCGCGCAGCGTCGACGTGATCGAGGCGCTGCCGCGCAACGCCTCGGGCAAGATCCTCCGCAAGGACCTCCGCGAGCCCTATTGGGATGGCTATGAGCGGATGGTGAACTAGGCGGCCGCCGGCCGGAAGCGGCCATACCTTCTCCCCTCCCTTCCAGGGAGGGGCTGGGGGTGGGTAGCCGCCGAAGGCGGCGTTCTTTCGTAGGCTCGCTCCGCTCGCGCACCCACCCCTAACCCCTCCCTAAAAGGGAGGGGAATGGCTCAAATCCACTCCGAAACAATCCTGCATACTGACTCGCGATTTTTCGCTGTCCTACAAAGCATTGCCGCGATAGCGTCGATCCATGATCATCGTGCGCAGCCCCGCCCGTTCCCCCGCGCCCGGCAGACGATTTTCGTCCACGGGTATTATTATACCGGAGGGGAGTGACAAGTTTGACAACTTAGGACGGTCCGCATGCTGAGCGTCGAAACCCACGAAGCCTCGCCCTGGCCCGACGGACTCGACTGGGAGGGCCGCGCGTCGGAGGCGGTTGCCGCGGCGTTGGCGTTGACGCCCTATGCGGCGCTCGCCGACGCGGCGCCGCTGGTCGAGGTGGCGGTGCGGCTGACCGGCGATGACGAGGTGCAGGCGCTCAACCGGGACTTTCGCGGCAAGGACAAGCCGACCAACGTGCTCTCCTTCCCGCAGGTGCAGGCCGACCTGCTCGAAGGCCTGTCGAACAGCGACGATGGCGAAATCCTCCTCGGCGACATCGTTCTCGCGCGCGAGACCTGCGCGCGCGAGGCGGAGGAGAAGGGGGTGCCGCTTGCCGATCACGCGACCCATCTGATCGTCCACGGCACGCTCCATCTCGTCGGTTACGACCATATGGACGACGCGAGCGCGGCGGCGATGGAGGCGCTCGAGGTGAAAGCGCTTGCGTCGCTGGGCATCGGCAATCCATATGGCGACGAGCATTAAGGAAGGACGCACAGCGCATCATGCCCGACGAGCAGGGATCTTCGAGCCGATCGGAAGAGGACAGTAGGTCCGGCCTGCTGGCCGGCCTCAGGACATTGCTGTTCGGGGGCGACAAGGAACCGTCGCTGCGCGAGCAGATCGAAGAGGTCATCGACGAGGCCGAGGAAGATGGCGACGAGCGTCGCGGCGGCAGCATTGTCGGCGACCTGTCGCCGATCGAGCGCAAGATGCTGCGCAACCTCCTCCATTTCGGCGAGCAGACGGTCGACGACGTCGCGGTTCCGCGCGCCGACATCATCGCGATCGCGGAGAGCGCGAGCTTCGAGGATATCGTCGCGCTGTTCGCCGAGGCGGGGCACAGCCGCCTGCCGGTCTATCGCGAAACGCTCGACGAGGTCGTCGGGATGATCCACGTCAAGGACGTCTTCGCGGTGCTCGCCGAAGGACGCACGCCGCCGCCGCTGCTCGACCTGATCCGCCAGCCGCTTTACGTCCCGCAGTCGATGGGGGTGCTCGACCTGCTCGCCGACATGCGCGCGCAGCGCACCCATCTCGCGATCGTGATCGACGAATATTCGGGGACCGAGGGTCTCGTCACGATCGAGGATCTGGTCGAGGAGATCGTCGGCGAGATCGAGGACGAGCATGACGACGAGCCCGTCGTCCTCTTCGCGCCGGGCGAGAATGGCTGCTGGGAGGCCGACGCGCGCGCCGAGCTCGACGACATCGGCGAAGCGATCGACCCGCGGCTCGCCGAGATCGAGGAGGATGTCGACACCGTCGGCGGTCTCGCCGCCGTGCTCGCGGGCCATGTGCCCGAGGTCGGCGAGATCCTCGTCCACCCGAGCGGCTGGCGGATCGAGGTGACCGAGGCCGACGAACGCCGCGTCCACCACCTCCGCCTGCATCCGCCGGTCGAGGTCGATCTGGAGGCCTCGCCGGCGCGCGGCGAGGAGTTCTAGAAGCGCGGGCTCGACCCGCTCCGCCGATTGCCTTTGGCGGGCGATGCGATTAGCGCAGGCGCAATGGACGTTTCCGATCTCCGCATCGCGCTGTTCAGCGGCAACTACAACATGACCGTCGACGGCGCGAACAAGGCGCTCAACCGGCTCGTCGGCTATCTGCTGGGGCAGGGGGCGGCGGTGCGCGTCTATTCGCCGACCGTCGAAAATCCCGATTTCGCGCCGACCGGCGACCTCGTCAGCGTGCCGTCGATGGCGATCCCCGGCCGCAGCGAATACCGCATCCCGCTGTCGCTGTCGGGCCGGGTGCGCGAGGATCTGGCGATGTTCGCCCCCAACATCCTCCACATCTCCAGCCCCGACCGCGTCTCTCGGCAGGCGGCGGCGTGGGCGCGGCGGCGGCGCATCCCGGTCGCCTGTTCGGTCCACACGCGCTTCGAAACCTATTTCCGCTACTACAACCTCTCCTTCCTCGAACCGCTCGTCGTCGCCTGGCTGCGCAAGCTCTATCGCAAGTGCGACGCGCTGATCGCCCCGTCGGAGAGCTTCGCGCAGGTGCTGCGCGAACAGCGGATGAACTATGACATCGGCATCTGGACGCGCGGGGTCGAGCGCGACGTCTTCAACCCCGGCCGGCGCGATGGAAGCTGGCGCCAGTCGTGGGGCATCGCAGACGACGTCCCCGCGATCGTCTTTCTCGGCCGGCTGGTGATGGAAAAGGGGCTCGACGTCTTCGCCGACACGATCGACGTGCTGCGCCGCCGCGGCGTGCCGCACGAGGTGGTGGTGATCGGCGAGGGGCCCGCGGGCGACTGGTTCGAATCGCGGCTGCCGCGCGCCAAGTTCGTCGGTTTCCAGGGCGGCGAGAATCTGGCGCGCGCGCTGGCTTCGTGCGACATGCTGTTCAACCCGTCGGTGACCGAGACTTTCGGCAATGTGACCTTGGAGGCGATGGCGTGCGGGCTCCCCGTGGTCGCGGCGCGCGCGACGGGCAGCGCGAGCATCGTCAAGCACGGCCAGACGGGCTATCTGGTCGCGCCGGGTTCGATCGGCCTGTTCGCCGACGATCTCGAGCATTATTGCCGCGACCCGCAGTTGCGCGCCGCGCACGGCGCCGCGGCGCTCGCCGAAAGCGCCTCCTATCAGTGGGATGCGATCAACCAGGCCGTCGCCGACACCTATCTGCGCCTGATCCGCCAGAAACAGCGACGGCCCTGACGCCATGGCCGCGGACCTGTTCGGCGACGACGCGCCGGCGCCTTCCGGCAGCGGTGCGGCAGGACCGGTGCCGCTCGCCGAGCGACTGCGCCCGAAGAGCCTCGACGAGGTGGTCGGTCAAGAGCATCTGACCGGCCCCGACGGCGCGATCGGTCGCATGGTCGCGGCGGGACAGCTGTCGTCGATCATCCTCTGGGGGCCGCCCGGAACCGGCAAGACGACGATCGCGCGCCTGCTTGCCGAGGCAGTGGGGATGCGCTTCGCGCCGCTGTCGGCGGTCTTCTCGGGCGTCGCCGACCTCAAGAAGGCCTTTGCCGATGCCGAGAAGATGGCGGCGGCGGGCAAGCGCACGCTGCTTTTCGTCGACGAGATTCACCGCTTCAATCGCGCCCAGCAGGACGGCTTCCTGCCCTTCGTCGAGCGCGGCACGGTGGTGCTCGTCGGCGCGACCACCGAAAACCCGAGCTTCGCGCTGAACGCCGCGCTCTTGAGCCGCGCGCAGGTGCTCGTACTGCACCGGCTGGACGAGGCCGCGCTCGCAACGCTGGTCGAGCGCGCCGAGCTCGAGGTCGGGCGGCCGCTGCCGGTGACGGACGAGGCACGCACCGCGCTGATCACCAGCGCCGACGGCGACGGCCGCTTCCTGCTCAACCAGGTCGAGACACTGTTCGCGGCCGCGATCGACGCGCCGCTCGACCCCGCCGAGCTCGCGCAATTCCTGCACCGCCGGATGCCGGTCTATGACAAGGATCGCGACGGCCACTACAATCTCATCTCGGCGTTGCACAAGGCGATGCGCGGCTCGGACCCGCAGGCCTCGCTCTACTGGCTCGCGCGGATGCTCGTCGCGGGCGAGGAGCCGCTCTACGTGCTTCGCCGCATCACCCGTTTCGCGAGCGAGGATATCGGGCTCGCCGACCCGCAGGCGCTCGTCCAATGCATCGCCGCGAAGGACGCCTATCAGTTCCTCGGATCGCCCGAAGGCGAACTCGCGATCGTGCAGGCGTGCCTCTATTGCGCGACGGCGCCCAAGTCGAACGCGGCCTATGCGGCGCAGAAGGCGGCATGGGCGGCGGCGCGCGACACGGGCAGCCTGGCGCCGCCCGCGAACATCCTCAACGCGCCGACGAAGCTGATGAAGGATCTCGGCTACGGCGCGGGCTACAGCTACGACCATGATGCGCCCGAAGGCTTTTCGGGCGACAATTACTGGCCCGACGAAATGGATCCGGCGACCTTCTATCATCCCGTCGACCGCGGCTTCGAAAAGCGTATCGCCGAGCGGCTCGCCTGGTGGGATGCGCGGCGGCAAGGGCGCGGGGAGGGGGGCTAATGCCGCGTTTCGACAGCTGGGACGACGTCATCGCCTTCGCCTGCGCGCTGCCCGACGTCGAAATGGCGCCCTTCTATGGAACGCCCTGCCCGAAGGTGAATGGCAAGGCCTTCGTCTCGCCGGGGCGCGAGGCGGACAGCTTCCACGTCATGGCGCCGCACGAGGAGAAGGAGATGCTCCTCGAAACCGATCCCGGCATCTTCTGGCAGACGCCGCACTACGAAGGTTGGCCGGGTCTGCTCGTGCGCTATGGTGCGCCCGATGCCGACCGGGTCGCCGACGTCGTCCGCCGCGCTTGGTGGGACCGCGCGAAAAAGGCGCAGCGCGCCGCCTTCGGCCCGCGCCCCTAGCCCGGATAGCGTTCGAAGCTCGGCATCTGGTCGAGCCTTTCCATCCAGCCGATACGCTCGGCGGTCTGGATCTGCACCTGCGCCGGGATCAGGTCGGGGTCGTCGAGCGTCGCGGTCTGGACATCGATCTGGCCGGGGAAGACCTGTTCGTTAGTGTAGAAGAGCCCGGTTCCGCAGTCGCCGCAGAAATGGCGGCGGCCATGTTCGGACGAAGCGTAGATCTTCGGCGTTCCGCTCACGTCGAGCGCATCCCGGGCGACCATGCCCCAGCCGACCAGTGGTGCGCCCGCGTGACGGCGGCAGTCCTGGCAATGGCAGAGCGCGTGATGTTCGACCGCGGTCGGCATCGAATAGCGGATGGCGCCGCAATGGCATCTGCCGGCGGCGCGGGTGGGCGTGTCGGTCATGGGTGTCTCCTCGGGAATCGAAGGGGGAACATATCATAAACATGGGTCAAGCCAAACCCCCGATCGAAGGCTCAGGGTTAACGGGAAATTAGGCAGGTTCTGGCAAAGCCTGCCGCGGCAATGGCGAGGCGAGATGGCGATTTCGTATAATCCAGTGGCGCCCGGCGCCGATGGCCTCCTGTGGGTGGCCCGACCGGCCATGGCGCTCATGGCGGCCGCGGCGCTGCTCGTCGCGCTGTGTGGCGGCAGCGCCAATCTTTCGCTTTTCTATCTGGCGCGTCAGGATCTGTGGCTGCTGGCGGCTGCGATATTGTCGCTGCTGTTCTGCATCCGGCGCCTCGGTTCCGCTGGCCATCTGCCGGCGATGCCGCGGCATCGCGCGCTACTGCTCGGCGCGGGGCTCGCGTTGGCCGCCTATGCCGGCCACTATCTGATCCTGTCGGGATATGATCTCAGCCGCGACGAACAGATGGCGAACTTCGACGCCGCGATCTTCGCGCGCGGCGAGCTGGTCGCGCCGCTGGCCGGAATCTGGCGCGACCATGCCGATGCGCTCAACACGATGTTCATGTATCCGACCGGGCAAAGCGCGGCCTGGGTTTCGGCCTATCTTCCGCTCAACGCCGTCCTGCGTGCGCTGTTCGCGCTGGCGGGCGACGCGGCGCTGACCGGGCCGGCGATGACCGGGCTTGGCGCGCTGGCGCTGTGGGGATGCGCGCGCCGTATCTGGCCGGACCATCGCGAAGCTCCGACCGTCGCGGTCCTGCTCTATCTCGGGTCGGGGCAGGTGCTGTTCAACGGCATGACGGCCTATGCGATGCCGGCGCACCTCGCGCTCAATCTGTGCTGGCTCTGGTTCTTTCTGCGCCGAACGATATGGGCCGACGTCGCGGCGCTGAGCGTGGGCTTCGTTGCGGTCGGATTGCATCAGCCGATCATGCACCCGATGTTCGCCGCGCCGATCCTGTTCCTGCTGGTGCTGGAACGCGATTGGCGGCGCGCTGCCTTCTATCTTGTCGGATATGCCGCGATCGGGGCGTTCTGGGCGTGGTGGCCGGGCTTCATCTGGACGCTGGTGGAGGCCAGTCCGCTCGCTCCGCGCGCCGATGGCGTCGATTTCTGGACCCGGCTGCTGCTCGCCATCGAAAAGAGCGATACCCTTCGCTTCGCGAATATGGGGGCCAATCTGCTCCGTTTCGCCGCATGGCAGCATCTGCTTCTGCTGCCGCTGCTGCTGCTCGGGCTGCGGGCTGTTCGGCGCGACCGCTTGGCGGCGGCGCTCGCGGGCGGCATCGGACTGACGCTGGCGGTGATGGCGGTGATCCTGCCCTATCAGGGGCATGGGTTCGGCTATCGCTATCTGCACGGACTGATCGGGAACGCGATCCTGCTCGCGGTTTTCGGCTGGGTCGCCCTCGGCGAACGCCTCGCACCGTGGCGGCCGCTGCTGATGCGCAGCACCATCGCCGGACTTCTCGTCCTGCTTCCGATCCAGGCGTGGATGGCGCACGGCTTCTACGCCCCTTTTGCCAAGGCCTCGGCGCGGATCGACGCCAGCAATGCCGATTATGTGGTGGTTGGCGGGAGCGACGCCCCCTTTGCTGCCGATCTCGTGATCAATCCGCCCTTTCTCGAAAGACGCCCGATACGCCTGCTGCGCGAGGAGATAGACCCCGCGCTGATAGGCTCTCTTTGTACCTCTTCCGTGCGGGTCGGGGTGGTCGATGCGAAAGTGCTAGGGCCGATCGCCGCCTATTTCGATGTGCCGGCATCCGCCGGGACGACCGCCCCGCGCGTGCTCGCCGGTGAATGGCGGCGTGCTGGCTGTTCCGTCTCGGCCGTGCGGGAAGCGCCATGATCGCCGCGGGGCCGAAAACCATGCTTCAAAAGCCAGATTTATCGAGTTGTTAACCACAAGTTCCTAAACCCGGTTCGAACGGATTAGTGGGGAGCCTCCATGTATCAGCAGCGGGCCGAAGTGCTGGCATTCGAACAAGCACAAGCGCTGAAGCTGGGCGTCACTATCGTCATGCCCTGCCTCAATGAAACGATCAGTCTGCCGCATTGCATCGCAAACGCGCGGGATGCGTTGCGGATGATCGAGGACCATTTCGGCCTCTCGGGAGAGATTGTCATTGCCGACAATGGGTCGACCGATGGCAGCCAGGCGCTCGCCGAATCGCTGGGCGCGCGTGTCGTGCCCGTCGCGCGGCGCGGCTATGGCGCGGCGCTGATCGGGGGCTGCCGGGCGGCCTATGGCGACTATATTCTGATGGGCGACTGCGACGGCAGCTATGATTTCACCGAAGGCGTGGCGATGGTCGGCAAGCTGATAGACGGCCACGATCTGTGCATGGGCTCGCGCTTCGACGGCGGAATCGCACCCGGCGCCATGCCGTGGAAGAACCGCTATATCGGCAATCCGGCGCTGACCGGCATCCTCAATCTTTTCTTCCGGTCGGGGATCAACGATGCGCATTGCGGGCTGCGCGCGATCAGTCGCGAGGCGTTCGACCAACTCGGCCTCGCGGGCGAAGGCATGGAATTCGCCAGCGAAATGGTCATCAAGGCCTCGCTGAGGCGGCTGAAAATAACGCAGCTTCCCGCGACCCTGTCGGTCGATCTGCGCGACCGCGCTCCGCATCTGCGCCCGTGGCGCGATGGCTGGCGACATCTCCGCTACCTGTTGATGCTGAGCCCGACTTGGGTGTTCGGTGTGCCGGCGATGCTGGCGATCGGTGTCGGTGCGCTGATTTTCCTGCTAGCCTTTGCACGCCTCGCCGGGCTGTCCACCATTCCCGACTGGTTTGGTCCCGGATGGGCGCTTGTCGCGACAACTCTGGTCGGTATCGGTCATATGGCGCTCATTATCGCGCTCGCCTCGCATCTCTATGGTGTGCGTTCGGGTTATCGCCGGACCCGTCCGCTATTGCGGCGCATGTCGAGGTGGCTCACGCTCGAAACGATGCTGATCGCTGGCCTCGCCACGGCAGCTATGGGCCTCATGGGCTGCATCGCGGTCGGCAGCTACTGGTCGGCTAACGATTTTGTCGGACTGCCCTCGCTGCTTCCGCTCGCTCTCGCATGCGCGACGCTTGCCGTTGGGCTCCAGACCGCCTTTGGTGGCTTCCTGATGGCGATTATCGGTGGGCATGTTGCCGATTTCGGCGCGAACACATGACCAGCCATGTTGAAGCAACCCGCCGGTTGCGCCCACATATCTTCGATACCGACTGGATGATGCTTCGCGGATTGACCCGCGCCATTACAAGCCATCTTTCGGAGCGATTGAACCGCGGTCAGCGCTTGCTCGACTTTGGTTGCGGGGTGATGCCCTATCGCGCCCTGGTTGAAGAACGGGGTGCCATCTATCTCGGTGCGGATTTTGGCGGCAACGCGATGGTGTCGATCATGCCGGATGGATCGCTGGATGCCGTTGCGGATGCCAGCGTCGATATTGTGCTGTCGGTCCAGGTGCTCGAGCATGTCCGCGATCTCGACCGCTATTTTGCCGAAATCGATCGCGTCCTCAAACCCGATGGCACGCTGTTGTTGTCGACGCACGGCACCTGGCTCTTTCACCCGCACCCCGAGGATCACCGCCGTTGGACTCGCACGGGCCTCGCGCATGATATCGAAACACGCGGATTTCGGGTCGAGGCAGTCGAATCGATCGTGGGCCCGCTGGCGACCACCACGATGATCCGGCTGACCGGTTTCGCATTCTTCCTGCGCCGCATTCCTGTCGTCGGCAGCGCCGCCGCCGGGTTATTGGCGGTCGTCATGAACGCGCGTGGATGGATCGAGGACAGGCTGACGCCGTGTGGCATCCGCGATGACAATGGCTGTGTCTATCTGACCCTTTGCAGGAAAGCGGGGCGATGACGCGCACGGGGGAAGCTATCCGTTACAGCGTCGTTTCAGGCATCTGCTTTGTGCTCGGCTTGACGCTCATCCCCGCATTTGCATCCTATGGTCTGCATTACGCCATAGCGACGATATTCGCCTTTGTAATCGTCGTGCTGGTCGGCTTTCTGTTGCATTGCTATTGGACCTTCAGCGTCGAACGCAGCATGGCCGCCTTCTCACGCTATCTGGGCGCGATGCTGGTCAACTTGCCCCTGACCATATTGCTCATCGGGGCCGGACACGACGGGTTCGGGCTCACGGTGCCGACGGCTACGGTGGTGGCCTCGGCGCTCCTGTTCCTCTGGAACTACATTGCCGTGAAATGGGCGGTGCGTCGCGTGCCGACGGGAGACATGTCATGAGTTTTCGCGACAGGCTGAGCCGAATGTACGACCGCGTCGCAAACAGTGCGCCGGTAGTCGACCGCCGGCTCGCCGATATCGATGCTGAGACCCGCGCCATCTTTCGCGCGGTATCCGATTTCACGATGACTTCGCCCGAGCGTATCGCCGCCGTCTGCGACGCGGTACGCTATGTGACGCGCGCAAAGATCGCCGGAGCCTATGTGGAGTGCGGTGTATGGCGCGGTGGCAGCAGCATGGCAGCGGCGCGGGGCTTGATGGAAGCCGGCGACCGGACCCGCGACCTTTATCTTTTCGACACCTTTGAAGGCATGTCGGAACCGTCGCGACATGATCGTCGCGCCGAGGACGATACGTCTGCCTTGGTGCTTCTGGATCGGGCCAGCGCCACCGATAAAATCTGGTGCCGCGCCTCGCTCGAAGATGTGAAGGCGAATATGGCGTCGACCGGTTACCCGGCCGAAAAGGTGCATCTGTGCAGAGGCAAAGTGGAAGATACGCTGCCGGGGCAAGCTCCCGACGAAATCGCCATCCTAAGGCTCGATACCGATTGGTATGAATCGACCCGCCACGAACTCGAGCATTTATATCCGCGCCTGGCAGTAGGCGGCGTACTGATCATCGACGACTACGGCTATTGGGCCGGCGCGCGAAAGGCGGTCGATGATTATTTCGTCGATCGACCGCTCCTGCTCAACCGTATCGATCAGACGGGACGCATGGCGGTCAAAACCCAGGCATGACGGAGGGGGCCGGAATGCCGTGAAGATCTTGATCGTCAGCCCCTATTTCGAAGAGCAGGGCGGTGGTGTCGAGCGCGTTGCCGCACGCAGCGGTGAGGCATTGGCTGCGGCAGGACACGTCTGCCGCTGGGCGGCTGCCGTGGCGGGCCCGGTGGGCGGCCTCCCTCGTCCCGAACATATTCCGCTTGCGGCATGGGACGGACTGAGCCGGATAACGGGCGCGCCGCTGCCCTTTCTGTTTCCCACGGCGTTCCGGCGGCTAGGCCGGGCAGTTCGCGAAGCCGACGCGGTGATTATCCATGATGCGCTCTACCTTTCGTCCATCGCAACCATGATCTTTGCACGGGCTATCGGCCGTCCCGTCGTGCTGGTTCAGCATATCGGTCTTGTCACCTATCGCAATCCGCTGCTCCGCACAGCAATGCGGATCGCCAACCGGTTGGTCGCGCGACCGATGCTGCGCGCTGCGCGCCGCGCCATCTTCATTAGCGCCGCGGTGCGCGATCAGTTCGGTGATGTTGCCTGGCGCGAACCACCCCTCCTGCTATTCAACGGGCTGGAGGCCGAGCGTTTCGGCCTGCCGTGCGCAAGCCGTCGCGCGCGCATCCGGGGTGAATTGGGTATAACGGACAAGCAATCTGTGTTGCTGTTTGTCGGTCGCTTTGTTGAGAAGAAAGGCTTGTCTGTGCTGCGCAGGCTGGCGGCGTCGTTGCCCAATCATCATGTCCTGCTGGCTGGAGCCGGACCGATCGAACCCCGGGCGTGGCAATTGGCGAATATCGATTGCATCGGGCCGGTCGACCGCGATCGCCTCGCCGACCTCTACGCCGCAGCGGACGCGTTGGTGCTGCCGAGTCACGGTGAAGGTTATCCTCTCGTGGTGCAGGAAGCGTTGGCGTGCGGCCTGACGGTCTTCGCGGGCCTCGACAGTGCGCGAGCGGATCCGGGTGCCGCAAAGTTCATTCACGGCATCGAAGTCACGCCCGACAATTCCAAGGTCACGGCCGATCGCTTCGCGGCGGCTATTCGAAGGTCATCGCTCGAGCGCAATGCCGCCGCATCCGCCCATGCGCTCGCGACATATAGTTGGTCGACTATGGCGCGCTCTATCGCTTGCGAGCTTGAGGAGCGACCGTAGTTCCGATTCGAGCGGAAGGGGTGTCGCTCAATTCCCCAGATCAACCCCATATTGCTCCGCCCACGCCTGATATTGTCCGCGCGGGTTCGCGGCGGGGCGGGCGAGGATGGCGGGCATATCCTGGCGCAATGCGCCGAGGTCGAGCGAACGGATCATCGCCTTGACCGGGCCGACCCCGGCGGGGGTGATCGAGAGCCGGTCGATGCCGAGGCCGAGCAGCGCCATCGCTTCCAGCGGACGTCCCGCCATTTCGCCGCATACGCCGAGGGTGACTTTGCTGCCCGACATCAACTTCACGACGCGCGCGAGATAGCGCATCACCGTCGGCGATAGCCAGTCATAGCGTTCGGCGAGCCGCGGATGGGCGCGGTCGGCGGCGAACAGGAACTGCGTGAGGTCGTTGGTCCCGATCGACAGGAAGTCGAGGTGCGGCAGCATCAGGTCGAGCGTTTCGACGAGCCCCGGAACCTCGAGCATCGCGCCGTAACGGATCGCGGCCGGCAACTTCTTGCCGCGGCTCGCGAGCCACGCGCGCTGGCCGACGAACAGGGCGCGCGCCGCCTCATATTCCCAGGGCTCGGACACCATCGGGAACATCACGTTCAGCGTGCGCCCCGCGGCCGCCTCCATGAGTGCGCGCGCCTGCACCTTCAAAAGCCCTTCGCGTTCGAGCGCGAGGCGCAGCGCGCGCCAGCCCATCGCGGGATTTTCCTCCTGCGCGCTTTCCTCCATGTTCATATAGGGCAGCGCCTTGTCGCCGCCGATATCGACCGTGCGAAAGATGACCGGCCGGTCGCCCGCCGCGTCGAGCACGTCGCGATAGAGGCGCTGCTGGCGCTCGCGCTGGGGGAGCGTCGCCGATACGAGGAACTGGAATTCGGTGCGGAACAGCCCGATACCGCGGGCGCCGGTCAGGTCGAGCGCGGCGACATCTTCGCGAAGACCCGCGTTGATCATCAGGTCGATCGGCACGCCGTCCTTGGTGACCGCGGGCAGGTCGCGCAGCGCGGCGAGGTTCGCGCGGCGCTTCTGCGAAATTTCGAGCTTCGCGTCGAACGCGTCGAGCATCGCTGTGGTCGGCCGCACCTGGACCGTGCCGGCGGCGGCGTCGAGCAGCAGCAGGTCGCCTTCGCGGATCGAAGTGCGTACGTCGCGGACGCGGCCGAGGACCGGCACCCCCATCGCGCGTGCGACGATGATGACGTGCGCGGTGAGCGATCCTTCCTCGAGCACGACGCCCTTCAATCGGCGGCGATCATATTCGAGCAGTTCGGCGGGGCCGAGGTTGCGGGCGATCAGGATCGAATCCTGCCGCAGGCCCATTTGCGCCGCGGTGCCCATCTGGCCCGATACGATGCGGATCAGCCGGTTCGACAGATCCTCCAAGTCGTGCATGCGGTCGCGCAGCAGCGGGTCGTCGATCTGGCGCATCCGCATTCGGGTGCGCTGCTGAACGCGCTCGATCGCCGCTTCGGCGGTCAGGCCGCTGTCGATCGCCTCGTTGATGCGCCGCGACCAGCCCTCGTCATAGGCGAACATCTTGTAGGTTTCGAGCACCTCCTCATGTTCGCCGCCGATGCCGAATTCGGCCTGGCTCGCCATGCGGTCGATCTGCTCGCGCATCTTGTCGAACGCGGCGTAGACGCGGTGGCGCTCGGCCTCGATATCGTCGGCGACGGTGTGCTCGATGGTGATCCGCGGCTGGTGGAACACCGCGATGCCCTGGCCCATGCCGTCGACGAGCTTCTGTCCGGTCAGCCGCTGCGCCGACTGGTCGGCGGCCGCGGCGTCGATCCGTGCGGTAGTGTCGACGAGATCGGCATTGGCGATCAATTCGGAGAGCACCATCGCCACTGTCTGCAGCGTCTCGATCTCGATCTCTTCGTAGCGCCGCGGGTCGCTGTGCTGGACGCAGAGCACGCCCACGGCCTGCTCGCGCCGGATGATCGGCACCCCGGCGAAGCTGTGGAACAGTTCCTCGCCCGTTTCGGGGCGATAGGAAAAGTCGGGATGCGCGGCCGCCTCGTCGAGGTTCAGCGTTTCGATCTGCTCGGCGATCGTGCCGACCAGCCCTTCGCCCAGCGCGAGGCGGGTAACGTGCACGGCTTCCTGCTTGAGGCCGCGGGTCGCATAGAGTTCGAGCGAGCCGTCGCGCAGCAGGTAGATCGAGCAGACTTCGCTGTCGAGGCATTCGCCGATGATGCCGACGACCTGGTTGAGCTTGCTCTGCGCGTTGGTGCGCGCCGCCATCACCTCGTGCAGCCGGGTCAGGATGTTGCGGGCTGACTGGGCGGCGGTCGAGGGCGGGAGGGGGGCATTGGTCATCTTGACGACTGCTAACAGATGCTTTGGCCCAGCGCCATCGCCCGCCGCGATATTCGGCACTCTATCCGGAAAAGGGGCGGGCGCGTCAGCCTGCGGGTGCCGCCGGTCCCGCCGCGGTCGTCGTCGCGGCAGCCGGATCGACGGGGCCGACCGGCGAGGGGCCGATCGGCGCGGCGGGGGCTGCCGGCACTGGCGTCGCGGTAGCGGGCGTGCCGAACAGGGGCGTGGTCACCGGCGGCGGCGCGTATTTGGCGTCCCAGGCTGCGGCGTCCGACTGATATTTGGCATAGGCCTCATAGAAATCGAGGAAGGGCTGGTCGAGCCGCGCGAGTTGAGCCGGTGCCTGATCGACTACCTGTGCGGTCGGCGTGGTCGAGACGAGCTGTGCCACCTCGTTGGCGCGCGCGCAGAATTCACGCTGTGCGGGCGGCTGGGCGAAATAGTTGAACAGCTGGGTCGACAGCTTGTCGCGCGCCGCGGTGCCGTTGGTGCCGTTTTCCTTGCCAAGATCCTTGATCACGGTCTTCTCGGTCGAGCGGATCGTCTTGACGTGGGTCTTGATGATATTGTTGTAGGCGGCGACCAGCGTCGCTTCCTCGAGCCCGCGGCAGCCGATCGCGGCGACGTTCAGCGCGATCTTGAGCTGCCAGAAGGCGCGGTCGCCGGTAATATTGCTGTTCGCGGTCACGAAGCGGCCGTCGAGCCCGCGCATCGGCAGGATCTGGGTCGCCGACGCCTGGCCCGGGGGGATCGGGCGCGGCGGCACGATGATGACGACGGGCTCGGGGGGCGGGGGCGGCGGCGGCGGTGGAGGCTTGGGCGCGCAGGCAGCAACGCTCGCCAACAATCCCACAGCAATGATTTTACGCGACAAATTCATCATATTCTCCCCAGCCGCAGCAACATGCGGCGTCAACCCCGAGTGTGCAAGGCGGTTTCGGCTTGTTGCACCAAAGCCGCGATGATGTCGGCGACCCTCTCTTCCTGCGTTACCATACCGACAGATTGCCCTGCCATTAACGATCCGCCCTCGACGTCGCCGTCGATCACCGCGCGGCGCAGCGCGCCGGCCCAATAATGCTCGATCTGGAGCTGCGCCTCCGCCATGTCGACATCGCCCGCGTCGAGCAGGTTCGCGACTTCGCGCTGCTTGGCGGTAAAGGCCTCGGTGCCGTTGTTCTTGAGCGCGCGCACCGGGATGACGGGCAGGCGCGGGTCGATCTGCACGCTGGCGATCGCGTCGCGCGCGGAAGCGCGGATGAACGCTTTCTTGAACGCGGGATGCGCGATGCTTTCGGTCGCGCAGACGAAGCGGGTGCCGAGCTGGACCCCCGACGCGCCCATTTCGAGGTAACCCGCGATCGCCTCGCCGCGGCCGATGCCGCCGGCGACGAAGATCGGCAGTTCGGACGCGAGTTCGGGCAGGATTTCCTGCGCGAGAACGCTCGTCGACACCGGGCCGATATGCCCGCCCGCCTCCATGCCCTCGATGACCAGCGCATCGACGCCCGAGCGCATCAATTTCTTCGCGAGCGCGAGCGTCGGCGCGAAGCAGATGACCTTGGCGCCCGACGCCTTGATCGCCTCGAGGCTCCCCTTGGGCGGCAGGCCGCCGGCGAGCACGACATGGCCGACGCCGTGCTTCGCGCACACCTCGATCAGCTCGAAGAGCTGCGGGTGCATGGTGATCAGGTTGACGCCGAAGTTGCGCGTCGCGAGCGCCTTGGTCGCCGCGATTTCGGCATCGAGAAGCTCGGGCGTCATCGCGCCGCAGGCGATGACGCCGAAGCCGCCGGCGTTGCTGATCGCGCTGACCAGATGGCGTTCCGAGACCCAGCTCATCGCGCCGCAAAGAATGGCGTAATCGCTGCCGAGAAGCTCGGTTCCGCGCGCCATCAGATCGTTAATTTTGCTCATCATCAGCGCCTTTGCCAGCACATGCGCGCGGGCGCAATGGATTGCCGCCGCGGCGGGCGCGCCGATGGACGAAAAGCGATCCGCTCGGTTCGGCGCGCCAATTCGTCCTTTGAGCGCAGAAAGCAAAACAATCATTGTCAACTAAAACAGTTGGCATATGCTCCGGCGGCGAATCCACCAACGAAAGGAAGCCGTATGCCCACCAACGACCAGACCGCGAGTGCGCGCGAAGCCGTGCCGCGCGCGATCCAGACGGTGCTCGACGCGCTCGACAAGCTGCGCTTCGGCGCCATCCAGCTCACCGTTCATGAAGGGAAACTGGTGCAGGTCGATGTGACCGAGCGCCACCGCTACCCGAACTGACCAGGGCCTCCCGACGGGGGCACGTCCCCCCAATACTGCCGCAGACCGGACCACCGGATGTGGCAATTTTCTTTGCAACAGGAAATTGCCATGACTGCCAAATATCCTTCCGCGCGCCGCCGCATAACGGCCGCATCCCTGACATTGCCGCTGATCCTCGCCTTCGCCGCCCAGTCCGCGGCGGCCGACGAAACGAGCGCCGACACGGCCGCGACCACCGCCGACGCCCCGGAACAGGTCGAGGGCGGCAGCTACGGCGGCGACATCGTGGTCACCGCGCGCCGCCGCGCCGAAACCGCGCAGGACGTGCCGATCGCCATCTCGGTGGTCGCGGGCGACCAGATCGACAACACCGGCAGCTTCAATGTCGGGCGGCTCCAGCAGCTTGCGCCGACGCTGCAATTCTATTCGTCCAACCCGCGCAACTCGGCGGTCAACATCCGCGGCATCGGGGCGCCCTTCGGCCTGACCAACGACGGCATCGAACAGGGGGTCGGCATCTATGTCGACGACGTCTATTACGCGCGCGTCGCCTCCGCGACCTTCGACTTCCTCGACGTCGCGCAGATCGAGGTGCTGCGCGGGCCGCAAGGCACGCTCTATGGCAAGAACACCACCGCCGGGGCGATCAACATCACGACCAACCAGCCGACCTTCGATTTCGAGGGCAAGGCCGAGCTCAGCATCGGCAATCTCAATTTCAAGCAGGCGAAGGCCGCCATCTCGGGCCCGCTGACGAGCAATCTGGCGGCGCGGATCGCGGTCTCGGCGACCAGCCGCCGCGGCACGCTCTATAATGTGACGACCGACCGCTGGGTCCAGAGTCAGGACAATATCGGCCTGCGCGGCCAATTGCTGTGGCGGCCGACCGACAATCTCGACGTCACGCTGACCGGCGACTGGAACAAGCAGGACGCGGTGTGCTGCGGATCGGTCTTCGTCCGCACCGGCGAGACGCAGCGCCCGCTGAACCGTCAGTTCGCGGCGCTCGCGGCGGCGCAGGGCTATGTCGTGCCGAGCACCAATCCCTATGACCGGCTGACCGACCTCGACGCCAATCTCAATGCCGGCAACGAGATCGGCGGGGTCGCGCTGCGGGTGAAGTGGGACGTGGGGCCAGGAACGCTGACCTCGGTCACCGCGTGGCGCTATTGGGACTGGCAGCCCGAGAACGACCGCGACTTCACCGGCCTGCCGATCGTCACCAAGTCGCAGAACCCGTCGCAGCAGAACCAGTATACGCAGGAGCTGCGCTATAATTATTCGGGCGAGCGTTTCGATTTCGTGGTGGGCGGTTTCGCCTTCCACCAGCGGATCGACACGCAGGGGACCGAGCAGCATGGGCCGGCGTCGAGCCGCTGGACGATCAACCCGTCGAATCCGCTGTCGAACGACCCCTCGGTGCTCGACGGGCTGACCGCGATCAACACCCAATATCTGAAGAACACCAGCCTCGCGCTGTTCGGGCAATTGAGCTGGAAGCTGTCCGACAGCTTCACGATCCAGCCCGGCGTGCGGCTGAACTATGACAAGAAGAACGGCTATTATCAGCGGCTCGTCTATGCCGGCGACGGTTCGGCGGTGACCGCCGACCTGACCGATCCGGTGTCGGTCGCGCGGCTCGCGGTTTTCAGCCCGCAGGAATATGCACCCTCGTTCAGCGACTGGAACTTCAGCTACGACCTGACCGCGACCTGGAAGGCGGCGCCCGACATCCTGCTTTACGCGACCTATGCGAAGACGTTCAAATCGGGCGGCATCAACCAGAATGGCGTGCCGAACGGCGCCGACGGCAGTCCGCTGCTCGCCGCCGCGACGATCAAGCCCGAGTCCGTCCAGCATTATGAAGCGGGGGCGAAGGCCGAATTCTGGGACCGGCGCGGCACCTTCAACCTGTCGATCTTCCGCACCGACATCAAAAATTATCAGGCCAATGTGAACAACGGCCAATTCGGCGTGCTGCGCGGCTATCTCGCCAACGCCGGCAAGGTGCGGACGCAGGGGGTCGAGGCGGATTTCTCGATCCGGCCGAGCGAGCGGTTCCGCGCCTATGCCAACGGCGCCTATACCGACGCCAAATATGTCCGCTTCGTCGACGCGCCGTGCCCGCCCGAGCTGTCGGGCGGCAGCAGCAGCCCGGCGAATTGCGACATTTCGGGGCAGCGCCTGCCCGGAGTGTCGAAATGGGCCCTTTCCTATGGCGCGGAGATCAATGCCCCGGCCAAATTGCTCGGGCAGGACGGGCAGGTCTATCTGGGCTATGACGGCAGCTACCGGTCGAACTTTTCATCGAATGCGTCGGCGTCGGCCTATACGTGGATCGACGGCTATTCGCTGTCGAACTTCCGCGCGGGCTTTCGGACCGAGGCGGGGCTCGACGTCTATGCGTGGGTCCGCAACGCCTTTGACCAGAAATATCTCGAGCAATTGTTCATGGGGCCGGGGAACACCGGCCTGATCACCGGCCTCCCGGGCGATCCGCGCACCTGGGGCGGGACGATCAAGGCGCGCTTCTAAGGGGCATAAAATGAGGCAATTATGTATTTTAGAAACCCGCTTGCGCCGGCTTCCGGCCGGTAGCGGCCATAGATCCTCCCTGCGGCGCAGCCGTGGGGAGGGGGACCGCCGAAGGCGGTGGAGGGGCCGCGAGCGCCAGCGAGCGCTTCGCGCTCGGCCCCTCCGTCAGCCGCTTTGCGGCTGCCACCTCCCCATCGCTGCGCGACAGGGAGGATCATAAGCGTCCGCTCCCCACCCCAAAGTCGACGTCTCGCTTGCGTTTGCAATCGGCACAATCCTCAAAAAAGAGGCCGCTCCGGCCGGGGCGGCCCCTTTTATTCCTGCAGCCGCGTCAGCGCTGCTGGTTCGGATTGCGATCCTGCTGATCGCGGCGGGGCTGCTCGCCCTGCTGGCGATCCTGGCCGCCCTGCTGTTGCTGGTGCTGGCGATCGCGATCCTGCTGGCGGTTCTGGCCCTGCTGTTGCTGTTTGTTGGGCATTTCACTACTCCTGCAAGTGCCGCAGGCATGCCGTCATGTCGCGGCACAGGGTCAACCCGCGGGCAGGAGCGGGAGTTCCCCCGCTGCGACGGCCCGTGGCCCCATCGCGGTCGCCGCGCCGCCCACTGATCGGCCCGCTCAATCACTCAATCCACCTTATTCGGTTTTTCTGAAACGCCGCGCCGTGCCTATTCTCCGTCCGTCGAAGCGAAAGGATGGATCCCATCGACTCACGTTCGCCCGCGCCGACGCCCTTTCGTGGCCGCCGCCGCGCCGTCATGCGCGGGTCATCCTGCCGCGCCATCCGTTTCAACGATATCGAGAGAGGAGAGACTGCATGAACGCCGAGACCCCCGTGGACCCCGCCAAGGGCTGTCCGATCAGCCACGACCGGTTCCGTTCGCTGCTCGGGCGGACGAACAAGGACTGGTGGCCCGACGCGCTGCCGGTCGAGATCCTGCACCAGGGCGGCGTTTCGCCCGACCCGATGGGCGAGGATTTCGATTACGCCGCGGCGTTCCGCTCGCTCGACTATCAGGCGGTGAAGGACGACCTCGTCGCGCTGATGACCGACAGCAAGCCGTGGTGGCCCGCCGATTATGGCCATTATGGCCCCTTCTTCATCCGCATGGCGTGGCACGCCGCGGGCACCTATCGCACCGCCGACGGCCGCGGCGGCGCCAATGCCGGGCAGCAGCGCTTCGCCCCGCTCAACAGCTGGCCCGACAATGGCAATCTCGACAAGGCGCGCCGCCTGTTGTGGCCGGTGAAGCAGAAATACGGCAGCAAGATCAGCTGGGCCGACCTGTTCATCCTCGCCGGCAACGTCGCGATCGAATCGATGGGCGGGCCGGTGTTCGGCTTCGGCGGCGGCCGCAAGGACGTCTATGAGGCCGAGCGCGATATCTATTGGGGCGCCGAGGACCAATGGGTCAACGAAGGCGTGCAGACGCGCATCGACCCCGAAAAGCAGATGGACCTCGAAAACCCGCTCGCGGCGATCCAGATGGGGCTGATCTACGTCAACCCCGAAGGGCCTGGCGGCAATCCCGATCCGCTGCAGTCGGCGCGCGACATCAAGATCACCTTCGAACGCATGGCGATGAGCCATGAGGAGACGGTGGCGTTGACCGCGGGCGGCCACACCTTCGGCAAGGCGCACGGCGCGGGCGATGCGAGCCTGGTCGGGGCGGCGCCCGAAAACGGCGACATCACGCTCATGGGCCTCGGCTGGTCGTCGAGCTTCGAGACCGGAGTGGGCGCGCACGCGATCACCAGCGGCCTCGAAGGCGCGTGGGTCAACACGCCCACCGAATGGTCGGAGAATTTCTTCCGCCTGCTCCTCGACTATGATTACGAGCTGGTGAAGAGCCCGGCCGGCGCCCAGCAGTGGCAGCCGATCAACCAGAAGGAAGAGGACATGGCCCCCGACGCCCATAATCCGGGCAGACGCGTGCCGACGATGATGACCACCGCCGACATGGCGCTGAAGATGGACCCCGAACTCCGCCAATATTCGGAGAAGTTCCGGAACGACCATGAAGCGTTCAAGGACGCTTTCGCGCGCGCCTGGTTCAAGCTCTGCCATCGCGACATGGGGCCGAAGGGCCGCTATCTCGGCCCCGAAGTGCCAGCCGAGGACCTGATCTGGCAGGACCCGGTTCCCGCGGGAAGCAAGCCCTCCGACGCCGATGTCGCCGCCTTCAAGACCGCGATCCTCGGCTCTGGGCTCAGCGTCGGTGAACTCGTCAAGGCGGCCTGGGCTTCGGCCTCGACCTTCCGCAAGACCGACTTCCGCGGCGGCGCCAACGGCGCGCGCGTCCGCCTGTCGCCGCAGAAGGACTGGGCGGTCAACGATCCGGCTGAGCTGTCGAAGGTGCTCGCCAAGATCGACGAACTGCGCGGATCGCTGTCGATGGCCGACGCGATCGTGCTTGCCGGCTCGGCGGCGGTCGAAAAGGCGGCGAAGGACGCGGGCTTCAACGTCAGCGTTCCTTTCACCGGCGGCCGCGGCGACGCGACGCAGGAGTGGACCGACGTCGAGAGCTTCGAGGTGATGGAGCCCCGGGCCGACGGCTTCCGCAACTATCTGGCGACCAAGCATCGGGTGAAGACCGAAGAGCTGCTGCTCGACCGCGCGTCGCTGCTCGGCCTGTCGGCGCCCGAAATGACGGTGCTCGTCGGCGGATTGCGCGTCCTCGGCGCCAACCAGGGCGGCAGCAAGCATGGCGTGTTCACCAGCCGGGTGGGCCAGCTCACCAACGACTTCTTCGTCAATCTGCTCGATATGGACACGATCTGGGAGGTCGTCGACACCAGCGGCGACGAGGAGTTCATCGGCTATGACCGCGGCGGGCGCCAGGAACGCTGGCGCGCCACGCGCACCGACCTGATCTTCGGCTCCAACTCGCAGCTCCGCGCGACGGCCGAGGTTTATGCCGAGAAGGGCCATGAGGAGAAGTTCGTGAAGGACTTCGTCAAGGCGTGGGTCAAGGTGATGAACGCCGACCGCTTCGATCTGGCCTGATCTGCGGGCTCGCCGGTCCCGCATCACGCCGCGGGACCGGCGGCTGCCGCCAGGGCGGGGAGTCGCGGGTCCGCCTTCGGGGGCATCATGGGCCCGGTGGCACGCCGGCGCAGGGATCGCTTGGGAATCTCAAAGTTCAGGAAAGTTCAGCCTATCGCATCCCCCGTCCGGGCCTTGATGCGTGCTGGACGCGCCAGGCACGCCTTGCTGTGACTGCGCGCGCAAGCGGGACCGCCATCGCTTTGTCGACCAAATGAAAGAGCCGGACAAAGCTGGCACAGCCGAATAATGTAGGAAAGGCCTATTTGCAGCCGATGTCCGCTTTGGAGTGGGGAGTGGACGTTGAGGGCAGCGCGCTTTGTCCCCTCCCGCAAGCGGGAGGGGCAGCGAGGCTTGCGGACTTGTCCGCTAGCCGCAGCGGGGTGGGCACACCGCACCGTTGCGGCCCACCCCCAACCCCTCCCGCAAGCGGGAGGGGGGAAGAACGTCCGCAACTGGTCGACAACGACCCTCTCCCGCATCGTCATCCCGGACTTGATCCGGGATCCATAGCTGCGCCGTCGTCGTGGATCCCGGATCAAGTCCGGGATGACGATTAAAATAATGTCGTTTTCCGGTCGGGAACGGGTCAGCGCCTCCTTCTATGTTTACACCGTCAATTTCCCCTTGACGCGCGGCCTTCGCAATGTTTACAATGATAACATTGAATATGCGAAAGGACGAAATCATGAAACCGTTGCTCTATGCCGTGGGCCCGCTGGTTTTCGACTCGCTGGGGGTGATCGTCTTCGCGGTGCTGCTGGCGTTCCATGTCGACCTGATCGTCGCGACGGCCGCCGGCACTGTGGCCGCCTGCGCCGTGGTGCTGTTCGAGATCGCCCGCGGCCGCGCGGTCGCCGCGCTGCAGTGGATCAGCCTGGCGATGGTGCTCTTCTCGGCAGCGGCGACGATGCTGACCGGCGATCCCCGCTTCGTGATGGTCAAGCCGTCGATCGTCTATCTGATCGTCGGCGCGGCGATGCTGCGCCGCGGGTGGATGAACCGCTATATCCCGCCCGCGGACCTGCCGCTGGTCGGCGACGTGATGGAGCGCTTCGGCTTCGTCTGGGCGGGGCTGATGTTCGCGACCGCGGCCGCGAACCTCGTCATCGCCTATGCCTTCACGCCCTGGTGGCCGGCGTTCATCGGTATCTTCCCACTCGCGTCGAAGGCGCTGCTCTTCGCGGTGCATTTCACGATCGTCCAGCTCGTCGGCCGCGCGCGGACGCGCCGCCGGAACGGCGGCGAAGCGCCGGCAGCGCGGCGCCTCGTAGCGGAATAGGGGGCGCACGACTTCCCCTCCGGCCGGAAAATGGCTATTCCGGAACGGGTTGAGGGGGGAGCGGACGTTGAGGGGTTTCGGTTGGTGGGTCGGGCTGGCGATAGCCGCCCTGGTGTGGACGGCGCCGGCGCGCGCCGAGTGGTTCGAGGTCCGCACCGATCATTTCGTGCTGGTGACCGATGGCGATGAAACGGCCGCGCGCGATTTCGCGACCCGGCTCGAGCGGTTCGACGGCGCGCTGCGGCAGCTGTACGGCATCGCGGACAATCCCGACCTCCACAGCCGGCCGGTCGCCATCTATGCGCTCGATCCGCGGCTATTCTTCGATGTCTGCCGCTGTCCGGGGGTGCTCGGCTATTATTCGGGGCCGCTCGCCGGGCCGCGGATCATCGGGATCAGCGATCCGAAGGCCGATCGCAGGCTGAAGCTCGGCGATCTCCATTCGCAGGCGCTGATGCTGCACGAGTACAGCCATCATTTCATGCTGACCAATTTCCCCGGCGCCTATCCCTATTGGTATGTCGAGGGCTTCGCCGAATTCAACGCCAACGTGGATTTCGGGGAGGATGGATCGATCGTCCTCGGCTATCCGGCCAATTATCGCGGATCGGCGCTGCTGGGCGGTTCGAACCTGCCGTTGCGCCGGCTCGTCGCGCCCGAGCAATATGGTTTCGGTGACAATGTCGATCTGACTTATGGAAGAGCCTGGCTGCTCACCCATTATCTGATGCTGCGCCCCGAGCGCTCCGGTCAGCTGAACCGCTATCTCGCCGCGATCCGCGCCGGCAAGTCGAGCCTCGTCGCGGCCAAGGACGCTTTCGGGGATTTCGATACGCTCGATCGCGAACTCGACGCCTATATGAAAGGCGCCCTGGCGCCGCCCCTCCGCATTCCAGCGGCATCGGCCCCGCCGAAGGTCGCGCTGCGCCGGCTGACGGCGGGCGAGGAGGATGTTCTTCCGGCGTGGCTGACCATGAAGGACGGCGTCGCCAAGGGCTATCGCAAGGGCTATGCGCTGAAGGCCGAGCGCGCTGCGCGGAAACATCCCGACGATGCGGTCGCGCAGGCGATGGCCGCGGAAGTCAGCTTCATGGCCGATCGCTTTGCGGAGGCGGAGGCCCTCGCCGATCGAGCCCTGGAGCTCGACCCGAAATCGGATCGGGCGTTGTTGCTGAAGGGACGTCTCGCGACGCAGAAGGCGATCGAGGGCGCGCCCAAGGATTCCGCTGGCTGGGCCGCGGGGCGCGAATGGTTCGTTCGGGCCAATCGCGCCGATCCGCAATCGGTCGAGGCCTTTTATCGCTATTTCGGCAGCTATGCCTGGGCGGGGAAGGCCGTCCCCGCGGGGGCGGTACAGGGACTGATCCGCGCTTCGATACTGGCGCCCGAAAACGAGCAGGTCGCCGTATCGCTGGCGCTGCAGAAATTGCGCGAGGGCGACGGGGCGGCGGCCCGATCGCTGCTGATTCCGCTGGCGTCGGCGCCGCACCGGCCGCGCGACGACAATGTTGCGCAGTCGATCATCGGCCAGATCGACGGCGGCAAGACGCAGGATGCGATCACCGCGCTCGCGGCCCTCGAGGTGAAGGCACGAGGCCGCTATTGAAGGGGTCGTCCGTCAGTTGAAGGGGTCGTCCGTCAGTCGGCGGCGTCGAGGCCGTAGGCGGTGTGGAGGACGCGAACCGCGAGTTCGGTTTCATCCTCGTCGATCAGCACGCTGACCTTGATCTCGCTGGTCGAGATCGCCTGGATGTTGATGCCCCTGTCCGCGAGCGCGCGGAACATCGTGCTCGCGACCCCCGCGTGGCTCTTCATCCCGACGCCGACGACGCTGATCTTCGCGACCTTGTCGTCGCTGAGAATGCGGTTGAAGCCGATCTTCTCCTTCGCGCCTTCGAGCAGGTCGATCGAGCGCAGGAGGTCGGTCGCGGGGACGGTGAAGGTCACGTCGGTCTCGCCCTTGTCGCGGCCGACGTTCTGGATGATCATGTCGACATTGATCCCCGCCGCGGCGAGGGGGCCGAAGATGTTCGCGACGCCGCCCGGCTTGTCGGGCACGCGGGTGACGATGATCTTCGCTTCATTCTTGTCGTGGGCGATGCCGGTGATCAGCTGCCGTTCCATCTGATGTTCCTCTATTTCCTCGTCGCTGACGATCATCGTGCCCCGCTTCGGCGCTTCGTCGCCCTCGACGAAGCTCGAAAGCACCTGCACGCGCACGCCTTCCTTCATCGCGAGCCCGACCGAGCGCGTCTGGAGCACCTTGGCGCCGACGCTGGCGAGTTCGAGCATTTCCTCATAGGTCACATAGTCGAGCTTGCGCGCGCGCGCGACGATGCGGGGATCGGTGGTGTAGACGCCGTCAACATCGGTGTAGATGTCGCAGCGATCGGCCTTCAGCGCCGCCGCCACGGCGACCGCGCTGGTGTCCGATCCGCCGCGGCCGAGCGTCGCGACGCGGCCGTCGTCCATCAGGCCCTGGAAGCCCGGGATCACCGCGACCTCGCCCTTGGCCATCGCCGCGCCGAGCGCGCCGGTGTCGATGTTCGCGATGCGCGCGCGGGCGTGCGCTTCCTCGGTGCGGATCGGGAGCTGCCAGCCGAGCCAGCTGCGCGCCGGGGTGCCCATCGCCTGCAGCGTGAGCGCGAGGAGGCCCGAGGTGACCTGCTCGCCCGCCGCGACGACGACGTCATATTCGGCGGGGTCGTAGCGCGGGTTCGCCTCGCGGCAGAAACCGACGAGCCGGTCGGTCTCGCCCGCCATCGCGGAGACGACGACCGCGACCTCGTTGCCCTGCGCGACCTCGCGCGCGACGAGTTTTGCGACGGTGCGAATCCGCTCGGTGCCCGCCATCGACGTGCCCCCGAATTTCATCACGATCCGCGCCATGTCGCCCCGCTTTCCTGTGCTGGTTTCAGCCGCAACTTTTCGAAGATTTCCGCGGCGCGCCGCTGTTACGGAAGGGGGGAGGCGAAGGCAAGGCGATGATGTCCCCGCTGCGATATATTTTCTTGCCCGCGCCCAACGAAAGGCGCGGATCCACACCGCGGGATGGCGCGCCGCGGCAATTTTCTTGCGCCGGCGGGCGGGCGGTGCCACATCCTGCCGCATGAACGCCGCGACGATCAACCCGCACGAAGCCGCTCATTTCGGCGCGCTCGCCGCCGACTGGTGGGACCCGCACGGCTCGTCGGCGATGCTCCACAAGCTCAATCCCGTGCGCCTGTCCTATATTCGCGACCAGATCGACGCGCACTGGCATGTCGACGCGCGCGAGCGGCACCCGCTCGCGGGGCGGCGCGCGCTCGACGTCGGTTGCGGCGCGGGACTGCTCGCCGAGCCATTGGCACGGCTGGGCGCCGCGGTGACGGGGGTCGATGCGGCGCCCGAGAATATCGCGGCAGCGCGGGATCATGCTGCGGGGCAGGGGTTGGCGATCGCCTATCATGCGGGCGAGCTGGCGGCGCTGCCGCCCGCGACCTTCGACCTCGTCACCTCGATGGAGGTGGTCGAGCATGTCGCCGATCCCGCCGCCTTCGTCGCCGAACTCGCCGCGCGGCTCGCGCCGGGCGGGTTGATGATCCTTTCGACGCCCAACCGGACGGTCGCCTCGAAGCTGCTGCTGGTCGAGGCGGCCGAGCGCGTCGGCGCGATACCGCGCGGGACGCACGACTGGGACCGCTTCCTGCGGCCCGAGGAGTTGATCGCGCTGCTCGAAAGCGCGGGGCTGGCGGTGATCGACCGCACCGGACTGTCGCCCTCGCCGGCGCGGGGGTTCAAGCTCGGCGGCAGCGAGGCGCTCAACTATCTGATCGCGGCGCGGCACGCGGGATGAGCGGCGGCCGCGACCCGCGCGTCGACGCCTATATCGCGAAAGCTCAGCCCTTCGCGCAGACCATCCTGACCCATATGCGCGCGCTGGTGCACAAGCACGCGCCGGATGCCGCCGAGACGCTGAAATGGGGCGTGCCGCATTTCGTGTTGAACGGGCAGAATCTGGCGGGCATGGCGGCGTTCAAGGGCCATGCGACCTTCGGTTTCTGGCGCGACGAGGAGGTCACCGGCGCGGCGCGCAAGGAGGGGGCGATGGGCAGCTTCGGGCGGCTCGCCTCGCTCGCCGATCTGCCCGACGACAAGGCGCTCGCGGCGATGATCGCGAAGGCGGTGGCGCTGGCGGGCGAGGGCAAGCCGAAGCGGGCGAAGGCGGCGGCCAAGCCGGCGCTCGACCTGCCCGCCGACCTGGGGGCGGCGTTGAAGGCGAATGGCGCCGCCCAAGGCCATTGGGACGCCTTTTCGCCCGGCAAGCGGCGCGACTATATCGAATGGGTGCTCGAGGCGAAGCGCGAGGAAACGCGCGTCAAGCGGATCGAAACGATCGTCGCGCAGGTCGCCGAGGGCAAGGACCGGAACTGGAAGTATAAGGGCTGCTGAGCGCGAGGCGGCATTAAAACACACCGCATCCCCGAGCGAAGACGAGGGGCTCGTTCGAGCGAAGCGAGAATCAGATACGTCGCAGCCTCGACTTCGCTCGGCATAGCCCCTCGTCTTCGCTCGGGGATGCGGATTTATGTCGGTTTAGAAATCGACATCCTCGTAATATTTCGGCGGCGACACGATCTCCATCCGCTCCGCCAGCAGCGGGCGGAAGCTCGGGCGCGATTTCAGGCCCGAATACCAGCCCTTGGTCTGTTCGTGGCCGGTCCAGTCGATGCCGCCGAGATAGTCGGCGACCGAGATATGCGCCGCGGCGGCGAGGTCGGCGAGGCTCATCGTCGCACCGGCGAGCCAGGTGCGGTGGTCGATCAGATAGTCGACATAGTCGAGATGGTTGTTCGCGGCCTTCATCGCCTCGCGCAGCGCGCCGCCGTCGGGCGGCTGGCGGTGGACGATGCGCTTCTGCATCCGCTCGAACAGCAGCGGGCCGGTGACCTCATAATAGAAATCCTGGTCGAACCAGGCGACGAGGCGGCGGATTTCGGCGCGGTTGGCCGCCGTGCCGTTGATCATCGCCTTGCCCTCGACGGTTTCCTCGAAATATTCGGCGATCGCGGCGCTGTCGATGAGCACCTGACCGCGTTCCTGGTCGACCATCACCGGGGTGCGGCCCGCCGGGTTGAGGTCGATGAACTCGTCGCGGCGCTCCCACGGCGATTCGCGCAGCAGTTCGTAGCCCACGCCCTTTTCGCCGAGCAAAAGCCGAATCTTGCGCGAAAAGGGACACAAGGGGAATTGGTAGAGTTGCCACATGGGTTCGGCATAGCGGCAGCGGGGCCGCGCGCGCAACGGCTATGGCGCCCAATAAACAGGGACTGTCCCTATTTATCCACCAAAGGGATCAGCGCCGCGCGGCGTCGCGCTCGCGTTCCCACTGCGCGGCCATGTCGCGCGCCATGTCCTTGAGCACGGGGGCGTAGGCGGCCATCGCGGCGGCCATGTGACCCGCTATGCGCGTGCCGGCGCGGACGTCGCTGCCGAGGCGTTCGCCATAATCGGGGTCGCGGCCGGCGAGTTCGCCGAGCGTCGCGTCGGGCGGGATGTAGGCGGCGTCGGATTCGGGATCGGCGCGCGCGACCGCTTCGGCGAGCGGGCCGACGTTGAGCCGCATCAGCGCGTCGACGAGCGCGGTGACCGTGTCGGCCATGCGATCCTGCGCGACCGGGTCGCCAAGCACCGCGGCGGCGGTATCGCCGTCGGCGGCGAAGGCTGGAAGCGGCGCGGCGAGCGCGAGCAGGGGGAGGGCGATCAGGGGCAGGCGGCGGGTCATGGCAGCATCTTTCCATAAGGACGTGAGGCTATTAAGCCGCGCCCTTTACGCGATGGACGCTTTCACTGCGCTGAACGCTGCCACATGTGCGATGAGACGCGCCGGCGGTGCGGCGAACCAACTCATCGCCAATGCCTTGTTCCGTCATTGCGAGCGAAGCGAAGCAATCCAGGGCGGTCTATGCCTGCCCTGGATTGCTTCGCTTCGCTCGCAATGACGAAAGGGGTTGGCCCACTCTTCCCCCGAAGAAGGGAAGATCGACGCTACTCCGCGGCCACCACCCCGATCTCGGCGTCGCTCAAGGGCTGGGCCAGGCGGGGGAGCATTTCCTTGGGGCAGATTTGCCAGAACTGGCCCTTGCGAAGGTCCCAGTCGGCGAGGATCTCGGCCGACCATTTGCTGCCCGTCGCCTGCGCGTGGTCGGCGATCAGCTCCTTCAGCACCGCTTCCCAATGCGCGCTTTCCAGGCGCTGCCAGACGATCGATTCACCGTTGGCGCGGCGCTCGAAGGCGTCGTCGGTGTCGAGCACGAAGGCCATGCCGCCGGTCATCCCGGCGCCGAAGTTCGAGCCGACGGGGCCGAGGATCACCGCGGTGCCGCCGGTCATATATTCGCAGCCGTTCGCGCCGCAGCCCTCGACCACGACGTTCGCGCCCGAGTTGCGCACCGCGAAGCGCTCGCCCGCCTGCCCCGCCGCGAGCAGCGTGCCCGCTGTCGCGCCGTAAAGGACGGTGTTGCCGACGATGCTGTTGTGCTGGCTGACGAGCGGGCTCGACACGGTGGGCCGCACGATGATGCGCCCGCCCGACAGGCCCTTGCCGACATAGTCGTTGGCGTCGCCGAACACCTCGAGCGTGATGCCCTGGCACAGGAAGGCGCCGAGCGACTGGCCCGCGGTGCCGCGCAGGCGGATCTCGACATGGCCCTGCGCGAGGCCGGTCATGCCGAAGCGCTGCGTGACCTCGGCCGACAGACGGGTGCCGACCGCGCGGTGCGTGTTGCGGACATTATAGGTGAGCTGCATCCGCTCTCCGCGCTCGAACAGCGGCTTCGCGTCGTTCAATATCTGCGCGTCGAGGCTGTCGGGCACCGGGTTGCGGAAATTCGGCCCCTTCGACCGGCGCTCCTCGTCGGGCGCGTCGACCTTGGCGAGAATCGGATTGAGGTCGAGATCGTCGAGATGCTCGGCGCCGCGGCTGACCTGGCGGAGCAGCTCGGTGCGGCCGATCACCTCGTCGAGGCTGCGGCAGCCGAGCTTGGCGAGAATCTCGCGCACCTCCTCGGCGATGAAGGTCATCAGGTTGATCACCTTCTCCGGGCTGCCGGTGAACTTCGCGCGCAGTTTCTCATCCTGCGTGCAGACGCCGACCGGGCAGGTGTTCGAATGGCACTGGCGCACCATGATGCAGCCCATCGCGACCAGGCTCAATGTCCCGATGCCATATTCCTCGGCGCCCAAAATGGCGGCGATCACGATGTCGCGTCCGGTCTTGAGCCCGCCGTCGGTGCGGAGGCGAATGCGGTGGCGCAGACCGTTGAGCGTCAGCACCTGGTTGACTTCGCTGAGGCCCATTTCCCACGGGGTGCCGGCATATTTGACGCTCGTCTGGGGCGAGGCGCCGGTGCCGCCGGTGTTGCCCGAGACAAGGATCACATCGGCGTGGGCTTTGGCGACGCCCGCCGCGACGGTGCCGATGCCCGCCGAGCTCACGAGCTTGACGCAGACGCGCGCGCGGGGGTTGATCTGCTTGAGGTCGTAGATGAGCTGCGCCAGATCCTCGATCGAATAGATGTCGTGGTGCGGCGGCGGGCTGATCAGCATCACCCCCGGCGTCGCGTGGCGCAGGCGGGCGATGAATTCGGTGACCTTGAAGCCGGGAAGCTGCCCCCCCTCGCCGGGCTTCGCGCCCTGCGCGACCTTGATCTCGATCTCGTCGCAGGCGCCGAGATATTCGGCGGTGACGCCGAAACGGCCGCTCGCGATCTGCTTGATGTTGCTGTTGGCGTTGTCGCCGTTCGCATAGGGGCGATAGCGTTCGCTCGCTTCGCCGCCTTCGCCCGACACCGCCTTGGCGCCGATGCGGTTCATCGCGATCGCCAGCGTCTCGTGCGCCTCGGGCGACAGCGCGCCCAGCGACATGCCGGGGGTGACGAAGCGCTTGCGGATCTCGGTGATCGCCTCGACGCTGTCGAGCGCCACGCCCTGCGCGGGGAAGTTGAACTCCATCAGGTCGCGCAGATACACGGGCGGCAGGTCGGCGACCCCGCGCGCGAACTGCAGATAGGTCGAATAGCTGTCGGTCGCGACCGCGGTCTGGAGGAGGTGCATGAGCTGCGCCGAATAGGCGTGCGTCTCGCCGCCCGCGCGCTGGCGATAGAAGCCGCCGACGGGGAGGGTGGTGACGCGCGCGTCGAACGCCGCCTCGTGCTTCTCGGTCGCGTTGATGAACAGCGATTGATAGCCTTCGCCCGAAATCTTCGCCGGCATGCCGGGGAAGAGATCGTTGACCAGCGCGCGCGACAGCCCGACCGCCTCGAAATTATAGCCGCCGCGATAGCTGGAGATCACCGCGATCCCCATCTTTGCCATGATCTTCAAAAGCCCGTCGTCGATCGCCTTGCGGAAGCGCTTGCGGCAGTCGTCGAGGCCGAGCTCGCCGAACAGCCCGCGCGCCTGACGGTCGGCGATCGCGGCTTCGGCGAGATAGGCGTGGACCGTGGTCGCGCCGACGCCGATCAGCACCGCGAACGCATGCGTGTCGAGCACTTCGGCCGAGCGGACGTTGACCGAGGCGTAGCTGCGCAGGCCTTTTCTCACAAGATGGGTGTGGACCGCCGCGGCGGCGAGCACCATCGCGACCCCGACGCGGTCTTCGCCGATATTCTGGTCGGAAAGGAACAGCTCGCTGCGCCCGGCGCGCACCGCATCCTCCGCCTCGCGGCGGATGCGCGCGATCGCGTCGCGCAGCGCCGAGGCGTCGCCGCCGACGGGGAAGGTGCAGTCGATGTCGGCGATCGCGTCGCCGAAATAGGCGCGCAGCCGGTCCCAGTCGTCGCCGACGAGCACCGGCGAATCCATGACGAGGACATGCTCGCTCTGCCCCTTTTCATCGAGGATGTTGGCGAGGTTGGCGAAGCGCGTCTTCAGGCTCATCACATGCCGTTCGCGCAGGCTGTCGATCGGCGGGTTGGTGACCTGGCTGAAATTCTGGCGGAAGAATTGCGCGACGTGGCGCGGCTTGTCCGAAATGACCGCGAGCGGCGTGTCGTCGCCCATCGATCCGACGGCCTCCTTCGCGTCCTCGACCATCGGCGAGAGGATCAGTTCCATATCCTCCATCGTCAGCCCGGCCGCGACCTGGCGGCGCAGCAGCTCGCTGCGTTCCCAGGCTGCAAGGCTCGACTTCCCGCCCTTGGGCAGGTCGGCCATGGTGCGGAAACCCCTGACCCGTGCGGGATAATCCTGCGCGCCCGCGATCCGGTCCTTGATCGCGCGGTCGTCGTAGAGCGTGCCTTGGTCGAGGTCGACCGCGATCATCTGGCCGGGGCCGAGGCGGCCCTTCTTGCGGATGCTCGCCTCGGGCAGCAGCACCATCCCGCTTTCGGAGCCGACGACGAGCAGATTGTCGGCGGTCAGCGTATAGCGCAGCGGACGGAGCGCGTTGCGGTCCATCCCCGCGACCGCCCAGCGCCCATCGGTCATCGCGAGCGCGGCGGGGCCGTCCCACGGCTCCATGACGCTGGCGAGATAGGCGTACATCGCCTTGTGCGCGTCGGGCGCGTCGGGGTCGCTTTCCCACGCCTCGGGCACGAGGATCAGCTTCGCGGTCGGCGCGTCGCGGCCGGCGCGGCACAGCGTCTCGAACACCGCGTCGAGCGCCGCCGTGTCCGACGCACCCGCCGGGATCACCGGCTTGATGTCCTCCGAATGCTCACCGAAGGCGAGGCTCGCCATCTTGATCTCGTGGCTCTTCATCCAGTTCCGGTTGCCGCGGATCGTGTTGATCTCGCCATTGTGGGCGAGGCAGCGGAAGGGCTGGGCGAGCCACCATTGCGGGAAGGTGTTGGTCGAGTAGCGCTGGTGGAAGATCGCGACCCGGCTTTCGAACAGCTTGTTCGCGAGGTCGGGGTAGAAATCCGCGAGGCTCTCGGCGAGGAACAGCCCCTTGTAGATGATCGAGCGCGCCGACAGGCTGCAGATATAGAAGTCGGCGATCTGCGCCGCGATCACTTTTTTCTCGATGCGGCGGCGGACGAGATAGAGCTGCTTTTCGAATTCGGCGACCGACTGTTCGTCGGGAAGCGGCCCCGCGATCATGATCTGCTCGATCTCGGGGCGCGTGCGCTGCGCCTTGTCGCCGATCACCGACACGTCGACCGGCACCTGGCGCCAGCCGTAGATGGTATAGCCCGCCTCGATGATCTCGGTCTCGACGATCGTGCGGCATTCCTCCTGCGCGCCCAGATCGGTGCGCGGCAGGAAGATCATGCCGACGGCGAGGCGGTTCGGGCGCACCTTGTGCCCCGATGCCGCGATCGCGTCGTCGAAGAAGCGTTCGGGAAGGTCGACATGGATCCCCGCCCCGTCGCCGGTCTTGCCGTCGGCATCGACCGCGCCGCGGTGCCACACCGCGCGCAGCGCCTCGATCGCGGCCTCGACGACGCGGCGCGACGCCTTGCCGTCGGTCGCCGCGACCATGCCGACGCCGCAGGCATCGGATTCGAGGTCGGGACGATAGAGGCCCTCGGCGGCAAGCCGCGCGTGTTCGGGGGTGGGGAAATGGGTCATGTCTTCGTTCCTGGCGGGACCTCGTCACCCCGGCGGAGACCGGGGCGACGAGGGGTCCTTAGTCTGTTGATGGCGTCTTCTTGCGGGCGTTGGCGACCGCCTCTTCCTGCGCGTCGAACGCGGCCGAGGAGGCGTTGCTGGCAGCCTCTTCGAGCTGCTCGACCCGCTGGCGGTCGGCTTCCGACCAATTGCCGCGGTCATAGGCGGGGTCGTCGATCGCGGCATCGGCGGCGGCTGCCGCCGCATCCGCCGCATCGGCGGCCACGGCCGCTTCGGCCCCATCGGCCGCGGCGTCAGCGGCCTCGTCCGAGCCGCTCCAATCGTCGCTCGGCGCGGCTTCGACGGCTTCGGTTTCGGTCGCCGCCTCGCTCCACATGTCGCGATTGTCCTTCAGCGTCTGGACGTCGACCTTCATCAGCTTGGCGAGCTTGTTCATCTCGGTATCGCTGAGGTCGGCGAGCCCCTTTTCCTTGGGCAGCTCCTTGAGCTGGCCCTCGATCGTCGGCGCGCGGTCGATGAACTTGGTGACCAGCGGCGGGACCGCCTTCATCATCGCCAGCATCACCTCGGGATCGGCCTGCAGCGCGAGCGATTCGCCAGCGTAGGACTGTCCCGCCGGGGTCGCGAAGAAGGCGTTGAGCTCGGTGAGCTGGCCGGCCGAGAATTTGCGGGCATAGGCCTTGGCGAGCCCTGCGCGCATCGGCGGCTCGAGGTCGGCGAGCGCCTCGCTGATCAGCGGCCTGATCACCTTCATCACCTGATCCTCGCGCTCCTTGCGGTGCGGGTCGAACAGGTCGGCGACGGCATTTTTGGTGTCGGCGTCGAGCGCCGCGATCCGGTCGCTTTCGACCCCGGTCTTGATCGACAGCGACAGGTCCGAATTGCCGCCCGTTTCCTCCAGGATGGTGCGCAGCATCTTGCCGTACAGATTGTCCATCATCTTTTCGAGGCTGCCATCGGGGATCAGCGCGGCGGTCGTGCGCTCCGCCAGCGTCAGGCGCGCGGGCTCGATCGGCGGCAGATCGCTGGTGTCGAACATCTTCTCGACGAGCGCGATCGCCGCGTCCATTTCCTTCTGCATCTTCGCCTTGGCGTTGGCGAGCGCCGCCTCGGTTTCTGCATCGGCCGGCGTCGCGGCGTCCTGAGCGACGGTTTCGGCGGCGGGCGCTTCCTGCGCCAAGACGGCGGCGGGAAGGGGCGCGGCGAGCATCGCGCCGGCCAGCAACATAGTCCTGAATTTGTTGGTCATCTCGATATCCCTGTCTCTGTTCGCTCAGGATTGCGGCGCGGCTTCGGTCGCGACGCCGGCGGCTTCCAGTTCTTTGCGCAGCCGCTCGAGTTCCTGGGGCAGCCGCTCCATACCGGTCGCCATCGACTGACGCTGCCATGCGGCGATATCGGGATCGGACATGATCTTCAGCGACTCGGCCATGTAGATGCGACCCGTCGGCGTGCGAAAGAAGGTCTCGATTTCGCCGAGCTGCGCCACGGTGAAGCGGCGGGCGTAGGCGCGGGCCATCGCGTCGAACAGGCCGGGCAACTGGGCGTCGATCTGCTGCGCCGTCAGCTGCTGCTGGCGCTCGACGAATCGGTCAAAGACCGCCTTGGCCTTTGGATTGGCGGCGAACCCCTCGGTGCCGAAATGCTGCTGGATGCCCGCCGAGATGTTCGCCATCGTCACCGCGACGAGTTGCCCCATCATTTCCTTGCGCTGGGCGGCCGGCATCATCACCTCGATCAGGCTATCCGCGGCGGCGATCCGACCGGGCGCGAGCGTTTCCGCCGCGGATGCGGCGGCGGGGGCCGCCTCCTGCGCGTGGAGCGGCGACGCGGCGAGCGCAGCGGCGAGCAGCATATATTTCCAGGTCGACATATGGTGATTCCTTCCCCTGTTGGTCAGGCGGCCTTCTTTTCGCTTTTTGCTTTCGCCTTCAACCATTTCGACATTTGTTCGCTGACATCGCGCCCGTCGCGGATGCCCCAGACGACCAGGCTGGCGCCGCGGACGATGTCGCCCGCGGCGAAGACGCCCGACAGGCTGGTCATCATCGTCTGGTGATCGACGCGCAGCGTGCCCCAGCGCGTGACGCTGAGATCGGGCGAACCGAAGAGGTGCGGCAGCTCCTCGGGGTCGAAGCCCAGGGCCTTGATCACCATGTCGGCGGGGAGGTCGAAGGCGCGGCCCGGGTCGGGCTCGGGGCTGCGGCGGCCGCTGGCGTCGGGGGCGCCGAGGCGCATCCCCTTGACCGCGACCTCCTTGACCGATGTGCCGGCGGTGAAGCGTTCGGGAGCGGAGAGCCAGACGAACTCGACGCCTTCCTCCTCGGCATTGGCGACCTCGCGCTGCGAGCCCGGCATATTCTCTCGGTCGCGGCGATAGAGGCATTTGACCGACTTCGCGCCCTGACGCACCGCGGTGCGGACGCAGTCCATCGCGGTGTCGCCGCCGCCGATCACGACGACGTGCTTGCCCGCCGCATCGAGGCGACCGTCCTCGAATTCGGGGACGGCGTCGCCGAAGCCCTTGCGGTTCGAGGCGATCAGATAGTCGAGCGCGGCGACGACGCCCGCGGCCTCGTTGCCCGGCACATTGATCTCGCGCGCCTTGTAGACGCCGGTGGCGATCAGGATCGCGTCGTGCTTCGCGCGGAGCTGGTCGAGCGTCGCGTCGCCGCCGACTTCGAAGCCGAGGTGGAAGTGGATGCCGCTGGCCGCGAGCCGCTCGACGCGGCGCATCACCACATCCTTCTCGAGCTTGAAGCCGGGGATGCCATAGGTGAGCAGCCCGCCGGCGCGGTCGTGGCGATCGTAGACATGCACCTCATGCCCCTCGACGCGCAGATATTCGGCCGCCGTCAGCCCCGCGGGCCCGGCGCCGATGATGCCGATGGACTGGCCCGTCGCGGGGCCGGCATGAACCGGCTCGACCCAGCCTTCGGCCCAGGCGGTGTCGGTGATATATTTCTCGACGCTGCCGATCGTCACCGCGCCGTGGCCCGAAAATTCGATCACGCAATTGCCCTCGCACAGCCGGTCCTGCGGGCAGATGCGGCCGCAGATCTCGGGCATGGTCGAGGTCGCGTTGCTGAGCTCATAGGCCTCGCGCAGCCGCCCCTCGGCGGTCAGGCGCAGCCAGTCGGGGATATGGTTGTGCAGCGGGCAATGCACCGAGCAATAGGGAACGCCGCACTGCGAGCAGCGCGCCGCCTGCGCGTCGGCGTCGGGCGCGGCGTAGCGTTCGGCGATCTCCCGGAAATCGCGCGCGCGCTCTTCGGGCGAGCGCTTGTCGGGGTAGGATTGTTCGCGCCCCACAAATTGGAGCATGCGGTCGGCAGCCATGCAAATTTCCCTTCGTTGGAAGGTCGGATGCAGGACGCGCCGCGCGCTGTCACGGACGAAATGCCGTATAGGACAATATTATTGACATAAATTTTGGGTCTGTCAGACCGCTAAGGTATCTTGCGCAATTATCTTTCGCGATTTAGTCCTATATCGGACCTATCTCATGGCGAGCCAGACCAGCGCCGCGCCGCCGACGATGATTCGGTACCAGGCGAAAGGCGCGAAGCCATAGCGGGTGACGACCGCGAGGAAGGCCTTGATCACCGCCCAGGCGACGACGAAGGAAACCAGCGCCCCCACCGCGATCAGCCCGAGGTCGCCCGTCGTGATCGCGTCGCGATGCTTGAAGAGCTGGAGCACGGTCGCCCCCGTCAGCGTCGGCAGCGCGAGGAAGAAGCTGAACTCGGCGGCGGTCTTGCGATCGACGCCGAGCGACATCGCGCCCATGATCGTCGCGCCCGAGCGGCTGACCCCGGGGATCATCGCGAGGCACTGGACGAGGCCGACGAGGATCGACTGGCGCGTCGTCAGTGCGGCGACTCCGCCGCTCTCCTTCGGTTTGGCGAAGCGCTCGACGAGCAATATGCCGAAACCGCCGATCACCAGCGCCCAGGCGACGACGACGGCGTTTTCGAGCAGCAGCTCGATCTGGTCGCCGAAAGCGAGCCCGAGGATCACGGCGGGGAAGAAGGCGAGGAGCAGGTTGCGCACGAAGGCGATGGCGACGGGATCGCGGCGGAACAGGCCGACGAACATGTCCCAGAAGAGGTGGCGATAGAGGACGACGATCGCGAGGATCGCGCCGGGCTGGATCGCGATGTTGAAGATCGCCCATTTCGACGCGTCATAGCCGAGCAGCTCGGTCGCGAGGATCAGGTGCCCGGTCGAGGAGACGGGCAGGAATTCGGTCAGCCCCTCGACGATGCCGAGGATGATCGCGGTCAGCCAGATCAACGGGGTGCTCCTTTGGCGGCGGCGCAGCGGACGGGGCAGGGCAGGGTCATGCGCGAATCCTGATGGGGAAAGATAGGCGAAAGGGCGCCCGACGCATGCCGGACGCCCTGTCCTGAAACGCTCTTATGCCGCGGCCGGCGCTTTTGCCAAGCGGCGCGAAAGCCGCAGGTCGCCGCTGCGGCTCACTGCGCCGCAATCTCGGCGAAGCGGCCGTGGCGGCGATATTGCACGAGCCAGCCCTCGGCGATCGAAGCGAGCGAGGCCGGCGCGATGCCGAGCGCCGCGAGTCCTTCGGCGTCGGGCGCGACGACATTCTCCGATTGCAGCATCAGCCACTGGTCCTTGGTGATCGGCGCGCCGGGCGCCCAGCCAAGCCCGCTCGCGAGCGCCGAAGCGACGGCGTCTGGCACGTCGACGAACAGCCGCCTGCGCCCGGTGGTGTCGGCGATCCAGCGCAGCAGCGCCGCCATCGTCAGCACCTGCGGCCCGCCGAGCTCGAAGGTGCGGCCCGCGGCGGAAGCCTCGAGCGCCGCGACCACCGCGTCGGCGACGTCGCCGACATAGACCGGCTGGAATTTTGCCGCGGGGGCGATCACCGGGATGGCCGGCGACAGGCGGATCATCGCGGCGAAGCGATTGATGAAATGATCCTCGCGGCCGAAGACGATCGAAGGGCGCAGGATGACGGCGCCTGGGAAAGCCGCGCGCACCGCCGCCTCGCCGTCGCCCTTGCTGCGGCCATAGGCCGAGGCGCTCGCCGGGTCGGCGCCGATCGCCGAGAGATGGATGAGAGCACGCACGCCGGTCGCCCTCGCCGCCGCCGCGACATGGCCGGCGCCGTCGGCCTGCACGGCCTGCATATCGTCGAAGCTGCCGGCGAGGTTGATCACCGCGTCGCTGCCCGCGACCGCGCGCGCGACGCTCGCCGCGTCGCGGACGTCGGCGGCGACGAACTGCGTCTGGCCGAGCCCGCCGAGCGGCTTCAGGAAGGTCGCGGCGCGCGGCTTGCGCTGCGCGACGCGAACCCGCGCGCCGCGGGCGAGCAGCCTCTGCACGACATAGCGCCCGATAAAGCCGCCGCCGCCCAGCACCGTGATCAATTGCCCATCGAGGTTCCGCATGTCGTCCGTCCGTGATTCTGTCCCGGCGCCGCGCGCCGCTGGGCTTCCCATGCCGCGAAGCGCCGGATGGAGCAAGGGGCGACGCCGCCCCCGCCGACGCAAAACGCCCGCCCCGGAAGAAAATATGCGGCATCGCCCCCAGCGCGGTTGACAAGCAACAGCCCCCACCGCTAAGCGCCCGCTCCTACCCCGTGCCCAGATGGCGGAATTGGTAGACGCACCAGCTTCAGGTGCTGGCGATCGCAAGGTCGTGGAGGTTCGAGTCCTCTTCTGGGCACCAGTGACCTTTCCGGCAACGTCCGGGAACGTCCAGCAAGCGGCTGGTTTTCCACCGTTTTTCGATGAGAATCGCTGAATGGAATCCAGGCTGATCCAGCCGGAACCATCAGCGTACCATCAGCTTTGATGGTGTTTTTGATGGTTCCGGTCAGCCTCTTGCAGGTGAAACCATCATGACGCTTACCCACATCCAGATTTCGAACGCCAAGCCCGCAGAAAAGGCCTATAAAATGGCCGATAGCGATGCCCTATATCTCGTGGTCAGACCGAGCGGAGCAAAGGTCTGGCGAATGAACTATCGTCACCTGGGCCGACAAAAGACTCTCTACTTCGGTTCGTGGCCTGATATTGGAATTGCTTCCGCTCGGGAACTGCGCGACGCAGCGCGAAAGCTGCTTCTTGCAGGGCTCGATCCGGCCGCGGAAAAGAAGGTCGAACGGATCACCCGAAAGATCGCCGAGGACAACACGTTCAAGACGATCGCAGAGGAATGGCTGGCGAAAAACGAACGGGAAGAGCGCGCGGCCGTCACGCTTCGCAAAATTCGCTGGCTCCTCGATATCGCCAATCCACTGATCGGCAGCCGTCCGATCTCGAAAATCACGCCCCAGGAGGTTCTGGCCGTACTCCGTAAGGTCGAGGCCAATGGACGGTATGAAAGTGCGCGTCGGATGCGCAGCGTGATCAGCAGGGTCTTCCGATACGCGATCGCCACCGCAAGGGCGGACCGTGATCTTGCGGCTGACTTGCGCGGCGCGCTCACGGCTCCGAAGGTAAAGCACCACGCCGCGATCACGACCCGCAAGGAAACAGGGGCGCTCCTGCGCGCTATCGAAGGATATGCTGGTCACGAAATCACGGCAATTGCGCTGCGACTGACGCCGCATGTCTTCGTGAGGCCGGGCGAACTGCGACAGGCGGAATGGACGGAGATCGATGTCGAGGACGCGGTGTGGACGATCCCGGCCGACAAGATGAAAATGCGCCGTCAGCATTGTGTCCCGCTGTCCAGGCAGGTTCTCGAAATGCTTGAAGCGCTGCACGGCCTCACGGGCCATGGGCAATTTCTGTTCCCCTCATTTCGAACTTCCCGGCGGTGCATGTCCGAGAATACGGTGAGCGCGGCCCTTCGGCGTCTCGGCTATAGCCGCGAGGAGATGACGGCGCATGGCTTCCGTTCGACAGCCGCGACTCTTCTCAACCAGATGGGCATGTGGCATCCCGATGCGATCGAGAGGCAGCTCGCGCATCTGGATGCAAACGCGACGCGGCGAATCTACACGCGCGGCGAATATTGGGATGAGCGTGTGCGCATGATGCAGCACTGGTCGGACTATCTCGACCAGCTCCGCGATGGCGCACAGATTGTGCGGCCATCTTTTCAGAGGGGCGGCCGAATGACTGCCTAGCGCGCTCAGGTTTTGCGGTAGTACGTTCATATATTTATGTATATTTTATGAGGTAACGATCATAAATTTACGATCAAAATATCTTGATATGTTCATATTTATATATACATCTTAGGCTCATCAGGACATATATATATGAACGAAGATCAGGCCGCCCTTGCCCGCAAGCAACTCGAAAGACGTTTCGCGCCCTTGCGCGAAACGTCTTTTGCCGTGCCCCCAAGAGGCTGGATAAAGGCAATACGCGAAGCTCTGGGCATGACGGTCCGCCAGCTTGCCGCTCGTATGGGAACATCGATTTCGCGCATTCCCGTGATTGAGAAGGCCGAAGTCAGCGGATCCACCACGATTAAGACGCTGCGTCAGGCGGCTGAGGCAATGAACTGCACTTTCGTTTATGCCTTCGTACCGACGAAGCCGCTTGATGATATCCTGCGCGACCGCGCGAAGCAGAAAGCGAGCAAGGATATTGCGCGGCTGGACCATACCATGCGGCTGGAAAATCAGGCCCTGCTCAAAGCCGATCTCGACGAAGAACAGCGGCGCATGATCGAACTCATTCTATCCGGCTCCTTGCGCGGCCTGTGGGATGATGAATGACAGATAAGCTGTTTAACGATGACGACGACGCCAACACGCCGCTGACCGCCGAGGAGCGCGAACAACTCATCCCGTCCTATATCACCATGCGGCATGAGCTGAATGAAGCCGAACAGATCAATATCAGGCAAGCTTTACGATGGGTGATGAGCCGGAAGCGGGATATTCTCGATCAGGATTTCATGAACCAGCTTCACAAACGCATGTTCGGAGACGTGTGGCGTTGGGCCGGGCAGTATCGCACCACGCCGCGCAACATTGGCGTCGATGCTTACAGAATCCCCATGGACCTTCGTCAACTGATCGACGACACGCGATATTGGGTCGAGCATGGAACCTACCCACCCGATGAAATTGCCGTCCGATTCAGCCACCGGCTCGTTGCCATCCATCCTTTCCCGAACGGCAATGGCCGTTTTTCGCGTATGGTCGGCGACATGCTGGCGGTCCAACTCGGATGTACACCGTTTACATGGGGAAGCGTTGGCCTGGTCAATGCCAGCGAAACGAGAGCAGCTTATGTTGCCGCACTTAAAGTAGCCGATAGCCATGATATCGGGCCATTGTTGCTCTTTGCACGATCATAGCTAGATAGCCAGCATGTGACTCCGCATGGACCAAGCGATCAATAGCTGCTCCGACGCGAGCTACACGGTGGGAACGAAAATTTGGGACCCTCTTTTCGAGCGGTGGCGCAACCGATTATGCGCTGGTTAGGGCTTTCAGACTTTTATATGGGATCAGCGTAGATCGGCCGACCTTGACGGTTTCAAGGTCGCCGGACTCGATGAGTTCGTAAATCCTGGATCGACTGATTCCGGTGAGCTTGACGGCAGTGGAAATCCGTACCGTAAGGGGCTCGATAAATACGATCTCAACCGGAGTGTCATCGGAATCCCGCATCTTTCATGTCCTCGCAACGAGACATTTTTGCGCGCGGTTCCAACGCAGCTTTCGCCCGCTCAAGCATGGTCGGCGGCACGATTTTCACAAGGAGGAGGGCACGTAGCTACCGGTCGGCGGCATTCCCGCGCCGCGGGGCCACAGACTAATGCCGCAGCCAAGCGGAGCGAGGAGGAAAAGAGGGGGTTATTGCGTATCCGTCCTGATGAAGAGGCTTGCCATGCCTGCAGGGTTTTCAACGTCTCGCAAGCCAGAACTCGAAGTCGCCGGGGCCGTTCTTGTGCGCCGCTTCGGCGGGACTTGGTCTGGCGATTCTGGCATGTGCCGCTGCCCTGCTCATGAGGATAAAACCCCGAGCCTGTCGGTCAGGATTGGCGAAACACGACTTTTGTTCAAATGCTTTGCCGGCTGCGATATTTCCGATGTGCTCCGGGCGCTTCGCCGCGACGGTCTGAACGCCCTCGACGCACGTGACGGCAGGGGGGCGCCATCCTCCCTCCCTAAAGAATGGCTACAGCAGCGTGCCCGTGACCTGTGGGGCATTGGTCGGCCAATAAACTGGACAATCGCGGAGACCTATTTGCGGAACAGGTCGATCGATATTGCACCTAACTGCCTGCGGTTCGCTCCCCGAACGCCTCTCGGCAAGGGCCGACTGGCCGTGTTTCGACCGGCGATGCTCGCCGCGGTAACCGATGACTCGGGATTGTTGGCCGTCCAACGGACCTTCCTTGATGGCAGGGGCCGACGCGCGCGCGACCTCCGGCACCCTCGCAGATTGCTCGGTCACCCCCGCACAGGTGCGGTTCGACTCGCGCCGGCCGCTTATACACTCGGAATTGCCGAGGGCGTCGAGACAGCGATCTCGGCGATGATCCTCCTCGGCATCCCGGTCTGGGCCGCACTCGGCAATGAGCGCATCCCACAAATTACTATTCCAGAATCGGTGTCGCGTCTCATCCTGTTGCCCGACAACGACCGTGCCGGCCGCCTCGCCGTGCCGCTCGCCGTGAAGGCGCACGCGGTGCCCGGACGACGCATCGATACGATCTGGCCATGGAACGGCCGAAACGACTGGAACGATGTCCTCAGGCAAGGAGGGAAGGGAGTGGGGGACTGGCGGCGCCGAGCGGCCTGAATGGTCGGGCTTCCGCCGCCAGGAGACTGATTATGTCATTTCCCATCGTATACGCGCCTGCGCGCAACTGCGTCCCTTCGCCGCTCAACGTCAGGACCGAAAGCGATCCCGATGCCGACGCAGAACTGGAGGCGATGATCGGCGAGGCCGGCTTCGTGCTCCAGAATTTGATTGGTACGGCAGTCAAGCGCAAGAAGGACCACTACAGCATCTTCGGCGGCGGTCGGCGCCTCGAGCGCGTGCACGTCCTGATCGAAAAGGGGCGGCTCCCGGACGACTTCAAGATTCCGGTCATGGTGATGCCGGACGCGAAGCGTGCCATCGAGTTCAGCTACGCCGAGAATAACAAGCTCCCGATGACCGCCGCGGACGAGTGCATGGCGTTCAAGAACATGATCGAGAAGGAGGACAAGACTGCGGCCCAGGTCGCGGCGCGCTTCGGCAAAACCGAGCGCTTCGTGCTCGGCCGCGTCCGTCTCGCCGATCTCCACGAGACGATCTTCGATGCGCTGCGCAAGGGCGAAATCACCCTCGAAATTGCAAAGGCCTATGGCAGCACCTCGGATACGGCTCGCCAATCCCGCGTCTTCGAGCAATATCGCGACAGCTATTACCGCAACGACCCGTACACCATCCGGCGTGAGCTCGCCGCCGGCAGCTACCGGGGCGGCGACCCGAAAGCGCTGCTCGTCGGCCGCGATGCCTATGTCGAGGCGGGCGGGCGGATCGACTCTGACCTCTTTTCCGACAGTGCATCCGAGAACTGGATCGATGGCGACGTCCTCGACCGCCTCGCTGATGAGAAGCTGGCTGCGGAAGCCGAAGCGATCCGGGCGCGCGAGGGCTTCGCGGAAATTCGCGCGGTCCCGATGACGCGCATCTCGTTCGCGGATTATGACGGCCTCCGCCCGGTCCGCGGCGAGATTCCTGAACCGACCGCAGAGGAGGTAGCGCGCTGCGCCGAAATCGAAGCTGAGATGAACATGATCGCCGAATCTGCCGACGAGAGTGATGACGGCATCACCGAGGACGAGGAACAGCGGTATCGCGAACTTGAATCCGAACTGAGCGGCATCCAGAATCGACCGGCGGTCTTGACCGACGACCAAAAGGCCGCGGCACTTGCCTTCCTCGTCATCGGCGAAGATGGCCAGCCGCGTGTGCACCATCAGGCCTACATGGTGCCGACCGAGGCCGACGAAGACATCGATGGCGACGATAATAGCGACGCCGAGACCGACGGCTCTGTCTCGGCGAAACCGGCAATGAGCCAACGACTCATCGACGAGCTCGCAACGATGAAGGCGGAACTGCTTCGTGTCCATGTCGCAAGCGATCCCCGCTTTGCGCTCGATCTCGGAACCTTCGTGATGGTCGATGCGGCTTTACGGCGCTACGCTTCCGATCTCGCCAGCGACCTTCGCGCCGATGCCGCGCCGTCGCGTGTCATTGGCTTCGAAAGCGGATCGCTCGCGGCTGACGAATGGGCCAAGCTCGAAGAGGGGCTCGATCGAAGCTGGGTCCAGCCGAACATCGGCGTCGCCGGGCGCTACGATGCCTTCTGCGCGCTCGGCGAAGAAGCGCGTGCGGCTTGGCTCGCTTGGGCGATCGCCCGGACGATCCATGCGGTGCCCATGAAAGATTCCGCCAGCGGTTTCGTCGATCATCTCGGTCGCAAGCTCAAGATCGATGTCGCCGCCTGGTGGCGCCCGACCGCGAAGAATTATTTCAAGCGGCTCACCAAGAGCTCCATCATCGACCTCTTTCAGGAGATCGGCGGCAGCGAGCTCAGCCAGCGCTACGGGGCGTCGAAGAAGAACCTGCTCGCCTCTTCGGCTGAACAGCTCTTCGCCGGGAACATCATCGTCGAGGCGGACGTCAAGGAAAAGGCGCTTGCCTGGCTGCCTGACGCCATGCGCTTCGAGCATCCGGTCGCCGAGCCGGTGAACGATGATGGCGAAGACGAAACGAGCGGCACCGTCGAACCCGAGGCGGCGGGCGATCCCGCCGATGATACCCACGAGGACGAGCCGCTCTCCGACGCGGCCTAATCTCGCTCTTCGATTTTATGGGGTCGCGGTCCTGCGCCGCGGCCCCTTTTCTTATGCCCCCATTCCAGTCGGGAGGAGAGGGGGAGGGGCGATGGCAGCGGGGGCGTGTTGCTCCCGAACCTCTTCAGGAGAATTGCCATGACCCTTCCGCTTCTGAAGCTCGCTGAAACCCCGGGCACCGAGGCCCGGGAAAAAGCCGAACGCCTTTATGGCGTCGCCCGCGCACTGCGCGACCGGCTCGCCGATCCGCAATCCGTGACCCGCTCGCTGCTCAAGCGCCTGATGGTGGAAGCGTTCCGCGGCTCCGATGCCGACGGGCGCTGGTCGATGCGCGATGCCTATGACGCGCTCGAAGCCGCGCAGGCATCGGACACGCTCGTGCCCGATGATGACCCGAACCCGGACTGGGGGCCCGAAGACGAATTCGCGGATATCCTCGCGTTCGAGAAGGCGCTGCCGACCCAGACCTATCGCAGCGAGCACCAGGTCGATATGCAGCAGTTCAGCACGCCGGCGGCGCTGTCCTGGCTCGCGGCCCGAGCGGCGGCGGTCACTGCTGGCGATCATGTGCTCGAACCGTCGGCAGGTACCGGCATGCTTGCGGCGCGCGCGATCGCCGCGGGCGCGAGCGCTTCGCTCAACGAGCGCGATCCCTGCCGGGCGGCGCTGCTTTCCCTCGTGACGGGCCGCCCAGTCACGACCCATGACGCCGAGTTCATCAACGACCGGCTGCCGACGGATGTTCGGCCGACAATTGTCCTGATCAACCCGCCCTTCAGCCGCAGCGAGGGGCGCGGCCAAGATCGCCATGCCGGAGCGCGCCATCTTCGCTCCGCGCTGCTGCGTCTTGCCGAGGGCGGACGCTGCGTCGCGATCATGTCGCCGACCTTCGCGCACGATGCGAGCGGCGCGAGCGGCTATGTCTCCGTCGCCGAAATTGCCCGCCCGCGCGTCGAGATCACGATTCTCGGCCGTCCCTATGCGAAGCATGGCACCAGCGTCGCCGTCCGCCTGATCGTCTTCGACAAGGGCTGGATCGGCCAAACCGAGCGCCACACGGTCGACACCATCGCGGCGGCGCTGCCCATCGTGCTCGCGGCTCCGGCGCGGCTTGACCCATCCGACGAACCGCCCCCGGCGTCCCCGGCGGTAATCCCGATGCGTCCCGCGCTGAGGCCTTCGTCGTCCTCACTCTTCTCCGGCCTCGCTGGCCCCAGGATCATCGCACCCTCGCGGATCGCCGCGACCGATGATCTAGCGCAGCCGCTCGCCTATTCGGTCCGCGACGCGCCGCTCCCTGTCGGCGATCCGGTCGGTATCTATGCGCCTTGGCGGCTCGCCCGCATCGATATTCCAGGCGCGAAGCCCCACCCCGACGATCTCGTGGAATCGCTCGCCATGGCGTCGGTTCTGCCCCCGATCCCCCAATATCGCCCGCTTTTCCAGAAGCGGGCAAGCGAGGCGCTGTCAGACGCCCAGCTCGAAGCGATCATTTACGCAGGCGATGCCTTCTCGCGCGACCTCTCGGGCCGGTTCGTCACCAACACGGCAGGCGACTTGCTGATCGAGGACCCCGAAGGCCGCCCCTATCGCATGGGCTTCTTCATCGGGGACGGGACGGGCGTCGGCAAGGGCCGTGAAGGCGCCGCAATTATCCGGGACCAATGGAACTGCGGCAATCAGCGCGCCATGTGGATCTCGAAGGGCGCGACGCTCCTCGAAGATGCCCGGCGCGACTGGAGCGCGCTCGGCGGGCTTCCAATCGACGTCCAGCCGCTCGACGCCTTTCCGCTTGGTCAGCCGATCGGCATGGCGAGTGGCATCCTCTTCCTCACCTATGCGACGCTCCGGTCCCAGCGCCACGACCAATGCTCGCGCCTGCAGCAGATTCTCGAGTGGACGGGCGCCGGGTTCGAAGGCGTGATCCTCTTCGATGAATCCCATTCGATGGGCAACGCCGCCGGGACCAAGGACGAGTACCGGCAAGCCAAGGGATCCGAGCAGGGCCTCGCCGGGGTCCGCCTGCAAAATGCGCTGCCGCGCGCCCGCGTTGTCTATGAATCGGCGACCGGCGCCACCAAGCCCGAAAATTTGAGTTACGCGTCGCGGCTCGGGCTCTGGGGTCCCGGTACGGCGTTTGCCAATCGCGACGGCTTTCTCGCCGCGATGACCGACGGCGGCATCGCCGCGATGGAAATCGTCGCCCGCGATCTCAAGTCCATGGGTCTCTACACCGCCCGGGCGCTCAGTTTCGCCGGCGTCGAATATGACCCGCTCGAGCATCAGCTCACGCCGGACCAGATCGACATCTACGACGCCTATGCCGATGCATGGGCGATCATTCACCAGAACCTCGACGAGGTTCTGAAGGCGTCGAACATCGTCGACCGCATTTCGGGGCAGACGATGAACGCCCAGGCCAAGGGATCGGCGCTGAGCCGGTTCGAAAGCGCGAAGCAGCGGTTCTTCTCGCAGGTCCTGATCGCGATGAAGATGCCGACGCTCGTTCGCGCGATCGAGGATGAACTCGCCGCGGGCCATGTCGCCGTCGTTCAGCTCACCAGTACCGCCGAGGCAATACTCGACCGCCGCCTGGCTGACCTGTCACCCGAAGAACGGGCGAACCTCTCGATCGATGTCTCCCCACTCGACACCATGGTCGATTATCTGAAGACCGCCTTCCCAACCCGGCAAATGCGCGCCTTTCGCGCGACCGATGGGTCAATGCGCTCCGAGCCAATGCTCGATGACGACGGCAACGGTGTCCTGTGCCAGGAAGCGGTCGCCGCGCGCGACGATTTGATCGAGCGGCTCTGCTCGATGCCGCCTGTTCCGGCTGCGCTCGACTTTCTCATCGTACATTTCGGCACCGACATGGTTTCCGAGGTCACGGGGCGCACGCGGCGGATTGTCGTTGATGGGCAGGGCCGGCAGAAGGTCGAGCGTCGCACGTCCAGTTCCAACATCGCCGAGACCGACAACTTCATGTCGGGGCGAAAGCCCATCCTCGTCTTTTCCGAGGCGGGTGGCACGGGGCGGTCCTACCACGCTGACCTGGACTGCCCGACCGCGCGCAAGCGGCGCATCCACTTCCTGCTCGAACCCGGATGGCGCGCCGACATCGCGATCCAGGGCCTCGGTCGCACCCACCGCACCTACCAATCCATGCCGCCGGTGTTCCGCCCGGTCACGACCAACTGCAAGGGTGAACGCCGCTTTATCAGCACGATCGCGCGCCGTCTCGACACGCTGGGCGCGCTCACGCGCGGCCAACGCCAGACAGGCGGCCAGAACCTGTTCGATCCCGCCGATAATCTCGAAAGCAGCTATGCCCGCGAGGCCCTGACCCAGTGGTATCACCTCCTCCACGCCGGCAAGCTCGCGAGCGTCAGCCTCGAGAAATTCCAGATCATCACAGGCCTGAAGCTTGTCGATGAGCATGGCACCTTGCTCGACAAGCTGCCGCCGATCCAGCGCTGGCTCAACCGCATCCTCGCGCTCAGGATCGCGACCCAGAACGCGGTTTTCGAGGAATATATGGGGCTCATACAGGCCCGCGTCGACGCAGCGCGCGAAGCCGGAACGCTCGACCTCGGCGTCGAAGCGATCCGGGCCGAGCGTATCGTTCAGATCTCGGAGCGCGTGCTCAGGAAAGACCCGGTATCCGGCGCCGAAACGCGTTTGCTCCGCCTCGAGCTTCATCTGAAGCCGCACGTCACCGGATGGACGCGCCTCGACAAGATCTGGGGAAGCTCCGACGACGTGCGATATCTGCGGAACAGCCGTTCGGGGCGCGTCGCCGTTTGCGTTCCATCCTGGTCGATCACCGACGACGAGGGGCGCCCCGTCAAGATGCTGGAGCTTGTCCGGCCGACGGGTTCCAATCGTATCCAACTCGCCGAACTTTGGCACACCTTCTGGAAAGAGGTCGATCACGATAGCTTCAAAAGCTTCTGGGAAGCAGAGGTGTCCGAAGCGCTCGATAAGGTCGATATTGACACGATCAGCGTCGCGACCGGCCTCCTTTTGCCCGTCTGGAACAAGCTGCCGCAAGACGATGTCCGCGTCTGGCGGATCGATGACGCGGCGGGAACGTCCATCCTCGGACGCATCGTGATGCCCACCGCGCTCGAGAAACTGGAGTCCGCCTTCGGTCTTGAGTCCTCGATCAAACTCACGCCCGATGAACTGATCGAGGCGGCGCGTGGCGGCGATGGCGCACTGATCCCGGGCCTCCATGGCGCGCGCCTCGTTTCCACGATGGTGAACAGTAGCCGGCGCTTCGAGGTCCGGGATTTCCAGCCACAGGACCGCGAATGGCTGAAGGCGCGCGGTCTGTTCAGCGAGGTGATCCAGTACAAGACGCGGCTCTTCCTGCCTGTCGAGAAGGCCGACGAGGTCCTCGCCGCGATCATCGCCGAGCGGCCGCAGTGAATCCCGAATCCACGAAGGGGGCCATGATGTCCGACTTCTATCCACTGGTCGATCAGGACTTTGTCGACCGCTTCAACACGGCTCTCACCGCGCTCGGGAGCTCGGCCAGCATTGCAGTCACGACCTTGCCGACCGACGGCACGGTCTTCGAGCTCCTGGACGACGAAAGCGATTTCCTGATCCTCGTCCCCTCGAACGCCACACCTGAAATCGTCAGCCTGACCTATCGCCTGTACGAAATAGGCGTCCGGCAAGGGCGGTGCGCCGGCGAAGCACTCGCATGGTCGAAGCTTCGCAGCCTCATCGGCGCTGCCGAATGCGGCCCCCAGTCACCGCCATAGTTTGCGTGCTGGGCCAATTTACAGGCGAAAAGGGGGGAGTGGGGGGGGGCTCGGTGTGGCGGCGGAATTGTCCGCAGGGCCATCGAGACGATGGAGGTTCCCATGACAGACCGTGCATCCGCGATCATTCGGATCGGCGGGGCGATCAGGAGCGATCTGATCGAGCCGCTGATCGACGCCATAGCGTGCGACCATGGAATGCTCGACTGGGTTGGAGCGACCGTCGATGCGTCCCACATTGTCGATGGCCAAGCCCTCGAAATCTGCGCCCATGGCCTGGTTGGCGGGCAATTCGATCAGGTCGAGGATTTCTGCACCCACCACGGCATTCCTTTTGTTCGCAATTCGGATCCGTGTGTCGGCGCGTTCAGCGCTCAGCGTGCCGTCTATACCGGCGAGGGCGATCCGCTATATTTCGACACCAACGGGTCGGACCATGTTCTCATGAGCCGGACCGAGTTGAATGGGCTCGGATCCATAGCCGCGGCCGACGCCTGGTTCGAAATTGCCGCATTCGTTCCGCCTCCGATTTCGATCGCTTCCGCGCCGGAAGAGCAGGGACCGTGGAGCCGCCGCGCCGGTCATCCGTTAGCCGACTGGAAATACGAGATCTCAAACGATGACACGCGTCTCGGCTATCTGGACTGGATTGCCGCCCGCGAAGCGAATGAGACCGGTGATACGATGCCAAGAGCCGAAGCCGTCGCCCCGGATGTTCCGCAACTCTATCTCCACCTCTATCATGGTCGCAAAGATCCCGATGAGAACCTCGAAGACTGGGGCAGTGATGGACCCGTCATCGGGCCGCTCGCTTATGTCCACACCACCTATATGTGTGACGTCAAATTTGCTGCCACACCTGAAGTGATGGACCGCTACTTCCCGGCGGTGATGTCCGATTGGCGGGCGCGAGGATTGTCGAACGTCGTCGGCCCGCTGTGCGATTGGCGCCTCACCATCTTCAACGATTATGTCGAGCATGACGGGGTCTACTACGGCGACTGGACGGTGTTTACTGCTACTCCCAGCGAGTTGAAGCGGCAGCCGCCAAGGCCACGGAGCCAGCGTGATGGCACGACGTCCGTCGACGTCCATGTTTGAAGGTTCATCGTTTCGGCGTCTGTGGATGGTTGAAAGCGTTCCCAATATGCCCTATATGAAACTCACTAAACTAGGAGCGCCGACATGTCTCGCACAGCCAGTATGGCCGCTATCGATGTAGATCGCATCCTGCGTGACCGCATCCTGGCAAGCGCCGACCGGATCATCAAGATGATGCCAGCTGCCGCCAAGACGGCGGCGATTGGCAGCATCGACGTCCCCGCGCTTGTCCTGAATATCGCGCGCGGCATTCCGTCGGTCGAAGCCGGCGATCCGGAACAGGCGGAAGAGATTACCCGGGCCATCGCCTTCAAACGGCGACTGATCGAAGCCGCAGGTGGAGCTTTCGATGCCGAAGCAGTTCGCAATCTGCTCGGACACAAGACAGTGCAGGCCGTCTACAAGGCCGCCCGGGACCGTCGCCTCCTCATGATCGATGACAATGGTGCCAAGCTGTTTCCGGCATTCCAGTTCGATGGCAATGCCATCCTCCCGGCGATTCCCCGCGTTCTCGGTGCTGCACCCGGGGCGAGCGGCTGGGCGGTCCTCCAGTATCTGGTGAGCGGCGACGACGGTCTGGGCGACGCGCGGCCGATCGACCTCCTAAGGGGCAATCAAGACGATGTCGATCGTGTCGTGCGTGTCGCCCAAACACTCGACGACTGACAATGGCGGCAAAATCGATGATGCCGGTGGCGACGATCGCTGCCGGACGGACGCTGCACCGTGTTCATGGCAAATCCGTCGACGCGCGCTGGTATGGCCGCAAGGACGCGTCCTGGCGCTGGGACGATCCCGACGGACAATTCGGCGTTCTTTATCTTGGGAAAACACTGGTTGGCCCGTTCGCGGAAAGCCTGCTGCGGAAGCCCGCTGACCGGGACCTGTTATGGGACCGTGTCGAGCAGAAGCGCGCGGCTACGTTCAAGACCAGACGAACACTACGCCTTGCCAAGCTGCATGGCCCCGGTCTCGCCTGGTTTCAGACCACCGCTGCCGGCGTAGCGGCCGATTTCGATCCGGTCACCAATCCTGGTGGTTACGACATTACGCAACGGATTTCCGCGATCGTTTATACCGAGACGGCGTTCGATGGCATCCAGTATAGGTCGCGCTTCGACACGGACGAACTTTGCATCGCATTGTTCGAGCGAGCGGATCCCGCAATCGACCTGACCGGTGAGAATCTGCAGATCGACAAGGGCTGGGTCCGCAAGATCCTCAAACCGCGTGGATTCGAACTCATAGAATTCTAGATCCACCGTCGATCCCGGTTGCGCGTTGAGCTACATATTTTGCAGTGGATTTTTCACTTTTGCGAGAAACCGCGCAGGAAATGAACCGCCGAGCGCGGACGTTCGAGGCGGATACCCAGCATTTCAAATTCATTCCTGTTCCCGGAACCTCACCACGCCGGCGTATCGCGCTCGCCGGGCAATCGACTTCGATCCAGACAGCGCAAAAAAATGCGGCGACCATCGAAGCTGACCGCCCAGCGCGATAATTGTTCCGACAACAGTGTCACGGTCTTCGACGACTATCCTGGCCGAGGAGAAGATGTCGATCCGCCCGTCCGAATCGACCTCAGAGGCGACGAATGATTGTCGGCTTAGCGCCCTATTCTGTTGAAGAAGTCGCCCGGCGGACTGCGGAGGGTGGAAGCGGACGGGAGGCGAACGGCCTCCCCACCTTGATCAGGCGGTGGCGAGGTGCTGGATCGGGAAGATCTTTGCCATTTTCCGGAGGTTTTGGGCCGCGGCGGCGAGGTGGAACTCGTCACGGGCACCATTGGGGCCGCGCAGACGCAAGCGGTCCAGTTTCAGGATGCGCTTGAGGTGGGCGAACAGCATTTCGACCTTCTTCCGCTCTCTGCTCGACACAAGATAGGCGTCGGTTGTCGCGATATCGCGGGCCATGTCGCGCGCGCCTTCGTGGATTGAACGCGTGATCTTGCGGGCTGGCGCATTGGGCGTGCATTGCGGCTTCAGAGCACAGCCTTCGCAGTCGTGCTGACGCGCGCGGTAGCGGATGGAGCCGTCCTTATCGATCCCGGTGCGCGGTGTACTGAAGTTGCGATTAGACCGCCGCAAGTGGTTGCCACCCGGGCAGATATAGCTGTCGTCGTCATAATCATAGATGAAGTCGACGCGCTCGAAGCTGCTGTCATTGCGACCGGATTTTTCGAACACGGGGATATGCGGCTCGATGCCTTTCTCTTCCACCAGCCACGCCAGGTTCGCGGCGGAACCATAGGCTGCGTCCGCTACAAGCCGATGCGGCCAGATGCCGAAGCGCTCCTGCGTCCGGTCGATCATTCTTCGCCCGGTCCATCGTCATCAGCTGGGAAATAGCAATGCCGCCGCGCGGTAGCTCGAAATCGGCTATCTCCACGGTCCGCTGCATCGGCCTCGCTCCCTCCCTTCGGCGCATTGGTCAGGCAGGTACGCGTGACCTACATTTCGATCCAAAGGTGATCGATGAGGATTGGCGCTAGGCCAGGCTTCCGGACATGGTTGGACTGCAGAGCGGCAAGACGCGCTCCGGCGTCATGGTCGTGCAATGTGATCTTGTCGCTTTCGGACCATCCTTCCACCGGCTCCGCCACAATGCCGTCGATCCAACTGTCGAGCTGCGTTCGCCAGAAGACACAATCTTCGGCCTGCAAGTACCCGATCATCGCCGCGCGATTGTGTGCAGCCCCATGGTGGCCCGCCTTGAAACGCTGGATTCCGCCCGCGCTGCTGAAACGGCTGATCAGATATTCGCGCTCGTCGCGGTCAGAGCCAGGAGGCGTGGGGAGGCGCTTGCATTCCACGGGCAGTAGGGTCTGATACTCGGTGTACGCCCGCCCTTCGATCCATATGACATCGCCGCAGGGCGCGACGGCGAGATCGATTGCGCGATTGCCGTTGGTTTCGTCGGGCTCCTCGCGCCGGAACTGAAGAAAATCCCATCCCGGAGCGTGCCGTGTCAGGCTGGCGAGGCGCGCGCAGAGTTGCGCGGTCAACTTCGTCTCCCCTGTCGCCGTTTCGCGCGCAGGATCGTCGCGCCATCCCGGAAGGGCATCGCGTAGGAAGCGGATCAGGGATGAGAACCATTCGCCGGGAAGATGCACGCCGGCGTCAAGCGAACCCGCATGACCAACGCTTTCACCGTCGTCGGCCAGCATATCAGAAACCCTGGCCTCGCAGATCGGCGAGAACATCGTCGGCATCGCGGAGCGCGACCGATCGGGTCCAGAAACGGTGCCGGTCGGGTTTGAGCAGAAAAACGAATTCCTTGTCGTACAGTCGCGTAATCCGCGTGATCGTCAGGCTCGAGCCCCGCCGCTCGCGCAACAAGCTGTCGAGTTTGATGCGTAGTTCATCGGCACCCGTCCAATCGACTTGGCCATCACCGAAGGCAAAGGCCCGGCAAATAGCGCCGGACCATTTTTGTGCGGGAAGCGGGCGCAGCGGCGTGCGCGAATAGATCGCATTCAACTGCCGCGTGAACACCTTGTCGAAGGCTTCAAGGGCCGCTGGCGGGGCTGCCTGCATGACGGCGGAACCCGTACCAAGCCGAATGAAATCGCGCTGATGCTCGACGATGTCTTCAGCAATGATCCTTTCGTTATCGCTGAGATCCAGATTCCCGCTTTCGGGATAGGGTAGGGCAAGCACGTCTGCGTTTAGGATCGCCGTCGCACGCTGCGTAAACAGGCGGGGGCTGATGCCCGCGATATAGGCTCGCAGGGCTACCGACTCCCGTTCAAGCCATTCGCCAATCGCCGCGAGTTGAGGGAGCTGACCGCGTGGTGCCGCAAGGCCGACGATCTCGTGTTTATAGGTTAGATAGTGACCCGTCCACATCCCGTGGTGCAGATCTTCATGCTCTTTGATGAGCAGGAGCGGCGGCGTAAATCGGCGCTCCGTCTTCGTATCCTTGATTGGTTGCTTGGGCACGACGGCAAGATTGCTCGTGTCGAGACCGGCGCTGGATAGCGCGCTGGTGGGAAGGAGCGGTTTGCCGATGAGATGGTTGGCGGGGCGCGAGATACCCTTCTGTCCCGCAATATAGCCTTCGCCGAAATCCCATTGCCGCTGTTCGGCGAATTGTCGCAGCGTAGGATAGGTGCGCAGCCGCTTGATCAGATCGTGCGCCCGGCTGCCCCCCAGCAGATTGGCCCGCCAGATGTCCCGCGACTGTTGAGCATCGATGTTGCTGATCCAGTGAAGATCGTAATAATCAATGTCGAATCCCTGCTCTGCGGTCGCCCGGCCGTTGCGCCGGAAAGCTGCGTGCAGGAGGCGGCCGTCGACTTCGGGATCTTCCGCCTCTGCGATTACGACGACAATCTTCGGATCGGCGTTTCCCTTTTTGAACAGTCCCCGGACGGATACAAAGTCCAATAGCTCGCGGACACGCCAGGTTTTGAAGAACGCTTGGCGGACCGAATGGGCATTCTGGTTGTACAGGAACCCCGACGGCTCGATCATTGCGAGAATGCCGCCTTTAGTCGCCATCGCCATGGCTTCGTGGAGGAACAGGTAGGCGAGCTGCTTGTCGGCGAGGGGGCCGTACTCCTTCGTATACGACGCGGCGCAATCGCGAGCACCCTTGGTCGTCAGCGACGAGGCGAAGGGCGGGTTGCCGACAATGATCGCGACCTTCTGCGCGATAAGGCCATTTTTCTTTGCGTCGAAAAAGCAGCTCCAATGGAGCGTCTCGCCGGCAAGGCGTGGGAAGAGCTTCACGCTGGCGCGAATATCCTCGGGCTTCAAGGCGTCGCATAGGCTGAGGCAGAGGCTGAATGCTGCGAGCTCGACCGCACCTTCCTCGAGATCGACGCCATGAATGCGCTGGAGCAGCCCGCGAAGAGTTTCCACGCCGGGATGCACCCATCCGTTGCGCGAACGCCAATGGAGCACGAGCCGCTTGTACGCCTCGACGAGGAAAACGCCCGAACCGCATGCCGGATCGAGGATGACTCCGTCGCTTTCCATCAGCGCGTCGATCCGATCCCAATCGAGAACCTCCTCGAGCATCAGTCGAACAAGCGCCGGCGGCGTGTAGATGGAGCTGGCCTCGTCTTTCACGAAGAGCTGGTAGATGTTGCTGATCAGCTCGACCGGCAGGTCTCGGAACGAATAAAGGCGCCAGAAGCTGAGCTGGCCGGTTTCATCTTCATAGCCCTGCACCAATCGCGCATAGCGGGCGAGATCGGAAGTTTTGGCCAAGGCGGCGCGTTCGCTGTCGCGAAGTCGGAAGACATGGCCGTTGAATCTTGCCTCAAGCGCTTCGAGCAGCCTGATCAGCGCCGGACCGTCGGCAAGGACCTCGAAGAAGCGAGAGGCACCGGGCAGGGCGCTCGCGAAATCATGGGGGAGCAAGACCAGTCGCTCTTCGAGATATGCGATCAGCAGTGACAGGATGAGCAGCCGGCGGCGCAGCGCCGGGTCAAGCAATTCGCTGTCCGAAAGCTGTATGGCGAGCGCGCGGACCCCGGCGACCAGTTTGCGGTGAGCCGACTTGGTCGCGGACAGCATGAGCAGGCATGCGTCGGGGTCATCCCAGATCGCGCCATTGCGGATTCGCTGCGCGTCCCACCAGACATCTTGCTCCGCGATCGCCGCGCCCAATTCCAGCGTGCGGATCGGATTGCATATCGGACGATCGTCCGTACCGACGAAATCCGGCTGGTGTGCGCAGCGAAACAACTGGATGACGCCCGGTCCTGCGCGATAGACCAGCGGCACGCCGCCCCAGCTCCATAGTCGCTTGTGGAGTTCGGCAAATCTTGTGTCGTCGGGATGATCCTTGGTGTCGAAGACGAACGCCTGCGCGACCGGGGTCCGTCCTTGTCGCTGCGCCTCGAAGAAGACCGCGCGTGCCCCATAACTGGCCGCACGCTCGATCATGGCTACGACATCCGGATTCTGCCCTTCGCGATCGAACGAGGCAACCGGAACCAATCCTTCGACGGCCGGGACGTCCCCGCGGCCGATCGAAAACAGCCATTCGGCGCCAGCGAACGCCGCATCGGGCGCGTGCACTGTCATCGCCGGAGTCCGGTCAGCCGCGACGGCGCCGTCAGCATCACTTCTGCCGCTTTTTCTTCGTTAGCGCGAAGCCTTCCTTGAGAAGGTCTGTCATCGTCATGCCTTGCGCGACAGCGAACCCTTTGAAGTCCTTCTTGAAGTCGGCGCTCACCTTGAAATTGAGCGATTTGTTTTCGCCATCCGTGGCACCATCGTCTACGATCTGCTTGTCGACCATCAGGCGAACCTCCCCACTGCGGACCGCCGTGGGCCGTGCGCATCTGGTGGAGAAATACAGAAATCGGCCTTTCTTGCAATCCACAAATGTGGATTGCAAGAAATCTGGATATCCAGAAATCAGGAACCTGGGAATGGTGAGCACGCGTCGTCCTCGAATTCGGTCTCCGATTCAAATGTCGCAATAGAACAAATAAGGAACAAATGCACCAAGCAATCCGCGTGGGTGCAAATTGTGACTAAGGATGCGTTGGGTTTTCTTCCTTTCACCGGCTGTGCGGAATGGCGGGGAGGCGAATGCGCCTGCATCGGGGCCTACCTCGGGTCGCGCGCGCCAAACGGCTGCAAGTAAGGTGCATTGGGGTGGCCGCACTGCGCTCAGCATTTCTCCGCGTCCGCTTTCAAAGATTCGTGACCGAAAGCGGCCTGACCGCAAACGTTGAGAGTTTCGGACGCCGCCAGGCGTCAGAAAGTCTTCGGTGCACCGGCCAGTGGCGGCGGATTGCACTTCAATCCGCCGCCGATCGGTTTGATCAGTCGAATTTGACCAAATTCAGAGCAGGGAGCGGTCCGCCCGGGAACTGGACGAGGCGTCCGCCGGTCGCGAGCGAGCCGAGATCGATCCCGGCAAAGCCGAGCCGGTCGATCAGCGCGCCGACCTTGGCCTTGGCCGGGGCATCGTCGCCTGAGTAGAAGAGCACGCGATGGCCACCTTCACTGGCCGGATCGCGCGAGACGAGATGCGGCTGAAGGTGGTTGAATGCCTTCACCACCCGGGCGCCCGGCACCATGTCGGCGAACACTTCTGATGACGCACGCCCTCCAAGGTCGAAAGGCTTGAATAGCGGCGCTTCGATCGGGTTGTTGGTGTCGACGACGATGCGGCCGCCAAAGTCGGGCAGGTCGGCGAGCGCGGCCGGAAGCTTCGACCAGTTCACCGCGACGAAGACGATATCCTTCGCGGCGGCTTCCTCGCGCGTTCCGGCGGTGATCGCCGGACCGATGGCCGCGACGACCTCGGCGAGGCTCTCGGGGCCACGGCGGTTGGCGAGCGTCGCCGGGATATCCTTGTTCGCGAGCGCGGTGGCGATGGCGCGGCCGATGTTGCCGGCGCCGATGATGCCGATGCTGGGCATGACGATAGTCCTTTCTGGTCGGGTCAGGCGGTCAAGCCGCCGTCGGCGACGATGTCGGCGCCGGTGACGAAGGCGGCTTCGTCGCTGGCCAGGAAGGCGACGATGCTGGCGATTTCAGCCGGCTGGCCATAGCGGCCGATTGCCATGCCGGGACCGACGATCGCGGCGACGGGGCCGTCGGCGGGGTTCATGTCGGTGTCGGTCGGGCCGGGGTGGACGGTGTTGACCGTGATCCCCTTGGGCCCGAGATCGCGCGCGAGGCTGCGGTTGAAGCCGGTGATCGCGCCCTTGGTCAGCGTATAGACCGACGCGGTTGGAAAGGCGGCGTAGCGCGTCATCGACGAACCGATGTGGATGATGCGGCCGCCCACTTTCATGCGCCGCGCGGCTTCCTGTGTCGCGACGAAGACGCCGGTGACGTTGACCGCGAGCATGCGCTCATAATCCTCGAACCGGAACTCTTCGATCGGCGCGTTGACCGCGACGCCGGCATTGTTGACGAGGATATCGATGCCGCCGAAGGCTTCGACGGTCTGGATGACCGCGGCGCGAACGGCGTCGGGGTCGCCCGCATCGGCGGCAATGGCGATGGCCTTCCCGCCCGCGGCTTCGATCTCGGCGACAACGCTCGCCGCGCTGTCGGGCGACGCGCTGTAGGTGATGGCGACCGCCGCGCCGTCGGCGGCGAGGCGGCGCGCGATGGCGGCGCCGATCGAGCGCGAGCCGCCGGTGACAAGGGCGGTTTTGCCCGTGAGGTTCTGGCTAGCTTTGGTCATGGTCTGCACTCCTTGTTGTGGGGTGAGACCAAGATGGCGCAATGTTTATGGCTCGATTAGTCGGTAATGATTTGCTATATATTCAATCATTGATTGAAAATGGAAACGCTCGCCAATCTTATATCCTTTGTGCGCAGCGCCGAGCTGGGCAGCTTTTCCGAAGCGGCGCGCCGGCTGGCGCTGACCCCGGCGGCGGTGAGCCGCAACGTCACGATGCTCGAACGCAATCTGGGGGTGCGGCTCTTCCACCGGTCGACGCGCAGGTTGACGCTGACCGAGGCGGGGGAAGCCTTTCGCCTCGCGATTGCGGGAAGCCTCGACGACATCCAGGCGGCGATCGCGGGGATTGCTTCGGACAGCGGGGAACCGGCGGGGGTGCTGAAGGTCAGTATGGCGCCGACCTTTGGCGTTATGCACCTGCTGCCGATGCTGCCCGCCTTCCTCGCGCGTTATCCCCGCATCCGGCCCGAATGGCATTTCGAGAATCGGCCGGTCGACATTGTTGCCGAGGGTTATGATGCGGCGATCGGGGGCGGCTTCGACCTGTCGCCGGGAGTCGTGGCGCGGGCCCTGGCGCCCGCGCATATCGTCGCGGTCGCATCGCCCGCCTATATGGCGGGCCGCGTCGCGCCGGGCGATCCTGCCGGACTGGTCGAGTTTGAAGGCATCGTCATGCGCTCGCTCCAGTCGGGGCGCATCCGCCACTGGATGATGCGCGATGCGGTCGGGAACGAGAGCGCGGCGACATTGCGTGAGGATATCGTCGTCAACGATCCCGCCGCGATGCGCGAAGTCGCGCGGCTCGGGCTCGGTGTCGCGCTTCTCGCGATGCCCGATGTGCTGCCGGAACTCGAGAGTGGTAAGCTGGTGCGGCTGGTCCCACGCTGGTACGCCGACGCGGGTGCGATCTCGGTCTATTATGCGTCGCGCACGCTGCTTCCCGGCAAGACGCGCGCGTTCGTCGATTGGGTCGCCGATGTTTTCAAACGCGAGCGGCTGGCCGAACGGTTTGCGGGTAGCTTGGGTAGTTAACGCTCAGTCCCGGAAAGTCTGCTTCTCGATGCTGGCTAGATAAAAGCTGCACGACCGCAACCGGTCAGAATTGCTTCAAAAGCAGCCCCGTGAGCGATTGACCAGCTTGACCGTTTGGCGGTGGCAGCGGGAACGGCCACTTTACCGCCCCGGCATCGAATGACGCTCTATCCTGAATTCGGATCGATCTCGACCGTCTGGACTGATCGTCGGCTTCCCTGCTTCAGAGGTGGAAAGGGGGTGAGGGCGGAGTGCGTCCGAAGGCTGATCGGCCTTCTGCGTAACCCAGCCAATCAAGGAGAGCCACCATGGCCACGCTTGCACCCACGACCGATCATCCCGTTTCCGGCGCCTATCGTGTCGATATTTCCCGCGGCCGAAATATCGGGCGCGTATCTTCTGAATGGTTCTCGCGGCCCGACGATGAGCGCTATCTTTCGCTGACCGAGCTTTACGCGGCCGTTCGTACCCGCGCCGACCGCTCCACGGCGCGCGTCGTGGATAGCAAGGAGATTCGCGTCGAGGCGCGCAGCGACAGCCCCGAACGCCTCTCGCTCATCGTTCCCGGTGAAGAACGGCCCGTTGCCCCGACCAACTGGTCGTTCGGACAGCTTTGCAGCCTTGTCAGTGCGCCCGCATCCTATCTGCGCGAACTGCCTGCGGCGCTCGCGGGGATCAACCTCCAGCACGGGCTCGTCGCGCACCGGGCCGAGCAGGTCAAACTCTACCAGACCCACGATGGTCGGAACGAATTACGCGCTGCCACCGGTCCTGACTATGGCCGTTATCTGAACAGTCAACCTGTCTCACCGACGGTTCACTGATCCATTCATCGCACCGCTGAGCAGCCGGACGCCCCTTCATTTGGGCGATGCCGAAGCGTGCTCGCGTGATCTCGAGGAGCTTTCACATGGCATATCG
>NZ_NIWD01000015.1:0-179871 GCF_002277025.1 Sphingopyxis sp. GW247-27LB
CCGAATGTCCTTCACCACCCGCTCGGCAGGCGCTTTGGAATTTGCTCGTTTTGATCTCATCTTCGTTCCTTACAGTCACTGCGATGAGACCAAAACACTCCTCTATCCAACTACCTCAATCTGTCTCATGAACGCTGACGGGGAACACGGTCGCTTCAAATCAGCGGCCGGCAGAAATCCTTGGCATAAGGCGTACGAAGCGCGTCTTCCCTGGTGACCTTCGGAACGCTCTGACCGACCGTTTTCGTCGTCAGCACATAGTCGTTCACATCCTTGATGCGCGCCTCCCTGGCGGCCACCTGCCCATAGGAACGCCGCAACATCACCCAGTCGCCCTCTGACAGCAATTCCGGATTGTCCAGCGCCGCCAGATCGATCCACGACCGATCGGCATCATCGCGGAGTTCCCTCAGGTTTTCGTAGTTCGAATAGGCGCCCGCATATTGGGTGCGCTCCGCCAGCGGCATATGGTTCAAGGCCCCGCTTTGCACGGCCAACTGCCATACAGCATCCCCCGTGCTGGCATTCTGCGGCCGTCCGACCCGCCCCCTCATCTTCAAGGCTTCGCCGGCGGCGTGCCGCTTGAAGACGATATCGAGTTGTGCCAGCCTCGCATCGACGCATGGTTGCTGCACCGCGCGTATTTTGACCGAGACCAGATGCTCGATGATATCGTCCTTCAGGGCTTCACGCTGCGCCTCTGCGGCATGGCGCCAGTGGAGTGCTTCGACGGCTTGCTCTCCGGCCAGGGCGATCGCGACGCCGATCACGATGACGCTGATTTCCGACAGCAATTCGCGCCAGCTATGGACCGGCTTGGGCTTGTGGATGTCCACGGCCGCCTCCTCCCCTTCCTCGACAAGAGGGTCCGCTGCCGGTAAGGCCGGATTGTTTTCCGCCGTCATGATGTTCCCCCCCGGCCCACCGCTATCAATGTCGGAAGGATTTTGCCACCGTCTATCGCCGGATATCGGGTGGTGAGGAGGCTTCCCGAAGGTCGCCGAGGGGTAACGATGGAAGCCTAGGCCGGTTTCCAGCTCTTTCGCTCTTCGGCCTGCTTGAGCACCTCGAACGCCGCCTGCCCTGCCGCGAAGCGCTTCGCCGCCTCGGCATCGCCTGGCTTCACGTCGGGATGGCATTCCTTGGCGAGCGCGCGCCAGGCCTTCTTCGCCGCCTCGAAATCGGCGTCGGGCTCCAGGTCGAGCACCTCCAGCGCGCGCATTTCGTCCGCGCTGCGGCTGCCGTCGCCCGCTCCGCCCCAGCCATAATGCTGCGCGCGGGCATAGCTGCGCGCGCCGCGCGTTTCCTCGGCGGCGCGGTCGGCCGCTTCCTCGGCGCTGAGCCCCGCGAAATAATCCCAGCCGCGATTATATTCGGCGGCGTGCGCTTCGCAGAAATACCAGCGTTCGGGACTATTCGGCGATTTGGGCGCGGGACAGTTGCCCGGTTCGGCGCACCCATGGCGGTCGCAGAGCCGCACCTGCTGCGCCTCGCGGCCTTGCCCATAGGCGCGCCAGCGGGGAAAACCCCAGTCGTCGGATCTCTTGGCGCGGCTCATCCGGCCCATGTAGCGACTGGGCTTCGCGATGGCTAGGCGCGAAGCCGCAAAGCTGGGGCCAATCGACATTCAGAAGATGGCGAACCGAAAATGGTGGTTTTTCGCGACCCGGAGCGCGGCGTGCTGATGGCACCTGAGCACCGGAAGCGCGAAAGGCCGCTGGTCCTAGTCCTTGACGGTATAGCCGAACGCCTTGTGCGCCAACTTCACCACCGCTGGGTCGCGATCGGGCGGGGTCATCGGCACCGCGGCCTCCAGCGCCTCGGCGACATGGGCCAGCGCGGCGATGCGCGCGGCTTTCTTGTTGTTGCCGTCGATCACCTTCCATGGCGCCCAGCGCGTATCGGTCTGTTCGAACATCTCATGCATCGCGGCGAGATAATCCTTGCGCTTGGCGCGGTTGCGATAATCTTCGGGCCCGGTCTTCCAGCGTTTCCAAGGATCGTCGAGCCGGTCGGCGAAGCGCTGGTCCTGCTCTTCCTGCGTGACGTGGACGAACAGTTTGACGAGGTTGGTGCGCGACCCGGTCAGTTGCGCCTCATACTCGTTGATCTCGTCATAGCCCTTGCGCCATTCGGCCTCGGTCGCGAAACCCTCGACGCGCTCGACGAGCACGCGGCCGTACCAGCTGCGGTCGAAGATCGAGATCTCGCGGTTGCCAGGCAGCCGCTTCCAGAAGCGCCAGAGGAAGTGGCGCGCCTTTTCCTCGTCGCTCGGGGCGCCGATCGGCCAAACCTCGAAATAGCGCGGGTCGAGCTGCGCGACGAGGCGCTGGATGATCCCGCCCTTCCCCGCCGCGTCCCAGCCCTCGAACATGATGACGCTGCGCTGGCCGTGGGTGATATGCGCGGCCTGCACGCGCTCCAGCCGCTCCTGCAGAGCGACCAGATCGTCGCCATAGGAGCCGTCATATTTGGCGCCGGCTTCATAGTCGGCGAGATCGATCGTCATCGCTGAATCCCCTCGGGTCCTCTCGCCGCTGCTATCACAGCGGTCCCACGGACGCGATGCGATTAACCCTGATTTTCCGTCACTCCGGCGAGCAGCGCCGCGACGCGCGCCGGGTCCTCCATCGGGATGAAATGGCTGTTATCCGTCCACAGCTCGTCGCGCACCGCGCCGATCCGCGCGCCGAGCCCGGGCCAGGTCGGGCTTTGCGAGAAATCCATCGCATCGCCGCGCGATCCCGCCGGCGCGCGGATCAGTGTCATCGGTGCCGCGACGCCGTCCATCCAGGCATAGGGGTCCGTGCGCAGCGCATTCTGATACATCGAAGCTTCGAGCGCCGGCGGACAGGCGAGTTCATACCCCTCGCCCGATCCCGCGGGCAGCAGGCCATAAGTGCAATAGTCCGCCAGCACCTCGGGCCGCCAGCGGCTGTAGGGCAGCCGGTCGGCAAAGCGTGCGCGCATCGCCTCCGCGCTGTCCCACGCGTTGCGGCGGCGCGCGACGGGATGCTCGGCGGGATCGGGCACCGGCGTATCGTCCGCGCCAGCGTAAAGCACCGGGTCCATGATCACCGGGTCGATCAGGACGAGATGGGCGAAGGCATCGGGCCGTTCGGCGGCGAGCCGCGTCAGCACATGGCCGCCCATGCTGTGCCCGCAACCGACGAGTGTCCGCCCGGCCATCCGGTCGAGCAGCGGCAGAAGCACCTCGGCATTGGCGCCCCAGTCGGCGAGCGTCGCGGGCTTGAAGCTGCGCCCATGCCCGCGATGATCGGGCGCGATCACATGCGTCCCCGCCGGAAGCGCCGCGACGATCTGGTCCCACAGCCGCGCATGAAAGCCGGTCGCGTGGAGCAGCAGGAGCGAAGCTCCTTCCCCCGGCGCACCCCATTCGAACCAGCAGATGTCGCCGCCCGGCGTTTGCAGCCGGTGTTCGCGGGGCGCGGCGCGCACGCTCAGTTCTTCGGCCCGTCGACCAGCCGGATGCTGAGTTCCTTGAGCTGCTTGTCGCTGACCGGCGCCGGGGCGCCCATCATCAGATCCTCGGCCTTCTGGTTCATCGGGAAGACGACGACTTCGCGGATATTCGGCTCGTCGGCGAGCAGCATGACGATGCGGTCGACCCCCGGTGCCGACCCGCCATGCGGCGGGGCGCCGAATTTGAACGCGTTGATCATGCCGCTGAAGTTCGCATCGACCTCGGCCTGCGAATAGCCCGCGATCTCGAACGCCTTGTACATGATGTCCGGGCGGTGGTTGCGGATCGCGCCCGACGAGAGTTCGACGCCGTTGCAGACAATGTCATATTGCCATGCGAGGATGTCGAGCGGGTCTTTGGTCTCGAGCGCTTCGAGCTCGCCCTGCGGCATCGAAAACGGGTTGTGGCTGAAGTCGATCTTGCCGGTGTCCTCGTCGGCTTCGAACATCGGGAAATCGACGATCCAGCACATTTCGAACTTGCCCGGGTCGATGAGGTCGAGCTGCTCGGCGACGCGGGTGCGCGCGAGGCCGGCGAGCTTCGCCGCCATGGCTTCCTTGCCCGCAGCAAAGAACAGGCCGTCGTCGGGACCGATGCCGAGCTCGGCGGCGAGCGCGTCCATCTTCTCGGGCCCATGGTTCTTGGCGATCGGCCCGCCCCATTCGCCACCCTTGCGCGTCGCATAGCCGAGGCCGGCAAAACCCTCGCCCTGCGCCCAGCTGTTCATGTCGTCGAAGAATTTGCGGCTCTTCTCGGCGGTCGCGGGTGCCGGGATCGCGCGCACCACATCGCCCGCGGCAACAATGTCGGCGAAGCGGCCGAAGCCCGAGCCGGTGAAGTGCGACGAGACGTCGGTGATGATCAGCGGGTTGCGCAGGTCAGGCTTGTCGTTGCCATATTTCAGCATCGATTCGCGGTAGGGAATGCGCGGGAAGCTGCCCGCCGGGGTTACCGACTTGCCGCCCGCAAACTCCTCGAACACGCCCGCCAGCACCGGCTCGATCGCGTTGAAGACATCGTCCTGCGTGACGAAGCTCATCTCGAAGTCGAGCTGGTAGAATTCGCCCGGCGACCGGTCGGCGCGCGCATCCTCGTCGCGGAAACAGGGCGCGATCTGGAAATAGCGGTCGAAGCCCGCGACCATCAGCAGCTGCTTGAACATCTGCGGTGCCTGCGGCAGCGCATAGAATTTGCCGGGGTGGACGCGGCTCGGCACCAGATAATCGCGCGCGCCCTCGGGCGACGAGGCGGTCAGGATCGGCGTCTGATATTCGGTGAAACCCTGATCGACCATGCGGCGGCGGAGCGACGCGATCACGTTCGAGCGGAGCAGGATGTTGGCGTGGAGCCGTTCGCGGCGCAGGTCGAGGAAGCGGTATTTGAGGCGGATATCCTCGGGATATTCCTGTTCGCCCGCGACCGGCATCGGCAGCTCGATCGCCGCCGACTGGACCGAGACGTCGCGCGCGCGGACTTCGATCGCGCCGGTCGGCAGGTTTGCGTTAGTCGTTTCGGGCGAGCGCGCGACGACCTCGCCGGTGATCGTCACGACGCTTTCGGCGCGCAGCCCGTCGAGCGTCGCGAAGACCGCGTCGCTGCTGTCGGCGACGATCTGGGTCAGGCCGTAATGATCGCGCAGGTCGACGAAGAGCAGCCCGCCATGGTCGCGCTTCCGGTGCACCCATCCCGACAGGCGGACATTCTGGCCGACATCCTCGGCGCGAAGCTGGCCACAGTTATGGGTGCGATAGGCGTGCATTTTCTGGTCTTTCGATGATTGGGAAAATCAACTTTATCGTGATTTATGGCCGCGCCTAAGGCAGGTCGGCGCGCCATTTGTCAAGCTCTGCGCCGCTACGCGCATTTTTCGCGCTTTGGGGTTCGACGAGATTGGGGCAAATTTTCCTGCCCGTCCGCCGCAACTCGCTGTATAGGCGCGGCATGCAAGTCCATCCGTTAATCGAGTCCAACGCTGCACTCATCACATTCTGCGACCTCATAAAGGACAGCGATTTCATCGCGGTCGATACCGAGTTCATGCGCGAGAACACCTTCTGGCCCGAACTCTGCCTGATCCAGGTCGCCAACAGCGAACATGCCGCCGCGATCGACCCGATGGCGCCGGGGATCGACTTGACGCCGCTGCTCGACCTGCTCGTCGACAATGAGGCGGTGCTGAAGGTCTTTCACGCCGGCGGCCAGGATGTCGAAATCATCTTCAACCTGACCGGCAAGACGCCGCACCCGATCTTCGACACCCAGATCGGCCAGATGGCGCTCGGCCAGGCCGAGCAGGTCGGCTATTCGAACCTCGTCGAAGCGTGGCTCGGCATCATGCTCGACAAGGGCGCGCGCTTCACCGACTGGAGCCGCCGTCCGCTCGACAAGCGCCAGATCGACTATGCGATCGGCGACGTCACCCACCTCGCCAAGATCTTTCCGATGATGCTGAAAAAGCTGGTCAAGACCGGGCGCGGCCACTGGCTCGACGAGGAAATGGAAAAGCTCGCCGACCCGGCGAACTACAGCGTCGACCCCGAAAAGGCCTGGCTGCGGATCAAGGTGCCGTCGCGCAAGCCCGACGTGCTCGGGCGGCTGCAGGCGCTCGCCGCATGGCGCGAGCGCGAGGCGCGCTCCAAGAATCTGCCGCGCGGCCGCATCGTCAAGGACGAGACGCTCGCCGACCTCGCCGCGCATCCGCCCAAGGACCAGGACGGCCTCGGCCGCGTCCGCGGGCTCTCGGCGACCTGGAAGAGCAACGACATCGGCGGTCGGCTGATGGACGCGCTCGCGGGCGCGAAGCCGCTCTCGAAGGACGAAATGCCCGATCGCGCGCCGCGCGGACCAGGGCTCGGCAAGGAAGGCGCGCTCGTCGCCGACCTCCTCAAGCTGCTGCTCAAGATTCGCGCGCGCGAACTCAACGTCGCGGCGCGGCTGATCGCGCGCAGCGACGACCTCGAAGCGCTGGCGGCGGGGCGCCGTGACGGCATTCCGATGCTCGAGGGTTGGCGCGAGGATGTCTTCGGCCACGCCGCGCTCGATCTGGTCGAAGGCCGGATGGGCTTCGCGGTCAAGAACGGCAAGCTGGTGATGAGCAGCATCGACGCGGCCGCACCCGCCGACGCCGCCTGATCTCGAAAGCCTAAAGCAGCACCAGTTCCGGCTTCGCGCCGAGCGCCTGCGCCAGCGAGCGCAGGCGGCGCTCGACCGATTCGCCGGCAAGATGGTGCCAGCCGGGATTCAGACGCAGCACGAGCCGGTCATCCTCGCACCCGATCGCACTGCCTTTCAGCGGCGCTTCGACCCCGCCGGTCAGCCGCTGCGCCAACCGGATCGCAAGCCCCCATTGCCGCGCCCGCCCGAGCCGTTCGGCGCCGACGAGCGCGCCCATCACCGGGAAATCCACATCATTGCCGCCGAACCCCGCATGGAGCGCGCGTGCAAGCAGGATGCGCCCCGGAATGTCGATGCCGCGCCAGTTGCCGTGGAGCCCGATCTCGGTTCCGCGTTCGGCGCGAAAGTCGGGGTTCGCCGACCAGGCGACGTCGCTGAGCAGGCTCGCGGCGAGCCGGACGCGGCGATCGGCGTCCGCTTCGTGCGCGAACAGCGGCGCGATCCAGTCGGCGATCGCGCGCCCGTGCGGCGCGAAGCGCGCCAGGCGGCGGCCCTCGAATTCGGCGGCGACGATCAGCGGGTCCTGCGCCTGTGTTTTCGCGTCGAGCGCCTGATAGAGCAGCCCTTCGCGCAGGCCTGACGACGAGATCGTCATTTCGGGCACGTCGATGATGTTGACGAGCGCCGCGAGCAGCGCCGCCGCATCGGGCAGCGTCACCGCACGGTTCGCCGCCATGCCGGGGATCGCCTTCAGCTCCTCGACGCTCAGCCGCTTGGTCGCGCGCAGCAGGCGGCGAAGCGCGCTGCGCGGCAGCGTATGCTGGTCGAGCACCGCGAGCGGATCCTTGGTGAGTTCGAGGTCGAGCCGCGACAGCGCGCGCCACGATCCGCCGACGAGATAGAGCGGCAGGCCGGTGAGATTGCCGGGCCAGCCCGCTCCCTTGAGCAGCTTGCGAACCGCGCGCTCGAACTGCTGCTGCCCCTCCTTGCGGAGCGCCGGCAGCCGCAGCACACCCAGCGGAAAGGACGCGCATCGTCCGACGCGCCCCTGCGCGACCTCGGCGAGTTCGAGGCTGCCGCCACCGAGGTCGACCGCGATGCCGTGCGCGTCGGGGATCGCCGACAGCACCCCGCAACCCGCCGCCAACGCCTCTTCCTCGCCCGACAGCAGCCGGATCACCAGCCCCGCCTCGGCGGCACCGGCGATGAAATCGGCGCCGTTGGTCGCATCGCGCACCGCGGCGGTCGCGACACATTGCAGATCCTCGACCTCCATATGCTGCGCGAGCAGCGCATAGCGGCGCAGCGCGATCAGGCCGCGCTCGGCATCTTCGGGCGCGATCTTCCCGTCGGTCGACAGGCCGCGGCCGAGGCCGGCGGGCACCTTCTCGTTGAAGATCACCGCGGGTGCGCGCGGCGGGCCTTCGTAGACGACGAGGCGCACCGAGTTGGAGCCGATATCGATGACGGCCGAGCGGTGGATGGCGAGTTCGGGGGCGCGGTGACGCAACGGGTCAATCTTCGCGCATGGTGAAGGCGAGCGTCGGCACGTCGTGGCGCTTGTGGAGTGCCGTGCCACGCCCGGAGAGCGAGGGATTGTTCATGAAATAATGGTGCAGGTTAAATGGTTTGTCGTCCGGTCTTAAGCGCACATAGGTGCCCTCGGGCTGGAGGATCCAGCTCTGTTCATTGTCGATCAGGTTCGCGACCAGCACCTGGTCCAGTATCTGGTCGTGGACGGTCGGATTCTCGATCGGGATCATATATTCAACGCGGCGGTCGAAGTTGCGCGGCATCCAGTCGGCGCTGGAAATATAGAGCTTCGCCCCGCTGTGCGGCAGCGCCGCGCCGTTCGCGAAGGCCCATATGCGGCTGTGTTCGAGGAAGCGCCCGACGACCGACTTGACGCGGATCGTTTCGGACAGGCCGGGCACGCCAGGGCGCAGGCAACAGATGCCGCGCACGACGAGTTCGACCGGCACGCCCGCCGCGCTGGCCTGATAGAGTTTGTCGATGATGTCGGGATCGACGAGGCTGTTCATCTTTGCCCACACGCCCGACGGCCGCCCCGCGCGCGCCGCCGCGATCTCGTCGTTGATCAGATTGCATAGATTATGCCGCATGTTGAGCGGCGACATGGTGATCATTTCGAGGTGATCGGGCTCGACATAGCCGGTGATATAGTTGAACAGCTGCGCCGCGTCGCGCCCGGCGCGAGGATCGGCGGTGAAGAAGCTGAGATCGGTGTAGATGCGCGCGGTGACCGGGTGATAATTGCCCGTGCCGAAGTGGCAATAGGTGCGATACCCCTGCCCTTCGCGGCGCACCACCATCGAGATCTTGGCATGCGTCTTCCACTCGATGAAGCCGTAGACGACCTGCACCCCGGCGCGTTCGAGCTGGTTCGCCCAGAGCAGATTCTGCTCCTCGTCGAAACGCGCCTTGAGTTCGACCACCGCGGTCACCGACTTGCCCGCCTCGGCGGCCTCGATCAGCGCGCGGATCACCGGCGACTGGTTGCCCGCGCGATAGAGCGTCTGCTTGATCGCGACGACATCGGGGTCGGCCGCGGCCTGACGGAGGAAGGAGAGGACGACGTCGAAGCTTTCGTACGGATGGTGGACGACGATGTCCTTCGACCGGATCGCCGCGAAGCAATCGCCGCCATGTTCGCGGATGCGTTCGGGAAAGCGCGGCGAATAGGCGGGAAATTTGAGGTCGGGCCGGTCGATATCGACGATCGCCGACAGCGCCGCGAGCCCGACGAAACCGCCGATCTTGGCGACGATCGCCTCATGCCCCTGGATGTCGTCGCCCAGCACCGCGGCAAGTTCGCCGGGCATGTCGGCGGCGAGTTCGAGCAGGATGACACGGCCGCGGCGCCGGCGGCGGATCGCCGTGCGGAACAGGCGGACGAGATCCTCGGCCTCTTCCTCGATCTCGATATCGCTGTCGCGGATGATGCGGAACACGCCGCGCGAACGGATCGCGAAGCCGGGGAAGAGCAGATCGCCGAAAATCTCGATCAGATATTCGATCGGCACGAAGGCGGTGGCGTCCCCGGGCACCGAGGCGAAGCGCGGCAGCGACGGCGGGATCATCACCAACTCGCGCACCGTATCGCCCGTCGCCTTGCGCTGAAGGTCGAAGATCACGCCCAGGCCGCGATTGGGGATGAAGGGAAAGGGATGCGCGGGGTCGAGCACCTGCGGGGTCAGGATCGGGAAGATCTGGTCGACGAAATATTGGCGAAGCGCCGCGCGAAGCGCCCCGGCATCCGAACCCGCGCCGTGGACGATGACGCCCTGCTCGGCGAGCAGCCGGTGCAGGCGCTGCCATTCGGATTGCTGCTGATCGACGAGCCGGTTCACCTCGGCCTCGATCTCGGCGAGTTGCTGCCCCGGCGAGCGGCCGTCGGCCGACGGATCGTCGATTCCCTGAAGCTGCTGCCCTTTCAGCCCCGCGACGCGAACCATGAAGAATTCGTCGAGATTGCTGCCCGAAATCGACAGGAAGCGGAGGCGTTCGAGCAGCGGATGCGCCGGATTGAGCGCTTCCTCCATCACCCGCCGGTTGAAGGCGAGCCACGACAGTTCGCGATTGAAGAAGCGGTCGGGACCGAAACCGGGCGGCGACGCATCGGCGTCATTATCGGCACGTAGGGAGCTGCCAGCTATCGACATTGGCTTTCATCCTGCCTTTCGAGCAAATCGGGATCGATCAGCCCCTGTGACAGTAATGTTTCACGCGTGAGACGAACCCCCACGCGCCGTCCCTGTTCGAGCGACGCCGCGTCGAGCGCAGCGACGACGCGGTGGATCATCGCATAGCTACGCTCCATCCGCGGCACGATATAGGAAGCGACCTCGGGCGAAATCGCCATGCCGCGCTGCGCGAACAACGCCTCGATCAGGTCGCGCGCCAGGCAATCGTCAGGCTCGCCGATCGTCAGCACCGGCACCGCGCGCAGCCGCGAGGCGAGATCGGGGAGCGCGACAGGCCATTCGGCGGGCGGCGCATCGGCGATGATGAGGAGCGGCGTGCCGCTCGCCTGCGCGGCGTTCCAGGCGTGGAACATCTCCTCTTCGGACACGCTCGCGGGTCCGTCGATCACGCGGCCGCCGGTCTCGCCCGCGAAAATCCGACCGATCAGGCTGCGCCCCGACCCGCGCGGCCCGGTGAGCACCGCCGTGCGTACGGGCCAGGTCGAGACATGATGCAGATAGCGGAGCGCGTCGCCATTGCTGGTGCCGATGATCAGCGGGCCGTCGTTCGCCCCGCCCGCGCTCCAGTCAAGCGGCAGCGCGAATTGACCCGAGGCGCGCGCCATCAGCGGCTGATCCGCAGGGTGTTGCCGCCTTGTTGCACCTTGTAGCCGCGCGCTTCGAGCGCCGCCTTGAGCGCCGCGATGTCGCCGCGGAAGGTCACCCGCATCACCGACGTGCCGCCGAGCGCGAGGCTGGTGGTCGAAGCCGACTGGACGCCCGCGATGCCCGCGACGTTCCGTTCGGTCGCCGACACCGATTCGACGTCGGGCGACGCATATTGGACGGTGAAGCTCGCGACGCCGGCGGGCGCCGTCGTCGGCACGCTGGCATCGATTTCGCCGGGCAGCGCCGTGTCCTCGGTGGGAAGAGCCTCCTCGGGCAGATCTTCCTTCTCGACCGGCTTTTCGAGGACCAGATAGCGATCGGTCTTGAGGATGCCCGCGGCGAGCGCCTCGGTATAGATGCGGTCCATATGCGCGACCGCCTTCTCCATCATGTCGGGCAGCGCCTTCGCGCTCGGCCCGGTCATGGTGAAGGTCTGGATCAGCGTGTCGTCGGGACCGAAGCGCGCGGCGAAATGGCCGGTGATCGGCCCGCCCGGATAGCTGTATTCGATCCGCGCCGTCGGCATCAGCACGTCGGCGGCGCCATATTGATCGAGGATCACGCGCCACCAGACGCGGCCGCGGCGGCCGGTCTGCCCGGCGTTGATCAGCAGCGTATCGGCGCCGGTGCCCGCAGTGCGGACATAGTCGACCGCGCTCTGCCCCGTATTATACTCGGCCCATGCGCGTTGCCATTCGCTGCGCTGTTCGAACACCTGCGGGATGCCGTCGATCGAATAGACGGGGATCACCAGCAGCGGCGGCGAACGCAAGGTGCGGCCGCTGACGCCCAGAATCTGCCCCGCGCGCACCCGATCGAACTGAACGCCCAAGGTCGCGACATAGCGGCGCGGGCCGATCTGTTCGCTTTCGACGACGATCGCGGTGACGATACCGTCGAGCACCGAATCGCCGAGCGCGGGGCCATCGCTGCCGTTCGTCTTGCGATAGAGTTGCGCCCAGCCCATGCGCTGCGCCTCTCGCCAGCCCTTTTCACGCGCATCCTCGGCATTGTCGCCGGTAACGTCGACCTTGATCCCGCTCGCCAGAAAGTCGCCGCTGCTGTTGATCGGGGTGATGCCGCGATCGCCGCGCGCTATCTGCCCCTCGACGATGCCCGCGGCCAGAATCGCGAGAAGCAGGCCGAAAAGGGCGAACCAGCGCCAGTCGCGCGACTGGATGGCGGGTCCGGATCGGCGGGCGAGCGGGAGGGAAAGGGCCGAAATCATCACGTCTTTCATGCTCTGCCCAAAAGCGCGGGCCCGGACAAGGAAATCATGGCATTTATCCGCCGGAACCGTTAGTCGCGCGTGCCATGGATTCCAAGCACAACCAACGAGGCGGGCAACCCGCCTCCTACACTTATGCCCAGGCCGGCGTATCGATCGACGCCGGCAATGCGCTGGTCCGTGCCATCGCGCCGCTGGCCCGAGCGACGCGCCGTCCCGGCGCCGACGCCGACCTCGGCGGCTTCGGCGGCTTTTTCGACCTGAAGGCCGCGGGGTTCAGCGATCCGCTGCTCGTCGCCGCGAACGACGGCGTCGGCACCAAGCTGAAGCTCGCGATCGATTCGGGACGCCACGACGGCGTCGGCATCGACCTCGTCGCGATGTGCGTCAACGACCTGATCGTCCAGGGCGCCGAGCCGCTGTTCTTCCTCGACTATTATGCAACCGCGAAGCTCGACAACGAGGTCGCCACCGCGGTGGTCGCGAGCATCGCCGAGGGCTGCAAGCAGGCCGGCTGCGCGCTGATCGGCGGCGAAACCGCCGAAATGCCGGGCATGTACAGCGAAGGCGATTACGACCTTGCGGGTTTCTGCGTCGGCGCGGTCGAACGCCATGAGGTGCTGACCGCCGACAAGGTCGCCGCGGGCGACGTGATCCTCGGCCTCGCCTCGTCGGGGGTGCATTCGAACGGCTTCTCGCTCGTGCGCCGGCTCGCCGCCGACAGGGGCTGGAAACTCGACCGCCCCGCCCTCTTCGACCAGACGATCCTGCTGATCGACGCGCTGATGGCGCCGACGCGCATCTATGTGAAGAGCCTGCTGCCGCTGGTGAAGACCGGCAAGATCCACGCGCTCGCGCACATCACCGGCGGCGGGCTGCTCGAGAATATCCCGCGCGTGCTGCCCTCGCACCTGCATGCGCACATCGACGCCGATGCGTGGGACCAACCGCGGCTGATGGCGTTCCTGCAGGCACAGGGGAATATCGAGCCCGAGGAAATGGCGCGTACCTTCAACTGCGGTATCGGCATGGCGGTGGTGACCGCCGCGGCGGATGCCGCGGACGTCACCGCCGCGCTCGAAGCGGCGGGCGAGACGGTGCACCGGATCGGGCATATCGCCGAGGGCGAAAAGGGCTGCACCGTGGCGGGCGCCGCCGGAACGTGGAGCGCGATGGGCGCGTGGAGCGCGACGCATGCCGGCTAGGCCAGACCAGTGAAAGCCAAGGTCGCCGTCCTGATATCGGGCACCGGCACGAACATGGCGGCGCTGCTCTATGCCGCGAAGGCCGATGGCTGCCCCTATGAGATCGTCCTCGTCGCGAGCAACAATCCCGACGCCCCGGGACTGACGCTCGCCGCGACCGAGGGCATCGCGACCTGGGCGCGCGCGCACAAGGGCATGAACCGCGACGCCTTCGACGCATTGGTCGACGAGCGGCTGCGTGAGGCGGGGGCCGATTATGTCGCGCTCGCGGGCTATATGCGCATCCTCTCGGACGGCTTCGTCGCGGCATGGCAGGGGCGGATGCTCAACATCCACCCGAGCCTGCTGCCGCTCTACAAGGGTCTCGACACCCACCAGAAGGCGATCGACGCCGGTGACAAATTCGGCGGCTGCAGCGTCCATATCGTGACGCCGACGCTCGACGACGGGCCGGTGCTCGCGCAGACGCCGGTCGCGATCCTGCCCGGCGACACCGCCGACAGCCTCGCCGCGCGGGTGCTGATAGCCGAGCATCAGCTCTACCCGCCGACGCTCGCCGCCTTCGTGACGCGCGAGCGGTCGCCCGACTGGCTGCTCGGGCGAGCGCGCGCCCTCGCGATGGCGCTGCCCGAGGCCGACGAGGTGACCTCGCACGGCATGCCCTGCTTCGGCATCGTCAAGGGCAAGAAATTCGCTTATTTCACCCACGATCATCATGGCGACGGCCGAACCGCGCTGCTCGTGAAGATCAGCGGCGCCGACGAGCAGGCGCAGCTCATCGAGATGGACGCCGAGCGCTATTATCGCCCCGCCTATTTCGGCGACGGCTGGGTCGGCATCCGCCTCGACCTCGGCGATACCGACTGGGACGCGATCGCCGACTGGCTGCGCAAGAGCTGGCTCGCGGTCGCGCCGAAGAAACTCGCGGGGCTGATGGGAGCGGCGGAGGAGTTCTGAGAATGCGATGGATCGCTGGCTTGCTTCTCGTGCTTCTTGGCGGTTGCACCATGGCGGTTTCCGACAAACCGATGCTCGGCGCCGCGGACTTGGCGGGAGCACCCCGGTTCGAAGACGGTGTCTGGCTGATATCCGAGCTTGACGAAACGAAACCCTGCCCCGTCGATACCGCCCAGCCGGTATCGCGATGGGCGCCGTGCGCGAACTGGGCTGTCCACCGCGACGGCCAATGGTTCGCGCGCGAGAAGGACACGGGTATCAAGATCAGGCCACTGGCGGGTTTGATTACCGTCTCAGGCGGCGAGATCGCGATCATTCAGATGGAGAATGCGGTCATCGACAACAGTACGGCGGCCGCCGACACCGATCCCACACCCTTTTTCTTCGGCGCGTTCGACAATGTCCCGACCTCCGCGGAGAAACTGCGCTCGGTCAAATTATGGCTCGTGATGTGCGGCCAATATAGGCCGCGCAAAACAACGACCAACGACGAAACCGCCGAGGAATTCGTGCGCTACCCCGGATTCGACGAGCAATGCCGTCCCGCGTCGATCGACGCGCTGCGCGCCGCCGCCGAGGCGAGCCGCCCACCCGAGAGCGGAAGGGCGCATGTCCGATGGACACGCGCCGTTCTCGACTAGGAACGAAGCACGATAGTATCTGCTGAACCGACGGGAGCGGCGGAGGAGTTCTGAGCCGATAAGCGCTGGCCTTTTCGGCCAAAGCCGGGTGAAAGGGCGCGATGACGGCGGATATCACCCTGGCCCTGTCGATCCTGTTCGTCGCGGCGCACATCGTGATCATCGGGCGCATCCTGCTGCGCCCGCAGCGCGAGCCCGCGTCGCGCATCGCCTGGCTGATCGCGGCGCTCGCCGCGCCGATCGTCGGCGTGGTCGCCTATCTGCTGCTCGGCGAGGCGCGGATCAGCGCGAAGCGGCGCGCACGCTATCGCCAGATCGAGGCGCACCTGCCGCACCCGTCCGAGAATGACGACGTCCGGCGCGCGCTCGCCGAAACGCCCTATGCCGCGCCCTTCGCGCTCGCCGAGACGGTGAACCGGCTGCCGCCGACCGCGGGCAATCGCGCGACGCTGGCGCCCGACGGCAATGCCGCGATCCGCATGATGGTCGAGGATATCGATGGCGCCGCGTCGAGCGTCCACCTCTGCTTCTACATCTGGCTCGCCGACAACAACGGCTTCCGCGTCAAGGATGCGCTGATCCGCGCGGCGAAGCGCGGGGTGAAGGTCCGCGTGCTCGCCGACGCGCTGGGGTCGCGCGGGTTCATCCGCTCGGCCTACTGGATCGAGATGGAGAATGCGGGGATCGACGCGCGCATCGCGCTGCCGATCGGCGGGCTCGTCTGGACGCTGATCCGCGGACGCTTCGACCTGCGCAACCACCGCAAACAGCTCATCGTCGACAACCGCGTCGCCTGGTGCGGCAGCCAGAATCTCGCCGACCCCGAATTCCGCATCAAATCGAAATATGCGCCGTGGGTCGACATCATGACGCGCTGGGAAGGGCCGGTGGTTCAGGCATGCCAGTTCGTCTTCGCCGCCGACTGGGAAAGCGAGCGCGGCGACGATATCGGCGACCTGCTCGGCGACGCGGCCGCACCGCCCGCGGCGGCCGAGCCCGGCATCGCGGCGCAGGTGATCGGGACCGGGCCCAACCTCCCCTACCCCGCGATGCCCGCCTGCTTCACCGCGCTGATCCACGCGGCGCGGCGCGAGCTCGTCGTGACGACGCCCTATTTCGTTCCCGACGAGCAGCTCGTCTTCGCGCTGCTCGACGCGGCGCGGCGCGGGGTCGCGACGACGATGATCCTCCCGCGGCGCAACGACAGCCGCATCGTCGCGGGCGCGAGCCGCAGCTATTATGGCGACCTGATCGCGGCGGGGGTGCGGCTTTATGAATATCGGCCGGGCCTGCTCCACGCGAAGACGATCACCGTCGACGGTGCGGCCGCGCTGATCGGCTCGGCGAACCTCGACCGGCGCAGCTTCGAGCTCAATTTCGAGAATAATATCCTGTTCGCCGATGCGGATTTCACCGCGGAAATCCGCGCACGGCAGGCAACCTATCTGGCCGACTCCGACCCCGTCACCGCCGAGCGGATCGCCGAAATGGGGATCGCCGCGCGCCTGTGGCAGAACCTGCTCGCGATGCTCAGCCCGCTGCTCTGACCGGCAACAAAAAAGGCCGCCGGATCGCTCCGGCGGCCTCTCCCGATCCGTCGCCCCCGTGAAGGCGGGGGCCGTCGTTGTTTTACGCATCGCCGTTGGCTGAACCTCCAGCGGCCCCCGCCTTCGCGGGGGCGACGCGTTGAATATCAGCCGACGATCTCTTCGGGCTTGAAGAAATAGGCGATCTCGATCGCCGCATTCTCGTCGCTGTCGCTGCCGTGGACGGTGTTCGCCTCGATGCTTTCGGCGAGTTCCTTGCGGATCGTGCCCGGCGCGGCGTCCTTGGGGTTGGTCGCGCCCATCACGTCGCGGTTGCGCTGCATCGCATTCTCGCCCTCGAGGACCTGGACAACGACCGGACCCGAAGTCATGAATTCGACGAGTTCGCCAAAGAAAGGGCGTTCCTTGTGGACCGCATAGAAGCCCTCGGCCTGTTCGCGGGTCATGTGGATACGCTTCGACGCGACGACGCGCAGGCCCGCGTCCTCCAGCATCTTGGTGACGGCGCCGGTGATGTTGCGACGCGTCGCGTCGGGCTTGATGATCGAAAAGGTGCGGGTGACCGCCATGGGAAAGCTCCTGCGTGGGTGTGTTTTATGATGCGCGCGCCTCTAGCGGCGCTTTCGCCGCGCCGCAAGCGGGGAGCGAAAGGCGGTCGGGATCGATCGATCAGCGGCCGTCGCCATAGGTGACGCTGCCGGTCACCATGTCGCCTTCCTGCGTCGCCATGACGTGGAGTTCGGGCGTTTCGCTGCCCGCCTTCTCCGCCGCGATCATCATCGTCTCGTCCGCATTGACCTCGGAGACCACTTTCATTCCCTGCGCTTCGACCTGTTTGCGGAAGTGGGCGATCACGTCCGCCGCCTTCCCCTTCACTTCGAAACTCGCCATGCCGCTGGTTCCGTCCTTGCCGGTCGAGGAGAATCCTCCGGTCATCTTCGCTCCCGGAAAGGCCGCGATGCCAGCCGGCAGCTTCGCATTGGCGGCGCCGCCGCCGAAGCTCACCTCGCCGTCGGCGGTCTTGATGCTGATGTTGCCCGACTCGCCGTCGTCGCTGCTCGTGACCTTGTAATCCGCGGTCTCGCCCGTGTCGGGATCGGTATAGGTGCCGCTCGCAACCTCCTTTTCCGACTTGGAGCCGCAACCCGCGACGAGCAGCGCTGCCGCCGCGGCGAAGGCGGTGAAGAAAGTGGATGATGGGCGGGTCGTCATGATCAAGCTCCTGTTTTCATGGGGGTTGCGGTCGTCTTGCGCGATACCCCGCTTCCTGTCGGTGACCCCCGTCACAAGAACCGGCGTTCACGGCCCCTCCGACCAGCGGCCGCGGTCGTCCTGCTTCCAGAAGTGGATTTCGGTCCCGTCGGCGGCGCCCAGCTTTCGCCAGGTCGCACGGGCGTCGTCGATGCGGCTGTTGTCGAAGAAAAGGAACACGCGGTCGAACGTCAGCGCCTCTTCGCGCCACACCCCGTCGGCAAGCGCGGCATGGCGCGCGCCATTGGCGGCGGGCAGCGCGGGCGTCCCCGCGATCAGGATCGGCTCGATCGCTTCGTCGGGCGTGCCCGCCGCGCCGTGCGGCAGGAAACTCGCCGGCTGCAGCGTCCACAGCGCCTCGTCGATCGCCTGGCGCTGCATCGCCGATTCGGCGACGACGAGCAGCCGGTCGCCGCCCGCCAGGATGCGCGTCGCGACGGCGGGCAGCACCCGTTCGACGGGATCGCGGGTCAGGCGGTAGAAGTCGACGCGCGCCATATTCTCCCGCCCTCGATGTCTCAGCCCTCGAAATGATCGGCGATGAAGCGATCGAGCAGACGCACGCCATAGCCGGTCGCGCCCTTGGCATAGGTCGGGCCGTCCTTGTCGTGCCACGCCATGCCCGCGATATCGAGATGCGCCCATTGAACGCCCTCGTCGACGAAGCGCTTCAGGAACTGCGCCGCGGTAATCGAGCCGCCCTCGCGCGGGCCGATATTCTTCATGTCGGCGATTCCGCTGTCGATCAGCTTGTCGTAAGCCGGCGACAGCGGGAAGCGCCACAGCTTGTTCGCGCTCGCCTCGCCCGCGCTCAGCAGCTTCGCCGCCAGATCCTCGTCGTTCGCGAACATCCCGGCATATTCGTGGCCGAGCGAGATCACCATCGCGCCGGTCAGCGTCGCGAGGTCGACGATGACCTTCGGCGAATAATTCTTCTGCGCCCAGGCGATGCAGTCGCAGAGGACCAGCCGGCCCTCGGCGTCGGTGTTGAGCACCTCGACCGTCTGGCCCGACATGGTCGACACGATATCGCCCGGCCGCATCGCGTTGCCGTCGGGCATATTCTCGACGAGGCCGACGACGCCGACGACATTCGCCTTCGCCTTGCGGCCCGCGAGCGCCTTGATCGCGCCCGCGACGGCGCCGGCGCCGCCCATGTCCCACTTCATCATGTCCATGCCCGGCCCGGGCTTCAGGCTGATGCCGCCAGTGTCGAAGGTGACGCCCTTGCCGATGAAGACGACCGGCGCTTCGCCGTCCTTGCCGCCGTTCCAGCGCATCGCGAGCAGCCGCGGCGGCCGCACCGAGCCCTGCGCGACCCCGAGCAGCGCCCCCATGCCGAGCGCCCTCATCTGGCGCTCGTCGAGGATTTCGAGCTCGACGCCGAGGTCGGCAAGATGCTGGCAGCGTTCGACGAAGGTTTCGGGATAGAGAAGGTTCGGCGGCTCGGCGACCAGCGTCTGGGTCAGCGCGACGCCCTCGGCGACCGCTTCCGACGCGGCCCAGCGCCCCGAAACATCGCCCGCCGCCGACGCGATGACCAGCGTCTTGAGGCTGGGTTTCGCCGTGTCGGCGAGACGCGTGCGATAGGTGTCGAGCCGCCAGTTGCGCAGCCGCGCGCCCATCGCAAAGGCCAGCACATCCTCTTCGTCGGCGTCGATCCCGGAAAAATCGGCTGTGACCCTGCTCGCGCCGCTCGTCTGCAGCCGTGCGGTCAGCGCCGCGCCGCCGCGTTCGAGATCATGGACGCTGCCCTCGCCGATGCCGACGAGCAGCAGCCGCTGCGCGCGGTCGCCGTCGACCGCCGCGGTCTCGGCAATCGCGCCCGCCGCCCCCTCGAAACGCGCCTGCGCCGCGGCGGCGGCGAGCAGCGCCGCATGCGGCCCGGCGAGCGCGCCGACCCCGCCCTTGCGAACCGGAATGGCGACCGTGTCGGCGGATGCGTCGATTTGCGCGACAAACTGAATGTCCATGCCTTAACTCTCTTATGCGATGATTGATTGCAACGTGCCGGCTCGATAGGGGTTTCGCTTGCGAGTTGCAAAAACAAAGCTGCCGGTTCAATCGGGACGGACGCGAAGAGGGACAACCAATTCTAATGACATGGGCTTTGTTCCGGCAGGCGACAGGCGCACGATATCTGTGGCTGACGACCGCGAGCGGACTGGCCCTGATCGCGAACCCCGCGCTCGCGCAGCAGGCCCCCGCGCTCGCGCAACAGGCCGATGAGTCGCCGCCGCAGGACGTCGCCGCCCCGCCCGTCGTTCCGACGCTTCCCCCCTCGCCTTCCGAGACCCCGGTGCCGCCGGGCGAGCCCGATCTTCAGACCCCGGACGTCTCGCCGGTCACCGTCGACGCCCCAGAGGTCAAGGCCGAGGATCAGATCGGCTTCGCGGCCGACAATCTGAATTACGACAGCGATGCCGAAATCGTTGTCGCCGAGGGCAATGTCGAAATGAACCGCGAGGCGATTTCGATGCGCGCCGACAAGGTGACGTGGAACCGCAAGACGGGCGAAGTCGTCGCCGAAGGCGATGTCGCGATCAAGAATCCCGAGGGCGATACCGCCTATGGCGACCGCATCGAGCTGACCGACACGCTGCGCGACGGGGTGGTCGAGAATCTGCTCGTCGTTCTCGACAACGGCTCAAGACTCGCGGCGATCCGCGGCACGCGTTTCGACAACGGCAATATCGAGCTGGAGAACGCCGCCTACACCCCCTGCCCGGTCGAGGACGAGAACGGCTGTCCCAAGAAGCCGAGCTGGCAGATCCGCGCCGTGCGCGTGATCTACGACCGCGCGAAGAACAAGGTGAAATACAAGGGTGCGCGGGTCGAGATCTTCGGCCTGCCGCTGATCCCGCTTCCCGGGCTCAGCCACCCGGCGAACAGCGAGGCGGGAAGCGGCATATTGGTGCCAAACGTCCGGCTCGACCGCACCAACGGCTTCGAGATCGCGCTGCCCTATTATCTCCGCCTCGCGCCGAACCGCGACCTGACACTGACCCCGCATCTCTACACCGACGCCGCGCCGATGCTCGAGGGCGAGTTCCGCGCGCTCACCGACTTCGGCTCGTTCCGCATCAACGGCTTCGCGACCTACAGCTCGGTGGTGCCGCTGGTGGGCACGCCGACGACCTCGACCAACGAGTTTCGCGGCTATCTGGAAAGCGCGGGCAAGTTCCAAATCGATCCGCGCTGGAGCGTCAGCTACTCGGGACGCATCGCGACCGACCGCACCTTCATGCGCCGCTACGACATCAGCCGCGACGACCGGCTGCGCTCGACCTTCGAGATCGAACGGATCGGTAGCCAGAGCTATTTGTCGATCGCCGGCTGGGCGACCCAGACGCTTCGCTTCAACGACGAACAGGGGCAACAGCCGATCGCGCTGCCGATCATCGATTTCCGCCAGCGGCTCGACGACCCCTGGCTCGGCGGCCAGTTCGAGCTGCAATTGAACACCCTCGCGATCGGCCGCACCGCGGGGCAGGACACGCAGCGCGCCTTCGCCGGCGCGCGCTGGGACCTGCGCCGGCTGACGCCGCTGGGCCAGGAGATCACTCTGACCGCGCTGGTTCGCGGCGACGTCTATCACAGCGACGGGAATCTGCTGACCGCCATCCCTGGCTATCGCGGCGAATCGGGCTGGCAGGCGCGCGGCATCGCCGCGGTGGCGGCCGACATGCGCTGGCCCTTCATCGGCGAATTTCTGGGCGGAACGCAGACGCTGACCCCGCGCGTCCAGTTCGTCGCAACCCCGCCGATCAACAATATCGAGATCCCGAACGAGGATTCGCGCGCCTTCGACCTCGAGGATGGCAACCTCTTCGCCATCAACCGCTTCAACGGCTACGACCGTTTCGAGGACGGCGCGCGCGTCACTTACGGCGTCGAATGGAACTATACCCGTCCGGGATTCGCGATCAATTCGGTGGTCGGGCAAAGCTATCGCCTGTCGAACAAGCCGACCCTGTTCCCCGACGGTACCGGCCTCACCGACCGCACCTCGGACATCGTCGGGCGCACCACCATCGCTTACAGGGATTTCCTGCGCCTGACCCACCGCTTCCGGCTCGACAAGGACGATCTCGCGGTGCGCCGCAACGAGTTCGACGCGACGATCGGGAGCCGCTCGACCTATGCCGTGCTCGGCTATTCGCGGCTCAACCGCGACATCGTCAGCCTCGCGGAGGATCTGCAGGACCGTGAGGAGGTGCGTGCCGGCGGCCGCATCGCGGTGGCGCGCAACTGGTCGGTCTTCGGCTCGGCGATCGTCGACCTCACGGGCAAGAGCGACGATCCGCTGAGCACCTCCGACGGGTTCGAGCCGATTCGCCACCGGCTCGGGGTCGCCTATGACGACGACTGCCTGTCGATCGCGCTCACCTGGCGCCGCGACTATATCGACACCGGCGATGCGCGGCGCGGCAACAGCTTCTCCTTCCGCATCGCCTTCCGCAACCTCGGCTTCTGATCCGCATGCCCCGGCTGGAGGAGCCTCCCGCTCAGCCTGCGTTCAGCGTCGCGCCACTATTCGCGGCGGCAAAGCGGTCCGGCAAAGGCGATTGCGCTGGACCATCGGGCGTTTCCGCTGATACGGAGCGTGCCACCAAATCTCGAATAGGGTGAAGATGACCAAAATTTCGACCATGATCGGCTTGCTGGCCGTGGCGGCCGCCGGGATCACCCCGGTCGTCGCGCAGACCGTCGCCGACGACGAAGTGCCGACCACCAGCCTCGACATTCCCGGCAATGTGAAGCTCTATGGCGACGCCAAAGCGAACGTCTATCGCCCGTCCGCGACCGTGAACGGAGAGATCATCACCTCGACCGATATCGAGCAGCGCATGGCGCTGATCCGCATCGCCAACGCCAATCTGACGCTGAGTGCAGAGGAAGAGCAGCGGCTGCGCCAGCAGGTGTTCAGCAATCTGATCGACGAGAAATTGCAGATCCAGGCCGCGAAGCAGGCCGAGATCACGATCGACGAGAATCTGATCAACCAACAGTTCGGGCAGCTCGCGGCGCGCTTCAAGCAGACGCCCGAGCAGTTCACCGACTATCTGAAGTCGAAGGGATCGTCGGCGGCCGCGGTCAAGCAGCAGATCCGCGGCGAATTCGCCTGGGATCGCCTGCTGTCGCGCAATATCCAGTCGACGACCAACGTATCGACCGAGGAGGTCGACGCGGTGCTCAAGCGGCTCGAGGCCGCCAAGGGCCAGGACGAATTCCACCTCGGCGAAATCTATCTGGAGGCAACCTCCGAAAATGCGGCGGAGGTCGCGGAAAACGCCCGCAAGATCATGCAGGCGTTGCAGTCCGGCGGGTCGTTCGCGGCCTACGCGCGTCAGTTCTCCGACGCGTCGACCGCGGTGGTCGGGGGCGACCTGGGCTGGGTGCGCGCGGGCCAGTTGCCGGATTCGATGGCCGAGGCCGCGGGGCAGATGCAGCCGGGCCAGCTCGTCGGGCCGATCGAGGTGCCCGGCGGCCTGTCGATCATGCTCATGGTCGACCGGCGCCAGGTGCTGACCGCCGATCCGCGCGACGCGGTGCTCAGCCTCAAGCAGATCTCGCTCGATTTCCCCGCGGGGACGACCGAAGCGCAAGCGACCCAGCTCGCCAGCAAATTCACCGAGGCGACGAACGCCATTTCGGGCTGCGGAACCGCCGACGCGGTGGCGCAGAGCCTCGGCGCGTCGGTCGTCTCGCGCGATAATCTGTCGATGCGGCAGCTTCCGCCGCAATTGCAGCAGACGTTGGTCGACCTACAGGTGGGCAAGACCACCCAGCCATTCGGCTCGGCCAACGAAGGCATCAGCGTCCTGGTTCTCTGCGGCCGCGACGTGCCGCAGGCGGCGGGCACGCCCAGCGCCGAACAGATCGAGCAGCGGCTGCTCGACGAAAAGGTCAACAAGCGCGCCCAGCGCTATCTGCGCGACCTGCGCCGGGATGCCGTGATCGAATATAGCTGATGGCCGATACTATCAGCCCGCGCCCGATCGCGGTCACCATGGGTGACCCCGCCGGCGTTGGGCCCGAAGTCGCGGCGCGCGCCTGGGCTGCGCGCCGCGAGCATCGCCTGCCCGTCTTCGTCGCGATCGGCGACATCGCCGCGATCGAGGCCGTCTGGAACGGTCCCGTCGCGCGCGTCAGGGACATCGACGAGGCCGCGCGCGTCTTCGACGACGCGCTGCCGGTCTGGCACCTCGAGGACAGCGGGCCGCTGACCCCGGGTCAGCCGACGCCCGCGGGGGCGACCTGCGCGCTGCACGCGCTCGAAACCGGGATCGGGCTGACGCGCAACCAGGCGAGCGCCGCGCTCGTCACCGGCCCGGTATCGAAGCACGCGCTCCACGGCATCGGCTATACCCACCCCGGCCAGACCGAATTCATCGCCGAACGCTGCGGCGTCACCGCGACCAATGCGGTGATGATGCTTGCGGGCCCCGCGCTCCGCGTCGTGCCGCTGACCGTGCATATCCCGCTCGCGCAGGTGCCCGAGCGGCTGACGAGCGAGTTGATCGTCGCCAAGGCGCGGATCGTCGCCCGCGGGCTGCAGCGCGATTTCGGGATCGAACGGCCGCGCATCGGCGTCGCGGGGCTCAACCCCCATGCCGGCGAAAGCGGACAGCTCGGCGACGAGGAGCTGCGGATCATCGCGCCCGCGGTCGCGCAGCTTGCCGACGACGGTCTGATTGTCGACGGCCCGCTCGCCGCCGACGCGCTGTTCGCCCCGGCGATCCGCACGCAATATGACGCGCTGCTTTGCGCCTATCACGACCAGGCGCTCGCGCCGTTCAAGGCGCTGCATTTCCACGACGGCGTCAATCTGACCCTCGGCCTGCCGATCGTGCGAACCTCGCCCGATCACGGCACGGCGTTCAACATCGCGGGTGCCGGCAAGGCGGACCCCGGTCCGACGATCGCGGCGGTCGCGATGGCGGCACGGATGGCCGAGGCGCGCGAACGCAGCTGCGCGCCCGCCAAGTGACGGCCCACGAACCGACGCGCCCGCTGCCGCCGCTGCGCGAAACGGTGCGCGCGCACGGCCTGTCGGCGAGCAAGGCGCTGGGGCAGAACTTCCTGTTCGACGAACAGTTGCTCGACCGGATCGCGGCGCTTCCCGGCGATCTGGACGACGCGACGGTGTTCGAGGTCGGCCCCGGCCCCGGCGGCCTGACGCGCGCGCTGCTCCGCGCGGGCGCGCGGGTGATCGCGGTCGAGCGCGATGATCGCTGCCTGCCGCTGCTCGGCGAACTCGGCGAGGCATTCGGCGGGCGGCTGACGGTGATCGCCGACGACGCGATGGCGATCGACGCCGACGCGCTGGCGGGTGGCCCTTATCATATCGTCGCCAACCTGCCCTATAATGTCGGCACCGCGCTCTTCACCCGCTGGCTCGAACCCGCGGCGTGGCCGCCTGAATGGCGCTCACTAACCCTGATGTTCCAGCAGGAGGTCGCCGAGCGCATCGTCGCCGCGGTCGGCACGCCCGCCTATGGCCGCCTCAGCGTCCTCGCCCAGTGGCGCTCCACCGCCCGCATCGCGATGAAGGTCCACCGCTCGGCCTTCACCCCGCCGCCCAAGGTCATGTCAGCGATCGTCCATGTCGTCCCCGCCGAGCAGCCCGCCGGCGTCGACCCCGCGCTCCTCTCGCGCCTCACCGAAAAAGGCTTCGGCCAGCGCCGCAAGATGCTCCGCCAGAGCCTCAAGGGCATCGCGGGTGCGGTCGAGGCGCTCGAAGCGATCGGAATAGACCCGACCCGCCGCGCCGAGACGGTAAGCGTCGCGGAATGGGTGGCGCTGGCGCGAGTGCTGGGCGAAGCTGGGACCGACTGATCGGGTCAATGTCGGCTTTGGGGTGGGAAAGCGGACATTCCGGCGCTTCTACTTCTCCTTTTCCGCCGTCGTTCTTGCAGCTTGCATGACGGCGAGAAGCGTTTGCGCTTCTGCCCGCTTGGCCTCCGGAACTGACCTAACAGCGACCTCCTGATACTGAATTGCCTCATTCAGGACTGTGACGTCGCCTCGTGGATGCGCTGACATCCAGCTGGTAAACAGCCATGTAGCCAAGAGGGGTGCGGCATCGACACGTCCGCCTCGGTAGGCTGCTTTCCAAAGCTCCGCCGCTTTACTTTGGTCGCGCGCAACGCCGTCGCCATTCCAGTAAATCTGACCAAGTACGAAGGTAGCATTGGGCTGACCCTGAGCCGCTGCTAGCTCGTACCAGTGGCGTGCCTGCGCCACATCATGTGGGACGCCGATACCTTGAAGGTACAGATTCCCTAAATCAGTTTGCGCGTCCGGCTCGCCTCGCTCCGCAGCTTGGCGGCAGAGCGCCGCCCCCTTTGCTTCGTCTTTCGGAACGCCTCGGCCCGCAACGTAGAGATTGCCGAGAGCGCACATCGACTTGGGATAACCCCGGTCGGCCGCCTGCCCATAGAGTGCAGCAGCGCGCGCGAGATCGGGCGTCCCGTTTACTCCCTTTTCGGCACACAGGGCCGAATTGTGCAGTGAGTCCGGACGGGAAGCTGCTGCTTTGGCAAACCACCCACATGCCGCGAGTTCATCGCGTAGTGCCGGGGGGCCGCTGGGTCCCATTAACTCCCCCAGCATTTCCTGGGCATCTGATCGCCCCTTGGCTGCCAATGCCTCAAGCTCTGAGCGGCCGCCCAAATCACCCTTTATCCAACGACGCGCGGACGCAATCACGTCATTTCCAACGGGTGCAGACTTGTTAGGGTCCTCCGACGCCGAAGATGCCGGATCAGCAAATCCCATGGCATTGCCAGGGGCGGAAGCGCAAATGACTGTCGCTGCGGTCAAGAGGCAGGCTACACGATACATCATTTCGCTATTGTACCCGCCCGAACAACCTCTGCAATCGGTCGGTAGCGGCGCCCCTCAGTTCTGTCCGCTCGTCACCGTCGTCACCACCGGCTTCGGCGCGATCGCCTCGGCAGCGACGACGCGTTTCGAGGCGCTCGTCACAATCGCCTTTTCGAGCGCTGCGACCTGCGGGCACTTATCCGAGCAGGCGCGCTGCGCCGCCGCCAGCTTCTCGCGCGCCAGTTCGATCGCGCCCTTGTCGGCGAGCGCTTCGCCCTGCCCCGTCAGCGCGGTCACGTCATTGGGTTCGAGCAGCAGCGCCTCGCGATAAAGGCCGATCGCCTTGCCCGGCAGCCCCTGCGCGCGCGCGACCTGCGCCATCGCGATGATCGCCGAACGGTTGCGCGGATCGGCGGCGAGCGCCGATTCATAATAGTCGACCGCGCCATTCAGATCGCCCTTGCTCTGCGCATCCTCGCCCTGCTTCTGGAGCAGGGTCGAGCGCGGGAGGATGTCGTTGTCGGCGCGCTGCGCGTCGGAGGCCGTAGGCAGGCTGGCGAGGACAAGACCGGCACCGAGGGCCAGGAAACTGACGCGCATCGCATTCTCCCATTTCGTCATGCCCGGCGAGCCTAACATGGCGCCGCCAGCCGCGCGAGGAAAAAGCCGTCGCAGCCGTCATGCCCCGGAGTCAGCAGGAAACCCGCACCCGCGGGCCGTCCGACGCCGTCCGGAAGCGGACCCGCGTCGGCCGTCCAGCCCGGATGCCGGTCCAGGAAATCCTCCATCTGCTCCCGCCCCTCGCGCGCGATGATCGAGCAGACGGCATAGAGAAGTTTTCCGCCCGGCGCCACCAGCTCGGCACCGAGGTCGATCAATTTCGCCTGATCCGCAAGATGCCGGTCGAGCCGCGACGGCGTCAGCCGCCAGCGCAGTTCGGGGCTGCGCCGCCAGGTGCCGCTGCCCGAACAGGGCGCATCGACAAAGACCCGGTCGGCCTTGCCTCGCCAGTCGGCGAGCATCGCCGCTTCCTTGCCGGGATCGAGCAGGCGCGTCTCGATGCGCGTCGCCCCCGCCCGCTCGGCACGCGGCGGCAGTTGCCGGAGCCGCGCGCGATTGGTGTCGCAGGCGAGGATATCGGCAGCATTTCCGGTCGCCGAGGCGATGGCGAGCGTCTTGCCGCCGCCGCCCGCGCACAGATCGACGACACGCATGCCGGACGCGGCGTCAAGCGCCGCCGAGGCGTATTGGCTCGCGGCATCCTGCACTTCGAAGCGACCCTCGGCGTGGGCGGGATGCTGCGCCGCGGCGGTTTCGGGCGGCAGTCGCCAGCCGTCGGGGGCATTCGCGATCGGCTCGCCGCCCGGAAAGAGCGCGGAAAGCTCGTCGCGGCTCGCTTTGATCCGGTTGGCGCGCAGGTCGAGCGGCGCGCGGGAGAGCATCGCCGCCGCTTCGTCGTCCGCGCCGACCAGCGGATCGAAGAGATCGACGAGCGTCGGCGCCGCGAGGCCGGTTTCGGCGCGCGGCTCGTCCGGCGCGATCGGCGCGGGACCATAGGGCGAGCCGTCGAACAGCGCGGCAAGCTCTGGGTCGGTATCGGCGAGCGCCAGCATCGCCGCGCGCCCCGACGGCGGCGCCGAGCGCGCCGCGCGGATCGCGTCATAGACATGCGCGCGGATCGCGCGGCGATCCTTCGACCCCGCGTAGCGCCGCTGCCGCATCGCCTCGGCGAAGAGCGCGTCGGCGGGCGCCCCGCCCTCGCGCGCCGCGGCGGCGATGGCGTCGAGGATCTCGATCGCGGCCTGGACGCGCGCGGCGGGGGTCATGGCTGGCGCTCCAGACGGATCAAGAGCTTTCAGCCCACCGGATAATTCGGCGCCTCGCGGGTGATCGCGACGTCGTGGACATGGCTTTCGCGCAGGCCCGCATTGGTGATGCGGACGAATTTCGCGCGCTCACGCAGGTCCTGGAGGGTGCGGCTGCCGGTATAGCCCATCGCCGCCTTCACACCGCCGACGAGCTGATGGATCACGTCCTTCGCGGGGCCCTTGAAGGGCACCTGGCCCTCGATGCCCTCGGGAACCAGCTTCATCTGGTCCTTGATATCCTGCTGGAAATAACGGTCGGCCGAACCGCGCGCCATCGCGCCGACGCTGCCCATGCCGCGATAGCTCTTATAGGTGCGCCCCTGGTAGAGGAAGGTCTCGCCGGGCGCCTCGCTCGTCCCTGCGAGCAATGAGCCGACCATCACGCACGACGCGCCCGCCGCGAGCGCCTTCGCGAGATCGCCCGAGGTGCGCAGACCCCCGTCGGCGATCACCGGGATATTCTGCTTCGCGGCCGCCTCGACGCTGTCGAGGATCGCGGTGAGTTGCGGCACGCCGACGCCCGCGACGACGCGGGTGGTGCAGATCGAGCCGGGACCGATGCCGACCTTGACCCCGTCGGCGCCCGCGTCGATCAGCGCCTTGGTCGCGTCGCCGGTCGCGACATTGCCCGCTAGTATCTGGACGCGGTTCGACAGCTTCTTGATCTTCTCGACCGTCTGCCCGACCATCTTGCTGTGGCCGTGCGCGGTGTCGACCACGATCAGGTCGCATTCGGCGTCGAGCAGCGCCTCGGCGCGTTCGACGCCGCTGTCGCCCGTATTGGTCGCCGCTGCGACGCGCAGCCGGCCGCTGCCATCCTTGGTCGCGTCAGGGAAATTCACCGCCTTTTCCATATCCTTGACGGTGATCAGCCCGATGCAGCGATAGTCGCCGTCGACGACGAGCAGCTTTTCGATGCGCCGCTGGTGGAGCAGCTTGCGCGCCTCGTCCTGCCCGACGCCGGGACGGACGGTCGCGAGATTGTCGGCGGTCATCAGCTCGCGCACCGGCTGCTTCGGATTTTCGGCGAAGCGGACGTCGCGGTGGGTCAGGATACCGACGAGCTTGCCGCCCGCCTCGACCACCGGAATGCCCGAGATATTGTGCTGCGCCATCAGCGCGGTCGCATCGGACAGCGGCGCATCGGGGCCGATGGTGATGGGATTGACGATCATCCCGCTTTCGAAGCGCTTGACCTGCCGCACCGCCGCCGCCTGCTCCTCGATCGTCAGATTGCGATGGAGCACGCCGATACCGCCGATCTGCGCCATCAGGATCGCCATGTCGGCCTCGGTCACCGTATCCATCGCCGACGACAGGATCGGGATGTTGAGGCCGATCTCGCTCGTCAGCCGCGTCGAAAGATTGGCGTCGGACGGAAGAATGTCCGACGGGCCGGGCACCAGCAGCACGTCGTCGAAGGTCAGGCCGGTGATGATTTCCATGGGTGCCACTTTCTGGTGCGGGCGGCGCCTGCTCCGCATCACGGGAGCGGCGCGCGCGATTCGTTCGGTGGCGGCCCATGTAACCAGTCGAGCCCGAACGCGCCAGTAGGCGATGAACGAATATTTGGGAGCGCACGACAGCGTCGCCGCAAAGCCCCGACCCGCGCCAATGTAACCGGTTGCATTGCGCGAGCCGTCCCGTTAGACCCACTTTCCTATAGCATGGGATCGGGAGGAGGACAGCAGGATGCACGCGCCCAGCCAGCCGGCGACCGCCATCGGCGGCCGCCCTTCTTCCCTGCTGTCGCGACCGTGACGCGCGGGCGCTGAGCGATGGCAGGCCTGTCGATCGATGGCGCGCGCAAGAGCTTCGGCGATACCGAGGTACTGAAAGGCGTGTCGATCGACGTCGCCGAGGGCGAGTTCGCGGTGATCGTCGGCCCCTCGGGCTGCGGCAAATCGACCCTGCTGCGCGCCGTCGCGGGGCTCGAAGCGCTCGGCGCGGGCCGCATCGTCATCGGCTCGCGCGACGTCACCGATCTCCAGCCGTCGGACCGCGGGATCGCTATGGTATTCCAATCCTACGCGCTCTATCCCCACCTGACGGTCTACGAGAATATGGCCTTCGGGCTCCGCATCGCGAAGACCGGCAAGGCGGAGATCGCCGAAGCGGTGCGCCGCGCCGCCGAAATCCTGAACATAGAGGCGCTGCTCGACCGCAAGCCCGCCGCTCTCTCCGGCGGCCAGCGCCAGCGCGTCGCGATCGGCCGCGCGATCGTGCGCCAGCCGCAGATATTCCTTTTCGACGAGCCGCTGTCGAACCTCGACGCCGACCTTCGCGTCCGCATGCGCTACGAATTCGCGAGCCTGCACCGCACCCTCGGCACCACGACGCTCTACGTCACCCACGACCAGGTCGAGGCGATGACGCTCGCCGACCGCATCATCGTGCTGCGCGACGGGCAGGTCGAGCAGATCGGCAGCCCGCGCGACCTCTACGAGCGGCCGGCGACCCTCTTCGTCGCGCAATTTCTGGGCACCCCGCGCATGAACATTCTGTCCGCGACGGCGACCGTGAACGGACGCGCGACGCTCGCGAACGGGCGCGAGATCGCCCTGCCTCCGCTCGCCGGGGCGCTTGAACCGGGAACGCCGGTGTCGATCGGCATCCGTCCCGAGGACATCGCGATCGGCGCGGCATCGGGCGCGCTGCCCTTCACCATCGCCTTCATCGAGCGGCTCGGCGGGCTCGCGACCGTGCATCTGCAGGGCGCCGGCGGCGGCGAGCCGATCGCGTGCCAGCTTCGCGACGACGGCAGCCTGCGCGAAGGCGATACGGTGCCGGCCTTTCTGCCCGCCGACCGTCTGCATCTGTTCGACGCCGATGGCCGCGCGCTCGCACGGAGGCCCGCCGAATGAGGGGAGAAGACCGATGGCAACGCTGAGGGACGTGGCCCGCGAGGCGGGCGTTTCGGTCGCGACGGCATCGCGCGCGATCAACGGGCTCGGCAACGTCACCGCGCCGACGCGCGCCGCGGTGATGGCGGCGGTCAAGAAGCTCAATTTCGTGCCGCACAGCGGCGCGCGCAGCCTGACCCGGCGCAAGACCGACACCGTCGGGGTCATCCTGCCCGACCTGTTCGGCGAATTCTTTTCGGAGATCATTCGCGGCATCGACCTCGTCGCGCACGAGGCCGGGATGCACCTGCTGCTTGGCAACATGCACGGCAGCGCGCACGAAACCGCGGCGGCGGTCGCGTCGATGCGCGGCCGCGTCGACGGACTGCTCGTCATGCCCCCCGAATTGAAGCCCGAGACGCTGGCCGAAAATCTCGACCCCGTCCTTCCGACGGTGCTGCTCAACTATGACGCGGCGATGCTCGACCTTCCCTATGTCGCGGTCGACAATTACCGCGGCGCCTGGGCGATGACCGAGGCGCTGCTGGCGAGCGGGGCGCAGCACATCGTCCATATCGCGGGACCGAAGCACAACCGCGACGCGCGCGACCGCCAGCGCGGCTTCGCCGACGCAATGGCGAAGATCGCGGGGCAGCGCAGCCCGGTAATCCTGCCCGGCGATTTCTCGGAGGAGGCGGGCGCCCAGGCGGCGCGGCTGCTGGTCGAGGGACAGCTACCCGTCGACGCGGTGTTCGCGGCGAACGACCTGATGGCGGTCGGTTGCATCATGGGACTCGGCGAGGCGGGACTGTCGGTGCCGCGCGACCTGATGGTCGCGGGGTTCGACGACATCCCGCTCGCCCGCCACGTCACGCCGGGACTGACGACGATGCAGGTGAAGATCGACCGGCTCGGCTCCACGGCCATGATGATGCTGCTCCGCCTGCTGCGCGGGGAAACGTTGGGCGCCGCGAGCGCGATGATCCTGACCCCGACCCTGATCGCGCGCGGGACAACCGCGACGCCGGTCGCCGCGGAGGAGGCGCGGGCATGATGGGCTGGCGGTTTCTGGAACTCCGGCTGAAGCGACAAGCCACAAAAAGAAACCGCATCCCCGAGCGAAGACGAGGGGCTTTGCCGAGCGAAGTCGAGGCTGCGACGCCAAAGGTTCTCGCTCCGCTCGAACGGGCCCCTCGGCTTCGCTCGGGGATGCGGCTTGATAATGGCTTCCCGCACCACGTGCACGTAACATGGACCTGACGCGCCGCCGCGTGACGGGTGCGCTCGCGGCGCTGCCCCTGCTTCCCGCGCTCGGCGCCTGCGCCCCGCGCGGCGATGCCGGGCTGACGGTCTGGGCGATGGGCAATGAAGCCGCCAGCCTGCCCGACGTGCTGAAAGACATGAAGCGCCCCGCGGGAGCGCCGCGCGTCACCATCCAGCCGCTGCCGTGGACCGCGGCGCATGAAAAATTGCTCACCGGCTTCGCAGGCGGATCGCTCCCCGTCATCGGCCAGGTCGGCAACAGCTGGATCGCCGAGATGGCCGCGATCGGCGCCATCGCCCCGGTGCCCGCGGCGGTTCACGGCCTGCTCGACGACCAGTTCGCCGCCGTGGTCGATACCAACCGCATCGCGGGCCAGGTCTGGGGCATTCCCTGGTATGTCGACACGCGGCTTCAATATTATCGCCGCGACCTGTTCGCACGCGCGGGCTATGCCGCGCCGCCCAGCGACTGGGCCGAATGGAAACGCGCGCTGCGCAAGGTCAAGGCGACCGCGGGTAACGGCAATTATGCCGCGCTGCTGCCGGTCAACGAATATGAGCAACTGACCACCCTCGCGCTGTCGGCGGGTGCCCGGTTGCTGCGCGACGATGGCGGACGCGGAGCCTTTTCGGACCCCGAGTTCAAGGCTGCGCTCGCCTTCTACAAATCGCTGTTCGACGAGGGGCTGGCGCCCATCGTGTCGTCGGCGCAGATCTCGAACGTCTGGAACGAGTTCGCGCGCGGCTATTTCAGCCTCTTCCTCTCGGGCCCCTGGACGATCGGCGATCTCGGGACGCGCCTCGCGCCCGCGATGCAGGACAAATGGGGCACCGCGCCCAACCCCGGCCCCGCGGGCATCGGCTCGGCGGCGCCCGGCGGATCGAGCCTCGTCGTCTTCGCCGATCATCGCGGCAATCGCGCGGCATGGGACCTGATCGCACGGCTGCTGACGCCGGACGCGCAACTCCACTTTAACGCGCTGACCGGCGACCTTCCCGCGCGCCGCTCGGTGTGGGCGCGCGCCGGCCTCGCCACCGATCCGGTCGTCGCGCCCTTCGCCACCCAGCTCGACCATGCGACCGCGCTCCCCAAGGTGCCCGAATGGGAACGCATCGTCACCGAGATGCAGATCGTCGCCGAACGCATGGTGCGCGGCCAGTACGGCGTCGACGAAGCGGCGCGCGAAATCGACGTGCGCGCCGACCGGCTGCTCGAGAAGCGCCGCTGGATGCTCGACAAGGGACGCGCGCTATGACGGGGTTGCGGCGCACGGAGGAAGCGCGCGCCGGCTGGGCGATGACCGGTCCCGCGCTCGCGGCGATCCTCGTCTTCTTCGTCCTGCCCGCAGCCGCCTCGCTGTTCCTCAGCTTCACCGATTTCGACATCTACGCGCTCGCCGATATCGGCAATCTGCGCTTCGTGGGGCTGCAGAATTATCAGCGCCTCGTCGAAAATCCGCTGTTCTGGAAGGCGATGACGAACACCTTGCTGTTCGTCGCCATCGGCACGCCCTTCGTCGTCCTGCTGTCGCTGTTCGCCGCGATGCTCGTCAACTCGCGCTGGCTCCGCTGGCGGCCGGTGTGGCGCGTCGCGCTGTTCGCGCCCTATGTGACGACGCTGGTCGCGACCGCGGTGGTGTGGCGCTATCTGCTTCACACGCGCTACGGGCTCGTCAACTATCTCCTCTCGCTCTTCGGCATCGCGCCGATCGACTGGCTGGGCAGCCCGACCGCCTCGCTTCCCGCGATCCTGCTGTTCGTCGGGTGGAAGACCTTCGGTTATAACATGATCATCTTCCTCGCCGCCTTGCAGACGGTGCCGCGCGAGCTCGACGAGGCGGCACGGATCGACGGTGCGGGCTGGCTCGCGCGGCTGCGCCACGTTACCCTGCCCGCGATCGCGCCGACCGTGCTGCTCGTCTCGGTGCTCACCGTCGCGGCGATGTTCCAGCTCTTCGCCGAACCCTATGTGATGACGCAGGGCGGCCCCGCCCAGTCGACCGTCACCATCCTCTATTTCATGTATGAGGAGGGGTTCAAATGGTGGAATCTGGGGTCGGGCGCAGCGGTCGCCTTTCTCCTCTTCCTCTGCATATTGGCGGTGACGCTGGTGCAGTTGCGCCTTGCGAAACGCGGAGGCGCGATATGATGCTGCGCCGCTGGATCATTACCCTGCTCGCGGCACTCGTCGCTCTCGTCACCATCGCCCCGCTGCTGTGGATGCTCTCGGTCAGCTTCATGGCGCCGGGCGAAGCGTCGGGCTTTCCGCCGCCGCTATTCCCGGCGAACCCCGGTCTCGACAACTATCGCACCCTGTTCGGCAGCTTCGGCATCGGGCGCTTCCTCGCCAACAGCCTGCTCGTCTCGACCCTCGCCACCGGCCTCGCGCTGCTCTTCACGGTCCCCGCGGGCTATGCCTTCGCCAAGCTGCGCTTCCGGGGGCGCGACGCGACCTTCCGCCTGCTCGTCGCCGCGCTCGTCGTACCGGGGCAGATCGGGATGCTGCCGCTGTTCCTCGAACTCAAGGCGATGGGGCTGGTCAACAGCTATGCCGGCGCGCTGGTGCCGTGGCTCGCGGGCATCTTCGGCATCTTCCTCGTCCGCCAATATTGCCTGTCGATCCCCGACGAAATGCTTGAGGCGGCGCGGATCGATGGCGCGAGCGAGGGGCAGATCCTCCGGCGCATCGTGCTGCCGATCCTGACCCCGATCGTCGTCACCCTCGCGCTGTTCGTTTTCCTGTCGAGCTGGAACGATTTCATGTGGCCGCTGATCATCCTCGCCGACCAGGACCTCTACACGCTGCCCGTCGCGCTCGCCGCGATGAGCCGCCAGCATGTGCAGGACAATGAGTTGATGATGGCGGGCGCCGTCGTCACCACCCTGCCCGTGCTCATCCTCTTCCTCTCGCTGCAGCGCTTCTATCTGAGCGGGCTGCTCGCGGGGAGCGTCAAGGGATGATCCGCCACCCCCTCCTCCCATCAAGGACAAGACCGATGCGATTCCGGATCGCGGCGCTCGCCGCGCTCGCCCTTTCCCTTTCCACCCCCCTGGCGATGGCGCAAACGATGGCCGACGGTCAGAGCCCGCAGCCCGCGATCGAGGCGGGCAATTATCCCTATCAGCTCTTTCTGCCACGCGGCTACACCGCCGATCCGAAGGCGAGCTGGCCGCTGCTTATCTTCCTCCACGGATCGGGCGAGCGCGGCGACGATGTCGCCAAGGTGAAGGTGCACGGCCCGCCGAAGATCGCCGACCGCACCCCCGATTTCCCCTTCGTCACCGTCTCGCCGCTGCTCGGCGCCGATCAGGATTGGGACGTCGCGAAGCTCGACCGGCTGCTCGACCATCTGACGAAGACGCTGCGCATCGACCGCACACGCATCTATCTGACCGGGCTCAGCCGCGGCGGTCATGCGAGCTGGCGCTGGGCAGCGGCCGAGCCGCACCGCTTCGCCGCCGTCGCACCGGTCGCAGGACGCGGCGATCCCGCGGTCGCCTGCGCGCTCAAGGACACGCCCGTCTGGGCCTTTCACGGCGACCGCGACGATGTCGTCGTGCCCGAGGGCAGCTTCGCGATGGCGCGCGCGATCCGCGCCTGCGGCGGACACATGTCGCGCCTGACCATCTATCCCGACCTCGGCCACAACAGCTGGGACCCGGCCTATGACGATCCCGCGCTCTACCTCTGGCTGCTCTCGCACCGCCTCCCCACGCCGCCCGACGCGGCGAAAACGAAAACCAAGGACAAAAAATGACCCAGACGAGCTTTCCCGACGATTTCCTGTGGGGCGCCGCGACCGCCGCCTATCAGATAGAGGGCTCGCCGCTCGCCGACGGCGCGGGCGCGAGCATCTGGCAGCGCTTCAGCCACGATCCGCGGTTGATGGCGAACAAGGGCGACACCGGCGATATCGCCTGCGACCATTACAACCGCATGGAAAGCGACGTCGCGCTGATGAAGGCGCTGGGGCTCAAGGCCTATCGCTTCAGCGTCAACTGGGGCCGCGTGCTGCCCGAGGGGACCGGCCGCGTCAACGAGGCAGGGCTCGGCTTCTACGAGCGGCTCGTCGACGAACTTTTGAAGCATGATATCGAGCCGCTGCTCACCCTGCACCATTGGGATCTCCCGGTCGCGCTCGACGACAAGGGTGGCTGGCTCAACCGCGACAGTGCCGACTGGTTCGCCGAATATGCTTCGGTCCTCTACCGGCGCCTCGACGGGCGGGTGCGGAAATGGGTCACGCTCAACGAACCTTGGGTGATCACCGACGGCGGCTATCTCCACGGCGCACTCGCGCCCGGTCACCGCAACCTCTTCGAAACCCCGATCGCAAGCCACAATCTGATGCGCGCGCACGGCGCCGCGGTCCGCGCCTACCGGTCGGAGGGGGCGCACGAGATCGGCCTCGTCGTCAACATCGAGCCCAAATATCCGGCGAGCGACAGCCCCGAAGATGTCGCCGCGACCGCGCGCGCCCACGCCTATATGAACCGTCAGTATCTCGAACCCGCGCTCAAGGGCCATTACCCCGCAGAACTGGCCGAAATCTTCGGCGAAGCTTGGCCCGACTGGCCGGAAAGCGATCTCAAGGATATCTGCCAACCCCTGGATTTCGTTGGAATAAACTATTATACACGCAACGTCGTCCGCGCCGACCCGAACCAATGGCCCCTCGGCGCTTCCCCCGTCCGGCAGACGGCGACCCACACCACCACCGACTGGGAAGTCTATCCCCCCGCGCTCACCGACATGCTCGTCTGGTTCCGCGACACTTTCGGCAACATCCCCGTTTACATCACGGAGAACGGCGCCGCCTTCTATGACCCGCCGCAGGCCGGGCCCGACGGCATCGACGACCCGCTGCGCTGCGATTATCTGCGCACGCACATCGCCGCGATCGGCGACGCGATCCGGCAGGGGGTCGACGTCCGCGGCTATATGGTCTGGTCGCTGCTCGACAATCTCGAATGGTCGCTGGGCTTTTCGAAACGCTTCGGCATCGTCCACGTCGACTATGAAACGCAGGTGCGAACGCCCAAGCGCAGCGCGCGTTTCTACAGCAACATCATCGCAACCAACGGAGGGAATGTCGCATGACCCGCTGGCTCGTCATTCTGCTCGCGGCGCTCCTCGCGCTTCCGGTAGCGGCGAAAGAGAAGGCCGATCGCTTCAGCGCGATGACCTACAATATCCGTCTCGATCTCGCCTCCGACGGCGACAATGCCTGGCCGCACCGACGCAAGGCGCTGACCAGCCTCGTCGCCTATTATGCCCCCGATCTCGTCGGGATGCAGGAGGTGCTCCAGCATCAGAAGGATCAGATCGAGGCCGACTTGCCGCCTTATAAATTCGTCGGCGTCGCGCGCGACGACGGCAAGGAAGCGGGCGAATATTCGATGCTCGGCTATCGCACCGACCGTTTCGACCTGCTCGCCTCGGGCACTTTCTGGCTGTCGCCGACCCCCGATCGGCCCGGCAAGGGTTGGGACGCCGCCTATCCCCGCATCGCAAGCTGGGCGCGGCTGAAGGACAGCACGGCCCGCCAGACGATGCTCGTCGTCAACACCCATTTCGATCATATCGGCACCGTCGCGCGGCTCGAAAGCGCTAAGCTGATCCGGCGCTGGATCGACGAGCACCGCCAGCCGGGCGATGCGGTGGTGCTGATGGGCGACTTCAACGTCCCGACCGGCAGCCCGCCCTATCAGGCGATCCTCGCCGACACACCGGGACTGATCGCCCTGCACGACACGCAGGACATCAGCCGCACCCCGCATTTCGGCCCCTTGGGCACCTTCACCGCCTTCAAGATCGAGCAGGTCGAGCCGAGCCCGATCGACCATATCTTCGTCGGCGACGGCGTGATGGTGCTGCGCCATGCGACGCTGACGCAGCAGACGGGCGGCAAGCTCCCCTCCGATCATTATCCGGTGCTGACCGACCTTTGCGTCGGCAAGGGCTGCTGATCCCTATTCGGCGGCTGGCTGATCGAGCCAGCCGCCGGTGAAGCCGATGCGCTTCAGGCCGCGGACGATGTGCGGGTTCTTGCGCATGACCTTCCACACCAGCCCGCTCCGATGGTTCTCCATCATCGCGAGGATCGGGCCCTGGTCGATGCCGAGATAGTCGTTCGCGACCCAGCCTTGCGCCGGATCGACCGCGCCCGATTTCGACCCCGCATCGGCAAAGGTGAAGCTGGGGTTGAACGCGTCCTTGAAGCCGTAGCGCGTGTAGAGCCGCGACCCGTATGTTTCGCGCATCGCCATCAGCGCCGGAATCGCGACCTCGGGCGCAAAAGCGACCGAGCCGCCGGCCGCGGTCGGAACCACCGTGCCGTCATCGACGATGCGGATGCTGCTTACCCCGCGCGCCATATAGCCGTTGAAGCTGCGCGGAGTGCCGTTCACGCGATATTCGTCCTTCGAATAGCCGGGGCCGTCCGATGCGGTCCAACCCCAGATATCGGCGCTGTAACCGACCCATTTGTTCGGATTGTCCGCGCCATAGGCGCGCTGCGCCAAGGTCGCGCGGCGGCTGTTCTCGAAATAGTCGATGCCCTTGCCGCGCATGAAATCGTCGCGGATGCCGCGGAAATCGACCCAGACATGGCTGTATTGATGCCCGAAGAGCGGCTCGAACTGGAGATGCTCATAACCGTAGAAGCGTCCCCAATCCTTTTCGAGATGCGCGGCCCAGCCCTTGTCCCACGCATCCTGGCCGACGGGATGCGTCGGCGAGCCGAAGGCGAGGATGTAGACGAGCATCCCCTCGTTATAGCCGACCCAGTCGTGCGTCCCGAAATCGCCGCCTTCGCCGCGCTCGGGATACCAGCCCATCGCGATCGCCTTCGGCCCGCCCCCGTTGGCCGAGGGGATGCGGCTGTTCTCGCGCTGCACGAAGGTCCAGTCGACGCGGCCGTAGATCTTCTCGGCAAGGTCGCGGATCTCGACCTCGACCGGCGTGTCGCGGTCGAAATAGCTTTGCGCGAACAGCACCCCGCCGAGCAGCAGCGATGTGTCGACCGTCGACAGCTCGGTCTTGCCGCGGCGCGTTCCGTCCGCGTTGTTCAGGAAATGATAGAAAAAGCCCTTGTAGCCAGCGACCCCCGCAACCTCCGGCCCCTGCGGCGCGGTCCAGTAGAAGCGCAGGCAATCGCGCGTCCGCGCCGCCGCATCGTCGCGCGTCACATAGCCGCGCTCGGCCCCGATCCCATAGGCGGTGAGCGCGAAGCCGGTGGCGGCGATCGACGAGAAGGGGTTGCTCGGCCAGCGATCGGGCGCGAGGCAGCGCGCCCTATCGGTGGTGTCCCAGAAATAGCGGAAAGTGCGCTCGGTCAGTTCTTCCGAAAACTGCGCCTGGCCCAGCGATGCGAGGCTTTGCGATGGCGCGGCGGGAGCGGCAGGCGCTGACGGGGCGGCGATGGGCGTGCAGGCGGCGGCGAGCGCCAGAAGAGGCAAGGCGAGCGACCCGAGCCGGAAGGACATTTTCTACTCCAAAATAAAGGGGCGCCCGGTCACGGGAGGGGTTGTGACCGGGCGCCCGCTGTTCTGGCCGGTCAGAACTGGAAGCCGGCCGAGACCTTTATCGTGCGCGGCGGGTTGCCGCCAACCCCGATGCCCGAAATGCTCAGATATTCGGGCGACGCCGGGTTATTGTTATAGTCGACATAGTTGCGGTCGTTGAACAGGTTGATGATGTCGACGCGGAGCCGCAACCGCGCTTCGTCGCTCAGGAACTTGAACGGGATATATTTGGTGATCGCGATATCCATCTGGCGGAAACCCCAGCGATCACCGTTGCTCTCGGCCTGGTTCGAAATCACGTCGCGCGACGGATTGGCGCCGCCGGTGTTGACGAACGTCTTCAGATAGGGCGGCGACATCATCTGGAACTTGCCCGACAGCGTCACCCCGATCGGCAGGTCGACCGAGCCCGACGCAACGATACGATGCTTGCGAACCCCGCTCGATCGCACGACCGGATAATCTTCGAGCGACGGATAATCGAGGCTGAAGACCTCCCCGAACTGCCGGTTCTCCTCGGCCTCAGTGTAGGTGTAGGTCACGCCGAGGCTCCACGGCGAGGCGACCGTGTAATTCTTGTTGAGCTTGAGATAGCCCGAATCGGCGCTCGTTTCGAGGCCGTTGGTGCCGATGATGATCGAACCGAATCCCGGCGGCGCGAAGCCGAAGGGCGAATTCGGTGCGGCCGGCGCGGGCGGGAAGAAGGTCCCGTCGGGGCGGCGGTTGCCGAGCAGATAGGCGAAGCCGTCCTTGCTCTCGATATGGCTGTAGCCGACCTCGACTTCGAACAGCGGGGTCAGTCGCCCGCGCACGCCCAGGCTGAACTGGTCCGAATAGGGAACCTTCAGCTTGTTGTCGATGAAGCGCAATTCGCGCCCGCCGCCCGGCCCGGCCTGAGCGAGAAGCTGCGCGCGGCCTTCGGGTGTCAGATAGATCGGATCCCACGTCACGCAGGTCGGCCCCGGCGCGCAGGTGTTGTTCGGATCGCCCGTGTTGAAGTTGAAGGTGCGCGTCGTGAACGACCCGACGCTGATTTCCTGTTGCAGGAAATCGAACTGATTGCGGTCGTAGGAACGGCCATAGCCGCCGAAGACCACGAAGCGCGCGTCATCGTCAAGTTCGTAGCTGAAGCCGATCCGCGGCTGCCACGCCCCCTTGAACGCCTTCCGCTCGCTGCCGGTCGAGATATAGTCGTTGATGTCGTAGTCGGCGTTGATCAGATTGGGATAATTGGCCGGCGACACCGCGTTCACGGCATCGTCGGGGTGGACGAAGTTCAGGAAGGCCGGAGTCCGCTCATAATCCCAGCGCACGCCGAGGTTGAGCGTCAGCCGGTCGGTGACCTCCCAGTCGTCCTGCAGATAGATGCCGAACTGCCAGTTCTTCGACTGGACGATCGGATCGCCGTTGCCCGTCTGGGCGCCGAATTGGAGCCGATAGGGAAGGGTGTCGTTGAAGGTGCCGCCGTTCGGGTTGAAGGCGACATTATAGGTATAGACGGGATTGAGGCTGTTGAGCTGCAGCGAATTGAGCTCGACCCATTTGCTCTTGATGCCCGCCTTGATGGTATGCCCCTCGAGCCCGGTATAGGTGAAGTCGTTCTGGATCCCCCAGCCCTTCTGCCCCTTGTCCTGATAGTTCGAGCCGCCGCCGATGCGCAGGATGTCGCCGCGGACGATTACTCCCGGCTGCGGATTGTCGGGCGACGGCCCGGCGTAGGCGAAGAGCGACCCGTCGCTGAATTCGAGCGGCGTCGGCGCCCATTTGACGTCTTCATAGGTGAGCTTGAAATCGTTGATCCAGGTGTCGGCGGTATGTTCCCACCGCCCGGTCAAACGCAATTCCTGGACATCCTGCGAGCTGATCGTGCTGCGCGCGTTGATCCCGTTGCTCAGGAACTCGCCGCTTTCCTTGCGATACTTTCCCGACACCTCGAACAGGTCGCTGTTGCTGGGTGAGAAGTCGATCTTGCCGAAGAAGAGATCCTCGTTGAACGTCGAGTTGGTCGGGCCGAAATTCCCCTGATATTCGGAGGGAAAGAAGGAGATCGGCAGGCTGAGCCCCGGGGTGATTTCGCGCGGGATTTCCTGACGCTTGCCTTCGTAGGTCACGAAGAAATGCATCATGTCCTTGATGATCGGCCCGCCCAGCGCGCCGCCGAACTGAAAATCCTTCGTCTTGACCTTGCCCGGATTGGCGCCGAACTTCTCGAGCGGCGTCGCGGCGCGCATGCTCTGGTCGGTATAGTCGATGAAAGCCTCGCCGTGGAATTCGTTGGTGCCCGACCGCGTCACGGCGGTGATCGCCACCGAACTCACCTGGTCGAACTCGGCCTTGTAGTTCGAGGAGATGACACGATACTCACCGATCGCGAGCTGCGGGAACGGGTTGCCCTGGGTCGAATCCTGACCGGTAATGCCGTTCTTGAGGACATAATCCTTCTGTCCGATACCATCGATGAAGATGTTGACGCTACGGCTGTCCTGCGCGCCGCCCTGCAGACGCGAATTGCCATTGCTGCCGGTGACGAACTGCACACCCGGCGCCAGATCGGCAAAGGCGAGGAAGTTGCGATTGTTCTGCGGCAGCGTCTCGATCTGGCGCTGCGAAATATTGAGGCCAACCTCGCCGCCTTCCATCGTGCGCAGGCGCGAACCGGTGACGATGATGGCATCATCGCCCTCGCCGCTCGCGATATCGGGTTCGGAAAAGTCGAAGTCGAGCACCGCATCCTGCGCGACGTTGAGCCGGAATTCGTCGGTGCGGCGAACTCCGTTCGGGGTCGTCAGTTCGAGCCGATAGGTGCCGACCGGCAGCGACGCGAAATTATAGCTGCCATTGGCGGCAACCGTGACGGTCCTCTGGAATCCGGTATTCACATTGATCGCCGTGACCTGCGACACGCCGCCTTCGGCCTTCACCGTCCCGCGCAGTGACGCGTTCGATACCTGCGCATGCGCGGGCGCGGCAACGCCGATGGCGAGCGCGCCGGCGGCGCTGCTCCATGCCAAGGCGGCGGCGAGCGTCCGGGCACGCGAACGGCGCGGGTTATGGAACTGATTCTTACGCTGTGACGTCACGGCATCCTCCCTTTTTTCATGGCCCCGACCCCCAGCCTTCGCCTCTTTTGCCGTCCGGTCTGGCAGCCGGCGCGGCGACGAATCGCGGGGGATCCCGTTTCTTGCTTTTTTGGTTTGTAACCGGTTTCACGATCACTGTATAGGGGGAAGCGACGCGAACGGGCGACAGCGATGTTCGCCCGAAAGGAGCAGGTTTCAGCCGATTTCTGTGCTGAAATGCCAATGGAATATTTTGGGGAAGGACGAATCATGCCGCCGAAGCCGCGCAATCTGACGCACCTGACGCTCGCGACTCTGATGCTCGCGGGGTCGTTGACGACCGCCCCGCTGCTCGCCAAGCCTGCCGCGACCGCGCGCGCCGCCGCCGACGTCGATTCGACGGGCTGGATGAAACCCGATCCCGCGATGGACAAGTTCATCGCGGAGCTGATGGCGAAGATGACGCTGGAGGAGAAGATCGGGCAATTGTCGCTGCTCACCAGCGACTGGGATTCGACCGGCCCGACGATGCGCCAGGGCTATCAGGAAGATATCCGCAAAGGTCGCATCGGATCGATCTTCAATGCCTTCACCGCCAAATATACACGCGATCTGCAGCGCGTCGCGGTCGAGGAAACGCGGCTCAAGATCCCCCTGCTCTTTGGCTATGACGTGATCCACGGCCACCGCACCATCTTTCCCATCTCGCTGGGCGAAGCGGCGAGCTGGGACCTGAAAGCTATTGAAAAAGCGGCACGAATTTCGGCGACCGAAGCCTCCGCCGAAGGCATTCACTGGACCTTCGCGCCGATGGTCGACGTCGCGCGCGACCCGCGCTGGGGCCGCATCTCCGAAGGCGCGGGTGAGGATGTCTATCTCGGCAGCCGGATCGCCGAGGCGCGGGTGCGCGGCTTTCAGGGCAATGATCTGAAGGCGGTCGACACGGTGCTCGCGACCGCGAAGCATTTCGCCGCCTATGGCGCGGCGCAGGCGGGGCGCGACTATGGCACCGTCGACATTTCGGAGCGCACGCTGCGCGACGTCTATCTGCCGTCGTTCGAGGCCGCCGCCGACGCGGGCGCCGCGACCTTCATGACCTCGTTCAACGATGTCGACGGCATCCCGGCATCGGGCAATCATCATCTGCTGACCGACGTGCTGCGCGACAAATGGGGCTTCAAGGGCTTCGTGGTAACCGATTACACGTCGATCAACGAAATGGTCGCGCACGGCTATTCGAAGGACCTGCAGCAGGCGGGCGAGCAGGCGATCAACGCCGGGGTCGACATGGACCTGCAGGGTGCGGTGTTCATGGAGCATCTCGCCAAGTCGGTCGCCGAGGGCAAGGTCGACGTCGCGCGCATCGACGCCGCGGTGAAGGCGATCCTCGAAATGAAATACCGCCTCGGCCTGTTCGAGGATCCCTATCGCTATTCGGACGAGGCGCGCGAGAAGGCCACCGTCTATCGTCCCGATTTCCTGGAGGCGGCGCGCGATGTCGCGCGCAAGTCGATGGTCTTGCTGAAGAATGCGAACAATGCCCTCCCCCTCGCCGCCTCGGCGAAGTCGATCGCGGTGATCGGCCCGCTCGGCGACAGCAAGGCCGACATGATCGGGAGCTGGTCGGCGGCGGGCGACCGCAAGACGCGCCCCGTCACCCTGCTCGAAGGGATGCAGGCGCGCGCGCCCAAGGGGCAGAGCGTCGCCTATGCCAGGGGCGCGAGCTATGCGTTCGAGGACGCGGGCAAGACCGATGGCTTTGCCGAGGCCATCGCGCTGGCGCAAAAATCGGACGTCATCGTCGCGGCGATGGGCGAGCGCTGGGACATGACCGGCGAGGCGGCGAGCCGCACTTCGCTCGACCTGCCCGGCAACCAGCAGGCGCTGCTTCAGGAGCTCAGGAAGACCGGAAAACCAATCATCCTAGTGCTGATGAGCGGGCGCCCGAACAGTATCGAATGGGCGGATGCCAATGTGGATGCGATTCTCGAGGCCTGGTATCCCGGCACGATGGGCGGCCACGCGATCGCCGATGTCCTCTATGGCGATTATAATCCGTCGGGCAAATTGCCCGCCACCTTCCCGCGCAATGTCGGGCAGGTACCGCTCTATTACGATATGAAGAACACCGGCCGCCCGATCGACCCGGCCAAGCCCGACGCCAAATATGTCTCGCGCTATCTGAACACGCCGAACACGCCGCTCTATCCCTTCGGCTATGGGCTCAGCTACACCAGCTTTACCTATTCGCCGGTGACGCTGAGCAAGGCGAGCATCAAGCCGGGCGAACCGCTGACCGCGAGCGTCACCGTGACCAACAGCGGCGCGCGCGACGGCGAAGAAGTGGTCCAGCTCTATGTCCGCGACCTCGTCGGGTCGGTGACGCGGCCGGTCAGGGAACTCAAGGGCTTCCGCAAGATCCCGCTCAAGAAGGGCGAGAGCAAGACCGTCAGCTTCACCCTGACCGATGCCGACCTCGCGTTCACCCGTGCCGACATGAGCTGGGGCGCGGAACCCGGCGACTTCAAGCTGTGGATCGGGCCTTCATCGGCCGAAGGCTCGGAGGCCGATTTCGCGCTGACCCAATAGGAGACGGGCGATGCTTCGCCATCTGTCGGTCGCCGCGCTCGCCCTGCCGTTGCTGCTCGCGGGCGCCGCGCAGGCGAAGCCCGCCGAGCGCCCCAACATCGTCTACATCATGTCGGACGATCATGCCTATCAGGCGATCTCGGCCTATGGATCGGCACTGTCGAAGCTCGCGCCGACGCCGAACATCGACCGGATCGCGAAGAATGGCGCGATCTTCACGAACAGCTTCGTCGGCAATTCGCTCTGCGGGCCGAGCCGCGCGACGCTGCTGACCGGGCGGCAGAGCAACGCGCACGGCTTCACGCGGAACGGCACCCGCTTCGACAACAATGTCTGGGTGTGGCCGCGCGCGCTGTCGCAGGCGGGCTATGCCACCGCGATGTTCGGCAAATGGCATATCAATGCCTCGCCCGCCGGGATCGGCTTCGATGACTGGAAGGTGCTCGACGACCAGGGCGAATATTACAACCCCGACATCATCACGCCGAAGGGGCGCAGCATCGTCCAGGGCTATGCGACCGACCTGATCACCGACTACAGCCTCGACTGGCTGAAGAACGGGCGCGACAAGTCGAAGCCCTTCGCGATCCTGATTCACCACAAGGCGCCGCACCGCAACTTCATGCCCGCGCTGCGCCACCTGACCAAATATCAGGGGGTGACCTTTCCGGTTCCGGCCAACTATTTCGACGATTATGCGGGCCGCAAGGCGGCAGCTGCACAGGAAATGAACATCTACCGCGACATGTATGAGGGGCACGACCTCAAGATGACGGTCGCCGAGGGCTCGGCGCGGCTGCGCTACAACCGTTGGCCGGGCGCCTTCGACCGCATGACCCACGACCAGCAGGCGCAGTGGGACGCGGCGATGCGGCCCGACAACGACCGGATGAACGCCGGGAAGCTGAACGGCCGCGACCTCGCGCTGTGGAAATACCAGCGCTATATGCGGCAATATCTCGCGACGATCGCCGCGGTCGACGAGGGCGTCGGCAAGCTGCTCGACTATCTGGAGGCGAGCGGCCTTTCGAGGAACACGGTCGTCGTCTACACCTCCGACCAGGGCTTCTATCTCGGCGAACATGGCTGGTTCGACAAGCGCTTCATCTATGAAGAATCGCTGCGCACGCCCTTCCTGATCCAATATCCGGGACACATCCGCCCCGGCACGCGGATCGCGGCGCCGATCCAGAATATCGACTATGCGCCGACCTTTCTGGCGCTCGCCGGGGTGAAGGGTCCGGCGACAATCCAGGGCAAGTCGCTCGTTCCGCTGTTCGGTGGCCGCACGCCGGCCGCCTGGCGCAAGGATATCTATTATCATTACTACGAATATCCGGGCTTTCACTCGGTACGCGCGCATTACGGGATGCGCGACGACCGCTACAAGCTCATCCGTTTCTACAGCGAGGACATCAACGCCTGGGAATTTTACGACCTTGGGACCGATCCGCACGAAATGAACAACCGGATCGACGACCCGGCGATGCAGCGCCGGATCGCGGCGATGAAGGAACGCCTCGTTGCGCTGCGCCGGCAATATGGCGACAACGACGGGCCGGCGGTCGATGCGCCGTTGAATTAAGGATAGCTCCAAAATGGAGCTGGGCACGCTTAAACCGTTCGACACCCGCCCGTTAATCTTCGCATGACCACAGAAACCACTTCATCGAGGGAGCCGGTCGGGCGGTTCCTTGGCTGGTTGGGATTGCGCCATTCCCGAAGCGGCGCGCGCCCATCGGGGGAGAATGCTCCCGACCCCGGGGGCTCGCGGCAGGCGCGCGGCGACCTCGTCGCCGCGATCGGCCGGTTCCTGATCGACAATGATCTCGACATATCGCCCGCCAATCTGGTCATCGCGCACGGCGCGTTTTCGGGAAGCAACCCGCAGCTCGCGCGCCAGATCGCGGCGCGCGCGCAGTCGCGCGAGGGGGTTACCCAGCTTTGGATCGACGAAGTCACCGGCGGCGAGGCGGATCAGGATGGCCGCGCCGACCTCGACCGGTTGATGACCCGGCTCGAAACCAATCTCGACGCTTTCCAGACGCGGTCCAAGGCCGCGCATCAGATGACGCGCGATTATGGCAGCGAACTCGAAGAGCATCTGACCGACCTCGAGCAGCTTCAGAAGACCGGGCAGATCGTTTCGAGCCTCGCCGATCTCGCCAAAGCGATGCTCGAACGCACGCGCAAGGCCGAGGATGAAATGCGCCGCAGCGAGGATGAGGCGAAATCGCTACGCCGCAGCCTCAAGCGCGCCAAGCGCGATGCCGAGGTCGATTATCTGACCGGCCTTCCCAACCGCCGCGCGTTCGAAGCCCTGCTCGCCCGGCATCACCGCGAAGCGCGCGAAACGCCGATCGCGCTGAGCGTCGCCTTCTGCGACATCGACAATTTCAAGGCGATCAACGACACCCACGGCCATGACGCGGGCGACCGCGTGCTGAAGGTGATCGCCGACACGCTGGCGCAAATCTCCGACGACCATTGCCATGTCGCGCGCCACGGCGGCGAGGAATTCGTGATGCTGTTCCGCGGGCTGACCCCCGCCGAAGCCGCACAGCGGCTCGACGACGCCCGCGAGCGGCTCGCGAGCCGGCGGCTGATCAACCGCAAGACCGACACACCCTTTGGCGTCATCACCTTTTCGGGCGGGGTCGCCGACGTGTTCGGCTATGCCGACCCGCGCGCGGCGCTGAAAGCCGCCGACGAGGCGCTGTATCGCGCCAAGGAGGCCGGACGGAACCGGATCGAGGTCGCGTGAGGTAGGCCTCGCCCGGATGCGGTGAGGCGGGGGTGGAGCTATTGGGGGATGCTCCACCCTCAATCGTCATTGCGAGCAAAGCGAAGCAATCCAGAGTAGGCGTATACCACCCTGGATTGCTTCGCTTCGCTCGCAATGACGGCTATCCGATCCTACGCCGGCTGCTGCCAGCCGCCGCCGAGCGCAAGGAAGAGCGCGACCAGATAGGTCGACCGCTGCTGCTCCGACTGGGCGATGCTCGCCTGGATCTGGGCGAGCGAGCGTTCGGCGTCGAGCACGACCTGAAAATTCTCGCGCCCCGCCTGATAGCGCAGCCGCGCGATGCGCGCCGCTTCGCCCGCCTCGTCCGCCGCGCGGCGCAGTGCCGCGAGCCGGTCGAGCTCGCCCGCATAGGCGGCGAGCGCGCTCTCGGTTTCCTGCAGCGCCGACAGCCAGGCCCCGTCGAACGTCGCGAGCGCCGCGTCGGCGCCGGCTTCGGCCTGCTTCAGCCGCGCGCGCGACACCGCCACGTTCGGGAAATTCCACGAAATGAGCGGGCCGAGCGAGAAACGGAAGCCGTCGGACTTGCCGAGCCCCGAGATCGACGCCGCGCTCGCCCCGATCGAGCCGCCGAGGCTGATGCTGGGATAAAGATCCGCGGTCGCGACATTGACCCGCGCCGCCGACGCCGCGAGTTCGCGCTCGGCGCGGCGGATGTCGGGGCGTCGCACGAGGAGCGATGCGCCGTCGCCGACCGGGATCGGCCGGTCGAGCGCGGGCGGCGCCTGGCATTGCAGCACGACCTGCGGCGCCTCGGCGGGCGGCTTGCCCGTCAGCACCGCGAGCCGGTAGAGCGCCGCCGATCGCTGCGCCTCGATCGTCGGCAGCGTCGCGCGCGTCTGCTCGAGCAGCGCCCCCGCCTGCCCGGTTTCGAGCCGCGTCGCGCGGCCGCCCTCGAACAGGCGGCGCGTCAGGTCGAAGGTCTGCTCCTGAATGCGCAACGTTTCCTGCGCGACCGCGAGCTGGCGATTATACGAACAGACGTCGGAATAGGCGCGCGTCGTTTCGGCGGCGACAGTGATGCGCGTCAGGTCGAACGCCGCCTGCACCGCCTCGGCATCGGCGCGGCTCGCCCGGATCGCGCTTTCGACGCGCCCGAACAGATCGACCTGATAGCCGACGTCGAGCCCGACATCATAGCTTTCGCCTTCGACCGGTCCGACGCCGGTCACGCTCCCCGGCTGGCGCGCATAGGTGCCGCTGGCGCCGATGCTGGTCGTCGGCAGGCGCCCGGCCTGCGATTCCTTCAGCACCGCGCGCGCCTGCGCCAGATTGGCGGCGGCGACACGCAGGTCGGTGTTCGCGGCGAGCGCCTGCTCGACCAGCGCATCGAGCGTCGGGTCGGCGAACAGGCTCCACCATTCGCCTGGCGGCTGGTCGCCGGTGAAGGCCGGCGACTTGCCGCCCTCTACAAAGGGCGCCTGCGACGGCGCGGCGGGTGCCGGCGAGTGATAGGCGGGGCCGACGGCGCAGCCCGAGAGCGCGAGCGCGCCGGTGGCGGCGAGGAAAATCGAACGCGTCATCATTGCGCCTCCAGCGGCGTTTCGCCGCCCTCTTTGTGGCCCCGGCGCTTCGCCCACGCCTTCGCCCGATCCCCGATTCCGCGGCAGACGACATAGAAGACGGGGGTGAAGATCAACCCGAAGACGGTCACCCCGAGCATGCCGAAGGTCACCGCGGTGCCCAGCGCCTGGCGCATCTCCTGACCCGGCCCCGTCGCGATCGCGAGCGGCAGCACGCCGAAGATGAAGGCGAAGCTGGTCATCAGGATCGGGCGCAGGCGCGATTGCGCCGCGTGGACCGCGGCCTCCATCGTGCTCATCCCCTCTTCCTCTTCGCCCTGCTTGGCGAATTCGACGATCAGGATCGCGTTCTTCGCAGCGAGCGCGATCAGCACGACGAGCCCGACTTGCGTGAGGATGTTGTTGTCCATCCCGCGCAGATTGACCCCGATCATCGCCGCGAGAATGCACATCGGCACGATCAGGATCACCGCGAGCGGCAGCGGCAGCGATTCATATTGCGCCGCGAGGACGAGGAACACGAACACCACCGCGAGCAGGAAGATCAGCACCGCGCTGCTCCCCGCTGCCTGCTCCTGATAGGCGAGCCCCGTCCATTCATAGGCGAAGCCCTCGGGCAGCGTCTTCGCCGCCAGCCCTTCCATCACGGTGAGCGCCGCGCCCGAGGAGACGCCGGGTGCCGCCTGCCCCTGCAGTTCGACTGCGGGGAACAGATTGTAGCGCACGACGCGCGTTGGCCCGCTGTCGTTGCGGAAAGTCGCGACCGACGACAGCGGCACCATCTCGCCCGACGACGAGCGCACCTGGAGCCGCCCGACATCCTCGATGGTGGCGCGCGACGTCGGTTCGGCCTGCGCGGTCACGCGGAAGGTGCGGCCGAGGAAGTTGAAGTCGTTGACATAGGTCGAGGCGAGATAGGTGCCGAGCGCGGCATAGACCTGGCTCGGATCGACCCCGAGGATCTGCGCCTTGTCGCGATCGACGTCGGCGAAGATGCGCGGGCTGCCGGTATTGAACAGCGAGAAGACCTGCTGCACCTGATCATTCTGCGCCGCCGCGCCCATCATCGCGCCGGTCGCCTGTTCGAGCTCGTGATAGCTTTCACCGCCGCGCGCCTGAATCATCATCGTGAAGCCGTTGCCGTTGCCGAGCCCCTGCACCGCGGGCGGCGCGATGACGAAGGCATTGGCTTCGGGGAGCGCCGCCGCGAGCGCGCCCGAAAGCTGGCCCGACAGCGCGGTCGCGCTCAATTCCTTGCCGCGTTCGTCCCAATCCTTGAGGCGGATGAACATCGTCCCGGCGTTCGACGCGGTCGAGAAGCTCGACCCGTCGAGACCCGCGAAGGTCGCGATGCTGTCGACCCCGTCGATGCCCGACACCGTCTGCTGCGCGCGCGTCAGCACCTCGCTCGTGCGGTCGAGCGACGCGCCCGGCGGCAGCTGGACGACGCCGATCAGCACGCCCTGGTCCTGGTCGGGGATGAAGCCCGTCGGCGTGTCGGTCAGGCGCCAGCCGGTGAGCGCCAGAAGCACCGCATAGATTGCGAGCATCAGCCCGGTCTTGCGCACCAGCTTGGCCGTCGTCTGGCCATAGCGTTCCGACAGCTTGTCGAAGCCCTCATTGAACTTGTCCGCGACACGGCGGCCAAAGCGCATCACCCGGTTCTTCGGTTCTTCGTGATGCCCTTCCTGATGCGGCTTCAACAGCAGCGCCGCCATCGCGGGCGACAGTGTCAGCGAGGTCAGCAGCGAAAAGACCGTGGCCGCGGCGATCGTCACCGCGAACTGCTGATAGAAGATGCCCGGAATGCCCGGCACGAAGGCGGTCGGCACGAACACCGCGACGAGCACGAGGCCGATCGCGATCAGCGCTCCCGACACCTCGTCCATCGTACGGTGCGCCGCCTCGCGCGGGCTGAGCCCGGCGCGCACATGCTTTTCGACCGCCTCGACCACGACGATCGCGTCGTCGACCACGATCCCGACCGCGAGGACGAGCGCGAAGAGCGACAGCGAGTTGATCGAGAAGCCGAGCGCGAGCTGCACCGCGAAGGTGCCGACGAGCGCCACCGGGATCGCGACGATCGGGATGATCGCGGCGCGCCACGTTTGGAGGAAGACGAGCACGACGAGCACGACGAGCACCAGCGCCTCGACCAATGTTTCCTGCACCGCCGTGACCGACGCCTGGACATATTCGGTCGGATTGAACGGAATCTGATATTCGAGGCCCGGCGGGAAATCCTTCGAGGCCGCTTCGACCTCCTTGAGCACGAGACCCGCGGCGTCGAGCGCGTTGGCGCCGGGTTGCTGGATGACGGCCATGCCGACCCCCTCCTGCCCGTTGAACACGCCGCGCACGCCATAGTCCTGGCTGCCGAGCTCGACCCGCGCGACATCCTTCAGCCGCGTGATCGCGCCATTCTGCGTATCGGTCTTGATCACGACGTTCGAAAATTGCTCGGGCGTGATGAGGCGCCCGGGCACCTCGACCGGCAGTTCGAACGCCGGATTGCCCTTGCCATAGGGCGGCGCACCGACCGAGCCGCCGGCGACCTGGACGTTCTGGCTCTGCAATGCCGAGACGATCTCGGTCGCGGTCAGGTTGCGCGCCGCCGCCTTGTCGGGGTCGATCCACACGCGCATCGAATAATAGCCGCCGCCGAAAATCTGCACCCCGCCGACGCCTTCGAGGCGCAGCAGCCGGTCGCGCAGCGTCGAATTGGCATAGTTGCCGACATAGTCGGTATCGATCGCGGGATCGGTCGAGGTCAGCGCGACGATCATCAGGAAGCCGGTTTCCTGCTTGTTCACCTGCACGCCGATCTGGCGCACCTGTTCGGGCAGGCGCGGCTCGGCGAGCGCGACGCGGTTCTGCACGAGCACCTGCGCGGCATCGAGGTCGGTGCCCGGCTGGAAGGTCACGGTGATCTGCGCTGCGCCCTGCGTCGACGACGACTGGATATAGAGCATATTCTCGACGCCGTTGATCTCCTGCTCCAGCGTCGACGCCACCGTCTCGGCGATCGTATCGGGCGATGCGCCGGGATAGGCGGCCGTGATGCTGATCGTCGGCGGGGCGATCTCCGGATATTGGGCGAGCGGGAGCTGCGGGTATGCAAAAGCCCCGATCAGCGTGATGAAGATCGCGATGACCGCCGCGAAGATCGGACGGTCGACGAAGAAGCGGCTGAATTTCACTGGGCGGCGCCCTTCGCGGGAGCGGCCTTCGCCGCGGGCGCGGCGGCCTTGCCCTTGCCGGTCACGACCTTGCCGTTCGGCAGGATGCGGCCGGCCTCGACCTTCGCGGGCTTGCCCGGCATCGCGCGCTGGATGCCGTTGACGATCACGCGGTCCTTGGCGGTCAGGCCGGTGCGCACGACGCGCAGCCCGTCGACGACGGGGCCGAGCGTGACCGGGCGCGCCTGCACGACGTCCTTGGGACCGATCACATAGACGATGCGGCGCGCGGCATCGGTGACGATCGCGGTGTCGGGGACGAGGATCGCGTCACGCGGCGCCGAGGCCGCGAGCTGAAGCTGGCCGAACAGGCCGGGACGCAGCTTGCCGTCGGCATTGGGGACGACCGCGCGCACGGTGATCGTGCCCGACCCGGTGCTGAGCGCATTGTCGACGAAGTCGATCTTGCCCGTGCGCGTATAATCCTCTTCGCCCTGCAGGCGGATGCGCACCGGCGAGCCTTCGAGCGTATCGCCCTGCCGCTCATAGTTCAGCAGGCTCGCCTCCGAGCCCTGGAAGCTGAAGTGCAAGGGGTTGGTCGACACAACCGTCGTCAGCACCGTCTGGTCGGCGGTGACGGCGTTGCCCGGGTCGACGAGGCGCTGCGACACGCGGCCCGAGATCGGCGCGGTGACGCGGGTGAAGCCGACGTTGAGTTCGGCGGCGCGGATCGCGGCGCGATTGGCGGCGACATCGGCCTCGCCGGTGCGGACCGCGGCGCGGCGCTGTTCGACCTCTTCCCGGCTTGCCGCCTGCGACGCGGCGAGCGTTTCCGAGCGCGCGAGTTCGGTGCGCGCATTGGCGAGCGTCGCCTGCGCGCGGGCGAGTTGCGCCCGCGCCTGGTCGAGCGCCGCCTGCGACGGACGCGCATCGATGGTGAACAAGAGCTGCCCCGCCTTCACATATTGGCCGTCGGTGAAATGTGAGCGCGTCAGATAGCCCGACGCGCGCGGACGCACATCGACACTCTGGACCGCTTCGAACCGGCCGACATAATCATCCCATTCGGTGACCGGCTTCACCAGCGGATTCGCGGCCGTGACCGGCAAGGCCGGCGGCCCGCCGGCGCCCGAATCCCCGCCCGAGCAGGCGGCGAGCAGCATCGAAAAAAGGAGCAAGGGCGCGAGGAGAGAGCGCTTGGGCATAGTGATTGTCTTTTCTGTCTGGACGGTTCGGCATCGCGCGGCAGGGAGGGGGAGGCGCAGCGCGATGCCGGAGGAGTGAACTAATTCGGGATATCCAACAAGTCAACAGGTGTTGATTTATTTCTCAGCCGCGATAATAGGGCACCATGTCGAGGACCACGACCATCCCCACGGGAATCAAGAAACGCGACGCGATCGCGACCCGCGCCGCGATATTGTCGGCGGCGCGCCAGCGTTTCCTGCGCGAAAGCTACGACAGCGTCGGGCTGCGCGATATCGCGGGCGACGCGGGGGTCGATGTCGCGCTGATCAGTCGCTATTTCGGCGGCAAGGAAGGGTTGTTTCGCGACGTTCTTCTTCACGACAAGGACGAAGGCCTGCTCCGCCAGCCGCTGACCGCGGCCGAACTGCCCGCCTATCTCGCGCAGCTCGTGATCGAGGACGGCGACGAGGACCGGCAGCATCGCATGGAAATGTTCATCGTCATGCTGCGCTCGGCCTCTTCGCCCAAGGCCGGCGAGGTCATCCGCGATCTCGTCCACCTCGACGTGCTCGGCCCGCTCGCGGAGATCATCGGCGACGAGCATGCCGAGCTGCGCGCGAACATGCTGCTCGCGATCCTGATGGGGATCGGCGTGCTGCGCACGATCATGAAGGTCGACGCCCTCGACGGCTCCCCTGCCCAGCGCGCCGAATGCGAATATCGCTTCCGCTGCCTGTTCGAAGCCGCGCTGACCTGCTGAGCGTAGGCACCCAGTCGCAGGCTTGCCGGACCGCGGCAGCCGGTCTAGGCGCAATGACGTGAGTCCCGACAAGCCTTCCGCTCCTTCCTCGCTCGCCCCCTTCCGCTTTCCTGCCTTTCGCGCGATCTGGATCGCCAATCTCGCGTCGAACACGGGCTCGACGATCCAAGCGGTCGGGGCCGCCTGGTTGATGACGGAGCTAACACCGTCGCACCTTTATATCGCATTGGTGCAGGCGAGCGCCACCATCCCGATCATGCTGCTCGGCATTTTCGCGGGCGCGATCGCCGACAATTTCGACCGGCGGCGCGTGATGCTCGCCGCGCAGAGCGGGATGCTGGTCGTCTCGGCGCTGCTCGCCCTCGCGACATGGATCGGCGCGATCGACCCGATCCTCCTTCTCTGCTTCACTCTCGCGGTCGGCTGCGGAACGGCGCTCAACGCGCCCGCCTGGCAGGCATCTGTGCGGCTGCAGGTCGGGCATGAGCATCTGCCGCAGGCGATCGCGCTCAACACCATCGCCTTCAACCTCGCGCGCAGCGTCGGCCCCGCGCTCGGCGGCTTGCTGATCTCGCTGACCGGCCCCGCGCTCGGCTTCGGGCTCAATGCGCTGAGCTATGTCGCGCTGATCATCGTGCTGCTGCGCTGGCACCCGGAGGTCACGCCGCCGAAACGCTCCCCGATGCTGTCGGCGATCGCCACAGGGCTTCGCTTCTGCACGCAGTCGGACCCGGTGCGCCGGGTGTTGGTGCGCGGTTTCGCCTTCGGGCTCGGGGCGGCAGGGTTTCAGGCGCTGCTGCCGTCGATCGTCCGCGATCAGCTCGCGGGCGACGAACTCGTCTATGGCCTGTGCCTCGCAGGCTTCGGCGCCGGGTCGATCTTCGCGGCGCTCTGGGTCGGCAAGGCGCGTCACCGCTGGGGTAGCGACACGCTGGTCGGCGGCGCGGCGCTGATGTTCGCCGCCGCGATGATCGCCGTCGCGCTGTCGCACAGCCTGCCGCCCGTCCTCGCTGCCGCCTTCGTCGCCGGGATGTGCTGGGTGGCGACGATGACCACGCTCAACGTCGCGATGCAGCTCCGCTCGCCCGAGGCGATCCTCGGGCGCTGCCTGTCGATCTATCAGGCGGTGACCTTCGGGGGCATGGCGCTCGGCGCCTGGCTGCTCGGCGTGATCGCCGACGTGTGGACTCTCCCCGCCGCGATTCTGGTCGCCGCCGGCTGGCTCGTCCTGTCATCCGCCGCATTACGCTTTGTCGCGCCGATGCCGAGGCGCGACGAGGGGCGGGTCATTCCCTGAGCATGGTTTCGGTGGCTCGACCACCTGGGCCATCGGATCGCGATCATGGCCGCCCGATCGTGTCCGGACACGATCGGGCGGCAGACCAGTTGCCGCGTCGGGCGAGCTCCGGCCGGTGGGTTAGAAGCCGAAAGCCACCCCGACGCGCCCGCCAGTCGATCCCTTGACGGTCGAGCCCGCGATGCCGCCGCTGACATAGACGCGGGGCGTCAGGCGGATGACGGCGGCGCCCGAGAAGCCCTGCTCGCCGCGATAGGTCGCGAGGTTGAACGAGACGGAGACGGTGCTGTCGGGGACGATTATCGTCCCGCCCATCGCCATCGCCGTCGCGATCCCGCCGTTCGCCTGCCGCGCGTGCCGTTCGAGCACCGTCGTCCGCGCGTCGAGCGCCGCCGACTGCTGCTCGAGCAGGTCGACCCGTCCCCCGAGCCCGCCCAGTTCCGCGATGTCGAGTGCCGTGGTGCCGATATTGCCCGCGGCATCGGTCGTCAGCAGATGCAGCGCCCCGCTCTGCGCCGCATTGCTGGCGGAGGAAGCAACCCCGGCGAGCGTATAGGTGCTTCCCGAATTGCCGAGCGCCACCTGGTTCGCGCGATCCGCGACGGCTCCGTCGCCGATCGCCACGGCGCCATCGCCGGTGGCGCTGCTGCCGTTGCCGAGCGCGATCGCGGCGTTGCCCGTGGCGACGTTGAGATTGCCAATCGCGAGCGCGCCGGTGCCGGTCGCGCTATTGTCGGCACCCACCGCGACCGCGCCGGTGCCGGTCGCGAGATTGGGATCGCCGATCGCCACCGCGCCATTGCCCGAGGCGACATTGCCCAGGCCCATGGCAACGGCCGCGCCATCCGTCGCCTGCGCGCCGGTGCCGATCGCGATCGAATGATCGCCCCCGGCGCTGGCGCCGGCGCCGAGCGAAACCGCGTTCGCGCCGGCGGCATCGCCCGATCCATTGAATCCCAGGACATCGATCCGGGCAATCGCCTCGTCCGCGGTGACCTGCGCCGCCGCCGCTTCGGAACGCGCCGTGTCAGCGGTTTGCTGCGCGGTCGCCGCCTCGGTGCGGGCGCTGTCGGCTGTCTGCTGCGCCGCCGCGGTCGCGGTGCCGTTGGCCTGGCCGGTGGCAAGCGCCTGGTCTGCGGTGTCCTGCGCCGTCTGGGCGCTCTGGACCGCCGTATCGGCGGTCACCTGCGCCGTCGCCGCTTCGCTGCGCGCCGTGTCGGCGGTATCCTGCGCAGCCTGCGCGCTCTGGGCCGCTGCATCCGCAGTCTGCTGCGCCCCTCCGGCTGCGGTCAGTGCCTGATCGGCGGTATCCTGTGCCGCCGCCGCATCGTCGAGCGCCTGATCGGCGCTATTCTGCGCCGTCTGCGCGGTCTGGATCGCCGTATCGGCGGTCTGCTGCGCCCCGCTCGCCGCCGTCAACGCCTGGTCGGCCGTATCTTGCGCCGTTGCCGCATGACCGAGCGCCGTGTCGGCGGTATCTTGTGCCGCCTGCGCGCTCTGCACCGCTGCATCCGCAGTCTGCTGCGCCCCTCCGGCTGCGGTCAGTGCCTGATCGGCGGTATCCTGCGCCGTCGCGGCATTGCCCAGCGCCAGGTCGGCCGTATTCTGCGCCGTCTGCGCGGTCTGGATCGCCGTGTCGGCGGTCTGCTGCGCCCCGCTCGCTGCGGTCAGCGCCTGGTCAGCGGTGCCCTGCGCCGTTGCCGCATGGCCGAGGGCCAAGTCGGCGGTATTCTGCGCAGTCTGTGCGTTCTGGATTGCCGTGTCGGCGGTGCCCTGCGCGGTCGCCGCGTTCTGGAGCGCCAGGTCCGCCGTGCCTTGCGCAGCCTGCGCATTCTGAATCGCGGTATCGGCCGTCGTCTGCGCGCCGCCCGCCGCGGTCAGCGCCTGTCCTGCGATGCCCTGCGCCGTCGCTGCATTGCCAAGCGCCAGGTCGGCGGTATTCTGCGCCGTCTGCGCATTTTGCACCGCGACATCGGCCGTCGTCTGCGCCCCGTTCGCCGTTGTCAGCGCCTGGTCGGCAATGCCGGCCACCTCGTTCAATTGACCGAGATTGACCGCATCGTTTCCTTCGGTGCCGTTGGCGACATGGATAATCTGACGCGGCGTGTCGGCCGATCCGACCGATACCGCATAGTCCCGGTCTCCAACCGCGCCGAAACCGATCGCCGTGGCACCCCTTGCGATCGCAGCCGCATCCACGCCGAATGCGGCGCTGTATTGACCCGTCGCGATAACGCCGTTCCCGACGGCGACCGCCGACTCGCCCGTCGCAATCGTCGTTTCCCCGGCCTCGAAACCGGCAACCAGGTCGATCGGTGTGTTGTTCCGGTTGTTGTCATACCAGCCGCCGATGGCAAGGCTGCCGTCGCCCGTCGCAGCGGCCCCAAAGCCCATCGCCGAACTATTCAATGCGGATGCCGCCGAACGAAATCCAAACGCGCTGCTTAAGGTGCCGCTCGCTATGTTCAACCGCCCGAAGGCATTGCTGGCTTCGCCGCTTGCCGTATTCTGGTATCCGAACGCGCTGCCGCCATCGTTCAGGACACTGTTCCGGTAACCAACAGCAGAGCCCCCGACCCCGGTCACGAGGTTCTGGTAACCGATTGCACTGGCCAGTCCGCTCGTAATCTTGTTGTCCTTGCCAAACGCATTGGACGCACCCGAGATAATGCTGCCTTCGATGACCTGATTATTGATCCCAACCGCGACGCTGCGTTCGACGGTGACTTCATTGTTGACGCCGAACGAGGAACTCGATTCCCCATCGACCATGTTGCTCGATCCGACCGCAACAGCCAGATCGCCGTTGGCCGAATTGCGCGTTCCGACCGCCGAACTATATTGGCCCGAGGCGTTGTTGCCTGTGCCGATGGCGGTGCCGCCGTCACCGCTGGCGACGCTTTGCGAGCCGATGGCGGTGCTGTCATTGCCGGTGGCGCTGCTCGATGTGCCGATCGCGGTGGCGCGGAGCGCGTTGCCGGTGGTGGCGCCCGTCCCGCAGGCCAGCGAGTCATCGACGGTCGCGGCGCCGGCGGCGAACAGCTTTGGTGCAAATTCGAGGACGTGGCCGGGGCCACCACCGCCCGGCGGGGGTGTGGGCGTTGGTGTGGGCGTCGGTGTCGGAGCGGGTGCCGGCGCGGGCAGCAGGACGTGGCAATCGGCCGGATTGCTGCTGAAATCCGTGGGCGCCGGCGTGGGCGTCGGCGTCGGGCATTCCGCCCCCTTTGTAAGGATGTCGCCATTGCATATGACGAAATCTTCCGGCCCGATGTCGGGCACCGAAATATCGCGCGCTGCATCTGCCGCATTCTCGGCGTTTAGCTTTTCCAATGCCAGCCCGCTTTGAGCCTGAGCGATCGAGGGCGCAGCCAGCGAGCCAATGGCAAGCGCGCTCGCCGCGCATCTGCGAAGCAAGAGTGCGCGGGTGCCGGCCTTCAGCCCGGCCGACTGCCCGATTGCCGTTACCATCATGGTCATATCGTCCCCCTTTTGTCCGCGCTCCTGCCTCAAGGCGCGCTTGGAATGACGGCATGCCACGACATAAAGCCAAGGGGTTAGGCGGGCTGTCTCACCCGTTCGGCCAGACGTCTCACGATCAATTGACCCGTCCAGCGAACGGCATTAGCTTACCACGCCGAGGGGGATAGTTCGTGGGGGAGGAACGCCACTCGCACTGGCACGGGACGCGCTTCATGCGCGTGACGACCGAAGCCGCGCGGGCCAGCGAACGCTTCGACTTCTGGCATTCGCTGTTCCCGCACATCGAGATGCGGCGCACCACCGGCGAAGGGGGCTATGGCGCCGCGGCGCTCGCTTGCGCCGGCGACGACGGCATCGCCTTTACCGACCTGGTCTGCGCGCCCACCGCCTCGCGCTTTTTCGACGGCCGGGTCGACCATATGCAGCTTTGCGCCGTCGCGGAGGGCCAGTTCGGGGTCGCGCATGGGAAGGACGAGCGCGTGTGGCTCGGTCCCGGCGGCGGGCTGCAACTGCTCGATTGCCACCGCGCGGCGCAGACCCATTCCGAAGCCAGTTACCGCGCCTATCACATCACGCTGCCGCGCGCCGCCGTCTATCGCGCGATGGGCGGCGATCCGATCGCCGGAACCGGCGCGCTGCGCACCCTGCCCGACACGCCGCTCGCCTTGCTGCTCAAGGATCAGCTCGGCGCGCTCGCTCGCCATGGCCCCGCCATGAGTCCCACCGAAGCGGCGGCGGCGATGAAACTGCTCAGCGGCCTCGCCCTCACCTATCTCCAGGGTTTCAGCATCGCCGCCCCCGATGTCGGAAAGCGCCTCGGCGAGGCGCAATTCGCCAGCGCCTGCCGGCTGATCGAGGCGCGGTGCGGCGATGCGGGGCTGACCGCAGAGGCCGTCGCGCGGGCAGTCGGCTGCTCGCGCGCCAGCCTCTACCGGCTGTTCGACCAGCGCGGCCTGTCGGTCGCCGAGCATGTTCGCGCCGTCCGCCTCAATCATGGCCGCGCGCTGCTGCGCGATCCCCGGCTCGGCATCGGCGATATCGCCCTGCGCTGCGGCTATGACGATCTGTCCGCCTTCGGCAAGGCGTTTCGCCGCCGCTTCGGCATGACGCCGCGCGACTGGCGGATGACCGTGCTGCCGTTGGAGAGCGCCGGCCAGCGATAGCCCTCGGACGATTTCAGCTCGTCGCCGGGGGCCCCGAAACTTCGGCTAGGCTTCGCGCATATCCGCGGAACCCCAGCGTCAGAATTATGGCCGCCAGCGGCAGCGCCACCGCCATGACGAGCGCCATCGAATAGCGCAGCATCGCGTCGTTCGCGAACAGATGGTCGGTCAGCAGCGCCATCAGCATCGGCCCGAAACCGAGCCCCGTCAGATTGACGATGAAGAAATAGATCGCGGTCATCCGCGCGCGATATTCGTTCGGCGTGATCAGCTGCAGCGCGACGGTTCCGACCCCGTGCATGGTGAGCAGCGGAAAGGCGAGCGCCAGCATCACGAACGCCCAGCCCGGGGTGGGCATCAATGTCGTCGCGAGCAGCAGCGGCCCGCCAAGCAGCATCGACAGGCGCATCACGCGCAGATGGGCATCGGCGACGCCGCGGCCGAACAAGCGGTCGGTGAGCGATCCGCCCATGACGAGTCCCGCCGCGCCGCCGATCGCCATGATCAGCCCGAACCACAGCCCCGCATCGGTGATCGCCATCCCATAGCTGCGCGCGAAGAAGGTGGGAATCCAGGCGATCGCGCCATACATCACGATCCCGATCAGCGACATGCCGCCGAACAGCGCGGCAAAGGCGGCGCGATGGGCCCCGAGATGCGCGACGAGCCCCCTTCCCTGCCCTGGTTCGGCGGTCGCCACCGCTACCCCGCGCCCGCGGCGAAAGGGCTCGCGCACCGTCAGCAGCAGCAGGCAGAGCAGCAGCCCCGGCGCGCCGACCCAGACGAAGATCAGCCGCCACGCCTCGATCGGTCCCCAGAAGGGCAGTTCGACCATCGGCTGGGCCAGCACCGCCTGCACGACGAAGGCGCCGAGGATCAGCGCGATGCCCGATCCGAGCGGCACGCCGATCGAATAGACCGCCATCGCGCGCGCCAGCCGGTCGCGCGGGAAATAATCGCTCAGCATCGAATAGGCGGCGGGCGACAGCGTCGCCTCGCCTACTCCGACCCCGACGCGCGCAAGGAAAAGCGTGGCATAGCTACCCGCGAAGCCGCATCCGGCGGTCATCACGCTCCACACCGCCACCCCGACGGCGATCAGGTTGCGACGGCTGTAGCGATCGGCGATCCACGCGAGCGGCAGCCCGAGCAGCGTATAGAAGAGCGCGAAGGCGAGGCCGATGAGCAGGCTGACCTGGGTGTCGGAGATGTCGAGCGCGGCGCGAATCGGGGCGACGAGCAGCGTCAGGATCATGCGATCGACGAAGGACAGCGTATAGGCGAGAAGCAGGACGCCGACGACATACCAGCTATAGGCGGGACGCGGCCAGGGCGGGTTTCCCCCGATTTCTCTGCCCTCGGAGCCCATGGCCTCCTTCTCGTCAACCGCGGTCGCCATCGTCTCTCCCATTCTCTTTTTCGGCGGACAGCCCCTTGCGCGGGCCAGCCTCTCGCCATATACAATGCTTAATATACTTAGAAAGCTAAGTAAATATCTACCGGCGATCTTATGCGATCGCGGGCGCCAAGCAACAAGAACAACAGTCTGGGAGAGTGAAAATGGTCAGGAAAACACGCACGCCGTCCGTCCTCTTGCTGGCGGGTTCCGCCCTCGCCGCCATGCCCGGCGTGGCGCTCGCCCAGAACGCGCCCGAAGACGCCGCCGACAGCGGCGACATCATCGTCACCGCGCAGCGCCAGGAGCAACGGCTTCAGGACGTCCCGGTCTCGGTCACCGCCTTCGGTGCCGAGCAGCTTCGCGACAACAGCATCGAGACGGTGCAGGACATCGCGATCCGCACCCCCGGCCTTGCGGTCAGCGCGGTCGACCCGATCAACACCAACTTCTCGATGCGCGGCATCGGCAGCGCGCCGGGGATCAGCCAGAACGCCGGCGGCGACCCCTCGGTCGTCGTCTTCGTCGATGGTGTCTATGCGGGGCGCGGCGGCACCCCCGACCTCGACGCGCTCGACCTCGAACGCGTCGAGGTGCTGCGCGGCCCCCAAGGCACGCTGTTCGGCAAGAATGCGATCGGCGGCCTCGTCCAGTTCATCAGCCGCAAGCCGACCGACGAGGAAAGCTTCACGTTCGAGGGCACCTACGGCAATTACGATCGCGTCGGAGTGATCGCGCGCGGCAATATGCCGCTGACCGACAAGCTGTATCTGTCGGCCGGCCTCTCGCACAAGCAGCGCGACGGCTTCGAGTATAACGAAACGACGGGCAACCGCGTCAACGACCTCAACCTGACGACGGGCCGCGTGGCGCTCCGCTTCGTGCCGACCGATACGCTCGACATCATCCTGCGCGCCGACGTCTCGCACCAGGACCAGAAGGGCAATCCGCGTCACAATAATTGCGACACGAGTTTTCAGGGCGGCATCCACTGCGTCGGCATCAATCCCGATCCGCGCGTGGTGAACGCCTATATCGATGGCGAGGTGAAGCGGACGATCCAGACCTATTCGGGCGAGGTCAATCTCGAGCTGCCGTTCGGCACGCTGACCTCGCTCACCGCGCTGCGCAAGGTGAAGTTCAACTTCGTCACCCCCTTCTTCAGCAACCCGATCAACCCGCCCGCGCAGATCGAATCGACGAGCTTCGGCGAAGAGAACAACAGCCAGTTCAGCCAGGAACTGCGCCTGTCCTTCGACGCCTGGGGCGGCCGGCTGAAGGGCCAGACCGGCCTTTATTTCCTCAAGGAGAATAACGACCGCATCGAAGGGCAGATTCAGGATTTCCCGACCCCCGCGGGTTCGGGCACCGGCATCTATCCGCAGTCGGTCAACGCCCGCAGCTTCGCGGTCTTCGGCCAGGTCGATGTCGAGATCGTGCCGTCGCTGACCGCGACCCTCGGCGCGCGCATGACCTGGGAGCGCAAGAGCGGCCGCTTCGCCGGCTTCAAGGCCGACGACGGTCCGGGCCTGCCGCCGCCGCTGGGATCGCTCGACGGCTATGACGTGACCGGCAAGAAGAGCTGGAAGGCGTTCACCCCGCGCTTCGCGCTCAACTGGAAGGCGACCGACGACGTGCTGCTCTATGCCTCGGTCGCGCGCGGCTACAAGAGCGGCGGCTTCCAGGGGCTGTCGGGCACCGCGGAGGGCGCCTCGACCCCCTATGATCCCGAATTCGCCTGGGGCTATGAGGTGGGCGCGAAGACCGACTGGTTCGACCGCCGCCTGCGGCTCAACATCGCGGCGTTCCGCACCGACTATTCGGACCTCCAGATCTCGCAGCTCATCCCGCTGTGCTGCGTCGTCGTCAGCAACGCGGCGAAGGCGCGGATCAAGGGCGTCGAGGTCGAGGCGGTCGTCCGGCCATTCGAGGGCTTCCAGATCGACGGCAGCTACGCCTGGCTCGACGCCAAGTTCACCGAATATTCGATCCCGGGCCAGAATTACACGGGCAACCGGCTCCCGCGCTCGCCGAAGAACAAGTTCAACATCGGCGGCCAGTATGAAACCCCGCTCGGCGACCTCTCGGCGAAGCTCAGGGTCGATTACAGCTGGGTCGACGACGCCTATTTCGAGGCGTCGAACATTCCGCAGCAGCTTTGGCCCGCGCACGAAAACCTCGACGCGCGCCTGTCGCTCTCGGGTCCCGATGATCGCTGGGAACTGTCGCTGTGGGGCAAGAATCTGACTGACGAGCTGACGCCGACCTATGTCACCTATTTCGGCGCCTTCCGCCAGATCCTGACCCCTTATGCGCCACCGCGCACCTATGGCGCGACCATCGCGTTCAAGATCTGACTTGCCGGCGGCGGGATCGACGCCCGCCGCCGCACTATCGGCACGACGGAGAGTCCAACATGATCGAGCCCGGTTTTCGCTATCTCTGTTCCTATCGCGCGGCTTTCACCGAGCCGCAGCAACAGATCGGCAAGGCGCATTTCGGCCGCCGGATGATCGCCGCGCTGACCGGAGGCGAGGTCGAGGGCGAACGCCTCCGCGGCCGCGTGATGCCGAGCGGCGGCGACTGGGCGACGATCGACGACAATGACACGCTTCGCCTCGACGCGCGGATCACCTTCGAAACGCACGACGGCGCGCTGATCTATGTCTCCTACCGCGGCGTGCTACGGCCGCTGACCGTCGCGCACAAGCATGCCCGCAACGGCGGCCCGAAGACCGACGCCGAAAAACGCGAAATCTATTTCCGCACCACGCCGATGTTCGAGACGGGCGACGAGCGCTATCTGTGGCTCAACGATATCGTCGCGGTCGGGCTGGGCGCGAGCGTCGGCGGCGCGGTGCGCTACGACGTGTTCGAGATCACCTGAGCCCCCGCCACCGGCATCGGCCCGCTTCCCCGATATCGGGGTCTTCGCGCGCCAGATTCGCGATCATGCGTTGCATCAGGTCGCGCAGCGTCGCAGCCTCCTCGTCGGAAAAGCCGCGTGTCGCGAGCGACTGCACCTCTTCGGTCACCGGAAACAGGAGCCCCCGCAGCCGCCGGGCATGCGGCGTCAGGAACACCAATGTCTCGCGCCGATCGCGCGGGTTGACGCAGCGGCGCACCAACGAGGCCTCCTCAAGCCCGCGCAGCGCGACCGCGGTGGTCGCATCGCGCATCGCGAGCCGCCGGCTCAGTTCATGCTGGCTGATCCCGTCGCCGCGCCAGAGCTGGCGCAGGAAGGTCCACTGACCCGCCGAAATGCCGTGGTCGAGAGTGCGCGTTTCGCGGACCTGCGAAAAGGACCGGAATATCAGGCGGGCAAGATAGCCGAGGCTGTCCTCGAACGCCCAGTAATCGCCTTTCCGACCCGGTTGCGCCTTCGACAATCCTTCCCCCTAACGCCGTGCCACGTCCGCCACCGACCGCACCAGGTCGGCAAGCAACCCGCCCAGAAACGGATCCGAGAGCCGCCCTTCCTCGTCGAAGGCGCGATGAGCGTGCGGCACGCTGAGCTGTTCGGGCACGACGAGCGCCTGCACCGTCGTCAAGATATGCCGAAGCTGCGACAGGCCGCGCATGCCGCCAAAGGGGCTCGACGACGCCGACACGAGGCCGAACGCCTTGCGGCGGAAGGCGATATAGGCCTGCGGCGCCTCTCCGGCGCTCGGGCAGGAAATCCAGTCGAGCGCGTTCTTCAGCATCGCCGTCACCGATCCGTTGTGCTCGGGGCTGGCGATGATCACCGCGCCGTGCCGCTCGAACATCGTCTTGAGCGCCAGCGCCTCGGGCACCTCGTCGACCGACAGCGTTTCGGCACCGAACAGCGGCAGCCGATAGTCGGAGAGCGACAGCCGCGTCGCGCCGAGCCCCAGGCTGCGCGCCGCTTGCGACGCGCAGCCGATCAGCTTTTCATTGAGCGAGCCGCTGCGGATTCCTCCGGCCAGCAGCAACAGGTCCGGCTGCGCCATCGTGGCTCCCCTGCTCCTCCGTCATCAGAAATCGAGCGACAGCTGCACCGTCACCGTCCGCGGTGCCGCCACCATCGCCATGTGGCTGTCGCCGCCGAAGGTCGGCGTGCTGAACCCCTGGGTGGTCGTCACCTTGTCGGTCAGGTTGCGGCCGACGAGCGCGAGCTCCCACTTCCCGTCCTCGCGCCCCACCGCGAGGCGCGCATCATATTTGGTGAAGGCGGGCTGCGAGTTGAGCGGGTTCATGTCGGGCTGGAAGAAGGAGCGCGACTGATAATTGGCCGAGACGCGGGCGAGCGCATAGAGGCTGCTCGACACCGGATATTTGGCCTCGATAAAGCCGTTCGCGGTCCATTCGGGCGCGCGGACGAGCCGCGTTCCGGCAAGGTTGTTGGTCTGCGGCGTGCAGGTCGCGGGCGCATCGTAGAGGCAAGCGCCGCCCGGATAATCCTTGTAGTGCGCGTCGAGATAGCCAAGGCTGCCGCCGATCCGCCAATTGTCGCCGATCCCGATGTCGGTGTCGATCTCCACCCCCTGCGAAATCGCCGAGGCGGCGTTGCCGGTGATGAAGGCGGTACCGTTGTATTCGGACACCTGCAGATCGCTGAAATTGGTGCGGAACAGCGCGATGTTGAGCTGACCCTTGCCATCGAGGAAGCGGAACTTGCCGCCGATTTCCCATGACCTCGCGCGCTCGGAATCGAACTGGAAGGTCGCGAGGCCGTTCTGGATATTATAGAGAAGCAACGCATCGTTCGACACGAAACCCCCGCCCTTGGTCCCTGTCGCGTAGCTCAGATAGACATAGGCGTCGGGCGTGAATTCATAACGGGCGCGGAGCGAATAATCCCACAGATTTTCCTTGCGCGTCTCGGTGAGGTCGTAGGGCAGATAGGTCGGCGGGAACACCCCGTCGCTGAACGAGCGCGCACGGCCCTCGCGCTTTTCGTGCGAATAGCGCAGGCTGCCGCTGAGCATGATCTGCTCGGTCACCGGCACCTCGAGCGAGACGAAGGGCGACCAGCTATTGCCCGACTGATCGAACTGGCGCGTCGACAGCCCGTTGAGCGGCAGCGCGACGCCCGCGCTCGCCGCGTCGAACAGCGAGGCCTGCTGGATGTGCAGATTCGTGTCGATATAGGTGAGCCCCGCGATGAACGAGCCGCCATCGCCGATCTCGCGCTGCGCGCGCACTTCCTGGAACAGCGAGTTGGATTTTTCGGTGATGTCGGATTCGAGGAAGGTCAGCGGCCCGTCATAGTCGGAGTTCACCCCGCCATCGAGTTCCTGCCACGCGGTGACCGAGGTGACGGTCCAGTCGCCGACGTCGAGGTTCATCGTCAGCTGCGCCATCGTCGTCTTGGTGTTGTCATATTCGGGATTGATCGTCCGCGCGGCGCGGCGGAACGAGGGATATTCGGGCACATCCTCGCCCGAGTTGCGCACCGCATTGCACAGCGCGCAGCTCGCGCTCCCGATATTGTTGAACACCGTCGTGCCGCCATCGATCCGGTTCGACGAATGCTCGACCTTGACCAGCGCCTCGAAATTGTCGGTGGGCTCCCACAAGAGCTGGCCGCGGATCGCCTCATATTGCGACCCGTTTTCCTTCCGGCCGGTAATCGTGTTCTCCATATAATCGCCGATCGACCCCGCGCGACCGGTCAGCCGGACGCTGAGCGTGTCCGAGATCGGGCCCGACATCGCGCCTTCGAGGTTCCAGCCGCCGTGCTCGACCTCACCGCTCGCGCGGATGAAGCCTTCGAGCTCGCGCGTCGGACGCCGGGTGACGACGCTGATCGCGCCCGCATTGGTGTTCTTGCCGAACAGCGCTCCCTGCGGCCCGCGCACGACCTCGACGCGCTGCACGTCGAGCAGCGGATTCTGGAACGCCCGCGACCGGCTCAGATAGACGCCGTCGATGAACAGGCCGACCGATTGCTCGAACGACAGATTGCCGGTGCCGGCGCCAAGCCCGCGCATCGTGATCGCGAAATTGCCGTTGGTGCGGTCGATCTGGAGGTTGGGGACATTATCCTGGACATCGTCGAACAGCAGGATGCCCTGCTTCTCGATCTGGTCGCCGCTGACCACCGCAACCGAGATCGGCACCTCCTGCAGCGTCTGTTCGCGGCGCGTGGCGGTGACGATGATCGACTGATCGTCGCGCTCGCTCGCGCCATCGGACGCCGCCTCCTGCGCAAGCGCCGGCGTCCCCATCGCGAGCGCGACCGCGCTCCCGCAAAGCAATATCCCGATTTTCATAGTCCCTCTCCCAAGGTGAACGGGTCAGGCCAGGTGCAGCGTGCTATATTGTGCGGCCGGTCCCGGATATTCGGCGCCCTTGTCTTCACCGACCTCGGCTTCGATCAGCGCGTTGGTCTGGGCGTTCAGGCGTTCGATGAGCGATTTGTGGGCGTCCGGGCGCCAGGCGAGATTGTCGATCTCGTCGGGGTCGGCCACCGTGTCGTAGAGTTCGAGGTCGTTGTAGGCGACCAGGTCGTCCCAGCGCTTCGGAACATGATGCTGCGCGGGCGCGAAATAGCGCGCGAACTTGTAGCGGCCGTCGTGGACGCCGCGGTGCAGGCGGCGCAGCATCAGGTCGTTTTCGGGCAGCGGCTTGGTCTCAGTGACGCCGGGCGGCACGTCGGGGGCGTTCCATCCGTAGCGCACCGCATAGTTGAACAGGATACCCGCCTCGTCGCGGCTCGTCCGCGCGGCGGGCGAGGCGACCGCTGCCGACAGGTCGTGGCCCGCCAGCTTCGGCTGCATCGCGCGCCGCGCCGCGTCGTCGACGCCGGCGAACGCCAGCATGGTGGGCACGAGATCGACCGCGCTGCCCAGCGCATGGGTGGTGCGGCCCCCGGGGAGATCGGGATGCACGACGATCAGCGGCACGCCGACATCCTCCTTGTAGATGGTGCCGCCCTTCTGCCGCATCCCGTGCGCGCCCGCGCGCTCGCCATGGTCAGAGGTGAAGACGATGATCGTGTTATCGAGCTGTCCCGAGGCGGCGAGCGCGTCGAGCACCGTCTTCATGTGGCGGTCGGCGTCGCGGATGCAGTTGAGATAATAGTTGAGATTGCGCATCCACACCGCTTCGTCGCCGTGCGGCATGCGGCCGTAGAAGGCGCCCTCGCTCGCGTTGATCGCGGCGTGCGCGCGCGGCTTTCGCGACAGGTCGTCGGCATAGAAGCTGCGCGGCAGCGGAAAGCCCCAGTCGCGGTCGTAAAGGGGGTCGCCGGGCGCCGGCAGCAGCGGCGAGACGAGATTGGGGCGCAGGCGCGTCGCCTCCCCTTCCCCCGTCGCATCATAGAACATGATGTCGTGCGGATTGACGAAGTTGACCGCCATGAACCAGGGCGCCTCGTCATCGTCGTCTGCAAAGGCGCGGAGCCGGGTCACCGCCTCGGCCGCGGTGACGCCGTCATTCATGAAGCCTTCCCACGACAGGCCGACGCGCTCGCCGTCGAAATTATAGCTCGAAAAGCCGAAGGGTTCGAGAATGTCGCTGGTGTTCGGAAATATCCCGCCCGCGACGCCCCGGAAATTCAGCCCCGCGTTGAGGTTCGAGACGTGCCATTTGCCCTTGTAGACGGTGCGATAGCCTGCCTCGCGCAGCATCGTCCCGATCGTCGGAATATCGGGCTTGAGCTCGGGATGCGGCGGCGAATTGGGGTTCGCGTAGACGCCGGTATGCTGCGTGTGCAGCCCGGTGTAGATGCTCGAGCGCGAGGGGCCGCAGGGCGTCGTGTTGACATGGAAGCGGTCGAACGAGATGCCCCGCTCGCGCAGCCAGTCGTGCGCGGGGAGCGGTAGTCCCTCGGGAATGTCGGCGAGCGCGCGCTCCTGATCGTTGACCATGAAGAGGATATTGGGCCGCCCGCCACGCCGCTTTCCGGGCGCCCGCGCCGGAGCCTCGACCCCGGCCGCCTTGGTGCCGTTGGCCGCCACCAGCGCCGCCGCGCCGCCGGCCAGCAAGGTCCGCCGATCGATCTCTGCTTTGTCGCGCATCCCGTACCTCCCGACGCCGGTCAGCTTGTTTCTTAGTATGCTAAGATAATGCCCGCTTCCCAAATTTTGTCAAGTTGCTTGCGCAAATTTTAGAAGCGGGCATTTTGTCAATAGATGGGGGTGTTGGGCGAAAGGCCGATCAGCGAGCGGCCGAGCAACTCGGTCGCGGCGTCGAAATCATAAACGACATGGCTCGCCATCACATTGACGTCGCGCAGCGCGCGCTGGAGCGGGCTGCTCGTCATATGCGCGCTCGACCCCGCCCCCTCGACGAGCAGGCGGATCGCGTCGCGGCACAGATCCATCGCGAGCGCGACCTGCGCGCGGAGCGCGATGCGGTCCTCGTTGCTGACCAACCCGCTCCCCGCCGCCTCGGTCAGCGCGACGTTGCGCCGCCCGACCTCGCGCAGGATCATCTCGGCCGTCTCGGTCTTTGCCGCCGCTTCGCCGAGCCGCATGTGCGCCGAGGCCTTCTCGTTCTGCTTGACCGTCGTGCCCAGCATCGTGCGCACCCCGATGCGCTCGCGGAAATGATCGACCGCCGAGCGCGCGACGCCCACCGCGCCGATCGCCGCGGTGATCGCGAGGAAGGGCGTCATCGGCATCCGGTAGATCGGATTGTGCGCGTGGATTGCCGCGCCGGGCGCGCAGCCCATGCGCATCTCGCCCATGTCCATCACCCGATGCTCGGGAACGAAGACGTCGTCGCAGCGGATGTCGTTGCTGCCCGTCCCGATCATCCCGTCGACATGCCAGGTGTCGAGAACCTCGATATCCTCCGCCGGGAGCGCGAGGAAAAGCTGCCGCGGCGGGTTTTCGCCCGGAATCATGCCGGTGATCATCACCCAGTCGGCGTGCATGACGCCCGTGCCCCATTTCCAGCGGCCCGACAGGCGGTAGCCGCCCTCGACCGGCTGCGCGACGCCCGGCGGGTTGGTGGCGCCCGGCGCGATGATATAGGGAAAATCGCCGCCGAAGGTCTCGTCCTGCAGCTTTTCGGGAAATTGCGCGAGCATCCAGTTGTGCTCGACGCAGAAGGCGGTGACCCAGCCGGTCGACCCGCAGCCTTCGGCGATCGGCAGCATCGCGTCGATGAAGCTGTCGATGTCGAATTCGAGCCCGCCGTAGCGCTTGGGCACGAAATGATAGAAGACGCCGGTCTTGCGGATCGCGTCCCACACCGCATCGACGGGGCGGCGCAGCCGTTCGCATTCGAGCGCATGCTCGGCGACGAGCGGCTTGAGCGCGGTCGTCCGGCGCACCAGTTCCTCGGGCGTCAGCGCCTCGAGTTCCTCGCGCGACAGCCAGTCGCCTCCCTTCGGAATCCGGCGATCGGCGTAAGCCTCTTCCTCTGCCTTGCGCGTCTGAACGGCGATATTCATGACATCCTTCCTCCCGGCGAGCCTGAATCGGCTGTTGCGGCCAGAATAGGCCAGGGAGGAATATTGTCAAGAAACTTAACTAAATGATGATGGCATGAAGGGAGAATATCCCCTAAACCTCCTCGTCACCCCGGACTTGATCCGGGGTGACGAAATAAGGAAAGTCACGCCCCTTCTTCAACCTGCGCCATCACTCAATCGAAGCAAGCCTGCTAGCCGCCGCCTCGGAATCCGCCTCTTCCAGCGCCTCGGGCGGCACGCGCGGCGGATCGCCCCAGTCCATCCGCATCGCGTCGCGCAGACCATGATAGGCGGGCAGACCGATCCGCTCGACGAGCTTGAGTTCCAGATAATGCAGGGCCTTCGCGGCGGCACGGCGCGTGTCGTTCGCCTGTCCGGCGAAGCGGACGATCCGCGCGCGCCGGTCGTCGGGATCGGGCACGAGTTCGACGATGCCGCGCGCCTCGAGTTCGCTCAGCATCAGGCTGATCGCCTGGCGCGTCACGCCGAGATTGCGGGCAATGCGCGTCGCGCGATGCTCGCCCGCCGAGATGTTGGCGATCAGCATCGACTGCGCGCGGCTGACGTTCGGGATTCCTGCTTCCTTGAGCGCGGCCTGAAGCGCCTCGTCGAACCAATAGACGGCGCTCAGCAAATTCATCATCAGATACGGGCTGTGCATCGAACCACCTTCGGACGCGCGTCGGGGCTCTGCCATAAACCGCATCGCGATGCGGGCGCAACCTGTGCGGCCCCGCCCCTACGGAAGCGCGTAGGCGATCACCTCGTCGCCGATCGGCGTCTCCATGAAATGATGGCCACCGGCATAGATGACGAGATACTGCTTGCCGTTCGCTTCATAGACCATCGGCGTCGCCTGCCCGCCCGCGGGCAGAACCCGCTGCCACAGCGTCTTCCCAGTCTTGAGGTCGATCGCGCGGATCAGATTGTCGGTCGCCGCCGCGATGAAGATCAGCCCGCTCTTGGTTACAACCGCACCCCCGTTATTGGGCGTGCCGATGGCGACCGGCAGCATCGAGGGGATGCCGAAGGGCCCATTGGCGCGCGCGGTGCCGAAGGGCCGGTCCCAGATGGTCTTGCCCGTCGCGAGGTCGATCGCGCGGATGCCGCCATAGGGCGGCTGCTTGCACAGCAGCCCGGTGAAGGGCAGCCGCCAGCCGGCGTTGACGTCGATCGCATAGGGCGTGCCCGCCTGCGGATCCCCTGCCCCTTCGGCGCCGCCGATCTCGCCGCGCGCCTGGTGCCGGGGGGCCCAGCCCTTCTTGTCGGCTTCGGCGCGGGGCACGAGGCGGACATAGTTGGGCATGTCGTTATAGTTGGCGACGATGACGCCGCGGACCGGGTCGACGGCGATGCCGCCCCAGTCGGTTCCGCCGTTATAGCCCGGATATTCGATCGAGCGTCGGTCGCTGGTCGGCGGGGTGAAGAAGCCCTTGTAGCTCGCCTTCCGGAACTGGATGCGGCAGATCATCTGGTCGATCGGCGACATGCCCCACATGTCGCGCTCGGTAAGGTCGGGTTTGCGCAGATCGTGCCAGAGCGAGACGATCTGCGTCTTCGCCCGTTCCTTGGGTTCGACCCCGCCGCCGGGAACCCGGATCGTGCCGACCGGGGTCAGCGGCTGCCCGGTCCGCCGGTCGAGGACATAGATGTCGCCCTGCTTCGAGGGGAGGACGAGCGCCGGAACCGCGCCGGCCGCGGTGGGGAAGTCGACGAGCGTCGCCTGCGCGCCGAAATCATAGTCCCAGACATCCTTCCTGACCGCCTGGAAGCGCCAGCGCGGCTTGCCGGTCGTGACGTCGAGCGCGACGAGCGAGGTCGCGTAGAAATCTTCCTGCGGGCGGCGCAGCGACGAATAATAGTCGGCCGCCGCATTGCCCATCGGCAGATAGACGAGCCCGAGCGCCTCGTCGCCCGATGCGATCGTCCACATGTTCGGCGTGCCCCGTGCCCAGGTCTCGCCCGGCGGCGGATAGCCGTTCCAGTCGGGGTGCATCATGTCCCATGCCCAGCGGAGCTTACCGGTGACCGCGTCGAAACCGCGGATCACGCCCGAGGGCGCCCAGCGATCCTGCCCGTCGAGCACCTGATGCCCGGTGACGACGACGCCGCGCACGATCGTCGGCGGCGAGTTGATCGAGACATAGCCCGCCGGCGTCTCGCCCATCCCGATCTTGGTGTCGACCTGACCGTTCGACCCGAAATCGGCGCACGGCCGGCCGGTCGCCGCGTCGATCGCGAAAAGCCGCGCATCGAGCGTCCCGAAGATGATGCGCGCGGCGCACGCCTGCGCCGCGGGCGCGTTCGGCACCGCATAATAAGCGACCCCACGGCAGGCGGCGGTATAGGGAATGGCGGTGTCGGGCACGCCGGGATCGAAACGCCATTTGCGCTTTCCGGTCGCGGGGTCGAGCGCGAGGATGATGTTCTTCGGCGTGCAGACATAAAGGCTGTCACCGACCTTCAGCGGCGTATTCTCGGCGCCATAGGTCTTGCGGATCTGCGGCGACGACGGAAGGTCGCCGGTGTGGATCAACCACGCCTGCTCGAGCTTGCCGACATTGGCCGGGGTGATCTGGTCGAGCGGCGAATAGCGCCGTGCGCTGTAGGTGCCGCCATAGGCGGGCCAGTCGCTTCCCGCCTGCATCAGCGCGGGATCGGTCATCGCGAGGCGCGCGGCGGGGAGCGATTGCAGCGGGCGCGGACTGTTGAGCCAGCCGAGCGTCACCCCCGCCACCACGAAGAGGAGTATCAACACCGCGCTGCTTCCGGCGGCGAGCCGCCAGCGGTGAGCGCGCGCGGAAAGCGACGCCATCGCGAAGAGCACCGCGACGAGCAGGACGAGCGGTGCGACGACACGCGGCACCAGCGCCCAGCCGTTGCCGCCCACTTCCCACAGCGCCCAGATGAGCGTGAGGAAGAAGACCGCGACATAGATCCAGCCGCCGAGCAGCCGTCCGCGCATCAGCAGAAAACCCGCCGCGAGCATCGCCGCGCCCGCGAGCCAATAATAGGAGGATCCGCCGAGAGCGGCGAGCCAGATGCCGCCGATCAGCAGCACGGCCGCGATCAGCGCGACGACGAACCCGACGGCGAGAGCAAGGAGCGGCGCCGGAAAAATCTCGCGCAATCTGGCCATTACCATTCCCCTTCTTCGGTTGAAAGAAATGGTCCTTTGACCGGATAATGCTCCGGCGCCTTAAAATGTTCCGCATTCCTGGCAGGCCGACCTCCGATCGACACCGCCGATCAGTAGAGATTGTCCTTATAATCCTTGTCGAGCCCCTTCTGCATGAATCCGGGAACCGAGACGAAAGCCGCCGCGACGCGCGCGCCGAGGCCCTTTGCCTTGTTGAGCCTGACGTGATCGGCGAACATCTTTGCCGGACGGATGTCCGCCGGCGCTTCGGCGGCGGGCCACAATTGCGCGCGTTCGAGCGCCGGACTGGCCCGCAATTCGATGCGCGGGGCTTCGATGTACGTCGCGAGCAGCGGCACCTTGCCCTGGACCGCGAAGCCGGCGAGCATCGCCTCGTCGGTCGTCAGGCTCGCGGTCCCCTGCACCAGTGCGACCTCGCTCGATCCGGGCACGAGCAGGACCGCCGCGATCCGCGGCTGGGTCAGGATGTTGCGGAACCCGTCGGCGCGCCGGTTGCCGGGGCGCTCGGCGAAGCAAAGGCGGTCCCGATCCATGCGCACCATCGCCCCCGCCGGATCGCCCTTCGGGCTGAGATCGGCGTTCCCTGCGGCATCGGCGGTCGCGAGCGCGACGAAGCGCGTCGCGGCGACGAAAGCCCGGGCATCAGCCGCGCGGGCCGCGGGGGGCTCCGCCTTCCAGAATTCGGAGCGGATCAGCGCCTTCGCGCAGTGGGCATAGCATTCCTCGACCGCGACGCTCAGCACGCCGCCGGCGCAATCGGCGACGCGGCCGTTGATCCGCAGCGTCTCGCCGATGCCGGGCACGAGGAACAGCGAGGAAATGCCGGCGCCGGGCCGGACGATGTGGGGATCGTCGAGGTTGTCCAGCGGCACCGCGAGGCGGTTTTCCTCCGCTTCGGCGAAACCCCGCGTTCCCCCGCCCAGCGTGATCGCCATGCCGCCCTCCGCATCGCAGCCCGCGAACATCAGCGGAGAGGCGGCGAGCCAGCGGCGCGCGCCGGCGTCGATATGGTCGATGACCTTCAGGTTCACCGCCGGGGGCGTCCGGCCGATGACCGCTTCGAGCGCGGCGACGGATTCGATCAGTCCTGCCATGTCTTCATCCTCTCCGTCCCGAAATCGCTGCACAAGTCTAATGCCTCGATTTCATATTTGCAAATGACTCGCATTAACATATTAAACTGCCGACCCCGTACCGCGGATCGGAAAGGCAAGACCATCTATCATCTCGTCGATCGCCCTATCGCCCTGCTCGGCAACAGCGGCCGTTTCCTGCTGTGGGCGATGCGCGGCTGGACCCACGCCGCCGAACGGCGAACCTGCCCGCCGCAGGCGCTGCGCCGCGGCTTCGCGAGCATGGACGCGCTGGCCGCGCTTCCCCATTTCCATGTCGCGATGGCGCTGCTCAACGCCGGCGGAATCGAGCGCCTCGCGCTCGCTCCCGTCGGCTGCCCGCGAATCGGCGAGGACGAGGCGATCCTGATCGGGCTGTGGCACGACGTCGCCTCGGATCGCGGGTCGCGCGCGCGATCGACGCTGGCGTTGATCGTCGAGCCCCGATCGGTCGCACCCATCGCCGCCGCCATGACCGAGGCGTCGGCCGAACTGACCGCTGCGGGCCTCGAACTCGCCCATCTCTCCCTCCAGACCACCAGACATCAGGACAATCGATCATCATGAGCGACCGTATCGCCGCCGCCTCCCGCCTTGCGCCTTCCGCCTCGCTGACCGTCGAGGAGGTGCTCCGCGTGCGCCACTGGAACGAGAATCTGTTCAGCTTCTCGATCAGCCGCCCGCCCTCCTTCCGCTTCCGCTCGGGCGAGTTCGTGATGATCGGCCTGCCCGGCGAGGGACGCCCGCTGCTCCGCGCCTATTCGATCGCCAGCCCCGCCTATGCCGACGAACTCGAATTCCTCTCGATCAAGGTCCCCGACGGTCCGCTAACCTCGCGGCTGCAGAGGATCGCGCCGGGCGACCCCATCTATCTCGGGCGCAAGCCGACCGGCACGCTCGTCGCCGACGCGCTGCTGCCGGGCAAGCGGCTGTTCCTGCTGTCGACCGGGACCGGTCTCGCCCCCTTCCTCAGCCTCGCGCGCGATCCCGACATCTACGACCGCTTCGGCCAGATCCTGCTCGTCCACTGCGGGCGCAAGGTCAGCGATCTCGCCTTTCGCGAAGAGCTCGAAAGCCAGCTCGCCGGCGACCCGCTGGTGCAGGATCAGGCGCTCCTCCAGTTCCACTATCTCCCGACCGTCACCCGCGAAGCCTTTCGCACCGAAGGGCGGATCGGCGCGCTGATCGAAAGCGGGCGGCTGTTCGGCCACCCGCTCGCCGGGCCCGACCATTTCGACCCGGCGATCGACCGCATCATGATGTGCGGCAGCATGGCGATGATCCGCGACCTCCAAGGCGAATTCGAACGGCGCGGCTTCCAGGAGGGCTCCAACGCCGCGCCGGGCGATTTCGTCATCGAACGCGCCTTCGTGGGCTAGGTCAGATCAACCCCGCGGTCTGCGCGAGCACCCAGAGCCCGATCACCAGGAACAGCGCCGCGGCGATCATCCGCACCTTCGCGAGATCGACCCGTTTGAGCAGTTCGTTCCCGAGGAAGATCGCGGGCACATTGGCGATCATCATGCCGAGCGTGGTCCCGGTCGTGACCGCGAGGACGCTGTGATATTGCGCGCCGAGCGCGATCGTCGCCACCTGCGTCTTGTCGCCCATCTCGACGAGAAAAAAGGCGACCAGCGTCGTCAGGAAAGCGCCGAAGCGCGGCTTGGGCGCTTCTTCGTCGTTGAGCTTGTCGGGAACGAGTGTCCACGCCGCCATCGCGAGGAACGAGGCGGCGATCGCGTAGCGGAAGATGTCACTGTCGAGGAAAGCGGCCGCCTGCGACCCGAGCAGCGCGGCGAGCGCGTGGTTGGCAAGCGTCGCGACCAATATGCCGAGGATGATCGGGACCGGACGGTTGAAGCGCGTCGCGAGCAATATCGCGAGCAGCTGCGTCTTGTCGCCGATCTCGGCGAGGGCGACGACCGCGGTCGACGTCAATATGGCTTCCATGAGCAGACTCCGGGGCCGGGCGGCAGCGCGATTCCAACGGTCATCGAACCCGCCGCCCGGCCCGGACGGAGGATCGATGCCATTGGTCTCGCCCAAGCGGTGACCCGCTTCCACCGCACCACGGCCTCTCGACCGAGCATGTTGACGCGGCGGCCCGCCCCGAAACGGGCGGCTGGCTACTCCCCAGATGACGGGGATGCGTTAGACGGCGGGTCGCCCCAAGGCAAGCCCGGCGAACGGGATTATTCGGTGCCGGGCTCGGGTGGTTCGCTGAGCGCGGGAGGGTCGGCCGGATCCGCGCCCGCCGCCTTGGCCGCGCGGTCGGCCTCGGCGATGTCGGCGTCCATCGCCTTCGCGCGCGCCTCGATCTCCTTCGCCGCCTTGTCGTAGCGCGTGTCGAAATCGGGTTCGTCCTTGCACGCGCCGAGCAGCAGCAGCGGAAGCAGGAGAGCCGCCGCGCGCATCAATAATCCTTGCGATAGCGGATCGAGAGGTTCGACTGGCCCGATCCGCCCGCCTGGCTGAGCAAGGACAGCGCGCGCGACAAGCTGATCTCGAGCTGGGTCGCGGTATAGCCGCGCGCGTCGGTGATCACCTCGAGATAGATGTCGTCCGAAATATACTGCCCCGCCGCGAGCGCGGTGCCGCGGCCCTGCGTGTCGTCGGGCCCCAGGATGCGCAGCCGGTCGATGCCGGTCGCCGACTGGAGCGCGCCCAGGGGGCTGAGCCCCCCGCCCCCGCCGCGCAGCGCATTGAGCGACGAAGCGAGCTGCACCGCCTGCAGCGGCGACAGCGTCGTGATCGAATCGCCGAACAGGATGCGCGAGACGATTTCGTCCTGCGGCAGGCCGGGCACGCTCGAGAAGGCGATCTGCGGGTTCATCGCGCGGCCGGAGACCGAGACGTTGACCGTCACCTCCTCGATCGTGTCGCTCGCGAGCAGGCGGATCGAGGGGTCATAGGCATCGCCGGTCGGGAAGGTCACCTTGCCGTCCTCGAGGTCGAACGAGCGCCCGGCGAAGCCGAGCGTCCCGCGGACGAGGTCGATCTCGCCGGTCACGCGCGGCGCCTCGGTCGTGCCCTTCAGCGTGACGTCGGCCTGCCATTCGGACTCGAGCCCCATGCCGCTGACATAGATCTGGTCGGGCGCGCGCAGGCGGATGTCGAGGCGGATGAGGTCGAACAGGCTGCCGCCGACCGCCGCCAGCCCGTCGCCGCTGATCCGCTGGCGTCCCGCCGGCGGCTTGCGCCGGACGCCGGTGAGCACCGGCACCTGCGCCGCGCCTTCGCGCACGATGCGATAGCGCGTTTCGGGAAGCCGCAGGCTGCCCGAGAGCAGCGCGGCCTGCCCCGCGACCTTTTCGAGCGTCAGATTGCCCGTGGCGCGCGCGCCGATATTGTCGCTGCGCGCGAGCCGCGCATTGTCGAGCGTCGCCGCGATGTTCATCGGATAGCCGTCGGCGGCGGCAAGGCTGACATAGCCGTTCGCCTTGATCGTCCCGTCGCCCGCGGTCGCGGTGAGCTGTTCGATCTCGAGCCGGTTGCCGGTGAAGCGGCCGTTCGTCACGATATTGGTGAGCCGCGTTCCATAAGTCAGATTCTCATAGGTCATGCCGTTGCCGCGCACGACGCCGTTGAGACAGGGGTCGGCGACGCGGCAGCTGAAATCGGCGGCGACCGCGATCGGCCCCGACACGCGCTGCTCGCCGGTGCCGACGAAGGAGAAGAGCGTTTCGGCGGGGCCGTTGTAGCGGATGCCGCCCGACAGCGGTGCCGCGTTGAGGCGCGTCGTCCACGACCCCGCGCCGGGCCCGAGTGGGCGGAGCGAGGCCTGCAGGCGCCCGATCACGCTGCCGCGCTTGCGGATCACCGCGCGCGCCTCGCCGCCGTCGGTGAGCAGCTTGCCCGCGAAATTGATGTCGACCGGCTCGCTGACCGTCGCCGCGGTGGTGCGGGTGAAATTGTCGATCGTCAGCCGCGCGTCGGCGCGCGGAAAGGCGTCGGCGCTCGCCTGCTCGAAGTCGAGGCTGCCGGTCGCGCGGCCGCCGAGCCCCATGTCGGGATAGACCGCGTTGAGCAGCGCCATGTTGACGCGGTCGAGCCGGCTCTGGAGCATGATCCCGTCGCCGAACCGCCCCGCGAGGCGCGCGCTGCTGCCGCGACCGAGATCGACCGTCGTCGGCAGCAGCTCATAGCCGTCGGCGCCGGGGATGATCCGCGCCGGCGAGGTCGTCTTGAACGAGATGCCCGTCGCGCGGCCCTGCACCGAAGCGCGCCAGAGCTCGGGCTGGAGGTCGGCGTTCACCGCGACGCGGAACGGCACGCCGCTCACCCCCTCGACCAGCGCCTGCGCCTTGCCGCGCCCGTCCTGATAATCGACCTTCACGCGCCCGACCGCGATGTCGACCTCGCGGATGCGCGTCGAGGCGAGCTGGATGTCGGCGATCACGCGCGGCCGGTCATAGAGGGTGACATCGGCATCGACGACCGCCGACCCGATCTGGAGCTGCGCGGGACCGGGCAGTGTGACATTGTTGGCCCGCACGTTGATCGCCGCCGCCTGATATTGTCCGTCGGCGCTGAGGCGAACGAGCCCGCCGAGCCCCTGCCCCGTCGCGTCGAGCCTCCCGACGAAGGGCCCCGCCTGGCTCTGGACCAGCCGCCCCTGCATCACGATGCCCGATAGATCGGCGCGCTCGACGTCGATCGTCAGCGGCCCGCTCGCGGTGAGCAGCACGACGTCGGCGGAGAGCGGACCGTAATCGGTGTCGCCCGTCGCGGCGAGCCGATAGCCGTTCGGCGCGCCATTGATCCGCGCCTCGAGATTGGCGAGCCCGATGCCGAGTCCCGGCCGCTCGGCGCGCAGCACCGCGCGCGGATCGCTGATCGTCCCCGCGACCTCGACGCCGAGCGGGCCATAGTCGGTCGAATGCGCGCGCGCGGCGAGCCGGATGCGGCCGTCGGGCGCATAGCTCCCCTGCCCGCCGGTGACGCGAAGCAGTGGCGCGCTGAGCCGGAGGTTCGAGAAGCGGACGATGCCGTCGGTGCCATAGCGCACGTCGGCGCTCGTCACCGCATTGCCGCCGAGCAGGTCGCGCACCCCCGAGTTGAAAAGCTGCGTCGAGCGCGCGCGAACCCGCCCGGCGATCGCCCAGCCGCCTCGCGGCTCGGTCTTCAGATCCATCTTCGTGTCGATGTTGAACAGGCCGACGCTCTCGATCCGGTAATTGTTGACGCGCCCGTCGATCGCGCCGGTGTAGAAGCCCTTGCCCAGATCGGCGACGATGATCGCCTTGGCGTCGATGCGCGGCGAGCGCAGGCGCAAATTGTCGCTGAGGATGCGGCCGTCGGCATAGGCGAGATCGCCGTCGAGCCGCACCGCGGTCAGCGTGCCGCCCGCAACCGTATCGAGCCCGCGAATACGCGCCGCGCGGCCCGCCACGGGGATCAGGATCTGGTCGGCATCGACGCGCGCCTTGCCCGAAAGGCTCAGCGCCTCGACGACGATGTCGTTGACCGCGAGCGTGCTCGCGTTCGCCTGATATTCGGCCGTCGGAAGTCCGAACGCGCCGTTGAGCTTGGCGCTCGCGCGCACGCCGTTGCCGCGCACCGCAGGAGCGACGGCGCCTGGGCGCAGCAACACGAAAGCGAGCTGGAGATCCTCGTAGCGGTTGGTGCCGAGATCGACGCCGCCGCTGATCCCGAGCCGGAACGCCTCGGATGAGATGCGCCCGTCGAGATCGGCCTTGCGCTCGGCAAGGCGCGCCTTGAGGTCGATGTCGGTCTGCGGCCCGAGCAGCGCCGCGGTCGCGCCGGTGAGCAGCCGCGACGGCTGCGCCTGCCCCTTGACCGCGAAATTTCCGTCGCGCGCGGTCAATGCGAGCCGCGCCAGCGGGCTCGTGCCGAGGTTCGCGGTGAGATTGCCGTTCCAGGCCGTCCAGTCGCCGCGCCCGTCGAGCTTCGCGGTCAGCGGCTCCTTGAAGCCGCCCATCGCCGCGAGCACGCCGCCTTCGGGCGCGCGCAGGTCGAGCGTCATCGCAAGCCGGTTCTTCTCGGGCACCGCGTCGAGCAGCAGCTTCAGCGTATCGCCCTTGGCGTTCGCGCCGATCGTTTCGGCATCGGCGGTCACCTGCGCGCGGCGGTCGGCGATCGCGATCTTGCCGTTGAGGCGCGCTTCCTGGCGCTCGCCGGCAACGGCGGGGGCAAAGACGATCCGGTCGACCTGCAGCTTCGCGACGTCGATGTCGATATCGGGCAGCAGCGGCTCGCCGGTGTCGGGGACCGGCTTCAATTCGGGCAGGCGCTGGACGTTGATCAGCTTGGACGTCGCCGATCGGACATCGACATGGTTCGACAGAAAGGCGAAGGGGCGCCAGTCTATGCGCAACTCGGGCGAGGTCAGGAAACGCCCCTTGGGGTCGGACAGCGAAAAATCGCGGACGATCATCTCGCCGTACAGCGACCCGTCGAGCCGGCCGATGCCGATCTTCATCCCGTTTTCGAATTCATATTTCTCGATCTGGGTGACGACGAAGCGCCGCCCGGCATCGCTGTTGAGCCCGATCAGGAACAGCGCGACGAGCGCGACCAGCCCGAGCAGCGTGATGCCGACCCAGCGCGCGATGCGGCGCGGCCAGGGATTGACGGCGAGGGCGCCGTCCTCGGCCTCGAAGGGCGCGTCGTCCGCCATCAGAAGGCCTGCCCGATCGAGACATAGACGCTGATCTTCGCCTCGCCGGGCTGGCGGTCGATCGGCGTCGCGACGTCGAGGCGCATCGGGCCGAAATTGGTGTAGTAGCGCGCGCCGATCCCCGCGCCGAAGCGCAGGTCGGAGAAGGTCGGGGTCGAACCGCGATAGACCTGGCCCGCATCGACGAAGCCGACGACGCCGAAATTGCCGAAGCGATAGCGCGCCTCGACCGCCGCCTCGTTGATGCTGCGCCCGCCGATCGGGTCGAGATTGGGATCCTTGGGCCCAAGTTGCTGATAGCCGAAGCCGCGCACCGAACCGCCGCCGCCGGCATAGAATCGCCGCGACGGCGCCAGCCGCTCGCGCGACGCGCCGAGGATCGACCCGACGCGGACGCGCCCCGCCAGCACGATACTGTCGGTGACGGGATAATAGCCGCTGACGTCGAGCCGGGTGCGCGCATAGGGGGTGAATTTGCCGCTCAGCGAGCCTTCGGGCTGGACGAGCGCGGTGATCCGGAACCCCTTGGTCGGATCGAGCAGGCTGTCGGTGCGGTCCATCCCGACCTGACCCGTCAACCCGAGGATATAATAAAGATCGCGGTCGCGCACCCCGCGCGTGAAGTCGTAATCATCCTCGCTCGTCGCGATCATTTCGACGCCATAGGCATAGGTGAATTTCTTCTGCCAGATCGGCGTCGAATCATAGCTGACGCGCGCGGCGAGGCGGCCGGTCAGCGCCTCGAAGGCGTTGTAGTTGCTGCGCGACGCCTCGGCCACCAGTTCGAAGGTGCGGTCGCGCTTGCCCGCGTTCGAGCGGCGGAAGGTCGCGCCGACTCCCTGCTCCTGCGTGCCCGCGACGCCGCGGATGATCAGCGCGCCTTCGGGGGGGAACAGGTTGCGGTGGGTCCAGCTCCCTTCGAGCCGGATGCCTTCGCCGGTGCCATAGCCGGCGCTCGCGGCGATCGTGCGCGGCGGGCCGGCGTCCTGCGTCACCAGCATCGTGACATATTCGGTGTCGTCGCCGGCGCTTTCCCCGGTCTTCTGCGGCTCGACCGCGACGGTCGAAAACAGCCCCGTCGCGACGAGCGCCTGGCGCAGGTCGTCGACCTTGCGGCTGTCGTAGAGCTCGCCGCGCTTGAAGCGCGACAGGACTTCGGCATGCTCGACGTCGAAGGCCAGGTCGCCGGTCGTCTCGAACCCGCCAAAGCGCGCGCGCGGGCCGATATCGACGGGCAGCGTGTAATCGCCGCCGCCGGTCGCGCCGTCGAGCAATATGTCGCGCTGGCCGATCTTGGCGAAGGGATAGCCCTCTTCGGGCAGCTTGAGCGCGATCGCCGCCTCGGCGCCCTGCACGCGCTCGGCGACGATCGGCTCGCCGACGCTGAGCGGAAAATTGTCTTCGATCAGTTTCGGCGGGACGGTCGGCTGCGCGTCGATGGCGATACTCGAGAAGGTGTAGCGCTGGCCCGGCGTCACGTCGATGATCGCGATGATGGGACCGCGCCGCCGTCGCGACCCGCTCTCGCTGCCCGTTGCCGGGGCGGCGTCCTCGACGCGCGGCGTCCGGTCGATCCGCGTTTCGACCTTGGCGTCATAATAGCCTTCGGATGCCAGGATGCGCTGCATCAGCTCGGCATCGGCCGACAGCCGTGCGCGGACCATCGCCCCGTTTTCGGCCTTGCCGTCGCCGTCGTAAAGCGCCGAAAGGTCGCCGAACAGATCGGCTAGGTCGACGTCGGTGGTCGCATCCGCTCCTTCGAGGCCGTTGACCTGGACCGTATATTCGATGGTCCGATGCGCGTCGGCATCCTCGGGCTCGGCGAACTCGACCGGCTCGACGTTGAAATTTTCGAGCGCCGGGAGCGGCGCGGCGAGCTCGCTGTCGGTGATCGGCGCGTCGCCGATCGGTTCGGCGGCATCGCCGTCGGCAAGCGCGGGGACGGGGGCGCCATCGACCGTCGGCGGCTGCGCGCCTTCGGCGTGGCCATCGGTGCCGGCCTTCGCATCCGCGGCACGGGCGGCCGCCTGGCGCCGCTCGAACTCGGCGATCGATTCGAGCGGACGGTCGAGTTCGGGGTCGTCCTCGGCGCTGATCGACGGGATCGCATCCTTGAACTCGTCGTCGCCGATGATCGGCGCGACCTCGGGCAGTTGCACGTCGGGCGGCGGCGGGGTGGGCACGGCGATGCCTTCCTGCGCGTCCGCGGCGGGCTTTTCCTCCTGGCTTTCGGCGGCAGGCGGCGGCGTCGGGGGTGGCGTCGTCTGCAGCGCCAGCGCGGGCCCCGCCCAGCCGATCGCGAAAAGCGAGGCGGACAGAATCAGCCGAGGGTGCGGGCGCCACGCCCGCCCGCGTTTCAATAAGCGAGGATTTTCAGAATTTTGCATCTGTGAACAGCCGATGCGCACTTGTGGCTTGCGCCGCGGCGGCGTGCAAGGCGATTTTGCCGGGGAAGGGTCGCACGAAACCGGCATTTGCGATGAAATCCCCCTGACAGGACCGTGCAATCACTCAAGGGGGCAACGAGCCGGTCGGCGTCAGGTTCCGCAGAAGGTCGTGTAGGGGCCGAAGTCGTCGGGGGCGGGACCGGCGAACTCCTCCCAGCCGGGGCGCTCGACATAGGGGTGCTGCACGACGTCGAGCAGCCGGAGCCACGGCGCCATGTCGCCCGCCTCGGCCGCGGCGAGCGCCGCCTCGACCTGATGGTTGCGCGGGATATAGAGCGGGTTCACCGCGTCCATCGCCGCCGCGCGCTCGATCGGCCCCACGGGTTCGCTTTCGAGCCGCGCCCACCAGCCGGCGATCCACGGCGCCATCGCGTCGGGCTGGGGCAGCAGCGCGTCCATCGGCGCCCCGTCGCCGCGCAGCAGCATGGCGAGCGCGCGGAAGAATCCGGTGAAATCGACGCCATGGCGCTCGAGTTCGACGAACAGGCTGTCGATCAGTTCGGAATCGGCCTGGTCGGCCTTCGCGAGCCCGAGTTTCGCGCCCATCCGCGCGAACCAGGCGAGCCGGAAGCGGTCGGGAACCCCCTCGACCAGTTCCTTCGCGCCCTCGACCCCGGCGGGATCGACCGCATGGATCGCGGGCAGCAGCGCCTCGGCAAGGCGCGCCATGTTCCAGTGCATGATCTGTGGCTGGCGGCCATAGGAATAGCGGCCGTTGGCGTCGATCGAACTGAACACGGTGTTGACCGAAAAACGGTCCATGAAGGCACAGGGGCCATAGTCGATCGTCTCGCCGCTGATCGCGACATTGTCGGTATTCATCACCCCGTGGATGAAGCCCACGCCCGCCCAATGCGCGATCAGCGCGCATTGCAGGCCGATCACCCGGTCGAGCAGCGCGAGATGTGGATTGGGCGCGTCGGCCAGCTCAGGAAAGTGACGCCGGATCGCATAGTCGGAAAGCTGGACAACATGCTCGGCGCCGAAATGCGCCGCGAAGAACTGAAAGGTCCCGACCCGGATATGGCTGCTCGCGACGCGCGTCAGCACCGCGCCCGGATGCGCGCGCTCGCGTTGGACGCGATCGCCGGTCGCGACCGCCGCGAGCGAACGCGTCGTCGGCACCCCCAGCGCCGCCATCGCCTCGGACACCAGATATTCGCGCAGCACGGGGCCGATCGCCGCCTTGCCGTCGCCGTTGCGCGAAAAGGCGGTCGGCCCCGAACCCTTGAGCTGGATATCGAAGCGCGCGCCATCAGGCGCGACGACCTCTCCCAGCAGCAGCGCGCGGCCATCGCCGAGCTGCGGCGAGAAATGGCCGAATTGATGTCCCGCATAGGCAAGCGCGAGCGGATCGGCGCCCGCGGGCAGCTCGGCACCCGAGAATAGGCGCGCCAATTCCGCATTGTCTGTGCCCGCGACGTCGAGCCCCAGTCGCACGGCGAGCGCATGGTTGAACATCAGCATTCGCGGCGCGGAGGGCGGCGCGGCCTCGGCCGGCGCGTAGAAGCCTTCCATCGTCGAATGGAAACTATTGTCGAAGGCGATGTTCATGCGCGGCGGGCTCCCGGTTCGGCGCCTATGTCGAGCCTCGCCCCCGCGATTGCAAGTTTGGCGATTGCGGCCGCCGCCTGCTTTTGCTAGCGGCCCGCCTCGTGACCTCGGGTTGCCCTTCATCGGGCATGAAAAGGGAAGTCCGGTATCCAATCCGGCGCTGCCCCCGCAACTGTAACCGGCGAGGTGGATGCGACTATGCCACTGGGGCCCTGCTCCGGGAAGGCCGCGATCCACCGATGACCCGGAAGCCAGGAGACCTGCCAGGGCGTCGCCGTTATCTGCGCGCGGGCGGGGTGCACCGGGAGCAGGCGAGGATCCTCGCGTGACGGCAAGACCGTGACGCTTGGAGGACCCGCATGAAGACCATTACCCGCCGAACCACCCTGTCGCTGCTCGCGCTCGCCGCAGCATCGCCCGCTCTCGCCGACGAAGCGCCGCTGGACGATCAGTCGATCACCGTGATCGGCGCGCCGCTCGCGCTTGCCGAAAGCAACGCGTCGGTGTCGGTCATCGACAAGGAAGCGATCGACCGCGCCCAGAATGGCGCCGCCGCCGACCTGATCGCGCGCCTGCCCGGGGTCAATGTAACGCAGAATGGTGCGCTGGGCGGGGTGGCGAGCCTGCGCATCCGCGGCGCCGAGGATTCGCAGACGCTCGTCGTCATCGACGGCGTCCGCGTCGGCGATCCCTCGTCGCCGGGCGGCGGCTTCGACTTCGCCAATCTGATGCTCGGCAGCATCGACCGGATCGAGGTGCTGCGGGGCGCGAACAGCCTGCCGTGGGGCAGCCAGGCGATCGGCGGGGTTGTGTCGATCACCACCACCGACCCGGAGCTCGCGGCGGACGGCGGCACTTCGGGCCGGATCGGCGCCGAATATGGCGCGCGCGACACGGTGCGGGTGAACGGCCAGCTGCGCACGGCCGCGCTCGGCGCGTCGCAGTTCGGGATCGGCGGCGGCTATGTCCGTACCGACGGCTTCAGCAACGCCGCGGCCGGAACCGAGCGCGACGGCTATCGCCAATATTCGGTGAACCTGACCAACCGAACCGAGATCGGCAGCACGCTCGTCTTCCGCGCTTTCGGCCTCTACGCCGACAGCCGCGTCGATCTCGACGGCTTCCCGCCGCCGACCTACAGCTTCGGCGACACCAACGAGTTTCAGAAGACGCGGGAACATTATGCCGCCGCGACGCTCGAGCACCGTCCCGGCGGCAACGACAGCAGGGGCGGCTTCGCGCACCGGCTGCAATTCGGGTTCGCCGATGTCAACCGCGACAATTTCAACCCCGATTTCGGGGACGACCCGACCTTCCGCGCCCGCGGCCGCAGCGAACGGCTGAGCTACAGAATCGACTGGGGCCTCGGCGATGTGTTCGGCAGCGGGACCGGCGACAGCCTGCGCCTGCTCGCGGGCGCCGAGCGCGAATGGACGCGCTCGCTGACCGACGACGGCTTCGCGCCCGACCAGGGCCGGACAGCCACCACGGGCGGCTGGGCGATGCTGGTCGCGCGGCCGACCGATACATTCTCGCTGACCGCCGGCGTGCGCCGCGACGATCACCGCGACTTCGGCGGCGCGACGAGCTTTGCCGCCGACGTCGGGCAAAAGCTCGGCGACCATGTCACGCTGCGCGCGAGTTACCGCGAAGGCTTCAAGGCTCCGACCTTGTTCCAGCTTTCGGCCTCGGCCGGCGCCTATGGCAACCCCGACTTGCTCCCGGAACGCGCGAAATCCTATGAGGTCGGCGTCCGGCTGGGCGACGCGCGGCGGTTCGTCGACATCGCCTGGTATCGCCGCGACAGCCGTAATCTCATCGACTTCGTGTCCTGCCCGCCGGGCCCCGATCCCCTGCCCGCGATCTGCGCGACCGGGAACCGCCCGTTCGGCACCTATGACAATATCAATCGCGCCCGGGCGCAGGGCGTCGAGGTCGAGGCGGGTGCGCAGCTCAGCGACAGTTTCGCGATCCGCGCCAACTACAGCCTGACGGTCGCCACCGACCGCACCCCCGGCTCGCCGCTCGAACATAATCGCCTCGCGCGGCGCCCCCGGCATCTCGCGAACGCCGAGCTCGCCTGGACGCCCGCCGGCGCGCTCGAAGGCGCCGACCTGTCGGTCGCGGTGCGCTATGCGGGCAAGAGCTTCGATGATCGGGCGAACAATGTGCCCCTCGACGATTATGTCCTGGTCGACCTGCGCGCTTCCTATCCGCTCGTCGCGGGGATCGACCTCTTCGGCCGCATCGAGAATCTGTTCGACGAACAGTATCAAACCGTCGCGACCTACAACACGGCAGGCCGCTCGGCCTATGTCGGGGTGCGCTGGGGCTTCTGATGCGGCGGGCGGCGGCCTTGGCGGTGCTGGCGGTCCTTACGGGCTGCCAGGACCGCGCGCCGCTGCCCGCGCTGCACGGCATCGCGAGCATCGACTTCTGCGCCGACCAGATGGTGCTCGGATTGCTGCCGAAAAGCCGAATCCGCGCGGTGTCGTTCGAGGCCGATAGCGATGTCAGCTTCGCGGTACCCCGCGCCAAGGGGCTCGCGCGCCTGCGGCCGCAGCTCGAGGATATCGTCGCGCTGCGGCCCGCGGTGGTGGTGCGCAGCTATGGCGGCGACGGACGGCTCGACCGGCAGCTTGCCGCGATGGGAATCAAAATCGTGCAGCTCGGCTTCCCGGCCTCGCTCGCCGACGCCCGCGCCGACATGCTGCGCGTCGGGGGAGAACTGGGCGCCGACGCGGAGGCGCGCGCCTTGGTCGCGGGCTTCGATCGCGAACTGGCGGAGGCGCGCCGCGCCCCGGCCAAAGGCACCGCGCTCTACATCACCCCCGGCGATGTCACCACGGGCCCGGGATCGCTGGTTGCCGAGGTGATGGGCGCCGCGGGCTATTCGCCCTATCGCGCCGCGCCGGGCTGGGGCAGCCTGCCGGTCGAGGATATGGTGCGGCGGCCGCCCGATGCGGTTTTTCGCGCCTTTTTCGACAGCCCGCGCTACCGGCAGGATTATTGGACATCCTCGCGCCACCCGGTCGTCGCCCGCGCGACGCATGGGGCGCGCGATGTCGAGGTGCCGGGCGCGTGGCTCGCGTGCGGCAATTGGCTGATGGGGCACGCCGTGACCGAATTGGCGAAAGCGCGATGATCCGGGTCAACGCCATATTGGCGGCGCTGCTGCTGCTCGCCGCGATGCTCGCAGCCATGGCGGGCGCGCACGGTCTTTCGCCCGCGCTGCTTACCGACTGGCTCGGCGGACGCGATCCCGCGGCGGCGATCATCCTGTTCGACATCCGCTTGCCGCGCATCCTCGCTGCCGCCGCGGTCGGCGCGGCGCTCGGCCTCTGCGGCGCGGGCTTGCAAGCGCTGACGCGCAACCCGCTCGCCGAGCCCGGCATCCTCGGCGTTTCGGCGGCGGCGACGCTGGGCGCGACGCTGACGCTCTATTTCGGGCTCGCCGCGGCCTGGTCCTGGGCCCTGCCGCTGGGCGCGATCGGCGGCGCGGGGTTGGTGACGGCGCTGCTCGCCTCGGCAGCGGTTCGGACGCGCGGCATGGCGACGCTGATCCTGATCGGGGTCGGCCTGTCGAGCCTCGCGGGCGCGGCGATGGCGCTGATCCTCAATTTCGCACCCAATCCCTTCTCGCTCTCCGATCTCGTCAACTGGACGCTGGGGTCGGTCGCCAACCGCTCGCTCGCGGATCTTGGCCTCACCGCCCCGTTCATGGCGGCAGGCGCGGTGCTGCTGCTCACCCAGCGTCGAAGCCTGTCGCTGCTCGCGATCGGCGAGGAGGCGGCGAGCGCGCACGGGCTCGATTTCCGGCGGACCCAGATCGCGGTCGTCGTCGGCACCGGGCTCGCGACCGGCGCGTCGGTCGCGCTCGCGGGCGCCGTGGGCTTCGTCGGCATCGTCGCGCCGCATGTCGTGCGGCCCTGGGTCGGGCATGATCCGGGGCGCACGCTCGTCCCCGCGGCGCTCGCCGGCGCGACGATGCTGATCGTCGCCGACATGCTCGTCCGCCTGCTGCCGACCGATACCGAGCTCCGTCTTGGCGTCGTCGCCGCGCTTGCCGGCGCGCCGATCTTCCTCCTGATCGCGCTGCGCCGGGGGAATGTCCGCCATGACTGAGCTCGCAGCCACCGGGCTCACGCTTGCGGGCCGGCTCGCCGATGCCGATTTCCGCCTTTCGCCGGGCGAGCTGGTCGTCATCGTCGGCCCCAATGGTTCGGGAAAGAGCAGCCTGATGCGGCTGCTCGCGGGACAAGGACATCCCGACTCCGGGTCGGTTCGCCTCGATGGAAACGAGATCGCGGGTTTCGACCCGCGCGCGCGCGCGCGCCGCATCGCCTATCTGCCCCAGCGCGCCGAAGTCGCCTGGCCGATCGCCGTCGCCGACATGGTCGCGCTCGGTCGCTTCGCGTTCGGCGGCGCCGAAGTAACGCGCGGGGCCGGCGACGCGGGGCAATGGCTCGACGAAGTCGGCTGCGCCCCTCTCGCCCGCCGTTCGACCGCGACCCTCTCGGGCGGCGAACTCGCACTCGTCGCGCTCGCGCGCGCTTTCGCCGCCGAAACCCCGCTGCTACTGCTCGACGAGCCCACCGCCGCACTCGACCCGCGCCGTCAGATCGACGTCATGACGCGCCTCCTCGCCCGCAGCCGCGCCGGTCAGGGCATCGCCGTCATCCTCCACGACCTCAACCTCGCGGCGCAGTTCGCCGACCGGATCCTGTGGATGCGGGACACCCGGATCGTGGCCGAGAGCACCTCTGACGCCGTCGCAGTCGCGGCGAATGCCGCCGCGATATTCGAGGTGTCGGTTCGCATCGAATCCGGCAGCGACGGCCGCGTACAAACGCTGGCAGTTCAGCAGGATCGCCCCTCTCGGTCAGAATAATCGCGCTCCAAACATTGCCGAATTACGCAAGTTCCATGTCGTCGATATGACCTGGAATGCGCAACTTTCCGAAGATTTGATAGGTTGATCAGCCCGATACCCGGTGTTAGCACCCCGCCTAAGGGAATTGGGGAGTCCGTGATGCTACAGGCCGAGTTGAAGGAATTGACTGATCGTTGCAGTGAGGCCATTCGAACTGCGGCTCCAGGGTCGGAATATTTCGACGCGCCTTTCAAGCATGTCGTTCTCGATGATTTTCTTCCGCGCGAACTCGCGGACCAATGCCTGAACGCCTTCCCTCCGGTCGATTCCGACGGATGGGACGAGGCCAACGACAGCGATATCGAAGTGAAGCGGCGATCGAACTGGACGTCGGAGTTTGATATTCCCGAGCATATCGTCGACGCGGTGCGTATCATGAATTCGGCGCCGATCCTTCGCGCGATGGCCGAACGGTTCGAGATTCCGAAGATCGTTCCCGACCCCTATTTCGCCGGCGGCGGGCTCAACGTCACGGTATCGGGCGGGCTGCTCGACGTTCATGTCGATGGCAATTATCACGACGCGACCGGCCTCAACCGCCGGCTCAACGCGCTCATCTATCTCAACCCCGACTGGCAGCCCGGGTGGGGTGGCGAACTCGGCCTTTACGACGATAAGGGCCAGGAATGCCTGAAGCGCATCGCGCCTGTGCACAATCGGCTGGTGATCTTCGACACCCATGACCACAGTTTCCACGGCCTGCCCGATCCGCTCAACTTTCCGGCCGGCGCGGCGCGGCGATCGATCATTCTCTATTATTACACCAAGGAAGCCCGTCCCGAATCGCAGACCGTCGTCACCGAACCGCATAGCGCGCTGTGGGTGAAGCGCGGACTGATGGACAAGCGCGGGAACAAGACTCGGCAATATACCTGAGAAGCACCGCCCCTTTCAGTCTCTCCATTCCAATTCGAGGATCAGTGCATGTCGTTGCTTGAACGTTCGTTTCACCTTGCCCACTATATCTTTCCCGAAGGGGGCTCGTGCCTTGAGTTCGGCGTTTTTCGGGGCGGGACCTTCGCCTACCAGGCCGATCAGATCAACAAACACTACCCCAAATCGCGGCTGATCGGTTTCGACAGCTGGCAGGGCTTGCCGGAGGAAACGCCGGGCATCTGGATCCCGGAGCGTCACGCCAAGGGCGAATATGCCGCGCCAAAGGATGAAGTGCTGCGCAAACTCGCCGAGGCCAATCTGTCGATCGACGATCCGCGCCTGCGTCTGGTCGACGGATTCTATTCGGACAGCCTGACGCCCGACGTGCGAAGCAGCATCGATTCGCTGATCTTCGTCAATATCGACGTCGATATCTACAGCTCGACGATCGAATTGCTCGACTTCATCGAGCCGCTGCTGCGTCCGGGCGTGATCCTCTATTGGGACGACTGGAAGGACCCGCGCGACAGCCATGACAAGCCGTGGGGCGAACATGCCGCGTGGGACGACTGGCGGGCGAAACATCCGGGAATCGAAGTCGCGACGGTCGGCACGAACGAGTATCTGCAGCAGGTGATGGTCGTCACCGCCGCACACGGCGCCACCCTTGCCGCCCCCCTCCCCAGCTTGGCTGAGATCGAAAAGAGGGCGGCTGAACTCGAGCGCAACCCGCCCGAATTGCGCAAGCGCAAGGCAGGGGAATCGGCGCTCACTTCGGTGAAGATCTGGGTCAATTCGATTCCGGTCATCGGCCCGGCGATCCGCCGCGCCTATCGGGCGCTCGGCTGACCGCGAAGGAATCAGGTCCGGATCGCGGCAAGCCAGGTCCGGACCGGTTCGATATAGCGGCCGTAATCGAACAGTTGCGACTGCGCGCACCAGGATTTCATGTCGGCGATCGCCCGGTCGTCCATCGCGAAAACTTCGGCAATCCGGGCGCCAGCTGCCGCAAGGTCGGCGGTATCGAGCGCGAAACCCGACCGCCCTTCCTCGATAAAGCCCGCAACGCTCGGCATCGCGTTGGTGATCACCGGCGTCCCGAAGGCAATCGATTCAGAGAATTTACCGGGAAATCCCGCCAATGTCGTACGGGTGCGGCTGCGGAAAAAGATCGAGAAATGCGCGGCGGTCAGTTCGGACAGCAGTTCGGCGCGCGGACGACGCCCGTGAAAATGATACATGCCGTCGAGCCGTGCGAGCAGCGGCTCGTGCTCGGGAAACAGCGCAAGATATTGGTCTCGGTCGAGACCATAGAGATTGAGGTCGAACTTCGCGCCGCGCATATGCGTCGCATCGAGCGCCTCGAATACCCAGTCGAGCCGGTCTTTCAGTCCGTCGGTCGAGTTTCGCACCTGCGCCGGATCAAAACCGCTGCCCGCAAAGAATAATTTCGTAACGCCCCCTGTGCGTTTTACCATCAGGTCCGCGGGCGCGAGCACGGGCGGATCCATCAGCGTCGGAATCTCGACGATCGGCTGTCCCGCGCGGCGATAATAGTCGGATATGAAGGGCGATGTCGTGATCAGCGCATCCATGCGCTTGTTCACGAAGCGCATGCGGAGCGGAATATCGAGGTTGCGGATCAGGCTGGCGACGCCGCGCGTCCGTGACGGCGCGTACCATTCGGTGCAGTCCGCCGCAGCCCAGGCTCCATGCGAATGCGCCAACGCGGCGATCCGCGCCTGCGCGACCGCGGGATGATTATAGCAAATGACGCCGACCAGGTCGGTGACGCCGGCCCGACGCAGCACCTCCGCCGCCGGGCCGGGCGAGCTGATCCGATGCAGCCATGCCTTCATCCCCGCGGGATAAGGCACTTCGAACCCTATCATCCCTTCGTCCCCGGCGTCGACCGGCTGCGGCGCGCCGCCGGGCCACGATCGCTGATGGGTGACGCCCAGCAGCAGGACCCGGTAGCCGAGGGCGCGAAATATCTTCGCATTGGCCGTCACGCGCTGCGCCGCCGCATTGCGGTCGGGCAGTTCGAACCCGCCGACGTAGAGGATGGTCCCCAGCGTCGCCTTCGCGGAGTTCTGCTCGCCATTTCCCGGGAATTCGCTGATGCTCGATGCGTTCAACATGACAATCCTAACAGGCACCGATCATCGCGATCGAAGGCGAAACGGGATGCTGTCGCCGCCGCGGTGATACGGGGCCCGCGCCGATCCGGTCAAGACGCGCGCGCCGCTGTGCGCTCAATCACAGCGCCGCGACCGATTTCTTCTACGCAAGCCATGGCAAGGGAGGGTCCAGAGATTTTTTTGCCCAGCCGTACAACCCTCGGGATCAATTTGCGTCTCGGCGAGTTGTACTGGCCGCAGGGAGTTTCTTACAGCATGGGGCGGTCACTGATACGCATTGAACAATCTTGCGGCCCCGTTTATGGAACCGACGACGTTCGTCGCATGCTTCGGCCGATCGAACGCCGGGTCGCCGCAGGGAAACACCCCTGTAATCTGCTGTTTCAACCCTTGCTGCGCGCGGCGAGGGTCATAGAAAGCGGTTGGCGATAGAATGATAATGACGAATGATGACCGTTGGCGCGACCTGCGCGCACAGATGCTGGCCTTCGTGGTCGATCGGCCGCGCATCCAACGCCAGCTCGCGGCCGTGGCGATCGATGCCTTTCTCTGCATCGCCGCCGTGTGGATCGCCTTTTCGCTTCGCCTCGGCGTTTGGGAGCTCCTGTCGCCGCCGATCGTGACCTTTGCGGCCGTGGCGTTGCTCTGCTGGTACCCCATCGCTTGGAAGACCGGCGTCTATCGCTCGCTGATCCGCTTTTCCGGCGCGCGGACGATCGCCGATCTGGCGGTCGCATGCGCGATCCTGTCGGTGCCCCTCTTCGTCGTTTGCGTCGGTTTCCGCCTCCCCTCGGTTCCGCGAACCCTCTGCGTTCTGCACCCCATCATTTTCCTTCTGCTGCTGGGGGCGAGCCGTATCGCGATCCGGTTCGTACTGCTCGACCTTTTCAAGGTCGTATCGGTGGACGTGCGCCGGGTGCTCGTTTACGGCGCCGGCCGCGCAGGGCAGCAACTCGCGCTGTCGCTCCGACACGAACCGCAAGTGTTGCTGGTCGGTTTCGTCGATGACGATCTGCGGCTCGACGGCCAGCGCCTCGACGGCGTGCCGGTCTTCGGCGCCAATCGCCTGGAGGAGATACTCGCCGATACCGACATCGACGAGGTGCTGCTCGCAATCCCCAGCGCATCCCGTGCCCGTCGGCGCGAAATCATCGAAACGTTGCAGGACGAGGAAGTCTTCGTCCGCTCGCTCCCCAATCTGACCGGCATCATCGAGGGGTCGGTCACGGTCAACGATCTGCGCGAAATCCAGATCGAAGAGCTGCTCGGCCGCGAAACCGTCGCGGCGAACGAGTTGCTGATGAGCAAGACGACCGCCGGAAAGATCGTCCTCGTCTCGGGCGCCGGCGGTTCCATCGGCAGCGAGTTGTGCCGCCAGATCGTCCGGTGCCGACCGGCGCGCCTCGTCCTTCTCGAACAATCCGAATATGCGCTTTACGCGATCGAGCAGGAACTGACCGAGCTTATGCGCGAGCTCGAGGTCGAGGTGCCACTCGTCCTCGAACTGGCGAGCGCGTCGGAGCGCTCGTCGATGAACCGCATCTATCATCATCATCGGCCGGAGACGGTGTTCCACGCGGCCGCTTACAAGCATGTGCCGCTGGTCGAGGCGAACCCCATCTCGGGCCTTCGCAACAACATCATGAGCACGCTCCACAGCGTTGCCGCCGCAGAGGCGGTGGGCGTCGCCAACTTCATCCTGATCAGCACCGACAAGGCCGTGCGCCCGACCAACGTCATGGGCGCCTCGAAGCGCGTGTGCGAGCTGATCCTGCAGGCGCGCGCCGAACGGCCCGACGTGAAGACGGTCTTCAGCATGGTCCGTTTTGGCAATGTTCTGGGATCGAGCGGCTCGGTCGTCCCGCGCTTCAAGGCGCAGATCGAGGCCGGCGGTCCCGTCACGCTGACCCACCGCGAGATCACGCGATATTTCATGACCATCCCCGAAGCCGCGCAGCTCGTGATCCAGGCGAGCGCGATGGCGAAGGGCGGCGAAGTATTCGTGCTCGACATGGGCCAACCCGTGAAAATCTTCGACCTCGCGACCAGCATGATCCACCTGTCGGGGCTGAGCGTGCGCTCGGCCGAGAATCCCGATGGGGATATTCAGATTGTCGAGACGGGGCTTCGTCCCGGCGAGAAGCTCTATGAGGAGCTGCTGATCGGCGATAATCCAGAAGAAACCAAGCATCCGCGGATCATGCGCGCGCGCGAAGGACTCTGGCATTGGGACGATCTCGACCGCGAATTGCAGGAATTGGACGCAACTATCCGCGTCAGCGGCGACAGCGCCGCGGCGGTGGCGATCGTCACCCGGCTGGTTCCCGAATTCGTCCCCGATGCGGGGTGGGCCGAGCGACTGAATGCCGGTAACGGCTAGCGATCCGAAGCCGATATTCACGTTGACACCATTCCGCCCTGCTGGTTGGTCGCGCGCGACCCCAAGCAACGCCGCGACCACATATCTGAAACGACCCCATGACTTCTGAGCGATCCCATCACTATGACTTCATCGTGACCGGCGCATCGGGCAACGTGGGCCGCCACCTCGTTCCCCTGCTCGCAAGCCGCGGCAGCCGGATCCTGGCGGTGGGCCGCGATGCCGCGCCGCTGCGGGCACGCTATGCCGGCATCGCCGGCGTCGATGCCGCCAGCTACGACGAGCTCGCGGGCCAGCCGGCGTGCGACACCTTGGTTCATCTCGCGGTTCGCAACAACAACCAGCCGGGATCGCTCGACGACTTCACGCGCGTCAACGTCGATTTCGCCACGGAAATCTGCGGCGAGTTCAACCGCATGGGCGGACGGCGTTTCGTCAATATCTCGTCGATCCAGTCGCTCGACGACGACAATGCCTCCCCCTATGCGGTGAGCAAGGATCTGGCGCGGCGCCGGATCGCCGAGCTGGTCGGCGACCGGCTCGACGATGTTCACATCGGCTATTTCCACGATGCGCGCTATTTCGGGGAAAGGCTGGCCTTCCTGAACCGCCTTGGAGCCTTCGGCGGCGCCCTCTTCGGCCTGTTCAAGACGCTGAAGCCCGCCACCTCGGCCAAGAGCCTCGCCGATTATGTTGCGGGTCCCGCCCGCGCGTTGCCGACCCCCGCCATCCTGACCGACGACCTGTCGCGATCATGGGTCTATCGCTCGGCGACGCGCGCGCTCGACATCGCGGTCGCGCTCGGCATCCTGGTCGTGCTGTTTCCCATCCTCGTCGTCCTGTGGGCGCTGATCCGGCTCGACAGCCCGGGTCCGGCCATCTTCGCGCAGACGCGCGTGGGCAAGGGACAGGTCCCCTTCACCCTCTACAAGTTCCGCACGATGAAGCGCGACACCGTCGCCGCCGGGACGCACGAGGTAAGCGTCAGCGCGGTGACCAAGATCGGCAAGTTCCTGCGCGGCACCAAGCTCGATGAATTGCCGCAGGCGATCAATCTGCTGCGCGGCGAAATGACGCTCGTCGGCCCCCGTCCGTGCCTGCCGGTGCAGGAGGAGCTCGTGAACGCGCGCGCGGCGCTCGGCGTCTATGCGATGAAACCGGGCATCACCGGTTATGCGCAGATCCGCGAGATCGACATGAGCCGTCCGCAAGAACTGGCGAACAGCGATCATATCTACATGAAACTGCAATCGCTGACGCTCAACTTCAAGATCATCCTGCTGACCGCCTTCGGCCGCGGCGGGGGCGACCGGGTCGCGGCGCCCGGGCAACCGTAGGAACAACAGGGATTTCATGCAGGACAGGCAAAAGAGCATCCTATTTTTCGTCGGCGACGCGGGCTTCTTCGTCTCGCACCGGCTGAACCTCGTCGCGGGGGCGCTGCGGGACGGCTACCGCGTCACCGTCGCCTGCCCCCGTTCGGCAGCGGTGGACACGATCCGCGCGAACGGCGCGGACTGGGTCGAATGGAAGGTCGATCGCGGCGGCACGGCGATCTTCGGGGAATTGCTGTCACTGCTGCGCGCCTTTTCGATCGTCCGGCGCGTCGCCCCGACGGTGATCCACGCGATCTCGATCAAATGTATTCTCCATGCCGGCCTTGCGTCGAAATTCCTGCGCGTCCCGATCGTCGGAGCGGTTTCGGGCCTCGGCTATGTCTACATCGGCGACGGCGGCGGCATGAAGGGCGTGCTGCGCCGCGTGATCAATGCGGTCATGAACTTCGGACTCAACCGGCGCGACGTCAGCTTCATTTTCCAGAATGGAGACGATGCGCGAATGATCGAATTCGCCGGGCTCGACCGGGTGTCGGTCCACCGCATCGGCGGATCGGGCGTCGACCTGAACCGGATCACGATGCAACCGCATCCACCGGGCCCCGAAACGCGCGTCGGCCTTCCCGCGCGGCTGCTGCGGGTGAAGGGCGTTTATGAATTCGTCGAGGCCGCGCGCGAACTTCGCGGACGGCGCGGACGCGACGCCAAATTCCTGCTGATCGGCGATCCCGATCTTTCCAACCCTTCGTCGATCACGCCCGCCGAGATCGAAGCCTGGACCGCCGAGGGGGTGGTCGAATGGGTGCCGCACACCCCCGATGTCGCCTCCGTCCTCGCGACGCTGCACATCGTCGCCCTGCCCGCCGACCGCGAGGGGTTTCCGAAGACGCTGATCGACGCGGCCGCCGCCGGCCGCGCGGCGGTGACCAGCGACGTGCCGGGATGCCGCGATGCGATCGCGGAGGGCGTGACGGGCCTGCTATGCCCGGTGCGCAATGCCCTCGCCCTCGCCGACACGCTCGACCGGCTGATCGTGGACCGCGATCTGTGCGTTCGCATGGGCATCGCGGCGCGCGCCTATGCCGAAGAGAATTTCGACATCGACGATGTCACGCGGCGCCATATCGAAATCTATCGCGAACGCATCGACGCCGCCGCGGCCTGAGGCGCGGCAGCGCCCTTCAGGCCACCGGCATCGACGGATCGATCCCCTCTTCGGGCTTCGCGTGCGCGCCGCGCAAATGCGAATAGAGGGTCGCGGGGGTCACCCCGCCCAGCCAGAGCAGGCCGATCAGCAGCGGGACATAGACCGCCATCGTCAAGGCCCCCGCCGCGATCAGGCGCGGGAACAGCGGCCAGCCAGCGATCAGGTCATAGCCCAGGGCCGTGGCGCCGAATGCCGCGGCGCCGGCAAGGATCGCGGCGACGAAATAAGCGGCCAGATGGCGCGTCAGCAATCGCCGTTTCCACACCAGTAGCACCCCGATCTGCCCGATGCAGAAGGATAGCGCGCCGATCGACGCGCCGGCCGCGATCCCCTCTATCCCATAGGTTCGCGACAGCCAGAGGCTGCTGACCAGATTGATCGCGGTCGCGGCGATCCCGATCAGGAGCGGCGCCATCGTCTTTTGATAGGAGAAGAATACGCGGTTCAGCAATTCGCGCACCGCGGCAAAGATGATCCCGAAGCCGAGGATCCCGAACAGCGCCGCCGTGGCGTGCACATCGTCCCATTCAAAGGCGCCGCGGTGATAGATCAGCGCGACGACGTCGGTGCGCAGCGCCAGCGCCGCCGCCGCCGCCGGCGCCGTGGTGACCAGGATCAGCCCGATCGCGCGCGTCAGCGTCTGCGCGTTCGCCGCGTCATCGTCGCGCGCGGCATTGTGCGCGAGGTCGGGAAAGAACATGTAGGCGACCAGCCACGAGAAGGTGCCCGAGATCAGCAGCGTCAGCCGGTTGGCGTAATTGAGATGCGAAATCGCCCCCGCGCCGAAATCGGACGCGATCGCGGTGCCGATGAACAGGTTGAACTGGTCGAGGATCACCGCGAAGATCATCGGCGCCGACAAGAGCGACAGCCGCCGCCACGTCTCGGGGCGGACCGCCCAGCCCCATTGGCTATCATAAATCCGGCGCGTCTGACCGCGCTGGATCACCGCTTGGACCAGATAGGCACCGACCGCGCCGACGATAGCGATCGTCACATCGTTCATGAAATAGGCGGCAACGATCGCCCCGACCGCGATCAGATTGTTGATTACGGGTACAGCGAGCGGCGGGATGAAATAACGGTTCGCCTGTTGCAAGGCGCTCTGGACGCCGACGTAACCGGTAAGCAGAAAGCCCAGCGCCATGATGCGCGTGAGTTTGACCGCCAGATCATGCGTATAGGCGTCGATGGATGGCGCTACGATCGACACGAGGGGTCCGGCCAAGGCCCAGCAGAGGGCCGTCAGCAGAATGGCGACATAGGCATAATAGCGGATCGCCTCGTTGACGAATTGCTGCCCCGCCCCCCGATCTGCCATCACCCGAACATACATCGGGGCGAAAACCGATCCGATCGTCCCGTAGATCGCGAGCCAGATCACTCCCGGCAATTGATTGGCGATGAAGTAGGCGTCCGTAACCGGACTGACGCCAAAGAGCGATGCGAAGACGACATCCTTGACCAGCGCAGCGATTTTTCCGGCGATAGTCAGCAGGATCAGGATGACAACGGTCATATGGCGCGCGGCGCCACCCGTCGTCGCGCGGGCTCCGCCCACGAAATCCCCGTCCTGTTGTAACGGCGCCCGATCGACAGATAGAGGGTCGTAATCACGATCATGGTGAACAGCCCGCCCGGCGAATGGAGCAGCTGGTTGTTCGCCGGCATGAAGAATGCGCCCATCGTCAACTGGGCGAACAGCAGAATGGCGAAAGGATTTTCAAAGCGGATCGCCGCGCGCCATGCACGGGCGTAGACATATGCGAAAAAGCCGAACAGCACGACCGTGCCGGGAAAGGTGAAGTCGGTCGCGAAATGGGTGAAGACCGTATGCCATTTCGATTCACCCCACCCCGTCGTTACCCCAACCTGATGGACGAGCGTGTTGGGCCATTCCCACTCCACCCCGAGCACGCGGTTGGCGAGGACCGAAATCGAATAGGAAAAGCCCTGAAAATAAGTCCAATGCCAAGGCATATCGAGAGCCAACCCGAGCCCGTAATAGCCCTGGGAAAGATAGCTGAGGAACATCGATAAATTCAGCCCGTAATCCTGCCCGAATATGGCGAAGATGGGATGGCTGGTGTCGATGAAAACACGGTCCAGAACCCGCTGATTCACGTTGGCGACGTCGACTCCCAGCGCGCTGTAGCGCTGGCCCAGCACCGCTACGAAGGCCAGCAGGCCCACAATGCCCAGTCCGACGATGCTGACCACCCATTTCAGCTGGATCGGCTTACGGCGCACCCCATATTTCAGCGCGGCAACAGTAAGCAAATAGATCAGGATGTCGCCGAGCTGCTTCTGCTTTCCGGAACCGAGAACATAGAAAAGCAGACTTACGATTGCAAATGCAGCAACCAAAAATCTCCGAACGTTTCCGAATACAGAGAAATAATAAAATCCCAAGATTAAGGCAATGAAATTGAAAGGAAGGGAGAAGGAATATATAATAAATACTATAGAGTAGTTTCCAGTATTTCGCTCATATCCTTCATAGCCCGCCATATAGGCATCGCCGATGGCGGAAAAATCGGTGTTCAACTGGCCAGAAGACGCCGCACTGGCGATGGACGCGATCAGCGAGAGCAGCGAGATGGCCAACGAGAGATCGAAAAGCTGGCGAACGAAAATGCTGCTTCCTGGTCGGTTCTTATACGGCATCGGCAATTGGGTCGCAGCGCCGTACAGATAGCCGAAGGTGATCGCCACCATCACGGCCGTCATGAACAGGACCGTCTTGCCGATCGGGAACATGTAATATTTCGTCGGCCCCCACACCGCGAGCGCGAGCGTGACCGCAAGATAGATCAGGAAAAATTTCAGCGGCGCGTAGGTCGCGAAGAGCGCCGCCGGCCGCCGGGCAGGTCTCGCCATATTCACTGCATCGTCTCTTTGAACATATGCTTGTAGGCCGCGAGCTTTTCGTCGCCGAGCAGGTGACCGATCCCAAGCGACTTCTTATGGGCACCCTCGAGATACTCTTCGGTCGTCTTGAGTATCCTGGCCGGATTTCCGCCAACTATCGAGCCGTCCGGCACATCCTTGGTAACGACGGCATTCGCGGCGACCACACAGTTTTCGCCAATCGTCACGCCCTTCAGAATCAAGGCTCCCGCGCCGATGAAGCAATTGGATTTGACGACGATCGGGGCGGCCAGATCAAGCGTGGGGAACTGCCGCCTGAAAGGAAGCACGCCACCGTCGTGACAGATGAACTGGGCGCCAAGGCTGATGAACACATTGTCGTGCAAGGTGACGAGAAAGGGTTCGGAACTGAACATGTCGTAGCTGCTGCCGTAAATGGCAACCTTGCCCTTCACGTTCACGCCGATCATCTTGGCATAGGCAACGGGGCGCAGTCTGGCATAAATGTAATAAAAGGGCCAAACGATCATTTTTCTCAGGCGATAGAAGGACATGCGTTCCCCTTTCCAATGACGGCCGAGAGGAAATCGGATACCGGCGCCTTGAACGCCTGGGCGGTAAAGGCCCCGTAATTCCTGCAATATCGCTTCATCGCTATCACCGCCTGAGGATCCATCGCCAGGACGTCGCACAGCGCCTTTACTGCGCCCTCGCGGTCGTCGGGGTCAAGACTGAACCCCGTGCGCCCCTCGACATGATAGGCGCGCACGCTGGGCAGCGCGTTGATGATCACCGGCGTGCCATAGGTGACGGCCTCGGAATATTTCGACGGAAAGCCGGCGAGCGTGACGCGGCTTTCGTGCCGCAGCACGAAAGCGAAGGCCGAAGCCTGAAGGCGGCGCAAAAGCTCCGCGCGCGGCTGACGGCCCATGAAGATCACGCGCTCCCCCATCCGATCGAGCAGCGCGGCATGACCCGGAAAGACCGAAAGATAGCGCTCGCGATCGACCCCGGCGATGCGCAGCACGAAATCGCGTCCGCGCGCCGCCGCGCCGTCCAGCAGTTCCAATATCCAGTCGATGCGGTCATGGACGTCCTCGGCACGCGTCCCCTCGGCAAAGCCCGACGCGACCGCGAACAGCGGCATCGGTGTCTGAACCGCCTCGGCGACCGGCACCTCACCCTCGGGCTTTTCCATCAAGGTCGGAATCTCGACGATCGGCAGCCCGGTCGAACGATAAAAATCGGTCATATAGGGCGAGGTCGTCACGATGCCGTCGATGCGCCGGTTCACCCAGTGCATGCGCAGCGGCACATCGAGATTCTTGACGATGTTCGACGGGCTCGTCCACGGGCGCGTGCCGTACCATTCGGTGCAGTCGGCGAGGATCGCGGCACCCCAGCGGCGCGCGAGCCGCGCGACCTTCATCTGCGCGACCGCGGGATAATTATAGCAGATCACCGCCGCGACATCCTCGGGGCGAAGCGCGCCGCGCTCGGCAAGGCGGCGCAGCGGCCAGTCGGCGCCGATCATGTCGAACCACTGACCGCGGCTCCTGGGATAACCGATCTCCCATGCCTGGGCGTCGATGTCCCCCGGGTCCGCCGGATGGACAGCCCGGTCATAGGCGCGCGCGCGGCTCGCCCCGACGAGTATGACGCGATAGCCGAGCGAGCGGAGCACGCGCGCATTGTTGCGCACGCGCTGCGCCGCGGCGTTGCGGTCGGGAAGCTCGAAGCCGCCGATATAGACGATCGTCTTCACGCGCCGCGCTCCGCCTCAGCCCTTTTTCCACACGGTGCGATTGACGTAGCCGGTGTAGCTCATGACCGCGCGCAGGATCTTTCGCGACACGTTGGGTACATTGTAATCGGCCACCACCTCGAACTGCCGTTCCTCCGCGTTGTGCTGCGCGGTGACGACGCGGATCGAATCGAGGATGTCGTCGCGCTTCAGGCCGGTCATGATCAGCGTGCCGACGTCCATCCCCTCGGGCCGCTCGTGCGCGTTGCGCAGCGTGATCGCGGGAAGGTTGAGCAGGCTCGCCTCTTCGGAGATGGTGCCGCTGTCCGACAGGACGCAGAACGCAGATTTCTGCAGCTTCACATAGTCGAAGAAACCCATCGGCGCCTGATAGCGCACGCGCGGATCGACCGGCGCATTGGCCAGATCGGCGATGCGCTTCTGCGTGCGCGGATGGGTCGACACGATCACCGGCATGTCGAACTCCTCGGCCGCGGCCGACAGGCCCTGCATCAGCTGCTCCAGGTTGCGCGGATCGTCGACATTCTCCTCGCGGTGGACGCTCGCGATGAAATATTTTCCGGCCTCCAGCCCCTCGCGCGCCAGCACGTCCGACGCGTCGATCTCGGCGGCGAAATGGTCGAGCACCTCGCGCATATGACTGCCCGACTTGATGATCGTCTCGGGGCGGATGCCCTCGGCGATCAGGTAGCGGCGGCCATGCTCGGTCAGCACGAAATTGATGTCGCTCAAATGGTCGAGCACCTTGCGGTTGAGTTCCTCGGGGACGCGCTGGTCGAAGCAGCGGTTGCCCGCCTCCATGTGGAATACCGGGATCTGGCGGCGCTTCGCGGGGATCACCGCGAGGCAGCTGTTGGTATCGCCATAGAGGAGCACCGCGTCGGGCTTTTCGAGCTCGAGCACGTCGTCGACCTTCGAGATCACCTCGGCGATCGTCTTCGCGGCGTTGGCGCCTGCGGCGTTCAGGAAGTGGTCGGGCTTGCGGATGCCCAGATTGTCGAAGAAAACCTGGTTGAGCTCATAGTCGTAATTCTGGCCGGTGTGGACCAGCACATGGTTCACATGCGCCTCGAACTCTGCGATCACGCGGCACATCTTGATGATTTCGGGGCGCGTCCCGACGATCGTCATCACCTTCATCATATTATCGGCTTTCGATCCTGCTGCGCTTCATGGTCTCGACCAGGTCGGGCCACGAAGGCGGGGTGTATCCGGTGGCCGCGCGGAAGCGGTCCGAGTTGAGCGAGCGGTCGATGACCAGCGAGGCATCGGGCTCGATCGCGATGTCATGGCCATAGGCGGCGCCGACGAGGCGCAGCAGGTCATATTTGGCGATCGGGTCGACCGAGACATGGTAGAGGCCGGTCAGTTCGGGGCGCGGCAGCACGAAGTCGCGCACGACGCGCGCCAGCTCGACCGTCGGCAGGCCCGAGAAGATCGCCTTGGTGAAGCCCTTGATCCCCTGCTTCTGCGCCAGGAACCATTCGACCAGCCCGTTCGCCGACGCGAGTTCGTGCCCGATGATCGACGTGCGCAGCGTCACCGCGTTCGGCGCCGCGACCTCGCCCAGATATTTGCTGAGCCCATAGACGTCGGTGGCGTCGGCCTTATCGGTTTCCAGATAGCCACCTTTCGCGCCCGAAAAGACGCAGTCGGTGCTGACATGGACCAACCGCGCGCCCGCGATCTCGGCGAGCTTTTGCAGCCGGTGCGGCAGCAGCGTGTTGATCGGCACCGCCGACGTCACCGCATTGCCGCTCGCGAGCTGCTTGATCAGCCCGACCGCGTTGATCACGACATCGGGCCGCGCTTCGGCAAAGACGCGCGCCAGGCTATCGCTGCTCTCGGCATCCAGGCCGACAACGAAGCTCGCTTCGCCGGCGATCTTTTCGAGCCGCGGACTGACCGAACGCACCGCACCGATCGCCGCATAGCCCTCCGACTGCGCGAAGGTCCGCAGCATCGCGGTACCCAGCATCCCGCTGGCGCCCAGCACCAGGACCCGAACTGGTTCAGCCAAGAACCGTCTCCTTCAACCCGTTCGCCCCGGATCGCCCGAGGCCGAAATTCAACCGCGCGGCCAGCCCTCGAGCTCCGCCTGCACCTCGGGAAGGCTGAGCAGCAGCCGCTTCACTCCTTCGACGTCGAGCCGCTCGGTGTTGTGCGAATGATAGTCGTCCATCGTCGCGGTCGTCGTCTCGCCCTCGCTGAAATAGGCGGCATAGTTGAGATCGCGGTCGTCGAGCCGCAGTCGCCAATAATCGCCCATATCCTCCGCGGTGCCCAGTTCCTGTGCGCTCGCGAGCGTTTCGTAGAGCTTCTCGGCGTGGCGCCAGCCGATCGCCTGCACCGGATGGTCGGGCGACCCGAACATCTCGACCAGCGCGGTCGCAAGATCGGCGATCGTCGACGCCGCAGCCTTCTTGATGAACAGATCGCCCTGCCGTGCGTGCAGGAAGGCGAAACGCACCAGCGCGACGCTGTCGCGCAGCGGCATCAGAAAGCGCGTCATATTGGGCTCGGTCACCGTGATCGGCTGGCCGTTCTTGATCTGGCGGATGAAGAGCGGGATCACCGATCCGCGCGAGCACATGACGTTGCCATAGCGCACGCAGCTGATCGTCGTGGCGGCATTGGCGCCGATTTCGCGCGAGGCGGCCTGCGCCATCTTCTCCATCATCGCCTTCGACATGCCCATCGCGTTGATCGGCTGCACCGCCTTGTCGGTCGACAGGCAGACGAGGCTGCCGACGTCATGCTCGATCGACGCACGAATGACATTCTCCGATCCGACGATGTTGGTCCGCACCGCCTCCATCGGAAAGAATTCGCAGCTCGGCACCTGCTTGAGCGCGGCGGCATGGAAGACCGCGTCGACGCCCTTCACCGCACGCGAGACGCTCTCACGGTCGCGGACGTCGCCGACGAAGAAGCGCGCGCGCGTATCGCCAAGAATATTGCGCAGCGCATCCTGCTTCTCCTCGTCGCGGCTGAGGATGCGAACCTCTTCGATATCGCCGGCGAGCAGTTCGTTCACCATCGTCTTGCCGAACGAACCGGTGCCGCCGGTGATCAGGACGCGCTTAATCTCTCTTGCGCTCATCGTCGAAAAACCTTCCCAACAGCTACTGGAAGACCCGTGTCTTCAAAGGCGTGGCGACCGCAAACGCGCCGCAGTTACAGGCGTATTGCGTTCGCCTCCCGCGGCAGGACGTTCTTGAGGTCATAAACGACGTGATCGGCTTTGACGCACCCTGCGACAAGCCCCTCGGCGTCCTCGCGAAACTCGTCGTGCGCCACCGCGATCATCACGCCGTCATAGGCACCGGCTTGCGGCCGATCGACCAGCGCCAACCCATATTCGTGCTGCGCCTCGGCCGCATCGGCCCAGGGGTCGTAGATATCGACCGCGACGCCATAGGATTGCAGCTCGGCGATCACGTCGACCACGCGCGTATTGCGAAGGTCGGGGCAGTTTTCCTTGAAGGTCAGTCCCATCACCAGGACGCGCGCGCCATTGACCTGAATCCGCTGCTTCAGCATCGCCTTGACGAGTTGCTCGGCGACATAGGCGCCCATTCCATCGTTGAGGCGGCGGCCCGCGAGGATGATCTCCGGCCGGTAGCCGATCGCCTCCGCCTTGTGCGTCAGATAATAGGGATCGACCCCGATGCAGTGCCCGCCGACGAGGCCGGGGCGGAAGGGCAGAAAGTTCCACTTCGTCCCCGCTGCCTTCAGCACCGCCTCGGTATCGATGCCCATGCGGTTGAAAATGATCGCGAGTTCGTTGATCAGCGCGATGTTGAGGTCACGCTGGGTGTTCTCGATCACCTTCGCCGCCTCGGCGACGCGGATCGATTCCGCCTTGTATGTGCCCGCGGTGATGATCGAGGCATAGAGGCTGTCGACGAGCGACGCGACCTCGGGCGTCGAACCCGACGTCACCTTACGGATCGACGGCAGGCGATGCTCCTTGTCGCCCGGATTGATGCGCTCGGGACTGTAGCCGCAAAAGAAATCGCGATTGTAGGTGAGCCCCGACAGCCGTTCGAGCACGGGGACGCAATCCTCCTCGGTCGCGCCGGGATAGACGGTCGATTCATAAACGACGATATCGCCGCGCTTCAGCACCTTGCCGACGGTTTCCGACGCCTTGATCAGCGGCGTCAGGTCGGGGCGGCGATGCGCGTCGATGGGGGTCGGCACCGTCACGATATAGAGATTACAGCCGGCGATGTCGGCGGGATCGGTCGAGAAGCCAAGCTGCTTCGCCGCCGCCAGTTCCTCGGCGTCGGTCTCGAGCGTCGTATCCTCGCCGCGGCGCAGTGCATCGATGCGCGGCTGGTTGATGTCGAAGCCCACGACATCGCGGATGCGGCCGAACTCGACCGCGAGCGGCAACCCGACATAGCCGAGGCCGACGACCGCAATCTTGAGGTCCTCCAGCGCGGGGGGCACCGCCCGATCTGCGTTGTCCAGGCTCATTTCCCCTTATACTCCCGGAACCAGGCAACGAAGTTGGCAACGCCTTCGCGAAAATCGGTCGCAGGCCGATAGCCGGTCAGCCGTTCGAGCAGCGAGGCATCGGCCCAGGTAACCGGGACGTCGCCCGCCTGCATCGGCATGTAATTGCGGATCGCCTCGAGCCCCAGACTCGTCTCGATCGCCTCGATGAAGTCGAGCAGGCGCACCTTGTCGTTGTTGCCGATGTTGACGATGCGGAACGGCGCGACCGGGCTCAGCGAATCCCCCTCGACGATATCGGCGCGCGAGGCCGGGCGCTCCGGCACGGCGTCGATCAGCAGGCGGATCGCACGGACGAGGTCGTCGACATAGGTGAAGTCGCGGTACATGTCGCCGTGGTTGTAAATGTCGATCGGCCGGCCATCGAGCATCGCGTCGACGAATTTGTAGAGCGCCAGGTCGGGGCGTCCCCAGGGGCCGTAAACGGTGAAGAAACGGAACATCGTCGTCGGCAGATTCCACAGATGGGCATAGGAATGCGCCATCGCTTCATTCGCCTTCTTTGTGGCCGAATAGATCGTGATCTGTGTGTCGGCCTTGTCGGTTTCCCGAAACGGCATATCCTCGTTGACCCCGTAAACCGACGAGGTCGATGCCATCAAAAGATGCGCAACGGACAAGCGCCTGGCCGCTTCCATCACGTTGAAAGTCCCCACGACATTGCTGTCGATGAAGGCGCGCGGGTTTTCGAGGCTGTAGCGCACACCCGCCTGCGCGGCGAGGTGGACGATGACATCGGGCTGGAAGGCATCGATCGTCGTGTCGAGCAGCGCCTGATCCTCGAGCATCCCCTCGGTCGCGGAGAAATTCGGATTCTGGAGCAGGTGCTGGTGGCGCGCCTGCTTCAGCCGGACGTCGTAATAATCGGTCATGCCGTCATAGCCGGCGACCGTGAAGCCTTCGGCGAGCAGCAGCTTCGCCAGATGAAAACCGATGAAGCCGGCGGTACCGGTCACGAATATCTTGCGCTGCACGAAAAGGTCCTCAGTTGGGGGCAATGCCGTTCACTCCTTCAGCGGCAGGAACGGGGCGAGCATTCGCCCCTCCTCCGCCGGCGGGTGCCAGCGAGATGTTGCGGAAATATGCATCGACGCCCGCGGAATCGTCGAGCAGGGCGACGTCGATCGACAGCCAGTACCAGCGGCACGCGCTCTCGGGAATCGCGAACGGCGCGGCATGCTTGCCCGTCGCGAGCGATATGGGTTGGATTTTTGCGATTTTCATCCCCGGCTCGGCGCAGGTGACTCGCGCCATCAGGGTAGCTGGATCGATCGGCATCGACGCCGACAACGACCAGCCCAGCCTATAGTTCCCCGGCGACAACGAAACGAGTTGGCGCGCCGCAAAGCCGCGCGCGCCGCCGATCGCGGACACGAGAAGGTTCTTGTCCTTTTCGTCGATCGACGCGCCCAGCGTCCCCGATACGGCAAGCTGCCAGTCGAACGGCGGCAATTGCGGCTGCCGTTCGAAGTCCCCGTCCGACAACAGGTTGCCGGAGTTCCGTTCGCGCGCGAGACCCAACCCCTTGTACAAGGCATGGGCGGCGTCGAACTGGCCACGGTTCGTCAGGCCGATCGACAAATAGCGATCCCACCGGCTGATCGTGGCTTGCCGCCACGGTGCCCGTGCGACCGCCGCGCGCAATTTGGCCGCATTGAGAAGGCTGGCGGGGCGCTGGATGACTTGCTGCCAGTAGGCGTCGGACCAGCTTGGCGCGGGACCGATGACCGGAGTCAATGCGGCGACGGCCCCTTCCCTCGCCGTCGCATCGGCCATCGCGCCGACATAGGCCGCGCGCAAATCATTGTTTGTCAGCAACGAACGCGACAGCCAGCGGAAGAAGGCCGTGTCGTCACCACGCAGCGCGGCCGTCCTGATCTGTTCTTCGTTGATCAGCGAATTACGCCGCGTCAATTCTCCTGTCCGCGCGAGCAGCGATTGGCGCGCCTTGCCTTCGGGCATCGTCGGAATGATCAGGCTGAGCGCCGTCGACGACAGCGGCTCGGCGCGATAGGCGGCGCGCGCCAGAGCGACCTCACTCTTCGTCGCGGCCGCCTTCGGATCCTTGAGGGTCCGGATACCATAAGTCATCATGGCGGAATTGGCGCGCGCGGTGCCGGTCGGCGGAAAACCCACGGCATAGGCAGCCGCAGGGGCCTTCACCTCGTTCGAGGTGACATAGGTCGACACGCCTACACAAACGGCGAGTACGCTCGCCACCAGCCATCCCGCTGTACGATATGGTTTCACCGTTCGTCCCAAACGCTCAGTCGACGCACGCCCGCGTCAGGTCTTTTTCTCGTCGCCGTAGCTATAGCCGTAGCCGTAGCCATAGCCGTAGCCGTAAACCTGATTACGCGCGCCGACATTGGTGACGATCGCGCCGAACAGCTTGGCGCCCGACATGCGCAGGCGCGTCAGCGCCGTCGAAATCGCCCGGTTCTTGGTCGCATTGGCCTCGATAGTGAACACGACGCCTTCGACGCGGCGCGCGATCAGCGGCGCGTCGGCCAAGCCGAGGAGCGGCGGCGAGTCGATCAGCACATGATCGTAGCGCGCCAGCAATGTGCTGATCAGCATCGGCAGGCGATCGCTGCCCAGCAATTCGGCGGCGTTCGGCGGCATCTGGCCCGCCGTGATGACCGAAAACCCGAATTTGGGGAGTTCGACGATCATGCCGTTCAGATCCTCGTCCCCCGACAGATAATGGCTGAGCCCGCGCTTGTTGGGCATGTCGAGATAGCGGTTGAGCGACGGGTTGCGGACGTCGGCGTCGATCAGGATCACCGACTTGCCCGTCGCCGCGAGTACCGTGGCGAGGCTGAGCGACGAGTTGCTCTTGCCTTCCTTCGGCCGCGACGAGGTCAGCATGATCGAGCGCGGCGCGCCATGTTCGGTCAGGAACGTCAGGTTCGTCATCAACGAGAAATAGGCTTCGTAAATCGCCGATTTCTTGTCGAGGATCGCGTCCGCGACATTCTGATCGAGCACTTCGGGGATCGTGCCGAGCAGCGGTAGACCGAAGCGTCCCACGACGTCCTGCGGATCGCGAACCGAGCTGTCCATCTTTTCGAGCAGGAACACGAGAGCGGCGGCGATCACCGTCCCGGCCAGCAACGCCAGCAGCAGATTGGTGAACAGCGAAGGGCTCGACGGCTTGTCGGCGACCTTGGCGTGGTCGACGACCGCAATATTGTTCGTGCCCACGCCCGACGCGCCGATTTCCTTGTAGCGTTGCAGCAACCCGTCATAGAGTTGGCGGTTCGAATCCACCTCGCGCTGCAGGATCGCCATCTGAATCGATTCGCGCTGCTGGGTGTTGTAATCGCGGGTCAGGCGATCGAGTTCGCCTTCGAGGTCGCGCTCGCGCTTGACCGCGGCATTATAGGCTTCGCGATTGCCCTGCGTTGAACGCGCGGTTTCAGTGGCGATGCTGCGGTCAAGATTGTCAACCTGAGCGCGCAGCGACACGACGGCGGGATAATCCTCTTCGAATATGGTGCGCAGGCGGGCAAGCTCGGCGGCCGCCTCGGCGCGCTTTTGCCGCATATTGCCGATCGCGGGCGCGTTGATCTGGGCCACGCCCGTCTGCGTATTGGACAGCTCGGCTTCGGCGGCAATGCGCAGTTGCCGCGCTTCGGCCAGCGCCTTGCTGACGGCCTCGATATCCGACCCCACCAACGTCTGCGTCTTCGTCTGTCCGTTGGGGTCGGTTTCCGACGAAATGGTCACGATGCCCTTACCCATCGTGTAATTGATGAGCGCGCGCTCGGAGGTTTCGAGATTCTGGCGCAGCGTCGTCAGGCGCGCCTCGAGATATTTGCGCGCGTCCGACGTCGCCGCGAACCGGCGATCGATGCTGGCTTGCACGAACTGCGTGACCCACAGGTCCGCGAGCTTCGCCGACAATTGCGGCGACGGAGTAGCGAAACCGACATCGACGAGGCTCGAGGTCCGAACCGGCGCCACCTGCAACTGTTCGAGCAGGATTTCGGCGGCTCGCTTGCTGAGGTCGCGGCGCTGCGCGCTCGTCATGCCAGCTTCGGGCGTATCGAGCTTGAAAGCGGCGGTGAACGCCTTGTCCGCGGTCAGATTGCCCGCCCGCACAACGCGGTCGGCCAGCGACCGCGACTGCAACAGCGAATATTGCGTGTTGTAAAAGGCGATCTCGTTGACCGGCGCGCTGTCGCGTTCGCCTTCGACCGACGTCGCGACAGGCGCGTCGGGCAGAATCTCGATCCGCGCGGTCGACGTATATTGCGGCGTGGCGAGGAAGGTCGCGAGCAGCCCCAGGAGAAGGCAGGCCGCGACAACACCGATCACCCAGTTGCGATGGTTGACGATGGCGGCGAAGACCCGTTCGAGGATCGGCAGCCCGCCGTCATCGTCATAGGCCGCATAGTGGTCTACGCCGTCGAGCGATGACAGGGAATCGCGCGTGGTGGCCAAATCATTCATGTTGCGATCCGTTCTCGACTTAAACTTCGCGGGCCAGCAGGATTATCGGCGACAGCAGCGCGGGGAATGTCTGGAGAATATCCTTGAACATGCGCCGCTGCGGAGAGTCACCGACGATCACGATATCATTCGGGAAAATCTCCGGATCGGCGTAGTTGCCGCGGCGGATACCCTCAAGATTGTAGATGCCGACATATTTCTTGTTGCCGACATCGCGAAAGACAACGACGTCCTCCAGCTTGGCGAATTCGGTCGTGCCGCCCGCCAGCGCAACCGCGCGCATCAGCGTCATCCGGCCAACAACCGGATAGGACCCCGCCTTGTTGACCTGACCATCGACCGTGACCGACATCGACTGGATGGCGAGCTGGCTCGTCGGCGACTTGAAATTGACCGTGACCTGGGGGTCGCGCACGTAACGGCCGATCAGCTTGCTGCGGATCTCGCTCGCGATGATGTCGGGGGTCTTGCCTGCCGCGGCGACGGTTCCGACCAGCGGGAAAGCGAAATTGCCTTCGCCATCGGTCATGATGTCGCGCTGCATGTCTTCGACGCCGAACACCTCGACGCGCAATTCGGTGAAGGGTCCGACGAAGGACGTCCGGCTCGAATGCACGACGTCGGCGGCCTCGGGCTTCGGCAGTTCGGCGAGCTTGGTCACCGGACTGTTCGGGACGCTCGCGACCGGAGGCGCATTCTTGACGCATCCGGCAAGAGCCATGACGCCCAGGGCGAAGATGATGCGGATTTGGGTCATGAGACTGATAGGATATCCAGATGCTTCGAGGACAGGGACGCTATAAAGGCTTGGGGCATGCTCGCAAGTTTAATCCCGCCGCGCATGCGCCGGCGCCGGGCAACAGAGCAATGTTATCAACATGATGGCCATGGCCTGCAACGAGGGCACGCGAAGCGGGTAATCGACGAGGCTCGCCGCCGCGAGAATGACGACCACCATGAGCACGGGCAGCCGCAGATCGCCGCGGTGACCCTTGACCAGATTGCGCAGACCGAGTGCCAGGAACCGGCGGGCGAACCAGACGATGGCCGCGATCAGGATCAGAGCCATCGGCAGCCCGCCCGAGAGCAGAATCTCCGCCCAGTCATTATGGGCGTGATTGAAATAGGAAGGGCTGAGCAAAGCGTCGGGCTCGAACATCTTGTAGACGTCCGGGAAAGAGCCGATCCCGCTCCCGGCCACCCAATATTTTTCGATCATCGAGAGCACGGTGGGCCACGCCTGGACGCGCATATCGTCACCCACGCCTTGATCCGCCATCCGGCTGAGCGCGGTCGTCCGGTCCGAGAGCCAGATCGCGGTTCCGAGCAACATCGCGAGCAGGATCGGCGGCGAATAGACGAGATAGCGCCAGATTCCCGGCGCACCGGAGGGAGCCGTGGCCCCGCGCCGACCCGCAGGCTTCGCATGCCAGGCCGAAACGACCATCGCATAGCCGACCGCGAACGCCACAACGCCGGCAACGAACCCCGCGCGCGAACCGATCAGCGCAGTCAGCGCGGTAAAGGTCAGCCCGGCGAAGATGAGCGCGAGTTGCATCGGCCGGTTTTGCCGGTTGCGCATCCGCTCGTCGCGGAGCAGCATCGCGGCGATGATCGTGGCACAGGCGAGAAACACCGCTTCGTGATTGCGGTTGGCGAACAGGCCGACCATCGCATCGGAATTGGTGATCCGGTAGAGATAGGCCGCGCTCCCCGCCCCCGACAGCAGTTGGAAGAAGCCCAGCAGCGCGCTTGCCGCGGCGACCCCGATGATCGCCAGCATAAATCGCGGATAATCCTCGGGATCGAGGCGTGCCGCCAGAAAGAGCGCGGCGAAGGGGACCGACATGGCAAGCAGCCCGTTCCACGTCTGCGACGGCGCCAGCGAGATCGGCCTCCAAAGGTCGGGCTGGCCCAGCAGGCCATCGATCGCCACGATGGTTTCGCGCCCCGGAAGCGCGTGCCAGATCGCCGGCGGCAGCGGCACCAGCTGAATCGCCATCCACAATGTCAGCAGGACGAGCAGCAGAACGGGGGTGCGGATGCGCCGCCAATCGTCCGCGGTCAATCGCATCGCTGCCCAGAAAGCCGTGAGAACTGCCACCGCGCGCAGCAGAGGCAGCGAGTTCAGATCACCGCGCGCGCCACCACCCACCAAGAAAGCGAAGATCAGGAAAAGTATAGGAGCCGAGGTCGACAAGGCCGAACCAAAAGACAATTTCGGGATAGGAGTTGCCACCGCGTGTCTATTCATGATCGTCTTTTCTTGTCTTCAGTAACACGGGGCCCAGCTTCGCTCGACTGCGCGGCGGGGGCTTAGACGCTCGCTTCAGGGGTGACAAGCGCGATAAGGCGGACTGCACCAAAGCGCCGGTGAGATTGGATTTGCCTGGAAATCCGCCGCCCCGGCCCGCCACCATCATGCCGCGGCGCGTTCCAGCTTCTCGCGCGCGAAAAGGAACCAGCGCTGGTCGCCCTCGAGCGCGAGCGCCGCCAGGATCCCGCTGCGAAACGCCCCGACGTCGACGCCGATCCGGTTCGCCTGCTCGTCGGGCTCGGCGGTGATGCTGTGGCCGTGGACGATCATCTTGCCATGGTCGGCGAGGTTGTCGAGGAAATCGTCGCGGATCCAGCGCAGGTCGGACAGTGCCTGCTGCTCGAGCGGCACGCCCGGCCGGATTCCGGCATGCACGAAGGCATAATCGCCGATCTCGATGACATCCTCGCCCATTCCCAGGAAGGCGACATGTTCGGCCGGGACCAGCCGCGGCAGCCGTTCGGCGACTTCCTCGAAGCTCGCTTCGGCGAGGCCCGCGTCATCATTCCAATAGCTGGCGACCGTGGCGTCGCCGCCGATCCGCATGAAATAGCGCAGCCGCCGAACGTCGCCGGTCAGCGCGGCGAGAAAGCATTCCTCGTGATTGCCGATGAGAAGCCGGGTATCGGGAAATTCCTCGCGCAGCCGCATCGCGCGCTCGATGACCTCGGCCGATTGCGGGCCACGATCGACGAGATCGCCGAGCAGGACGATGCTGATCTGCGCGGGACCGCGCGCGGCATTGTCAGCGCGGATCAGGTCGAGCATCTCGGCGAAGAGGTCGTCGCGACCGTGAATGTCGCCGATCGCATAGACGCGCTGCCCCGCGGGGACCGAAAAGCCACTGCGCGCCGGCTGGGCTGGCTTGCCTTTACGCTTCCAGAACATGAACAAATAAACCGATCTTACGTATTTCAATCCGGACAAATGGCCGAAAACAAAGGCCTCGAGAGCGATATCGCCCCCTACCCCCCCAAATCCGCCGTGGCAATATACGCGGAAGGCGTCCAAGCGTTGCAAGGCCCCCGCTCACAGGGGGCAATTTTCCGTCGACCGGTAAAATTTAAGGGTGTCGCAAGCATTTGCGCTTAATCCGTCATTAGCTACAAGTGCTGGATAATACATATGAAAATCATGACGGTTTTCGGGACACGCCCGGAAGCGATCAAAATGTTTCCCGTCATCCACGCGCTGCGACGTCAGGATGGCGTAGATGCGCGCGTCTGCGTGACCGCGCAGCATCGCGAGATGCTCGATCAGGTCCTGCACATCGCGCGTATCGCTCCCGACATCGATCTCGACGTCATGCGGGCGAACCAGACACTCGACGCGCTGCTGGCACGGCTGGTGACCGGGCTCGGCGAAACCTTCGACGCCGAAAGGCCCGACCGCATCCTCGTCCACGGCGATACGCTGACGACGATGGCGGCGACGCTCGCCGCCTATTTCCGCAAGATTCCCGTCGGCCATGTCGAGGCGGGATTGCGCAGCGGGAACATCTATCACCCCTGGCCGGAGGAAGTGAACCGCAAGGTCACCGGCGCCGTCGCCGATCTGCACTTCGCGCCTACCGACACCGCCGCCGCCGCGCTGAGGGCCGAGAATGTTGCCGCCGACCGCATTCATGTCACCGGCAACACCGTGATCGACGCGCTGCTTGCCACCAAGGCGCGCATCGACGAGGAGCCCGCGCTCGCCGCGGGGCTAGACCCGCTGATCGCGCGCTTTGCCGGCAAACGGATCATCGCGGTCACCTCGCACCGGCGCGAGAATTTCGGGGACGGCATGAAGGCGATCGCCGAAGCCATCGCGGCGATCGCGGCGCGAAGCGACGTCGCGGTCGTCTTTCCCGTCCATCCCAATCCGCACGTGCGCAGCGCGATGGAGCCGATCCTCGGCGCCCTCACCAACGTCGCGCTGATCGACCCGCTCGACTATCCGCATTTCGTGCGCCTGCTCGCCGAATGCGACCTCGTGCTGACCGACAGCGGCGGCGTGCAGGAGGAAGCGCCGTCGCTCGGCAAGCCCGTGCTCGTGATGCGCGAGACGACCGAGCGGCCCGAAGGCATCGCCGCCGGGACCGCCCGGCTGGTCGGCACCGACAGGGACCATATCGTTTCCGAAATCTTCAGCCTTTTGGATGATGGTGCCGCCTACAACGCCATGGCCCGCGCCCATAATCCGTTCGGCGACGGGACCGCAGGCGTCCAGATTGCGGAGATTGTCGCGCGTGGCCGTTGATATCGAACAGAAAGTTACCGTCGTTGGCCTCGGCTATATCGGCCTGCCGACCGCGGCGTTGATCGCCCGCTCGGGCTGCAAGGTCACCGGTATCGACGTCAGCGCGAAGGTCGTCGAAACCGTCAACAACGGCAAGGTGCATATCGAGGAGGTCGACCTCGACGGGCTGGTGCAGGGCGTCGTCGCACGCGGCACGCTTGTCGCCTCGACCGCGATGGTCGCCGCCGACAGCTTCGTCATCGCGGTGCCGACGCCGCACGACGCCGAGCATCGCCCCGACATCAGCTTCGTCCTCGACGCCGCACGCGCCATCGCGCCGGTGCTGGAGGCGGGCAACCTCGTCATCCTCGAATCGACCTCGCCGGTGGGCACGACCGAGAAGGTCGCCGAACTGATCGCCGACCTGCGCCCCGACCTCCGCGTGCCCGGCCGCTGCAGCGGCGCGGCGGACATTTTCATCGCCTATTGCCCCGAGCGCGTGTTGCCGGGACGCATCCTCGTCGAACTGGTCGACAACGATCGCTGCATCGGCGGCATCACCCCGCGCTGCGCGCGCCGCGCGATGACTTTCTATCGCCAGTTCGTGCGGGGCGCCTGCGTCACGACGACGGCGCGCGCCGCCGAAATGGTGAAGCTGGTCGAGAACAGCTACCGCGACGTCAACATCGCCTTCGCCAACGAACTCTCGATGATGGCCGAAGCGCTAGGGGTCGACGTGTGGGAGGTGATCCGCCTCGCCAACCGCCACCCGCGCGTGAATATCCTCCAGCCGGGGCCCGGCGTCGGCGGCCATTGCATCGCGGTCGACCCCTGGTTTCTCGTCCACGGCGCGCCCGAACACAGCCGGCTGATCCGCACCGCGCGCGAGGTGAATATCGCCAAGACCGCGCATGTCATCGGGGCAGCGGAAATGCTGGTATCGCAGCACCCCAAGGCGCGCGTCGCGTGCCTGGGTCTCGCTTTCAAGCCCAACATCGACGATTTTCGCGAAAGCCCCGCGGTCGAGGTCGCCGCCGCTCTGGCGCGACGCTTCGGCTCGCAGATCGACATCGTCGAGCCCTATGCGCGCGGTCTGCCGATGGAATTCGCGGGCACCGGCGCGCGGCTGATCGACCTCGACAGCGCGCTTGCCGAATGCGAATTGCTGATCGTCCTCGTCGACCACGACCTGTTCAAATCGATCCCGCTCGAGGAGCGCGCCGACAAGATCGTCTACGACACGCGCGGGTTGTGGCTCGACCAGCCGAGCGGCGGGCACGGCAATCGCCTCCACCGGGCAGCCTGACCCTATATCGCTTGACCCGCGACGGCATGACTCTGATCATGGCTCCATGTTGACGCGTCTCGAAACGATCGTCGTCGAAAAGCCGTGGGGCCGCACCGATATCCCGCGCGATTTCGGCGACTTCGCGGGCCGGCGGATCGGCGAGATCTGGTTCGCGAACCCGGCGGGCGACGCGGCGCCGATTCTCGTCAAATTCCTCTTCACCTCCCAGCGGCTGTCGATCCAGGTCCACCCGGACGACGCAGCCGCGCGCCTCGCAGGCTATCCGCGCGGCAAAGAGGAATGCTGGCTGATCCTGTCAGCCGACCCCGGCGCCGAACTCGGCGTCGGGCTCACCGCCGAAATGACGCGCGAGGCGCTCCGCGCCGCAGCGCTCGACGGGAGCATCGTCGAGCAGATCGACTGGCGCGCGGCGAAGGCGAACGACTTCGTCTACAACCCCGCCGGCACGATCCACGCGATCGGCGGCGGGCTGACGGTCGTCGAGGTGCAGCAGAATATCGATTGCACCTACCGCCTCTACGATTATGGCCGCCCGCGCGAGTTGCACCTTAACGAGGCGCTAAAGGTGGCGACGCTTGGCCCGGTCCACGATCCGCGCGACACTGTCGTTGACCCACACGCGAACCGCATGCTGGTAGAGGGACCCTATTTTCATCTCGCCTACCTCACGGGGCCGGTCGATCCGGCCCTCGCCCTGACGGCGCGAGGCGAACTGACCTTCGTGCCGCTGTCGGCGGGGTGCCGCGCAGCGGGCGAAGCCGTCGCGCTCGGCGAGGCGGTGCTGATCGACGACCCGGCAACAATCGAGATCGATACGGACGGCCGCGCGCTCCTCGCCTGGCCCGCCTGATCTCCCCTCCCCTTGCGGCCCCGCCGTGCATCTCCCATATCGCGCGGCATGAGCGAACCCACCGCGCACCGTGCCGCGCCCTGGCACGGAACCACCATCCTTTCCGCCCGCACGCCCGAAAAGGTCGTCATCATCGGTGACGGCCAGGTGTCGATGGGCCAGACGGTGATGAAGCCCAATGCGAAGAAGGTCCGCCGCCTTCACGACGGCAGCGTCATCGGCGGCTTCGCCGGCGCGACCGCCGACGCCTTCACGCTGTTCGAGCGGCTCGAGAGCAAGCTCGAACGGCATAATGGCCAGCTCTTGCGCGCCGCGGTCGAGCTCGCCAAGGACTGGCGCACCGACAAATATCTGCGCAACCTCGAAGCGATGATGATCGTCGCCGACAAGGAGGTGACGCTGGTCATCACCGGTAACGGCGACGTCCTCGAACCCAAGGGCGGGATCGCCGCGATCGGATCGGGCGGCAATTTCGCGCTCTCGGCGGCGCGTGCGCTCGTCGATTATGAAAAAGACCCAGCGGTGCTGGCACGAAAGGCGATGGAGGTCGCGGCCGATATCTGCGTCTATACCAACGACCAGTTCACTCAAGAAATCATCGAAATCCAGGCCTGACCCCATGAACAAAGATCTGACTCCCAAGGCGATCGTCGCCGCATTGGACACGCACATCATCGGCCAGGACGCCGCGAAGCGCGCGGTCGCGGTCGCGCTCCGCAACCGCTGGCGCCGCCAGCAGCTCGCGCCTGACCTGCGCGACGAGGTAAGCCCGAAGAATATCCTGATGATCGGCCCGACGGGCTGCGGCAAGACCGAGATTTCGCGCCGTCTTGCGAAGCTCGCCGATGCGCCCTTCATCAAGGTCGAGGCGACCAAGTTCACCGAGGTCGGTTATGTCGGCCGCGACGTCGAGCAGATCGCGCGCGACCTGGTCGAGGAAGCGGTGCGGCTCGAAAAGGACCGCCGCCGCGAGGCGGTGCGCGCGGCCGCCGAGGAAGCCGCGATGGAACGGCTGCTCGACGCGCTGACCGGCAAGGGCGCGAGCGAGGCGACGCGCCAGAGTTTCCGCCAGCGCATCCGCGAAGGGCATCTCGACGACAGCGAGGTCGAGATCGAGGTCGCCGACGCCCCGAGCATGAACTTCGAACTGCCCGGCCAGCCGGGCCAGATGAGCATGATCAACCTCTCCGACATGCTCGGCAAGGCGATGGGCGGCCCGCCCAAGAAACGCCGCAAGCTGACGGTGCTCGAAGCCGCGACCCGGCTGATCGAGGAGGAGCAGGACAAGCGCCTCGACCAGGACGATGTCGCGCGCGTCGCGCTCGCCGACGCCGAGGCGAACGGCATCGTCTTCCTCGACGAGATCGATAAAATTGCCGTCAGCGACGTGCGCGGCGGCTCGGTGAGCCGCGAGGGTGTGCAGCGCGACCTGCTGCCGCTGATCGAAGGCACGACGGTCGCGACCAAATATGGCCCGATGAAGACCGACCACGTCCTCTTCATCGCCTCGGGCGCCTTCCATGTCGCCAAGCCCTCCGACCTGCTCCCCGAGTTGCAGGGCCGTCTGCCGATCCGCGTCGAACTGGGCGCACTCAGCGAGGCGGATTTCGTCCGCATTCTTTCCGAGACCAAGGCGGGGCTTCCCGAACAATATGCCGCGCTGATCGGCACCGAGGGGGTGACGCTCTCCTTCACCGACGACGCGATCGCGCGCGTCGCGAAGCTCGCCGCCGAGGTCAATGAGAAGGTGGAGAATATCGGCGCCCGCCGCCTCCAGACGATCATGGAGCGGCTGGTCGAGGAAGTGAGCTTCGGCGCCGAGGACATGGGCGGCACGACGCTGACGGTCGACGCCGCTTATGTCGACCGCCAGCTCGCCGACGTCGTGGGGGACACCGACCTCAGCAAATATGTGCTCTGAGGGCGGCCGCAGCCGGCAAGACCGGGCTGGCACCTTTTCGGTCCGCTATTTGCCGAACTTCATTTGACTTTGCTGCATCGTCGATGCGAGAACGTGCCCCGACACGGCCGACATGGGGTCGCAAACGGCTGGCACGGAGACAGTAATGGCAGACGAAGAGGGCGCCGAGCAGGGCGAACTGGCGATTACGCGCACCGGTGACCGGCTGCGGCTGGCGCGCGAAGCCGCGGGGCTGTCGCTCGCCGACGTCGCCACCCGCACGCGGATCACCCAGCGCCATCTGGAAGCGATCGAGAAATCCGATTTTTCCGAGCTTCCCGGACGCACCTATGTCACCGGTTTCGCGCGGGCCTATGCGCGCGCGGTCGACCTGCCCGAAGCCGAGATCGGCGCCGCGGTGCGCCGCGAGCTCGAAGACGATGAATATGCGGCGCGACCCGCTTATGAGGCCTATGAGCCCACCGATCCCGCGCGGCTGCCCACGGCCAGGCTGACCTGGACGCTGGTGATCGTCACGGCGCTGCTGGCGTCGGCCTATGGCGTCTGGCGTTTCCTGTCGATCGAACCCGATGAAGCGCTGATCGCGGCGCAAAATGCCGACGCCGAGGCGTCCGAAGCACCCGCGACCGACGCGCCAGCCCCCAGGACCGGCGCCGCGGGTACCGCGCAGGTGGCCGAAAACGCGCCGGTCGTGCTCACCGGCCTTTCCGAGGTGTGGATCGGCTTCGACGACGCCACCGGCAAGACCGAGAATTGGCGAACGCTCGATGCGGGTGAAGTCTATCAGGTTCCGCCCGCCTATATCGAGCAGTTCACGCTACGCACAAGCATCCCGCAGGCCTTGAAGGTTACCGTCGGTGGCCGCGATGTCGGCGCCATCGGGCCCGCCGACACGCTGGTCAAGGGGGTTTCCCTGAAGCCCTCCGACCTTGTCGCGCGCGCGGAGGGAAGCAGCGGCGGCGCACCCGCCGTCCCCGCCCCCAAGCGCTAAAACACGCCTCGTCCGGCCCGCCGCAGGCGGCAACGCGCCGAAATGGGTTTGCGCTGCCGTCCTTTGCCGCGTTATGGATGGGAAAATGGTTAACCTGTGGGGGCTGATCGAAAGATGATGATGCGGAAAATCCTGTACCTCGGCGCGGCCAGCGCCGCGCTGACCATGATGGCGCCGGGCGCTGCGGCGCAGGACGGGGCGATCGACAAGCGTGTCGAACGGCTGGAAAAGGAAATGCGCGCGGTCCAGCGCAGCGTGTTTCCCGGCGGCAGCCCCGCCTTTTTCGAGGGCGAGATCGCGCCCGACAACACCCCCGGCGAACGGGTGAAGAGCACGGCGCCGGTGATCGACCTGACCGCGCGCGTCGATGCGCTCGAGGCGCAGCTCCAGACGCTGACCGGCCAGACCGAGCAGAACGCCTTTCAGCTTCGCGAACTCGAAAAGCAGTTCACCGCCTATAAGGCGGAAATGGACAAGCGCTTCGCGGCGCCCGAACCCGCCGAGGCGACCACAGCCGCGGCCAGCCTCGCCCCGGCGGTGCGGCCGACGACGGGCGCGGCGGCGACGCCTCCGAAGAAGACCGAGGACAAGCCCGCGGCGAGCAGCGCCGACGCGGCGCGGCTCGCGCTGGTCAAGAAGGTGGAGATTCCCGCGACGGGCAACGAGGCCGCCGATGGCTATACCTATGGCTATCGTCTGTGGGACGCGAAACTCTATCCCGAAGCCGAGGCGCAGCTCAAGCAGGTCGTCGCCAAATGGCCCAAGAACAGCTATGCGAGCTATGCGCAGAACCTGCTCGGCCGCGCCTATCTCGACGAAGGCAAGCCGAGCCTTGCCGCGGTCGCCTTCTATAATAATTACAAGGCCCAGCCCAGCGGCCCGCGCGCGCCGCACAGCCTGATGTACATGGGCGTCGCGCTGACCAAGCTCGGCCGCAAGAGCGATGCTTGCAAGGCGTTCCGCGAGCTCGACGAAGTCTATGGCGACAAGGCGCCCCAGGATGTCCGCGACGATGCCGCCGCCGCAAAAGCAAAAGCAGGCTGCTGATCCCGGCAGCGTCGAGCGGTTCGCCGCCGACCTGACCGCGCTCGCCGGGCCCGACTGGCACGACAAGCGCTACGGCGTCGCCGTGTCGGGCGGCCCCGACAGCATGGCGCTGCTCTGGCTCGTCGCGTCGCTGCTGCCCGGCCAGGTGTGGGCGGCGACGGTCGATCACAAGCTGCGCCGCGGCTCGGCGGACGAGGCGCGCATGGTCGCAGGTTATTGCGCGCGCGAGCATGTTCCGCACGCGATCCTTCACCCCGCCGCCCCGATCGCCGGATCGCTGCAGGCCGCGGCGCGGACCGAGCGTTACCGGCTGCTCGAACAGTGGCGCGAGGCGCAGGCCCTCGACCATATCCTGACCGCGCATCATGCCGACGACCAGCTCGAAACGATGATCATGCGCCTCAACCGCAGCAGCGGTGTCGGCGGCCTGGCGGGCGTTCGCGCCTCGAACGGCGCGGTGTTGCGGCCGCTGCTCCACTGGCGGCGCGACGAACTCGCGGGTCTCGCGCTCGACGCCGACCTGCCCATTGCCCAGGACCCGTCGAACGCCGACATCCGCTTCGACCGCGCTCGGCTGCGGCATGCGTTGCAGGCGCAGCTGTTTCTCGATCCGCAGGCGGCCGCCCGATCGGCACAATGGCTGGGAGAGGCCGACGCCGCGCTCGACTGGGCGGTCGGGGCCGCGATCGCGACCTGGCCCGACGCCGACGACCCGTCGGTGATCCGCGACCGCGACTATCCCGACGAAATTTTCCGCCGCATCGTCGAGCGGCGATTACGCGCGAACGACCCACGGCTCGGCTTGCGGGGAGATACGCTCGGCGGCGTCATCGCGGCGATGCGCGCGGGACGCCGGGCGATGGTCGGTGAACTGCTGATCGACGCCGTAAAAGGCTCCGGGAAAGATTTCTGGCGCATTTTGGCCGCGCCCCGCCGAAAAGCGCGTCTCTGAGACATATTGGCTCATTGTCATTTAACCCGAACTTCCTATCTTGAGCCCAAGAGTCGCGGCGTTTCGTGACGATCTGGAAAGATTCCGCATGCAGGACGACAAGGAACCGCAGGGCAACCCCTGGATGAAGAGCGTGATGATCTGGAGCGGCATATTGCTCGCCATGCTCCTCGTCGCCTCGATGTTCGGCGGTGCGACACAGCCCGCGGGCAACACCCTCGCCTATTCCGAATTCCGGCAAAAGGTCGAGGAAGGCAGCGTCAAATCGGTCGTCCTGTCCGAGGACCGCGTGACCGGCGAACTGTCGAACGGCGACCGCTTCACCGCCAACCTCGTCCGCGATTCCGAACTTCTGAAGCTGCTCAACGACCATGGCGTCAAATATGACGGCAAGCCGACCGAGACCGGCAATATCTGGGTCTATCTGCTGATTCAGTCGCTGCCCTTCCTGCTGATCATTGGCATCGCCTTCTTCGTCTTCCGCCAGGTGCAGAAGAACAACGGATCGGGCGCGATGGGCTTCGGCAAGAGCCGCGCCAAGATGCTGACCGAAAAGCAGGGCCGCGTGACCTTCGACGACGTCGCCGGCATCGACGAGGCACGCGAGGAGCTGGAGGAAATCGTCGAATTCCTCAAGGATCCGACCAAATTCTCGAAGCTCGGCGGCCAGATTCCCAAGGGCGCGCTGCTCGTCGGCTCACCCGGCACCGGCAAGACCCTGCTCGCTCGCGCGATCGCGGGCGAAGCCGGCGTCCCCTTCTTCACCATTTCGGGCTCGGACTTCGTCGAGATGTTCGTCGGCGTCGGTGCGTCGCGCGTGCGCGACATGTTCGAGCAGGCGAAGCGCAACGCGCCGTGCATCGTCTTCATCGACGAAATCGACGCGGTCGGCCGCCACCGCGGCGCCGGGCTGGGCAACGGCAATGACGAACGCGAGCAGACGCTGAACCAGCTCCTCGTCGAGATGGACGGCTTTGAGGCCAATGAAGGCATCATCATCGTCGCGGCGACCAACCGCCCCGACGTGCTCGACCCCGCCCTGCTCCGTCCCGGCCGCTTCGACCGCCAGGTCGTCGTGCCGCGTCCCGATATCGAGGGCCGCCAGAAGATCCTCGAGGTCCACACGCGCAAGAAGCCGCTCGCGCCCGATGTCGACCTGCGCCGCATCGCGCGCGGCACCCCGGGCTTCTCGGGCGCCGACCTCGCGAACCTCGCCAACGAGGCGGCGCTGCTCGCCGCGCGCAAGGGCAAGCGCCTGATCGCGTCGAACGAGTTCGAGGAAGCGAAGGACAAGGTCATGATGGGCGCCGAGCGCCGCTCGATGGTGATGACCGAGGACGAGAAGAAGGCGACCGCCTATCACGAAGCGGGTCACGCGCTCGTCTCGCTGCACGTCGAACATAATGATCCGCTGCACAAGGTGACGATCATCCCGCGCGGCCGCGCGCTGGGCGTGACGTGGAACCTGCCCGAGCGCGATCGCTATTCGCAGAATATGAAGCAGATGAAGGCACGTCTCGCGCTCTGCTTCGGCGGCCGCATCGCCGAGCAGCTCATCTACGGCAAGGACGAGCTCAATACCGGCGCGTCGAACGACATCCAGCAGGCGACCGACATGGCGCGCGCGATGGTGATGGAATATGGCATGTCGGAAAAGCTCGGCTGGCTGCGCTATCGCGATAATCAGGACGAGGTGTTCCTCGGCCACAGCGTCTCGCGTGCGCAGAATATGTCGGAGGAGACCGCGAAGCTGATCGACGCCGAGGTCCGCCGCCTCGTCGAGGAAGGCGAAAATGTCGCGCGCAAGGTGCTCACCGATCATCTCGACGAACTCCACCTGCTCGCGGGCGCGCTGCTCGAATATGAGACGCTGTCGGGCGAAGAAGCCAAGCGCGCGATCAAGGGCGAGGATATCGGCCGCGAAGACGATCAGGGCAAGCACGGCACTCCCGTCCACGGCCACGCCGGCGGCCTGCCCCAGATCAAGCGCAAGCCGCGGCCCTTCGGCGACGCCAATCCGCAAGGCGTCTGACGGCCCGTCCGCCGCATGATCACGGGGGATATCGCGCGCATCGGCCCTGCCCTGCTCGCCGGACTGCTGCTTTGCGGGATGGCGCCGGGCGACATGAGCGTCGCCGCCTTCCTCGCGCGCTCCGACGCGATTCTGCGTTTCGGACCGCTCGCGATGGCGACCCCCGAGGCGAGCCGGCTGAAGGGCGAGGTCGTCGCGACCGCCCGGCGCTACAAGGCGCGGATCGACGCTGAGCGCCGCGCGGGCCGCAGGACGACGAGTTGTCCGCCCGAAACCGGCACGCTGACCCCCGAACAATGGCTCGCGCATCTGCGCAGCTATCCCGCGAGCCGGCGGCGGGCGGTGTCGATCTATACTGCCTTCGATGCGCTGATGAAAAAGCGCTATCCCTGCCCGGCATAATGCGCCAACGCATGGATGTATGACGATCTATTGCGATGAATCGGGCGGGCTCAACGCGGGGGCGATGACTTTTTCCGCGGTGATGCTGACCCCCGAGGCCGCGGCGTCGATTCACGCGCGCTTCCGCGCCGTCACCGGGCTTCGCGGCGAACTCAAGGGCAGCCGGATCAGTCTGACCGAGCGCGCCTATCTGCTCGAACTCTTCGACCGCGCCGGCGGCCGCGCCTGGGTCGCGGTGGCGGAAAGCACCAAGCTCCACCCTAACGCGAACGGCACCGCGCCGACCGACCTCGCGCTCTATGCCGCGTTGCTCGACACCGCCGTCGGCCGCTGGCTGCCCGAGACGGGCGGCGTATGCACCGACGTCGTGATCGACGACGGCCGCTATGACCCGGCGATCCTCGCCCGCGTCCGCGACACGATCCAGACCGGCCTCGCCGGCTGGGGCCGCGCCTCGCTCGCCGACAGCCGTCGCAGCGACGGGGTGCAGATCGCCGACGTCGTCGCGAACAGCCTCTACAATATAACCGTGCATTCGGCGCGCGCGCGCCGCATCGGCATCATCCTAGAACCGATGCTCGCCTCGAAGGCGATCCGCATCGCCGAATTGACGGCGCTACCCTGACCTTGCCGAAGGCCGGTGGGCCCATTCAGTGCACATGCCGCAGCTTGTCGGGGTTGCGCATCACATAGATGGCGGTGACCTTGCCCTCCTCGATCTCGAGCGCGGTGGTCTGAAGCTCCCCGTCGGCTTCGCGCGTGACGAAGCCCGGGAGGCCGTTGATCGTTCCGGTGTGGACGAGGGTCGAGCCGTATTTGCCGAACAACACCGCAAGGCTGCGATGCAGCTTCATCACGATATCGAAGCCGAGCACCGGCTCCATCGCCGCGGGGCGCTTGCCGCCGCCGTCGGACCACATGCCGACATCGGCGGCAAGCAGCGCGCCGAGCGCGCCCATGTCGCCGCTGCGCGAGGCCGCAAAGAAGGCGTTGGCGATTTCGAGGCCCTGTTCCTTTTCGAGCTTGTAGCGCGGACGCGCCTCGCGGACGTGGGTGCGGGCGCGCGCCGCGAGCTGGCGCGTCGCGGCGGCATCGCGGCCGATCGTCGTCGCGACCTCGTCGAAGCCCACGCCGAACACGTCGTGCAACAGAAAGGCGGCGCGTTCGAGCGGGGAGAGCCGTTCGAGCGCGAGCATCAGCGGCAGGGTAACGTCATCCTCTTCCTCCTCCTCGACCAGCGGGTCGGGAAGCCAGGGGCCGATATAGGTCTCGCGCGTGCGCCGCGCCGACTTCAATTGATCGAGGCAAAGCCGCGTCACGGTGCGTCGCAGGAAGGCGGCAGGCTCGTTCACCGCATCGCGGTCGGCGGCGAGCCAGCGGAGAAAGGCGTCCTGCACCACATCCTCGGCATCGGCGACCGAGCCGAGCATGCGGTAGGCGACGCGGGTGAGCAGCGGACGCAGCGGGTCGAAACTCGCCGCCGCGTCCGCCGGATCAGGGGCGCCCTGCGGCGCCATCAGGCGGCTTTCGCCGGCACGCCGCCTTCGTACCAGAGGTCGAAGCCCACCGCGATGCGGTTCCAGCCATTGATGACGTTGATCATCACGGTCAGGTTCATCTGCTCCTCCGCGGTGAAATGCTCGTCGAGAGCGGCGCGCGCTTCGACCTGTGTGTGCCCTTGCGACAGGCGGGTCAAGGCATCGGTCCAGCCGAGCGCGGCACGCTCGCGCGGGGTGTAGACCGGCGCTTCGTGCCAGGCGGCGAGCAGGTAGATACGCTGCTCGGTTTCGCCGTGCGCGCGGGCGTCGGCAGTGTGCATGTTGATGCAGTTGGCGCAGCCGTTGAGGATCGACGAGCGGATCTTCACCAGCTCGATCAGACTTTTTTCGAGGCTCTTCTCCGCCGCGAGGCTGACCGCCATCCATTGCTTCATCAGCTGGGGCGAGGCGGCGAAGGGATCGGTAACCTTGGTCATATCGTGTCTCCTTGGCTTGGGTTGTACAAGCATGACGAGACAGCGGCAGCGGATGTGACATGCGGCGCGAGAAAAATGAAATGCCCGCCCCTATTTTCTTGCAGTGCGAAGCCAAGTCACTGGAAACGCATCGTTTCGGATAATGCGCTTTGACGGGCTCGAAAGCTGCATTAGCATCGCTCCGTCTTTCGACAGGAGGGGAAGGATCATGAAGTTTCTCGATGGTTTCGGCGAACAGGCCTACGCGTTGCTGCGTATCGTCGCGGGCCTGCTGTTCATGGCGCATGGGGTGCAGAAGTATTTCAATTTCCCGACCGATTTTCCGATGCCGCTCAACCCGATGCTGCACGCCGCAGGGGCGATCGAACTGGTCGCGGGCGGCCTGATCGTCCTCGGCCTCTTCACCCGCCCCGCGGCCTTCGTCGCCAGCGGTATGGCGGCGGTCGGGTACTGGATGGTGCACGGCAGCCAGGGTCTCTATCCGATCGCCAACGGCGGCGAGACGATCGTGCTTTACTGCTTTCTCTTCCTGTTCATCGCGACGCGCGGCGCCGGAATCTGGAGCGTCGACGGCGCGCGCTCGAAGCCAGCCTGAAAAATAGGGGGCGGCTCTTTCGAGCCGCCCCCAGTTGCGGGCTTCACATGGTGAAGTCGGTCAGAGCTTGCGCGTGTTGGTTTCGATCAGCTTCTTCGCCTCGGCGATCGCCTTGGCGGTCGTCAGCTTGCCATCCTGGACCTCGTCGGCCATCTCAAGCAGACGGCCGCTGATCACAGTGCCGGTATCGGCCTTTTCCTCGATCGCGATACCGCCCTTTGTCGCGGCGACGCGATCCCATTCGGCGCGCACCGCGGCCCAATAATCCTTCGTCGCGGCCCAATAATCGTCGGCCGCCTTCACGTCATACTGGTCGTGCTTGATATAGGTGTTGAGAACATATTCCTGGACGATCGGGACGAGCTTCCCATCCTTGATCCCCATCTTGGTATTGTCCTGCCAGTGGATCCAGCCATCGGGCGTCGGCTGGTGGCGGTTGATCGAATAATAGCGGTCGTAGACGGGATTGCGGACGGCGTCGCGGCGCGCGAGCGGGCGCCAGGTCCAGTTGGAGCGCCAGCGGCGGATGCCGGCCTGCGTCTCGAACTGGCCCCAGCCGCCGTAGCGCGGGCTATCGTCGACCTGATACACCGTCTGCGACCAGCGGCCGGTGCGCATCTTTTCGGGGACGTCTTCCCATGTCCACTGATTGCGATCCGAGTAGACCAGCACCCTGGCCGGTTCATATTCCCAATCCTGCCGCCAATGCTTGATGACGAAGCTCTCGCCATCGTCGCCGGTGATGACGAGCATGTGCTGGAGCACGATCTTGCGCCCCGTGTCCTCTATCACGCGGACGACCTCGTTGCCGCCCGACCTTTTGGGCTCGAGCACTTCGTAATCGGGGTCCCAGCGCGTCGATTCCTGCATGTTGAAGCCGACGTGATAATTGCCCGCCATCGCGAGGATGTCGGCGCGGTCCTGTTCGAACTGCGCGGCCGCCTGCGCGGCGGCGATCGGCGGATGCGCCGATGCTGCGAAGGGCAGCGCGGCGGTGAGCAGCAGCGCGGCGGCGATCGAGCGAAAGCGGGTCATGGGCAGTCCTTTTTGGTCAGAAGCGGAAGCTGAGCGAGACGCTCGCGTTGCGGCCAGGCTGGGTGTAGGCGTCGGTCACCGTCGAAGTCGACGCAAGGCCGCGCACGTCGCTCCACCAGGCATATTTCTCGTCGAGGATGTTGAAGACGCCGGCGCGCAGCGTCAGTCCCTCGACCAGCCGCACGAAGGCGGTCGCGTCGAGGATGGTGAAGCCGTCCGGCCGGAAGCATTCGGGGCTGCACAGGCCATCGGTTCGCGATGCTTCCTTGCGCGCGCTGTGCGTCATGATGATCTGGCCGCCGAAGCGCCCGCTCGTCGGCTCGCGCCAGCCGACGCCGGCGACGAGCTTCAGCGGATCGATCGTCGCCAGCGGCACCCGGCTGCCGTCGGGCAATATCTCGCTGCCCTTCGCATAGGATAGGGCGAGCGTCGTATATAGGCCGGACGACGCCCGCCCCTCGAACCGCGCCTCGGCCCCCTGAACCCTGGCGCGATCGAGATTGACGAACTGATAGACGGCGGGGTCGGCGGGCGTGAAGCTGCCGCTGACCACCTCCTGGCTGATGAAATCCTTGTAGCGCGCCGTGAAGGCGGTGAGGTCGAGGCTGACATGATCGCTCGAGAAGCGGATGCCGCCCTCGAAGCTTTCGCTGCGCTCGGGTCCGAGGTCGGGGTTGGGCGCCGACGTATAACCGAAGGCGAGATTTTCGAAGAACTGGTTGACCTGTCCCGGCTCGGGTGCCTTGAAGCCGGTCGCGTAATTGGCGAACAGCCGCACCTGGTCGGTCAGTTTCCACACCGCGCCGAACTTGGGCGAGAGGCGCGATCCGTCCTGGCTAGCGCCGGAGAAAGCAGGAAGCAGCGGGTCGTTCCGCGCCGACAGATCGTACCAGTCGAAACGCAGCGCCGGATAGAGGATCAGCCGCCCGTCCGCGATCGAGATCTCGTCGCCGGCGAACAGCCCGCCGCGCGTGAAGTCGGTGGTCGGAAAGGCGCGGGTCGGAAACACCTCGCCCGCGGGCGGTACCGTGCCGTCGCGCAGCCCATTCTGGCGCGTCTTGCTGATGTCGCCGCCGAAGACGAGGCGATGCGCGAGCGGACCGGTCGCGAAATCGGCCCGCGCGTCGGCCGAGGCGCCGATGACGCGGTTCTCGAAGGTATTGAGGCGGGTGCGGTCGGCGGCCGGGGTGCGGTCTTCCTCGGTATATTGGCGATCCTCGCCATCCTGCCAGTAGAGGGCGACGCGCGCGAAATCGATCGCTCCCTCGCCTTCCCAGCTCCAGTCGAGCGAGACGCGCTTGCGTTCGCCGCTGTCGAAGCCTTCGAGCCGGTCGACCGTGCCGCTGAGCCCGGTCAGCCCGTTCGTGTAGAGATGCGTGTCGAGATATTCCCCGGTGAGGCGCAACTTGTGGCCGTTCGCGGGATCGTAAACGAGGCGCGCGAGCGCGGCGTTGGAGCGACCGTCCTGCGGGTTGGGCTCGGTGCGCGCGGCTCCGATGCCGCCGACCGTCCCCTTGTTGTCTAGTTCCTGCCAGTCGCGGTGGGTATAGGCGCCCATGATCGACCAGTCGCCGCTGCGCCCGGCGAGGATAGCGGTTTCGCTGAACTCGTCGTCGGCGCTCGCATAGGCGGCGCGGAGCAGCCCCCCGACGCTCTTTCCGTTCCCGAGAAAATCGACCGGATCGGCGGTGATGAAGCTGACCGCGCCCGCAAGACCATCGCTGCCGTAGAGTGCCGACGAGGGGCCGCGCAAGATCTCGACCGACTTGATGAGGCCGAGGTCGACATAGTCGCCGCGCCCCGCCGCCTGCGCACCGAAGCTGAAGCCGTCGGGGACACGGACGCCGTCGACCTGGATCAGCACGCGGTTGCCGCCGATGCCGCGGATGTTGAAGCTGTCGTTCCCCGCCCGCCCCGTCGCGCCGAGCGCGGCGCCGAAGCGCGCGGGCTGGCGTTGGACGCTGACACCGGGCTCGAAACGCACAAGGTCGCGGATGTCGGTGACGAGTTCGTCGGCGATCTGCTCGTCGCTCTTGACCGATATGGTGACCGGCAGGTCTTCGGCTTTTGCCGGCGTGCGCGTCGCGGTGACGACGATGCGGTTCTTGAGGCCGACCCAATATTCGCCGTCATTGTCCTGCGCGGCGGCCGGCTGGGCGATCGCGGCGAGCGCAAGGCCCAGCGCGCTGCCTGTGACGAGGCGCAGGCTGAACGGCGCACGATGGATGGTCAATTGTCTTCCCCTGCTTAATTGCGAGTGAGTCGCAATAGCGGCGCTCTAAGCAGGTCAAATCCAGGGGGTCAAGATGCTATTGAGAATCGTTCTCGAAAAATATGCTAAGCGGAAGACGGCCGTCATGCGAGCGCAGCGAAGCCATCCAGATCGGCCTGCTATGCCCTGGATCGCTTCGCGTGGTTCATCCTGAGCGCCTGCAAGGCTGTCGAAGGGCTCGCAATGAGGTTATGGGATCGCGCCGCGCGCTAGGCCCCCGGCCCTTCATAGGCTTCGACGATCCGCCCGACGATCGGGTGGCGGACGACGTCGGCGGCGGTAAAGCGGCTGACGTTGATGCCTTCGACGCCTTCGAGCCGCGCGACCGCGTCGGCGAGGCCCGACGTGGCCGGGAGCGGCAGGTCGACCTGCTTGGGGTCGCCGCAGATCACCATGCGGCTGTTCATGCCAAAGCGGGTGAGGAACATCTTCATCTGCGGGATCGTCGTGTTCTGCGCTTCGTCAAGGATGATGAAGGCGTCGGCGAGAGTGCGCCCGCGCATGAAGGCCAGGGGCGCGATCTCGATCTCGCCGCTCGCGATGCGGCGCTCGACCTGCTCGGCGGGAAGGCAGTCGTGCAGTGCGTCGTAGAGCGGGCGCAGATAGGGATCGACCTTTTCCTTCATGTCGCCGGGCAGGAAGCCGAGTTTCTCGCCCGCCTCGACCGCCGGACGCGAGAGGATCAGGCGCTGGACGCTGCCGGTGATGAGTTGCGCGACCGCCTGCGCGACCGCGAGATAGGTCTTGCCCGTGCCCGCCGGGCCGAGCGCGAAGATCACCTCGTCGCGCGCGAGCGCCTGCATATAGGGGACCTGCGACGGCGCGCGCGGAACGATCGTCTTCTTGCGCGTGCGGATCATCACCGGCGGCGCTTCGCTGGCGTCGTGCCGGATGATGCCCGCGAGCGTCGGCTGCGCCGACATCGCGATCACCCCGTCGACGAGCCCTGCGTCGACCTCCTGCCCCTGTTCGATGCGGTTGTAGAGTTCGGTGAGCACGTCACGCGCGCGCGCCGCGGCTTCCGCTTCGCCCTCGATCTGCACGCGGTTGCCACGCGCCGAGATATAGACGCCGAGGCGGTTCTCGATCGCGACAAGATTGCGGTCGAACTCGCCGAAGAGGATGCCCAAGAGCTGCGTTCGCTCGAATTCCGCGGTCAGTCGGACGCGGTCGCCGGGTTCGGCGGGAGTTGCGGCGGTCAGCGGGCGTTTGGACATCAAGCCTCCTGCAATTGGCGCAGAATCGCGCCCAGACTGTTCGGACCTGCCGAAGTGATTTCGACATCGACCATATCGCCGATCACGAGCCCCGGCGCGGTGAGGTGCACCGACTGGAGCCAGGGCGACTTGCCGATGAGCTGCCCCTCATGCTTGCCCTTGCGCTCGAGAAGCAGGCGCGTCGTCCGACCGACGGTCGCCTCGTTGAACGCCTGCTGCTGCTCGTTGAGCAGCGCCTGAAGTCGCTGCAGGCGGTCGTTCATTACCGCCTCGTCGACCTGATCCTCCATCGACGCCGCGGGCGTGCCGGGCCGGCGCGAATATTTGAAGCTGTACGCCATCGCGTAGCGTGTCGCGCGGACGATATCGAGCGTCGCCTGGAAATCGGCTTCGGTCTCGCCCGGAAAGCCGACGATGAAGTCGCCCGAGATCGCGATGTCGGGACGCACGGCGCGGGCGCGCTCGATGACGCGCAGATAGGATTCGACGCTGTGGCTGCGGTTCATCGCGGCGAGGATGCGGTCGCTGCCCGCCTGCACCGGCAGGTGGAGGAAGGGCATCAGCTTGTCGACCTCGCCATGCGCGGCGATCAGCCCCTCGGTCATGTCGTTGGGGTGACTGGTCGTGTAGCGGATGCGTTCGAGGCCGTCCTCCGACGCCAGCGCGCGGATCAGACCGTCGAGGCCGATCGCCCTCCCCCGCTCATCCTCGCCGTCCCAGGCGTTGACGTTCTGCCCCAGCAGGGTGATCTCGCGCACGCCCCCGGCAACCAAGGCACGCGCCTCGGCGATCAGGTCGGCGAACGGCCGGCTCGTCTCGGCGCCGCGCGTATAGGGAACGACGCAATAGGTGCAGAATTTGTCGCAGCCTTCCTGCACGGTCAGGAAAGCGGTCGGACGCCGGTTGCCGCTGCGCTTCGGCAGCGCGCCGAACTTGCTGATCGCGGGCATGTCGAGGTCGACCGCCTTCTCGCCCCTTTCGGCGCGCGCGATCAGTTCGGGCAGGCGATGATAGGCCTGCGGGCCGACGACGACATCGACGCTCGGCGCGCGACGCGCGATCTCGGCACCCTCGGCCTGCGCAACGCAGCCCGCGACGGCGATCGTCGGGGTGCTGCCGTCTTCGCGCTTCAGCCGGCCGATGTCCGAATAGACCTTCTCCGCCGCTTTCTCGCGGATGTGGCAGGTATTGAGCACGACGAGGTCGGCGTCGGCGCCCTCGGCCGCGGGCGCATAACCTTGCGCCCCCAGCATCTCCGCCATGCGCTCACCGTCATAGACGTTCATCTGGCAACCGAAGGATTTGACGTGAAAAGTCTTTGGAGAGTCGGATTTCATCGGGGGGCTATAGGCGATAGCGCGCGGTCGCGGAAGAGCGCGCCACCTCTTCCATCCGCGCCGCGATCGCCGCGCGCACGGCTTCGGCCAGCGCCTTGCGGTCGGCCTCCACCGCGTCGGGCAGCGGGTCGAGATAGTGGATGGTCAGCGGGATCGGGCGCTTGCGCGCGAGCAGCCGCTTGAAATTGTCGAGCCCGGACTCGGGGTCGAGCCAGGCGATATCCGGCGCCTCCTCGCCATAATCGAGGAAGACCGGCTGGACCCGCAGCCGCGGCGGCGTCGGAATCACCGCCTGGAGCAGCGAGGCGCGGAAGGGCAGAAGCCCGTCGCCGGGGCCGGTCGTACCTTCGGGAAACAGCGTCACCGGGCGCCCGCGCGCAAGCGCGCTCCGGAGCTCGTTCGTCTGATTGTGGATCTCGCGCTTCGCCTCGCGCTGGACATAGATGGTGCGGTTCTGGTCGGCGAGCCAGCCGACGAGCGGGGTCGTCTCGACCTCCGCCTTCGACACGAAGGCCGAGCGCGCCGCGCCGCCGAGCGCGAGAATATCGAGCCAGCTCACATGGTTGGAGACGAACAATACGTCGCGCCGCAGCCGCGTGCCGGTGGTGCGGACGCGCAGTCCCGCGATCCAGCCGGCGGCGTTGAGGAAGGCCATGACCATCGGCGACGGGCGGCCAACGGCGCGATAGCAAAGATGCGGAACGATCAGGAACAGCAGCGCCAGCACCATCGCGGCGAGGCGCAGCACCGAACGCCAGGTGATCGGAGCGCGATCAGTCGCGCTTGCGATCGAGGGAGACACCATAAAGTTCCATGCGGTGGTCGACGAGGCGGAATCCCAGCCGTTCGGCGATCACCTTCTGCAGCGCCTCGAGCTCGGGATCGACGAATTCGATCACCTTGCCCGTTTCGACATCGATCAGATGGTCGTGATGCGCCTCGGGCGCCGCTTCGTAGCGCGAGCGGCCGTCGCCGAAATCGTGGCGGTCGAGGATGCCCGCCTCTTCGAACAGGCGGACGGTGCGGTAGACGGTGGCGATCGAAATGCCACTGTCGACCTTCGATGCGCGTTCATAGAGCGTCTCGACGTCGGGGTGATCCTCCGAATCCGAAATGACGCGCGCAATGATGCGGCGCTGCTCGGTGATGCGCAGCCCCTTCTCGTGGCACAGCGCTTCAAGATCGATCGTACCGGACATGCGGGCCTTTCCTGCAAGACGCAGTCATGTTTCTTCTTATGCACATTGTATAGGGTCGCGCCGGGAATAGGACAAGGGCGGCGCCGACGCGGCACCGCCCCTTCCCGTTCCCCGCAAGGGGAACCGTCAACGAAAGATTTCAAGCCTTCCGGCGCTTGCGCCCGCCGCCACGGCCCTTGGTGCCGAGACCGATTTCCTTCGCCAGCGCGCGGCGCTTTTCGGCGTAATTGGGGGCAACCATCGGATAGTCCGCGGGCAGGCCCCATTTCGCGCGATAATCGTCGGGCGTCATCTCGTAGTGCGTCATTAAGTGGCGGCGCAGCATCTTCAGCTTCTTGCCGTCCTCGAGGCAGACGATGTAGTCGGGCTTCACCGACGCGCGGATCGACACGGCGGGAACCGGCTTCTCCTCGGGCACGGCCTGGCTGCCCAGCCCCGACAGCGCCGCGTGGACATTGTTGATCAGCATCGCGAGGTCGGAAATCGCGACGCTGTTGTTGCTGACATGCGCGGCGACGATATCGGCCGTCAAGGTGACGAGCATTTCGTTGGTATCGGTTTGGTCCGACATGGGGGCGATTCCTTATCTATTCATCCCAGAAGAATGGACGGCGAATGGTCCTATATTTCTTCGTCCACAGCTATTCATGCCATTTTGGTGACAACGCCGCAATGAAAGATCATTTGGTTACGAAGCGTTTGCGCTGCGTCGCATCGTAATCGCGTCGCGAATCACCCCGTCGCCGCCGCGATAATAAGCGGGCCGACGCCCGCATTCGGAAAAACCCGCTTCCCGGTACAGACGAGCGGCCGAATTGTCGGCGCGCATCTCGAGGAAATAATCCTCGGCGCCCTCCCGCGCGGCCCATGCCTGCCAGTCGTCGATCAGCCGCCGCCCGACCCCGCGACCGCGCCAGAGCGGGTTCACCGCGAGAAGCAGCAATTCGCTTTCGGGTCCGGCGACCCGCGCCGCGGAAAAGCCGCACGGCCGGTCGCCCTCGCGCGCGAGACAGACGCGCGCCGAGGGCAGCGCGAACAGGGTCAGCAATTGCGCCGCGCTCCACGCCTCGCCATAGGCGGGGTCGAAGGCGGCCTCCATCACGTCCATCACAGCGCCGATATCGCTGACGCGGGCCGTGGCGAAGTGGATGGGGTCGCTCATGCCGCGGTCATCGGCTTGGCGTCAGGCGCGCGGCCGTAAATCGGGCTCGGGTCGGCAAACAGCGCGGCTGTCGGCAGCGCCGCGAAGGCGCGCGCGTCGGGAAGCGCGGCCAGGGCGCGGCCGCTTCCGCGACGGGCGACGAATGCTTCCGCGCGGTTGCCGATAACGACTGGATCTTCGAGTTCCACCGCCTCGTCGGGTAGAAGCGAGCGCATCGCGGCAGCAGGCGACAGATCCGCGGCAAAGGGCTGGACGAACCACTGCCCGTGCCCGCCCTCCATCACGATGAGTCCGCCACCCGCCTCGGCCAGTTCGGCCGCGGCACCCGCCGCGACGAGCGCGAGGGTCGAGAATCCCTGCACGGGAACCTTCCACCCGAGCGCGAGCGCGCGTGCCGCCGCGACGCCGATCCGCACCCCGGCAAAACTGCCGGGCCCGCAGCCGACCGCGATGGCGTCGGCGCGTCCCCCTCGCTTCAATTCGGCGATCAGCGGGACCAGCCGCTCGGCATGCCCGCGGCCGATCGCCTCGTGGCGGAAATCGACAAGCGCCGAATCATCGAACAGCGCCACCGAACAGGCTTCGCTCGCCGAATCGATGACCAGTCGCAGCATCGCGGCGCGCCCGGACGATCAGGCGATGCGGTTGAAACGGCCGAAGTTCGGCCGCGGGCTGCGTTCGAAAATCGTCGCGGGATCGCCATAGCCGAGCGTCGAGATGAAATTGCTCTTCACATTGGGCTCGTCGGCGAAGAAGGCCTGGTCGACCGCCGCATTGTCGAAGCCCGACATCGGCCCCGTGTCGAGGCCCAGCGCCCGCGCGGCGAGGATGAAATAGGCGCCCTGCAGGCTCGAGTTGCGAAAGGCGGTGGTCTGCGCGTGGGGTTCGTTGCCCGCGAACCAGCTCCGCGCATCGGTGTGCGGAAAGAATTCGGGCAAATGCTCGTAGAATTCATTGTCCATCGCGATGATCGCGGTGACCGGCGCCTTCAATATCTTCTCGCCGTTCGCGGGCATCGACAGTGCGGCGAGCTTCGCCTTCGCCTCGCCGGACACGCACCAGACGATCCGCGCCGGCAGGCTGTTGGCGCTCGTCGGGCCATATTTCATCAGGTCCCAGATCGCGCGCAGCTGATCGTCCGACACCGGCCGGTCGACATAGCCATTATAGGTGCGCGCGGTGCGAAACAGCTGGTCGAGAGCGCTATCGGAAAGCGGCTCGCTCATCGGGGCATTCTCCTGTCGGGATGGCGTCAGACGGCGTGAACGGCCGTCACTTCGGGAACATAATGTTTGAGCAGCGATTCGATGCCGTTCTTCAGCGTCGCGGTCGACGAGGGGCAGCCCGAGCAGGCGCCCTGCATCTTCAGATACACATTGCCCTTGTCGAAACCGCGATAGATGATGTCGCCGCCGTCGTTCGCGACCGCGGGGCGGACGCGCGTTTCGATGAGTTCCTTGATCTGCTCGATGATGTCGGCGTCGGCGGGATCGTCGGCGAAACCGCCCTCCCCTTCCTCCGCGGGAACCGAGAAACCCGCGCTCGCCGGATGGAACAGCGGCATCCGGGCGAGGAAATGATCCATGACGATGCCGAGGACGTCGGGCTTCACATCGGCCCATTCGGCGCCCGGCGCGATCGTCACCGAAATGAAGTCGCGGCCGAAGAACACGCCCGTCACGTCGCCGAGCGCGAAGAGCGCGGTGGCGAGCGGCGAGGCGGCGGCCTCTTCGGGGCTCGCAAAATCGCGGGTTCCCGCCTCCATCACCGCCTGTCCGGGCAGGAATTTGAGCGTCGCGGGATTGGGCGTCGATTCGGTTTCGATCAGCATGGGCTGCATGTGGGACTCATTCGCGCTTTGTGCAAGGTGACACACATGCGCTAGGGCGCGGCGATGCGCCGTTTCACCCATTTCGCCGCTCTCGACTGGTCGGGCGCCCGCGGCGAGCGCCAGCGCGGCATCGCGCTCGCGGTGGCGAGCGGGGCCGGCGCGCCCGCGCTGGTCCGGCCGGGGCATGTCTGGTCGCGCGCCGAGATACTCGGTTGGCTGGAGGATGTCGCGGCAGCGGGCGCCGACATGCTGATCGGCTTCGATTTCTCGGCCGCCTTCGCCTTCGCCGATCGTGCGGCCTATTTTCCCGAATGGCGCGACAGCCCCCCGGACATCCGCGCGCTGTGGGCACTGGTCGAACGGCTCGCCGCGGGCGATCCGCATTTCGAGGCTGGCGCCTTCCTCGCGCATCCCGAGGCGCATCGCCATTTCCGCCACGGCGCGGGCGTCGTCGGCGACCTGTTCGAAGCCGGCGGCGGGCGGCTGCGCATCGTCGAGCAGCATCAGCGCACGACGAAACAGGCCGCGAGCGTCAGCAATTTCAACCTCGTCGGCGCGGCGCAGGTCGGCAAGGCGAGCCTTTCGGGAATGCGCCTGCTCCACCGCCTTTACGGTCGCATCCCTCTGTGGCCGCTCGATCCGGTTCCGGCGCGCGGGCCCGTGCTCGTCGAGATCTACACGAGCCTCGCGGCGCGCGCGGCGGGACTACCGCCGGGGCGCAGCAAGATCCGCGACGGCGACGCGCTCGACGCCGCGCTGATCGCGATCGGATCACGGCCCGCGCACCTTGCGGGTCCGGTCAGCGACCATGCGAGCGACGCGCTGCTCGCCGCCGCCTGGCTACGCGCGATCGCGGGCGACGCCGCGCCCTGGTCGCCCGCGCCGCTGACCGCCGCGCTCGCCGCAACCGAAGGCTGGACCTTCGGCATCATTTGACGCAAAGGGCCATCGGGAGCGCCGGCTTAGCTCAGTTGGTAGAGCAACCGCCTTGTAAGCGGTAGGTCGTCAGTTCGAGTCTGACAGCCGGCACCACATGGGCAGCGGGTCGCCGGCAACGCTTGCCGTGATTCGGTCGGCGGTGAGTCGCTCTTTATCCGCTCGCTTTGTCCAAAGCGTCGAGGCCCACCGCGAGCGCGCCCAGGGGGCCGGCCATCGTCCCCAGCCCCGGCGGGCCGAGGCGGCTGTCGAGCTGCTCGGCATAGGGGGTGAGCGATCCATAGGCGGCGATGCTCGCGGCGAGCGCGGCGCGCAGCTTTGGAAACAGCCGTTCGCGCGAGGCCAGCACGCCGCCGCCGATCGCGATCCGCTCGGGCGCCGCGGTGACGACCAGATTATGCAGCAGCCCGACGAGATCGTGGACAAATAAATCCCATTCATCGCCCCCGTCGGGAAGCGCGTGCGGTGGCCGGCCGAACCGCCTAGCGAGCGCCGGTCCCGAGATCAGCCCCTCGACGCAATCGCCGTGGAAGGGGCACGCGCCGGCAAAATCGTCGCCGGGCGCGCGGCGCACGCGCATATGCCCCGCCTCGCCATGCGCCACGCCCTGCACCGGCCGGTCGCCCGCGATCAGCCCAACGCCGACGCCGGTGCCGACCGTGATATAGCAATGGCTCGACAGTCCCCGCGCTGCGCCCCAGCGCTGCTCGGCAAGCGCGGCGCCGACCACGTCGGTCTGGATAGCCAGCGGCTTGCCGTAACGCGCGGCGAGCCGGCGCGTGAGATCGGTCCCCGTCCAGCCGGGTTTGGGAGTGGCGCTGACGGAGCCATAATCGGGGCTGCGCGGATCGAGATCGAGCGGACCGAAGGCGGCGATGCCGAGCGCGTCGAAGCGCCAGCCGTCGAGTATCCTTTCCAGCGCCGCCAAGGTCGTCGCGGGATCGGTGGTCGGCACGGTTTCGCGGGCGCGAACGTCGTCGGGCCCGGTGCCCAGAATGGCGACGCATTTGGTGCCGCCCAGTTCGAGCCCGGCGATCGATGGAGAATATGTCATGGGAGCTTCCGAGCCAGTAGTGAAGAAAAATGCGGCGATCAGGCCCGGACCGCTTCGGGCCGGCTGGACTCCACGACGTAGCGCGCCAACGTGTCGATGCGGCCGCCCGGGGTGAACACCTGGTCGACGACGCGCAGATCGGTGTGCCAGACCTCTGGCTTGACGTCGAACAACAGATAGCCGCGCTGATCATGGATCATCGAGATATGCGGGTTGGTCGCCGCGCGCGGATCGGGGCCGATGGGAAGCCCGTTGGTGCTGATCGAACTGACCGACGTTCCGTGGAACTCGGGCGCGACAGGCGGGCTTTCGAGATCATCGCGACGCGACGGCAAATTGCCGATGAAGAACATATGGCTGTCGCCCCCGGCGATCACGACATTTTTGCCGCGTTTCTCGATCATCCTGACCAGCCGCGCGCGCGCGTGGGGATAGCCGGTCCAATTGTCGTAGCCGTTCGAGGGAATTTTCTGCGCCGACCGGTCGAACGGCATGACGAGGCCGCCGAGTCCCAGCAGGTTCCAGGCGAAATCGGGCGTCAGGCCCTTACCGAGCCAGCGTTCCTGCGCATCGCCCAGCATCGTGTCGGGCTTGTCGCGCGTATCGACGCAATTGCCGTCGCCCGGCTTTTCGCAAAGACGGATGCTGCGGTAGCTGCGCTTGTCGAGGACGTGAAGGCGCAGGAGCCGGCCGAAATCGAGCCGGTGAAATATCCGCGGCGATCCGCCGTGGGGGAACCGGCTCCTGCGGACGGGCATATGCTCGTACCACGCCTGCATCGCGGCGGCGCGACGGAGCAGGAAGATTTCGCGGGGCGTGCCGCCGTCGTCGAGATCGCCGGCCCAATTATTCTCCACCTCATGATCGTCGAACGTCGACACGAACGCCGCGGCAGCGTGGGCGGCCCGAAGATCGGGATCGACCTTGTAGAGCGCGTAACGCTGCCGATAATCGTCGAGGCTGTAGAGCTTGTCGCTGTTGTGGTGGCGCACGAGGGGCGCCTTGGCCGCCGCCGCCGGGCCGGCGGGTTTCCCCTCATAGATATAGTCGCCGTAATGATAGACGAGATCGAGGTCGGGTTCCGCGCTGATATGGCGCCATGCCGAGAAGAGCCCGCGTTCGTAATGCTGGCATCCGGCGACCGCGATCCGCAACCGGTCGAGCGCCGCTCCGGCGGCGGGCGCGGTGCGGACGGTGCCGGTGTCGCTGGGGATTCCGCCCGCGACGAAGCGATACCAGTAGCGGCGATGGCTGCCGAGGCCCTCGACCTCGACATGAACCGAATGCGCGAGTTCGGGCCGCGCCAGCGCGGTGCCGGTCTGCACGATCCGGTGGAACGCTTCGTCCTCGGCGACGTCCCAGCTCACCGGCACGGCCTCGGCCGGCATACCGCCATGGGGTTCGAGCGGTTTCGGCGCGAGGCGGGTCCAGATGACGAAGCCATCGGGCGCCGGATCGCCCGAGGCGACGCCGAGCGTAAACGGGTCGTCGGAAAATTGCGGCGCGGCGAACGCGGGCGTCCGCGCCAGCGCGGCGAACAGCATGGCATGCCCCCCGGCGCGAAGCAGGGTGCGGCGGCTGGGCGGATATTCGATCATAAGGCAAGGCTCGCTCTGCTCATGTCGGCGGACGTGTTCGGCGGCGTCCGGCTCTCGTCGATGTCTGCGAGCGCAGGTCGCATCGGTCAGCCTTCCGTATAGCGCGCCAGCGCCGCGGCCACCCCTTCGTTCCAGACGAGATGCAGCGCCTGTTCGAACGCGGCGACGAACGCGGGATCGTCCGAAAGGTCGCCGTAGATCGCGCGCATTCCGATCCATCGGGCGGGGTCCTGCTTCGCCGCGCGCGCGGTCGCCGTCAACATGTCCCAATCGGGATCGTTCGGAGGGGTCGTGCGGCCCCGGGAGTCGCTGCCCTCGCAATAGCGGCACCACAGGGCGCTGGCGAGGATCAGCCCCGCCGGCATCACGCCTCTGGCGATATTGTCGCGGATCGACGGGATGATGAACTTCGGCTGGCGGTTCGATCCGTCGAAGCACAGGCGGCGCGCGGTGTCGGCGATCTCGGGGTTCGCGAAACGCCGCAGAATGAGCGCCTTGTAGTCGTGCAGATCATGACCCGGAACCGGGGGGACGATCGGCACGATCTCGTCGGTTTCGATTTTGTCGAGGAAGGCCGCGATCCTGCCATCGGCCATCGCTTCGTGGACATGCGCGATCCCCAGAAGCTCCGCCGGATAGCCGATGGCCGCATGGCCGCCATTGAGGATGCGGATCTTCATCGTCTCGAAGTCGTGCACGCGCGGCGTGAAGATGGCACCAACCTTTTCGAGAGCGGGCCGGCCGGCCGGGAAGCGGTCTTCGATCACCCATTGCCGGAACGGCTCGCACGTCACCGGCACCGGATCGTCAAGGCCGAACGCCGCCGCCATCGCGCGCTCGCGCGGGCCGGTCGCCGGCGCGATGCGATCGACCATGGCATTGGGAAAGGCGACGTGGGTGTCGATCCAGTCGGCGAGGCCGGGATCGGACAGGCGGGCCAGCCCCACCACCGCGGCGCGCGCGACATCGCCGTTGCCGGGCAGATTGTCGCACGACAGCAGCGTGAAGGGCGGGACGCCGGCGGCGCGGCGGGCCGCGAGCGCCGCGACGATCGCCCCGAAGGCAGTCGCCGGGCGGTCGGGCGCCGCAGCGTCGGCGGCGATCTCGGGCGCCGCCGGATCGAAGCGCCCGGTCGCGGGATCGATGAAATAGCCGCCTTCGGTGACGGTGAGCGAAACGATGCGGATTTCCGGCCGGCGCATCGCCGCGATCAGCGGGCCGTTCGCGGGATCAACCTCGACGAAGCCGATCATGGCGCCGACGCGGCGCGCGCGCCGACCCTGAGGGTCCAGCTCGATGACCGTCGACAGCCAGTCCTGCGCCGCGAGCGCCTCGCGCATCCGGGCATCGGCCCGCCGCACCCCCGCGCCGAGGATCGCCCAGTCGTGATCCTCGCCCAGCGCGAACAGATCGTCGAGATAGGTCGCCATATGGGCGCGGTGGAAATTGCCGAGGCCGATATGGAGAATCCCCGGCGTCAGCCGCGCGCGGTCATATCGGGGATGGGCGACGTTCATCTCATGCCATCCAGTTGCCGCCGTCGACGCCATAGGTCTGGGCCACGATATAATCCGCCTCCGCGCTCGCCAGAAAGACGGCCATGCCGGTCAGGTCCGGCGCCGTGGCCATGCGACCGATCGGCACCGACGCGCCGACCATGCGCTTCTTCTCGCCGACCGGCCGGCCCTCGAGCCTCGCGAACTCGGCATCGACGCCGTCCCAATGCTCGCCATCCACGACGCCGGGCGCGATCGCGTTGACGTTGATGCCATGGCGGATCAGGTCGAGGCCCGCCGACTGGGTCAGGCTGATCACCGCCGCCTTGGTCGCGCAATAGGCCGCGACCAGCGGTTCGCCTCGCCGGCCGGCCTGGCTCGCCATGTTGATGATCTTGCCGCCGCTTCCGCGCGCGATCATGTGCCGCGCCGCCGCCTGCATGCAGAAGAATGTTCCGGCCGCGTTCACGGCGAAGACCCGGTCGTAATCCGCCCGCGTGATGTTCGCGATCGGCGCCGCCGTGAAGAGCGCGGCGTTATTGACGAGGATATCGAGCTTCCCGAGCGTGCCGATCGCTTCGGCGAACCCCGCGTCGATCGAGGTCTGCCGGGTGACGTCCATCTCGATCGCGAACGCTCCGGCGCCAAGCGCGTCGGCGGATCGGCGGACGCCCTCTCCGTCGATGTCCGCGAGCGCCACCGTCGCGCCCTCGGCGATATAGGCTCGCGCGAACTCCAGACCGATGCCGCGTGCCGCGCCGGTGATCAGCGCAGCCTTGCCCTCAAGCCTCATGGCAGGGAATCCTCATGGTCATCCGCAAGCTCGGACAGCCGGATAGGTCGACAAGGCGATCGGGGCCTGCGGATCGACGACATTGTCGAAATCGATCACCGCGCCCTGTGTCATGAGGGTTTCGCGCAGATGCTCGAAATTCATCGCCGACATGCTGTACCCGTGCTTGACGCTCAGCGCGGCGGCGGTTCCCGCGCCCTGGCCCATCGCCATGCAGGTCGCCATCACGCGCACCGAGCCGAAGCCGGGACCGTCCGCGCTCAGGCAGCGGCCCGCCGTGACGAGGTTGACGCTGCCGCGCGGCACCAGACAGCGGAAGGGAACATTATATTCCTGCCGCGGGATGACGAGGCCGTTCTGATCGTTGCTGTCGCTCGCGTGGATGTCGATGACGTGCGCGCCCTTCGCGATCGTGTCGGGAAAGGCCTTGGGAAACAGGATGTCGTCGTGCTTCAGCTCGTAGAGGCCGACGATGTGATAGGATTCGCGCACCCCCGTCTGGATGCCCGATTTCGCCAGCCAGCAGTCGCGGAATTCCGGGAACTCGCGGCGCAATATCTCGATGATGAGCTGGAGATTCTCGCGCAGGCTGCATTCGGTCCTGGTGAACCATTCGGGGTCGCTGGCGTCGGTCGCCTCGCGGAGTATGTTGATGCTCACCATGCCGTCGTGGAAGAATTTGTTGATCCACGGGCCGCCGAAAATCGGAATCTCGCCCCCCTCGTTGAGTTCGAGCAGCCGGTTGCGGATCACCTCCGACACCGGCAGCATTCCGTCGACGGCGTCGCGGAACAGATAATCGAGCGCGTCGGTATCGACGCCGCCCAACTGGAACCACAAGGTCGCGGGCTGCAGGACGTCGCCCTTCGTGGTCGGGAGGCCCGCCGCGCGCACGAGATCGGCGTCGCCGGTGCAATCGACGAACACTTCCGCCTCGTACGCGACGCGGCCCGCCTTGTTCTGCACGATGACATGGGTGACGCGGTCGCCCTCGACGACGCAGTCCGAAAACCAGCTATGATAGAGCAAAGTCACCCCGCTTTCGAGCAGCAGGCGCTGCGCGGCGAGTTTCAGTATCTCGTCGTTGACGGGGAAATTGCCGCTTTCGAGCGTGACGTTTGCGCCGCCGAGCTCGGCGGCTTTCTGGAGGAGCTCGAACGGAATTCCGCCGATATGCTGCTTGCCGAAATGACGGAATTCGCTGATCGGCGTCACCAGCGCGCTCGTCGACATGCCGCCGACGAATCCATAGCGCTCGATGAGCAGCGTCCTGGCGCCGTTGCGGGCCGCCGCCACGGCAGCGATCAGCCCGGCGGGGCCGCCGCCACAGACGACGACGTCATAGCTGCCCCCGACGGGCACCTCGCTGCCCGGCACGCTGATCGACGCATTTTGCTTGAATATCGCGGACATACTTCTTCTACTGGCCAGTTTGGATGGTGGAACGGGGGAGGCGTCCGGCTGCCTTGAAGCCGTGGCCTGAATCACTCTCTGCAAAGTTCTTAGATATCGATAATGTAATCCTGCCATATGCCCATATCCTAGTCAATGGCGCTTTTATCGCTATGATATATGCGAAAATAATTGAAAATTTGCGGATCGGGATCGCGTCGCGAAAATTGCCGAAAATTGGATTATGAGATAACGATAATGTTTGTCCTGCGTGCCACGATGGGCGCTAGACTTATCATTCAAGGAGGTGCGTGCATGGCGGAAACAAGCAGGGGGCGGCGTCAGCCTACTCTTCAGGACCTCGCGAAGGTCGTGGGGCTGACGGCGAATACGATATCACGCGCGCTGAATGACAGGCCGGGAGTCAGCGCGACGACCCGCGCCCTGATCAAGGCAGAGGCCGAACGCCTCGGCTATGTTCCCAATGTCCATGCACGCTCTCTCGTCCTCGGCTCGCGCAAGACGATCGGCGTGATCGTCAGCAATATCTCGAACCCCTTCTTCTCGGATCTGGTCAGCGAGGTCGAACTGCAGGCGCAACATGCCGGCTACACCGTCCTGCTGCTCCTTTCCTACGAATCGGCGGAACGTGAGCGCGATGCCATTGACCGGGCGTTGCGATCCGGATTGGACGGCCTCATCGCGGCGCCGGTGCAGGAGCGCTCCACCGCATGGACGCCGGTGATCAAGGCGGGCATTCCGCTGGTCCTCGTCAGCCGCGAGCTCCCCGAACTGGGAGTCGATTTCTATTCCACCGACAATGACGCGGGCATCCAGCTCACGACCGACGCCGTGCTGGCGAGGGGCGCGAAGGATGTCGTGCTGCTCGATGAGGACATGCCCTTTTCGACCATCCGGCTTCGGACCGAGGGATTCCGGCACTCGCTTGAGCGGCACGGGCTGACATTCGACCCTCGACACAATCTCGCGCTCATCCCCCCTGCCCGCTCGTTTCGCGTTTCCCAGTCGTGGCATGCCGACGATGCCTATCGCGTCGCCGCCGACCTGCTGGATCGCGGCCGGCGCCCGGATGCCTTCGTCGTCGGCGACGATTATTACGCCCTCGGCCTGTACCGCGCGCTGCGCGAGCGCAACATCCGCATCCCCGACGACGTGATGGTGATGGGATGGGGAAACCTTCCGTTCACGCGATTCATGGAGCCGCCGCTTTCCACGCTGCTCCTGCCCTTCGAGGAGGTCGCGCACCGGGCCACGCGCCGCCTTCTCGACCATATTCAGGGCACGGCCGACAATCAGATCGTGACCGAGCGCATCGTTCCCCAACTCGCGATCCGGGCATCGACCACGCGCTGATCAGGCGCCGGTCACGGTCGCACGCCTTCCTCTGCTCCGCCCGATCACCAGGAACAGGATCACCGCGGAGACCGGGTGCAGGATCGCTAGCCCCGCGAACAGCGCGATATAGTCGAACTGGGCGAGCAGCGATCCGGCCAGCAGGTTGAGAACGAGGGAGGTGCTGGCGCCGACCGCGCCGAGTATCCCCACCGCGGATGCGTTGATCCTGACCGGAAACAGGCCCGCGAGAAGGACGTTATATCCGACGAACCAGGCCTGGCAGACCGCGACGACGACGGTGATGATGGCCACCGCGACGAACGCGCTCGACGCCATGGTGATGAGCGCGCCCAAGGGCATCAGCGCGGCGCTGAGGGCGAAGACGCGAAGCTGAACGCGGATGGGATCATGCCCGCGCTCGGTATAGCGGTCGACCAGACGGCCGAGCATGATGCAGACCACCACCGCGACGATGTAGGGGATGCCGCCGACGAAGCCCAGTTCGGCGAGCGACAGCCCGGCGCGCTCCTGCAGATAGCCGGCGCTCCAGAAAAGATAGAAATACCAGACCGGGTCGCTGATCATGCGCGCCGCGACGATCGCCAGGAATCTCTTGTCCCTGAGCAGCGCTTTGACCGATGGAGCCTCTTCGCTGGCAGCTTCGGGCGACGGCGTGTTCGGCACCGGCTGTGCGGAAGAACTGTGTTTGGTGTCCGTGAACCACCACATGATCGCGACGACGATCCCGACCACCCCCGGGATCACGAACGCCATGCGCCAGTTGAGACCCGTCGCCAGCAAGGCGATCAGCGGCGGGGCGAGGATGGCGCCGATATTTCCGGCCGGCGTCGCGATGCTGATCGCGAGGGCGCGGCGTTCGACGGGAACCCAGTTCAGGATGGCGCGCTGAACGACCGGGAATGCGCCCGGCTCCGCGGCGCCCATCAAGACCCGCGACGCGGCAAGATGCCCGAAGCTATGGGACAGGCCCGAGGCGATGTTCGCAACCGACCAGCCGATCGCGAACACCGTCATGCACACCCGCGTCCCGACCCGGTCGATCAGCCGCCCGCTCACGACATACATGAGGATGTAGGGCAGCATGAACGCGAAGGTCAGCAGCGAATAGGCTTCGTCGTCGAAGGCGAGCTGCGTCTTCATGACCGGCTTGAGAATGGCCAGCGTCTGCCGATCGAAATAGTTGAGGACCAGCAGCGCCATCGCCAGGCCGATGATGAGCCACGCCTTTCGCGGCATTTTCTTTGCCGGTGCGGGGTCGGCGGTCGCGGTGGAAGCTTGGGTCAACGGACGGGTCCAATCGATTGAGGGTGACGGGCCGGAGCGCCGGCCTCGGGTGCGGCGCATGTTGCGATCTCATCGTTCAGATCGAGCATTCTGGCAATGAATGCGGGCACGATCCCGACGATGCCGGCCATGATCAGGGGTATTCCGTTGCCGGGGCGGAATGTGCCGCGCGTCCGCCCGGCCTTGGGGTGCGTCCCGCGCTGTCCGGACGATCGGCGCACCGAAGCCGGCGCACGAATACTCATGCCCCTCGATTCGATGGCAGCCACGGCGCCCGCGCGGCGCACCCGCTCTGGGAGCGGCAGGCGCGCGCTGCCCCGGGGCCATTCACCGTGTCGAACCGCGACCGGCGTGCCGGCGGGCGGCGTCAGCGGGAAAGCGTGCGTGTCACGAGCCAACCGTCCTGACCTCCTTCTTGCAACATTATCGTTATCGTAAATTGGCACGCCCCATCTGTCCATAGGGTGATTTTCATCCAGCTGAATGGCACAAATATGTAATAAATCCGTGCGATAGCAAGATCGTTGACTATTGGAGCATGATCTGGCAGTTCTACATTAACGATATTGTAGATTCGATGCCGCGGTGCGGAAAGGGGTTTCGGGCCGTGCGCGCCCGCTGGACCATGGGCTGCACCACGGAGAATGAAGATTATCCAATAAACACAAAATGTTAGTGGAGGACGTAATGAGGTCTAAGACAAGCCTGTTTCTCGCGACGTCGACGGTTTCGATGTTGATGGCATTCGCCGCCCCCGCATTCGCCCAGCAGGCGCCGTCGCCCGACGCCGGACTGTCCGGCGATGGAGACGGGGCGCAGGCGAGTGAAGGAGAGGCGATCGTCGTCACCGGTTCGCGCATCGCCCGGCCCGAACTCGAATCCCCGATGCCGGTCAGCGTCACCAACATGGAGCAGGCGCTCGACCTCGGCCGGATCAGCGCCATCGAGGCGCTGGAACTCGACCCGGCGCTGGGCACCAACCAGAATCTCAGCAGCGACGTCAGGGGCTGGGACGCGGGAATCGCGGCGGTCAACCTGCGCGACCTCGGCACCAACCGCAGCCTGACGCTGATCGACGGGCAGCGCCGCGTGTCCGGTTCCGCGCGCTCCTCCGCGGTCGATATCGGCATGATCCCGGTGAGCATGATCGATCGGATCGAGGTCGTGACCGGCGGCGCCGCGGCGATCTATGGCGCGGACGCGGTGACGGGTGCCGTCAACGTCATCACCAAGCGCAACATCGAAGGGTTGCACATCTCGGGACTGGCCGGCATTTCGGAACAGGGCGATGCCGCGAAACATCTGGTTTCGATCGCCACCGGCGGCAAGTTTGCCGACGGCCGGGGCTCCTTCTCGATCGGCGCCACCTATTCGCAATCCAACCCGCTGATCTACACCGACCGCTTCGACTGGCGGGACTGGCCGACCTATCGGGCGAACCCGGACAATACCGGCATCGATGACGGTATTCCCGATCGGGTGCTCGCGCCGAACACCCGGCAGCTCTATTTCGATTATGTGCCGACCTATTGGCTGAACGGCCAGCGCTACATGGTCGAGGGCGGCAATGTGCGCGAATCCAATTGTGACATCGAATATAGCCCCGGGCAGTACGCCGTGTGCGATGGCGGCGACGGCAGAAATCTGAGCGACCGCGATCAATTCCGGGGCGGGCTGAAGTCCGTGGCGCTGATGGGGCGGGTCGATTACAGCATCACCGACGCCATCGAATTCGGCACGCATTTTTCCTATTCGCGCCAGAAGTACGACGGGACGTATAATTATTGGCGCGACGACAGCCGGACGACCTATTTCTCCGGCCCGGTGCCCGGCGGGCGCGGCGCCAGCGCGAGGTTGGACAACCCCTATCTGCCCGACTCCGTCCGGCAGGTGATGCTCGATAACAACCTGACCTCGCTGTATATCGACCGGACCTATGGCAACTTCCCCGAGCGGGAAGAAGATCACGACCGGGAAAGCTACACCATCGGCTCCTCGCTCAGCGGCAAGCTGGGTTCCAAGTTCAAATGGGAGGCGTTCTGGCAGTACGGCCGCGTGACCGACAACGTCACCGAAGCGAATGTTCCCTGGAAATCGCACTGGATCGCCGCGCGCGATGCCATCGCCGATCCGGTCACCGGCGACCCCATCTGCCGCGACGCGGTGGCTCGTGCGCAGGGTTGCGTGCCGTTCGACATCTTCAGCACCGAGCCGGCGACCGAGGCGCAGATCAAGTGGGCTATGGCCGACCGGCACGAGCGGCGGGTCAACACGCAGCAGATCTATGGCGCGAATATCAACGGCCCCCTGTTCGCGCTTCCCTATGGCGATGTGTCGGTCGCCGTGGGCGTCGAACATCGCAAGGAAACGCTGAAGACCACGGACGATCCGCTCGCGCTCGCGGGTGAGCTGGTTTACGGTGCCGGTCCGTCCGAACACCCCGAGCTCAGCAAATCGTTCAATGTGAGCGAGGCCTATGGGGAGGTGGTCATCCCGCTTCTCAGCGACCTGCCGTTCGCGCGGCGGCTCGAGGTCGAGGGCGCCTATCGCTATTCGGACTATAGCACCGTCGGCAGCACGCATGCCTGGAAAGCCGGGGCGATGTGGTCGCCGATGGACGGCCTCAGCTTCCGCGGCGTCCTGTCACGAAGCGTCCGCACGCCGAATTTCGGCGAGCTTTACGAAGCGAAGGTCGAGACGCTCACCGGCGCCTATACCGACGCCTGCTCGCTGGCGCTCTATTACGCCTCCGAGACGCGGGCGGCGAACTGCAAGGCCCTGGGGATCGACACTCCCTTCGAGACCCCCAGGATCGGGCCGGTCGTCGTCACCGGCGGCAACCCCGACCTCAAGCCTGAAACCTCGAACAGCCTGACGCTGGGCGCGATTCTGCAACCGCGGTTTCTGCCGGGCCTCGATATCACCATCGATTATTGGGATATCGACATCAAGAATGTCATCACCCAATTTTCTTACGCCACCCTTATCCGGCTCTGCGTCGACGCGCCGACGATCGACAACGCCTATTGCGCGCGCGTGACCCGCGATCCGGTTACCGGCTATGCGACGCGGGTCGAATCGAACCAGCTCAATGCCGCGCGACTCTATGCGCGCGGTGTCGATATCGGGGTGGGCTATCGCCGGCCCGTGGGCGAGGGCACGCTCAGCCTGTCGTTCAAGGGGACCTACCTGCTCGACAAGGTGACCGAAACCACACCGGGAATCCCGGAAGGAGACGTCGTTTCCGATGGCGCGTGGGAGAATCCGCGGTTCCGCGGCAACCTGCTGATGGCATACAAGATCGACGACCTCAACATCGCGCTCAACACGCGCTTCATCAGCGCCGCGACCTTTGAACTGAACACCGATTCGGATGAAGCCTATCCGCGGCAACATATCCCGGCGAAGGTCTATAACGACTTGACCGTGCAATATGATATCGGAGGGAAATATCAGTTCGGTTTCGGCGTGAACAATATCTTCAACATCATGCCGACCCATATGCCGACGATTTATCGGGACGACAGAATATACGGCGTCGTCGGCCGGTATTTCTTCACCACCGTCAAGATGAATTTCTGATCGGAAGACTGGAATCGCAAGCGAGGGGCGACCCTCGCTTGTCATTTGGAACGAGGAGAGCCGAGGCATGATCCGATCCGCTATCGCTGTTGCGGGGGTACTGGCGCTCGCTTTCCCCGCCGCCTCGCAGACCGCACCGCGGGGCGCCAAGGCAGAGGTCGTGCGCGGGGTGGAGGCGCGAGCCAAGCTGTCGCAAGTCATCAACGATCAACTGTTCAGCTATGCCGAGATCGGTTTCCAGGAGCATGAGACCGAACGCTATCTGACCGCCCTGCTGGAAAAGCACGGGTTCGCGGTCGAGCGCAACATCGCGGGGCTGCCGACCGGCTGGGTCGCGCGGTGGACAAACGGCACCGGGGGGCCGGTGATCGCGCTGGGCAGCGACATCGATGGCATCCCGAAGGCGAGCCAGACGCCCGGCATCCCTTGGCGCCAACCGATGGTCGACGGCGCGCCGGGGCACGGCGAGGGGCATAATAGCGGCCAGGCGATGAACATCGTCGCGGCGCTGGCGGTGAAGGACTGGATGGTCCGCACCCACACCGCGGGCACGCTGGTGATCTGGCCGGGCGTCGCCGAGGAATTGCTGGGCGGCAAGGCCCGCTTCGTTCGCGCCGGCGTGTTCAAGACCGTCGATGCGGCGATCTTCAGCCATGTCAGCAGCCAGCTCGCGACCGCGTGGGGCCAGCCCAACGGCACCGGCATGGTCAGCGTCGAATATAGGTTCGAGGGCGAGAGCGCGCATGCCGCCGCCGCCCCGTGGCGGGGACGCTCGGCGCTCGACGGCGTGATCGCGATGGCGGACGGTTGGGAGATGCGGCGCGAGCATCTGCGCCCCGAGCAACGATCGCACTATGTCATCAGCGAAGGCGGCGACCAGCCCAATGTGGTGCCCTCCGAAGCCAAAATCTGGTTCTATTTGCGCGAGATGAATTTCGACGCCGTCGAAAAGATGCTCGCGACCGCCGACGCCATCGCCGACGGCGCCGCCAAGATGACGAGCACGACGGTCAGCCGGAAAATCCTGGGGGTGGCGGCCACCCAGCATTTCAACCGGCCGATGGCGGAAGCGGCGCAGGCCAATATTGTCGCGGTCGGCCTGCCCAAATGGGACGCCGACGATCAGGCCTTCGCGCGCGCCGTGCAGGCGAATGTCGGCGCGACGGTGACGACCGGACTGCCGACAAAGCTGATGGCGTTCGGCCCGCCGCCCGAGGAGCCGAAATCGGCCGGATCGGACGATATCGGCGACGTCAGCTGGACAGTGCCCACGATCACCATCCGCTATCCGGCCAATATACCGGGGTTGCCGGGGCATAATTGGGCGAACGCCATCGCGATGGCGACCCCGATCGCGCACAAGGGCGTTCAGGCAGGCGCCAAGGTGATGGCGATGACGGTCGTCGACCTGCTGACCAAGCCGAAGCTGCTGGCGGACGCAAAGCGCTATTTCAGCGAGGTACAGACCAAGGACCAGCATTATGTTTCGATGCTGGCGACCGACGATACACCGCCGACGTGGCTGAATGCCGAGACGATGGCGCGGTACAAGCCCGAACTCGCGAAGCATTATTATGATCCGCAGCATTATGGATCGTACCTGGAACAGCTCGGCGTCCAATGGCCGACGCTGACGCGCGGCCCGGCGAAATAGGGCCTGGTTGAACGGCAGCGATCACGCTGGACGAGGTTGCCGAAACGCCATCCACCCGCGGACGAGGCGCCCCGGCGTCGCGATCGTTCAAAATCCCATCTTCGGCACCGAAACGGATAAGCGAAGGAACAAAGCGCCGGATGTCGACGACGCCCCCATTGACCCGCCGCCGCCTGCTCACCAACGCGGCGCAACTCGCGTCGGTGGCCGCGGCGTCGATGCTGATGCCGCCCAATGTGCAAAAGCTGATGGCGCAGCCGCCCCGGCGCCCGGGCACGCTGAAGGACATCAAGCATGTCGTGCTGCTGATGCAGGAGAACCGGTCGTTCGATCATTATTTCGGCATGCTTTCGGGCGTACGCGGTTTCGGCGACCCCGATGCCCTGACGCTTTCCACCGGCAGGAGCGTCTTTCACCAGCCCGATGCCGCGAGCCCGGACGGCTATCTGCTGCCGTTCCACCTCGACAGTTTTTCGACCAATGCGCAGAAACTGCCCTCCACCAGCCATGCCTGGGCGGTGCAGCATCAGGCGTGGAACGGCGGCAGGATGGACCAGTGGCTCCCCGCGCACCGCGCCGCCGACGGGGTAAACGGCCCCTATACGATGGGCTATTTCAAGCGCGAGGATATCCCGTTCCACTATGCGCTGGCGGAGGCGTTCACGATTTGCGACGCCTATCATTCGTCGGTGATCGGGCCGACCTGGCCGAACCGCTTCTACCATATGACCGGCACGATCGATCCGGAGGCGACGGCCGGCGGGCCGGTGATCGAGAATATCATGCCGCCCGGCGGATTTCGCTGGAAAACCTACCCCGAACGATTGCAGGACGCCGGGATCGACTGGCGCATCTATCAATATGGCGAGATGGGGAAACGCCCCAACAACATATTCAAATATGTCGCACAGTTCCGGAACGCCGCAGCGGGCTCGCAACTGGCACTGCGCGGGTTGCCGGACGCCGACGAGGGCCGGTTCGCGCATGACGTGCTCCACGACCGCCTGCCGACCGTCTCGTGGCTGATGCCCTCCGCCGTGGGATGCGAGCATCCCGATTACATGCCCGCCGCCGGCGCCGATTTCATCGCTCGCCGGCTCAACGAACTCGCCGCCAACCCGGATGTCTGGGCCAAGACGGTTTTCATCCTCAACTATGACGAGAATGACGGCCTGTTCGATCATGTCGCGCCGCCCGTGCCCCCGGCCGGAACGCCGCATGAATTCGTCGGCGACGTGCCGATCGGCGCCGGCTTTCGCGTGCCGTGCATCATCATATCGCCGTGGACGGCCGGCGGCTGGGTATCGAGCCAGCCGTTCGACCATACGTCGACCCTGCAATTTCTGGAGCGGATCACCGGCGTCCGCGAGCCCAATATCAGCGACTGGCGCCGCCGAACCTTCGGCGATCTCACCTCGGTCTTCCGTTTCCATCAACCAGCGGCGAGACCACCGGTCCTGCCGACGACGGAGGAGACGTTGGCGCTCGCCAGACATAACGCGGCGACGATGCCCTTTCCCTTCATTCCGGGCGCGGGCCAACAGGTTCCGTTGCAGGAGCGCGGCGAGCGCAAGCGCATCCGATAAGCGCCGGACAGGACGCTGCGGCGCAGCATGAGGATAATGAGATGAACGAGAATCCGCCCGGTTCGGACGAACCTGTTTCTCCGGAGCGCCGCCTGTTGCTTGGGGGCTTCGCCGCGGCGGTGGGCGCCGCGGCGATGGGCGATGCGGGAGCCGTTTCCGCACCGGCGGCACCTGCCGCCAGGCCGGCCGCCGATGCCGCGCTGCGCGACGCCATCGACACGGTGGTGATCATCTATGCGGAAAACCGCAGCTTCAACAATCTGTTCGGCGACTTTCCCGGGGTCGAGCAGCCGCTTTCCGCGGTGCCGCCCGAACGCTATCTCCAGCGCGACCGCGACGGCGGGGTGCTGCAACAATTGCCGCCGATATGGGAAGGGTTGGTGCCGCACCGGCAGGTCGTCGAGCACCGCGAATATCTGAGCGACGAGACCGTCCATGCGGCGCTCGCCAACGCGCCGTTCGCGCTCACGACGCCCGAAGGCGATCCGCTGCCGCATGGTCTGGTCACCCGCGACCTGATCCACGCCTTTTACAACAATCAGCTGCAGATCAACGGCGGCCGCAATGACGGCTTCGTCGCGTGGGGGAACAGCGGCGCGCTCGTCATGGGCTATTATGCGGACAATGCCGCCAACCTTCGGCTGTGGCAGATCGCGCGCGAGTTCACCTTGTGCGACAATTTCTTCATGGGCGCGTTCGGCGGCTCGTTCCTCAACCATCAATATCTGGTCGCGGCGCGCCCGCCCTATTATCCGAACGCCGACAAGGGTCCGGCGAGGGATCGCATCACCGTGCTGGACCGAAGCGACCCGCGCGACGTCCGCCCCCGGCAGACCGCTCAATCCCCCGCCAGCGCGATGGATGGGCCGGTGCGCTTCGTGCCCAATTCGCTGACCCCGGATTTCTACGCGGTCAACACGATGCTGCCGCCCTATGCCCCGAGCTATGAACTCGATGCCGGGCGGCCGGGCTATACGGACTGGTCCAGCGCCAAGACGCTGCTGCCCCAACGCCACGCCACGGTCGGCGACATGCTCTCGGCCCGCGGGGTCGACTGGGCCTGGTACGCCGGCGGCTGGAGCGCCGCGCTGGCGGGGCACGGAACCGATGCGCAATTCCCCTCGCGGCCCAATTTTCAGCCGCACCACCAGCCGCTCAACTATTTCGCGCAGTTCGCCCCCGGCACGGCAAGGCGCGACCGGCACCTGCGCGACGGCGGCCTCGGCGAAACGGCGCGAACCAATATCTTCCTCGCGGACGTCGAGGCCGGGCGCCTGCCCGCGGTCAGCTTTTACAAGCCGCAGGGCAACCTCAACATGCATGCCGGCTATTCGGATGTCGATGCCGGCGACCGCCATATCGCGGGGGTGATCCAAGCACTGCGCAACGGCCCGCAATGGGAAAAAATGCTCGTCATCGTCACCTTCGACGAAAATGGCGGATGGTGGGACCATGTCGCGCCGCCCAAAGGGGATCGCTGGGGCCCCGGGACGCGTATTCCGGCGATCATCGTCTCTCCCCATGCGCGCCGCGGCGAAGTCGATCACACCATCTATGACACCGGCTCGATCGCGCGCTTCCTCACGCGGCGCTTCGGGTTGAAAAAACTGCCGGGATTGGTCGAGCGCGAGCAGGCGATGATCGCCGCCGGCGGGCCGCCGCCGGGCGATCTTACGGGCGCCCTCGCTCTCGGCGAATGATCGGCCCGTCCGGTTCCTTGGGACGACCCGACTGTGATACGATGGTCGGCACCACGCAGTCTGGCTCCTGGCGAACTCGAAAAACGCGCCGAAAAGATCAAACTCTGGCGAGCCGAGGCGCGGGCCGAGAATTCAGGACGCCAGTCCAAAAGGACCGGCGACCGCGGACTGCCTCGACAAATCGTGGCGTCGTCCTGCGACGACAGCCTGCTTCAAAGAGCCGCAAACGCCTTGCGGAATGCGGCGGCGCGATTGCCGACCTCGGCAGGATCGAAACCGGGTTTGTACAGCGACGAGCCAAGGCCAAACCCGGCAGCGCCGGCCTCGCGCCAAGGCCGAAGATTATCAGGCGCGATTCCTCCCACCGGTAGAATAGGAACCGATGCGGGCAGCACCGCGCGCATCGCCTTGAGCACCGCGGGCGAGGCCGCTTCGGCGGGAAATAGCTTGAGCGCGGTTGCACCCGCACCGAGCGCGGCGAATGCCTCCGTCGGCGTGGCGATGCCCGGCAGCGACACAAGGCCTCGCGCCGCGGTTGCCGCGATCACTTCGAAATTGGCGTTGGGCGAGATCACGAGCGCACCCCCTGCCCCGGCGACCGCGCCGACGTCAGCTTCCGTCAGCACCGTGCCCGCCCCCACGACCGCGCGATCGCCCGCCGCGGCGACGAGGCGGGCGATGCTTTCGATGGCGTCGGGCGAATTGAGAGGCACCTCGATCAAGGTGAAGCCCGCAGCGATCAGCGCCTCGCCGACCGGCACGACCTCGTCGGGAGTCACGCCGCGCAAGATGGCGATCAGAGGGCAGATGGCGAAAGCGGCATCGAAACGGGAAAGGTGGGTCATTGGCGAGCGGCTCCAAGTGCGAGGATTCCGGCGACGAACGCCGCGTGACTGTCTACATGATGTGCGGTGCGGCCATTGGCTTCGATCGCCGTCGCATAGAGCGCGCCCAGTTCCGGGTTGGCGAGGATGAACACCTCGTCATGATCCGCACCGGCCAACCGCGCAGCGACGTCGCTGCCGATCAGCAGGCCGCTCGCGAACGCCGCGGCGTCGGCGTCGTCACGAACCCCCAGCATCTTCGCGGCACGGATACCGAACAGCGACGCGGCCAGATCACGGCGTCGCCCCTCCTCGACGCCTTCGCGAAATGCAGCGTTGGCACCGACCTCGCCGTGCAGCTGGGCGGCGAGCAGTCCGTGCGTGCGCAGCAAGGCGAAAAGCTCCCCCGTCATCGCGGTGGTGAAGTCGGCGATCCGCCCGTCGGCCATGAGTGCCCATTTGCAGTGGGTACCGGGTTGGGCGAGCAGCGCGTCGGCAGGCACGAGTCCAGCCGCCACCGCGCCGAGCAGTTGGACCTCCTCGCCCCGCATCACATCGGCGCGCCCGCCCGCCCGGGTCGACACCCCCGGCACGATCGCCGTGCGCGCATCGACCTCGAGCAGATTGGCGGCCAGCTCGTCGATGCCCGCCGGCGCTGCGACATAGGGCGCGACCCGCCAGCCGATATTCGATCCGACCATCCCCGCGAGCAGCATCGGCAGGTCGCCGAACCGGCCACGGATTCCCGCCACCGCATCTTCGAAGTCGCGCACCGACGTGACGCCCAGGTCGTCGCGCTCGGTGCGCACGACCACGCCGTTCTCGATCAGATAGGTGCGACGATTGGTGGTTCCCCAGTCGACCGCCAGAAATGCCTCACCCATCCTCACCACCAGGTCGCATAAAGCGCCGTCAGGATCGCGATGACGATCATTCCGGCAATGTTGAACCCGATCGTGGTGCCGAACGAAACGCCCTGCATCGTGATGCGGTTGCTGTCGGCGCGCGCTGGACGCGCGAGAGAAACGATGATCGCAAGCACGAGGCTGGCGAAGAACACGATCATCATCCGGTTCATGAACGGCACCGCGTTGAGTGCCGCGCTCCCGCCCCAGTCGGCAGGGAACCAAAAGACGAAACTCAACAGCACCGAAGCCACGGCGCCGATCAAAGCTCCGGCCTCGGTCGCGCGCGACCAGAACAGGCCCAGCAGGAATATGACGGTGATGCCCGGGGTAACGAAACCGGAGAATTCCTGAATATACTGGAACGCCTGATCCAGGCTGCCGAGCAACGGGCGAGCAGTCAGAATCGCGAGGATGGTCGCGACCACCGCGGTGATGCGGCCGACCAGCACCAGCTTGCGCTCGTTCGCCGCCTTGCCGGCATCGTCCTCGGCGCGGCTCTGGACGCCCTTCCACTTGGCGTAGAGATCGAGCGTGAAGATCGTCGCGATCGAGTTGATCTTCGACGCCATCGACGCGATGATCGCGGCGACCAGCGCCGCGAAGACGAGCCCCAGCAAGCCGGCCGGCAGCAGCCCCATCATCGTCGGATAAGCCTGATCGGGCTTGCCGAGATCGGGCGCGAGCAGCACGGCGGCGATGCCGGGCAGCACGATGATCACAGGCATCAACAGCTTCAGGAAGGCCGCGAACACGACCCCCTTCTGCGCCTCGGGCAGGCTCTTCGCCGCCAGCGCGCGCTGGATGATATATTGGTTGAACCCCCAATAGCTGAGGTTCGCGATCCACATGCCGCCGATCAGCACGCTGAGTCCCGGAAGATCCTTGTAGAAAGGATTGTCGGGCGACAGGATCATGTCGAATTTTTCGGGAAGTTCGGTCGTCAGGCGCGTGAAACCGGCGAGCACGCCCGCATCGCCGCCAATCCGGCTGAGCGTCAGATAGGAGATGACCAGCCCTCCGAACACGAGGAGCGCCACCTGGACGATGTCGGTCAGAGCCACCGCCTTGAGACCGCCGCGCAGCTGGTAGACCAGCGCGAAGGCACCGAGCCCGATCAGCGCGACATCCTGATTGACCCCGGCCACCTCGGTCACCGCGATGGACCCCAGCCAGAGGATCGAGGTCAGGTTGACGAAGATATAGAGCGCCAGCCAGAACACCGCCATCACCGTGCGTATGGTCGGCCCGAACCGCTGCTCCAGAAACTGGGGCATGGTATAGATTTCATTCTTGAGGAAGATCGGCAGGAACCATTTGCCGACGATCAGCAGGGTCAGCGCGGCCATCCACTCGTACGACGCGATGGCGAGGCCGATCGCATATCCCGATCCCGACATGCCGACAATCTGTTCAGCCGATATGTTCGCCGCGATCAGCGAGGCGCCGATCGCCCACCAGGGCAGCGCCTTGGACGCAAGAAAATAATCCGACGAATCCTTGGCGTGACCCGCCTTTTCGCGGCTCACCCACTGGGCCAGGCCGAAAATGCCGATGGCATAGACGACGACCACGATCAAATCGATTTGCGACAGGCTTGTCACCCCGTATCCCCTCCATGTATGCACCGATGCGCGTAGCACGTACATTTATCTGATTAATTGGTCTTGTCTAGCAAGAGCTTCGGCATAATGTGGTGTTGGACCAAGTGGGCAAAGCAATGGAAGGTGGAGAAATGGCGAGCGACCTGGCGCTGAACGACGAGGGCAGGCCCCAGTTGGGCCGCAACCTCACCTATGGGCTTCTCGATAATCTCGGTCGCGCGATAGTCACCGGAAAATTCGACCACGACCCCTTCCCCACCGAGGCCGAACTGGCAAAGCAGCATAGCGTCAGCCGGTCGGTGACGCGCGAGGCGGTGAAGATGCTGACCGCAAAGGGACTGCTCAGCGCCCGCCCGCGCCAGGGGACGGTGGTGCAGCCGACGACCTCGTGGAACCTGTTCGACACGGACGTGCTGCGCTGGCTGCTCGAGCGGCAATTCTCGATCAACCTGCTGCGCCAGTTCAACCAGTTGCGCGTCGCGATCGAACCCGAGGCGGCGGCGCTGGCGGCACAATTCTGCGATGAGGCGTCGCTGCAACGGATCACCGACGGACTCGAGCGGATGAAGGCCGCGGAACAGGGCCTCGACGACACGCTCGATGCGGACATCGCCTTCCACGTCGCGATTCTGCGCGCGTCAAACAATCCATTCTACGTTCAGCTGCGCGAGGTGGTGAGCACGGCGCTGCGCACCTCGATCCGTTTTACCAACCGCATCAAGGGCCGCACCGCGAGCGTCGCGGACCATTCGGCGGTGCGCGATGCCATCGTCGCGCGCAACCCCGATGCGGCACGAACCGCGATGCGCGCGTTGATCGGCGACGTGCTGGAATTGATCGAGGAGGCCGAGGGGGTGAAGGCCCCCATCTGAGCGGCCGTTTCCATCCTCCGGATGATCGAGATCAACCGCGAGGAGCATGATGCGATCATCAGGGCGTTTCCGAAGACGAAACCGCATACGAAACGTCAAAGACCTGCGTCGCGCATCAGCAAGCCGGGCGCCCACCTCCGTCTAACGAAACCCCGCCCCCGCCACATTTTCCATGAGCTCGATCGCGAGTTGCGAGGCCACTTGCGAAGGGCCGGGTTCGGGGGCGCTCGCGCGGACGAAACCACCGGGCCCGGCAACCAGCGGCTGCGGGGCGGGGCGCGGTCGTCCGTTGGTCATGAAGTTGGCCAGCAACCGGTCGGATCGCAGGTCGCGGACATTGACGCGGAAACTGATCCCGTCGGGCGCGCGGCTGTCGGATGCCATCAGGATCTCGACCAGCCAATCGGCCGATTGCGACAGCGCCTCCATTTCGAGGCCCTGGACATTGGCCCGCTCGCCCGCCCCAGCGTTAAAGCCCGCGCGCCGCATGATCATGTTGCGGTCGACGATCTGCGCGCCCCCCGCACGCAGCGTCTGCTGGAAATTCTCCTCCATCTGCCACTGCACGGGCTCGGACACGAGCTGCGCCCGCTTGCTGCGCACGCGCTTGGTCCCGGCGACCTCTTCGCTCTTATCGCGCTTCAGGAGGTTGCGGTCGCGCACCGAAACCGCGCCGGCGGGGCCGCTCGTTTCCTCGACCACCTCATTTTCCTTTTCGCTGACCATGCCGTCGCGGGTCAGGCGATCCTCATATTCCGAGGCCACTTCATCGGAGAATTCCTGATTCCACAGGACGACGATGCGCGGCGAACCCGCCTGGTGATAGGCGCTGCGAAAGCGATGGAGAGCCACGAGCGCCGGGTCCGCGCGCGGCGGCGGCGGGGGCAACGTTTCGGGCTGACCGGCGCGCATCTGGGCGGCCGCGGGCGTCGACAGCCCGGCTGCCGCCGCGGCGAGCAGCATAAGCGGTTTGGCGAACGGGTGGCTCAATTTGCAGTCCCTCCTCGAGGCGAATGGCATCCGCCCGGATGGGCGGCTTCGTCATGACCGGGGTGACAGCCCGAAGGACCGGAAACAGGCGCCAACGGCACCACCGGCGGCGGCGCGAACGATGAGCCCAGCCCCATCATCAGATTGTTGAAGAGCAGCGCGTCGTTCACGCTCGCGGCTTCTGCCGCTGCATCGCGCGCCGCCTGCTCCTGCGCCGCCTGTTCGGCGAGGGCCGCCTGATTGGCGTCCGACATCGACATCCGCTTGGCATCGGCGCTGGCGCGGGCCTGGCCGAAATCCCGCTCGGCGCTGCCGAACGCGCTATCCATCGCGTCAATGGCTGCGGCCCCGCCCTTCACTCCCCAGTCGACGACGGTTTCGCTCATGCTCATGCCCGTCGCCTGTTCGAGCTTGTGATCGCAATATTCCACCACCGTCGTCACCGCAGCGACGCACAGCGGTTCGGCGAAGACCGCGCCCGGTCCCGTCGTCCCCACGGTGGCCGCGGTGCAGCCGGCCGCGATCGCCGCACCGATGCATTGGTCGATGACCGCCGCTGCGCCCTTTCGCGCCGCGGCGCCGTAATTTCCCTGACTGATTTCGGTCCCGACTTCGTAGCTGGTCACCCCCACGTCGATCAGCGTCAGCCCGTCCCCGACCTTGTCGAAATATCCGTTCACCCGCTTCACGTCGCGAGCGATGGTCGCGGAAGGGTTGGGACTGGCCCCCGCCCCCGCGCCGTTGAAGATCGTCTGCGTCGCGCGGAGCGTATGTTCCCCCGCGTCCTGAAGCCCATAGGCCTCCTTCTTTTCGGGCGCGGTCGGCGGAGCGGCGGTCGGGGAGGCCGGCGCCGCGACACCGGTCACCGGAGTCCGCGGCGGCGGCGGCGCGCTTTGCGCCACGGCGACAACCGGCATCGCCGCCGCCGCGAGCAGGGCCGCAAGCGCAGGGCGCGCCGCGCGCATCATTCGGTCCTCAGTTCGACCAGATAGGCGGCGACCTGGCCCATGCCGATCGAGCGTTCCTGATAGACGCTCGTCGCGCGCGGCGGGAGGAAGATCGTCTTCCACGCCGAAACGGGCTCGGTCGGAATCTGGGCGGCGTCCATGAAGTTCGAGCGCGCCTGGACGACCAGCGGCTTTTTGGTGCAGTTCACCAGTCGCGCGGTGATCAGCAGCGTATCGGCTTCGGTTCGCTGCGCCCACAACCCCTCGATCACCACCTTGCGGGTCAGCGCCTTGTCGGTCATCTGGACGGCGTTGAGGTCGATCGGCGTCATCGCGCGCGGGATATTGGCGACCAGCGCCGGGCCGCCCGTGCTCTTCGCCCCGCGTGCGACCGAGGTCTTGCATTTCAGCACCCGGTTTTCGCGCGATTCGACCGATGCGGTGGCGAGCAGCGAGGTCAGCAGCAGCGCCGCGAGCGCGCAGGAACGTGTGACGTTCGGCATATCGGGACCCTTCTCTCAGTGGCCGAGCAGGCTGACGCGGAACGCCTTGTCGCGCTGCTGGATGTCCTTGCGCCGTGCGATCTTCGCCGCGAGCGCGCTGTCCTCGCCCGGAACATCGGCCGACACCGCGTCCTCGGCCCGTGATCGCGACCACAGGATCGCGCAGGACCCGTTGGCGGCGGCCATGATCGGTGCCTTGGTCGCCACGGTTTCCGTGCCGGTCAGATAGTCGACCCGGGCGGCTTTCAGCTTGCCGGGATCCGCGGCTTTCGCGGTCGCGACGGTGATCATGTCGGGCAGCGTGTCCCACATCCTGATGTCGGCTTCGGTCTTGGCCGCCGATGCAAAGAGCGAGAGCAGCATGCCCGCCCCCGCGAGGCCGAGCGTACCCGAGTCGAGGTTCCCGCTCGCCATCGACACCAGCGACGATGTCGTCAGCGCGTCGCCGACCGCGCCGGTCGTCGCCTTGAATTCGGCCTTGCCGTTCAGGATCGCATCGATCGCCCGGCCGCCGCGCGTCGTCGCCTGATAATAGACGCTGCTGGCCGGGACCGCATCGAAAGCCGCCGTGTCGCCGAGTTCGAAACGGGCGGCCGTTTCGGCGCTCTGCGGAGACGCCTCGAAGATCATCTTCTCGGACTGGGCGCCGGCCCGCGCCTTCATCGGCGAATGGCCATATTCGGCGACCATCAGCAGCCGGTCGTCGGAGCCGGGCGCGGTGAGGCCGGGCTGCGCTTCGGTCGCGAAGCCAAAGGCTTCCTCGGCCATGCTCGGCTGATTCTGGCAATGATAGGTCCAACCCACCAGATAGTTCATTACCGCGAAGTCGCTCTTGAACTCTTCGGCTTCGGAGATCGTGTCCTGATATTCGGCGGTGCGGAACGAGGCGCGGGCGTTGTCGTAGTCGCCGGCGCGCAGGTAGAGCAGGCCGCGGTAATAATAGGCCATCGCCCGTTCGTAGGGCTCGCCCTTGAAATCCTTGTTCGCTTCCTTGCGAAAGGTGTCGCGCGCCGCTTCGGCTTGTTTGTTCTTGGCGTAGACCGCCTCGATCCGCGTCAGCGCCGCGTCGAACGAGCGCTCGGCGTCGCTCCACAGCCCGCGGTCCATCGCCGCGAGGCCGAGGCGCTGGAAATTCAGCACCGCGTTGCGCTCGCCGCCGGTAAAGAGCGTGCGATAGAGCGGCTTCAGCGCCTCGGGCTTGTCGGCAAGATAGGCGTCGATCTCGTCGGGATAGGGGCCTTCGCCATATTGCCGCCGGAGAGCGGCGAGCCGCTTCCGTTCGGCCGCCTCCTGGGCGCGCCGTTCCTTTTCGGCTGCCTTGGCCGCGGCCTTGGCGGCCTTGGCCGCCGCCTTGTCTTCGACGACCGGCGCCGCGTCCTGCGCCGCACCGATGGTCGGGACTGCGATCGTGGCGAGAAGCGCGGCGGCCATCCACCGGCTGGATTTGAATTTCGACATCTTATCCCCCTGTTCTAACGGTAAACAACGTCGTCGCCCGAGGCGCGCAGGATGACATAAGGTTGGCCCGTCCACGGGATTTCGCCGGTTTCCATGTCGACCAGCTCGAACAGGACCTGGGTGCGGCGCTGGGTGAGGCCGCTGCGGCCGTCGCGGTTGTCGAGCGACGTCATTCGGCCGACCAGCCGGAAATCGAGCCCCGCGACGCCGGCGGTCATGCCGCGCGTCCCGACGTCGGCGACGCCGGTGCGCTTCAATTCGCGTTCCTGCTGAATCAGGGCCATGGTCTCGCGGCTGATGAACCGGATGCGGCCGTTTGCGGCGCGGTTGAGACTGGCACGCAGCGCATCGGTGATCATGTTGCGGTCGATCCGCTGGCTGCTGTCATTATAGAAGGCCGCGCTGTCGACGACGATGCGAGGCGGCACCGCCGAGGCGATGAAATCGGGCCGCGACATGAGTTCGCGCACGACTTGGTCGGCCATCGCGTCGATATCGCGCGATTCGATCCCGATCCCGGAAATCGCGCCGCGCCCCCCCGGATCGAGCTCGGTCGCCTGCGTTCCCGATTTCTTGGGGCGGGCCTCCGCCGGCCCCACCGCGATCACGCATGTCGCGGTCGCCCACGCCAGAATCACATGCTTTGCCGAACCCTTCATCGCCGTCCCCCTGATTGCTGTCGTCGGGCCTAGGGCGCGATCGTCGGGTAAGCGTGAGCGCGGAGTCCGGATTGCGTGAAAAATTGCGTGATAACCCGCGCGGCTGCGCTATGCGTCTGGTCAGGGGGGTGATTTGCTGCATGTCTGATGCCGACGGAAAATTCAGGCTCGACCTGATGGGGCCGTTTCGTTTGTCCGCCGGCGACGGCGGGCGGATCGAAGTGGCGAGCAAACGGGGACAGGCTTTGATCGCAACCTTGGCCGTTTCGCGCGGCGGCGACCGCACGCGAAGCTGGTTGCAGGAGCGTTTGTGGGGATCGCGCCAGCAGCCGCAGGCGCAGGCCAGCTTGCGGCGCGAGCTGTCGAACCTGCGGCGGATCGTCAATGGACCGCATGGCACGTTGATCGATGCCGACCACAATCGCGTTTGGATCGAACTGGACCGGGTCGAAGTGGCGGACCTGTCGCCCCGCGCGTCGGGAGAGTTTCTGGAGGGGCTCGACATTCAGGGTGAGGAGGCCTTTGAAGACTGGCTGCGTGAGCAGCGGCGCGCGATCGAGGCACGGCTCGAACGTGACGCGATCGGCCAGGTCCGGCTGCCCGAGACGATCATCGACCTTTCGAAGCCGGTTCCGGGCTTTGCCGGCCGCCCGGCCATCGCGGTCCTCCCGCTCAACAATCTCACCGGCGACGACGCGCTCGCCTATCTCGCCGACGGCATCAGCGAGGAACTGAGCGAAGGGCTCGCCCGGCTCAAATGGCTGCCGGTGATCGCGCGCAGCGCGAGCTTCCTCTACCGGGGCCGCGAGATCGAGCTGCGCCAGATCGGCGCGGCGCTCGGCGCGCGCTACATCGTCGAAGGATCGTTGCGGCGGTCGAGGGACATCCTGCGGCTGGGGCTGCAGATGGCCGACGTCGAAACCGGCCTGTCGGTGTGGTCGCACACCATCGACATTCCCCTCGCCTTCACGCAGGCCATGCTCGACGAACTGATCCGCGAAATCGTCGGTGTGATGGACATGCGGATCGACGCGGCGGAAAAGACGCGGGCGAGTTCGCGGGCGCCCGACCGGATGGACGTCGACGATCTCATCTGGCGCGGCCGGTGGCATCTGCACCGCTTCACGCGCGAGGATTCCGAGCTGGCCGAATCCTGTTTCCGGGAAGCGCTGGCACTCGCGCCCAACTCGGCCGAAGCCTTGATCCAGCTCACCTTCTTTCACGCGCGCTCGATATGGGCCGAGCGCAAGGAAGAAGGGAGGATGCGCGAGCTGCGCGCGCTGGCACAGCGCGCCATGGTCGCCGATGGCGAAGACGGCCGCGGCTTCATGTACGCCGGCATGGCCGAGCTCTGGATGCGCCAGACCCAGAAGGCGCTTGCCCTGTTCGACAAGGCGGTCGAGCTCAACCCCAGCCTCTCGCTGGCGCATGCGCAGATCGGCAGCGCCCATATCCTGCGCGATGCGCCGGCCGCGGCCGAGGCTCCGCTGCGCCTCGCCCTGCGCCTGGGCCCCAATGACGAGCATAATTTCTATGTCCTGGGAGAGCTGGCGGTCGCCCATTACATGATGGGCCAATGGGATCGCGCGATCGATCACGCCGATCAGTCGCTGCTGCGCCGCACGGCCTATTGGTATGCCCATACGACGAAGATCAACGCGTTGATCGAAAAGGGCGAGATCGAGGAAGCGCAATTCGCGGCGCGGCACCTGATGCAGGCCAAGCCCGACTTTTCGCCGCGGTTCGTCGACTGGCTGCCTTTTTCCGATCCGCGCTGGAATGATCGCCTGAAATCGGGGCTGCGACGAGCGGGCATAGGCTGAAGACTAGCGGGACCGCGGGGGCGGTAAGTGGGGGGCATGACATGGCGTTCTTCAAATGGTTCGGCCAGATCGAAGCGTTGCGCGCGGAAGACAAGGGGCTCCCGCCGAGCCCGCTTCCGCCCTTCGATTTCGCGGCGCTGACGCCGAAAGGTTGGCGCGAACGCATCGCGCAAGCCGCCGGGTCCTTCGCCTTTCAGCGTATCATTCCGCCGGTTCTGCGTCTGTGCCAGACGATCTGGCCGGTCCCGTCGCTGTCTTTCTTGAATCTGGCAATCGTTACGCGGGACGACGATGTACGCGCGGTGCTGAACGATGCCGACCGGTTCGGCGTGCCCTATGGGCCGGAGATGTGCGATCTGGGGGCCGGAACGACCTTCGGCCTGGGACTCGACGGCGCGGCCCACAAGCGGCAGCGCGAGATCATGGCCGCGGCGATGCACGCCGGGAGCCCCGCGGCCTTTGCCGAGGATCTGGCCGAGATCCTGGCCCGAACCCAGGCCTGCGCGGACGCGCTGCTGGAGAATGGCGCGGGGCGGCTCGACGTGATCCGCGACTATATCACCCGCATCGCGACCGAAACGGCGCAAGGCTATTTCGGCCTCGACATCGCCGATTCCGACGCCTTTGCCGAATGGTCGCTCGCGGCGTCCTGCATGCTGTTCGGCGACCCCACGGGCGACCGCAAGACGCGCGACATCGCGCTCAACGCCGGCGCCCGGCTCCGCCTGTCGCTCGCGAACTCGATCAGCCGCGCCCAGCGAAACTGGGCCAGCCACCCCAAACCGAGCAAAGGGCGCCTCAAGACGATCCTCGATCGCCTGGTCCTGCTCCAGCGCCAACGCGCGGGAGGGCCCGACCCGATCAGCGATGTCGAGATCAATGCGATTCTGATGGGCATGGTCACCGGCTTCATCCCGACCAACACGCTGGCGGCCGCCAAGATGCTGGCCGAACTTCTGCGCCGGCCGGACGTCATGGCCGAGGCGAAGGATTGCGCGCGCACGGGCCGCCGCGACGACATGCGCAAGATATTGAAGGAAGCCGCGCGGCTCGATTCGGCCCTCGCGCCCGGTCAATGGCGCGTCGCGCGAAGCGATGCCGTGATCGCGGCGGGAAGCCCGCACGCGCGCCGGGTCAAAAAAGGCACGATCATCATGGTCTCGACCATGACCGCGCTTCGCGACCCCCGCCGGTTCCGCCAGCCCAACCGGTTCCGTACCGACCGCGACGTCGAAGGCGACCTGATGTTCGGCTGGGGTCCGCATGCCTGCATGGGCTCGCACATGGCGATCGAGCAGATCACCACCATGTTCATGACCTTGCTGGCACGCCCCGGCCTGACGCCGGCGCCCGGCAAGGAAGGCCGGATGGAATATACCGGCGTTTTCCCGACGCGCCTCGACATGCTCTACGATCATCCGGGCGCGACCCAGTCGATGTTTCTGGTGGTCGTGCCCGTTCCCGCGCAATCGGGGTTTCCCAAAGAGGAGATCGACACGAAGATCGCGCGGCTGCACAACCCCGCGAAACCCGCGGTCCGCAAGGCGTTCGACGCGAGCGGGATCGTCCATTTCGCATCGCTCGCGACGGTCGATTCGGAGGCGGGGTTCCACATCGTCCTTGAACTCAGCGTCGACGGCCCGGCCGAGGCCGCGATCGAGGCGATCGCCGGCCAAGCCGGCGCATTCCTGCGCCCGGTCTTCGCGCTTGCCGGGCTCGGCGCCAAGGATGACCTCGCCGGGTTCCTGCGCCGCCATATCGTCCGCCTGCACAGCCGGCCGTGGGGCGCGACGGGGCTCGACTATAACGGCACGAGCGAATTCCCGGTCGCGATGATCGCGCGCCAGCGGGACCTTGCGGCGCATGTCGAGACAATATTGGCCGAATATCTGGGCCGCGAGATTGGCGGCGGCAACCATGCGATGCGCGCGCTGACCTATGTCCGCCGCATCCTGAAGGGCGATCGCTATCATCTGCTGATGACTCGGAGCCGGCGTAATACGCTGATCCGCGAGGCGCTGAAACGGCGATTCGATACGCTGATCCTCAAGCCCAGCCGCGCGCGGCTGAAGCTCGCCGATTATCGCACGCCCTCCTATAAGTCGGCCGCCCGGGCCTTCCTGACCTCACGCTCGGGGCTGGTGCTGACGCTGCCGGTGCTGGCGCTCTGGGCGGCGCTCGCGGTCGGCCTGTGGCGCGTCGTGGCGCCGCCGGCGGTTCTCGCATGCCATGTCCCGCCGCGATGGCCCTGGGCGTCGTGGCGCGCGCTTCATTGCGCCGTCGACTGGGCCGCCTTGCCGCGCGCGGGCTGGGAACTGTTGACGATATTCGGCGGCGCGACCGTCGCGGCCGCCCTTGTCATAGCGGTGCTGATCTCCGGCGCCATCCTGCTGCTTCGCCGCAAGGAGACGTCGGACCGGATCGACGGCGATCAGGCCCCCATCGACAAGCTCGCCGCGATCATGCGAACCGAAGACGAGCCCGGCCATGCCCAAAATCATATCATGGCGGTCGGAACGCTGAAGCCAGGGCTGTTCCGGACGCTGATCCACGCCTTCGCGCTGTGGGCGATCAGGATGATCATCGTCTTCTACTATCGCCCCGGTTTCGTGATCAACATGGGCACGATCCACTATGCGCGCTGGTGGCGGCTGCCGGGCACGCGGCGGTCGATCTTCTATTCCAACTACGACGGCAGCTGGGACAGCTATCTGGAGGATTTCATCACGCGCGCGCGCTGGGGGCAGACCGCGGTCTGGAGCAACTGGCAGGGCTTTCCGCGAACGCGCGACCTGATCTTCGGTGGGGCGGAGGACGGCGACCGCTTCAAGCGCTGGGTACGGACGCAGCAACAGCCCGTGCCCTTCTGGTACAGCCGCTTTCCCGGCCTCACGACCGACCAGATCCGCAACAACGCGCTGATCCACCACGGCATCGCACGGGCGCAGAACGACAGCGAAGCCCGCGAATGGCTGCGCTGCTTCGGCTCGATGCCGCGCGTCGAGAACCTGATCGAGACGCACGAAGTGCAGTCGATCGTCTTCCGCGGCCTGCCCTCGCTGCCGCATAGCACCTGCCTCGCGGTCGAACTTCCCCCGCGCGACGATCGGGCGCTCGGCAGCTGGCTCGACTGGATTTCGGGGGGCGATCTGCCGATCGACCGCCGCAGCCGGCCGGTGGTTGATGCGCATCCCAAAGCCTTCGATCACGGAACACTCGACCGGATTTTGGACGCCAGCCGCAGAGTCGGCAGCCGTAGCGGCCCCGTGAGCGACGCGGATCTCTCGGCCTCCGACCGCGACCGGGACCGAAATGCCAGCCTGCTTCAACCCTATTGCGTCGCCTTCGGCGACCGACAGTCGATGGGCGAGGATAATCCGGCGGGGGTCGAGCCCTACAAGGGCCATTGGCCGCCCGACACCGGCGCGCGCGGCTCGATGGAAAGATCGGTGTTTCTCGCCTGCTCCGCTGCCGGCTTCCGCAAAATCTGCGCCGGCCTGCCCAACGGCCTGGGAGAGGATCTGCCCGCGGGCTTCTCGCCGGCCTTTCAGATGGGCATGGGGAGCCGGGACCGCATATTGGGCGATCGCGATGTCGCCGCACCGAAGGCCTGGCGCTGGAGCGACGTCGATGCATCGGGTCGGCCGGCGGTCGAGGCCGTGATCTTCCTCTATGCAAAGGACGAGGCTGGGCTCGCGGAGTCGAAAGCGGTGCATCGGGAACTGCTCGAGGCCTATGGAGGACGCCTGATCTTCGAACGCGATTGCCAGCCGGTGGGCGAGCGCCCCCAGTTCGAGCATTTCGGATTTCGTGACGGCATCTCGCAGCCCGTGATCCGGGGCACCGAGCGCTTCACCCGCGGCGCACCCGAGCGCGACATCGTCGAACCGGGAGAGTTTCTACTGGGCTATGCGAACAACCAGGGCTTCCTGCCGCCCAGCCCGCTGATCCGGCAGGAAGCCGACGCGCAGGATAATCTGCCCGTTCCCTCAGCCTCCGATCTCAGCCGCTTTCCGGATTTCGGCGCGGGGCGCTCGGGCGGGCTGCCGCGCGACTTTGGACGGAACGGCAGCTATCTGGTGATCCGCGAGCTCGAACAGCATGTCGAGGCGTTCGACGCCTTCGCCGAAACCAAGGCCGAGGAACTGGTGCGGGCGACCGGATCGAGAAATGCGGGCGCGTCGGCCGACGGACAGACCGCCTATCCCGATCTGTTCAAGATCGCCGGGCAGCTTCCCACCAAGGCCTGGATCAAGGCGAAGATGGTCGGCCGCTGGCCCGACGGCCGGCCGCTGGTGGGCAATCCGGTCGAGCAGTCGAAGCCCGCCCGCACGCCGTCGGCGGACGAGGAGCAGCGGCGCCAGACGATCGGGGAGCAAGCGACGCGCAACATCGTCCATTATCGCGACGAGCGCTTCAACGACTTCACCTACGGCATCGACGATCCGCAGGGCTTCGCCTGTCCCTTCGGGGCCCATATCCGACGGGCCAATCCGCGCGACAGCAAGGAACCCGGCGATCCGGCCGAACAGGCGATCACCAACCGGCACCGCCTGCTCCGCAGAGGCCGAAGCTATCACGACCGCAGCGCCGGAAAGGACGAAAAGGGCATCGTTTTCGTCGCGCTTTGCGCCGACCTGGAGCGCCAATTTGAGTTCGTCCAGCAGACCTGGATCAATTCACCCGCATTCCATGGTCTGTCTGGCGAGCCCGACCCCCTCACCTCCCCCGACCTCGGTGCCGAGCGCAGCTTTACTATCCCGACCCCGGCGGGTCCGGTCAAGCTGACGGGGATCGAACAATTCGTGACGGTGCGCGCCGGCGGCTATTTCTTCCTGCCGAGCCGGTCCGCGCTGGCCTTTTTGAAGGAGACGGCATTCGAATTCGGCAGGGCGCCCGCGTAACGACGCCCAGCGCGGGCCGCGACCCATCCGCCGGGCACGAAGCCCGGCGCGAATGCCATGAAACGGCCTGGCAGGGGCAGCAGGATTCGAACCCGCGACCCTCGGTTTTGGAGAACTGCGCTCGGGTTCTTTGGCAGACATCGCATGTCGTCGCAAGCCCTCACCTTCACCTTTCGTTCGCGCTCCGTTTCGCTTTATCCCCTCAGACATCTTCACACGTCGCCGCAAGCGTGATAGTCCGGTGCTTATCGGAGGCACCGACTATGGCGACAGGCAAGATCACGAAGCGAGCGGTGGAATCGATCCCCCTGCCCTCGCAGAATAAGCGGACATACCTTTGGGACGACACTCTCAAGGGCTTCGGGGTCATGGTGACGGATCGCGGCGCGCGGTCCTATCTCATTCAATACAGGCTGGACGGGCGCGGCAGTCCCACCCGTCGCGTCACCATCGGCAAGCATGGGTCGCCCTGGACTGCCGAGACGGCGCGAGACCGTGCGGCCGAACTGCTCGAACAGGTCCGCCGCAAGGTTGATCCCTTCGAGGCTGCCAAGGCCCTGCTCGCCGACCAGCGCCGGGAGCGCGAGGACCGCGAGCGCGAACAGGCCAAACTCGCGAAGCTCGCCTTCTCGGTCATTGCCGCTGATTATGTCACCGCCTCGAAAAAGACCCTGCGGCGATGGCAGGAACAGGAACGCATCATTGAGCGCGACCTGACACCCTCATTCGGTCAAACGCCTTTGCCGTCGATCACCGCCGATGACATAAACGACTGCATCGCGAAGGCGGGCAAGCGCGCCAGCTCGGCTGCGTTGAAGGCCTATTCGGCTTTGCGCTCGATTTTCGCGCACGCTCACGCCAGCCACCGTCGCCTATTTCCTGCTTCGGCTTCGCCATTTGGCGACGTGACGCGACCGGAGGGTGGCGGGAAGCGATCCGATTTCATCGCAAACAACGAACTGCGCCTCATGTGGCTCGCCTGTGGCGATTTGGGCTGGCCGTTCGGTCCCATCTACCGGCTGCTGCTGCTGACCGGCTTGCGCCTTCGCGAAGTGGCGGAAGCCCGCTGGTCCGAAATCGACCTTGAGGGCGCCAACTGGCTCATTCCGAAAGAGCGCATGAAGAACGATGAGCCGCATTGGGTTGCCCTGTCCCCCGCCGCCGTCGAAATCATCAAGGCGCTACCCCGCATCGATAAGTGCGACCTGATGTTCTCGACCAACGGCAAGACGCCGGTGTCGGGCTTCTCTCGGGCGAAGTCGCGGCTTGATGCCGCCATGCTCAAGATCGCGAAGGATGAGGCCGAAAAGGCCGGGGGCGAGCCTGACGACGTGACGCTGCCCGCCTTCGTGGTCCACGACACGCGCCGGACGGTCGCCCGTGGCTGCCAGATCGACGCCGTTGCACCGGAAATCATCGAGCGGATGCTGGGCCACGTCACGCACACCAAGAGCGGATTGAAGGGCGTCTATCAGGTTTTCGAGTTTGAGGACGAGCGCCGCGCGGCTTTTGCCAAGTGGGGTCAGCGTCTCGCGGCGATCGCAGCGGGCGGCGCGAATGTCGTCCAGCTTCGCGAGGTGGCGGCATGACCAGAGCCATGCAATCATCGCGCTCGGCGGGGATACAGCTTGGCGTAGGACTGCCCTACGTCTTTCAGGCAACGCTCGATGATCCGCCGCTTGCGCCTGAACGCCTGATGTTCGTTACTCACGCCATCGCGCATGTTGGCGCGATCACCGAAGCCGACTGGGGGGCGGCGGAGCGGACGGCACTGCATTTTCCGGAGCCGCCCATTCCTTCGACAATGACGGTCGATAAGCTGCTCACGCTTCGCCACGCGCCGCAAAAGCCGCCCGCCGTGTCGCTGTCGGGAACCTCTGGCTGGAACCACCGGTCGGCGCTGGCTGAACAGAGTGATTACGCCGCCGAGATTGCTAAGTGGGAGCAGGACGCCCCCGAGCGCCGCGCCGAGGCCGAGCGTGCTGTTGCCGATGACGAGAAATATTATGCCGATTGGGTTGCGGGGATAGCGGCGCACTCGGCAGCGGCCCTTGCCCTGCGTCGCGCCGCCAAAGCCCTGTGTCGTGCTGTCGTCGACGAGCGCGTTACACCCTACGCCCGCCCGGTAAACGGCGGCGATACGGTGGAGATGGAGCGAAGCATCTGGAGTGACGAAACCGTGCCGGGTCGGATCGTGCGGAGCGGCTCGCTCTCGCTGGATGCCGGGAAGTCTTGGCTTTACCTCTTTGTCGATCGGGCCGAGCTTATGAAGGAATTTTCCCCGCCGTCGTCCCCGTCTGAAGCTGTGGAGGGCCGCGACCTTTCGGCGCTGTCGCCATATCTTCAACTCCTGATCGCGGTTGCCGAGAAACAGGCGATCACGGCTGACAATCACTCTACAGTCGAATCTCTCAAGGCTGACCTTCTCGCGGAAGCACCACATTTCGGCTTGTCTGTCGGCACTGGAAACGACGGGTCGGACTTCTCCGCAACACTGGCTGGCGACTTCGCAAAGGCTATTCGCTGGCCCAATGCGCGTCGCGGCAAGGCTAAGGGTGGCAACCAAAAAACCTAGCTTTCTTGCGGGTTTCGGCATGGGTGGCAACCATGATGGGGCGATGGTCGGCCCGATGGTTGCCACCATCCGAAGGACTGCGGCGCCCGCATTATCGCCATAAATCGTCATCCGTCATCGCTGGCGCATCAGGTGTCGGCGGAAGCACGGAAGGACGGCACATGGCATATATGCGGACTCCCGAAGCCGCCAAGTATCTCGGCCTCGGGAAATCGACGTTGGAACGCAAGCGATTCGACGGCACTGGCCCCTTGTGGCGCAAGCTCGGCGGCAAGATCGTCGTCTATGCTACCGAAGATTTGGACGCATGGGCGAGCAAAGCAATCTTCGCTTCGACCAGCGAAGTCCAGGCGGCGTAAATGCTATGGGTGGAAATCATAGCGGGCACACGGCCCTAAAGCGTGAACGCCGCGCGGTGCTGACCACGCGGCGCTCGGAAATCGTCAGCAGTTTGGCAGCGGCTGGCATCGACCCAAATAGCGATGAAGGCCGAGCGGCGCAAGTGTGGGGCAACGCGCTCCTGCGCTCGCGCGAGGCATGGGCCAACGAGCATCGGCATGGTCGGCGCTATTCGGACAAGGAGGCCAATGGCCCCTTGATCCGCCCTGCCTCCAACCATTTCGGAGGCCGAAACAATGGATATTGATACCCCGGAAGGGCGCCGGGAAATGGCGCTCACGATCCTTCGCGATCACTCGGCGGGCTTGTCGTGGCAATGCGGGAGCTTCCTCGGGCAGCTTTGCGTCAGCACTGGCCGACCGCTCAGCGAGAAACAGGCGGCATGGCTTGACCGGATCATAGACCGGGCGGGCCTTGCCGACGAGGTGGCGACATGAGGGCCTCTTGTCAAAGCGACGATCTCCCGCACTATCCGTCCGGCCCCGGCTATCGGGACGATGAGGCGAGCCGCAATGGCGCGCGCCTTGTTCTCGCGAACGGCTCTCACGTCACGCAATCGGAATTTGCTTTGGCAGCCGTTGAGCGAGCGGGGCCGCACGGCATTCGGGCCAATGTGAGGATCAGCGTGCAATAGGCACCCCCTTCGTGGGGTGATCGGCGTGCAAAAAGGACCCCTTCATCCCGGGGATTTAGTCGGCCGACTGGTTTTGATCAGTTGGCGAGAACGGGATGTTGATCGTGGAGACAGTGGTTCGGATTCGGTGATCGGCGTGCAAAAAGGACCCCTTCATCCCGGGGATTTAGTCGGCCGACTGGTTTTGATCAGTTGGCGAGAACGGGATGTTGATCGTGGAGACAGTGGTTCGGATTCGGCGTGAGCATGCAGCGGGTAAGGCGATCAAGGCGATCGCGCGCGACCTTCGGTTGTCGCGGAAGGTAGTCCGCAAGGCGATCCGGTCGCCGGAGGCGGCGTTCAACTATCAGCGCAAAGTCCAGCCGCTGCCGCGGATCGGTCCTTATCAGGATCGTCTCGATGCGCTGCTTGAGGAGAACGAGGGTCGCGGCCGCCGCGATCGGCTACGGATGACGCGTATTCATGACCTGCTGGCGCGCGAGGGGTTCGATGGATCCTATGATGCGGTGCGCCGCTATGCGGCGCGCTGGCGTGCTGCGCGGCGGAAGGATGCTGGCGAAGGCGCACCGGCGTTCATCCCGATGACCTTCCAGCCGGGAGAGGCCTACCAGTTCGACTGGAGCCACGAGGATGTGGAGATCGCCGGCAAGCCGATGCGGGTGAAGGTGGCGCATATGCGCCTCTGCGCCTCGCGCGCACCCTATGTTCGGGCCTATCCGCGCGAGGGGCAAGAGATGCTGTTCGATGCCCATGCCCGGGCGTTCGCGTTCTTCGGCGGTGTGCCGCGACGCGGTATCTACGATAATATGAAGACGGCGGTGACGGCCGTGTTCACCGGCAAGGAGCGTGTGTTCAACCGCCGCTTCCTGATCATGACCGATCATTACATGGTCGAGCCGACCGCCTGCTCGCCGGCGGCGGGATGGGAGAAGGGCCAGGTCGACCGGCAAGGAGCGTGTGTTCAACCGCCGCTTCCTGATCATGACCGATCATTACATGGTCGAGCCGACCGCCTGCTCGCCGGCGGCGGGATGGGAGAAGGGCCAGGTCGAGCAGCAGGTCCAGACGATCCGAGGCCGCTTCTTCCAGCCTCGGCTCCGGTTCGCCAGCTTGGCCGAGCTCAACGGGTGGCTGGAAGCCGAGTGCCGACGCTGGGCCGAGCATCATGCCCATCCCGAACGCGGGGATATTACCGTCGCCGAGGCGTTGGATATGGAGCGACCGGCCCTGCAGCCGATCCTGACGCCGTTCGACGGCTTCCATGAGAGCGAGCATGCCGTCACCGGCACCTGCCTCATCAGCTTCGATCGCAACCGCTACTCGGTCATGTCGACGGCCGCACGCCGGACCGTTCAGGTGCGCTCCTACGCCGATCGCATCGTCATACGCTGCGGGGATGCGATCGTCGGGGAGCATGAGCGCCACTTCGGTCGGAACCGCACGATATACGATCCTTGGCATTATCTGCCGGTCCTCGCGCACAAGCCCGGTGCGCTGCGTAACGGCGCACCGTTCCAGGACTGGGATCTGCCGCCCGCCCTGCACCGATTACGGCGAAGGCTCGGCACCGGGGACGAGGCGGATCGCAGGTTCGTGCGGGTCCTCTCGGCGGTGCTCACCGATGGCCTGGAGCCGGTAGAGGCCGCCGTGCGCGAAGCGCTGGCGAGCGGAACGGCCAGCGACGAGCTGGTCCTTAACATCCTCTCCCGACGCCGCGAGCCGGCGACGCCCCACAGCATCGTCACTTCGGAAGACCGGATGCTGCAGCATCCTCCGCTCGCCGACTGTGCCCGCTACGATCTGCTGCGAGGTTATGATGCAGCGGCATGATATGATCGACACGATGCGCGGCCTCGGACTCAAGGGCATGGCGGCGGCGTTCGACGAGGCGGTCACCACCGGCCTCCAGCGCAAGCGCACCACCATGGAGATCCTGACCGATCTGCTCCGCGCCGAGGCGACCCATCGGGATGCAGCCTCCATCCGCTATCGGATGACAGCTGCGAGGCTGCCCGTGGTGAAGGACCTGGAGCGGTTCAGCTTCGAGGGCACGCCGATCAATGAGGAGATGATCCGCTCCCTTCACGACGGCTCCTTCCTCCCGCCTCGCCGCAATATCGTACTGGTTGGCGGCACGGGGACAGGCAAGACCCACCTCGCCATCGCGATCACCGCCAATGTCGTGCGAAGGGGCGCTCGCGCCCGCTACTTCAACACCGTCGATCTGGTGACACGCCTCGAAGAGGAGACCCGGATCGGCAAGGGCGGGACCCTGGCGGCGCAGCTGTCGCGGCT
>NZ_NIWD01000015.1:179967-429791 GCF_002277025.1 Sphingopyxis sp. GW247-27LB
TTGCGCTGCGCGCGCCTCCGGTCGGGCTACGCCCGCCCTCCGCCGCACGCAGCGCAAGGCGACCCTCAACTAACCGGCATCATATCCGAAAAGGGGGTCCCTCTTCGACGCCGATAGGGGGTCCCTTTTGAACGCCGTTTGACATCCAGACATTCGCTACGAAGATGCATCGCCATTTCACGGGAACGGCCGGACGCCTGCAGCAGGTCGAGATAGACCTGCAGCGGCGGCGCATAGCAGACGCCGTCGATCCGTTGGCCCACCGCGACATCGCGCCGGCTCTTCGCCTCGATGATGCCAAGGTTCCACCCCTCTGCGACCGGCCGCGCGTCGAGATTGAGCAGCGCCTCGATCAGCTTCTGCCCAGGCTCGATCCGGCAACGAAGCTGCGAGATGGAAGAAAGATAGGGGGCATAGATTTGAGCGGCGACTTCGCCGGTGACCGCATAGGCGGCCTTCGCCTCGTCGCACGCCTGATCAAGGCGCAGCGCCAGCTCCAGTGCGTCACTCCCTTTCGGAACATAGTAGCGCCGCACCGTCGGTGCCTTTTGATCGCTCGCATAGCTGGTCCAGGCTTCGAGAAGGGGCCGTGCGGCACGCAGGCGACGCTGTTTCGACGGGCCCGCGCCCTGCACATCGACCCACTCGCGCCGTTCGAGTTCCGTGAGGGTCTCGGAAGCCGTAGCCGGCGAAACCCCGCTCGCATCGGCGAGATCCTTCACGCCCAGCCAGTCCTGCCGCCTCTCATAAATTTCATGGAGTGCGCGCGCCTTTTGTCCCTGAAAAATGGAATCGAACTTCTTCGTCCCTTTTTTCGGAGCCGGTTTATCGAGAAATATGAATGTCTTTTTCCCCGGAATATAAAGCGAGCCTCCGAGGTCGTAATATCCGACGCGCTCTTCCCGAAAAATCTCTCGAGCGCCCGGCGAGATCGCACGGGCGACAAAAAAAGGAATGATTTCCCGGTCGTCACCGGAATTGCTGAGATGGGCCTGATTATTCCGAAGCTGCCAGATTGCTTCGCGCACATCGCGCGGAAAAAGCTGCGCCTTGATTTCGACAAGCAATAAGAGCGGCTGGCGGCCGATATATGCGCCGATCAGGGCGTCGGCGCGGCCGCGAGGCCCGATTTCGACCTCATATCGCTCGATTTGCGCGTGCGACTGCGGCAGCGCCAAAAGCGCCTCCAAAAGCGCATCGAGCAATTCGCGCTGAGAATTTTCAAATTCGGCCATATTTTGTGCCCAGCAAAAATCACCCTAAAAGTGAATATTCGGAAAAACCTTGATATTTGCTGCGCAGAAAATTTGCATTAAAAAAATGGAAAAAATTTCATCTGAAATCTGGAAAGCGTCGAAACTGGCAACGTTCCGGTGGCGTCAACGAAGGATTTTGGCGTCACCGCGCCTCGAGGGTGATTTCACGCCTGCTGAACTGAGATGGCAATTTGATCTCGATATCGCCCGATGTGATAGCCCAATCGGTCGTCACCAAGGCTGGCTCTTCGCCACTATCGTCCTCAGACACCAGCACCTCAACATAAATAGCCGCGCTGGAAGTTGGACGAGCATGGTAAGTCCGAATATCCAAATCAGGCTCTCCCCGCCGCGAGATGACATACTCATGACCCGTCTCACGAACGTCGGCTTCGACCTCAGCCAAGACTTCGACCTCAAGGACAAAATCCTGTCCCTCCTCGGATTCGTCGACGAGAAACACGCTCGAAATCTCAAGATCGAAGAACTCGACATCTTCAACCTCGATATCGACACGGCGCGGACGATAGGAGTTAAGGCGTGCCCTCAGCCTTTCGAGCAGGGACGCGTCTCCACGGACATGCGCTTCAAGACGCTTCACCAACTGGGCTGACGCCAGAGCCAGCGAGAGAAGCTGGGCAACGGAGTCCAATTGGATCAGATCGTCCCGTCCCTCGCAGAATTTCACTAGGTCCGGATCCTTGCCAACCACATATATTCTGGGTCGACCGGGCCGGATCCAGGCGAGGAGGCTCGACAGCACAAAGGCGTCCGGAAACTCGCTCTTTTTTTTGCCCTCCCCAAAGGGCGCAGCACCAGCAAAATAATCGTCAAAAATCGCTTTGTGATCGGCAACAAGGGGGATTTCGGTAAATTTTGCTGTCGCTAGGAATTCTCGAAAGCGCGCGTGAAGCAGTGCCTTCCGATCGGCTGGATCGGTATCACCAAAGGGACCGCTTTCTCCAAGCTGGCCAAAAATCGCGCCGTGCTTCTTCGCTGCTGCTTCCGCCTCCGCCAGCGCTTCCGAAAGTCTCGCTTCAACCTCCCGCGTGGTGATGGAAGTCGTGATCGGCTCGAGCGTGCTCTTCGACGCTAGATCGATCAGGCTGGACCAAGTTCGCGATTGCCAGTCGAGACCCGCTGCACGAAAAGCCTCGGTATCGATGAAAGCATATGGTGTGACGAGGCGCTGTCCGCGCGGTGCTGGTGGTTCGCTCATCGTTGCAAACTAGCTTTTGCGACGGATTTCCTCAATCGTTCCCTTGAGCCTCGCCGCCCAATGCGACGCTTGAGAGAGAGCTAAGAATGGCGCAAAACTGGCTCACATAGGCCGATGGACGGAGAACTAGCCTCAATTTGGTTCTAAATCTCAAATCGCCACTGCATGGACCGGGTCGCCGACGCTAGAGTTGATCGTCGGAGGTGACGATGATCATTTTCAAGATGCTGGCGATCGCCAGCCTGACGATCCTGACAGCATGTGCTCCGCCGGAGCCACGCAGCGTTCAATATTTCGAGGCCAATCTCGATGAGGCACGCGACGTCGTCCAAAGCTGCACGGCGGGCGACAAGCGCGGCGATGAATGCAGCAATGCCAATGTCGCGGTCGAGACTGCCGAGGGAAAGGCCAAATTCGAGCGGTTCCGCGGGAAAAAGTAGCGGGTCTCAACCTGCCTGACGCGCTGTTGCCTCAAGCTCAGCGATGCGGTCACGGCAAATAGTCTCGACGATATCGGCGAGATGCTGAACCCGCGCGCCGAGCCATTCCAGTTCGTCGGCGGTGATCGCGTAATGCTTCGAATAGCGCGCCTTGATGTACGCTTCCTTCAACTTTTCGAACCGCGACCGGTCGGCCTTAACTTCTCGCGGCCATGCCTCGATCAATCGATCATCGATCCGCTCGGCTTGGGTGCGCAGGAAAACAAGATTATGGATGTGCGGCGTGTGGAAAGTGCATACCAATAGGATGCAGTGGTAATATCGTTCCGTCGCCTGATGAAGCTGAAAGGCCGCATTGTTCAACCAACCTTCAGCGACCGCGCTTCGATAGTGATGAAGAAACTGCGCTCCGCTAGGATACCACTCATCAAAATACTCGCGCGCCATCTCGAGCGCCGCATGCGGCGTCATCGGCTTGGGTTCTGCGAGCTCCTTCCCGTCGGCCTCGTACAGCGCGATCCCGTCACGAGCGACGTCGATGAAGAAATAGCGACCCTGCGTCAGTCCGGCATTCACCTCGTCGAGACTGTGAACGATGAAGTTCACCGGCGTGCGGAGCCGCTTCGTTACCGACAGCTCACGAATGAGCCGGTCGTCGAGCTTCGACCAATAGTCCGCCCGATCGGTCAGCCGCTTGTCGTTGACGATGATCAGCAGGTCATAGTCCGACTGATAGCCCTTCGCCGTGTGCGGCTCGTCGACCCACCCACCCCGTGCATAGCTGCCGTAGAGGATGATCTTGGAAATCCGGCCCTTGCGCTTCCAGTCCTGCGTCGCGAGCGCCAGCGCATCCTCGAATTCCTCAAAGATGATCTCGACGACGCGCTCGATCTCGCGTTGCTTGTGCGGGGGAAGATGTTCGAGGCTGCTCTGCATTGGGGTCACCCTAACAAGGTGGCGGCACCCTTGCACCCGGAAGATTGTTCCGATGCGCACGGATGCCGCAGGCTGGCTGCCGCTCAGTCGGCGGGTGTCCAGATGATCGCGAAGACATCGTCGCGATCCTGCCCCGCGGCCCGCCCGAGATTGGCGTAGATACGCCGCGGCCCGAACTCGGGGGTCGCGAGCGAGAGCGACACATAGGGGCGTCCGGATTGCTCGGCGACGCGGATCCAGCCGGCGCCGATCTCGACGCCATCGGACCAAACGCGATAGTCGGGCTGCACATCGCTCGCCTTGCCGCGGTTGGGGCGTATCTCGATCGGTGCCTTGATAGACAGCGTGATGAGCTGGCCCGCAAAGCCCTTCTCGATGCTGCCGCTGACGATGCCGATGCTCGCCATGTCGATACTCCTGCTGATCGACCCGAGACCATCCCGGGCGTGAAGCCGGGCAGGACGGCGGTTCAAGGCAGGCGCGCACCCGCAGGGCCGAAGCGAAGCGGCGGAGCGGGACGACGGCCCGCTTGCGCGGCGGCCGCCGCCGTCCAGTTTGGCGAAGCGCCTCAGGATGGTCACGGACGCGCGGGACATTCAGCGAAGGACGTTGGGTGGCGTGAGCTGGTTTCGAGACAGGTTGGCCTCGTTAACGGGGATAGCGCGCAAGACCCGGGAAGAACGCCCCGCGACAATCGGGATAGGGCTTCGCTTCAGTCCCGCAGTGCGTCGAGGACCCGGCATTGCTCCACAGTCGTGTGGCTGCAAATGTCGAGCAGTCCTTCGAGCGTTCCCTCAAGCGACTTCAGGGCAGCGATCTTCTCGCGCACTTCGACAAGATGCCGCGAGGCGATGTGATCGACATCGGCACAGGGCGTGCCTTCGGGCGTCTCCGACAGCGACAACAGACTTCGCACGGTGTCGAGCGAGAATCCCAGCTCGCGCGCCTTTCGCACGAAGGTGAGCCGGTCGCGATGCTCTGGCCCATAGATGCGGTGCCCGCCGTTACTGCGCCCCGGCTCGGCCAATATGCCAATCTTCTCGTAATATCGGATGGTCACGACCTGGCAGCCGGTGAGCCTGCCCAAATCGCCGATCGAGAAACTTTCCTGCATAAAGTGCTTGAACCTATAGTTGCTATAGGTCGTATAGGCCTGCGCGAACCACTTGCCAAACATGGAACGCGATCATGGATAAATGCTGCGGCGACGGCGATGCCGTCTCGAAACCTGTCACCGAAAAGAGCGGATGCTGCGGCGAGACGGCCCCGAATCCGCCGGTGATCGACAGCTGCTGCGCACCTGCCTCGGGTTGTTCCAGCACGGCTGCGAAGGCCCCCGCGTCCGACGCGCCTGCCGTCGAAGCGCCGCGCCATTTCGCCGGGGATGATTGCTGCTCGGCAAAGGAAGACGAGATCGCGGCGCTTGGCGCCTATGCAGACGTCCGCCGCGTTCTGCAGATCGTGCTCGTCATCAACCTTGTGATGTTCTTCGCCGAGTTCACCGCCGGCGTCTTCGCCCGTTCGACCGCGCTGATGGCTGACTCGGTCGACATGCTGGGCGATGCGCTCGTCTATATTCTCAGCCTTTACGCCCTGGAACGGAGTATTCGCTGGCGCGCCGGGGCAGCCCTGTTCAAGGGCGGTATCATCGCAGCTTTCGGCATCTGGGTGGCGATCGAGGTTGTTCTCAAACTCACCGGCGACATCGTGCCGACGGCGGGAACGATGGGCATTTTCGGCTTCATCGCGCTGGCAGCAAATCTCACCTGTCTCGCGCTGCTCTATCAGCACCGTAACCGCGACGTGAACATGTCGAGCACTTTCGAATGCTCGCGCAACGACGTTATCGCCAACACCGGTGTGATCGTGGCGGCCGCGGGCGTCTGGCTGACGGGGTCGGGATGGCCCGACATTCTGGTTGGGAGCATCATTGCCGTCCTCTTCTTCCGGTCGGCGATCCGTGTTCTCAGCCAGGCATGGCCGCAATTTCGCGCCTCGCGACCGACGGTAGCGGCCGCCCTGGACTGAGCGCCTGTCGCTGTCGTCCATGCCGCGCCGAAGCTCGTCGGCAGGAACCTCAAGCGGCCCCGCGCAGCCGCAACCCCGCTGTCCAAGCGTCGACGTATAAGCCGCACCCATCGGCGCGCCGCCTTTCAAAGCGCGCGGCGATGGCATGAATTTTTCCTCCACACAGGGATCAGCAGATGACGTGGCCCAAAGGAACGCGCGCCCTCGTGCTGCATAATGCCAAGGCGCGGCAGGGCGAGCAGGCGCTCGTTCCCGTTCGCGAGCGCCTCGCCGCGGGCGGCCTTCTGGTGACGGTCGAATCGTTCGAGAGCCTGCCCGAAATTGCACGCGACGTGACACGCCTGCATCAGACCGCCGATATCATTGTCGTGTGCGGCGGCGACGGTTCGATCTCATCCGCTGCGCCCGCGGTGATCGAGAGCGGCCTGCCGCTGGGAATCATTCCCGCCGGAACCGCGAATGATCTGGCGCGCACCCTGTCGATCCCGCTCGATTTCGGGGCGGCGGCCGATGTCATTGTCGAAGGTCACAGCCGACGGATCGATGTCGGCACGGTCAATGGCCATGCCTTCTTCAATGTCGCGAGCATCGGGATCAGCAGCGAGCTTGCGCAGAAGCTCGACCCGGCGATCAAGAAAAGGTTCGGGCGCCTCGGCTATGCCGTCGCCGCGCTGCGGGTCATCCTGGCTGCCCAGCGGTTCCGGGCGAGGATCAGGGAGAAGGGCGAGTCGAGGACCGTCAGCACCTATCAGGTCGCGATCGGCAACGGGCGCCTCTATGGCGGCGGCAATGTCGTCGAGGAGAATGCCGCGATCGATGACGGCACGCTCGATCTTTATAGTCTCGAGGTGAAAAACCTCTGGAAGCTCGCCCTCATGCTCCGCGCTTTCCGGTCCGGCACGCATGGCGCGTGGAAGGAAGTGCGCACCGCCAAATGCGTCGAGTTCGACATCGAGACGCGGCGGCCGATGCCGGTGAACACTGACGGTGAGATCGTTACCGCGACGCCGGCGCATTTCCGTGTTTTACCGCGCGCGATATCGGTCCTGGCCCCGTGCGAATGCCCCGTCACAGCCCGGCAATTCCCGCTCTATCACCATTGAGCCAAGGACCGGCGACCGCCGCGAAGCCCTTGTGAGAAGGACGGTTTTGCCGTAAATCGCGAAGCGCGGGCCGGGCCCCTCTGACGGTCGTACAGCGACGGCCGTGATGTCGGACCGCATCGAGCGACGCTCGGTGCAATTGTCTGCGTTCCCATCGATCTGCACCTTCGCGCGACCGGTTCAGTGGCAGCATCGCTGAGGAAGGGCGTTCGACATGGAAGGCTTGGTCACCCTGTTTCAGGATCCCGCAGTGTGGGCGGCACTGCTGACGCTCGTGGTGATGGAAATCGTCCTCGGCATCGACAACCTCATTTTCATCTCGATTATCTCCAACAAATTGCCCGAAGCCCAGCGACAGAGAGCGCGGCGAATCGGCATCTCGCTGGCGCTGGTCATGCGCCTCGCGCTGCTTTCGGTGATTGCCTGGCTCGTGGGGCTGACGGCGATCGTCGTCGATTTCGGATTGCAGGGCGCGCCGGATGCCTATGGCAAGCCAAGCTTCGAGACCGCCTTTTCCTGGCGCGACATCATATTGATCGCCGGCGGCCTCTTCCTGATCTGGAAGGCGACTTCGGAAATCCACCATAATGTCGATCCTAACCCGAACGACGATGTCTTCAACGCCGGCAAGAAGGCGCTGACATTCGGATCGGCCATCATCCAGATCCTGCTGCTCGATCTCGTCTTCTCGGTCGACTCGATCCTGACCGCTGTCGGCATGACCGAACATCTGCCGATCATGGTGATCGCGGTGGTTTCGGCGGTCCTCGTCATGCTGCTCGCGGCCGACCCGCTGGCCAACTTCATCCGCGACAACCCGACCGTCGTGATGCTGGCGCTCGGCTTCCTGCTGATGATCGGTGTCGTGCTGATCGCTGACGGCTTCGGAGCAAAGGTGCCCAAGGGCTATATCTACACCGCCATGGCATTTTCGGCCGGGGTAGAAGGGCTCAATATTTGGGCGCGGCGCCGGCGTGAGCGGGTCGCGCTTGCAAAAGCCTCGGGCGAAACCGCCGAGGCGAAATAGTCGAAGCCCGGCAGCACCGAAGCTGTTCTGCCGTGTTTCCGGAGAATAGACTCGATCTGGATCTATCTCGGTGCAGTCGGCTTGCATGCCGCAGCGGCAAGGCTATGCTTTGAAGTGCATCGGGCAAGGCGCACGGTGCCAGGCGTGAGAACCTGCTTAGCTTAGTCTTCCTATTCCATCCTGCCGGGTGGCCGCTGCGCATGTCCAAGCCTTAGGGCTAAAGGCGGCGGCGCTTGTTCGCTAAGCAAGTTCTCAACGCCCGGCTTGCCGCCTTCGTCCCGAACGGGAAGGCGGCAGGTATGGACTTCGAGGACAAGGACAGCGAGCGACCGGGTATTGCCGGCGGCGACCCCTTGCCGCCGGAGGATTGGGAGCGGGTCGGGCGCTCGGCGCGCATCGAGGCGATCTACTCCGAGCACCGGCCGCACATCACCCGCTTCTTCCGCGGACGCGCCCCGAACCAGGATGTCGGCGACCTTGTGCAGGAAGTCTTCAGCCGCTTTGCGAGCGCGCGAGGCGGCCTCGCTGCGCTGGTCGAAGGCCCCGGCGCCTATCTGGTGAAGAGCGCCCGGATGCTCCTCGCCGAATATGGTCGCGCCGACGCGCGCCGCCACCGGTCGCAGCACGACAGTTTCAGTGACGAGCATGAGGGAGCGAGCGACCCGCACGCCGCGCTCGAGGCGCGAGACGTCCTGCGCCGGGCAGAAAGAGCCATTTCGAGGCTATCTCCGCTCACGCGCGAGATTTTCCTGATGCATCGCTTCGAAGGACTACGCTATCCCGAGATCGCTCGAATCAAGGGAATCAGCGTGAAGACGGTCGAAAGCCATATGACCAAAGCCCTTGCCGCCATCAAGCGCGCGCGGGGTAAGCAGTGAGCCGCGCCGAAAGCGAAGCCACTGCCTGGCTCGACAAAATGATGGGACCCGATTCCGAAATGCACCGGGAAGCGTTCGACGAGTGGCTGGCCGAGCCGGGCAATGCCAAGGCCTACGATGAAGCGCGCGACAATTGGACCTGGGCCGCCGCCATGTCGCCTTCCCGGATCGAGGCCGATGTTCGGGCCGATGCTCGGGAGCGTGAACCCGGCGGGCGGCGATGGGCTTTTGCCACAATTCTCGCTGCGGTGATCGCGGTCGGGTTCGCTTGGTATCTGGTTGGCCGCGACAGCGATCAGCCGATCATCGCCACCAATTCGGCGCAAGGCGAGAGCAGGCTCGCCGACGGGACGCGCGTGACGCTGATGGACGGTGCCCGCATCGAGACGCGCTTCTCGGACGGCGAACGCCGCGTCATTCTGTATGACGGCCGCGCCAGGTTCGAGGTCGCACACGACGCGTCGCGTCCCTTCCTCGTCGAGGCCGGAGATTCGGTCACCCGCGCGCTCGGCACCATCTTCGAGGTCGATCTCCGCGCGGATGTCCCGCGCATCGCACTGGTCGAAGGCTCGGTCGAGGTGCGGCGCCTCGAGGGCGGCAAGGCACTTCGCCTCCGTCCCGGCGAACGCGCCGAGGTCAGGTCGACAGGCCCCCAGCCGATCACGGGTGAGGAAGCGAACACCCCGGCCAAATCGCTGTGGGCCGACAATCTCCCGCTTGGTGCGATCCTCGACCGCGCGGGCCGCGAGAATGGCGTCAAGATCAGCTTGGCCGATCCGGCGTTGGCATCGCTGCAGGTGACGGGGCGCTTCGACATGACCGATGCCCGGAAACTTGCGCTGAAGCTCGGCGCCGCGCTTGATCTCAAGGTCGAGTTCGGTGCGAACGGACCAATTCTCGGCGCGAAATCCGACTAGGACGCCCAAGAAAAACCCATAGGGTGTTCGGAGCACCCGTCATTTTTTCCCTTCAGACGGCCAAAATCGGCCGCACGGGAGGGATGAATGACGATGAAATTTTTCGCGGCCGCTCTGGCTTCGGGCGTATCCGCGACCGCATTTTACGCACCCAGCGCGTGTGCGCAGACGGGCGAGCAGACATACAATATCGAGGCACAGCGCCTTAGCGATGCGCTTCGCAAATATTCGGACATTTCCGGCCGCGAGGTCATCGCGGCTTCGAGCCTGCTTGAAGGCAGACGCAGCAACCGGGTCCGCGGGCGACTCTCTCCCGACGAAGCCCTCTCGCGCCTCCTTTCCGGCACGGGCCTGACGATCGAACTCGTCGAAGGCGCATGGGTGCTTCGGTCGGGAAACGTCGATGCCCGGGAAACTGGATCGACTGATCGAACCGACGAAGCGATCGTCGTCACAGGCTCTCGTATCCGTGGCGCAGGGCCAGTTGGTTCTCCCATGACGACGGTCGACCGCGACGTTCTCGACCGGAGCGGTCGCGCGACTTTGGCCGATTTCATCCAGACCATTCCGCAGAATTTCTCGGGCGGTCCGACCGAAGCGAATGTCGGCTTCAGCAACCGAGGCAAAGCCTCGTCTAACATAGCCTATGGCACTGGCATCAACCTCCGCGGTCTGGGACCAGGGGCCACCCTGACGCTGTTCGACGGATCCCGGCCGGCCCTTGGAGGCGGTTCGGGCGCCTATGCCGACGTTTCGCTCGTCCCTTCGATCGCAATCGATCGTGTCGAAATCCTGACCGATGGCGCATCCGCAATTTATGGTTCGGATGCCGTCGCGGGCGTGGTGAACATTCGCTTCCGCAACCGCTTCGAAGGCGCTGAAACTCGCCTGCGGGCCGGCACGGCAGACGGTGACTATGGCGAGGTCCAGATTAGCCAGATGCTAGGAAAAGGCTGGTCGACGGGCCACATCGTCGTGGCGGGGGAATATAGCCAGCGCGGCAATCTGGCTGCGACGAAGCGGCCCTTCGCGACCGAGGATCTGCGACCATTCGGCGGCCCCGACCTCCGGTCGAACTACAATAATCCCGGCACTGTCGTGGCGGCGAACGGCCAAAAGTTCCTGATTCCGCGCGGCCAGGACGGGCGCAATCTCACTCCTGCCGACCTTACGCCCAGCGCTGATTTCAATCGCGGCGACGCACGTCGACATACCGACATTCTGCCCAAACAGGAGACGATGGGTCTCTACGCGGCCATCGAGCAATCGCTTGGCTCGACTATCACGATCTTCGCCCGCTCGCTTTACTCAGAACGCAACTTCGAGGCCCGACGCCGTGTGAGCGGCCCGACGCCTGTCCGCGTGACGAGCGCCAATCCCTATTATGTCGACCCCATCGGAACGGGGCAGCCGGTCACCGTCTACTATGATCCCGCCGCCGAGTTCGGTCCTGAAAGCCTGCGTGGCAAAGCCAAGGCGTTCAACAACGTCGTCGGAGCGCGGGCCGACATCGGAAGCTGGGTCATCGAACTGACCGGAGGGTTCGGACGGCAGCGGGAGCGCTATGACAGCTTCAATCTCGTGCATAGCCTCCGCTTCTCGCGGGCGGTCGCGGCAACCAGTCCTGCGCAAGCGATCAATGTCTTTGGCGACGGCGCGGTCAACGACCCAGCGCTCATCGACAGCCTGCGCGGGAGCATCGTCGCAGAAACACAATTCAAGGTGTGGACGGCGGCGCTTCGCGCAGACGGCAAATTGTTGTCTCTCCCCGCGGGCGACCTTAAGATGGCAATCGGCGCCGAGTACCGCCGCGACCGCTTCGCCTTTTCTCAGACCCTCGATCTTGTGACCGATACGCCGCTCGTGATCGGCATCCCCGGCCTACCCGACAAGCGCATCATCAAAGCTTTTTACGGCGAACTGGTCGCGCCAATCTTCGATGCCGGGGACGCATTCCCTGGGTCGCTGACCCTATCGGCGGCTGCCCGCTACGAGGATTATTCGGATTTCGGGGACACTGCGAACCCCAAATTCGGAGCGCGCTGGACGCCGCTGCCGGGTGTCGCGTTGCGTGCGTCCTACGGAAAATCGTTCCGCGCTCCTTTCTTCGACGAACTGGTCGGCACGGCGAATGCGCTCTACCAAACCTTGCGGGTCGCCGATCCGTCCTCACCGACCGGGCAGACCGTCGTGCTTGCCCTGTTCGGCTTTCAACCGGCGCTCCAGCCTGAGCGCGCCGAGAGCTGGACGGCCGGGCTCGACTTCGAACCGCGCGCCCTTCCCGGCGCCAAGCTTTCGCTGACCTATTTCGACATACGTTATCGGGACCGCATTGCGTCGGCCTCGAGCGATAGCCGGAACATTCTCAATAGGCGTGATCTCTATTCACCGATCATTGAGGACGATCCCGCCCTCGCCACGGTAACCGGCTATTTTACTGGTCCGAACTTCTCAAATGCACTCGGGGTTGCTCCCGGCGATGTGCGCGCGATTATCGATCTCAGAACTCGCAATCTTTCGACCTCGACGATCCGCGGCCTCGACTTCGACCTCGCCTATTCGCGGCCCGTTGGCGAAGGCATCTTTTCGTTCAGTGTCGGTGGCACCCGGCTATTCGCGATCGACAACCAGATTACGGCCAGCGCGCCGCGAGATCGCGTCGTCGGTACGCTCGGAAATCCGGTCAAGCTGCGCCTTCGCGGCCGCGCCGGCTTCTCGATGGGCGCGTTCGACGGGGGTCTCGCGGTCAATCATGTCGGCGAGTACCGCAACCTGACCGTCACGCCCGCGGAGCGAGTGAAGAGCTGGACGACCCTCGATCTGCAACTCGGCGCGCGAATCGGCGATCTGCGGGGTCGTTCGCTTCGACTCGGCTTCAGCATCAACAATCTGTTCGACAAGGATCCGCCCTATGCGCAGTTCCGGGGCCCCAGCTACGCGCTCGCCTATGATCCCGAGCAGGCGAGCGCGATCGGCAGGACCATGGCGCTACAGGCCGTTATCGCGTGGTAATTGCCGCCGCACTGCTGGCCGTCGCCGCACCCGCGGCGGCGGCGACACCCCGCGAGCCGGTCGGGGCCGCCGACCTCGTCGAGGTGTCCGAGATCAGCGGCCCCACTCTATCGCCTGATGGCGAACGCTTCGCCTTCCGGGTGAGCCGCGCTTCCCTCGAGAGCAATGCCATAACGCTCGAGTGGTATGTGGGGAGCGTGGATGGGCCGCCCCAACTTGCGGCGAGCGGAGGCAGCGCACGCGTCGATGGAGCAGGGCTCGTCTCCGATCAGACTCCGATCTGGGACAAGGACAGTAAAGGCTTTCGTTTTCTCGCCTTCCGCGATGGAGAAGTGACCCTCTGGCACTGGCGCGACGATGGCGGCGCCAAAATGGAGGTTCGGAACGATGCCGACATCCTGGACTTCGCCGTATCGGACGATGGGGGGCTACTTCGCTACACTGTCGGTGCGACGCGTGCCGAGATCTCTCGCGCACAGACCGCCGCCTACGAAGGGGGCGTGCTGGTCGACGCACGCGTCGACCTCAACCAGGCGATTGCGGGCGGTGTGATCGAAGACGGCAAGCGCGTCATGCAGAGATTTTCCGGACCCTGGTTCGACCGAAAAAGTTTGTTGTGGGATGCGCCGCGCCGCGAGATTTTTGTGCCGAGCGTCGGCGCCACCCCCCATTCCGCGCCCAATGACCAATTCTCGCTCCACTCCGCATCCCAACGTCCGTGGGCTGCAGCGCCCGATGGCAGCAAAGCAGAGATATTGCGTAAGGCAGGCAGCGCCTCCCTCGTGGTCACGCGCCCCGGCGGAGAGCGGATCCAATGCGAGGCGGAGTTCTGCCGTTCGCCAAAGCTGCTCGCAACCACGTGGCTGCCAAATCAGGACATCTTGCTGGCGTTTGTCGACGAAGGAAGCGCCCGCGAAGCCGTCTGGCTATGGAAAGTCGGGGCTGCGACGGCTCGCAAAGTCGCAATCACCGACGGAGCATTGCGTCTCGCCGACCGGCCATCGCGATGCGCCGTCACCATGCGCGCGCTGATTTGCGCCGAAAGCATGCCGCTCATTCCGCCACGCCTCGTCCGGATCGACCTTGCGACAGGGCAGCGCCGACCACTATTCGAACCGAACTCTGCGCTTGCCGCCAGAATTGACGCGGAGGCGAAGTCGCTTGAGCTGCCAGGCGGATACTCCGCGATATTGCTCAGCCCCCCACGGGCGAAAGCGCCACCCGTCGTGGTCCAGAATTATCATTGTGCCGGGTTCCTCAAGGGCGGCACGGGCGAAGAATTGCCGATGCTGCCCCTTGCGGAACATGGAATCGCGGTCCTTTGCATTGATCCGTTTCGGGGCCCGCCCGGAAGCGGAACCGATGGAACATATGAACTTGCCCGCACGGTCATCGCATCCGCGATCGCCGACCTTGGGCAACGCAAACTCGTTGATCCGAACCGCGTCGGCATCGCCGGTTTCAGCCACAGCTCGGGTGTAGCGCTCTGGGCGGTCCGGCACAGCACGAATTTCAAAGCCGCGACGATAGGCACGGGTCAGATTTCGCCTCATTATTTCTGGACCAACGCAGTTCCGGATCGAGGCTTTGAAGCCATGCTAAAGGATTACTGGAGCATCGGCGACCCGGATGCCGACCCCGCCCGCTGGCGTCTCGCCTCTGCAGTTCACAATGTTGAAGCGATCAACACTCCCATCCTAATGCAATTGCCCGACGCGGAAGCAGCCTGGACGGCGGAGCTCCATACCAAGCTCAAACGCGCCGGAAAGCCTGCGGAAATGGTCGTCTATCCGGACGAGCTGCACAATAAATATCAGCTGCGGCACAAGCGCGCCGTTTACGAACGCAACCTCGACTGGTTCCGTTTCTGGCTGACCGGCGAGGAGGACCCAGCTCCCGGGAAATCCAAACAATATAACCGCTGGCGCCATTATCGCGCGGGACCGTCCTTGCCTGTGCCCGCGCGGTAGGTTCGTGCCGGGCGGGCCTTCCCCGGGGGCCGCCCGGCACGACATCTGCTGGATCGCGGCCGATGTTCCGGTCCATCGCCGCTAAATAGCGACATCCGGATGGCCCGACACCGACCGCGCCCAGCGCTCAATGTCGGCGAAGCTCAATATTCGCGTCACCATCACGGGGTCTGGCCGCACGTTGTCGGCAAACAATGCCCCGACAGCTTCGAGGTCAAGAAGGCCCGCTCCCGCCAGCCACCCGTCGAGGAGGTAGGAACGTAGTCGACGGCGATGCGCCTCGAACGCCGGCAGGAATACCGACAATATACGCCCCTTTCCCAGTCGCTCGATTACCATCTCTGGCAGGTCTTGGCGAAAGGCCCTGCGCGCCAGCGCGCGGTTCTGGCCGCCTTCGCCCCACTGCCAGCTCGGCACGCCGAGCGTAAATTCGATGATTGGCTGCGAGAGCAACGGGGCGATCATCGGCATTGCCAAGGCGCGATCATAGCCGTCGAGGAACGGCTGTGCGATGAGAAGCTTGATCGCATAGACCTGCTGTCCGGGGGATGCCCGGTCTGCGTCAGCCATCCAGGGGTGCTCAGGATAGTCTCGCGCATAGCGACGCGTGAGGAGGCTGTGATCAACCGGCCACATTGGCGGCGGTCTCAGCAGTCGCTTTGCCGAATAGCCAAGGGCACGCCACATATTGTCATTGGCAAGGCGGGCAAGGTCGCCGGCAGCGCGCCATGCTTCGACCGGCCCAGCGTAACGTAGCGCGTCGAGAATGGGCGCCGCCGATGTCAGATAGCCGAAGACATTGTCGCCGCCGGTGCCTGTGAAGATCGCATCTGCCTCGAACTCTCGGGCGCCTTGGAGGTAAGCGCGGTCACTTGGTCCTAGCAGGCCGAAGCCGCCCGGACGCGCGCGCAGAATTTCGAGCGGAGCCATCGGATCCCCGAACGGTGGACGCTGCCATTCCGCAAGGGGCGTTCCGACACGTTCGGCGACGGCGCGCGCATAGGGACGCTCGTCGCCGTCGGGATCGCTGGTCGCCATTGTCAGGGCGCGCCAAGGTCTGCGTCGGCCGGCGAGGCATGCCGCCATAATGCTGCTGTCGATCCCTCCCGACAGCTCAAGCTGGATACGCTCGAAGCGCATGCTCCAGGCCGACACCGTCCGACTGACCTTGTTGCGCAGATCTTCGGGATCGATCCGAGCAGGCGAGCGGCGCGTGTGGGCCCATGGCGACCAGCTTGTGGCCAGCGGCCGCACCGACCCCAAGGCGATAACCTCCCCCGGAAGGAGTTCACGCACACCGCGCAATTCAGCATCAGGGCCGCGAAGTAGAGGGAAGCGCATCCACGCGTCGATGCGTTCGGGGTCAGGCTGATCGAGCCGAAAGCCGAGGCTGCGTGCGAGTGAGAGATCGGTGAAAGCGATCGCACGCCCATCGCGATCTTCAAAACAGAATAGGGCTGGTCCGGTCATTGGGGAGCGAAGCAGCAAAATGCGCCCTTCCGGGTCAGCCCAGAAGAGCAGGAAGTTGCCCCATAGCTCCTTGATGGCCCATGCCCCTTCGCTCGACACGAGCCGGTCCACCTCGATCGCGGTCAAATGCTCGCAAACTCCCGAACTCTGCCGATGAAAGGCCCAGCCAATAAGCGCAGTGCCGTTCGAGATCTCGGCGGGTGTATCCTTTTCCACAATTAGCCGGGCTCGCCCGACCGTCCCGGCCTCGACAAAGCCGACGGGAATGTTGCGATCGCTCGGGCCGATGATGAGGGCGATACGTAACGTCACAGCCGAAACACCGGCGTATAGTCAGCGACCACATTGACGTTGTCGGACAGCACCATTTCATTGTGTTGAACCCAGGCGTGCGCCGCAAAGGGATCAAGCCTGACACCGAAATAGACCTGGCCGGGTATTCCGCGCTGCCAGAGGTAGCGAGCCAAGGCCAGACTATCGGGCACGCAAAGACGCCGCCAAGGCAGCTGGACGCGCGCAGCCGCATATCCACGGGCAACCGCACAGGCATGTCGGCGATCCACCATTGTCTCCGCGGTAAGGAGGTTATTCTTCAAGCGGCGCCATTGGGCTATGGTTTGTCCGAGACCGCGCAAACGTAGCCGGAGAGCCGCATCGAGCCGGTAACGTGCGATCTCCAGCGCGCCAGCACGCTGGCTCGGACCTGCCAGCTCGAGTGCGCTGCTCGTTGCGATGGGCGCGGAAATTGGAGCGATTGAGGGGCCCGGCCCGTCGCCAATGAGGCGGCGTCTGGACAGCCTGCCTAACGCAGGTTCGATAGCCGCCGTCGTGAGCCCAGCGCCGAGCGCTTCGAGGACGCCAACCTCGGCACCTCGGAGCATCAAGTAGCGGTCCGCCTCAATGTCGAGGAGAACTGCACCGCCGCCCAGGAAGGCGAAGCTGATGTGGGGTGGGAGATGATGGTCCATTGAGGCAGTACGGACGCGGCGCGGTGCGCCGCGTCCGCCATCCCGTCAGTCGGCGGTGATCGCGCCGTCCGGCTTGAAGTGGATGACCGAGCCATCCTCGGGATAGGGCAGAAGCCCGCCGAGCGTTTCGACGCTGGCGACGCCCAGTTCTTCGATTTCGGCGTTGTCGATGCGGTCCATGGGACCCTCCTTGGTTGATGCCGCGGAATTGCGGCAAGGTCAAAGCTACGCCTTTGATTTGGAATAGGAATTTTATAGTTTTGCTATAACCCGAATGTTATCGGAGCGGGTCGCTGCGCGGCCTCACTGCCGCAGCAATACGTCCGGCTTGCCGGGTACGCCGACGATGGAAGCTCGTGATTTTGCTGCGTAAACTTGTCCAACGGCCGAACCGGTAGTCTTCCTCCATCGCAGCCAGAGTGGCGCGCGATGCGGCGTCGATACGTAGCTCCGCCGAACGAAAAGCCCTACTTCGCTCGATAAAGTTCACGATGGCGTATCGAAGTTCGCGATTCGAAGCGCCGACGGCGATGACACCAAACAGCGAATCAATCGCCTCCGGATAAGGCTCGATCCGCTGCAGTTCGCTGAGTCCCGCCCGGAGATTCGGCGAAGGGTGCCTGCCCTTCAGCGCAAGTGCGAGTAGCATCCCACCCCATTCGTACAACTCAACAAGGTCTGCCTCAGCCAGCAAGGGCTGTCGAAAACCTTCTTGGTGCCAGCTATCGACGATGCGTTCTCCGGACAGGCGATGAAGGGCATCTCGCACCGGCGTTGCGCTCGCACCTAACGCGCGGGCCAATTGCCGCGGGTCGAGGCGCGTCCCGGGCGGATAGGCGCCGCTCATAATGCGCACCTTTAGGTCGATGTAGACCCGCTCCATCGTAGCGCCGGGGCTCATGCCGCCAGCGTCCCGTCCTCGCCCAACGATCGCTGCTCACCGATATAGTCAGCAAGAAGCGCCTGCTGATCTGGGCGAAGAGCATCCACGGCTGCGATCGGGTCGGGGGGATAGCCGCGGAACAGGATCGAGGGACACTGACCCTCGAAGTTGCCGAGGTTTGGGCGATGCTGGACATAGCCGGTCAAGGCCGCCAGCTCGGGCGGAAAGTCCTTCGCGACGTCGGGTGGATAGGCGAGCCACTGGTTCTCGTAAGGTTTCAGCCAGCCGAGGCAGTAGCTGATGATGATCCCGCGCCGCGCCGCCGGGCTGCAATTGCCGCCGGCGCCGTGGAGCGTCGAACCCAGGAAGACGATAGCGTCACCCGGCATCGTCTCGGCAATGATCGGCGCTTCCGCCGGCTCCTCGACAAGCGCTTCGAGCCCATGGCTGTTCGGCCAGATGATCGTGGCGCCATTCTCCGCGGTGAAGGGCGTCAGCGGCCACATCACATTCACGAGATACTCGACCTCTCCGAGCGTCCCCTGCCACATGTCCTGATCGCGATGCGGGAACTGCGGAAGCGCTCCCGGATGCAGCTCGATCGCCTGGGCGAGATTGAGCTGAATACGCTCGCACCAGTCGCCGAGCGCGGCCTCGGCGAGGGCGAGGATCGCCGGGTTCATGACCAGCGCGCCGACGTGCGGCGAGCGGATGAGCAGGCGGCCGAAGCGCTTGGTGCGCTCGCCATAGAAGCCGCCCTCGCAAAAGGGCGTCGCGGCGTAGCGCGGATCGAGGTCGCGATCGATCGCCGCGATCAGCTCGGCGGGAACGGCTGAGCGGACGATCGCATAACCGTCTTCCTTGAGCGCCCGCATCGAGGCGGAGGGCGGCTGATGGCTCTCTGCCGCAGCAATATTGGTACTCATGGCCCCGCTCCTTTCACGCTGCATTGGCCGCGACCGGCGTCGCAGCGCTGCCCGAAACAATCCCCGCCGCCTTGAGCCTTGCGGGGGTGTCGGCGTCGATCTCGATCCGCAGCGAAGTCAGCGCGCGGCCATCGTAAATGCCGGGTTCGCCGAGCGCCGTGCAATCCCAGCCGAAGGTCCGGATCTGAGCGAACCAGTCGAGCTCGGCGACGCCGGTGTAGGAGCGGATGCCGTTAGCGAGCGCATAGTCGATCAGCCCGGCAAGAAGCGTGTCGCGAGCGATGCGGCGCTGACGCGCACCGATCCCCGGCGACAGGCAGAAGCGGGTGATCTCGAAGATATCGGGACCGGACGGCGGGATGCCGTTGACGAGGCCGGGGAAGAGACCGTCGAGAAGGGCCGGGCGCGTGGTGGGAAGGAGGCGCGCCGAGGCGAGATGCCCGCCGTCCTGATCGCCGACGATCAGATAGGTCGCGTGGGGATCGTCGAAATGATCGATCTCGAACCGGTCGGCGAGCACCGGCAGGTCCCATTTCAGAAGATCGATGAAGACGCGCTTGCGCGCCTCGAACATCGCGCGGAGCAATTGATGCTCGTGTGCGCGGTTGGAATGGTCGATTACCGAAAGCATGGATGTGTCTCCTTTTCGAAAGAGACCATCCAATTGAACGGCTTTTTGCGGCTCCACCATAGCACGATCGGGGGGTGTCGACGAAAAAAGTTCAGCGCTTGGCGATATCCTCGTAGCTGAGGTCGCCGGCATAAAGCGCGCGCACGGTCAGCGTGATCCCGCCATTCGCGTCGTAACGCTGCCGCGCGTTGCGAAGATGCTCGCGAACCGTGTCGGGACTGAGATCGAGGATCCGACCGACCTTCGGAGCGCTGTTCCCCTTGGCCGACAGGATCAGGCATTCGCGCTGGCGATCGGTCAGTCGCGGCCCGACCTGCGCGAGTTCGGGATTGGCGAGCAGGCGCGCGGCTTCGAAGGCCGGCCCACCGATCATTCTAGCAAAGAGCAGCGCCATATCATTGGCGGCGATCCCCGGCGTCCAGGCGAAGGACACCGAGCCATGCGCCTCGCCAGGAATGTGCGCCGGTATGGTAAGCCCGTCTCCTATTCCGTGCCGCTGCGCCTCGCTGAGAACCAGTTCGTCCTCGGGGCGTTCGCCCGAGAGCGGCTTCATGTTGCGCCAAAAGAAACCCTCGAGACTGCGGTGGCTGGCGCGATGCACGGGATCTGTGAGCCCAAGTCCGCGCTCGTCGAACCAGCGCGCCCAATCCTCGGGATAGTTGTGGACGCGAACACCCCTGTCGGGAGCCGCGAGGAAATCGACATGGTGGCTCAGCGCGAACCAGGAACAGCCCATGCGCGCGCAGGCCTCCGCCAGCAGATCGGCCAGACCCGCCGCATCCTTCACCCGCGTGACGTCGAGCGCAAAAGCATGCGCAGCGTCCATCGTCGGCATTGCGACCCATGGCAGCGGACGGCAGTCGTCGCCAAGTCGGCCGACCGTCCCTGCTCCTCGTCATGGCCTGCGAGCGGTGCCCTCTCAATGGGCCGTCCCGCCGGCGACGGGTGATCGCCGCTGGTCATAGCGATCTACAATGATGCAAATTTGCGGATGTTACGAATATATTTCAAATATATTCGGGAGATAGAACCAGATTGGGGCCATTTTGCCGAAAGCCTCCGAATGCCCCGACTGCGATCATCGGCCCCGCTTGCGAAAATCCCAGACGGGAAGGCCGATCTTCGCAGCCTTGTCGGCGAGATTGTCCTGAATGCCGGTGCCGGGGAAGATGATAACCCCGACCGGCAGAGCTTCGAGCATCCGGTCGTTGCGCTTGAATGGCGCGGATTTGCCATGGCGGCTCCAGTCGGGCCGGAAGGCCACCTGCGTCACCTTGCGGGTTTCGGCCCAGCAGGCGGCGATACGCTCGGCCCCCGTTGGTGTCGCGCCATGGAGCAGGATCATGTCGGGATGGCGGTCGCGTGCGCGATCGAGAGCATCCCATATCGCCCTATGATCGTCGACATCGGCGCCGCCAGTGAACAGGATGCGCGTGCCCTCGGGAAGAAGTGCGGCCGCTTTCTGGCGCAATCGCGCGTCGAGAAAGTCGCGGCTGTCGATCATCGACGCGGTCATTGAGCGGTGCTGCGCGCGAGATCCGGTGCGCGGCGCCCAGGCCTTGCGGCAAAGGGTCCGGAACTGGTCGGCGGCGCATTCGCGGAAGAATTCCATCGCGTCCCGGCGCTCGATGAGGGAAATTCCCTCGCGCGTCGCCCGTTCGAGCTCGACCGAGCGGATCTCGCTGCCGTCCTGCTCGCGCTGAAGTCGGCGCTGCGCCTGTTCATTGTCGTCGAGCTGCCGCTCGACCCGCTCGCCGGCGCGGTGGAAGATGTTGACGAGATTCCAGAGCAGGTCCTCGAGGTCGGGTTCGATACGGGTTTCGACGAGGCATCCCGCAAGCGCCTCGAACATGTCGGCAACCGCGCCGCCGGCGAGATGGGCGTCGGGGAGCGGCCGCGGATCGGGCTCGTCCTCGAAGGGCCTGTGGCCGAAGAGCTGCATCTCCTGGAGCAGATAGGCCGTCGTCCCGGGTTCTGCAGGGTGGTCGTGAGGGGCGGTATCGTCGCGCATCTTGGATCTCCGTCTGTGCCAGCCGCGCCTCGTGCGGCCTTCGCGGCGACGGAGAGCGGCATGCGGGGCGGGGCTGCATCGCGGCGCGCCGCGACCGTAGCGAAGCGGAGGATGGCGGGTGCGCGGCTATTTTGCTTCGCGATGCAAAGGGGCCGGCAGGCCCCGGCGGAAAATAGCCGCGCACCCGCCGTTGCTGCCCCGCGCTGCCTGCCGCAGTCGCCCTCTCAAGAAGGCCGGGCGCGCGCCGCGCCAGTGGAAGGCCAACGCGGCCTCATGCTGCCACCCGCCCGTTCCGGCAAACCCGGCGCGATCAGAGATGCGTCAGGCGGTCCGCACTCACCAGCTGCCTGCGAAGGCTGGCGGCCAACGCGCTCCGCCCGAGGGTCTGGAGATCACCGTTGAAGTCGCCGTGCTGCGGCTCCAGCGGACAAACCTCGATTCCGCGTTCCAACGCGCGTTCCCGGAGCGTCGCCAGCGCGATCACGCCCGCCGGATCGTCGTCGCATGCAACGTAAAGGCGTCTGAGTGCAGCCGGAAACGCGATTGCGGCAAGGTGGGCTCCGGAAAGCCCCGCGATCATCGGCAACCGCGGCATGATCTGGCGTAGCGACAATATGGTCTCGATGCCTTCGCCGGCCGCCATGACGGGACCCGCCGCCCCGAAGCGCACGCCATTTCCGAGAAGGTGGCCCATGGCGCGCCGGGGAAAGGCGACCGGTGCCTTGTCCATCGCCTCGGGATCGAGCCACGTCCGATGCACGCCCGTGATTGCTCCGGCCAGATCAGTCACCGCGGCAATCATGGCTGGCCACGCCGGACGGCCGCCCGGCGCATCATCGTCGGACGGCCGATAAAAGCAGTGCGGATGAAATCGCAAGGGGTCGCTCGGCAGCACGTCGATGATAGACCGTCCGGCGAGGTAGAAGCTCGCGATGCTCCCCCCAAGCGCCTTCGATGCCGCCCAGAGCCTGCGTGCCGATTCCGGCGAGCCGGTCGGAGCCTTTGCCGGTGCAGGATTTCGGGGAGCGTCCGGCGGCGGCGGCAGGCTGAGAAAGTGACGCGCCTCCTCGAGCGTTTCGCGGAAACTGGAATGGCCGCAGCTTGCCGCGATGATGTCGAGCAGATCGCCATGATCTCCACTCGCGGCATCGGTCCATTTGCCCGGCGCACCGCCGTCGCCGCTCGCCGCAAGCCGGACGTAAAGGCTGCGCCCGGGCGTGTTACGGATATCGCCGACCATCCAATAATGGCCCTCGCGGCGTCCGCGTGAGAGGTAGCGGCGACACACCGCCTCGGCATTTTCCCCGAGACGGCGCGATATGTCGGATGCTGGACTGGACATAAGGGGCTCCTTCAGGCGGCCTTGCGATCCTGAACCCGAACGATCGGAAAGCGATCGACGAGCGCAGTGAACACATCGGCGCCAGCAGCCCCTGCCGGCACGTAGAGCTTCAGTTTCCACGAGACGATCTCGGAGATCAAGCCCATTGCTTTCAGGCGCTCGACGCCGAGATCGTTGAAGCCGACAAGCTCGACACGCCAGTCATTCATCGCGCGAACCCGCCGCAAGCTTTGCCCTTCGGCGAGCGCAAGTATGACCTCACCCGTCTGCACCATGCGCCAGGCATCGGCGACGGGCAACTTCGCCGGCGCTTCCCCGGTCACAGAAGCCGCCCATCCCTGCGAAACCTTGCGCCCGATGACCCGCTCGCCGGCGATAGTTTGCAGGCGATAGACACGCGTCGACTCCTTCGGCAGCCGCTTCCAGATCGGCAGGAGCAGACCTGCGACGATATGCAGCGTCGAGAGTTCAAATTCCGGGAGCTCGGCGAGCTCGGCGCTCCAGGCCGCGCCAAAGGTGCCTGCATCGACCGGTCGCCAGTGCGAATGCTCGAAGTCCTCGGCGAGCATTTTCATCTTCTCGAGGGGTCGCTGCAGCCCGACCCGCCGATGGACGCGGCCGTCGTCGTCGACGAGGCTGCGGGCCCGGACCTTCACCGCGGCCCGCCCCGAGCGCGCGTTGACGACGAGCTCGCCGCCCCAGCCCGAGACGATGCCCAACGCATCCTCGATCGACAGAGGTGCGACGCGGTCCTTGCGCTCGATCGTGAGGAGCTGCGTCACCGCGCCGGTGCCGGGATGCGCATAGATGGTCTCGCGCGCGGTCACCGTGAAGCTCTCGGCGCGCAGGGTCTCGAGCCCCATTTCATAGGTGCCCGCCGCGATCGCGCCTTCGATGCGGGTCGCGAGCAGGCCCTCGAAGGTTTCGAAAAGGATGTTCTGCAGATCGATCGTCAGCGCGAGCATCCGGTTGAGGAAGGTCGTGATCGGCGGCAGCTCGTCCTTCAGACCTCCGTCGTCGAGGAGCGAGAGTCCCGTGGCCGCCTCGAAGGTGAGCAGCGAGCAGTCCTCGACCTTGCCGTCAGCGAGGAGCTGATAGAGCTGGCGGAGCGCATCGCGCGCATAGAAGGACTCCAGATTGTCCTGCGGCCGAAACATGTTCTGACCGCCGGTCTGCCGCTGGCCGCGGGTGATCGCACCCAGCGTGTCGAGGCGCCGCGCAATGGTAGAGATGAAGCGCTTCTGCGCCTTCACGTCGGTCGAGACGGGCCGGAAGAGCGGCGGCTGCTTCTGGTTCGTGCGATTGGTGCGCCCGAAGCCCTGGATCGCGGTGTCGGCCTTCCAGCCGGGCTCGAGCAAATAGTGGATTCGGCGGCGCTGGTTCTTCACCTCGAGATCGGCATGATAGGATCGCCCCGTCCCGCCCGCTTCCGAGAAGATGAGGATGCGCTTCTCGTCGTCCATGAAGGCGTGGGTCTCGCCAAGATTGGCGCTGCCGGGCCGGTTCTGGACGGCGAAGCGAACCGCGCCATCGTCGCCGCCGACTGGAATGATCCTCCGCGAACGCCCGGTGACCTCGGCCACCGCATCCGCGCCGAAATGCTGGACGATCTGGTCGAGCGCCCCCGGCACCGGGGGCAGCGCGGCGAGTTTTTCGATCAGCGCATCGCGGTGGCGCGCCGCCTCGCGGTTGACGACGGGATTTCCCTCACCGTCGAACACAGGACGTGACGAGAGATTGCCCTCGCTGTCGGTGCACGGTTCATAGAGCTGGACCGGGAAGCTGTGCGCGAGATAGTCGAGGACATATTCGCGCGGCGTGATGTCGACCGACACGTCGCCCCATTCCTCGGTCGGAATTTCGGCGAGCCGCCGCTCCTGCAGCGCCTCACCGGTCGAGACGATCTGCACCACCGCCGCATGCCCCGCTTCAAGATCCTTACCGATGCTCGCGATCGTCGCCGGCGTCTGCATCGCCGTGATCAGATGATTGAAGAAACGCTGCTTGGTGCTCTCGAACGCCGAGCGCGCCGCGGACTTCGCCTGCGCATTGAGGGTGCCGTGGAGCGAGCTGGTGACCCCGGCCGCTTCCATCGCCGCGTCGAGATTGTTGTGGATGACCTGAAAAGCACCGGCATAGCTGTCGTAGATTCGCCGCTGCTCTTGCGTAAGCGCATGTTCGAGCAGCTCATATTCGACGCCATCGAACGACAGCGATCGCGCGGCGTAGAGCCCGAGCGCCTTCAGATCGCGCGCGAGCACCTCCATCGCCGCGACGCCGCCGTCCTCGATCGCGGCGACAAATTCGCTCCGCGTCGCGAAAGGGAAATCACTGCCGCCCCAGAGACCGAGCCGCTGCGCATAAGCGAGGTTCTGTACGGTCGTCGCGCCGGTTGCCGACACATAGACGATGCGGGCATCGGGCAGCGCGTGCTGCAGCCGGAGTCCCGCGCGCCCTTGCTGCGACGGCTTTTGCTCGCCGCGATCGCCCTTGCCGCCGGCGGCGTTCGCCATCGCATGCGCCTCGTCGAAGATGATGACCCCGTCGAAGTCGGCGCCGAGCCACTCGACGATCTGGTCGACCCGGCTCGCCTTGCCCTCGCGTCCCTGGCTGCGCAGGGTCGCGTAGGTCGTAAACAAGATGCCCTCGGCCAGCTTGATCGGACTTCCCTGCCGGTAGCGCGACAGCGGCGTGACGAGCAATCGTTCCTGCCCAAGCGCCGACCAGTCGCGCTGCGCATCCTCGAGCAGCCGGTCCGAAATCGACAGCCAGACCGCACGCTTCCGGCCCTTCAGCATATTGTCGAGGATGATGCCGGCGACCTGTCGGCCCTTGCCGGCGCCGGTGCCGTCGCCGAGAAACCAGCCGCGGCGAAAACGAACGGCATTGTCATTGTCGTCGCTCGCCGCGGTCACCATGTCCCACGTCTCGTCGACGGTCCATGCACCCGACAGATGCCCGGCATGGGCCTCACCGGCATAAATGATCGCTTCCAGCTGCGCGTCCGACAAAATGCCGTCGTCGATCAGCCTTTCGGGAAGGTTCGGCCGATAGGAGGGCTGCGGCGGTGCAACCGACGCCATGGCGGCGGACTGCACGAGTGCAGTCGGATGGGGCTTCGACGACGGAATAACGAGAGACTGCAGCGCGTAGGGCTCGTAGATCGTCTCGGCGAGCTGCCCCTCGGGCGATTGCCAGTCGCAGGTTTCATAGGCCAGTTCGGGAGCAAGAGCGGGGCTCGCCGACAGAATGTTCTGCCGCGCCGCAACCGTCGGGCGCCCAGAAAGTTCGGGCGAGGTAAGGGCAGTAACGGGCCGGGCCGGCGCTGTGGGCGGCTGTGGTGCCGTGCGGGTCGGCACGGCGCTCCGAACCCAGTGAAGCAAAGTGGCAAGATCGGCTGCCTCGCCGTGTGAAGGCGCAATCGCCGACGGATCGGCAGCGGGCCGCTTGTCGATCACGATAAGCCGCGTGCTCGTCGTCGTGCCATGTTTGGCGTAGACTTTTCCGTCGATCGCCGCCGAGAAGATCAGCGTAGCTTGCGCCTGCAGGCGCACGAAGGCATCGTGCCAGGCGGGAGCATCCGGCGAATAGTTCGCCCCGACGATAGCAACCAGCCTTCCCTCATCCTCCAGCCGAGCCAGCGCCGATGCAATATGCCGAAGGGCCGTGTCGCGCATAGTGCGCTCGACTTTCGCCACCGCCGAAAAGGGCGGGTTCATCAGGATGACCGTCGGGCGGACGCCGGGATCGAGACGATCGTCGATCGACGCGGCGTCATGACGCGTGACCGCGCCCTTTGCGAACAGCAGATCGAGCAGGTCTGCGCGTGCTTCGGCAAGTTCGTTGAGCGCAATGCGGGCGCCAGCGAGTTCGGCGTGGATTGCGAGCATGCCTGTGCCGGCCGAGGGTTCGAGAACCGCGTCGCCGGGCTGGATCGAGGCGGCGTGGGCCGCGACGAACGCGAGCGGCAAGGGCGTCGAATATTGCTGCATCGACTGGCTCTCGAGCGAGCGCCGCGTATGCGTTGGAATGCGGCTGGCGAGACGCTGCCACATCGCGAGCTGAGCGATCGGCGTCAGCTTGCGGACGGCCGGGGTGACGCCGTAGCGGCGCAGCAACAGGATCTGTGCGACCTCGCAAGCGTCATAAGCGGCCTTCCAGTCCCACGCGCCCTCGGCATCGCTCGCGCCGAAAGCGCCGGTCATCGCCGCGCGGAGCGCGGCCGTGTCGAAGGGCCGCCCGGCCTCAAGCAGCGGGAGAATGGCCTTCGCTGCCGCGAGCAGGCGAGCAGCGCCGAGGGCGGCGGCAGGTGTCGAGACAGGAAGCGCGGCGCCACCAGGCGCCGCGCGAGAGGGAAGAAGCTGCATTTCGGAAGATCCTTGGGAGAGCGGGAAGGGGACAAGCCGCCGGCCGCTCTCTCTGGGACCGGGTGGCTCATCCCTTTCCGGCCACCCTCTCCTCTATCCGAACCTTTCTCCGTCCTCGGTGAAGCTGTAGCCATTGGCAGCGATCGCTTCGTCGACGACCTCGTCCGAGTTCAGATAATCAAATTCGTCTTCGAGTTTACCGTAAAGCCAGCGAGCAAGATCGCGTAGCGCCTCGGCCACTTCGTCCTCCGCGGTCGTCGTCATCGCCTGATAGACATGGCTGTCGCGCTCGACCCCGATATCCATGCTATGTTCGTGGTAGTAGCGGCCGCGGTGGCTGACCCGCGCGCTGAGCTGAAAGAAATTGCTCCACTGGATCGCCAAGAGCGCGTCGGCGATCCTGTGCAGCTCTTGGTCCTTCGGCGAATAACGGCGGATGGCTGATGCGCATCCGCGCGCATAACTATAGTCGCCTTCGAAGCAGGCGCCGTCGCCTTGGCTTGCGAAGCCCGAGAACCAGATGCACGGCTTTCGCCTTGTGCCGCCACCGTGGAGGCGAACCGGCACGCTGGCGAGCTCGATCCCGAGAATTTCGCATATCCGTTCGAAGTCCGCATAGACGGCCCAATACCAGTCGTGATCGAAAGCGCCCTCGCGATACCAGTCCCTCGCCTTTTCCTTCGCGTCGTCGGACAATTCCTCCATTTGATAGACCGTCGTCTCGATAATCTCGGCCATGACAATCTCCTGAAACGAAAATGGCCCGGCGCTGCGGCCGGGCCAGAGTGAGCGGTTCGAGCGGTCAGGCTTCGGCCTGCCCGGCCGACTGCAGGCGGTGCCGCGCCTCGTCGAGGAACGAGCCGGTCGACATCGTCTCGATCGCGTCCGCGGTGATCAGCGTCGCCATCCCGCCGAACCCGTCAGGCCGCATCTTGGTGCAGGTCCAGGCGGCCACGACTTCGATATCGTCGATCGCATCGCAGCGCTTCACGATGTCCCGAAAGATCTCCTCATAGCCGATCACCGACATGTCGAGCGCGAGCTCTCCCTCTGCCGGGTCGAGTTTGGCGAGTTCTTCGCGGATCACCTTCGCAGCGTAACTCTCCGGGAAGGGATCGGCCTCGAGAAGGCGATGCACCTCGGGAAGGTCGAGGTGAAGCAGGTCGTTCACATAGTCCTCCGCGAAGAAATAGACCGCGTCCTCTCCTCCCTCATGGCTGAACATCCCGATCAGTAGCCGGTGCTCGAGCAGGGTCATCGCGCCGCGCGGGATGTCCGGGCGCACGATCGTCGGCGAATGATAATCAGCCATGCGCCGCCTCCTGCTCGCCAACCCTGATGGCAAGGTCAGGATCGCCCGCAACGGCCAAGGGCGGCACCGTGAATTCGGCCTCGTCGAAGTAACCAAGGATCGCCCCGATGTTGCCGCGGCGGACGATCTCGTGCCGATCGATCAGCACCCGGTCGGATTCGTCGGCAATGAAGCTGTCGGGCGTCCCGCCGCCGCGGTAGACGATCCGCTCGGCGCTCCACTCCGCGAAGAAGCCGCCGGCCCAGAAGCGATAAGGCAGACCATGCTCCTGACAGAAGGTCTCGAGGGGTTCGACCTTCCCCCACGCGACTTCATTCGCGAACAGTTCGAGCGCGTCGCCCGGCCTGCGGTGCGAAGGTTCGAACGAAGGTCCATCCCATTCGATCGACAGGCCTTCGGCCGCGATCACCGCCGCAAGTTCAAGCCAGGCGTCGGGCGACAAGGTGCCGCCGAGCGTGAACGATACAGAAACGCGGTCAGCCATGATTGCCTCCCGCCGCCAGCGCCAGCATCGCCGACGCACCGCCAAGAAAGTCGTTTCGCATTTTCATTCTCCGTAAAAAGCGAAAGCCCGGCGCGATGACCGGGCTTTCGAGGTGAAGTTCAGGTCGCCGCCATGCGCGGCGGAAGATCATTCGGCGGCGATCGCGTCGGGATCGCCGACATCGTCACCTCCTTCCCCGGCGAGAAAGGCGGGAAGCTCGCCATCTGCATCGTCATTTGCCGGACCGACCGAGCCGGCGTCCGGCTGCTCCGCGCTTTCGAGTTCGGGCGTGCGCATAGGCTCGGGAAGCCACCCGGCGTCTTCGAGCAGGCGTTCGGCTTCGCGGGCCATGTCGCCCTTTTTCAGATGATCGATCATCCCCGCGAAATTCTCGCCCCGCGCCTCTGTGACGTCGGCGAGTATCCGCGGCTTCGGGACGCTGTTCAGATAGCCGTCGGCGGTCGGGCGCCACCCCGCCTCGACGACATCGAGGCCAACCGCCCGTGCGAGGATGTGGCTGTGCGCAAGCCGGCGCGCGATGCCGTGGGCCGACACGCGGCCGTCGTAGCCCTTCACGATCTCGGCCTGCGCATTGACGCCGAGCGACGCGCAATGCGCCAGGAGGTTCGCCCGATCGTCGTCACCGAGCTCGAGCAGCCAGTCCCAGACCTCCTTGTCGGTCTTCGGCAGGCGGCCCCGCCATTCGTCGATCCGCGCTGCGATCGCCTGACCCGGCGCACAGTCGCGCAGACCTGCCGGGGCATTGGAAAATCCGACCGAATTGATCGACGTCTGAAGACAGCTTTCCCGGCTGTAGCCATAAAAGCAGGACAGCACGAAGGCGTGCAGCACCGCGATATAAGCAGTCGCCGGGCTTTGCGCGAACGCATCCTGCAAGGCGAGCGTGCGCCAGGCGGTGAGATCGGAGACGAGGCGCTCGGAGAGCGGCTTCAGCCCACTCTCGTCTTCCTCGGCTTCGCGGGCAGCATCGCCGCCGCCCGGCCCAGCGGCGCCGTCAGCGCTCGGGGCTGCCTCCGCCCCTTCGCCGCCGCCGGTCCCGCCGTCCTGTTCCGCAGGCGGCGCTTCGTCTTCCGGTTTCACGAAGCCGCGTTCGACCCGCAGCGTCCCGTCGTTGTCGATGGACACGAAGGCGCCGGCGATCGCGACATCGGCGGGATCGAAATTGATCGGCCGCTCGTTGATCCGGCTGATCTCGGCATCGATCGCTTCGAGGCGAGCATGCACCTCGTCGGGGACATCCTCGACATCGCTCCATTCGGCGCTGAGCGCTTCGCCTTCGGCCTCGAGTTCGGCCGCACGCTTCGCCTCCTCGTCGCTCATCGGCACTTCATCGCCAGCGATCGTGCGGAGGCCGCGCCCCGGGTTCCAGGGATGCTCCTCGGCGACCTCGATCCACTTCCAGCCTTCCGCGCCGATCCGCAGCCCCTCGGCCTCGAGCTTCGCTGCGACCAGCCTGTCGATCAAGGCGGGATCGGTCAGCCAGCCGCCGCGATCGGCCTCGAACAGGTCGCGCACGACGCTGCCGCCGGCCTCGACATAGGCCTCCATCCCGACAAAGCGGACGCGCTTGTCAGCGGCGCGCACGCTGTTCTCGGTCAGCTTCTGGCGAATGAAGGAGGGGGACGGCTGATAGGCGTTCGCCACCATCTCCCAGACCTGGATTTGCCGCTCCTCGTCGTCCGAAACCGTGAAGGCCATCAGGACTTCGAGCGACATGCCGTCTTCGGCATAGATGTCGAGAAGCTTCGGCGAGACACCCGCCAGCTTGAGGCGCTGCCTGACCACCGCGGGCGTGACGAAGAAATGCGCAGCGATGTCCTCGACGGCATTTCCCTTTTCCGCGAGCGACTGCATGCCGCGAAACTGATCGAGCGGATGCAGGTTCACGCGCTCCGCATTCTCCGCGAGACTGTCCTCTTCAGCGAGGATGTCGTCGTTCGCGGGGCGCACATTGCACGGAATCGGCGCGTCCTTGGCGAGCCGCTTCTGCTTCACCAGCAGTTCGAGCGCGCGTATGCGTCGCCCGCCAGCGGGGACTTCATAGTCGCCCGTGACATTGCCCTCGCTGTCGAGGATCGGCCGCACGTTCAGATTGTGCAGCAACCCCCGCCGCGCGATGCTGTCGGCCAGTTGGGCAACCGACGCGTCGGGTTTCACCCGCCGGACATTCGCCTTCGAGAGGCGCAGCCGATCGAGGGGGATGGCCTGAGGCTGGCTGAGTATGATCTTTTGCTTGGAAGCCATGGCTTTTCTCCGTGGCGGGTCGCCGCGAGACACTCTCTCGGCCCTTGACTCGCCGCCCGGCACCTGGCCCCTCTCCCTCTCGGCTGGGCTCGCCCAGCCGCTTCCGGAAGCGCGTGAAGCGGTCCCCGAAGCGCGGGGAAGAGGGTCGGACTTCCGCTTCGGCAATGCTATCGAACGCCCATGACTGTCACGCCCGACTGGAAAGGCCGACTTCAGGTCGCCGACTATATTGCCCGCTGGTCGGGTTCGGTCGGCGACGCTGTTCCGCACCGGCACTTCGCCGCCCAAGCGGTTATCGCCAATGAACCCATCATTGTGACCGATGGCGCGGGCCGGCAATCCGCGAGCCGATGCCTGCTCATTGAGCCCGACGCGGTCCACTGCCTGCATCCGGCGCACGATGTGGAGCTCTGGTATATCGAGCCGACCGTCCGCTTCGGTCCCCCGAATGACCTCGAAACAAGGCTGCGCCATGCAGGGCCAGTCCATGTCGTCGGAGACGGGTCAGGCAGATTTTGGCCCACCTGGCTGGCGCGAGAACCCCGCGGGGCACTCGACAGGCGGATCGTAGCGGCGGCGAAGACGATCGATCGGGCGCTCGCGACGGGATCCGTCCGCCTCGCCGATGCGGCCCAGGAGAGCGGCCTGTCACTCGGCCGCTTCCGACACCTCTTTACCGCCGAAGTCGGAATGCCGTTCCAGCGCTATGTCTTGTGGCGCCGGCTGCTCGTGGCCTTCGAGGCCCTTCATGCGGGCCGCAATGTTACGGAGGCCGCCCACGCTGCCGGGTTCAGCGACAGTGCCCACCTTGCCCGCACGATCAAGGCTATGTTCGGCATCCGAGCAAGCGACCTCTATTTCACGGCGTAGCCGCTGCGTTCAAGCCGGTCGCCTCCCAGCCCTGCTAGGAAGGGGCATGACCGAAACAAACAGAGACTTCGTGCCGGCGCTCGGGAAGAGCGGATCGCTCGATCGCTATGATGCCGCGATCGCCCTGATGACCCGCGAAAAGCGCTGGCGCAGCGACCTCGTCCGATTTGTCGATCCGAAGCCAGGTGAGCGGATCGTCGACATCGGCTGCGGGACCGGCACGCTCGCCATCGCGCTCAAGGCCGCAGCGCCGGCGAGTAACCTGCTTGCGGTCGATCCCGACCCGGCGGTCCTCGAGATCGCGCGCGCCAAGGCCGATGCAGCGAGCGCTGATATCCGATGGTTCGAGGCGATGGGCGATGAACTCGACGCCATCGACGCGCTCCAGCACTGCGACAAGATCGTCTCAAGCCTCGTCCTCCACCAGTGTCCGATGGACGTCAAGCAAGCGATCGCCGCGCAGATGTTCAGGCTCCTGAAGCCCGGCGGCACCCTCTTCATCGCCGACTATGGCGAGCAGCGCTCGCTCCTGATGCGCATGCTGTTTCGCCAGATTCAGCTGCTCGACGGGTTCGAATATACCGAGCCCAACGCCAAGGGCTGCGTCCCGGAAATCCTCACGGACGCGGGCTTCGAGGCGGTCGAAGAGGTAAGGATCATTCCCACGCCGACCGGCTCGATTTCGATCTACCGCGCGCGGCGATAGCGATCAGCCGGGTGCCGCGCCCGCCGTCAGCCGTTCGCCGGTGAAGGGCTCACCGCCTGCCTCCAGGCGAGAAAGAGCGCCCAGACCATCACGATCGCCACGATCATGAGGGAGACCGCGACGATCGGGAGGACGAACGACGCCTCGCCGTTGACCGGCGATGCGCCGCGCTCCAGCCCCTCCAGTCTGCCAAAGGCGCTCCGCCACCCGAAGCCGAGATTGTAGGTCCAGGCGGCGGCCAGCAGGCCGGCCGCACTACGCGGCCTGATGCGGAGCGATGTCACGGCCCCGAAAATCATCAGCGCCACGCTGATATAGTCGACGAGCAACGCCTGAAGCGTCTGCCCCCAGACCATATGATACCAGGTTTCGAGGGTGAAATGGACCGTCATCGCGAAAAGCGAAAACCAGGCAAGCCATGTCTCGGATTGGTGCCGCATCATCTATCCCCCCATAGAAGCGGCTCATCCTAGACGAGCGCGACCCCGGCGCCAACGGTCCCCGCCCGCTCACCCGCGCCAGTGGCGACCGCGATGATGGTGGTGCATCCGGCGCTTCTGATAGCGCCGCTCGTAGCGGTCGCGGCGTTCGTAGCGGCGGTCATATCCCTGATAATAGGGGTCGTAACCGCGATAGCCGCGGTCATTGCCATAATGGGGCATGCCGTGCCGGTTGGAACGATAGTCGCGGTCGTGGCCCCGCGGCGCATCATGGCCGCGGCTATATCCGCCGCGATCGCCATGGTGCTGGGCAAGCGCCGTTCCGGGGAGCGCGAAGGCGAGCATCGCGGCCGCGATCGTCATCAGTTTTCGCATGTCAGTCTCTCCTTTTCGTGGCGTTCAAAGTCCCTTTCATCGTTGAATGCGCTGTGAATATTGGCTCTTTCACACTCGATTCGACGGTGACCCGGCGTCTCCATGCGACAGGCCGATGGCGGGTGAGACAGCATCGCGACGGATGCTAGGCACCCGTCCCGCGTGGACGAAGCGGGACGGGTGCGGGCCCTTATTTGCCCTTGGCCGCTACCGCGGCCTGGACTCGGGCCTCGACCTGTTCGGGGCTGGGCTGGACGAGCATCTCGCCATTGACGAAGAAGGTCGGGGTGCCCTTGACGCCGACCGCACGCGCATCGGCAATGTCCTGCTCCATCCACGCCATCGCATCGGCGGTCGGCATCGCGCGCGCCTTCGCGACATTGAGGCCGGCCTTCTCGGCCGCGGCCCAGGCGCCGTCCATCTTGCCGTCGTGCCAGTCGGGCTGCGCCTCGAGCAGCGCCGCCGTCACCGGCTCGAGCTTGCCCTGGACGCGCGCGGCTTCGAGGATCACGATCGCCTCGGCCGAACCGGGGTGCAGTGGCAGGTAGCGCATCACGAGACGCACATCCTTGGGATATTTGGCGACGATGCCCTTCACCGTCGGATAGAAGGCGCGGCAGGCCTCGCACGACGGGTCGAAGAATTCGACGATCGTGACCGGCGCATTCTTGGGGCCGATGATCGGCGAGTGCGGGCGAATGAGGCTGTCGACGGGCCCCGCCACTACCTTCTTCGTGGGTTCGCCCTCGGCGGTTCCGCTGTAGAGCATAGCGCCGCCGGTGAAGGCGAGTGCCGAGAGGACAAGCGTGGCCACGACTCCGATACGTCTGTTCATGATTTCAGTCTCCTTTGGAAGTTGAGCAAGAGGGTCAGGATGAGCGCGAATGCGGCCAGCGACAGGAGGGGCAGCGGCGCGCCTCCGATGGCCATGCTCTCTCCCGAGCATGAGGGACCGCCGGTGCAGGGGACGATCGGGGCCGGAATGACGCCGACGTAGAGCAGGCTATGATAGAGCGCGACGAGACCGCCGCCGAAGGCCAGCGCCAGTCCATAAGGAACGACGGCGCGGTCCGACCTGAACGCCGCGATGCCGAGAATGATCGCGAGCGGGAACATGAAGGCGCGCTGGAACCAGCAAAGGTCGCACGGCGCCTGGCCCATGACCTCGCCGACGAAGAGGACGGCGAGGCTCGACAGGAGGGCGATGGCCCAGGCCGCGCCGAGCGGACGCCATTTGTGCGGCGCGAGCAGCGGAAAGCTCGTCATCGCCGGCCACCTTTGAACTTGGACTTGGGCCGTCGCGGCGGCGGTTGCGGCTTGCTGTATTTGGACTTGAGGTAGCTGAGCAGGATGCCGTCGATCGACGCGATCATTCGCTGGAAGCTGGTCTTGATGCCGGGAAGCCGGAGCCAGGCAAAGGGCCCGCGGCAACGATAGCGGTGAACGAACTTCGTCCCGCTTGCCGTCGGGGTCAGGATATAACTCTCCTCGAACTGGAGGATGAAGCTCGGCTTGACGTCGAATATCAGCTCCTCGCCGGGGCGCGCGGAGATCACCGTCGCGGAGACTTCGAGAAATTTGGGTTTGTGCGGATCCATACGCATCGCATAGCGGATCGCGATCGGGTCCTCGGCAAGCCGCTCGATCCGGACATAGGGGTTCCAGATCCGGTGATTCTCGAAATCGCCGAGGACCGCCCATATCTGTTCCGGACTATAGGGGAGGTCATGCTCCAGCTCGAACTCCATCAACTTCACTCCTCTATCGATCGGCCGCCGGGCTTTGCCCCGCGCCGATGACGGTGACGCCCGCAGGCGATGGGTCGGCGTGCGCGCCGCCCGTCGTGAACCAGCGGCGCAGGCGCGGGGCCATCCGGCGTTCGAAGCCCGCCGCGAGGCTGAAGGACGCCGGCACGATCAGCAGCGTCAGCATCGTCGACAGGATGAGCCCGCCGATCACCGTGACCGCCATCGGCGCGCGCCATGCGCCGTCTCCGGTGAGCGACAGCGCGGTCGGGATCATGCCCGCGACCATCGCGACCGTGGTCATCAGGATCGGCTGCGCGCGCTTGTGTCCGGCGTCGACGATCGCCTCGTCGCGCGGCACCCCGGACGCCATTTCCTCGATCGCGAAGTCGACGAGCAGGATGCTGTTCTTGCCGACGATGCCGAGCAGCATCAGCACGCCGATGAACACGGGAAGCGAGAGCGGATAGCCGGTCAGCAGCAACGCGACCGCACCGCCGAGCGGGGCGAGCAGAAGCGAGCCCATGTTGACGAAGGGCGGGATGATCTTGCGATAGAGCAGGATCAGGACCGCCAGCACGAGGAAGATCCCCGATACGACCGCGATCGCGAAGTTGCGCAGCATCTCGGCCTGCCACTTGGCACTTCCGAGGACCAGCCGCGTGACCCCGGGGGGCAGCGTCTTGAGCGCCGGCAGCGCCTCGACCTTATCCATCGCCTGACCGGTCACGAGACCCGGAGCAAGGTCGGCCCCGATGGTGAGCTGGCGCACCTGGTTGGTGCGATTGATCTGGGTCGGGCCGGCGCCGAAGCCGATTTCGGCCACGACCGAGAGCGGCACCGTTCCCCCGTTCCGGGTCGGAACCGGCATGTTGCGCAGCGTATCGAGCCGCTCGCGCGCGGTTTCCGCAAGCGCGACGCGCACCGGTATCTGCCGGTCGGACAGCGAGAATTTCGCGCTATTCTGGTCGATCTCGCCAAGCGTCGCGACGCGGATCGACTGGCTGAGAGCCTGGGTGGTGACGCCGAGCTGCGCCGCGAGCGCGAAGCGCGGGCGAATGACGATCTCCGGGCGCTGAAGATTGCCCTCGACACGCGGCGAGCGGATCTCTTTCACCTTGGCCATTTCGGCAAGCAGCCGGTTGCCGACATCTTCGAGCTTCTTCGGGTCGTCGCTGCCGAGCGTGATCGAGATGTCGCGGCTGCTCCCGCCGCCGCCGCCATGCTGTGACTGGAAGTTGATGCGGGCATCGGGAACCTGCGCGAGCCGTGGCGCGCGGTCCTTTTCGAACTCGGTCGAGGTGAGCTCGCGATCCTTGCGCAATTTCAGATAGACCGTCGCCGTGCCGACATCGATCCGCGACAGGGCGGATTCGACGAGCGGGTCGCGCTTCATGAGATCGGTCACCTCGTCGGCCACCGCCTCGGTCTGTTCGAGCGTTGCACCCGGGGCGAGCTGGATGGCGACGCGGCTCGTGTCGGAATCGATCGACGGCTGGAAGGTCATCGGGAGGAGCGAGAAGCTGAAAATGGTCGCGAAGAGCGCCAGCACCCCGATGCCGACCACCCAGACGCGATGGTCCTTGATGTAACCGAGCCATTTCCAGCGCCCGCCGCGCGCACGCGCGGCAGCGGCCCCGCTGGTATCGAGGCTCCAGCGCAAGATGCGCATATAGGTGTCGATCAGCGGGCCCTCGCCATGCTTTTGCGGACCCTGCGCGGAGAGAAAGTAGGCGGCGAGCATGGGTGTGATCATGCGCGCGACCGCGAGGCTCATCAGCACCGCGGCCACGACCGTCAGTCCGAAATTCTTGAAATATTGCCCGGCGACGCCCGGCATGAGCCCGACCGGCAGGAACACCGCGACAATCGTCATGGTTGTCGCGAGCACCGCGAGGCCGATCTCGTCGGCGGCATCGATCGAGGCCTGATAGGCCGATTTGCCCATCCGCATGTGGCGCACGATATTCTCGATCTCGACGATCGCATCGTCGACCAGCACGCCGGCAACGAGGCTCAATGCGAGCAAGGTCATCATGTTGAGCGAGAAGCCCATGAGGTCCATGAACAGGAAGGTCGGGACCGCCGACAGCGGGATAGCGAGCGCGGATATCAGCGTCGCACGCCAGTCGCGCAAGAAAAGGAAGACGACGACGACCGCGAGAATCGCGCCCTCGACCATCGCATTGATCGCCGAATGATATTGGCCCTTGGTATATTCGATATCGCTGAACAGCTCGGTGAATTTGACCTTGGGGTTTTCCTTCTCGAGCTTGCGCAGCTCCTCGACCGCCGCGTCGTAAACGGTGACATCCGAGGCGCCCTTGGCGCGCTCGAAGCCGAAGGTCAGCACCTGCCGCCCGTCCTGCTTCGAGACCGAGCGCTGCTCGGCGTAGAGATCCTTGACCTCGGCGATATCGGCGAGGCGCACGGTCCGGTTGGTGCCGACCGAGATCAGCGTCTCGCCGAGCGCGTTGGCGCTGCTGGCGTTGCCGAGGATACGCACCGCCTGCTCGGACCCCGCGACCTCCATCCGGCCGCCGGCCGCATTGACGTTGAGCTGGACGAGCTGGGTGTTCACCGCGGCAGCGGTGAGGCCATAGGCACGCATTCGCTCGGGGTTGAGGATGACGCGGATTTCGCGGCTGACCCCGCCCCGTCGATAGGCGTCGCCCATGCCGGGGACCGCGATCAGCCGCTTCGCGACGACATTATCGACATACCAGCTCAATTCCTCGAGCGTCATGTCGGTGGCCGAGGCCGACCAATAGGCAAGCGTGTTGCCCGAGGTCGAGAGGCGGATAACCTGCGGTTCGAGGATTCCGTTCGGCAGGTTGCTGCGGATCTGGGTGATCTTGTCGCGGATGTCGGTCACCGCTCGGTCGATCGGCGTGCCGATCGCGAACTGGACGAAGGTCTGCGACTGGCCTTCGGTAACCGTCGAATTGAGCTCGTCGATCCCCTCGATCGTCCGCACCGCCGCCTCGACGCGCTGCGTGACCTGGGTTTCGAGTTCGGTCGGCGCGGCGCCCGGCTGGGCGATGATGACGATGGCGCCCGGAAAATCGATGTCGGGATCGCTCTGGACCCCCATCATGAGGAAGGAGACGATGCCCGCCACCGTCAGACCGAAGAACATGACGAGCGGCGGGATCGGGTTCCGGATGGACCAGGCCGAGATATTCTTGAAGTTCATCCTCTCTCCCCCTTCCGGTTCGATCCCACCGCGACTGTGCGCTCTCAGCCCATGCTGCGATCGCGATAGGCGAGCAGGCGAAGCGCATTGGCGACGACGACGAGGGTCGAGCCTTCGTGCGCCGCGACCGCCGCACCGATTCCGAGCCCGAAGATCGTCGCCGGCACGAGGACCACGACGACGCCGAGGCTGACCACCAGATTCTGGCGGATGATGCGGCGCGTCTGGCGGCTGAGCCCGATCGCGAACGGGAGATGAGCGAGGTCATCGGCCATCAGCGCGACGTCGGCGGTTTCGAGGGCGACATCGGACCCCGCGGCGCCCATCGCGATCCCGACGGTGGCGCTCGCCATCGCCGGCGCATCGTTCACGCCGTCACCGACCATTGCGACCGGCTGCTGCGCCTTGAGGTCGCGAATGGCGTCGACTTTCTGGTCGGGCATAAGGTCGCCCCAAGCCTCGTCGATCCCGACTTCGGCGGCAATCGATTCCGCGACCTTCTGGTGATCGCCCGAAATCATGATCATCCGGCCGATTCCGAGTTCGCGCAGTTTGGCGATCGCTGTGCGCGCCGCTTCGCGCGGCGTGTCCATCAGACCGATCGCGCCAAGGTCGCGGTCGCCCATTCGAACGACCATCGTCGTGCGGCCCTGCTCGCGGAGGCCGGCGATCGCAGCTGCCACTTCGCCGCCGATCGGCGCGATGCCGTCGGCACCAAACATTTCGGCCTTGCCGATCAGGACGGTCTCGCCCTCGACCTTCGCCGTGACGCCGCGACCCGTCAGGCTGTTGAGGTCGTCCGCTACCGGTACGCGCGTCGACGTCAGCATGGCCTCACCATCGCGCGCGATGGCAGCGGCAAGCGGATGATCGCTCAGTCGCTCGACCGCCACGGCGATGCGCAGCAGTTCCTCCTTCGGCACGCCGCTGGCCGGCAAGACGTCGGTGATGCGCGGCTTTCCTTCGGTGAGCGTGCCCGTCTTGTCGAACGCCAGCGCGGTCAGCGAGCCGAGATTTTCAAGCGGGCCACCGCCTTTGACCAGCACGCCGCCGCGCGCCGCCCGCGCAACGCCCGACAGGACGGCGCTCGGCGTCGCGATCGCGAGCGCGCACGGGCTTGCCGCAACGAGGACCGCCATGGCGCGATAGAAGCTGTCGCGGAACGGCTCATCGACAACGACCCAGGCGAAGAGCAGGACGAACACGAGCGCGAGCACGCTCGGCACGAAGATGCGCTCGAATTTGTCGGTGAAGCGCTGGGTTGGCGATTTCTGCGTTTCCGCCTCGCTCACCATCTTCACGACCTTGGCGAGCGTGGTATCGGCCGCAAGACGGGTTACCGCGATCTCGATCGCGCCATAGCCATTGATGGTGCCCGCGAAGACGCGAAACTTCGCGTCGAGTGCATCGGGCTTTGCCGCGGCCTGCGCGCGATCGGCTACCGGTTCCTTGTCGACGGGGACGCTCTCGCCGGTCACCGGGGCCTGATCGATCGCCGTGCGGCCAACGACGACGAAGCCGTCGGCGGCAAGACGCTCGTTGGGCTTGACGATGACGGTGTCGCCAATCGCCAGCTGCTCGACGGGGACTTCGCGAGCCGTCCCGTCGGCATCCTTCACCGTCGCGGTCTGCGGCGCCAGCTCCGCAAGCGCCTCGATCGCGCGCTTGGCGCGGCCCATGGCATAATGTTCGAGCGCATGGCCGAGGCTGAAGAGGAAGAGGAGCAGCGCGCCTTCGGCCCACGCCCCGAGCGCGGCAGCGCCGGCCGCGGCGACGAGCATCAGCGTGTCGATCTCGAAGCGCTTGAGCTTCAGATTCTCGATGGCCTCGCGGACCGTAAACCAGCCGCCGAAGCCATAAGCGGCAATATAGAATGCGAGCGGCACCCACTCCGGTGCCGCGGCGAGCTTCTCGATCGCAAAGCCGATGCCGAGGACGAGACCGCACAGCAGCGCGAAGATCAACTCGGTCCGCTCGCCGAAAATGCCGCCATGATCATGGCCATGGTCGTGGCTGTCCTCGCCCGTATGGCCATGTTTGTGATCAGGCCCATGCGCATGATCCGGTCCATGGTCATGGCCATCATCACCATGCTGATGGGGGGCCTGTGCCGGGGTAGCCGCGGCGACGGTAGCCGATTTCTGTGTGACGCCCATATCCGAGAGTGTCTTTCTGATCGTTTCGATGGAGGTCTCCGAGCGCTGGAACTCGGCGCGCAGCGTACCGGCGGCGCCGACTTCGGCCTCGATCACGCCCGGCATTTCGCGAAGCTTCAGTCCGATCGTCCGCGCGCGACGGGCGTGGCCGACGCCTTCGAGGTCGTCCCAGAAGAGATGTTGATATTGGTCCGTGAGCTCGGCACCGGCGCTGCGCGCGAGCTGCCGCACACGTTCGAGCGGGAGAATATCCGGACGGTAATGGATGCAGAGCTGCGGCAGCGAACCGTCGCTCGAGCGGACCACATGGACCTTGTCGACGCCTTCGCGTCCTTCGAGTTCGCCCATCAGGCGCGCGACGCAGCGGTCGGCGGTGTCAGCGACCTCAGGGAGGAGAAGCGGAATATCGAGCCGCAACTGGTCACTCATGATGCCATCCTTTTCTCTTGGCGATCGGCACTGCGATCCGGACTTACACGAAACGCCCGGCAGGATGAGGTGCGGGAGCCTTTGCGGGATGCGACCCGGCTCCCGCACCTCCCTGACAGCCGGAGATCCCTGCCCGTGGTGAGGGGGGCGATTGAGAGGGGCCTCCGACGGCCAGGTTTCGAATTCCATATCATGCGCGACGTCCGCTCGGCCGCGCGTAGCGGGACTGGACCGTCGTGCGGCGGAAATGCTTTTCGAGCGCAGCGTTCGAGCGGCGCAGGAACACCGAGCAGGCGCGGCGCAGGAAGGGATAGCCGAGCCACGAGAAGAAACCGCGGCAATCGAGCCGGTGCGTCACCTCGACACCCTGCCCGAGCTTTTCGAGCCGGTAGCTTTCCTCGATGACGAGGAGGCCGCGCATACCCGTCCGCCAGGAGAAGCCAGAGAGCCAGTCGAGCCCCGTGATCCGGCCCTCGGCAGACAGTTCCGGCCCGCGCGGTCCGCGCGGCGAGTAGACATAGTCGACGCGTTCTTCATCTCCGGGGCGATCGGTGAAGCGAAGCGTCGGATGCCAGTCGCCGTAGCGCTCGATATCGACGAGCAGACGCCAGACGCGCCCGATCGGGACCGGCAAGCGGAGCGAGGTGCCTACCGAGAACATCGGAGACCTCCTCGCTCGCGCGAGCTGGTCCGCGACGCAGGCCGGGGACCTGCGCCGCGGTGTAGACCGGCAAGATGCCGGTCAGCTCTGAACATCGGGGGGCTCCGCGGCGGATTTCCCGCCGAGGATGTCGACCGCTTCGAGCGTGATGAGCCCGATGTCCGGTATCTCGGTCAGCTGCGCCGCAAAGTCGCGGAGCCGCTGCTCCTCGTCGATGATCTCGATCACCACCGCCCGGTCATTCTCCAGCGCATGCTTGCGATGGAGATGCGCCGAGCGACCGAAACCGAGAACCGCTTCGAGCACCGTAACGCCTGCCAGCTTTTGCTGGCGAGCGAGTTCGGCAATGAACTCGAAAACCCGCTGATCGCCGAAGAAGGCGGATTCGTCGGTGTAGATGCGCAAGAGCTTGGATGCTTTTGTCATGACAGTCTCTCCCTATTCCGTGACCGGCTGAGCCGCCGGCTCCGCTTTTCGCTTCAGGAACTTCGGCTGCCAGTCCGCCCCGAGAACGACCTTTGCGATCGCTGGGAGAACAAGCAGCGTCAGGATGGTCGCCGCGATGAGGCCGCCGATGACGGTCGTCGCGAGCGGCTTCTGCACTTCGGCACCCGTGCCGGTCGCAATCGCCATCGGCACGAAGCCGATTGCGGGCACGAAGCCGGTCATGATCACCGCGCGCATCTTCTCGGTCATGCCCTCGCGGATGGCCTCCGCGAGCGGGACGTCATTCTCGAGCCGCTCTCGGATCGCCGTCATGACGACGAGACCGTTGAGCACCGCGACGCCGGCAAGGCAGATGAAGCCCACTGCCGCAGAGACCGAGAAGTTGATGCCCGTAAGCGCGAGCGTGAACACGCCGCCAGCGAGCCCAAGCGGCACCGCGAGGAACACGGCGGTCGCGCGTCCGAAGGTGCCGAGTGCCATGTAGAGCAGGATGAAGATGCCTGCGAAGCAGAGCGGCACCACGATCGAGAGCCGCTTCGACGCCGCCTGCAAGCTTTCGAACTGGCCACCCCATTCGAGGTAATAGCCAGCCGGAAGCTTCACATTGGCGATCTTCGCCTGCGCTTCGGCCACGAAGGAGCCGGCATCGCGGCCCTCGAGGTTCACCTGCACGACGACGCGCCGCTTGCCATTTTCGCGGCTGATCTGGTTGAGCCCTTCGGTCAGCCGGATCTGCGCCACCTGAGCGAGCGGCACTTGTCCGCGGATGCCGCCTTCCGAGGGAAGGAGAACAGGCAGCGCGCGGATGTCGTCGAGATTGACGCGGGTCGCATCGGGCACGCGCACGGTGATGTCGAACCGGCGATCGCCCTCGTAAAGGAGACCCGATTCCCGCCCACCGAGTGCGGCCGACACGGTGTCGGCCACCTCCTGCACCGACAGGCCGTAGCGTGCGATCGCATTGCGATCGAGCTGCACGTCCAGCATGGGAGCGCCGCCGACTTGGTCAGCCTTGACGCTGCCCGCACCCGGGATGCCCTGGAGCACCTTCACCATCTCGTTCGCGGCGAGCGACATCTTGTCAAGGTCGTCGCCGTAAAGCTTGATGGCGACGTCGCCGCGGACACCCGCGATCAGTTCGTTGAAGCGAAGTTCAATCGGCTGGCTTACTTCATAGAGCTGGCCGAGTTGGCCGCCAGCGGCCTTCTCGATCCGCTCGACGACATCGGCCTTGGAGTCGACGCCCGCCGGCCATTGATCCTGCGGCTTCAGGATCACGAAGCCGTCCGAGATGTTCGGCGGCATCGGATCGGTCGCTACCTCCGCCGTACCCGTCTTCGAGAACATCAACTCGACTTCGGGCAGCTTCGAGATGGCCGTCTCGACGTTTCGCTGCATGGCGAGAGACTGTTCGAGACTCACCGACGGAACGCGAGTGGAAGCGAGGGCCATATTCTTTTCGTCGAGCTGCGGAATGAATTCCGAGCCGAGCAGTCCGAACGCCGGGATGGCGAGGAGGAAGAAGGCGAAACCACCGGCGATGAAAGCCCAGGGCTTGGCGATCGCCTTGTCGAGCAGCGGCAGATAACGCTCCTTCGACTTGCGGATTGCCCAGACTTCCTTCTCCGCGACCTTGCCGCGGATCATCAGCGCGACGAGCGCCGGGACAAGCGTGATCGCGAGAATGAAGGCGGCGACGAGCGCGAGCATGATGGTGATGGCCATCGGCGAGAAGGTCTTGCCCTCGACGCCCGTGAACATCAGCAGCGGTGCGAAGGCGAGCAGGATGATCGCCTGGCCGAAGACAGTCGGTTTGATCATCTCCTGACTGGCGCGCATCGTCTCTTCGAGACGTTCGCGAAGGTCGAGCAATCTCCCTTCATGTTCCTGCCGGTGCGCCAATCTGGCCAAGCAGTTCTCGATGATGATCACCGCGCCGTCGACGATCAGACCGAAGTCGAGCGCGCCGAGGCTCATCAGGTTACCGGGGACCCGGAACGCGTTCATGCCCATCGCCATCATCAGGAAGGAGAAGGGGATGACGAGCACCGCGATGATCGCCGCGCGCCAGTTGCCGAGCAGGAAGAAGAGCGCGGCCGCCACGAGCAGCGCGCCTTCGGTGAGGTTCTTCTCGACCGTTCCGACCGTTGCATTGACGAGGCTGGCACGGTCGAGCACCACCTTCACTTCGACGCCGGGCGGCAGGGTCTTCGACACTTGCGCGATTTTCGCCGAGACGTCTTCGGCGACGGTGCGGCTGTTCTGGCCGATCAGCATGAGCACGGTGCCGATCACGGCCTCCTTGCCGTTCATGCTGCCCGCACCGGTTCGAAGATCGCCGCCAATTTTCACATTGGCGAGCTGTCCGACGGTGACGGGAACCCCGCCGCGCGTCGCGACAACGGCGTTGCGGATTTCATCGACCGAACGCACGCGCGCGTCGACACGCACGAGATAGGCTTCGCCCGCCCGGTTATAATAGTTGGCGCCGACTGCGAGATTGGCCCGTTCGAGCGCCTCGCCAAGTTCACTGTAGGAAATGCCGTAGCTGGTGAGGCGGGTCGGATCGGGTTCGACGACGAAGGTCTTGGCGTAACCGCCGATCGAGTCGACGCCAGCCACGCCGCCAACCGACTTCAGCTGCGGGCTCACGATCCAGTCCTGGACCGTGCGCAGATACCCCGATTTAGCGATTTCGTCGGTTAGGATATCGCCCTCGGGGGTCAGATAGCTGCCATCCGGCTGCCAGCCGGGCTGACCAGCGACCTTCTTCGCGCCCTTGCCGTCTGGGTTCTTGTAGCCGACGGTGTACATGACGACTTCGCCAAGACCCGTCGTCACCGGCCCGATTTGCGGCTGCACGCCGTCGGGCAGATTTTCGCCCGCCTGAAGCAGGCGTTCACCCACCTGCTGGCGCGCGAAATAGAGATCGGTCTCGTCGGTGAAAATCGCCGTCACCTGGCTGAAGCCGTTGCGCGAGATCGAGCGTGTTGTCTCGAGCCCCGGAATGCCTGCCAGCGAGATTTCGATCGGGTAGGTTACGAGCTTCTCGATTTCGACCGGCGAAAGGCGCGGGTCGATCGTGTTGATTTGCACCTGCTTGTTGGTGATGTCGGGAACCGCGTCGATCGGCAGCTTGGTGAGCTGCCAGACGCCGAGGCCCGCGATCACGAGGAAGAGGAAGAGCACCGCCCAGCGCGCGCGGACGGATAGCGCTATCAGTTTCGCGATCACGGTTTATTCCTCCTCGCCCGCGCCCTTGCCGAGTTCGGCCTTGAGCAGGAAAGCGTTCTTGGTCGCGACGATCTGGCCCGGCTTCAGCCCGGAGAGGATTTCGACACGGCCCGCGCTGCGCTGGCCGACGGTGACCTGCTGCGCCCGGAAGCCGTCCTTCGTGCGGACGAACACCACGTCGCGGCCTTCGAGCGTCTGGAGGGCTTCGTCGGCGATCACGATCCGGGCCGGCCCACCGGTTTCGGCGCCGCGGCTCGGGAGCAACCGCACCCGGACCGCAAGGCCCGGCTGGAGCGCCCCGGGTACGTCGAGCACGGCGGTTGCCGAGCGCGTATCGCCGGACAGGCCGGGGGTCACAGCCCGCACGCGGGCATCGATCGTGCGTCCGTCGGGAAGTTCGATGATCGCACGGTCTCCGGGCGAGAGCCGCTGTGCATCGGCCGGGCCGACGGCCGCCTCGATCTGCACCTTGCTGGGATCGGCAACGCGGAACAATTCGGTTTCGGGCTGAACGAAGGCGCCAAGGCTGGCGTTCTCGGCCGTGATCCGTCCCGAGATCGGGCTTGCCACGATGACGCTGCTGCCATCGCGCGTGACCTGCGCGGCGCTCGCTGCGGCACGCGCGCGCTGCGCTTCGGCCGCGGCGGCCGCGGCTTCGGCTTGCGCCTGCTCATAGTCGACGCGCGCCGACACCTTCTGGTCGAACAGGGTCTTCTCGCGGTGGAGATTTTTCTGCGCGAGCGTCGAGCGCGCATCGGCGGCAATCCGTTCGGCCGCAATCTGGGCGGCGTCGCGGCTTTGCACGATCGCGATCGTCTCACCGGCGCTGACCGGATCGCCGAGCCGCTTGAAGAGACGGGTGACCGCGCCGCCCGCGCGGGCGGTGACGATCGCCTCGCCGCTCGGCGCGGCGGTAACGGTCGCTTGCGAGATGATTTCCGAACCGAGTCCGCCGGCGCCGATCGTCTCGACGCCGATCTCGGCGGCCTTGATCGCTTCGGGCGTGATGGCGAGGCTGCTCGGAAGAGCTTCGCTCGCCGCTTCCTTTTCGCCGTCGGCAGCCGGTGCGGCGGCCGGGTCGGCGGTGCAGCGGGCAACGCCGAAGCCCGTGACGGCGGCGAGTATCATGGCGCCCGCGACAGTGCCGAGGAGACGCTTGTCCTTGGTGATCATATTCTATCTCCGCTGTTGATGCGGTTCGCGCGCCGACCGGCGGCGCACCCCTGTTGACTTGGAAGGACGATGGCGAAGGCGCCTCCGTCCACTGGAAGGCTCGGCGCGCTCATGGCTGATGATCCGCATCGCCGTCGGCGGCTGCCTGGCGCGAGAGGATGGCGCGGGCTTCGGCCCGGGCCTGGCGCGCCGCGATCAGCTCGGCCTGCGTTGCCGCATAGGCTTGCTGCGCGTCGATATATTCGACGAGCGAGGACTTGCCGGCGCGGTAGCTGAGTTCGGCGAGCCGGACGCCCTCGCGCGCCTGCTCGATGCCGCTGCCCTCAAGCGCCGCGAGGCGGGCCTCTGCGGCTTCGAGTTCGGCCTGCGCATTGGCGATCTCCGCCTGAGCGTTGACCACCGCATTCTCGCGCCGCGCAATGGCGGCGGCGACATCGGACTTGGCTGCCGAGATGTTGCCGCGGTTGCGATCGAAGACGGGGAGCGGCACGGAGACGTTGGCGATCAATGCGCGATCGCCGGTGTCGCGAAGCTGACGCACCCCGAAGCCGACCGACGGATCGAGCCGGCCATCGGCGCGCTGCCCCTGGAGCCGCGCTTCGGCAATCAGCTTCTCGGTTTCTGCCAAGCGAACGTCGAGCGTCGCAAGCGAGTCCACCGTCTCCGGTGCCACCCACATATCGCCTTCCATCAACTCGGCAGGCGAGACCGAGCTTCCGAGGAGCGCCGCGAGCGAACGCCGGGCGGTTCTTTCTTCGGCCTCGGCCGTGCGCAGCTCGGCGGTGGCCTGAACGAGAGCCGCGTTGGCGCGGAACGCGCGGAGCGGCGGCTCGTTGCCGGTATCGACCATGGCCTGTGCCACGCGAACGAGTTCACGGGCACGCGCTTCATTTTCGCGTGCGAGCGCGAGGCTATCGCGCGCCGCAAGAGCGGTCGCGAACTGGTTGCGGACATCGAGCGCAAGATCTGCGCGTGCAATCTCCAACCTGTACTTCGCTGCCAGAAACTCGGCGTCGGCGAGCGTCATGCGCGCCCGGCGCCGGCCCCCGATATCGAGGCGCTGGTTTACCGAAACGGTCGTCTCGAGACCGTTCAGGCCCGAATAGGGGCCGGTGCCTGCGAAATTCTCGACATCGACATTGAGCGTCGGATTGTAGCGATAGCCCGCCTGACGCTGGCGACCGCGCGCGGCCTCCACTTCGGCTTCGGCGGCAACCACGCGCGGCGATCGGGCGTCGGCTTCCTCCATCGCCTGTGCGAGGGACAATCGAGCGGGAAGCGGGCCGGTACGCACGGCCTCGCCTGCGGAAGAAGGCGGTCCCACCAGCTCCGTCGCTGCCGACTGGGCAGCGGCGGGCGCGGAATTTGCGCCTGCAACGAGCGCCACGAGACTCGCGGCGACAACTATGGATTTCATGAAAAAGAGACTCCTGACGTTTCCAGGGAGAAGCGCACGCGAAGGGCGCGCGCAGACCTAAAGCGTCAGGCGATTGGAGGGCGGAACGTCCCGATATAGGCGACGGGCGGCAAGGCGGCCGTCAGGATGCGCGTGTGCGCTTCAGGAGCAGGGGTTTCGGTCGCTGCCGACAGCGTTTCCGCCGGGACGCCCGAATGGTGACCATGGCAACCATGAGCGGCGGCTGGCACCTGCTGTTTTTCGCCGGGAGAGGATTTTTTCTTGTCGACTTCGGCGCTTTCGATCGCCGGTGCGGAAACGCAGCCGGCCTCGATCGCCGCGACAAAAAGGCTCGCTTCGGCCCGATCCTCGGTCGCATGTGCGAGCGACCCCGCAACCGTTCCGGATGCAAGGAGAAGGGTCAGGAGGAAGAGGATCACCCGTCGCATTGAAACCGGCCCCTAGCATCGAAACGGCGCGGTGAAAAGTAGAAGATTTTCAATCAACTTCGGCGGCACTCTTCGAACCCCCGAACCGGCTCCGTAATATTATCTCATGGAGGTAAGGGAGCAGTGCATCTTGCCCCTCTATAGTTGCAGAAGCGTCTAAAGAAACAGGATATCCGCCGAACAATCGCGCGTTAAGCACAATAATTCTACGATTGTCTTTTGCTGTTATTTCTATCGTTTCGCTATTGGCTGCCGCCTCCTTTGTTCGGGACGACATTCGAGCGATATGCTTCCCGTGAGACGAGGGCGTAAATCGGAAGCCGAGCGGCACAGCGTCCCGCCGGAACATCAGGGCTTGACCCTGTATCTACTACAGGGTGCAAAAGCCTGCCCTGCACAAAAAGGGGGAATGGACATGGTGCCGCCGACAGTAAATCCCGTGAGCATGGCCGTCATCGAGCCGCTGCTGCGCGATCAATATCGCCTGTTTTGCGAATCACGCCGAATCGGAGATGAAGCCGCTGCGTGGCAGGCGCTGGAATGGGAACATATATTGAGCCAGCCCTATATGGGCGCGCATCTCGCCTCCCACTGGCACATGCTTCGCTATGCGATCGAGCTCGGCGATGCCCGTGAAGCTGCCGGTCAGGCGATGCGGTTCCTGCTCGTCCCGCTCGGTTCGCTGACCGGTCGCCTCCCCGCGGGCAACAATGGCCGCGCGCGGGTGAGCGCCTTCGAGCCGATGCCAATGCCGAACGCCCTGGAAGCGCTGATCGAAGCGGCCCGATCGAGGGAGAGCGGCGCTGCGCGAACCGATTGATCCGGTTTTGGACTTCCGGAACAGGGCATTCGCTGTTAGGGGCGCGACCATGTCCGGCGCTCCCCTTCGCCTGTTGCTTGTGTTCATCCTGCTGCTCAGCGGGCTCCACAATGCTGCGCCGGCGATGGCGGGCATGACGCACCATGCGACGGATTCGCATCTTTCGCACCATGTCGAGCCGGGCCATGCGTCGGACAAGGACACGCAAAAAGGTCAGCAGGACGCCGACCTCCACGGCAGTCACCATAATTGCCCGGTCGCATCCGATCAGGCCCTTTCGGGTCATGACGATCTGTCCTGTTTTTCCGGCGGCCTGCACTTTGCGCTGCCCGCGACGCGCCTCGCTTCGCGCGCGCTCGCACCTCCCCTGAACCCTCCCCTCGCCTGAACGACGCCTGCCGCGCGGCTCCTTTTCGGCCTGCGCTCAGTCGAACCGTTCAGGAGTGATCATTCATGCATATCCATATGCGCGCCGCCCTGTTGGCCGGGGCTGCGCTGCTGGCGGGGTCCGTTTGGGCCCAGCCGCTAACGCTCAACCAGGCGGTCGAGCGGGCCATCGCTGCATCGCCCGAGCTTAGAGCCGGCGAAGCGGGGGTCGACGCCGCGCGCGCCGACCAGCTGCAAGCCCGCGTCCGTCCCAATCCGACCGTGTCGGTCGACATGGAAAATGGCGTCGGAACGGGCGGCTATGGCCTGTTCCGGCAATCGGAACTCACCGTCACCTATTCGCAGCCGCTCGAACGCGGGGGCAAGCGCGAGGCACGGATGGCGCTTGCCGAGCGCGGCGTCGTACTCGCCGAGGCGCAGTGGCGGCTCGTCCGGCTCGACATCGCCCAGGAAGTGCAGCGCGCCTATATCGACGTCCAGATCGCCGAGCAGATGGTCTGGATCGCAGAGGATCGCGTCAAACTCGAAAAGGAGATGCGGACCGAAGCGATCCGGCGCGTGCGCGGCTACAAGGATCCGCTCTTCGTCGAGACGCGCGCCGATGCCCGCATTCTCGAAGCCGAGCTGGCCCTGAAGGAAGCCCAGGCGAAGCGGCAATCCGCACGCGCGTTGCTCACCTCCTTCTGGGGCGGCACGCCTGACAGTCTCGTTATCGCCGAGGGGATCGAGAAACCCGATCCGCGCGATCCGCCGCTTGCCGAAGCCGACGCGGCGGTCTTCGACGCCGCCGTCGACCGGGCCCGCGCGCAGGTCGTCGTCGAGCAAAGCCGCGCGCACCAGGACTATACGGTCTCGGGCGGCACCCGCTTCCTTCGCGAGACCAACGATGTCGCCGTTCTCGGCGGCATCTCCATCCCGCTCGGACGGTTCGACCGCAACCAGGGCAATATCGCCCGGGCGCAGGCCGAACGGCGGCAGCTCGAGTTCCAATCCGAAGCGAGCCGGCTCGAGCGGCTGCGGCGCCTCGCGTCGCTGCGCGCCGACGCCGACGCCGCACGCGTCCGGGCCGAGGGCATCATGAACGACGTCTATCCCAAGGCGGTGAAGACGCTCGGCCAGGTGCGCGAAGGCTATGCCCGCGGCGGGTTCCTGTTCGCCGACGTACAGGATGCCGCCGACGTCATCATCCAGATCCAGGGTCAGTGGGCCGAGGCCATGACGCGCTTCCGCGATTTGCTCGCGGAGATCGATCGCCTGACCGGCCGCTTCGATGCGGCCCCCCTTGCGGAGAATATTCCATGAAGAAGTTTCCATTTCCCGCCGCGGCTGCGGCGCTGTTCCTTGCCGTGCCTCTCGCTGCCTGCGGCGGCGGAGCCGAGGGCGAAGACAAGCATGAAGAAGGCGAAAGCCACGCCGAGGGCGAAGGCGAGGAAGATGCCAAAGGCCCGAACGGTGGCAAATTGCTCAAGAATGGCGATTTCGCGGTCGAGGTCACGATCTTCGAGAATGGCACCGAGCCGCAATTCCGCGTCTTCGCGACGCGGGACGGCAAGCCGGTCGACCCCAAGGATGTCCAGCTCGCCATCACGCTCACGCGGCTTGGCGGCGACGTCGATCGCTTCACCTTCCGCCCGCAGGGCAAATTCCTCGCAGGGCAAGGTGTCGTCACCGAACCGCACAGCTTCGATGTCGAGGTCGTTGCGGTGACGGGCGGCAAGCGGCACGTCTGGAAATATGCGAACCCCGAAGGCCGCACGCGGATCGCGGCTGACGCCGCCAAGGCCGGGGGCATCGAAACCGCGGTCGTCGGACCGGCGACGGTGGGCGAAATGCGCGAACTCTACGGCACCGTCCAATTGTCACCGACCGCCCGCTCCGAAATTCGCGGCCAATTCCCCGGCCGCGTCGTCTCGGTGACCAAGGCGGTGGGTGACAGCGTCCGGCGCGGAGAGCTTCTCGCGCGCATCGAGTCGAGCGAGAGCCTCCAGGTCTATCCGGTATATGCGACGGTCGGCGGCGTGGTTGCCGAGCGCAACGCCAACCCCGGCGACGTCACCGACGGGCGCGCGCTCTATGTGGTCACCGACCCGGCGCAGACCACGGTCGTCTTCAACATCTTCCCCCGCGACCTCGCGATTATCCGTCCGGGTATGCGGGTGACGGTGGAGACGCAGGACGGCGCCGAAATCGCGACCGCGCCGCTCGGGCAGTTCCTGCCCGACGGCAATGTCGAGGCGGGCACCGCGCTCATCCGCGCGACGATCCCCAACCGTTCGGGAACGCTCCGCCCGGGCATGGCCTTGCGCGGCCGCGTGATGGTCAACCCCGTCACTGTGCCGCTCGCCGTGCGCACCGAGGCGATCCAGCCCTTCCGCGACTTCAAGGTGGTCTATGCCAATTTCGGGCAGGATTATGAGGTCCGGATGCTGAAGCTCGGTCGTTCGTCGCCCAAATGGACCGAGGTCCTGTCGGGCATCAAGCCCGGCACCGCCTATGTCACCAAGGGCAGTTTCCTCGTTCGCGCCGACATCGAAAAGTCCGGCGCGGGCCACGACCATTGATCGGGGAGCAGGATAACATGCTAGCCAGAACCATAGGCTTTTCGATCCGGCAACGATGGCTCGTCCTCGCGGTCGTCGCGCTCCTCTGCGCGATCGGCGCGTGGAGCGCGACCAAATTGCCCATCGACGCCGTTCCCGACATCACCAACGTCCAGGTCCAGATCAACACCAAGGCGGAAGGCTATTCGCCGCTCGAGTCCGAGCAGCGCATCACCTATCCGATCGAGACCGCGATCGCGGGCATCCCGAACCTCAACTATACGAGATCGATCTCGCGCTATGGCCTCAGCCAGGTCACCGTTGTCTTCGAGGACGGCACCGACATCTATTTTGCGCGCCAGCAGGTCAACGAGCGGCTCCAGGCCGCGCGCGGCCAGCTTCCGCCCGGGATGGAGCCCGAAATGGGGCCGATCTCGACGGGTCTCGGCGAAATCTTCATGTTCTCGATCGAGGCCGAACCGGGCGCGCGAAAACCCGACGGCACGCCTTATACGGCGGAAGACCTCCGGACGATGTCCGACTGGGTCATCCGGCCGCAGATGCGCACGATTCCGGGGGTCGCCGAGATCAACACGATCGGCGGCTACGCCCGCCAATATCATGTGACACCCAACCCGGCCTCGCTCGCCTCGCTCAATCTCTCGCTCAACGATGTTGTCACCGCAATCGAGGCCAATAATGCCAATCGCGGCGCCGGTTATGTCGAGCGCAGCGGCGAACAGATTCTGATCCGCGTGCCGGGTCAGGCCAATAATGAGCGCGACCTGTCGCAGATCATCGTCACCACTCGCGGCGGGGTTCCGATCCGGATCTCCGACGTCGCCGATGTCGCGATCGGTTCGGGGCTCCGCACAGGCGCCGCGACGGAAAATGGCAAGGAAGTCGTCCTTGCCACGGTCTCGATGCTGATCGGCGAGAATCCGCGCGTGGTGGCGCAGGCCTCGGCCGAACGTCTCGTCGAGGCTTCGCGTGCGTTGCCGAAGGGCGTCGTTGCCAAGCCGCTCTACGATCGCACCGCGCTCGTAGAGCGGACGATCTCGACGGTGCAGAAAAACCTCGCCGAGGGCGCGCTGCTCGTCATCGTGATCCTGTTCCTGCTGCTCGGCAATTTCCGGGCGGCGCTGATCACGGCGGCTGTCATTCCGGTCGCGATGCTGATGACGCTGACGGGCATGCTCCAGACGCGGACATCGGCAAACCTCATGAGCCTCGGGGCGCTCGACTTCGGCCTCATCGTCGACGGGGCCGTCATCATCGTCGAGAACTGCCTCCGCCGGCTCGGCGAGGCCCAGCACAGGCTCGGGCGCCTACTCGATCGCGGCGAACGCTTCGGTCTCGTCGCCTCGGCGAGCGCAGAGGTGATCAAGCCGAGCATCTTCGGCATCATCATCATCACTGCGGTCTATCTGCCGATCTTCGCGCTCGAGGGCGTCGAGGGCAAAACCTTCCATCCGATGGCGATCACCGTCGTCCTAGCGCTTACCGCCGCTCTGCTGCTGTCGCTCACGCTGGTTCCGGCCGCGGTGGCGCTGTTCGTGACCGGCAAGGTCGAGGAGAAGGAAAATTGGCTGATGCGCGGTCTCGGCAAGGGCTATCGCCCGATGCTCGACCGCGTCCTCAATTGGCCGAAGGCTGCGCTGGCTGGTGCTTTGGCGCTTGTCGCGCTGAGCGGCGTGGCGGCGACCAGTCTCGGGTCCGAGTTCATCCCGGACCTCGACGAAGGCGATATCGCGATGCACGCGATGCGCATTCCGGGGACGAGCCTCACCCAGTCGATCGCGATGCAGGAGGCGCTGGAGAAGAGGATCAGGCAGTTCCCCGAAGTCGAGCGGGTGTTCGCGAAGATCGGCACGCCCGAGGTGGCGACCGATCCGATGCCGCCATCGGTCGCCGACAATTTCATCATGCTCAAGGACCGGAAGGAATGGCCCAATCCGAGAAAGACGCGCGACCAGCTCGTTGCCGAACTCAACAAGGCGGTGAACGAGGTGCCGGGGAACAATTATGAGTTCACCCAGCCGGTGAAGATGCGCATGAACGAGCTGATCGCCGGCGTTCGCGCCGACGTGGCGATCAAACTGTTCGGCGACGATCTCGATCAATTGCTCGAATCGGGGCAGGCGATCGAGGAAGTTGCCGGCGGAATTGCGGGCGCGCAGGACGTGAAGCTCGAACAGGTCACCGGCCTGCCGATGCTCTCGGTCACGCCCGACCGCGACAAGCTCGCGCGCTACGGCGTCAGCATGGAAACGGTGCAGGATGCGGTTTCGACCGCGACCGGCGGCCGCCAGGCGGGCGAGCTTTTCGAGGGTGACCGCCGCTTCGACGTGATCGTCCGGCTTCCCGAGGCCATTCGCACCGATCTCGCGTCGCTCGGCAATCTCCCTGTCGCGCTTCCGGCTGGCGGCTTCGTGCCGCTTTCCGAGCTGGCGGAGATTTCGCTCGCGGCGGGGCCGAACCAGATCAGCCGCGAAAATGGCAAGCGCCGCGCGGTGATCACGGCGAATGTTCGTGGGCGCGATCTGGGTTCGTTCATCGACGAGCTCACGCAAAAGGTCGAAGCTGAGGTCGTGCTGCCCGATGGCTACTACATCGAATATGGCGGCACGTTCGAACAGCTTCAGTCCGCAACCGAGCGCCTCCAGATCGTCGTGCCGCTGGTGCTGCTGCTGATCTTCGGCCTGCTGTTCATGCTGTTCGGCACGGTGCGCGATGCGGCGATTGTCTTCTCGGGCGTGCCGCTGGCGCTGACGGGAGGGGTGGCGGCGCTGGCGCTGCGCGACATTCCGCTCTCGATCTCGGCGGGCGTCGGCTTCATCGCGCTCTCGGGGGTCGCGGTGCTCAACGGCGTGGTGATGCTCTCCTTCATCAAGGATCTGCGCGAACGCGGAAAAGCGCTCGTCGAGGCGATCCGCGAAGGCGCTCTGACCCGCCTCAGACCGGTGATGATGACCGCGCTGGTGGCGTCGCTCGGGTTCGTACCGATGGCGCTCAATGTCGGGGCTGGGTCCGAGGTGCAGCGGCCGCTGGCGACTGTCGTCATCGGCGGGATCATCTCGTCGACGATCCTGACGCTCCTGGTGCTGCCTGCGCTCTACCTCCTGGTCCATCGACGGACCGCGAAGGCCGAAGAGGAAGAGTTGGCGCGTCCGAGCGGCGTGCCCAGCCCCGCAGGCTGAGACCCTCCCGGATGGCTGCCATTCCCCCCTGTCGGCGGCAACCGGGAGTGCTGACTGGGGCGGAACCCAAGCGGGTTCCGCCTCCTTTTAGGGATGGTGAGGATGGAGGAGCTTGCAATGAATGAAAAAGCATCCGGGAGCGAACGCGAAAAGCGAACGCTCCAGATCGTTCTCGTCCTGAACGCGGCTATCGCGATCGCCTTCCTCGTGACGGGCGGGCTCGGTGATTCAAGCGCGCTCATCGCCAATGGGCTCGACAATCTGTCCGACGCCGCGGTCTATGCCTTGAGCCTCGTTGCGCTCAGCCACGGCCTGAAATGGAAAACCCGTGCTGCCACGGCATCGGGCGTCATGCTGCTGGTCTTCGCGGCCGGCGTCCTGTTCGATGTGGGACGCCGCTATTTCGAAGGCAGCGAACCGATCGGTCCGACGATGATGATCATGTCGGCGGTCGCTGCGGTGGCGAACTATGCTTGCCTGAAGCTCTTGCAACGCATTCAGGATCCGGACGTCAACCTCAGAGCCGCGACAACCTTCAGCTACAACGACTTCATCTCGAACGGCGGCATCCTGATCGCGGGTGTCCTTGTCTGGTGGCTCGGCACGAATTGGCCAGACCTTCTGGTTGGATTTGCGACCGCGCTGATCGCGATCAAGGGCGGGATCGAAATTCTTCGCGATGCTCGCGCCGAGACTAAGAAGTCGCCCGTCTAATCGGGTTTTCCCGATGCGATTTGACAGAATGAAACACATCGGATAATTCCGATGCATGAACGTTGACACCGCGCTTCCCGCTCTCGCCGCCCTCGCTCATCCGACGCGTCTCGAGGCCTTCCGTTTGCTCGTCCGGCATGAGCCGGAAGGCCTGTCGACCGGGGAGCTTGTTGACGCATCGGGTCTCACGCAGAGCACCTTCTCGACGCATCTCGCCGTGCTCGCCAAAGCCGGTCTCGTAAAGTCCGAGAAGCTTGGGCGGCAGCAGATACAGCGAGCCGATATCGACACGCTCCGCGAACTGATGCTCTTCCTTGCGAAGGACTGTTGCCAAGGCCGCCCCGAGCTATGCGAGCCGCTGCTTGCCGAACTCACCTGCTGCTGAAGGAACCAGCCGCGTGACCGACATCGTCATCTACCACAATCCCGACTGCGGCACCTCGCGCAACACGCTCGCGCTGATCCGGAATGCCGGGATCGAACCGCACGTCGTCGAATATTTGAAGACCCCGCCGTCGCGAGCCTTGCTCGAACAGCTGATCGAACGCGCGGGCATCGCGCCACGCGACCTGCTTCGCGAAAAAGGCACGCCTTATGCGGACCGCGGCCTCGGCGACCCCGGCCTCGGCGATAGCGAACTCGTCGATGCGATGATGGCGCATCCCATCCTCATCAACCGCCCGCTTGTCGTATCACCGCTGGGGGTCAGGCTCTGCCGCCCGTCCGAGGCTGTGCTCGATATTCTTCCCGCGCCGCAGCTCGGCGCCTTCGCCAAGGAGGATGGCGAACAGGTCGTCGACGCCGACGGCCATCGCGTCCAGGCCTGAGGAGAGCATCATGTCCTCTGCCGCGAAGCAGGAACGCCTGTCGTTCCTCGACCGCTATCTGACCCTCTGGATCTTTCTCGCGATGGCCTTCGGCGTCGCACTCGGATCGCTTTTCAAGGGACTTCCCGCCGCTATCGACGCGATTTCGATCGGGACGACGAATATCCCGATCGCGATTGGCCTGATCCTGATGATGTACCCTCCGCTCGCGCGCGTGCGCTACAACGAGCTCCCGCGCGTGTTCGAGGACAAGCGCGTCCTTGCGATTTCGCTCATCCAGAACTGGATCATCGGACCGGCGCTGATGTTCGCGCTCGCGGTCCTCTTTCTATCGGACAAGCCCGAATATATGACGGGCCTGATCCTGATCGGCCTCGCGCGCTGCATCGCGATGGTGATCATCTGGAACCAGCTCGCGAAAGGCGACAATCAATATGTCGCCGCGCTCGTCGCCTTCAACTCGATCTTCCAGATCCTCTTCTTCAGCGTTTACGCCTGGTTCTTCCTCGCCGTGCTGCCGCCGCTCTTCGGCCTCGAGGGCAGCGTGATCGACGTGAGTTTCTGGACGATTGCCGAGGCGGTTCTCATCTATCTCGGCATCCCGTTCCTAGCCGGATACCTCACGCGGCGATTTCTCGCGCGCGCCAAGGGAGACGAGTGGTACGAGGCACGCTTCCTACCGAAGATCGGTCCAATCACGCTCGTCGCGCTGCTCTTCACCATCGTCGCGATGTTCAGCCTCAAGGGCGGCGAGATCGTCACCATTCCCGGCGACGTCGTCCGGATTGCCATCCCGCTCACCATCTATTTCGTGGTGCAGTTCCTCATCAGCTTCTGGATGGGCAAGCTTATCGAAGCCGATTATCCGCGCACGACCGCGGTCGCCTTCACCGCCGCGGGCAATAATTTCGAACTTGCGATCGCTGTCGCCATCGCCGCCTTTGGTCTCGCCTCGCCGGTGGCCTTTGCCGCCGTGATCGGCCCGCTCGTCGAGGTTCCCGTCCTCATTCTGCTCGTCGGCGTTGCATTCCGCCTCGGCCGCCGCTGGTTTCCCGCAACCGTTCCTTCAAAAGTCTGAGTAACATGACAGTACAAACCTACGGTCGCCTGCGCACGCTTGGCGATCCCGATCATCTTCCCGCGCTCAGCCCCGAATATCTTCACGCGCGGCCCGCGCTCGGCCTCGGGCCGCTCGATCCTGCCCCGCGCATCCTCCTCCTTTACGGAAGCTTGCGAGAAAGGTCCTACTCGCGGCTCGTCGTGGAAGAGACGGCGCGCCTGCTCCGGCTCTTCGGCTGCGAGACGCGCATCTTCGACCCGTCCGATCTCCCGCTTCCCGATCAGGTCGCCGACGACGATCATCCCGCGGTCGAGGAACTCAGACAGCATTCGATCTGGTCCGAAGGCCAGGTCTGGTGCAGCCCCGAGCGCCATGGCCAGATCACCGGCATCATGAAGGCGCAGGTCGATCATCTTCCCCTCGCCTATAAGGGTCTTCGTCCCACGCAGGGCCGGACCCTCGCGGTGATGCAGGTGTCGGCAGGATCGCAATCGTTCAACAGCGTCAACACGCTGCGCATCCTCGGCCGCTGGATGCGGATGATCACCATTCCCAACCAGTCGAGCGTCGCCAAAGCCTATCAGGAATTCGACGAATCGGGGCGCATGATCCGGTCGAGCTATTATGATCGCATCGTCGATGTCGCCGAGGAACTGGTGCGATTCACCGTGCTCACGCGCGTCCATGCCGACCAGCTCGTCGATCGCTATTCGGAACGGAAGGATCGGAAAGAGCCGGTCATCACGCCCGCCGAGCTCGCCAAACTACCCGGAGCCTAGCCGCCTCGTTGCAAACCTTCCGCTATCCGGCGTCGCGCAATTTTTATTTCCGAACGCTTGGAAAAGACCGAGGCCAACCTGTATAGACGGGTTATGGATTTTCCCTCTCGCACCTCGGGCAACGGGTCCCGGCCTTCAAACCAGTCCACACCGGCGCGGCGCCCCAGCCCCGATGAGAAGGAGAACCAGCCTCCCCGCCGCTATGCCGCAATCAAGCAGAGCATTTGCGATGCCGTGCGCGACGGTCAACTGAAACCGGGCGATCGCGTGCCATCCGAGGCCGAACTCGTCGAGCAATTCGATGTCTCGCGAATGACCGCGAACCGGGCGCTTCGCGAGCTTCAGGCCGCGGGTGTCCTCGTCCGCCGGGCTGGCAGCGGTTCTTTCGTCGCGGAACCGAAGCCGATCGGCCAGATGATCGAAATACGGAATATCGCCGAGGAAATCCGCGATCGCGGCCATGTCTATCGCGCCCGCGTTGTCCAGAATGACGAGATACGGGCAAACGCTGAAACCGCGGCCCTTCTTCAGGTTCCGGTCGGCACGAAGTTGTTCCACTCGATCATCGTGCATCACGAAGCCGAGTTCCCGATTCAGCTCGAGGAGCGTTTCGTGCTGGCGTCGGCCGCGCCCGACTATGGCAAGATCGACTTCACGCAAATGACGCCGAACGAATATCTGACGCGCACGGCACCGTTGGAGCGGGTCGAGCATCGCGTTCGCGCCGAAGTGCCCGACGCGCAGACTCACAGCATGTTGGGCCTGTCGGATGGCGAACCGGTACTGCGGATGACCCGTCGGACCTGGAGCCACTCGCGGCTCGTCAGCCACGCATGGCTGACGCATCCGGGCTCGCGCTTCGAACTGTCGGCCGCCTTCTCGATCGACGACTGACCGCGGGCGCGTCAGGCTGTGCGGCGGATCACGACGGGCTTGCGGCGGCGCCGCAGCCAGCGAAAATCGGCGCGACTGAAGCTCTTGAACAAAAGGTAGAAGCCGGTCCCGGACAACCAGAGCACCCCGAACGCGACGAAAATGATCAACGGGTGATTGAAGCTCTTCCGGTTCACATAGTCCATATTGTGAAGCATCCAGAAGAAGTCCCACGTTCGCCACGTGTCGCCGCGCATGACAAGAAAACGCGCGGTGTCGAGCGAGACATAGGCGCTGCTGTTCTCGGCATCGGCGAAATCGACGCGCCACATGGCACCCTCATGATCGCGCGATTCGAGGTTCGGCTTGGCGATCACGCTCACCTCCCGGATCGGCGCCTCGTTCATCATCGACGCGACTTCGCGCGCCATGGCTTCATCGACGCGAATAGTCTCGCCGCTCGTCGCATCGACGAGGCGGACGCCCTTCGCGGAGCGCACCTCGTAGACCGGCCGGGTTCCGAGATCGCGGAGTATTACGCCGGTGACGGGCTCGCCCCGCGGCAAGGCCGCAACGTCGAAATATTCCCCCGGAGGCAGCGGATGCCCGTGCGACATGCCGCCGCCGTGGCCGCCGACCTTGTCCTTGTCGAGAAGGGCCATCACCGAGCCGCTGAGCGCCCAGAGCAGGAACTGGAGCCCGAGGATCAGGCCGACCCATTTGTGGATGCGCCGGAAGAAAAGCGGCGTCAGGCGGATCTTCTTCATGCCTGCTTCCTCTTGCGGCGTTTGAAGGACCAGATCAGCAACCACGCACCGGTCAGCGCCATCGCAAAGGCGCTCCAGGTCGCGACGCGGAGCAACGGGTTGTTGACGTCCGTGCGCTCATCATAGTCCATGATGTGGAGCATCCACGCGAAGTCGAACACGCGCCACAATGCGTGGCGGCGCGAGATAAGCTCACCGGTCGTCGGCGACAGATAGAGCGTCGGGCGGTTCCAGCCTTCGAACTCGACCTGCCAATAGGGTGGCTTGCGCGCCTGCATTTCCTGAGGTGCCTCGGTCAAAAGTCGCACTGAGACGATCTTGCCGTCACCGGTGTAGAGGCGCCGTGCCTGTTCTCGGACCTGGGACTCGGTCAGGGCAGGCAGCGGCGCACCCGAACGCGCGTCGAACAAGCGCGCGCCTTCAGGAGTCTCGGCGCGCCAGACCGGTTGGCCAGAAAAGCGCTGGAGACGGATTTCGGACACCCCCGGCGTGGCCGCGACGACCTTCGACGGCGCTGCGAGGCCGTCGAGGTCGAAGGGCTGGGCCACCGGGGAGCGCACCAGATGATCGCCGTGGATGGTGTCAATGTGAACGACCACCATGTAGAAGCCGGTCAACGTCCAGAGCAAAGCCTGGACGCCCACGACCAGCGCCAGCCATTTATGCGTTCGCCGAACGAGCAGCGGCCAACGTATCGCCATCTCCCAATTCCTCAGAAGGCGGTGCGGAAGCCGACATAGAAGCGCCGGCCGAGCAGGTCGTAGGTCATCGTGTCGGTGTTCGCATCGGTGAAGCTCTGGATGTACGGCGCCTTGCGATCGAAGAGGTTGTCGACCCCGAATTGGAAGCGGGTCTTCTCGTCGATCTCAAAGGCGAGCTGGAGATTATGATAGAAGACGTTCGGCGTGCGATAACCGATTTCGCCGGGCGACGCATTGAAGTCGGTCGCCTTGCCGATCCACTGGGTCGACCAGGTCGCGCTGATGCCGTCCTTCTCGGCGGTCAGTACGCCATAGCCGCGCCACTTCGAATAGCCGCCGTTGCCGCCGCCGATGAAGCCGTCGAAATCGATCGGCGCGCCGCCCGGGAAGGGCAGGACGACATATTTATTGAGATAGGTGAGATTGACGTCGAGCGAGATGTTCACACTGCCGATGCCACCCGCGTAAACGAGACCGAGATCGAGCCCGTTCATTTCCTCGCGGCCGGTGTTGATCGGCTGCGCGGAGAGGAATGTCACTTCGCCGGTCAGCGGGCTGCGCGTGAAATCATCGCAGAAGGGATGCGACAGGTTCGTACTCGCGTAGCAGATCGACAGCTTCGTGGACCCCGGAATCGCGCGGATCGCGTCCTTGATCTTGATATCGAACCAGTCGGCGGTGAGCGACAGGCCGGGGACCAGCCCCTTCGGCGAGATCACGGTGCCGACCGTCCAGGTGGTCGAGCTTTCGGGCTGGAGATTCTCGTTCCCGCCCACCGTGGTGAGGATCGTGGTGCCGAGCTGGACATAGTTGGCGGGCACGCCCGATGCCTGGCAGTTCGCGATCAGCGTCGCATTGCCGCTGGTCGCGTAGCGCGAGCAAGGATCGGTCGTCGTCAGATTGCCCTCCGACACACCCCCGAACAGTTCGGGGACGTTCGGAATGCGGAAACCGGTGCCGTAGGTCCCGCGCAGGCGGAAGCTGTCATTGATGACCCAGTCAACGCTACCCTTGTAGTTCCAGTCGCTGCCGAACAGGTCGTAGTTCGAGTAGCGAACCGCACCATCGAGCGTAAGCGACTGGAAGAAGGGCTTGTCGGCGAGGATCGGCACCGACAGTTCGAGATAGGCTTCCTTGGCGATGCTCGTTCCCGAAATCGGGCTTTGCTGGTTGGTGTTGGCGATGCCGAGCACGGTCAGCGGATCGGGATCGCGCCAGCCCTTCTCCTTGCGATAGACGACGCCCGCCGCGAAGGAGACGGGCCCTGCGGGCAGCTTGAACAGGTCGCCGTTGATGTCTGCCGTGACCGTCGCCAGTTCGTTACCGCCACGATCGCGCGAGGTGAACAGGATATAGTCGAGAACTTCGGGCGTCAGGTCGCCGAACCCCAGATAGTCGGCGCAGGGAATCGAAGCCCCCGCCGCGAGGCTGCACTTGGTCGTATCGAGCGTGTTGCCGACGCGCTCGAGGTTGGCGATGTTGGTCGAACCATCGACCGCGGTGTTACGCCCGAACGCGCCCGCGACTTCCCATCCCCAATTGTTCGACAGCTTGCCGCGGAGGCCGAAGGTGCCCTGCCAGGTATCGGTTTCCTGGAAGAACTGACGCGGGCCGGGCTCGGCGAGGCGGCGCTGGATGAGGACGATATTCTGTCCGGTCGGGTTGGTCGGATTGCTCGCCGCGATCGACAGGTTGCGCAGCGTTCCCGGCGTCGCGATCTGGTTCGATTTGCGGAAGGTGTAGAGGAACTCGCCAAACGTCTCGATATTGTCGGTCAGGTCATAATCGGCGAAGAAGGCCGTGCTGACACGCTCGACCGGGCTGACCGCGTTCAGGAACGGGTTCGAGTTGAAGTTGTGCTTCGCAGCGCTGTACGGCTCGAAGAAATTGCCGTTGCCGCCCGGCACCTGGTTGAAGTTGATCTGCTGACCGTTGGGCAGCACCGCACGCCCACCGATGGTCGAAGCGCTGTTGACGCAGCTCAGCGATCCCGGCGTCGTTTCCGCGAGCGAACAGGGCGCTCGCGAGGCCATGTTGACGGCCTTCGTCTTCTGGTAGGTGACGGCTGCCATGAAGCCGCCACGGTCGTTGCGGATACCCCAGAGGAGATCGGCGGTGAAATCCGACCCATCGCCCTTTTCGGTGATCCCCTGCCGGACGCTGAGGCCGAGGCCTTCATAGTCGGTGCGCGTTACAAGGTTGACGACACCCGCCATCGCATCGGCGCCATAGATCGCCGAGGCGCCGTCCTTCAGCACATCGGTGCGCGCGAGTGCGGCGACCGGGATCATGTTGAGGTCGGGCGACGAGTTCGCCCCGGTGCCACCCGCGACGAGACGGCGGCCGTTGAGCAGCACAAGGGTGCGCTTGATACCGAGGCCGCGCAGGTTCACCTGCGCCGTCCCATAGCCATTGTTCGCCCAATAGGCCGAGGTCTGGTTGCCCGCGAAACCGGCGTTGGCCGGCAGGCGCTGCAGCACCGTCTCGATATTGACGACACCGGTATTTTCTATCTGTTCGGCGGATACCACCGTCGCAGGCCCCACGCCCGCGAGGTCCTGGCGACGAATGCGCGAGCCGGTCACGACGATGTCCGATCCGTTCGGAGCATCCTCCGCAGCGGGTGACTGCGTCGCTGCATCGCTCTGCGCGAGCGCTGGCGTTGCAAAGGTGGCGACCGCTGCGGCGCTCGCGAGCAAAATTGTCCTGGTCATCATAGCGAAACCCCCTGATGGTTAGCTGATTCCCCTCAGAGAGCATCAAATGTATATACAGGTCAATAGGAATTTATTGAATCATATCAATTAGTTATGAAGGAAATTCCGGGCGCATGATACCTATTAGATACGCACCCCAAAGCTCTACCCCTCATCGATTTTGAAATTTTTTTGCTGGCCCGAGCCTATTGGCGCAAGGAGCCGGCTGGTCTCTCCCTCGGCTTGCTCATGAAATGACATGATTAAGTAGGTCGGCACCGCTTGGGGCGACCGACATGAGCCGTTCAATGCGAAATTATCTGTTCGAGAAAGGTCCGTGCGCGCTCGCTTTTCGGCGCCGCGAAAAAATCGGCCGGCCTCGCGTCTTCGATGATCTGGCCCTGATCCATGAAAAGAATGCGATCGGCCGCCTCGCGCGCGAATCCCATTTCGTGCGTCACGCACACCATCGTCCGTCCTTCGCCGGCAAGGGCCGTCATCACATCTAGTACCTCCTTGATCATTTCGGGATCGAGCGCCGATGTCGGCTCGTCGAAGAGAAAAATCCGGGGTTCCATCGTCAGAGCGCGGGCGATCGCGGCCCGCTGTTGCTGCCCTCCCGAGAGCTGCCCCGGATATTTGTCCGCCTGGTCGGCAATCCTCACTTTGTCCAAATAGGATATGGCCCGCGCCTCCGCCTCCGGAAGAGACAAGCCGCCGAGCAGGACAGGCGCGAGGGTGCAATTCTCCAGCACCGTCTTGTGCGGGAACAGATTGAACAGTTGAAAGACCATGCCGACGGCGCGGAGCGCCGCAACGGCCTCCCGCGACGCGTCGGTTATCTTGGTTCCCTCGATCAAAACGGCACCGGAGTCGGGCACTTCGAGCCTGTTCATGCAGCGAATGAGCGTCGATTTGCCGGAGCCTGAAGGGCCGCAAATCACGATCCGCTCGCGCGGGGCGATTTCGAGGTCGATCGAGCGGAGGGCATGATAGGCGCCATAATATTTGTCGACCTGCCGCAAGCTGACGGCCGCGTGGCCCGAGGCGTCGGTCATGACGCCTGCCCCCGGCCGCGTAGCGCCCGTACCCGCGCGAAGGCTGCGGCGAGGTCGGCGATCAGATCCTGCGGCGCTTCGAGGCCGGCGTGAATACGGATCAGCGCCCCATCTGCCTCGCCATTGGGAAAGTCGCGGATCGGAGCGGGCCACGCCGGAACCGCGAGGCTTTCGAAGCCGCCCCAACTCGAACCGAGCTGGAACAGCGAGAATTCGTTGAAAAAGGCGCTGGTTTCCGGAGGGGTAAGACCATCGAGCTGAACACCGAACAATCCGGACGCTCCGGTGAAATCCCGCTTCCAGATCGCATGGCCGGGATCGGCGGGATGGGCCGGATAGCGGACCGCGACCACTTCGGGTTGCTGGGCGAACCATTCGATCAGCGTCGCTGCGGTACGCTGGTGGCGTTCAAGGCGGGCATCGAGCGTCCTGATGCCCCGGTGGACGAGATAACAATTGTCGGGACTCGCGCAGTTGCCCCAGCGCGCCGCCGCATCCTTGAGCTGGCGGTAGACGGCATCGCTGGCGGCGGTCATCGTGCCGAGCAGACAGTCGGAGTGCCCCGAGAGATATTTGGTTGCCGAAGCAAGCGAGATGTCGACCCCATGGGCCAAGGGTTTGAAGAAAAGCGGCGTCGCCCAGGTGTTGTCGAGAGCGGTCAATATGCCCCGGCTGCGTGCAACCGCCGTGATCGCGGGGACGTCGATCATATCGAATGTCTGCGAGCCCGGGGTCTCGATGTAGATGAGCCGGGTGTTGCTGCGGCACAGCCCGGCAATCTCCGCTCCGATATCGGGCCGGAAATACTCCACCTCGACCCCGAAGCGCGCGAGAACGTCGGTCAGAAACTTGCGGGTCGGCCCATAGACGCAATCCGCAACGAGCAGATGATCGCCCCCGGCCACGAAAGCCGTGAGGGCTAGCGCGATCGCGCTGGTTCCAGACGAGGTGATGACGGTGGCGCAGCCGCCTTCGAGTTCGCTGACGGCCTCGGCGAGCGCAAAGGTCGTTCGCGTTCCGTACAGGCCATAGATGACCTCATCGTAGAGACCCTGGTGCCGGTCCATATAGGCCTCGACGCTGCCGTAGATAATGGTGGAGGCTCGATCGACGGGCGGATTGATGAGGCCCCGCTGATCGCGCGGGCGGGGACCGCCGTGAACGGCACGCGTCGGGTCCTGCCAGGCGTGCCCTTTCGGGCTTGCCGGCTCCCCGGGCCATTTTCTGTCGTGATTATCCTGCATAGTTTAGTTTCCGTTCGATCTTCATGCTGAGCCGGGACAGGGAAAAACAGAGGAGGAAGAAGATTGTCCCGGTAAAAAGATAGGCTTCGGCGAAATAGGGTCGCCATTGCGCCTCGACGTAGGAGAGGCGGGTCGTCTGCAACAAATCGAAGACGCCGACGATGAGGACGAGCGTCGTGTTCTTCACCTCGCTGATCGAAGTGTTGACCAGTCCGGGTACGCTGACTTTCAGGGCCTGCGGCAACAGGATGTGGCGCCGCGCCTGCCATTTGGCGAGGCCAAGAGCCTGCGCGGCCTCGGCCTGCCCCGCGGGAACCGCCAGCAGGCCGCCCCGGATGACCTCCGCCATATAGGCGGCGGTGAAGAATATGAGCGCGAGCTGGACGCGCGGCAGGCTGTCGATCGAGAGATAAGAGGGCACGAACAGCGGGAACAGGACCGCGGCGAGGAAGAGCACGCCGATCAGCGGCGTTCCACGAACCAGCTCGATGAAGGCGATGCTCGGCCAGCTAATCCCGCGCCGCGACGACCTGCGGCCGAATGCGAGGAGTATGGCCAGCGGAAACGCGCCGACCACCGCTAGGCTCGCGAGCAGCAATGTGACCGGCAGGCCGCTCCACTTCTCCATCGGCACATAGGAAAGGCCCGCGAACCCGCCGCGCAGCAGAAGTACCGCCACCGCGATCGCGCCGAGCCAGGCTAGGCCGAGGCGGCTACGCCAAAATCGCGGAACGAAGGAGAACGCGAGGCAGGAAAGCAGCGCCGCCGCCGCTGCTGCGGACCGCCACTGCTCGGCTTCGGGATAGGTCCCGAACAATATAAGCCGCACATTTTCGCGGAGGAATGGCCAGCAGGCACCGCTGGCCAAACGGCAATCGGCCGCGCCCCCGGCGAAGGTCGCGTCGAACAGCAGCCACGAGAGTGCCTTGCCGGCAAGAGCCGCGGTCATGGCGAGGATCGCGATGGTCAATATTGACTGGCGCCCTCCCCCGAAGAGATTGCGCCGCATCCACGACGGCCAGGCGACTACCGAGCGCAGCGGAAAGGGTTCGAGGGGCGCCGACGGGATGCTCCGGCCGGGCTGCCCGGCAACGTTCCAGCCCAACCGGCGGGCATAGCGGCCGGTAACGAACGACAAGGACAGCGAGAGCAGGAGGAAAGTCGCGACGATCAGACCAACACCTTCGATCGCCTGCCCTGTCTGGCTGATAACGGTATCGACTACCGAGACAAACTCGGGATAACCGATCGCTACCCCCAGGGAGCTGTTCTTGATCGTGTTGAGATGCCAGCTCGTCATCGGCGGGATGGCAATGCGCAGCGCTTGCGGAATCACGATCCGTCTCATCGTTTGCGCGGTTGACAGGCCGAGCGCTTTGGCGGCCTCGCTCTGCCCTGCAGGAACGGCGAGGATCGCGCCGCGGAATATCTCGGCCAGATAGGCCGAGGCATAGACCGAAAGGCTGGCGACCAGCGTCAGAAACTCTGTGGAGAGCGACAGCCCGCCCACGGTTCCGAAGCGCCCCGCCCGCGGCAGATCGATCCCGCCCCACAGCAGGAGCGGAGCCAGGGAGATGCCGGCGAAGGCCAGCGCGGTGCGTGTGCGAACGGCTCCTCGCCGCACGGCACCCAGCAGGATCGCACAGGCAACGATAGCGATGAGCAGGGCCGCCCTTCCCGGACCGGCCAGGGTGAGCGCGGGGATGTGCAAGCCCCGATTGTCGAGGTCGAACGCACCGATGGCGTCCGGACCGGGGCCGGGTAGACCGAAAAGCAGGACCGCGTACCAGACGAACATCTGGAGCAGCAGCGGAATGTTGCGAACAAGTTCGATGTAAAGGCCGGAGAGCCTCGCAAGCAGCCAGTTGGACGACAGGCGCGCCATGCAGACCGCGAGGCCGAGCAAGGTCGAGAAGATAATACCGAGCGCCGATATCAGAAGCGTGTTGAGAAGACCCACCGCCAGCGCCGCGACATAGGAGTCGCCCGGCGCGTATGCGATCAGCGTTTCGCCGATTGCGAAACCCGCCCGGTCGAACAGGAAACCGAACCCCGTCCGGATGTTTCGGTCCGCGAGATTGTCCGCCAATGTCGCAAAGAGGCCGTAGGCGACCACTAGCCCGCCCGCGATCAGCAGCCAGGGCAACGCAGCGATGGCAAGCCGCCTGTGTTTATGAGTCATCGCATCGGCAACGGGTAGATCAGCCCGCCGTCCCGATAGAGCTTATTTTGCCCGCGCTCGACGCCGAGCGGCGTAATGTGCCGGTCGAAGATTTCGCCATAATTGCCCGTCGCCTCGATCGCCCGATACGCCCAGTCATCGTCGAGGCCGAGCGACTTGCCGAATCCGGGCAGGCCGCCGAGCATCTTGCGCACTTCGGGGTCACGCGAGGCCACGCGCATGCGCGCTGCATTCGCGCGGGTGACCCCCATTTCCTCGGCAGCAAAGAGCGCGTTCAGCACCCATTTGTTGATCTCATACCATTGCTCGTCGTCGCTGCGCACGACGGGACCTACCGGCTCCTTGGTGAGTCGTTCGGGCAGCACAACATAATCGTCCGGATGCGCGGTATCGGCGAGACGGATCACGGTCAGCGTGAAGGCATCGGTGGTCATCGCGTCGCACCGCCCGGCAAAGAAGGCGAGCTTGGCTTCCTCGGGATTCTCGAACACGACCGACTGGAAGCGCAGCCCCTTGCGCTCGAAATATTCGGCGGTGTTGAGTTCAGAAGTCGTTCCCTTGGTGATGCAGATCGACGCGCCGTCAAGATCTGCGGGCAGCCGCACGCCCGACCGACGCGGCACCAGAAAACTCTGCCCGTCATAATACATGGTGCCGACGAAATTCACCCCGAGGTCGGTGTCGCGCGTCAGCGTCCATGTCGTCGTCCGCGACAGGACGTCGGCCTCGCCCGTCTGCACGATCGTGAAGCGCTTGTTCGAGGCGACCGGCATGAACCGGACCTTGCGGGCATCGCCGAGGACCGCGGCGGCGAGCGCCCGGCAATAATCGACGAAGAACCCTTGCCAGCGCCCGCGCTTGTCGAGATAGGACATACCGAGCTGCCCCGTATGAATGGCGCAATTGAGCGTTCCGCGCGCACGAATCCGCGCGAGCGTAGATCCCTTCGCCGCGGCAATCTCATATCCGCCGGTGCCGGCCGGCTCGCGGTCGCAGCCGCCAAGAAGCAGGGCGCCGGCGGCGAGCAGCGCCGGAAGCCAGCGGCGCGGTGCGTGCGACCTATTCATGAACGAGGCTTTCGATGCTAGCGCCATAAGAAATAGCTATAGGGAGCGATGTCCAATGAACCTGCGTCACCTCGAAGCCTTCAGAGCCGTAATGCTCTCCGGATCGGTTACTCAGGCCGCACAGTCGCTCAACCTGTCGCAACCCGCAGTGAGCAAGATGCTTGCCGAGCTCGAGCATCAGCTGGGCTTTCAGCTCTTCCTGCGCTCGCGCGGCAGCGCGCTCACTGTGACGCCCGAAGCCGACGCCTTTTTCTACGAAGTCGAGCGGAGTTTCTCGGGCATTGCGGCCCTGAAGCGGGTAGCGGAAGACATTCGCAACATGGCGACCGGTACGCTCCGGATCGCGGCCCTCCCGGCGCTCGCGGTCAGTTTCCTGCCGCGCGTGATCGCGGCCTTTCGCGAGACACATTCCGGCGTCACCGTTCAGCTCCAGACCCGCAGCTCCTCGACGGTGCGGCAATGGATGGCGAACCAGCAGTTCGACATCGGCCTCGCAACGCCGGCGCGCGAACTGCCAGGCATAAGGATGGAGCGCTTCCTGCGCTGCCCCGGCGCCTGCGTTCTCCCCGCCGGCCACCGGCTGGCTGTCAAGGACGTCATCCGGCCGGCCGATCTCGAGGGCGAGCCCTTCATTTCGCTCGCGCTCGAGGACGGTGTGCGTCACCGCATCGACCGCATTTTCGAAGACGCAGGCGTCCACCGCGAGATGGTCATCGAAACCCAATATGCGATGACCATCTGCGCGCTTGTCATGCAGGGGGTCGGATGTTCGATTCTCAACCCCGTGACCGCAGCGGATTATGCCGAGCGGGGCCTTACGGTCCGTGATTTCGCGCCGGAGGTCCATTTCGAATATATGCTCTTCACGCCGAAGTTGAGGCCGATGTCCCAAGTCGCTGCGGCCTTTATAGCGGTGCTCGAATCCCACCGAGACGCGATGTTCGGCTCCGACGCCAGCTGAAGACACAGGTCGCCGCACGGCCTTCACGGCCACCGATCAGAAGGAGGCGGTCGCACGGACGTACCAGAAGCCTCCGTTGAACCCGGTCGGCGCGAAGCGGAGATATCGGATCCCGTTGTTGATCTGGGATTGCCGCGCCTCGACGTCGGGGTAATTGTCGAAGATATTCTCGCCGCCGACCGCAAGCTTGAGCATGTCGCTGACCTTGTAGGACAGCTCGAGATCGACCAGCAGTTCGGCGGCGCCCGTCTGGTCGGCAGCCGGTGCGGCGCCATAGTCGGTCCATTTGCCGTAATAATTTGCACGCGCGACGAAGCCGAAGCGCTCACCCGCATAGGTGAAGGACGCATTGCCCTTCCACTTCGGAACGAAGCCCTCGAGTTCGAGCAGCCGCTCGCGGTCCGCAGTGATCACCGGCGAGGCCTTGATGACATCGGTTTTGGTATAGTTGCCGTTGAGACCGAGCGTGGCCTTGCCGCCGCCGAGGTCGAAGCCCACGGTGAGCACTGCATCGACGCCCTGGGTGCGGCTGTCGAAGGAGTTGGTGAAGAAGCTCACCTGCTGGAAGGAATCCCCACCGGGAATGCCAAGCGCCGCGAGCTGCGCGCGCTGCGCCGGGGTGAGGTTGAAGTTGCCCGAAACGGCGATCCGGTCTTCGACCTTGATGTTGAAATAGTCGATGGTGAGGGTGACCCGATTAGAAGGTTTCACCACGATGCCACCGGTGAAGTTGAACGAATTCTCGGGCTTGAGCGGCGTCGCGCCGAAGAATTGCGCGACCGGATTGTTGGGCGCGATAATGCCTGCGGTCAGCGGCGCCCCGGTTATCGAGTCGATGTTGGTCTGGACCTGCGAGGCGTTCGACTGGCCCGGCGTCGGCGCACGAAAGCCGGTGTTGACCGATCCGCGCACCGCGAAGACGTCCGAGAAATCATATCGCCCGTTGACCTTCCAGGTGAATTTCGAGCCGAAGTCCGAATAATTCTCGTAGCGGCCGGCAAGGCCGAACTGGAGCGCGTCGGTGAGATTGCCCTCGATCGACGCATAGGCAGCCCAATTGCTGCGCGCGAACTCACCTGCCTGGATGGGACTGAAGCCCGGGAAGCCGTTCGAGCCGACCGGCAGTCCGACGCGGTTCCCGGTATCGGGATCGATAACCGACGCGAAAGGCCCAACCTGCCACGATGCGATGTCGCCAGCCGTGATCTCATATGTCTCGCGCCGATACTCAAGACCGCCGGCAAGCGTCAGCGGATCGGAGGTGCCGATCGCGATGGGGTAAGTGAGATCGAGATTGAAAGCGAGTTCGCGCTGCTTGAGTTGCCCCGGCTTGAACGACGTCGGCGACGTGAGGCCAAGCGACGGATTGACCGTATTGTCGATCCGGTAGGAAGCATGGTTCTGACCATAGGAAGCGCTGAGATCATAGGTCAGGCCCGAGGAGAATTCGCCCTTGAGGCCGGCCGCAAGCGCGGCATCGGTTACCGTCGCGCCGAAATCCGGGGTAAAGCCGCCGGGAAAGAGCTGGCGGAAGCTGAACCGCTGTCCTCCGGGCGTATTGGTGAGCGGAATCGAGGTGGAAATGAAGCTGGCATTGGGGTTGCGGTAGAAGAAGGCCGTCGTGCCGCGGCTCCAGCTATAGTTGCCGAAGGTGTAGAATTCCATCTCGTCCGACAGTTCGATGCCTGCGTTGACGAAGATGCGCGCCGCCTCGGATTCGGGATTTCCCCAGCGCTGCGCCGGGACCGGGACATCCTGAACGCCGGCATCGATGAGCGCCTGCGCGTCGGGACGCTGGATACCGCGCGACGTCGTGCTGGCGTTCACATATTCGCCGCTGATGTTGACGAAACCCGCGTCGGTGAAGGGAAGCCCGACATTGCCCTGAACGAGGAAATCCTCGCCGTCGCCCTTGTAGAATTGGCCATAGCGGGCGATCAGCAATCCGCCCTCGCGGTCGCGGCGCAGACCGAAATTGAGTACGCCCGCGATCGCATCGGATCCATAGAGCGCCGACGCGCCGTCACGCAGAACCTCGAGCTGGCCGATCGCGATCGACGGGATCGCCGAAAGATCGGGTCCCTGCGATCCTCGGATATAGGGAACATTGGTGAACTGGACCGTTGCGCCGCGATGGCGCCGCTTGCCGTTCACGAGCACCAGCGTCTGGTCCGGCGGCAGGCCGCGGAGCGAGAAAGGCCGGGTGAAGACGGCGCCGTCGTTGCTTACGAGGCGCTGGACGTTGAGCGACGGGACCTCGGTGCGGAGGAGATCGTTCATGTCGGCCGTGCCCTTTTCGAGCAGTTCGGCGCCGGAGATGATGTCGATCGGCTGAGCGGAATCGGCCGCCTTGAGATCGTTCCGCCGCGTGCCCGTCACGACGATTTCGCCCTGCGACGCGCCTGACTGCGGCGCCTCTTTGGCGTTATCCTGCGCGAAGGCGGCGGCGGCCGACAATCCTGCCAGGACGGCGATAATCGAGCCACTCGTGCGAAGCAATTTCCTCATGGTCCCCTCCATTTGCGAAAGCTCTCGGCTTCGCCACCGAGCTATCTCTGTGACCGTGGCATGACCAGAAATAATCACGACTCATCGCTAAAAACGAGATGGTTATTCCATATAGTTATATCTCTCGCTCCGTGCCGCACGGCGGCGCGCCGCGCCCAACCCGGCCTCGCCGTTCCATTCTCCCGGACGGGCTTCGGCGCGAACAGCGTGATCTGCGGGGGCCGCCCGCCATTGCGGCGAACAGGCGGCCGGTCCCGCGGGTGATTACCAGTCCCGGCGGGCGCTTCATGCCGGCTGTCCTTGGGTGGCCGGCCGACAAGCCTCATCGGCAAATGATCTCTTACTTTTTATCCATATCGTGCCCGGCGTGCGGATCGGGCTCGGTTTCTACGGGCTTCGGCGCTTCCGGCGCGGCCTTAGCCCGCGGCGGAACAGCAGGTTTTGCGGCAAGTTTGGAATTCTCCGCCGGCCTTGCTGCTTCTGTCGGTGCCGCTTCAGGGGCTGTTGGCGTCTCGTCGGCAGCCGGCGTGGTCTCGACCATTGCCGGGGCCTCACCGGCAGGGACTTCGCTTTGTTCCGGCGCCGTGTCGCTCTTCTGCGCAGACTCCGCGCCGCATCCCGCCAGTGCGACCATCAGCGCTGCGGCGCTCGCGAGGGGAATATATCTCGTCATATCAATCTCCACTTGTCGTTGCGACAGCTCATGCGCGAAATTGCGCAACCTTGCCGTCGCCAGCGAACGCCATCACTTCGAAGGCGTCGGTTCTTCCATCCGGCATTTCCATGCCCGGAGATCCGCGCGGCATGCCAGGCACGGCGATCCCGCGAATGTCGCGCGGCTTGTCGCGAAGCAGCTTCGCGACATGTGGCATCGGCACATGGCCTTCGATGGCATAGCCACCGACGATCGCGGTGTGACACGAAGCTAGCTCGTCGGGCACACCATATCGCGCCTTTACGGCAGGCATGTCGGAACGGTTCTCAACGGTCACCGCATAGCCCGCCGCGCGCGCAATATCCGCCCAGGCTTCACAGCATCCGCATTCGGGATCGCGATAGACGAGCATCTGCCGGATGTTCGCCGCATCGGCGCGAGGCTCGCGAGCCCCGCCGTCTTTGTCGCTGGTTGCCGCCGGTCCCGGGGAAGAATTGCATGCCGCAAGCCCCATCCCCGAGCCGACGGCAATCAGACCGAGAAGGTGACGGCGCGTCATCGGACTTTTCATGTCATTTCCTCGCGAGAATGGATTTCATCTGTTCGATTTCGGCCGCCTGCCCTGCGATGATGCCGCGGCAAAGTTCGCGTATTTCGGCATCCCTGAGGGAAGCCTGTTCGCACATGAGGATCGCGCCCGAATGATGCGGGATCATCGAACGCAAGAAGGCCGTGTCGCCGATGGTCGTCTGAGTCCGAATCAGCGCGAAGCTTCCGAAGAAGGCGACTGCCGATCCCAGCAGCAGGAGCGTGTTAAGGCGTTTCGACGGGAACATGTCAGGCATCGCGACGATCATCAGTACGACCATCGGCGAAACCATCATCAGCGTCATGTAGAGCATGTTGAGATTATTGTAGAAGCTCGAGAGGCGGTCGATCATGACGAACATCACCAGATACATGATGACGCCGCTGATGATTGTCTGCAGCGCGAGGCTGCGATAGGCTGGTTTCACGGCATTTCTCCTCGACGTGTCGCCACCCCGCGAAACTTCTAGAACCAGGCCCGCACCCCCATCACGAAACTGACACCGCTCGCATCCTCGCCAGCGGCGCGGGCGAAACGCGCGGTATCGCCGACCTTGCCGGCCCATTCGACGCCGACATAAGGCGCGAACTCCTTCACGACCTCGTAACGCAGGCGAAGCCCGAGCTCGAAGTCGGAGAGGCCCGAGCCAACGCCGGTCTCGGGGACATCCTGGAGCGCAAAATTGACCTCCGCCATCGGCTGCAGGATCAGCTTCTGCGTGATGCGCTGGTCGTAATAGCCTTCGAGCCGGGCGAGCAGGTCACCCTTGTTCGAAAGGAACAGAGCGCCCTCGACTTCGAACCAATAGGGCGCGAGCCCCTCGAAACCGATCGTCGCATAGGTGCGATCGGGGCCGAGTCCGAGATCCTGCCTGATACCCGCCTGCGCGTTGAAATAGGGTCCGATCGCCCGGCTGTACAGCGCCTGTACCTCGGCGCCTTCGATGCCTTCGCCGAACACGCCCTCGCCTTCGCTCTTGATCGTCAGCCGGTTGATGTCGCCGCCGTACCAGGCCTCACCGTCCCAGCGGAACCCGTCGCGGCCCTTGCGCGCCTGAAATTCGGCAAGGTTGAAGCTGATGAAAGCGATGGTCTGCGCGCCATTCTCTTTCATCATGTCGTGGCGCGAATGCTCCATTTCGGCTTTGGGGTAGATGCGATCGGCATACCAGTCGCCGGGAGGCGCAGGCGCGGTAGCATCTCCCGGCGGCAAATCGGTGCCGCTAGCGCTGGTCGTGGTCGCCATGCCTTCCATTCCCGCCACGGGGTCCGCATATCCGCCCTTCGGGGTGCAATGGCCCATTTTGGCATGTTCGGGCGGGCAATCGGGATCGGACGGCTGCGGTGCGCCATGATCCATCGCGCCCATGTCCGAAGCGCCCTTGTCTGGAGCCTCCGCCTCAGGCGTACAATGACCCATCGCCGCATGTTCGGGCGGGCAGCTTGAAGCCTCGGGTTCCATGTCCATGCCCTGCATGTTCCCATGGTCCATCTGCTCCATCGACCCTTCGGCGGGCGCTTCGGGCGCGGGCTGCGCTACCGGCGCTGGCGCTGGCGTTGGCGAGGGAACGGGTGTCGGCGCGGGCGCCGCGCCATGCATCGAATGATTCATGGACTGCGCGGCAGCGGGCACAGCAAATGTCAGCGGGGCGATACCCGCGAGGAGAAGCGCGACCCGGGTCATTCGCCGTCTCCCTTCGGACGGACGCTGACGACGCGCATCATCCCCGCGTGCATGTGATAGAGAAGGTGGCAATGGAACGCCCAGTCGCCGAGCGCGTCGGCGGTGAAGTCGAAACTCGCGGTCCCGCCCGGCTGGACCAGCACCGTATGCTTGCGCGGCGACCGGTCGCCCCTCCCCGTGACCAGCTCGAAAAAATGGCCGTGCAGGTGGATGGGGTGGCTCATCATCGAATCGTTGATGAGGTTCACACGCACCCGCTCGCCCTCGATGAAGGGGATGGGTTCGTGATGATCGGACATCTTCACGCCGTCGAACGACCACATGAAGCGTTCCATGTTGCCTGTCAGATGGATGTCGAGCGAGCGCGAGGCGGCGCGCACGTCAGGATTGCGCTCGAGCGCCACCAGATCGTGGTAGGTCAGCACCTTGTGCCCGACGTCTTCAAGTCCCTGTCCTGGCTCGCCCATGCGATCCATCGGCATCGGCGAGATCGTCTGGACGCTCGGGTCGCGCTTGACCTGCGGCGCGACACTGAAGTCGCGCATGCTGTGCTGCATGCCTCCGCCCGATCCATGATCCATGCCCGCCATCGCGCCGCTTTCTCCCGCTGGCGTGCAATGGCCCATCTTGGCATGTTCAGGGGGACAGGAAGGATCGCTCGCCGGCATGGGCATGGCGCCCATATCGCCGCCGCCCGAATGGTCCATGCCCGCCATCGAGCCGCCCGACATATCCATGTCGCCCATGCCCATGTCCTTCATCGTCGCGAGTGGCCGCTCGCGGAGCGGCGGCACCTCGGCGACAATGCCGGCGCGCGGTGCGAGCGTCGCGCGCCCCATGCCCGAGCGGTCATTGGCCTCGGCAACGAGCGTATAAGCTCGGTCCTCGACCGGGGTCACGATGACGTCGTAGGTCTCGGCAACCGCGATCTGGAACTCGTCGATCTCGGTCGGCACGACATTGAGGCCGTCGGCCTGCACCACGGTCATCCTGAGGCCCGGGATGCGGACGTTGAAGATCGTCATCGCCGACGCATTGACGATACGCAGCCGCACGCGCTCCCCCGGCTTGAAGAGCGCGGTCCAGTTATCGCGCGGGCCGTGGCCGTTGACGAGGAAAGTGTAGGTTGAACCATTGACGTCGGCGACGTCGGTCGGGTCCATCCGCATCGCGCCCCACTCGATCCGGTCCTTCAGCGGCTGGTCCTTACCGGCAAGGAGACCGCTCAGCGTCTGGCGCTGCATGTTGAAATGGCCGGGATTGACCTTGAGCTTGCGGAAGATCGCCTCGGGCGACAATTGACTGTGGTCGGACAGGACGACGACATGCTCGCGATCATAACCGATCGGGTCGGCGCCAGCAGGATCGATGACGATCGGGCCATAGTGGCCGAGCTGCTCCTGGAGACCCGAGTGACTGTGATACCAGTAGGTCCCCGACTGGACGACCGGGAATTCATAGACGAATTGAGAGCGCGGTTTGATCCCCGGAAAGCTGACGCCCGGCACGCCGTCCATCTGGAACGGCAGGATCAGGCCGTGCCAGTGAATCGAGCTGTCCTCGTCGAGATCGTTGACGACGGTCAGGCGCGCGGTCTGTCCTTCCTTCAGCCGGACGAGCGGCGCGGGCACGGTGCCGTTGATCCCGATCGCACGGCTGACCTTGCCGTCGATGCGCATAGTCTGGCGCGCGATGCGCAGCGTGATGTCATTGCCGGATACGGTCGGAAGAGGCGCGGTGATGCCCGACGACACCGGCTGGGCCCAGGCCGGGAACCATGCGGCCATCGCCGCAGCCGCCCCTCCGCCCAAAGCTCCACTGACGAACCGGCGCCTTTCCATCTGCATATTCTTTCCGACCGTTACTGACTGTTCCTAAAGCTATACGCAGGCGGCACCGCTGCCCCTCAATAAAAATGCCGGACGATGAGGAGATGCCGCCTGAACGAGCAGTCGAACCCTCAACCCTCGGCGCTCGCGGATGTTCCCGCGAGCAATTCCCGGAGCCTGGTCCGCGCTCGATAGAGACGGGTTTCGACCGTTTTCTCGCTGACGCGCAAAATCACCGCGGTTTCGGCCTGGCTGACCTCGTCGACACCGCGGAGGAGCAACACCTCGCGCAAATTCTGTGGCAGCTGGTCGATCGCCCCGCGAACCCTGGCAAGCTCTCGCCTGTCGGTCGCAGCGGAATCGGGCGCAGGACCATCGCTCGCTATGTGATGCGCGCTCTCGAGTGGGAGCGCGCGGGAGAAAAAGGCCCGAACCTTTCGCCGTCGTGCCCAGTCGCGACATTTGTTGAGCGCGATACGCGCGATCCAGGTACGAAAGGGCCGATCGCCATCATAGCGATCAAGCGCAGAAAAACCGGAGACGAAGGTCTCCTGCGTTAAATCCATCGCCTCGTCGGTATCGCCGATCTGCTTTGCGATGAGCCGGTATACGCCCGTTTTGTAACGGCGCAGCAACTCGCGATAGGCGTCCTCGCGGTGCGCGCGCGCAAACGTCGCTAAATCCTGGTCGCTATATTGCGATAGGTCGGCGCTCACCGCGCATCGGCGGTCAGCGCCTTGACCACGCTCTTGTCGAACATTTCCGCTTGATCGGGGTTGAGAACCCCTCGCATCGCGAAGAGATGCTGGAGCGTTTCCTTCTGCAATGTCCCCATCACCTCATGCGTCTCGTCGATCGCCTCGGTGACGCGCGGTCCATAGCCATGTTCGGCTTCGATCGCCTGCGCAAGCCGGACGTTGGCGGCGCGCATCTCGAGTTCGAGCGCCTGGCGGCGACCGGCGAAGTCGGCTTCGATCCGCTCGAGTTTCACTTCCTGCTCCGGGGTCAGGTCGAGTTGACCGTGGAGAAGCGCATGAAGTTCGGTTTCGCTGGCTCTGGGCGCATCGGCCACCAGACGGCCGATGAACACGCCGGCAATCGCGGCGGCGAAAGCAATGAGCCCTAAGAGAAGAAGACGGCGCGACGGCATTGCTACTGCACATCCAGCAAGGTGGAAGGCGCCAATGCGCTAGGCGGACCGAACGGGGTAAGCGGACTTGCCGCGACCGCCGGCTGGGAAATCGCGCTCCCCGCAAAAATACCGCCGCCAAGCGAGACAAAGGCCGCGAGCGCCATCAGGCGGCGCGTCGCAACCGCTTCGCGCCGGCGGATCGCCAATGCACCCATGATGCGATCGTCGAGCGCGTCGAGCGCTGCGGGCAGATCGATCCTGTTCAAAATGCGAAGCTCCTCATCCATCGATCGTCTCTTCAAACCTTTCCATCATTGTACATACGCGCCGAAACGCTTCACCCCTCACACCGGAATATTTGAGGGCCATGCCGATATCCTGCGTATTAGCAGGACAGACACGCAATTGGAGGTGTTCATGTTCAAGTCTCTTCTCCCCTCTGCAGCCGCGGCTTTCGCACTGCTTATCACGCCGGTCGCAGCGAGCGCCCACACCAAGCTCGTCAGCTCGACGCCGGCCGCCAATTCGACCGTTTCGAAGGTCACGTCGGTCAATCTGCAGTTCAACGAAAAGATCGTCGCCTCGACCCTCAAGACCGAGCTGGTCATGACCGGCATGCCCGGCATGGCCAATCATGCACCGATGAAGGTGCCTTACTCGTCGATGATGGGCAAAGAGGGCAAGTCGGCGATGCTGATGCTCAAGCGGCCGCTGACAGCCGGAACCTACAAGGTCACATGGTCGGCGGCGGGCGCTGATACCCACCGCATGGGCAGCGAATTCAGCTTCACCGTAAAGTAAAAGACGGTGGGGGACCCCGTTCTGATCGGCATCAGGTTCGCACTCTATGCGGACCTGATGCTCATCGCCGGTCTTGGTGCGTTCCCGCTTTTTGCGCTGACACGGAGCGAACGCCTTGCGCCGCAGCCGATGATGGCCGCGATCTGGCGCGCAGAACGGTGGCTCTGCACCATCGGGCTCCTCGTCTCCACCCTCGGAATGGGCGTGCTCGCGGCCTCGATGCAGGGCGTGGGCATCCTCTCCCTGGAATTCCAGCCATTCTGGGACCTTGTTCGCGAGACCGACGTCGGCACAGCCTGGGTCTACCGGAGCGCAGCGCTGCTGCTCGCGCTGGCAGTCGCGATCTGGATGGTCCGCTGGCCGACCACTTCGGCCGCCGTACTCGCGGGCGCAGGCTCGGTGGCCGTCGCGAGTCTGGTCTGGTCCGGCCACGCCGGCGCGACCGAAGGCACCGCGGGCACCATCCACCGGATCAGCGATATATTGCATATGATCGCGGCCGCGGTCTGGGTTGGCGCGATCGGCGCCTTTCTTCTCCTGATTTCGCCGCGACGCGTCCGCGACTGGCCGGACGGGCTCGCTGTTGCCGCACGCAGCCTCGATCGATTTTCCCTGGTCGGTACGGTCTGCGTCCTCATCATTGCCGTGACCGGGCTCATCAACAGCCAGCTCATCGTCGGCGCCGAGAACATCGGCCGGTCGCTCGGCTCGCCCTATGGACAATTGCTCCTTGCCAAGCTGGCGCTGTTCGGACTGATGCTGGCCCTCGCCGCCGCCAATCGCTGGCGCCTCACGCCGGCGCTCGCCGCTGCGGTGGCGGGCGGCGATGCCGAAGACATCGATACCGATCCAGACGCTGCGCTCGCGGCCATGCGCAGGAGCCTGATCATCGAAGCGCTGGCCGCCCTCGCCATTCTCGCGCTGGTCGCGTGGTTCGGCACGCTCGAACCATTTGTCGGCGCCGACGCGGCTTGACCGCCGGCACCGCGCCCTGGTCGGGTTCGATCACGCTCGGGGCCGGCTGGGCTTTGATCGATGCCCGCATCGGAACCAGCCGCCCCCATAGCCATCTGGCGCATCAGATCAGCCTCGCGGTCGAACAGGATCTCAAGATTTCCGGCGACGTCGACATGACGGTCCCGGCCGGACAGGCGGTCGTTTTCGCGTCGCATGTTCCGCACCATCTGGGGCCGCAGGGCGCAATGGTGCGGTCTTTCTATCTCGACCCGCTCTTTCGCGCCGGTGCGCGGATGTCGGCCGGATCGGCACCCAGGCTGCTGCCACCGGCGGAAACGGCCGGCCTCGGCGCGATCGCCAATGGTGACATGCGAAGTGCTGGGCCTCCTCCCATCTCGACCGGACGTCCGGAGATCGGATCGATTCGCGCCTGTCCTCGGCGCTCGCGAACCCCGGCGATCTGTCGACCGCCCGCGCGCTCGCCGATGTCGCCTGTCTCTCGCCTTCGCGCCTGCGCGAAATCGTCGGCCGGGACTTCGGCGTGCCGCCAGCGAAATTGTTGCAATGGCTCCAGCTTCAGCGGGCGCTGCGCGCGCTTGTCGGCGGCGGCGGCGGCCTCGCCGACGCGGCCGCGGCGGGCGGCTTTGCCGACCAGTCGCACTTCACCCGCCGCTGTGCGCAATGGCTCGGGGTGACGCCTTCGGCAGGCCTCGCGGCGTTCGCTTTCGAAATCGTCCCCTGAGCGGCGGCACCCGCAGCGCTGCCCCGGCGAAACGTTCAAGACCGGAGCCGTGACCGGCTTCTATGCGGCTTATCCATGCTGGCATCGGCGGCATAACGCAGCGAGTCAAGCAGCAGGGAGGAGTGGAACGATGCCCGAACCCGCAGGCGCTGACCGAAGCTACACGCCGGCGGCCGGCTATCATTTTCTGACGCCGCTCTATGATTTCGGCGTCGCCGTCACAACGCGCGAACGCCTGTGGCGTGACCATCTCGTTCACCATATGGCGCTAGCCAAGGGCGAGATCCTTCTCGATATCGGCTCGGGAACGGGGAATCTCGCGCTGGCGATTGCCCGGCGCACTGACGGCGTGCGCTATCTCGGCATCGACCCCGATGAGGCCGCGACGCGCATTGCCCGAACCAAGACGGCGCAGCTTGATCCCCTGCCTGAGTTTCGCGTCGGCTTTTTCTCGGCGCCAGCGGTCGCGGACTGGCCGCCCCCGTCGACGATCGCAATCTGTCTCGTCCTCCACCAGGTGGGAATGGAGGAAAAGGCCCGGCTGCTGCGCGAGGCCTGGCACAAGCTCGCCCCTGGCGGCGCGCTCTATATCGCCGACTATGGCGAACAGCGCAGCCGCCTGATGCGCTGTCTGTTCCGCTTGACGATCCAGCAGCTCGATGGTGTCCACGATACCCGGCCCAACGCCGATGGCTTGCTGCCAGTCCTCATGCGCGAAGCCGGTTTTGACGATATTCGCGAACTCGAGAATTTTCGGACGCCCACCGGCGCCATCGGCATTCTGCGCGCCAGAAAGCGCGTAGCCTGACGGCACCGCCAAGAAAATCCAAGGGGCAACGGCTTGCCTTGCGTATCGATAGGAGCGGCCTCATTCTGCTGCCGCAACGATGGCCACGGTCGGGAAGCCCGACCGGCAAGCCCGCGCGCGACCTTTCCCGGCCACGCCGAGGCAGCGACAGGAGCGATGGCGGTGCACGATCATCAGGACGCAGGAGAAGGCAGCGACAACACGACCGATCCGGTCTGCGGCATGACGGTCGACCCCGCGACCACGCCGCATGTCGCGACGCATGACGGCGCGCATCATTATTTCTGTAGCGCGGGCTGCCTCGCGAAATTCGAGGCCGACCCAGGGCGCTACATTACCGGGCGTGAGCCGACCGAGGCCAAAGCGGTCGAGGGCGCGATCTGGACCTGTCCGATGCATCCCGAGATCCAGCGCCCAGGGCCCGGAAGCTGTCCGATTTGCGGCATGGCGCTCGAGCCCCTCATGCCCGAGGCGACAAGCGGTCCGAGCGAAGAATATCGCGACATGCGGCGACGCTTCTGGGTCGGGCTCCTGCTCGCCCTTCCGGTTTTCGCGCTCGAGATGGGCGGCCATATGACGGGCCTTCACGAGATCCTCGGCCGCCAGACGAGCAACTGGATCCAGATGCTGCTCGCCACTCCGGTTGTGCTGTGGGCAGGCTGGCCCTTTTTCGAGCGAGCATGGCTCTCGATCCGTAACAAGAGCCTCAACATGTTCACCCTCATCGCGATGGGGACGGGCGTCGCCTGGGGCTACAGCATGATCGCGGCGCTCGCACCGCAGATTTTCCCGGACGCGTTCCGCGCGGCCGACGGGTCGGTCGCGGTCTATTTCGAGGCCGCGGCGGTCATCACGGTGTTGGTCCTGCTCGGACAGGTGCTCGAGCTGAGGGCGCGCGAGACGACAAGCGGAGCGATCCGCGCCCTTCTCGACCTGACGCCCAAGCTCGCGCGGCGCGTCCGGGGCGATGGAAGCGACGAAGAAGTCGCACTCGAGGCAGTTGCCGTCGGCGACGTGCTGCGCATCCGCCCGGGCGAGAAGGTTCCCGTCGACGGGGTCGTGCTCGAAGGCCGCGGCACGGTCGATGAGTCAATGGTCACGGGCGAATCGATGCCGGTCACCAAGGAAGCAGGCGCGGCGCTCATCGGCGGCACGATCAACCAGACCGGCGGGCTGCTGATGCGCAGCGAGAAGGTCGGCCGCGACACGATGCTGGCGCGCATCGTTCAGATGGTCGCCGATGCGCAGCGGAGCCGCGCACCGATCCAGCGGCTTGCCGATACGGTTTCGGGCTGGTTCGTACCCAGCGTCATCGTCGTCGCCGTCATCGCCTTCATCATCTGGTCGCTTGTCGGCCCTTCTCCCGCCATGGCCTATGGCCTGATCGCGGCGGTCTCGGTGCTGATCATCGCCTGCCCGTGCGCGCTCGGCCTTGCGACGCCCATGTCGATCATGGTCGGGGTCGGGCGCGGCGCCGAAGCCGGCGTGCTGATCAAGAATGCCGAAGCCCTCGAACGGATGGAGAAGGTCGATACGCTTGTCGTCGACAAGACTGGAACCCTGACCGAAGGCAGGCCCTCGGTCGTGGCGATCGAGGTCGCGGACGGATTTGATGAGACAGACCTCCTCCGGATCGCCGCCAGCCTCGAGCGCAGCAGCGAGCATCCGCTCGCGGCCGCGATCGTCAAGGCCGCCGAAGATCGGGGCCTCGCGCTCGTCGAGCCGTCGGGGGTCGACCAGCCGGTCGGCAAGGGCATCGTCGGGGCGGTCGACGACAAGGCCATCGTCCTCGGCAACGCCGGCTTCCTCGAAGAATATGATGTCGATCCCGGCGCGCTCGGCGAGGCGGCCGACCGGCTGCGTGCGGACGGCGCGACGGCGATCTACATCGCCGTCAACGGGACGGCGGCCGGCGTCATTGCGATCGCCGACCCGGTCAAGGAGACGACGGGTGCAGCGCTCGCGGCACTGCGCGACGCGGGAATCAGCGTCATCATGCTGACCGGCGACAATCGTGTTACCGCCGAGGCGATCGCCCGGCGGCTCGGCATCACCGATGTTGAGGCTGACGTCCTTCCCGACCAGAAGAGCGCCGTCGTGCAGCGGCTGCGCGAGCAGGGGCGGGTGGTCGCGATGGCGGGCGACGGGGTCAATGACGCCCCTGCGCTCGCCGCCGCCGATGTCGGGATCGCGATGGGTTCGGGAACCGACGTCGCCATCGAAAGCGCGGGCGTCACGCTGTTGCGCGGCGACCTTATGGGTATCGTGCGGGCACGGCACCTCAGCCATGCGACGATGGCGAACATCCGCCAGAATCTCTTTTTCGCCTTTGCCTATAATGTCGCGGGCATTCCGGTGGCGGCGGGCGTGCTCTACCCGGTCTTCGGGCTGCTGCTGTCGCCGATCATCGCCGCCGCCGCGATGGCGCTTTCCTCGGTCAGCGTCATCGCCAATTCGCTGCGCCTGCGGTTCGTGAAAATCTGATCAAAGCACTGCCGCAGCCTTTGGGTCGCGGCGATCACAAAAAGGGAGAATGAGGATGAGAGGTTTCACAATGGCGGCAATCGGGCTGGCGCTGGTCATGGCGATTCCCGCCCATGCTGCCGAGGCTCCGGATTATGAAACGGCGACCGCGACGCTGGCGCAATATAAGCAGGCGATCGAGAAGCGAGACCTGTCGGGCGTCGAAGCGCTGTTTGCGCCTGGCGCTCAGATCTTCGAGTCGGGCGGCATCGAGGGCAATTTTGCGCATTACCGCGACCATCATCTCGCGCCCGAGCTCAAGGCTTTCAAATCTTTCGCATTTCGCGACTATAAAGTCGCGGTGCGCGGCGAAGGCGAGGTCGCGATTGCCACAGAGACCTATTCCTACACGATCGTCCTCCCGAACGGCGAGACCATCGCGCGCGACGGCGTCGCGACGAGCGTCCTCAAATGGATGGGCGACAAATGGCAGATCATCAGCCTGCATAGCTCCTCGCGCAAGCCGAAGGCTTGAGCGCGTTGGCGGCGCGGGATACTGTTCGCGCCGCGGTCAGGACCGTGGGTCATAGAAGGTCGGGTTCGGATGTAACCGCGGCGGGCCTGTCGGCGAATAGGCCCGCAGTTCCAGTTTCGAATTGACGCCAAGTTTGACAAGGATCATGCTTCAACCGTGAAACGCTGGCTTTCCTTCCTGCTGCTTTTCGGAGCCGTACTGGGCCTTTTGGGCCAAGAGGCCGCGTTCGCGTCTGCTCCGGCAATCCCGGCGTCCGGCATGACGATCGCAGCGCCAGCGATGAGCGATGAATGCGCGGAAATGATGGGCATCGACAAATCCGGGGACGGCGTGCCCTGCAAGGGCCTGACGTTCGACTGCATCGCCAAGATGGGCTGTGCGCTCCCGCCCATCGTCGTATCGCCGCCAATGATGATAGCGGCAGCGACTCACGTGCCGGGCTTGCTCGATCCGCTTCCGATCCAGCGACTGGATGGCCGGACATTCGGCCCCGAGCCCGATCCACCGCTAATTCTCGGCTGAATTGCGCGACGCGCGCTGGCCCGTTCCGGCGCGCGTTTCCTGCCTTTTCAACTGAGGAATTCAACATGAAACCGTTTTTTGCCGTTGCCGCGTTCGCGGCAGCAACCCTTGCAGCTCCCGTTTTCGCTCAAGAGCAATCGGGCGGCCATTATGAATGGCAGACCCGCCAGGTGCCGGGACCGAACAAGTCCAATACCAACTCGCGATTCCGCGTCTGGGTCAAAGACAAGCCGGGACAGATGGCACATTGCGACTGCGACATGATGAAGGTGAGTCCGGCTGACTGCATGAAGAAAATGTCCGGCGACCATAAGATGCCCCCACAAGGGTGACGGTCTTTCCTCCCCGGCGTACATCCGCCGGGGAGGCATTCGTCCAGTCCACAACAGGGGGACATCATGCGCCTATTCTTTACGGCAGCCTTGCTCGCGCTGCCCACGGCCCTTCACGCCGAGCCGATGACGCTCGACACGGCGCTTGGGCTGGCAGCGACGCGCGCGCCGGAACTGCAAGCTCGCGAAGCCGGCATCGACGCCGCCCAATCGGCGGCGATCGCCGCCGACCGGCTGCCCGACCCGAAACTCAATATCGTCCTGCAGGACTTCCCGGTGACCGGGCCCGATGCGGGCCGGTTCAATCGCGACGATTTCACGATGCAGGTCATCGGCGTCAGCCAGGATTTTCCGAACCCCGCCAAGCGCCGCGCGCGCGCAACGCGCGCGCAGGCCGATATCGGAATCGCCCGCGCCGACGAGGCGGTCACTGCGCAGGACATCAGGCTCGCGACCGCGCTCGCCTGGGTCGATCTCTTCTACGCCAAGAAGCGCCTCAAGGAACTCGACCTGCTCGATACCGGCCTCGAAGACCTTCAAGCGACGGTGACCGCGCGGCTCGCCAGCGGCGCGGCGCGCCCGGCGCACGCGCTCGAGCCCGACCAGCTTCGCGCCGCGATCGCCGATCGCCGCAGCGCGCTCGCCGCCGAGATCGCCCGAGCCCGCGCACAGCTCGCCCGCTTTACCGGCGACCCCGCCGCCGATACGCTCGGCGATTTGCCGCCGCAGATGATCGACGAGCAAGGATTGCGCGCCGGGATCGACGCCCTGCCAAGGCTACGCGCGCTCGACGCCCGCGCGCTCGCGGCCGATGCCGAGACCGGTCTCGCGCGCGCCGACAAGCGCCCCGACTGGAGCGTCAATGCGGCCTATGGGCGGCGCGAACCCAATTTTGGCGACCTCGTCACGGTCGGGGTTACCGTCGACCTGCCCTTCTTCTCGAAGAAACGGCAGGACCCGAAGATTGCCGCGCGCGCCAGCGAAGCGGCGCGCGCGCGGCTCGACCGCGAGGCGGCCAAGCGCGACATCGCGGCGGCGCTCGACGCCGATCTCGCCGATCACCGCATGCATCATGAGCAGCTCGCCAATGCGCGCACGCGGCTCGTGCCGCTCGCGAAGAAGCGCGCCGAGCTCGATCTTGCAAGTTACGCCGCCGGAAAGCTCGACCTCGGGACCGCACTGCTGTCGACCCTCGCGCTCGCCGAGGCCGAAGTCGATGCGCTGGCGCGCGAAGCCGAGGTCGCGCGCGACGCGATCCGGATCAATTATGTTTATGGGGAGGCAGGTCGATGACCGATGCAACATCAGCGGCGCGTTGGCGCGCCGGAATATTGGCCGCGGTGCTGATCGCGGGCGGCGGCGGTTACTGGCTCGGACAGAGCGGCCAGGGCGATGCGCCAACCGAGGCGGCCGGCAGCGGCGGGCGCAAGATCCTCTATTATTATGATCCGATGTTCCCGAACCAGAAGTTCGACAAGCCCGGCAAGTCGCCCTTCATGGATATGCAGCTCGAGCCCAAATATGCCGACGACGGCAGCGGCATCGCACCGGGCGTGTCGGTCGATCCGGCCGCAAGGCAGAGCCTCGGCATAAGGGTGGTCGCGGCCGAAATGGGAAGCCTCGCGGCGACCTTCGACGTCAACGGCAGTATCGATTTCAACCAGCGCGACGTCGCGATCGTCCAGGCGCGCTCGGGCGGTTTCGTTGAGCGCGTCTATCGTCTCGCGCCGGGCGACGTGATCGGGTCCGGCACGCCAATCGCCGACCTGCAATTGCCCGAATGGGGCAGCGCCCAGACCGAATATCTGAGCGTCAAAAAGCTCGGCAAACCCGACCTCACCGCGGCGGCGCGGCTGCGGCTGCGGCTGATGGGCATGCCCGAAGGCGTGATAACCGAGGTCGACCGGACCGGGCGCACCGGCGGCAGACTGACGGTGCGCGCGCCGATCGGCGGGGTTGTCCAGACGCTCAATGCGCGCGCGGGTGTGACGCTCGCCGCCGGCCAGACCCTTGCCGAAATCTCGGGGCTCGGCACGGTATGGCTCAACGCCGCGCTTCCCGAGGCGCAAGCCGGACTCGTAAAGATCGGCCAGCGGGCGAGCGCGACCCTCACCGCCTTTCCCGGCGAAACATTCACCGGCAGGGTCATCGCCATCCTGCCGACCGCATCGGCCGACAGCCGGACGCTGACGGTGCGCGTCGAGCTCGCCAATCGCGGCGGGCGCCTCCGCCCCGGCATGTTCGCGGTGGTCGCGCTCGGCGGCGACGCCAAGCCTGCGCTGCTGGTGCCGAGCGAAGCGGTGATCCGCACCGGCACGCGCAGCATCGTGATGCTCGAAAAGGGCGACGGACGGTACCATCCCGCCGAGGTGGTCGCCGGACGCGAAGGCGGCGGCAAGACCGAGATATTGCAGGGTCTCGCTCCCGGCGAGAAGGTCGTCGCGTCGGGTCAGTTCCTGCTCGATTCCGAAGCGAGCCTGACCGGCCTCACCGTCCGCCCGCTGGAGGCGGCGCAATGATCGCGAAGATCATTCGCGCCTCGGTCGCGGCGCGCGGACTTGTCGTCGCGGCGGCACTGATCCTCACGTTGCTCGGGATCGCCGCGGTACGCACGACGCCGGTCGATGCCCTGCCCGACCTGTCGGACGTCCAGGTCATCATCCGCACGACTTATGCGGGCCAAGCGCCGCGGATCGTCGAGGACCAGGTCACCTACCCGATCACGACGACGATGCTCTCGGTGCCAGGCGCGCGTGTGGTCCGCGGCTATAGCTTCGTCGGCGACAGCTTCGTCTACGTGCTGTTCGACGACGGCACCGATCCCTATTGGGCGCGTAGCCGCGTGCTCGAATATCTGAGCCAGGTGCAAAGCCGTCTCCCCGAGGACGCACGCGCAAGCCTCGGCCCCGACGCGACCGGGGTCGGCTGGATCTATGAATATGCGCTGGTCGACAAGAGCGGCCGCCACGATCTTGCCGAGCTGCGCAGCCTCCAGGACTGGTTCCTGCGCTTCGAACTCAAGTCGGTTCCCGGCGTCGCCGAGGTCGCGAGCATCGGCGGCATGGTGCGCCAGTATCAGATCATCGTCGATCCGCAGAAGCTTGCCGCCTTCGACGTGACCGCAACCGAGGTGGCAGATGCCCTCAAGCGCGCCAACCAGGAGAGCGGCGGCGGCTCCCTCGAACTCGCCGAGGCCGAATATATCGTCCGCGCGAGCGGCTATCTGAAGTCGCTCGACGACTTCCGTTCGGTCCCCGTCCGCACCGCCGGCGGCGGACTCCCGGTGACGGTCGGCGATGTCGCGACGGTCCAGATCGGCCCCGACACAAGGCGCGGCATCGCCGAACTCAATGGCGAGGGCGAAGTTGCGGGCGGCGTGATCGTCATGCGCGAAGGCAAGAATGCCCGCGAGGTCATCGACGGCGTCCGCGCCAAGCTCGCCGAGCTCAAGCGCAGCCTGCCGCCCGGTGTCGAGATCGTCACCACCTATGATCGCTCGGGGCTGATCGACCGCGCGGTCGACAATCTGACCTCGAAGCTCGTCGAGGAGTTCATCATCGTCGGGCTCGTCTGCGCACTGTTCCTCTGGCACGCCCGGTCGGCGCTGGTCGCGATCCTGACCCTCCCGCTCGGCATCCTCATCGCCTTCATCGTCATGCGGCTGCAGGGGCTCAACGCCAATATATTGTCGCTCGGCGGCATCGCGATCGCGGTCGGCGCGATGGTCGATGCGGCCGTGGTGATGATCGAAAATGCCCACAAGCATCTCGAACATTGGGAACGCGATCATCCTGGCGAGGAGCTGAAAGGCGCCGTGCGCTGGCGCGTCATCACCGACGCCGCCGCAGAGGTCGGTCCGGCGCTGTTCCTCAGCCTCCTCATCATCACCTTCTCCTTCTTGCCGATCTTCACGCTCGAAGGCCAGGAAGGGCGGCTCTTCTCGCCGCTCGCCTTCACCAAAACCTATGCGATGGCGGCCGCCGCGATCCTCTCGATCACGCTCATCCCCGTGCTGATGGGCTGGCTGATCCGCGGAAAGATCCCCGCCGAACAGGCCAATCCGGTCAACCGCTGGCTGACCCGCATCTATCGCCCGGCACTCGACTGGGTGCTCGAACGGCCGAAAAAGGCGCTCCTCATCGCCGGCCTCGTCTTCGCCACCAGCCTCTGGCCGATGACCCAGATCGGCGGCGAGTTCATGCCGCAGATGCATGAGGGCGATCTCCTCTACATGCCCTCAGCGCTTCCCGGCATCTCAGCAGCGCGGGCGTCGAGCCTGCTCCAGCAGACCGATCGGCTGATCAAGACGGTGCCAGAGGTCGAAAGCGTGTTCGGCAAGGCCGGCCGCGCCGACAGTGCGACCGACCCCGCGCCCCTCGAGATGTTCGAGACGACGATCCGCTTCAAGCCGAAGGACCAGTGGCGCCCCGGCATGACCGAGGAGAAGCTGATCGAGGAGCTCGATGCGCGGGTCCGGGTTCCCGGGCTCGCCAATTTCTGGATTCCGCCGATCCGCAACCGGATCGACATGCTTGCGACCGGGATCAAAAGCCCGGTCGGCATCAAGGTCGCGGGCTCGGATCTTGCCGAGATCGACCGCACCGCGAAGCGCATCGAGGGCGTAGTCAGGACCGTCCCCGGCGTCGCCTCGGCGCTGGCCGAGCGCCTGACTGGCGGCCGTTATATCGACGTCGACATCGATCGCGCCGCCGCGGCGCGCTATGGTCTCAACGTCGCCGACGTGCAGGCGATCGTCGCGGGCGCGATCGGCGGCGAGACGATCGGCCAGACGGTCGAGGGGCTCGCGCGCTATCCGATCAGCGTCCGCTATCCACGCGAGCTGCGCGACAGCATCGGCAAGCTCGCGGCCCTTCCGATCCTGACGCCGTCGCGCCAGCAGATCACGCTCGGGACGGTGGCGAGCGTCAAGGTCAGCGACGGGCCGCCGATGCTGCGCAGCGAGAATGGCCGCCCGGTGACCTGGATCTATGTCGACAGCCGCGGCCGCGATTTGCAGGGTCTGGTGCACGACATCCAGCGGGCGATCGCGCGCGATGTCGAGCTGCCCCCCGGCGTCAGCATCTCCTACACCGGGCAGTTCGAGTTCCTCGTTCGTGCGACCGAGCGGATGAAGGTGGTCGTGCCGGTCACGCTCGCGATCATCTTCATCCTGCTCTACCTCACCTTCCGCCGCTGGGACGAGGCGCTGCTCATCATGGCGACCTTGCCCTTTGCACTCACCGGCGGGCTCTGGCTGCTCTATCTGCTCGGTTACAACCAGTCGGTCGCGAGCGCGGTCGGGTTCATCGCTCTCGCCGGCGTCGCCGCCGAGTTCGGGGTCGTCATGCTCATCTACCTCAAGCATGCGCTCGCCGATCGCGGCGATGGCGACATATTGGCCGCGGTTCGCGAGGGCGCGCTGCTTCGCGTCCGGCCGAAGGCGATGACCGTCGCGGTGATCCTCGCGGGCCTGTTCCCGATCCTCGTCGGGACCGGCACCGGCTCCGAAGTGATGAGCCGCATCGCCGCGCCGATGATCGGCGGCATGCTGACCGCGCCGCTGCTCTCGATGCTCATCATTCCCGCCGCCTATCTGCTGATGCGCAGGCGCGCGGCCCATCCCGTTCAACCCGAAGGAGAAATGACATGAAGAATTTGACCGCCATCGCACTGGGCATCGCGCTCAGCGCAGGACTTGCCGGCTGCGGCAAGCAGGGCGAAGCGCCGAAGACCGAAGAAAAGGCCGCGATGGCCGATGACGCCGGAACCATGGCGATGCCCGCCGAAACCAAACATGGCAAGGGCACGGCGACCGTGACCGCAATCGATAGCGCGAAGGGACAGGTCACGCTCGATCATGGCGCGATCGCCGAACTCGAATGGCCGCCGATGACGATGGGCTTCGCCGCAAAGCCCGAGCTGCTGAAGGACATCAAGGTCGGCGACAAGGTCGCGTTCGAGCTCGACTGGAACGGCAAGGCCGGGACGATCACCAAGCTCGACAAGGCGCCGTAAGATCCGCCGGCGCGCGCGGCGAAGCCAGTCGTCGCGCGCGCCAGCCCCTTCCTTCCCCGAACCCGGATGCGTCCGGTCGGATCGATCAATCGGTCTGGAGCGCGAGTTCGGTGCCCGCGATCGCCTCGATCACCCGGCATTCGGCGGCCCGGCCGCCCTCGCAGGAGGTCGCGACTTCGGTCAGCGCCGAGCGCAAGGTTTCGAGCCGCGCGATGCGGATGCCGATATCGGCAAGATGCGCGCGCGCGATCGCCGCGGCCGCGCCGCAATCGCGGTCGGGCTGATCCGAAAGCGCCAGCAGCGAGCGGATTTCGGGGATCGAAAAACCGAGCTGCCGGCCGTGGCGGACGAAGGCGAGCCGCCGAAGGTCGGCCGCATCATAGCTTCGCCGTCCCGAAGCGGTGCGCAGGGCTTCGGGCAGCAGCCCGATCTCTTCATAGAAGCGGATGGTGTTGACCTTGGTCCCGGTCTCCCGGGCAAGGTCGCCGATCGCGAGCCGCTTGGTCATATTATGCTTGATCCTCCAGTGACTGGAGGATGTATAGGCGCGCCCTGTACGAAGTTGAAGGCGGCAAAGCGAAGAGCGCGCCGCCACCATGGAGTGAAGACGCGATGGCGGAGGGATCCGAGAGCGGTGACGGCTGCGGATGCACGGGAGACCCGGTGCGCGCGGAAAAGGACCCCGCCTATCGCCGTGCCCTCTGGATCGTGGTTATCCTAAATCTCGGCTTCGGCGCTATCGAGATCGTCGGCGGATTCATCGCCAACAGCCAGGCGCTGAAGGCCGACTCGCTCGACTTCATCGGCGACGGCACGATCACGCTGGCCGGCCTCGTCGCGATCGGCTGGACGGCGCTCGCCCGCACCCGCATCGCTCTTGCCCAAGGCCTGTTCCTGCTGACGCTCGGGCTCGGCGTCATCGGCGTCGCGCTGTGGCGCGCCCTGACAGCGGTTCCGCCCGAAGCCGAGCTGATGGGCGGCATCGGCTTCGTTGCACTGCTCGTCAATCTCACCTCGGCGGCGGTCCTCTCGCGGTTTCGCGAAGGCGACGCCAATGTCCGCGCTGTTTGGCTGTTCAGCCGCAATGACGCGGTCGCTAATGTCGCGGTAATCATCGCTGCGGGCCTCGTCGCATGGACCGGCCAGGCCTGGCCCGACCTTGCAGTCGCCGCCATCATTGCAGCGCTTTTCCTTCATTCAGCCTATGAGATTCTGCGCAGTGCCCGGACCGAACTGCGCGAATTGTCGACTGTGACCGGGCAATAGGACCGATGCCACCCACTCGCGGCCTTCGCTTCTTGCTGGTCTTGCTTGCCGCCATTGGCAGCCTCGCCGCGCAGGGTGCGCAGGCGCGCAGCGATGCCGATGAAGTCCAGACCGTCTGGCGCCTGCTGGACTATATTGCCGTCGATTATGGCGGGGCCGTCGCGAATGGGGAGGTAACTAGCACAGTCGAATATGCCGAGATGACGGAGTTCGCGGCCACTGTTCGCAAAGGTATCGCCGCTCTCCCGGTATCACCGGCGCGGGCTCGCCTGGTTGCCGAAGCGGGGCAACTCGAAGCGGCGATCGCGTCGAAGACCGAGCCCGGCAAGGTTGCCGGCCAAGCACGCGCACTCGCGGCGGACCTGCTTGCCGCCTATCCGGTGCCTCTCGCCCCGCGCAACGCTCCCGATCCCCGGCGCGGAGCCCAAATCTATCTCGAGAATTGCGCCAGCTGTCACGGGGTACGAGGCGATGGCAACGGACCTCAGGCTAAGGGGCTGGACCCCGCACCCATCGATTTCACCGATGCCGCACGTGCTCGCAAGCGCAGCCTGTTCGCTCTCTACCAGGTCATAGGCCAAGGGCTCGAGGGCACCTCCATGCCCAGCTTTGCCAATTTGCCATCGGACGATCGCTGGGCGGTGGCAGCCTATGCTGGTGGGTTTGCCTTTCGCGACATCGCGGCCGGTCAGAAATTCTGGAACCAGACTCCCGCCGCTCGCGAAATGGTCCCCGACCTGCAGGCCTTGACGAGCCTCAGCCCGGAAGCGCTTGGGCGTATGCTCGACCCCGAGAAGGCTGATGCGCTCACAGCCTATTTGCGCTCCGATCCCAAGGCATTGAGCACCGCCTCGCCCGCAACGCTCGCGGTTGCACGGGCTAAACTGGCGCAAAGCCTGGCCGCCTACCGCAAGGGAAATCGGAGCGAAGCAGCGCGTCTGGCGTTGTCCGCCTATCTTGATGGTTTTGAACCAGTCGAGCCGATTCTGACGACGCGAGATTCGGCCCTTATGGCGCAAATCGAATCCGCGATGTCCGATTACCGCGTCTCCATCACGCGAGGAATGCCGGTCGATGCGGTCGCGGGTAAAGCCGCCGCAGTCGAAGCCCTTTTCACCGACGCAGAAGCCGCTCTGTCTCCAGATGCAGCCAGCGACGCGTCGACCTTTGTCGGGGCGCTGACCATCTTGCTGCGCGAAGGTCTCGAAGCCCTTCTGATCATCGTGGCGATGATCGCCTTCTTGCGAAAAGCTGAACGACCCGACGTCCTGTCCTATGTTCATGGCGGCTGGATCGCCGCCCTGGCGGCCGGCGGCGCAACCTGGGCGGTCGCGACCTATGCGATCTCGATCAGCGGCGCGAACCGCGAGTTGACCGAAGGGTTCGGCTCGCTCTTCGCCGCGGTGGTTCTGGTCTGGGTTGGCATCTGGATGCACGGCAAGTCCCATGCGGAGAGCTGGCAGCGCTATATTCGCGAAGCGATGGGCAAGGCGCTTTCGCGCCGCTCAGCCTGGTTTCTATTCGGGCTCGCCTTCCTGGTGGTCTATCGGGAAGTCTTTGAGACCATCCTGTTTTTCGCGGCGCTTGCCGCGCAAGGAAGCCGCGGCGCAATCGCCGCCGGAGCTGGAACCGCATTGGTAATCCTCGCAGCAATCGCATGGGTCATGCTTCGGTACAGCCGGGTCCTGCCGATCGGGAAATTTTTCGCTTATAGTTCTGCGCTGATCGCGATCCTGGCAGTCATCCTGGCTGGCAAGGGCGCGGGCGCGCTGCAGGAAGCTGGTCTCCTCGGCGTTACGCCGCTCGCCCTTGTTCCCCGGCTCCCGACGCTTGGGGTTTTTCCAACGATGGAATCCCTTTTGCTGCAGTTTTTGTCGTTGACGATTCTCTGGGCTGGTTATCGCTACAACAGCCGAAAGCACCGGCAGAACGAGGCGGCGCATGGATAACGGTGCGGCAATCGTCAGCAAATGCCATCACAAGGAGACGTGTCGGCGTCAGGCATTGCGCGCTCGTAAGGGACTCGATGACTTCGGCAAGACGTCAACGGCCCGAGATTCTGCTTGCCTTTGAAACGGATCGGTTTCGTTTCGCCAAGCAGGCGATGGACCAGCCGTCCGGGTGGCGTGCGCTGGAGCGCGCGCATATCATCGCCCAGCCCTACTTTGCGCCCCATCTGGTCACGGAATGGTGGAGGGCTCTCTTCGCCTTGGTGCTCCGAGATTGGCGCGAGGTGGCGGGTCAGCTTTTCGATGCTCGCCCTGGTCCCCATGGGTTCGCTTACGGGCCGACTGCCTGCGGGAAATAGGGGGCGGGCCCGGGTCAGCGCGTTCTTGCCCATGGCAATTCCATCCGATCTGGCCGCCGCGATGTCATGCGGCGACGATCGGCTTAAGAGCCGGTAAGGGACTTTATGGCTGGTGCAATGATGCGATTGCTGGTGATTGTGGGCGTGCTGCTTTGTACGTTGCAATTCTGCGAGCCCGCGTCCGCCCACACTGCCGATCAAGGCGCCGCCTATTCGCTGGGTCAGGACAGCGATGAGCGACGGCCAAGCGAGCCGGCGAAAAAGGTCGCCCATAGCGGTCACGATCATTGTTGCATTGCATCGGACCAGCACCAAGTCGCCAGCACGGCTCAGCTTGCTCCGGCCAGCGAACCGCCATTTTCAGCGACGGTCGTGCAACGACCGTCGCGGGTGCTGCCTCCCTTGCTCGATCCACCTCTCGCCTGACCCCTTGACGCACTCGCCGCTTTCCCGCGGCGATCTCTCCGATCAATCGAGGATGGATCTTTATGTTCAGGTACGTTGCTGCCCTCGTGGCAGCCACATCGTGCGTCGCAATCGCGCATGCACAGGAGGCCGGCACCGAAAGCCGGCAGATATCAGGCCCGCTCCTGACGCTCGACGAGGCGGTCGCGCTCGCGGGTGGTAGCGCGCCCGCGGCGGAAGCGGCGGCGGCGAATGTCGATGCCGCGAATGCCGCGCGGCGCGTAGCGGGTCTCAGGCCAAACCCCGCTCTCTCGGTCGAAGTCGAGAATTTCGTCGGCACTGGCCCCTATAATGGCGTCAAGGGCGCCGATGTGACGGCCAGCATCGCCATCCCGCTCGAACTCGGCGGCAAGCGGCAAGCCCGGATCGCGGTCGCCGATGCGGCGGCGCTCCGTGCGCAAATCGCACAGGCAATCGCAGAGGCCGACATCCGCTTGCAGGTGACCGAGCTTTATATCCAGGCCTCAGCCGCCGAAGTGCGCGTCGCGATTGCCGAGGACCAATATCGTATTGCCGGGGATACGGCGCGCGCCGCTACCATAAGAGTGCAGGCCGGGCGCGCCTCACCGCTCGAACAGGAACGCGCCGAAGTCGCGCGCCTGACGGCGGAAGCCGAGGCCAAGAAAGCACGCCGGCTCGCCGATGCCGCGCGCGGCAATCTCGCGCGCCGCATCGGCCGCCCGATCGCCGGCCCGCTCGATATCGCGGTGCTCGGCGGACCCGGCGCCGGGACGATGGGGCCACCGCGGCCGACCTCGGCGGCGGGAACGCTCGCGCTGGCGGCGGCCGACGTCGACCTCGCCACCGCCGATGCCGGCGTCGAGCTGGCACGTTCGCAGCGCGTGCCCGATCTCACCGTCGGCCCGGGCATTCGCCGGCTGGAGGCGACCAATGATGTCGCGGCGGTGTTCAGCGTCTCGGTGCCGCTGCCGCTGTTCAACAACGGCCGCGCCGCGGTCGACCAGGCGAATGCCGAACGGCGGCGCGCCGATGCCGAGCGCCGCGTCACCGCGCTCGATGTCGAGCAACAGATCAGCGACGCCGAAGTCGAGGCCGCCAACGCGGCGGCCGCGGCACGCGTGGCCAGCGGCCCCGCTCTGTCCTCCGCGATGGAGGCCGCGCGGATCGCGCGCATCGGCTACCGCGAGGGCAAATTCGGACAGCTCGAACTGCTCGATGCCGAACGGACGCTGACCGAGATGCGCTCCGCGTCGATCGATGCCCTCGCCTCCTATCAACTCGCCAAGGCCCGGTTGGAACGCCTCACGGCTCCCGCGCCGCTCGAAGGAAATTGATCCCATGACCATCACTATAAACCGAAAGCTGCTGCTCGCCGCGACGCTGCCGCTGTTCCTCGCCGCCTGCGGTGGCGGCGAGAGTGCCAAGCCCGCCGACGAGCATGGCGAAGAAGAGGCAGGCCATGCCGACGAGGGCAAGATCACCCTCACCAACGAGCAGATCAAGATCGCCGGGATTGCGCTCGGCCGTCCGACCGTCGGCAACGCCGGTGCGCTGCAACTGCCCGCGACGATCGAAGGCGATCCGCAAGGAACGCAGGCCGTGTCGGCGGCGATCGGCGGGCGCGTCGTCGCGCTCAATCGCAATCTCGGGCAGAGCGTCGGGCGCGGACAGACGCTCGCGATCATCGAAAGCCGCGAGGCCGCGCAGCTCCAGGGCGAGGTGCAGGCGACGCGCGCTCGGCTCGCACTCGCCAACTCCAATCTCGCGCGCGAGGAACGGCTGTTCGCACAGCGCGTGTCGCCCGAGCAGGATGTGATTGCGGCACGCACCGCCGCGACCGAAGCCAGGATCGCCTATCAACTCGCACAGCAGCAGGTATCCGCCGCAGGCGGCGGCGGCGGCCAGCTCAACCGGATTGCCATTACCGCGCCGATTTCGGGCCAGGTAATCGCGCGCAGCGTGGTGCTCGGTCAGACGGTCCCCGCCGATGCAGAACTCTATCGCATCGCCAACCTCTCGAGCGTTTCGCTCTCGCTGAACCTCCAGCCCGCCGACGCCGGTCGTATCCGGCCCGGCGCCACCGTCTCGGTAAGCGCACCCGGACGCCAGGCGACCGGCAAGATCAGCTTCGTCTCGCCCGCGCTCGATCCGGCCACGAAGCTCGTGCCCGCAATCGCGATCCTCGACAATCGCGCCGGCCAATGGCGCGTTGGCGAAGCCGTGACCGCCTCGGTCGCGCTGGCTGCGAGCGGCGGCGACGGCTCGATCAGCGTTCCCGCGACCGCGATCCAGACCGTCGAGGGCAAGAGCGTCGTGTTCGTGCGTACCAAGGACGGGTTCGAGGCTGTCCCCGTGGTGCTCGGCGACCGCGCGGGAGCCAATGTCATCGTCCGCTCCGGGCTCAAGGGCACCGAGCAGATCGCCATCACCAACAGCTTTTCGCTCAAGGCCGAGATCGGCAAGGGCGAAGCAGGCGATGAGGACTAAGCCATGATCGCTCGTATCGTTACCTGGGCGGTCGAGAAGCGCTGGCTTGTCGTCCTGCTCACCGCCATCGCCGCCATAATCGGAGCGACAGCATTGTCGCGCCTGCCGATCGACGCGGTTCCCGACATCACCAACAACCAGATCCAGATCAACGTCCGCGCCCCCGCGCTGTCGCCCGAACTCGTCGAGAAGCAGGTCGCCTTCCCGATCGAGACCGCGCTCGCGGGGATCCCCGGCCTCGATCACACAAGGTCGCTGAGCCGCAACGGCTTCGCGCAGGTCACCGCGGTCTTCGACGATTCGACCGACATTTATTTCGCGCGCCAGCAGGTGGGCGAACGCCTCAACGAGGCAACCGAGAATATGCCCGACGGGGTTCGCCCCGAGATGGGGCCGATCGCGACGGGTCTCGGCGACGTCTATATGTGGACGGTCCGCCTCGCGCACCGCAAGGACGATGCGCACAAGGCCGGCGAGCCCGGCCTGCAACCCGACGGCAGCTATGTGACCCCCGAAGGCGAACGGCTCGTCACCGAGGCCGACAAGTCGACCTATCTTCGCACGACGCAGGACTGGATCGTCACGCCGCTCGTCCGGACGGTTCCCGGCGTCGCGGGCGTCGATGCGATCGGCGGCTATTCGAAGCAGTATCTGGTCGTTCCCGACGTGCAGCGCCTCGCCGCGCTCGACCTCAGCCTCACCGAGCTCGCCGAAGCCCTCGAACGGAACAATAGCGCGGTCGGCGGCGGCGTCGTCGAGCGCAATGGCGAAGGGCTCGCCGTTCGTTCGGACGCGCTGGTCCGCGACACCGCCGAGCTGGCGCGCACCGTCGTCGCAACGCGCGCGGGCGTTCCGATCACGCTCGACCAGGTGGCGACGGTCCGCACCGGCCAGGCGGTTCGCATGGGTTCAGCCTCTGAAAATGGCACCGAAGTCGTCGTCGGCACCGCGGTCATGCGCATCGGCGAGAACAGCCGGACGGTCGCGACCGCGGTCGCAGACCGGCTGAAGGAGGTAAACGCCTCGCTGCCGCCCGATGTCGTTATCGAGCCCGCGCTCGATCGTACCAAGCTCGTCAATTCGACGATCTGGACGGTCGGCAAGAACCTGACCGAGGGTGCGCTGCTCGTCATTGTCGTGCTTTTCCTGCTGCTCGGCAATTTCCGCGCGGCGCTGATCGCGGCGCTCGTCATCCCGATCACAATGCTGCTCACCAGCTTCGGCATGCTGCGCGCCGGCGTCTCGGCGAACCTGATGAGCCTCGGCGCACTCGACTTCGGCCTCATCGTCGATGGCGCCGTCATCATCGTCGAGAATGCGCTGCGGCGCATGGCCGACCTCCAGCATCGCCACGGCCGCATCCTGACCGTCCAAGAGCGTCTCGCAACCGTCGCATCGGCGGCGCGCGAGATGGTGCGCCCGTCAGTCTATGGGCAGGCGATCATCATCCTCGTCTATGTGCCGCTGCTCACGCTCAGCGGGGTCGAGGGCAAGACCTTCATCCCGATGGCGCTGACCGTGATCATCGCCCTCGCTTTCGCCTTCATCCTCTCGCTCACCTTCGTCCCCGCCGCGATCGCCATCTGGCTGTCGAAGCGGGTCGAGGAGAAAGAGGGCCGCATCATGAGCTGGCTGAAGCAACGCTACGAGCCCGGTCTCGACCGCGCTATGAGCAAGCCCAAGGTCACGCTCGGCGCGGGCATCGGGGGGTTCCTTGTTGCGATCCTCGCCTTCTTCTCGCTCGGCCAGGTGTTCCTGCCGCAGCTCGACGAGGGCGATCTCCTGATCCAGGCGTTTCGCGTGCCCTCGACGTCCGTCGAACAGAGCCAGGCCATGCAAGTGCCAATCGAGAAAATGCTCGCAAGGCAGCCCGAAGTCGCGATTGTCTTCTCGAAGACCGGCACGGCGGACCTTGCGTCCGATCCGATGCCGCCCAACGCGACCGACAATTTCGTGATCCTCAAGCCTCGGAAAGAATGGCCGGACCCAAGCCTCCCCAAGGCCGAACTCGTCGAGCGGCTGGAGAAGGAACTGAACAAGATCCCGGGCAATGCCTATGAGATCACTCAGCCGATCCAGATGCGCTTCAACGAGCTGATTGCGGGCGTGCGCGGTGACATTGCGATCAAGGTCTATGGCGACGACTTCGACGCGATGAACGCGACCGCGCAGCAAGTCGCCGCAATCTTGCGGAAGACCGAAGGCGCGAGCGACGTGCGCGTCGAAGAGACCGAAGGTCTCTCGATGCTCGACATTCGGGCGAACCGCGACGCGATGGCGCGGCTCGGCGTCAGCGCGCGTGACGTGCAGGATGTCGTCACCGCAACGATCGGCGGCCGCGAGGCCGGCACGATCTTCGAAGGCGACCGGCGCTTCCCGATCGTCATCCGGCTGTCCGACGCGCAGCGCGCTGACCTGTCGGTGCTCGAACAGGTACAGGTCCCGGTGGCGGGCGGCGCCTTCGTGCCGCTGGCGAGCGTCGCCGATATCCGTATCGTCGAGGGACCGAACCAGATCAGCCGCGAAAACGGGAAGAGGCGCGTCGTCGTACAGGCCAATGTCCGCGGGCGTGCCATCTCCGACGTCGTGGCCGATGCAAAGGCCGGCATCGCGAACGATGTTCGCTTGCCCGCCGGCAGCTATCTCGAATGGGGCGGCCAGTTCGAGAACCTCGCCTCCGCACGCGATCGGCTCCAGCTCGTCGTCCCGGCCTGTTTCGTGCTAATTCTGTTGCTGCTCTATGGCGCGCTTCGATCGTCGCGCGATGCGGCGATCGTATTCACGGGCGTGCCGCTGGCACTGATCGGCGGCGTGCTCGCGCTGTTCCTCCGGGGCATGGATTTCTCCATATCGGCGGCGGTCGGGTTCATCGCGCTGTCGGGCATCGCCGTGCTCAACGGGCTCGTGATGGTGTCCTCGATCCAGGAGCTGATGCGCTCGGGCATGGCGCGGGCCGAAGCCGCAAGGCAAGGCGCGCTCATGCGCCTTCGCCCTGTGGTGATGACCGCACTCGTCGCCAGCCTCGGCTTCGTGCCGATGGCACTTGCGACCGGTGCGGGCGCGGAAGTCCAGAAGCCGCTCGCAACTGTGGTGATCGGCGGGCTGATCTCGGCGACCCTGCTGACGCTCTTCGTACTTCCGACCCTCTATGCCCGCTATGGCAGCCGGGAAGCGGACCTGCGGGAAGATCATTTGCAGTACGACGACAGCCTACCTGCGAGCACCCCCTGATGATCAGCACGACAAGACGCGCGGCGCGCAAGGCTGCGGTTCTTTTGGACCGGCGGGCAACCATGCTGCCCGCTGGCGCCCGGGCGCCGATCCTCGACGACTTCGTGAACATGTTGCCACATTGCCTGGTGATTCACATCGTAAGGGATCAGAATTCTAAAAATCTGGATCCAGGTCCAGCCCGGAACGGATGAGGTGCTCGTCACCGGAAGCGCCCAACGAGCCGGGACGAGCAGTGTCGTACACTGCGGGCATCTTCACGCTTCCGCCGACATCGTCGGTGGAAGCGAGTCGATTATCGCAGACGCGCGCTAGACCTGTCCGATTTCCCCGCGCGTTAGACATTTTGGCCCGGTTCGGCGTACCTATACCGGTTTGAACATCGATCTGCTCCGCAACCGCTTGGTTGGAATGAGTGGGAATCGCTGCCGGAGAATATGACAACGTCCTCTTCCGCCTTGGCCGGGCAGCCATTTCCGAAGGGGTCACGCCGTTGGCGTTCCACTCCAGCAATTTTAACGCATTTCAGCCGATCGGAGGGACCGACGCATCCTGCTGCGCGCTTGCGCCCCGATCCGGTAGTTGCGGCACGCTAAGCGCCAATCCTTTCCTAGAGACACCCGTCGGCTCGCCGTCATCATATTACGCCCTTATTACGCGAGACGAAATGCGCCTCGACGTAACGCGGCATATTACGCCGCCCTTTAGCGTAAGTGGCTGAAATTAGCCGGAAAATTGGAGCGGGCGAAGGGATTCGAACCCTCGACCCCAACCTTGGCAAAACGATTCAGGTAGTTTCGCCATTGTAGCCGAATCTACGAAATAGCACGGTAAATCCGATAGTTGTTGCAGTCCATGCCGCGCCACCTTACTCTTGTTTTCGCCACGAAACGGCAAAATCTGGAGACAATATGGAGACAGAAGGCCCCGATTTCGGCTTTGTCTCCAAATGGAGTGGTAACGATGCCGACTGCAAAGATCAACAAGCGCTCGGTCGATGCCTTCAGCGCGGACGGACAGGCGCAGGCAGTTCTGTGGGATAGCGAGATTCGGGGCTTCGGCGTCCGTGCGCTGCCATCAGGGCTGAAGACGTTCATCGTTCAGTACCGCAATGCCGAGGGCATCAAGCGGCGGATCAACCTCGGTCGGTACGGCGTCATCACGGTCGAACGCGCGCGCGACCTGGCAAAGATCAAGCTCGGCGAAGTGGCTGCAGGCGATGACCCGGCAGTCGCCGTGCACGAGGCCCGCAAGGGAATGACGGTTGCCCAGATGTGCGACTGGTATCTGACCGAGGCGCGCGCCGGGAATATTCTCGGGCGCAAGAACCGGCCGATCAAGGAATCCTCGCTCAAGATGGACGAGAGCCGGATCAACACGCATATCAAGCCTTTGCTGGGCAAGCGACACGCCAAGCACCTGACCATCGCCGAAGTTGAGCAAATGCAGTCCGACGTGCGGGACGGCAAGACCGCCAAGGTGCGTGGCGGCGGGCGCGGCGGCAAGGCGGCAGGCGGCCCGGGCGTCGCGGCGCGCTGCCTTGGCACGCTTCAGGCGATCCTGGGCCATGCCAAGCACAAGGGGTTGCTGGCAGAGCATCCGACGCGGGGCGCCAAGAAGCTGGCCACCAACAAGAAGACCCGGCGACTTAGTTCCGTCGAGATCGGCGCACTGGGCAAGGCGATGGCCTATGCCGAGCGCAATGGAGAAAACCTGACCGCACTTGCGGTTGTCCGACTCCTGGTGCTGACCGGTTTTCGGCGAGAGGAAGGCCAGGCGATGAAGCGCGCCTGGGTCCATGCCGAAGGCGGGTTTGTCGCCTTCCCCGACACCAAGACCGACGCCCAGGTGCGCGCGATCGGACCGGAGGCACTCCGGGTTGTGCTCGCGCAGGTAGAGGTCGCCGGCAATCCCCATGTCTTTCCGTCGTTGACCGGCGCCGGCCCCTATCAGGCCTCCAGCGCATGCTTCATTCGCGTCTGCCGGTTGGCCGGGATCGAGGGCGCAACGCTGCACACGTTGCGTCACACCTTCGCCAGCATCGCTGGCGAACTCGGCTTCACCGAGCTGACCATCCGCGCCATGCTGGGCCACGCATCGCAGAATGTGACGCAGGACTACATTCATATCGACGAGGCGCTGAAACTCGCAGTGCGGCGCACCTCGGACGAGATCGCCCGCCTGCTTGACGAGGGGGCGGCCGGCCTGCGCCCTAGCCTTGCGGCCTGATCGTGCTGAAACTGAATCCCTCGACAGAAGGTAACGAATATGTTACCCAAAGTGGCGCAGTATGATTGTTGAGGAGTATATTTGCGAGGATGGCTCCTGCCCGTTCCGGGGCTGGTTCGATGATCTCGATGTCCAGGCTGCGGCCAAGGTAGCGACGTCCATCGTCCGGCTGGAACTGGGCAATCTGTCGAACGTCAAATGGATCGGCGGTGGTCTTGGCGAATACCGGATCGACTGGGGGCCGGGATACCGGCTCTACCTCACCCAGGACGGGGATCAGCTGATCATCCTCTTCGTGGGCGGAACCAAGAAGCGGCAACAGACCGATATCAATCAGGCGAGCGCGCTGCTTGCCGAATACAAGGGCCGAAAGGCCAAGGCAAAGAAGGCCAGGAGATAGCGAAGTGGTACTGACACGGGATTTCAAGGAGACAGTGAAGGAACGCGCGGCGCGCGATCCCGCCTTTGCCAAAGCCATGCTTGACGAAGCCGCGACCGCTTTCCTCAATGGCGAGCCCCATGTCGCGCGTCTGATCCTGCGCGACCTGGTCAACGCCTCAGTGGGCTTCGAGCACCTGGCCGCCGAGACCAACCGGCCCAGCAAGAGCCTCCACCGCATGCTCTCGGAGAAGGGCAACCCAAGCATGGACAATCTTGCTGCGATCTTTGGCGCGGTCCGCAAGCGGCTAGGTGTGGATTTCGAGGCCCATGCGGTTGAGGCTGGCTGACGCCCGGTATTATCGACCGCACTGGCGCTCACTCATTCTGAACTTGCTAATCTGCGAGGACGCATTGGACGGCAGGTAGCGCCGGAATTTACTACACCCACCCGGATTGGCATCGCCTACCAGCTGCGCCTGAATATGAGCCATGCTCCCGAAAACATAAGCACACTGATGAAACCGAGGGCGGCTGCGTGCAGCCAGAGTTCGGCAATCCCCGAGCCCTTGAGGAACAGCCCGCTGACGATCTCCGTGAAATGCCTCAGCGGACTCCCCAGGCTCGCGGCTTGGAGAGCCTTGGGCATGCTCTCCACCGGAGCCACGCTCCCCGAAAGGAACAGGAGGGGGAACAGGCTGAAGAAGCTGACAAGCATCGACTGCTGGAGAGTACGGGTGATGCAGGCAACGAAGACGCCGATGGCAACCGCGCTAAGCAGGAAGATCACGTTAAGCACAAGCAGCGTTCCCAGGTTTCCTTCCATGGGCACGCCGATGAGCCTGGTGACAACCAATGCCGGGAACAGCGCGCCTTCGGAGAGCACGATGGTCGGCACGACCTTGGCCAGGAACAGTTCGTGCGCCCGGATCGGTGTGACGCGGATCTGCTCCATCGTCCCGTTCTGCTTTTCGCGCACCATCGCCGCAGCCGGCAGGACCACCGCCAGCATGAAGCCTGCCTGGGCCAGCATGCCAAGCGCCATGAAACGCGTATTGGTCAGATCCGGATTGTACCAGATGCGCACCGATGCCTCGACACCGGGCCTGGCTCGTCCCTCCTTGTGAGCGTGCCGAGCCGTGTAACGCGCAACGAGCTCGATGAAATAGGCGCGCGCGCGCGTCGCGACGGTGGCGTTCGAACCATCCACAACTGCCCCCAGAGTGGTGCGCCTTCCGCTTTGCAGTCTTGCACCGAGATTTGGCGGAATCTCGAGGACGGCGTCCAATCGCCCCTTGCGCAGTTCTGCGCCTGCGGCCGCGAACGAGGCATACTGGCCGCTGAGGATAAACGTGTCGGCAGATGTCAGTTCTTCGATGAGCCCGCGGCTCACGACGGTCCGATCGTTATCGACCACGCCGAGCCGCAGGTTCTTGACGTCGAAGCCCAGCGCCATTGTGCACATGACCAATTCCGCCGAGTAGAGCCAGAACACCAGGAAGAGGACCACCGGATCGCGCAGCATCTGCGCGAATTCCTTGACGAACAGGCCGTGCAAGCGCCGTAGCATCAGCCGATCCGCTTCCTGAACAGGAGAATACCCGCCGCAAGTACGATCAGAGTGTAGGCGATCAGGACCACGACTTCATACCAGAGCTCGTCGAGGCCAGCGCCGCGCATGACGATTCCGCGAGAGATGTTGACGAAGTACATTGTCGGGATTTTGGCAGAATAGGCCTGGAAGAATGGCGGCATCGTTGCCACCGGGTAGATCAGTCCCGAAAACAGGAATGAAGGCATCAGGGTCATGATCAGGGCGACGAGCATGGCTGCAAGCTGCGTGCGCACGATGATCGAGACGAGCAGGCCCACCGCCACCGTGCACAGGACATAGACCACACCCAGCAGGATCAGCAGCAGCATGGAGCCGTGCATCGGTATGTCGAACCAAAGGAACGCGGCAGCGAAGACGACTGCCATCTCGACAAAGGCGATCAATCCGTAGGGCAGCAACTTGCCGATGATGAACTCGACCTTCGTAAGCGGAGACGCATATATCTGCATGATCGTCCCCAGTTCCTTTTCGCGTGCGACGGCGAGCGCCGTTAGCAGAGGCGGGAAGGCCATCAGGATCACTGCGAAGAGGCCAGGCACAATGAAATCGCGGCTACGCAATTGGGGGTTGTACCAGACTCGCACTTCAGGCTGGATGGGCATGTCCAGCCTTCCAGAGGGAAAGGCATAGAGGATCGCCCGTCCATAAGCCGAAACGACCGCGGCCGTGGAAGCATAGGTGCCATCGACCACGAATTCGACGGGAGCGCTGCGCCCGGAGGCGAGCCGGCGACCGAAGTCGCGCGGAATATAGAGAAAGGCACGTACCTTCCCAGTCATCACCGCGTGTTCTGCGACCGCTTCGCTCTCTGGGGCGCTGTCGAGCCTGAAATAGCCGGAATTCAGGAACTGGTGTGAAAGCGCTCTGCTGGCCACCGACTTGTCGTGATCGACGATAACCAGCGGCGCATTCTCGACGTCGAAAGTGAGCGCGTAACCGAACAGGAAGAGCATCACCATCGGCATGAGCAGAGCCACGCCTATCGTGATCGGATCGCGCGCGATCTCGAGCATTTCCTTGCGTACAAAAGCCCGCATTCGCCGGAGTTTCATGACTTCTTCTCCAGCGCGCGCTCGCGCGCGATGAAGCCGAGGAACACATCCTCTACCCGGGCATCTTCCAAGCCAAGTCGGGACCGTAGCTCCTCCAACGTGCCCATGGCGATCAGCCGACCGTCCATCATCAACCCCAGGCGATCACAGTAGGTCGCCTCCTCGAGATAATGGGTCGAAACGATGATGCTGACGCCTTCGGCCGCCAGCGCCGAAATGAGGCGCCAGAAGCGGAAGCGGGAAAGAGGATCGACGCCAGATGTCGGTTCGTCGAGAAATAGGACGAGCGGCCGGTGGACGATCGCGCAGGCCAGCGCGAGGCGCTGGCGCAGAGCGCTCGACAGGCTGCCGACAAGGCGCTCGCTGAGTGCGTCAAGTCCGGCCCGGCGTGCCGCCGAGGTTATGCGTTCTTCCATTTGCGATCGAGGCACGCCGTAAGCGCGCGCGAAAAAGCGCAAGTTCTCCATCGGCGTCATGTCGGTGAACAGCGAAAAGCGTTGGGAGACATAGCCAATCCGGCTGCGGACCTCATGGCTTTGCCTCGCGACATCGAAACCTGCCAATGTCGCATGGCCCTCCGATGGCGGCAGCAATCCGCACAGGATACGGATCAGAGTGGTCTTGCCGGCGCCATTGGGGCCAAGCAGTCCGATGATCTCGCCTTTGCGGATGGCCATATCGACCGCGTCAACGGCCACGAACTTGCCGAACCTGCGGGTAACGCCCACGCTTTTTACGCTGATGTCATCCGTCAGGGCGGGCCGGACGGCCGATACACCCTCGCCCTGATCTATATTGCTGGTCGATTCGACGGTGAAAACATCCTCCATTGTCGGGTCGGTGGGTGAAACGTCAGCGTTGACTATCACCGGAGATTGGGCCGTCAGCGTCTGAACCCGGTATTCCCGGACCGCCACTTTCTGAAAGCTGATTACATCGTCCGATGCTTCGAGCGCCCGCTCCGAAAAGCCGGTGCCGGCAGCCAGCTGATAGACCTTGCCCTGCGCACGCCGACGCAATTCGGCCGGTGTTCCCATCGCCAGTGGACGCCCTTCGCGCAGCAGCAACACCTGGTCGCTGGCGTCGGCCTCATCCATGTAGGACGTTGCGAAGATAACCGATTTTCCCTGTGCCCGCGCCCGATCGAGGATGTTCCACAATTCGCGGCGCGAGAGCGGGTCCACCCCGAGGCTTGGTTCATCGAGAATCAGCAGGCGGGTTTCGTGGATGAGGATCGTGCAGAGCGCGAGTTTCTTGCGCATTCCCCCCGACAGGTCGCCTTCTTGACGATTCTCGAAGCGTCCGAGGCCCGCCATTGCAAGCAACTCCGCCTTTCGTTCCTCGAACGACTCCTCCGGGACATCGCGTATGTCGGCGGCGAAAGCGAGATTTTCGGCAACGCTCAGCTTGTCATACAGGGAAAAGCCCTGCGACATGTAGCCGACCTGTGCCTGGATCTGCGCTGCCTCCCGAACAACGTCGGATCCAAAAACCCTGCACTCGCCGGTGGACGGTCGCAGTATTGCGGCGATCATCTGCAGCAGGGTGGTCTTGCCGGCACCGTCGGGACCGACAATCCCGAGCAACTCGCCCTCGCGCAACGTCAGACTTATATCCTGCAGAACGGGCCGCCCATGGAAGCTCCGGCCAAGGGCGCTCGTCTCCACGATTGGCTCGGGCGCCACGTCCCTGCTACTCGGGCACGCGCAGCCGCGCGGGCCAGCCTTTGCCGGCATCCCAGAGAATCCAGGCGTCAGCGGGCATTCCGGGTTTGAGCAGGCCGCTCGGGTTCTCCGCTTCCAGCGTCACCCCATAGACCGTGCGGCTCCGTTCTTCCTGGAGATGGACGTCGCGTGGCGTGAACTGCGCCTGTGCGTCCACTTGCGACACACGTGCGGCGAAAGTTCTATCGGGAAAAGCATCGACCTTGAGGCGCGCGGGTGCGCCTAGCCGAATCTTTCCGAGGTCGGTCTCCGGAATGAATATCTTCAACCGCACGCGACCGAGATTGGCGAGAATTGCCACAGGCTGTCCGGAGGCGACGATCTCTCCCGGCTCGGCCAGGCGTTCGAGCACAGCGCCCGTCAGAGGCGCGATAACCTGCGTATTGGTGACGCGCGACCGGGCGAGCGCGGCGGATTTGCCCGCCGCCTGGGATTGTGCATTCGCTTCGGCGCGCTGGCGTATCAGGACGGAAACCTGACTCGCTGCGGCCTCATAGGAATTTCTCGCAGTGTCGAGTTGGCGGGCCGTAATCCAGCCATTCGACTTCAGGGACTCAAAGCGCCTCAGGTCCGTCAGTGCGGTCCGGGCGTGGTGCTGGGCTAGACTGATCTGGGCGTCGAACTGCGAAACCGCGATCTGGGTGGCGGTGCGCTGGGCATCCGCCTGTTCGGCGTGGAGCTTGTAGTCGGCAGGATCGACACGGGCGACGACCGTTCCCGAGGCAACGGTCGTCCCCTCGATGGCGAGATTATCCAGCAGTCGGCCGCCAAACTGCGGGGCTAACCGCACCTCGTCGACCTCGATGCGTCCACTGCCGTAGACAACCTGTGCCGGCGGTGGTTCAGGCTGGAGGCGGAGATAGGCAAACCAGGACAGCGCCGCGAGCAGCGTCAGAATGACCGCGATTAGCCCCACCCGCCTCATACCTGGTTACGGCTTGGCGGGGTCGGCGTGACCGGTTTGCTGCCCCGCGCCGCCTTGAGCGCCGTGGCCCATCATTTGACGCATCATCTGGGGCATCATCTCACTCATCATCTGCCGCATCTTTGCCTCATCGCAGCAGCATTTGCCGTCCATCATCTGGTTGCCTTGGCCGCCGGCTGCCGGTCCGGCTGCGTGATCATGACCTGGTTGGGCCGTACCGGACTTCGGGGCAGGAGGCGTGGCCGGCTGGCCGGCCGCTGCTTCGCCAGCGGCATGCTGGTGAGGATCGGCGGTTTTGGTCTGCGCCTGAACCGGCACGGCGGCGAAAGCGGCAATGGCCACGAGCGGCAAAATGAACTTCATGGGATCCTCCTTACTTGAGCCCTTCGGTCAGGGCGGGAATCTTCGACTCTTCCTCAGTCATACGCAGGGCGATCGCGAGCCCCTCAAGTTCCCGGGTTACGCCCGGCGCGAGACGAGGAAGTTGTAGAGTGGTCCGAAGACCAGCGCGATGTACCAGCCCCAGCCGAAGCTCTCGCCAAGACCGAGGAAGAAGGTGCGCCAGCTCAGCAGCTCGAAGCCGGGCAGAAAGATCGAGAGAGCGGAATGCTGGACGGGCATCCCCGGCAGCAACAGATATCCCAGGATGCACAGGACATAGGAAAATGTCAGGAACAGACTGAGCGCAAGGCCCAGGGTGACGACCGGTATGAGTGCCGGACGGTGCGGATCATGCGGCATGGTGCGGTTCTCCTGTTGAATGCGCGGCGTCTGCCTTGGCATATTGCTGCGGAGCCGCTTCGAACTTGTCGCGGCATGAAGCGGAGCAGAAATACCACGCTCTGCCCTCGAAGATGGTGCTCTTGGCACCTGCTGTCGCCACGGTCATGCCGCAGACCGGATCGACGGCCTGCGCCGGCTGGGATAGCCGGTCGCTTCCACCGCCGCTCTCGCTATGATGCCCATGGTGGCGATGACCCATGACATGAGCGCCGCATCCAAAGCGCATCATGAACATGAACAAGAGAGCCCAGAACAAAAGATAGGCAACGGTCTCCATGACAACCTCCTCTCAGCTATTAGACTAATGACAGCCTGGGTTTCGATCGGGGCCGCCAAGTTTCGGGATGAACCCGGGCACACGCGCCATGTATCGGCGGTATTCATCCCCGAATTCCTTGATCGCATCCTGTTCTTCATGGCGGGCGAGACGAACGTACATCACCACCAGCACCGGGAACATCGCGAGCGTCAGAAGCGTCGGCCATTGCAGGAGGAAGCCAAACATCACCGCGATGAACCCGACATATTGGGGATGGCGCATCCGGGCGTAGAGCCCGGTCGTGACCAGCTGGCGCTTCTGCTGGGCTGCGTGGAGCGCCTTCCATCCCGAAGAGATCAGAAGGAAGCCGCCGCCGATGAAGACGAAGCTGGCGATGTGGAAGGGTCCGAAATGCGGATTAACCTTCCAGCCGAACATCATCTCAAGCAAGTGCCCCGCGTCATGCGAGAACCAGTCGATCCCCGGGAACCGGCTCTGCAGCCAGCCTGACAACAGGTAGATCGTCAGGGGGAATCCATACATCTCGACAAATAGCGCAACAAGAAAGGCGCTGAACGCACTGAAGCTGCGCCAATCCCGCTTCGTCTCCGGCTTGAAAAAGCTGAAGGCGAAGAAAATGAAGATTGCGGCGTTGACCAGGGCCAGGCCCCAGAGGCCATATGCCGGTGCATCGTTGTGGTTCATTTGCCGTCTCCTGCGCCGTGCTTGTGCCCGCCGTGCATGAAGAAGTGCATGAGCGGGCAAAGCAGGAGAATTCCGAAGGGCAGAAAGCCCAGAAGATGGGCGCGATGCTCGGTGATGAGGTAAAAGCCCGCCACCAGCATAAAGCCGATCAGAACGATATTGGCTCGCCAGCGCGGCACCTCGCCACGGTTCCCGGAATGGTCAGGCATGGTCACGTCCCCCCGTTGATAATGAGCTTTCGGAACTCTGCAGCGACTGCACGGCAAACCCCAGTTCCTGCACCACGCTGATGGCATTGGTCGGATGGGGAACCGTGTCGCTGCTCACGATCGAAGCAACCGATCTCGTGAGATCGGCATGGGCATTCTGGCTAAATAGCGCGTGCGTCACGGCGCACACAGGTTTGGCGAAGCCCGCGATATCGAGAAGCCGTGCCGCCTCGATCAGCGTTCGTCCTGACGACACGATATCATCGACAAGCACGGGCTGGCGTCCAGCGTAGCGGCTAAGATCGGGAGGATCGATCCGCACCTGCCGGTCACCGAGCCTCGTCTTGGTGAACACGGCATAGGGCGCATCGATGCCGGCCGCGACCTCGGAAACCCACTGCTCGCTTTCGGCATCGGGCCCGAGAATGAGCGGATTGCCAACGTTTTCCGCGATCCAGCATCCGAGAAGCGGCGCTGCGTGTACGACCCGCGAGGGAATGGCATAGATCTCGTCGAGCGAGGCATAGCGATGCAGGTGCGGATCGACAGTCGCGAGCCAGTCGAAGGCGGACGACAACACGCGGGCGAAGGTCCGCGAGGTGACAGCTTCCCCGGCGTGAAAGCGGCGGTCCTGGCGCATATAGGCAAGGTAGGGAGCAACAAGGCCGACCTGCGTCGCTCCGAAATCGCGCGCGGCATCCGCGACGAACAGCAGGGGAGCGAGTTTCGGGTCGGGACGCGCGAGAGTGCAGTTGATGACGACCCGTCGTCCTGCCAGGCTCTCCGGCAGCGCGATGTGGCTCTCGCCATCGGGGAAATGGCGCCACAACAACTCGCCGTGTTCGACGCCCAGCGCACCCGCAAGCGCTTGGCCGAATGCTGCGTCGTCCGGCAGCGACAGGACAATCGCCTCTGTCATTGCTGGCCCAGCGCGAAGATCGCGCCTCCGGCGGCCACATAATCGAGTGCGTAGCTAAGTTCGCTGCGGCTCTCCGCGTGAACTGTGCATAGAGGCGCTCCAGCCTCAAGCTGATCGCCCAGCCGCGCATGCATCTCGACCCCGGCAGCCGGTGCCGCTGGTGCACCGGCCAACTTGGCAAGCTTGGCCAGGCGTCGATTGTCGAGCGCGCTGAGCCGACCGGCGTGCGGAGCGACAAGCGTGTGGCGCCAAGCGGCCACTGGCGGCACGCGCATACCGCCCTGGGCTTCGCAGATGCGCTGGAATTTCGCCCAGGCGCGCCCCTCGACGAGCGTCTCGCGCGCCAGCGCTTCGCCCTGGCCTGCAGCAGACCTCCCGCCGAGTTCGAGAATGGCGCCAGCCAACTGGACAGCGCGTTCGCCCAGATCTTGCGGGCCGTCCTGCTGTTGGAGCACAGCAAGCACATCACGCGCTTCCAGCGCCGGCCCGATGCCACGGCCGATCGGCTGTAGTCCAGATCCTTCGAGCACACGGGTTTGCAGCCCGAATGCATTTCCGACCGAGACGAGGGCATCGGACAGAGTGGCTGCGGCTTGTGCTGTGCGGACTTTGGCGGTCGGGCCGACCGGAAGGTCAATGACCAGATGCGTCGATCCGGCGGCGACCTTTTTCGAAAGGATCGAAGCCACCATCTGCCCGACTGCATCGAGATCGAGGACACGTTCGATACCGATGATGGTGTCATCGGCGGGACTGAGCCGCACCGAACCGCCCCAGGCGATGCACCCGCCTTCCTGCTCCACGACCCGGCGGATGGCGGCAAGGTTGAGGTCCACCGGGGCAAGCGTCTCCATGGTATCAGCGGTGCCCGCCGGCGAGGTGATCGCGCGCGATGACGTCTTGGGCATGACGAGACCGTTGGCTGCAACGATCGCCACGATGATCGGGGTTGTCCGGTTACCCGGCAATCCGCCGACGCTGTGCTTGTCGACAATCGGACCATCGCCCCATGCAAGACGATCGCCGGCATCGACCATGGCACGCGTCAGTCCCGCCATTTCAGTATGATCGAGCGGCAGGGCCGAACAGGCCGTGACGAACGAGGACAGATGCACGTCATTGTAACGCCCGGCGACGATGTCAGTGATAATGGCGTGGAAGGCGGCATCGTCGAGCCGGTTGCCGTAAACCCGGCTGCGCAGGGCACTGAGCGATCCGGCCGGTGGCGAGTGCCGTACCGCTACCAATTGTCCGGCTTCCACACCAAGCCTGTCCCAAGCCGCCTTGGACATTCCGATCTCGTCTTCGGCCAACACGTCGCCTGACGTACGAAAGACACTTGCGACAATTTCGCGCCCGTCCGCCACCACCAGGATTTCCGGACGCGAGGTCAGCCCTTCGGATCGGCAGAGGAAGCAGTCTTCCCGCATGAAGACAACCGGCTCGTGTTGGGTAGTGGTAATTCCCATCCGCCTGGCATGCAGCCGATGCTGATGCATCGACTCGGAAGCCGGCATCGCGAGTGGTGCGTCAGCCGTCATGCCAGAAACATTTTCTGGCCCTGAAGTGGCACCTTGCAGGCCCAACCCAGTTCCTCTGCGATCCTCTGGCGGAGCGCTTCGGATGATTCCGGCTCGCCATGCGTCACGAAGGTCATCCGGGGCGGTTGCGGAAACCCGCGAAGCCAGCGCATGATTTCATTCGCATCGGCGTGTCCCGAGAGCATGGGCAAGCTTGCGACTTCGGCGCGCACCGGGATTGTCTCGCCGTAGATCCTGATGGTGGGAGCTCCGCCCAACATGGCCGCACCCCTCGTTCCGGCCGCCTGATACCCGGCAAAGAGCACCAGGCTACGGGGATCGGGCGCATATTGCATGAGATGATGCACCACCCGTCCGCCAGTCGCCATGCCGCTGGCCGACACGATGACCTTCGGCATCGGATCGCGCGAGATCTGCTTCGACTCCTCAACCTCGCGAATGTAATGCGCGACGTTGCAGGCGGCCCTGCATTGCTCGGGACCAAGCCGGTGTTCCGATCGGTGGCTGCACATGATCTCGCTGGCATCAATCGCCATCGGGCTGTCGAGATAGACCGGCACGTTCGACAACCGCCCCGCTGCCTTGAGGCGCGACAGGTGATACAGCAGTGTCTGGGCACGGCCGACGGCAAATGCCGGAATGACGACCGTTCCGCCGCGACCTGTGCATTTTTCAATGAGTTCGCCCAGTATCTCCTGCGGATCGACCTTCTCGTGAAGACGATCACCATAGGTCGATTCCACGACCAGATAGTCGGTGGCGCCGGGAATCTCGGGATCGCACATGACCGGATCGTCGTAACGCCCCAGATCACCCGAGAACGTGATCTTCGTCCCGCCTGCCGTCAGTTCGAGGAACGAGGCGCCAAGGATATGGCCGGCCCTGCGGAAGCGGAAGCGCAGGTTATCGCTGAGTTCGACGTCGTCTCCCGGAGAAACCGGCGAAAAATGCTCAAGCGCCGACCAGGCGTCGTCCTCGGTGTAAAGCGGCAGGGCCGGATGGTGACGCGAACTCCGGCGGCGATTTGAGTAGTCGGCATCCTTTTCTTGCAGGTAGCCGCTGTCGGGCAGCAACAACCGGCACAGATCCGCCGTTGCATCCGTACAGAAAACCTGCCCCGACCACCCGTTGCGGACGAGGCGGGGCAGATAGCCGGAGTGATCGAGATGGGCGTGGGTCAGGAGCACCGCATCCACGGCCTCGGCCGCGTGGGGAATCTCCACCCAGTTTCTCTCGCGCAGTTCACGAGGCCCCTGGAACAGCCCACAGTCGACGAGCACGCGGTCTTGCCCTGCGGTGACAAGGTAGCGCGAACCGGTAACTGTCCCTGCCGCTCCCAGGAACCGGATCGAAGGCGGCTCGGACCAACCCACTGAGGGCTGCGGCAATTCCTCGCCTAGCTGCTGTGTCTCATTGGATTGTACATCGCTGGCCATGACGTAACCTCGTGTTCCTCAGGAATTTCGGTGGGGCGTGTTTCGACTTGAAAGAGGATCGCTGTCCGCTCTTCGCAGCGGCCAGTTGCCGATTGCTACCGATCCATTCGCAAGCGCCAGATCGGTCCCCGCGAGAAGTTCCAGTTCCTGCTCGACGATCGCAGACACGGCCGCCTGGTAGTCCTTCACGTTTCCCGCATCGGACAGCCGCAATCGAACATTGACGGTCAATGGTTCGGTCACCGGGTGCCCAATTTCGCTGACAAGCAGACATTGGGCCTCTGCGACCCCATCGAGACGCGCTACACGATCGGCGATGAGTCCGGCCGCAATATTGTAGAGTTTGCCGACGTGAGAGACGGCGTTCTTGCCCGGAACGGATTCTATTGTGGTCGGCCGGAAGGGCGTAATCAGGCCGTTGATGCGGTTTCCGCGGCCGGCCTGCCCATCGTCGCCGCATTCCGCCGAGGTACCGAGGACAGTGAGGTACAAGCTGCCGGCATCGGGGTCGTCGGCTGTATTGACCAGGACGTCAGCGTCGAGATCTTCAGCGCAGGCAACGCTCCTGACGATTTCCGCAATATCGGCCTTGGTCGAGAGATAGGCTTGCAGATCGGGAATATGACGATCGACCAGGGCGCAGGCAACGACGATCCTGGCTTTCCGCCCCTGGCGTATTCCCATGATCTTGATGTCGCGCCCGATCGCTGGAATGTCGCCGCAGGCCATCTCACCGAGCCTGTGCTCGGCGTCGAGCACGACGCGTTCGAGGCTGCTGAGCGGCGCGAAGCCAACGCCAATGGAGGTGTCGTTGGCCATCGCCGGCGCTCCGTCGCCGTGGCGTTCGAACAGGGAAGCGAGATCGGCGGAGCCCGGCCGCACGAGGCAATGGGTGCGCAGGTGGCGATCAAGATCGAGCAACGGGAAGTAACGCGCGAACCACCTACGCACGACCTCCTTGACCAGGTCGTCGAGGGGCAGATGCCGGCCCGCCGCATCGACAATCGCACGACCTGCCAGGTAGACTTCCATCGGCTGGCTGATGCGCCCTCCACCGAAGCGGGGATCGGAACTGCCGCCCCACAGCAGGGCCTTGTCGACGTTGTAGTGCAGCGTGTGTCCATAAATCTCCCGATAGCTGCGTGAGAGTTCCTGACTGAGCGCTTCGGTCAGGTGGTCACAGATCGTATCCGGGTGGCCGAGCCCTTTGCGCTCGACGATCTCGAGTGGCAGAAGATCGCCGCTTGCCTCGCCAATGGTTGTAACCGCGACAGTCATGACCTTGGCCCTTCCGGGTTTGCAGACACGGCATTGCGGCAATTCCAGATTCCGATGCTTGAACGCCAATTCGCAGCGCGAAGGGGCACGAAACCGCCCGACTGCAAGATCTGGTCTGTCCTCCCATGGATGTGGCTGCGCAACTTTGTGCTCAGTCCGAGCGTCGCTCCAAGTATCCGCCCGACGAGGCTGGCCGGGCGATCAATCTCGGCAACAACCAAGCGCCCTTCCGGCTTGAGAACGCGTGATGCTTCCTTGAGCGCGGTGAGCTTGAGATCGGGCGGCAGTGCGCTCAGCAGGAAACTTGCAAGAACAACGTCAAAGCTAGCGTCAGGAAACGGAAGCGCTTCGGCAATGGCCAGCTCGAAACGTGGCCGAACGGCGGCTCGCATTGGTTGTTCGCGGGCAATCCTGATCATGTCGGGTGCTGCATCGATCCCGCAGACGCGGCCCGTTTCACCGGCCCGGTAGGCGGCAAGGCAAGCGAGCCTTCCCGTCCCGCAGCCCATGTCCAGAACATGATCGCCTTCCCGAATTCCCGAGACTTCGATCAGACACACGCGAAACGCGTGAGCGAGGCCAAGCCGGGCACAGCATTTCTCATACCAGGGAGCGATCCAGTTCAGCGTTCGTCCCCGCGTTCCCGGACACGGATCAAGCGGAACGGGGAGTGGCCGCTCGGACATGGCGTAAAGCCATACGGCAGCAACCGGACAGACGACGAAAAGCAGAAGCAGGATGATAGGCGCGCCCAGGCGGAAGAGCAGAACCGCGACAAGGGCAGCGAGCAGACACCACAGGAAGCACCGGCCGAGCAGGCTCCAATTGTGCGAGTGGACCGCACGCTGCTCGGTGGGCCGGACCATCACACGTCGAGCCTCGCCCGCTTGAGCAGCGCCGAATTCGCCACGACCGAGAGCGAGCTTAGCGCCATGGCGGCCGCCGCGATGATCGGATTGAGGAATCCGAGCGCGGCAATCGGGATGCCGATGCTGTTGTAGATGAAGGCCCAGAACAGGTTCTGCTTGATCTTGCGCAGCGTCGCGCGGGACAGACGGATGGCGTAGACGACCTGCCGCACATCGTCGCGCATCAGGATGATGCCGCCGGTTTCCTTGGCAACGTCCGAGCCCGAGCCAATGGCGATGCCGATGTCCGCCGTCGCCAGGGCGGGTGCATCGTTGACCCCGTCGCCGACCATGGCTACGATGTTGCCCTTGGTCTGCAGGTCGCGGATCATCGCCGCCTTGTCGCCCGGCAGGACCTCGGCGATGATGTGATCGATCCCCAGCTCACGACCGATCGCCTCCGCCGTGCGCTTGTTGTCGCCAGACAGCATGATGACATCGATGCCTTCGGACCTGAGCGCGGCGACCGCCTCCTTCGCCTCGGGCTTGAGCGTGTCCGCGACGGCGACGATGCCGGCGAGCGCACCGTCGAAGCCGACCAGCATGGCCGTCTTGCCCCCTTGCTCGAGCGCAGCCATCGTCTGCTCGGCGGGCGCGACATCGATCCCCTCACGCGCGAAGAGGCGGCGGTTGCCGAGCAGTATCTTGCGCCCTTCGGCCATCCCGCTGATGCCATGACCGGCGATGCCCTCGAAACTGGTGACGGCAGGAAGCTCGAGGTTGCGCATTGTCGCGCCGCGCACAATCGCCTCGCCCAAGGGATGCTCGGAGCCAACTTCGACAGCCGCGGCGAGCCGCAACAGCCCCGCCTCGTCGAGGCTGCCGAGCGGCACGACATCGGTGACGTTGGGTTCACCCTTGGTCAGCGTGCCGGTCTTGTCGAAGACGACCACGTTGAGCTTGCGCGCCCGCTCCAGCACTTCGGCACCGCGAATGAGGATACCGGCATCCGCCCCTCTGCCCACGCCGACCATCAGGGCGGCCGGCGTTGCTACGCCCAGCGCGCAGGGGCATGAAATGATCAGCACGGCGATGAAGGCGAGTAGCCCCTGCGGGAAGTTGCCAGCGATCCACCAGCCGAAGAAAGCAAGGAAGGCAACGATCACTACTGCAGGCACGAAATAACGCGTGACCTCGTCGGCGATGCGCTGGACCTGCGCGGTACTCGATTGCGCTTCCTCGACCAGCCGGATGATCTGCGAAAGCGCCGTATCCTTACCGACGCGGGTCGCCTTGAAGCGCAGCATCCCGCTCTTGTTGAGCGAACCGCCGATAACACCCGCGCCCGGCTCTTTCGAGACCGGCATGGATTCGCCGGTGAGCATCGATTCATCGACGGCGGAGCTGCCTTCGATCACCTCGCCGTCGGTCGGTATCCGCTCGCCCGGCCGCAGCACGACGATCTCGCCCGCCATGATTGCCTCGGCCGGAATTTCCTCTTCCTTGCCGTCGCGGATGACATGCGCGATCGCGGGCCGCAGATCCATCAGCTTGCGCACTGCCGCCGAGGAGCGCTTCTTGATGATCTCCTCCATGTATCGTCCGAGCAGGACGAAGGCGATGATCACGGCGGAGACTTCGAAGTAGACGTCGCGTTCTTCGACCTTCACCGGCAGGATATCGGGCGCAAAGACCACCGCGACGCTGTAGAAATAGGCGACCGTCGTCCCGAGCGCGATCAGGAGGTCCATGTTGATCGACCAGCTTCGCAGCGCCGCCCATGCGCCTTTGTAGAAGCTCCACCCGCCGATGAATTGCACCGGCGTCACCAGAATGAACAGCCAGACGCCCCAGGTGAACCAGGGCAGCGCGGGGATTGGCGCCCAGCTGACGATGGTCGCGCCGGCGGCCAGCGCGAGGAAAGCGCCGGCGCGCAGGACGGCCAGCGCGAGCACGCCGGTTAGCGCCAGCGCCACGCGGGTGCGCATTGACTTCAATTCGCGCTCGGGATCCTCAAAGATCTGCTTGCAGGCCGGGCTGCAGAAATAGAAGGTCCGGCCGGCACGCTCCGATGTCAGCGCAGTCGCCTTCGCGACCATCATGCCGCAAATGGGATCACGCGCGCGCTCCCCGGCGGGAATGGCCTGGTCGGCGGCCTGATGGAGACTGTGGTCGTGCATGGGTCCTGGCCCTTCCTTCAAGATGCCGGATCGAGCGTGCCGAGCCAGCCAACCAATGCCAGTACGGCGAGGGCGAGTGTGAATTCGACAGAAATGCTCGTGCGCAAGGCCCGCCCGGATTCGGCGATGCCGGTTGCGGCACTCCGCGCCGCCAGCCTGGGTGTCAGTTTGAAGCGATTGATCGAGGCCATCACCAGCATCCCCCCGAAGAGAACGAGTTTCAGTAGCAACAGGCGCTCGTATACGTTCGGCGGCCCCCAGCCTCTCTGATCGAGATCAATCTGGTAGACCACGTTGATCAGGCCGGAAGCTGCCAGTGCGATCACTGCGATCGTGCCGACCGTCGAGAAGCGCCTGAGTGCAGCATAGCACACTTCTACATCTCGGGGAATCAATCGCAGGAACATGGCCAACGCCCCGAGCCAGGTGCCCGCGGCAAGAAGGTGGATAAGGCCGGCTGCAAGATGGATCGAGCCGCCTGGTCGCGGGGTCGAGTTTCCATGCCCCGCCCATGCGAGCGTCAGCAGCGCGCCGCCGCCAAGCATGGTGGCGAGCCATCCGTTCTTCGCGGTGATCGACGCAATTGCGGCGAGCGCGGAAAGCAGGATGAGGCGCACGAGCGCCGCCCGTCCGAAGCCGGTTTGCCCGACCACCATGCCCAGCAATTGTGGATCGATCTGCGCCGCCGATGCGCCGGCCATGGCGGCAGAAGTCAGCTGAAGAGATGCAAGGGTCAGGACGATGCCAGCGATCGCCAGCACCAACAGGAGCTTGCGAGGGACATGCTCCGCGCCGGGGTTGTAGAGTGCGAAAAGCGGCATGCCAAAGAGCAGCCCCAGATCGGTATACAGCGCCCAGCGCAGGAGATGGATTGCCCCCGGTTCCACTCTACCGGACCGTGAAGGAAATTTTCCCGGTGATCCGGTGCGTGTCGGTGGAGACGGCGCGCCAGTTCACGTCATAGCTGCCCTGGGGGAGACGGCGCGCCAAGGTTCCAACCAGCGATTTGCCGTCGGGGCCAACCCTTACGATGATGCCGCCAACCTTCAACGGCTGGTGTTGATGACCCGGAGCCATGCCGGGCATTGCGGTCATGACCACATCGAAGCCGGAAAAGGCAGCCGTCAGCGGTTCGCTGAATGTCAGGACAATGCGGTCAACGTGGTTGACGCTCGCCGATTGCGCCGGTGTCGCGGCTACAAGTCGAGGGTGGGCCAAAACCGGCGCGGAAATGCCGATCGTCGCGGCGGCCAATGCGCTGGCAAGGGTCTTGTAAAGCTTCATGAAAGAGTCCTTCGCTATGCAGTTCCTTGCCGTTTACGCAGCAGGGCGGCATAGCCCTCACATTCTCCGATATATTTTTGAGGGAAAAGTACGCCGGCAGCGTATCAGCCTGACAAGTTCAACCGCAGCGAGACGGACATGACGGAATTGGATCAACTGCTGGCCCGGGTTCGGGATTTGCCGCCCGACCCACGGCTGTCGTCCATCGACGCCGGAGTATTCGATGGTCTTGCCGCCCTGGCGGCCCGGCACGCCCTGCCCAGGGCTGCATTCGGCATGGCCTTTGGCATTGCCCTGTCAGTCGGTCTGTTGGGCTCAGCGCTTCCCCCGACGCCTGCGCAGGCTGCTTCGTTGTTCCCGCTGGGCGTCCCGCCGGTGCTGGCGCCTTCGACCCTGCTGGATGGCGCGCATGAATAATCGGATCGGTCTCGGTCTGATCGCGCTGCTCGCCTTCGGCTCGGCGCTTGGCGGACTGTTCATCGGTCGCGCGTGGATTTTGCCTCAGAAGCCGGTCGAATCCGAGATCCACGTCCTGCTGCACCATGAACTGAAACTCGACGCGCAGCAGGAAGCGCAGATTGAGAAGTTCGAGCGCGCGTTTGCGCCGCGAAAACAGGCCCTGGAACTCGAACTGCGTAGCGACAATGCCCGGCTTGCCGCTGCGATCGAGGCGGAACACGGCTACGGGCCGCAGGTCCAGGCGGCGGTCGACCGGTCGCACACCGCGATGGGCGAACTCCAGAAGATCACGCTCGAACATATCTTTGCCATGCGTGGCGTGCTGCGGCCCAATCAAGCAGCCCGCTTCGATGAGGCCGTGACAAGGGCGCTCACCGCCAGAGAGCGGTGATGATCGACCTTGCCGGATGCAGCGATGGCGAACTCGCGGCGCTGGCGCTTGGCGGACGACAGACAGCCTATGGCGAACTCATGCGCCGCCACCGCGAGGCGATCTTCCGCCTGGCGCGAAGCCACACCGGTGACGATGATACCGCACTCGAGGTTACCCAGCAGAGCTTCATCTCGGCATTTGCAGCGCTGAGGTCCTATGATCCCCAGCGCCCGTTCCGCACCTGGATCAGCCGGATCGCGATCAACAAGTCACGTGACCTTGCTCGCCGCCGCATGGTGCGGCGGGCTTTCGCCTTTGCCTTGCCGCTGGAGGATGCCCGTGACGTTGCCGATGGCCACGTATTGGCCGACGCCGCGCTCGCGGACAGGGAGGAACTCAATCATACCATGGCGGCGATTGCGACCCTTCCGACCAGGTTGAAGGAAGTGCTGCTGCTCCGTACGATCGAAGGCCTCAGCCAGTCTGAAGCAGCCGAGGTCCTCGAGATCAGCGAAAAGGCCGCGGAAACTCGGCTCTACCGGGCCCGCATGAAATTGCAGGAAATTCTGAGGGCCTGAAGCCTCGTCCGCGTATCAGGTCAAGTTACGCAAGTCAGGGACGAATCCTTCATGCATTTTCTCGATCTGGATCGCCGCAGCCTCCTGCGTGGCGGCGCGCTGTTCGGTGGAAGCGCGGCGCTCGCTGCGTGGTTACCGGCCTGGGCGCAGCCGGTGTCGGCAGGGCTCATCGCCTCGCCGCAGACCTTGAGCGGGCCCGAGATCGAACTGAAAGTCGCCACAGACACAATCCGGATCGAGGGCCGCACAGCGCGCGCCGTCACGATGAATGGAACCGTCCCCGCCCCGCTCCTGCGCTTGCGCGAAGGACAGACAGTCCGCATCCGGGTGGTCAATGACCTCGACGAGGAAACCTCGCTGCACTGGCACGGACTTCTGGTGCCGTTCCAGATGGACGGCGTGCCGGGAGTGTCGTTCCCGGAAATCAAGCCGCGCTCAACCTTCACTTACGAGCTCCCGGTCAATCAGGCCGGCACGTACTGGTATCACAGCCATTCGGGCCTCCAGGAACTGATGGGCCATTACGGTCCGATCGTGGTCGATCCCGCCGGTCCTGATCCGGTGCAGTACGACCGCGAGCATGTCGTGGTGCTGTCCGACCACAGCTTCGTCCATCCGGCGCGGATCCTGCGCAACCTCAAGCTCGATCCCGGCTACTACAACCGGCAGCGCCAGACTCTGGAAAGCCTGCTCGCAGGAAAGGACCAGCCCCTGTCGGAACGCGTGGCCTGGGGGCGCATGCGGATGGACCCGAGCGATATTTCCGACGTGACCGGCGAGGTGCTGACTTACCTCGTGAACGGCCACGGCCCCGGGGACAACTGGACCGGCCTGTTCCGCCCTGGCGAAAGGGTGCGGCTGCGCTACATCAATGCCGCTGCGATGACCCTGTTCAACGTGCGCATACCGGGGTTGCAACTAAGCGTCGTCCAGGCAGATGGCCAGAACGTTCGGCCCGTCACCGTCGAAGAGTTCCAGATTTCGCCAGGCGAGACTTACGATGTCGTGGTGACGCCCACCGAGGAACGCGCCTACGCCATCGTCGGCGAGAGCGTCGACCGGTCGGGCATGGCTGTCGCCACACTCGCTCCGCGCCCTGGCATGCGCGCTGAACCACCTGCGCTGCGCGAGCGTCCGCTCCTCACCATGAAGGACATGGGCATGGAGATGGAAGGCATGGACATGAAGAGCATGTCCATGCGCGACCGCAAGAACGCCCCGCAGGTGAAGCTGGGGCCCGGCGTCGAAATGATCAGTCCGATGCCGATGGACCGGACCGGCGAGCCGGGCATCGGCCTCGACAAGGCCGGACACAGGGTGCTGACCTATCGCGACCTCGTGGCGATCGAGCGTAATCCGGATGTCCGCGCGCCAACGCGGGAAATCGAGGTGCACCTGACCGGCAACATGGAGCGCTACATGTGGTCGATGGACGGCAAGACGCTGTCCGAGGCGCATGAACCCTTGCCCATCCGCGCCGGCGAGCGCGTCCGCATCACCCTCGTCAACGATACGATGATGGCGCATCCGATCCACCTGCACGGGCACTACTTCGAACTGGTGACGGGGCATGGCGAATTCAGCCCCCGCAAGCATACGGTAAGCGTGCTTCCCGGCGGCAAGGTCAGCTGGGACGTCACGGGGATTCCGGGTGACTGGGCTTTCCACTGCCACCTGTTCCTGCACATGGCCATGGGCATGATGCGCATCGTCCAGGTTCGTCCGGTGGAAGGAGACGGCCAGTGAAAAGGGCGCTTCCCCTTCTCCTCGCTGGCCTGGCCACCCCCGCGATGGCACAGTCCATGGACAGTCCCGTGGATCATTCGATGCATGGGACGAGCTATACGCCGGCGCCGCCAGCGCCCGTTCCTCAGAGCCCAGCTCCGGCGAGCGATCACGCCGGACACCAGTTGCCTGCACAGGAGAACCTGACTGCAGCCAATGGCGAACCGGTCGGCACCGATCAGTCGCCCGGAAGCGCCGAGCCGCCGCCCATTGCTCACGACCGTCCCGCCGACCGCTATTACGGTCCCGCGCAGATGGCAGCGGCGGAAGCGGCGGCCATGGGCGCACATGGCTCGGCCAGCTACACGCAGGTCCTGTTTGATCTCGCCGAATACCAGGTGCGCGATGGCAAGGACGGCTATCGCTGGGAAGGCGAGGCGTGGGTGGGCGATCTCAACCGGGCCGTGCTCCGCAGCAAGGGCGAAGGCACCTTCGGTGAGGGCATCGAACACGCCGAATTCCAGATTCTCTACAGCCGTGCGCTCGATCCATGGTGGAATTTGCAGGTCGGTGCCCGCCAGGATTTCCGCCCCGAGCCTGCGCGGACCCACGCCGTCGTCGGAGTCGAGGGTCTCGCCCCTTACTTCTTTCACGTTACGGCTGCCGCGTTCCTGTCCCACAAGGGCGACGTGACCGGGCGCGTTGAGGCCAGTTACGACCAGCGCCTGACCCAACGGCTGATCCTTCAGCCCAGGGTGGAGTTCGACCTGTCTGCTCAGGACATTCCCGAACTCAAGATCGGAAGCGGCCTTGCCCAAGCGGAACTCGGCCTGCGCCTGCGCTACGAAATCAGCCGCGAGTTCGCGCCTTACATCGGCGTGAACTGGACCTGGAAGACCGGCAGAACGGCTGACTACGCCCGGATCGACGGACGTGATACGATTGACCGCGCAGCTGTCGCTGGCGTTCGCTTCTGGTTCTAGCGGCGCCGGCAAGGGAACGGTCGGGACCAGCACCGACCGGCGCGCCCGGTTTCTGTCAGGGGTGCAGCATGCGAGAAGATCAACAGGGTCGCGTTTTTCTTGTCGCGGCGATGCTGCTTTCCCTCTCGGGCTGCGATCAGCCTGCTGACGGCCCATTTGTCCGAAGCATGCATACATATATCGGATAACGGTCAGCAAAACTAACTGGCCGAGTACGGTGGAAGCAGGCCAACCTGCCGGACCTCACACCAGCCCGAGGGCCATGCCCACACCTACCCAGCATGATACGCTGGCTGACCTTGAGGTCGAGGAAGAATTCGGAACTGCGGCCATCGCCGTTTGCCGAACTCTCGATCCGCTGGACATCGCTGCCCGCTGCCGATTTCGACGTGCCCAGATCTTGTCCTCCCAGTCGAAGATGAGGTTGCCAAGGAAGTCTGAGCCAATGCAATGCGTGTATCGGGGCTTGACGCTGATCAGGACAGCATCACTTCGAAGTGACGCTGTCCCACCAATCATGCGCTTAAGGGTCTGACTTCAGAACTTTACGCGAGCAGTCAGGCGCGCATTAATCGGTGCACCGGTGGAGATGTTGTTATTGTTGTGCGCGTCGGAGAAGTAGGTTTCATCGAAAAGATTTTCGACATTCAGCTGGAGGTCGAACCGGTCACTCGGCTTGAAGTACAGCGCGGCGTCCACCCTGGTGAAGCCTGGCAGCCGCGTCGTGTTCGCGGCAGTCCTGATGGCAGCAAACTGGCTCGACTGATGGATCACGCCCAGACCAAGGCCGAAGGACGGACTGAAATCATAGCGGTTCCACAAGGCCACCTGATGCTCGGGAACCTGGGCAAGACGAACAAAGCCGTTCCCCTTCAGTTTGGCATCCTGATAGGTGTAGGCGGCGCTGGTCTGAAGGCCAGGAAGAATCCGCCCGGTCAGCGCCAGTTCAATCCCCTTGGTGCGGGTTTCGCCGACATTGATCGTAGCTGTGACATTGTTCGGATCGGGCGTTGTGGCGTTGGTCCGGTCGAGCTGGAACAGTGCGATCGTGGCGCCCAGATCAGGGCGGATGTCCCACTTGGCGCCGACTTCGTAGTTGGTGAATTTTTCCGGAGCAAGATTGGCCTGGCTTGCCGTCATGGTCAGGAACTGGTCGCCCGACCGCGGCAGGAACGACTGGCTGTAACTCCCGTAAATGGAGATGTTCTCCTGAGGCTTGAGGATCAGGCCGATACGGGGGCTGACCTTCTCGTCGGTGCGGGCGAAGGGACGCGGTGTTCCGATCAGGTCCGTGCCCTTGATCTCGAACCGGTCGTACCGTAGCCCGACGACCACATCGACGTGGGCGCCGATCGATATCTGGTCCTGCGCGTATGCCGAGAAGAACTGGACATCGGAGACGGTATCGCGAGCCAGCGCACCAAAAGTGACCGTGGGATAGACGGGGTTGGCAAGATTGAACGTGCTGCTCGACAAGGTGCCGTTCCGGCGCTGGTTGGCCGAATGCTGGTCGCCGTATTCGAGGCCGGCCAGCACCTTGTTGCCGATGGCTCCGAAGGCGAAGTCCCAGACCAGATTGGTCTGCGCAATGAAGTTCTCGCGTTTGGTCGGGTCGGTGTAGCTTGACAGGACGACGGTGCCGCTGTCGGCCGTGGCAGCGCCGTTGGCAAAGACGTTGGTGTAATACTTGTCGTAGTCGCCATAGACGATAGTCGTCGACCACTTGAGGTTCTCTGCGAGATCGCCATCGAGACGAGCCTTGACGATGTGGGCCTCAAGACCAGCCCTGTTCACGCCGGGAGTGCCGACAAATCTGTCGCGCTGCCCGTTCACGGGACGGTTGGGGTCACCGGCGATGGTGGCGACTGATGGAATGCCGCGATCGGTAACCCGATCGTCTTTAACATATTCGTAGGAGAGGCCGAGCTTCCACTGGCCCAGATCGACCGCCAGATAGGGATTGATGGCATAGCGTTCGCCACCGAAGAAATCGCGGTGGTTGTCCAGATCTTCGTAGAAGGCGTTCACCCGGAACGCGGCGTTCGAACTGATGGGTGCATTCACGTCTGCAGCCAGATCCCAGGAGCCGAAGGTGTTGACGCTGCCAGTCGCCGACGCACGCAGGGCGTCGGCGGTCGGTGCTTTCTGAACGCGATTGATGATGCCGCCGCTGCCGCCGCGGCCAAAGATCAAGGCGAAAGGCCCCTTGAGAATCTCGACACGCTCGATGTTGTAGAGGCTGCGGTAATACTGGACGTCATCGCGAACCCCATCGAGGAAGAAATCGGCGGTGGTGTTCTGCCCGCGCAGCGTGATCTGATCGCGATTGCCTTCACCCTGGCCAACGGTCGTCCCGGGAACGTAGCGCAGAACATCGCCCATGCTGCGCAGTGCCTGATCCTCGATTCGTGCCCGCGTCACCACTGACACCGACTGGGGCACATCCAGCAGGGGAGTGTCGGTCTTGGTTGCCGTCGCAGTGTCCTCGGCTTTGTAGCCAACCGCCTTGCCCGTCACGATGATGGTGCGGCCGTCCTCAGCATCCGCTTCTTCGGCCGAGACCACAGCAGGGAACGCCAGCGCAGCGACCGACAGCAACAGAACATATTTCATCATCAACCCCCTGAACCTGATTCGTAGCGTCAGCTAGCGGCCGACGTTCGCTATTGCAAGTCACTCGCATTAAGTTTGATCAAGATCAAATGTCCCACGCGTTTGGCAGGTCCGGGCCATTGCCGAAGCCGCGACATTGCATTGATCCAGATCAAGGAGGCCGTGAATGAGCGGAAAATAAAGCTATTGCGACGCGTTCGCAATAGCGATAGTCCCCTCGTCGAATCGTAACCGCTTTTTGGGGGCGCACATGAAAACGCGAATTGCCTTGTCTCTCGGTCTTTGCTGCCTGGCTCTGCCGTCAGTTGCCTATGCCGATGAAAACCTGTTCGGCTACAACACCGGCGCCGAGACGCTGCCCAAGGGTTCGGGCGAGATCTACGTGTTCAACACGCTGCGCTCGGACAAGGGGCAGGGCACTTATCGGGCTGTCGATACCGAGATCGAGGGCGAATATGGCGTGACCGATCGGATCACCCTGTCGGCCGCCGCCAAATTCCTCACCATCAAGGCGAACGGCCTGCTGATCGACGGCTACCTTCCCGCCGCCATCGACAAGGGGCCGCGCTTCAACGGCCTTGAGGTCAAGGCCAAGTTCAACGTGCTGAGCCCCGCGCTCGACAATTTCGGGCTGGCCGTCGTCACCTCCGCCGAATGGAAGCAACTCGATCCACACAGCGGCCAGGACAAGACTGAATATGAAGCCAAGGTCGTACTCGCGGCCCAAAAATATTTCCGTCAGGGGCAGATCGTCTGGGTCGGCAATCTCGGGCTCAAGGCCGGTCACGAAACCCGATACCCGATCGCCGACCTGCCTGAAGGATTCGACTGGCCGACCACGCCCGAGATGGAGATCGAGCTCTCAGCCGGCACCGGCCTCACCTACCGCGTCGCGCCCAACTGGTTCATCGGCGGCGAGATGCAGTACACCTCGGAATACGAGACGGAAGTCGGGCAAGAGCGCTGGTCGCTGTTCGCCGGGCCGACGATCCACTATGGCGGCGAGAAGTTCTGGGCGACGCTCACCTGGTTCCCCCAGATCAAGGGCGGCGGCGAGCGGTATGAAGGACAGACCGGAAACCTCCACCTGATCGAGAAGACCAGGAACGAATTCCGCCTCAAGCTGGGCATGAATTTCTAGGGAATCCCGCCATGTCACATCGCAACTGGTCCCATCTTGCCGCAATTCCAGTCCTGGCGGTAGTCAGCGCCCCAGCCTGGGCGGCCGATTATCTTTCGGTCGAGCAGGCACAGCACGCGCTGATCCCGCAGGCACAGAGCTTTGTCGCCGTTCCGGTCACGCTCAATCCGGCCCAACTGACCCAGATCAGGCGGCTTTCCGGCACGCCACAGCGAACCAGCCAACCCCGGATCTGGCGCGCGCTCAGCGGCAACGCGACGCTTGGCTGGGTGATTGTCGATGAGGTGATCGGCAAGCACGAGTTCATCACCTATGCCACCGCGATCTCGCCAGATGGTCATGTCCTCGGGGTTGAAATCCTGAGCTATCGCGAAACCAAGGGCGGCCAGGTGCGCGATCCGCGCTGGCGCGACCGCTTCCGGGGCAAAGCACTGACTGATCCGTTCCTGCTCAACCAGGACATTCCTAACATCTCGGGCGCGACGCTGTCCTGCCGCAACATCACCGATGGGGTGAAGCGGCTGCTGGCGCTGCATAGCGTCGCACTGGCGCATGCGGGCTGAATGATCACCCGCTGCCGGCCATTACTGGGCACTTTTGTCGAAATCACGGTTCCTGTCGGCCAAGAGGCCGCCGCGGACCGTAGCTTCGCGGCGGTGGAACATGTGCACCGGGCAATGTCCTTTCACGAAGGTGGGAGCGACCTTGCCCGGCTGCGGGCGGCGACACCGGGCGAAGCGATCGAAGTCGATGCCGAGACGGTCAGGGTTCTGCGTCTTGCCCTCGATCTCTTCCGTGCGACGGATGGCCTGTTCGATGTGACGACCGGGCGGCAGCTTGTCCGCGCGGGCTTCCTGCCCCGCGCCGGCATCGCCCGGCTCGCCGCCTTTCCCGGCACGAGTGCGGACATCGAGGTGGTCGATGACCATCACATCCGCCTTGCGCGCCGCGTGCTGATCGATCTCGGCGGAATCGCCAAGGGGCACGCGGTGGACCGCGCGATCGAGGCGCTGACCGATGCCGGGGTCGCCGAAGGGCTGGTCAATGCCGGCGGCGACTTGCGCGTGTTTGGTGACCGTGACTGGCCAGTCGCCTTGCGCGACGCCGACGACGTCGTCCGCCACGCCGTGCAGGCGCGCAACTGCGCCATGGCGAGTTCGGCCAACCTCATGAACCGCAGGCGGTTTCGCGGGCAGGAGCAATCGCCGCATATCGGCCGGGGCGGCCGTCCAGTGCTCACCACCGGACGGGTCAGCGTGGTCGCGCCACGTTGCATTCTCGCCGACGCGATGACCAAGGTCGCCATGGCCGATCCCGAGTTGGCCGGTCAGGTCATGGCGACCTACGGCGGCTATCTCCTCGCTTCCCCCTCAAACGGAAACTGTCACTGATGCCCCATCGCCGCTCGGCAAAACTTGCCACCTGGCAGATCTGGCTTCTTTCGCTGAGCGGAGCGGGCCTGTGGCTGACCGGTGGCGCCTGGCTGCTGCTGCATTACTTCGGCCAGCGCCAAGGGGAATTCGGACCCGAGATGAGCCCGCTCGAACCTCTGACGATGAAGTTGCATGGTCTCGTATTGATCCCGGCCCTGCTCGGCATCGGCGGCATGTTCGTCGCACATATTCCGAAAGGTTGGGGGCATGAACGCCAGCGCGTCGCAGGCATCGCGCTGTGCCTGGTCTTCGCCGTGCTGATCGTGAGCGGATACATGCTCTATTATGTCGGCGGCGAGGCGCTGCGGGATTGGACCAGCTTGATCCACTGGACGATCGGGATCGGACTGCCGGCGATCTTCGTCTGGCACTACATCAACGGGCTGCGGGCGCGCCGCAAGCGGGCGCGATAATACGCGGGACCCTGTTCAGCCGACCGCCTCGACTGGAAGGCCGGCCGCCTTCCATTCGGGATAGCCATCCTCGAGCCGGCGGACGCAATAGCCCCTTGCCCTGAGCAGTGCCGCGGCCTCGAACGAGAGGACGCAGTAAGGGCCGCGGCAATAGGCAATGACCTCACGGTCCGCAGGGAGTTCGCCCAGGCGCTGTTCCAGCTCGGCAAGCTGGATATTGAGCGCGCCGGGAACATGCCCCGCCGCGAACTCGTCCACGGGCCGCACGTCGAGGACCGTAACGAGGCCGTCCTTGAGCCGTGAGACGAGATCGTCCCGAGAGACAGGTTCCAGCGCGTCGCGTGCGTGGAAGTAATCCGCCATGACGCGGCCGACCTCGGCGACATTGCGCTCGCCGAGGCGTCCAAGCGCCTGCGTCAATGCCAACACTTCGGTATCACCGGCAAGGCGATAGAGCACATGCTTGCCCCGCCGCTCGGTCTCGACGAGGCGGGCGCGCCGCAGGATCTGCAGATGGCGTGAGGTATTGGCGAATGTCAGGCTCGCTCTGATGGAGAGCTGTTCGACGCTTCGCTCCCCTTGCGCGAGATGTTCCAGCAGCTCCAGGCGGTGCGCATGACCAAGCGCCTGCGCCACTTCGGCAAGGCTTTCGTAAATCGTCTGCTTGGGACCCATGCTTGACATTGCCTCGTTTCAGTAGAACATTCAGCAGAATGATTGAATGAGTCTTACGGGACTCCAGACAGGAGTGCAATCCCATGATCCTGCGCCAGTTCCTCCACCGCGATCCGGTCGGCATATCCTATCTATTCGGCTGCGGCGGCAAGGCAACCTGCGCGGTGGTCGATCCCGTCGGCGAGATCGGGCCCTATCTGCGCGCGGCCGAAGAAGGCGGCATGCAGATCCACTACGTGATCGATACCCATGTCCATGCCGACCATCTCTCGTCGGGGCAGGAACTCGCCAAGGCAACGGGGGCGGAATACGTGCTCGGCGCCAAGGCAGAGGTCGGCTTTCCCTTCCGCGCCGTGGCGGACGGCGAGGTACTCCCGCTGGGTAATGTCACGGCTGAGGTCCTGCACACTCCTGGTCATACGCCCGAGCATATCTGCCTTCTCGTCACCGACCACACGCGCACCGACGAGCCCTGGTTTGTCCTCACTGGCCACACGCTGATGGTCGGCGACCTTGGACGCACCGAACTGGCGACCAGCGCCGTGGAGGGCGCACGCGAACTGTTCCGTAGCGCCTCGCGGCTCAGGTCGTTGGCGGATCATGTCGAGGTAATGGCTGGCGCCTATGCCGGGTCGGTGTGCGGGCGGCGGCTGAGCGGCAAGCCGTGGTCGACGATCGGCTTCGAGAAGCGCCACAACGCCGCCTTTGCCATCACCGACGAGCAGGAATTCGTCGCTCAGATGATTGCCGAAATTCCGCCGCCACCTCCCGAGGCCGCCCGGTTGCGGGCCGTCAATGCCGGTCTCGCCGTCCCGGCACTGTGACCATGCCTCAACGGGCCATCCCCGGCGAAAGCCCGAAGCGAGCAATTCGCCTCGGCCTCAAGGAAAACTGGCCGCAGTTCGCCCTGTTGGTGCTGGTCAATGCCTTTGTCGGCGGCATGGTCGGGATCGAGCGGACGGTGGTGCCGCTGATCGGGGCGGAGGAGTTTCATCTCGCCTCCACGACGCTCATCACTTCGTTCATCGTCAGCTTCGGCGTGGTCAAAGCCTTCGCCAATCTCGTCTCGGGCCAGCTTGCCGACGTCTGGGGCCGCAAGCGCGTGCTCGTGCTCGGCTGGCTGTTCGGCTTGCCGGTTCCCTTCATGATCATCTGGGCGCCAAGCTGGGAATGGATCATCGCGGCAAACGCGCTTCTCGGCATCAACCAGGGGCTCGCCTGGTCGATGACGGTGATCATGAAGGTCGATCTGGTCGGGCCGAAGTCGCGCGGTCTCGCCGTCGGGCTCAACGAATTTGCGGGCTATCTCGCGGTTGGCGTCACCGCCTTCCTTACCGGCTATCTGGCTTCGCGATACGGACTGCGGCCGGTGCCGATCTGGCTGGGCATCGGCTACGCGATCTTCGGAGCGGCGCTGTCGATACTGCTGGTGCGCGACACGCGCGACCATGTCCGGTTGGAGGCTTCGGCCCATGCGGAGAAATCGGCACCGATCGGCTTTCGCGAGGTCTTCGCGCTGACGTCTTTCAAGGACCGCAACCTGTTCGCCGCTTCGCAGGCCGGGCTCGTCAACAACCTCAACGACGGGATGAGCTGGGGCATATTCCCGCTGTTCTTCGCCTCGTTCGGCCTTGGCGTCGAACGCATCGGCGTGCTCAAGGCAGCCTATCCCGCGACCTGGGGCATCCTGCAGGTCGCCACTGGTCCGCTCAGCGACCGCTGGGGCCGCAAGGGTCTGATCGTCGCTGGCATGTGGGTGCAGGCGGCCGGCCTGTTCCTGACCGCAGCCACGCGCGAGTTCCAATGGTGGCTCATGGGCAGCCTGCTGCTCGGCCTCGGCACGGCGATGGTCTATCCAAGCCTGATCGCGGCGGTCTCAGACGCCTCGCATCCCACATGGCGCGCCCGTTCGCTCAGTGTCTACCGCTTCTGGCGCGATCTTGGCTATGCGATCGGGGCGCTGGCCGCCGGGCTCATCGCCGACCGCTTCGGCTTGTCGTGGGCCATCGGTTCGATCGCCGCACTGACACTTCTGTCCGGCGCCGTCGTCGCCGGGCTCATGCAGCAGCGCGAGCGCAGTCCTGTTGATCTGGAACAAGACGGAGAACCGCGATCTGCCGTAACATGATTGGGTGTCAGGAATCCGAAAATGGCATCCATCGATGCTGGAGGAAGACCATGCGCAAACTTTCAATCCGTTTCGCCGCTGCCGGGACCGCCCTGTGCCTGATGCCCGCCACCGCGTGGGCCCAGGCGTCGCCAGGTGCCGGTCGATACGCTTGCTGGGGACCGCATATGATGGGCTGGGGTGGAGGCTGGAGCGGCATGATTTTCGGCCCGCTGATGATGATCCTCGTCCTTGCGCTGCCTATCGCCGCCGTGGTGCTGCTGATCCGCTGGCTGGGTGGATCGCGCGGTAGCGCCAGCCCGGGCCAGACGCCGCTCGATATCCTGCGCGAGCGTTATGCCCGCGGCGAGATCGACAAGGAGGAATTCGAGGAGCGCCGGCGAACGCTGGGTGATTAGGCCGCCATGCAGATCCTGCTCATCCTGAACGAACCGCCCTACGGCAGCGAGCGGTGCTACAATGGCCTGCGACTGGCCCTTGCGCTTCCCAAGAGCGAGCCGGAAACACGCGTTACGGTATTCTTGATGGCCGACGCCGTCGCAGCGGCAAAGGCCGGCCAGAAGACGCCGGACGGCTACTACAATGTCGAGCGCATGCTCAAAGGAGTGCTCGCCGGCAAGGGGAGGATACTGCTGTGCGGCGCCTGCATGGATGCGCGCGGACTTGCCGACACCGATCTGTTGGCGGGCGCACAGCGCAGCACCATGGCGGAACTTGCGGCTGAGACGCTCGCCGCCGACAAGGTGCTCGTGTTCTGAGGGTGCGCCATGGACCGGCAATCCGCGCCGGGTGGATCGCCGGTTATTCCTGCCGAACGGCCGAGGGATGCCGAACCGGGCGCAGTTCCTCCATGGCATGGCGAACGATCTGCCAGCCGCCGCTGATGCCGAGCGAGGCCAATATTGCGGCTACGACCAGATCGGGCCAAGCCTCGCCAGTCCCGAACACGCCGAGCGCCGCCGCCATCACCGCGATGTTGCCGATGGCATCGTTACGCGAGCAGATCCACACCGAGCGCATGTTGGCGTCGCCTGTGCGGAAACGATAGAGCAGCAAGGCCACGCCGGCATTGGCGACGAGCGCCATGAAGCCGACGATGCCCATTGTTTCCGGCTCGGGCGTCGCGCCCGTGATCGCGGCCTGAACCGCTGTCGCGAGAACCCAGGCGCCGAAGCCCATCAGGGTCAGACCCTTGGCAAGCGCCGCACGCGAACGCCACGCCAGAGCCATGCCCGCGACCAGCAGGGCGATGGCGTAGTTCGCTCCATCGCCCAGGAAGTCGAGCGCATCGGCCTGCAGCGCCCGGCTGTGAGCTGCGGAACCGGCCAGCAATTCGACGGCAAACATACTCGCATTGACGCCAAGTGCGATCCAGAGTGCCCGTCGCCAGCGCGGATCGTTGGATGTTTTCGTGCTTGCGCAAACGCTTTCGCAGCAGCCCTCGGCCATCGACTTCCTCCTCGACAGGTTTCGAGTCGGTCCTACATATGCACCCTGTAGGAACTACAAGGTCAAGCCATGAAGATCGGTGAACTCGCAAGCGCGACTGGAACAAGGGCCGAGACGGTTCGATACTACGAGAAGATCGGCCTTCTTGCGCCGCCCGCGCGGACCTCGGGAAATTACCGCAGCTATGGCGGCGAACACCTGGCACGGCTTTCCTTCATCCGCCGTGCCCGCGATCTGGGCTTCACCATTGAGACCGTCCGCGAACTGCTGGCGCTTTCGGACGATAGGACCCGGTCCTGCGAAGCGGTGGACGGCATCGCCCGCATGCATCTGGCAGAGGTCGACCGCAAGATTGCCGACCTTATGGCGTTGCGCGGCGAACTTGGTCGCGTGATCGACACCTGCAGTCATGGCACGGTGGCCGACTGCAAGATCATCGAAGCTCTGGCGCCGCATTCGCATGGATAGGGTTCCCCGCACCGTCTGGGCGCTTGGCCTTGTCAGCCTGTTCATGGACCTCTCGTCCGAGATCATCCACGCACTGCTGCCCCTGTTCCTGACGACCACGCTGGGCGTGAGCGTCGTCATGGTCGGGCTGATCGACGGCATCGCCGAAGCAACCGCCTCGATCAGCAAGGTTTTCTCAGGCTACATCTCCGACCGGATCGGCCGCCGCAAACCGCTGATCCTTCTGGGCTATGGACTGGGTGCTTTGAGCAAGCCCTTCTTCGCCCTTGCGGGCTCGGCGCCGGTGGTACTCGGCGCACGTTTTGCGGACCGGATTGGCAAGGGATTGCGGGGCGCACCGCGCGATGCGCTGGTTGCCGATGTCACGCCCGAAGCCATCCGCGGGCGGGCCTTCGGCCTGCGCCAGTCGCTCGATACGGTCGGGGCATTCGCCGGCCCCCTGCTGGCAATGGGACTCATGGCAGTATTTGCGGATGACATGCGCCAGGTATTCTGGATTGCCGTAATACCGGCCGTGCTGGCGGTGCTATGCGTGATTTTCGGCGTAACCGAGCAGCGCCAACCGGCGCACTCCGAAACCGGCCAGCCACCAATCAGGATCACCGATCTCAAGAGGCTCGGCCGCCCGTTCTGGACGGTGGTCGCGATCGGCGTGGCTTTCACGCTTGCCCGGTTCAGCGAAGCTTTTCTGATCCTCAAGGCGTCCGATGAAGGCTTGCCGCTGACATTCGCCCCTGCGGTGCTTGTCGTCATGAATGTCGTCTATGCCCTTGGGGCTTACCCTGCCGGGATCGCTTCGGACAGATATAACGCACGCAGCCTACTTGGGCTGGGCCTGATTGTCCTGATCATTGCCGATCTTGCGATTGCGCTGATGCCGGGCCTGACCGGCGCATTCGCCGGAATTGCACTTTGGGGCCTGCACATGGCTTTGACACAGGGGCTGATGGCGAAGCTCGTCGCGGATCGGTCGCCGATCGACATCAGAGGTTCGGCATTCGGTCTGTTCAATCTCGCAACCGGCCTGGCGACGCTGCTGGCAAGCCTTCTGGCCGGCCTCCTGTGGGACAAGCTCGGTGCGAGTTCGACATTCCTGGCAGGTGCGGGCTTCGCGATAATCGCCATGATCGGGCTTTTCCTGACAGGACCGATGCCGCTTGTAATCCCTCGGGCACCGACACCGAATTGACTGTTCGAAGCCGGAGCGGCTGCGCGAAGTCGCGAAGTTTCTCCTGGGTGGTGAGAAGATCGCCGAGGCCGCCCGAAGGAAGCGCTGCGCAGCCTTTCAATCCGGCATGAGAAGAAGCAGATGGGGACTGATCCCGAGTCCCGTCGCAATCCGTTCGATATTGTCGATCGAGACGTTGCGCTCGCCTCGCTCAACACCACCATAATATGTGCGGTCCATCTCGATTTCGTGAGCAAAATCCTGCTGGCTCAAGCCACGCGCCAGACGATAGCGACGGACATTGGTCGCTACTGTGCTCCGGAGCAGACCAGGATGCGTGCGCTTCACACCGCATAAGTCCTCCCTGGATGGTTATAAGGCGACGGGTTTTAAGTATCATTTAACCTCGCGCGTGCAAAATGCCTCTGCATCGAACGACTGTTCGGATTTGCAGGTCGGACCACTGTTCGCTGGGAAATGATACAAGGGGGCTCACGCAAAATGCGATCCCACCGAATGTTAAGCCAAGGTTTGCCCGGCACATCTGCAAGATAGGGATGATGGATAGGCTCAATTTAGCAAAGACTTAATCGCAATTACCTATAGCTGTCTTGTTACTTCGTCATTCTGACTGCCCGAAACGCTTAACAAGGAGAGGGACAGACTTGCTCGGCTTGCGCAACACGATTCTCGAAATGACAGCCAAGGGGGCCGATCTCAAGTCGACCATCGACCGGCTGTGCATCGAGATCGAGACGCTGGCCCCGGGCATCATCTGTTCGGTCCTGACCGTCGATCGCAATGGCCTTCTCCATCCCCTTTCCGCGCCGAGCCTGCCGCAGGCTTACTGCGATGCACTGGATGGCCTGATGATCGGCCCCGATGTGGGTTCTTGCGGCAGCGCGGCCTGGCTGCGCGAGCCGGTGACCGTGGCCGACATCGCGACCGATCCGCGCTGGGTCGAGTTCAGGGATGGTGCGCTTGCCCTCGGCCTGCGTGCCTGCTGGTCGACACCGATTTTCGGCGAGGACGGGCGTGTGATCGGCACCTTCGCCCTCTATTACCGGGAAACGCGCGCACCCACCGACGAGGAAAGGCAAATCGTCGCTTCCTGCATCCATCTTTGCTCCATCGCACTCGAACGGCATGACCGGGTTCTTGATCGTGAGCGGCGGGCCAACGTGGATATGCTCACGACACTGGCCAATCGCGCGGCCTTTGCCGAGACGCTTGCGCGGCTCAATTGCGACCGTCCCGGGCACTGGGCGCTTCTGATCGTCGATCTCGACAATCTGAAAGTCGTCAACGATGGTTTCGGTCATCACGCCGGCGACCTGCTGATCCAGACGGCCGCCGGGCGCATGGCGGCAGCTGCCTTGCCCGATCGGGTCTTCCGCATCGGCGGCGATGAATTCGCAATCCTTGTCCAGTCGCCTGACGCATTGCACGATCTGGACGCATTTGCCGCCGGGATACTGGATGCGCTTGGCGAACCGCTGGACTGCAACGGCCATGCCGTGATCCCCAAAGCAACGATGGGCGGCGCGGTCCTCGCTCCGGGAGACAGAAGCGCGGAGACGGTCAGGCAGAATGCCGACTTTGCCCTCTATCATGCCAAGGAAACCGGGCGCGGTGGGTTCGTCCGCTACTGGCCCGGCATCGACACGCGCATTATCCACCGCATCTCCGCTATCCGGGATGTCGATGCTGCCCTGCGCGATGCGCGGATCGAGGCCCACTATCAACCGGTCGTCCGCTTCGACACGCGCCGGATCGTCGCGATGGAAGCATTGTGCCGGTTGCGGATGAGCAATGGCGGAATCCTTGCAGCAGCTGCGTTTCGGGAAGCCACCGCGGATATCCATATCGCCAGCGAACTGACAGAACGGATGCTCGAGATCGTCGCACGGGATGTCCGTGACTGGTCCGACAAGGCAGTCCCCGTCGAACACATCGGGATCAATGTTTCCCTTGCCGATTTTCATGGCGGCAAGCTCGAACAACAGATCGAGGCGGCGCATTCGCTGCATGGATTGCCGCTTGACCACCTTGTGATCGAAATCACCGAAAGCGCCTACCCGGCACTTCGCGACAAGTCCGTCATTGGCGCGATCCAGGCATTGCGCGATCGGGGCGTTCGTATCGCGCTCGATGATTTCGGCACGGGCGGCGGCCTGCTCATGCCTTTGCTGACCATGCCAGTCGACATGATCAAGATCGACAATATCCTGGTCGATCGGCTCGCACCCGAGGGGGCCGGATCGGCCGTGATCGGCGGGCTTCTCCATACTGCCAGGGCGCTCGACATCGCCGTTGTTGCCGAAGGAGTTGAAAACGAAGCGCAGGCCTCTCAACTGGCCCGCCTTGGCTGCTCGCTGGGACAGGGCTACTTCTTTTCGAAGCCGCTCGACAAGAATGCCGCAACGTCACTGCTACTATCGAAGCGAGAAACCCTGAAAAGGCGGGCATGAGTTCCGCCGCCGAAATGAGAACTTTGCCGGCCATTAGCCCCTCCAGAAATATATATTCTGGTTACACAATTTTCCGCGCAGCCAGTCCGTTCGCCCCGAAAAAAGCCACGCCGATGCTCATCAAGGCAACCCAGCCGATTGCCCCTGCTGTCGAGCATCGGAAGTATCCGCTGACGGTCAGCAAAAGCGCGGGCGGCGGTGTCACTGTGAGCACGCCGTCACTGATGGCTGCCAACCAGAGCATAGAGGACAATTCTATTGCCTCCTTGTTCGGATTCATTGGCGAGAGTCGTCGCGTGATGAGGCGTATTTGCGCAGCTGTGCTTGCAATCAGGTGTTTGGGCAGAATGGCTGAATTCACGGCCAAAAGCAGATAACTCCATGTCAGCGCCGGCGAGACTTCGAGGCGGCCCGAACTGCCTGGAGTCAGCAGCGGACCGGCGAGCCCGGACTTGGACAGAAGTCCAAAAAGCGACGTCACGATCAAGACCGCCAATAGCTGGCGCCGCGCGGCAACTGTGCCGGCCTGCAAGAGCCACAACAACGATCGCCGGCGTTTCATGGCGACGAGGCGCTGCCGTGGGCAGCATCCTGAATAAGTGCCAGAAGGCCCTTGAGCAGTGTTTCGGGGGATGGCGGGCATCCGCCGATATGCAAATCGACCGGTACAACAGCTGCCACGCCACCCACCACGGCATAGCTGCCAGCGAAGCAGCCACCGTCAGCTGCGCAATCTCCAACGGCAACCACCCATTTGGGGGCGGGGGTCGCATTATATGTGCGTTCGAGCGCTTCGCGCATATTCCTTGTCACCGGGCCGGTTACAAGGAGTACATCAGCATGGCGGGGAGACGCGACAAAGCGAAGGCCGAAGCGTTCGATGTCATAGAATGCGTTATTGAGCGCATGAATCTCAAGTTCGCAACCGTTACACGAACCGGCATCGATCTCGCGAATGGCGAGGCTACGTCCGAGCCTCTGGCGCGCCGATTGTCCCAACGCGGTGGCAAGCTCGGCACACATCGCCAGATCGGGATCTGGCTGCGTCTCGGTCAGCACAGGTTTGATCAGGCTTTCGAACAGGAGCTTGCGCATCTTCAATCCTATAAGTCGTGCCCGGAATAGGAACAGTTGAACGACTTGTTGCAGAGCGGGAAGTCCGCAACGATGTTGCCTTCGATCACGGCCTCGAGCAGCGGCCACTGGAACCACGACGGGTCGCGCAGGTGACAACGGGCAACAGCACCGCCCGAATCGAGACGGAGCCAGCACAGGATATCCCCGCGAAAGCCCTCGACAAGGGAAACGCCTTCGCTGATTTTGCCAGTCGGCCTCGGTGCGACCGAGATTTCTCCGGGAGGCATGCCTGAGAGAATTTGGTCGATCAGCCCAAGGCTCTGCTCGACTTCGCGAATCCGGACCCAAACGCGCGCATTGACGTCGCCATCCTGGAAGAGCGGAACGTCAAACCGCAGGGAGTCATAAGGCGGATAGGCAAAATCGCGGCGCGTATCGAACGATCGACCGGATGCCCGGCCAATATATCCGCCACATCCGTATTGGTGCGCAAGCGCATGCGTGAGTGTTCCCGTACCGACAGTTCGATCCTGCAACGAGGCGGTTTCATCGTAGAGATCGATCAACTGCGGAAATGTCTCGCGGATCGTCGCCAACAGCGACCGGATGTCCTCCGCACCCGAGCCATCGAGATCGACCGCAACGCCGCCTGGCATGATCTTGTCCATCATGAGGCGGTGCCCGAAACAGCTTTTCGATAACCGCAGCACTCTCTCGCGCAGCACAGCCGTGTGCGCGTGCATCAAGGCGAAGGCGGCATCGTTGCACACCGCACCGAAATCGCCAAGGTGGTTGGCGATCCTCTCAAATTCCGCCATCAGCGCGCGCAACCAATGGGCCCGTTCGGGAACCTCAATGCCGAGCGCCGCCTCGACCGCGCGTGAATATGCAATCGAATAAGCCACCGTGCTGTCACCCGATGTTCTTGCGGCAAGGTGCGCCGCGCGTTCCAGTGAGGCTCCTGCCATCAACGACTCAACGCCCTTGTGGGCATACCCGAGCCGCTCCTCGAGGCGGACGACGGTCTCACCGTTGGCGGTGAAGCGGAAATGGCCCGGTTCGATCGTTCCGGCATGGACCGGGCCGACCGCAATCTGGTGCAGGCCTTCGCCCTCGGCGGCGAGGAAGGCGTATGACGCACCCTCTCCGTCGGCTTCGGAGCACGCGCCCAGCGGGTGGCGAACGCCCCAACGACCATGATCGAGCCAGCGTCGGTCGTCAGGATCTCCAACCGGTTCGAGACCGAACAGTTCGCTGATGGTCCGTTCGAGCCGGTGCGCCGGCGCATGATGGCGGGCGATCGACGGAAATCGTCCGTCAGGACAGGCAAGGGTCGCGACGGCCAGTTCGCCCCGGCCAGTGTCGAGCAAGGCCATGTGGACGGCACCTGCATCGCCCCACAGGCCGGCCAGCGTCCAGCGGCCTTCCCCAAGCTGCCCGACAAGCACCGACCATGTCCGTTCATCGACAACCCTGCGCGGCCACGGATAGTGGCCATTTGACGGCGCGGCGCCGGCGAGGGCTTCGATCAAGCTTGGCATTTCCGCTCCCGGTTCAATGGAGGAGAACCGCAACATGCTGGAACCAGGCGACCAATGGCGGGGGCAAGTACAGCCCCGCCACAAGCACCAGTCCAAAATGGGCAATCATCGGCAGATAGGACGCCTTGACCGGGTGGCTGACGCCTGTCGGCTCACCGAAAGCCAATCCATGAACCTTGAGCAACAGCGCGCCAAATGCAACCAGTAGGCCGATCACCAAGGGGATGGCGAGTAGCGGCTCGCGGGCGAAGGTCGAGCTGACGACCAGGAATTCACTCATGAATACGCCGAGCGGGGGCATCCCCGCGATGGCTGCAACACCGACCACCAGGCCCCAGCCCAGCAGTGGATGGCTTACGGTCAGTCCGCGAATTTCCGCTATTTTTTGCGTGTCCTTGGCCTGCGCGATATGGCCGACGGCGAAGAATATTCCCGACTTGGTCAGGCTGTGCATGGTCATGTGCAGCAGCCCGGCGAAATTGGCCAGTGGGCCGCCCATGCCGAACGCGAAGGCGATGATGCCCATGTGTTCGATCGACGAATAAGCGAACAGCCGTTTGATGTCCCTTCGCCGGTACAGCATGAAGCCCGCGAAGATCAGCGAGACAAGGCCCATCGTCACCAGCAGCGGACCCGGCGCGATGGCACCGGGATTGGCCGCGAGCAGCAGCTTGAAGCGCAGCACCGCATGCAGCGCGACGTTGAGCAGCAGGCCGGAAAGCACGGCCGAGATTGGGGTCGGACCCTCGGCATGGGCATCGGGCAGCCAGGCATGCAGCGGCGCCAGCCCTACCTTGGTGCCATATCCCAGCAGCAGGAAGATGAAGGCGAGGTTGAGCAGCGCCGGGTCAAGTTTCGCCGCATGCTCGATCAGTATGGTCCAGACCATGCCGTCGGGGCCTTCGCCCACCACAGGACGGGCCGCCATGTAGACGAGGATCGTCCCGAACAATGCCAGCGCGATGCCGACGCTGCCGAGAATGAAGTATTTCCACGCCGCCTCCAGCGCCTCATGCGTCCGATAGATACCGACCATCAGCACGGTCGTGAGCGTGGCCAGTTCGATAGCGACCCACATCAACCCGATATTGTTCGCCAGCAGCGACAGGCTCATGGCAAACAGCAGAATCTGGTACATCGCATGGTAGAAGCGCAACTGGGCCCTGGTCAGGCGGCCGGTCTCGAGTTCATGTGCAATATAGCTGGCGCTGAACACGGCGGTGGTGAAGCCGACGAAGGTATTGAGGACGACGAAGACGATATTGAGGTCATCGACCAGCAAATAGGGGCCCGGTGCCGGCTTGCGGACGAACAGTGACAGCGCCGCCAGCAGGGTCAGGAAGGCCGAAGCAGCATTGAGGCGCGCGGACAGTCGGTAGTTGGAAATAAAGATCAGCAGGGCGGCGGTGACGAGTGGTATCGCCAGGATCAGCCCTTCACCGCTCGTTGGCATGGCGATCAACGGCTCTCTCCCCGGAAGTCGTCCAGGGCTTCGAGATCGACTGAATCGAAGCGTTCCCGGATGCGGAACAGGAAGATGCCAATGACGATGAAGGCGATAAGGACGGAGAAGGCGACGCTGATTTCGACGACGAATGGCATACCCTTGGCACCGGTAGCCGCGAGGATCAGGCCGTTCTCGAGCGACATGAAGCCGACCACCTGGCTGACGGCATTGCGCCGCGTCACCATCATCAGCAGGCCGAGCAGCACGACGGACAGGGCGAAAGCGAGATCCTCGCGGGCAAGCATGTCGGCAGCGGCGGTGACGCGCAGGATGACGACCATCGACAGCGCGACCAGACCCAGTCCAGCCAGCATGGTCGGACCGATATTGATCGCTGTTTCGACTTCACGGTGGATGCCAAGGCGCCTGATCATCCGGTGAAGCGCAACCGGAATGATGATCGCCTTGACCGAGAGTGCGATGGCCGCCGTCAGATAGAGGTGCGGGGCACCCTGCGCATAGGCCTGCCAGGCGACCGAGAGCGCCAGCACCATCGCCTGAAACGCGAAGACATTGAGCAGCGCGGACAGGCGATCCTGATAAAGCAGCATCAGACTGACGAGAACCAGGCTGCCCGCGAGGAAATGTGCGACATCGAAAGCAAATTTGTCCAAGTCACAAACTCCGCGAAACGAACAACAGGAGCGTGCCGAGGAATCCGAGCATGAAGGCGGCACCAAGGAAATCCGGTACCCGGAACACCCGCATTTTCGCGATCATGGTTTCGAAGGCCGCGAGCAGGAAGCCGGCGACTCCAAGCTTGGCGACATAGACGGCCACGCCGATCAGATGGACATGGAGCGGCGCGCCCGCCGGGGCGAGGCCCCAGGGCACGAATACGCAGGCGATCAACGAGAAATAGAGCAGCAGCTTGAGCGATGCGGCGAGTTCGATGAGCGCGAGGTGCCGTCCCGAATATTCGAGCACCATCGCTTCATGCACCATGGTGAGTTCCAGATGCGTGGCTGGGTTATCGACCGGGATACGCGCATTCTCGGCGATAGCGACGATAACGAGAGCAATCAGCGCCATACCCAGCGAGACCCGTAGACCCACGCCCGGCGAGAGCATGATGCCGGCGATGGTGGAAAGTTGAGTCGAGCCGGCGACCAGGGCCAAGGTGAAGACGATCATGATCAGTGCCGGTTCGGCCAGCGTCGCGATCATCGCCTCGCGGCTCGATCCGATACCTCCGAAGCTGGTGCCGACATCCATGCCCGCGAGCGCGAGAAAGAAGCGCGCGCTCCCCAGCAGCGCGATGATGACAATGAGATCGGCCGACCAGCTGAATAGCAGCCCGGTTGCGAACGTCGGCACCAGTGCCGCCGCCACCCAGGTCGCCGCGAAAACGATATAGGGAACAATCCGGAACAGCCAGGACGCGCTCTCCGCGACAATGGCTTCCTTGCGGACAAGCCGGATCAGGTCACGATATGGCTGCAGCAGAGGCGGACCCTGCCGCCGCAACAGCCGTGCCTTGATCTTGCGGACCAGCCCGGTCAGCAGCGGCGATAGCGCCAAGACCAGCAGCATCTGCGAAAGCTGGATCGAGATGCCATCGATCAGGGAAGTCTCGATCATGGCCGTATCGCCAGGATAAGCAGGAGCAGCACCAGCAAGCCGAAGACCAGGCTCAGATACCGGCGTATGGTGAGGAACTGCAGGTGGTTCAGCCGCTCCGCCAGGACATTCACCAGACGGACGACCGGTTCATAGATCCACTCCCAGACGAGATCGTGCAGTCTCACAGTCAGGCGCGCCGGGCTGCCGTCCCCGGGCAGCGGCATGTGCAGGTCTTCCTGGGCGCGGAACGCGAAGCCACCAAACACGCGGCGCAGCGGCTGTGCAAAGCTGTCCGCCGTATATTGGGTCGCCGGGTTCTGGTCGGGAAAACCGCAGTCCCATGCGGGAGCGCGGCGCAGCTTGTCCGATGCCAGCCGGTGGATGGCAAATGCCGCGAGCGAGGCAGAGGCGGCAATGAAGATGAAAACCAGCAGGCCGTTATAGGAGCTGCGGCTCTCGGCGATCGGCACGATGGACAGCCAGGCCACGTCGGTCTGGACCGGCATGCGCGTTCCAGTGAGGGCCTGAACCACCGGCGCGACCGCATCAATGATAACCGCCGGCACGATCCCTGCGAGCAGGCACAGAACCGCCAGGATCGCCATGGCTACAATCGACAGGCGGTCGACTTCGTGCGCGCCGGTTGCGGCATCGCTCCTCGGTCTGCCCAGGAAGGAAATGCCGAAGGCGCGTACGAAGCACGCGGCGGCGAGGGCCGCGGCCAGCGCGAGCATGGCGCCGACGGCCGGGACAAGGAGCTTCAGCGCCCATTGCGGCAGCTCGGGGCTCAGCAGGATGGCTTGCAGCATCAGCCATTCCGATGCGAAACCGTTGAGCGGCGGCAAAGCCGAGATCGCGACGGAACCCACCAGGAAAAGCAGGCCGGTCATTGGCATCCGGTTCAACAGCCCACCGAGCCGCTCCATCTGTCTTTCACCAGTGGCAGTGAGGACGGCCCCGGCACCGAAGAACAGCAGGCTCTTGAACAGCGAATGATTGAGGACATGGAACAGCGCCGCAGTCATTGCGAGCGCCGCAGCCGCCTTCATGCCATTGCCCTGGAACGCAAGCGCCAGCCCTAGCGCGACAAAGATCAGCCCAATATTTTCGATGGTGCTGTAGGCCAGGACACGCTTGATATCATTTTGCATCAGCGCGGAGAGAACGCCGAGCGTTGCCGTGACGGCACCGGCGAACAACACCGGGACGGCCCACCACCATGCGACGGGTCCGAGCAGGTCGAAGGTGATGCGGATGAAGCCGTATATGGCGACTTTGGTCATCACCCCGCTCATCAGTGCCGAGACATGGCTTGGAGCTGCCGGATGCGCCAGCGGCAGCCAGACATGAAGCGGCACGAGGCCCGCCTTGGAGCCGGTGCCCAGCAAGGCCAGCGCCAGCACCAGTCCGGCAAGGCCAGGAGAGGTGCCGTGCGCACGCATGGTTGCGAAGGCATATCCCCCCTCGGGGCCTGCCATCAGTCCGAAGGCGAGCAGAAGCGCCAGCGTCCCGAAGCTTGCCATCACGATATAGACATAACCTGCCTTCCGGTTGTCTTCCTCCTGGTGGTGCGTCATGACCAGCGCCCACGACGCCAGCGACATGAACTCCCAGGAGAGGAGGAAAGTGAAGGCGTCGGCCGCCAACAGCACCATGTTCATGCCTGCGAGAAACACTGGGAAAAATGGCAGAACGCGTTCCGGCGCGGACTCGTGGCGGCCATAACCGAGTCCGTACAGGCTGGCAGCGGCAGCACCGAGATTGATCACGATGAGAAAAAATGCGGCAAGCGCATCGATCCGGAAGTTGGCGCCGATCCATGGCAGGCCGAGCGGCAGGACTGTTGCCCAGGCAACCGCCGGTTGCGCGATCAAATGGACGAGGCTGTAAGCGCACACGGTTCCTGAAATCGTCAGACTCGCGCCATAAACAGGCCATCTGGCCCACCGAGCACGACCGATCGCAATCGCGACGACGGCAGTGATCAGCAGCGCCAATATGCACCACAGCGTAACGTCAAGGGCCGACCAATTTTTCATTCAGGCAGCCCGCGCATCGCTATCTGTACGGGCAGCCCGGTTGTTCGCTCCCTCCTCGGCCAACCGAACACCGCGCCCGCCAGCTGTGCTGATGGCACCTGGCGCGATGAATTCGATCCCCGCCTCATTCAGTGCGGTGATCAGCCTGGTCAGCGAATCGACATTCCCGCGCACGATATCCTCGCTCGTTTCCATCCGTTGAATGGTTTGGACCGAGATACCTGACAACATAGCGAGCTGTCGCCGATCGATGCCGAGCAAGGCCCGCGCGCCCCTCAACTGGGCTGCCCCTATCATCACGCGTCCTTTCAAACCAATGTGGCAATTATCACATATCATCATTGCATTCTCGCAACTAATATGCAATGGTTGCATTATGATATTTTATACATGAATAAAGCAGCACAAAGCATCAGATCAGCCTTTGAGCGTTGATTGAAGGGTTTTCCGGACAAGAACGATCGCGTTCGGAGTCATCGCCAGAGTGAAAGGCCGAGCGATGTGCAGGTTGGAGGGCCTCAATGAGCGTAAGATCCCGTGTGCGGTCGAGACCTTTGTCCCCCCACCTCCAGATTTATCGGCTAACAATACCCATGGTGATGTCCATTGCGCATCGCCTCACCGGGGTGGCCCTCTATCTGGGCACGTTGGTGGTCACCTGGTGGCTGATTGCCCTGGCCTCGAACGCAAATTCCTATGCCGTATTTCAAGACTTCCTCGGCTCCTGGCTGGGGCGGATAATCTTGTTTGGCTACATATGGGCATTGTTCCACCACATGCTCGGCGGTATCCGCCATCTCCTCTGGGATATCGGCCTTTGGATTGATCTGCCGGCGGCTAGTCGGCTCGCATGGGCCACATTGATCGGGTCGACGGGTCTTACGGTAGCCGCCTGGATTGCGGGGCAGTCACTCAGGGCCGTTCTTCCATGACCGGCATGCGGACGCCACGCCATCGCGCCCGCGGACTTGGAGCCGCCCGCAGCGGCACGGCTCATTTCTGGATGCAGCGCGTAACAGCTATCGCGAACATTCCCCTGACGCTGTTGTTCCTCGCGCTTCTGATCGCACTCATTGGGTCGGACTATGGCGTGGCTCGAGCCTACGTTGCCAATCCATTCGTCGCCATCATTTTAGTATTACTTGTCATATCTGGCGCATTCCACATGCGCATTGGCATGCAGGTGATAATCGAGGATTATATTCACAGCCTTCCGGTGAAAATGATCTGCCTTGCGGGGAATACCCTGTTTTCCGCAATGATCGGTGTCGTATGCATTTATGGAGTTCTCAGGGTCGGCCTGGGCTCCTGACTTTTCGAGGTGGTCGTAGCATGAGCGTCGCCAAAGCATATGAGTTCACGGATCATACTTACGATGTGATCGTAGTCGGTGCAGGAGGCGCTGGCCTGCGTGCCACTCAAGGTGCCGTCGAGGCTGGTCTGAGAACGGCTTGTATCAGCAAAGTCTTTCCGACCCGAAGCCATACCGTCGCGGCGCAGGGCGGAATTGCCGCAAGCCTTGGCAATCTCGGCGAAGACAATTGGCAGTGGCATATGTACGATACGGTCAAGGGTTCCGACTGGCTCGGCGACCAGGATGCCATAGAATATATGTGCCGTGAGGCCGTGCCCACCGTTCTCGAACTTGAGCATGCCGGCCTCCCATTTTCTCGTACGCAGAGCGGGGAGATTTATCAGCGGCCTTTTGGCGGCCATATGAGCAATTTTGGCGAGCGGCCCGTCCCGCGTGCCTGTGCTGCCGCCGATCGCACCGGCCATGCGTTGATCCATACACTATACGGACAGGCGTTACGGTTTGGCGCCGAGTTTTTTATCGAATATTTCGTGCTCGATCTCATCATGGTGGACGGTGAATGTCGGGGTGTCACCGCTTGGTCGCTAATGGACGGGACATTACACCGGTTTCGCGCGCAACAGGTGATATTGGCGACCGGCGGGTATGGCAGAATCTACTTCTCCTGCACTTCGGCGCATACATGCACGGGCGATGGCGGCGGCATGGTGCTGCGAGCCGGATTGCCGCTGCAAGACATGGAATTCATGCAATTCCACCCAACCGGCATCTATGGCGCCGGCTGCCTGATCACCGAAGGCGCACGCGGCGAAGGGGGGTATCTGGTCAATTCCGAAGGCGAGCGGTTCATGGAGCGCTACGCCCCCTCGGCCAAGGACCTTGCGTCTCGCGACGTTGTCTCTCGCGCGATGACGGTCGAAATCCGGGAGGGCCGCGGAGTCGGTGTCAACAAAGATCATATCTACCTCCATCTTGACCACCTCTCTCCGGCGATGTTGCACGAACGCCTCCCCGGCATTTCCGAATCCGCGCGGATTTTCTCCGGCGTCGATGTAACACGGCAACCCATACCGGTGCTCCCAACCGCGCACTACTGCATGGGCGGAATCCCCGCCAATTATCATGGCCACGCCATCAGCGCCGCGGGCGGGGATCCAGACGCTGTCGTCCCCGGCCTGATGTCGGCAGGCGAGGCGGCTTGCGTGTCGGTTCATGGCGCCAATCGCCTGGGTTGCAACTCCTTGCTCGATATTGTCGTCTTCGGGCGCGCGGCAGCTCTGCGATGCGCTGAAACGCTCACAGCAGGAGCCTCGCAGCCAGAATTGCCAGCAGATGCGGGCGAAGCGAGCATTGCCCGGTTTGACAAGTATCGCCACGCCAAAGGACGAACTCCTACACCGCGCCTTCGGCTGCAGATGCAACACACCATGCAGAGATTCGCGACGGTGTTTCGCACTGGCGAGATTTTGAAAGAAGGCGAGCAAAAGCTGAAAGAGGTGTGGAATGCACTTCCCGATATCGGGGTTTCTGATCGTTCGATGATCTGGAATTCGGATCTGCTCGAGACGCTCGAGTTCGAAAACCTCCTGTTGCAGGCCACTGCCCTGGTCGGCTCCGCGATCGCGCGAACCGAGAGCCGAGGCGCGCACGCGCGAGAGGATTTTCCCGAACGTGATGACAAGAACTGGATGAAGCACAGCCTCGCATGGGTGGATGGATCAGGGGATGTCCGCCTGGACTACAGGCCAGTTCATACGTTCACGCTCACTGAGGATATCCAATATATCGAGCCCAAGGCGCGCGTATATTAACAGATAAGGTCGTTGTCCTGAATGGTAGGGAAGTTGCAATGGTTCAGCTTACACTTCCGAAGAACTCGAGAATAGTCAAAGGCAAGAATTATCCTGCCAGTCGCGCAGCTACGAGAGTGCGAAGAGTTCGGGTTTACCGATACGATCCGGACAGTAGCGAGAATCCACGGATCGACAGCTACGATGTCGATCTTGACTTGTGCGGGCCGATGGTTCTTGACGCTCTAATCACGATCAAGAACGACATCGACCAGACATTGACGTTCCGACGGTCCTGCCGCGAGGGCGTATGCGGATCCTGCGCAATGAATATCGATGGAAGCAATACGCTCGCCTGCACGAAAAGTATTTCGGATATCAAGGGCGATATCCGAATTTATCCGCTGCCGCATTTGGAAGTGGTCAAGGACCTCGTTCCAGACTTAACGCATTTTTATGCGCAATACGCAGAGATCAAACCCTGGCTCCAGACAGAAACGCCGCAACCAGAAAGGGAGTGGAAGCAAAGCCGCGACGATAGAGAAAAGCTGGATGGTCTATATGAGTGCATATTGTGCGCCTGCTGCTCAACCTCATGCCCCAGCTACTGGTGGAACAGCGATCGATATCTCGGTCCGGCCGCATTGCTTCAAGCCTATCGATGGCTTGCCGACAGCCGTGACGAAGCGACCGGCGAGCGCTTGGATAATCTTGAGGACCCCTTCCGTCTTTACCGTTGCCACACGATCATGAACTGCGCACAAGCATGCCCCAAGGGGCTCAATCCGGCCAAGGCCATCGCTCAAGTCAAGTCGATGATGATTGAGCGCCAAGGCTAACCGTCTGATTAGAAGGTCGCGGTCGTAGGCGGCTCCCAAGGCTGTCACGACTGGCAGACCGGCGGAAATCCGAGGAAGTTACCACCGGATCGCGGCAGCACTCATGCGTTTCCGAGCCGTCCAGCACAATGGCGAACCATTCGGCCTGGATCTCTAATCACCCAGCGTTCGCCAAAACTTCTCGATATTCGAGACGCAGTCTCAACATACTCGGCCCACCCTGCTTTCCCCAACTGCATCATCTCAATCCGCCAGAACCAAGGCAAGCACGCTTGCTCGGATTGAGCAATGAATGATGTTTAATACATCAAAATACGATCTTCACATATTAGGTAATAACATGATACATCACTAAGCATATTCAGAACATGCAAGGCGCTCGGCAAACGAGCTGCCTCCAAGGTGGCGATCCCCAGCGGGATAGCCTTCGATCTGGAAGGCCCTGGATGACCCACACACGCTTCCTTCCCGGGAGGCGGTTGTTTCCATAGTTACGCGAGGTTGCAGATGCCCAATACCAAGATCCAGGCAAACATCGTTGGTTGGGGGCATACGCCGTTCGGGAAACTTACCGGAGAGACAATCGAGGGCCTTATCGTCTCCGCAGCGAAGGAGGCAATTGGCCATGCGGGGATCGATCCGCGAGATATCGATGCCGTCTGGTTGGGCCATTTCAACTCCGGCATGGTTCCCGATGCGTTTTGCTCCTCACTGATTTTCGGCGCGCATGATGCGTTGCGCTTCAAACCGGCAACGCGGTGCGAGAATGCCTGCGCTTCGGGTTCGGCTGCGCTCTATGCAGCAATGGACGCAGTCCAGAGCGGCCGGATCAAGGTCGCGCTTGTCGTCGGGGCAGAGAAGATGACCGGGCTAGACACGGCAGGCGTTACGCGGGCGCTTTCCGGTGCCAGCTATCAGCCCGAAGAGGCCGATCTCTCGTTCCCAGCGATATTCGCGCAATTCGCCAAGGCCTATGCCGACCGGCATGGCGATCCGACCGAAGCCATGGCACGAATAGCGGTCAAGAACCATCGCAACGCGCTTTCAAACCCGCTTGCGCATCTGCGCAAGGAGATCGATCTTGAGTTCTGCCTGACGGCGTCCGATCGCAACCCCGTTATCGCCGCGCCGCTCAAAGTGACCGATTGCTCGCTCATTTCCGATGGTGCGGCTGCCGTGATCATCGCCCATCCGGATGTAGCACGCGGACTTGAGCGTGCGATTGGATTTCGTGCAGCCGAACAGGTCAACGACTTCCTTCCCATGGCCCGCAAGGATCTGGCCAGCTTCGAAGGGCCCCGCCTGGCGTTCGAGCGAGCCTATCGCGCTGCTGGAATTTCCGTGAATGACCTGGACTTCGCCGAAGTCCACGATTGCTTCACGATAGCCGAACTGCTGAGCCTTGAAGCTATGGGCCTTTGTCAGCCAGGCGAAGCAATCCAGCTGGTGCACGAAGGGCAGACCGAACGTGGAGGCCGCTTGCCCGTCAACCTGTCGGGCGGACTCAAGGCAAAGGGCCACCCGGTCGGCGCGACGGGTGTGTCGATGCACGTCATCGCGGCCCGCCAGCTTTCCGGGAGTGCGGGGGACATGCAGGTCTCCGGCGCAAGTCTCGGTGCCTGCTTCAACATGGGCGGCGGCGCGGTGGCGAACTATGTCTCGATCCTCGAACCGCTCAAAGTGTAGGCACCGCCATGGTCATCGGTGCGATCATAGTCATCTCCATCTTGCTCCTAATGCTCTTCGTCGGCGCTACGATCGCAGGTGGGCGGGCGCATGACCGGCGGAACGCCGAGCTGGCTGCGCACGAGCGGCAACGCCAGATGCGCGACGGGGATTCGGTGCCTTGACGCAGGCCGTAACGACTTCGCTCCGCGGCGCAGAACTCCGCTAGCAAACTCGTAATGCCGGGACGCGTCGCCTGATTGCGCGGACGAGCCACAGCCAGACCATGGATAAGGAAAAATGAAATGGGCGATACATCACTTGATCGCGAGGCGCTGGCCTTTCACTCCACCGGTCGCCCCGGCAAGATCGAGATTGTCGCGACCAAGCCCATGGCCACACAGCGCGATCTTGCGCTCGCTTATTCGCCCGGCGTAGCGGCGCCCGTCCATGCGATCGCCGCGAACCCGGACGCCGCGTATGATTATACCGCTAAAGGCAACCTGGTGGCCGTCATTACCAACGGCACTGCGATCCTAGGCCTCGGGAATCTCGGGGCACTGGCTTCCAAGCCGGTGATGGAAGGCAAGGCGGTACTGTTCAAGCGCTTCGCCGACGTCGATTCCATCGATCTCGAACTCGCGACCGAAGACGTCGATCGCTTCATTTCCGCTGTGGAGCTGATGGAGCCGAGTTTCGGCGGGATCAATCTCGAGGACATCAAGGCACCCGAATGCTTCATCATCGAGCAGACACTGCGCGAGCGCATGAACATTCCCGTTTTCCACGATGACCAGCACGGCACGGCGATTATCGCTGCGGCAGGCATCATCAATGCCGCTTTTCTGACCGGACGCGACCTCAAGGATATCAAAATGGTCGTGAACGGTGCGGGGGCGGCGTCGATAGCCTGTACCGAACTCGCCAAGTCGCTCGGCGTGCGTCATGTCGTCATGTGCGACAGCAAGGGTGTGATCTACCAAGGCCGCAGCGAAGGCATGAACCAGTGGAAGTCGGCGCATGCCGCTGAAACGAAAGCCAGGACATTAGCCGACGCGATGAACGGTGCGGATCTGTTCCTCGGCCTGTCGGTTGCCGGGGCGGTCACGGCGGAAATGGTCGCTTCGATGGCGCCAAGTCCAATCATCTTCGCGCTGGCGAATCCGTCACCGGAAATCCAGCCCGAGATTGTGAAATCCGTTCGTGAGGACGCCATTATCGCGACAGGCCGTTCGGACTATCCCAACCAGATCAATAATGTTCTGGGCTTTCCCTATATCTTCCGGGGAGCGCTCGATGTGCGGGCAACCACGGTCAACGACGCCATGAAGGTAGCGGCTGCAAAAGCCATTGCCGAATTGGCGCGTCGGCGCGTTCCAGATGAGGTGGCTGTCGCCTATGGTGGCCGCGCCGGCAGCTTCGGTCCCGAATATATCATTCCCACTCCATTCGATCCTCGCCTGATCGAAACGGTTCCAGCTGCCGTCGCACTGGCGGCGATGGAAACGGGCGTGGCCCGCCGACCGCTTGCCGACCTCGCCGCGTATAGCCAGGCGCTGCGGGCACGATTGAACCCGACCACCGCTGTGCTGGCCTCTGCCCATGAGCGTGCTCGCTCACAGTCGACTCGCATGATTTTTGCTGAAGCGGAGGAGGACACGGTCCTGAGGGCTGCGATTGCCTTTCAGGAAGAAGGCTACGGCAAGTCGATCCTGGTCGGCCATGACGACCGGGTGCGCGAGGGGCTTCAACGACTGGGCTGCGATGCCGCAGAATTCGAGATCCACAATGCACGGGTATCGCCCTTGATCCCCGACATGATCGAGCACCTTTACAGCCGCCTCCAGCGCAAGGGCTATCTCTACCGGGACTGCGTGCGTCTCGTAAATCGAGATCGCAATGTGTTCGGCGCGCTGCTGCTTGAGCTCGGCGAGGGTGAGGCGATGATCACTGGCACGACGCGGCATTTCAGGCAGTCACTGGAACAGATCCGGCTCGTGCTGGACCCTGCCCAGGATCACATACCGTTCGGCCTTCATGTGCTTGTCGGCCGCAACAAGACTGTCTTTGTTGCAGACACCACCGTGAACGAACGTCCGTCGGCGGCCGACCTTGCCGATATCGCCGTGCAAACCGCTGAAATTGCCCGCCGGATGGGACACGACCCGCGCGTTGCCTTCTTGTCCTATTCCAATTTTGGAAACCCGCCGGGCGAATGGCTTGCAACATCCCGCGACGCGGTTGCCCTCCTCGATACCCGCGGCACCGACTTCGAATATGAAGGCGAGATGTCCCCCGATGTCGCGCTGAACAATGAAATGAAGCGCTATTATCCCTTCAGCCGGCTGACCGCACCCGCCAATGTCCTGATCATGCCGGGTCTGCAATCGGCCAGCATCTCAGCCAAGCTGATCAAGGAACTCGCTGAGGGCGATTCCCTCGGCCCGTTTCTGGTCGGTATGGAAAAGCCCGTGCAGATCGCAGGAATGACCTCAACAGTGTCAGACTTGGTCACTCTGGGCGTCTTGGCCGCCGCCGGGATCGTGCGCTGAGATTTCCGCAGCTCAGGCGCGTTTCCGGACAAATTCCGCACGAAGCACCAAGCCCTTGACCCCCTCGTAGCGGCAGTCGATCTCCTGGGGGTCGTCGGTCAGGCGAATGGACTTGATCAAAGTGCCGCGCTTGAGTGTCTGGCCCGCGCCCTTGACCTCAAGATCCTTGATCAAGGTCACCTGATCGCCATCGGCCAGAAGATTGCCAACGGCATCTCGCACCTCGATCTGTCCCGCAGCACTGCGGCGTTCTGCAAGCTCGGCAGCCGGCATCCATTCGCCGGATTCTTCATCATAGACATATTCGTCGTCGCTCATCGCGGTTTCCTCAAAGATTTGATCGGCGTGTCAGGCTGCCAGGAGATCGCGCTCGATCAGCCATGTCCGCAGGGTCAGAAGCCCTGCGATTGACGCCGCCAACACAAGTGCGCCGCCATCGAGCGCCATCCAGGCGCTTGCTCCGGCGATGCCGCCCATCACGAAGGCCAACCAAAAGGATGCGTGCAAGCCGATCTGGCGGTGGTTTGTTCCGGCGCGGCCACCGGCCAGGGTTTCGCCAAAGCGAGCGAGCTGACCGGAGGGTGACAAGGCTTCCGGTAGTTCCGGATTGTCCCGATCGAATATGCAATGGACTCCGCCCATTGCCATTGCGAGCAGGATGGCCAGTGCAAACGCTTTCCCTTCCCTGAAGGCGCCATAAGCTGCCGCGAGCGCAAGTGCAGTCGCCAGCAGGATGACCATGCGCCGAAGCCGGGTGATCCGGTAGGTGCTCAGCGTGGTCATGACGATACCGCCGAGAAAGCTCAGGACCATAGCGCACGCAAACAAGGCGAGAGGATATCCTCCTTGAAGATTGGCGCCCGGGGAGGTTAGGACGACGTGCCCGAAAGCCAGAACCCCGACCGCATCAACAAGGCCGGCAAGCGCCGCCAGCTGGACGAGTGCACGCACGGCCCTGCCAACTTCCAGCGAACTGGGGACGCGTCTTGCCTGATCGAGTCCGGTTATACTTTGCCTCTTACGCATGTGCTTCGGTAGACCTTCGATAATCAGTTCGAAACCCTGCCCGCTTCCAAAGCTTACCTATAGCTCCGGCGAACCTGCTCGACCATCGTAATGACATACCTATGAGGGTGATGCGCCAAGTTGGTCGGCGGCCTTCCGCCGCCAGAACACACGGTTGCATTCAGATGCGCTCAATAATGATAGCTGGGGCCATTCCGCCAGCGGCGCACATCGTGATAAGTCCACGCTTCAAGTCTCGGCGTTCCAGTTCGTCGAGGACCGTACCGATCAACATCGGTCCTGTCGCACCGATGGGGTGTCCGAGTGCACAGGCACCGCCATTGACATTAACCTTTTCACGATCGAGCTTGAGGTCTCGAATAAATTTCTCGGCCACGACGGCAAACGCTTCATTGACCTCCCACAAATCGATATCTTCGATACGCAGGCGTGCTTTCTCCAAGACACGCCTTGCTGCGGGCACGGGCGCGTTCAGCATAAGTGTGGGGCAATCGCCCATGTTTGCTGCCATCACGACGCGCGCACGAGCCTTCCAGCCATTGCGCGCGGCATAGTCAGGCGAGGCAAGCAGGATCGCGGAAGCACCATCGACTACGCCTGAACTGTTACCTGCATGGTGAATTGCCTGCCAAGTCAGGTCCGGGTATTTCTGATTTATGAGCTGTCGGAATGTGGGTCCCCCGTCAGTCAGCGCAAAGTCCGCGACAGCCGCAAAGCTCGGTTTGAGCCCCGCCAGGATCTCGGCCGTAGTTTCCGGGCGTGGATACTCATCATGGTCCAGCGCAACAGTTCCGTCCGCGTTCAATACGCTGATAAGGCTCTGGGCGAAGCGACCCTCGCGGATAGCGGCATCGGCCCGCCGCTGGCTTTCCAATCCAAGCGCGTCAACGTCTTGGCGGCTGATGCCCTCCATTGCTGCGATGGCATCAGCGCAAACGCCTTGATGGGATTGGGGGTGTATTCTCTGAAGAGCGGGGTTGCCCGATCCCATTCCCAATGGACTATATCCGGCTGCCATCTCCTGGGCAGCAAGCTCAGCGTGGTAGGACATCATTTCGATGCCGCCAGCCACGACACATTCTGCCAAACCGGACATAATCTGGCCTGCTGCCAGATTTACGCTCGTAATTCCGCCGCCGCAGAAGCGGTCGAGTGTCATGCCACTGGTCGTTTGGTCATAATCGGCCAGCAGCGCCGCCATCCGGCCAATATCGCCGCCCTGCTTGCCTTTCTGATTGCTGGTCGAGATGATCACATCATCAACCTCAGACGTTTCGAGGTCATTGCGCTCAGCAAGCGCTTTCAGCACTGTCGCTCCGAGATGCTGGGGGTGAAAGTGCAAAAGCGCACCTTTGCCCGGCTTTCCTATGCCGCGAGGTGTCCGAACGGCGTCGATAATATAGGCTGTGCTCACTTGCGATGCTCCTGATTCAGATTGTTTTTTGCTGAAAGGCCGATCCGCGCCGGAACCGACGGACGCATGAGTCAGGGCGGTGCTTCTCCAAGCCTCTCGACACTACCAATTGGGGAGCGACACCATGTCTGAGCTAGGCCGGGCATCTTTTGCCTCTCACCCATGTGCTTGCGGCATACGTTCGATGATCAGCGCGATGCCCTGCCCGCCGCCGATGCACATTGTCACCAGACCATAGCGTCCGCCGATGCGTTCCAGTTCATGGAGCGCCTTGATCGTGATAATCGCACCTGTCGCGCCGACCGGGTGACCAAGGCCGATCCCGCTACCGTTCGGATTGACCTTCTCAGGCGGAAAATCGAGCAGCTTGGCAACAGCACAGGCTTGGGCCGCGAAAGCTTCATTCGCTTCGATCACCTCGATCTGATCTAGTGATAGGCCCGCGCGCTGGAGGGCGATGGGAACCGCTTCAACCGGCCCGAGGCCCATGACCTCGGGCGCGACACCAGCATGCCCCCAGGCCACCACACGGGCTCTCGGCGTGAGACCGCGTGCCTCGGCAGCAGCAGCAGACGCCAGAACCAACGCGGCTCCGGCATCGTTGATGCCGCTAGCGTTGCCGGCCGTCACCGTGCCGCCATCTTTGCGGAAAAGAGGCTTCAGGCCTGCAAGTGCTGCTTCTGACACATCGGGTCGAACATGTTCGTCAACCTTGAACAGGTAAGTGCCATTCCTGCTTTTAACTTCGACTGGTACGATCTGATCGCGAAAGCGGTCTTCTCGCTGGGCAACAGATCCGCGCCGATGGCTTTCGGCCGCCAAGGCATCCTGCTGCTCTCGCGTTATACCATAGCGATCAGCCATGTTCTCGGCCGTCACACCCATGTGACCAGCGCCGAAGGGATCGTGGAGAATGGCGTTCATCGCATCGATCATCGCTTCATCGCCCATGCGCCGACCCCAACGCATGGATTTTGTGACGTAGGGCGACTGGCTCATGCTTTCGACCCCGCCGGCAACCGCAATGTCGCATTCGCCAAGAGCAATCATCTGCGCTGCAGAAATAACGGCCTGAACGCTCGATCCGCACAGACGGTTGAGCGTGAGTGCCGGGGTCTTGTCGGGAATCCCGGCAGCGATCGCGGAAATGCGTGAGACATACGCGTCGCGCGGTTCACTCTGAATGACCTGGCCAAGCACGACATGGCCGACGTCCGCGGGCTCGATCCCGGCCCGCTTTATCGCTTCGGCAATGACGATGCGTCCGAGCTCCCAAGGGGCAACATCTTTGAGACTACCCCCAAAATCGCCAATGGCGGTACGCGCACCCGACAAGATTACGACGTCGTGCAAAACGATTCCTTTTCGACACCAGACGCCCGGGAACGGGGGCGGATAGGGGAAGCGCCAACGGCCTCGGTGAGGGTCGGCGGCTTATGTCAGTGCAACAGCGGTTTGGGCATTTCGAGCAACCCGACCGCGAGGGACTGGGCATTGGCGAAGTCTGCCGCATAGAAGACCTTGCCGGAGTTGCCGCCGAGATGGACGCGCTCGAGCATGGCCACGTCGGCCCGGAACGTGCTCGCCGAGTAGCCTTCACGGAAGGTCATGATCAGTTTGGGCGTATAGGGCTTTATCGTCATCGCTCAGCCTCTTGGCCTTCCGCCTTGTCATAGAGAATTGACTGAACCCGGCCGCGCGCCTTGCCGGCGGTCGATTCGCATAACCGCACCCCTCTCCCGACACCGGTGCTGGGCGCATTCTCGCCAAGCAGTTCGATGCCTGCCCCCTCAAGGGCGGTGATGACCTTGACCAAGGTGTCGACGACGCCGCGCACCTGGCCGTCCGATGACTCCATGCGCTGGATGGTCGGCAGGGAAAGCCCGGCCAGTTCCGCCAGCTGGCGCTGGTCGAGGCCGAGAAGGGCGCGCGCTGCCCGCATTTGCTGCGACGTGATCATAGGAACTCCGTGATGTTTTATACGTCAAATATCAGTCTTAACAATTTAAGCTGGTGTTGTATATATGCCTTATGCCATTCATTGAATCAGTTCCTGGGGAGGAAAGCCTCGTTGGCGGCGCGAGTGCAACGCGCTCGCCCGTCAGCGGCGTTAACGCCCATCTCCGGCTGATCCCTCGCGATCCCAGCGACTTCCGGGTTGTGGTGACATTCCACCGCGCCGACGGCTCGCTCTGCGAGGCTGAGCTGAAACCCGTCGAAGCTGCAGGCCTGATGTCAGAAATCGCGTGCGTCATCGACCAGGGCAACGGGCGGGAACACCGGAAGGGAACAGCGCCCGATGCAGGAGCATGCGATGGCTGATGAACCGGAAAATCAGGCCCCGGCCAGCAAACACGTCAAGGCGGACCCGCAACGTCCGGACAGTGTTCCCGATGGCCATGCACTTGCGGACGATCCGCCCGGAAAGGGCCGTATCCATCGCCCCAAGCTGTCGCTTCGCTATCGCTCGCAGACTTTCGCAACCGACCGGTGAAGCGCAGCGCCCCAAAAACTCACACCAGTCCCTGAAAGAGGCCTTTGATCCCATGACCCTGACGCTCACACACCCGGAGATCGCCATCAAGGCAGGTGGCCAGCTTCATGAAAACCTCGACACGCCGCAGCTTGTCGAGCTGGCGCTGCGTCGCAGCGAAGGCCGTATGTCGGAACATGGCGCGCTCGTGGTGGAAACCGGCGAGCACACCGGGCGTTCGGCCCAGGACAAGTTCATCGTGCGCGACGTCCTGACCAAGGACGATGTTTGGTGGGGCTCAGCGAACAAGCCGATGAATGGCGAAGCGTTCGAGCAGCTCCACGCGGACTTCCTCAAGCACCTTGCCACGCTCGACGACGTCTTCGTTCAGGACCTGTTTGGCGGATCGCAGGCTGAACACCGTGTCGGCGTTCGCATCGTCACCGAGCTTGCCTGGCATTCGAGTTTCGTGCGCACCATGCTCGTGCGCCCCACCTCAGACGAACTCCAGCGTTTCAGCGCCGACTACACGATCATCGACTTGCCCAGCTTTCGCGCGGATCCCGAGCGACATGGCTGCCGCTCCGAGACCGTGATCGCCATCGATTTCATGCAGCGCGTCATTCTGATTGGCGGCACTGGCTACGCAGGCGAGATCAAGAAGGCGGTCTTTACCGTCCTCAACTTTGTCCTGCCGCAGCAGGGTGTCATGCCGATGCATTGTTCGGCCAACATCGGCCCCGATGGCGATACCGCGATTTTCTTCGGCTTGTCGGGCACCGGCAAGACGACCCTTTCGGCCGACGCCTCGCGCACCCTGATTGGTGACGATGAACATGGCTGGTCGGACACTGCCGTGTTCAACTTCGAGGGCGGTTGCTACGCCAAGATGATCCGGCTCTCAGCCGAGGCCGAGCCGGAGATCCACGCCACCACGCAGCGGTTCGGGACGATCCTTGAAAACGTGGTGATGCATCCCGAGACGCGCGCGCTCGACCTCGACGACGCCTCGCTCGCCGAGAACAGCCGCGGCGCCTATCCAATCCACTTCATCCCCAATGCCTCCTGCGAGAACATGGGTCCGGTGCCCAAGAACCTGATCATGCTGACAGCGGACGCTTTTGGTGTCCTGCCGCCGATCGCCAAGCTCACCCCCGAACAGGCGATGTATCACTTCCTGTCGGGCTACACGGCCAAGGTCGCGGGCACTGAAATGGGCGTCACCGAACCAGAGGCGACATTCTCGACCTGCTTTGGCGCCCCCTTCATGCCACGTCACCCCAGCATCTACGGCAATCTCCTGCGCAGAAGGATTGCCGCTGCGGGCGTGGATTGCTGGCTGGTCAACACCGGATGGACCGGCGGCCAGTATGGCACCGGCTCGCGCATGCCGATCAAGGTGACCCGTTCGCTCCTCAATGCAGCCCTGTCAGGCAAGCTCAAGCATGCCCAGTTCCGCACCGATCCCAATTTCGGTTTCGAGGTTCCGGTCGAGGTCGAGGGTGTCGATACACAGATCCTCGATCCCCGCGCGACCTGGGCCGACGGGCATGACTACGACCATGCCGCGCGAGGTCTCGCCGACCGCTTCCGGCGCAATTTCACGCAGTTCGTCGCGCATGTCGACGAGAGCGTCCGGCGGGCAGGTCCTCCCGGGTTTTTCGATGCCTAGTTTCATGCACTCACCCTTTGACAAACTGCGGGAAAAGCCAAAGCCGATGCCCGCCTATGAGCCGGGATCGGTGACCGGCAGCATCGCCCTCCCTGCCTCTGGCTGGGCGGCAATCATGCGCGGCTTGCTAGGGCGCTGCGCACGATGCGGCGAAGCGCGCCTGTTCATGCGGTTTCTCAAGCCGATCCCACATTGCCCACATTGCGGCCAGGACTGGACCCATCAGCAGGCCGATGACTTTCCGGCCTATGTCTCGATCTTCGTGACCGGTCATCTGATGGCACCGCTGATCATTGCTTTGACCCGGAGTTCAAGTCTTTCAGCCGCTGCGCTCTTAGCAATAGTCCTGCCACTGGCCATGGTTCTCATGATCGGCCTGCTCCAGCCTGCGAAGGGTGCCATCATCGCCTTGCAGTGGTGGTTCGGCATGCATGGGTTCCGCAAGGAGCGCCCGGAATTAATTCCGGAAGCAGATGAGTCATGACAATAGAATTCCGCCCGCTAGCAACGACCGAGATCGGCGAAGCCGTAAGGTTTTGGGAGGCTTGCGGACTGAGCCGTCCTTGGAACGATCCCGAAGCTGATGCCCGGCGGGCGCTTGAGGGCCCATCCTCGACAATCATCGCTTCCTTTGCCGCAGGTCATCTCATCGGAACGGCGATGTGCGGGTGGGACGGCCATCGCGGGTGGATTTACTATCTTGGCGTTGACAACGATTTTCGACGCTGGGGCGTCGGGCGCAAGCTCATCTGGCACTGCGAGGACTGGCTCGGCCAGTTCGGCGCGCCCAAAGTCCAGCTCATGGTCCGCTCCGAAAATGAAGCGGCGGCCCGCTTCTACGAAAAGATCGGCTACGAGGAAGACAGCTTCCGCTTTTTCTATCGCCGCACCGCCACGAAGCGTCACCGCGAACAGCAATCCGAAGCGCCCTGATCCGCTCGTTAGCCGGGCGCAAACAGACTGACGCCCCCTTTCGAGGCCCATCAGCGCTCCGATCGAGTTGCCGGCCTCCCGGCGTTGTCAGGCGCGATTTTCATTTCAGGCCAGCCCTTGCTGGCGCATTTCAGGAAACAGCCAATGGTCGATGCAAATGTGTTCCTCGCTGGCAGCAATGAAGTCGGCCCCATGTTCGAAAACATGCATTTTGGTTTCGCTCCGACACCGGGTGACAATGTCGAGATCGAAGGCAAGGCCTATGCCGTCTCCAGCGTCATTCACACGCCGAGCATCTACGGAATCGGCGCAAAGCTCAAGGTTACTATTCGGGCAAAGTAGCAGAGCCCGAGGGTCGCACCGGCCGACTGGGATTCCTGGTCGGCCGGTATCCCCTGTTTTCAGTCCATCACAATTCATGGAGTCAAGGTACTTGCCACAGAGCAAAGTCATCGCGCGTTACGAGGACGCCATTGCAACGGGCCAGCTGCGCCTCGACGACGCCCAGCGTCAGGTCGCAATGCGCTTTGGCGAAGCGATCGCCCAACTGGAATTGCAGGCCCAGCGTCCTGGTCTTATGGCTCGCTTCACGCGGCGCAAACCCGAGCCGGTCCGGGGTGTCTACCTCTGGGGCGGCGTCGGGCGCGGCAAATCGATGCTGATGGACCTGTTCTTCGATTGCGTTGAGATCAGCGACAAACGGCGGGTCCACTTCCATGAATTCATGCAGGAGGTGCACGACCGGTTGCGCGTCGAGCGCGCGAAGGAGACCGGCGACCCGATCCTGCCGGTCGCGGAGGCAATTGCTGCGGAGGCCCGGCTGATTGCATTCGACGAGATGATCGTCACCAACTCGGCTGATTCCATGATCCTGTCCCGGTTGTTTACCCGGATCATCGGCCACGGCGTAACCGTGGTCGCAACCTCCAACCGGCCACCTCAGGATCTCTACAAGAACGGGCTCAATCGGGAGCATTTCCTGCCGTTTATTGCGCTGCTCAAAGACCGGCTCGACGTCCTCAGCCTTGACGGGCCAACCGACTATCGCATGCAGCGTCTGGGCGGCTTCCAGACCTGGCATGCACCCAGCGGCGATGCGGCAACCGAAGCCCTGAGCCGCGCGTTCTTCCGGCTAACCGATTTCCCGGTCGAGGACCGCGACCACGTCCCGTCCGAAACCGTGGTGATCAAAGGCGGGCGGGAACTGTTCGTGCCCAAATCGCTGAAGGGCGTGGCGGTATTCTCGTTCAAGCGTCTGTGCGGGGAACCGCGCGGTATTCCCGACTACATGGCCCTGGCACATCGCTATCACACCGTCATTCTGGTGGGCATCCCGGTGCTTGACGCGAACCGGAAATCCGAAGCCGCCCGATTCAAGACCTTGATCGACACGCTGTACGAGAATGGCGTCAAACTACTCGCCTCCGCCGATCGCGATCCCGACACGCTCTACTGCGCAACGGAAGATGCCTTCGAGTTCGAGCGGACCGTTTCGCGTCTCAACGAGATGGGGTCGCACGAATACCTCGCCCGGGGCCACGGCGTCGGGGACGAAACGGTAGCGGCGTAGCTGCGCGACCAACCTCGTCGATCACCGATTCACGAACACGATCATCCAAAAACGAAAGAGTGCAAGCCATGACTGCAAAACCACTCCTCAAGCCGACAGCCCGCAACAGTGACTTCTACCTGAACCGGCTCAACACCTGCCTGGAAGAGGCCAAGGAAGCCTCTCTACCGCGCGTCAGGGAACGCTCCATGCGCGCTGCTGCTGCGTGGAAAGAGATGTACGAGAAGGCGCAGCTATTTGAACGGCGTCTCGGCCGCTGAAACGGAACGTGGCACATATGACGCGGCGTGCGGCGATCATCGGAACAGGCAGCTATTTGCCCGAGCGCATCGTCAGCAACGACGAACTGGCGCACACAGTCGCAACCAGCGATGACTGGATTGTCGAGCGAACCGGGATCCGGGCGCGCCATATAGCCGCAGACGACGAAATGACATCCGATCTGGCCACGATTGCGGCCCGGCGGGCTCTGGAAGCGGCCGGCATTGCACCGGAAGCTGTCGGGCTCATTGTTCTGGCGACGACCACGCCGGACAAGACTTTCCCCGCCACTGCCGTACAGGTTCAGGCCAATCTCGGTATCGGCGACTGCGTTGCATTCGACGTGCAAGCGGTCTGCTCAGGCTTCCTCTATGCGCTCTCGGTCGCCGATGCCATGCTCTGCCGCGATCCCGACCTGGTTGCACTCGTCATCGGTGCCGAGACATTCACGCGGCTGCTCGATTGGGACGACCGTTCGACCTGCGTGCTCTTTGGCGATGGTGCGGGTGCCGTAGTCCTTCGGTCAAAATCGGATGGCAGCGGCATCCTCGCAACGCGCCTTCATGCTGATGGCCAGCATCGCGATCTACTCCATGTCGATGGTGGGCCATCGAGCACCGGCACTGTTGGCAAGGTCCGCATGAAGGGGCGCGAGGTCTATCGGCACGCCGTGGTCAATCTCGCCGCAGTCCTTGAGGAGATTGCTCTCGCCGTTGGCGTCCGCGTCGAGGATTTCGACTGGATCGTGCCCCATCAGGCCAATCTGCGCATTCTGGAAGGCACGGCGAAAAAGCTTGGTCTGCGTCCCGAGAGGATTGTTGTGACCGTTGAACAGCAGGCCAACACGTCGGCGGCATCGGTCCCGCTGGCACTTGATCAGGCCGTCCGCGACGGCCGGGTCAAGCCGGGTGATCTCGTTGCTCTCGAAGCCATGGGGGGCGGATTGACCTGGGGTGCAGCCGCAATCCTTTGGTAGAATTGTTGATTTGTCATGAGGATGAAAGGAGCGGCAAGACCGTGACGGATAGCTACTCCGGCAGCTCAACCGATACATACAGTTCAGCTGCCGCGATGGTGGTTGAGGATCGTAGCGCCACCGAAATCGAGGACTTCCTCGATCACATTGACCGGATTGATCGCGATCATCGGTGGAGCGCCCGGTTCGAGGCGGCACCCTCGCAGCTTCATCACGAGGAAGCTGGCTTTGTCGCGCCGCTGGTATTCGAGCTGGGGGACATCAGAAGCCTGCTGGCGAACTGGGCCTATGTTCAAAGTGCCATGAGCATCACCGACCCATTCCGGCTTATGCTCGAATATACTCAGGCCATGATGGGCTTCCTGCTTTTCAATCCGTCCCCGAAAACAATCGAGATTATCGGCCTCGGCGGAGGCTCACTGGCGAAGTATTGTCACAAATTTCTGCCCGAGAGTTCGATCCGAGGGGTCGAGGTAGATTGGGATGTCCTGGCCGTCGCCGACCAATTTTGCATGCCCCCCGGCAGTGATCGCTTCGAGATAATCTGGGGTGACGGTTCAGACTTCGTGGCAAAGGACGAGCGGACGACCGACATTCTGCTTGTCGATGGCTTCGACAGCAGTGGGCAACCTGCCCAGCTATGTTCGCTGGATTTCTATCGCGCTTGCCGTGCCCGGCTAAACGCTGGCGGCATTTTCGTCGTCAATCTGTGCAATTACCCTGGGAAGCACGTGCCGATGCTGCATCGGCTCCGCGAATGTTTTGGTGAGGTTATCACGGTGACGGTCGAAGCCGGAATGAATCTCGTCGTTTTTGCGTTCAGGGACGAGCGCTTAGAATTTGACCGCGAAAAGCTGCGAGTGACGGCGGGAAATCTGCAGTTCAAACATCAATTGCCGTTGGCAGATCTGGTGGAAACCCTGCTCTGGTAATCTGCCAGCCCTGACCGCGCCCCGCTAGGTGGCCCAAGCTGATCCATCGATGATGGATGGAAACCCTGGGCAATCTTCCGATCCGTTTGGTTGCTGCCGGTCGCCCTGTGCCAAATGCTCTTCATTGGGTGAAACCAAGCAAATCCAAGCGGCTATCCAAACTGCGATACCTCGGCGCTGACAATGTGCTCGTTTTCTGAGGGGAACTGCAGAAAATCGGTCCCGGGCCACCGGTTTCCCGCAAGACGACTGCTGGCGGATGGAACCTCCCTGCACGCGCAAACGCACATTGATCGCCCGTCTGGGCACGCTGGACCTTCTCGGACTGCCGGTTGGAAAAGACTTGACCATGACATTATGTCAAGGTTGATGAAGGTGCGACTTGAGGAGCACAAGAGATGGCCGAGTCGCACCACGATCACACACACTGCGCTCATTCGGGTACCTCAGCATCAGGAATGGTAACCGACCCCGTTTGCGGAATGAGCGTCGACCCGGCGACTACAACGCATGTCGCCACCCATGGCGGCGTCCATCATTACTTCTGCAGCGCTGGCTGTCTCACCAAGTTCAACGCCGATCCGGCGCGATATGCGAGCGATGCACCGCATCGGACCGAGCCGGTGCCCGAAGGCGCGATCTGGACTTGCCCGATGCATCCGGAAGTCCAACAACCCGGGCCCGGAAGCTGCCCGATCTGCGGTATGGCGCTGGAGCCGACGACCCCGACGCTGAACGACGGCCCATCTCCGGAATATGCCGACATGAGGCGGCGCTTGGTCATCGGCCTCATCCTGACGCTGCCCGTCGTCGTGCTCGAAATGGGCGGTCACCTGCTGGGGCTCGACCGGTTTATCGACCCTCGGTTGTCGAACTGGCTGCAGATGGCGCTCGCAACGCCTGTGGTGCTCTGGGCAGGCTGGCCGTTTTTCAAGCGTGGCTGGGCGTCATTGAAGAGCCGCCATCTCAACATGTTCACCCTCATCGCCATGGGGACCGGCGTTGCCTGGGCCTACAGCATGGTGGCCGCGCTCGCGCCCGGCGTCTTTCCGATGGCGTTTCAGACGGCGCATGGTGCAGTCCCGGCCTATTTCGAGGCGGCGGCGGTGATCACCGTGCTGGTGCTGCTCGGCCAATTGCTCGAACTGCGCGCCCGCGAAACCACCAGCGGCGCGATCCGGGCGCTGCTCGACCTGTCGCCCAGACTGGCGCGCCGGGTCCGTCCTGATGGCAGCGACGAGGAAATCACTCTCGACCAAGTCCTGGTCGGCGACACCCTGCGCGTCCGCCCAGGCGAGAAGGTGCCGGTCGACGGCGAGGTGCTCGAAGGGCGCGGCACGGTCGATGAATCGATGGTGACCGGCGAGTCCATGCCAGTGACCAAAGAAGCAAGCTCGAAGCTGATCGGCGGCACGATCAACCAGACCGGCGGCCTTGTCATGCGCGCCGATAGAATCGGCCGCGACACCATGCTGGCGCGCATCGTCCAGATGGTCGCCGACGCACAGCGCAGCCGTGCACCGATCCAGCGGCTTGCCGATACGGTTTCGGGATGGTTCGTTCCTGCCGTTATCGCCGTCGCGGCGCTCGCCTTTGTCGTCTGGTCGCTGGTCGGCCCGTCTCCGGCGATGGGCTACGGCCTGATCGCGGCGGTCGCCGTGCTGATCATCGCCTGCCCCTGTGCGCTTGGTCTCGCCACGCCGATGTCGATCATGGTCGGGGTCGGGCGCGGCGCACAGGCCGGTATCCTCATCAAGAACGCGGAAAGCCTGGAGCGCATGGAAAAGGTCGACACACTCGTCGTCGACAAGACCGGGACGCTTACCGAAGGCAAGCCTGCCGTGGTTGCGATGGAGACGGCTGAAGGGTTCGACGAGAACGAGGTTCTACGCCTCGCAGCCAGCCTTGAACGCAGCAGCGAACACCCGCTGGCCCTTGCCGTAGTCAAAGCGGCCGAGGTCAGGGGGCTCGCGATCAGTGAACCGGGAGAGGTCGATCAGCCCGTCGGCAAGGGCATTACCGGCCTGGTTGATGGACACCGGCTTGTCGCGGGCAACGCCCGCTTCCTCGACGAGCAAGGCATTGCGACCACGGCATTGGCGGAGCGTGCCGACCGCCTGCGCGCCGAGGGCGCGACAGCGATATTCCTGGGCGTTGATGGCAAGGTGGCTGGCGCCATCGGCATTGCCGATCCGGTGAAAGAGACCACGCCTGCCGCGCTCAAGGCGCTTGGCGAGGCGGGAATTCACGTCATCATGCTGACCGGCGACAATCGCGTTACGGCAGAGGCCATCGCCCGGCGGTTGGGCATCGCCGATATCGAGGCCGATGTCCTGCCCGACCGCAAAAGCGAGATCGTCAGGCGACTGCGGGAGCAGGGCCGGATCGTCGCCATGGCCGGAGACGGCGTGAACGATGCCCCTGCACTTGCCGCCGCCGACGTCGGCATCGCCATGGGCTCGGGCACCGATGTCGCCATCGAAAGTGCGGGCATCACGCTGCTCAAGGGCGACTTGAACGGCATCGCTCGTGCCCGCCACCTGAGCCACGCGACCATGGCGAACATCCGGCAGAACCTGTTCTTCGCTTTTGCTTACAACGTTGCGGGCATCCCGTTGGCGGCTGGCGCGCTCTACCCGCTGTTCGGCCTTATGCTCTCGCCGATCTTCGCGGCGGCGGCGATGGCGCTGTCCTCGGTCAGCGTGATCGGCAATTCCCTGCGCCTGAGGAGGCTTGCGCTATGAACATGGCCAATAAACGGTCCTGGCTGCTGGCGGCTGTCTCGGCAGCCCTGATCGCGGCCTATCTGTTCTATCCCGAGCATCGCCAGCATCTCTTCGGCCTGCTTCCCTACGCCTTCCTGTTCGCCTGTCCGTTGCTGCACTTCTTCCACGGCGGTCATCATCATGGCCATAACCGGTCATCGGGCGAGGAACGTCCATGAACAGCGGCCAGGCCTCGAAGGCGACGGGCGTGTCGCAGCGGATGATCCGCCACTACGAGGCCATCGGCCTGATGCCGCCGCCCGACCGGCGCGACAACGGCTATCGAGACTATCCCCCACGCTCGGTCGAGCGCCTGCGTTTCATCGCCAATGCCCGCGATCTGGGTTTTTCACTCGATGAGATTTCCGCGTTGTTGGAACTGTGGGACGACCGTGCGCGGGCGAGCAGCGAAGTGAAGGCCATAGCTCTCGAACATGCCGAGGATCTTGCGCGCAAGTCGGCGGCGCTTGAAGCCATGCGCCGCACCCTGCTTGAGCTGGTCGATGGATGCAGCGGCGATGCGCGGCCAGATTGCCCGATCCTGGAAGGCCTCGCCGAACCGCGTAAGCGACCGGAACGAGATTTGACAGAATGCGCCGGCAAGCCGAAAGCAGAAACGTGAAGCGCTGGCTCTCCTTACTGCTGCTCCTTGGAGCACTACTTGGCCTCCTGGGCCAAGAAGCTGCCTTTGCGGATGTCATGCCGGTCATGAAGGCCGACCAAACGGCCAACGTCCCGCAGATGAGCGCGGATTGTGCGGAGATGATGGCGCTCGCCAAACAACAGACGCAGCCCGAAGATCCGTGCCAGGGGATGACACCCGATTGCATGGCGAAGATGGGCTGCGGGGTGGCTTTGGCGCTGCTACCGCCGCTCCCGATCGCATTGCCGGGCGAATATCGTGCGTCGATGCCGCCACAGGCATCGACGATGCCACTTGTCGGTCGCGACACCGGCCCGGAACCCGAACCGCCTGCAATCCTTGGCTGAACCCTAGCGGTGCGTCCGCGAGCCCTCGGGTTCGCGGCGTACCTTGGCGCAGTTCAACCAGGGATTTTCGCGATCATGCGAATGATACTACCGGCGGCGCTGCTCGCGGCCGTTTCAGGCACAGCACTCGCCGAGCCGCTGACCTTCAGCGTCGCGATCGAGCGCGCCACACGCGACGCGCCTTCGATCCGCGCGGGCGAAGCCGGGGTCGAGGCGAGGCGTTCGGCGTCGGTCGCCGCGGGCCGGTTGCCCGATCCGACGCTGAACCTCGGCCTCGACAACTTCCCCGTTTCCGGTCCGCCTGCCTACAGCTTCACGCGCGAGAGCATGACGATGGCGCGCGTGGGGGTCGAACAGCCGTTCCCCAATCCCGCCAAGCGCAGCGCGCAACGCACGCGTGCCCAGGCCGATATCGGCATTGCCGAGGGCGACCTCGCGATCGAGACGCAGAATGTCCGGCTCGAGACCGCACTGGCCTGGATCGACCTTTACTATGCCAAGCGGAGGCTTGCGCAGCTCCAGCGGCTCGACGAAAGCCTGGGCGATCTGCAAGCGACGGTATCCGCGCGCCTCGCGGCCGGTTCAGCCCGCCCCGCCGCGGCGCTGGAGCCCGAGCAGTTACGCGCTGCCGTCAGCGACCGGCGCAGCGAGCTGGCCGCCGATGTCGCGAGGGCCAAAGCTCGTCTGGCGCGCTTCACCGGCGACGTTGAGGCCGATGTTGCGGGCGATCCGCCTATGATCGAAGTCAATAAAGCCGGCCTTGTTGCGGGTCTTCCCTTGTTGCCGCGACTTGTCGCGCTCGATGCCGGTATTCGCGGTGCCGAGGCCGATAGTGCGCTCGCCCGCGCCGACAAGCGGCCGGACTGGCGGGTGAGCGCGAACTATGGGCGCCGCGATCCCGCTTTTGGCGACATGGTGTCGGTCGGTGTCAGTATTGACCTGCCCCTGTTTGCCCAAAAGCGTCAGGATCCCAAGATCGCGGCCCGCGCGAGCGAAGAGACCCAGGCCCGCCTGCTGCGTGCCGCCGGCGAACGCGAGCTTCTGGCCGCGCTGGATGGCGATCTGGCGGACCATGCCATGCACATGCAGCGGCTCGCCAACGCGCGGAATGTCCTGGTGCCGCTCGCAAAGCGCCGCGCCGAGCTGGACATGGCGAGCTTTGCTGCGGGCAAGCTCGATCTCGGCAGCGCGCTGCTCTCGAGCCTGGCGCTGGCCGAAGCCGAAGTCGATGCGCTGTCGCGCGAAGCCGATGTCGCGCGCGACGCGATCCGGATCAATTTTACCTATGGGGAGATGCGGCCATGAGCATGGACGCGAGACAAGTGGCGCGGTGGGGCACCGGGGTGTTGGCGATTGCACTGGTCGCGGGCGGCAGCGGTTACTGGCTGGGACAGCAAGACGGCCCGGCGAGCGAAGCCGGATCGGCACAAGCCAATCGCAAGGTCCTCTACTGGTACGATCCGATGGTGCCGGCCGAGCACTACGACAACCCCAATTCGCTTTCGTCGATGGGGATGAAGACCATCCCCAAATATGCCGACGAGGCTCCTGCGGGCGACGCCCTGCCCGGTGTCAGCGTCGATCCCGCCGCGCGGCAGAATCTCGGCATGCGCGTGGTCGCAGCGGAGATGGGCACATTACCCTCAGGCCTTACGGTTACCGGCACGATCGACTTCAACCAGCGCGACGTGGCGATTGTCCAGGCCCGTTCCGGGGGATTCGTCACCCGCGTCTACGCCCGCGCGCCCGGCGATGTGATCGGCGCGGGCGCGCCCATCGCCGACCTCCAGCTGCCCGAATGGGGCGGCGCGCAGACCGAGTTCCTTGCCGTGAAGAGGCTCGGCAAGCCCGAGCTGACCGCCGCCGCGCGCCAGCGGCTGCGGCTGTTGGGCATGTCCGATACGCTGATCGGTGAGGTCGAACGGACGGGCCGGACCAATGGCACGGTGACGATCCGCTCGCCGATCGCGGGCGTGATCCAGTCGCTCGACGCGCGGCAGGGTGTAACGCTCGGCGCGGGCCAGACGCTCGCACAAGTCACCGGCATCGGCACGGTCTGGCTCAACGCCGCCGTGCCCGAGGCGCAGGCGGGCATGGTCCGCGTGGGCCAGGGTGCAAGCGCCACGCTCGCCGCCTTTCCGGGCGAGAGCTTTGCCGGACGGGTCTCCGCGATCCTGCCCGCCGCGCAGGCCGACAGCCGCACGCTGACAGTGCGGATCGAACTCGCCAATCCCGGCGGACGGCTGCGGCCGGGCATGTTCGCTGCTGTTGCCCTGGGGGGCGACGGCGGGCAGGCGCTGCTGGTGCCAAGCGAAGCGGTGATCCGTACCGGCACGCGCGCCCTCGTCATGCTGACGCTCGCGGATGGCCGCTACCGTCCGGCCGAAGTACGCACCGGCCGCGAGGGTGGCGGCAAGACCGAAATTCTCGCCGGGCTCGCTGCGGGCGAAAAGCTCGTCGCCTCCGGCCAGTTTCTGCTCGATTCCGAAGCGAGCCTGACCGGCATCGCCGCGCGGCCGATCGGCGGCAGCCAATGATCGCCGCGATCATCCGCGCCTCGGTCAAGGCGCGCGGTTTCGTCATCGCAGCCGCGCTGGTGCTCACGGCAATCGGCGTGGCGGCGGTGCGGACCACGCCGGTCGATGCCTTGCCCGATCTCTCCGACGTGCAGGTCATCATCCGCACGAGCTGGCGGGGGCAGGCACCGCAGATCGTCGAGAACCAGGTCACCTATCCGATCACTTCGACCATGCTCTCGGTGCCGGGCGCGCGGGTGGTGCGTGGCTATTCGTTCACCGGCGACAGCTTTGTCTATGTGCTGTTCGACGACGGCACCGACCTCTACTGGGCGCGCAGCCGGGTGCTGGAATATCTGAGTCAGGTGCAAAGCCGCCTGCCCGAGGGGGCGAAGGCTTCGCTCGGCCCCGATGCCACGGGTGTTGGCTGGATCTACGAATATGCACTGGTCGATCGGACCGGGCGGCACGATCTCGCCCAGCTCCGAAGCTTGCAGGACTGGTTCCTGCGCTTCGAGCTCAAAACCATTCCCGGCGTCGCCGAAGTCGCCAGCATCGGCGGCATGGTCAAGCAGTACCAGGTCGTGGTCGATCCGCAGAAGCTCGCCGCCTATGGCGTGACTGGCGAGGATGTCGCCGAGGCGCTTAAGCGCGCCAATCAGGAGACCGGCGGGGCCAGCGTCGAGATGGCCGGGGCCGAATATACCGTGCGCGCCAGCGGCTATCTCAAGACGCTCGACGATTTCCGCAGCGTTCCGGTCCGCACGGCAGCAGGCGGCGTGCCGGTGACGCTGGGCGATGTCGCGAGCGTACAAGTCGGCCCCGAAATGCGGCGCGGCGTGGCCGAACTCAACGGCGAGGGCGAAGTCGCGGGCGGGGTCATCGTCATGCGCCAGGGGCAGAACGCGCGGGCAGTGATCGAGGGCGTTCGAGGCAAGCTCGACGAACTGAAGAAGAGCCTGCCCGCCGGCGTCGAGGTGGTCACCACCTACGACCGCTCAGGGCTCATCGACCGCGCGGTCGAGAACCTGACCGGTAAGCTAGTCGAGGAATTCGTCATCGTTGCGCTCGTGTGCGCCCTGTTCCTCTGGCACGCGCGCTCGGCGCTGGTGGCGATCCTCACCCTGCCGCTGGGCATCCTGATCGCCTTCATCGTCATGCGGCTGCAGGGGCTGAACGCCAATATCCTCTCGCTGGGAGGCATCGCCATCGCCATCGGCGCGATGGTCGATGCGGCGGTGGTGATGATCGAGAACGCCCACAAACATCTCGAACGCTGGCGTCATGACAATCCCGATGCAGAGCCGGACGCTCCCACACGCTGGCGGCTCGTCACCGATGCCGCGGCAGAGGTCGGCCCGGCGCTGTTCCTCAGCCTGTTGATCATCACCTTCTCGTTCCTGCCGATCTTCACCCTGCAGGGCCAGGAAGGCCGGCTATTCGCGCCGCTTGCCTTTACCAAGACCTATGCAATGGCGGCGGCTGCATTCCTCTCGATCACGCTAATCCCGGTGCTGATGGGGCTCCTGATCAAGGGCCGCATCCCCAGCGAAGAAGCCAACCCGATCAACCGCTGGCTGGCGCGTATCTACCGCCCGGTGATCGACTGGGTGCTGGCGCGGCCGAAGCAGACGCTGATGATTACCGCCCTGGTTTTCGCCACCAGCCTGTGGCCGATGGCACGGATCGGCGGCGAATTCCTGCCGCAGATGGACGAGGGCGATCTGCTCTACATGCCTTCGGCGCTGCCGGGCCTGTCAGCGGCCGAGGCTGGCCGCCTGCTCCAGCAGACCGACCGGCTGATCAAGACCGTGCCCGAGGTCGAGAGCGTGTTCGGCAAGGCGGGCCGCGCCGACAGTGCGACCGACCCCGCTCCCCTCGAAATGTTCGAGACGACAATCCGGTTCAAACCGCGCGACCAATGGCGCCCTGGCATGACGCCCGACAAGCTGCGCGATGAACTCGATGCCAGGGTCAAGGTACCCGGCCTCGCCAACTTCTGGATCCCGCCAATCCGCAACCGGATCGACATGCTGGCCACCGGCATCAAGAGCCCGGTCGGAATCAAGGTTGCCGGATCGAACCTCGCCGAGATCGACCAAACTGCCAAGTGGATCGAGCACGTGGTGAAGACCGTGCCCGGCGTCGCCTCGGCACTGGCCGAGCGGCTCACCGGCGGGCGCTATATCGACGTCGATGTGAACCGCGCCGCTGCGGCGCGCTATGGCCTCAATGTCGCCGATGTGCAGGCGGTAGTCTCCGGCGCGATCGGCGGCGAGACCATCGGCCAGACCGTCGAAGGGCTGGCGCGCTACCCGATCAGCGTGCGCTACCCTCGCGAACTGCGCGACAGCATCGACAAGCTCGCAAACCTGCCCGTCCTGACCCCTTCGCGCCAGCAGATCACGCTGGGAACGGTCGCCAGCGTGCGTATCAGCGATGGCCCGCCGATGCTGAGGAGCGAAAACGGCCGGCCGGTCACCTGGATCTACGTCGACGGACGCGGCAGCGACATGCAGACGCTGGTAGGCGACATCAACCGCGCGATCACAAGCAAGGTTGCCCTGCCTCCCGGCGTCAGCATTTCTTATACCGGCCAGTACGAGTTCCTGGTCCGCGCCAAGGAGCGGATGAAGCTCGTCATCCCAGTGACGCTCGCGATCATTTTCGCGCTGCTCTACCTGACCTTCCGCCGCTGGGATGAGGCGCTGCTGATCATGGGCACGCTGCCTTTCGCGCTCACCGGCGGGCTGTGGCTGCTCTACTGGCTGGGCTACAACCAGTCGGTCGCCACGGCGGTCGGGTTCATCGCACTCGCCGGGGTCGCCGCCGAGTTCGGGGTGGTGATGCTGATCTACCTCAAGCAGGCGCTCGAAGCGCGAACCGATGGCGATGTCGCCGCTGCGGTGCGCGATGGCGCGCTGCTGCGCGTGCGGCCCAAGGCAATGACGGTGGCGGTGATCCTCGCCGGCTTGCTTCCGGTCCTCGTAGGCGGCGGCGCCGGTTCCGAGGTCATGAGCCGCATCGCCGCCCCGATGGTCGGCGGCATGCTGACCGCGCCGCTGCTCTCGATGCTCGTCATTCCTGCCGCCTACCTGCTGATGCGCCGGCGGTCAAAACCCCCTGTTCAACCCGAAGGAGAAGTGAAGTGAAGACAACCCTGATGATTGCGTCCGGCCTCCTGGCCGTGGTCTCGCTCGCCGCCTGCAAGCAGGCCGAAGCGCCGAAACCCGCCGAAAGCAGCGCCGCATCGGGCCCCATGGCGAACATGCCCATGGCCGGTAAGATGATGCACGGCATGGCGGCCGGCACGGTCACCGCGATCGATCCCGCCAAAGGCACGATCACGCTCGATCACGGTGCCATGAGCGGCCTCGGCTGGTCCGCCATGACGATGGGCTTCACGACCAAGCCGGAACTGCTCTCCGGTATCAGTGTTGGCGACAAGGTGGACTTCGAGATTGATTGGGATGGCAAGGCCGGAATGATCACGAAGATCGCGAAATCTGGCACGTAACGGCCAGTTTCGACCTGAACCCAGACTCGGCCATATCTGCAAGCCGTGCCGAGGTCCTCACGCAGTCGCAAGATGCGCGAGCGGCGCACCCGGGGCGTAAAGGCCGACCGGATGCACCGCGAACGGGACAAAGCCGGGAAGCGCCTCGATCCGCTCGAGCCACGCCCGGACGCGCGGATAGTTGTCGAGAACTACATTGCCTTCGGGCGCTCGAGCGACATAGCTGTAGAGCGCAATGTCGGCGATCGTCGGACGATCCGCAGCAAGCCATCCCGTTTGATCGAGCTCAGTCTCGATCACCGTGAGCAGGACATGCGCGCGATCGATGGCAGTCTGGGCGTCGATCTTCGCACCGAACAGGGTGACGAGTCTCGCGCTTGCGGGGCCCTGAACGAGCTGACCGGCTGCGACGGAGAACCAGCGCTGCACCCGCGCCGAGCCAAGAGCGTCGTCCGGATACCAGTCGGTTCGGCCAAACTTCCCGGCGAGATAGACGAGGATTGCGTTTGAATCCGCGATCACCAAACCGTCGTCCTCCAGCACGGGAACCTGTCCAAATGCATTTAACCTGAGGAAGTCAGCGCTCTTGTGCTGGCGCGCCGCGAGATCGAATTCGACCAGGTCGAACTCGACGCCAAGCAGGGACAGGAACAGACGCGCGCGGTGGGAATGCCCTGATTTGGGGCTGTAGTAGAGTTTCACGCACGTTCTCCCATGTCTGCGAGCAGTTCGCCCGGAAGCGCATCAAGCGCCTTGCGGAAGGGTTCGGTCGACTCCAGCCCTCTTGCGAGCACAAGGCTGCCTTGAATCAGCGCCACGCCGCGCACGGCGCGGTCACGCGCCGTGGTGGTGGAGTAGCCTGCCTCGGCGACGACGCTGGCCAGCGCTTCGACGAAGGCTTCGAACATCTGGCGGATCGACGCCTTGAACGGGCTTGCCTCACCGATCGTCGATGACAGCAGGTTGAGCAGGCAGGCCTGCTTGCCACCACAGTAGAAGGCATCGAGTTCCCGCGTCATCGCGGTAATCCGCTCGCGGGGACTGCCCCCACCGGCAAGCGGCTCCAGCACATGCTTGGTGAGCCAGCGTCCTGCCTCCTGCAGAACCTCCAGACCCATCTGCTCCTTGCCGCCTGGAAAGCGGTGATAGAGGCTGGCCTTCTTGAGGCCGGTGGCTTCCGACAGCAGCGCGAGCGATGCCGCCTCATAGCCGACATCACGGAACGTCGCGCTCAAACGATCGATCAGAGCGTCATTTTCTATCAGCGCCTTGCGGGCCATGCGGGCGGATCTCCATATTTACCGAATGATCGGTTTAATAGCTTGACGGCTTTCTGTCGAGCCCCTAGTTCAATTTTACCGTTCGTTCGGTAATGATTCGCAAACAGCAAAAGGAGACCCCCATGAGCAAGGCCGCCATCATCATCTATTCCGATCCGAAAGCAGGGTCCGAAGAAGCGCTTGGCCGCCTCTTCAACGCCCTGTTCCTCGCTTACGAACTCAAGGAAAAGCAGCAGGAAGTTGCCATCATCTTCCAGGGTGCGGGAACGCGCTGGCCAGCCGAACTGGTCAAGGCCGATCACCCGGCGCACGGGCTTTACGAAGCGGTCAAGGATGTCGTGGCCGGCGTCTGCGGCGGCTGCGCAGATGTCTTCGGCGCAACCGAGGACGCTCGCAAGACCGGTCTCAAACTCGACTATGAGAAGGCGATTCCGGGAACACCGGGCATTCTCGATATCTCGACCTACCTCGACCACGGCTACAACCTGGTGACCTTCTAACCCGGGTCCGGTGCCCGGCCGCAACGCCCCCCCCGACCCGACGGCCGGGCACCGGCATCCCGTTTCTCAAGGCAGTACAAGCATGGACGATCACGGCTTTACGAGCGACATTGCCTTCACCGAGACGGTGAAGCAGCTTCAGACCCGCAATGGATCGCGAGAGGCCTATGCCAAGATGGAGGCCGGCAGCGGCTGGTCCGACCGCATCACGCCCCAACTGGCCGATTTCATCGCTCGGCAGAACAGCTTCTACCTCGCGACAGTCAATGCGGATGGACAACCCTATATCCAGCATCGCGGCGGACCACGCGGCTTCCTCAAGCCGATCGACGATCGCACCCTTGGCATGGCCGATTTCAGGGGAAACCGGCAGTTCATCTCGCAGGGCAACCTGCTCGAAAGCCGCAAGGCATTCATCTTCCTCATGGACTACGCCAACCGCCGCCGCATCAAGATATGGGGCGAGGCGTGGATGATCGAGGGTGACGAGGCATTGCTTCAGACCGTCATGCCCGAAGGCTATGCCGCCGCGCCGGAACGCGTTCTGCTGTTCAAGGTCACCGCCTGGGACCCGAATTGCCCGCAGCACATCCCGCGCAAGATCGACGCCGATGAAGTCGATGCCATGCTGGCGGAGCGAGATCGGGAAATCGCCGAGCTCAAGGCGCAGATCGAACGGCTACAAAAGGGTAACTGAGTGGGTAATCGAGCCGTTCACGCCGCAACAATGCATTCCCGATCCCCGCGAACTTCTGGACCAGTTTCAGCTTCGACTAGGTGACCTGACTTCACCAGAAGCCGCGCCCCGTTCATTCCCGCGCGGGCGACGAACGGTTCGGACGGCGGCAAGCGAAGCCAGGAATGAACGACGAAGAGTTCCTGACCCTCAATAAAATCACCTTCGAGAACCAGCACCTCAAGCCCGCCATGGCCCCAGTTGTCGATCTCGACCCCGGGTTCCCAGGTTTCAATGCGGACGGTTTCTTTCCCGTAAGCATGTAGTGGCAAGCTCCGCACGGCCGCGCGCTTGTCGTTTGACGGTGCTTCCGCCTGGGTGGTGTCGATCGATAGCGCTTGCAGATCGCCCGGTTGGAATTGCGAGAGTTTCACAAAGATGGTCGCTCCCTCAGGGGCCGAAGGCGCATGTTGCGATCCGGGTGGATTGCGAACGTAGCTGCCAACCTTGTGCGATCCCTCTTGGTCCACGAAGTCGCCTTGAAGCACGAAGTATTCTTCCCCACCACCATGGCCGTGGGACGGAAATGCGCTTCCCGGTGCGAAACGGACAATCGTTGTCGCGCGGGCAATTTCACCGCCGATCCTGTCCAGCATGCGTCGCTCGACCCCGCCGCTCGGCGAGGCCGTCCAAGTAGATGTTGCGGCGTGGCTCGTTGCCCGGCGCGTAAGGTCAGCATGGATCAACATGGTCCTCAACCCTTATTGCTCGTAAGCTGGCGGTAGTTTTCGATTGTGATTTCGTCGTCGATGGCCCGCCTGATTCGCGCAGTGGCCTCACCGCGCACGCGTGACTTTGTCAGCCGGAAGGCCGCGAGATCGTGCGAGGCGAGGTCGGCGGCCCGAGCCTTTGCCACGACGTCGATATCAGCAGCGGCGACCAGTCGATCAAGATAGCCCGCCCTCTGGGCATCGTCCGGATCAAGAAGTTCGCCGGTAACGATGCGATTGAAAAAGTGTGGCGCCAGTGTCGTACGGGCGAGCTCGATCGCAAAGGCTGGAATGGCGATGCCAATTGCGACCTCATTCAGCCCGATCTGATAGGGCCCGTCGGTACCTACACAGTAGTCGGATGCCAGGATGAGGAATGCCCCCATGGGATAGGCATGACCCGTGCACGCGACAACAACCGGCAACGGGAACGAAAAAAGGCGAAGCGCCAACTCGGCACCAAGCCGCATCATGGCGTGTATTTCCTGTGGGTCACGCCGGGCAAAAACCTGGAGATCGAAACCCGCAGAAAAGATTCCTTCTCGGCCCGCGACCAGAACGGCCCTTGCCTCTTGTTCGGCGTGGTCGAGCGCCTGATGGAGCCCGGCCAGCATTCGCTCGTTCATCACGTTGCGTTTGCCGTCGTCGATGCCGATCCGGGCGATCTCCCCGGACAGTTCATAGGTCACGAATTTTGTCATCGTTGCCTCTTTCGTCGTCAGTTCCCGGATGGTTACAGGTCGAGCTCAGATAGTCCGGGGTGGTCGACAGGTCGCGGCCCGAGCGGCCAATGGAACCTCCGCCCACTTTCGCTGATCGGCAGATCGTTGATGCTTGCAAAACGCTGGCGCATCAGGCCCGCCGCATCGAACTCCCAATTCTCGTTGCCATAGGAGCGGAACCAGTTTCCGGAATCGTCGTGCCATTCGTAGGCGAAGCGCACTGCGATGCGATTGCCCTCGAACGCCCAGAATTCCTTGATCAGGCGGTAGTCGAGCTCGCGCAGCCACTTGCGCGTCAAAAAGGCCTCAATCTCGGCGCGGCCTGTGACGAACTCGCCGCGATTCCGCCAGCGGCTGTCGGGCGAATAGGCCAGGGCAATCCGCGCGGGCTGGCGGGTGTTCCATGCGTCTTCGGCAGCGCGAACCTTCGCGCGGGCCGTCTCCGCCGTGAACACGAAATCATCAGAATCAGGCATCTTGTTTCTCCGAACGGGGGCCGGTCCAGGACCGGCCCTTCCGAGATTGCGACTACTTGTGGTGGTTGGCTCGGATCGCGCTGACGACCGTTCCGGTATCGGCGACATGGTTCGCGATCATCCGAAAGTTAGCCATCGCTGCGGCATAGCCGTCCAGACCGGGAAGCTGTGCGGCGGCAGTCGCATCTGACACGACCATGACCTCGAAGCCTTGCTCGATCAGCTCGCGCATGTGCGCTTCGGTGCACAGGTTGGCCGACATGCCAGCGATGATGACCTTGGAAATTCCGCGCTTGCGCAATTGGAGGACCAGGTCGTTGGTCTCGGGGCCGAACACCTTGTGCGGGCTGGTAACGATGGTCTGGCCATCGCTGATGTAACGCTTGTACTGGGCGAGCCAGTCGGCGCCGGAACCTTCAAAGCCGTCGGTCGTCAGCGGCCCCTTGCGGTCGAACATTCCGATCTTGTGCATGAGCGCTTCAAGCGCGCCTTCAAAGCGCCAGCCGTGGTCATGCGGGTAATAGTAATGCGGAGATACGAAGACCGGCATGCCTGCCGCCTTGGCAGCCGCGAAGAGCTGGTCGATGTGACCGATGGTCCCATTGGCTTCGACGTTTTTGCCGACGACACCCCACGCCACGCCGTTGGGGCTAAGGAAGTCGTTCTGCGGATCAGTTACCAGCAACGCCGTCTGGCCCTGTGCGATCTCGAAGCCGGGATCTGGCAGTCCATCAGCATGAGCCGATGTCAGCGGAGCGAGGCTGGCTAGTGCAACGGCGCCGATCAGCAGCGCCCGGCGTATCCGGGCGGCAGCGGAAATTTTCATCATGAATCCTTTCAAAGCTTGGAATTGGTAGCGAGAGTGTTAAAAGGTTTACCGATCGGTACTCTATTAGGTGTACTGATCGGTAAACCATGTCAACCCCTGACCCAGCGTTTGATGCTTGGTCTGTTCCAAGGCTTTGAATTCATGCTTCTAAACAGCGCCTGGAATTGCGTCAGGCTGACCGGGAGGGCCAGTTGATGCGGCAAACCAAACGTGACGAACTGGTCGAGAAGGCGACCGCGATCTTCTACCGCAATGGGTTTCAGGCGACCGGAATGGACAGGCTGGTGACGGAAACCGGCATCTCGAAGACTTCGATCTACAAGCACTTCAAGACCAAGGACGATCTGATCATTGCGTCACTCCAGTTGCGCGACACCTTCATACGCGGCTGGCTGTTTCGGCGAATGGAGGAACTCGCCGCGACTCCGTTGGAACAGCTCATCGCCATGTTCGACGCACTCGACGAGTGGTTCCATCAGCCAGACTTTCACGGCTGCATGTTTGCCAAGGCATGTTCTGAGTACCAGGATCCCGAGCATCCCATCAATCGGGAAGCCACGGATCATGTCGCCCGGATTTCGGCGCAACTTGCAATCATCGCCGGGCGAGCGGGATTGCGGCAGCCTAGCGAGTTGGCCCGTCAGTTGGCCCTGCTGAAGGAGGGCGCTGTTGTGCTTGCCACCATGGGCCGGGGGGGCACTCCGGCCCTTGATGCGAAAGCCATAGCGATCAAGCTTATCAACGAGGCCACTCCAGGCAAATAGTGGCAAGCCGACTGTCGGCCTTTTCAGAGAGGCACAATCGAAAAATCGCCTCCCCCTGTAACCAAACGCGTGGGCCGTTCGAACTGGGCTTTGTGAGAGCAGTAAGCCTCACACCAGATTTGAAAGGAACCGACATGAAGTCCACGACCGGTATCGCTGCTGCCGCAGCCACGCTTGCTGCTGCTGCCCTGCTGGCCGCTTCGCCCGCCTCGGCGGCCGGCGAGAACGCTAGTGCCAAAGAGAAGTGCTACGGCGTTGCGCTTGCAGGGAAGAATGACTGCGCCGCCGGCCCGGGCACCAGTTGCGCCGGCACCTCGACTGTCAACTACCAGGGCAACGCCTGGAAGTTCGTGGCTGCGGGCACCTGCGTGCAGCAAGGTGGTTCGCTGACTGCCAAGGCCAGCAACGCCAAGCCTGTCCCGCAGCACAGCTGATACAGACGAAGGCACCATGACATGAGCAGACATCCACTTCCGCTTCCGGGTTTCGCTGCGGCGCTCGCTGGTGCCGCGATGCTCGCGGCGTGCGGTTCAGGCGGCAAGGTCGTACAGGAGCCGACGACCGAGGCAAACGGCAAAGGCACTGAAATCGCCACACGCGAGAAATGCTTCGGCGTGGCGCTGAAGGGCCACAACGACTGCAAGGCTGGCCCCGGGACCACCTGCGCTGGCACCGCGACTGTCGATTACCAGGGCAACGCCTGGAAGTATGTCGATACCGGAAGCTGCGAGGCATCGGGCGGTTCGTTGATCGAGCGCGCCGGAAATACCCCTCCCGCCGCCCAGAAGGGCTGAAGCCCTCGGGTCGCACGGATGCTGGCTGACATGAAACTCCAGGCACAACTGCCCCCCCTGCCGGGAATTGGCCTGAAGCCAGAGCACTACGCTCAAGCGCTTCAGTCCGTGTCAGCCAGTATTTCCACATCCTTAGCCGCACCCGCCTGGCTCGAGGTGCATCCGCAGAACTATTTCGGCGCAGGCGGCCCGCCACATCGCTGGTTGACGGCCATTGCCGAGGCCTATCCCTTGAGCTTCCACTCGGTTGGCCTCTCGCTGGGGAGTGCCGGGGGCGTCGATGCAGAAGAACTCGATCGGCTGGCCGATTTGTGCGCCCGCTACGAGCCGGCCTCGGTTTCGGATCATCTCAGCTGGAGCGGCAGCGCCAATAACCGCTATCCCGACCTCCTGCCCGTACCCTACACCGAAGAAGCGCTCCAACATTTCGCGCAGCAGGTCGGGCACGTGCAGGATCGCCTCAAGCGGCCGATCATGATCGAAAACCCCTCGCGCTATCTGGCCTTCGCGGACGACGACATGAGTGAGGCCCAGTTCCTTCACCTGCTCTGCGATTCCACGGGCTGTGGCATACTGCTTGACGTCAACAACATCGAAGTATCAGCCACCAACCTCGGTCTCGATCCGGTCGCGATGATCGATTCAATCGACCCCAGTCTGGTTGGCGAAGTGCATCTCGCCGGACACACCCGCGAGGACCATGCCGACGGCGTGCTGCTGATCGACGATCACGGTTCGGCGGTTTCCGACGTGACCTGGGCGCTGTTCGCCCGCTTCGTCTGGCGCGCCGGGCGCAGGCCCGTTCTGATCGAATGGGACACCGATGTGCCGGACTATTGCGTCCTTCTCGCCGAGGCCGCCAAGGCCGAGGCGATCATGCGCGAACAGGCGAGTTTCTCGCCGCAGGATCTAGCCCATGCTTGCGCTTGACCAGCTTCAGACCACAGTGATGAAGGCGCTGGACCGCGGCCCCGATTTCCTGCCGGATCACCTGTTCGCAGGAACCCGCGCACGAGTTTTGACCGGCATGAAGGTCCACGCCAACACGATCTCGCATGCACGGCTGGTCGCGTTGGAAGATACTTTTCCGCGCACCAGGCAATGGCTAGGGCATGACCTCTTCAACGAACACTCCCGGTTGTACCTTGAACAGCCGGGAGTGACCACGCGAACGCTGGCGCGCATCGGCGATCAATTCCCGGGCCATCTTGCCAGTCGCGGCGAGTCTCGCATGGCAATCGATATAGCCAGGTTTGAGTGGCTTTGGCTCGAAGCCTACCACGCCGCCGAAGCGCCATGGCTCAACCTCACCGATCTGGCCGGGATCGAACCGCAAGCGCTGATGGACTTGGCGATAAAGGCGCATCCCGCCGCTTCGTCAGGCCGCTTCGATCCCGTGGTTAAACGCCTGATCGGCGAGGAAGTACCCGGCATGGCCGATGCACATGCAATCCTGCTCACCCGGCCTGAGGCGCAAGTTCTGGTCTCACCGGCAACCGCAGACATGCGAGTGATCTTCTGCGCCACGGAAATTCCCGTCACCATCGGTAACCTTTTGGCCAGCCTGAGAGAACCTGACTGTAAGAAACAACAGTCGCCCGACGACTTCATGCCGGCGCTGATCGCGCTGCTCGAAGCGGGCGCCCTGCAACAGGTGGATTGAATGCAACAGGTTTTCGCAATGTATGATCGCGCCGTTGCACTGGCCAGCAACTGCAAGCTTCAGAACCTGACGCTGCTGTTCACCCGCATCGTCCTCGCGGGCGTGTTCTGGCGCTCGGGACGCACCAAGGTGGACGAGGGCAGCTGGTTTTTGATCAGCGACAACACGCGCTTCCTGTTCCAGGAGGAATACAAGGGTGTGCCGCTGCCCAGCGATCTTGCCGCAGTCATGGCAACGGTATCGGAACACCTGTTCCCGGTCCTGCTGGTGCTCGGTCTGTTCACGCGGCTTTCCGCGCTGGCCCTGCTGGGAATGACCCTGGTCATCCAGATCTTCGTCTATCCCGAGGCTTGGTGGCAGGTCCATTCCCTGTGGGTGGCGATGGCGCTGGTGCTGATCGTGCGCGGCGGCGGAAGCATCAGCCTTGATGCACCGTTGGTACGCCGGCGGACGGCATGAAGGCCGACGAACCTTCATTGGCCCGCCTGATGGCGATGGCGCAGGCGGGCGACAAGCAGGCCTACGCCGCGCTGCTGGGCGAATGCCAGCACTGGTTGCGGAGCTATTTCGGGCGGAGGGTTGCGCCTTCGCAGTTGGACGACCTCGTGCAGGAAACCTTGCTGGCGCTCCATCACAAGCTGGCGACATGGGATCCGGCACGGGCCTTCTTGCCCTGGCTCGCGGCGATCGCACGCTACCGCTGGGTCGATCACCTGCGGCGGATATACCGGGCCGATGAAACCGAACTTGTCGATGAACTGATGGGAGTCGATGAGGAGCCAGCCATCGCGGCCCGGATCAGCCTGGAACGGCTGTTCGCGAAGCTACCCGACGCCCAGGTCCGGGCGATCGAACTGGTCAAGATCGAGGGCCTCTCCGTGTCCGAGGCTTCCCGGGCCTGCGGGCAGAGCGAGAGCCTGATAAAGGTCAACATTCACCGGGGGCTCAAGAAGCTCACCGCGATGATCGAGAAAGCGTGAAGTCCATGTCCCGTGATACCCCAAAATCCACTGGCGCCCTTATTGCCCAACTGGTCGATGGCCTTGAGCCGGTCAGGCCGCTGCGCCTGTCGAGCGGCCTGGGCTTCGCCCTGGCCGGGCTCGGAGTGACCGTGGCAACGGTTGCTTTGCTGTTTGGTATCCGTCCCGATGTGATCGCAGGACATTTCGATCCTGTGTTCCTGTTGGCAACGGGCCTGTTCCTGCTGCTGGGTCTTTCCTCGGCAGTCACGGTCATCGTCATGAGCCGACCCCGCGTGGGCAGCGATCATGGCGGATGGGTCTGGGCGGCAGCCATGGCTGCGCTCTTGCCCGCGGCAGCCGCGATCATCGGGATCGGCCGGGGGGCAAGCGCTTTCTCGGCTACCGCTGCCGAGCATGGCCTCGATTGCCTGACGATGGGCAGCGCGTTCGCCATCCTGACTTTCGCGGTCCTGGTCTGGTGGCTGCGGCGGGGCGCACCGACTTCACCCGAGCGCGCCGGTCTCCTTACCGGCGTAGCAGCGGGCAGCTTCGGCATCTTCGCCTTCTCGTTCCACTGCGTCTATAGCGACATCGTCCACATCGGGCTGTGGCACAGCGCAGTCGTGGTGGTAAGCGCGGCGGTCGGAAGGATTGCGGTGCCGCAGCTTATTCGCTGGTAGACACTGATCCGGTTCGGCTCAGGCCGCGGCCAAAGCGGCTAGGAATTCGCGAATTCGCCGCGCGTTCACGCCAAGATCGCCAACCCCGACACGACTGACCGAGCGCATATCGATACGGCTGCTCTTGCCGTCCTGCGCGGGAACAATCCGGAGCACCACGTCGTCATGGAAGCGGATGTAGGAAACGCTGGCCGTGGCTTCGACATGGCCTCGCGCCGGATCGACCTTGGCGAGCTTCCAGCCAGCCTCTTCAGCGAGGCGAACGGCATCTGCCGTCACGACAGCCACCGGCTTCCGAATCGTGACGGGACCGAGGTCGCCGTATGCTTGTCCGTGGATCCGCCGCCAGTTTTCGACCGTGCCGACACCGGCAAGATTATCGGACCTGAGCGGCAGGACCTCGAATTGAGGCGGACTTGCGAGATCGGTGGTGACGTCGTGAATGGCCGGCGCGTCGCCGGCGACAAGCGGCCGACTGCCCAGAAATCCAACATAAAGCAGCGAAAGGGCGATGCCGACACAGGCCTTTCGGCGAGACGGCCAGACTGCCCCGCGCCCGACAAAAAGGCTGGCAAAACCGAGGATGAGCGCGACCAATGCGACCAATCCGCCGCCGAGCAACGCGGAAAATCCGGCCAGTTTGGCGATCTCGTCATAGCGGGCCAGCGTGAGCCCGACCGCAGCAACAACCAACGAAACCATCGCGATGCGCAGCGACCACAGGGCAAGGCGTGTAGCCCAGCCCGCCCGCTTTGCGATGTCTGGATCCTCCAGTGCCATGAACGCGAAGTCAGCAGGAAAGCAGTGCAGCGTCAATCGCCGAGCAATTTTTGCCGGGCGGCGTGTAAGGTTCGGCAGGTTCGCGCGACAAGTGCACACCGAGTTCGGAAGTCTGGCACAAGAATGAAACGACGCGTTATCCTGGCAGGCGGCGGCCATGCGCATCTGGCCGTCCTTGCGGACTGGGCCTCGCGGCCCATGCCCGGCACGGAGCGATGGCTCGTCACGTCCTCGCGCCATACCGCCTATTCCGGGATGCTCCCGGGCTGGCTAGCCGGGCATTACCGGGCAAGCGACCTGCTGATCGATCTGGGGCCACTGGCCGAAAAGGCCGGGGCAAAACTGGTTGTCGCGGATGTGGTCGGGCTCGACGCTGCCCGCCAGACGCTGAGTCTGTCATCGGGCGAGGAGATCGGGTTCGATCTGCTGTCCCTGGCGACCGGAGGCGAGACGGACATCTCCAGCCTGGCGGCGCTTGGCGACAGCCTCTTGTCGGTAAGGCCGGTTGGCGCGTTCATGGAACGGTGGTCAAATTTCCTGGACCGGAACGCGCTCGCTTCAACCATCAGCATTGCAGTCGCAGGCGGAGGCGCGGCGGGTGTGGAACTCGCATTGGGCGCCGAAGTTGCGATCCGCCGCTTGTTCAGGAATGCCCGGATTTCACTTGTAGCGCCAGAGGACGGTTTCCTGTCAGGCCATGCCCCGCAGGTGCGCAAACGGGCTTTGGCGGAGCTGGCAAGACGCGGCATCGCCGTTCATTTTGCCCAAGCGGTGGGCGCGGAAGGCGGCCTGTTACTTTCCAATGGCGACTTCCTGCCCATCGACTGCGTCATTGCCGCGACGGGCAGCCGTCCGCCACGCTGGCTCGCAGGGTCCGGCCTCGCCTGCAACGAAGCCGGGTTGGTCGCTGTCGGAGCAGACTTGCGCAGCATTTCCCATGGCTCGATTTTCGCGGCCGGGGACATCATCGACCGGGTCGACCGAAGTCTGGAACGATCCGGGGTCCATGCCGTCAAAGCTGGTCCGGTGCTTGCGGCAAATCTTCGCGCTGCCTTGAGCGGGGCGAGGCGCAGCCAATACCAGCCGCGAAGTCGGACGCTTTACCTGCTCGCGACTGGCGATAAACGGGCCATAGTCTCATGGGGCCGTTTTGTTGCTGTCGGACATTGGGCCTGGAGGATAAAGGATTGGATCGACCGATACTTTGTCAGTCGTTACACCAATCCTGCGCGGAACGGGCAATGAGGGGGAACATGGCAGGACTATTGGCACACATGCTGTCCAGGCCTGTCGCGAGGAACGCCATCAAGGTGTCCTTGTTTGTGGGAACCGGCCTCAATGCCATCAATCAGGGCACTGCCATATGGCAAGGTGTAGGGGTGGAGTGGGGCAAGGTGATGCTGAACTACGTCGTCCCGTATCTCGTCGCGAGCTACAGTGCTGCCAAGGCGCGCAAGGGCCTGGAGGGCTGAATGGCGCAGTCCGCCAGCCCGGAAATTGCATTCGCTGCCGCTGATCCGGCATTCCTTGCCCGCGTTCGCATCGACATGCTCCGGTTTGCGCGCCTGCAACTCGGACATGACGACGAAGCGGAAGACGCGGTTCAGGAGGCGCTTGCCGGGGCGCTCAAGAATGCTGCGAACTTCCGGGGTGAGGCAGCGCTCAAAACCTGGATCATCGCCATCCTGAAGAACAAGGTGGCCGATGTCCTTCGGCAACGACAGAGGCGACCTACACCTGTAAGCCAGATGCAAACATTGGACCAGGAAGGTGCACTGCCGGCACTGTTCGACCGGAAGGGCATGTGGCGGGATGCCGACCGTCCGGCCCGCTGGGAAGACCCGGAGGCGGACTTGCACAGCAGCCAGTTTCTGGCTGTGTTCGATGCCTGCCTCAACCGGTTACCGCCGCAGCAAGGCCGGGTTTTCATGATGCGCGAGGTTGTCGAACTAGGGACGCAGGAGATCTGCGCCGAACTCGGCCTGTCGATCTCCAATGTCCACGTCATCCTTCACCGCGCTCGCCTGGCCCTGCGCGCATGTCTGCAACTTCACTGGTTCCACGAGGGGGCCTGACCATGATGAACTGCCATGACGCGACGTTCCTGTTGTCGCAGCGCCGAGAGCGCACACTGACATTCTCGGAGCGCATGAAATTGCGCCTTCATGTCGGCATGTGCCGTGGATGCACGAATTTCGAACGGCAGTTGCCGCGGCTTGGCGATGCCGCAAAGGCCTATGCGACAAACTCAGAAGACAAGGATGTGTAAGAACACCGAGCTTCCAACCGACCAACGGCCAACAGCTATCTAGCCAAGGAGCGATCTGTTGAAACGCACTGCCGTTGCCGGGCTGCTTCTGCTTGGCCTTGCCGCCTGGTTCCTGCTCGATCTCGGGCAGTACCTTACCCTTGATGCGCTCAAGGCGCAGCAGGCGACAATCGACGGGTTCTACCGTGCAAACCCGCTACGGGTTCTGGCGATCTTCTTCCTTGTTTATGTCGCGTTGACCGCGCTTTCCGTGCCTGGTGCCGTGATCCTGACCTTGGCTGCGGGCGCAATCTTCGGCGTGACCACCGGTACGGTCGTGGTCTCCTTTGCTTCATCAATCGGCGCGACCCTGGCGTTCCTGGCGTCACGCTACCTGTTCCATGATGCCGTGCAGGCGCGCTTCGGCACACGGCTAAAGCCAGTGAACGACGGTGTCGCCCGCGACGGCGCGTTCTACCTGTTCTCGCTGCGGCTTGTTCCGGTCTTCCCATTTTTCGCGGTGAACCTGCTGATGGGACTGACCCCGATCCGGACCTGGACCTATTACTGGGTGAGCCAGGCAGGCATGCTGCTGGGCACTGTCGTCTATGTGAACGCGGGCACGCAACTGGCGCGGATCGAGACGCTCGGTGACATCGCATCACCGGGTCTGTTGATTTCCTTCGCAGCTTTGGGCCTTCTGCCCTGGCTGGGAAAGTGGATCAAAGCCGCGATTCTGCGCCGCCGGGTTTACGCTCGCTGGCACAGGCCAAGGCGCTTCGATCGCAATCTCGTGGTGATTGGTGCCGGCGCTGCCGGACTCGTGTCTTCGCTCATCGCGGTGACCGTCCGCGCCAAGGTCACACTGGTCGAAGCCTCGAAGATGGGTGGCGATTGCCTCAACTATGGCTGCGTACCGTCCAAAGCCCTGATCAAATCCGCGCGCATCGCCGAGCAAATGCGTCATGCCGACCGGTACGGGCTGGAGGGCACCGACCCGCGCTTCAGCTTCAAAGCGGTGATGGGCCGCATCCATGATGTGATCGCTGCAGTCGAACCGCACGACAGCGTCGAGCGGTACACTGCGCTTGGGGTCGACGTGGTCAAAGGCTATGCCCGGATCGTCGATCCCTGGACGGTCGAGGTCGCGCGCGAAGATGGAAGCTCGCAGCGTCTCACCACCCGTTCGATCGTCATCGCGGCAGGTGCCGAACCCTTTGTACCTGACCTGCCGGGGCTGGCGGAATCGGGCTATCTCACAAGCGACACCTTGTGGGAGGAGTTTGTGCGCCTGGACGAGATGCCCGGCCGCATTGTGGTGCTCGGCGGCGGCCCGATCGGTTCGGAACTGGCCCAAGCCTTCGCCCGGCTCGGGGCCGAAGTGACGCTGGTCCAGCGCGGAGAGCGGCTGCTCCCGCGCGAGGATCACGACGTATCCGAACTGGCCCGCGCCGCTCAGGAAGCCTCCGGCGTGACCGTGCTGACAGGTCATGAGGCGCTGCGAGTGGAAAACGGGCAGGACAAGCGCCTTGTCGTGTCCGGTGACGGCCACGAGAAAACCATCGGTTTCGACGCCCTGATCGTAGCGGTTGGCCGCAAGGCCCGGCTCTCGGGATATGGACTCGAGGAACTCGGCATCGAAACGCAAAAGACCGTCGTGACGGACGAATATCTCGCAACGATCTATCCCAATATCTACGCCGCAGGCGACGTGGCCGGCCCTTATCAGTTCACGCACACAGCCGCCCACCAAGCCTGGTTCGCCAGCGTGAACGCGCTGTTCGGTCAGTTCAAACGCTTCAAGGCTGACTACCGCGTCATTCCGTGGACGACATTCATCGATCCCGAAGTCGCCCGTGTGGGGTTGAACGAACAGGAAGCGAGCGAGAAGGGCATCCCGCACGAGGTCACCATCTTTCCAATGCATGAACTTGATCGTGCCATCGCCGACAGCGCGACCAAGGGCTTCGTCAAGGTTCTCACCCCTCCAGGGAAGGACCGGATCCTGGGCGCCACCATCGTCGGCGAACAAGCCGGGGAACTTCTCGCCGAATATGTGCTGGCGATGAAACACGGCCTTGGCCTGAACAAGATCATGGCAACGATCCACACCTATCCGACCATGTCCGAGGCCAACAAATATGCAGCGGGCGAATGGAAGAAGCGCCATGCCCCTGAAGGCCTACTCAAGCTCGTGGGGCGCTACCACACCTGGCGTCGGGGGTGAGACTTGCGGCCATCATCAATGTCGATTGAGGGCATCGATGATCGGGCAGTCAGGGACATTCTTGCCCGAACATTCGGCCAAGGTTGCCGCCAGGATCGCTTCTATGCGCTGCAGTTCGGCGATACGGCGGCGGACGTCCTCGAGATGGATTCTGGTCTTCTGCATAACTAACGCGCAGGTCTGCTCACCCTTGTCCGCAAGAGACAGCAGGGACCGTACTTCTTCCATCGCAAACCCAAGGTCACGGGCGCGCAGGATGAACTGTAACCTTTGCACCAGTTCGGGCGAATAAACCCGGTAGCCGTTGCTGCTGCGCGGCGGCGCTGGGAGCAATTCGACCTTTTCGTAATAGCGAATGGTTTCGAGATTGCAGCCGGTTTTCCGGGCGAGCTGGGCACGCAAAATCCCACCTTGCGGTTCCATGAAATTACCTCTTGAGTCTGTAGTTACTACAGAGATTACACTGCGAATCACAAAGTCGGAAGAAAGGATTTGTGACGTGGCCTCTGCGCCGGAATCGGGACATCCCACCATTGCTGAAACCGCAAAACCGGAGCGCGCGAATTGGATTGCCACGGGCGCTCTGATCGGCGCGGGGCTGGCCTCGGCTTGCTGTGTCGTGCCGTTGCTGCTCGTCACGCTTGGCATTTCCGGTGCTTGGATTGCCAATCTGACGGCACTCGAACCCTACAAGCCCTACGTCACGGCGGTGACGCTCGCGCTGCTTGGGCTCGGCTTTTGGCATGTCTACTTCAAACCGAAGCCTCCTTGCGAAGACGGGTCATACTGCGCCCGTCCGCAATCGGCTCGCACCACCAAAGCGGTGCTGTGGCTGGGCCTTGCCATCGTCATCCTCGCGCTCACCATCGATTGGTGGGCACCCTGGTTCTATTGAAAGGATCCACCCATGAAAAAGACTATCCTCATCGGGCTGGCCGTGCTGGTAATGGCCAGCGGTGGCGTTGCCTTGGCGCTTAGCGGCTCTGCACAGGATCGTCCCGCGGCCGCCGCCATCGCTCAGAAGCAAACCACCTTCGCCATTGAAAACATGACCTGTGCCACCTGCCCGATCACGGTGAAGAAGGCGATGGAAGGCGTGACCGGGGTGACTGCGGTCAGCGTCGATTTCGCGGCCAAAACCGCGCGCGCCACTTATGACCCGCGCCGCACCAATGCTGCTGCGATTGGCGCTGCATCGACCAATGCGGGTTATCCAGCCCGTGCCGTTCAAAACTGAATAATGAAGGCGCTAGCCGCGCCTCAAGAAAACGAGACATTATGAACGATTGCTTCAACCGCCCTGCGCGGGATGGATTCGACGTGGCGGTCGTCGGCGCGGGCTCGGCGGGTTTTTCCGCCGCGATCACCGCTGCCGAGCTGGGTGCGAAAGTCGCGCTGATCGGCCAAGGCACGATCGGTGGCACCTGTGTAAATGTCGGGTGCGTTCCGTCCAAGACGCTGATCCGCGCTGCCGAGGCGGTTCATGGCGGACGCGCCGCCACGCGCTTTCCTGGCCTGAGTGGTAACATTCAGCTCAGGGATTGGGCTAGACTCGTCGCATCAAAGGACGAACTGGTCGCCGGACTCCGCCAGAAGAAGTACATCGACCTGCTGCCCGCTTACCCCGCAGTGAGCTACATCGAGCAGAAAGTGCGCTTTGCCGACGGCGCACTGATTATCGGCGATGCGCCGCTGACAGTCGGCAAGGTCATATTGGCGATGGGCGCACGTGCTGCCGTGCCGTCGATTCCGGGGCTGGACAGCATACCCTATCTCACCAGCACCTCGGCATTGGCACTTGACCATCTGCCTCGGTCGCTGCTGGTCATCGGCGGCGGTGTCATCGGTGTCGAACTAGGTCAGATGTTTGCCCGTCTGGGTGTTGCTGTTACCATCTGCTGCCGCAGCCGCCTGCTGCCCGAGATGGACCTGGAAGTCGGCACCGCGCTGCAAACCTATCTGGAAGCCGAAGGTGTGCGGGTTTGCACGGGCGTCGGCTACCAACGCATTGCGCAAGCTGCCGGCGGAGTTGAACTCACCTGCGAAAGCCTGTCCTGCGACAGCGAAGGCCATTGTGACACCGTTGCGGCGGTTCAGACCATTGTCGCGGAGCAAGTGCTGATCGCCACCGGGCGGCGGCCCAACAGTGACGGGCTCGGGTTGGAGGAGCGCGGCATATCGCTTGGCCGCAATGGCGGGATCATTGTTGACGACTACCTCGAAACGACCGTCCCAGGCATTTACGCTGCGGGCGATGTCACGGGCCGAGACCAATTCGTCTACATGGCCGCTTATGGCGCGAAGCTGGCTGCACGCAATGCTGTCGAAGGCAATCAACACCGCTACGACAATAGCGCCATGCCGTCGGTTGTGTTCACCGATCCGCAAGTTGCCAGCGTCGGTCTGACTGAAACGGCGGCGCGAGCGAAAGGACTGGATGTCAAGGTGTCGCTCCTTCCGCTCGATGCGGTGCCGCGGGCATTGGCGGCACGCGATACGCGCGGCCTCATCAAGCTAATTGCCGACAATGGAAGCGACCGCCTGCTGGGCGGTCAAATCATGGCGCCCGAAGGCGCGGACTCGATTCAGACGTTGGTCCTGGCGATCAAATACGGAATGACCGCAGCCGATCTTGGCGCGACAATCTTCCCATACCTCACCACAGTCGAAGGCTTGAAATTGGCGGCGCAGACATTCGATATGGATGTAGCAAAGCTGTCTTGCTGCGCGGGTTAAACGGCGTTCACGTAACCACAGGGTTCAGCCGGGTATCCCAGTGCAACAGGCGGTGATCGAATCCGCTAGCAAGGGTTGGCTTCACCACCTCGAAATAAGGCGACACATCGAAATCGCGCGGGGCGAACAGGCTGTGATGCCGGATATGAAGGATATCGCGCACGCATCCGCGACAGTCGGGATCGTCGATCATTTCCCGGGTTATTTCGGGAAGTATGGGGTAGCGGATCGACTGATACGCTTGGGCGACCAGAGTTGAACAGATTGCCTTGGTCGGCTCGCCGCTGCCAAGCGCGATCATCCGCCGACGCCAGCCTGAAGGCACGGGCGGCGTCGGGCACAGGTAGCGGGCAAGATCGACGACGTTGGCGAGATCGTATTCATCGCCGACGTGGGCCAGGGCGAAGTCGATGACCGAGCGGATTTCACCCTCACTCAGGCCAACCGGGCGGCATATGCGGGTATGCAGCCCGGCAAACTCGGCAACCGAGACGATGCGAACCCCCTCGATGGCGTCGGCCTCGACGAAGCGCGGTGGCTCGCCCGAGGCGTCTCCGGTCGCCTCGACGCACAGCGCCGCATGCGACCAGGTTGACTGGGTGAGATACTTTATCGCGGTGCTGATCCGCTGCTTGCCGTCAACGAGCAGAATGTCTCCCGGCCTGACGGTTCGTGCGAGCGCGGTCTCGTCCGTTGGCGCATTGGCGTAGGGCGCTCGCGACGGCCCGGTCAGATAGCCGGCCAGAAGCCGCCCGATGACAAGCAGAACACCCACCGCTCACCCCGGCAATGACAGTAGGCGCGAGCGAGCCATGTCCCGCAGGACGCCAGCTTCAAGCTGTGCTTCCTCGAGCAGGGCCGCGACCAGATCGCCCAGGGACACGAGCCCGGCCAAGACCGCTCCTGTGGTCTGCACGACGGCGTGCCGGCTCCGCTCGCGGGTCATGGCACGCATCACGGTCGCTGCGTCGTCCTGGCAGGCGCAGAACAGCACCGGCTTGCGCATGAACATCAGGACTGGCAGTTGCAGCGCGTTGCCGCCCCGTGCGGCGGTTGCGGCGACAAGCTCCTGCTGCGAGACGATACCGAGAACCGCATTGGACCTGCGGTCGAGCACAACGACCGAGCCGATCTTGCTGCGGTGCATGGTTTCCACCACCTGTGCGAGTGGGGCGGTTTCCGAAACGGATTCGACGTGCTTTCCCTTGCGGTTCACGATGCTGGCGATCTTCATGCTCGGCACTCCAATGGGCGCCCCCACATGGAATTCGGTGAGAATTGGCCAACGGTTACAGTCGCGGCCTCAAGCCTGTCAGAGACCCCTGCGCAGCAGATCGACAACCGCGCTTTCGCTCGTCGGGTTGCCGCGCCCCATTTCAAGGCCTCCCTTGTAGACGATGAGGGTGCCGTACCCATTCAGGCGCAGCCGTTTCCAGATCGGAGAGGGCGTCCGTTCGCCGATCCGTAAGACCAACACCTGCTTGAACGGATCCCGGGAGCGGAGACTGTCGAGGATCGGTGACTGGATCCTGCAAGGCAGGCACCAGGAGGCATAGGATTCAACGACGATTGTCCGGCCCTGGGCTTGTGCGGTTGCGAAGGCTGTATCGCTGAATTCGGCCGGAGCTGCCGCCAAGGCGGCCTGCAACGGGAACGCCGCAAGGAAAAGCACCGCAAGCCGGAGTGTTGTTCCCCACCTCATTTGACGAGCTCGCCTTCGGGGTAGAACGCCCGATAGGCAAAGGCGAAGTCGACGCTGTATGCCACGTCGGCTCCGCCCCGCGTCACCCGGACATTGCCGATGTCCTTGCCACGCGCAATCACGGCACGGTCGAGCGCCGAGTTCTGGCCTTCGCGCCATTCTACGCGCAGGCCGTCACTGGTCTCGACCGGCGAGTTCTTGCGGAGCCAGACGAGCGACCACGCGCGCGCTCCGACCCGGACGACCCGGGCCATGGGATCGATACCGCGCGGCATCCTGCCCTGATAGAGGAAGGGAGCAGGCGCGGAATCGTAGCCTTCATAAGGGGTGCGGCCGTAGGCGCTTCGTCCCCATGATGGCGGCACCAGCACGCGGCCATCCGGGAACTCTTCGCGAAAATGGCGCCAGGATTCGATCCGAGCAGGGACTACGGTCAGCGCCTTGCCGACCTGGCTGCCGACGATCGCCTCGCCGGTGAACTGCTGCCAGAGCGTTTCCGTCTGGTGGTCGTACATCACGAGGTCGGAATGGCGCACGCGGCCCGATGTGCCGAAGCTCAGCACCGCTCCATCGACCCGCCGGTCGAAGACCATCGAGGTGTTGCACAAGGGGCAGTAGGTAACCGCGACCGGCAGGCCGCACTGGTCGTGGTGAACGATCTCGTGCCAGATCAGGATGCGATAGGGGAAGGCAAAGGCACCGCAGCTACCCGACAGGAAGATGACCGGCTCGTCGTCCCCCAGTCCCGTCAATTCGCGCACGGGAAGGTAATCGGGCGCAAGGATCGCAGGGATACCGTCGCGCGGGACACCGCCCAACTGAAGTTCCCTCAGATCGACCACGCTCCGCGCGACATCGAGCTTCGGGAATTCCTTCTGGAGCGAGCGAGCACTTTCCCCGCTCGCCGCGACAGGCACAAGCAACGCGGCGGCAACTGCGCCAACAATCAGGCGATGGGCCAGTCTCACGCGAGCGCCTCCTTCGATGACTATTCGCGCAAGCGAGACGAATGGTTACATCGCCGCCGGCAGCAGGAAATTCCGACCGGCCTGTAAGCATTGTCTCTCGTCCGGCGACAAAGATCCCATCAACCGAACCCGACGCCTTTCCTGTCCTGATTTTGGCCTCATCATGAAATTGGAGAACCTGCTTGCTTCCCTCCCGCCTCTTCCTGTCCGCGAGTGTTGTTGTTGCCGCCGCCCTCGCCGCTCCCGCCCAGGCGCAGCAGGCCGGCATTCAGATCGCGCTGGTGGACGCTGTGACCGATGAGCCCGCCGCGAATGTCGAGGTTAGAATCGAAAACGAGGGCATCGGATTTTCCCGCACCGTGCGTTCCGACGAGCAAGGTTTCGTCCGGGTCGAGGGCCTGATCACGGCGGGGAGCTATCGCGTCACTACGCTGGCGGGCGGCCGCTTTGAAAGCGGCCAGCAGGCAAGCGTTACGCTGCGCGCGAACTTCACCAGCAGCGTCACCCTGCGCCTGTCGCCGGCAGGAGCGCAGACTATTGTTGTCACCGGCGCCCGCGGGATCACGAAGCTGAACACGGTCAATGCGGAGGTTTCCGCCTCGCTCGGCCGGGAAGAACTGGCCGCATTGCCGATCGAGGGGCGCGACGTGCTGGGCTCGCTCGTCCGCCTGCCGGGTGTGGTGGCATCGACCGGCTTCTTTCCCGAAGCGCCCTCGATCTCGATCAACGGATCGAACGGTCTCGATACCAATTATCTGCTCGACGGCCTCGACAACAATGAGAACTTCCTCGGCGGCCTCAAGTTTCCGGTTCCGCTGGGCTTCACCCGCGAAGTGACGGTGCTCGCGAACTCCTATTCGGTCGCCTACGGGCGCACCGCCAATGGCATCGTCAATTACACCTCGCCGTCGGGCACCAACGACTTGTCCGGTGAAGTCTATGCGCTGGTGCGACCTGGCCGCCCGCTCGATGCGCAGTCACCGTTCCCCCGCCGCGACCTTTCCGGGAACGCTGTCGGCGAGAGTTTCGAGTGCTACCAGGCGGGCGCTGCCATTGGTGGGCCTCTGGTGCGCGACAAGACCTTCTTCTACGCCAACTTCGAATACACCCGCGACCGCAATCTCCAGATCGTCGATGCTCCTGCTCTCGGAACCGTCGCCAATGTCACCGGAAACAACGAGTTTCACCTCGGGTCGGTCCGGCTCGATCATCGCCTGACCGAGGACTGGACGCTGGGCCTGCGCGCCAACTTCGGCCGCGTCACTATCGACCGGCCGGGCGGCGGGCTTGGCGGCGGCAATGTGACCTTCCCGTCGGCCGGGTCGGACCAGGACCGGTTCTCGACGCTTGTCGCGGCAACAGCAAGCTATTCAGGCGACGAATGGAGCTACGACGGCGCGGTTCAGTTCAGCCGTTTCCGCTGGGACTACGGCAAGCCCAAGGGGCCTGCCGGGCCGCAAGTCGTGATCCGCGATCCGAGCGGGTTGACCGTGGGCATTGTCGGGCATCCGGGCTTCGTCTTCAACGATCTCGAAGAGACCTGGCAGACGACGCACCGCCTCCAGCGCAAGCTCGGCAGCCACAAGCTGAGTCTGGGCGCCGATGTGATCCGCTCGGACTTCGCGCTGCTCGGCGGCGGCAATCCGGATGGGAACTTCACAGTCGACCTGACCGCGGGACAACTCGCAAGTCTGGCCGCTGGCGGCAAGGGACTGGGGCTGACGGCACAGGACGTCCTCGCGCTCAATCCGGCAGTCGCCAACTATTCGGTCGAGTTGCGCCCGCAGAGCTTCGGCACCGGGCAGACTCAGCTTGCCTTCTACCTTGAGGATGAATGGCAACTCAGCCCCAGGCTGACCGCGACGCTGGGATTGCGCTGGGACTACGACAGTTTGACTGCGAAAGGCGGAAAAGGCGGCGACTATGACAATATCGCCCCGCGTTTCTCGCTCAACTATCGCCCGGATGCGCGGTCCACGCTGCGATTCGGGGCGGGATTGTTCTACGGCAAGCTCTCCTACGCCGTCATCTCGGACGCGCTCCAGCGCAACACCACCTCGCCAGGCTTTCTCGCGCAACTCGGCCAGCTTCAGTCGCTGGGCATAATTCCTGCGGGCACGGACCTTTCGAAGGTGACATTCGATGGCAACCTGACAGCTTCACCATCGTGCGGCACCGTCACGGCCTGTCCTGCGCCCGCACAAGTCCAGGCCTTGCGCGACACGGCCACGCTGGGCGAAGGGCGCATCCTCAATCCTGCCGGCTACCAGAGCCCGTGGAGCCTGCAACTGAGCGGTGGCTACCAGTTTCAGGCCAGCGATACGCTGACGCTCTCGGCTGACCTGATCTACAGTCGGTCGCACAATCTGGTCCGACTGCGCGATCTCAACGCGCCGACCTCGTTCACCCCGAACCTCGCCAACCTGACCGCAGCAAATATCGCGCTGCTCCAGGGCCAAGGCGACAACGCAGCCCGCTTCGCGCTCGCGCAAAGCCTGGGCCTCGTGCGTTCGGTAGCCGATGCAGATGCAACACGCCCTGTTGCCCTTGTGCCCGGCGGCGCCCGGCAAATCACGGTCTCGGAGACTGCTGGCGAAGCAGAGTACAAGGCCCTGATCCTGCAGGTGAGCAAAGCGCGCGGGAGTGACAGCTACGCGTTCCGGCTGAGCTACACCCTCTCCAAGCTCACCAATGATACCGACGACATCAACTTCCGCGCTGCCAATTCAAACGACTTCAGCACCGAATGGGGGCCATCCGCCAATGATCGGCGTCATGTGATTTCGGCCGTCGGCTATCTCTACCCGCTCGATGGCCTGACGCTGAGCGTGGCCGGCCTGTTCCAGTCGGGGCAGCCGGTGAATCTGGTGCCCGATGCGCGCATTTTCGGCACCCAGGACCTCAACGGCGACGGCGCTTCGTTCGGCGAGAACTTCGTCGGCAATTCCGACCGTTACCCCGGCTCAAAGCGCAATGCCGCACGGCTGCCCTGGTCGGTCACGGTCGATGTCGGACTGCGCTACGCGATCCCCGGCCTTGGCGGCAGGTTCGAACTCAGCGCCGACGTGTTCAATCTGTTCAACGCCAACAACGAATCCGGCTTTGCCAACGCAGCGACCACATCCAATCAGGTGCAGTTCGGTGGCGGCGCACCCTTCGTGCAGCGCAATGCCGGGACGCCGCGCCAGTTCCAATTCGGCGCGGCCTGGAAGTTCTGAGGGGAGACTGAGGGACAATGGTGATCTTGCAGCAAGGACAGGGGCTGATCGGCATTGCGCTGATCCTGCTGCTCGCCTGGGCGATTTCCGAAAACCGCAAGGCCATGCCAGGCCGGAAATGGATCGCTGGCGCACTGGCCATGCAGATCGGCATGGCGCTAGCTTTCGTCCGCATACCTGCGGTCTGGCGCGCCGTGGGCGTAATCAACCAGGGGGTTGAAGCAATCGAAAAGGCAACCTTGGCCGGATCGAGTTACATGTTCGGCTATCTGGGTGGGGCGGCACTGCCCTTCGCACTCAAGCCGGGGGTCGAGCCACCGACCGTGATCGCCTTCCAGATCCTGCCCCTGATCATCGTTTTTTCGGCGCTGACCGCCCTGTTCTGGCACTGGGGCATTCTGCGCTGGCTCGTGAACGGGCTGTCGTGGATATTGCGCCGCACGCTGGGCGTGACCGGCGTGGTCGGTCTCAACGCGGGCGCCAATATCTTCCTTGGCGTTGTCGAGGCGCCGCTGATCGTGCGGAGTTGGTGCGCCACCATGTCGCGCGCCGAACTGTTCGCGGTGATGGTGCTCTCGATGGCCAACATTTCGGGCGCATTGCTGGTGCTCTACGCCACCACCTTGTCTCCGGTCCTGCCCGATGCCGTAGGGCACATGATCGTGGCCTCGTTCCTCTCGCTGCCGGCCGCCATTCTCATCGCGCGGATGATGGTGCCAGGGAATGCAGACGAGGCCGACAGCACCCAGGTAGAACCAGAAGTGCACTACGACGGCACGATGGATGCGATCCTGCGCGGCACCATGGAGGGCGTGACACTGGTCCTCGCGGTGATCGGGATCATCATCGTCATCTTCGCGCTGGTCAATCTCAGCGATCAGATCCTGGCCAATCTGCCACTGGTCGATGGCCAACCGATCACGCTCAAGCGCAGCTTCGGCTGGCTATTCGCCCCCGCCATGTGGGCGATCGGCGTGCCGTGGGACCAGGCTCCCGCCGCCGGATCGCTGATGGGCACCAAGACCATTCTCAACGAATATGTCGCCTACCTTGAGTTCGCGAAGGTGCCGCTGGGCACCTTCAGCGCACGCAGCCAGTTGATCGTCACATATGCGCTCTGCAGTGTCGCCAATCTCGCCAGCGTCGGCCTGCTGGTCACAACGATCAGTACGCTGGCCCCGAAACGGCGGCGCGAGGCGGCGCAGCTTGGCATGAAGAGCTGGATCGCCGGCAACCTCGCCTCGGCGATGTGCGGGGCGATGATTGGCCTTGTGACTCCCTTGACGTGATATCGGTATAACGATGTTCGATGCAAAGCTCCGCCCGCTGATCGATCCCCCGCTCAATGCAATGGGCCGGGCGCTCGCGGGCGTGGGCATCGGCGCCAACGCCGTGACTCTGGCGGGGCTGGTTCCGGCGCTGGCGGCGGCCTTCGCGATAGCCCACCATCATTATCTCGCCGGGCTGGCTCTGATCCTCCTCAACCGCCTGATCGACGGCCTTGACGGTGCGGTGGCGCGGGAAATCGGACTTACCGACTTCGGCGGCTATCTCGATACCCTTGCCGACTATGTCTTCTATGTCGCGGTGCCCGTAGGATTTGGCCTCGCGGCCACTGAAAACACCGCCGTCGCCATGCTGCTGATCGCCAGCTTTACCCTGACCTGCGCAAGCTTTCTCGTATTCGCTGCCATTGCCGCCAGACGCGGCGAGGAATCCACGAAACATGGGGCCAAGAGCTTCTTTTATTCGACTGGATTGGCCGAGGGTGCAGAAACCATCGCGGTGTTCATCGCCATGTGCCTGTGGCCCGCGCAGTTCCCAGCCATCGCCATCGGTTTTGCCGCGCTTTGCCTGCTGACGGTGGTCCAGCGCAGCCTGCTGGCCCGCCGAATATTCACGCCAGATTGAGGCCGTTTTCGAGGAGAGAGACCATGCCCGTATTCCCATCGATCGAAGGCGAGCCGGGCCTCGACAAGGTCTTTCGCCGGTTCCCCCACACGGTCATGCCGCTGCTCGAGTATCATGACCGCCTGCTCCGCGATCCTTCACCATTGACCGTAGCCGAGCGCGAACTGATCGCTGCCTATGTCTCGGGGATCAACTCCTGCACATATTGCCACGGTGCCCATGTCGTCGCCGCACGTGCCTTTGGGGTCGATCCGGACCTGTTCGACGGACTCATGGCGGATCTTGAAACCAGCAGGGTCGATAACAAGCTCAAACCGATCCTGGCCTATGTCGGAAAGCTCACCAAAACGCCGAGCATGATGATCGAGGCCGATGCGACCCGTGTCTATGCGGCAGGCTGGGACGAGCAGGCGCTGTTCGACGCGGTCAGCGTCTGCGCCCTGTTCAACTTCATGAACCGTATCGTCGAGGGTTCGGGCATCAAGGCAAATCCGCTCGATGCCGACCAGGCCGAACTCGATGCACGCATGGCGCGGATGGGCGGTGCCACAGACGATCCGCATCGCGGCGAGCGGAGCTACACCCGTCTGGCGAGCATGTGGGGAATCGCGGAGGCCGATTGACGGCTATGCGATGCCGAGGCTCTCGATCTTGGCGTCGAGATCGATCGGACAGGTGGCCAGGATATCGCTGTCCGCCTCATAGGCTTCGGGACCACTGACCTTGACCAGTGCGGCGAGCGCCGCGTCCCTTGTCCGGAGCAGATCGGCCAACTCGATGCGATAGAGCGCGACCATGGCTGTCAGGAACCGGTTGACCAAATCGTCTTCCGGCGTCGCATCGACATTGTAGAGATCAAGGTGGGCGATCATCGTATCGGCCGGATAGAGGAATTCGTCGGTTACCCAGCGGTTGGTCGCGAACCACGCCAGCGGCACGCCGCTCTGATCGACCGATAGACCGGCGATGTGGGTCACATGGGCAGGCGCATCTTCACCCTCGGCAGGCGCGGCGAGCACCGCATCCGGGTCATCAAGCTGGGTGCGGTGTAGGAAGAGATGGAAATGCCCGTGTTCGGATGGATCCCGATCTCCGGGTGCATGGACGTGGTAGTACCAGCGTGAGCGCGTCATCGCGTCGCGCGCATCGTCGTCGGGGTAATGCGCCCAGAAGTGAACGTCGTCCGCCGGCAAGACGCGAAGCATGAGCGGGCGTTGCTCCAGCGCCATTCGCGTGATGGTTTCGACGACCACCTCGGCCGCATCGCGTTCGGTCATCGCTCTCTCACGCAAGAATGTCATGGCCGGCGGCGGGTCCACTCCCGCGCCGCCGGCCACATCGGCAAACCCCTGCAGGGATTCAGGGTTTTGCCGCGCAGGGCTTGGCAGCGCAAGGCTTGGGGGCACAAGGCTTCGCGCCGCAGCCCTTAGGAGCGCAGGGCTTTGGTGCGCAGGGCTTGGCTTCGCATCCCTTCGGCGCACAGGAGGCGGCGGCACACGGCTTCGCGGCGCAACCGCCCGCGGACTGATCGGCCATGGCAGCGCCAGCAGGAGCATCGGCGGGAGCTTCGGCCTCCTTCGAACAGGCAGCGGTGGCCATTGTCAGGCCACCCATCACGGCAAGCATGGAAGCAAGTTTGGATTTCTTCATGGGTCAGACCCCCTCGTCATTATCGGACACGCAAGACTTCCCCCTTCACCCTGCCGCATCCGGTAGACAGGCGAAGCCCGGCCGGACGATCCCGGCCAGCGGAGTGAGGGGGATTGGCCTTAGTGAGCGCGATAGCCCTGAGTCTGCTATCCACGCAGAAGGACCAACTCCCTCTCGTCATAATTCGGCGAAAGGGAGCGATCGGTTACACGAGACAATCGTATTTTTTGGCACCCGGAGGGGCCGCGTCATTCGGTGGGCGACCCGAAGGGCGACGCGGCCCCGGCCGGCGAGGCAGGGGGGTGGGTTCGCCGGCCATGCCCGGCTGTCACGACGCCGGGCCAAGGGGGAGCACTATAGTCAGGCGGCAGCCGACCAGGCGCGAGCGGCAAAGCCAGGATCGAGCTCGGTATGGAAGATGTGATTGGAGTAGTTCGAGATCACCTTGACGCTGATCGCAAGGACAATCCCGAGAATGTGCTCTTCGGTGTAGCCCGCTGCGAGGAAGGCCTGGGCCTGCTCGGGCGTCGGGTTGCCGCGACTTTCGGTCATCTGGTGCGCGAAAGTTCGCAGGGCCTCAAGCCTGGCATCCGGCACTGGACGGCCATCGCGAATAGCGTCGGTCACCTCGGCCGGTACCTTCGACATCATGTCGCCAACGAAGCTGTGCGCGGCAACGCAATAGTGGCAACCATTGAACCTGCTGATCGCGAGGAACACGACTTCCTGCTCGACAGGCGTGAAGCCCGCCTCGGCGCGGAACTTGCCATAACCATGATTGTAAGTGTCGAGCAGCGCAGGCAGGTTGACCATCGCTGCATACATGTTGGGCACCATGCCCATCCCTGCCTGCGCCGCCTTGAGCGGAGCGCTCACAGCCGGATCGGCATCCTCGGCGGTGCGGAGCGGGAGGCTCGTCTTGAAGACTTCAGACATACAGTTTTCCTTTCGTTGGGGGTTGTTGGTTCAGGCGGCTTCGACGCTTGCAGCCATGGCCCGCAGATCGTCAGCAGTGACCGGCTGACCGCCGACGCCCCAGGCGCCGGGAGAGACGTCTTCGATGGTTACCCAGGTGACCTTGCGCAGGCCCTCACCTTCGACGGAGACCACCGCATCCGTGACGCGGCGGATGAGTTCCTGCTTCTGTTCGAGCGAGAGGTAGCCGCCCACTCCCTTGATCTGGACCAATGGCACTGTTGTACTCCTTCCTATAGTGTTGAACGATCATTCCAAACTGGACAAAAAAGGGGACGCGGCTCAGGCCAGCGATTTGAGCACTCCGTCCCTGATAGCCTCAAGATATTCGGGCTTTGGCCGGCTGCGGATCATCACCAGCATGCCCAGGAATGCCGCGAGCGCCTGATGCGCCAACATCGCAGCATCACCCTGGGCGCTGAACTCGCCGCTGGCCTGTCCCTTGCGGATCATGGCGAGAAGAAATGCCTCGATCTCGTCCTGCGCACGGTTGACCATCTCGGCCAGCTCGGGGTCATGCGCCGCCAGTTCAAGCGCGGTATTGACCAAGAAGCAGCCCCAGTTGCCGTTGGTCACCTGCGTCTGGCCAATGAACTTGTCGAAGATGGCGCGGATCGCACCGGAGGGTGACAGAGTCTGACCAAGCTCGGCCAGAGTACGCTGACGCACTTCGCCGTCATATTTGCGAAGCGCAGTCAGGAAAAGCTCGCGCTTGTCACCGTAGGTTGCATACAAGCTGGCACGGTTCACCCCGGTCGCAGTGACCAGGTCCTGCATCGAGGTCGCTTCATAGCCATGCGTCCAGAACGTCTGCATGGCGCGTGTCAGCGTCTCATCGATATCGAATCGTTTTTCCCAAGGCATGAACAACCATCTAGCTTGTTTGGAATGATCGTTCAATACTAATTTACGCGAGGCCCTCCCACTGCTGCTGCACCATCAGGCGCACGACAATTAATGTGAGCCGTCGCTGTAAGGATAGGGCGCCTGCCGCGACTGATCACCGCTGGTGAGAGGAGGCGCGGTAACACATGGGCATAGAAATTCGCCAATTGCGGTATGCGGTGATGACCGCCGACACGCAGAGCTTCTCGCGCGCGGCAGCCGCGCTCAATGTCAAGCAGTCCACGCTGAGCCGCCGCGTCATGCAGCTGGAACATCGGCTTGGAGTCAAACTGTTCGAACGCACCACTCGCGGCGCCGAGCCCACAGAAAACGGCCGGGTCTTTATCGAACAAGCCCGGCGCATTGTCACCGACGTTGAAAACCTCCAGACCACCGCGCGGGCTGTGAGCTACGGCGAACAGGGCCGCGTTGCTGTCGGGTACAGCTCTACACTCATGGGTGGGCATCTCAAACACGCCTTCACGGACTACTTGACCCGCTATACCGATGTGCAGTTCGATGGAGTCGAAGCCGGTCCCGAGAAGCTGCTCCACAGCCTCCAGTCGCGTATGATCGACGTAGCTGTTGCACCGGCCGGACTGGAGGATTCGGGTGTCCTCTCACGACCGCTCTGGTCTGAGAGGCTCATGGTTGTGCTTCTCGGCGACAACCGGCTGACCGGGAATGAGCGCATTTATTGGCAGGATTTGCGCCGGGAAGTCTTCGTCGTTCCCAGCGGCGGCCTTGGACCGATCCTCGGCAATCTGCTTTCGGCGCGGCTGACCGAACAAGGCTATCGCCCCAACATCATCTATCAGGACACAAGTCTCGAAAGCGTGCTCGCCATGATCACGGCCAAGCGCTTTGTGACCATTGCCACGGAAGCCTCTCAGGGCGTGACCTGGCCGGACCTGCATTTCCGCGAGATCTACGACCCCAATGGTCCGGCCCGTCTGGAATACGCCCTCTACTGGCGCGAGGAAAACGAGAACCCTGCGCTCAAGCGCTTCTTCAAGCTGATCGAGGAACGCTATCCGGGCTGAGCGCCGCGCCGCGTCTTGGCAAAGCTGCGGTCGGTCGCGATGAACCGCTCGATCATAGGCGGGATCAGGCGTTCGGGCGGTGGCGCACCCTTGGCATCGCCGCCATTGAGAGCGGTGGCGTAGGCCAGCAACTCACGGTGCAACCTCACCGATACCTCCACCGTCAGCCGCACCGGCTTCTGATCGGCAAGGTCGGCCAATTTCAACCGTGTCACTGCCCATCTCCCAGCACCAGATCGCGCGTCACCAGCACCCGCACCGGAAACCCCGGTCGAATCGTCAGCGTCGGCCGCACATTCAGTTCACGACTGACGATCTGCTCGCCGGCACGGTTGATGCTGTCCTGCGTGCCGCGACGGAATGCGCGGGCGAGATTGCCGTCGTCACCAGAGCCCAGCTCGGAACCAGCGCCCAGCAGCGTCGATACGAGCGCCGCCTTGAACACGCCGCCCCAATGATAGTCGGTACCGTCCTGTAGTCCGGCAAAGCCGCGTGGGTCAGACGCGGGCTGGCGTTCGAGCACGATCGAGCGGCCATCAGGAAGGATCAGCCGGTTCCAGGCGAGCAGTATCCGGCTCTGGCCGAACGCGACATCGGCGTCATAGTCGCCGATCAGTCGCGAGCCTTGCGGGATCAGTAGTATCCGTCCGGTCGGGCTGTCATACACGTTCTGCGTCACCTGCGCGGTTACAAGCCCGGGCAAGTCGGAGCGGATGCCGGTGATCAGCGCTGCCGGGATGACCGAGCCGGCTTGCAGAATCGACGGCGAAGCCAGACCCGTGAGCCGCTCGCCCGAGACAGTGCGCCGGTCGCTCGCGCGTTCCAAGAAGGCCTGCTTGCGCCCGGCATCGTTTTGCGGTGCCGCAGCTGGCGCTGCAGCGGGATTTTCGGCAGGCGCTGGCAGGCTGGCGAAGCCCGCGCCGGAATTCCCCGGCGTCCCGCCTCCGAAGAACAGGCGACTCGCCCGCGCGGCCTCGCGTTCCTGTTCTGCGCGCTGGCGCGCGGCTTCTGCGGCATTGGCTGCGGGATTGGGAGGTACAGGCTGCGGCGTGCCAACAGGCGGCAAGGCCGCGATGTCGCCGCGTCGCTGTGCGTCGAGGATCGGCTTTCCGAGATCGCCTGGCAGCGCGGGGCCGAGCTTGGGCACCTGGCCGTAATCCTTGGGCGCACCGGCAAGGTTGTCGGCCACCGCGACGCCATCGGTGTTATAGAGTTCCTCCGTGCCTTTGCGGCCCTGGGGCTGCAACGCATAAATCAGCGCGCCGCCGACCAGCGCAAAACCGCAAGCAGAGGCCATGCCGATGGCCTTGCGCGAAAGCCGCATCACGCGCGGTGGATCGCCGCGCAAGCGCACTGCGCTGTCGGGATCGGCGAGCGGTGCGTCGGCGGGTTCTTGAGCAGCGTTTGAGGTCATCACCGCGCCCTCCGGTTGGCGACGATCCGCACCTTGTCCTGGCCCTTGCGCCCGCCAAGCCGCAACTCGGCCTGGGCGAAGAGCCGGTCGACGATCATGTAGCGGCCCGAGACGCGGTAGTTGACCAGCTCGGCCTCGCCTTTGGGTCCGATGACGAACATCGGCGGCAGTTCGCCCCGGGCGACGCTTTCCGGAAACTCGATGAACACCCGGGTTCCGTCATCGAACGTGCGCAGCGGTCGCCAGTCGGGCCGGTCGCCTTCGATCGCGTAGCGGAAGTTTAGGCTGGAGAGATCCATGCCTGCCGCCACCGGCGCGGCTCGATCTGCTGCCGCACGCGATTGCCGGAGCGCGATCAGTTCATCCTGCGGGTAGTTCCACGAGACCGAAGCCATGTAGACGCTGGGATTGGCGCGCAGCTCGAGATGATAGGTTCGCCGGTCGGTGTTGATGACGAGGTTGGTGGCGATATCGGGCCGGACCGGCTTCACCAGGATATGGACGCGCGAAGCCGACCCTATACCGCTCACAGTATCGCCGATCATCCAGCGCACCGTGTCTCCGGCAGCGACCGGGCCTGAGCCGACCAGTTGTTCGCCTTCCTGCAGCGCGATGTCGGTCACCTGTCCGGGCTTGGCATAGACCTGATAGAGTGCACCATCGGCGTATGGGTATTGCTGGATTGCGTTGACGAACCCGGTGCGATCGGGCTCGACGCGCGCGGCATCGTTTGCCGCTCCCACCCTGTCCCGGGGCAAGGACGGGCGGGAGCGGCCCGCGGCGCGGGGAGGAACGCGCTGCGGAAAGGCTTTGAGTTGGCCGGGAAGCGGAAGCGGCACCGGGATGACGACGACCCTGTCGGTAGGATAGGCCGCCTGCGGCACCTCGTTGGGCTCGCCAAGCGGTGCAGGCTGGTGCGTGGCTTGTGTTTGGGCCTGCGTGGGGGAAGCAAGCGCGGTGCTCGCGATGAGCAAGGCGATGGCGATGCGGCGGCCTGCCGCTGGGAGGGTGCTGATCATGATCCGAGTTCCTTCGACCAGTTGATGGCGTTGACGAAAATGCCGAGCGGATTCTTGCGCAAGGCATCGGGGGCGCGCGGAGTCTGGACGACGATGGTCAGGATCGCCGTCCAACGGCTCGTCTCGGCAAGGCTGCCGTCGCGGTAGCGCCGCTCGACCCAGGCGACGCGGAAGCTCGTCGGCGAAGCGCGGATGACGCTCGTCACATCGACCCCGACCTGCTCTCGTCCGATCAGCGCGAACGGATCGTTGGTTCGGGCATAGTCGTTCAAAGCCAGCGCGCCCTTGTCGGTCGCAAAATCATAGGCGCGCAGCCAGTTCTGGCGGACGATGATTGCGTCGTCGGGCACGGCGCGAACCTGCTCGATGAACCGCGCAAGGTGGAAAGCGATCTGGGGGTCGCTGGGGTTATAGCCTGCGTCCGCCGGGGCCACGGCCTGCGCTTCGCCGAGCCGGTCAACCTGGACTACCCAGGGCACGATGCTTCCACGCGCGCCCTGCCAGATGATCCCGGCGGTCAGACAGGTCGAAAGACCGAGCGCGCCGAAGAAGGCGAGCCGCCAACTGCGTGCCTGGACGCGGGCCGAGCCGATGCGGTCATCCCAGACCTGGGCGGCGCGCTGATAGGGTGTGTCGGGTTCGGGGGTCTTGCCGTAGCGGATCGAGGGGCGTCGAAACATGTGTGTCAGTCCTTTTCGCTAACGTCGATGGAACTGCCGCCGCCATGGCTGTCGCCAGCCTTCAGCGTGTGGGCGGCGATGTTTGCGCCATGGGTGATGGTCTGCCGGTCCTTCATTGCTTTGGCCCAAGCAGGTTGGCCGGCATTGGCTTCAGCCGGTGACGGTGCCGAGGAATTGGGTCCGGGCGTGCCAGAAGACGTAATACTGCCGCCAGTGTTGGTGATTGCGGCGCGGCTACCTTCGCGGAACGATTGCTTCATGCCGTCAGCGGATTTGCGCAGTGGCGACGTCGCGGCACCGACAGCGGCATCGCCGACCGCCGCCATCCCTGAACCAACTGCGGCTGCGCCCGACTTGCCCGCCGAGCCCAAGGCATAGGCCATTGTCGCGCCGCCGGCGGCGCGCGAGGTGCCGTGCGCGACGTTGGAAGCAGCGCTGGCCACCGCGCCGCCGGCAAGCCTGGCGCCAGCAACGGCGCCTGCGGCGGCACCACCTGCGAGCAGCGCGGTTCCAGCTGCGGCCCCTGCGCCAAGCTGCGGTCCACCCGAGACGATGCCATTGGCGATGCCGGGGCCGAAGATGCCAAGGCCAAGCAGCGTCAGGCTCGCCAGCATGATCGACAAGGCGTCCTCGATGGTGGGCTCACCCGAAATCGCGCTGGTAAACTCACTGAAGATGGTCGAGCCGATGCCGACGATGACCGCGAGCACCAGCACCTTGATGCCGCTCGATACGACGTTGCCGAGCACCCGTTCGGCCATGAAGGCGGTTTTGCCGAACAGGCCGAAGGGAATGAGCACGAAGCCGCAAAGCGTGGTCAGCTTGAACTCGATCAGCGTGATGAACAGCTGGATCGACAGGATGAAGAAGGCGATGATGACAATCGCCCAGGCAATCAGCAGGATGACGATCTGCAGGAAGTTCTCGAAGAAGCTGATGAACCCCATGAGGTCGGAGATCGAATCGAGCAGCGGGCGCGCACTATCCAAGCCCACCTGCGCGACACGTCCTGGCTGCAGCAGTTCGGCCGTAGAAAAGCCTGTCCCGCTCGCCTTGAGTCCGAGCCCAGCAAAGCTCTCGAACACGATCCTGGCCAGGCTGTTCCAGTTGCCGATGATATAGGCGAACACGCCGACAAACAGCGTCTTCTTGACGAGGCGGGCGATGATGTCCTCGTTCTCGCCCCATGACCAGAACAGCGCGGCCAGCGTCACGTCGATGACGATCAGCGTGGTCGCGATGAACGCCACCTCGCCCGAAAGCAGGCCGAACCCGCTGTCGATGTAGCGCGAGAATATGTCGAGGAAGCGGTCGACGACGCCGGTGCCACCCATGTCACTGTTCTCCGGCTTGCGCGGTGCCCGAGACCGCCGGCAGGGGCGGACTGAAACCGTCGCCGGACGATCCCAGGCCGGGAGCGGCATGCCTGTCCTTGCCAAGGAAACGGCGGCGTTTTTCGGTCCAGGCTGCGTGGCAGATCGGATCGCGCGCTGCCGCCTCACCCATCGCGTTGCATTGGCGCAGCAATTCGGGGAGCGGATCGCTGTCGGGATCGGTGACGTCGATCACCTCGGGCACCGCCCGGACCGGCTCTTCGCGCAGCTGGAGCGCGGTCATCGTGATGGCCACGCCGACGAAGGCGATGGCTCCGACCCGCGCGAAGAGCTTGGTGTCCATCGGCTCAGTTCCGGAACATCTGGGCCGAGGTCGGCACATAGCCGCGGCCGGGCGCGAGAAAGCGGCGAAGCTGTTCGCGCGCCTGCACCTTGGCAGCGGCAGCATTTGCGGCATCGAGCGTCTGGGCGCGCCCGAGCGAAGCAATGGTCGCTGTGAGATCGGCAAGCTGCTGCGATTGCAGCGCGAGCAGCTGGTTTCCTGCCTGTGCCGCCTGCAGTGCTCCCGTCGCCGACTGGCTCGCGGTAACGAGGCTCTGCACCGCGGTCCTCGCGCCTTCGATATTGCCGACGGCACCAGCCTGGACCTTGAGTGCGTCTTCGAAGGCGGCAACGCTGTTCTGCCAGCGGCTCTCCGCGCCCTGGACCAGAGCCCGATCGGACTGGGTGAGATCGATCGACTTGTACTGCTGGCCGAACTTCGTCTGGATGTCCTGGACGTCGTAGGCCATGCGCTGGGCTTGGCCGATCAACTGCTGGGTCTGCTGGAGCTGCTGCTGGATCGGCGCGAGCATGGTCAGCGGCAGCGATTGCAGATTGCGCGCTTCGTTGATCAGCGAGGTCGCCTGGTTCTGCAATGCACGGATCTGGTTGTTGATCTGCTCGAGCGTGCGCGCCGCGGTCAGAATGTTCTGCGAATAGTTGCTGGGGTCGTAAACGATCCCGCCGAACTGGGCATAGGCGGGTGCCGGGGCCAGGACGGAAGCGGTCATCGACAACACGGCAGCACCGGCGGCGAGCGCATTTCGGATACGGGAGGACTTCATGGCTGCTACTCCTTGGGTTTGCCCATTTGGGCGGGGGGAACGTGATCTGGGGGAAGCATGTCAGCAGCCCAGACGAGGCCGCGATGGCGCAGCCAGGCAGCGGCAAAGCCCGCCGTGCCGTGGGCCTCGGTCAGTTCTGCGATGCTGAGCTGGTCGGTCTTCGACGAGGTGGCGGTGAAGGCGAGTGCGACCTCACCCAGGCCCAGCTCGAACAGGCGGTTGCCGCGCGCCGACTGGCAGTAATAATCGCGCTTTGGCGTTGCCCTGGCGACGATCTCGATTTGCCGGTCGTTGAGGCCGAAGCGGCGGTAGATGGAGAGGATCTGCGGCTCGACCGCGCGCTCATTCGGCAGGAAGATGCGGGTCGGGCAGCTTTCGATGATGGCGGGCGCGATCGCGGAGCTTTCGATGTCGGCAAGGCTTTGGGTCGCGAAGACCACGCTCGCATTCTTCTTTCGCAGCGTCTTCAGCCATTCGCGCAGTTGCGCGGTGAATGCTGGGCTGTCGAGTACCAGCCAGCCCTCGTCGATGATGATCATCGTCGGCGAGCCGTCGAGCCGCCCCTCGATCCGGTGGAACAGGTAGGACAGCACGGCGGGCGCTGCCGCCGAACCGGTCAGCCCTTCGGTCTCGAAGGCCTGGAAGCTCGCTTCACCCAGATGCTCGCTCTCGGCATCGAGCAGCCGTCCGAACGGCCCGCCGATGCAATAGGGCGCCAACGCTTGCTTCAGGGCCTGCGACTGAAGCAGCACGGTAAGCCCTGTCAGCGTCCGCTCTCCAACCGGCGCGGTCGAAAGCGAAGACAGCGCCGACCAGAGATGCTCCTTGGTGGCGGGATCGACCGTGACGCCCTCGGCTGCCAGGATCGCCTGCAGCCATTCGGCTGCCCAGTTGCGTTCGGCAGGTTCATTGATCCGCGCCAGCGGTTGCAACAGCACAGCGCCAGCGCTGTCATCGGCCAGGCTGGTGCCCAGATCCTGCCAGTCGCCGCCGCAGGCGAGTGCGGCTGCCCGGATTGAACCGCCGAAATCGAAGGCGAAGACCTGGGCGGACGCGTAGCGGCGGAACTGCAAGGCCATCAGCGCGAGCAGCACAGATTTTCCCGCTCCGGTCGGCCCGACGATCAGCGTATGGCCGACATCGCCGACATGGAGCGAAAACCGGAACGGGGTCGAGCCTTCGGTCCGCGCATAGAGCAGCGGGGGTGCGCGGAAGTGCTCGTCCCATTCCGGCCCGGCCCACACCGCCGAGAGCGGGATCATGTGGGCAAGGTTGAGCGTGGAGATTGGGGGTGTCCGAACATTGGCGTAGACATGGCCGGGGAGCGACCCGAGCCAGGCTTCGACCGCGTTCATGCCTTCGGCGATCACCGTGAAATCGCGGCCCTGGATGACCTTCTCGACCAAGCGCAGCTTCTCGGCTGCGAGGCTTGCGTCCTCATCCCAGACGGTGACGGTTGCGGTGACATAGGCCTGGCCGACATGATCCGCGCCCAATTCTTGCAGCGCCGCGTCAGCATCGGCCGCCTTGTTGGAGGCATCGCTGTCAACCAGGACCGAAGCCTCGTTGGTCATCACCTCCTTGATGATCGCGCCCAGCGACTTGCGTTTGGCGAACCATTGCCGCCGGATCTTGCCGAGCAGCTGAGTGGCATCGGTCTTGTCGAGCATGATCGCGCGGGTCGACCAGCGATAGGCGAAGGCGAGCCGGTTGAGTTCGTCGAGCAGTCCGGGAAAGGTAGCGCTCGGGAAGCCGACCACGGTGAGCGTGCGCAGATGCGCGCGACCCAGACGGGGTTCGAGTCCGCCGGTCAGCGGCTCGTCAGCGAGCAACGCATCGAGGTGCATCGGCGTCTCGGGCACGCGGACCCGATGGTTGCGGGTCGAGATGCAGCTGTGAAGATAGGTAAGGGTCTCGCTGTCATCAAGCCAGGCGACCTCGGGAACGAAGCCTTCGACCAGACGCAGCAGCCGATCGGTGCGGTCGATGAAGCCGTCGAGCAGTTCCTTCGGGTTGATGCCCTTCTCGGCCTTGCCCTCGTAGAGCCAGCTCTCGGCACGCGCGGCATCTTCGGCCGGCGGCATCCACAGCAGCGTCAGGAAATAGCCGCTCTCAAAATGCGCGCCTTCCTCGGCGAACTGCGCCGCGCGTTCGCGCTCGACCAGTGCCGATGCCGGGTCGGGAAAGTCGCTGTCAGGATAGTCATGCGCTGGGCGGCGCACGGCCTCGACGAAGATCGCCCAGCCTGAGCCCAATCGGCGCAGCGCACTGTTGAGCCGGGCGGTCGTTGCGATCAGCTCGGCGGGTGTGGCGCTGTCGAGGTCGGGGCCGCGGAAGCGCGCCGAACGCTGGAAGCTGCCGTCCTTGTTGAGCACCACGCCGGGGGCGACCAGCGCCGCCCAGGGCAGGAAGTCTGCAAGCCGGTCGGCCTTGTTCCTGTATTCGCGAAGCGAGAGCATTGGCTCAAACCCTCAGATAGGTGGGAAAGCGCAGATGCCGCCGCGCGACATCGACGAACTGGGGATCGCGCCGCGCCGCCCAGACCGAGACCATGTGGCCGAGGGCGAAGATCGCGACGCCGGCGATCCACAGGCGCAGACCAAGCCCGATCGCCGCAGCCAGCGTGGCATTGGCGATCGCTAGCCCGCGCGGCGCACCGCCGAGCAGGATATGCTCGGTCAGTGCGCGATGGACGGGCACCACGTAGCCCGGCACGGCTTCAGGCGGCGCAGCGTCCATCAGACCAGCGCTCCGCCGCCGAACGAGAAGAACGACAGGAAGAAGGACGAGGCGGCAAACGCGATCGACAGGCCGAACACGATCTGGACCATTCGGCGGGCGCCGCCCGAGGTGTCGCCGAACGCGAGCGCCAGCCCCGTGGCGATGATGATCATCACCGCGACGATCTTGGCGACCGGCCCCTGGATGGATTCGAGGATCGACTGGAGCGGTGCTTCCCACGGCATCGACGAACCCGCCGCATGGGCGGGCGTGGCGATGATAAGGGTAACGAAGCTGCCGAGCATGGCGGAAGAAATGCGGGCACGGGCGCGTGAAGTGGTCTGGATCACGAGATAATTCCTTTGGTTTGGGGGGTGATGGGAAGGATCAGGTAGTCGCCGCGATCATCGAGCCCGGTGACTTGGGCGAGTTCGGCGAGCCGCCGCCCGGTGCCGTCGCGGACCAGCACGGCGATCACGTTGATGGTTTCGGCGATGAGCGCGCGCGGCACGGTGACCACGCTTTCCTGGATCAGCTGCTCCATGCGCCGCAGCGTGCCGAGTGCGGATCCGGCATGGATCGTGCCGACACCGCCGGGATGGCCAGTGCCCCAAGCCTTGAGTAGGTCGAGCGCCTCGGCACCGCGCACCTCGCCGATGGGAATGCGGTCTGGCCGAAGCCGCAGGGCCGAGCGGACAAGGTCGGACAGTGTCGCCACGCCATCCTTGGTGCGCAGCGAGACGAGATTGGGCGCGGCGCATTGCAGTTCGCGCGTGTCCTCGATCAGGACGACGCGATCGTCGGTCTTTGCGACCTCGGCCAGCAGGGCATTGGTAAGGGTGGTCTTGCCGGTCGAGGTACCGCCCGCGACGAGGATGTTCTTCTTCGCGCCAACCGCTTCAGCCAGCGCATCGGCCTGCCACACGGCCATGATCCCGGCCGCGACGTAATCCGCGAGCGTGAACACCGCGACAGCAGGCTTGCGGATCGCGAAGCTCGGTGCGGCCACGACCGGCGGCAGCAGCCCTTCGAACCGCTCCCCCGTATCGGGAAGCTCAGCTGAAACGCGCGGTGCCTTGGCATGGACCTCGGCACCGACATGGTGCGCGACTAGGCGGATGATCCGCTCGCCATCGGCAGCGGACATCTCCCGTCCCGTATCGGCGATCCCGGCACCCAGCCGGTCGATCCAGAGCCGACCATCGGGATTGAGCATGACCTCAATGACTGAGGCGTCCTCAAGCCAGGCCGCGATCTCCGGCCCGAGTGCCGTGCGCAGCATGCGCGCGCCGCGCGCCGATGCTTGCGATTGGATCGGGATGACGCTCATGAATTGCCTCGTGTCTGCGAGGCAGCCGACCACTGGCTGCGCTCACGAGGCAGAGCAAAAAGGCATCAGAATGTAGGAAGGCAACAGGTGGTTTTTGTCGGCGTCGGCTAGCGAAGCAGCAGAAAGAAACGGCGGGCTATTCTGTCAAAGTTAAAAGCCCCAAGGACAGCCTTGGCAGGCGTTTTTGCGGCAGAACCAGAATGAAGTCTGATCCTTGTTATCGACCCAGTGTCAGACAATGGACCTTTCCGCTTTCGTTTTCAGAGGTTACCTGTTGCTTCATTGACTGGGAGTGAGGGGCATGGCGCAGTTCAACGATTGGTGCGTTGCGGTCGATGAACCGGTCGGAAACCACTTCCGCCGGGTCATGACCGGCCAGACCGCGAACCTCCCAACTGGCATTCAGGCAACCGCCGCAATCGTCCCAGCGCACTACGCGTCGGAGGAACATGTGGCGCGGGCGCTTGCCCGTCTCGGCAAGCCGGCCGCGGCCGCGCTCATCCAGGGCAAGCTCCCGACGACCAAGGCAATCCGCTCCGGCGATCTTGGCGAGATATATGCTACCGAATGGATCGACGCACATAGCGGTGGCTATCGTGCGCCGATCAAGCGCCTGCGCTGGAAAGATCATCGCAACATGGCGATGCGCGGAGAGGATGTGATCGGCATCCTCCAGGACCCTCAGACCCAGCGCCTGCATTTTCTCAAGACCGAGGCGAAAAGCAGGGTGGCACTCACCGCGCAAGTTCTCGTTGAAGCCCGCGCCGGCCTAGATAAGGACGGTGGTCTGCCGTCCGCCCACGCCCTCTCGTTCATTTCGGCACGTCTACTCGAGCTTAACAATCTTCCCCTTGCGGATGCGATTGACGATGCGCTGCTCAAGCATGGCATCCCGCCGCAGAACGTTTGGCATCTGCTTTTCACATTCTCTGGCAACGCGCCTGACGCCATGCTTGCCGCGTCCCTTCAGGCCTATCCGGGCCAATTCAACCAATGGGGGGTTGGCCTGCGCGTAGCGGGCCATGCCGCTTTCATCGGCGCCGTTTATGATCAGGTAATTGCCAATGCCAACAACCCCTGAAGCCATAGCCGCGGACATTGCCGAAGCCGCCACTGCCGGCTTCCGTGGGCGCCTCATAGCCCGTGGGCAGGCGCGCGCGATCATCTGGCGCGACGGTATCTTGCCGCCTGATGCGCCGGATTTTGCTCCCCAACTCAGCTATGACCTCCATTCCCATGGTTACGCGCTACTCGGGCTTGGTCTGCGACTGCGTGAGCTTGGCGGTGACGAGACGCGCGCGCGTGTCGCTTTCGAGCAGGCGGCCACTGCCCTTGAAGCCGTTATCGCCAAGGGCAATCGCGAGGAGGTCGATCGTGACTTCCACTTCGTCATGGCGGCATCGAGCTACCACCTCGCACATCTTTCCGCCCGCGCTTATTCTCTGCTCGGAATCGTGGAGGACGACGAAAATTTCTCGCCGATCGAGCGCGTGCTCGCCCAGTTGATGCGGCGGAATTTCGCGGCCCTTCGCGCAAGTGTCCTCGACTACCGAGCTTCAGGCGAAGGCAGTGACGCCCGCATTGCCGCTGCCATCCAGGCCAAGCTCGAGCAGATAGGGGACGCAACCGATCCCATTGACGGTGGCCATGACTTTCTCTTCGAGGGCCTCGATACAGCGCTAATTGATGCCTTCCTGGCCGCCATGTCCCTGTTCATCCTCGCTCTGGAACGCGGTGAGCGGGTGTTGCTCGATCAGGCGCTCGAAAGGCTGCACGTCAGTCTTGCCATCTGCAGCGAACTCAACCTGCTGCCACAATGGTGGGCGCACCGGATCGCGATTCATCTCCTGTCCGATTTGTGGTCGAACAGCTTCCACGAAAAGGTGCCGCTTCTCCCCATCGGCGGCGAAGCCGCCGAATGGCCCCAGCTTCGTGAACTGTTCATCACCTTGCTTCAGCGGCGGCCCAAAGCCGAAATCGACCTCTGGCCGTCCCAGATCGAGGCCGCTACCCGTGCTGTCGACCAGTCAGATGACCTCGTCGTCTCCCTGCCAACCAGCGCTGGCAAGACCCGTATCGCCGAACTGTGCATCCTGCGTTGCCTTGCCGGTGGGAAGAGGGTGTTTTTCATAACTCCGCTGCGCGCGCTTTCGGCCCAGACCGAAACGACCCTGCTCAGAACCTTCGGGCCGCTTGGGAAGACGATTTCGGCGCTCTACGGCAGCATCGGCGTTAGCGGTTTTGACGAAGACGCGATCCGCGAACGCAATATTGTCGTCGCCACGCCTGAAAAACTCGACTTCGCGCTGCGCAATGATCCGTCCCTACTCGACGATGTGGGACTCCTCGTCTTCGATGAAGGCCACATGATCGGCCTGAATGAGCGCGAAGTTCGCTATGAAGTGCAGATCCAGCGGCTCCTTCGCCGTCCCGATGCTCACGAACGGCGGATCGTCTGCCTCTCCGCTATCCTGCCCGACGGCAATCAACTCGACGATTTCGCTGGTTGGCTACGGCGGGATCATCCTGGCGGCCTGATCAAGAATGACTGGCGCCCGACCCGCTTGCGCTTTGGCGAGGTGATCTGGGGATCGCCCACGGCACGTCTCAACCTTCGCGTCGGGGACGAACGGCCCTGGGTTCAACGCTTCCTGACCGGGTTCGCCCCTCCCGACTGGATTCCGCCGAAGCGACGGCGGACCAAGCTATTTCCCGGTGACCAGCGTGAACTGTGCCTTGCCACCGCTTGGCGACTAATTGAGGATGGACAGACCGTCCTGATCTTCTGCCCGCTACGGCGAAGCGTAGAGCCTTTCGCGGATGTCATCGTCGATCTTCATGAGCGTGGCGCACTGCGTTCACTGCTCGAAGCCGACCCAGCAGTTCTCGGCACGGCAATCGCGCTCGGAGAAGAATGGCTGGGACCGGACAGCGCGATTCTCAAATGCCTGCGCCTGGGGGTCGCCCTTCACCACGGCGCTCTGCCAACCGCGTATCGCAAAGAGGTTGAGCGCCTTCTACGCGACAATGTGCTCAAGGTAACAATCTCTTCGCCCACCCTGGCGCAAGGCCTCAACCTGTCGGCGACAGCCGTCATCATGCACTCGCTGCACCGCAACCGCGAGATGATTGAGGTCTCCGAGTTCAAGAATGTCATCGGGCGGGCAGGCCGAGCCTATGTCGATGTCGAAGGCATGGTGCTCTTTCCCATGTTCGATGACATCGCCAAAAAGCGGCGCAACTGGGAAGCCCTTATCACTGACCTCGGCGCACGGGAGATGGAGAGTGGCTTGGTCCGGCTTGTTGCAGCCCTGTTGGCTCGCATGCGTGAACGTATCGGCGGCGACCTCGATCTACTCGTCGAATATGTGGTCAACAATGCCGCAGCCTGGACTTTCCCCGAGGTCGCGAACGAGAAACCAGAAGACCGTGCGCGCGCGCTTGCCGACTGGGAGCGACATGTCGCGACCCTCGACACGGCCGTCCTCAGCCTGATCGGTGAAAACGACATCCCGGACGAGGGGATCGAAGCGGCGCTGGACACCATCCTTCAGTCCTCCCTCTGGCAGCGCCGCCTTCTACGGCAGAACGAGCCAGTGCAGCAGGCCCTCAAAGCGGGTCTCGTCTCGCGTAGCCGGCTCATCTGGAGCCAATCCACTGCCGAGCGCCGCCGGGGCTATTTCCTGGCCGGGGTGGGCCTTTCGACCGGCCAGGCACTGGACGCGATTGCCGCAGACGCGAATAATCTTCTGGTTCAGGCCAACGGTGCAATCCTCCAAAACGACGCGGACGCGGCCATCGTAGCGATCACGGCTTTCGCCGAGCTGGTCTTCGGCTTCTATCCCTTCATGCCAGACTCCATGCCGGCAAATTGGCGGGACATCCTGCGAGCCTGGCTACTCGGTCAGCCGATGGCGATGATCGCGGCCGGTCAAGAATCAGAGACGCTGCAGTTCATTGAGGGCGGACTCGTGTACCGCCTTCCCTGGGCCATGGAGGCGATCCGAGTTCGGGCAGCCGCCAACGGCGATACGATCGGCGTCTTCGATCTTCCTCTCGAAGATCACGAACTTGGCCTTGCTGTTCCCGCAGTCGAAACCGGGACCCTGAATCGCTCTGCATCGATACTGATCCAGGCGGGGTTCAATTCGAGGCTCGCCGCAATCAAGGCCGTCACGGATACCGGCGCAACCTTCCATACCGGGCAGGAGCTTCGGCATTGGCTGAACTCCGAGGCAGTCGAGGCATGGAGTGCACTGCCCGATTGGCCGACCGCAGAAACCAAAGCGATGTGGATAGACTTTGTGCAAAGCTTCACGCCGCGTGACAATCGCACCTGGGCCGACCGGCGATATTGGGCGAACGTAACATGGCTGAACGCCCCTCCACCGTCCGGCACGCCGGTCCAGGTTCACCATTGGACAGGCCAACCACGGGTGCTCTCGGCCGACGGAACCCCGCTTGGTACGGTGCAAGGTGCGCTCAACCCAGGCCGAGCCGGATTGCTGCGCGCTCAGGTTGCTCAAGACGTCAGCAAGATCGACATCATTTATCTGGGGCCAGCCGACCTTTCGGGCGCGTGATTCGCTAAGGCTCGCCTGCCAAGCGTCCCAGCTGTTTCAGCATATTGGCTAGGTGCGAACTCAATGCTCACATTTCGATCCAGAGATGGTCGATCCGGATGCTGTTTTGGCCGGCCAACCGTGCGTGATTGGATTGCAATGACGCAATTCTCGCGACCGTATTGTGCTCCACGATGTTGAGCTTGTCAGCGGCTGACCAGCCTTCGACGGCATCTCTTTCCAACCCGTCAATCCATTCGTCGATTTGAACGGCCCATGCAGCGATGTTTCGTGCCTGCACATAGCCGATCATGGCGGCCCGAATTTGGTTCGCGGCATGATGCCCCGCCTTGAATCGCTGGATGCCGCCCGTCGTGCTGAAGCGGCTGTAGAGATACTCTCGCTCGTCACGGCCAGTTCCGATCGGCGTCGGCAGCCGCTTGCATTCGATGGGGAGGAGTGCTTGGTATTCAGTATACTGACGGCCGTTGATCCAGATGACTGATCCGCTTGGCGCTACCACAAGGTCGATCGAACGCCGAGCATCGGTTTCATCCGGTTCTTCTCGCCTGAATTGCAGAAAATCCCAGCCGGGAGCGTGGCGGCTTGCACTTGTTAGGCGCGAACAAAGCTGGGCGGTCAATCCTACTTCCCCAGTCTGCGCAGGCCTGGCCGGATCGTTCCGCCAACCAGGGAGAACGCTGCCGATGAAGTCTACAAGCGACGAGAGCCATTCGTCAGGAAGGTGAACTCCGCTATCAAGCGATCCCGTTTGAGCTCGGCCATCGCCGTCATCCGCGAGCACGCTAGAAACCCTGTGCGCGAAGATCTGCGAGGACGTCATCCGCATCGCGCAACGCGATCGATCGTGTCCAGAACCGATGGCGGTCAGGCTTCAGCAAGAACACGAAGCCCTTGTCGTAAATTCTGGTGATGCGCGTGACCGTCAGACCGGAACTGCGACGCTCATGGAGAAGAGCATCAAGGCGATCGCGCAGTTCGTCGGCACCTGACCAGTCGATGGCACCGTCACCAAATGCATAGGCCTTGCAAATGGCGCCCGACCAGTGCTGGAACTGAAGGGTACGTAGCGGGTTGCGCGAATAGATAGCATTGATCTGGTTGGTGAAAACCTCGTCAAAACCGTCGAGCGCTTCGGCGGGCGCCGCCTGCATCACGGGAGCGGCAGTCCCAAGCCGGATGAATTCACGTTGATACGAGACGATATCCTCAGCGATTATCCGTTCGTTTTGACTGAGATCGAGATTCTCGTCCTCCGGATAGGGTAGGGCGAGAATGTCAGCTCCCAATATCGCAGTCGCTCGCTGGACAAACAGACTAGCGCTGATGCCAGCGACGTATGCCCTGAGAACGGTTTGCTCTCGGCGTAGCCAAGCCTCAATCGCCGCGAGCTGTTCCTTGTCAGTTTGGTCAGCTGCAAAGCCCAGAATGCGATGCTTGTAGGTCAGATAATGACCAGTCCACATCGCGTGATGAAGATCCTCATTTTCCTTGATCAAGAGAAATGGCGACGTGAACCTCGCAGCTGTCTTGGTGTCCTTAATCGGTCGATTGGGTACGGTTTCGAACGCTTCAACATCAATACCAGCTTCGGACAACGCTTCCGTCGGCAGCAGCGGCTTGCCAATGAGATGGTCTGCCGGTCGGGAAATGCCCTTGAGACCGGCAATATATCCTTCCCCAAAGTCCCAACCCCGTTCCGCCGCGAAGTCCCTTAGCGTCGGATAACCGCGCAACCGCTTGATCAGATCGTGGACACGACTGCCGCCGAGTAGGTTGGCACGCCAAATGTCTCGTGACCGTTCGGCGTCTTCGTTTTTGAGCCAATGCAGGTCGTAATAGTCAATGTCGAAGCCTTGCTCCGCCGTGGCACGGCCATTACGCCGAAAAACCGCATGGAGCAGACGGCTGTTGGGGCCTGGCTTCTCAGCCTCGGCGATCACCACCACAATCTTTGGGTCAGCCTCGCCCTTCTTAAACAGCCCGCGGACAGAGACGAAATCCAGAACCTCCCGGACTCTCCAGCGAGCGAAGAATGTCCGGCGAAATGCGAGGGCGTGCTGATTGTAGAGAAAGCCCGAGGGTTCGACCATCGCCAGCACGCCGTTCGGCGCCAGCATCTCCATCGCATCGTGCAGGAAAAGATAGGCGAGCTGTTTGTCTGCCAACGCGCCATGCACCTTCGTGTAGGCAGCATAGCTCCGTTTCGACCCATCCGTCGCCAAAGAAGATTCAAAAGGCGGATTGCCGACGATCGCCGCCACCGGCGCTTTGACCAACCCTTTCGCCTTCGCGTCGAAAAAACAGCTATGGTGCAGGGTCACGTCGGCCAGCGGTGGGAATAGCTTCACGCTGGATCGGATTTCTTCAGGTTGAAGCGCGTCGCAGAGGCTGAGGCACAAGCTGAACGCAGCTAGCTCGACAGCGCCGTCCTCTAGATCGATGCCGTGCACGCGCTGGAGAAGCGGGTGCAGTTCGTCGATGCCGGGCCGTTCCCAGTCATGCCGCCAACGCCAATGCAGAACGAGCCGCCTATAGGCTTCAACCAAAAATACGCCTGACCCGCAGGCCGGATCGAGAATTACACCGTCTCCAGCCATGAGCTTGTCGAGCCGATCCCAGCTCAGCGTCTCCTCCAGCATCAGCCGGACAAGAGCGGGTGGGGTGTAGATGGAACTCGAAGCATCCTTCACGAAAAGCTGGTAAATATTGCTGATCAGTTCGACCGGCAGGTCACGGAACGAATAAAGCCGCCAGAGGCTGAGCTGGCCCGTGCTGTCCTCATAGCCCTCGACGAGACGCGCGTAGCTCGTGAGTTCGGTGCTTACCGCGAGGGCAGCGCGTTCCTCGTCTGTCAACTTGAAGACGTGGCCATTGAAACGCTCTTCGAGCGCTTCGAGCAGGCTGACCAGCGCTGCGCCGTCGCCCAAGACCTCGAAAAAACGGCTAGCACCTTCGCGGGCCCTTGCGAAATCTGCAGGCAAGAGAACTGATCGTTCTTCAAGATAGGCGATCAACAACGATAGGATCAGCAAGCGTCGGCGAAGGCGCGGCGTGAGAAGCTCTTGTTCCGTGAGCTGCTTGGCCAGCGCGCGCACCTCTTCGACAAGCGTGCGATGCGCTGCCTTTTGGGCTGAGAGCATGAGCTTGCAGGCGCCGGGATCGTCCCAGATTGTTCCATTCTGGATGCGAGCAGCATCCCACCAGACGTCCTGCGCGGCGATTTTGGCACCAATCAGCAGCGTTCGAATAGGCTTGCAGATCAGTACGTCGTCTGCCCCGGCGAAGTCAGGCTCGTGGGCGCAGCGGAAGAGCTGGATGCACCCCGGTACGGTGCGATAAACGAGGGGAACACCGCCCCAGCTCCAGAGGCGCTTGTGGAGTTCTGCGAAGCTGTTGTCGTCCAGATCATCGCTCGCATCGTAGATGAAGGCCTGCGGCACAGGCGCTCGCCCGTGGCGCTCAGCTTCAAAGAATACCGCTCGCGCGCCATAGGATTGCGCCTTCTCCATGATGGCGACTTCTTCAGGCGGTCGACCGCTGCGATCATAATCTTCGACTGCCACCAAGCCATCAAGGCTGGGCAGACCGCGACCATCGCTGATTGAAAACAGCCAATCGGCCGTACCCTGAGTGGCAGCAGCTACCTCCCATGTCATAGCTGGCACCACAATGCTGGTGCGGCGTGCCTCGGCTGACCCTCATGCATGATCATTTCTGCCGCTGCTTCTTCGAGAGTGCGTAACCTTCCCGGAGAAGATCGGTCATGCTTATCCCTTGGGCCACGGCGAACCCTTTGAATTCTTTCTTGAACTCCGGATCGACTTTGAAGTTGAGGGAAGTACCTTTGCCGGAGTCCGTGCCTGCATCGTTGGCGGGCGCAGCCGCTTGTCTGTTAGCCATCGAGCCCCCTTCACCTTCGCGGTCGGCCCAGTCCGACCTTGATTTTCTCCCAGAATCCCAGATTTCTGGCTTTCTTGCAACCCGGAAAGCCAGAAATCTGGAATTAGCTCCTATGTCCCTTCGGCGCAGCCTCCTTGAAGAGCCGGGTGCCTGTTTCCAGCTTTCGTGCCAGCGCCTCGACAAACCCTTCATAGCGTTCCTTACCCTGGGCCTGCGCAGCCGCCATCGCGGACTCCGGCAACGGCGGGTTGGCGGTGAGCCAGAACCTGACAAACAGCGCCAAGGCCTCATTCGTCACTTCGATCTGAAATTCCAGCCGCTCATTCTGCTTGGTCAGCCGGTCAAGGCGCCGAGTGACTGCCGCCTCCATGCGTTCGGAGCCATCGGGCGAAAGGAACGACGCAATTGCGGTCTCGACAATCGACGCCTGCGTCGCACGCTTGCGGATAGCAAATTCGGCGAGTTGCCGGGAGATGTCCGGCGGCAGGCGGAATGTGTGTTTGATACGGTTGCCGGACTTCACAGCTCAATTCCGTCGCCGGGATCGAGCGACGCCCGCCGTGCATTGCCGCGCATCCGGTCCTGCAGGCGGCGGTTCCGCACGGCATCATCGTCGGTTTGCTCGTCACGATCAAAGTCGAACTCCTTGGCAACCGGTTTGGGCGGTGGCGCGATGTCCTCGTGGATCGGCAGTTCGGGTTCGGTGCGAATCCCAGCATTTTCGGGATCGCTCTCGGGTTCATGCTTACCCGTTCCCCTGCGCTTTATTTGTGCGGGCATCTTGGCCACCAACCCCTGCCAATCGTGACGCGCCCCTGCTTCCTTGGCGGTGGCGCGGACCTCGGGTGGAGACATAACCCGGGCGGCAAGTCGCCGGTCGCGGAAGTATTGCGCTTTCTTCGCTCGGATCGGATGAGCACCTGCCATCATCACGATCTCATCGGTTTTAGGAAGCTCCTGGATCTCGCCCGGGGTGAGCAGCGATCGGGCGGTCTCCGACTTGGAGATCATCAGATGGCCAAGCCAGGGCGACAGCCGGTGCCCGGCATAGTTCTTCATGGCGCGCAGCTCAGTTGCCGTGCCCAGCGATTCCGAGACGCGCTTGGCCGTGCGCTCGTCGTTGGTCGCAAAGCAGACGCGAACGTGGCAGTTGTCGAGGATCGCGTTGTTCTGGCCGTAGGCGTGCTCGATCTGGTTCAATGACTGCGCGATGAGGAAGGCTTTCATCCCGTACCCAGCCATGAACGCCAGTGCGCTTTCGAAGAAGTCGAGCCGCCCGAGCGCCGGAAACTCATCGAGCATGATGAGCACCCGCTGGCGCTTGGCGTCGGGCGCCAGTTCCTCGGTCAGCCGGCGACCGATCTGGTTGAGCAGCAGCCGGATCAACGGCTTGGTGCGGCTGATGTCTGATGGCGGGATGACAAGGTAAAGCGTCGCAGGCCGCTTGGCATCGACCAGGTCGGCAATCCGCCAATCGCACTGCCGCGTCACATGCGCAACCACTGGATCGCGATAGAGGCCAAGGAACGACATTGCGGTCGAGAGTACGCCGGAGCGTTCGTTTTCGGACTTGTTGAGGAGTTCGCGTGCTGCGCTGGCGACGACGGGGTGGACGCCGTCATCACCCAGATGCGGTGTCATCATCATCGCCGCGAGTGTGGATTCGAACGAGCGCTTGGGATCGGACAGGAAGGCAGCGACGCCTGCCAGTGTCTTGTCAGGCCCGGCGTAGAGAACGTGCAGGATCGCGCCGACCAGCAGCGAATGGCTGGTCTTTTCCCAATGATTGCGCTTTTCGAGGCTGCCTTCGGGATCGACCAGCACGTCGGCGACATTCTGGACGTCGCGTACTTCGCAGACACCGCGCCGCACTTCGAGCAGCGGATTGTAGGCAGCGGACTCGGCGTTGGTCGGGTCGAACAGCAGCACCCGGCTGAAACTGGAGCGGTAGCCAGCTGTCAGCGTCCAGTTCTCGCCCTTGATATCGTGGACGATTGCCGAACCTGGCCAGGTCAGCAGGGTCGGGATGACAAGCCCGACACCCTTGCCGCTGCGGGTGGGCGCGAAACACAGAACATGCTCGGGTCCGTCATGGCGCAGATACTGGTTGTTGAACTGGCCGAGCACGACGCCCTTGTCGTCGAGCAGGCCTGCGGCCCTGATCTCTCGGCCGTCCGCCCAGCGTGCCGTCCCATAGGTGGCCGCCGTCTTCATTTCGCGGGCGCGCCAGACCGACATGCCGATCGCGACGATGATCGAGGCAAAGCCGCCGGTGACCGCGATCATTCCGCCGGTATTGAAGACGTGCGGCGCATAGGCATCGTAGCTGAACCACCACCAGAAAAAGTCATAGGGCCGATAGACCGGCCAACCCAGCAGCTCGAACCAGGGCGTGCCCAGCTCAGGCTGGTAGCCAAGCGCTGATGCCGTCCACTGCGTTGCGCTCCAGATGCCGGTCAGCACGAGCAGGAACACGGCGAGGATCTGTCCCCAGAGGATCTTGGTCGCAGCCATCGGTTTCTCCTTGTCCGCAAGTCCAATCATTGGTTTGCGGGCGGGTGCAAGACCGGCAGACCCGACAGCGTAACGTGGCGAAAAACGACTAGGTTTGGCGAAGAGGCCGAGATGCAGTGCGGCGACAGCGCACAGCCTACAGGCCCAGCGTCCGGCTGCGGGTGAAGCTCCAGTCGACTCCGCCGCGCGCGTTGAGGGTGCCGCTGACAGCTTGACCCAAATGGCGTTCAAGGCTCGGTCGCCAGGGTACGAGCTGGAAGCCCATCCCGTTGTCGATCATGGCAAAGCGGCCCGAGGAGAGGTTGACGCGCTCGCGGTATATGCCGGCGAGATGTTCGCCAGGTTGAGCAGGGGCATGTTCAAGCCCCGACCGTGCTGCGATGTGCTTGGTCGCATCGGTCAACTCGCGGGTGCGCAATTCTTCGAGCAGGTCTTTGGCGAAGATGAATCGCTGCCCTTGTCGGCGCGCCAGACCCTCGGATACCAAATGCTCGGAGCGCGCGGCAAGCGCATCGCGCACGTCCGCCCCGAAGCCGCCAGCGGTTTGTTCAGGCTCACGGGCGACCAGCTGTCGATCCAGCCATGTCGCGCCGGGTGCCTTGATCTGCCCGGCGAGCGACAGGTCGGACCTGACCGACAAGGATTGGTGATCGTTGCCCCGCGTGTCGCGCCATTGGCCAAGTTCGACAATCGCACCGGGCTTTGCGTCGCTTGTCTGCTCGATGTCGTCGAACCGGAGGTAATGGGTTCGCCCATCGGTCGCAGCGACAACCGCATAGGCAGTGCCGGTGAGCTCATCATGGAGCCCACGTTCGACCAGTCTCCCGATTACCGGTTCGGCAACCAAGTCGTCATGCAGCGCAAAGCGCCCGGTGTCGGCGTGACGGTCATCGGCAGCCATCGCGCGGTGCATAGTCTTGATGATGTCGCCCCGGATGGAAAGGTCGCGCAGCGTTTCCTCGAGGCCCGGCTTCAATGTCCAGCAGGCTGGGCCGACGCGCTCGGCAAGTCCCAGCCGTTTGAGTTTGGCGGAGCGACCGAGCAGGTAATTGTGATTGGGGCGATCATAGCCCGATGGATTTGGTCGGAGATCGACTACCCCGCCATTGTCATCCGCCATGCGTTGGAGCGTGCGGTCGAGACTGGTCCAGCGTTCCGCATCGACCTCGCGGGCAATCGACCGGGCGATCTCGCGCTCGCTGCGTGGCCCGAGTTCGACGGTGACCCGCTCCTCGGCGCGGGCACGAAACCCGGCCCGAATGTAATCGCGGTCGATGACGATGTCCTTGCCATCCTCGGCGCGGCCGCGGACGAGGATATGGACGTGCGGGTTGTCGGTGTTCCAGTGATCGACCGCCACCCAGTCGAGCCGGGTGTCAAGGTCACGGACCATGTCGTCCATCAGCTCGCGGGTGAAAGTCCGGATGTCTTCTAGTTCGGCTGCATCTTCGGGCGAAACGATAAAGCGGAAGTGGTGGCGATCATCTTCGCAGCGTCCGGCAAAGGCATCACCGTCGACTGAATCGGATACCTCATCGAAGAGGCCGGCCTCCTTGCCATCGCGGGTGACGCCATCGCGCTTGAGGTAGGCGACATGACGGGCGAGCGGGGCGGCACGAAAGCGGGTGCCCTTATGCCGGATAACGCGCGCCTTGACCACGACGCGCCGGTTGGTGGGGCGGGACCGTGCGGCAAGTCCAGCACGGCGCCCACGTGCCGAGCGCCCCGTCCCGGAATTGCGTGATCGTGCGAGCCGGTGCCCACCTTTCATCGAATAGCTGATGATCTGGCCGACGAATGACTGCGCTCGCCGACCGCTCCCACTGCCCCGGCTGCGCCCTTTGCCGGGCCGAATATGGAAATCGTCTTCGCTCATCGCGAAATGAGCCCAAATTTGAGCCTCTCAGCGGCCGACGGCTCAATAAGCGTTGAAAACATTGTAGAAATCGAAGGGAGAGCCAGCAGGGCTGTTCGACCGACGGCTGAAATTATCGCATTGTTCCAATCACCTGCACCCACACCGACGGCGACGCTTTTATCTGGCCATCGTAATTCTCCCTTCCTCCCTTCCGTCCCTAAACCCCTCCACCCCCCGCCAATCCACGCCACGACGCGCCAGAGGGGCAATGGTGCGATCACTGCGAACGGCTTCCCGAAACGGGTGCGAAGAGGCCGCCAAGCGGACGGGATGAAGCGAGGGGCGGAGCCGCCGAAGCTTCATCGATGTCCACGAAGGTCGAGTCGATGGCAGCATTGGTGCGCACGGCAAAAAGCTGGCTCTGTGCCCAGGATATGCGGATTGGCTGCACAGGCGACGCGCTGGCGACGACAGTCGGCGCGCTTGCCGATTGCAGCATCGGTGCGATCCTGGCGACGTAGCCGCGGGTCTCGGCGGGGAGCGGGCGACCGCGATCTCGCCAATCTTCATAGCGTCCCGGCCCTGCATTGTAGGCAGCGAGGAAGCCGGAGGTGCCGTAGCTGTCATACAATTCACGCAGGTAGGACGTGCCAGCCATGATGTTGTCGCGCGGGTCGAACGGGTCAGCGCCAAGCCCGAACCGGGTGCGCTGGCGCGCCCAGGTTCCGGGCATGAGCTGCATCAGTCCCATCGCACCGGCAGACGAAACCGCGCCGATCCTGCCTGCACTTTCGGTGCGCATCACGGCGTAGATCCAAGTCTCCGGCAGACCGAATCGCAGCGAGGCCTCAGAGACGTGCGAAGCGATGTCGATGAAGCGCGGCTGGGCCTGTTCGGCAGCGTCCTGCCCGAAGGCAGGAGCGTTACCGAACAGGCTCAGAGCGGCGAGCATGGCAGCGAAAGGTGCAAGCCGGCGCATGGCTCAGCTCGTGGCTTCGCGCCGGGACGGGCGCGACCAGACCAGCACATGGCCGTTCTTGTCATCGTGGAAGAGGTTGGCGCGCAGCGGTTGGGTGAACATGGGATCATCGATCTGGATCGCCACATAGTCACCGGCCTTCTCGCCGACATGCTTCCATCCCGCGCCAACTTCACGCGCCTCATCTTCCGACCCCACAATCACGCGGTAGTCCGGGGCGTTGTCGTTTTCGCGACTTTCGGCGGGCAGCAGTACAAGGTCGATGTTGAGAGTCAGCGTGTGCAGATGCCCGGCAAAGCCGCCATCGGCGGCAACAAATGTTCCGATATGCATGGGTCAGTCTCCTTGGTTGGTGGTGGTTGAAAGATCGGAAGAGCGGGGATCGGCGAGCCAGACATGGTCCCCATTTCCCGCTTCGTCGGTCCAGACGGGCGTCGCGCGGCCGATCACATCGGTCAGGCGCAGCATGCCGAAATAGCGGCCGTCGAAGCTGTCAGGCGCCGCCGGGTTCATCACGAACAGCTCGCCGGAATGCAGTGTCCGGCAGCCGAACCATGCGGGCAGCGATCGGTCCAGGCGGTCGCGGGCACGCGCCGCGCCGACGAACTTGCCGTCGATGGTCACACCGTGGCCGAAGCGGCAGACGCGCTGGCCGCTGACGGCGGCGACGCGCTTGAGCAGCGGGACGCCGGTCGGGAGATAGCCGCGTGTCGCAAGCAAGTGGCGCAATGGCGGCGGCGGTTCGATGGCGACGCGCTCGCCGACGTGCAGGCTCGCCCTGCCACGGATGGCATAGAGCCCGGTTGGTACGCTCGCTGTCGCGTTCCACACCGCATAACGCGAGACCGGCACGGTCAGCGTCGCGAGTGTGGCGGCACCGACGACGCCAGCGACGAGGAAGCAGCGCCGCGTCATGGCAACAGCGCCTTGCGCTTGAGCCAGGCACGATGGCGCGCGGGCGAATAGCCGCGTGGCACATCGCGCGCGGCAAGGCGGTTGTGGATGTGCAGCCAATGATCGGGGGCGACGTCGCATGGGTCGATGCCAGACGTCTCGATCGCATCGATCAGGCGGAACACCTGCGCGACCTTCGGCCAGCCATGAACACTGAGAAGCACGTCTCCGCCCGGATCGACCTGCGGCACTAGGGTTCTGGGTTCGCTCGTTTCGACGGCGCGCACGATGTCGAGCGTCGAGCGAACCGTGCCATATTCATTGGATGCCCAGCGAACCAAACCGAACACCTGACCCGCTGCGTAGCTTTCGATACGTTGCTTGCGATCGACGATCCGGTTTGCAACCGGCTTGCCGAATTTGAGCCAGTCCTCGCGCCGACCTTCGTGCCAGACAAGCGTGATGTGAGTCAGTTGGGGGCCATCGCCGAGTGAAGCGTCGCGCGGCCTGCGCGGTGGTGCGGCGCCATTCGTCCACAGGTCCGATTCCGTTAGCAAGAATCCGAAGGATTCTTTGTTAGCTATGTTAAGGGGTTCACAACGCCAGCGTTTCTGCGGGTTTGCGGGCCATTTCGGTTCCCGATAGTCCGAACTTTCGGTTCCTGATCGTCCGAGTCTGACGGTTCCTGATAGTCCGTGCCCGATCATGACATATCCACAGGGCTGAGCCCGACGCGCCGCATGGCCGCATCGAATGGATCGATGGGCATTGCGACGAAGTTCAGCCGTTCGCGGCCAAGCGCATGCTCGAGGGTGAGTGAGTATCCAGGCAGCGCTTGCCGCCGAACGATGGCGCGCAGATCGAAGGCGAAGCGCTTCATCGGCGAGAGCGCGCCAGACTTCATGTGGAGGTGCTGGAAATCGAAGCTCCAGCCACCCTTCTGCTTGCCACCGTGTTTGCGCACCAAGCGATAAAGCCAGCGCTCCAGTCCACCGGTCAGCGCGAAATAGGCCGGGTCGATCGTCAGGACGAGCGCCTGGTCGATCACGCCCTCGTAGAACCAGTCGGGAATGATCATCTCGATACCCGTTGCGCGGCCTGCACCGTCGAGCCGTTCCTTCCACTCGTTGATCCAGGAGAAACGGTGCCGCCGCCGTGCGTCGCGCTGGCGGATCGAGGTCGCGATGGTGGTGGATTGGAGGCGGTCGAGACCGGCCTTCAGCCGCTCGTAGCTCGCTTTCCCGGTTCCACGCCGGGTAAAGGCAAGGATCTCGTGCGGGGTGGCAGCAATCAGCCGCGAGGTCGGCCGACCGGCGTCGCGGGCCTCGACGATCTGGCTCGCGACCCAGATGAGGACGTCGGCGTCCCAGATGGTCGCCATGCCATGTTCGGCGGTCGCCTCGACCAGGATCGAGACCTCGCCCATCCGGAAATCGATGGGCCGCACTCGTTTGGTCTTGGCGAGACTGAAGAAGGGCCAGGCCATCAGGTCCTGCGCGTCACGCGCGGCGATGTCGCCGCCCGCGCTGACGAACAGGTCAAGCTGATGGCCCTCAACCGGAAAGGAGGAAGTGCGGCGCATTGATCTGCTCAGCGGCGCACGGGACCGGTATAGCCGTCCATCCGCTTGGCAGGATGGACTACTCCCTTGCCGGGATCGCTGGTTGAACGACGCAGGCCTTGCTCGGCCCAGGCGTCGAGGTCGGTGATCGAATAGACGATGCGACCGCCGAGCTTGCGGTAGACCGGTCCGGTGCCGAAGCAGCGATGTTTTTCAAGAGTCCGGGCGGACAGGCCGACGTGCACGGCAGCATCGGGCGTCCGCAGGAAACGGGCTATTACAGGGGTGGGTCTGGCTTCCATGGGCTGGCTCCGCTGGGGTTCGGGCACAGCGGCGGGGTGCCGCTGGTTGCGGAGACCAATGGCGAAGTCAGGATTGCGGGTGGGAGTGACAGAATAGCAGGGGCCGGAATTGTCACCCCTGCGGATCGGTCAGCAGTGGCGTAGGAGATTTCTGTATCCACCCTCGACCAATCGCCGGGCGTCGGCGATCAGCCGGAGCACGTGCCGGCGTTCGCCTGATCCCTTCCAGATGGCACTGGCAAGAGGACGATGGTTGGGCAAAACGAGGCCGAAGGCGATCTCCCGCGCAGAAGCTCCGGCCTCCAGTGCGTCGTGCAGGCCAAGGAACTGGACCAAGCGAATCCGCTGGTAACGGGTCGGTATTGCAGCGTGATCAAGGCGAAGGCGAGTACCGCCTGTCACGCGCTCCAGGCGGGTCGCAGCGGCAAGCCGCAAGGCGCAGCTGGCGTCGCAGGCAATCGAGAAGCGAGGTGATGCCACATGCGGCGCATGGCGAACGCAAAGGCGAAGCCGGGTGGGGCCTTGCGCGAGCACGAGATGGCGCTCGGCATCATTCGTTGCGTCCGCGATCGGCTCACAGCCAGGCGGAAGCGTAACCGAATACGCTGGGTCGGGCACATCGAGAACAACGACGTCCGGTGCCACGTCCGGCGACCACAGCGCTGGGTTTTCCCTCGGGTCGGCGGTAGGCAAAGTGGGGAAAGCTGAGGCCCCACCGCCCGGCCAGACCCTCCTGTTCTGCGTGTTCGCCCCTTGGTTCCGTTGCCACACGAGCTACAGTTTCAGCATAATCCTGGCGGTAATCGGTATTGCGTTGCAGGAACTCCTGCGCGAAGTCCGCATAGTCATGATGTCGATACTGATCTGCGGTCGATGGTGACCGCCATGACGAACCACCGGTCATAAGACCTCTACAAAACACGGCCAAGAAGGCCAAGTCTCAAGTCTTTGTTCGTCAAGGATAAGCCGCAAGTATCCAAAGCTGCGGGAAACTGTGCCAGATTCTGTAGTAAAAAGGAGTAATCGCTTACGAAATTACCCGGACTATCTTTTCCAGAATCACTGTCCTCGCGCTTTTTCAAGCAGATGGCGATACCCGTGTGTCGTCATCCAGCGAGCGCGTTCGAGGTGACTGTCATGAACGCCGCGCGCACGCTCAGGCTCGTCGTCAGGTTCGATGCCAAAGATGATCTGAACGGCCTCGCGCCAGTCCGCGCCCTCGGAATCTGCGTCCAGAAGGCGCAAATAGGTGACGAGGTGGCGCTCGTCATACACGGTCAACGCATCGCCTTGCGGCGGCTCAGTTTCATATGGAAGCGTCGTCATCAGACGAACCTCGATTGCGACTCATTGTATTTTGCCAGGTTCATAACATGTTTTGCTCCAATTTGGTTGGGGTAAGTCAGTTGGCCGACCAAGGGGGGAGCACTCTCCCGTCGCAGGCATAGGTGATGCGCCGCACCAAGCCCTGAACCGGCGGCGACGATGATCGCGTATTATAATACGTAGCACGGAGATACGCGACCGGTTTCTAAGCTATGGATGGATATCCGTAAGTTGTTCGGCGCCAATGTGCGTCACTACCGCGTGGCTGCGGGCCTAAGCCAGGAAGCGGTCGCCGAACGCATGGGAGTTGACCGCGCATATGTCAGCATGATTGAGCGCGGCGGACAGAACGCAACGCTGCTGTCGATCCATGAGACAGCACAGGCTCTTAAGGTAAAGCCCGCCGACCTTCTCGCCGATCCGCCCGCCGGTAGCGAGGCTTGAACAAGCCGAAGCCCCGCCCGGCAGGTGCCGGGCGGGGCTGGCTTCCCGGTCAGTCGCCGTTGGTGCGGCGGGCGCGCGACCAGATCAGGTTGTAGCTCTTGCCGTCTTCGTCGTCGAAGAGGTTGGCGAAGATCGGGGCGGTGAAGCTGGGATCGTCGAGCTTGACCGAGAGATAGTCGCGGCCTTCGTTCGAGCGCTTGGTCCAGGCGGCGCCGATTTCCGCGCGGCCGACGAAGACCCGGTGCGACGGCGCGTTCTCGTTGTCGCTGTCTTCGGGGACGATGCGGACGTTCTTCTGCTGCACCGACATGGTGACGATCTCGCCCTTGTATTCGTTGCCGGTCTTGGTGAAAGTTCCGATGTTTGCCATGATGATTTCCTTCAAGTTTGTCGAACCCGCGCCCATCGCGGCCTCGATGGCTGGTTGAAGGCAGGGGCTTGTGCCCGCTGCATCCGAAGGACCGGAACGGAGTGGAGGACGGTGGCCAGGCGGCTTTCTTGTCTCGCGAGGAATGGGCGGCACGCCCAGGGGAAGAAAGTCGGCGCAGACGGCGTTGCAGCAAGGGATCAAGCGGCGAAGCCATCCCCTGCCAACCAAAGCCATTGAAGAGGCGGCATTGGGCTCGGGTCACGCTTGACCGGGAGCCATGGCACTTCCCGGACTTCCAAGGCCGAGCTGCGATGAGGGAGGTGTCGTCACACGGTGCGCTTGCTGGTCGTCACCGCAACTCCAGAAATAGGCAACGGCGATGCGCCGCCTCGGGTTTGATCGAGAACCCCGCATTCGGCCCGCCACGTCTCAAGCTCATACTGGCTGCGGATTCTTGGCCTCGCTTCGACCCTGCAACTGCTCAGACCAACCCCACCCAAGACGAGAGAGGCAGAGACTGCCACGTGATCCGGGCACCTACCTCGTAACGGCTGAACTGACTGTGCCAGCCCCGTCCGGCACTGCCGGGCGGGGCTTTGCGAATTGACGAATCTACCGGCGGGCGCGGTTCCATTGCGTCCACGACGCAGCCGCAATAATCCCGGCGCCAAGCAGCGACACGATCAGTTGCCATGCGCTTGGCGGCATGGTCGCCGCAGCGATGCCGTGGACGGCGTGATAGCCCGCGATCGCAGCGGGCGCGGCAAAGGCGACGCCAATCGCTGCCCGCGTCAGGTCGGACTTGGCGAACGCCAGTGCGAGCTGGGCAACAGCGAGCAGAAAGATCGTGGCAATGGCTGCGGCGGCGAGCGCGGCGATTAAACCGCTGCCACTCCGATAGGTGGCCGATGCGGCCAGGAACGCAACGAACAGCGGCAGGGCGTAGATCGAAAGGCGGAAAAGCAGCGCGCAGCACAGAAACACTGCAACGATTATCAGGGCAAAGCCGATCAGCATGGCGTCCTCCTTGAAGCCAAGGGCAAGGGACGCGCTCTCCACCTCCACCGCAGCGCAATGTGCATGAAATCCATAGCAGAATTGCGCACCGGCTGGAATACCCGATGGGCATCCAGCCATAGCGTGCTACGCGATTTGGCGCGTTCAGGGATTGAACGGGTCATATTCGTGAACCACGCTGTCGGCATCTCCATCGAATTCGGAAGTAGGGACGGCGGCGTAGCCGTTACCGGCGTGGAACAGGGTGACGCAAACCATCAGGGTGCGGGCGAGGCTCCAGGCGTGGCGCTGTGCGATGGTGAGTGACATGTTCGAGCTCCTGTCTCGGAGCAGAGACCATCCCCGCTCGACAGGCCCCGGACAGACGGCGCAAAGCCGCAATCACCACGAAGGCGTAGACGAGTGGCCGCACGCGCAGCGTAGCGGACCCTTTACGGGTTGATTGAAGGAGGCTTTGAGGCGGCCAACGGATTGGCCTTGGAGAGTGGAGTGGTTTTTGCGTGGCAGGAATTGGCCGATTCCGGTCGGATTGGTTCAAGGTGACAGTGGGTACAAAGCCGCCGTTCGTTTCCATTGGCGCGAAAAGCCCACTCCCGCCCGAGTGGTGGCCATTCACGGGGCCAATAGAAGCTCGTCAAAACCGATGTTCCGTTCACTTCGTTTTTCGTGAACCTGAATGACAGAGTTTGCACCGTTATAGGCAACTGGGTGGTTAGTTGGCGGCAACCGCAATGATGCCGACATCTCCAACGACGGCTTCGTGTGCATCCTCAACTCCAAGCATCATATTGTAGTGCGCGATGTGCCCAGTTTCCTCGAAGATACGTTTGAAAACCGCGAGATACCGTTCCACCTGTCCCTCGTTAGGCGACACATAGCAATCATCGTAGGCGCTGTGCGATCCGTCGTTTACCCAAGCGTAGAGCGACGCGCAGACCTGCTTGTCCCTGCCGTCGAACCTGTCGATGATGTCGTCCTTGTCGCGGTTGCCAAGGATCGTGAAATAGTTCTCCAGAATGCGACGAAGCGTATTCTGGATCGTGATATTTGATCGCTCGGGGTTCCGAACCTCGTTCCACAATAGCTCATAAGACGTGCGGATCGGATTGTGGTCGTAGGCCTCAAGGGATGAGGCATTTTCAGACTTCCTGACAATCCAGAACGATTCATGGCGCTGACATTTCTTTTTCCGCTTGGAGTCGAAAGTAACCTCCTTGTGGAAATAGATGTTGTGGGTGAAGACGAACACTTGCTTCACCAGCCCCTGACCGTTTTTGGCCTCGTCGAGAACGCGCTTGATAAGGGCGCTGACGATAAACAGCACATCGCTGTCGAGGCTGGAAACTGGGTCGTCGAATACAACGATCCGGTTGGTTGTCATCCCGCTCGCCGCATGGCTTCCCCGGATCAGGTTGAAAAAATACAGAAACGTGATGAAGCTCTTTTCGCCCTCGCTTAGCGTGGCGGTGGCGTCAGTGCCGTCCTCCCGAACGACGACGTAAAGGTGGTCTTGATCCGGCGCTGTCGCGAGCTTGAAGCCCGTGAAGCCGAACGATTCCAGCATCGCATTGATGTCGTTCACGGTCGGCTGAACGCTCGTCACGCTCTTCTCAAGATCGGTCAATGCGATCTTGGCTTGACGGTGGACTTCCGTTTTCTTGGCAATGCCCTCAGTCAACCCGGCGATGGCTCGGTCCAGTGCCGTCTTGGCATCTAGAAACGATTTGAGGGGTGCCTTTTCTTCCTCAAGGATCAGTCTCCAAATCTCGTTCGTGAGTTTGGACTTTTCGCTGGCGTGGTTGGCAACCATTTCGTTGTGGGCGGCAATGGCAGCATTAGCCTCCCCCATCAGGCGCAGGATTTCTTCGCCAATCTCGGCGGTGGGTTCCAGCACGACAACGGAACTGGGTTCCTTCCGCTTGCCGTCGATCAGGTTGCGGTTGGCGTCGATCCGGCTCTTAAGGCGGTCGAATTCCGCCTCCATTGCCGACTGGTCGAGATGCTTCGATCCTTGGGCGAGTATGCCTTCCAGCCGGGAGAGAATGGCGGCGGATGCAGTGGCGTAATTTTCGGCAAGAGAGTTCAACGCCGCCATATCGGCGATATAGGTTTCGTCGAAATATTCGTTCAGCCGCGCCGTGAGATCGGCATCGACGCGCTGCTGGCAAAACGGGCATCGCTCGCCGGAATCGTCAAGATAGACCATGCCAGCCTTAACCCAGTCGCTGTTGCCTAGCCGCCGGATCAGCGCGGCAATATCCACGTCCTCTTTCCCAACGATCTTCTTGGAAAGGATCGCGTGGGACTCGTGGACTGGCAAATCCGCGAATGACGGGCGGTACAACGGCTCGACCCGTTCAAGCCCGTCCTGATAGATCGTTTCGGCACGGGCCTTCAGTGCTTCAACGTCATGCACGTCCGCGTTGTTGGTTTCCGCCTCGGCAAGAACGCGGTCGCAAAAGCGGGCCTTGTTGCCGCGCAGCCCTTCGAACGCGCCTTTGAAATGCGCGTCGTGCCGCTGCTTCACTCCCCAGCACTGCTCTTCAAAGTTTGTGCGGAGCGTTTTCAACTCGCCCCGCTTCCCGGAGCTATCATCCTGACCAAGCGTGTTTTGCAAATTGCCGATTGCGGACCAGTGGTCGAAAACCTGAACCTTGGCGGCTTCAATCCTTTCGAGAATATCTGCGCTTTCCTCGCCAAGGGTAAAGATGCCACGCATCTGCGTAACAAAGGTTTTCCGGACAAAATCGACATTATAGACCAACGTCTCGACGGGGCGCGCGTCCTTCCACTGAATCGAGGCGCGAGGAAACGAGCCGGGTTCTGCGATAATACGCGAAATCGTCGTCTTGCCGGAGCCGTTGGCACCGTAAATGAAGTTAAGCTGCTTTAGGGCAGCCAATGTCTGCTGAGCGTTATAGCTGGCGTCATTACAGACGACGATAGATTCGATCATGTGCCCCCCGGTGGCAAAACGTTCTGTTGTGTCGCGGGAAGCTATCGTGAATTTGTAATCGCGGAAAGAACGAAGCGGGGCAATCAGGCACCCGTAGTCGTTCTCAAGGCAAATCTGAGTATCGTGAACGAATGCAGCTCCGGCCGATTGGCGGCACAAAGGGGACTTGCCAGTCTGTCCAACACTGCCGACAAACGAAGGGTGCGCCGAACGCCTCACGGGAGCGGCGGATTTAGGGCTTGGTGATCGACGCCGCGAAGCGGTCATTCAATCGGCCACACTGAAATTCCCATCTTGCGAGCCTTGTCGATCAGATTGGCGTTGATGCCATTGCCTGGGCAGGAGACCACGGCTTTGGGCAGCGCTTCGAGCATCAGATCGTTCCGCCGAAATGGAGCCGCCTTTTTGAAGCGTTCCCAGTCGGGCCGAAACGCGACATGGGTGATCTTGCGCGTCCGTGCCCAGAGCGCTGCGATATACTCGCCGCCGGTTGGGTTGCCGCCGTGGAACAGGACCATGTCGGGATATTTGGCGAGCACCTTGTCGAGAGCCGCCCAGATGCGGTTGTGATCCTGATAGGCGGGACCGGACGTGAACGCGATGCGGGTGCCGGCAGGCAGCATGGGCTCTGTCTCCGAACGGCGCTTGGCGGCGAGGAAGTCGCGGCTGTCGATCATGGCGGCAGTCAGGGTGCGATGGTTCACCAGTGATCCGGTGCGCGGTGTCCAGGCTTTGCGGAAATGAGCTTCGAATTGGTCGGCGGCGGCCTCGCGCATGAACTCCATGGCGTTGCGGCGTTCGATCAGGCCGATGCCTTCGCGGATGAGCCGTTCCAACTCGACCGATTTGACCTCGGAGCCATCTTGTTCGCGCTGGCTGCGCTTCTGGGCGTCTTCATTGTCATCAAGCTCGCGCTGGATGCGGAATTCGGCGCGGTGGAAGAGGTTGGCGAGCGACCAGCACAGGTCTTCCAGGTCGGGTTCGAGCCTCGTGTCGATCATGGTGGCGATCAGGGCGTCGAACATGTCGGCGATGGCGCCAGCAGCGATGCGCTCTTCGGGGAGTGGCCGCGGGTCGGCTTCATCGGAGAAGGGACGGTAGCCGTAGAGGGCGATTTCATCGAGGAGATGGGCGGTGGGCGAGACTTCGTGTTCGGGTTCGGAATCGGGCATGATGGTCATGGCGCTTGTCCTTGGGGCCTTGGAACCGGGCACCTCGCCCGGCCTTCATGGGCGTCCCTCTGACCTGCTGACGGGAGGGCGCACCCTTGTGGCCGAAGCGCAGCGGAGGATGGCGGACGGGCGGCTATTTTGGTTCGCGATGGAAAGGCGCGTCTACGCGCCGCCGGAAAATAGCCGCATGACCGCCATTGCGGCCTCCCGGCAGCCGGTCTCTCGGACGCCTCCCCGAAAGGCAGGGCTTGTCCGGAACACTGGCCCTGGATGATGCGCGCCTCCACAGCTCGATCCTCCGACCCCGTATCGGCTCGTCCTCAATCGACGGAGAAGCGCGTCCGATCCTGCTCGTGCAGATGACGGCGAACCCGCTGGCTCAATGCCAATGCGCCGTGCTGGCGGAGATCGTCGTTGAAGTCGGCGAGGTCAGGCATGAGCGACACAATTTCGATCCCTGCTGCCTGTGTCCGGTCGGTCAGAATGCCAAGCGCCGCGTCGCCTGCCGCATCCCGGTCGCGCGCGACATAGAGACGCTGGAGTGTTGGCGGGAACAAGATGGCAGCGAGATGGGCCGATGAGGTTGCGGCTGCCATCGGCATAGTTGGCAGAACTTCGCGCAACGACAGCATGGTCTCGATGCCCTCGCCCGCGATCAGGACGTCATCCGCCGTTCCGAACCGGACCGCGTTGCCGAGAATGTTGCCCATCGCCCGGCGCGGCGATGCGACATTGGCCTTCACGCCGCCTGACGGATCAATCCAAGTGCGATGCGTGCCGGTCTGCACACCGTCGTCATCGGTCACCGCTGCTATCAGCGCCGGAAAGGCACCAGGTGTTCCGGGAACGTCATCGCCGTTGGGCCGATAGTAACATCGCGGATGAAAGCGCAGGGCTGGCAGGTCGGAGACCCGTGTGATGCCACGTGATCGCAGATAGGCGCTCGCCAGTGATCCGGTCAGGGGCTTCGAGGCGGCGAACAGGCGTCTGGCAGCAGTTGTGGACCCAGCTCGTGCGGGCTTGGCGAAGGCTGCGGCAGTGCGCTCATCGTCCGATGCCGATGGTGGCAGGCTGAGGAAGCGTTCGGCTTCGTCGATGGTCTCGGACAGTCGCCCATGCCGCTGATTGAGCCGGATCAGATCGACGAGATCGCCATGCTCGCCGGTCGCGGCATCGACCCAGTTGCCGATAGCGCCGCGTTCGGTCTCGAACAGGCGGACATAAAGGCTGCGTCCGGGCGTTCCGGCGACATCGCCGATCATCCAGTAGCGGCCTTCGCGCCTGCCTGCGGGCAAGTAGTGACGGCAAACGGCCTGCGCGCTTTGCGCAAGTCGCTCCGACAGTTCCGCCGCGCGGGTGGAAATCCTGCTCATGTCAGGCAGCCTTCCGGTCGGCGATGCGCGCCAAGGGGTGCCGTTCAAACAGCCGCTCGATCACCGCCAACCCTGTCACAACATCGTCGGGGACGAACAGGCGCAGCTTCCAGCTGACGATTTCAGAGAACAGCCCCATGGCCTTGAGCCGGTCCACCGCCGTCGATCCGAAACCGGTGAGTTCGATCCGGTTCATCTGCATCAGCCGCGAACGGCGGAGTTGCAGTCCGTCCGCAAGGTCGAGCACGGTACGGCCTTCGCGGAGCAGCGCGAGTGCCTGCGGTGGCGACAGCACTGGCGCGTTTGCGTTGGCTGTAGCACTCGCTGCCCATGCCGGGGAGACCCTGCGCCCGACAATGCGGGTTCCATCGTCGGTCTGGAGTCGGTAGACGCGGGTGGATTCCTCTGGGAGCTGCTTCCAGATCGGCAGCAGCAGGCCGGTGACGATGTGCAGTTCGCTCTGCGTGAACTCATCGACCTGCGCCACTTCGGCCTGCCAGGTTGCGGAGAAAGTTCGCTCATCCAATTCCTCCCAGCTGGTCTCGGCCAGATGGTTGAGTGCGAAGTTCAGGCGCTCCATTGGCCTGATCAGACGGATGCGGCGCTCGACCTCGCCGTCGTCGAGCATGAGGCTGCGGGCAGGCAGCTGGACCGCAGCGCGCTTCGAGCGGGCGTTGACCAGCAACCGTGCGCCGGGCTCCCGCAACAGGTCGAGCGCTTTTTCGAGTGACACCGGCTGGTTGCGCTCGCGCATGGCGATGGTGAGCAGCCTGGTTTCGGCACCCGTGGCAGGGTGGACGTAGATCGGCTCGCTGCCGGTGACGGTGAAGCTGTCAGCAGTCAGCGTTTCGAGGCCCAGATCATAGCTGCCCGCCGCAATGGCACTCTCGACCTTGGCGCTGAGCAACTGCTCGAACACCGTGAACAGCACGTTTTGCATGGCGATGGTCAGTGCCAGCAGCCGGTTGAGGAAGGTCGTGATAGGTGGCAGTTCGTCTTTGAGGCAGCCGCTGCCATCGGTCAGCGCCAGTCCGGTCATGCTCTCGAAAGTCCCGAGCGAGCAATGTTCGACCTTGCCGGCATATATCAGCACATAGAGCTGGCGTAGGGCGTCGCGGGCATAGGGACTTTCGAGATTGTCCTCCGGGCGGAACAGGCCCTGACCGCCGGTCTGGCGTTGCCCGCGCGTGATCGCCCCCAGCGTGTCTAGCCGCCGGGCGATGGTCGAGAGGAAGCGCTTCTCGGCCTGGACGTTAGTGGCAACGGGCCGGAAAAGCGGTGGCTGCGCCTGGTTCGTGCGGTTGGTGCGCCCCAGACCCTGGATCGCGGTGTCGGCCTTCCAGCCTGCTTCCAGCAGGTAATGGTGCCGCAGTCGCTGGTTCCGGCTCCCAATATCCGCATGGTAGCTGCGCCCGGTTCCGCCGGCGTCGGAGAAGACGAGGACCTGCTTCCTGTCCTCCATGAACGCCTGCGCTTCGGCGAGGTTGGCATGGGCAGGCCGGTTCTCGACCGCGAGCCGGTCGCCATTCGCATCGATCTTGCGAACGATCCGGCGCGAGCGCCCGGTCACCTCGGCCACCATGTCTGTGCCGAACCGCTGGACGATCTGGTCGAGCGCGCCTTGCACCGGCTCCATTGAGGCGAGCTGCTCGATCAGCCGGTCGCGCCGCTCGATGGCCTCGCGGCACTGCACGACATTGCCTTCCTCATCATAGGCGAGCCGCGACGCGAGATTGCCGTCGCCATCGGTGAAGCTCTCGTGGAGCTCGGTCGGGAAGCTGTGCAGGAGGTAATCCAGAACGTACTCACGCGGCGTGATGTCGACCTGGACGTCGTTCCACTCGCCCGGATCGATGTCGGCGAGGCGGCGCGACAGTAGCGCTTCCCCTGTCGAAACGATCTGCACCACGGCGGCGTGGCCATCGGCAAGACCCTGGTCGATCGCAGCGATCAACGTCGGCGTCTTCATTGCGGTGATTAGATGGTTGAAGAAGCGCTGCTTGGCGGACTCAAAGGCCGAACGGGCCGCCGACTTGGCCTGCGCGTTCAACGTACCCTCGCTGCTGCTGGTGATGTTCGCAGCCTCCAGCGCCGCGTCGAGATTGTTGTGTATCACCTGGAAAGCCCCGGCATAGGCATCGTAGATGCGCACCTGCTCCGGGGTCAGCTGATGCTCAACCAGCTCATATTCGACGCCTTCGTAGGACAGCGAACGGGCGGCATAGAGGCCGAGCGCCTTCAGGTCGCGCGCCAGCACTTCCATCGCCGCAACACCGCCCGCCTCGATGGCCGCCACAAAATCGGTGCGCTTGTCGAACGGGAAGTCCGCGCCGCCCCAGAGGCCAAGCCGCTGGGCATAAGCGAGGTTCTCGACGGTCGTTGCCCCGGTCGCCGAGACATAGAGGATACGGGCGTCTGGGAGCGCGTGTTGCAGCCGCAGTCCGGCACGCCCTTGCTGCGAGGGAGCAGAATCGCCCCGGTCTGATTTGCCGCCGCCGGCATTCTGCATCGCATGGCTTTCGTCGAAGACAATGACCCCATCGAAGTCGGTCCCGAGCCAATCGACGATCTGCTGGACTCGCGAAACCCGGTTTTCGCGCGCGTCGGAGCGTAGCGTGGCATAGGTCGTAAAAAGGATGCCTTGCTCGAGCCGGATCGGTGTTCCCTGCCGGAAGCGGGCGAACGGGGTGACCAGTAACGGCTCCTGACCCAGCGCGCGCCAGTCGCGCTGTGCATCCTCGAGCAGTTTGTCCGACTTCGATATCCAGACCGAGCGCCTGCGGCCCTTGAGCCAGTTGTCGAGGATGACGCCTGCGACCTGACGGCCTTTGCCCGCGCCCGTGCCGTCGCCGAGGAACCAGCCCTTGCGGAAGCGCACGGCAGTCTCGCAATCGTCAGGCGCGGCCTCGACCTTGTCGAAGGTCACATCGACGGTCCAATGCCCAGCGAGATGGCTGGCATGGGCCTCGCCGGCGTAGATCACGGATTCCAGCTGGGCGTCGGAGAGCAGGCCCTGTTCAACCAGACCCTCGGGGAAATGCGGGCGGTAGCCGGGTTTGGGCGGCGCGACCGAGGTCATGGCAGCGGATTGCACGAGCCGGGTCGGATGTGGCTTTGCTCCAGCGATGCGGATCGACTGGAGCGTATGGGGTTCGTAGATGCCCTCGCTCAGCCGGGCATTGCTGTCGGCGGCCCAGTCGATCTGCTCGTATTCGAGCGGAATGCCTGCCGGTTCGGCGGGTGGAATAGCCGCTAGGCGGGGCTTCGCAGCGCCAGTTTTGGCTGGGCGGTTTGTCGGGAATGGCGAACTGACGACGGGAGCAACCGCGACCGTCACCGGCGCGCGCGGCGGCAAGATGTCGAGCAGCCAGCGCAGAAGTGTCGCGAGGTTGGGTGCCATGCCAGGTGTTGCGGGGAATGCAGTCGGATCGTCGGCAGGCTGCTTGTCGATCACTGTCAGCCGTGTCTCGATGCTCGTGCCATGGGGCGCGAACACGCTGCCTGCAATCGGTGCGGTGAACACGACATGCGCCTTTTCCTGCAACCGCACGAACCCGTCGCGCCATGCCTTGTGCTCGGGTGAACAGTTGGCGCCTGTGATGGCTACGAGCCGTCCACCATCGGAAAGTCGGGCAATGGCGGAGGACAGATGTCGGAAGGCTGCATCGGCCACGCGGGTCTCGACATGGAGCGCGGTCGAGAAGGGCGGGTTCATGACGATGCAACTCGGCACCAACCCTGCATCGAGCCGGTCATGAATCTGCGCGGCGTCGTGCATCGACACGGTCGAACCTTCGAACAGGCTGTCGAGCAGCGCCGCGCGCACGTCGGCGACCTCGTTGACGGCCAACCTGCACCCGGCCAGTTCGGCCTGGATCGCAAGCAACCCGGTGCCCGCCGAGGGTTCCAGCACCAGTTCGCCCGGCTGAAGGCAAGCGGCGAAACCCGCAACCCAGGCCAAGCCCAGCGGCGTCGAGAATTGCTGGAAGGTCTGCATCTCCTCGCTGCGCCGCGTTTGCGTGGCGGCAAGGCGGGCGATGCGCTCGACCAGCTTGAGCCGTTCAAACGGATCGACAGTCTTGGCGTGGATCGCCGAGCCGTAGCGACGCACGAACAGCAATTGGGCGACCTCCACCGCTTCGTAAGCGGATTTCCAGTCCCAGGCACCGCTGGCATCGCTTGCGCCAAAGGCGGAGTGCATGGCGGTGCGGATGGCGGGGGCGTCGATCCGGCGTCCGGCGACAAGATGGCCGAGCAGACCATGGGCAGCAGCGATGATGTTCGATGCGATCTGCTCAGGACAAGGGACGGCAAGCGGGCGCACGGCGGCGCCCGCCAGTGGCGAGTTGGTCATGGGAGTGATCCTTCAGATAGAGATTTTAGGGAAAGACTGGACCGCGTTCAGGCGGGCGGAACGTAGGCATCGTAGGGATTGCCGGGTGCCAGATGACCGAATGGCGTCATCACATAGTCGCCGTCATTGCGGCCGACGGCGCACAGCACATAACGGGTCTCGCCGCTTGTCGTTTCGGTGCATTCCATCAACGCCAGGTCACCGGCTTTGGCGGCGTTGACCAGCGTCTCGAAATTGGTGCGGGCATAATCAGGAATCGCCATGGCGAATCTCCCCGTTTGCCGCTGCTTCCTTGTAGAAACGGTCGAACAGCGTGTGGGTCGATTCCGACCGGATGCTGCTGGCGGTGATCAGCATGGCAAGCCCGCCGAAACCATCGGGGCGCATTTTCGAGCAAGTGAACGCCATGGTGACGGTCAGATGATCGAGATCGGACGACCGGCGAACAATATCCTGCAGCACGTCGGGCCAGAGATCGCCGCACATGTCGAGTTCGATCTCCTCGTCGCCGAGGATCGTATCGGGCTGCTCGTCGATCAGCTTCTGAGCCAGGCGGCTGGTCTCGGGCGTCACGGCGTCGAGCGCGGCACGAACTTCGTCGGCGGGCAGGTAGATGAGGTCGTTCGCCCCGTCCTCGCTGTAATAATAGGCGGCCTCGCTTGTCACTTCCTCGTCGAACACCTTGGCGAGGAACAGGCGTTCGATCGGCTGCATTGCAGAAATCGGGATCACCGGATCAATCACGGTGGGCGTGTAATAGTCAGCCATTTCAGGCTCCTTCGGAAATATGGGGAAAGAGGTGCGCGGGGCAGCCGTTGCCACCCCGCGCCAATCATCACTCGGCGGCGATCGCCATCGCGTCGTCGAACCCGGCATCCTCGAGAACATCGTTGAGGAAATCGGGCAGCTCGGCGGCGTCGGCTGGTTCGGCTTCTGGCATCCGCAAGGGTTCGGGGAGCCATCCGGTGCCTTCGAGCAGCCGTTCGGCTTCGCGGGCCATGTCGCCCTTCTTCAGATGCTCGATTAGCACGGCGGTCGCATCGCCCTTGGCCTCGCGCACGGCCTCGATGATCCGGGGCTTGGTGACGCGGCCGAGGTAGTTGTCGACCGTGGGTTTCCAGCCCGCCTCGGCCATGTCGAGTCCGACCACCGTTGCGAGCGCATCAGCAGCGTTGATCCGCTGTGCGATGCCATGCGCCGAGATGCGACCATCATAGCCTTTGGCCGCTTCGAACAGCGCGTTGACGCCGAGCGAGACGCAGTGGGCGAGCAATGCCATCTGTTCGGATTGCGCCAGGGCAGCAATCGCGTCCCACAGCTCTTGCGCGTCATCGGGCAGGCGCGATGCCCATTGCTCGTGCCGCTCCTGGATGCGGGTGCTCCAGACGCTGTCGCGCAAGTTCGGGGCGGCATTTCCGAGCCAAGCCTGGGTCACGCCGATCTGCACGCAGCCGTTCGACCGGTGCGAGTGGAACACCGACAGGCACAGGGCATGGATCAGCGCCACGAAGGCGGCATCGGGCGCATTGGCCAGTGCGTCGCGAAGCGCCAGCGTGCGTTCGGCGGTAAGTTCGGAAACAAGCCGGTCCGGCAGCGGTCGGATAGCATCGTCCTCCTCTTCGCCCGCACCCGCGTCCTGAACCTGCCCGCCGACCGTCACCGTGGGGCCAGCAACGGCATCGGTGCCACCAGTCTCGCCCGCGACCGCATCGCCCTCGACAACGGGTTCGTCTTCGGGCCGGACATAGCCGCGGTCGATGCGCAGCCGCCCATCGTGCGCCAGCGACACGAACACGCCTGCGCGCGCCATTTCTTCGGGTTCGTAGATCGTGGGTCGGCAGGTCAGCGGGGTCATTTCGGCGTCGATCTCGGTCAGCCGGGCATCGACCTCGTCGGGCAGGTCGCAGCCGTCGCGATACTGCTCGCCGATGGCGTCGTATTCTTCGATCAGGGCATCGAGCCGTGCCTGTTCCTCATCGGTTAGCGGAACGGTGGTCCCGGTGATCCGGCGCTTGCCGCGCTCGCAGCCGTAGGGCAGGTCAATGGCGGCCTCGACCCACTTCCAGCCTTCGGCGCCGATGTCCTCAGCGGCGGTCGCCAGCTTCGCATTGACGAGTTGTTCGACCAGCACGGGATCCTGCAGCCAGCCATCCTCGTCGGAGGAAAACAGGTCGCGCATCACATAGCCGCCAGCCTCGGTGTAGGCGTCGAGCCCGATGAACCGCACGCGGCGGTCGGTCGCGGGAATCGCATCTTCGGTCAGCAGGCGGCGGATGTGATAGGCCGGGACATGCTGGCCCTGATTGACCTGTTCCCAGACCTGTTCCTGACGCGCATGATTGTCGGTGACCGAGAAGGCCATGAGCTGTTCGAGCGACATGCCGTCCTCACCATAGACTTCGAGCAGGCTGGGCGAGACCGAGGCAAGCCGCAGCCGTTGCCGCACGGTCGAGACCGAAACGAAGAAGCGCGCCGCGATGTCTTCTTCGGACAGACCCGCCTCGATCAGCGCGCTGAAAGCGCGGAACTGGTCGAGCGGGTGAAGCCCGACCCGCATGACGTTCTCAGCGAGCGAATCTTCCTCGGCGATGCCAGCTTCGCGCACCACGCATGGGACCAGCTGATCCTTCGCCATCCGTTTGGACTTCACCAGCAGCTCAAGCGCGCGGAAGCGGCGGCCGCCCGCCGGAACCTCGAACTGGCCGGTTTCCTGGCCATCAACGTCGAGCATGGCGCGGACGTTGAGGCTCTGGAGCAGGGTGCGGCGATAGATGTCGTTGGCCAGATCCTCGATCGAGAGGCCCGCCTTCACGCGCCGGACGTTCTTCTGGCTCAGCACCAGCTGGGAAAAGGGAATGTCGCGCGAGGAACTGAGCACGAGCTTGGGCAATGACTTGGTCATGGGAGTTCTCCATGACGGGCAGCCGGGAGCCTCTCTCTCGGCCTCGACCCGTCACGAAGCGAAGCGCCGCCCTCTCACTCTCGAGAAGGCAGCGCCGCGCAGGAGAAACTTCCGGGACCGACCGGGGCTCAGTGGACCCGGTCCAGTAGCTTCTTTGCCTTGCCCTCCATGTCGAGGCGTGCGTCCTGGTGCGCCTTGTCGCGCGCCAGAGCGGTGATGCCCTGCACGAAGTCGAAGATAGATTCCGGTGGGCGGCCTTCCTCGGCCAGAACCGTTTCGATGATTTTGCCGGTCTCAGCCTTCGAGAAGCCGCGTGCCCGCAAGAAGTCGCTGCGATCTTCGTCGGTGCGGGCCACGATCCGTTCGCGCGCTGCATTGATGCCGTTGACGAAAGGCTGCGGCGAGGAGTTCGCGAAACCCTCCAGGGCCGGCGCGGCTTCGTGGGCAAAGCGGTTCGCCGCGTACTTGCTGTGGCGGATGCTGATTTCCTCGAAGTCTTCGACGCCCCAAAGGTTCCGGTTCTGGCAGACGGCACGCAGGTAGAAGCTCGCCATGCCCAACGTTTTCGCCCCAACCTCGGAATTCCAGCAGTAGAAGCCGCGGAAGAAGAGATCGGGCGATCCGTCGGGCAGACGCCCGGCTTCGATGGGATTGAGATCGTCGACCAGAAACAGGAAAACATCGCGATCCGACGCGTAGAGGGTGGTCGTGTCGCGCGTGATGTCGATCCGCGGATTGTAGATGCCAGTCGACCAGTCGAGCACGCCCGGCACCTTCCAACGGGTGTCGCCCGTGCCATTGCCGGCAATCTTCTGAACAGCCTCGACGAGCTCATGGTCGTAGATCCGGCCATTATCCCGACTCTTCGGGACCGTCTCACCGATGCAATGCGGAAGTGATAGGACCATGATCGCCAGCCTTCTTGTTAAGGATGCGATGTTTTGCCGGGGTGGGCTCGAGCCCACCCCGGCAAAACATCGTCGCCCGGAGA
>NZ_NIWD01000011.1 GCF_002277025.1 Sphingopyxis sp. GW247-27LB
TGACGTGACCCCCTAGTTTCCACCAGCCGGGATTAGAGCCCAGCAGCTTTGTTGCGCATGAGCGCGGTGTAAGCAATGGCCTGCGCAGCGGAGCCCGTAGGGCGTAGCTGCGCAGGCCATTGCTTATGCAGTTCGGCGGCGAACGCCGCCGGTGTCTCATATCCAAGGGCCGAGTGTGGCCGCGACTGGTTGTAATCCTCGGCCCAGGCCGCGATCACCGTGCGGGCATGATCGAGGTCGAGGAACAGCGTCTCGTTCAGAAGCTCATCACGCATCCGGCCATTGAAGCTCTCGACATAGCCGTTCTGCATCGGCTTGCCGGGTGCGATATAGTGCCACTCGACGCCGACTTCACCGCACCATGCGAGCACCGCGTTCGATGTCAGCTCGGTCCCATTGTCGCTGACGATCATCCCCGGCCTGCCGCGTTCCTCGATCAGATCGCTGAGCTCGCGCACGACCCGGCGCCCGGAGATCGACGTATCCGGCACCGCGCGCAGGCACTCCCGCGTCACGTCGTCGACGATGTTGAGCACCCGGAACCGCCGGCCTGACGCCATCTGATCATGCACGAAGTCGAGGCTCCAGCGCTGGTTCGGCAGCGCGAGCACCGGTGCGGGCGCCCGCGCACCGATCGCCCGGCGCCGGTTGCGTCGTCGTCGGACCATCAACCCTTCTTCCCGATACAGGCGCTGGGTCTTCTTCCTGTTGATCATTACGCCCTCCCGGCGCAGCAGGATATGCAGGCGTCGATAACCGAACCGGCGACGCTGCTGCGCCAGCTCGCGCAGCTTNGCAGCTTCTCCCGAACCTCGGTATCGTCACCCCGCTGCGACCGGTAGCGCATGCTCTTCCGATCGGCCCCTGTGACACGGCACGCCCGCCGCTCGCTCATCCCATGGCAAGCCTGGAGATGCGCGACCGCTTCCCGCTGAACGGCGGGCGTCACCATTTTTTTGTGAGAAGATCCTTCAACGCCGCATTGTCGAGCATCGAGTCCGCAAGCAGCCGCTTCAGCTTCGCGTTCTCATCCTCGAGCGAGCGTAGCCGCTTCGCCTCCGACACCTCCAGGCCGCCATACTTGGCCTTCCAGTTGTAAATCGTCGCTTCCGACACCCCGTGCCGCCGCGCCAGCTCGCCGGTCTTCGCGCCTGCCTCCGCTTCCTTCAGCACACCAATGATCTGCTCTTCCGAAAACCTCAAACGCTTCATCTGTCCGTCCTTCCTTCAAGGCCGGACTCTAATCACTGTTGGAGGAAAATCAGGGGGTCACGTCANGCCAGCTCGCCGGTCTTCGCGCCTGCCTCCGCTTCCTTCAGCACACCAATGATCTGCTCTTCCGAAAACCTCAAACGCTTCATCTGTCCGTCCTTCCTTCAAGGCCGGACTCTAATCACTGTTGGAGGAAAATCAGGGGGTCACGTCAGTGCGAATCCGCCGACGCCGGGCTTTGCGACGGGCCAACAATTGTTGGACGCGGGCCAGATCTCGCAGCAGGTGTTCGATGACACTGAATTCTATTGTTCGTTTGGCGTGTGTTTTCTCCCCGTCCTTGAACTGACGGCGGTAAATTACGGCCCAACGTTCAAACCAGAATTCGTGAACGCGTTCGAAATCGGCATGAAAAACACGATGATGGGCGGGCGACTCACGCTCAACGCCGGTGCCTTCTATTATGATTACAGCAATTACCAAGTGTCTCAAATTCGCGACCGAACCGCAGTCAATGAGAATTTCGACGCCAAGGTTTGGGGCGCGGAGTTTTCAGCGATTTTCGAGCCCGTCGACCGGCTGCGTTTTAACGCCAATGTGGGATATCTTAAGACGCGGATCGGTAAGGGCGCAAAGTCGATCGATCCGATGAATCGGACTCTTGGCAATCCCGATTACCAGGTTTTCAAACCCTGGGTCCAATTGCCCTCGAACTGCGTGGCGCCAACTCAAGTCGTAGAGAATTGGTATAAGAACTACGATTTTGCTCAATATGTGTGGAATGTGTGCGGAGGTTTGAACGGATTGCTCAACGGGCTTTTCGGACCGCAATTGAAAGATCCTGCGACGGGGCAACTCTATGATGTAGCGAACTATCCGGAGATCAACGGCGGCGCAGGCTTCTATACTGACCTCGGCGGCAAGGAGCTTCCCAACTCACCGCGCTGGACCGTTAATCTCGGCGCCGAATATACGATCCCGTTCGATGGCGATTGGAGCGCGACGGTGCGCGGTGATGGATACTGGCAGGCGAAGAGCTGGGCGCGGGTTTACAACCTGAACCCATACGACCGGCTGCGTGATTGGACGAACTTCAACATTTCGTTGCGCGTTGATGGTCCCGATGACCTGTCGATCGAAGCTTATGTGAAGAACGTCTTCAACTCGACGCCAATCACCGATGCCTTTCTGAATAGCGACGATAGCGGCCTGACCACCAACGTGTTCACGCTCGACCCGCGCATTATCGGGTTCAGCATCGCCAAGAAATTCTGATCCTCTCCGCCCACTCCACTGGGGGATAACCTCGGGCCGATGTCTGTTTGCTCCCGAGCAAACATCGGCCCGGTTTTTCGAAAGGACCAGTTCGCCACTTTCTCAGGCACTCCTCTCACTCCGGAGGGAAACTGGGCCGCCGTCCTGTCACCCCGGCACGGGCGGCGGCCTAATCTTCTAAAAGCTACAAGGAGACTATGATGGCCGACAGGACGCAAACGCCACCCGGTCACACGATCGAGAGGCGCAACTGGAAGTTCGGTCGCGGACAGACGGCGAAGCGTTGGTGGCATGGCGGTGATGCCGGTCGCACGGCCTTCTACAACGCGCTGTCATCCACCTTCCCGGTCGGCGAAAAATTCTTCATGTCGGCGGTGCGTCACTATCGCGACGAAGCACCCGAGGCTCTTCGCGAGCAGATCGACGATTTCATCTTTCAGGAATCGACCCACTCGCGCGAGCATGTCTTTTTCAATCGGCAGGCCCGCGACGCCGGCTATGACCTCACGTCGTCCGAGGACCGTGCAGCCCGGACGATTGCATGGGCGAAAAAGCGCCCGCCGCTGATGCAACTCGCCGGGACGTGCGCGCTTGAGCATTTCACCGCGACCCTCGCCAATGCGATCCTCGCGGACCCTGCACACCTTGCGGGAGCCGACGCCGAGGCGCAGCGCATGTGGCGCTGGCACGCTATCGAGGAGATCGAGCATAAGGCGGTCGCTTACGACACGTTGGTTCTCGCCATGCGAAGCCGGTCGCCGTTCCGGCGCTGGACGCTGCGGTCCTTCACCATGCTCGCGGCGGGCATCCGCTTTCATTATGTCGTGTTCCGCAACACCGCCGACCTGCTGCGGCAGGATGGCAAGAACAATCTGCGGACATGGGGGCGGCTGCTTTCATATCTCTATGGCAAGCCCGGCCTGATGCGCCTGCTGCTGCGCGACCTGTTCGCCTATTTCCGGCCGAACTTCCATCCGTGGCGGCACGACGACCGCGCCCTGGCGGCGCGCGCGCTCGCAACCCTTTCGCCGCCGCTCGTCGCCCCCATGCCGAAATGAGCGGCCCGATGCGAAGGACCATGATTTCAGGAACGACGATGCTCGCGGCGGTTGCGTTTGGCGTCGCGGGCATCGTCACCGCAGAGGCCGCTCCCGCCGGGGGGCAGAGCATCGCCGGTATCTGGGCGACCGGCAGCGAGGGGGGCCGCGTCCAGATATATAAATGTGGGGCGGCTCTCTGCGGTAAGATCGTCGACGCGACCCGCATCCGCGCCAATCCCGACCAGCGCGACGAACGCAACCCCGACCCCAAGCTGCGCGACCGCCGGTTGAAGGGGCTGGTCGTGTTGCAGGGCTTCGCGGGCGGCCCGCGCGAATGGAAGGGCGGGCCGGTATATGACCCGGAATCAGGAGACGGCGCGGCCAAGGGCTTTCTGACCTTACGTGCCGACGGCAAGTTGGAGGTGAAGGGTTGCAAGGCGGCAATCTTCTGCCGCACCAAAATATGGACGCGAGCGCGCTAAGCCTCGCTGCGGCTTTTCTGATCGAAATCCAGAGGGCGGACGACCTGCCCACGATCGAGAGCCTTCTCGCGGCCGTCGCGCATGAGTTGGGCTTTCGTCACTATGCGATGATCCATCACGACGATCATCGCAGCGGCTCGCCGGGCCTCATCAATATGAACAATTATGCGCCCGACTATGCCGCGGAATATTTCGGCGGCCTCTATCATCGCGACGATCCCGTCGTTCATGCCTGCATCGCGGCCAATGCCTGTTTTACGTGGTGCGAGATCGCTGACCTGATCGAACTTGGGCCGAGGCACCGCACCTTCCTCGAACGCGGAGAATATTATGGCGTCACCAACGGCATCACCGTCCCGGCTTTCGTTCTTGGCGAGCGCAGCGGGTCGTGCAACTTCTGTAGCCCGCGCAAGCCGGGGAGCGTCCGGCACCATCTCGATGCCGTTCATTCGATCGGCGGTTTCGCCTTTTCAAAGGCGCGCCGGATCGTGAACGGAGGGCGCTTGCGGCAAGTCCGCGTCGCGCGGCTTCGCCCGCGCTGGCGCGATTGCGTCGTCCTCGCCGGACAGGGCAAGAGCAATACCGACATCGCGACGATCCTTGGTCTGACTCCGGCCACCGTCAAAACCTATGTCGAACGGGCCTGCGCCAGTTACGAGGTCAGCAACCGCACCCAGCTTGTTCTTGCCGCCGTCCTCGACGGCGAGGTGGGAATCCACGAGATCGCCCCGCGTCAACATCGCTACCTAGCGACCTGATATTTTTGCGAGAAATTCGCTCCCTTGCGTGACCACACGCAAGGGAGCGAAACCATGATCCATATCGTCGAAGGGCTCGGCACGCCGGCCGACCAGCCATTGCTCGAATCCATGTTCGAGGACCGAAAGCGGCTGTTCATCGACCTGCTCGACTGGGATTTGACCGTCGTTGACGACCGGCTTGAGGTCGACCGCTTCGACGACGCCTATGCCACCTATATCATCGCCGCCGATCGCGCCGGCCGCCATCTGGCTTCGATGCGGCTGCTTCCCTCCACGCGGCCGCACCTGCTCGGCACCCTGTTCGAGCGGCTTTGCACGAACGGCGTTCCGGTCGGCCCGGACATTTTCGAGATCACCCGGCTTTGCCTGCCGCCCAACCTGCTGCGACCCGAACGGCTGCGGCTTCGCGACGGGCTTATCCGCGCGATGGTCGATCATGCGATTGATCGGGGCATCAACCGCTTTACCGGCGTCGTGACCGCGCGCTTCCGCGAACAGATCCTCGCGATGGGCTGGCACGGCGAGGCGCTGGGGCCGGGGCAGGATTTGGGCGGCGGCCGTCTCGGCGCCTTTGCCGTAACGATCGAGCCGACGACGCCCGCCCATCTCGAAGCGAACGGCCTCTATGAGCTCCCCGCTTTGTCGGCGGGGACGATCGCGGCGGGATCGGTGGCATGACCGGGCCTTTCTCTCCCGATAGCGCGCCCGTGCGGCTCGACCGCGACGGCTTTTGCGTCATCCGCAATCTGCTCCCGGCCACCCAGATAGACGCGCTGGATTCCTCGCTCGACTATGATTTCGCGGCGACGCCCTATTGCGTCGGCGACTTCTTCGGCGAGCGGACCAAGCGTTTCGGGCGCTTGCTCACCCGCGCCCCGGCAACCCGCGCGCTGGTTATGCACGACGCGATCCTGGCGCTTGCCGAAAGCATCCTGTCGCCGAACTGCGACCGGATCGCCCTCAATCTCACCCAGGCAGTCGAGATTCACCCCGACGCGCTCGCCCAATATCCACACCGCGACCATGACCTATGGCCGGCGATCAAGGGCGGCCATCAATTTCAGGTCAACATCATGTGGCCGCTCTCGCCGTTCACGGTGGAAAACGGCGCAACGCGGCTATGGCCGGGCAGCCACCGGCTCGGCTATGACGGCAACGCGAGCGACGACGCGGCCGTTGCCGCGACCTGCGAACCCGGCGACGCACTGATCTGGCTCGGTGGCACGCTGCACGGCGCGGGAGCCAATGTCAGCGACGCCCCGCGGCGCGGGATCATCGTCAGCTATTGCCTCGGCTGGCTCAAACCCTTCGAGCTGCAATGGCTGGTCTATCCGCCCGAGGTGGCGCGGCACTTCGACCCCGATCTTGCGGCGCTGGTCGGCTACGCACAGCATCGCCCCAATCTCGGCAACGTCGAAGGGCGCTGCCCGTCCTATCTGCTCGCGGGCGACAGGCCCGATCATGTCGCGGCCGTCGATGCGTTGCGGCCCGATCAGGCCGACGCCCTTCGCGCTCATGTCCACGCGCAGCGCGGCCATGCCGGCGATTGAAACCCGCGCCGTGCTGCCGCCCGGTAGCTGGCGCGACCAGCGCCCTTATGCGGCGCTCGCCGCGACGGGCGCGCGCGGTCTCGCGTGGGAATTGCTGCGCCGCGATCCCGACTATCCCGGCGAGGACGATCCGGTTGGCGGCGCGCTAATCGCCGCCGATGGCGCGTTCGTCGCGCGCTGGGGGCTTCACTTTCGCCGAAGCGCCGGGCCGCTCTGCGTCCGCCGCACGGTTGCTATGGTCCGCCGCCTTCGATCCATCGGTGTTGCTCGCTCATGCGGGCGGCGGGTCGGTCCGCGATGCCCCTGCGCCGGTGACCGTTCCGTGGCTTGCAGTCGGCGGAGGTGGACGGCTTCACGCCGTCATCGGCGGCGCGCATCACGGCGTCCGCGTTGATATTATCGGTCACGTTCGTACGCCGCCGTTAGAACGGCTGATATTTCCTTTCACCGTCACGATTGCACCGAGGCAACTCGCTGAGTTCCGGCGCCTAGTCGCGCTCGCGCGGGGCCATCCGCTTATGGCGCGCGCCGACACGCGGCGTCTCAACCGCTTCGTTCTGGCGCTGCGCGTCATCGACGCGTTGGGCGAAGGTGCATCGTTGCGGACCGTCGGCGAAGCGTTCGTTCGCGCGGGTGATTGGCCAGGCGCCGGCGAGTCTACAAAATCGCGTGCCCGACGCCTTGTTTCAACAGCGCGAGCGCTATGGATCGACGGCCCGCGATCGATATTGGCGCATTTATCCTTATGAATGGCATGATGGCCGGGTCAGCCAGCCTTCAGAAGATCAGCCGCTGAAAGGCCCAGCGCTTTAGCCACCTGATCGACGACATCGATTGTGGCGGAATATCTACATCGCTCAAGTGAACTGACATAGGTACGGTCAATGCCGGCCCGATGAGCAAGTTCCTCCTGTGACCACCCTTTTGCGGCACGAGCCTTCTTCAAATTTCGAGCAAGAACGCCGCGTATCGACATGGTCGACAACTCTCGCGCTTGCTGAGTATTTAACCACGGAGTATACTCTGAAATTTACGGCGATAACTTCGCATTCGGTGGAACAGGAAAGTGGCGTGGCAGCAGATCAATCATATATTTCGCGAGCTGGGGTGGTCGAAAAAGCGCCGCGAGACGCGATGTTGACCAACTATGACCGCGCGCATGTGTTGACATACGCCCGCCTGCTGGATGCTGAGCGCGATGGATATGACTGGACGGAGGCTGCGGTCGAAATCCTCGACCTTGATGTTGTGGCAAACCGAACTCTCGCCGAGGCGTGCTGGCGCTCCCATCTTGATCGTGCTCATTGGTTTGTCGATGGCGGTTTCGCCACTTAGGCGCCGATCTTCGCGCGATTGAAGCAGCCCGACAGGAAGCGGCCCGATCATTCCGGCAGTGTCGGTTTTCGCCGACCCCGATTTCGACACGTTCGCTGGCGTCACCTGTTCGCCATTCTCCGCCTTTCGCCATCACAGCGCGAAGGAGCGAGAGGCAGCATGGAGGATGACGACAGCATCGAGCGCGCGCGGGAGGCCAAGCGGGGCTCGCCGTTTTTGAGTCCCAAGCAGGCCGCCCATTATCTCGGCGTCTCGCTGCGGACCTTGCAGGTGCATCGCACCCGCGGCACCGGGCCGCGCTTCCGCCGCCATTGCCGGCGTATCCGCTACCATATCGACGACCTCGATAGCTGGTCGGTCGGGCAGCATGGAGCGCCGGGCGATGACTGATCCCGCACTGGCCAAGCGGCGGCTCGGCCGATGGGCGGTCGGCTGCGGCGGTCTCGCGCTCGCGCTCGCGGGAACGCTGCTCGCGCCGCCGCGCCCGCGCCTCCTATGGAACGCCAGCGCCAGCGCGCCGGTCGGTCTCTATGCGGTCGGGGACGGCGCGGCGCCCGTGCGCGGCGACATGGTGATCGCGCGCGTTCCGGCCGAGTTTCGCATGTTCGCCGCGCGCCGCCGCTATCTTCCCGCGAACGTGCCGCTGGTGAAGCGTGTTGCCGCGATGGCAGGCGACGAGGTTTGCGCCGCTGGCGCGCGCGTGACGGTCAACGGACATATCGTCGCCCGCCGTCTCGATCGCGACGGCGCGGGGCGGCCTATGCCGTGGTGGTCAGGGTGCGCCGAGTTAGCGGCGGACGAGTATTTCCTGTTGATGACCGATAGCGCCGCGTCCTTCGACGGACGCTATTTCGGCATTACCGAGGCGGGCGATATTGTCGGCAAGGCGCGGCTGATATGGCGCCGGTGAAGATCGCGCTTGCCGCCCTGGCGCTGCTCGCGGCAACGCCCACCAAGGCCGAAACCGTCGATCGCTGGCGACCCTATGTCGAAGAAGCATCGGCGCGCTACGGCGTGCCGGTCGAATGGATTGAGCGCGTGATGCGCGCCGAGAGCGGCGGGCGCACGGCGCTCGACGGCCGCCCGATCGTCAGCCGCGCGGGCGCAATGGGCCTCATGCAACTCATGCCGGGAACATGGGCTGATATGCGCGCGCGGCTCGGCTTGGGGAACGACCCGCACGCGCCCCGCGATAACATCATGGCGGGAACCTACTATCTGCGGCTCATGTATGCTCGCTTCGGCTATCCGGGCCTCTTCGGTGCCTACAACGCGGGGCCGGGGCGCTATTCGGCCTATCTTGCGGGGCGGTCGGGCCTGCCCCGAGAGACGCGCGCCTATATGGCGAGTGTCGCGGGCCGGCACGGATCATCTGTTGCTGCGCCGTCCGCCGCCCTGTTCGCGGCCCGATCGCGGCCAATCGCGCAGGTGGAGGCGCGCGAAGCGCCGCCGCCCATCTTTTTCATTCGCCGCTAAGCCGTGATAATCCGCGCCCGCTTGGGAAGCGGAAGCGGTCTGATCGCGCGCGGCAATGCCGGACAAGATTTCCCGTGGCTTTCATCCAGGATGGCACCGTCTGACTATTGACGGAACAATAAGAACTTTCAGCCTATCGGCTGGCACACAATTTCGCGACGTTGCGATTCGAGGGGGACTGAATAATGAAAATCGCCATTTCTATCGGCGCGACCATTGCCTTTGCTACTGCGCCAGCCATCGCCCAGCCTGTGGGCGAGGCGCCCGCCGCGATCCAGCCCGCGCCGCGCACGATCACCTTGCCGGTCAACACGTTGGTCCAGGTTACGCCAGCCAATGAAATCACCTCCAAGGAGATGAAAGAAGGAACCAAGCGCGAATTTCTCGTCGTCAATGATGTCGAATATCAAGGCGTCGTCGTCATTCCTCGCGGTTCGCCGGTCGAGGCTCAGGTGACATGGCGGACTGGCAAGGGAATCGTTGGGAAATCAGCGAAGTTCGAACTGTCCTTCGATTGGGTTCGCGTCCATCAGGCCAATTACAAGCTGCGCGGAATGCACCGGCAGGAAGGTCGCGGCAACACCGCGGGCGCACTGCTTGGGGCTGCGGTCATTACCGGTAAATCGGCAACCATGGTTCCGGGCCAGATCGTCAACGTCTTCACCGCCGAACCAATCATGACCACAAAATATCAATGATCGCACTGCTTTTCGCCTCGATCGTTCCCGCCGGCCAATCCTTCAACTGCACCCCGACAGCGGTGTGGGATGGCGATGGTCCGATCTGGTGCGCCGAAGGGCCGCGCATCAGGCTGTCGGGGATCGCCGCCCGTGAAATGGACGGCTCGTGCAGTCCCGGCCATCCCTGTCCTGCTGCCGACGCTGTCGCCGCGCGCGATCATCTGGTGACGCTCGTGGGAACCCGGCAAGGCGTTTTGGGGACGGGTCATATTAAAGTGAACGGGCCGACGATGCGCTGCCGCTCTGCCGGCGGAGCGGGGGGCAATCGTACCGCGGCCTTCTGCGTGTCGCCCAAATCGGGGGATCTGTCCTGCGCTATGGTTCGTGATGGCTATGCCGCGCGCTGGGATCGTTATTGGCAAGGACATCGGTGCGAATGAGCGCCCGCGCCAAGGATTGGGCGCTCGGACTGATCGCGATCAGTTTCATAATCTGGTTGCTTGGCAACATCGCCTATGCCGTGTGGATTCGAATCTTCGCCTGAAATTGGCAATGGTCATTGACCGACTATGCTCATCCATTGCGGCCAAGCTGGGCTGTCAGTTTGCTGCTTGATAAAGTTCGAAACGTGCCGCCAGCCTGTCCCGGTCGGGCCGGTCAACGAGCCTATCGGGCATGAGCAAGGTCTTGCCGCGCATCGCCTTGATACCTTGCTCGAGCATCGGACCATCATTCATCGTCAGTAGCTGCTCGGATATATGGATGCGATAATCGGCATCGATGCCAATCAGATTGGCGTCGAAGGCCGCGTGATGGACCTTAGACAGCGGTAGACCGTTGCAGACTATCGGTTGGCCGAACTGCTCATCGCGATCGGCCACGATATGCGCCGCATCGAGCAGTCGGCGTTCGGGCAGGCGTGAGATCGCACAGCGCCCATCATAGGCAGTGAGAACGGCTTCGCGGAAGGTCGCTTGGTGCAACCGCTGACTGACCAGGCGGAGGGCATAGCGGCGCTCAGGCTCAGGCGGCAACGCAGCGATGGAGGTGGCGAGCGGCATACCGAAGCTCAGCTTCGCAGCCAGTTCGCTTGCCGACCAGCCGACGACAAAGGTCGGGTAGATTGCGGTATAACGCCTCGGGGCAATGCCAAGAAAATAGATGATTGGAATCTGCGACTGCATCGCTTCGCGGAGCCAGCGATTATCCGCCGCTTCAGGGTCACTTCCCATGAAAGCATAGTCGATTTGTTCCTCGCCGCGGTGAATTTGCTCGTGGACGCGGCGCTGGTCATCATACCACACGCGCGCGCCGGTCCGCGGAAAGACCGTCCTGATGCTGAGAAGATAGGGCATGACGCGCGGCTTAAAGATGCCGCGCTGGGGGTTTACGAGCGGAATGCGCTCGCCCTGGAATAGAAACCCGCCCGCAAGATCGTCCGAGGTCAATGGACGCCCTGCCGCGAGCCGATCGAGATGGGCCACCGCAGCGGCGCGCATCGCGGCGTCAAGAGACTTGGCGCCGCTCATCCCAGATACCGGTTCTCGCGATGCCAGCACAGCGCGTCGGCAGCGGGCTTAGCATAGCCCGGTAGCGGCGACCGAAGGCGTTGGCCGTGGAGATCATAATAATGCCGGCCGTTGTCGAAATCGGCTTTGAGCCGATGACTGACCTCGAAGCGGTGATCGTTCGATACCGTCACATAGCCAAGGTCAAACAGTCGGTGGATGTCGGTGCGCAACAAGAGGCCGTTGGCGGCGTCATGATCGCCGCCTTCGCCATAGCTCCGGATGTGAGCGGCGTCGAGGATCGGCAAGGTCTTCTCGCCCGACACCGCGCAACGCCGCTCATAGGCATCGGTGACAGCCAAGCGGAACGCTCCTTGCCCAAGGCGTGGCCGCACAATCTGCGGCGTGCCGAAGCGTGAACGCGGCTGCGCTGCATCGCTACGAGCAATGTCGGTGCGATCCATAACTGCATCCCAGAGATAGCGCCCCTCGGCATCACCGCTGCCGTAGCGTTTTCCGGTCACGATATTGCGTGCAAAGCTTTGCGGGACGGGTAACCACTTCTCGCGCGGCCAGAAAAAAGGCCGGGTGAGTATGCGGCATCCGACCGTCGGATCGACACGCGGATCGAGCACGTCCTCATCGCGCCGGTAATGTGCGATCCGCTGACGCATCGCAGCGAGTGACGGTACGCCATTCTTAACGTCAAAGGCTTCCCAAGCGAGCGACAGCGGCACGTTTGAGGCATGGCTGAAAACGCCGCCGCCAACGATAAAATCGTCCGGCGCATGCAGCTTGAACAGGAAGAGCTCGCCGATCGAGACGGCGCGAAAGTTGCGGCCGCCGCTCGGTTGCCAAAAATTTACCTCATCGGGCTGCATTTGCGATAGCAGCTCGAACCAGCGCCGGTCGGTTATGGCGATGAACATATTGACCATGGACTGAGATTGCCGGTCTTCGCTGCTGATGCAAGCTGCGACTTGGTGAGTTCGCGCGATTATTGGGCCAAAAGCGCCATGCCATTCGTCATGCTCGGCAATCAAAGTCGAGAAGCAGAAATTCCAGCCGCGCTGGGTGCGCGGGCAAGAGAATATTTGCGATTTGGGGGCATGAACGAGCAGTTGCTGTCCGCATTGGTGCGAATTCTTCGGTTCGCTTGACTGGTCGGGCGGGCTTTTGAACGGTATTGAAGAGGCGCGCGCAAGGAGCCGATTGGTTGAGCGGCGCGCGGGGGAGTTGAAATGGACGATATACGGCCGCGCTGGGTGCGCGATTTTTCCCGCTTCCTTCCGCTCAAAAGCCAGTTTGTTCTCACCGGAAATGTTCGCGATCTCCACATCCGCCGCGTCGGCGATACTTTCACGGCCGCACCGCTAAGCGACGTCCTTGCCGAAACGCTGCACGCCGCCGGTTATAGCGATGTCATCCGCTATGATCCCGTTGTCGGCTTCGAGCTTTTGCCGCATCCGGATGGTTCACCCGGTGACCCAGGCCTGTTTGCGGGTCTCGGCCTCACGGCGGTCGATGGGCGCGCCGTCGCGGGCCCCGACCTGCTTGCGCAGACGATCGATCGCATCACGGCGCGCGATGGCGCGCCCATTGCGCTTGTCATCGATTTCGCGTCGCGGCTGATCGTTCGCAGCGATGCGCTGCTCCCCGCCGAACAGCAGCTCTTCACACGCGCGCTTGTCGCTAGCCAAGCGGCAACCGCCCGTCCCGTCGGGCCAGATCGCGCACCGCGATTCAACACGATCATCTGGGTCGTCGAGAAAGAAGGCGATCTTCCCGATTGGCTGCTCATCGACAATCCGCGGCTGCGCCACATTCCCCTCGCGCCGCCCGATCGCATGGCACGGGGCGCCATAGCGCGCTCGCTCGTCCGTGGCCTGCCTGGCGCCAATGGCGAATTTGTTGAGGAACTCGCGACCGCTGCCGACGCCCTCGTTGACGCGACTGAAGGCCTGCTGCTTGTCGATCTGAATGCGATCACGCAGCTCGCGCGGGCGGAAGCGGTCGATATCGCCGACATCGGCGAAGCTGTCCGTCGCTACAAGGTCGGGGTGACCGAGGATGCGTGGCGCAAAATTGAGCAAGGCCGCATCCGCGACGGCGCTGCAACTATCGCTAAGCGCGTTAAAGGACAAACACACGCCGCGGTCCATATGCTTGACATTATCAAGCGGGCCGCAACTGGCGTCGGCTCGTCGAAGCGTGGAGGACGCCCGCGCGGCATCGCCTTTCTCGCCGGGCCGACCGGGGTTGGGAAGACCGAGCTCGCCAAGACCGTGACCGAATTGCTGTTTGGCGATGAGAGCGCCTATATCCGCTTCGACATGTCCGAGTTCAGCGCCGAACATGCCGATCAGCGGTTGATTGGCGCGCCGCCGGGCTATGTCGGCTATGATGTGGGCGGCGAGCTCACCAACGCCGTGCGCGAGCGGCCGTTCAGCGTTGTCCTGTTCGACGAGATCGAAAAGGCGCATCCGCGCATCCTCGACAAATTTCTCCAAATTCTCGACGATGGCGTGCTTACCTCAGGGCGCGGCGACCGGGTCTATTTTTCCGAAGCACTGATCATCTTCACCTCGAACCTGGGCATTTATGCGACCGGTCCCGATGGCAGCCGCAGCGCGGTGGTCACGCCCGACCAGCCGTTTGAGGAGGTGCATCGGCGTGTGCGCGGCGAAATCGAGAATCACTTCAAGCTCGTCCTCAATCGTCCCGAAATCCTCAACCGCTTCGGAGAGAATATCATCGTCTTCGACTTCATCCGCGCCGAGGTCGCTGCCGAAATCTTCGAAGCGATGGTCGATGCCGTGCTGAGCGATACAAAGAGTGCAGGCTATGATGTGCGAATGAGCGAGGCGGTGCGCGGTGAGCTGCGTATGCTCTGCATCGCCGATCTGGCAAACGGCGGCCGCGGTATCCGCAACAAGATCGAAGCGCATCTCGTAAACCCGCTTGCGCGCGCGCTGTTCGATACGCCACCGGTCGGACCGGTCGCGATCGCAAGCCTTGAAGCGGGCGCGGTGACCAAACTGATACTGGAGCCGGCATGACCGGCATTGCGCTATCGCGGCTTCATTTCCCGGTGACGACGCTTGGTCCCGGGCAACGCGTGGGACTCTGGTTCCAGGGCTGTTCGATCCAATGTCCGGGCTGCATATCCGCCGACACCTGGGATCCGAACGCAGGACATGTCGCTTTTGGTGCGGTAGCCGATGCGCTTATACGCCTCGAGCCCGGCGCCGATGGGCTCACGGTGTCGGGAGGTGAGCCGTTCGACCAACCCGAAGCGCTCGCGGAGATTCTCAGCATATGGCGGGCATATTCGTCGCGTTCGATCTTCCTGTTCACAGGCTATGACTATGCACAAATTTCACCCTGGCTCTTGGCGCATCCGGGACTCGTCGATGCGGTGATGACCGGGCCATTCCGCTCAGACCTCTCGCAGACGCGCGCCTTGCGCGGCAGTGACAATCAGGCGCTCCATATTCTCACCGAGGCAGGCGCTGAATTCCTTGCCTATGAACGACCGGCCGATGCCACCGATCGCCGGCTCGACGTCATGTTCGACGATGAAGGGCACGCCTGGTTTGCGGGGATTCCAGCGCGCGGCGATCTTGCCCGCCTGCGCCGTGCGCTCAGCGCAGCGGGGCATGTCGCCGAAACGTCCGATCGCATGCCACGCGGGGAAGCCGCATGATCCGCTTCTGCCCCAATTGCAAAACCGAGCGCCCATCGCACGAGTCCTTCTGCACCGGATTTGTCGATGATGCGCCGTGTGGCTGGATGCTGACGGGCGAGCCGCTGCGCCCCGAAGGCTGGCGTCCGCCCGTTGCCCCGGCAGCGCCGCTGCCGGCGACACGGCAATGCGCCAACGGTCATCTCGCCGAACCTGGCGATCTGCTGTGCGGCATCTGCGGTGAGGATATCGCCGACGCGCCTCGCCCGGCCGCTGCGGACGACACCGAAGCCGACGGCGCCGACGGCGAAACCCCAACCGCGATCGACGGTTGGCCGCTTCTCGAGCGATTGCCGACTACCGATGCGATCGAACAATGGTTCGCGACGCAACGGGCGGAGGATGGCCGCGCGGCGCTTCTCATTCTGTACGACGAAGCGAGCGAACCCGACCCCGACGTCTATGATGCGCTTCGCCAGATCGATCGCCGCCATGTCCCCGAGATCATGGCGACCGGGCGCTGGAGCGGCCACGCTTATGAGGTTCGTGAGGATCTGCTCGGCGGCACGCTCGCCGAAATCGGACTGTTGCCCGATGATCGAGCGACGTTGCGGAACATTGTCGAGGAGCTAGGCAGCGCTCTGCAGGCTCTCGCTGAATGCGGGCTCCGACACCGCGACCTGCATCCCGGTGCCATTCTCGTGCGTGCGCGCGAGCCGCTCGATCTCGTCATCACAGGTTTCGGATCGGCGCGGCTATCGGATTACGACCTCGATATTGTCTCGCCGCTCGAGATCACCCGCTACACCGCGCCCGAAGCCGTCGCAGGCGGCGTCGCCGCCGCCAGCGACTGGTGGAGCCTGGGAATGATCCTGCTTGAGCAAATCACGCGAGGGGACTGCTTCGCTGGCGCCGATGATCAGACTTTCCTGATCAACATCCTCACCAATGGCGCCCCGATTCCTGCCGATCTCGCACCCGACATCGAACGCCTCCTGCGCGGGCTGCTAGCGGTCGATCGCCGCCAGCGCTGGGGATGGGACGAAGTGCGTCGCTGGCTTGACGGCGACATGCCGCCGGTGGCGGAAATTGAAGCGGGTCCAGAGCCGACCACCGGGCGGCGGATGATCGCGCTCGGCAATGCGCGCTATGCGAGCGCGCCGCGCTTTGCTCTTGCTGCGGCGCAGCCCGGTGATTGGGACGAAGCCTCGCGTTTGCTGCGTGGTGGCGAACTTCTGACCTGGATGGAAGATGCCGGCCTCGCGGTCGAACTCCGCCGGCAGGTGCGCGCCTATGCCGAGCTTGAGGGCGCAAGCGAAGATATGCGACTGGCGCTGACGCTCAAGACGCTCAATCCGGCGATGCCGCTCGTCGTGCGCGGCGAGATTGTGACGCCTGGCTGGCTTCTCGATCATCCCGACGAAGGCTATACGCTGGTTACCGGACCGATCCCGGACCTTCTCGAGCGCGAGGACAGCGAGCTCTGGCTCGCGCGGCTCAAACGCCGCGAAACGCAAGTGCGCGAGCGCGCGCGCCAGCTCGAGGTCGAACTCGACGAAAGTCTATTGCGCGCCAACATCCTATCCACCTCCAAGAGCCGGCTTGCCGCCATATGGGAGGAGCGACGGAGGATCCTCGCTGATACCGAACACCCCGGACTGCTGGCTATCATCGAACGGCGCATTACCGCCGAGGAAGACTATATTCTTCTGCTGAGCGCTTCGGTGCATCAATTCCGTACCGCCGAAGCGATAATCGACGAAGCGTCCAAGGTCGCGTTCCGCGCCGCGGTCAGTCCATTCGACCGCGCTGGCGCCGAACAATGGCTTGGCCGCAGTCGGCGGGATTTGAACGTCGCGATCGAGGCCCGCCTCGAAGGCTTTGCACGCTGCGATCTCGAACGCGTCGATGAGTGGGCGGATCGTTTCCGGATCGAGCGCCGCCTGCCGATCGTGCAGGCACTCGCGCTGATGTCGGTGCCCGAGGAAGCATGGCAGAAGCCTGCGCGCCAGCAATATGTCGCGACGCTGCTCGAATTTTACGCCCGCCGGATCACGGGTGCGATCATGCGCGGGCCGCTGACCCGGATGGTGATTGGCAAAACCACGTCGCGGCTCGACCTTGTCGAAGTCGATAGCGAACGGCGGACCGCCGCATCGACCCTCGACCATCTTCTACTACGCAATGAGCAGCCGATCAGCCTCGACCCGGCGCCTTTCATGGCTGAGCCGCGCATCGAACGGCGACTTCGCACGCTCCACAGCCATGCGACCCTCTATCGCCGCGACACCGGCATCGACGGGCTATACATGGGCTTTCCTTTTCTCGTCATGCAGGAAGCAAAGCCGAATGCTCGTCCGCGTATCGCTCCTGTGCTTCTCTGGCCGGTACGACTTAATCCTGCGGTGGGCGCGCGAGCGACCGTCAGCCTGCAGTTCGATCGCGACCGCGAAGAGGTGCGTCTGAACCCAGCATTCGATACGCTCCTCGGCGTCGATACCGCGCAGAACTGGAAAGAAGCAGCCGACGCGCTGCTTGGCCGGGCTTCGGTAACCACTGCCGAGGTGATGGAAGCATTCGCCGCATTCGGCACCGTCGAAAGTGAAGTTCTGCAACCCTTGCCGTCGAAAGATATTCGTGCAGTGGCGGGTGAAGACCGGCTCTTCTGCTCGGCTGCGCTATTCCATCTCGGCTTCTTTGGTCAGGCGGTGATGGAAGATCTGCGCCAGCTAAAGGCCGTCCCGCCGTCTGGTACCGGGCTCGAAACAGCACTGCGCGTCGGTGAGGAGGTCGTTCGGCCCGAAAGCGTGCGGCCCCGCGAGGCCGAGCGCTATTTTACCTCTGATAGCGATCCCTCGCAGGAGACCGCGGTGCTCGAAGCACGGCTCGGTCGTGGGCTCGTGGTCGAGGGCCCGCCGGGTACCGGCAAGAGCCAGACAATCGTCAATATGGTTGCTGACGCGATCGGCACCGGGCGCAGCCTGCTCGTCGTCTGCCAGAAGCAGACCGCGCTCGAGGTGGTTCACAAGCGCCTCGAGGCCGCCGGCCTCGGCAAGCGCATCGTGATGATCAATGACGTCAATCGCGACCGCGAAAACGTCATCCGGATGATTCGCGAACAGATTGAAGATCTCTACTCCCGTCCGCCCTGGTTGACGCTCCCGACCCAGCAGCGGACGCAGTTCGCGGCGCGCATCGAGAGTCTCGAAGGCGAGCTTGATCGCCACCATCGCGCACTTCACCGGACTGACGAAGCGACCGGCCTTAGCTTCCGGGCGATCCTTGGCCAGCTCATCGCTATCGCCGCCGAAGGTGAGCTTCTATCGCTTCCATCCTTGCGTCATCTGTTGGCTCCTCTCGATCCCGGCGCGGTTGCAACGATCGAGGAGATTTGCGGCCCGCTTGCGCGAATCTGGCTCCCCGCGCGCTATGAAGACAGTCCGCTGGCGATCACGCGGCCTTTTGCGCACGATGACGCGACCGTGGCGTCCTTTCAGTCCGATCTTGAGGCGTTTGCCGAGATAGATGACGAGCGCCTCGCAGTGATCGAGCGCACGCCCAATGCCCTGCTCATTGTCGATCCTGAACCCTATCGCGACTGGTCGCGTGAGCATGGCGCAGCGTTGCTCGGTCTCGACGACGCCGACCGCGCTCGCCTTGCCCGCTGGCTCGCGCCGCTCGGCGGCGTTTCAACGCGAGGCCCCGGTATGACACCGTGGCAGCGCGAGCTTGCGCAGATCGAGGCAGCATTGCTCTCGCTTGCGCCCGACGATACGCCCAGCGAGGCTTTGCGTCCGGTGCTCGATCTCGACGATGAGGATCTGGAAGAACGACGCACAGTCGCCGACCGTCTCGCAGCACGGCCAGGCTTTTGGGAGCGGCTGTCGCCAGGACGCTGGCTTGCTTACCGCAGACAGCGTGCCTTTCTTGCGGCTGAGGGCATTGCCGATGCCGACAATTTGCGACGTGCCTTGCACCGCGAATGCAATGTTCGGCCGCTACGCGAACGGCTGGTCGCGCTTCTCGCCGACGCCGGGGAGCCGGCGGGCGGCTTCACGGCGGCGCGGGTCGACGAACTGATTGCCGCACTCCGCACGATGCAAGCGCGGCTTGCTGCGGGCGAGGCGCTGGTTGCGCGCCTCGAATCCTATCCCGAACCGCCGATCGCCCTCGCGATGGCGCGTGCGGCGACACGCGGCGCGGTCGAGGATCTGATCGAGGGCATCGATCAGGGGCTGGCGCGCCATGCAGCGCGTACCGCAAGCCACACGGCGCTTGCGCGTCTCGAACCCTGGATTGAGGGTGATTGGCTCGCCGCCTGCGGTGAAGCGGTGGACGCCGACCGTTCCAATATGGTCCGGATCGCGCCGCTGGCGGATGAGGCGAAACATGTGGGACCCTATCAGCGCTTTCGAGCACGGGTTCCCCAGCTAGAAGCTGAAATCATGGCCTGTTTTAGCGAGCTTTCGCGCATTCGCGGTGAACTGGAGCTGCTCCCGATTGTGCATCTCGAGCCTGCAGTGCGCCGGATCATCGCGGCTGAGGCACGACTGGCCTGGAAGGGGAGGCTCGAGATGGCATCGCCTGTACTGTTGCTCGAAGCCGACGAACTGGAAGCCAAGGTCCAAAGCCTCGCGGAAGCGGATCGCAAAATGCGCGAGCTCAACAAGGAGATGCTTGTCCATGGCGTCGACAGCCAAGCCATTGCGTCGCGGCGCGATTGGGAGAATGTCACACGTCTGCGCGGGCAGCGCGCGCGGCGCTTGCGCGAATTTGTCGAGCTTGGCGCTGATCTCGGATTGATGAAGCTGCGTCCGGTGTGGCTGGTCAATCCTGATGTCGCGAGCCGCTTGCTTCCGCTGCGCAAGGCGCTGTTCGATACGGTGATCTACGACGAGGCCTCGCAGATCCCGATCGAATATGCGCTGCCGACGCTTTACCGCGCGCAACGCATGGTCGTCAGCGGCGACGAGAAACAGATGCCCCCGACCGCCTTTTTCGCGAGCCGTGTCGAAAATGACGAGGCCGAGATATTCGAGGGCCACGCACAGGACGAGGACCTCGACGAAGCCGAACGCGCTGAAGTCGATGAAAGCTGGAATCGTCGCGAAATCAAGGATTGTCCCGACCTGCTTCAGCTCGCCAAATCGTCGCTCCCCGCCCGAACGCTTCAGATTCATTATCGTTCGGTTTATCGCGAACTGGTCGAATTTTCGAACGCGGCATTTTACGCGAACCGCCTGAGCGTCCCGGCCCGCCACCCCGCCGAGGAAATTTTACGCCAGCGGCCGATCGAGGTCGTTCGTGTCGATGGCATATACGAAGACCAAACCAATGCCGATGAAGCGCACCGCGTTGCCGAGATTCTACGCGATCAGTGGCGCATGGGTGGAAGCCGTCCGCCGACGATCGGCGTCGTCACTTTCAACCGCAAGCAGGCCGATCTGATCGATGAGATTATCGACGAGTTGGCCGAAAGCGACCTCGCGTTCCGGGACGCTCTGACCCGTGAACGAGATCGTATCGAAAGCGGAGAAGATGTCGGCTTTTTCGTCAAGAATGTCGAAAACGTGCAGGGTGATGAACGCGACATCATGATCTTTTCCTCGACCTTCGGACGCAACACGCAGGGTACTTTCCGCCGCGCCTTCGGCGTACTCGGCCAAACCGGTGGGGAGAGGCGCCTCAATGTTGCCGTCACCCGCGCCCGCCAGAAAGTGATTCTCGTTACGTCGATGCCGATCACGCAGATTTCGGATTTCCTCTCGACGCGCCGACAGGCGGGAAGCCCGCGCGACTATCTGCAGGCCTATTTCGAATATGCGCGGCTGCTCTCCGACGGCGACCAGCTAGGCGCTGAGGCGCTTCTCCGGCGATTGACGCCGGATGGAAGCGCGGAGGATAGGACACGCCATTTTGCACAAGAGGGGTTCGAGACGCTGGTCGCCGAAGAAATTCGCGCGCTCGGCTGGGAGCCGGTTCGCGTACACGATATCGGCGCCTTTGGCCTCGACTTCGCGATCGAGGATCCGAGAACCGGGCTTTATGGGATCGCAATCGAATGCGATGCCCCGCGGCACGCGCTCCTCGAGACCGCCCGCGCCCGCGAAATCTGGCGATCGCAAATTCTCAAACGCTCCATTCCGGTCATCCACCGCATCTCGTCGCACCGCTGGTTCGACGAGCCCGACTTCGAGCGCGGGCGGCTCCGCCGGGCGATCACCCATGCGATGGGGGCCGCAGCATGAGCGGGCCCAAAGTCGTTCGCATCGTAACGCGCGAGGAGATTCTCACGATTTGCGAGGGCCAGCTCGCGCGCGTCGACGCGGCGCTCGCCGCGTGGCGTCGGATTGGTGAGCGCAACGACTGCCTCGATGAACCGGCGCTCGCTGCGGCGCTGCGTCGCCGCGACGCGCTCGCGGCGCATATCGCCGCCGATCGCTTCCTCGAACTGCAAAAGGAAGCGCCTCTCGAAGAGGCGTTCCTACGGGACGATATCGACAAACGCCTCGCTGACATTGCGGCACGCGAAGCGGCCGGAAGGTCACGCGGGCGCCGACAGAAAGAGGCTGGCCAGAGCCTGCTCGCCGCGCTCGGGGCGGCGGGTGAGCTTATCGATGTCGATCTACGCAAAGACCTCGAGGCCGGCGATACGACTGCGATCGCGGTGGCCTTAAAGGCGCTTGGCTACAAGAGCGAGAGAAGCGCCGCTGATCGTGAGCAAGCTGCGCGTCTCGGCGAAGGCATCATACGGCAAAACTTAGCTGACTGGCGTGGCGCGACAGAGACGAACGAGAAAGACCCCGAGATCGAACGGCTCGATACGCATATTTCGGAGATCGCACTCCTCATGCCAAGCGCGGCCAGCGATGATTGGCGGGCGCGGCTCGACACAGCGGCGACAGCCGAAGATGGACAGCGTTCGCTGCTTCTCGACGCGCTCGCCGGCGACGTGCGGCGCACGCTTGAGACGGCGAGAAAGCATCGCCGCGCTATCGTTGATCTTTCGGGGCTCCTCGCCGAAGCAGAGGCCGCCGGACTCGCCGTCGCGCAGTGGAACAATGACATAGACCAGCTCGATGCTGCCGATGCGGAGCGGCGTGCGATTGAGGTTCGGGTGGCGCTGGACCAATGGCGCGCCGCGCGCGCCGCTCAGGGGCGGCGTGCCGCCGTGCTCGAAGCTCTGGCCGGGATGGGATATGAAGTGCGCGAGGAGATGTCGGCAGCCTGGGCGGCCGATGGTGCATTGCTGCTCTCCAACCCGGCGCGTCCCGGCTATGGGATGGAGGTACGCGGGGGCGGACAATCGGCCGAGCGGATCCAGATGCGCGCGGTAGCGTTTGAAGCGAATGGCGTCGGGCCCGATCGTGGGCGCGACCGCGACGCTGAAACCTTATGGTGCGGCGATATCAGTCGCCTGCGCGAGCGGCTCACCGAAGCAGGCGACGAGTTTGCGATCGAGCGGGCATTAGAGATCGGCGCAACGCCGCTCAAGCGTGTTGCCATAGCAGGCGATTATGGTCCGGCGGGCACGAGCTTGCCGGTTCCCGGCAAACGAACCCGCCCGCATCCCTAGTTTGAAGATGCCGTGGCGCTTAGACGCCGTAGCGCTTGTTTCCGCCACTCGTGATGCAATAGCGGCCGCCGCGCGGACCGATGCAGACCTTGCTGCCACTGCACGGGCAGCCCGACTGAAAACTGCTGCTGCGCTTCGACGCTTTGGGCTTCTTCGCACTGGATGCGCGTGTCGAACCGTAAAGGCTCGACGGGGTGGAGCGCACCGATGACGAGACATAGGCCTCGGACAAATAGCGGGTCAGTACCCAGCAGCTCGGCGCGCTGAGCCGCGACCAGGTTCCGCTTGTCTCGCGCACCTCGACGCTTTGGCCTCGATTAAGTTTTGTGATGATCGTCTCGGACGCATTGGGTCCCGCGCGGCAATTGAGAATCTCGGCCGACACATATTTCGCCATGGCAGGCGTGCTCAGCGTGAAGGCCGCAATCAGGCATGCGACGGCGCGCACCGACATCTTCATCAAATCCCCCCAAGAACCATAGCCCTCCTATAGGACAATGCAGGAAAATCCTAATGGGCTTCGCGAAATTCGCTACCAATATGGAGCAAACGACCATCGGATGGACGCTCAAAACGGCTAATAGGAATAGGGCTCGCACGCGATCCCGTCATTATCGCGATCGAGCCCCTCGCGATAGCCCGGTTCGCCGCGGTAAATAGGTGCCGAGCCGGCAGCGCGCGCATCGTCGCAGCGGCGCCAATAATCGCCATCCTGCGGTGCGCGGTTGCGCGCAAACCCCGCTGCGACGACCGCGTCCTGAGCCGTGTCGAGAAATGTGGCCCTTTGCTCGGGGCTCGTGCTTCCCCAGCCAGCTCCCGCGACTGCACCGATCATTGCGGCAAGCGCGAACATGCCGCCGACAGACAAGCTCCGCCGTGCACCATAGCGACGATGGCGCTGGAGTTGCGACGGCTGATAGGCTTGGTGGCGCGGCTTCATGTGCGATAATATCGCAGGGAGAGGTAAAAGAGCTGTTGGCACGTCAAAATGGCGTCTCCGCGCTTGCCCGTGGGATCGGCTCTGCTCCACCATATGCAGCTTAAGCGACGGGATCGCGCGTGTCGCGCGCGACCGGCATTCGGTCGAGTGGGTGGAGACCAGGCCGCCGAAATGAAAGAGCGGGAAACCGCAGGGAAGATCTTCGTCATTCGCCGCTGAAGCAGAAACGCGCATTGCATCTACGCGTTTCGCTACCTATCCAGCCGTGGGGGAAGGGGTGTCGATGATGCGTATGATCCTGGCGGTCTTGCTTCTCGCGGCGAGTGCCTCAGTTCAAGCGGCGCCCAGTGTTTTTGTGCGTGCCGAACGGGGGACAGCATGGTGGGACGGCGCGATAAACGCGCGGATTCTCGGTACCGCCGCAGGTCCAGTCACGGTCAAGCGGCTATCCGACTATCTTGCCGAGACGTTGATCTACTACCCCTATGAGGTTTGCACTCTCGAGCCTGTGCAGATCGATACCTATGTCGGTATCGATCGTGTCACCCAGTCTGAAATTGACGCCTATCGTGGGCAGGTCCGCTGGCGCGTCGATGCGATGACGCCTGATGGGCGGAAATTGCTCGCTCAAAGCGTGGTCTTCGAAGGTTGCGCGTCCGACGATCCCCGCGGCGCCGCGCTGCTGGTCACGGATGTGGCATCCGGCGCCATCCTTCGCTGGCAGCCACTGGGGGATCGTGGCGACGGAGTGCCGGCATGGGTATTGTTTCTGACCCCGAGCGAAGGTGATGATCTGTTTTCCTTTTCGGGATGCACCGAATGCGGGGATCGCACCTATGTCTATTATGATGTGACGCGCAGGCACATCTATACTGAGCACAACGGCCATTGAGCCTGTCTGATAGTGCGGTGACGGTCGTTGCATCAAACTCAGCTTGCCTTGCTCCCATTGCCAGTGCGCCGGTGCCGCAAAAGCGATCGATAACGATCATGTAGGGTGGACATCCGATCACTATATGGTGCGTCACCGCGGCGTGCCCGGATAATCGTCGCCGCGCCGTCGCACGTCGCCCGAATGATCGCTGCAATGCCGAGACCGGCACCCGAGACCGCGGCTAGAATTGGGAGGTAGATATGCAGATAGGCGTGCATCGGACGTTCCATTCATCGGCGTTGCACCTGTTCTGACTGATTTTGCCAAGGTGCGTTACCGCCGTCATGTCAGGCAATTCCGTTCGATTGAATCGGCGGATATTACGGCGGTGTCTCCTTGTATCGCGCGCAGGCGCGGCGCTCAAAACGATCAGAGCGAAACTTTCTCTGGAAGCGGCCCGACGCTGCGCTACGGCTCGACCCGTCGCGGTCCTCTTGATCTAATGTTCTCTCTATGTTCTCATTGCCGCTATGGCACAGATAAACCCGAGTCGAATCGCCGACACCATCCTCGCCGCGCCCGGTTGGGCGCGTCTTGGCATCACCGAGTCCAAGCCGCATCTTCGCACGGACGCCGCGCACGAACTGGCCCGCGTCATCGTCGAGGCGATCAAGGCCGGCGACGTGGGCGCGCCCGCGGCCGAGCAGCCGGCCTTGCCGCTCTAGCGCCGGGCTTCGCGCGGCTGACCTATGCGCCTGCGATCGTCGCGGCTCCGCTGGCTCGCGCTGGCGGTGCTTTACAATGTCATCGACGACACCGGACCCGATGCCTTCGAGCCGGGCATGGACGTGCGCTTGGCGCTCGCCATCCTCTTCGCGATGAGCGACGGCGACCGCGGCCCGTTCGAGGATTATTGGAACGGGCTACGCGATCCGCTCGCCTATACCGACCGCGACGGTGAGCGCGAATATGTCCGGCATACCCGCGCGCGGACCAATCTGTCCGGGATCGCGCGGCGCGTCGGCCTCGAAATGACGGTGCAGCTCATGGCGTCGCTCTCCAAAGGACAGAAGGCGAAGCGGGATAGAATCTCGGGTTGAAGGACGCTCGGGCCGTTGTCAGCCGGGGTTGGCGGCGACGCCGCCCGGATCGCTCGGCGGCGGCGTATCGAGCAGCAGGCGCACCCGTTCCATGTCGGCAAGCAACGTCTCGATTTGCGGGCGAACCGCGCCATACATGCGGGGATGGCTGGCGAGCGTGTCCCTGATTTCCTCGATCGCGTCGAAAAGAGTGTCCGAAACCGCCATTCATCGTCTCCATCTGCGAAGCGATATTGCGCCATAACGGGCCGGATTTCAAACGGGGCGCTGCGCGGGGTTATGTGTGCAGGTTGTGTTTCCCGGCAAGCCGGGCGACTGCGGCTTTGCTGCGCCGGGCGGGGCGCGTCTGCTCGCGCCCCTTGACTCAATTATAATACGGATATACCCGTAATATCATCGAGTCGTTATCAGGAGCCACCTCATGAAGCGTATCCATCTGCACGTTAGCGTGCCCGATCTTGGCGCGTCGATTCCCTTTTACGAGACGCTGTTCGGCGCCGCGCCTGTCGTCGTGAAGGACGATTACGCCAAATGGATGCTCGACGATCCCAAGGTCAACTTCGCGATCTCCGAGCGTGCGCGGGCGACCGGCATCGACCATATCGGTATCCAGGTCGATAGCGCCGACGAACTCGGCGAGCTTGCAGGCCGGCTCAAGGCCGCCGGGGCGGACACGTTCGATCAGGAAGCGACCACCTGCTGCTATGCGCAGTCGGATAAGAGCTGGGTCCGCGATCCCGCGGGCGTTCGCTGGGAAACCTTCTTCAATTTCGGCGAAGCGACCAGCTATGGTGAGGACGAGCTATTGCCGGAGCCTGTCGCCGCCTGCTGCGTCCCCGCCGACGCGCCCGCAGCGAAGCAGGCGTGCTGCTGATGGACGCGAACGCCGCCGTCGCCTCGCTCTCGGCTCTCGCGCATCCGGGACGTCTTGAGGTGTTCCGACTGCTCGTTCGCGCCGGCGCCGACGGCATGGCTTCCGGCGACATCGCGCGCGCGGCGGGCCATGTGCCGCAGACCCTCTCTGGCAATTTGAACATCCTCGGTCACGCCGGGCTCGTCTCTTCGCGGCGCGAGGGCCGCTCGATCATCTATACCGCCGATTATGCCGCCATGACCGACCTGCTCGGATTCCTGATGGAGGATTGCTGCGGCGGCGCCCCGGAGATCTGCGCGCCGCTCGCCGATGTCGTCACTAGGGCCGCGTGCTGCCAGCCCGGAGCCGCTCAATGACCGACCGCGTCTTCAACATCCTGTTCCTCTGCACCGGCAACTCCGCCCGCTCGATCCTCGCCGAGAGCGCGATGAACAAGCTCGGCGAAGGCCGGTTCCGCGGCTATTCCGCGGGCAGTTTCCCCAAGGGCGCAGTCAACCCCGACGTGCTGCAGTTCCTCACCCGCATCGGCTATCCGACCGAAGGCCTGCGTTCGAAGAGCTGGGAGGAGTTCTCGAAGCCCGACGCGCCGGCGATGGATTTCGTGTTCACCGTCTGCGACGATGCCGCTGGCGAGACGTGTCCGATCTGGCCCGGACACCCGATGACCGCGCATTGGGGCATCGAAGACCCGAGCCATGTCGAGGGCAACGATATCGAGCGCGAACGCGCCTTCGTCACCGCGCTGCGCTATCTCGAGAACCGCATCAAGCTGTTCCTGGCGCTGCCGTTCAACCAACTCGACGCGATGGCCTTGAAGGCCCATGTTCGCGAGATCGGTCAGACCGAAGGCGCGAGCAGCCGACGCGGCGACGTCGCGTGAGCGACGCGGCCGTGGCGCCGAAGCCGGCGATCGGCACCTTCGAACGCTATCTGAGCCTTTGGGTCGCGGCGTGCATCGCCGTCGGTATTATGCTCGGCTACGCGCTGCCGGGCCTGTTCGCCTTCATCGCGTCGGCCGAGGTTGCGCGCGTGAACATCGTCGTCGCGCTGCTCATCTGGCTGATGATCGTGCCGATGCTGCTCAAGATCGACCTCGGTGCGCTGGGATCGGTGCGCCGGCACTGGAAGGGCGTCGGCGTCACGCTCTTCATCAACTGGGCGGTGAAGCCGTTTTCGATGGCGCTGCTCGGCACCTTCTTCCTCGGCTATCTGTTCCGCCCCTGGCTGCCCGACGCCGAGATCGGCTCCTATATCGCCGGCCTCATCCTGCTCGCCGCCGCGCCCTGCACCGCGATGGTGTTCGTGTGGTCCAACCTGTGCGACGGCGAGCCCAACTACACGCTGAGCCAGGTCGCGCTCAATGACATCATCATGGTGTTCGCATTCGCGCCGCTCGTCGCGCTGCTGCTCGGGGTCGCGTCGATTACCGTGCCGTGGGACACGCTGCTCATCTCGGTCCTGCTCTACATCGTCGTGCCGGTGATCGCCGCGCAGTTCATCCGGCGCGCGCTGCTGGGCCGAGGCGGACAGCCTGCGCTCGATCGGCTGCTTGCCCCACTCGGTCCGGTGTCTCTTATCGCGCTCCTCACTACGCTCATTTTGCTGTTCGGATTCCAGGGCGAGGCGATCATCGCGCATCCGCTGGTTATCGCGCTCATCGCCGTGCCGATCCTCATACAGGTCTATTTCAATGCCGGGCTGGCCTATTGGCTGAGCCGCCGCTTCGGCGTCGCTTGGTGTGTCGCCGCACCCGCCGCGCTGATCGGCGCGTCCAACTTCTTCGAGCTGGCCGTCGCCGCCGCGATCAGCCTGTTCGGACTCGGATCTGGCGCCGCGCTCGCCACCGTCGTCGGCGTGCTGGTCGAGGTGCCGGTGATGCTTTCGGTCGTCGCACTCGTGAAGAAGACCCGGCCTTGGTATGAGCGGCCGTTGCCCACATAATTAGGCGCTAGCGCGGTCGCGACTACCGACGATGGAGGGCCGGGATGGGTTTCGCCCGCGGCCAGAAGCGCAGCAGATTGCGGCGTCTGTCCCGGCAAACCGGGCCACCGGGGCTTTGCTGCGCTAGGCTCCTTCGTCGCCAAGCTCCGTCGAGCCGCTGCGCGTCTCGCCCCATCCGGGCGACAATCCCCTGACGGGGGCAGCTACGCTATTGAATCGCGCGCGCGGCGCGCGATGGGGATCTAGAGCCAGTTCGTTTCCATCGCACCCTACGCCGTCTCGCAGCGTCCCTGGCGTGCCACACGCATTTTCGGCGACAAGGAGTTGCGTCGCTGGGAAGCTCCGACAGGCAAAATGGGGGCGGCGGCTTTTGCTTCTCCTTGAGAAGCGCCGCCCCCATTTTGCCAGTCTGCGCTAAACCCATCGACCGTGCCTCTTGTCGCCAAGAAATGCGCACGGCACTGGGGACTTGCGACGACGGCTCCGGGTGCGATGGGAAACGACCAGCCTCCAGCTCCTTCTCCCTGTCGGAATGGATCGGCCGCTACTCGCGGCCGATGCGTTTTTGTTGTTCTCCGGGGCCGCTGGTCGCGGCCCTTTTCTTGCTCCGACCCACCAGGCACGATGGAATTGTGTCAAGAAATCAATGTTCTAGGGTCAATCCTTCTAGTCTTATATAAGTATAAATGCCGCTGGACGGCGGACTTACTTGAACAGAAATCGACTAGATGGAGTGAAGGATATGAATATCGGTAAATTCATTCGCAAAGATAACGGCAGCGTGAACGGCTTCATTGCCGAGCCCACCTATGGCTTCGGCCATGTTTACATCGTGAAGGCCGAGGTGAAGGAAGGGAGCAAGCCGCGCTTCGACCTTATGACCCCGACGCCGATCAATCGCCCCTTCAAACTCGGCTCGCTCTGGGAGGATGCCGCGCAGGAAACCGGCGAGGTTTATTTGAGCGGCTATATCGAGAGCGGCCAGTCGGGCCATGTGAAGATTCGCCTGTTGCGGTCGCGCGAGAATCCCAACGTCTGGAACGTGGTTCGCAACCTGCCCGGCGATCATCGCAGCGGTGCGGAGGTCGTCGAGCTTCCGCAACCCCCCGCGCCCAAGCGCCAGCGCAAGCCCAAGACACTCGCCCCGGTCGAGCCGGAGCGCGAGGCCGCCTGACTGACTTGAGGGGGAGCGCGCCGCTCCCCCGATAGTCCCCCACATTCGAGAAGGAGCCTTCGCCATGACGAAGGGAACGACGCGCCGTGCGCGCGGCGGCGGGAACCCGCGCGACCTTTACGCCGATGTTACCGCCAAGATCATCGCAGAACTGGAACAAGGCCGCTTCCCTTGGGTGCAGCCCTGGGACGCCGCCCCGACCATGCCCCGCAACGCCGTGACCGGACGCCGCTATTCCGGCGTGAACATCCTCTTGCTTTGGTCGGCCGCGATGGAGCGCGGCTATTCCGTCGCGGGCTGGTTGACCTTCCGCCAAGCCTTGAACGCGGGCGGCAACGTCAAGAAGGGCGAGAAGGGAACGCTCGTCGTCTATGCCGACACCTTCGTTCCCGATGGCGAGAAGGTCCGCGCCGCCGAAAACGGCGAGGAACCGAGCGCCATTCATTTCCTCAAATGCTTCACCGTGTTCAACGTCGCGCAATGCGAAGGCTTGCCCGAGAAGATCGCGGGCGACCCCGCGCCGCGCCCGCTGCCCGAAATCATTCCCGAAGCCGAGGCGCTGATAAAGGCGACCGGCGCAGATTTTCGGATTGGCGGTAACGACGCCTTCTATGTGCCGTCGCAAGATTATGTGCAGGTGCCGCCGCTGTCGGCCTTCCGCGATGCGAATGATTTTTACGATACCGCCTTTCACGAACTGGCGCACTGGACAGGCGGCGAGAAGCGGCTGAACCGCGAAGCGAAAGGCCGTTTCGGCTCGCCCGAATATGCGCGCGAGGAACTAATCGCGGAAATTTCCGCCGCCTTCATCGGCGCGAACATCGGCTTGGTCCCGACCGTGCGCCACGCCGATTATCTCGGCTTTTGGCTCGACATTTTGCGCGAGGACAAGCGCGCCATTTTCCGCGCCACCAGTCAGGCGACCAAGGCCGCCGATTATATCCTCGCCTTTCGTGAGGGCGAGGAACGGAGGGAGGCGGCATGATGCTCTTGACCCCCGACCTTCACCGCGCCTTGCGCGCCAACAACGACGCGCGCCGAGCCGCCGTCATCGGCGGACAGACCGAACCCGACCCCCCGCCGCTCGTCAAATTCTTCAATCCATGCGGCGCGGCGACGTGGCTCGCGACCGAATTGCAGGAGGATGACGATACGCTTTTCGGCCTCGCGGACCTTGGTTTCGGCACCCCGGAACTTGGCTATTTCAGCCTCAACGAGATTGCCAGTGTCCGCTTGCCGTTCGGCCTTGGCATTGAGCGCGATCTGGATTTCCAGACCGGCCACAGGCTTTCGACATGGGCGGCATGGTCGCGCCGCGCCGGTTCGATCAGCGCCGCCGAAACCTTACTGAATCGCCTCGCCAGCGCGGGGAATGACGACGAGATTCCGCCATCGGGCGGATAACGCGCGGCGCGTCTCGCCGCATCCCTAAGCCGGTCCGCCCACTCGCAAAAATCGACGGACCGGCACCTTATGAAAGGTGACGACCATGAAACTCGCATTTATCGAACATGACAAGCTGTTCGTCGACAAAACGAACATGCACTATGGACGCAAAGCGCCGGACGTGTCCGACATTCAGCCGTCCATTCGCAAGCGCGGCGTCCTGATTCCGCTTGTCGTCCGGCCCGCCGTCCATGACCATAATGATGACCGGCAAGGCATCGTCGGCGGTCGGCGGCGCTGGATAGCCAACGGCAATGTTCTTGCCGAAGGCATCGACCACGGCCCCTTGCCGTGCGCCATCCTCGAGGAAGGCGACGACGCCGCCGCCATCGAGGCGTCGATGATCGAGAACTTCCAGCGGCTCGACCCCGACGAGGTGACGCGCTGGGAAACCTTCGCGAAGCTGGTCAGGGAAGGCCGCGATACGGCCGACATTGCGGAGACGTTCGGCATCCCCGAATTGATGGTGGCGCGCAGCCTTGCGCTCGGCAATCTCTTGCCGCGCATCCGCAATCTCTATCGCGCCGACAAGATCGACCGCGCGTCTATCCAACACCTGACCTTGGCGAGCAGGAAGCAGCAAACGGTATGGCTGGCGCTGTTCAACGACCCGAAGCAATGGACGCCGAGGGGCCGCCAACTCAAGGAATGGCTGTTCGGCGGCGCGTGCATCCCCGTCAAAAACGCTCTGTTCGACACCGAGAACATCAAGGGCATCAAGCCCGACCTGTTCGACGAGGACAGCTATTTCGCGGACGTGCGGGACTTTTGGACCGCGCAGAACGCGGCCATCGACGCGCGCCGCGATGCCTATCTGGACGCGGGATGGAGCGATGTTGTCATCATTCCGCCCGGTGAGATATTTCGGTCCTACGAGTTCGCCAAGGCTGGCAAGCAGAAGGGCGGGCGCGTCTATATCAAGGCCCATCCGAACGGCGAGGTCGAGTTTCACGAGGGCTATGTCACCGAGAAGGAGGCGAAGAAGATCGCCAAGGGTGAAGCGGTCGATACCGGGCTGAAAGCGCCGCGACCGGAGATAACGGGGACGATGCAAAACTATATCGACCTGCACCGCCATGCCGCCGCGCGCGCGGCGCTGACCCGCCATCCCAAGGTCGCGTTGCGACTTATGGTCGCCCATGCCGTCATTGGTTCGTCGCTCTGGAATCTTCGACACGACTGGCAGCGCGCGAATAATGATGCGGTGCGCGAGTCCTTTGAGACGTGCAAAGGTGAAACGGAGTTTGACGCCAAGCGCCGCGCCGTTCTCGCATTGCTCGGCTTCGACCCGGAGCGCAAAATAGTGGTTGCCCAATTCGACACCGGGCGCGGCGACGAAAGCGGTCTTGTCGCCTTGTTCCTTCGCTTGCTCGAATTGCCGGAGCGCGCCGTCATGGACGTGCTTATGATCGTCATGGGCGAAACGCTGGCGGTCGGCAGCGCGGCGGTCGAGGCCGTCGGCGGCGAAATCGGCGTCGATATGGCCCGCTATTGGCAGGCCGACGACGCCTTTTTCGAGTGCGTTCGCGACCGCGAGGTCTTGACGCAGATCGTCGCGGAGGTCGCGGGCGATACCGTCGCGGCGGCGAATGCAAACGAGAAGGCCGCGACGATGAAGCGCATCGTCCGCGACCATCTGGACGGCGCGAACGGACGCGCGAAGGTTGAGGGCTGGACGCCGAAATGGCTGGCGTTCCCGCCCGCCGCCTACACGGCGCGCGGCGGCGTCGGCACAGTCGAAAAGGCCGCGCTGGTCGCAGCGGCGCGCGCCGAACTTGCGCCGAAGCCGGCCGATCCCGGCGCGGTCGTCGCCTTGCCCGCGCCCAAGAAGCCGAAGCGCAGGAAGCCCGCAGCGTCGCAGCCGGAGCGCGAAGCGGCGTAAGATTGAGCGGGCGACGGCAAGCCCGCCGCCCGCTCTTTTCGTCCCCGTCATCCCTAATCAGGGCCGCGCGCTACGCATGGCGCGCGGCTTTTTTTGTGCGCGTGAAACACGCACAAAATGACTCTTTCCCGATGCCCTGGCGCACGCTTTCGGCGCTGGTTTCAGGACGCAAGGAAAGCGATTTATGGCGCGCTTCGCGCGCATTTTTCATGTCGGAAATCCGCGCGGCGGGGCCGCACGGATTGGCAGGATTCGGGGCATGGTGGAGGCAGGAAACGGCAGGGGGGACCGATAGGGAGCTATGGCAAGATATAAAGCTACGGCACCCCCGGTTGCCGTAACTATTTGTCTGCACATCGTTTTTAGGCAGAAGAGAACAGTGCCGCCCTGCTGGCGACAGTGCCAAGGGGCCGAAAATCGGCGGTTTTCCGCCATATCCGGCGGCACCGATTTTCATATGTCCGGGCCGCGCCCATGATCGCGCTTCCTCTCCCCAAATGGACGCCGCCCATGTCCACCGAAGATGATTTTGAACCGCGGCTTGGCCGCATTGGCGACAAGGGCCAGAAGCTCCGCCCGCGCAAGTTTCTCTCGCGCGTCATCGCCGCCGCCAATCTGGCGCGCGGCGGCGCACCCGATCGTGCGCGGCAGTCGGCGTTCACCGGCAGCCGCATCGGGCGCGGGGCGGGCGTCGGCCGCGTCCTGTCATCGCGCGACCGTTTCGCCGCGTTTCGCCAGCGCCGCGTGATCGTCAAGGTTCGCACCGTCAAGCTGGGCGGCAACGGCTTCGAGGTCGCCAAGGCCCATCTGCGCTACGTCGAGCGCGACGGCACGACGCGCGAGGGCGGACGCGGGCAACTCTATAGCGCGGACAGCGACGCGGTGGACCGCAATGCCTGGCTCGAACCTGCGAAGGACGATCGCCACCAATTCCGTTTCATCGTCAGCGCCGAGGACGGCATGGAATATGACGACCTAAAGCCGCTGACCCGGCGCCTCATGCAGCGCGTCGAAGAGGACTTGGGAACGAAGCTCGATTGGGTCGCGGTCGATCACTACAATACCGGCCACCCGCATACCCATATCATCGTGCGCGGGAAGGACGAGCGCGGCGCCGATCTTGTCATTGCACGCGACTATATCAGCCACGGCCTGCGCGAGCGCGCTTGCGAGTTGGTCGACCTCGACCTTGGCCCCCGCACCGACCATGCCATCGAGCAGCGGCTTCGCGCCGAGGTAGATCAGGAGCGGTTGACCAGCATCGACCGCGCGATGCTCCGCGAGGCCGACAAGGATATTCTTGTCAGTTCGGGCGCGCGCGGGGCGTTCGATCAGGCACTTCGCATGGGGCGGCTCAAGAAGCTGGAACGTCTCGGGCTGGCGACGCGGCACGGCACGGCGCATTGGCGGCTCGCCCCCGATCTTGCCGACACGCTCCGCCGCATGGGCGAGCGGGGCGATATTATCCGCACCATGCAGCGCGCCTATGCGGCGCGCGGGAGCGCGCCCGCGCTGGTCGATCAGGTCATCTATGACCCGACCGCGGCCGATGCTCGCCCGCTTGTCGGGCGCGTCGTCGAGCGCGGCCTGTCGGACGAATATGCCGACCGCCATTATGTCATCGTCGAGGCGATCGACGGCCGCAGTCATTATGTCGAGATCGGCAACGGCTATGCCGTCAGCCCGATCCCCAAAGACGCGATCATCGAGATCGGACCGCGCAGCGGCGGCGGCGTTCGTCCCGTCGATCGCACCATTGCCGAGGTCGCCGCCGCCAATGGCGGGCGCTACACGATCGACGCGCATTTGCGGCACGACCCGACCGCGAGCGAGCGGTTTGCAGAAACTCATGTCCGCAGGCTCGAAGCCATGCGCCGCGTGACCCGCAGCGTCGAACGCGAACCCGATGGGAGCTGGATCATCACGCTCGATCATCTGGACAAGGTGGAGCAGTTCGAGGCGCGCCAGCTTCGCGACCGTCCCGTCACCGTCGAAACGCTGTCGGCCGTGCCGCTCGACAAGCTGCCGGGGGCCGAGGCCGCGACATGGCTCGACCGGGAATTGGTTGCCGATAATCCGGCGCCGCTTCGCGATGCCGGTTTCGGGCGCGAGGTTCGCGCCGCGCAGACCTTGCGACGGCAATGGCTGGTCGCCGAGCAGCTTGCCGATGAACAGGACGGGCGAACCGTCTATCGCCGCAACATGCTCGCTTCCCTACAGCGCCGCGAATTGCTCCGCGTAGCGGACCAGCTATCGGGCGAGATCGGCAAGCCCTTCGCCGAAGCCCGCCCGCAGGAGCCGATACAGGGCCGGTTGGTCCGCGCCGTCGATATGACGAGCGGGCGGCAAGCCCTGGTCGAGCGGTCGCGCGATTTTGTTCTGGTTCCGTGGCGTCCGGTGATGGAACGGCATATCGGCAAGACCGTGTCGGGCATCATGCGCGACGGCGGCATAAGCTGGACGTTCGGGCGGCAGCGTAGCGGGCCGAGCATTTCGTGACCGATATAGGGAAACTCTGGCCGATTCCGGTCAGGCGGCTTTCGGGACACGAGCCCTCGATAGCTGACACTCGCCGGCGGCAAATTGGCTATCCAATATCTGACGATGTTCTTTCTCCCGTTTAGGCGAGAACCTAGAAGAGCCAAGGTCTACATGCGAAGATATCGGTCCGTCTGGACGCGTCATGCGCAGTACAAAAGGCCCGGCTGTCTAAAGGAGAACTTTTAATTCTGTACATGAAGCGAAAGCCGGGGACTATGGTACACTCTGGTCTCAACATGGGGGCATTCACATGCGCGCTTCTTTGCTCCTGCACCACGTCCCGTCAGGCGGGCTGTGAGGCAGGTCGATGGCACTCAAACTTCACACGTGGACGCGCGTCACTCGCATCGAACTCCAGAATCTTGCGGTAAACATCGGAAAAGCCGCGATTGCCGACATTAGTAATTGGCCTGATTCAGGTGAAGGTCGCGCGGTCAAAGCTGCGACCGAGCGGATGATGCGACTGCTGGATTCCACACTCGATCGGAGCGGCCTCGACTATGCTTTCGGTAATCTGCACGAGGTGTTGCACGAACTGAAAGGCATCGAAGCCAACAGCTATTTCAGAAACCGTATTTCACGGCAAAGACATGTCGAGAAGGGCGGCGGCGTGCGCCCGTTCGATGAGATCGTTGCCGATCAAATCGCTCGGTTCAACAGATTTGTCCAAGATAATCGCCCAACGTCGGACAAAGATCTGGGTAAGTCCGAACCGATCTCTGACGATCGATCGCCGCCCGCTGTCCGCCGTGCACGCGCCGGTGCGGTCGACGAGCTTTCTCGCATAACGCCGGAACAGCAAGCCGGTCCGCTTCAGTTTGAGATTCGAGACGGCGTTTTGCATGTAAAGGAGCAGACGGCGTTTGCCGTGCCCGAAGATCGCGACAATGTGGCTCACGCCCGCCGCGCGCTGGAAGACAGCGCAGACGCGCTTCTCGTCGCACTCTCCGAATCCAATTGCGACCCTCGTCTGATCGAAGCGGTCGAAGAAATTCAGAAAATCATTATATCGGGGGCAGATGTCATCCGGCTGGGCTTGGTCAACTTCACTTGCGACCACCTGTTTATACGCTTCGCCGAGGAAATTCCGGACGTCGCCGCTGCACGGTTTCAGGGCTTCAGCATGGGTATTGGGCTGTACGTCGCCCAGTTTCCGGAATGGCTTCGCTTTACCGAAAATGCGGCCAAAGCTGATGTTGAGGCCGACGACGTCAACCGCACATTAGCCGTCGGGCACGCCTTGATCCCCGAGCTCCGTACCGCGACAGGCTTGATCGATCCGCAGGTACCGAAATCGATCGAGCTGATTTTGGAGGCATTGCGCAATCCCAACCAATCTTCGCGGCGTGCGCTCTACGGCGCTATCCGAACGTTAGAGAACTTGTTCGCAAAGATATTCGCAGGATTCGGCGGGATCATTGGGTCCGTCTCGGACGGTGTCAACGCGGGAACGAAGCGCGCTACCAGCATCATAGTGACGACGGGTCTGCTTGTTGGGGCAGCGCACTTGGCCGCTAGCCTCTCCCCTACCGCTGAACGCGTAGTAAAAGCAAATTGGCTAAAGCACGCCGCCGAACTGGTTAAAAACGGACTTAAAGAAGCGGAATAACCACCAGCGCTTTAGCGATGTTAAGCGAGACATCGAGAACATTGCTTTTACTCGATCGGAACCCTCAAGCCCACGTTCAACATTATACTGGCGGCATGCCGGGCCATTCAATCGATCCCGATCTGGCGCAGCAATACTTCGGCAGCGAGATTCATATCCTGCTCCATGTCATCGCGTAAACGATCGTAGATCATCGGAAAAATGAGCGGATTTCCGACGCGTCGCTGAAAAATGCTGTTCTGGAATTCGCGCGACCGTCGGGTGCATTCGTCGGTGGGACAATCGCCGAGCACAATGAGTTCCCATAAAGCATCCGCCTCGGATTTTGTCGTCCTTTGCGCCTCGGCCGCATCGCGCTGCCGAAACGCTTCGCGAATAGCCCAGCCGACGATCGGGGTCGCCGGCGCGAGGATTGTCGCGACGAAATCGGCAAAGTCCAGCTTTACTGCGAGACCGGCAACGACGAGCGCCGCAACGACCAGGAATGCTCCAAGGAAAAGATAACGGCCATAGTCTTCGCGAAGCTTGGCATCGTACCATAGGTTCGTGCGCTGGCAGACGACGCGGGCAACATGGATCGGCGCCTTGCCGACGATAACGGGATACCAGTTTTCGAGCTTCGCCTCCCCCTTCGGCCATCGGCGGTCCGCATTGGCGACCACTTCGGGATCGACCGGTTTCCCGGTAGCGAAGCGGTTCCAAGGCATTTCGAGTAGCGCGCAATCAAACGCCTCGCAAACGAGCGCCGCGGTCTTCAGCCCCTTCTTCAAAGACCGGTCGATGAGGCCGATATCGAGAAGCACCAGTGCGAGCGACAGCGCCGCGACGGCGGGACGGGTTGCGGGTGCCAATAGCCCGACGATCGCGCAAATGACGGGCACGACAACGGTGCAGCAGAGTTGCGCCTTCTGCATGATGACCGCACGCCGGTAGATTTCGGAGCGAGCCCGCAAAAGGCGCATCATCTCGCGCGAATTCTGGCGCTCGGGGATCGTGTTGCCGGTCATTCTATCACCACATTGAAAGGCGGGCTCTGCCCCACAAGCACGTCGTCGCGCACGCGAATTATAAATGCCTCTGCGATGTGGATACCGCGATACTGGAGTTCCTCCCAGCGCAGGCCTTGCCGCGTCGGCGCGTAGAATTTCCCGCGACCATTGTTGAGACGCAGCGCCATCGCGCCGGTGTTGGTGATGCGCCACTGCACGCGGAAGCCGTCGGGCACCGGCTGGCCGCCGTTGACGGTCGCCTCGAACCAGATCCCGCCGTCGCGGCTGACGATATCACCCGATCGCAGCAGCCGGTCGGGAGCGCTATCGCGGCCGCGATGCCGCCGCGCAATGACGGCCACGTCGGTCGACACCACGGCTTCGCGGCGCCACGCCGGTTCCTCCATATGCGGCGGCCGATTGAAATTGCCCGGCAAGATCGAGAGGCCATATCGGCGAACGGCATCGACGATCCCGTCGAGATGCGCAGCCGTGGTGCTGAGCAGCGTCGCGATCAGCGACGTGCCCTCATTGATACTGGCCGCCGCAATGGCTGTTTCGCCCTTTGCGAATCCGTCACCAAAGATCTTCCGCCACGCGAGGATGCTCGCCGCCTTTCCTTCCATGTCATAGGCTTCGTCGATCCATCCGCGATATTTGTGAATGAAGGATCGAAAATTGGCATATTGGAGATCGGTCCACCCAGCGGCAAAATCCTCGGACCGCAAGTGGGGGTTCTCGACGCGGGGCTTCACGGGACGGGCTTGCAGCCAGTCGTCCAGCCGGCGCATCAGCGTCCGCAAGGTCGTCGGCACGTCGGCGAACGCTTCTGTGTCCTTGTCGTGGAAATCGATCTGCATCCCCAGGAGCGTGGTGAGTAGCACCGACGGGCAGGTGAAGGTCGTCTTGATATCGCGCAAATATTTGAGAAGCCGCGTGACTTTCCGAAAGCTGTTGGATCCCGACAACAGGTTCTTGTCGCGCAGCCAGACCGTGTAGTGCATGGGCTCGCTGTCTTCGAACTCGTCCGCCAACCGATTGCAGACCTCAAGGCTTCCAGCGTGCTTGCGATCCATGACGAGCGGCGCGATATCGATTTTTCGCTCGCCGGCGTAAGTCACGGTCACGCAATAATCCCAAGTCTTGCATTTGCTGCCATAGGTCGCGCTATCGGCGAAGGCTTCGCCAAGTTTTTTCACATAGTCCTTGGCCGTCCAGCCGCTGACGGGCGCGACCTTGACCAACAGGTCCGCGTCGAACTCGCCGCCGCTGAGCGGCCGGATGATCGTATCATGGGCCCAGCTTCCCTGCTCCTCGAACCCGCGCACGCGCGGGTCCCACTCGCATTGGCGCACGAAGTCCTTGATCGCGTCCACGCTCTTTTCAAGCAGGCCGATCCGCGTCGCGTTGAGATTGACGGTATCCCGAAGAAAATCCGAAAATTGCGGAACGAGCTTCATAAATGATCCAGGTGAAGTACAGCGCGGCGGCAGGTCACAAAAAAAATTTCCTGACGATCATTCGCCCGGCGTGTTCTTGCGCGGTGCCTTGGGGCTCCTTTTGCGCGCGGGCGGCTTAGCGGCGGGTTTGGCCGTCACCTTCCGCGCACCTCCGGCAGCAGGCGCCGCGGGCGCCGGCGTGGCCGCGGCGCGGGTGTCACGCCGCCGCTGATGCGCATTTTTGAGCACGCGAAGCTTCAGGAGGAAGTCTTCGAAGTTCGGGATCGGCGCATTGGGTTCGGTGTCGAGGCCATATTCGTCCGAGAGCGCTCCCATCTCGTCGCGGATGGCTTTTGCCTCGGGCGAATGATCGAGCGCTTCGGCAATGCGTTCGAAGAAAAACTTGCCCTGCTCGCGCGAGGCGCTCTCGCGATGATCCTGCTCGAATATCTTTCGATGCTGTTCGACAGTCGCCTTGATCCGGTGGCGCAGCTTCTCTTCGTCTGCCGCGCGGCGTTGCTTATTGATATGCTGAAAAAGCCGCCTCATGCGCTCGACGAACATCCCTATGTCGCCAGCCAACGGATCGGTCGAGGTCGAGGCCTCGCACAACTCAACGACAGCCCGGGCAAATCCGACTTTGTCGATGTGGCTGTCCTGTGCGGTCGCCGCTACTTTCAATGCATCGCAAATGCCCTTCGCCGGGCCGAGGGCGGCCGTTACATCGGCTTGGGCGATGACCACCGCTTCGCCTTCACGAAACTCGGACACTTCGGCAAAATAGCGATTGGCTGCCGCGACGGCGAGGTTAACGGGGATCAGATCCTCGGGCTCGAACATCGCGTGCGCCGGATTTTCGACAACGCCGAATTCGGCGAATTGCATCACGTACGACGGATTGATGAGGCGCCGGGCCTCCTTGTCATCTTTCCGCAGGATAGCCGCCGCCTTGTTGCCGCTCGCGTCGGAATCGAGCAGCACGATAGCCGCTGGCGCTTCACTGTCGCGGCCGCGAACGAGGAACAGCATATAGGGGACGTGCTGCGCAGAGCCGCAGGGAACGAGCACGACCCGGTTAAGATCGAGCGAGTCGGCCGCGCTGGCGGAACCGCTACGTTGAATGATCCGGGACATGCCAGCCAGAAGCACCTGGTCGGCCGCCCCTTCGACGAGCAGGTTACAGGCGCCGATAAAAGCGGTTTCACCAACATAGGCGCCGAACGCTGACCGGAGCGGCTCATAATGGTTCTGCGACGCGTTTTTTATTACGCGCGTTCCATCGGCGCCCTTTCCTTTTTCGAGTACGCGGATGCGCTCGGCGTGGTTCTTGTCGAGCAGGAAGGGCGAATGTGTGACGTAGACAACCTGGACGGGCCTTGCGCTGCCTTCGGGTTCGGCAAATCCGGCGAATATCTTCAGCAGGTCCTGCTGTGCCTCGGCGGATAGATAGGCGTCGGGTTCATCCATGATGAGGATTTCGGAGCGCGCGGGATCAGGTTCATGGGTCTGTGACTGGATGAAGTAAGATAGAAAGTAGGTCAGTCCTGCGCTTCGCTCGTCAAATGTATATTCAGTGCCGGTCCGATCGCGAATCGTGAACACGAGCCCCGACTCCAGCACGGTGACGCGGAGTTGGAAGTCGCGGTCTTGGACCCAATATTTGGGAAAATTGAGCCGCTTCTCGAGCTGACGGTTGATGCTTTCCGCAAGCGCCGCAGCGTGACCATTCTCGCCGGCATCGATAAAGTTCGCGAGTTCGACGAGGCGCTCGGGATCGACGTTAGCAAGCTGAAGAAGCAGCTTGCGCGCCAACGCGTACGATTTGCGCAGCTTGTCCTGCGTGTCCTTGTCGAGCGCCGCCGACGGCGCGAGCAACGGGATCAGATCGCCCGCGGCCGCCGAAACCTTTTGCGCAAACGTGGCGGCGTCGCCCGTGAGAATTCCTCGCAAAATGGCGACCGCATTGCGCTCGCGCTTCCGCTCACCTTCATAGGGAATGGGTGACTCTTGCGCTTCGACAAGCTCCGCGGTTGGCAGTGCACCCGGGAGTGCGACGTTGGAATGGATCCGAAAGGCGCGCGGCAGATACTCGCGCCCGAATGAGGCTGCTTTGTCTCCTTCGCGCGTCACGGCTTCGTATCCACCCGACCCGTCGTCGAAATAGACTGAAAGTCGATCGGGACCTTCGCGAAACATCAAAAACGACGTGAACAGCTCGGGCGCTTCGGGGAGATCGTGCCGAATCCGTGCGACCTCGTCGACTGTCACGTCCGACCAGGCTATGCCGAGATGCGGCCAGAAGTCGTTGCCCCGCGCGACGTTGAAGAAATCACAGTAGCGGCAAAGATCCTGATGCCTGAAGCCTTCTCCGCTAATTGCCTTTTCGATCGCCGTCAGCAGGTGACTCTTTCCGGACTCGTTCGCCCCGACAACCGTCGTGATATGCCGGTCGATCTCGACCTCGATATAGGGGTACCAGAGGTCACCGATCATTTCCCACGCGCGCGGCTCTGCCGACCGATGCGCCTTGCGCTGGTAATCGAAGTTGAACGACTTGTAGAAGCGCGCGTAAACCTTGCTTAGTTTCATCGTCCCATCCCCCCTAGAGCTTATATAGTTGCCGTATGTGAATTGCTCTATACGGCGAAAAAAATATTTACCTCCGTTTTGATAACAAAGTTGTTCGCCGCGCCGGCTCCTCTGACACCTCAACTTGCCTGATGATAAATGCGCCAAAAAGGTAATCGCGCAGCGCCAGATGTGGCTTTGGTTAAGCTGGCAATCTGGTCAGTCTGATAGCCAAGTTGGATGCTATGACCTTGACCGTACCGAAGACTTTTTTGTGCCGCAAACACTTCTCCCACGCACTGACCGTTGGCCATTGGCCTCAAGCTGATCGCTGTTAACCACGGCAAGCTTGCGTCAGCTTTCGGGATTTAATGTTGATAGGTAGTAATAGCCGAAATCGTGAAGGGTTTCGGGCGCTTCAGCGTACGAAAGCCTCTGATGGAGGAACCCGCGTGGGCTCTGGGACTGAGCTATGGGGTTTTGTGTTTTGGCCTGGTCGGAAGGCCGCCGTGCATAGTTGCAAGACGACCCAGGCGATAGCGCGAGGCGCGAACTCGACCGTCATGATCGATGCTCCGAGCCTCCATCGGTCGCCCTTCGGCGGACGTGTGGCAACGCGCTGAGACGATCGGCGCAAGGCGGCCCGTGGGCCAGCGCGGGGGTCGCGCGGTCCTTCTTGGGGATGAGCCATGCCGGGTCATGACGCAATCGTCCGGATCGGAGCGGCGGCACTGGGTGGAGCACGAGGCTGGCGCCGCCGTGCGAACACCTCGATCACGATCATCCTGCCGCCGCAGCACGGGCATGGCTGTGTCGGATCGACCGGTTCGTCGATCGGCGTCTCTTCGGCATCCGGCATGACATCGAGCAGCTCGCGGGCAAGCGCGAGGCTAGCCTTCCGGGCGGAGCCGGCGAGCAGGCCATAGTGGCGGATGCGGTGAAAGCCGCGCGGCAAAACATGGAGCAGGAATCGGCGGATGAACTCGTCGGAGCTTAGCGTCATAACGCGCTGGCGATCACCGCCGTCGCGGCGGTAGTCCTTGTAGCGCATGGTCACGCCGGCATCGTCGAACGCGAGCAGGCGCCGGTTCGAGATCGCGACCCGGTGGGTGTAGCGCGACAGATAGGCCAGCACGGCCTCGGGCCCGGCGAACGGGGGCTTGGCGTAGACGACCCAGTTCTTCTTCCGGGCCGGCGACAGGTGGCGAAGGAATGCCCGGCGTTCGGCAAGCGGCGCCATCGTCCCGAAGAAGCTGAGCCGCCGGGCATCGTACAGCGCGAGCAGCTGGGTCAGGAACAGGCGACGGAACAGCCGTCCGAGCACGCGCACCGGTAGCAGGAACGCGGGCCGCGACGATATCCAGCGACTGCCATCGTTCGCGATGCCGCCGCCGGGCACGATCATATGCACATGTGGGTGGTGCGTCATCGCGGATCCCCAAGTGTGCAGCACGGCGGTGATGCCGATCCGGGCGCCAAGATGCCTGGGGTCGGCAGCGATGGTCAGCATCGTGGCAGAAGCCGCCCGGAACAGGAGATCATAGACCACCGCCTTGTTGTAGAACGCGATGTCGGCGACCTCGGCGGGCAGCGTGAACACGACATGGAAATAGCCGACCGGGAGCAGATCGGCCTCCCGCGCCTCGAGCCAGGTGCGCGCGGCGGCGCCCTGACACTTGGGGCAGTGACGATTACGGCAGCTGTTATAGGCGATACGCCAATGTCCGCAGTCCTCGCAGGCCTCGACATGGCCGCCGAGCGCCGCGGTACGGCATTGCTCGATCGCCGCCATGACCTTGAGCTGTTGGAGGCTGAGATGCCCAGCATGGGCGGCTCGATAGGCGGGCCCCGCGCTGCGGAAGATATCGGCGACCTCGATCGAGGTCTGCACTGGCTCAGCCGGGCGGCGCTTCGTCCGCCATCAGGGCCATCAGCCGGTCGAGCGGACCGGCGACGGCGTGGATCGTTCGCGTCGACACCTTGGTATAGAGCGCGGTCGTCTCCAGCTTGCTGTGGCCAAGCAGGACCTGGATCACGCGGATATCGACGTCCTGCTCGAGCAGATGCGTCGCGAAGCTATGGCGCAAGGTGTGCGGGCTGACGCGCTTGCGGATGCCGGCGACCTCAGCAGCTTCCTGAACCGCGCGATGCAACTGCCGGGTCGAGACCGGATCGGTGCAACTGCGCCCCGGAAACAGCCAGCCATGGGGCAGCATGACATTGCGACGCTTGCCCTCGCGCCACCACATCCGGAGCAGCTCAAGCAGCTGCGGCGAGAGCATGGCATTGCGGTCCTTGCGCCCCTTGCCCTGCTCGACGCGGATCAGCATGCGGGTGCTGTCGATATCATCGACCTTGAGGTGCGCGACCTCCGACACGCGGAGGCCCGCGCCATAGGCGACACCGAGCGCAGCCTTGTACTTGATCCCCGGCGCGGCTTCGAGCAGCTTCGCCGCTTCATCGACGCTGAGCACGTCGGGCAGCTTGCGCGGATTACGCGTGATAACAAGAGAACGCGCCAGATCCCGCCGCCCGAGGGTCCCAGCGAACAGGAAGCGCAGGGCCGAGACGGCACCGTTGATGGTTGACGCGCTGACGCCCTGCTCGTGCTGAGATAGCTGGAAGCGCCGGAGATCTTCCGCCGTTGCCGTATCGGGAGGACGACCAAGGAATGCGGCGAAGCGTCGGACGTGGCGGATATAGTCCTGCTGGGTATGCCGACCCAGGCCGCGCATCATCATATCATGCTGCATACGCTGGCGAAGCGGGGTGACGGGTATATCGGTCGTAGCGGTAGTCATGGCATGCTCCTCTTCGTTGAAGGAGCTCCATGATCGGCCTACCGCGCCGCCTTACTCAACGTTCCTGTATCTTCCGGCGCCTCAGTCCTGGCGCCCATCCCGCGAAGCGGGTTCGTCCATCGGGCGCGATGCAGCCACGCCGATACCTACGGCGAAATCTGATAGCCCTTCGCACTGCGTCGCGGCGCGTCATCACGCGCCATAACCGTCATATGAGATTTCCCCGACCCGGCTGATTTTTGGGACGCCGACGCGATCCCTGCGTCGCCGGGAGAATGTCTTGACGCCTACCAAGCTCCTTGTCGGACAGATTTTCGTCGTTTTCGCGATGGTGATCGCGGGCGTCTGGATCGCGACGCAATGGTGTGCGGCACTGCTTGGCTATCAGCCGCAGCTTGGACCGGCATGGTTTGTCCTGTTCGACACGCCGGTCTATCGGCCGTGGGCGATATTTCCGTGGTGGTATCACTACGAAGCCTACGCGCCCGAGGTTTTCGACAAGGCCGGGATGATCGCCGGGGCGAGCGGCTTTCTCGGCTGCGCGTCCGCCATCGCCGGGTCGCTCTGGCGCGCGCGCCAGTCGCGCCATGTCACGACATACGGCTCCGCGCGTTGGGCTACAAAAGGCGAGATCGATCGCGCCGGGCTGCTTAGCGAGCGCGGGGTTTTCCTTGGTCGTCTGCGCGGGCGCTACCTTCGCCACGACGGGCCGGAGCATGTCATGGCGTTCGCGCCGACGCGGAGCGGCAAAGGCGTCGGCCTCGTCATCCCGACGCTGCTAAGCTGGACCGGCTCGGCCATCATCCACGACATAAAGGGCGAGAACTGGCAGCTCACGGCAGGCTGGCGCGCGCGCTTTTCGCACGTCCTGCTGTTCAATCCCACCGACCTGCGTTCGGCCAAATACAACCCGCTACTGGAGGTCAGGAAGGGCGCGAACGAGGTTCGCGACGTTCAGAATATCGCCGATATTCTGGTCGATCCCGAAGGAGCGCTGGAGCGTCGGAACCACTGGGAAAAAACGTCGCACTCACTCTTGGTCGGCGCGATCCTCCACATTCTCTATGCCGAAGAAGAAAAGACGCTCGCCCGCGTCGCGACCTTCCTGTCCGATCCGCAGCGGCCGTTCGTGACGACGCTTCGCCGGATGATGACCACCAATCATCTTGGCACGAAGGAAGCGCCGCAGGTCCATCCCGTCGTCGCATCGGCCGCCCGCGAGGTGCTGAACAAATCGGAGAACGAACGCAGCGGCGTCCTTTCGACCGCCATGTCGTTCCTTGGTCTCTATCGAGACCCCACCGTCGCGGCCGTCACGTCGCGTTGCGACTGGCGCATTGCCGATCTGGTCGAAGCCAACCACCCGGTATCGCTCTATCTGGTCATTCCGCCGTCCGACATTAGCCGCACCAAGCCGCTTGTGCGCCTGATGCTCAATCAGATCGGCCGCCGCCTCACGGAGAAGCTCGATGCCGCGCAAGCATGAGCTTCTGATGATGCTCGACGAGTTCGTCGCCCTGGGGCGGCTCGACTTCTTCGAGACGAGCCTTGCCTTCATGGCGGGCTACGGGATCAGGGTCTATCTGATCGCCCAGTCGCTCAATCAGGTCGATAAAGCCTACGGCGAGCACAACTCGATCCTCGATAACTGCCACGTCCGCGTCGTTTTCTCGACGAATGACGAGCGGACAGCAAAGCGGGTTTCCGATGCTCTCGGCGTCGCCACCGAACAGCGCGCCATGCGGAACTATGCGGGGCATAGGCTCGCCCCCTGGCTCGCGCATGTCATGGTCAGCCGACAGGAAACCGCGCGTCCGCTGTTGACGCAGGGCGAGGTGATGCAGCTTCCGCCCGCCGACGAGCTGGTTCTTGTGTCGGGCATGGCCCCGATCAGGGCGAAAAAGCTGCAATATTACAAGGACGCCAATTTCCGCGCACGGCTCCTGCCGCCGCCCGCGCTGGAAATCGGCGACTATAGCGATCGCCCGCAGGGTCGTCCCGACGACTGGACCGGGCTGGTCAGCGCGCCCGATAGCCGGCTCGGCAAGGCCGAACAGGACAATGGCGCAGACGAGGACGGCGGGTTGCAGCAGCGGCGGCACCCGTCGATCGAGGAAGGACAGCCGCGGGCCGAACCGGCAACGCAACTCGAATTGCCCGACATGGAGCGCGACGACTCCGACGCGGCGGCCGACAAGCGCGTCATGGACCGCGTTCGCGCGTCGCTGGTGCGCGGCCACGCCATGAACCAATCGCAGTCCCAAGACCTGTTGCCGGGGCTATAGGCGATGAAGGTCCGGCGGAATCTTTATATCGACAGCGACCTCGGCGATGCGCTCGACGCGCTGGTTATCCGGCGCGGCGGCAACAAGTCGCGGATCGTCAACGAGGCGCTTCGCGATTGGCTGGCGCGCCGCGCGACCAAGGAGGTCGACGACCTTCTGAAAGTCCGGCTCGACCGCATATCGCGCGAGGTCGCCGCAGGCCGCCGCGACATGGAGGTGGTTTTGGAGGCGCTGGCGCTGTTCGTGCGCTACCAGCTTACCGTTACCGCTCCGCTGCCCGAAGCCGACGCCGCCGCGCTCGCCACCGGCAACCAGCGTTTCGAGCGATTTATCGCTCAGCTTGGCCGCCAGATCGCGGGCGGCAAGCGGACGCTCGACACCCAGAACATCATCGAGGCACAGCCATGACCGACGCGCTTTCTTCCGATCGCCGCCGCGCGATGCTTCGCACCGCCATGGGACCGGGCATCGCCGCCGCTCTGGCCGACGAAAAAGTCATCGAAATCATGGTGAACCCCGACGGGGTATTGCGGCTCGACCGGCTCGGCGAGGGTCGTATCGACACTGGCACGCGCTACGACCCGGCGCAGATCGAGCGCATCATTCGCCTTGTCGCGAGCCATGCGCGCACCGAGGCCCATGCGGCGGCGCCGATCATATCGGCCGAACTGCCCCCGCACGGCGAGGGCGCGGGCGAGCGATTCGAGGGCGTATTGCCCCCGGTCAGCCTCGCACCCTGTTTCAGCATCCGTAAGCCCGCCGCGCGCATCTATACGCTGCTCGATTATGTGAAGGACGGCATTATGTCGCCCGACACGGCGCGGCTCTTGTCGATGGCGGTCGTAGAGCGACGGAACATTTTGGTCGCGGGCGGCACGTCATCAGGCAAAACGACGCTCGCCAATGCGCTGCTCGCCGAAATGGCCGGCCTCGACGAACGCGTCATCATCATAGAGGACACGCGCGAGCTGCAATGCGCCGCGTCCGATGTGGTCGCGCTCCGCACCCGCTCGATCGGCCCGAGCGGAACCGGCGCGGTCACGATGGCCGACCTTGTGCGCTCGACGCTGCGCCTTCGCCCGGATCGCATCATCGTCGGCGAGGTGCGCGGGCGCGAGGCGCTGGACATGCTCAAGGCATGGAACACCGGCCATCCCGGCGGCATCGCGACGGTCCATGCCAATAGTGCCACCGCCGCGCTCTATCGGCTCGAACAGCTTGTTCAGGAAAGCGTCGTCACCGTTCCGCGACGCCTGATTGCCGAAGCCATCGACATGATCGTGTTCATATCAGGCCGCGGCCTTGCGCGCCGCGTCGATAGTGTCGCGCGCGTCGCCGGCCTCGATCCAGACGGGAATTACGCCGTCCGCGACCTCACCCCCGAATCCGCCGCATTTGAAGGAGAATGACATGCGCCTGTCCCGCGTTCGCGAACCCAACAAGATCATAACCGCCGCCGCTGCCGTGATGCTCGGCCTGGCTGTCGCCGCCACCGCGCAGGCTGCCGGTTCGGGGATGCCTTGGGAAGAGCCGTTGCAGCAGGTCTTGGAATCTGTGCAAGGCCCGGTCGCCAAGATCATCGCCGTCATCATCATTATCGTGACGGGCCTGACGCTCGCGTTCGGTGAGACGGCGGGCGGCTTCCGGCGCCTCATCCAGATCATTTTTGGCCTGTCGATCGCCTTCGCCGCGTCGAGCTTCTTCCTGTCCTTCTTTTCGTTCGGCGGCGGGGCGCTGATCGCATGATCGGTGCGGGCAGCCATATCGAGGGCTTCGAGGCGCCGATGCACCGCGCGCTCGCCGAACCCATCCTGCTCGGCGGCGCGCCGCGCGCAATCGCGATCGTCAACGGCACGATCGCGGCGGCGCTTGGGCTGGGCTTGCAGCAATGGATTGCGGGGCTGGTGATGTGGGCGCTCGGCCACACGCTCGCGGTTTTCGCGGCGAAGCGCGACCCAGACTTTGCGCCCGTCCTCGTCCGCCACCTTCGCCAGCGGGGGTTTCTGACATGCTGAACCTGCGCGAATATCGCAGCCGGGCCGACCGGCTGGCGGATCATCTGCCGTGGGCGGCGCTGGTTGCCCCCGGCGTGGTGCTGAACAAGGACGGCAGCTTTCAGCGCACCTTGCGCTTCCGGGGGCCGGACCTCGAATCCGCAACGGAGGCCGAGTTGGTCGGCGCCTGCGCCCGCGCGAACAATGTCCTCAAGCGTTTCGGGTCAGGCTGGGCGCTCCATATGGAGGCCGAACGCTGCGAGGCACTGGGCTATCCCGACAGCGATTTTCCCGATGCCGCATCCTGGCTGGTCGATCAGGAACGGCGCGCGGCGTTCGAGAGCGCGGGCGCGCATTTCGAGAGCCGCTATTATGCGACGCTGACTTTCCTGCCGCCGCCCGATCAGGCCGACACGGCGGGCCGCGCGCTGGTCGAGCGCAGCGACGATGTAAGGGGCCGCGACTGGCGGCAGGCGCTTGCCAGCTTCGTCGCCGAAACCGACCGCGCCCTGGACCTGTTCAGCGGCTTTATGCCGGAGGTGCGCGCGCTCGACGATAGCGAGACGCTGACCTATCTCCACGGCACGATTTCGACGCGCCGCCATGCCGTCGCCGTCCCCGAGACGCCGATGTATCTCGACGCCATATTGGCCGACACGCCGCTGACCGGCGGGCTGGAGCCGATGCTGGGCGACCGGCATTTGCGGACGCTGACCATATTCGGTTTTCCGAACGTCAGCCGCCCCGGAATCCTCGACGCCCTCAATCACGAAGATTTCGGCTATCGCTGGGTGACGCGCTTCATTGCGCTCGACAAGACCGACGCGACAAAGGCGCTGACCAAGCTCAGGCGGCAATGGTTCAACAAGCGCAAATCGGTCACGGCTTTGCTCCGCGAGGTCATCTATAATCAGCCCGTTCAGTTGCTCGACAGCGACGCCGACAACAAGGTTGTTGACGCCGACCTGGCCTTGCAGGCGCTCGGCGGCGATCATGTCGCCTTCGGCTATCTGACTACGACGATCACCGTCGCGGACGAGGACCGCGCCCGCGTCGAGGAAAAGGTGCGCGCGGTCGAGCGCATCGTCAACGGGCTGGGCTTCACTTGTATCCGCGAGAGCGTCAACGCGGTGGAGGCGTGGCTTTCGAGCCTGCCCGGCCATGTCTATGCGAACGTCCGCCAGCCGATCGTCCACACGCTCAATCTCGCTCACCTTATGCCGCTGTCGTCGGTATGGGCGGGACCGGCGCGCAACACCCATCTGGACGGCCCGCCTTTGCTCTATGCGGAAACCAGCGGCTCGACCCCGTTCCGCCTGTCCACCCACGTTGGCGACGTGGGGCATATGATGATCGTCGGGCCGACCGGCGCGGGCAAGTCCGTGCTGCTGACGCTCGTGGCGTTGCAGTTCCGGCGCTACCCCGACTCCCAAGTCTATATCTTCGACATGGGGCGGTCGGCGCGCGCGGCGACGCTGGCGATGGGCGGCGCGCATCATGGTCTTGGGCTTGGCGGCGATGCGGGCGAGACGATCGCCTTTCAACCCTTGCGCCACATCGACCAGCCCGACGATCGGGCATGGGCGGCCGAGTGGATCGGCGCGCTGCTCGCCGGGGAGAATGTGCCGATCACGCCGGAGGTCAAGGAAACGCTTTGGTCGGCGCTGACCAATCTCGCGACCGCGCCGGTTGAGGAACGGACGCTGACCGGCTTGTCGCTGTTGCTCCAATCGGCGCCGCTGCGATCGGCGCTCGCACCCTACACCTTGGAAGGCCCGTTCGGGCGGCTGCTCGATGCGGCCGAGGACGACCTTCATATGGCCGACGTTCAATGCTTCGAGATGGAGGCCTTGATGGGGTCGGAAAGTGTTGTCGCGCCGGTCCTGTCCTACTTGTTCCATCGTCTCGAAGAACGCTTCACCGGACGGCCAACGCTGCTCGTTCTCGACGAGTCATGGAAATATATCGACCATCCGCTGTTTTCCGCGCGCATCAGGGAATGGCTGAAAACCGTCCGCAAAAAGAATGTCGCGGTCGTCTTTGCCACCCACAATCTTTCGGAGATTGCCGCCAGCGCGATTGCGCCGGTCCTCATAGAAAGCTGCCCGCAGCGCATCCTGCTTCCCAATGATCGGGCGATCGAACCGCAAAGCCAGGCGGCCTATCTTCGCTTCGGCCTCAACGAGCGGCAAATCGAGCTGGTCAGCCGCGCGGTGCCGAAGCGGCAATATTATCTGCAATCGGCGCGCGGCAACCGCCTGTTCGAGCTGGGGTTAGGCCCGATCGCGCTCGCGCTTTGCGGTGCGTCGGACCCCGATACGCAGAAGCGCATCGACGCAATTCTCGCCGAGCATGGCGCTGACGATTTCGTCAGCTGGTTCCTCTCCGATTCCGGCCTCGAATGGGCGGCTGACGCGGCCGCCTGTTTCCCCGCGTCCCCTGTGCAACCCTAAGGAGATATGAGATGAAGAAATATGTCATCGCCGCCCTGCTCGGAACCGGCGCCATCGGCGCGATCGGTGGCGGGACACTCACCATCGCGCCGGCCTCCGCACAGATCAGCGTGTTCGACCCAACCAACTACACGCAAAATCTGCTGACGGCCGCGCGGACGCTTCAGCAGATCAACAATCAGATCCAGAGCCTTCAGAACGAAGCGCAGATGCTCGCGGGTCAGGCCAAAAACCTCTCGCGCATCGACTTCCCGCAGCTCGACCAGCTCCGCCAGAAGCTCGGCGAGATCGACAAGCTGATGGGTCAGGCGCAGGGCATCGACTTCCGCGTCGACCAACTCGACGAGCGGTTTCGGCAGCAGTTTCCCGACAGCTTCGGGACCGCGCTGAAACGGGACCAGCGGATTGCGGTCGCGAAACAGCGGCTCGACAATGAAATGGCCGCGTTCCGGCAGACCATGACGGTGCAGTCCGGCATCGTCGAAACTGTGCGCGACGACGCCCAGGCGCTAGCGGCGATCGTCGCCAAGAGCCAGGGCGCCGAAGGATCGCTCGCGGCGCAGCAGGCGACCAACCAGCTTCTCGCGCTCGCGACCAAGCAGCAATTCCAGCTTCAAAACCTGATGGCCGCGCAGTTCCGCAGTCAATCGCTCGAAGCGGCGCGGCGCGGACAGAGCGAGCGGGAGGCGCGCGAGCGGACGACCCGCTTCCTCGGCGACGGCAAAGCCTACACGCCGCGCCAGTGAGCTAGGGGCGGCGCTGCGCCCCTTGCTCCCCGGCGAGCGCCGTCCCGTCGCGGGGGCCGCATGGCTCTCCCCCTCTCCCGGCCAGTGGTCCCCGCGACACCCATCCACCACTTTCAGGAGTCCCGCGCATGGAGGACTTGAATGTCATCGACCAATTCATGCAGGCGTTCATTGCCTACATCGACAGCGGCTTTGGGCTGCTCGGCGGCGATGTCGGATTCCTGACCACGATCCTGATCGGCATCGACATCACGCTCGCCGGCCTCTTTTGGGCGCTCGGCGGCGAAGATGATGTTATCGGCAAGTTCCTCAAGAAAATCCTCTATGTCGGCGTGTTCGCGCTGATCCTGAACAGCTTTCCGCTCCTCACTGACATCATATTCCGCAGTTTCGCTGGCCTTGGGCTGACAGCGGGCGGCAGCGCGATCACGGCGCAGGATTTGCTGTTGCCGGGGCGTCTCGCGGGAACCGGCTTCGAGGCCGCGTGGCCCCTGCTGGCGCAGGCGAAGGAGCTGGTCGGCCCGATCGACTTCTTCAACAATTTCGTCGAGATCGCCGTGCTGTGCATCGCGTGGCTTATCGTCATCGCGGCTTTCTTCATTCTCGCGATTCAGCTTTTCATCACCATCCTTGAGTTCAAGCTGACCAGCCTCGCGGGCTTTATCCTGGTCCCGTTCGCGCTTTGGAACCGCACGTCGTTTCTGGCGGAGCGCGTCCTTGGCAATGTCGTATCGTCCGGCATCAAGGTCATGGTGCTGGCGGTCATCGTCGGCATCGGCTCCAACTATTTTGCGGACTTCACCAGCGCCATCACGGGCGACGAGGTGACGATCGAACAGGCCGTTTCGTTGATGCTCGCGAGCCTCGCCCTGTTCGGGCTGGCGATATTCGGACCCGGCATCGCGTCCGGGCTGGTCGCGGGCGCGCCGCAGCTCGGCGCGGGATCGGCGGTCGCGACGGTGGCGCTTGCGGGCGGCGGCCTCGCAATGGCCGGTGCAGGCACCCTTGGCGCGGCGCGCGGCGTCGCGGGTGCAGGGCTTGGCGCGGTTCGCGCTGGCACGACAATGGGAAGCGCGGCATCGACGGCATACAAGCTCGGGCAGGAAACATCAGCTTCCACCAGCGTCGGCGCCGGACTTGGCGGTATGGCGACCGCCGCGCGCGGCGCAGCCGCACAGAAGATCAGCGCAGCCACCAGCGGTTTCAAAGCCGCCGCCGAGCGCGGCCAGCAGGCCGCATGGGCGGCGGGAACGACGGGCGCGCCTTCTGCGAGCGGGACCGCCGGGGCAAGCGCCGGAACCACGCCGCCCGCATGGGCGCAAAAACTCCACGCCACCCAGACCAGCAGACACCGCCGCCAGATGGCGATTCACGCGATCCAGTCAGGCGACCGCGGCGGCGCGGGCGCTGCCCCCGACATCAAAGAAAGGAATTAAACCATGAAATTCAAAAGAGCCGTGCAGCGTTACGGACAGACACCCGAACCGGAGCCGCACCACCAGCGCGGCAGCCAGGCTTGGGACGATCGCTTGGGGTCGGCGCGCGTGCAAGCCTATAACTGGCGCTTGATGGCGTTCGGCGGACTGTTGCTCGCGACCGGCCTGTCGGCGGCGTTGATATGGCAGTCGATGCAAAGCCACGTCATCCCCTATGTAGTCGCCGTCGATAATCTCGGTCAGGCGCAGGCGATAGCACCCGCCACCAAGGACTATCGGCCGACCGACCCGCAAATCATGTGGCACCTTGGCAGGTTCGTCGCCAACGTCCGGTCGCGCTCGCTCGATCCGGTCTTGATGCGCCAGAATTGGCTATCGGCCTACGACTACGCGACCGAACGCGCGTCGCTCTTTCTCGGCGAATATGCTCGCGCCTCCAATCCCTTTGCCGATGTAGGACGCCGCACCGTGTCCGTTCAGGTGACGAGCGTTGTCCGCGCGTCCGACACCAGCTTTCAGGTGAAATGGACTGAACAGGCATATGAGCGCGGCAGTCTCGCCAGCACCTCGCGCTGGACCGCCATTCTCACCGTGAAGATGCAGCCGCCGCGCTCGGCCGAAGTGCTGCGTAAGAACCCGCTCGGCGTCTATGTCGACGCGATCGACTGGTCGCAGGAATTGGAAMCCCCCGCCGATCGAGCCACGCCGCAGCCGCAGGCCGCGCCCGCGCTGCCCGCAGACATGCCGCTCGACACCGAACAATCGCCGCAGACCCCCGAAAGGAATGAACCATGATCCGCGCCGTCATGCTGTCGGTGAGCGTCCTTGCGCTTGCCGTTCCCGTCGCCGCCCAGCCGACCGCGAAGGTTTCGGCCGCCAACAAGGCCGCACTCCGCGAGCCGTCGAACGCCGGTTATCTCGGGGCGGTGCAAGTCTATCCCTATAGCGACGGGGCGCTCTATCGTCTCTATACCGCGCCGGAGCGCATCACCGACATTATCTTGCAACCGGGCGAGACGATCACGTCGGTTGCCGCTGGCGATACAGTGCGCTGGACCGTGGGCGATACCACCAGCGGCAGCGGCGCCGACCAGCGCACCCATATTTTCGTGAAGCCCTATTCGGCAGGGCTTCACACGAACCTTGTCATCACGACCTCGCGCCGGGTCTATCATATCGAACTCGAAAGCCGATCGACCGGCGCAATGGCCGCGCTGTCGTGGACTTATCCGCAGGATGAAATGATCGCGCTGCGCCGCCAGCAGGACGCCGCCACCGCCGCCGCGCCGATCGCGTCCGGCCTCGCCATCGAAGGTCTGAATTTCAACTATACGATTTCCGGCGACAAGCCCGCATGGCGTCCTATCCGCGCGTTCGACGATGGGCGGCAGACGTTCATTGAGTTTCTGCCGTCGATCGCCGTGGGCGAAGCGCCACCGCTGTTCGTCATTGGCGAGGACGGCGAGGCCCAGCTTGTGAACTATCGCGTTGCGGGCCGTTACTATGTCGTCGATCGTCTGTTCGGCGCTGCCGAACTGCGCCTTGGCACGAAGAAGCAGAAGGTCGTGCGGATCGAGACGGCGCAGCCGAAGCGGAGGAAGGGCAAATGACCGACCCCGCCACTTCGCCCGCGCCCGCAGCACCGCCAAAGGCCGACCCCGAAACGCTCGTTCTTCGCGCCGCGCCGGGACGCGTCACCCGATTTCGGCGCGGCGCGATCATCGCCATTGCCGCCGCCGGATCGACCGCGATTGTCGGCGTCGCATGGCTGGCCCTGAAACCAGCGAGCATCGACATCGTCGCACGCGGCGATGACAAACTGCATGGCGCGAAGGCACCCCCCGATGCCCTCGCAGGCGCGCCGACCAGCTATGGCGATGTTCCGCAGCTAGGCGCGCCGCTGCCCGGTGACTTGGGGCGGCCGATCCTCAATCATCAACGGCGCATGGGCGAGATCATCGAGCCGTCCGATCCGATCGACGACGCGGCGCAGCAGGCCGCGCAGGCGGCGGAGGCCGAGCGTCAGCGCATCGCGGCCGAGCAGCGCGCGGCGCGCGAGTCCGGCGTGATGCTGCAAGTCGCTGGGAATGCCGCAGCGGCCCGCTCCGTCGCGGTCGCGGCGGAGCAAACCCCCGCGTTGCCAGCGCCCGCGCAGGCCGCCGACGACCCGAACGGCCAGCAGCGCAAGAACGCAATGGTCGGCAAGGCGAACGAGGGCGACGACGTGAACCCGCACAGGCTGACGGCGCCCGTCTCGCCCTGGACCGTGCAGGCGGGGAGCGTCATCGCGGCCAGCCTGATTACCGGCCTTAATTCCGACCTGCCGGGGCTCGTGACGGCGCAGATCACCGAAAATGTCTATGACAGCGTGACCGGGCGGAGCCTGCTTATCCCGCAGGGGTCGCGGCTGGTCGGCAGCTATGACAGCGTGGTCGCGTTCGGGCAGAGCCGGGCGTTGGTCGTATGGCAACGGATCATTCTGCCCGATGGGTCGTCGATCCGTATCGACAATGTGCCGGCGACCGACACGCAGGGCTATGCGGGCCTGTCCGACAAGATCGACCGGCACACATGGCAGCTCATAAAGGGCGTCGCGCTTTCAACGCTGCTCGGCGTTGGCACGGAATCGAGTTTTGGTAGCAGCGAGAGCGACCTCGTTCGCGCGATCCGCGAGTCCGTGCAGCAGAACGGCGCGCGCGCAGGCGACCAGCTTGTCACCCGCAACCTGAATATCCAGTCGACTATGCGCGTCCGCCCTGGCTGGCCGCTGCGCGTCGTCGTCCACAAAGATATTGTCGTCGGGCGGCCGTGGGGAGGCGGAAATGGCTGACCTCAAATTGCCGAAGCTGCCGGAGCGAACGCCGAAGAGAATCACATTCAACGCCATGCCGGGTTTGTTCGAGGCATTAAACGCTTATGCCGACGCCTACGAAGCTGCATACGGTAGGCGTGAATCCGTGCCGGACCTCATTCCTGCAATGCTTACGGCTTTCATCGAAACCGATCGCCGCTTCAATCGAGAGAGGCGGAAGCCATGAGCAGGATGCAGAGCAGGCAAGGGCCGCAAGTTGCGTCCGAGGACCGCCCCCATATCGAACCGATCAGCGTCCGCATATCCGCCGCGGTTAAACTCACTGGCATTGGACGGTCGACGCTCTACGAACTCATCAAGGCCGGAGAGCTAGAAACTGTAAAAGTCGGTCGATCAACCTTCATCCGATACGCCAGCCTCAAGCGCCTGTTCGAGAAAAGCTAGGGCGCCGCGAGCGAGCCGCAGGGGATGGCCGGCAAAATCCCTTGCGCCTGTCTATAGGCAATTTACCCTGCAATTCTCCGTTTTTCGTCAGATGCAGGATAATGGACCGGCAAGCCCGCCACCGAACTTTTTCGATTCCCATTTTCGCAAAGTTCGACCCTCTATTCGATTCCCATTTTTCGTTATAGTCGCGTGAGGGTATCAGCGAGGGTCTGTCTCGGCCGATCGGAAATAATATTCAGTATAAACATCATCTTAGGAAGGTGATGCGGCTCCATGCTTCGACGAAGGACAGGCACGGCTAGGGGCGAAATGTCGCGGACCGCGGCCCTTGGATTTTCGTCCTTACAATCCGTGTGTACAAACCCATATAGCATCTATCGCGGCCCTCCTTTTTGTAAGCCGCCGCGGCTGAGAGCCTGTGCTCCCGCTTACGCAGAGGAGCCACGCCATGAATCGCCCCGACACCGCCGAAAGAACCGTCGCATCGTCTCGCCCCGTGCGCCATTTCCACAAATATCGAAGCCCGCTCTCCCTCGATCATGCCCGGCGTCAGGGTGACATCAGCCAGCTTGCCTATCTGGTGATGGGCGGACGCGACCCTGCCATCGCCTTTCTCAATGGAGAAAATGTCGTGCTTGGCGGAAGGCCGCTCGCCATCGCAACCGCCAGCCCGGAGGGCTATGTGCAGGTCGCGGAGATCATCCGCTCTGGTGCTTCCGTGCCGGAATCGACGTGAGCCGCGCGATCAACCTCGCGTTGCCTGAGGCCGATGTCAGGGAAATCTGCCGTGCGTCGGGAGTGGCTATCAGTGCGATCGAGCGGTTGCCGTCAGGCGGCACGCGCTTGGTCTGCACGACCAGTAGCGGCGCCGACGAAATCCGCCTCAGACTCGCTGGCCACCTGATCGAAGGCGCGGTCGATCGATTCCGCTTCTATAGGCCATCCCCGACCGGTTGATGGCATGCAATGGCGCCGGAGGCGGCCTAGCTCGATCAGAAGAAAGCGGGCGCGACGAAACTTAGGGGGAAGCCGCGGGTTGAGACCTTATCCCCGCTGACCGAAGGATCCGATCATGGCGAAGAAGCCCGTGCCGTCACCCGCCGCAGACCATGCACTTCGTGACCACCAACCGGGAGAGGGCCAGCCGGCGCCGATTGACAGCAGAGGCGATGGCGATGAACTGCATCAGCAAGTCGGAGATGGAGTCGCCGATGCGGCGGCTTATCTCACCGATAATTTCGGTCACCGTATCTCCGACAATCAGAATTCGCTCCGCGCCGGTGAGCGCGGACCGACGCTGCTCGAGGACTTCGTCCTCCGCGAGAAGATCTTCCATTTCGACCATGAGCGCATCCCCGAGCGAATCGTCCACGCCCGCGGTTCGGGCGCGCACGGCGTGTTCGAGTGCACCAGGGCAATCCCCGGGCTGACCAAGGCTTCGATCTTCCAGAAGGAAGGCGCGACCTGTCCGGTCTTCGTTCGCTTCTCGACCGTCGCGGGCGGCGCCGGGTCGGTCGACACGCCGCGCGACGTGCGCGGCTTTGCGGTCAAGCTCTACACCGAAACCGGTAATTGGGATCTGGTCGGCAACAATATCCCGGTCTTCTTCATCCAGGACGCGATGAAGTTCCCAGATCTCGTCCACAGCGTGAAGATGGAGGCCGACCGCGGTTATCCGCAGGCGGCGAGCGCACACGACACCTTCTGGGACTTCATCGGCCTGATGCCCGAATCGATGCATATGATCATGTGGGCGATGTCCGACCGCGCGATCCCGCGCAGCTTCCGCATGATCGAAGGCTTCGGCGTTCATACCTTCCGCTTCGTCAACGATGAGGGTGCGGGCAAATTCGTCAAATTCCACTGGAAGCCCGTGCTCGGCATCCAGTCGACGACATGGGACGAGGCGGTCAAGATCGCCGGTGCCGATCCCGATTTCCTGCGCCGCGACCTGTTCGAGGCGATCGATGTCGGCGACTTCCCGGCGTGGAATCTCGGCGTGCAGGTCTTCGACGAGGCGTTCGCGGCAAAGCAGCCCTATGACGTGCTCGACGCCACCAAGCTGATCCCCGAGGAGGATATCCCCGTCGAGATCGTCGGCCGCATGACGCTCAACCGCAACGTCGACAATTTCTTCGCCGAAACCGAGCAAGCCGCCTTCCTGCCGTCGAACATCATCCCCGGCATCGATTTCAGCAACGACCCGCTGCTGCAGGGCCGGCTCTTCTCCTATCTCGACACGCAGAAATCGCGGCTGGGAACGACCAATTTCCACCAGATCCCGATCAACGCGCCGAAATGCCCCTTCCACAATTTCCAGCGCGACGGGATGATGCAGACGCTCGTGCCAACGGGGCGTGCCAATTACGAACCCAACAGCCTTGCCGAAGCCGGAGAGCATGGCGGCCCACGCGCGAGCGCCGAAACGGGCTTCTCGACCTACATGGCCAATGACGAACGGAACGACCCGGCGCAGAAGCTGCGCATCCGCGCCGAACTGTTCGCCGACCATTTCACCCAGGCGCGGCTCTTCTACCTGTCGCAGACCGCGAATGAGCAGGCGCATATCGCCTCGGCGCTGGTGTTCGAGCTGTCGAAGGTGACGCTCGATCATGTCCGCGCGCGTGTCGTCGGCCAGCTCCGCAACATCGACGAGGATCTGGCGAAGCGCGTCGCCGCGGGCCTCGCGATCGACCTGCCGGCGAAGGAAAAGGCCGCGCGCGCCGCGGTTGACCTAAAACCCTCCGCCGCGCTGTCGATCCAGAAGAATGCCGATGACACGATGGAGGGCCGCAAGGTCGCGATCCTGTTCGCCGAAGGGTCGGACAAGGCGGCGATCGACAAGCTGAAAGGCGATATCGAAAGTGCGGGCGGCACCCCCTTTCTCGTCGCGCCGAAGGTCGGCGGGATCAAGGTAAAGGGCGGCACGCTCAAGGCCGACGGCCAACTCGCCGGATCGCCTTCGGTGCTGTTCGACGCGGTCGCCTCGATCCTGACAGAAGAACAGGCCAAGGCGCTTTCGGTGCAGGGTGCGGCGGTGCAATGGTTCATGGACGCCTATGGCCATTGCAAGACCATCGCCCACGACGACGCGACGCAGCTGCTGCTCGACAAGGCGGGCGTCGAAAAGGACGGCGGTGTCGTCGCGATCGACGCGTTCGCCGACGTCGGCACGCGGCGCCACTGGGCGCGCGAAGCCAAGGTGCGCGATCTTGCCTGATCGCCCACGTTGATGACGGCCGCGTCCGCGACCCGTCACCGCGATCTTCGCACCGGGCGGTCGATCTGGTCGGCCCGGCGTCGTCCGGCGATCTCGTCAAAGCCGTTGACGCGCGATATCGTGTGCGATGCGGTCGTCGTCGGTGCCGGCGTATCGGGCGCGCTGATCGCGGAGGCGCTGTCGGAAGCGGGTCTCAGGACCGTCATCGTCGATCGCCGCGGCCCCGCCGAAGGATCGACCGCAGCATCGACGGCTATGCTGCAATATGAACTCGACACGCCGCTCTCGCTGATGGCCGCGCGTATCGGGCGCGAAAAGGCCGAGCGCATCTGGCGCCGCTCGCGCCAGGCGGTCGATGCGCTGCGCGAGCGGACCGAGCGGCTGGGCCTCGCCGTCGACGGCGCGACGCGCGGTTCCATCTATCTCGACGGCAATGTCCTCGACGCCGACGGCCTGGCGCGCGAAGCCGACGCCCGCCGGCGCGCGGGTTTCGAGGTCGAGCTTCTCAAACCCGCCGCGGTGTTGGAGCGCTACGGGATCAAGGGACGCCATGCGCTGATCGGTTTCGGCAATTATTCCGCCGACCCGCGCCGGATGACCCTTGGCTATCTGAACGCCGCCATCGCGCGCGGCGCCCGGCTCTATTCGCCGGTCGATATCTGCGACATCGACGCGCGCGAAGACGGCGTGACGCTTCACAGCGCGCGCGGTCCCGAGATCCGTGCGCGCCATGTGGTCATGGCGACGGGCTACGAGATGATGAAGGGCATCCCGCGCAAGGGAAACAGGATCATATCGAGCTGGTCGATCGCGACCCGCCCTCAGCCCCGCGCCATCTGGCCGACGGCCGCGATGATCTGGGAAGCCGCCGACCCCTATCTCTACATCCGCACCACCCCGCGCGGCGAGGTCATATGCGGCGGCGAGGATGAGGAAATCGCGGACGCGGGCGAACGCGACGCGAAGCTTCCCGGCAAGATCAGAACCCTGTCGCGCAAGCTCGCCGCGCTGCTGCCGGGAATCGACGCGACTCCGGTCCATGGCTGGGCCGGCAGCTTCGGCGACAGCCCTGTCGGCACCCCGACGATCGGCCGCATCCCGCGCATGCCCAACTGCTATGCAGCCATGGGTTATGGCGGGAATGGCATCACCTTCTCGATGATGGCGGCGCAGATGCTGCGCGGGCTGATCTGCGGCTATGGCGATCCCGACGCGGACCTCGTCAGCTTCCATCGAAAATTCTAGGCGGGTCCGCGCAACGCAGTCGCGCCATCGCACCTGTCAGTGTCTTTACCTGCTTCCGATGAGCAGCATGGTCTTGGCGCCGTCGCTGGTGTAGGGTCGATCCTTCACCGCCACCGATAGCGCGGCCGCTTTACCCATCGGCGCTCCATCATACCGAGTGCCGCCGGCATGGCGGCTCTTTCCGAAAGGATCGCTATTGCCCCATGACACCAGCCTTCTCGCCATGCTCGTTATGGGACTGGTCCTCGCTTTCATCGGCGGATTCATTGCCAGCAGGCTGAAGCTGCCGCCGCTCGTCGGCTATCTGCTCGCAGGCGTGGCGGTCGGCCCCTTCACTCCCGGCTTCGTCGGCGATGCTGCGCTGGCGAACCAGCTCGCGGAGATCGGCGTGATCCTGCTGATGTTCGGTGTCGGGCTGCATTTCTCGATCAAGGATTTGGTCGCTGTCCGCAGGATCGCCATCCCCGGCGCGCTCGTCCAGATCGTGGTTGCGGCCCTGCTCGGGGCGGGCCTGGCGCATCTCTGGGGCTGGACCACCGGGGCGGGCCTGGTTTTCGGTCTTGCCCTGTCGGTCGCGTCGACCGTCGTGCTGCTGCGCGCGCTCGAGCAGCGCAATACGCTCGATTCGATCAACGGCCGGATCGCCGTGGGTTGGCTGATCGTCGAGGATCTCGTCATGGTGCTGGCCCTTGTGTTGCTGCCGGCGTTAGGGCGCGCGCTGGGAGGGGAAGGAGCTTCGGGCGGCGCGGGCGATATCGCGCTCGTCTTGCTTGTCACGCTCGGAAAGGTTGCGCTGTTCCTTGCGCTTGTCCTGATCGTCGGAACGCGCGCCGCGCCCTGGATATTGGAACGTGTCGCCCGAACGGGCTCGCGCGAATTGTTCACTCTGTCGGTTCTCGCGACCGCGCTCGGTATCGCTTTCGGCTCGGCCGCCCTGTTCGGCGTGTCCTTCGCACTCGGCGCCTTCTTTGCTGGCGTGATCCTCAGCGAAAGCGATTTCAGTCATCGGGCGGCCGCGGACTCGCTGCCGTTGCAGGATGCTTTTGCCGTCCTGTTCTTCGTCTCGGTCGGGATGCTGTTCGATCCGGGCATCCTGGTCCGTGAACCGTCCGCCGTTCTGGCAGTGCTGGCGATCATTCTGGCCGGCAAGTCGGTTGCGGCGTTTGGGATCGTGCTGGCCTTCGGCTATCCGGCGCGGACGGCGCTGACCGTCTCGGCGAGCCTGGCGCAGATCGGCGAGTTCTCCTTCATCCTGATCGGCCTGGGCGTCACCTTGGGGCTGGTCGAGGCGGAAGCGAGGGACTTGGTCCTCGCCGGCGCGCTGCTGTCGATTACGCTCAATCCGCTCGTCTTCATCGCTTTCGACGGCTTCGAGAGATGGCTGCGACGACGACCGCGGCTGTTGGCATTGCTGGAGCGGGGAGGCGATGAGAGCCTTTCCCGTCTGCCCGACGCGAAGCACAGCAGCTTTCGCCATCACGCGGTCGTTGTCGGCTACGGCCGGGTCGGGCGCGTGGTCGGTAGGATGCTCAAGAGCGAAGGTCTTCCCGTTATCCTCGTCGACAAGGATCGACGCCGCGTCGAGGCGCTGCGCGAGCGCGGCATTACGGCCATCTATGGCGAAGCATCGACCCCGGGTATTCTCGAGGCGGCGGATATCGCCCAGGCGCGGCTGCTCGTGATCGCGACGCCGGATGGCTTTCAGACACGGCGCATCATCGAGATCGCGCGCGAGCTCAATCCCGAAATCGACACCGCGATCCGGACCCACAGCGAAGCCGAGGTCGCCCATCTCGAAGGTCAGGGCGTCGGCCTCGCGATCATGGGCGCGCGCGAGCTGTCGTTCGGCCTCGCCGGCTATGCGCTGCGCAGCCTCGGCATTTCGAAGAAGCGCGTAGCGGCCATCGTTCAGAAGGAGCGCATATCCGGGGAAGGCGGCGCGTTCGAGCGCCGGCCCGACATACCGCCTCGCGAAGCGCCAGAACTGCGCCAGCGCCGGGGGGATGACGAGGATGCAGGCTGATCCGGTGCGCAGGCCCATTCTGCGTGGCGAATTGATGCCCGCATCATGTCCGTCTGTGATAGGATGTGTCATCACCCGATTTCGATCGCAAGCTTCCCGTGACTGAGAGACCTCGAGCTCCCGCTTGCCCAGCGGGAGTCTATTCGATGATTTCCATCCACGAACCCTCGCGATCTTTCGGCCGGATCATTCGGTTGTGGAACCGGCTTCTCCATCACGGGCTGGAACATGTTCCGCAAACGATGGGAAACGCGTTTCACCAGTCGCGGCGCCGGCGACACGACCTCGAGCGCGCAATCGAAAGCTGGGAGCGCGAAAACGACGCCTGCTCGGGGGCGCCGCAAACAGCCCATCCTCAAGTCGTGTCGTCGTCTTCTGTCCAGCATGCCCTTGAGCAATGGGACAATGAGGGCGGAGCACAACCAGCGAAAGGAACGCGATCATGATACTGCACAATCTCTTCGGCCGTCACCTCGTCGATTTCAAGGCGAGCCACTGGGATCGGGGGCGCTTCGTCAGCCATTGCACCGTTTGCGGTTGCGAGATGGTCAAACTACCCGGCTTGGTATGGCAGGCGAGCGGACGGCGGGGCTGAGACGATCGGCTCTGCCGCTCGACCGGACGGAATCGCTCTATTAGCGACCCGGCATGATAAACAGGAACAATGCCCTATCCCGCGCGTCTTCTCCATGCCCACTACCGGGCAATTGAAGAGAGGAGAATGGTCATGGTCAACCCCGACCAGAACCAGACCGGCAGCCAGCCGGGCCGCAAGTCGGAAGGCGAGCGCCAGCCCCAGCCCCAGCAGGAGGACGGCGGCCGCCGTCAGCCCGGCCAGCCGGACCGCGACAAGCGGCCTCAGCAGGGTGGAGAAGCGGAAAAGCCGGGCAAGCAGAGCAGCTAGTCCGAGCTAACCGATCGTCCCCAGGCCGGGCTGCGTGTCGATACGTGGCCCGGTTTCGTTTTGGAAGTGTCCTGCCGCGCTTCAAGTCATTCCCGCTCGCCGACAGTATCCGATTTCCCTTCACATGCGGGAACGGCATGCCTGTGCAACCGCGTCGGCAAGGCTGGCATAGCGATAGCCGTCCAGGAGATAGGTCGCGGCGGGCACGCGGGTAATGCCGTATCGATCGAGTGTTTCACGCTCGGCGGCGTCGATACCGCCGCATTTGCATGACCGGTCGTTGCCGGACGGGGTCTTGTCCATGTCGAAGCCTTTCAATCCTTGAGCTGGTCGAGAAGTGTCGTGATCCTGATCGTGGCGACGGTCGAAAAGGCGTCCGATATGGCATAGGGAAGCAGGATGCGCTCTCCGACCTTGATGGCGCCGCACGAATAGACGACGTTCGGGACATAGCCATGGCGCTCCGCGGTCGCGGGCTGGACGAGCGGTACGCGCGAGCGCCCGAGCACGCGCGAGGGATCGTCCTTGTCGAGCAGAACCGCGCCGATCGAATAATGGCGTACGGGGCCGACGCCATGGGTGAAGAGCAGCCAGCCTTCGTCGAGTTCGATGGGCGAGCCGCAATTGCCGATTTGGACGAACTCCCAAGGATATTTGGGCTTCACGATCACCTCGCCGAGGCCCCATTCGTGGAGGTCGTCCGACAGGATGAGGTGCAGGCTCTCATTGTCGTGGCGCGCGATCATCGCATAGCGCCCGCCGATCTTTCGCGGAAAAAGCGCCATCCCCTTGTTGTGCGCCGCAGCGCCCTTGAGCGGTGCCAGATGGAATGTCACGAAGTCCCGGGTTTCGATCAGCTCCGACCTTATGCCGCTTCCGCTGTAGGCGGTGAAGGTCGCATAATAGATGGTCTGGCCTTCGTCGTGGAAGGCGACGAAGCGGGCATCCTCGATCCCGTTCGCCTGCCTCTCGGTGACGGGGAAGATCACCCGCTCCGCGATGTCGCTGGCGGGATCGAAGCCGAGTTCCAGACGATCGCCGACACGGGCGGTCACGACGGGCGTCGCGGCGAGCCGCGCGGGCGGGTCGATGGTAACGGTTCCGTCGGCGGCCAATATTCCCGACCGGAACGTCAGGGAAGAGATGTGGCCTTCGCCGACCGCGCGCAGGCTAAGGATGAAGCGGCGGCATCCTGCGGCGACTCCCGACTGGTCGGGGTGCGGCACGATGCTGGGATTGAACAGCGCGGCTGCTTCGAAGCTGTACTCATGAAGAAAGTAGGCGCCGACGAGCTGACGCTGCGCCTGCGAGAAGCTCTTGTGAGCTGTGAAGGCATCCTCCATTTCCGCGGCGCGCCGTTCGAATATTGCGGGGAGGTTGCGGTGCCGGTCGTCGAAGTTTCGCAGCGTTTCGGCAAGCAGCGCGTCGGTCTCGTCCGCGGTCATTGCGAGGACGCGGTCGACGATGTGATTGGCGCGGGTCTTGTCGACGGGATGCAGGTCTCGGGGTTCGACCGCCGGCCGGAACGGCCGGACGACGACGCGCGACGGGTCGGGCCGCAAGTGAAGCGCCTGCCGGTTGAAGAAGGGCGCGGATGGCGGAGCCCCGTCAGGCATTGATGGCTTCGTGTGTGGATGGGCTCGGCTGTGACGGCGCCCGCCGGTCCGCCGCTCTCAGGCGCTGCATATCGGCCAGCGCGAGCAGGAAGGATAGCACCGATTCCGCCCCCCGGTTCTCGTTCGCGCGGTCCGGGTGGAGGCCGTCGCGGCAACTGCCCGTCGCGAGGTCAGCCAGCTTGATGCCGAGATCGTTCGCGCCAAGAAACCATGCGAAGGCGCGCTCGGCTTCCGCACGCCACGAAGAGTCTGGATCGACGCCTTTCGCCGCGATACAGGCCGCGATCGTCGCGCAAGCCTCCAGCGGCTGTTGATCGAACGGTTCGGGACTATTGCGCGAGGTCATCAGGAAGCCATGCGAGCCGACGGGCCGGAAATGACCTTCGGGCGCCGTCTGCATCGCCACCAACCAGCGCAGACTTCGCAATCCCGCTTCGACCATGGTCGCCGAGAGCGCTGCGGCGCCCGTGACGATCAGCGCTTGCGGCAGCCGGGCGTTGTCATAGCTGAGGCCATTTTCGAACCATGTCCATTCGGGACCTTCCTGTTCGCCCAGCAACCTTTCGAGGCGGCCGGCGAGTTCGGCACGCAGGCGCGCGGCGGCATGATCTTCGGCATAAACCGCGCAATAGGATGCGAGGCCGAGCAAGGTGAACGCCCAGGACCGCGGTGAGGTGAAGGCCTCGACGTCGGCCAGCGCCTCGCTGAACAGCTCTTTTGCCCAGCGCGCATGGCCAAGGGAGCAGGCACGCGCACTATAGGCGCCCAGCGCCCAGAGCGTCCGCCCGTGACTGTCCTCCGAGCCCGCATCTTCCAGCCATCGCCGGTCGAAGCCCATGAAATTGCGAAAACGCCGATTGCCCGGATTCCAGCCGTGCTGGATGAAGGCCGCGAATGTGGATGACAGCCGGCGCGCCAGCGGCGCATCGGGGCCGCCGGCGAGACCGCAGCACAGGAGCAGCGCCCGTGCATTGTCGTCGATGCAATATCCATGACTGCGGTCGGCGATTGCGTGAACGGCATGCTGGAATATCCCCGTGTCGTCGGACATCGCGGCGAGATGGTCGAGCGAGATCGGTGGGAGGTCGGGTTGGACGTTCGTCCGCAGGCGGACTGGCCCGGGTTCGGGCATCCCCGCCTGGCCGCCGGACGCGAGCCTGCGCTCACGGCAAGCCTTGCGAAAGCTCGCGGCATAGCGCCGCGCCGAATTGGCCCAGATCATGGGGCGGCTCGCCGCATAGGCCTTGCGCCCCATCGCCAGACGTTCGGTGTCGTTGCCCAGCAGATCGGAAATCGCCGGGCCGAAGCCTGCCGGATTGTCGAACGGGATCAGGACGCCCGACCCGTCGGCGAGCAACTCGGCGGCGTGCCAATAGGGCGTGGAAACGACCGGACGCCCCAGACCATGCGAATAGGCGAGCGTTCCCGACGTCATTTGCGCCGCCGCCAGATAGGGCGTCGCATAGACATCGCACATCGCGATATGGTCGAGCAGTTCGGGGCGGTCGACGAAACGGTTGATGAACGCGACATGTTCATCGAGGCCAAGCTCGCGTACCCGCGCCGTCAGCGTGTCGCGATAACGCTCGCCCTCACGGGCCAGCAAGGCGGGGTGGGTGGCGCCCATCACCACATAGAGGACATCGGGCGTGCGCCGGACAATCTCGGGCATGGCCTCGATCATCGTCTCGATACCTTTGTTCGGGCTCATCAGCCCGAATGTCAGGATCACCTTGCGATCGGTAAACCCCAACCGCTCCTTGGCGGCTCGCGCCGAGGCGAGCGGAACATCGGGAATGCCGTGGGCGATAACGTCAATCTTCCCCGGATCGGCGCCATAGACATTGATCAGCATGTCGCGGGCCTTGTCGGCCATGACGACCACCCGCGCCGATGCGGTAACGATATCCTTCATGACGCGGCGCTGCGCCGTGGTCGGCCGATCGAGAACCGTGTGCAAGGTGGTGACGAGCGGCGCATCGAGCCTCGCTACGAGGCCGAGAATCAGCGCGCCTGCCTCGCCGCCGAAGATGCCGAACTCATGCTGGAGGCAGACGAGATCGAACGCCTCGCGATTGATGAAATCGGCGGCGGCGCGATAGTCGGCCACCTGGCCCTGCCGGATTGTCTTGCGGACGGCTGGCGGAAATTCGTGGTCGCCGCCCGGCTCGATCATCGCGACAATGGCCGTATCCGCAACCTCGCCGAGCGCGCCGACCGCGAGTTCGAGGTCGGTCGTGAAGGTGGCTATGCCGCAGCGGCGCGGGAGGGCATTGCCGACGAACGCGATCCGCAGCGCCGGCGTGTGCAGGCCATCTCAGTGCTTGCCTTTCGGTTTGGCGGTCATTTTCACCGCAGACGCCTCTTGGGCGGCAAGGGCAGTGAGTGCTTTGGGTTTTGCTGCCTTGGGCTTGCGGATCTCGCGATTGCTGCGCTTTTGCGATTTTGCCATGTCAGACGTCCTTCCGTTCGATCATCCGATACGAGAATTCGTCCGAACGCCGCGGGCGGGCCGAAGCGATCGCTCCGCTCCGGACATTCGGAGAAAGATAGGGACGGTGACGGTAGGGGAAGGATTTGAAGCACTGACCGAGGCTTTCGATCTTGCGCCGATATCGCAGGACCTCCGAGGGTTTGGTCGCGGCGGAATAGCGCATCAGCGCGATCTGTTCGTCTTCGAGTAGCTGATTGAGGCACATGGTGCGTGCTCCTGCATCAAGCGAGAGCACAATTTTTGTCCCTCTGTCACATGGAGCTTGTTCAAAATTCAGGTGATGAGGGCCTTATACCACGGATCGCGCAAACCACCCCACGAATTCGGGGCAATTCGAATGCCTATATGTTTATCATTGCGGCCAACACTTCCCGGGCAGAGCGACACCAACCTGACGGCAATGGCTATGATCTGTTGATTTTGGAGGATTTGCGCGCGGTTGCGAACGCAGTCGGCCGCACGCCTCGCCGGGGGCAATCGACCGCATTCGTATCGAGCCCGTTCGCTATTGGCTTGTCGTTTCCGCAGCGTTGCGCCGCGCGCGATCAATTCATTAGTCCTGCCTGGGCGGCCTGCCTATGTCATGGAGCGTATGAAGGCGCTCGCCGACGATTTGCCAGATATGGGCGGCCCCGCGATCGCCAAGGCGAACCGCCCCGGCTTCCTCGTCGACGGCAAATTGTTCCGAAGCATTGCCGTAGCGATATTCCGCGTCGAGCATCGCCCTTGAAATGACCTGTTCGCGATCAGGCGCATCGGCTTGTTCGCTCAAGCTGCGCTCCCGAATCCGCTGGCGGAGGAGTTCGGCGCGTTCATCATGGATGTTGACGTTTCGCCAAGTCTCCAAGGGCAATTGCCCGGTATGGCCGCGCGCGATGTCCTTGTCCGTCGATGGCCATGCAGAGCCGGGATTGACGGCGCTGCTGCTCCCACCGTCGTCCATCGATATATTGTCGGCAAGCGCTGCGAGCGCCATTTCATCGTATCCGAGCGACCGATAGATATCGCGGCCGATGACCCAGCGCGCTTCTTCTATCTCGGCCAGTCGATCGACTATATCTTCGAGTGCGGAGGCGCTGCGTTCTTGGGGCGTCATGCTGAGCGCCTTATGAATGAGAAGCTCGGCAATGAATGTGTCGCCGAGGAAATCCGCATATCCGGCAGCCTGCTCCGAGGTTGTCGGGTCGGCTTTGAGGCGGGCGGAACCGGGCCGCCTTTTGTCGGCAGGCCCGTCGTCGAGACCGCGCCGGTCGCGATATTCGGCGATCCGCCTGGCATAAGAGTCGGACAGATCGAAGCTGGACGGAGGATGTCCGTCGCGCCGCGCCCGGCTTACGGCAATCAAGGCCATCTGATGATGATAGAGAAGTTGATCGAAATCCATATTCCGTCTCCCGCGTGCGGGAGCGCGAAAGTCTCTCGGTCGCCAACATGCAAAAATGAGGCTGACGATACCCCCGTAGGTGGTGCGAACAACCGCTCTTTACAAGGCCAGATGGTCGCGCTGACCCGTTTCGCAGCGAACCACCGCGGTATCGTTGCGATCCCCAAGTCTGTGCGCCAGGAACGCATGGTCGAGAATTTCGCGATCCTCGACTTCCAGCTCGACGACGAGGATCTCGCCAGGATCGCGACCCTCGATCGGAAGGCCAGCAGCTTCTTCGATCACCGCGACCCGGCGAAGGTGAAGTGGCTCGGTACCCGCAAGCTTTAGGTCGATGAAAGGCTTCGCGCCGTCCCGGCGCGACGCAAATGCCGCACATGATCGAGAAGGCTGCCGCGACGGCGGTTCAACTTATGCCTGCCGAGACGGCCGAGCTTAGCCAAAGCCGAACAACCGCGGCGCGACGGCATTCCAGATGTCACTGCGTGCGATCCGCGACTCGGTCGTGTGGAACGGAATCAGGATCAGCGCAGCCCGGAGCGGTACCGGATGAATCGGTTCCACCCAAGCCCCCCAAGATCTGAATCATAGGACCCTCTCCCGGAAAATCGCCGAAAATCGTCTGGCTCGTCGGCTGTGGTCTTGGCTGTGAAGCGACGGGGTGCCACCGGCCAAACATTTGGTCAGCCGTTCGAAGCGCGCCGGATTTTGGATTCCCGCAAGGCCGGCGATATATTCGGGAGATAATTGGAGTCGCACCTATGGGAACGAAGGCCACTCGCGACCTGCGGGGCCAAGCCCTCGCCATCGAAAATCAGTTTGGCGATCGTGGGCCCGAGGTTCTCGCACGGCGTATCGACCGGCTGCGCGATGCTGGTGAAATCGAGGACGCGGAATTCTGGTCGCAGGTCGCCGGATGCCTGACCGATCTGCATGCGATCCGCCTGCCGGGCGCTTGCGCCGTCAATATGGACGGGCCGCGCGGCCAGCGCCAAAGTGCACACACGCCATGCAATTCGGCCTCGCCGGATACACCCGCGGAACGCGTGCAATTGAACTCAGTCGATCAGTTTCAGAGTGATTAGCTCGACCCTTTCTCTTCGACGGGTTCAATATCGGCTATCAAAGCACCCAGGCTGAATTTCGGCGCCGCTCGGTTGTCGGCTGCAAGCCGCTGTCGATCCGCAGCATTGCGAGCCGGCAAGCACGGGGCCGAACCCCCTCTCTTGTAAATGAGAAGCCGCTACCCCATCTCCATGAGATCGTCGGCGTCCTTTCGCTTGCCGGGGACTGAGAGACCATCGCGCTCCCGCTGAACGGGAGGTGGACGTGGATCTCAATCAACTCCTTTATCATCACCAGATGGCGCTGATCGCAGCGAACCGCGCCCACCGCGATGGGCGGCCTCACGCCAATTTCGATCTTCCGCGCTATTATGCGAAGCGGATCGGCGAGTATCGCGCGCGGCGCGGCCTCGGCGTCGGTCCGGCCCTCATGGCCGATCGAGACGGCGGCCCGCGCGCGGATCCTCCGACCTCGGCACAGGGCGACGACTATCCGGTTTTTCTTGGCGACACGCTGGTTGCCGAACTTCTCGTCAACAAGGCGCTGGCCATGACCGAGGCCGAGCGCGCGGCATGCGCGCTGGGCGGCATAGCCGAGCGCTTGACCGATCTCCACGAAGAGCTGTGGGTCATCGGACACGATATCTACCAGGCCCTCGATCTCGACGAGGAAAAACTCGCGAAGCTGGCTGCCGACCTGCCTCCGCCCCCCCCCCACGAACGGCAGGCCGTGCATCTGCGGCCTTTCCGCCCGCAGTCGGACGAGGGCATCGTCCATAGCTATGTTGACCAGTTCAGCGTGGGAAGCTTTCGCTATACCAATATCGAGGATGCCCGCGCCGCGCTGCGTCGTCAGCGCGAGAGCGCTGCGAATTCCGGGAGGCAAGCCAATGATGCCTGACCGCAAGGAGATGCCGGCGGCGCGCGCGCGGACCAATCCGTTCAGGCGGCGCCGGCCCTTCGCACCGCTTCCGCCGCAAGAAGCGAAGCGTCAGGGCGCGATCAGCGCGCTCGCTTTCCAGTTGCTCGGCGGGCGCGATCCCGCGCTGACCTTCCTGAATGGCGAAAGCGCCGAATTGCGCGGCCGCCCGATCGCAATCGCCACCCTGAGCGATACGGGCTACGCTCTCGTCGAGCGGGAAATCCGCTCGCGCGCGGCCGAGACCGGTGAGCGCCATGTCAGGTGATCGGGAAGCCGCGCGGCATATCACGCGCACATGGTTCGAGTGGGAAATCGACGGGCTGGCACGCAAAGTCATTCTTGTCGTCGAAACCGATCTGGCCATGCAGCCCGACGAGCAGGACTATGACGCGCTTACTCTCGACATGCTGCGTACGGAAGCGATCGCCCGGTCGCGGGCGTCGCCCGGCGCGATCGATCGCATTCGCATCGTGCCCGTTCGCTACTAGTGGCCATGACACAGGGATGGAGCATCCGGCATGGCCGATTATGAAATCACCGGCATCCGGCAAGGCGGGATGGACGGACGGACGCATCATATCGAGGCGGTAAAAGTCGGCGAAAGCCTGTTCCTCGTCGATCAGATCATCGACTGGACGAAGGACGAGGTTCATCGCTTCTGGATATGGTTCCAGGAAGAGAGGATCGATATCGTGGCGCTACAGCACGGCTCGTCGCGGCGTTTTTATCTCACCGTCGACGGTGGCGGTTTCCCGCCGGCTGCTTTGCTGTCGCTCCCGCGCGTTTGATAGCGCGCGGGATTTGGACTTTCTGCTGCACCGGAAATCGTGCGGGCCATCGCGAAGAGACTTCGGACGATCGGGCAAATCTCCATCGCAAAAGGGCCTCGCATCTGCATGCGAAGCCCTTTCATCCTCTGCGCTCGTGACCAAAGGAAGCCCCATTGGCCTTCCCGGGTCGCGAGGAAAGCCTTTGTCATACGACAATAGGCCGATGCTAGGCGATGTCGAGCGCGATCGCGCCCGAGCCGGTCTTTATCACCGCGACGGGCCGCCGCGCATGCGCGCTGCTATATCCGACAAAATCAGGTTCGAGACCGCGTTTTTCGCGAAACCGGTTGATCCGCCGGGCATAATGGTTCGGGAGATCGAAACCGGCGGGTGCTTCGCCGGCGCGGTGTGCCCGGTCGGCAGCGATCACGGCCATTTGATGATGATAGAAGAGCTGGTTCATATCCATGATGGTGTCCTGGTGGGGCCTTTCGTCATGCTGACGGCCGCCGTGCCGGTGATTCAGGTTCGCGCTCGCGGATTCAGGCGAGACATTGGGCACGGACCGCTTCGGCGAGCCGATCCCTGTCAGCGCGGGCCTGTTCGGATTTGAACTGGCGGTTGGCCAGCGCGTGCCACGCGGCGGCCGAACGGAGATTGCGCTCGCGAACTAGTGTCAGGTCCGCCGCGGCGGCGTCGGCCTCGCATCGCTCGGCCTGTTCGCGATAATTGTCGCTGGTTGCTGCCACGGCGCTTTCCTTTCGTTCAATCGATCATGTCGGCGATCAGCCGCTTCAGTTCGCGGCGCGAGAGCGTTGGCGAACGGCGCGGCGTGCGGCCTATAGTGATCGGATTGCCTGCCAGCGGGAGGCCGGCGAGCGCGGGTAGAATGGTGTTGGTCTGAAACATATTGGTCTTCTTGATTCTCAGGTGTCAGCGGCGCTTGCGCGCGCCGCCGGCTGGACCGCCGGGGCCGCGATCGCGGTAGACGATGCGGCCCTTGGTCAGGTCATAGGGCGTCATTTCGACGCGGACGGCGTCGCCGACCACCGAACGGATACGAAAGCGTCGCATCCGTCCGGCGGTATAGGCGATCAGCCGATGGCCATTTTCAAGGATGACGCGGAACCGCCCGTCGGGCAGGATTTCCTCGATCGAGCCCTCGAAGCTGAGGACATCTTCCTTGGCCATTGCCGAAGGGCCGGGTCAGGCCGCTTCGAGATTGACCGCGGAGATCTTGCCGTCGCGGCCGGTTTCCAGTTCGTACGAGACGCGCTGGTCCTTGCCCAGCGACGCCATTCCGGCGCGCTCGACGGCAGTCACATGGACGAAGCTGTCGCCCGAGCCGTCTTCATTCGAGATGAAGCCATAGCCCTTGTCGCTGTTGAAGAATTTGACTTTGCCGATCGGCATGAGTGTTTCCTTTCACGAAAACAGGATATCCGCCGGCAAAAGCACCGACAGAGCTGGAAGCGTGAGAAGGGAAGAATCGCCCCGGAGCGGGGTATCAAAATTCCGTCGCAGGCGACGTTAGCAACTGTGATATGGGCCATCCTTTTCGAAAAGTCAAGTTTCTGCCTGGATTTTCATTAAATGGCGAGGGCGGTGTTTCCTGTTTTTCTCTTTGAGGACTGGAATTATTCAATCGCAGCTTCTTACGGTCGCGGCCTCTCGTCGCCTTCTCGACCTGCTGGCGGATCTGCGCGATGCGCGTCGATGTCAGCTCTGGTGCCGATATAAGCGTCGTGTGCTCTGCATGAGCTATTGATTGGGACGTCGCCAACGCGGCGGGATTGGCTGGATGTATCTATGTCCGTGCCGGGCGGAATAACCACCTTCCAGAGCCGCACAATGCATAGCTTCCTATGTCTTCTGCAATAAGCGCCGTTCCAAGAGGCTTGCGAAACCACGGCGGCCATCTGCGATAATAGCGACGGTTAAGGGGGCAACGGAACTTCAGCCTGCGGTTCGGTTTAATTCAATCGCCATTGTTAGCGTCTGTCGTGCTTGACCATTCGGCTCTCGGCGCGGCGATCGCTTGCGTCAACAACGCAGTCTGGCCAGTGTCGATATATGTAGACGACATCATCGTGTCCTCGCACGATGTTGCGACGGTTGATCATGCTTTGAGCGAAATACGCGCTGCCGCCGATGCATCCGGCTTCGTTATAAATGATGCCAAGTCCGATGGGCCCGCAGCAGAGATCACCGCTTTCAACATCCATATCGGTAGCAGGCGTATGGAAATTGCTGCTGATCGGATGGTCGAATTTCTCGAAAATATTCAAGGCGGTTCGGACGAACAAGTCGCCGGAATCCTGAATTATGTCGGTAGCGTAAATGAAGGTCAGAGGGAGCTACTTGTAGCTGGGAGGGACTAACCCGAATCTATCGGCTTTCAAATACCGGATACGGGATGGCTATAAGCGCCCTTCGGTCGATCACGGTATCCGCAAAAGGTAGGATGCTCCGGCGGCCAGCCGCTCTGTCGGAACGCTATTCGCCCAAAACGCTGAAAGTGTTGAGGAACCTTCGAAAGTCGCGGCCTCGTCGATCAATTTCCTATTCCGCGCTCCGCGGCGCGGTCTCCTAGCACTAACTGTGCTCGGCCAAATGCCCAAGCATGTCGAGTAATACCGTACGGCGTGCGGCATCGTGCTCGACCGGCCGCTGGCGGAGAGCGAAAAGGACGGCGGTGCCCGCATTTCGGCTCGGGCTCATCAGAGGTGGAACGGCCGACATCAGGCGCGATGCAGTCACGCCGATACCTATAGCGAAATCTGATAGCCCTTCGCACTGCGTCGCGGCGCGTCATCACGCGCCATAACCGTCATATGAGATTTCACCGACCCGGCTGATTTTTGGGACGCCGACGCGATCCCTGCGTCGCCGGGAAAATGTCTTAACGCCTACCAAACTCCTTGTCGGACAGATTTTCGTCGTTTTCGCGATGGTAATCGCAGGCGTCTGGATCGCCACGCAATGGTGTGCGGCACAGCTAGGTTATCAGCCGCAGCTTGGACCGGCATGGTTTGTCCTGTTCGACACGCCGGTCTATCGGCCGTGGGCGATATTTCCGTGGTGGTATCACTACGAAGCTTACGCGCCCGAGGTTTTCGACAAGGCCGGGATGATCGCCGGAGCGAGCGGCTTTCTCGGCTGCGCGTCCGCCATCGCCGGGTCGCTATGGCGCGCGCGCCAGTCGCGGCATGTCACCACATACGGCTCCGCGCGCTGGGCTACAAACGGCGAGATCGACCGCGCCGGCCTGCTCAGCGACAGCAGCGTCTTTCTCGGCCGCAAGCGGTGGCGCTATCTTCGCCACGACGGGCCGGAGCATGTCATGGCCTTCGCCCCGACGCGCTCGGGTATGCGTCCGCATAGCCGCCGCGGTGAAACTCACCGGCATAGGTCGATCGACGCTCTACGAACTCATCAAGGCCGGCGAGCTTGAAACGGTAAAGGTCGGTCGATCAACCTTCGTCCGATACGCCAGTCTCAAGCGCCTGTTCGAGAAAAGTTAGGTGCCATGAGCGAGCCGCAGGAACGACAGGCAAGATCGCTCGCGCCTGTCCATAGGCAATTTATCCTGCAATTTCGCGTTTTCGCCAAATGCAGGATGAAGGACAAGTAAGCCCCACCACCGGCGTGTTCGATTCCCTTTTTTCGCGTTTCATCCCTCTTTTCGATTCCCATTTTTTCTTTGTGGTCGCGTGAGGGTATGAGTGAGGGTATGTCCTGTCCGATCGGAGAGAATATTCAATATTAACATGCCATTAGGTGGATGGTGTGGCTCCCGCTACCTCCACTTTTCCGCCCGATGCGGTCCGGATGGGTCCTTTGTAAACCAGCGGTCACGGCGAACCATGGCGGGCTCAGCTCGCGTGCGAAGACGGGCCGGCCGGGAGCCGCATCGAGAGCCTTGTGCCTCCCGCTATCCGCTCGGCGAAAATGCTTCCGTCATGGGCCAGCGCGATCTGGCGCGCGAGGGCCAGTCCAATGCCGGCCCCGCCTTTTTTCGTCGTGAAGAAAGGAAGGAAGATATCCTCCGCTCCGGCCGGAAGGCCGCGGCCATTGTCCTCGACGGTGAAGACCAGACTATCGCCTTCCATGGCATGGCCGAGCCTGACGGTGGGCTGGTCCCCCTCCTGCGCGGCTTCGACGGCGTTCTTGAGCAGGTTGAGCAAGGCCTGCTCGATGAGTTCGCGATCGATCGCGACGGGGCGCTCCGGTGAAGAGCCATACAGCCGGAGATCGACGCGCGGATCGAAACGGCGCGCGAGCGCGGCGACATCTTCGACGAATCCGGCAAGATCGACCGGCACCGGCTCCGGGTGCGGGATCGTCAGGCACTGGCGATAGCGTTCGACGAACCCCATCAGATGCTGCGCGCGCCGGGCGATCGTCGCGGCAGCGGCGGCGGTTTCGCGGCGATCCGGGTCGGCGGCGGGGTCCGCGGCCAGCGCGACCAGGCTTTCGGCGAGCGAGACGACCGGGCTCAGCGAGTTCATCATCTCGTGCGCGAGCACGCGACTCAGGCGGTGCCACGCGTCGGTCTCGACCGCGCCGAGGCCTTCGGCGACGAGTTGCACCGCGATCAGCCGCCGCCGCGATCCGTCGGCGAGGTCGAAGCCGCTGACCGACGCGTGCGCCGCCCGCCCATCGACGAGACGCAGCATGCGGCCGGCCTCGGGGCGGCCCGCGAGCAGCATCGCCGCATCGCCGGGGGCGAAGGCCGGATGATCGGCGAAGCGCGCGGGCGATGTCGGCGCCAGCGCCCGCGCCGCGCGATTGCTGCGCACCAGCCTGCCGCCCGCGTCGGTGACGAACAGAGCGGCGGGCACCGTGTCGAGCAGCGCCGCGTCGCGTTGCGATTGCGCACCATATCCCGTTTCTCGTTGCCGCATCGCGTCGATGGCGCCGGCGATCGCCGCGTCGAGATCGGCGAAAGCGGCGGGGAGTGGGGCCGGGCGGTCGTCGGCGCCGGCCGCGAGCTGGTCGACGAGTTCGCGCATCGCCTGCTCGGCGCGGCGCGCGGCGCGGACGAGCGCGACGAGGGTGAGAAGGGCGAGGCACCAGGCGATCGCGCCCAGAACGGGACGGCCCGAGAGAGCCAGAGCCGTGCCGCCCGCCGCGAGACATCCGGCGACCAATCCGCGCGCGGCGAGCCCCGCCGCGAAAGGCCAGTGGCGCGGCGCGCTAAAGCCCATGCTTCTCGATCCGCCGGTAAAGGGCGGGCCGCGTCAGCCCGAGCGCCGCCGCGGCGTGGCTGATATTGCCGTCGGCACGCGCGAGCGCGCGTTCGATCGCGTGGCGCTCGATCGCGTCGAGGCTCATCGCCTCGCCCGCGCGCTGGCGGGCGGTGAGGTCGATCGCGGCGCGGATCGCCTCGACGAGCCGATCGTTGCGCCATGGCTTCAGCAGGAAATCCGACGCGCCGCGCTTGAGCGCCTCGACCGCGACGGCGACGCCGCCGAACACCGTCAGCATGACGATCGCGAGCGCCGGGTCGGCGGCGCGCAGCCGGTCGATCGCGTCGAGCCCGGCGCTGCCGTCGCGCTGGTCGGGGCGGAAATTCATGTCGAGAAGCGCGGCGTCATAGCCGCGCGGCCACGCCGGGAGCGCGTCGGGATCGGCGAAGCCGTCGACCTCGGCGACGCCGCGCAGCGCGAGGCGGATCGCCTGGGCGACCGCGGGGTCGTCCTCGATCAGCAGGATGCGGCGCGGGGTTTCCATGCCGCGATGCTACCGGATGCGGGGGGCGTGGGGAAGCGATGCAAAAGCAAGGGCTTGCCGCCGGCCGCCGGCGAATCGTGCCGCGCGACCGTCCGATCCCGGACACTTCGCGCGCGCGCGACGAACGGAATATGGTCCAACCAGTTGAATTAAGGCCATTTCCGATTTTCCCCGGCACGGGCGATACTGAACGCCATGAGGAGCAAAGGAAGCGATGGATGAACCCCTGCGGCAAAGCTGGCTGCGCCGTCACCGGCGAATCGCGCTGCCGGCGCTGGGGCTGGCGGCGGTGCTGCTCGCGCTGGTCGCCGGCATACGCTCCTTCGCGACGCCTTCGCTCGCGGTGCGTTCCGAAGAGCTGGTCGTCGCGCGCGCCATGCGCGGCGCGTTCCACGACACGACGAGCCTGCAGGGCCGCGTCGAGCCGCGCGACACCATCTATCTCGACGCCGCCGAGGGCGGGCGCGTGCGGCGCGTGTTCGTGACGTCGGGCGATCATGTCGCGGCGGGACAGCCGCTCGTCGAGTTCACCAACACGACGCTCGAGCTCGATATCCTGTCGCAGGAGGCGCGATTGATCGAATCGATCACCCAGCTTCAGGGCTATCAGCAGCAACTCGAGCAGGATCGCAGCGAAAATGCGCAGGCGCTCGCGGCGACGCGCTATGATCGTACCCGCGTCGACCGCGACCTCGCGCGCAGCCTGCCGCTCGCCGATCGCGGCTTCGTGCCGAAAAAGACGATCGACGGCCTGATGGACGAGCGGCGCGCGGTTGCCGACCGGCAAGCGATCCAGGAAGCGCGCCGCCGGCGCCAGGCGCGGCTGAGCGCGCTCCAGCAGCCGCAGATCGACACCCAGCTCGCGACGCTGACCAGAAGCCTTTCGATCACCCGCGCGAAGCTCGACGACCTGACCGTTCGCGCGCCGGCTGCGGGACGCCTCGCCGCTTTCGATGTCGAGCGCGGCGAGAACCGCAATCGCGGCGACCGGCTCGGCGAGCTTGCGCTCGACACCGGCTTTCGCGTCGCGGCGCGCATCGACGAATATTATCTCGGCCGCGTGCGCGTCGGGCAGCGCGCCGAGGCCGAGGGGCATGGGCGCGTGATGCCGCTGGTCGTGACGCGCATCTATCCCGAGGTGAAGGACGGCAGCTTCGGCATCGACCTCGATTTCGTCGGCACGGAGCCCGCCGCGCTCGTCGCGGGCGAGGCGGTGCGCGGGCGGCTGTCGCTCGGCGCCGACCGTCCGGCGTTGCTGCTGCCCGCGGGCGCCTTTCTCGAAGCGTCGGGCGGACGATGGGCGTTCGTGCTCGCGCCCGGCGGCGGCCGCGCCGAGCGCCGGCGCATCCGTATCGGCCGGCGCAACGCCGACCAGGTCGAAATCCTCGCCGGGCTCACCCCCGGCGATCGCGTGATCACGTCCAGCTACGACGGCTGGGACGCGTACCGGCGCATCGATATTCGTTAGGAGTTTCATCATGCTGCGCGTGGAAAATATTTCGAAAAGCTATGCGACGAGCGAAGTGCGGACCCACGCGCTGAGCGACGTGTCGCTGGCGATCGGCGAGGGCGAGTTCGTCGCGATCATGGGCCCGTCGGGCTGCGGGAAATCGACGCTTCTCAACATATTGGGGCTGCTCGACCGCGCCGACAGCGGGCGGTTCGAAATGCTCGGCGAGGATGTGAGCGCGGCGCGCGAGCGCGACCTCACCCGGCTGCGCCGCGCCGCGATCGGCTTCGTCTTTCAGAGCTTCAATCTGGTCGATGAGCTGACGGTGACCCAGAATGTCGAACTCGGGCTCCTCTATCGCGGCGTCGGCGCGCTCGAACGGCGCGAACGGGTCGAGGCGGCGCTCGACCGGGTCGGAATGCGCCATCGCGCGCGCCATTTGCCCAGGCAATTGTCCGGCGGCCAGCAGCAGCGCGTCGCGGTGGCCCGCGCGATCGTGTCCGACCCGAAACTGATCCTCGCCGACGAGCCGACCGGCAATCTCGACACCGCCAACGGCGAAGCGGTGATGGAATTGCTGGGGCAGGCGGTCGGGCGCGGGACGAGCGTGGTGATGGTCACCCATTCGCTCGCGCAGGCCGACCGTGCCGACCGCAGGATCCAGTTGCTCGACGGACGGATCGTCAGCCAGACGCAGCTCGGCGCCTGACCCATGTTGCGCAGCCTTTTCGCTTCGACCTTCGGCTCGCTCACCCTCGGACGCCTTTATGTCGGCGTGACCCTGATCGGGCTCGCCCTCGCGCTCGCCGCGGCGATCCTGACCGGGCTCTTCGTGCGCCAGCAATATGGTTACGAAACGTTCATTCCCGGGCACGAACGCATCTTCCGCATGACCGGGACCATCGCGCAGCCGGGCCAGCCCGAGCGCGTATCGGCGCTGACTCCCTCGATGCTCGCGGCGGCGCTCGCGGCGCGCAGCGACCGGATCGAAGCGGTCGCGCGTCTTTACCAGGGCGACCCTCTGGTCCGCGCGACCCCGGGGGCAGAGCCTATTCGCGCCGAGGGTTTCGTCTGGGCCGACCCCGCAATCTTTCGCGTCCTGCCGTTGGCGCGGGTCGCCGGGAATCTCGATACCGCGCTCGCCGAGCCGGGTACCGTCGTGCTCGCGCAAAGCGCCGCGCGGCGGCTGTTCGGGCGCGATGCGCCGCTCGGAGCGACGCTCGAGATCGCCGGCGCGGGCGGCGAAGCCCAGCGCCTGCGCGTCACCGCGATCATCGCCGACCTGCCGCCCGAGACCCATCTCGACCTGCAGTTCGTCGCCTCCGGCATCGGCGCCGCTTCGCCGCTCGCGCAAGCCGATGCGAGCCCGGTGCCGACGATCAACCTCCCGATCCTGACCTATGTTCGCGGCAAGCCGGTCACGACCGCCGCCGACCTCCAGCCGGCGCTCGACGCGGTCATCCGTCCCTTTCAGGCGATGGCGGCGGCGAGCGGCACCAAAGTCGGCGGCTATGCGATGCCGGTCGCCGCCATCCATTTCGGCCCGCCCGACGACAGCCCGCACGGCAAGCCGCGGGTCGATCCGGCAGTGGTCGTCGCGATCGGCGCGGTCGGCCTGCTGATCCTCGCGATGGCCGCCACGAGCTATATCGCGCTGATGACCGCGCGCGCCGGGCGGCGCGGCGCGGAGGTCGCGGTGCGCAAGGCGTGCGGAGCGGGGCGCGGCCGTCTGCTCGGGCAGTTTCTGGGCGAGAGCCTTCTCGTCACGCTCGTCGCGCTCGTCCTCGGCATGGGGATCGTCGAACTGGTGCTCCCCGCGGTCAACGGGCTGCTCGGGCTGTCGCTCGCCTTCGACCTGACGCGCGAGCCGGGGCTGCTGTTGCCGCTATCCGCGCTGTGGCTGGTCGTCGGCGTGGCATCGGGGCTCTATCCGGCGGTCATCCTGTCCTCCTTCCGCCCGGCGGCAGCGCTCGGCGGCGGGACGGTCGGGCTGGCGGCGCCGGCATGGATCGGGCGGATCATGGTGATCGTTCAGTTCGCGATCCTCGCGGGCCTGCTCGTCGCCGCGATCACCGTCTATCGCCAGACCGATTTCGCGTTGGATCGCGCGCTGGGCGCGGGCGAGCGAACCCTGCTCACCGTCGCCGCGCGCTGCCGCTCGGGCCTGCCGCAGGCGGCGCGCGAATTGCCCGGCGTGCGCGGCGCGAGCTGCTCGGCGCCGGGGGCATTCAACCTGGCGCCGCAAGGCGCGGTCACCGCGATCAATCGCGCGGGCCAGCGCTTCACTCCCGGCTTCGTCGAGGTCGACCCCTATTTCTTCGCGGTGACCGGGCTCCAGCCGCTGGCCGGGCGCGCCTTTTCACCCGCGCGCGATGCGGCCGGCGCGCGCGCCGAAGTCATCCTCAACCAGACCGCCGCGCGCCATTTCGGCTTCGCCTCGCCGCGCGCGGCGATCGGCCAGCCGCTCGCCATCTCGCTGCAGGTCGGTCCCAATCCGCCGACCACGCCGTACATCGTCATCGGCGTCGTTCCCGATGCCGCCGCGTCCGTGTTCGAACCGGCCGGCGAACTGATCTACAATGCGGGCGTGCCCGAATGGGGCACGCTCGCGGTGGAGACGACGCCAGCGGCGCTGCCCGCCGTCCGTAGCGAACTCGCAAGGCTGTGGAAGGCGATGGGGGAGGGGGGAGCGCTCGATGCGCGCCTTCTCTCGCAGATCGAGGCCGATCGCTATCGCGCGACGATCGTCCAGGGCTGGGTGATCGCCGCGTGCGCGCTCGTCGCGCTGGTCATCGCCGCGATGGGACTGTTCGCGCTGTCGGCCTATTCGGCGGACCGGCGGCGCAAGGAAATCGGGATCCGCCGCGCGATGGGCGCGTCGCCGGAGGCAATCGTCCGGTTGCTGCTCTGGCAATTCCTGCTCCCCGTGCTCGCGGCATGCGCGGTCGGCCTCGGCCTCGGCTACGGCGTCATGCGGCGCTGGCTCGACCAGTTCGTATCGCGCACGGACCTGCCCTGGTGGCTGTTCGCGGCGGTGGCGGGGGCGGTGGTCCTCGTCGCGATGGCGGTGATGTCGGCACAGGTTCTGCGGGTCGCGCAAAGCCGCGTCGTGGATGCCCTTCGCTATGAGTGAAGGCGCGCGATCGACGGGCGTTGCCGTGCGATGGCGATCCGATGGCGCGCGCGTCCGGAAAAGCCGCCGGTTCGCCGAAGGGAGAGCTAGAGCGTCAGATGCTCGGTCGTTCGCGCCCATTCGGCGAGAGGGCCCTGCCGCTTGATCGATTTGAGGCACACCACCGACGCCAGACGGTGAACGCCCGGCAGTTTCGAAAGATCGTGCCGCAGAAGTTCGTCGAGATGGTGGACCGACCGCGCGAAAATCTTGAGCATATAGTCGCTGTCGCCCGCAGTGGTGTGGCATTCGACGACCGCGGGATGGGCGATGACCGCCGCCTCGAACTCGAGATGCGCGTCGAGATTGATCCGCACTTCGACGAAGCTCTGCACCTCGAGACCGAGCGCCGAGGGATCGAGGCACGCCGCATAGCCGTCGATGATCCCCTGCTTTTCGAGGCTGCGAACCCGCGACCAGCAGGGTGATTTGGAAAGGCCAACCCTTTCCCCGAGATCCGCGAAGGACTGGCGCCCATTCTCTTCGAGCGCGGCAATGATTTTCCAGTCGAGCCTGTCCATATGCCCTGCCTTGGTTGGAATGGTCCGGCCCGCCCCGCGGACGGGGCCGTCATTGAAAGTCGGGTTGCTTCTCGGGATGCGCGGCGGCGACAGCCGGAAGCGCGCGCGCCGCCTCCGCGGCGGCATGCGCGCGGGGGAAATTCGCCAGATCGACGCCATATCGCTCGGCATTGTAGATTTGGGGAACGAGATAGCAGTCGGCGAGGGTGATCGCGTCGCCAAAGGCGAACCGTCCGCCGTGACGCGCGATCAATTGCTCCAGTGCGAACAACCCCTCGCCGATCCAGTGGGTGATCCAGTCCTTCACCTGCGCGTTGCTCGCATCGAACTGGCTGCGCAGCCGGGTCAGGACGCGCAGATTGTTGAGCGGGTGGACGTCGCAGGCGATGAGCGCCGCCATCGCGCGCACCATCGCCGCATCCCCCGCCGCGGCGGGAAGAAGCGGGGGCTCGGGCCAGGTGGCGTCGATCCATTCGATGATGGCCGGGCTTTCGAGATAGGTTGCGCCGCCATGCTCGAGCGTCGGGACCAGCCCGTGCGGCGCGATCGCGAGATAGGCCGGCGCGCGCTGATCGCCGGCGGGCAGGTCGTGCGTGACCTGCGCGAAGTCGACCTGCTTGACGTTGAGCGCGATGCGCACCCGGTAGGAGGCGCTCGATCGCCAATAACCATGGAGAATGGTGTCGCTCATCTTGCTCCCTCGCGCACCGGGGCAAGGATGATCGCCGTTCCGGCCGCGACCTTGCTTATGCACCCATCGCCGACGCGCATCAACTGCGGTTCGTCGAATCGTTCCGCGATGATCGGGCAAGGCTCCAAATTCGTATTCGCTTTCGCAGTTGCGAAGAACATTGTTCCCAATCGAGGGCGATTTGAAAGACATGTGCGGGCTCTTCCGATCGGGAGGGGCGGAATTGCGAACAATGTTTCCCCCTCGGCGCCCTATTCTCTCCGGCAATCCATGGGGAGAGATGGGTGGCCGCGACGCACATATATGATGCCCCGCCCGAAGGGGCGGCGCCGGATTGGACGATAGACCAGCGTTGGCACGCCTTCACCGCGGAGCAGCACGCGACCTGGCGAACCTTGTTCGACCAGCAAACGGCGGCGCTTGCAGGCTATGCCTGCGATGATTTCCTGCGGGGTCTCGATCTGCTCCGGCAGATATCGCCGGGGGTTCCCGATTTCGCCGAACTCAACCGCCATCTCCGGCCTGCAACCGGGTGGGAGGTCGTCGCCGTCCCCGGCTGGATTCCGAACCGGCCCTTCTTCGAGCATCTGACGAACCGCCGCTTTCCCGCCGCCAATTTCCTGCGGCCGCCCGAGCAGATCGGCTACAGCGAAGAACCCGACATGTTCCACGACATCTTCGGACATGTCCCGATGCTCATCAATCCGGCTTTTTCCGAGTTTCTGGTCGCTTATGGCGATGCCGGGCTGCGCGCGGAAAAGCTGGGCGCCTCCGATTTCCTCGGCCGGCTCTGGCTCTATACGACCGAGTTCGGCCTCGTCGTCGAACGCGGCGAACTGCGTGCGTTCGGCGGCGGGCTGCTGTCGAGCTATGCCGAAACCCTCGCGGCGCTCACCTCGCCCGAACCGCGCCGCATCTGGCTCGATATCGAACGGGTGATGCGGACCAAATATCATTTCGACGAGTTCCAGCGCACCTATTTCGTGGTCGCGGGTTTCGAGGATCTGCTGCGCGCGACCGAGGAGACCGATTTTGCGAGCATTTACAGGAGGATTTCGGGCGAAGCCGCGCTCGATCCCGAGGATGCTTTCCCCGGCGACCGCGCCTATGATGGTCTCCTGCAACCGGTCCGGCCGGGACCGGCCTTCATGAACGGGGAGGCGCGGCGATGATCAGGCAGACGAAGGACGGGGGCACCGACATCTTCGAGACCGAGATCGACGGCGAGACGATCCAGTGGGACAATGGCCTGACCTACGCGCGCCATATCCAGACGCAGCAGTTGCTATCGGCGCAGGTGCCGGTGTCGGACAAGCCCGACGAGATGCTGTTCATCATCATGCACCAGACGATGGAGCTGTGGATCAAGCTGGTGCTCCACGAGGCGCGGCTGGTGGTCGGGGCGATCCGCGCCGACCGGCTAGACCTCGCGGGCAAGGGGCTCGACCGGATCGCGACGATCCAGCGCCACATGATCCATAGCTGGGAAGTGCTTGCGACGCTGACCCCGCATGATTTTCTGACCTTTCGCGGCTTCCTGCGCCGCGCGTCGGGGTTCCAGTCGCAGCAGTATCGCGAGCTAGAATATCTGCTCGGCAACAAGCGCGGCGACATGATGGTCGTGCACAAGGAGGATGCGGCGGCGATGGCGCGGCTGCGCGCGGCCTTCGAGTCGCCGTCGCTCTACGACGAGCTTCTCCAACTGCTCGCGCGGCGCGGGTTCGACATTCCGGCCGATCATCTGAGCCGCGACTGGACCCAGCCTTACGAGCCGTCCGAGGCGGTCGAGAAGGCGTGGCTCGCCGTCTACACCGACGTCGAGCGCCACTGGGACCTCTACACGCTCGCCGAGAAGGTTACCGCGCTCGAATATTATTTCCAGGAATGGCGCTTCAAGCACATGAAGACCGTCGCGCGCGTCATCGGCCACAAGCCGGGAACCGGGGGCTCGTCGGGGGTCAATTATCTCGTCAAGGCGCTGAACCTCAGCTTCTTCCCCGAGCTCTGGTCGATGCGCACCGAGATGGTCGCGCCGCGCGAGGGTGGGGATTATGCTCAAGGGGCGGGCGCATGAGCCGGATGTGGGACATTTCGCAGCCGCTCCACGCCGCGGTGCCCGTGTGGCCGGGCGAGCCGCCCTTCGCGCTCCACAGCCATGCGGTGATCGGCGACGGCTGCCCGGTCAATGTCGGGGCGATGTTCACGCCGCTCCACGCGGGCACGCATGGCGACGCGCCGCTGCACTATGCCAATGACGGCGTGTCGTCGGCCGACAGCGACCTCGATCCCTATATCGGCCCCTGCGTGCTGCTCGACGTCCGCCATGCGCGTGGCCGGGTGGAGGTGGGCGATATCGACTGGGACGCCGTCGCGGGCGCGACACGCGTCCTGCTGCGCACCTACGAGCATTTCCCCCATGACCAATGGGATTCGGATTTCACCGCGATCGCGCGCGAGGTGATCGCGCGGCTCGGCGCGATGGGGGTCCGCCTGATCGGTACCGACGCCGCCTCGCTCGATCCCGAACAGTCGAAGACGCTCGACGCGCATCACGCGGTCAAGGCCGCCGACATGCGCATCCTGGAGGGGCTCGTCCTCGATGAGGTGCCGCCGGGGCGGTACGAGCTCGTCGCGCTGCCGCTGCGCATCGTCGGCGCCGACGCGAGCCCGGTGCGGGCGATCTTGAGGGATTTGCCATGACCGGGACGCTCCTCGCCGCCGATGCCGCGGAACGCGACGCGGCCGATCCGCTCGCGGGTTTCCGCGATCGCTTCCAGCTCCGCGACGGCCTCATCTATCTCGACGGCAATTCGCTCGGCGCGCTGCCCAAGGCGACCGCCGATCGGCTGGCGCACGTGATCGCTCAGGAGTGGGGCGAAGGGTTGATCACCTCGTGGCTCGGCGCCGAATGGTCGACCGCGCCGCGCCGGATCGGCGACAAGATCGCGCGGCTGCTCGGCGCGGGGCCCGGCGAAATCATCGCGACCGATTCCACCTCGGTGAACATCTTCAAGGCGCTGACCGCCGCGCTATCGCTGCGGCCGGGGCGGGCGAAGCTGCTCTCCGAGGCGACGAACTTCCCGACCGACGTCTATATGATGCAGGGGATCGAGGCCTTTTCGGGCGGGCGGGTGAAGGCGGTGACTGCCGACCCCGATGCGGTTCTGGACGCGCTCGACGATGACGTTGCGGTGCTGCTCCTCACCCAGGTCCACTATAAGTCGGGCCGCGTCCGCGACATGGCACAGGTCACGCGCAAGGCGCATGACGTCGGTGCTCTCGTCGTCTGGGATCTGAGCCACAGCGCCGGAGCGATCCCCGTCGACCTGAACGGCGCCAACGCCGATTTCGCGATCGGCTGCGGCTATAAATTCCTCAACGGCGGCCCCGGTGCGCCCGCTTATCTGTTCGCCGCGGCGCGGCATCAGGCGGCGACGCCCGTGCTCTCGGGCTGGTTTGGCCACGCGCGGCCCTTTTCGTTCGAGGAAGATTATGATCCGGCGCCGGGGATCGAGCGTTTCCTCTGCGGAACGCCGCCGGTGCTCGGGCTCGCGGCGCTCGAGGCGGGCGTCGACCTGCTGCTCGAGGCCGACATGGACGAATTGCGCCGCAAGTCGCTGGCGCTCGGCGACCTGTTCATGGAGCGGATGGAGTCCCTTTGCGCCCGCTACGGCTTCACGCTGGTCAGCGAGCGCGACCCGGCGCGCCGGGGCAGCCAGGTCGCCTATGCCCATCCCCGGGGGTATGAGATCGTCCAGGCGCTCAAGGAACTGGACGTCATCGCCGACTTCCGCACCCCCGACGTGCTGCGCTTCGGGCTGACGCCGCTCTACCTGCGCTACCGCGACATCGTCGAGACGGTCGAGCGGCTCGATCGGGTCTGCGCGACCGAGGCGTGGGCGAAGCCCGAATATCAAGAGCGGGCGGCGGTGACATGAGCGAGGTATCGATGCCCTTCCTGCCCAGGTCGAAGGTGGCGGCGGTGCAGGCCGCGCCGGTCTTTCTCGATCCCGCCGCGACGGTCGACAAGGCCTGCGCGCTGATCGCCGAAGCGGCCGGAAACGGTGCGAAGCTCGTCGCCTTTCCCGAGGTGTTCGTCGCCGCCTATCCCTATTGGAACTGGTTGATGACGCCGATCGAGGGGGCCGAATGGCACGAACGCCTCTATCGCGCCTCGATCCTCGCCGAGGGGCCCGAGGTCGCGGCGCTGTGCGCCGCCGCGCGCGATCATGGCTGCACGGTGGTGATCGGGATCAACGAGCGCGACCCGGTCAGCGTCGGCACGATCTACAATTGCAACCTGATCATCGGCGCCGACGGCAGCCTCCTCGGGCGCCACCGCAAGCTCGTCCCGACCTGGGCCGAGAAGCTCACATGGGCGGGCGGTGACGGCGCCTCGATCCGTGTTTATGACACGCCCGTGGGGCCGCTCGGGACGCTGGCGTGCGGCGAGAATACCAACACGCTCGCGCGCTTCGCGCTGCTGTCGCAGGGCGAACTCGTCCATGTCGCCAATTATATCGCGCTGCCGGTTGCGCCCGCCTCCTACAACATGGCCGAAGCGATCAAGATCCGCGCCACCGCGCACAGCTTCGAGGGCAAGGTCTTCACCATCGTCGCCTGCTCGACGGTGAGCGAGGAGATCATCGCGGCGATGAGTGCCGACCGACCGGCGAACCGCGAATTGCTGTCGCGCCCGAACAGCGCCTTTTCGGGCGTCATCGACCCGCACGGCAACCTGATCGGCGACGCGCTGATCGACGACGAGGGCATCGTCTATGCCGAGATCGACCTTGGCGACTGCGTGCGGCCCAAGCTGATGCACGACATCGTCGGCGGCTATAACCGCTTCGACATCTTCAACCTGACGGTCGACCGGACTCCCCGCGCGTCGGCCCTGTTCGTGGACGAGGTCCCGCCCGCGGACGATCCCAGCGAGGAGGAGGCGTCATGACCGACAGTCCCGCCGCCATCGACCCGCGCGACGCCGTTCTCGGCCGGTCGCGCGTCACCGACACGCCCGAACTCGAGGCGTTTTACGACGACCTCGCGCGGCGCAACGCCGGCGCCTTCTGGAAGCGCGCCAACGCGATCGAGCCGTGGGAGCCCGAGACGCGCTATCGCCCGACGCTCTGGCGCTATGCCGATATGCGCGCGATGTGCCTGCGCGCGATCGACCTCGTGAAGCCCGAGGAAGCGGGGCGCCGCGTCGTCACCCTGCTCAACGACAGCGACGCGGGGCGCGCGAATGTCGCCGTCTGCGGCTGGCTGTTCAGCGGCATGCAGGCGATGCGCCCCGGCGAGATCACCCCCGCGCACAAGCACACGGCCTCCGCGCACCGCTTCATCATGGAGGGTAAGGGCGCCTATACCGTCGTCGACGGGCATCATATCACGCTGGGCGCCAATGATTATGTGCTGACCCCGAACGGCTGCTGGCACGACCATGGCGTCACGGCCGATGGCGAGGTGTCGATCTGGCAGGACGGGCTCGACATCCCGCTGATGAACTGCCTCGAAACCAATTTCTACGCGGTGTACGAGCAGCCCGCGCAGACCGCCGCCTTCCCCTCGAACGACCTGCCGCTCAGCTATGGCGGCGCGGGTTTGCGGCCCGAGGGCGTCGGGGCGTGGGACAAGCCCTATTCGCCGGTGATGGTCTATCGCTGGGATGCGGTGCGCGACGCGCTCTGGAACCTCGCCAAGGTTTCAGGCGGGACGCCCTTCGACGGGCATATGATGCGCTATGCGAACCCGCTGACCGGCGGCTGGGCGCTGCAGACGATGGGCGCGCACATGCAGATGCTGCCCGGCGACTTTCGCGGGCAGGCGCACCGGCACACCGGCAATGTCGTCTATAATGTCGCGGCCGGCCGCGGCTATTCGATCATCGGCGGCGAGCGCTTCGACTGGCAGACGCACGACATCTTCTGCGTGCCGGCGTGGACGTGGCACGAGCATGTCAATCTCGACCCCTCCGAAGAAGCCTTCCTCTTCTCGTTCAACGATTTCCCCGTGATGGAGGCGCTCGGCGTCCGGATCGAGGAACCCTATTCCGACCACGGCGGCCACCAGCCCGCCTGACTGCAAACAGACAGGATTAAATCCATGCGTTTCGTGACTTATCGCACGGTCGAGACCGAATCGCGGCTCGGCCTTCTCCACGACGGGCTCGTGGTCGACGTCGAATATTTCGGCGCCGCGATCGGGCAGAATCTGCCCTCGACGATGCTCGATTTCATCGACCTCGGGCCGATCGCGCTGCGTTTCCTGCAAGAGGCGGTGACCAACGCCTCGACCGCCGATTTCGTCGGCACGTCGCTTCCGCAAGCCAATGTCGCGCTGCTCGCGCCGATCCCGCGGCCGCGCAAGAATATCTTCGGAATCGGCCTCAACTATACCGAGCATGTCGCGGAATCGGCACGCAGCCTCGACACGTCGAAGGACCTGCCGCAGCAGCCGGTGATCTTCTCCAAGCCGCCGACCGCGGTCGCCGCGTGGGACGACCCGATCCGCCACAATGGGGCGGTGACGCAGCAGCTCGACTGGGAAACCGAGCTCGCCGTCGTCATCGGCCGCACCGCGCGCCGCGTCGCCGAGGCCGACGCGCTGGGTCATGTCTTCGGCTATACGGTGATCAACGACGTCTCGGCGCGCGACTGCCGCCGCGCCGGCCAGTGGATCGTGTCGAAGGGACAGGACAGTTTCGCGCCGATGGGACCGTGCATCGTCACGTCCGATGAAATTGGTGACCCGCAGGACCTGACCCTCAAGACGCGCGTCAACGGGGTGGAGAAGCAGAACGGCAACACGCGCTTCATGCTGTTCAACGTGGCGCAGCTCGTCGCCGACATATCGAGCGTGATGACGCTCGAGCCCGGCGACATCATCGCGACCGGCACGCCGGCGGGCGTCGGTGCCGGGCGCGATCCGCAGGAGTTCCTGTGGCCGGGCGACGTCGTCGAATGCGAGATCGAGAAGGTCGGCATGCTGCGCAACCCGGTCGTCGCGGTCTGAGGCGCGCCATGACGGCACGACCTATCCGCATCGGGCAGATCGTGCCCAGCTCCAACGTCACGATGGAGACCGAGATTCCGGCGCTGCTCCGCGCCCGCGAGGCCATCGCGCCCGAGCGCTTCACTTTCCACTCGTCGCGGATGCGGATGAGGAAGGTGACGAAGGAGGAGCTCGCGGCGATGGACGCCGATTCCGACCGCTGCGCGCTCGAACTGTCCGACGCCGCGGTCGACGTCCTCGGCTACGCCTGCCTCGTCGCGATCATGAGCATGGGGCAGGGTTATCACCGCGTCTCCGAGGCGCGGCTCCACCAATGCACGGTGGAGAACGGCCACCCTGCGCCCGTCGTGACGAGCGCGGGGGCGCTGATCGAGGGGCTGAAGGCGCTCGACGCGAAGCGCATCGCGCTCGTCGCGCCCTATATGAAGCCGCTCACGCAGATGGTCGTCTCCTATATCGAGGAGGAGGGCGTGGCGGTCGCCGACTGGCTCGCGCTCGAAATCCCCGACAATCTGGAAGTCGCGGCGCAGGATCCGGTCCATCTGCTCGATCATTACAAGCGCCTCGACCTCACCGGCATCGACGCGCTCGTCCTGTCGGCTTGCGTCCAGATGCCCTCGCTGCCGTCGGTGCAAAGGATCGAGGATGCGATCGGCCTGCCGGTCGTATCGGCCGCGATCTGCACCGCGCACCAGATGCTGACGCGCCTGGGGCTGCCGACGAAGGTTCCCGGCGCGGGGGCCTTGCTGTCGGGCCGCTATTGATCTCACGGCGCCGTCTCCGCTTGCGCCCGCATGAACGGCGCGCGGTTTTTGCGACATTTTGCGACAATTTTCCCTCGGCTCGGCAAGGGACTGGGACAAATCGCCCCTAGAACGCCGTCATCGGGACCCGGCTCTCCCCCTTTCGCGAGGGTCCCATGACAGGAGTTCGTGACGTGAAGAAGATGACTCTTTTGACTTTGGGCGCGGCGCTGATCGCGGTGCCCGCGCTCGCCGCTCCGGGCGGCCACCGGGACATGGGCGATGCCGACGGCAATGGCGTGCTGACCCGTGCTGAGGCGCAGGCTTCGGCCGGGCAGATGTTCGCCAAGATGGACGCCAACAAGGACGGCAAGCTCGACGCCGCCGACCGCGCCGCGCGCCACGCCGCCATGCAGGCGAAGCGCTTCGCCGCGCTCGACGCCAATTCGGACGGCAGCATCAGCAAGGCTGAGTGGGACCAGCATGGCGCCGACCGCCAGGCGAAGCGCGCCGAATGGAAGGAAAAGCGCGCCGCCGCGGCCGGTGAAGCCGGCGAAGGCAAGCGCGGGATGCGCGGCCATCACGGCAAGCGCGGCGGCCACCACGGCATGCGCGGCGATCACGGCATGATGATGAAGACCGACACCGACGGCGACAAGGCGATCAGCCAGGCCGAGTTCGAAACCGCCGCCCTCGCGCGCTTCGACCGCCTCGACGCCAACAAGGACGGCCAGGTGACCGCCGAGGAACGCCAGGCGCAGCGCGCGGCGTGGAAGGCGAAGCGCGGCCAGCGCGGCGCGGCCCCGGCGGCGCCCGCGACCGAATAAGCCTTTGGCAGGGATCGGCGGCACGGGCAGGCTCTTCCCCCCTCCCTGGCATTGCCTTTGCCGCCGGTCCCTGTCAGCACGGTATCGCCCATCGGCCCCTGGTCGGTGGGCGAACCATTTGTTTTAGACGGACGCGAGATGACCGATAGCGACACGCCCCGCATTCTGCTGATCGACGACGAACCGTCGATCCGCGAGCCGCTCGGCGAATATCTCGCGGCGCAGGGCTTTGCCGTGAGCGACGCGGCGAGCGCCGCCGAGGCGCGCTCGATCCTGCGCGCCAAGAGCATCGACCTCGTCGTCAGCGACATCATGATGCCCGGCGAGGACGGGCTGTCGCTGACCCGCCATCTGCGCGAGACGAGCAGCATCCCCGTCATCCTGCTCACCGCGCGCGCCGAGGATACCGAGCGGATCATCGGGCTCGAGATCGGCGCCGACGATTATGTCGTCAAACCCTTCAACCCGCGCGAGCTGGTCGCACGCATCCGCACCGTGCTGCGCCGCACCCAGCAGGGCGGCCGCGCGCTCGACAAGGGCGGCACCAGCTATGCCTTCGGGCCGTGGGTGCTGCGCGAGGTCGAGCGCGTGCTCGTCGACGAGGCGGGCGAGGAGGTCGCGCTGTCGTCGGGCGAATATCATCTGCTTCACGCGCTCGTCCGCCACCCGCGCCAGGTGATGAGCCGCGACCGCCTGCTCGACATGGTGCGCGGGCGCGAGGCCGACATCTTCGACCGCGCGATCGACAATCTGGTGAGCCGCCTGCGCAAGAAGATCGAGGAGGATCCCGCGCGGCCGCAGATCGTGAAGACGGTATGGGGCGGCGGCTATACGCTGGCGTGCGAGGTCAAGCGGCTGGGACCGGCATCGTGAAACTGCGCCTGTGGCCGAGGAGCCTGATCGGACAGCTCGTCTTCGCCGTGGCGGTGACGCTGTTCGTCGCGCAGGCGATCAACTTCGCGCTGCTCGTGCGCGGACAGGAGCAGCAGGTTCTCGCCCACGGCGGCGGCATGGCGGTGGCGCGGATCATCGACGCGGTCGAGCGCGACCGGCGCGGCGAACGCGAGGGAAGCGAGGGCGACGGGCGGCCGCACGAGCGCGTCCAGAAGCTGCGCATATCGGATGCACCGCCACGCCTGCCGCGCCGCGCGGTGTCGCGGCCCGACCTCGCCAACTATGTCGCGGGGCTGATGACCGAGGCCGAGGTGCGCGCCGATTCGGTCCAGGCCTGGGCCCTTCCGCCGCGGACACCGCGCCGGCATCCCGACTTTCCCGGCCAGACGGTTGTCGTGGTCGCCAAGGTCGGCGACCAATATTACGCCGTTCGCAGCCGCATTCCGGCGAGCGGCAACCGCCTGCAGGGCTTCCTGCTCTGGCAGACGCTGTCGCTCTATCTGCTGCTCCTGATCCCCATCCTGCTGATCGCGTGGCGCGCGGCGGTGCCGCTGCGCGATCTGACGCGGGCGGCGCGGACCAGTCCGGCGCTGCGCGATGCCGAGCCGCTCGCCGAGGCGGGGCCGTCCGACGTGCGCGACCTGATCGGCGCGTTCAACGCCTATCGCGCGCGGATCGCGGCGATGCTGTCCGACAAGGACCGGATGCTCGGCGCGGTCGGGCACGATCTGCGCACCCCGCTCGCCAGCCTGCGCGTGCGCGTCGAGCAGGTCGAGGACGCGGCGCTGCGTGACAAGATGATCGCCTCGATCGAGGAAATGACCGCGATGCTCGCCGACATATTGGCGCTCGCGCGCTCGGGGTCGGGCAATGAGGCGCGCGAGCCCGTCGCGCTCGGCACGCTCGTCGGCGACCTTGCGGCCGATTATCGCGAGCGGGGCCGCGATGTCGCGGTGGCCGACGTCGCCGACGCCAGCGTGATGGCGCGGCCGCTGCTGCTGCGCCGGGCGCTGCGCAATCTGGTCGACAATGCCGTCGCCTATGGCGTTCGCGCGCGCCTGTCGGTCGCGGCCGCCGACGGCTGGACGCGCATCACCGTGTCCGACGACGGCCCCGGCCTGACCGACGAGCAGATCCGCACCCTCGTCGAACCCTTCGCGCGCGGCGAGGAATCGCGCAACCGGGCGACCGGAGGCGCCGGTCTGGGCCTCTCCATCGCGCGCGAGATCGCCGAGGGCGAGGGCGGTGCGCTGATGCTCGCCAACCGCGCGGGCGGCGGGCTCGACGCGGTGATTGCTTTGCCAATCGTTTAAAGTTCGTCGCCCCCGCGAAGGCGGGGGCCACTGGCAATCTTGCACTGCACCGACAACGGCCCCCGCCTTCGCGGGGGCGACGGCTGTTACGCGTAGATCGCGATCGCCTGGCTGCCGCTGAGCACCGGTTCGCCGGCGCGGTTCCACAGCATCATGTCCTGCACCGACAGGCCCGCGCGCGCATAGCCCGTCTTCGCCGACAGGAGCCACCAGCCGTCGTCGGTGCGCGGTGCCGCGGTCAGCATGTTGACCGTCCAGTTCATCGAGCTGATCGGCCCGAATTCGGTGAACAGCGCCATCGCCGCCGGCGGCAGCGCGTCGCCCATCGCGAGCAGGGCGACCGCGGGGTGGCAGGCCGGCTCCTCGACGAAGCGTACCCAGGTCAGATATTCGCCCACCTCGCTTTTCCAGGCAAAGCGCGGCCCGCTGGTCGGGCGCATGTCGAAATGGCGCGTGAAGCTCGGCCGCGCCTTGTGCTCGGGAACCGGCGACAGCGTGTCGGGATCGGGGGCGTCGGGCATCGTCAGCCGATTATGGTCGAGATGACTCGGCCGGTCGGGCGAGAAGGCGAAGACCGCGGCGGTGCCGAACCCGGCATCGCTGCTGACCCCGGCGTCGATGAACAGGCTCGATTTGGACCGGCGCAGCACGCGCGTTTCGACGGTGCAGTCGCCGCCGACCGGCCCGACGAAACTGATCTGGGCATAGCGCAGCGGCGCCTCGGTCGGGTGAAGCGCCATCGCCCCCGCGAGCGCGACCGCCGAGCTGATCCCGCCATAGGCGGTGCGGCCCTGCATCCAGCCTTCGTCGATATGCGCGGTCGCGCCGTCACCATCGACGCGCAGGGTGGAGAGCAGCGCGTCGAGCGCGGAGGGGGAGGGGGTTTCGGTCATCGGCTTCTGTCTTTCGCACAAGCATTCAAAACCGTTCGCCCTGAGCTTGTCGAAGGGCCGTTCTTTCCTTGAGCGTTGTCGAAGAGAAGAACGGTGCTTCGACAAGCTCAGCACGAACGGATGAAAGACTATTCTTCGATCTGGAACGTGAGTCCCGCATGCTCGGTCAGCCGGTCGATCAGCGCCTGCCCCAGCAGCGCGCCCGGCGTCCACACGCCGCCTGCGCCCTTGTCGTCGAGCAGCGCCATGCCGGTTTCGGCGAGCATCTTCGACGTCGAGCCATAGCCGGGATCGCGGTCGCCCTGGACGCTGGCGCGGATCTCGCGCCCGTCGGGATATTCGCCGATGAAGAGGATGTCGTAGAAGCCCTTTTCGCGCTGCTCCTTGCTCGGGCCCTCGCCGGGCTGGAGCTTCGCGTCGCCGAACGGATTGGCCTTCGCCATCGCTTCGGCCATCGCCTTGCCGGCGTCGCCGATCGTCGTCATCACCATCTCGTCATAGACGAGATCCTCGCCCCACGCGTGGCCGAGCAGGAAATTGGTGCGGTGGACATTCTTGGTGTTGATCGGCGCCATCACGAAGGGCGCGGTCCAGGTGCCGGCCGCGGAATCATATTCGGGGATCAGCCCGCTCGGCTGGTGCGGCCCTTCGAACCCGGGGGTCAGCGCGAAGCTGGATTTGAGCAGCAGCGCGAGCGACGGCTTCTTCGCGACGGCCTTCAGCGTTTCGGTCAGGCTCGCGATGGTGCCGCCCGATGCGCCGCCCTGCATCTTGCGTACCCGGCCCTTGACGCGCGGCGCGGGGCTGCCGTGGCGCTTCACCGCCTCGGCCTGCAGGAACAGCACGCCAAGGTCGAAGGGGATCGAATCGAAGCCGCAGCTGAAGGTGATCCGCGCACCCGATGCCTGGGCCGCGTCCTGATGCGCGTCGATCATCTCGCGCATCCAGCCGGGTTCGCCGCACAGGTCCGCATAGGCGGTGCCGGCGCGGACGCAGGCGGCGACGAGGTCGCTGCCGTAAAGCTGATAGGGGCCGACGGTGGTGAGGACGACGCGGGTGCGTGCCGCCATCGCGTCGAGGCTCGCGGGATCGCTCGCATCGGCGACGACGAGCGGCGTGTCGGCGGGCGCGCCGATGAGGTCGCGGACCTCGGCGAGCTTGTCGGCGCTGCGCCCCGCCATCGCCCATCTGGGCGCGTCCTTCCGCCCGGCGTAATGCTCGGCCAGATACTCCCCGACGAGGCGCCCGGTGAACCCCGTGGCGCCATAGACGATGATGTCGAACTCGCGCGTATCGGCCACGCCAACCTCCCTTTACGTAAACGTTAAGTGGAGGCTAGCGCAGGCGGAGAGCGATGCCAAGCGCGAAGCGGTGATGGCGCAGTTGAAGAGCGGCGCATGGTCTTGCCCGCTTCGTCACCCCGGATCAAGTCCGGGGTGACGAGACGAGGAGGGTCAAACTACCGCGCCGTCAACTCAGCGGCGCCAGAAGGGACGCTTCTCGACAACGACGGGCGGCTCGCCCGCGACTTCGGCGCGGCCCTCGGCGCGCGCGGCGCGCAATTCGGCTTCGCTCGCGCGGCGTTCGGCGTCGTGCTTCGCAAGTTCGTCGCGGCGGCGCTGGCGCAGCGCGTCATAGCTCCAGCGGGTGTTGCCATAGCCGAACAGGCACAGAAGGCCGCCGGCGATTGCCAGATTCTTCATCGCCATCATCGCCTGCATCGGATCGGTGAATTCGCGGTGGAAGAAGAGGATGGTGAGCAGCACGAAAATCGCGAGCAGGATCGACCACAGCCGCGTCGCGACCCCGAGGACGAGGCACGCGCCCGCGAGCAGCTCGAAAAGGCCGGTCGGGATGGCGAGCCAGCCGGGAAGCCCGGCGGCGGCGATCATCGCATTGGTGTCGGAAACATGGATCAGCTTGTTGATCCCCGACACCAAAAAGATGACGGCGATGAACAGGCGGCCGATGAAGACGGCGATCATGGACATGGGGCATCCTCCGTTTTTCGCGCCCCGTCCGCTTGTGCAGTCAGGACGCTCGGGACGCGGGGAGGTTCCGCCGGTCAGTTCGGCGCGAGGGTCAGGCTGTCGACCGCGCAGTCGCCGCAATCGACCGCGCGCAGGACCAGCGGCACCGCTCCGGCGGCGAGCGCCACCTCGGATAGCGTCAGGTCCCGCCAGTCGGCCGAGGCGGGAACGACGATTTCGCGGTCGCCGAGCGCGATCGTTCCACCCTTGGCCGAACGTGCGCGAATGGTCATGGCCCAACGGCCGGCCTTCGCCACATCGACGCCGTAGCGCATCCACTCGCCGGTGACGAAATCGGCGACAACGGGGCGGCCATCGGCTTCGCGCGCGATGTCGACGCCGTCGTTGCGGTAGGTCGAGCCATTGTTCCACGCCGCGCGTTCGCCGCCGGTCGCGACATGGTAATTGGCGTCGACCGTGTCGGCATAGGCGATGCCGGCGGGGCCGAGATCGTAATCGACCGCGCGGATGGTGAGCGGGCCCGCCGCGAGCCGGTGGGGGACGAAGGGCCGCGCGCTCGCGTCGTGCGGCTGGCGCAGCATCGCATCGATCACGTCGGGATGGGGGATATTCCGCTCGAACCGGCTGTTTTCGGCGAGCTGCATCATCGCGGCATAGGCCGCATCGGGGTCGGGCTTTGGTCCCTTGCCGGTCATCCAGGCGACCACCGCCGCCCAGCCGGGGCCGGGGTCGATTTCGAGCGGCTGGTTGAAGCCGATCTTCTTGAGCGGCCAGAAGGCCCAGCCGATGCCTTCGCCCTCGACCAGCGCGATCGCGTCGCGGAACCAGACATTGCTGTTCTCCCCCGACTCGCCGAGCCAGATCGGGCGGCCATAATTCTCCCGCAGCTTGACGATGTCGGCGATGCTCGCGGCGTCGTTGCGGTTCCAGTATTTGTGGAAGCTCAGCACCATATTGGCGTCCCACGCGGGCGGCAGGCCCTGGTAGTTGTTGCCCCAGCAATTGCCCTCGACGATCACGATATGCCGCCTGTCGACCGCGCGGATCGCCGCGGTGATGCGCTGCTGCAGCGCCCAGACCGCCCTGTTTTCGGTCTCGTCGCAGCCATGGCCCTTGCCCGGCGTCGCGAAGCTCCAGTTGGGCTCGTTGATCAGGTCGTAGCCGCCGATCCACGGCTCGTCCTTGTAGCGCGCCGCGAGCTTCGTCCACAGCGCGACGGTCTTGCGCTGATTCTCCGCGCTCTCCCACAGCGAGGGTTTCGCCGGATCGCGGTCGGAGATGGCGAGGTCGTTGCCTTGCCCGCCCGGCGCGGCGTGGAGGTCGAGGATCAAATAGACACGGTGCGCCTTGCTCCACGCGAGCAACCGGTCGATGCGCTGGAAGCCCTCTTCGAGCCACGTATCTTCGCCGGGCGTCGGCTCGCGGTCGGCGGGGAGGGTGAGTTGGTCGAAATGGATCGGCAGACGCACCGAGTTGAAGCCCCATGTCGCCATCGCCGCGATGTCGGCCTCGGTCGTGTGATTGTCGAGCCACGCGCGGTGGAAATCCGTGGTTCGCGCCTCTCCGACCAGTTCGATCAGCCTGGCGCGGATCTTGTGCTGCTGGCCGATCTCGCCGAGCTGCAGCATATAGCCTTCCTGCAGCATCCAGCCGCCGAGACCCATGCCGCGCAAGATGACGGGCTTGTCGCGGTCGTCGACGATACGGGTGCCATCGACCTTGAGGAAACCTTCGGCGTGGGCGGGGGTGGCGCTGGAAAGCAGCGCTGCCAACAGGAGCGCGATCGCGCGGAATGTCATGGCCTCGTCCCCGATCTTATTTATGAGAACGTTATCATTCTCGATGCTGAGCGCAACAATGTTCGTCATTGCGAGGAGCCGAAGGCGACGCGGCAATCTCCAGCCATCGACCTGGTTTTATGTCGATAGCTGGAGATTGCTTCGCTGCGCTCGCAATGACGAATTTGAAATCAGAGTTTGGGCAGCGTCACGCCCTTCTGCCCCATATATTTGCCCGCGCGATCGGCGTAGCTCGTCTCGCACGGCTCATTGCCCTGCAGGAACAGGAACTGGCACGCGCCCTCATTGGCATAGATCTTCGCGGGCAGGGGAGTGGTGTTCGAGAATTCGAGCGTCACATGGCCTTCCCAGCCGGGCTCGAGCGGGGTGACATTGACGATGATGCCGCAGCGCGCATAGGTCGATTTGCCGAGGCAGATGACGAGCACGTCCCTCGGGATGCGGAAATATTCGACCGTGCGGGCGAGCGCGAAGCTGTTCGGCGGGATGATGCACACGTCGGTTTCGCGGTCGACGAAGCTGTTCGACGCGAAATCCTTGGGGTCGACGACCGCGCTGTCGACATTGGTGAAGATCTTGAATTCGGGCGCGACGCGCGCGTCATAGCCGTAGGAGGAGAGGCCGTAGCTGATACAGCCGTCGCGGCGCTGCGCCTCGACGAACGGCTCGATCATGCCCTGCGTCCGGGCGGCTTCGCGAATCCATTTGTCGGAAAGAATGGCCATGGCTTCTCTTGTCGGCGCGGCGCGCGTTGCGCAAGCGATCAGTCGGGGATGAGGCCGAGATCCTTGGGCCCGAACGCGGCGGGCAGCAGCTCGCTCAGCCGATAGCTCCTGATCGCGGCGCCGTCGCCCGAGGCGCAGTGGACGGCGATGTCGGTCTTCGACCGCTCGGCCGCCTCGTTCAGTATCTGGCGGCAGCGGCCGCAGGGATGGACGGGCTCGCTGCCGATCAGCGCTTCGCCGTCGGGGCGCCCGCCGATGATCGCGACCGCGGCGAGCCGGTCGATCCAGCCCTCGTTGGCGATCTTGGCGATCGCCGCGGTTTCGGCGCACAGCGTCAGGCCATAGCTGGCATTCTCGACATTGGCGCCGGTGACGACGTCGCCATTGTCGAGGAGCAGCGCCGCGCCGACGTGAAAGCCCGAATAGGGGGCATAGGCGCGCGCCGCGGCGTCGCGCGCGGCGGCGATCAGGGCGTCGCGGTCTTCATGGTCACTCATCGCTCATTCCTTCGGGACGGACGACGTTCCAGCCGACGGTGCCGTCGGCGCCCGACAGTCGCACATAATCATTGGCCTGCCACATCGCCCAGGGGTGGGCGCCATAGTCGGGGGCGAAGAAGTCGCGGCGCAGCCAGGTCGTGCGCGCGATGCCGCTCGTCACCTTATAATCGGCCTCGAAATTCGGCCCCGGCGCGATCAGGCTCCGCTTGCCCATATGCGCCTCGATCTGCGCGAGGAAGGTGGCGAGCTCGCTCAGGAGCAGCGCGCGCGTCGGCCGGTCGGGGCAGCGATCGTCATAGTCGAGCCAGACGACCGCGGGCAGCGCGTCGGCCCGGCGCGGCACGTGGCGGATAAAATTCGCGGCCTGATCGGTCGCGAGCTTGCAAAGGTCGTAGCGATGTATCGGCCCCGTGCGCACCCCCGCCTCGCGCGCCGCCGCCATGTTGCGCGCGTACATCGGGTCGACCCGGCGGTCGCCGTCGGTTGCGAAGATATAGGCGAAGTCGGCGCCCGCGGCCTTGATCGAGCCCCAGTGGACCGGGCCGTTGCCCGCGTCGATCGTCACGCCCTGCAACGGATATTGCTCGCGCGGCGGGGTCCAGCGCGCGGCCCACCACAGCGCGAGCCCGACCGCCAGCAGGATCAGCGCCGCGAGCGCGAGGGCGCGGCGCAGCCAGTGCAGGATCGCCCCGCGCCAGTTGCGCACCGGCTTCGCCGGTGTCTTGCGCTTCGCGAATGTCGCCCCGATCGCCATCGTCAGCCCTTGATATGCAGGACGCAGATCAACGTGAACAATCGCCTTGCGGTGTCGAAATCGACCGCGATCTTTCCGTCGAGCCGGTCCATCAGCATTTCGGCCGCCTCGTTGTGCAGCGCGCGGCGCGCCATGTCGACGGTTTCGATCTGCTGCGCGGTCGCGGTCTTGATCGCCTGATAATAGCTGTCGCAGATCGCGAAATAGTCGCGGATGGGACGGCGGAACCGGCCGAGGCCGAGGATGATCGCCTCGAGCGGCGAGCCGTCCTCGCGGCCGATCTCGAAGATCAGCCGGCCGTCCTCGACCCGCAGCAGCAGCCGGTAAGGGCCGGCATAGCCGTCGTCGTGGCCGCGCTGGGGGACGAACTTATTGTCTTCGATCAGGTCGAAGATCGCGACCCGGCGCTCCTGCTCGACATCGGGGTTGCGCCAGACGATCGAGCCTTCGTCGAGGTCGACCGAGATGATGCGCTGTTTCGAGGGATCAAGATCGGTCATGCCGGTTGTGCTTCTACTTGGCGCGCGCCGAAGGGCAAGGGCGACTTATTCACAGCATTCCACAGATATGATAGGTTGATCGATATCGCCGGTTGCGCCGCAGCAGCCTGCGAAGCATGAAGATCGCTATGCCCGAGCTTGCCCTCATTCCCGCCCCGGCCTCCTCCGGGGACGACCGCCAATTGCCGCGCAATGTCGAGGCCGAAGCCGCTTTTCTGGGCGCGATCCTGATCGACAATCGAGTCGTAGAGGATCTGCCCGTCCAGCTCACGCCCGCGCATTTCTTCGAGCCGCTTCACGGTCGCATCTTCGCACAGGCGATGGCGCTGATCGAGCGCAACAGCATCGCGACCCCCGTCACGCTCAAACCCTTTTTCGAGAATGACGAGGCGATGAAGGCGGTCGGCGGGGTCGGCTATCTCGCGCAGCTCACCGGCAGCGGGGCCGGGCTGATCGGCGCGCGCGATTTCGCGCGCCAGATCTACGACCTCGCGCTGCTGCGCGAACTCGTCGACGTGGGCCGCACTCTCGTCGACAGCGCACTCGACACCAGCGAGAGCGTCGACCCGCAGGCGCAGATCGAGGAGGCCGAGACCGCGCTCTACCGCGTCGCGGGCGGCGAGGCCGAGATGGGCTCGGTCAAGAGCTTCAACGCCGCCAGCCTCGTCGCGCTGCAGGCGGCCGAGCGCGCGTTGAATTCGGGCGGCCACCTGTCGGGGATCACCACCGGCATTTCGAGCATGAACGCCAAGATCGGCGGCATGCACAATTCGGACTTGATGATCCTTGCCGGCCGTCCGGGCATGGGCAAGACCTCGCTTGCGACCAACATCGCCTATAACGCCGCCGAACGCTTCCGCCGCGACGAGGAGGACGGCATTCCGCCCGAGAAGAATATGGGTGCGAAGGTCGCCTTCTTCAGCCTCGAAATGTCGGCCGACCAGCTCGCGACGCGCGTGCTCGCCGAGCAGTCGGGGGTATCGGGCGAGGCGCTACGCATGGGCAAGATCAGCAAGGACCAGTTCCAGCAGTTGAGCCGCGCGGCGCAGGCGCTTCAGACGCTGCCCTTGTTCATCGACGACACGCCCGGTCTGACGATCGCCGGGCTGCGCACCCGCGCGCGCCGCCTGCAGCGGCGGCACGGCATCGGTTTCATCATCGTCGACTATCTCCAGCTCTTGCAGGGCTCGTCGCGCAGCGGCGACAACCGGGTGCAGGAAATTTCCGAAATTTCGCGTGGTCTCAAGACTTTGGCGAAGGAACTGAACGTACCCGTGATGGCGCTGTCGCAGCTCAGCCGTCAGGTCGAAAGCCGTGAGGACAAGCGTCCGCAGCTCTCCGACCTTCGCGAATCGGGCTCGATCGAGCAGGATGCCGACATGGTGCTCTTCGTGTTCCGCGAGGATTACTACGTCGCGGCGCGCGAGCCCAAACGCCCGGTCGAGGGCGACGATGTGAAAATCCATGCGCAGCATGAGGAATGGGCGGCGGAAATGGAGCGCGTCTTCGGCCTCGCCGAAGTGATCGTCGCCAAATCGCGCCACGGCTCGACCGGCAAGATCCGCCTGCACTTCGAGGCGAAGACGACCAAGTTCAGCGACCTGGCGGATGAAAGCCAGGCCTATGCGGATTATGAGTAAGCCCGGCGTTCAATAGCTTCGTCATTGCGAGCGGAGCGAAGCAATCTCCAGCTATCGGCCTCGCGCAGGGCCGATAGCTGGAGATTGCCGCGTCGCCTTCGGCTCCTCGCAATGACGAAATCGGGTCTGACGGCCGCTCAAAACGCCGGGTCGTTCGCGGGGTCGTCGTCGAGCGGTGTCACCGCCTCGTGGATACCGCATTCGGTCTTGTCCCAGCCGCGCCAGCGGCCCGAGCGCGGGTCTTCGCCTGGCTGGACCTTCGACGTGCAGGGCGAACAGCCGATCGAGGGGTAGCCTTGCGCTTCGAGCGGATGGCGCGGCAGGTCATGTTCCTCGAAATAGGCGTCGAGCATCTCGCGCGTCCAGTTTGCGAGCGGATTGAACTTCAGCCGGCCGGTGCTGCCGTCGAGTTCGAAGCGCGGCAGGCCCTGGCGCGTCGACGACTGGAATCCCTTGCGGCCGGTGATCGACGCGTCGAAACCCGCGAGCGCCTTTTCGAGCGGCTTGACCTTGCGGATCTCGCAGCAGCCGTCGGGGTCGTAGGACCAGCGCAGTCCGGTCTCGTCCTTCTTCGCCAGTTCCCCGGCATCGGGGGTCAGGTTGACGAGATTGAGCCCGAGCCGCGCCGTCAGTTCGTCGCGATAGGCGAGCGTTTCGGGGAAATGCTTGCCGGTATCGAGGAACAGCACCGGGATGTCGGGCGCGGCCTGCGTCACCAGATGGAGCAGCACCGCGCTTTCTGCGCCGAAGCTCGAAACGATCGCCGTATCGCCGATCAGCCCAGCGCCGAGCACGCTTGTCACGGCTTCCGCCGCGTCCTGGCCGCGGAAGAGGTTGTTGAGGCGGATGACGTCGGCCTGCGTGAAGCGCGGCGCCACGTCGATCCTGTCGCGGCGTCTTTCTTCCCCCTCGTCGCCGTTCGCGTCGCGCAGCGTCGGGACGCCCATCGGCCGTGCATGGCCGTGGGGCATCTCGACTTCGCTCGATGCGAACGGGATTTTCGAGGTGTCAGCCATGCCGCAGCTTCCAGATCGGCACCGCGCCGTCGGCGGCGTGCTGATAGACATTCGCATAGCGGCTGAGCGCGGCGTCGACGTCGGCGCGGTTCAGCCCCGCTTGCGGGGCGAAGCTGTCGAAGCCGCAGCGGCGCATGAAAGCGACGAGGTCGACGAGCACGTCGCCCTCGGCGCGGATCTCGCCCTCATAACCCGCCTCCCGCAGGATGCGCGCGGAGGTGAAGCAGCGGCCGTCGCGAAAGCGGGGGATGCCGATCTCGACCAGTTTCACCCGGGCAAGATGCGGGATCAGACGGCGCGGGTCGTCGCCCGCCTCGATCCGCACCGCGCTGGCGCCGTCCTGGTCGAGGAAGGCGTCGAGCGAGACCGCGGGTTCCTCGATCGGGTCGTCGTTCCGGAAACGCAGCGCATCAGCCATAAATAGCCTCCTTGAAGGCGTCGAAGCCGACGCGGCGATAGGTGTCGAGGAAGCGCTCGCCGGGGTCGCGCAGTTCGCGATAGCGCTCGACCGCGCGCTCGACCGCGTCGACGACGCCATCCTCGTCGAAGCCGGGCCCGGTGATCTTCGCCTGCGTCGTATCCTCCGCGCCCGAACCGCCGAGCAGGAGCTGGTAATTCTCGGTGCCCTTGCGGTCGACGCCGAGGATGCCGATGTGGCCGGCATGATGGTGGCCGCAGGCGTTGATGCAGCCCGAGATCTTGATCTTGAGCTCGCCCAGGTCGAGCTGCCGATCCATGTCGGCGAAGCGCTGCTGGATCTTCTGCGCGACCGGGATCGAGCGCGCGTTGGCGAGCGTGCAATAGTCGAGACCGGGGCAGGCGATGACGTCGGTGACGAGGTCGAGGTTCGCATCGGCGAGCCCCGCTTCGTCGAGCGCCTGCCATACCGCATAGAGATCGGCCTTGCGGACGTGCGGCAGAACCAGGTTCTGCGCATGCGTCACGCGGACATCGTCGAAGCTGTAGCGCTCGGCGAGGTCGGCGACGACCTCCATCTGCTCGGCGGTGACGTCGCCGCCGATGCCGCCGATCGGCTTCAGGCTGATGTTGGCGATCGCATAGCCCGGCGCCTTGTGCGCGATGACCTGCTGGTCGACCCACAAGGCGAAAGCGGAGTCCGACCGGTCGATGTCCTCGGACAGGCCCGTTTCGAACGGCGGCGGCGTGAAATAGGCCGCGATCCGGTCATATTCCGCCTGCGGAAAGTCGGTGCCGAGGGTCAGGAAATTCTGGAACTCTTCCTCGACCTGGCGCCGGAACTCCTCTTCGCCGAGGTCGTGGACCAGGATCTTCATCCGCTGCTTGTGGATATTGTCGCGCCGCGCGTGGAGGTTCCACACGCGCAGGATCGCCTGGATATAGGAGAAGATATGCGACGCCGGGCAGAAGTCGCGGATCTTGTAAGCGATGAAGGGGGTGCGCCCCATGCCGCCGCCGGCATAGACCTCGAAGCCTTCCTCGCCCGCCTCGTTGCGCACGATGCGCAGCGCGCAGTCGTGCCAGCGCAGCGCCGCGCGGTCCTCCTTCGAAGAGATGACCGCGATCTTGAACTTGCGCGGCAGATAGCTGAATTCGGGATGGAAGGTCGTCGCCTGCCGCAAGAGCTCCGCCCAGGGGCGCGGATCGCAGATCTCGTCGGCGGCCGCGCCCGCATATTGGTCGGCCGAAATGTTGCGGATGCTCTCGCCGCTGGTCTGGATCGCGTGCATCTCGACCGTCGCCAGCTCGGCGAGGATGTCGGGCGCTTCCTCCAGCTTGATCCAGTGATACTGAAGGTTCTGGCGTGTGGTGAAATGGCCGTAACCCCGGTCGTATTTGCGCGCGATCTCGGCGAGCTTGCGCAACTGCCGCGAATTGAGCGTGCCATAGGGAATGGCGACGCGCAGCATATAGGCGTGAAGCTGGAGATAGAGGCCGTTCTTGAGCCGCAGCGGCTTGAACTGGTCGTCGTTCATCTCGCCGGCGATGCGGCGGCGGGTCTGGTCGCGGAATTCCTCGACGCGGGCGTCGACCATCGCCTGGTCGTACTGGTCATATTTATACATGTCAGATCACCCAGTCGCCGGCCGCGGGGTCGGCGGGTTTCAGTGTCAGGTCGGGACGCACCGTCGGGCCGAGCGCGCGGATGCGGTCCTTGATATGCGAAGGCCGCGGGCCGCTCGCGCTGTCCTCGGCGGTGATGATGTAGCCGCCGTTGACCCGGCGCGCGCCGTCCTCGGCGGCGAGGATCGCCTCGCCCTGGTCGCCGACGTCGGCGGCGTCCTCGACATGGAGCGACCAGCCGCGGCCGGTCCACCAGATGACGGCGCCCGTTTTCAGGTCGTTGCCGGTCAGTAACTGCATGAAAAATCCCTTGTTGAAGTCGCGATGCCGGGGGCGCCGAGGCAGTCGAGCGCATCGGCGCGCGCCGCCACCTTGCCGACGATGATGAGCGCGGGACTCTGGACCGCTTCGCGCGCGACGAGGTCGCCGAGATCGGTCAGCAGCGTACGGAGCACGCGCGCCTCGGCGGTGGTGCCGCGTTCGACGACCGCCACGGGCAGGCCGGGCGAGACGCCGTCGGCGATCAGCTTGTCGGCGATGGCGGACGCGGTCGCGAGCCCCATGTAGATGACGAGCGTGCGGCCGTGCCCGGCGAGCCCCGACCAGTCCTGGTCGGTCAAATCCTTGCACTGGCCCGCGACGAAGCTGACCGCGCTCGCGTCGGCGCGGTGGGTGAGGGGAAGGCCCGCCTGCGCGGCGCAGCCCGCCGCGGCGGTGATGCCGGGGACGACCTCGCAATCGACGCCCGCTTCGCGCGCCGCCTCGAGTTCCTCGCCGCCGCGGCCGAAGATGAAGGGATCGCCGCCCTTGAGGCGGACCACCCGCTTGCCCGCGAGCGTTTCGCGGACGAGCAGTTCGTTGATCCGTTCCTGCTTCATCGTGTGACGGCTGCGCTGCTTGGCGACGCTGATCCGTTCGGCATGCGGCGGGATCAGCGCGAGTACGCCGTCGCCGACCAGCCCATCGTGGACGACGAGGTCGGCGCTTTCCAGCAGCCGCGCGGCGCGCAAGGTCAGCAGGTCGGGGTCGCCGGGGCCGGCGCCGACGAGCCACAGCTTGCCCGCGCGCGGGAGAGGGGCAGGGGCTTTATCCATGGCGGCAAGATGGTTCGCGAGGCGAAGAATGGCAAAGCAGGGTTTTTTGATGGTGATGAAGGTAAAGTTGCCGGTCGTTTTCTTTACCCGTCATTGCGAGCGGAGCGAAGCAATCCAGGCGGCCTACGCACACTCTGGATTGCCGCGCGGCTTCGCCGCTCGCAATGACGGAAGATCACAGATATTTCTTCGTTACCAGTTGCGAGCCTTCGGGATCGCGCAATCCCACGCCGATCGAAGCGCGCATCGCGTCGCTTTCGCTGCTCGCGACCGGATAGGCGCAATAATCGGCGGCGTAGAAGGCGCTCGGCCGATGGTTCCCCGACAGGCCGATGCCGCCGAAGGGAGCGGCGGAGGAGGCGCCGTTGGTCGGGCGGTTCCAGTTGATCACGCCCGCGCGCGCATTCGCCCAGAACTGGTCGTAAAGCTGGGGGCTGCCGCCGATCAGCGCCGCCGACAGGCCGAAGGCGGTGTTGTTCGCCTCGGCGATCGCGGCCTCGAAGCTGTCGACGCGGATCACCTGCAGCAGCGGGCCGAACAGCTCGATGTCGGGGCGCTCGGGCATCGCGGTGACGTCGATGATGCCGGGGGTCAGGAAGGGGCGGTCGGCGACCGGCCGCGTCATGTGGCGGATCACCTGGCCGCCGTTTGACATCAGGATCAGAAAGCTCTCGGTCAGCCCGTCGGCCGCTTCATTGTCGATCACCGGGCCCATATAGGGCGCCGGTTCGGCGTGCGGATGGTCGACGATCAGCCGGTTCGCGAGCGTCTTGACCTCCTCGATCAGCCGCTCGGCCATCGCCTCCTTGACGATCAGCCGCCGCGCGTTGGTGCAGCGCTGCCCGGCGCTCAGAAACGCCGACTGGACGACGAGGATCGCCGCGGTGCGGATGTCGGCGGTATCCCAGACGACGACGGGGTTGTTGCCCCCCATCTCGAGCGCGAGCATCTTGCCCGGCTGGCCCGCAAACTGGCGGCTGAGCGCGAGTCCGGTGCGCGCCGATCCGGTGAAGAGCAGCCCGTCGATGCCCTCGTGCGAGGCGAGCGCCTTGCCCGTTTCGGGGCCGCCGATCACCAGGCGCAACACCTCTTGCGGCACGCCCGCGCCATGGAAGAGTTCGACCAGCTTCGCGCCGGTCGCCGGGGTCTTTTCGGACGGCTTGAACAGCACCGAATTGCCCGCGAGCAGCGCGGGGACGATATGCCCGTTGGGCAGGTGCGCGGGAAAATTATAGGGACCGAGCACCGCGAGCGCGCCGTGCGGCTTGTGGCGCACGGCGTTGCGCAGCCCCATCGCGCCCTCGATCCGGCGGTTGGGGGTGCGCTCGGCATAGGCCTTGACCGAAATATCGACCTTGTTCGCGACCGATTCGACCTCGGTGCGGGCTTCCCATAGCGGCTTGCCGGTCTCGCGCGCGATCAGGTCGGCCAGCGTTTCGGCCTCGGCCTTCACCCGGTCGGCGAAGCGTCGGAGGGTCTCGGCGCGGAAGGTGACGGCCTGCGCCGCCCAGGCGGGCCAGGCGCCGCGAGCGATCTCGACCTCGTCGTCGACGCGGCTGACGGGCCCGCGCCACAGCTCTTCACCGGTCGCGGGTTCGAAGGAAAGCAGGTCTTCGCTCATGGTCGCTCGCCTCTTATCGGTGAAAGCGGGTGGCGGCAACCGGCGGGCGGCGACGGACGGCTTGCGCGCCGCCGCCGGGTTGGCGATAGACGGCGTGTGGAAACGCAGGAAGGGGACGGGTCATTACGGTCAAGCAGGACATCCGGGCCGACGGGCGCGACTGGTCGGACCATTACTGGTGGTCCGCCGACGGCGTGCGGCTGCACGCGCGTGTCTATGCGGGGCCGGAAGCCGCCGCGGAGGCGCCGCCGGTGCTCTGCATGCCCGGTCTCGCCCGCAACGTTCGCGATTTCGAGGCGCTCGCGCCGCATGTCGCGCGGTCGCGCAGGACCATCGTCGTCGAGTTCCGCGGCCGCGGCGAGAGCGCCTATGCCAAGGACCCGATGACCTATGTTCCGCTGACTTATGTGCAGGACGTCGTGGCGTTGCTCGACGAGTTGGAGATCGCGCGCTTCGCGACGATCGGCACTTCGCTCGGCGGGCTCGTGTCGATGCTGATGGCGGCGAGCATGACGGGACGCCTCGTCGGCGCGGTGCTCAACGATGTCGGCCCCGAACTGGAGGCGAAAGGGCTCGAACGCATCCGCGACTATATCGGCGCTGGCGGCGGCCAGCCGACATGGATTCACGCGGCGCGCGCCTTCGCCGAGCTCAACGCCGCCGTCTATCCGGGCTATGGCATCCACGACTGGCTGCGCCTCACCAAGCGCACCCACCGCCTGACCCCCGAGGGGCGGATCGTCACCGATTACGACAAGCAGATCGCGGCGCCGCTGCGCCTGCCGGCGCCCGAGGCGGGGATCGACCTGTGGCCCGCCTATCGGGCGCTCGGCGACATTCCGGTGCTGGTGCTGCGCGGCGCGCTGTCGGACATATTGGCGAAGGGTGCGGCGCAAAAGATGGAGCAGGCGCTGCCGGGCGCGCGGCTGGTCGAGGTGCCCGGCGTCGGGCACGCGCCGACGATGGACGAGCCCGCGGCGGTCGCGGCGATCGACGCCTGGCTCGCGGATCTGCCCGCGACGTGACCGGGCGCGAGCATACGGTCCGCATCCTGCACCTCCATTCGAGCTTCTCGCTCGGCGGCAAGGAAGCGCGCGCGGTGCGGCTGATGAACCTGATGGAGGATCGGGCGCAGCACGCGATCCTGTCGGCGATGCCCGACGCGCTCGGCGCACGCGACGCGATCGCGCCGGGCATAAAGGTGGATTTCCCGAAGGATGCCCCGCCGCTCCACGGCCGCCCGTCGCTGTCGCGCTATCGCGATCTCGCGCGCTACATGCTCGGCTTCGACCTGGTGCTCAGCTATAATTGGGGCGCTATGGACGGGGTGATGGCGCATCGCCTCCATTGGAACCGCTGGTGGTATCATATGCCGCCGTGCCTGATCCATCACGAGGACGGGTTCAACGAGGATGAGAGCGTCCGGCGCAACTGGAAACGCAACCTGTTCCGCCGCCACGCGCTGCGCCACACCGCGGCCGTCGTGGTGCCGTCGACCCTGCTCCAGCGGATCGCCGGAGCCGAATGGAAGGCCGGCGACCGCACGCACCTGATCCGCAACGGCATCGACGTCGCCGCCTATGCGCGCGGGCCGAGCGTGCCGATCCCCGGCTTCGAGCGCCGCGCCGGCGAGATAGTGATCGGCACCGTCGCCGGGCTGCGCAAGGTCAAGGATCTGCCGCGGCTCGTCCGCGCGGTGGCGACGCTGCCGAACGTGCGGCTGGTGATCGTCGGGGAGGGCCCCGAGCGTGCCGCAATCGCGGCCGCGGCGGCGGCGTGCGGCATGGCCGACCGGCTCGTCATGCCCGGCTTCATGGCCGAACCCGCGCGCTGGATCGGCCATTTCGACCTTCTCGCGCTGTCGTCGCTCAGCGAACAGGCGCCGATCGCGGTGATCGAGGCGATGGCGGCGGGGTTGCCCGTCGTCAGCCCCGATGTCGGCGATGTTGCCGCAATGGTGGCCGGCGACAACCGGCCCTTCGTGGCGGGCGACGAGGCGGCTTTCCGCGCCGCGCTGGCGCGGATGGCCGACGATCCGGCACTCCGCGCCGCGGTCGGCGCGGCGAACCGGCGCGTTGCCGCCGAACGCTTCGACGAATCAACGATGGTCGATGCCTATGAAAGGCTCTATGCTCGGGCCCTTGACGGATATGGCCTGTTCAGCGGTCGCTGGATCGGGATCGATTGACAAAGGGGGCCGTCTTCCGCTTACGGAAACGGTATGAGGGCCGGTGCGCGATCGCGCGACCGGTGGAGAGAAAGAGGTTCTGACGTGTTCAAAGGTTTGAAGCCCATCCTTTACGGCGGACGCGAGGTCTGGCCGCTGGTCGAGGGTGGCAAGGGCGTGTCGGCGACCAACCATATGTCGAGCGGCGCCTGGGCCGCGGCGGGCGGCATCGGCACCGTGTCGGCGGTCAACGCCGACAGTTACGACGCCGAGGGCAAGATCATCCCGCAAATCTATCGCGCGCTGACGCGGCGCGAGCGTCACGACGAGCTGGTCAACTATGCGATCGACGGCGCGGTCGAACAGGTCAAGCGCGCCTATGACGTCGCGAGCGGCAAGGGCGCGATCAACATCAACGTGCTCTGGGAAATGGGCGGCGCCCAGCGCGTGCTCGAAGGCGTGCTCGAAAAGACCAGGGGGCTGGTCACCGGCGTCACCTGCGGCGCGGGCATGCCGTACAAGCTCAGCGAGATCGCGGCGCGGCACAATGTCCATTATCTGCCGATCATCTCCTCGGCGCGCGCCTTCCGCGCGCTGTGGAAGCGCGCCTATCACAAGGTCGCCGACCTGATGGCGGCGGTGGTTTACGAGGATCCCTGGCTCGCCGGTGGCCACAACGGCCTGTCGAACGCCGAGGATCCGCTGGTCCCCGAAGACCCCTATCCGCGCGTCAAGGCGCTGCGCGACACGATGCGCGCCGAGGGGATTTCGGACACGGTGCCGATCGTGATGGCGGGCGGCGTCTGGTATCTGCGCGACTGGGAGCATTGGATCGACAATCCCGAACTCGGGCAGATCGTCTTTCAATATGGCACGCGCCCGCTGCTGACGGTCGAAAGCCCGATTCCGCAGGAATGGAAGGACCGGCTGCGCACGCTCGATGACGGCGACGTGCTGCTCCACCGCTTCTCGCCCACCGGCTTTTATTCGAGCGCGGTGCGCAACCCCTTCCTGCGCGACCTCGAGGCGCGATCGGAACGCCAGATTCCCTATTCGAAGCAGGAGGCGGGCGACCATATCGTCCAGCTCGACGTCGGGGTGAAGGGCAAGAATTTCTGGGTCACGCCGCACGACCGCGCGCGCGCGCGCGACTGGGTGGCGGAAGGCTATAGCGAGGCGCTCAAGACCCCCGACAACACGGTGGTTTTCGTGACCGAGGACGACAAGGCGGTGATCCGCAAGGATCAGGCCGACTGCATGGGCTGCCTGTCGCACTGCGGCTTTTCGTCGTGGAAGGACCATGACGATTATTCGACCGGCTACCTCGCCGATCCGCGCAGCTTCTGCATCCAGAAAACGCTGCAGGACATCGCGCACGGCGGCGACACCGAACGGAATCTGATGTTCGCGGGCCATGCCGCGTTCAACTTCAAGACCGACCCCTTCTACTCGAACAACTTCACCCCCACGGTGAAGCAGCTGGTGGACCGGATATTGACGGGGGATTGAGCGTCCAAACACTTCGTCATTGCGAGCGGAGCGAAGCAATCCAGGGGCGACCATGCGCGAACGCCTGCCAGCGGTCTACATCATGGCGAGCAAGCGCAACGGGACGCTCTATACGGGCGTGACGTCCGGGCTATTGCAGCGCGTGTGGCAGCATCGGGAGGGCCTTGGCGGCTTCTCGACCCGCTACGACTGCAAGATGCTCGTCTGGTTCGAGATGCATTCGAGCATGGAAACCGCCATCGCTCGGGAGAAGCAGATCAAGGCCGGGAACCGAGCGAAGAAACTAGCGCTGATTGAGGCGGAAAATCCGCTTTGGCGGGACCTATGGCCCGATATTCTCGACGGCAGCTAATGACGCTCTGGATTGCTTCGCTTCGCTCGCAATGACGGTGCGTTATAGATCTTCGTCATTGCGAGGAGCGCAGCAACGAAGCAATCCAAAGCGGTCTCACGCGTCCTCCGCTAAACCCACCCCTCCAGCACCTGGTCCGGCGGGCGGTGGCCGTCGCTCCAGGCGCGGATGTTGGCGATGACCTTCTCGCCCGACGCCTCGCGCCCCTCGATGGTCGCAGAGGCGAGGTGGGGGAGGAGCACGGCGTTGTCGAGCGCGAGCAACTCGGGATCGACCACCGGCTCCTGCGCATAGACGTCGAGCCCGGCGCCCGCGATGCGGCGGCTCTTGAGTGCCGCGATCAGCGCCTTTTCGTCGACGATCTCGCCGCGCGCGGTGTTGATCAGATAGGCGGTCGGCTTCATCGCCGCGATGCGCGCGGCGTTCACCATCTCGTGCGTTTCGCTGGTGTGCGGGCAGTGGATCGTCACCACGTCGCTGATGCGGAGCAGCGTGTCGATGCTCGCATGATAGCTGGCGCCCAGTTCCTCCTCGACCTCGGCGGGCAGGCGCTTGCGGTTGTGATAATGGATCGACAGGCCGAAGGCGCGGGCGCGGCGCGCGACCGCAAGGCCGATGCGCCCCATGCCGATGATGCCGAGCAATTTGCCGCCGACGCGGTGGCCCAGCATCGTGCTCGGCGCCCAGCCTTCCCATTTGCCCGACCGCATCAATTTCTCGCCCTCGGCGAGCCGGCGCGGGACGCTGAGAATCAGCGCCATCGTCATGTCGGCGGTATCCTCGGTGAAGACTCCCGGCGTGTTCGCGACCATGATGCCCTTGGCGCGCGCCGCGGCGAGGTCGATATGGTCGACCCCGGCGCCGAAATTGGCGATCAGCTTCAACCGCTCGCCCGCGGCGTCGAGGATCGCGGCGTCGATGCTGTCGGTCACCGTCGGAACCAGCACATCGCAGTCCGCGACCGCGGCTTTCAGTTCGTCGACCGAAAAGGCGCGGTCGCGCGCCGACAGCACGACCTCGAACAACTCGGACATGCGCGCCTCGACATGCGGCATCAACTGGCGGGTGACGATGACGCGCGGGCGTTTGGGGCGAGGGGAATCGGGCATGGCCGCCGATAGAGCGCGACGGCGGCTGGGGGTCAAGGGGCGGCGGCGCGCAGGACTGTGGACGACGGGCCGTTTGTGCGCTGCGGCCGGTTGATAATGGGCGCCGATTTTGACAAGGGTTGGCGATGACCAGCCGAAGATTTGCCCTGATTTTGTTGAGCCTTGCCGCCATCGGCCCCGCCGCCGCCCAATCGTCGGACCCCGAACTGCCCTATTGGGCGTCGATCAGCGTCGACGAGGCGCGGATGCGCAAGGGGCCGTCGCCCGATGTCCCGGTCATCTGGGAATATCGGCGCCGCGACCTGCCGGTGAAGGTGGTCGCGCGGCACGAGACCTGGCGCAAGGTCGAGGACCCCGACGGCACGCAGGGCTGGATGGCGGCGCGCCTGCTCAGCCGCACGCGCACCGCGATCGTCACCGGCGGCGTGCGCCCGATGCGTCAATCGCCCGATCCGGCCGCGGCGGTCGCCTATCGCGCCGAGGCGGGGGTGGTGGGACGGATCACCGACTGCAAGAAGGGCTGGTGCCTGCTCGACGTCAAGGGCAGGCGCGGCTGGATCGAAGTGGACCATATCTGGGGCGACTGACGCCCGCACGAAAAAGGGCCGGACGGTCGCCCGTCCGGCCCCTTGCCGGGTTTATCGCTCAGCGCCAGCGGAAGTGGTTGCGATAGACCTTGATCACCTTGCCGCTGCGCACGTTGACCAGCAGCAGGTCGTTGTAGTGGCGGACATAGGCGAGGTTGCGTCCCGCCCGCGGCACGCCCCAGCGGCTGTCGTAGCTCAGGCGATAGCTGGGCGCGTAATAGCTGGACCGCAGCGTCGATCCGATACGGAACTGCTGATATTTGAACGGCGCGCGCCAGTTCTGGTAGCGGTTGTCGCGGCGCCAGTCGCGCTTGTCCTCGCGATATTCCTGCCGCGCGTCGCGCAGGTCGCGGCGCTGCTCGCGCACGTCGCCGCGGTCGCCGTGGCGAACCGCCTGGCGCACGTCGCGCTTCTGTTCGCGAACCTCCTGCCGGTCGCGGCGGAGCTCTCCGGTCTGCGCCTGCGCCACCGCGGGCACCATCATCGCGGCGATCAGGCCGGCGGTGAGAAATTTCATCTTCTTCATTTTGCCATTCCTTTGCATCCGTCAGGGGGAGGGGGATCTGCCCGATGACGGGGAAAGGATTAGGCGAGTCGATTTGAACGATGCCGGAATGCCGCGTTTATTTTCCGGTCATTTGTGTGGCAAAATGTCGCGATTCGCCGCAGCGTCGCGAACCGATCCGATCGCGATCGCGCTTATTTGACGACGCGCACCCGTGCTTTGCCGCGGACTGTCTCCGCGACCCAGATCCGATCGTTCGATGGCGTGATAACGTAGAGCGGCTTGCCGGCCGCGAAGACAGAGAAGAAATGGATTTCGGTCGGTGTCGGGTCGAGAAGATGCGACACGACGAGCGCTTTCGCCTTGTCCTCGAACGGCAGGTCGAGGCAGGTCTTCGTAAAAGCGCGCTCCGTGACGACCTCACCGTCCTTCACCTCGACGCGGTAGTGGCCGCCGAGCGGAATGCTGCCGGCCTGCGTCTGCGGGGTCAGCAGATAGACGAGATCGGCGCCATCGGTGCCAGCGTGGGGCAATATGACACGGTTGAAGCGCCGGTCTGTGCAGCGCGGCCTCCCCTCCTCGGCAACCGCGTCCGAAGCTGCCACGAGCCTCGCCTCCTCCGCCGAGAGCTGGCTGTCCGCTCCGGTGCGGGGCTTGCCGTCGCGAACTCCGGTGCCGCCGGTCCACACCGCCGAATAGACCGCGCGGTGCGGCGCGCCGCGATCCCCCGCATAATAGGTGACCCGGTAATCGTCGCCTTCGGGTGTCACCACCCAGCCGCGGATCGTCTGGAGCGTGGCCTCGGGCACCTCGGCGGTCAGCGCGTCGGTTGTGTGCCACGCCGCCTGGTCATAGGCATAAAGGCTTTGCCCACGGTCGAGGGCGAGCTGGACGGCGTCCTGCTCGTCGATCGACATGGGCGCGGGCGGAGCCTCGTCCGGTTCCGCCCGCAAGGGCGTGGCCGTCGCCGCGATGGCGGCGAGCGCCAGGACGAGTGCGCGCGTCAAACCAGCTCGACGGCGACCGCGGTCGCCTCGCCGCCGCCGATGCACAGGCTCGCGATGCCGCGCGTCTTGCCGTGGCGTTGCAGCGCCGCGATCAGCGTCGTGATGATGCGGGTGCCGCTCGCGCCGATCGGATGGCCGAGCGCGGTCGCGCCGCCGTGGACGTTGATCTTCCCGTGCGGGATGCCGAGGTCGTGCATCGCGAACATCGCGACGCAGGCGAAGGCTTCGTTGACTTCGAACAGGTCGACGTCGCCGATCGACCAGCCGGCCTTGGCCAGCACCTTGTTGATCGCGCCGATGGGGGCGACGGTGAAATCCTTGGGCTCCTGTGCGTGCGCGGCGTGCGCGACGAGCTTCGCGACCGGCTTCGCGCCCTTCGCGTCGGCGACCGACTGGCGCGTCAGCACGACCGCGGCAGCGCCGTCGGAGATCGACGAACTGGTCGCGGCGGTGATCGTGCCGTCCTTGGCGAAGGCGGGCTTCAGCGTCGGAATCTTGTCGGGATTGCCCTTGCCGGGGGCCTCGTCGGTGTCGACGACGACCTCACCCTTGCGGGTCGCGATGGTGACCGGCGCGATCTCGCCCGCGAAGGCGCCGTCGGCGATCGCCGCCTGCGCGCGCTTCAGCGACTCGATCGAATAATCGTCCTGCGCCTGACGGCTGAGCTGATAGGCGTCGGCGGTGTCCTGCGCGAAGGTGCCCATCGCGCGGCCCGCCTCATAGGCGTCCTCGAGCCCGTCGAGGAACATATGGTCATAGGCGGTGTCGTGGCCGATGCGCGCGCCCGAACGATGCTTCTTGAGGAGGTAGGGCGCGTTGGTCATCGATTCCATGCCGCCCGCGACGACAAGGTCGATGCTGCCCGCGGCGAGCGCCTCGGCGCCCATGATCACGGTCTGCATGCCCGAACCGCACACCTTGTTGACGGTGGTCGCCTGCACCGACTTGGGCAGGCCCGCCTTGATCGCGGCCTGGCGCGCCGGCGCCTGGCCCAGCCCGGCGGGCAGCACGCAGCCCATATAGATGCGCTCGATATCGTCGCTCTTGACCCCCGCGCGCTCGACCGCCGCCTTGACCGCGGTGGCGCCGAGGTCGGTCGCGCTCGCGTCCGACAGCGCGCCCTGCATGCTCCCCATCGGGGTGCGGGCATAGGAGAGGAAGACGACGGGATCGGTGGCGGTCATGGGACGAGACTCCGTAGGGGAAAGTTGGTTGGCGGATGGATTAGCCGAAATGCTGCACCTGCGAAAGAGGGGAGGGCCAGCATCGCGGTGGCAAAGCTTTCTGGCGGGGACGAAAGGAACGCTTGTTTGGCCGGACTCGACGCGGGGCGCACAATGCGGGCGCTAGGAGGTACCAAATGACCATACAACTCGGCCAGATCGCGCCCGATTTCGAACAGGACAGCACACAGGGGCCCATCCGTTTCCACGAATGGCTCGGTTCGTCCTGGGGACTGTTTTTCAGCCACCCGAAGGATTTTACCCCGGTCTGCACGACCGAACTGGGCGAGGTCGCCCGGCTGCGCCCCGAATGGGACAAGCGCGGGGTCAAGACGATCGGCCTGTCGGTCGATCCGGTCGACTCGCATCGCGATTGGGAACAGGATATCGAATCCACCCAGGGCCAGAAGCTCGACTATCCGATGATCGCCGACAGCGACCAGAAGGTCGCCACTCTCTATGGCATGATCCATCCGGATTCGGACCCGACGGTGACGGTGCGCGCCGTCTATGTCATCGATCCGAATAAGAAGGTCCGTCTGGTTCTGACCTATCCGCCCAGCACCGGGCGCAATTTCGCCGAGATCATCCGCGCGATCGACAGCCTGCAACTGACCGATGCCCAGTCGGTCGCGACCCCGGTGAACTGGACCCCGGGCGAAGAGGTCATCATTTCGCCCAAACTGTCCGACGAGGATGCGAAGAGCCGCTTCCCGCAGGGCTTCCGCACGCTCAAGCCCTATCTGCGCTACGTCGATCTGGAAAAATCGGCCTGAGCTGGTGGAAAAGTGAACCCCGGCGAAAGCCGGGGTCCATAGGAGGAAGCCCAGCCTTCACCTCTGGACCCCGGCTTTCGCCGGGGAGCGCAACCGAGCCCGCGATGACCCGGCCCGATGGCCGCCCCGGCGCCGATGGTATCGAACAAAATCCCTTTCCTACATTATCCGGCTATGCTTCAAACTGGCCAATGATCCGCAGCCCCTTCTCAGCCTTCCCGGCCGCTGGCCGATCGGACCCCAGGCAAGCCGGTCCGGCGCATGCCAGGAGGCCCGAATGAAGGGGGACGTAGTGTGACTTTCGTGAACTTTGGAATAAAATTGCGCGCCTCGGCGCCGGTCGACGTCCCGCAGCGGGTTTCATCTTGCAACCCGCCTTCGCCCATGATCAAAACGGATCAAACGGAGGGAGACGGGATATGGTGACGGCGATCGAAGACGGCATCGCGCTCGAAAGCGCGCGCATGGGCCAGGTGCTCGCGGCGCAAAGGGCGAGCTTCACCGCCGCCATGCCCGAAAGCCTCGCGGTGCGGACCGACCGCCTCGACCGCGCGGTCGCGCTGCTCGTCGACCATGCGGACGATTTCGCGAAGGCGGTGAGCGAGGATTTCGGCCATCGCAGCCGCGAACAGACGCTGATGACCGACATCATGCCCTCGGTCAGCGCCTTGAAACATGCGAAGAAGCATATGGCGAGCTGGGCGAAGGGCGAGAAGCGGAGGCCCACCTTTCCGCTCGGGCTGCTCGGCGCGAAGGCCGAGGTGGTGTTTCAGCCCAAGGGTGTCGTCGGCGTGGTCAGCCCGTGGAACTTCCCGGTCGGCATGGTCTTCGTGCCGATGGCGGGCATCCTCGCGGCGGGCAATCGCGCGATGATCAAGCCCAGCGAGTTCACCGAGAATGTCTCCGCCCTGATGGCGCGGCTCGTCCCCGATTATTTCGACGAGAGCGAGATGGCGGTGTTCACCGGCGGGCCCGATGTCGGTGTGGCGTTCTCGAAGCTCGCCTTCGATCATCTGATCTTCACCGGCGCGACGAGCGTGGGCAAGCATATCATGCGCGCCGCGGCGGACAATCTGGTGCCCGTGACGCTCGAACTCGGCGGCAAGTCGCCGACCTTCATCGGGCGCAGCGCGAACCGCGACCTCGTCGGCCAGCGCGTCGCGATGGGCAAGCTGATGAACGCGGGGCAGATCTGCCTCGCGCCCGACTATCTGCTCGTCGCCGAGGATCAGGAGGGCGCGGTGATCGACAGCGTGACGAAGGGCGCCGCGGCGCTCTATCCGACGCTGCTCGCCAACGACGACTACACCTCGGTCGTCAACACGCGCAATTACGACCGGCTGCAATCCTACCTTGCCGATGCGCGCGAAAAGGGCGCCGAGGTGGTCGAGGTCAATCCCGCGGGCGAGGATTTCGCGAGTTCGAACGGCCACAAGATGCCGCTTCATATCGTCCGCAACCCGACCGACGACATGAAGGTGATGCAGGAGGAGATTTTCGGGCCGATCCTGCCGGTGAAGACCTATCGGACCATCGACGACGCGATCGACTATGTGAACGCGCACGACCGCCCGCTCGGCCTCTATTATTTCGGCCAGGACAAGAGCGAGGAGGATCGCGTGCTGACGCGGACGATCTCGGGCGGCGTCACGGTCAACGACGTGCTGTTCCACAACGCGATGGAGGATCTGCCCTTCGGCGGCGTCGGCCCGTCGGGTATGGGCAATTACCACGGGCTCGACGGCTTCCGCACCTTCAGCCACGCGCGCGCCGTCTATCGCCAGCCGAAGTTCGACGTCGCCGGCATGGCGGGCTTCAAGCCCCCCTATGGCAAGGCGACGGCAAAGACGCTGGCGCGCGAGCTCAAGAAATAGCTTGGCAAGCGGCGGCGCTTCGCCTTAGGGGAGGCGCCTTCCACGGGCCCCTGTGGTGAAATTGGTAGACGCGCTCGACTCAAAATCGAGTTCCGCAAGGAGTGCTGGTTCGAGTCCGGCCAGGGGCACCATCATCATCCGGCGGCGTGGCCGGGATCAGCCCTTGTCTTCGAGGTCGAGCGCCTCTTCGAGAGCCTCGATCGAACCCACCGGATCCGCGGGTTCGCCGCAGTGCGGAAAGATGGCGTCGAGCCGGCGGCGCAGCGTCTCGTCGAACAGTGTCTGGTTCGATATGCGCGCCTGCGACAGGGTGAGCTCCATGCGGATCGCGTCCTTGATCCGCTCGAGCGCGGCCTTGTCGAGAATGCCGACCTTCAAAAGCTCCTCGCAAAGCTGGATCAGGCCGACCGTCGTCGCATGCGCGCGCAGGCCGATGAAATCGATCGTCCGGTGCAATTCGCGCGCACCCGCCGCACGCTGTTCGATGCTGCTCATCTCACTCTCCCTCACCACCCCGCAAGGGCCGCCGGCCTGTGGACCGGTCTGTCGCCTCGTCGGTGCTTAGCAGGTTAGGTGTATCCGGGGCGCGGTGTCAAACGTCCGTTGACGCCGGCTGCGCCGACCGCGCGATCTTCGCCCACGGATTGAGGTCGGGCTCGGCGATCTTGGTGAGCCGGTTGCGGTCGCGGTGGAGGAAAGGCTCGCTCTGGCCTTTGACCATCAACGTGGTGTCGAGAACATAGCTCCAGCCGCCATCCTCATGGAAGTCGACGCTAATCTGATATTTGTCGGTGCGGAACGCCAGTTCGAGGAAGGTCGTCGAGCAGATGCCATATTCGGTTTGTCCACGCTCTGCGGTCAGCACGAGCCGTTTCGCATCGGGCTCGGCATGCCCCGCCGCGATCGCGATCTGGCCGCGCGGAATCGCCAGCGTCTGCAGGATCAGCCCGGTCGCGGGCTCGTAGAGCCAGTATCCGACCTGGTCGTGGAAGGCGATGTCCTCTTCGGGGGTGTTGATGTGGACATGATAGCGCAGGCCATAGAAGAGCTGCGGCCCGTTCGCCTGCGCGTCGATCGGCTGCATCTCGATCCGCTCGTAATATTGGCGCGTTTCGGGGCCGTCGGCCTTGGGGTTGACGTCGACCCCGCGCTGCCCCTCCCAGATGCCGGCAAGGCGGCGCAGCGGGCCGAGCCGGGCGAGCGTGTCGGGATCGACATCGTCGGGCTCGGTGAAGATGTCGTCGGGAACCTGCATCGTCTTGCCCTCGTCCATGCCTTAGATGTCCTCGGCGAGCCGGCCGTAGAGCTGCGGCCGCCGGTCGCGGAAGAAGCCCATGCCGGCGCGGTGTTTCGCGGCGCGATCGAGGTCGATCGTCTCGACCAGCACGCCGCTTTCCTCGCGCCCGAATGCCTGCGTCAGATCACCCCATTCGTCGGTGATGAAGCTGTGGCCGTAGAAGTCGGCTTCACCCTCCCGCCCGATGCGATTGGCGGCGATCACCGGCATACAGTTCGACACGGCATGGCCCTGCATCGCGCGGCGCCACATGCGGCTGGTGTCGAGATCGGCGTCATAGGGCTCTGACCCGATCGCGGTCGGATAGAAAAGCAGTTCGGCGCCCATCAGCGCCATCGCGCGCGCGGTTTCGGGATACCATTGGTCCCAGCACACCCCGACGCCGATCCGCGCCCCAAAGAGATCCCAGACCTTGAAGCCCGTGTTGCCGGGGCGGAAATAATATTTCTCCTCATAGCCCGGCCCGTCGGGAATGTGGCTCTTGCGGTACGTCCCCATGATCGCGCCATCGGGGCCGATCATCGCGAGCGTGTTGTAATAATGCGGCCCATCTTTCTCGAAGAAGCTGGTCGGGATCGCGACCTTGTGAGTCGCGGCGAGCGCCTGCATCGCGACGACGCTCGGATGCTCGGTGGTCGGACGCGCGCTCGCGAACAGCGCCTCTTCCTCGACCTGGCAGAAATAGGGGCCCTCGAAGAGCTCGGGCGGCAGGATGACCTGCGCGCCCTTCGCGACCGCCTCCTCGACGAGCGCCGACACGGCGTCGATGTTCGGCTGGACGGGGCCGGGCAGGGGAAGCTGCAATGCGGCGACGGAGAGGGTGCGGGTCATGGGGCGGGCATGCCATGCTGCGTCGATAGAGGGAAGTAGTTAGCGGTTCGCCAGCCAGAAGACCGCAATCAGCAGGCTGGGCGGGATAAGAATCAGCAGGACGGCTTCGGACCATGTCGCAAAGGCAATCGGCTGCGACGCCTGCTTTAGGACAAGAAAGCTCTTCACGGCAGCAAATGGCATGATCCAGACGGCAAAAACACCCATCCAATTAAGCAGTGCTTTTTCGCTGCCGGGCGCATCGAAAGTCATGACCGATAGTCCGATCATGGGTAGGCTGATTGCCAGTAGCCCGACCGCCAGCAGCATCACGCCTATTCGGGCCACACGAGCCATCACGCCGGCACCTGCTGGCTCGAGCAATGGAAGCTGCCGCCGCCGACGATGATTCCGCGCGCGTCGATGCCGACCGCACGGCGATCGGGAAAGAGTGCGACGAGGGCGTCGACGGCCGCGGCATCGTTCGCCGAACCATAGGTCGGGACGACCACGACGCTGTTGCCGATGTAGAAGTTCATATAGCTCGCCGCCGCGATTTCGCCCTCGATCTCGACACGGCCGGGTGAGGGGAGGTCGAGGATCTCGACCCCGCCGAAGGCTTCGGCCCGCGCGCGCGCGTCGGCGTAGATGGCGGCGTTGGGATCGTCGCTACCCGCCGCGACCGGGATCGCGAGCCGGCCTTCGCCGACGAAGCGTGCGAGATTGTCGACATGGCCGTCGGTATGGTCGCCGACCAGCCCCTTGCCGAGCCACAGCAGCCGCTCGACGCCGAGCGACTGATGCAGCCGCACGGCGATATCCTCGCGGGTCAGCGACGGGTTGCGGTTCGGGTGGAGCAGGCACTCCTCGGTGGTGACCGCGAGCCCGGTGCCGTCGACGTCGATGCCGCCGCCTTCGAGAACCCAATCCTGCTCGTCGACCGGCAAGCCGCTTTTCGCGCCGAGCGCCGCGCCGACCTCCAGATCGCCCGGCATCACGAATTTCTCACCCCACCAATTGAAGCGGAAATTGCGCGCGCGCCGCGCCGTCCCCGTCCCCGAGACGATCGGCCCGGTGTCGCGCAGCCAGATGTCGCCGAGCGGCTGGACGAGGATATGCACGCCGGACTCGACGAGATTGGCCGCGATTTCCGCCTGCGCCTCGTCGTTGACGACGAGCCGCACCTCCTCGCCGCGTCCCCCGTCGTGAACGGCGTTCGCGAAGGCCGCGATATCGCGGCGCGCAGCGTCGATCTGCCCGGACCACTCCTCGGCGAGGTGGGGGAAGCCGATCCACGCCGCCTCATGCGGCGCCCATTCGGCCGCCATGCGCAGCGTCATATATGGGCTCCTATTGTTCGGCGCGCGACTTGTCGCGGGCGGCGCGGAATTCGTCGCCCTTGACCCAGTTCGGCCAAGCGTCGGTCATCGCCAGCATCCGCCCCGCGGCATAATAGAGCTGGAGGTCGGCGAGCATGCCGTCCCAGTTGGCGATCGCCTCATATTCGTCGCCGGGCGCGTGATAGCGGTGCTCTTCATAGTCTTCCGACGCCTTCTTGCCGGCGTCCTTGCCGCCCGCGACCAAATCCTCGCCGCTGCCGAAGTTGAACATCGGCACGCCGAGCTTGGCGAAGCTGAAATGGTCGGAGCGGTAATAGAAGCCCTTTTCGGGGGTCGGCTCGTCGACGACCGTGCGCTTCGCCGTCGCCGCGATCTTTTCGAGATAAGCGTCGAGTTCGGACTTGCCGCGGCCGACGACGACGATGTCCTTGGCAGGGCCTGCGGGATTCAGTGCGTCCATGTTCACCCCGCCGACGGTCTGCGCGAGCGGGAAGACCGGGTTTTCGGCATAATATTTCGAGCCGAGCAGCCCCGATTCCTCGGCGGTGACCGCGAGGAAGACGACGCTGCGGTCGGGCGCGCCAGCCTTCTGGTAGGCCTGCGCCAGCGTCACCAGCCCCGCGACGCCGGTCGCATTGTCGACCGCGCCGTTGCAGATATCGTCGCCGTCGACCGGCGCGCAGCGGCCGAGATGGTCCCAGTGCGCGGTGTAGAGGACATATTCATCGGGCCGCTTCGTCCCCGGCAGCACGCCGATAACGTTGCGCGACATCTTCTTGGCGATCTGGTTGTCGAAGCTCAGCGACGCCTTGACGCCGGTCAGCGGCACCGCCTTGAAACCCTTCTTCTTCGCCGCCTCGCGCAGCGCGTCGAAATCCTGCCCCGCGCCCGCGAAGAGCTGCTTCGCCCTGTCGAGCTGGATCCAGCCGTTGGCGGCGGTCTGATCGGCGCCGCCATTCTTGCTGTCGGCCAGATATTGCGTGCCGGTCCAGCTCGATTCGACGACGTTCCAGCCATAGGCGGCGGGCTCGGTGTCGTGGACGATCAGCGCCGCGGCGGCGCCCTGCCGCGCCGCTTCCTCATATTTGTAGGTCCAGCGGCCGTAATAGGTCATCGCACGGCCGTTGAACTCGCCCTTCGCCTCCTTGGTCTGCCAGTCGGGATCGTTGACGAGGATGACGACCGTCTTCCCCTTCACATCGACCCCGGCATAGTCGTTCCAGCCCTTCTCGGGTGCGTTGATGCCGTACCCGACGAAGACCACGTCGCTGTCCTTGACCGAAATCTGCGGCTGGACGCGATAGCTCGCAGCGACGAAGTCGATGCCGTATTTGAGCGACATCGGCGTCTTGCCGCCGGTGAAATTCAGCGGGCTGACGTTCTTCGCGGTAATCTCGACCAGCGGAACGTCCTGCGTCCAGCTACCGTTGTTGCCGGGCTTGAGACCCGCTTCGGTGAATTTCTTGATCAGATAGGAGACGGTCTTCTCCTCGCCCGGCGTCCCCGGCGCGCGTCCTTCGTAGCGGTCCTGCGACAATTCCCTGGTTACGTCCTGCAAGGTCGAAAGCGACAGTTCGGGAAGCTGGACGTCGGGAAGCGCCGCGGCGCTGGCCGAGGTCTTGTCGGTGGAGGCGTTGCAGGCGGTAAGCGCCAATAGCGCGGCGGCCGCGAGCGGGGCGGGGTTAAAGCGGAGCATCGATCGTCCTTGTCCGAATGAGCGTTGCGGGCTTTGTGCCAGCCCCGTCACCGGCAGGCAAGGGCGGTGGATGAGGGCTTCGGACCTGGCCTTTGCGGGTTGCCATGATGACCGGGCGGCCTATGCTGGATGCCGAGGGGCGCGGTGTTTGTTGCAACATGGCCCTCATGTCAGGGGTTTAAGCGAGGGGTCGCTTTCAATTCGGGGGTTTGGGGAATGAGGTTCTGGGGGGCGGCACTGATCGTGCCGGCACTGGTCGCGACCGCTGGGGCGGCGCAGGCGCAAGACGATATGGCGGCGAAATTCGGACAGCGCGAGCGCGTCCGCCAGGTCAGCATTTCGCCCGACGGCGAGCGGCTGGCGGTGATCCAGCCGACCAAGGGCGCGGGCTCGGTCGTCTCGGTGATCACCATCGCGACCGGCGATTCGAAACCGGTGCTGAGCGCGAAGGGGGGCGACGAGCAGATCGGTCGCTGCGACTGGGCGCTCGCCACCCGGCTGGTGTGCAGCGTCCACGTCATCAACCGCGGCACGACCGGTCTCCAGGGTTTCAGCCGGCTGTTCGCGCTCGATGCCGACGGGCAGAATATGCAGATGCTGAGCGACAAGACGCGCGTCCGCGCTTTCGGTGCAAGCCAGTTCGGCGGCGGCGTCATCGACTGGTCGGATGCCGAGGAGAGTGGCCGCGTGCTGATGACGCGTTACCAGAGCGGCGAGTATCAGACCGGGTCGCTGCTCGGGCGCTCGGCGTCCGGCCTGGCGGTCGACGCCGTCGACACGGTATCGCTGAAGCGTAGGACGGTCGAATCGCCCAAGGACGGCGTCGTCGATTATATCTCGGATGGACGGGGACACGTCCGCATGATGATCAGCCAGACGGAGACCGCGGACGGCTATTCGGGGAACACCTATAACATCTCCTATCGCAAGGCGAACAGTCGGGATTGGGAGAGTTTCGGTACTTATGTCAGCGAGGCCGGGCTGGGGACCGGCTTCCTTCCGGTGGCCGTCGATCCGAATCTGGACGTGGTCTATGGCTTCGACTCGCTGAACGGGCGCTCGGCGCTCTATTCGGTCTCGCTCGACGGCAAGATGACGAAGACACTGGTCTATGCAAACGACCATGTCGATGTCGACGGCCTCGTCAGCATCGGCCGCAGCGGGCGTGTCGTGGGCGCCCAGTTCGTTACCGACAAGCGCCAGACGGTCTTCTTCGACCCCGCGCTGAAGTCGCTCGGCACGGCCCTGGCCAACGCACTGCCGAACCATCCGCTCATCAGCTTCGTCGATTCGACCGCCGATGAGCAGAAGCTGGTGCTGTGGGTGGGCAGCGACGTCGATCCCGGCGGCTATTATCTGTTCGACAAGTCGACCAAGCAACTCGCCGAGATCATGAAGATGCGTCCGCAGCTCGACCCGGCCAAGCTCGCGACGGTGAAACCCGTGCATTACAAGTCACGCGACGGCGTCGACATTCCCGCCTATCTGACGCTGCCCGCGGGTTCGGACGGCAAGGGATTGCCGGCGATCGTCATGCCGCACGGCGGACCGGGCTCGCGCGACGAGTGGGGCTTCGACTGGCTGTCGCAATATTTCGCGGCGCGCGGCTATGCGGTGCTCCAGCCCAATTTCCGGGGTTCGACCGGCTATGGCTCCGGATGGTTCCAGAAAAACGGCTTCCAGTCGTGGCCGACGGCGATTGGCGATGTCGACGACGGCGGCAAATGGCTGGTATCGAGCGGGATCGCGGCGCCGGGCAAACTCGGCATCGTCGGCTGGTCCTATGGCGGCTACGCCGCGCTGCAGTCGGGGGTTTACGAGCCCGGCCTGTTCAAGGCGATCGTCGCGATCGCGCCGGTCACCGACCTCGAACAGCTTCGCGAAGATTCGCGTTACTATACCAATTTCCGTCAGGTCGAAGCCTTCATCGGCCGCGGCGATCATGTGAAGACCGGCTCGCCCGCGCAAAATGCCGAAAAGATCACGGTTCCCGTGATGCTCTTTCACGGCGACTATGACCAGAATGTCGATGTCGGCCAGTCGCGGCTGATGGCCAGCCGGCTGCGCAGCGCCGGAAAGACGGTCGAATACACCGAATTCCCGGGACTGGACCATCAACTGGCAGATAGCGAGGTGCGCACCAAGATGTTGGGCGATGCCGACAAGTTCCTGCGCGCGGCGATGGGACAGTAGGGCCTCGATAAGGGCAAAAAGAAAAAGGGCGGCCCGTCGCCGGGCCGCCCTTTTTCTTGCCGGTCGCGAGACCCAGATCAGCGCGAATAGAATTCGACGACCAGGTTCGGTTCCATCTTCACCGGATAGGGAACTTCGTCGAGCGTGGGCACGCGCACGAAGGTCGCCTTGGTGCCGTCGACCGCGACATATTCGGGCAGGTCGCGCTCGGGCAGGCTCTGTGCTTCGGCGACCAGCGCCATTTCCTGCGCCTTCTTGCCGAGGGTGACTTCGTCGCCCGGCTTCACGAGGCGGCTCGCGATGTTGCACTTCACGCCATTCACATAGACGTGGCCGTGGCTGACGAGCTGGCGCGCCGAGAAGATGGTCGGAGTGAACTTGGCGCGATAGACGATCGCATCGAGGCGGCGTTCGAGCAGGCCGATCAGGTTCTGGCCGGTGTCGCCCTTCATGCGCGAGGCCTCGAAATAATTCTTCTTGAACTGCTTCTCGGTGATGTCGCCGTAATAGCCCTTCAGCTTCTGCTTCGCGCGGAGCTGGATGCCGAAGTCCGACATCTTGCCCTTGCGGCGCTGGCCGTGCTGGCCGGGGCCGTATTCGCGGCGGTTGACGGGACTCTTCGGGCGACCCCAGATGTTCTCGCCCATCCGGCGGTCGAGTTTATACTTGGCGCTCTGGCGCTTCGACATTGTCGTCTCCAATTTGCTCTGTGCCGAAGGATTTCGGCGTGTTCCCGGGTCGCACCATAGGGGCTCAAGCCCTATGCGACCGCCGCTTCACCGGGGTGCGGGGTCCATTGCGAAGGCGCGCGGTTAGACGGGGAGGGCCGTAAAGTCAAGCGCCCTCGCCACCGCTCGACACGAGAGAAAAAGCCGCTAAAGGCTGCGCGCATGACTGCCGCCAAATTGCCCGAACAGTGCGAAACCATGCTCGACGTGCGCGCCGGGGTCGACGAGACCGACCGCGCGCTCGTCGCACTGCTCGTTCGCCGCTTCGGTTATATGGACGCCGCGGCGCGGATCAAGACCGATCGCGGCACGGTGCGCGACGAAGCCCGCAAGGCGCAGGTGCTCGACAATGTCGCGCGCGCGGCGGAAGAGGCGGGGCTAGACGGGGATCGCATCCGCGCCGTGTGGAACGAACTGGTCGAACAATCGATCGCCCACGAATTCGACCGCTGGGACGAAGCGCGCGCCTGAAGACGCGGCCGGGCAAGCGAGCGGCGCTACGCGAATTTTTCTAAGCTTTTGAAAGAAATGGTGGACGCACTAGGGCTCGAACCTAGGACCCGCTGATTAAGAGTCAGCTGCTCTACCAACTGAGCTATGCGTCCACTTGCCGGTTTGCGGCAACGCCTGCAGCGTGGAGGGAGACCCTCTTTGCTGCGAAGCGAGCGGCCCGCTATCATGGCGTTGCGGGGATGGCAATGGCTTTGCCGAGAATTTTTTCAATGAAAGCGGCGGCTGCCCGTTTTGCTGTCGTTTTCGATCGCGAGGATGATGCCGACGCAGGTCATGATCGTCAGCATCGACGAGCCGCCGTAGGAGAAGAGCGGCAGCGGGATGCCGACCACGGGCGCGAGTCCCATCACCATCATCAGGTTGATCGCGATGTAGAAGAAGATCGTCATCGTCAGTCCCGCCGCGACGAGCTGGCCGAAGCGCGTGCGCGCCCTCAGTGCGACCCGCGTCGACCAGCGCAGCAGCAGGAAGAAGGCGATGAGCAGCGCGAGACCGCCGATCAGCCCCCATTCCTCGGCCATCGTCGCGAAGATGAAGTCGGTATGGCCTTCGGGGAGGTAGTCGAGATGGCTCTGCGACCCGTTGAGGAAGCCCTTGCCGCCGATGCCGCCCGAACCGATCGCGATCTTCGACTGGCTGATATGATAGCCGGCACCCAAGGGGTCGCTTTCGGGATCGAGGAAGATGAGCACCCGCTTCTGCTGATAGTCGTGGAGCATCGAGAAAAGGATGGGGAGCGCCGCCGCGCCGGCGAGTGCGGCGCTGCCGAACCACCACAAGGGCAGGCCGGCGAGGAACATGACCACGGCGCCGCTCGCACAGATGGCGAGCGCGGTGCCGAGGTCGGGTTGCAGCATCACCAGCGCCGCCGGAATGCCGATCATCACCAGCGCCGGCCATAGCGCGGTGAAGGTGCGCGTGTTTCCGGGCGGCAATTGCGTGTAGAAATGCGCCAGCGCGAGGACGATCGCGACCTTCATCAATTCCGACGGCTGGAGGTTGAGGAAGCCGAGATTGAGCCAGCGTTGGCTGCCGCCTCCGACGAAACCCAGAAGCTCCACCGCGACGAGCAGGATCGCGACGCCGATATAGCCGATATAGGCGAAATCCTCGAACAGGCGCAGCGGGAAGCGCCCGAGGATCAGCGCGCCGATCAGGAACATGATGAAGCGCACGCCCTGCTGCCACGCCCAGGGCGACAGGCTGCCGCCGGCGGCCGAATAGAGGACGAGCAGGCCGAAGCCGGTAATCGCGCTGAGGAGGGCGATCAGCTTCCAGGGGATGCGTTGGACGGCGGGTGGAACGGGGATCATTGTGGCACTCCCGGCGCGGGATCGCTCGCGGCGCCTGCCTTCCACGCGGCGAAATCGCGGTTCATCCGTTCCTCGATGGAGCCGCCCCAGCCGGCCTCGAATCCTTCGAGCGCGGCCATCGCCTTGTCGCGGTCGAAGAGGAAGGTGAAGATGTCCTTCGCGACCGGTGCCGCGGCGCGCGAGCCGCCCATGCCATGTTCGATGACGACCGACATCGCGTAGCGCGGATTGTCATAGGGCGCGAAACCGACGAACAGGCCGTGGTCGCGATATTTCCAGTCGCCACCCTTGCCGTTGCCGCCCGACAGGCCGCGAACCTGCGCGGTGCCGGTCTTACCCGCCATCTGGATGTCGTCGAAAGGCAGGCGGCTGCGCCCCGCGGTGCCGGCGCCGTTGACGACGCGCCACATGCCCCCTCGCGCGATCTCGAACTGCTCGGGCGTGAAGGGGAGCGCGTGATGTTCGAACTGCCGGTTGATCAGTCGCGGATACAGCGTCTGCCCCGACGCGATCCTCGCCGCCATCACCGCGAGCTGGAGCGGGTTAGCGAGGACATAGCCCTGGCCGATAATGGCGTTGAGCGAGTCCGACGCCGACCATTCGCGGCCATATTTGCGCATCTTCCACGCGCTGTCGGGGATGGTCCCATAGCGCTGATTGCTGCCCGCGAGCTTATATTCCTCGCCGAGCCCGAGCAGCCGCGCGGTCGGTGCGATCGCATCATAGCCCAGCCGGTGACCGAGCCAGTAGAAATAGCTGTTGCAGCTCTTTTCGATCGCGGTCTGCATGTCGATCGTGCCGTGAGTGCCGAGACAGCGAAAGAAGCGACGGCCGAGGCGGTAGCCGCCGATGCAGGTGTGTTTCTCGCCCGGGTCGACCCCATGCTGCATCGCGGCGAGCGCGGCCATCGGCTTCAGCGTCGATCCGGGCGGATAAAGACCGCGCGTCGCCTTGTTGATCAGCGGCTGGTGATCGTTGGCGCGTAGCCAGGCATATTCCGAATTGCTGATGCCGTCGGAAAAGCTGTTGGGGTCGAAGCTCGGCATCGCGATGAAGGCGAGGATGTCGCCGGTCAGGCAGTCGATGACGATCGCTGCGCCCGATTCGCGGCCCATGCGCCGCGCGGCATATTCCTGCAGGTCGGCGTCGATCGTCAGGTGGACCGTTTTGCCCTGCACGTCGGGCTGGGTGCTGAGATCGCGGACGACCTTGCCGCGCGCGGTGACCTCGACCCGCCGCGCGCCGGGTTTGCCCTTCAGCATCGGTTCGAAATATTTCTCCAGCCCGTCCTTGCCGATCTTGAACCCCGGGGTGATGTAGAGCGGGTCCTTGACCTTCTCATATTCCTCGGCGTTCGGCGCGCCGACATAGCCGATCAGATGGCCAACGGCGGCGCCGGTCGGATAGTTGCGCGCAAAGCCGCGCGCCGGCGCGATGCCGGGCAGGTCGGGCAGGCGGACGAGCACCGAAGCATAGTCGGCCTCGCTGACGTCCTCCTTCACCGCGACGGGCTGAAATCCCGAGGCGGCGTTGAGATCGCGCTCGATGCGCTCCATCGTGTCGCCGTCGAGCCGCAGCAGCGTGCGGAGCTGGGTGAGCACCGCGTTCTTGTCGTGCAGCCGGTCGGGAATGATGTCGATGCGCAACGACACGCGGTTGTTCGCGAGCGCCTTGCCGTGGCGGTCGACGATCCAGCCGCGCCGCGGCGGGACGAGCGTCAGGTTGACGCGGTTGCTTTCGGATTCAAGCACATAACGATCGTTGTCGACGATCGAGATATAGGCCATGCGCGCGCCGAGCGCGACGCCGACCGCCGCCTGCGCGCCGCCGACGACGAGCGCGCGGCGCGTGAAGGTGATGCCTCGCCAGGCTTCGGTGATGGGCGGCTGTCTGCGCTTCATGAGGGGCCAGAATCAGTCTATCGGCGTTTCAGGCGGAAATTGTCAAACTTGCCGGTCAGGCGCAGGAACAGTGGGACGAGCAGCACCGATATGATGATCTGCGGCACGACGAGGCCCAGCACATGGCCACTGGGGGCGTGCGGATGGACGATCAGCGCGGCGAGCGCCTGGACGGCCGCGACGAGCAGCGCGGCGATCGCCCAGTCGTGAAAGAATCCGCGCCAATAGATGCGCTGCGACAGATAATGGATCGCGATGCTGGCGATCGTCCACAGGCCGATCGCGGTGCCGATCGGTGCGCCGCTGAACAGATCGTCCCACAAGCCTAGCGGCAGGCCGATCCACACCGGCCACATTTCGGTGCGCAAGAGCTGCCAGCAGAGGAAGAACAGCAGCCCGAGCGGCGGCAGCACCGGCGAACTGGCGACGAGCGGCAGCATCAGCGGCAGCGCCGAAGCGATCAGGACGGTGGCTAACGGCACGATCCGCATGCGCCAGAGCGATGCGGGCTCGCCGAGACGCGGGCCGGTGCGGTTCATGGTGCCCCTGCAGGGGCGGGGGCGGGGGCCGCCTCGATATTGTCGGGCGTATAGGGCCGCAGCACCGAGACCGCGTCGACCTTCGCGGGATCGGCGAGCGGACGCGCGAGCGCGCCGTCGTCCTGACGGCTGACGACGATCGCGACGGGGATATTGGGCGGATAGAGGCCGCCGGTTCCCGAGGTGACGAGAATGTCACCGGGCTTGAACGGGTTGTTGGCGATGTTGAGCGTGCGTACGTCTAGGTTGCCGTTACCGCGCCCCGAGGATAGCGCCGGTAGACCGTCGCGCGCGCGGCGGACGGGAACGACATTCTCGACGTCGGTGAGCAGCAGCACCTGCGAGACCGAGGGGCCGGCGCTCAGCACGCGGCCGATCAATCCGTCGGCGCCGCGCACCGGCTGCCCTGCGGCGACCCCCATCTTGCGCCCGATGCTGAGCAGCGCGATGCGCTTGCTGCTCGTCGAGGTCGAGGTGAGCAGATAGCCGTGAGCGAGTGCCGCCTTGTCGATCTGCTGGAGCTGGAGCAGCGCCTTCAGCTGACGATTCTCTTCCTGCAGCGAGCTCGTCGCGACCAGCTTGCGCCGCGTATCGGCGAGTTCCTGGCGCAGCCGCCGGTTTTGCGTTCCCGCCTTCACATAGGCCGAGACATTGTCGTCGATGCCCGAGATCGATCCGGTCACCGAACGGGTGACGCGCGCGACCGGCGCCGCGAGTTCCTGACTCGCGATGCGAAGCTGCGCGAAGCCCACGGGATCGACGACCGAAAGCAGCGCCAGCAGCAGCCCGGCCACCGCCCCCGTCACCGCAATGACATAGGCGACGAACAGGCTGTACTGGGCCTTTCGGGATTGCCCCGGACGCCGATGTGCCGGGCGGACCATGATGCAGCGAGCCTAGGCGATCAGGCTTGCTGGAGCACGCCGCGGAAGGCGGGGTCCTCCATCGCGCGACCAGTGCCGATCGCAACACAGGTCAGCGGGTCTTCGGCCACGGTGACGGGCAGGCCGGTCGCATCGCGGAGCAGCTCGTCGAGCTCGCGGATCAGCGCGCCGCCGCCGGTCAGCACGATGCCCTGGTCGACGATGTCGGCGGCGAGTTCGGGCGCGGTGTTCTCGAGCGCGATGCGCACGCCCTCGACGATCGTGCCGATCGGCTCGGACAAGGCCTCGGCGATCTGCGCCTGGTTGATGGAGATTTCCTTGGGCACGCCGTTGACGAGGTCACGGCCCTTGATGTGGATCGTCAGGCCGACGCCGTCCGACGGAATGCGCGCGATGCCGAAATCCTTCTTGATCCGCTCGGCGGTCGCCTCGCCGATCAGCAGATTGTGATGGCGGCGGACGTATGAGACGATCGCCTCGTCCATCTTGTCGCCGCCGGCGCGGACCGAGGTGGTGTAGGCGAGGCCGCGCAGCGAGAGCACCGCGACTTCGGTCGTACCGCCGCCGATGTCGACGACCATCGACCCGATCGGTTCGGTCACCGGCATGTCGGCGCCGATCGCGGCCGCCATCGGCTCCTCGATCAGCCACACTTCGCTGGCGCCCGCGTTCGATGCGGCGTCGCGGATCGCGCGGCGCTCGACGCTGGTCGAGCCCGAGGGAACGCAGATCACGATCTCGGGGCTGCGGAATGCGTTGGGCTTGCCGCCGTGGACCTTGGTGATGAAGTGCTTGATCATCTGTTCGGCAACGTCGATGTCGGCGATGACGCCGTCGCGCAGCGGGCGGATCGCCTCGATGCTGTCGGGGGTCTTGCCCATCATCAGCTTGGCGTCATCGCCGACCGCCTTGACCCGCTTGATTCCGTTCAGCGTTTCGACCGCGACGACCGAGGGTTCATTGAGCACGATGCCCTTGCCGCGCACATAGACGACCGTGTTCGCGGTGCCGAGGTCGATCGCCATGTCTTGGGAATTGAATTTGAACCAGCGGGAAAAGAAGGACATCGATACTGCTTCCTGTCAACGAAGCCGCGCCCTTGACGGACACGCCCCCTGTCGTGATGTGCATCCGCGTGCCCGGCGGCGACAGAACCAATCAGGGGGGAAAATTCCGGCTCGTCCGCGAAGGGCTTGCTGGACAAAATGATCAGGCTGTGCGGGTGGGTCGCGATTTGCGTCCGACTGCGCTAGGAGAGCCTCTATGTCAATACGCCGCCTGCCGGAAAAGCTCGTAAATCGGATCGCAGCCGGTGAAGTGGTCGAAAGACCCGCCGCCGCGCTCAAGGAACTGGTTGAAAATGCCATAGATGCCGGAGCGACTCGGATTTCCGTGCGAATCGCCGAAGGGGGAATCGCGCGGCTCGAGGTCGAGGACGATGGCTGCGGCATGACCCCGCCCGAGATGGCGCTGGCACTCGAACGCCATGCGACGTCGAAGCTGCCCGACGAGGCGATCGAGGCGGTGACGACGCTGGGTTTCCGCGGCGAGGCGCTGCCCTCGATCGCCAGCGTCGCGCGGCTGACGCTCGACAGCCGGGTGGCTGGCGGCGACGGCTGGCGGCGCGTCGTCGACAATGGCGCGCTCGCGGGCGAGGGGCCCGCCGCGCTTGCGAAGGGCACGCGAGTCCTCGTCGAGGATCTGTTCGCGCGCGTGCCGGCGCGGCGCAAGTTCCTGCGCAGCGGCCGCAGTGAATATGCCGCCTGCCTCGACGTCGTGCGGCGGCTCGCGATGGCGCGGCCCGATATCGGCTTCACGCTTGAACATGATGGGCGCCGCGTTATCGACCTGCAGGGCGGGCAGGACCGGCTCGCGCGCGTCGCCGCGCTGACCAGCCGCGATCTCGCTGCAAACAGCATCGGCGTCGATCTCGACCGCGGCGAGGTGCATCTGGGCGGCGTGATCAGCCTGCCGACCTACAATCGCGGCATCGCCGACCATCAATATCTGTTCGTCAACGGGCGTCCGGTGAAGGACCGGCTGCTCGTCGGCGCACTGCGCGGCGCTTATGCCGACCTCCTCGCGCGCGACCGGCATCCGGTCGTTGCGCTCTTCCTCGACGTGCCGACGAGCGAGGTCGACGTGAACGTCCATCCGGCGAAGACCGAAGTGCGCTTCCGCGACCCGCAGCTTGTCCGGGGGATGATCGTCGGCGGGCTCCGCCGCGCGCTCGACGAGCATGGTTTTCGCAGCGTCCAGCGCCCGGCCGAGGCCGCGCTCGCGGCATGGCGGCAGGAACCGGTGACCCCAGCCCCGACGACCGGATCCCTGTTCGGTCACGCCGCGCACGAGGCGCCCGCTGCGCATCTGTTCGGCGCCGAGACCGCGCCCGTGCCCGATGCGGCTACCGTGCGCGTCTACGACCGCATGACGCCGTTCGCGCCCGCACCGCTTGCAGGCCGCGCCGAGGTCGCCGAAGCGCCGCCGCCGCAGGCCGAAGACCATCCGCTCGGCATCGCGCGTGGGCAGATCGCGAAAACCTATATCGTCGCGGAGGCCGAGGACGGCCTCGTCATCGTCGACCAGCATGCCGCGCACGAGCGGCTGGTGCTCGAAACACTGAAGCGCGGCATGAGCGGGCAGGCGGTGCCGTCGCAAGGGTTGCTGCTCCCGGAAATCGTCGAACTCGACGAACCGGCATGCGACCGGCTCGAAGCCGCGGCCGCCCAACTCGTGGCGCTCGGCGTCGAGATCGAACGCTTCGGTCCCGCCGCGGTGATGGTGCGTGCAACGCCCGCGATGCTCGGCCCGATCGACTGCCACAAGCTGATCACCGACATCGCCGACGACCTCGCGGGCTACGACGCCGCGCTGGGCCTCAACGAGCGGCTCGAACTGGTCGCCGCGACGATGGCGTGCCACGGCTCGGTTCGTGCCGGGCGGACGTTGAACGTCACTGAAATGAACGCACTGCTCCGCCTGATGGAGGTCACGCCGCATTCGGGCCAGTGCAACCATGGGCGGCCGACCTGGGTGAAGCTGGCGATGGACGATGTCGAGAGGTTGTTTGGCAGGAAGTGACTGGCTTCTATTGACCGGTATCGGCCAATCAAATCCTCCCCGCTTTGCGGGGAGGGGGACCGCCGAAGGCGGTGGAGGGGGCGGGCGGCCTGAAACGGCGTCGCGTAAGGACGCGAACCCCCTCCATCAGCCCCTGCGGGGCTGCCACCTCCCCACAAGTGGGGAGGATCTGAACGTCCGCTCCCCACCCAAAAAAGCGGACACCCCCAGGCCTATCCATTCGCCAGCGGAAAGCTCACCGACACTCGCGTTCCCCGTCCGGCCTCGCTTGCGATGTCGAGCTGCCCCTGGTGGCGCTCGCTGATATGCTTGACGATCGCGAGCCCGAGCCCGGTCCCTCCGACCGAGCGGCTGCGCGCTTCGTCGACGCGGTAGAAGCGCTCGGTCAGGCGCGGCAGGTGGTCCGGCGCGATGCCGTCGCCCTGATCGCCGACACTCAGGCGCACGCGCCCGCCCTCGCGTGCCAGGTCGACGGTGACCGGCGTTCCCGCGCGGCCGTATTTCATCGCGTTCGAGATGATGTTGTGCGCGAGCTGCCCGAGCTGCGCCGCGTCGCCCAGCATCGGCTGCGGCTCGCTGCCCAGATTGGCCTCGATATCCTTGGCGCGCGCCTCCTCGCTGTCGCGCAATTGCGCGACGGTATTGTTCACGATCGCCGCGAGATTGACCGGGGTCGTCGGACGGCGGAAGCGGTCGGCCTCGACGCGCGAGATCGACAGGAGGTCGATGACGAGCTGCTGCATCCGCCGCGCCTCGCGGTCGATGATCGACAGGAAGCGGTGACGCATACCGGCATCCGCATCGCCGTTCATGTCCTGCAGCGTCTCGACATAGCCGAGGATCGCGGCGAGCGGTGTGCGCAGTTCGTGACTGGCGTTGGCCACGAAGTCCGACCGCATCCGGTCCGCGGCGTCGATCGCCGAGCGGTCGGAGAGGATGATGATGCGATCGCCGCCCGACAGCGCCGCCATCCGCATCGTCCAGCGCTGGCCTGGGCGCGGAAAGTCGACGAGACTGATCTCCTGCGGCGTGTCGGCGTCCGCTGCCTTTGCGAGCCATTCGGTCGCCGCGGGGTGGCGGATCGCGGTGCGGATGTCGGCGCCGACGATATGGCGGCCGAGCAGCCGAATCGCGGCGTCGTTCGCGACCGTCACGATATTGTCGGTGGTGCCGAGCAGCGGATCGGCCTCCTGATCGGCGCGGCGCGCGAAATCGGGGTGGCGGAGCAGCGAGGGGAGCGGGGCGGGCGGCGGCGCGGCGGTTTCGGCGCGGGCTTCGATCACGGGGGCCGGCGCGGCGGCGTGGACGATCGCGGTGGCGGCGAAGCCGGCCAGGGCGAGAATGGCGATCGTCGACGCGTCGCCCCCCGCCAGCGCGGCAAGGATCGCTGCAATGGCAATCAGCGTCAGCGCGATGACCAGGCTGGACAGGCGGTCGAACATCGCGTCTGCGCCTCGCATGAGCGACGCGCCCGCGCAAGCCCATTAGCACGGCTTAAACCCCTGAGGTGCGATTGTCCCAAAGCGGGATGACGGCGCGCGGCCCCGCGGCTTTTGCTTTTCGCGCGCAGGGCAGATGGGCTATGCGCGGTTCCATGGAAAAGAGCGAAACTCCGGTCGAGGACCTCGGCAGCACGGACGAGCCGGTTCCGTCGCGTCGCAGGATGCTCGCGCTCGGCGCCGTCGGCGTATCGGCGGCGCTGACGATCCGCCCCGCGTTCGCGCAGACCGCCGTGTCGGTGATGAACTGCCAGATTCCGGTGCCCGACGTCGCGGGGGCGGGGCAGTATATCGATGGCAATGGCCAGCTCGTTCCGGCGGGAACCAAGGGGGCCTTTCCCGGCTCGCCGCGGCCGTTCACCGGCGAAGAGGTCAAGCGCGCGTTCCGCGGTCAGACGCTGCCCGGCACCAGCTATGACCAGTCGCAGGCCTATCTTCAATATATCCGGCGCTTGCAGGCGGGGCAGAGCGGCTTTACCTGTTTCGCATCGATCCAGATGCCTCGCTGATCATCGCCGTCCTTGCCGGCGATGGCGGCTTTTCCCCGCATCGCAGACAAAGGATGTTGCGTGAAACTAGCTTCGCTCAAGGCCGGCCGTGACGGTCGGCTCGTCGTTGTTTCGGATGATCTCGCCTGGTACGCCGACGCGGCTTCGGTGGCCCCGACGATGCAGGCAGCGCTCGACAATTGGGCCGAAGCGGGACCGCGCCTCATCGCGCTGGCGGAGGATCTGAACCACGACGCGATTCCCAAGGAGCGCTTTCACGAGCGCGACGCGGCGTCGCCGCTGCCGCGCGCCTATCAATGGGCCGACGGCAGTGCCTATGTGAACCATGTCGCGCTGGTGCGGCAGGCGCGCGGTGCCGAAATGCCCGATAGCTTCTGGCACGATCCGCTGATGTATCAGGGGGGTAGCGACGCCTTCCTCGCCCCGCGCGACCCGATTCCGCTCGGCGATCCGGCGTGGGGCTGCGATATGGAGGCCGAGGTCGTGGTGGTGACAGACGATGTCCCCGCGGGCATCGACCCGGTCGCGGCCCGCGACAAGATATTGCTCGTCGGGCTCACCAACGATGTGTCGCTGCGCGGTCTGATCCCGGCTGAACTCGCCAAGGGTTTCGGCTTCTTCCAGTCGAAGCCGTCGAGCGCGATGTCGCCGGTGTTCGTGACGCCCGCGGCGCTTGGGGACCGGTGGAGGGACGGCAAGCTCCACGGGACGCTCAGTGTCGACCTCAACGGCCAGCCGCTCGGCCGCGCCGACGCGGGCGTCGATATGACCTTCGACTTCGGCCAGCTCGTCGCCCATGCCGCCAAGACGCGCAACCTTGGTGCCGGAACGATCATCGGTTCGGGCACGGTGTCGAACCGCGATGCCGGCGGCGGCCCCGGCAAGCCGATCGCCGAGGGCGGGCTCGGCTACTGCTGCCTCGCCGAAGTGCGGACGGTGGAGACGATCCTCCAAGGCGAGCCGAAGACGCCTTTCATGCAAAAGGGCGACACGGTTCGCATCTGGATGGACGACGACCGTCATCACAGCATCTTCGGCGCGATCGAGCAGCAGGTCGCCTGATACGAAAAGGGCGGGACGCACGGTCCCGCCCTTTCTGGTCCGGATTGCCTTCGGGCGCTCTAGGACATCGATCCCGTCAGCGCGTCCTTGAGCGAGCAGGCCGCGGGCCCCAGGATCACGATGAACAGGCACGGCAGGATGAACAGGATCAGCGGCACCGTCATGATCGCGGGCAGCCGCGCCGCCTTTTCCTCGGCGCGCATCATGCGCTCGTTACGGAATTCGGCCGAGAGGACGCGCAGCGCGCTGGCGAGCGGGGTGCCGTATTTCTCGGTCTGGATCATGGTCGTGACGACGCCCTTTACCGAATCGAGATTGACGCGATAGGCGAGATTCTCGAACGCCTGCCGGCGCTCGGTAAGGAAGCCGAGCTCGATCGAGGTCAGCGCGAATTCCTCGCCCAGTTCGGGATAGGCGCGGCCGAGCTCCTTGGCGACGCGGCTGAAGGCTGCGTCGACGGTCAGGCCCGCCTCGGCGCAGATGACCAGAAGGTCGAGCGCATCGGGAAGCCCCTTGCGGATCGCGTCGGTGCGTTTCTGCCGCTTGTTGTCGACGAACAGGTCGGGCGCCTTGTAGCCGAGCAGCAGCGCCGCCATCGTCGCGCCCGAGCGTTTGAAGGGCGTGAGGTCGGGCCACAGGTCGACGCCGTAGATCAGGAAGGCGGCGAGGCCGCCGAGCACGATCGGCAGCACCAGCCGGCCAAAGATCACCGCGACCGCGAGATCCTTCGACCGGATGCCGGCCTGTGCGAGCTTTTGCTGCACATCCTTGATCTGCTCGTCCTGAAGGACCTGCAGCTTGCCGAGGAAGCTGCGCATCTTGTCGGCGGTCTGGTTCTTGCGAACGAGCTTGACGCGGCGCTTCGCGGTCGAGGCGGTGATGCCGGCCTTGAGCTGTTCGCGACGTTCGTTGAGCGCCTTGACGCGTTTCGCCATCGGATCGCGGACGGTGAGCGCGCCATAGACGGCGAGCAGCACGGCGAAGACGCCGATCGCTGCGAGCATGGTCGCCGCCCAGACGACGTCGACGCCCATCAGCGTCGGCCCGGCCTGGCGTCCCGAGAAGGCGGCGAGGAGAAGGTTGCTGTTCATGGCGATCCCTCCCTCAGATCTCGAAGCTGATCATGCGCGACATGATGAACGCGCCGATGCTCATCCACACCAAACCGCCGAGTCCGGTGATGATCAGCCGCTGTTCGTGGAAGAAGCCGGCGAGATATTCGGGGTTCATGGTCCACACGATGCCGAACACGAAAAAGGGCAGGGCACCGACGATATAGGCCGACGCCTTGGCTTCCGACGACATCGCGCGGATCTTGAGCTTCATCTGGGCGCGCTTGCGCAGCACGTCCGACAGGTTGCCGAGCGTCTCGGCAAGGTTGCCGCCGGTTTCGCGCTGGATCGCGATGGTGATGCAGAAGAACTGGAATTCGGGCGTTCCGAGCATCTCGGCCGATTCCTGCAGCGCCGCCTCCATCGTGTTCCCGATACGGATGCGCTCGACCACCCCCTTGAACTCCTCGCCGACCGGACCCGGCAGCTCCTGGCTGACGACCTGAAAGGTTTCGGTGACCGGCAGGCCAGATTTCAGGCCGCGAACGAGCAGATCGATCGCATCGGGAAAACGGGTATTGAAGGCCGCAACGCGCCGCTTGATCAGCCGTCCGGTCACCAAATTGGGCAAGCCCACCGCCGCCATCACGCCGACCAGCACCGCCAGCGGGAAGGGCGCGCGAAGTACAAGCAGCGCGCCCGTCATCACGACGAACAATGCCATCGACGCGAACATATATTGACTGACCGTCCAGCTCTTCCCCGTTCGCCGGAGGCGCAGCTCCATCTGTTCGCGGCGCGGCATCAGGTTCGAGAGGCTGTTCGCGCCTTGTCCGCCGGCCTGGATGGTCTTGCGCATCTGGGCGGCGACCACGGCTTCGGTCGAAGCGGCGTGCCGATCCTTCATCATCGCCAGACGGCGGGTCTTGGCCTTGCCGACCGACGGCCCGCCGAACAGGAGGATCACCAGGACGAAAACCAGGAAGCAGGCTGCGATAATCAGGGTGGGCAGGGTCATGGTCGGCGTATCCGATTAGCGATAGGGACAGGGGAGGCCGCGGCTTGCCGCGGCCCCGTTACCCCTGTTTTGCGGTCTTTTTCGTCACCAGATTGCCGATGCCGCCGAGCTTTCCGAGCAGCGAGCCGCCCGATTTCTCGCGCGTTGCGGCCGGCGCCTCTTCGGTATCGTCGGCCCCGTCGAGGATGAATCGCATCAACTGCGTCCATACCTGACCCGCCTTGGTGCCCTTGCAGATCTCGGCATAGGATTTGCCGAGCTTCGCGGACTGGCTCACCAGCTTGGGATCGAAGGGGATCGTCACGTCGATGTTGCGTTCGATCGACGATTCGAATTCCTTGCGGGAAAGCTCGCCGATCGCGCTCTGGAACTTGTTCGCGACCAGGATCACGCGCGCGCCCGGAACATTCTGCTTGAACCACGACAAGAGACGGATCGTGTCGCGCGCGGCCGCGAGCGTCACGTCGCTGACGAGCAGGATCGTTCCCACTTCCGACACCAGGTGCGGGAAGGGAATCAGGACCTGGCGCGGAATGTCGACGATCGTCATCTCGAATGCGTTGCGCAGTTCTTCTTCCAGCTGGAAGAAGGCCGAACCGTCGGTCATCACCGGCTGGTGGATCGGGGCTTCGGCCGACAGCAGGCTGAGCTTGTCCGACGCGCGCACCATCGCGCGTTCGATGAACAGCCCGTCGATGCGGCTCGGATTGTCGATCGCGTCGATCAACCCGCGGCCGGGCTCGAGGTCGAGCGTCAGCGCGCCGGTTCCGAAATGGATGTCGAGATCGAGCAGCGCCGTCTGGCGCCCCGCCTGTTCGCTCATCGCCCACGCGAGCGAGGTCGATACCAGCGAGGCGCCGACGCCGCCGCGCACGCCGACCACCGCCATCATGTGATGCGGCTTGTCGTCGAGCATCTCGGCATGCTTGGGCGCCGCCAGCATCGCCTGCGCCATCGTCAGCGATTCGCGAACCTGGTCGAGCGACAAGGGTTTCAGCAGATAATCCTGAATCCCGCTCGACAGGAGGTCGCGATAGAGGCGGACGTCGTTGACCTGCCCGGCGGCGATCACCACGGTGCCCGGCTCGCAGACTTCCGCGAGGGCGTTGATGTCGTTGATCGGGTCACCCGATTCCGACATGTCGACGAACAGGATGTTCGGGCTTGCCGACACCGAAAGCGACTGGACGGCGTTGCGCAGGCCGCCTTTGTTGCATTTCTCGATCGGCCAGCCCATGTCGCCCGCTGCGACGCGGATCAGCTCCAGCGTGTCGTCGTCGCACACGAAGGCGTTGAAGGGTTCACGCAGCCCGGCTGCTTTGAAAGGCGCGTTCACTTGCCACCTCCGCTCGTCGATTCGCTACGCAGTTCGCCGGCTCCCGTCGGCGGCTTTTCGCGATAGGTCTTGATGGCCCGGGTCGCGGTGGTCGGATCGTGGCGTTCGTTGGTCGCGCCCTTGATCAGGTCGTTGGGGTCCGAAACCATCGCGGCGAGATTGCTGTTCGTCGCGCAGCCATAGTTGGACGAAGTCGCGTTGTTGAAGTTGATCGACGATTTTCCCGACCAGTCGGGGCAACCCGGCACATGGGCCGACGCCCGCGTCACGACGATGCGCATATGGCCCGGCGGCACGGCGCCGGTGGTGACCGGCGCGTCGGTGCCGACGAACAGGCCGCGGCGCTCGACCATCGCCCGCACTGTCGCTTGCGCGACATCATTGCCATAGGCGGCGGGGTCCTCGATCGCGATGCGGTCGCCGTAACGAACCCCCATCGCGTCGAACCAGCCCTGCAGGCGGCCCTGCTCGCTGGGAGCCAGTTCACCGCCGGTCGCGGCGACGTCGAACTGGTAGATCTGATTGCGCACCACCGGCTGGTGGACCGAATCGAGGCCCGTGTTGCTGTTCGCGCCGCCCGTGCATCCGGCGAGCGAGGTCGCCAGCGCCAGAGCCGTCCAAGTTGCGATTTTCTTCATCACTTTGCTCCTGAAAACCAGCGCGTCACTTGATGCTGAAGCCCGGCGAAACCTCGTCGCCGCCGCGCAGCCGGTCGGCGTCGCCCGCCGACGTGTCGAGCCGCGGTTTCGGCCGGTCACCGCCGCTCACGCCGTTGCTCGTCTGTCCCAGGAACAGCCGCGCCGCGTCGTTCGCATCCTGATAGGCGTCGGTCGGCAGCTTGATGTCGTTCGCCGACACCGGGTTCACCAGATAAGGCGTGACGACGATCACCAGCTCGGTTTCGCCGCGGCGGAAGCTGTCCGACTTGAACAAAGTGCCGAGGATCGGCACGTCGCCAAGGCCGGGCATCTTGTCGATCGCGCCGATCGAACGATTGTTCATCAGGCCGGCGATCATGAAGCTCTCACCCGAACCCAGTTCGACCGTCGTTTCGGCGCGCCGGATGGTCAGCGCCGGGATCTGGAAGCCTTCCATCTCGATCGCGCCTTCGGTCGACAGTTCCGACACTTCGGGGCGCACGCGCAGGCTGATCCGGCCGTTCGACAGCACCGTCGGCGTATAGGCCAAGCTGACGCCATATTTGCGATATTCGATCGTCGTGCCGGCGAAATTGCCGGGGATCGGGATCGGAAATTCGCCGCCGGCCAGGAAGTCGGCGGTTTCGCCCGAGATCGCGGTCAGGTTGGGCTGGGCGAGCGTCACCACCATTCCCGAGCGCTCACCCATGTCGAGCGAAGCGATCAAGTCGAGACCGAACAGGCGGCCGGCCCCTGCGATGCTGCGCGTGCCGCTCGGCGTGGTGATCTGATAGCCGGTCGAGCCGGCCGGAAGCGGCGGCTCGCCTTCGCCGGGATAGAGGATCGTGCCTGCGGTACGACCACCGAACACGCCGCCGAGAAAGCCGTTGCCGAGCGGGCCATCGCGGTCGCGGGTCAAGAGGTTGCCGCTGATTTCCTTGACCAGCGAGCGGTTCACCTCGGCGATGCGGACCTGCAGGTTGACCTGCAGCGGCGTCGCGGTACGCAGACGCGAGAGCACCTTGGTTTGCTCGCCGACGAACGCCTGCACCAGCCGTTCGGCTTCGGCGGCATCGTCGGGCGACTGCACCGTTCCGGTGAGCAGCACGAAGCCGTTCATCGTGTTGGCGGAGATCTTCGCCTCGGGCATGGCGAGCGAAAGCATCTGATCGATCGTCTCGATATTGTTTCCGACGCGCGCCACGGTCGAATAGACCACGCGGCCGCTGGCATCGGTCGCATAGATGCTCGTTTCGCCCGGCGCCTTGCCGAAGATATAGAGCTGGCGCGACGAGCGGACCTGCACATCGGCCACCGTGTCGTTGGCGACGAACACGTCGACCATCGCCGCGGGCAGGCTGATCAGGCGGCCACGGCCGACCGACAGGTCGATGCTCGAGCTCGCATTCTGGGTGGCTTGCGCCGACGCCTGCTGCGAGGGGGCGGAGATCAGAGCGGCCGCGACCAGGCCGACGGCCAGGGTGCGGGCCAGCGCCGCCGCCTTCATTTTGGCTTTGCTGTTCATCTTACTTCCCCCCAACCGGAACTTCGGTGGTCTTGTCGCCGCGGGTCACGCGAACAACGGGTCCGCTGGACATCACCGGCGCTGCGCGCCCGGCCCCCGCCGGAGCGCCGCTATATGCTGGCTGCTGCTGGAGCGCTCCGCTGCCGCCAACGCGGCCGCGAACGGGTACCCAGAAGCGCGACACGTCGCCGCCGGTCGTTGCCGAGCTGCGGCCCGAGGTCGGGCGTGCGGCGACTTCGGCCAGCATCTTCCGCTCGGCGGCGGTGCCGCCCTTGGCGGGCACGTCGACCTCGCCCGAGGCGATCGCCGCTTCGAGGTCGCCGCTGGTTTCGGCGAGCGGGCGCAGCGCGAGCGAGAGCCTGCCCATATTCTGGGCGACCGCGATTTTCTCGGCGATCTCGGGAGTCGCTTCGAGCGTCACGGAACCGAAGGTGCGAACCGGCGTCTTGCCGGTTTCATCCTTCGCGTCGTAACGCTGGTCGGTCGCGAGAACGCGCACGTTGCGAACGATCGTTTCGGCCGTGAACAGCTGATCGTCGGGATAGGTGCCGCCCTCCTTGACCTCGATGGTCTGCGACAGCACCACGTCGACCCGGTCGCCGGGAAAGACGAAGCCCGCGACGCCCTGTTCCTGCGAAACCTTGACGGTCACCGCGCGCATGCCGGGGCCGAGCGCCGCGGCCAGGAAGCCGCGGTCGTCGGGATGGACGAGCGCGCCCTGCGTCAGCGGTTCGCCCGCGGTGATCGGAAAGCGGACGACCGTGCCCACCAGCGTGTTCACGTCGGTCTTGTCCTTCAGGAAATAGGCCTTCTCGACCAGATCCTTGGGCCAGGGCTGAAAGCGGAAACTGTCGGGCCCGATAATCGTGCCCGCCGGCAACTGCCGCGTGGCGACGAGGATGGTCGGGCCGGAAAACTCCGGCGCCGCCGCGGCTCGAGCCGTCGGCGCCGATGCCCCGCGCATCATCTGGTTGACCCCGAACGCCGCACCGACCGCAATGACCAGCGCGCCGACGATCAGCATTATCTTTCGCGTATCCATGACGATTTTTCGCCTCCTGCACTCACCGGATGCGGCGGTGCTTTCCCTCAGGTCGATCCGATAGACTGAAACTGGTTAAGATAGTGTTGGTGAAGCGCCCAAAGGCCCGCAGCCGCGATGGCGACCCCGTAGGGCACCTCGACGGGCTTTTCAGAGGGGCGCATCTTGATGTGGACGAGCATGGCACCGGACAGCAGGCCGCCGGCGATCGCCATGACGGTCAGCGTCGGGACGAACAGCGGCAGCGGAATCCAAAGCATCACCGCGCCGATCATCTTGACGTCGCCGCCGCCCATCGCGCCGATCGCGAACAGCCCGGCAAAGAGCAGGAAGACGCCGAAGGCGGCGCCGAACTGGATCGGCACTTCGGGCCAGGCCGACAGGCCCGTCGCAATCCAGAAGGGGATGGCGAGCAGCGCGATCGCGGCGTTCAGCCCGTTGGAAATCGTGCGCGACCGCAAATCGCTGATCGCCGCGGCGATCATCAGCGCGGCAAGCAGGGCCATCAGGCCAAGAGCGATCGGAGTGTTTCCCACAGCTTTTCCAATAGCGACGATGGCTTACCAAAGCGTAACCATGGCGCCGCGGCGTGGGTGCCCGGCTTGCATTCCCGCCGCGAGCCGATATGCGGCGTGCCATGACCGACAAGCCGCCCTCGACCACCGACGTGCTGATCGTGGGCGCCGGTATCGCGGGCGCCAGCCTCGCCGCCGCGCTCGCGCCCCACCGGCGGGTGGTGATGATCGAGACAGAGGATCGTCCGGGCGTTCACGCCACCGGGCGGTCGGCCGCCTTCTGGCACGAAAGCTATGGCGGGGTCGGGGTGCAGCCGCTCTCGGCCGCTTCCTTCGCGACCCTGGCGCGGCCTCCGGCTGATTTTTCGGATCGCCCCTTTCTGGCGCCGCGCGCCGCGCTGACCATCGGTCGGCGTGAGGAAAAGGCGGCTGTCGATGCCTTCACCGCCGAATTTGCCGCAAAGGGCGTCGATGTCGTGCGTCTGACCGCCGCCGATGTCGCGGCAAGGGTGCCGGGCATCCATCCCGACTGGACCGAAGCCGCTTATGAAGGGGCGTGCAGCGACATCGACGTGGCGGCGCTCCACGTCGCCTATCTGCGCGCGGCGAAGCGCGCAGGGGCCGGGCTCGTCACGCGGGCACCGCTGATCGCGGCGAGCCGGCGAGGCGGGCTGTGGCATGCGCGCACGGGACAGGGCGACATGACGGCGGCGTTGATCGTCAATGCCGCCGGCGCCTGGGCGGACGACGTCGCGGCCGCCTGCGGCGTCGCGCCGGTCGCGATCCAGCCCTATCGCCGGACGGTGCTCCAGGTCCGCCTCGGCGTGCCGGTGTCCGCTGCCCTGCCGCTGGTGGTCCATGTCGGCGGCCAATTCTATTTCAAGGGCGAAAGCGAAGGGCGCGTGTGGCTGAGCCCGCATGACGAAACGCCTTCGGATCCCTGCGATGCGGCACCCGAAGAGATCGACGTCGCGCTCGCGATCGAGCGCCTGCAGTCGGTGGTCGACTGGCCGGTGGCGGCGGTGGAGCGGAAATGGGCCGGTCTGCGCAGCTTCGCGCCCGATCGGCTGCCGGTGTTCGGCGCCGACCCCCGCGAGCCCGCCTTCGTCTGGTGCGCGGGGCAGGGGGGCTTCGGTATCCAGACCGCGCCCGCGATTTCGGGCCTGCTCGCCGCGCAGCTCGGCGGGCCGCAGCCCACGGACGCGATCGGCGCTGTCGATCCCGAACCTTATTCGCCGGTTCGTTTCGCCTGATCGATTGAACGGCTTGCGCCCGCCGATCAACGGCTTAACATGGGTTAGCCGCGCACCCTGGCGGCTCCGCTTCGTGGAGGTACCCCATGGCTCATTATTTCGAGATCAAGAAGAACAAGGCGGGCGAGTTCGTCGCCTATTTCAAATATAACAGCGAAACCATCTTCTGGACCGAGGGCTACAGCAGCAAGGCCTCCGCGAAGAACGCCATCGATTCGATCAAGAAGAACGGGCCGGGCGCCGAGACGCGCGAAGCCGAATAGCCACACCCACACCGCGGCGCGGGCGTTCAGCGCGTCCGTGCCGCCGCCAGCGCGGCGTCGCTCGCCAGCTTGTCGGCGAGTTCGTTGTCGCCGTGCCCGGCGTGGCCCTTGACCCACAGCCATTCGATCTCGTGCCGCTTCGCTTCGGCGGCGAGGCGCTGCCACAGGTCGGCGTTGGCAACCGGCTTCTTGGCGGCGGTCTTCCAGCCGTTCTTCTGCCAGCCGTGGATCCATTTGGTGATGCCGTCGCGGACATAGACGCTGTCGGTTGACAGTTCGATGCGGCAGCCGCGCTTCAGCGCCGCCAGCGCCTCGATCGCGGCCATCAGTTCCATGCGGTTGTTGGTCGTCTCGGCCTCGCCGCCCGAAATCGTCTTCACGACGTCGCCCCAGCGCAGCACCGCGCCCCAGCCGCCCGGCCCGGGGTTGCCCTTGCACGCGCCGTCGGTGGCGACGATCACGGTCTTGCCCGTGATCATGCCTTGAACAAGTCCAGGGCGTCAGGGGCCTGATAGCGCCGCAGCCGCGCGAGAAAGGGCGAAGGATCCTTGCGCGTCACCAGCGCGTCGGCCGGCGTGTGAATCCAGTCGTGCGCGCGCGTCAGCAGGAAGCGGAGCGAGGCGCCGCGCGCGAGGAGCGGCAGCGCGGCGACCTCGGCTTCGGTCAGCGCGACCTCGCGCGCATAGCCGCGCATCAACGCGGCCGCACGGGCCGGGTCGCAGCGCGTGCCGTCGCGGGAAAAGGTCCACGACGCGTGGGTGACGGCAAGATCGTAGGCGCGATAGTCGGTCGCCGCGAAATAGAAGTCGATCAGTCCCGTCACCCGATCGCCGAGCATCAGCACATTGTCGGGAAACAGATCGGCGTGGATGACGTGCGCGGGCAGACCGGCGGGCCAGTTCGCGTCGAGATAGTCGAGTTCGGCTTCGACGATCGCCCCCAGCCCCGGCAGGACCGTGTCGAGATCGCCCGCCGCGGCAGCGATATCGCGCCAATGCCCATGCCCCATGCTGTTTTCGCGGGCGCCCGCGAAATCCTCGAGCGCGCGATGCGCCGCGCCGAGCGCCGCGCCAGCCGCTTCGCATTGCGCCGCGGTCGGCCGCGTCAACGAGATGCCGGACAGGAACTGGATGATGCACGCCGCGCGCCCCGAGATCCGCTGGATCGCGGCGCCTTCGCGGTCGCGGATCATCGCCGGGACGGGGCAGCCCTTGGCCGCCAGGTGGCCGAGCAGGTCGACGAAGAAGGGCAGGTCATCCGCCCGAACGCGCTTTTCGTAGAGCGTCAGGATGAAGCGCCCGCCCGTCGTTTCGAGCAGGAAATTGCTGTTCTCGACGCCTTCGGCGATTCCCTTGCACGACTGGACCGTCCCGATGTCGTAGCGGGCGACGAGGGTGGCCAGATCGTCGGGGTCGACCTCGGTATAGACCGCCATCAGGGTTCGAGCCCGCGCGGCAGCTTGAAGATCATATTCTCCTGCGCGGTGACGACCACTTCCTCGACGATCGGACGGTGGGCGGCGACCGCGTCGATCACTTCGCGCACCAGCGTTTCGGGCGCGCTTGCGCCCGCGGTGATACCGAGCGTCGCGATGCCCGCCAGCCATTCGGGCGCGATGTCCTCGCCGCGCTGAACCAGATGCGCGGGCGTGCCGAGCCGTTCGGCGACCTCGACGAGACGCAGGCTGTTCGAGCTGTTCGGGGCGCCGATCACGATCATCCGGTCGCACTGGCCGGCGATCGCCTTCACCGCCTGCTGGCGGTTCGAGGTCGCGTAGCAGATATCCTCTCCGCGCGGACCCTGGATCGTCGGGAAGCGGTGCTCGAGCGCGGTGACGATATCGCGCGTATCGTCGACCGACAACGTCGTCTGGGTCAGAAAAGCGAGCTTTTCGGGATCGGGCGGCACCAGCGCAGCGACGTCGTCGACCGATTCGACGAGCGTCATCGCGCCTTCGGGGAGTTGCCCCAGCGTCCCGATGACCTCGGGGTGGCCGGCGTGGCCGATGAAGACGATATGCCGCCCGGCCTCGCTCGCGCGTTCGGCCTGACGATGCACCTTCGACACCAGCGGACAGGTTGCGTCGATATAATCGAGCCCGCGCGCCTCGGCCTTGGCGGGCACGGCCTTGGGGACACCATGCGCGCTGAACACCACCGGAACGTCATCGGGAACCTGGTCGAGCGATTCGACGAAGATCGCGCCCTTGGCCTTCAGCGATTCCACGACGTAGCGATTGTGGACGATTTCATGGCGCACATAGACCGCCGGGCCGAAGCGGTCGATCGCGAGCTCGACGATGCGGATCGCCCGGTCGACGCCCGCGCAAAAGCCGCGCGGCGCCGCGATCAATACCCTGAGTTCCGCCGTTTCGCCTTCATTGGCGGGCGTCATTTTAAGGGGTTCGTTCATGATGCGGCGCTCTAGCGCAGCAGGTCCCATGGGGTAAAGCGGCTTATGGCTCGGACGCCTGCCTGTTGCGCCCCGTTCATCGCACCGATAAGAAGCGGCGCGCATGGAGCCGGAACGACCCGTCCCGTCCCGCCGATTGGAAAGCCTGACCGATATGAAGCCGACCCCTTCTTCGCCCCGCAAGATCATCGCTGTCCTCTGTGGGGTGGCGGCCGTGGCGACGACGGCTGGCTGCGGCCGCGACAATGAACTCGACATCTCGGCAGGCGTCGGCATCACCGCCACGCGCAGCAAATGCCCGGCGGTCGCCATTCCGCTGCACACCGGCGACATTACCCTGTTCGACCCGGCGACGAGCCGCGACGCGAGCGCGATCGACGTCGTCGCGACGATCACCAAACTGACGCCGCAGTGCAACGATACGGGCGAGAAAATCTACCAGCTCGCCGATTTCGACGTCGTCGCGACGCGCCGGGATGCCGGGCCGGCGCGCACCGTGACCTTGCCCTATTTCGCCACGGTCGTGCAGGGCGGCACCGCGGTGGTCGCGAAGCGCCTTGGCCAGGTGAGCGTGACTTTTGCAGAGGGCCAGGTGCGCGGAACCGGTCACGCCCAGGCATCGGCCTATGTCGATGCCGCCGCGGCGACGCTGCCTGCCGACATCCAGGACCGCATCACCCGCAAGCGCAAGGCCGGCGACGCCGATGCGGCGGTCGATCCGCTCAGCCTGCCCGAGGTCAAGGCCGCGGTGCAGCGCGCGAGCTTCGAACTGCTCGTCGGCTTTCAGCTCACGCAGGACCAGCTCGAATATAACGTCCGACGATAGGATATTGCGGCGGCGCGGCGGCGCCCGTCGCTTTCATTTCACCCTGCGGGCGCCGATCGGGCGACGCAGGGCTTTTCGCGTTGCCCAAGCTGCGATAGGGCGCGCGCGAACCTCCTTTGATCGAAGATAGGCCCCACTCGTGACCCTGTTCAGCCGCTTTTCCGACCATATCGGCGCAGCGCTCGATGCGCTTGCCGCTAAAAATGCCCTGCCGGCCGGGTTCGACCGGTGCGCGATCAGCGTCGAGCCGCCGCGCGATCCCGCGCATGGCGACGTCGCGACCAACGCCGCAATGGTGCTCGCTAAGCCCGCCGGCATGAACCCGCGCGCGCTTGCCGACCTGCTCGTCGCCGAACTCGGCGCGCTGGGCGAGGTGACCGAGGCGAGCGTCGCCGGCCCCGGCTTCATCAACCTGCGCCTCGCCGACGGCAGCTGGCGCGAGGAACTGGCGCTGGTCCACGCCGAGGGGGCCGATTACGGCCGCTCGGCGATGGGCGAGGGGCGGCGGGTCAATGTCGAATATGTCTCGGCCAATCCGACCGGCCCGATGCACGTCGGCCATTGCCGCGGAGCGGTCGTCGGAGACGCGCTCGCCGCGCTGCTCGAATATGCGGGGCACGAAGTGATCCGCGAATATTATGTCAACGACGCGGGCGCGCAGGTCGACGTCCTCGCGCGCTCGGTGCACATGCGCTACCGCGAGGCGCTGGGCGAAGACATCGGCGCGATCCCCGAAGGGCTTTATCCCGGCGACTATCTGAAGCCTGTCGCGGACAAGCTCGCGGTCGAATATGGCGACCGCTTCGTCGGCGCGCCCGAAAGCGCGTGGCTCGGCCTGTTCCGCGCCGAAGCGGTCAGCGCGATGATGGACATGATCCGCGCCGACCTCGCCAAGCTCGGCATCCATCACGATCTCTTCTCGTCCGAAGCCGAACTGCAGGCCGAAGGCAAGCCCGCTGCCGCCGAGAAATGGCTGCGCGAACAGGGGCTCGTCTACGATGGTCTGCTCGAAGCGCCGAAGGGCGAGACGCCCGAGGATTGGGAGCCGGTCGAGCTGCCGCTGTTCCGCTCGACGCAGTTCGGCGACGATCAGGACCGGCCGATCAAGAAATCGGACGGCAGCTGGACCTACTTCGGCGCCGACCTCGCCTATCATTTCCAGAAAAGCCAGGGCGCCGACGAGCTGATCGACATCTGGGGCGCCGACCATGCGGGCACGGTCAAGCGCATCAAGGCAGCGGTCGCGGCACTGACCGGCGGAAAGACCCGGTTCGACGTCAAGCTGGTGCAGATGGTTCGCCTGCTCAAGAACGGCGAGCCGTTCAAGATGTCGAAGCGCGCGGGCAATTTCGTGACGCTCGCCGACATCGTCGACGAGGTCGGGAAGGACGCCGTGCGCTTCACCATGCTGACGCGCAAGGCCGACGCGCAGATGGATTTCGACTTCGCCAAGGTCGTCGAGGCGTCGCGCGACAATCCCGTTTTCTACGTTCAATATGCCCATGCGCGGATCGCGTCGCTGAAGCGCAAGCTCGCCGAGGCGGGTATCGCGCCCGCGAATCCCGATCCGGTGCGCCTCGATGCCTATGAGCTGGGTCTCGTGAAGCTGCTCGCCCAGTTCCCGCGCATCGTCGAATCGGCCGCGTCGGCGCGCGAGCCGCACCGGATCGCCTTCTATCTGGGCGAGGTGGCGGCGGCCTTCCATGCGTGGTGGAACATGGGCAACGACCGCCCCGACGCGCGCGTCATTCTGGCAAATGACCCCGAACTGACCGCGACGCGCCTTTATTTGGCCGACGGAATCGGGCAGGTTATCCGAAACGGGCTGCACCTCATGGGGGTGGACGCGCTCGAGGAGATGGCTTGATGGGCGACAATGGGGATGCGGGGCTGGGGCTCGACGACGAGGATCGGCTGCCGTGGCTGGAGGCGGCCGACGATTATGAGGACGATCCCGAGGTTTCGCCGACTCGCCTTCTGGTGATGGTGCTCGGCGGGCTGCTCCTGATCGGTGCGGTGCTCGGGGGGCTGTGGTGGCTCCAGAATGGCGGCGCGCGCGGCAATGGCGAACTGATCGCCGCGCAGCCGGGCGACTATAAGGTCGTACCGAAAAACGACGCATCGAGAAGCTTCGAGGGCGAAGGCGACGCGAGCTTCGCCGCGAGCGAAGGCGTCGAGCCCGCGGGCCGCGTCGATCCGAGCCGGATGCCCGAGGAGCCCGCGGTGACGCCCGCTGCGCGCGAGGCCGCGGCGACGAAGCAGGCGGCGGACAAGGTGGCCGCGGCGAAAGCCGAGGCGGCGCGCATCGCAGCTGCCGACAAGGGCAAGCCCGGTCCCGCCGCGATGTCGGTCAAAACCGCCGGTGGCGATGCCAAGGCGGCTCCGGCCGCGGGCGGCGGTGCGCTGGTTCAACTCGGCGCGTTCAGCAGCGAGGCGGCGGCGAACAAGGCGTGGGCCAGTCTTTCCAAGCGTTTCGCCTATCTGGCCGAGCTCAACCGGTCGGTATCGGCGGCGGATGTCGGCGGCAACAAGGTCTACCGCCTCCGCGTCGGGGCCGGGACGGCGGCTAATGCGCAGAATCTATGCGGGAAATTGCGTGTGGCGGGGGAGAATTGCGATATCGTCCGCTGATTCGGCCCGTTTCGCCGCAACCGGCGTTGGTTCGCACCTGTCGCTATGGCATGATGCTGCCCTTGGTTGCCGCGTGAGGGGGCGCCAGCCTATGGAGGTTGACGCATGATACCCGCGATTTTCGGCCTGTCGGGCCTGACGCTGACCGATGATGAGCGCGCCTTCTTTCGCGACAGCGAGCCCGCAGGCTATATTCTGTTCGGACGCAATATCGAGAATCGCGAGCAGCTTCGGCGCCTGACCGACGATCTGCGGTCGCTCGACGGGCGCGCCAACCTGCCGATCCTGATCGACCAGGAGGGTGGGCGCGTCGCGCGCATGAAATCCCCCGAATGGCCCGATTTCCCCAGCGGTGCGGCGTTCGACGCGCTATATGAGCGTGCTCCGGCGAGCGCGATCGAGGCGGCGCGGCTCAACGCGATGGCGCTCGCCTCGATGCTGTCGGAGGTCGGGATCACCGTCGACTGCCTGCCGCTGCTCGATGTCCGTCAGCCGGGCGCCAGCGACGTGATCGGCGACCGTGCGCTCGGCAGCGAGCCGATGCGCGTCGCCGCGCTCGGCCGCGCGATCCTGAGCGGGCTGCAGGACGGCGGCGTGGTGGGTATCGTCAAGCATATTCCCGGTCACGGCCGCGCGCTGCTCGATTCGCATGAGGAACTGCCCGTCGTCTCGGCGTCGGATCGCGATCTGCAGAGCGACCTCGCACCCTTTGCGGCGCTGCGCGATGCGGCGATGGCGATGACCTGCCATGTCGTGTTCAACGCCTGGGACCCCGATCGTCCCGCGACGCTGTCGCCGCTGATCATCGACAGCGTGATCCGCCAGCGCATCGGCTTCCACGGCCTGCTGATGACCGACGATCTCGACATGAAGGCGCTGTCGGGCGACGTGCCGGCCCGTGCCGCAGCCGCGGTCGCGGCGGGCTGCGACATCGCGCTCAACTGCTGGGCGAAGATGGATGACATGATCGGTATCGCCAAGGCGCTCGACCCGATCGGCGAGAAGGCGCTCTCGCGCCTCGAAGGCGCGATGGACCGCGTCGCCGGCGCCCGCGACCCGCGCCAGTTCGCGACGCTTGTCGACCAGCGCGACGCGCTGCTGGCGATCGCCTGAGGCGCCGATGGAGGAACTGCCACTCGATTTCGAGCTGGCTCCCGCGGCGGCGGAGCGCGAGGACGCGCTGCAACTCAGCCTTGAAAGCTGGGAGGGGCCGCTCGACCTGCTGCTGACGCTGGCGCGGGGCCAGAAGGTCGATCTGCGGCAGATATCCATCCTCGCGCTCGTCGAGCAATATTTGGCCTTCATCACCGAAATGCGCGCGCTGAAGCTGGAGGTCGCGGCCGATTATCTGGTGATGGCGGCGTGGCTTGCCTACCTCAAGTCGGCACTGCTGCTTCCCAAGGACCCGACCGAAGATCCCTCGCCCGACGAACTGGCGCTGCGGCTGCAACTGCGGCTCCAGCGCCTCGCGGCGATGCGCGAAGCCGCGGCGCGGCTGCTCGCGCGCGACCGGATCGGCCGCGACGTGTTCCTGCGGCCGAAGCCCGAGGGGCTGCGCGAGGTGCGGGTGCGGCGCTGGGACGCCAGTCTCTACGACCTGCTCGTCGCCTATGGGCAGGTGAAGCTGCGCACCGAGCCCGTCGTCCATATGGTCGCGCGGCGCCCCGTGGTGACGCTCGACGCGGCGCTCCATCACCTCGAACGCATGATCGGGATCAAGCTCGACTGGGCCGAACTGTCCGATTTCCTGCCCGCCGATTATGACGGGCCGCTGCGCCGGTCGGCAATCGCGTCGAGCTTCCTCGCGGCGCTCGAACTCGCGCGGCAGGGCCGCGTCGACTTGAAGCAGGACGGCGCATTCGAACCACTCTATCTGAAGGCCGCATCCGCATGACTCCCATCGACGACCGCGAACGCGCCATCGAGGCGATGCTCTTCGCCAGCGACGAACCGCTCGATCCGCGCCAGCTTGCCGGCAGGCTCGGCGACGAATCGACGCCAGGCGAGGTGCGCGCGATTATCCAGGCGATCGCCGCGCGCCACGCCGGCAGCGGCATCGAACTGGTCGAGCGCGGCGGGCACTGGCATTTTCAGACGCCCGCCGATCTCGCCCATCTGCTGCGCCGCGAGCGCGACGATCCGCGCAAGCTGTCGCGCGCGGCGTCGGAGGTGCTGGCGATCGTCGCCTATCACGAGCCCGTCAGCCGCGCCGAGATCGAGGCGATTCGGGGTGTCCAGACCTCGAAAGGCACGCTCGACGTTCTGATGGAGGCGGAATGGATCGCGCCCGCGGGTCGCCGCGAGGTGCCAGGGCGCCCGCTGATCTACAGGACGACTGACGCTTTTTTGCAGCATTTTGGCCTTAGCAGCCGCAAGGACCTGCCGGGCATCGAGGATTTGCGCGCGGCGGGCCTGCTCGACCCCGTCGACCTCGCTTTCGAGGAGGCGATGGGCGAGCTGGACCTAGTCAAGGACGGCGAAGAAGCTTAGGGCTTTTTTGACGTCGCCGCGTGCATTCGGCGCCGGCTCTCCCTATATGGGCGGCGCAAGGAGATTTTGAGATGGGTGGTTTGAGCATCTGGCACTGGCTGGTCTTCGGCGTCATCGTCCTGCTGCTGTTCGGCAAGGGACGCTTCTCCGACATGATGGGCGACGTCGCCAAGGGCATCAAGAGCTTCAAGAAGGGCATGGCCGACGACGACGCGTCGCCCGCCGCGCCGAAGCAGATCGAAGGCCAGCGTGCGCCCGATCCGTCGGTGACTCCGGCCCCGACCGCGGAAACCGAAAGCCGCTGATTTTCGGCCGTCTGCGGGAATTGGGCTGGTAAATGTTCGACGTCGCGCCCACCGAACTGCTGCTCGTCATCGTGGTGGCCCTGGTCGTTATCGGCCCCAAGGACCTGCCCAAGGCGATGCGGTTCGTCGGCAAATGGGTCGGCAAGGCGCGCGGGATGGCGCGCCATTTCCGCGCCGGGCTCGACACGATGATGCGCGAGGCCGAGCTCGAGGAGCTCGAGAAGCAGTGGCGCGAGCAGAATGACGCGATCATGCGCGAGTTTCCGCGCGTCGATGCGGAGGCGAACCCGCCGCTGATTTCGGCGCCGGCCGATGACGCTGCCGTGGACCCCGATCAGGTGGCGGCGGCAACGCCCCCCGAACCCGCTGAAACCCACGCCGTGCCGCCGAAGGACGGGCCGCTGCCGTGACCGCCGAAACGCCTGTCACGGCCAGCGAGGACGACGGCGCCGGCGGCAAGATGCCGCTGCTCGACCATCTGATCGAGCTGCGTTCGCGACTGCTTAAGTCGTTGCTCGCGATCGCGATCGCCTTTGGGGCGTGTCTCTATTTCGCGCGGCCGATCTTCGGCATTCTCGTCCGGCCGCTGGTGCGGGCAGGGCAGGGCAAGCTCATCTATACCCAGCTGTTCGAGGCCTTCTTCGTCGAGATCAAGGTCGCGCTGTTCGCGGCGATGATGATCGCCTTTCCGGTGATCGCCAACCAGCTTTGGAAATTCGTCGCGCCGGGGCTCTATCGCAAGGAAAAGCGCGCGCTGCTGCCTTTCCTGTTCGCGACCCCGGTGCTGTTCGCTATCGGCGCCTGCTTCGCCTATTTCGTGACGGTCCCCTTGGCGCTCAAATTCCTGCTCGGTTACCAGGGCGACATCGGCGGCGTGACGCAGGAGGCGCTGCCGTCGGTCGGCAATTACCTCAGCTTCATCATGCAGTTCATCATGGCGTTCGGCATCGCCTTTCTGCTGCCGATCCTGCTGATGCTGATCGAGCGGTCGGGGCTGGTGACGCGCGAGCAGCTCGTGTCGGCGCGGCGCTACATGATCGTCGCGGCGTTCGGGATCGCTGCGGTCGCGACGCCTCCCGACGTGCTCAGCCAGTTCCTGCTCGCGGTGCCGCTGATCCTGCTTTACGAACTGTCGCTCTTCGCCATCTGGTTCACGCAGCGCCGCCGTAACAAAACAGGCGCCGAAACGGCGCCTGTCGAACCTCTCGAAGAGGTTTAGGGTAAGCGGGTCAGAACCCGGTCAATGGATGGCATCGCTGCCAGCCTGACCGACTGACTCGATGTCGCGGCCTGCTCCTTTGACGGTATTGCAGCCAGCGACCAGAAAGCTTGCCATCAATGCCAGGATGATTGCGCGAAAACTCGTCATCGTTCTTCACCTTGTTATCATATCAGGGTGCAAAATGGCCCGGCACGCGTTCGAGGGGGGGGAGGGAATGCGGGCCGGGCCAATGTTGCTGAGCAGCGCTGCGGGGGGGCGATGACCGCTGCTCGAGAAGGAAACGAGCCTGGCGGTGGATAAGTTCCCAAAAAAATGCAGGCCGCTGCACTTTTTTTCCCGAATCTTTTGAATCGGTTGGATTCCAGCGCTTTGCCGGTCAGAGGCTGGTGAGCCCGCTCGCCACCGCGAGCCCCAGAAAGGCCAGAAAGCCCATCGAATCGGTCGTCATGGTAACGAAAATCGAACTGGCGACCGCCGGATCCTGATCGAGCCGGTCGAGCAGGAGCGGGATCGCGACCCCCGCGACGCCGGCGACGAAGATGTTCACGATCATCGCGGCAGCAATGACCGCACCGAGCGCGGGATTGCCGAACCAGAGCGCGGTCGCGACGCCGGCGATCAGCGCGATCGTGCCGCCGTTGAGGAGCGCGATCTTCATCTCGCGCCAGACCGCGCGCCAGCTATTCGAATCGGTGAGCTGGTTCATCGCCAGCGCACGGACGGTGACCGCGAGCGTCTGCGTCCCCGCATTGCCGCCGACCCCGGCGACGATCGGCATCAGGGCGGCAAGCGCGACCATATGCTCGATCGCGCCGCCGAACAGGCCGACGATCGACGAGGCGACGAGGGCGGTGCCGAGATTGGCGATCAGCCAGCGTACCCGCGCAGCATAGGTTTCGCGGATCGGCTCGTTGATGTCGCCGTCGCCCGCGCCCGACAGGCGCAAGATGTCCTCGCCCGCCTCTTCCTGAATGATGTGGACGATATCGTCGACGGTGATCATGCCGACGAGCCTGCCGGCTCTGTCGACGACGGCGGCCGAGATCAGGGCGTATTTCTGGAAGCGGAGGGCGACTTCCTCCTGGTCCATATCGACCGAAATCAGCGTCTGTTCGCGCTTCATCACGTCGCTGATCGCGATGTCGCGCGGGGTGCGCAGGATCCAGCTCAGCTGGCAGGTGCCGACGGGGCGGTGCATCGGGTCGACGACGAAGATTTCCCAGAAATCGCTCGTCAGGTCGGTATCTTCGCGCAGCCGGTCGATGACGTCGCCGACGCTGACATGCTCGGGCACCGCGACCAGGTCGCGCTGCATCAGGCGACCGGCCGATTCCTCGGGGAAGGAGAGGGCGTCCTCGATCGCGGCGCGATCCTCGGGCTCCATCGCCTGGAGGACGGCCTGCTGCTCGTCCTCCTCCATGTCCCCGATGATCGCGACCGCGTCGTCGGTATCGAGTTCGGACGCGATTTCGGCCACCTGTTCGGGCGCGAGCAGGTCGATCAGCCGCTCGCGCACATGCTCGTTCATCTCGGCGAGCACGTCGGGCGACAGCAGATCGCCGAGCACCGAGGCGAGCAGCGGGCGGTCCTCGTCGGACACCAGCTCGAACAGGTCGGCGATGTCGGCGGGGTGAAGGCGGCCGATGCGTTCGCGCGCCGTTTCATGCTCGCCCGCCTCGGCGAGCGCGAGCACGTCGCTGACGAATTCGGGCTTCAGCCGATCGTCCTCGTCGAGCTCGGTATCGGGTTCCTGCGCCGCGGGGGCGAGGCCCCGGTCACGGTCATCGGTCAGGACATCGTCTTGCGGGGGCAGGGAATCTTCGCGTTCGTCCATCGCGCGGCCCTCCCTGACATGATCGGCCGAAACAGCCCGTGAACCGAATTTCCCCCTAGTCCCGGAGCCGCGCCTTGGCAACGCCGCCAGGGCCCGGACGGGCAATTAATGCGTGGCTTTGCCGCCCGCGCCCGCTATGGCACCGCCAACCCAATCTTGAGGAGCCTTCCATGTCCGATCAGACCCTTACCCTGTCGCTGTCGACCGGCGACGTCGTCATCCGCCTGCGCCCCGATCTCGCCCCCAAGCATGTCGAACGGATCAGCCAGCTCGCCAGCGAAGGCTTCTACGACGGCGTCGTCTTTCACCGCGTGATCCCCGGCTTCATGGCGCAGGGCGGCGACCCGACGGGCACCGGCATGGGCGGCAGCAAGCTCCCCGACCTGCCCGCCGAATTCAATAGCGAGCCGCACGTCCGCGGCGTCTGTTCGATGGCGCGCGCGCAGAATCCGAACAGCGCGAACAGCCAGTTCTTCATCTGCTTCGAGGATGCGCGCTTCCTCGACAACCAGTATACCGTCTGGGGCGAGGTGATCGAAGGCATGGACAATGTCGACGCGCTGCCGAAGGGCGAACCGCCGCGCGAGCCCGGCAAGATCGTGAAAGCGACGGTTTCGTAAGTCGTTTCGTCGATCCTCCCCGTGCCGAAGGCATGGGGAGGGGGACCATCCGAAGGATGGTGGAGGGGCCGAGCGCAGCGAGCGCTTCGCGCTCGGCCCCTCCGTCAGCCCTGCGGGCTGCCACCTCCCCATCGCTGCGCGACAGGGAGGATCGGCTCGTCAATCCTCCACGAATCCGTTCAATCGCTCACAGGCGGCGATCCAGTCTTCCTTGAAGGCCTGGACGACCTGTCCGGCGCCCATCGCCTCGTTCATCAGCCCGACGCCCTGGCCGACCCAATAGGTCGTGAGCGCCTTCGCGCCTTCGTGGCCGCCTTCCGATAGTTTATCGACCTTGCGCAGCGCGGGTTCGCTGACCAGCGACTGGAGCGGCATGGGCAGAGGCCTGGGCGCGCCCTCGGCTTCCCATGCGTCGGTCCACGGCGAGCGGAGCTGGCGCGAGGGCTTGCCGGTGCGGCTCTTCGATCGCACCGTGTCGCGCGCGCTCGCGGCGAGCATCTTGTCCTTTACCACCGGGTTGGTCTCGGCTTCGGCGGTGGTCAGCCATACCGATCCGCACCAGGCGCCGTGCGCGCCCATCGCCATCGCGGCGGCCATCTGGCGCCCGGTGACGATACCGCCCGCGGCGAGGATCGGCGTCGAGTCGCCGATCGCATCGAGCGCCGCCGCGACCTCGGGCACGAGCACCATCGTCGCGACTTCGCCGCAATGGCCGCCCGCCTCACCGCCCGCGACGACGAGGATATCGACCCCGGCGCGCACCTGCGCCAGCGCGTGATCGCGGGTGCCGACCAAGGCGGCGACCGGCACGCCGTGCCGCTTGCCGAGGTCGAGCATCAGTTGCGGCGGCACGCCGAGCGCGTTGGCGATCAGCTTGATCGGGTGGCGAAAGGCGACCTCGAGCAGTTTCGCCGCGCCATCCTCATGCATATTCTCGCCAAAACTCTGCCGCGCCGCCATCGCATCCTCGAGCCCTTCGGCGTCGACGTCGAACTTGCCGAGAATATCGGCCGCGAACTGCAGATGCGCCTCGGGGATCCGGGGCGTGCCGGCCGATGGTGCTTCGCCCTTGCCGGCGAAGCTGTTGGGGACGATCAGGTCGACGCCATAGGGACGCCCGCCGATATGCGCGTCGATCCACGCCAGCTCCTCCTCGAGCCGTTCGGGCGGCAGCGCGGCAGCGCCGAAGACGCCCATGCCGCCCGCTTTCGACACTGCGACGATGACGTCGCGGCAATGCGAGAAGGCGAGGAGGGGGAATTCGATGCCGAGCAGGGCGCAGATGGGGGATTGCATTCTTCTTCTCCCGATTTCCCGTTTCGTCATTGCGAGCGGAGCGAAGCAATCCAGGGCGGTACCCGCCGCTCTGGATTGCCGCGTCGCCTTCGGCTCCTCGCAATGACGAACGCTGGGCTTGGTTATCGATGCCCATGTCAGCGCCAGTTGACGTAAACGTCAAGTTGATTTGCCGGACTCAGCCTTTATCGCGGGGGCCATGACCGATTTCACGCTCCCTGGCTTCGACCTCGACGCCTTCGTCCGCGCCACGCTGTCCGAGGATCTCGGCAGCGGCGGCGACATCACGTCGCTGGCGACGATTCCTGCCGATGCGCGCTTCGAGGGGGTGATGGACAGCCGCGACGCGATCACCGTCGCGGGGCTGCCCATCGCTGAGCGCTTCTTCCGTGCGCTCGCGCCCGACATGGCGATCGAGGTGCTGGTCGAGGAGGGCGCGCAAGTTGCCGCCGGCACCGATCTCGTCCGCCTGTCGGGCAATGCGCGCGCCATGCTGACCGCCGAGCGGTCGGCGCTCAACACCGTCCAGCATCTGTCGGGCATCGCGACGATGACGCGCACCTATGTCGACGCGATCGCGGGCACGGGCGCGACGCTGCTCGACACGCGCAAGACGATCCCCGGGCTGCGCGTGCTCGAAAAATATGCGACGCGCATGGGCGGCGCGACCAATCATCGCATGGGGCTGTGGGACGCGGCGATGATCAAGGACAATCATGTCGCGGTCGCCGGATCGGTCGAGGAAGCGGTGCGGCGTGCCGTCGATGCGAAGATCGCGAACATCATCGTCGAGGTCGACCGCGTCGACCAGGTGGCGCCCGCGCTGGCCGCGGGTTCGACGCACCTGCTGCTCGACAATATGGACCTCGCGGCGCTGCGCGAATCGGTCGCTCTGGTCGCGGGCCGCGTCCCGACCGAGGCGTCGGGCGGGGTGCGGCTCGACACGATTCGCGCGATCGCCGAAACGGGGGTGACCTATGTGTCGGTCGGACGGCTGACCCAATCGGCGCCGGCCGCCGATATCGGGCTCGATTTTGCGCTGGCCTGATATCGGGCGGGATCATGCCGTCGCCCCCGCGAAGGCGGGGGCCGCCGTCGGGATGGCGCAAGACCGCCAGCGGCCCCCGCCTCTGCGGGGGCGACGATTGGGAATGGCTCTGGCGGCCCATATCCTGTTCTTGCCTGCCGCCGCCCATGCGCAGGCGCTTGCCTGCACGGCGCCCGACCGCGTTTCGGTCCCGCGCATCGAGAAGCCGCGGCGTGGCGAACCGGCGCGCAGCCCGAAGATCGCGGGCTATCTGCTCGCCATGAGCTGGTCGCCGCAGCATTGCGCGAGCGTGCGCAATCCGAAGGCGCCGCGCGACCGCTTCCAATGTGCGGGCGAGGGCGGGCGCTTCGGCTGGGTGCTTCACGGATTGTGGCCCGAATCCGATGGCCCCGCCTATCCGCAATGGTGCCGCCCGGCGAAGATCGTGCCCACGGCGATCCTGCGCCGCCATATGTGCATGACCCCCTCGGCGCAGCTTCTGCAGCACGAATGGGCGAAGCACGGCACCTGTATGAGCCCGCATCCCGCCGCCTATTTCCGCGCCGCCGAAATATTGTTCGGCGCGGTGCGCTTTCCCGACATGCGGGCGCTCGCGGCGCAGCCGCAGACCGCGGGGTCGGTTCGCGCCGCCTTTGCCGGGGTCAATCCGGGGGTCGCGCCGTCGATGATCGCGGTGGCGACCGACCGCAAGGGTTGGCTCGACGAGGTGCGCATCTGCCTCGGGCCGCGGATGCGGCCGCAGCGCTGCAAGCCGTTCCAGGCGGGCGCCGGCGACCGGCGCGCCGTGCGGATCGCCGCGCCGCCGCGTTAGGCGCCGCGCAGAAAGGCGTCCCGCGACGGGACGCTCGCCGCGTTAACGACTTTTTAACCTTACCACTTCGTTAAGACCTTCCTAGCGTCGGGGCATGGACCGACTCGACCCCGATCTCCGCATCGACATTCGCGGCCGCGTGCGCGACCATGGCGCACGGCAACTGGCGATCGCGCGGCTGAGCGCGCCGCAGGACTGGCAAGGCGCGCTGCGCCGCGCGCTGGCCGAGGAACGCCGCCCGCGACCGATGTTCGCGAGCAGCAGCGACGTGCGGCTGTTTCTGGAGAGTTTCGCGGTGTTTTTTACCGCGACGATGATGTTTCTGCTCTGAGGCGTGGGCCGGTAGCGGTTGCGTCCGCTTTGGGGTGGGAAGCGGACGCTAATTGTGTCCAAGAGCGATATCGGCGATGCCTCCCCCATCACCACGCAGCCTTGCACTCCATTTTAGGGTTGCACGGCCGTGAGATGAGACAATTGACATCACATGAAATGGTGCGCCGATACCGACATGACCTGAAGTGGTGATTTTATCGCTGTATAAACGAGGGTTGCGGATAATACGGTCCAGCACATCACCTTGCGCGCGCGAAAGTTCGGCTTCCTTAAAATACTCTAGCTTTCTTTCGACTGGTAGAAGGCCGCCCGGCCCCTCTTCGCTTGCCTGACTCCAGCGCCACACCCCTGAGGTGTCTCGCCAAACGATGGTGCTTGCTTCGTTGTATGTATGATGGACGGCGACGCTATCGATGTAGATTATCGTCGAGCTACGCGGAATGGGAAGTCCGTAACGCTTTCTTAGATCGAGTGACCTGACGACTTCGGGTTCAGAGAGTTTCACGTCTCGAATTGGAGAGGTTGAGCCGGAGGCGCACCCTCCAATCATCAACATTGCCAAAAAGCAGTATCTTAAGCGCATGCACGGCTACCTGCCTTAAAATCCAAATGTCCGCAATCGGTCGGAAGCCACCGCCTAGTCGCAGGCCTTGTGGAGTTTCCAGGCGAGCCAAGCGGAAACGAGGCACATCGCCGCGACCATCAGCAGCGTGTCGTCGATCGTCAGCCCCATGCCGATCAGCACGCTGAGGATCAGCGTCGCCGCCACCATGAACCCCGAATTGACGATATTGTTCGCGGCGATCGTCCGCGCCGTCTGCGACTTGGCGACCGTGGTGGTCAGAAAGGCATAAAGCGGCACGACGAACATGCCGCCCGCGATCGCGATGCCGAGCAGGTCGAGGATGATGCGGTCGCCCGCGCGCAGCGACAGGAATTCGCGCCACGCCATCAGCGTGCCGTCGGCGTGCTGCCATCCGCGCACCGACAGCCACAGGTCGACGACGAACACCCCCATCACGATCACCGATCCCGGCGAATAGCGCGCTGACACATGCCCCTTGAGCAGCCGGTTGACGACGATCGAGCCGATCGCGACGCCCACTGAGAAGATGGCGGTGAACAGGGTCGCGACGGTGTTGTCGGCGCCGAGCGCATTTTTCACCAGCGGCGGGAATTGGGCCGCGAGGATCGCGCCGATCGCCCAGAAAAAGCTGATCGAGACGATTGCGAGGAACAGGCGCGGGATGTGCATCGTCGAATTGACGATCTGCCACGACGAGCGAAAGACGTTGTGATCGATGACGAGATCACGCGCTTCCGCCTCGGGCGGCGCGGACGGCACGAAGCCGGCGGTCAGCCGCCCGACCAGCGCCACCGCGATAATGCCGACGATCGCGAAATGGGGCGGGGTCAGCCCGCCGACGATGGTGCCACCGAGGATCGCGATATAGGTCCCCGCCTCGACCCAGCCGGTGCCCGCGAGCACCTCGTCCTCGTGCAGATGCTGGGGCAGGATCGCATATTTGATCGGGCCGAAGAAGGTCGAGTGCATCCCCATCGAGAAGAGCGCGAGGAGCATCAGCGGCACGTTGTGGAGCCAGATTCCGGCGCCGCCGACGATCATGATCAGGATTTCGGCGCTCTTGATGATGCGGATCATCCGCGTCTTGTCGGTGCTGTCGGCAAGCTGCCCCGCGAGCGCCGAGAAGAGAAAGAAGGGCAGGATGAAGAGGCCGCCCGCCAGCGCGTTGAACCAGGCCTCGGTCTCGGGATCCTTGTAGATGGTGAAGGTGACGAGGATCACCATCGCCATCTTGTAGAAATTGTCGTTGAAGGCGTTGAGGAACTGGGTCGCAAACAGGGGCAGGAACCGGCGTTGCTTCATCAGCGCAAAGGAACCGGTCATGCGTAACCCACTTTTTCCACCCCAACTCGCTTCGCCACCGGCCCCGCGGGGCAATATGGTTGTCGCCCGGGGGGCTTATCGGTTAGGGGAAGCGGGGTCAAAGCCCATTTTGGAACAGTCGCGCCGCCGCGGTGGAAATCGGGGATCATGCTCAGCCTTCCCAATCTTTTGACATTGTCGCGGATATTGGCGGTTCCCATCCTGCTCTTCCTGCTGTGGCCCGGCGTCGTCGAAGGCGGGCATCAGCCGAAGCCGATCGATTACGCCTTCGCCTTCGGCCTCTACTGCCTGATGGGCATTACCGATTATTTTGACGGCTATGTTGCGCGGGCGCGCGGCACCGTGTCGCGGCTTGGCATCTTTCTCGACCCCATCGCCGACAAGATCATGATCGCGGCGGTGATCCTGCTGCTCGTCTTCACGCGCGACATTGCGGGTTATCATGTGATCGCCGCGCTGGTCATCCTGCTGCGCGAGATCATCGTGTCGGGCCTGCGTGAGTTCCTCGCGACCCTGCAGGTGTCGATGCCGGTCACCCGGCTCGCCAAATGGAAGACCGCGTTCCAGCTGATCGCGTTCGGCGCGCTGATCCTCGCGGGTGCCGTGCCCGCGATGGCGTGGGTCAAGACCGTCGGGCTCGCCTCGCTGTGGGGCGCGGCGGTGCTGACGCTGATCACCGGCTGGGATTATCTGCGCGTCGGCCTGAAGCATATGGACTGAGGCGGACACATGCGGATCGCCTATTTCGCCTGGGTGCGCGAGCGCATGGGAATCGCCGAGGAAGCGGTCGAGCTGCCCACGGGCATCGCGACGGTCGGCGATCTGGTGCGCTGGCTCGCGACGCGCGACGCGCGCGGCGCGCGCGCCTTTGCCGAGCCGCATCGCATTCGCGCCGCGCTCGGCGGGGCGATGGTCGGCGCCGATGCCGTCATCGGCGACGCCGAGGAGGTCGCGCTGTTTCCGCCGGTGACGGGGGGATGATCCGCGTCGACGTCCGCCCCGAGCCTATCGACGTCGCGGCCGAGCTCGCGGCGCACGATGCGGGCGGGCATGGCGCGAGCGCGAGCTTCATCGGCCGCGTTCGCGGCGATGACGGGCTCGTCGAGCTGTTCCTCGATCATCATCCGGTGCTGACCGCGCGCGGGCTCGACGAGCTGGCGACGCAGGCCGCGGCGCGCTGGCGGCTCGGGGCGCTGACGCTGATCCACCGGGTCGGGGCGATGGCGCCGGGCGACACCATCGTCCTCGTCCTCGCGAGCAGCCCGCACCGCGCCGAGGCGCTCGCGGTGACCGAATATCTGATCGACCGGCTGAAGACCGACGTGATGCTGTGGAAGCGCGAGACCTTCGCCGACGGGCGCGCGGCATGGGTCGAGCAGCGCGAGGGCGATCATGCGCGTGCGGAGCGGTGGGATTGAATTCTGCCCACCACCATCGTCATGCCGGACTTGATCCGGCATCGATGCCGCAGCGGCGCTATGCACCCCGGATCAAGCCCGGGGTGACGCGAAGAGTTTGGGTGCTTAATTCGCCTTATGCTTGCGGAAGATATCGGCGAGCATCTTGAACTCGTCGGCGCGCGGGCTGCCCTTGCGCCAGACGAGCGCGATGGTGCGCCAGTCGTGCTCCGAATCGAGCGGTCGGGTGTCTATGTCGGTGTGGTCGAGGATGCCGGCTTCGATCGCCATCTGCGGCAACATCGTGATGCCGAGGCCGTTGTCGACCATCTGGACGAGCGTATGGAGCGAGGTGCCCATCATCCGCGCCCCGGCACGCAGCTCGGGGCGGTTGCACGCGGCGAGCGCATGGTCCTTCAGGCAATGACCGTCCTCGAGCATCAGCATCTGCGCGGGGTCGATCTGGTCGGCGCTGACCATGGCCGGCAGCTCCTCGGCCTGGTCGCCAGGAAAGGCAACGAACAGCGCGTCGTCGAACAGCGTCTCGGCCTCGACGTCGCCGCACGCGTAGGGGAGGGCGAGAAGCACGCAGTCGACCGCGCCATGATGGAGCGACTCGCATGCCTGCGCGCTCGGTTCCTCGCGCAGGAAGAGCTTCAGCGACGGCCGCTCCTTGCGGAGCCGGGGCAGAAGGCCGGGGAGGAGAAAGGGGGCGATGGTCGGGATGACGCTCATGCGCAGTTCGCCGACGAGCGGCGCCGCGGCGGCGGCGGCCATGTCGGCGAGCTCCTCGGCCTCGCGCAGCACGCGGTGCGCCTTTTCGACGATAGCATTGCCGAGCATGGTGAAGCGCACGACGCGGCGCGTGCGCTCGACCAGCGTCTGGCCAAGCAGCGTTTCGAGCTCGCGGATGCCCGCCGACAGCGTCGACTGGGTGACGTTGCAGGCATCGGCGGCGCGCCCGAAATGGCCGTGCTCATGGAGCGCGACGAGATATTGCATCTGCTTCAGCGACGGGAGGTAGTTCTGCATTGATCGGATATAGCAATGATGGGGGCGGTTTTGAACAATCTTGGCGATCATGATTTGCCACCGATCTGGCGGCGTCGGTTGCGGGTCGCCGCCGCGGCGTGATAGCGTGATCCCAGCCGGGCCGACCGGCGCGGGGGATGGGGGATGGCGGTTTCACGTTTTCTGATCGGCGGTGTCGCGAGCGCGCTGCTTCTGACCGGCGGCGTCTTCCTGTGGGAGGGCTATAGCCAGATCGCCGCGGACGAGGTCCTGCCCCAGCCGCCGCCCGCGCTGCCCGCGATTCCGGTGGCGGGAAGCAGCGCGCCGAAGCGCGGCGCCGCGCCGCCCGCCTTGCCCGCCGCCAAGGCCGAATCGCGCGAGGAACGCCGCTTCAACCGCTACGACCGCGACCGGAACGAACGGATCAGCCGGGTCGAGATGATGTCGACGCGTACCGCGGCCTTTCGCAAGCTCGACAAGGACGGCAATAATCTGCTGAGCTTCGAGGAATGGGCGGCGGCGACGAGCGATCGCTTCGCGGGCGCCGATGCCGACAGATCGGGGGACCTGACGCGGGTCGAGTTCGCGACCACGGCGCCGAAACGGGCGGCGAAACCGAAGTGCAGTTGCTGAGTGTCTGCAAACAAGCGACCGGTTGCGGACGTTGCGCAATCTTGGGAAGCAGCCAAAACCGAACCAGAGCCACCGATGCGAGCGTTGCGACGGAAAGGGTATGATTGACGATGCCCCAATGGATTTTCTTCACTCCCCTTCTGTGGGTTCTTGGTTTTGTGGTGGTTTCCATCTGGTATCGCCGCTCGAAGGGCGAGCCCATTTTCCCTCGGCTGCCTGACGACGCTGAGTTCGGTGAGAAGGGATGCTCTGGACGATCGCTCAAGAGCCCATTGTCGAAGATTGGCGGCGCTAGCCGATGCCTTCTCGTGGCGGTGCGAAAAGGGCAGCTGATCATAACGCCTCAGTTTCCATTCAACCTCATGTTTCTGTCTGAGATTTACGGGCTAGATATCAAGGTACCGGTTGGCACCGTTGCCTCTGTGAAACCAATGTCCTCGCTATTCCAAAAGGCACTACGAATCGAATTCACTCGCGGCGGACCCGCGCCGCTTGAGGTGGTGCTGCATGATGAGAAAGGGTTCGAGCGAGCGATCGGTTCGCGCGTTACGGTGCCCGGCGATCGCGAGCTCAAAGAGAATGTTGGCCGACGAAAGAACCGCACCTTTTTGTTTGCTCGTGCTTTCTTTGCGATTTGGGGAGCGGGCGCTTTGTTTGCCGCAGTTACCGGTCTTCAAGATGATCAGCGATTTCGGCGAGATGGGATTGCCACCATGGCAACATACGTGAACCCGGATCAATCTCTAGATCACCAGATTGAAATGGGTGTTCTGCAATATGAGGTCGATGGGGTCCTTTATCGCGTGAACTCTATTTATGGAATCGGTCTGTTCGAAGTGGGCGAGCAGGAAAAGGTCTATTACTTGCGCTCAAACCCGCAGGAGGCTCGCCAAGATTCCTATTCGAATTTCAACATGCTTTGGCTCGTGCTCGGTTCGATCGGCCTGTCTGTGTCAATCTTCGGTGGCATGGTCGCCAAGAGGATTTGGTAACTCAAGCCGGTCAAAATGACGTTGCTCCGAAACGTCCGCTCTCCACCCCAAAGCGGCCGCAACGGCCCCTAGGTGACCACGCCATCGGTCAGCTTTATCCATTCGGCGAGCGCCTCGCCCGCCCGTCTCGTGTAGCCGAGTTTGCGGTCCTTTTTTCGCACATCCTCCGCGAGCGGCGGGAAAAGGCCGAAGTTGACGTTCATCGGCTGGTAGCTCGCGGCGTCCGCGCCGCCGGTGATATGCCCGAGCAGCGCGCCGAGTGCGGTTTCGGGCGGCGGCGGGGGCAGGGTGCGGCCGGCGAGTTCGGCGGCCGCGAAGCGCGCGGCGACGAGGCCGATCGCGGCGCTTTCGACATAGCCTTCGCAGCCGGTGATCTGTCCGGCGAAGCGGATATGCGGCGCCGATTTGAGCCGAAGCTGGCCGTCGAGCAGCTCGGGCGAGCGGATGAAGCTGTTGCGGTGGAGCCCGCCTAGACGCGCGAACTCGGCCTTTTCGAGACCGGGGATGGTGCGGAACAGCTCGACCTGCGCCGCATGCTTCAGCTTGGTCTGAAAGCCGACCATGTTCCACAGCGTGCCGAGCGCATTGTCCTGGCGAAGCTGGACGACGGCATAGGGCCAGCGCCCGGTGCGCGGATTGTCGAGGCCGACGCCTTTCATCGGGCCGAAGCGCAGCGTTTCGCGGCCGCGTTCGGCCATCACCTCGATCGGCATGCAGCCTTCGAAATAGGGGGTGTCGGTCTCCCAGTCCTTGAAATCGGTCTTGTCGCCATCGACGAGTCCCTGGACGAAGGCGTGATATTGATCCTTGTCCATCGGGCAGTTGATATAATCCTTGCCGTCGCCGATCGGCCCGACCTTGTCCCAGCGGCTCGCCATCCACGCGACGTCCATGTCGATGCTGTCGCGGTAGACGATGGGGGCGATCGCATCGAAGAAGGCGAGGGCATCCTTGCCGGTCGCCGCGCCGATGCTCTCCGCGAGACCCGCGGCGGTGAGCGGACCGGTCGCGACGATCGTCATGCCTTCGGGCGGCAACGTGTCGATGCGTTCGCGGACGACGGTGACGTTCGGATGCTCCGAAAGCAGCTTCGTCACGCCGCCCGAGAAAAGATCGCGGTCGACCGCGAGCGCCGAACCCGCGGGCACCTTGGTCGCGTCGGCCTCGCGCATGATGATCGAGCCCAGCGCGCGCATCTCGCGGTGGAGCAGGCCGACGGCATTGCTGTCGCCGTCGTCGCTGCGGAAGCTGTTCGAGCACACCATCTCGGCGAGCGTGTCGCCTTGGTGCGCCGGAGTCATGTCGCCGCCGCCGCGCATTTCGGACAGGCGGACGCGATAACCCGCCTCGGCAAGCTGCCACGCCGCCTCGGAGCCCGCGAGACCGCCGCCGATGATCTGAATGTCGTGGTCCGCCATATCCTATCCGTTTGACTTGCGTTCGGTTGCCCGCGCATTGAATGACTTGAACGGGACGAGAGATCGATAACAGGCACCGCGCACTAGGCGGGTTCGGAACAAGATGCAAAGGGGGCAGATGATGTCGGGCGAACAGGGCTGGGATCGGGCGCGGTGGTTATGGTGGCTGGCGCTCGCCGGCGGGATCAGTTTCTTCGCGGCGGTGTACCAGCGACTCGACGGGCCGCCGATCTGGGCGTGGAAGACGAGCGGCGTTGCCCTTCTCGCGCTTTGGGCCGCGGCGAACGCGCGCGAAAGGAATGGCTGGCTGATCGCCGCGGCGCTCGGTTTCGGAGCGCTCGGCGACTGGCTCCTCGACGCGAAGGGGCTCGAGACCGGGGCGGTGGCTTTCGTGATAGGGCATGTCGTCGCGATCATTCTGTACCTGACCAACCGGCGGCCCGCGACGACGGTGTCGCAACGTCTGCTGGGCTGGCTGGTGATGCCGGCGACGCTGGTGATCGTGTGGGGCATGCTGAACCCGGCGCCCGGCTGGTGGCACGCCGCCGTCTATTCGCTGTTCGTCGCGGCGATGGCTGCCGCGGCGTGGACCAGCCGCTTTCCGCGCTATCGCACCGGCATCGGCGCGATGCTGTTCCTCGCGAGCGACCTGTTCATCTTCGCGGGCGAGGGTGGCATGCTCTCGAAAGACGTCACGATGTGGCTCGTCTGGCCGCTTTATTTCGGCGGGCAGGCGCTCATCGCATGGGGGGTGGTGTCGACGCTGTCGAAAGAGGCGCGCGCCTGATCAGGAAGGCGGAGCCGGCTCGCCGACAAGCAACGCCTCGATATCGGGGATCGGCCGGTCGGTCATTTCCTTGACGTGCTCGCCGACGAGGCGGGCGGTCACTTCCTTGTGCCAGAGCGGACGCAGTTCGCCCATGGTGCGGGCCGGCGCGATTACCACCAATGCGTCGAATGCGCCCGCCAGCGCCATCGCATTGACTTTTTCGGCGAGATCGCGCGCGAAGCGGTCCTCTTCCTGCTGATGGAAATCGGGCTCGGTCATCGTTCCGCCGGCGAGACCGGTTCCCGCGGGCGCGGGCGACTGGCCGGCGGGCGCGGTCTTGATGTCGCTGTCCTTGCGATCCTCGCGCGCCCGATGCGACTGGGTGCGCAGGTCGATCTGCTGGTCGTCGCCGTGATTGCGCAGGAACAGCGCCTTGCGGCCATCGGCGACGAGGACGAGCGTGTCGTGAGCTAGGGTCATGGTCGGGCTCCTTCCTGCAGGAGCAACGCATGGCTTATGCGGAGGGTTTCGCTATCCGTCCCACGCCGCGATCGTCGTGCGGTGAAGCAGGCGGTCGTAGCCCTCGTAGCCGCCGGTCGCGCGGTGGAGGACCGAGCGATTGTCCCACATGATCAGCATGTCGGGCTCCCACTGGTGGTTATAGCGGAATGGCTCGCCGCCCTGCCAATGCAGCAGTTCGTAGAGCAGAGGCAGCGCCTCCGCATCGTCCATGCCCTCGATGCCGATGATATAGCCGGCACAGCCGAACAGCCCCTCGCGGCCGGTTTCGGGATGCCTGCGGATGAACGGGTGCGCCTGCGTCGCCAGCGCGTCTTCGCTGGAGCGGATATCCATGCTTCGGCCCCCGATGCCTTTGGGGTCCCTGGCGCCGTACATGCCCGAAGGCGCATAGCCACCGCGCGCGCTGTGGATCGCGTTGCGGCCCTCGATGCGCCGACGCAGTTCGGCGGGCATCGCGTCGAGCGCCGCATGCTGGTTCGCGAAATCGGTGTTGCCGCCGACGGGCGGAATGGTGATGCCGAACAGACAGGTGCCCGCGGGCGGCCGCGCCTGGAAACTCCAGTCGCTATGCCAGTTTTCGGCGAACAGCGGCGCGGTCTCGTCGGCCTTGCGCTTCACGGCGATGATATGCTTGCGGCCCGGAATGGGCTTGATGAAGGGATCATCACCGAAGCCGCCGAAATAGCCGGTGAAGCGTTCGAGATCGTCGTCGTTCATCGCCTGATCCGGGAAGGCGAGGACATGGTGGTCGAGCCATGCCTTGCGAATGTCGGCGACGGTTTCGGTGGCGAGCGGCTGTGTCAGGTCGACGCCGGTCACGCGCGCACCGCAGGCTTGGCCGCTGGGGGCGATGGTGATCGTCATGGCGCGATGCTGCGCCGTTTGGTGCAGGGGGTCAATCGGAAGCTATCATCACGCCCGTACAGGGGCGCGGCGCATCAATCCCGCCTGCTGAGCCCCACGACCACGTGCATCGGCAATTCGCCATAGAGATGCGGGAAGAGGGCGCCGCCGCGCGCTTCTTCCCACCGGACCATCTTTTCGAGCTGCGCGAGGTCGACCTCGACGATCCGCAGGTCGCTTTGTCCGGCGAAATGCTTTTCGAGCGTGCCTTCGAGTTGGTCGGCGGTCGACAGATGGATATAGCCGTCGGCGACATCGACCGGCGCGCCGCGGAAGACGCGCTCGCGCTCGAAATCGGCCCATTGCTGGGCGGTCAGTATCTTGAAGGCGGTGGCGGCGGTCATTCGCCGCCCGTCTCGCCGGTCGCGGTTTCGGTTTCCGTCGCCGCGCTCTCGTCGCCCGCTTCCTCCTCGCTCTCCTCGATCAGCGCTGCCGAGACGACATGCTCGCCCTCGGCGACGTCGAACAGGCGTACGCCGGCCGAGCCGCGCCCGATGACGCGTAGCGAATCGAGCCCCATGCGAATGAGCTTCGCCTGGTCGGTGACGAGCATCAACTGATGCGCCTGCGTCGCGGGGAAACTCGCGACGACGGGCCCGTTGCGGGCGATATTGTCGATATTGGTGATGCCCTGGCCGCCGCGGCCGGTGCGGCGATATTCATAGGCCGACGACAGCTTGCCATAACCGCCCGAGCAGACGGTGAGGATGAATTGCTCGCGGCCCGACAACTCGGCGAAGCGTTCCGCCGACATGTTCGGCGCGCCTTCCTTTTCGGCCTTCCACGGTGCGAAGCGCAGATAATCCTCGCGCTCCTCCTGGTCGCGCATTCCGCCGCGGTGGAGGATCGACAGCGAGATGACCTCGTCGTCTTCCTTGGCGAGCTTCATTCCGCGCACGCCGGTCGAATTGCGGCTCTGGAACTCGCGCACCTCGTCGCCCGCGAAGCGGATCGCCTTGCCCTGCCGCGTCGCGAGCAGGACGTCGTCATTGTCGCCGAGCAGCGCGACGCCGATCAGCCGGTCGTCCTCATCCTCGCCTTCGAACTTCATCGCGATCTTGCCGTTCGACGGGACGTTGGTGAAGGCGTCCATGCTGTTGCGGCGCACGCTGCCCTTCGCGGTCGCGAACATGACGTGGAGCTTGCCCCATTCGGCCTCGTCCTCGGGGAGCGGCAGCACGGTCGAGATCGTCTCCCCCTGCGCCAGCGGCAGCAGGTTGACCATCGGCCGCCCGCGCGTCGCGGGTCCGCCCTCGGGGAGGCGCCACACCTTCATGCGGTAGACCTTGCCGAGCGTCGAGAAGAAGAGCACCGGCGTGTGCGTCGAGGTGACGAACAGTTCGGTGACGACGTCCTCGTCCTTGGTCGCCATGCCGGCGCGACCCTTACCGCCGCGCCTCTGCGCCCGGAAGGTGTCGAGCGGGGTGCGCTTGATATAGCCGTCCATGGTGACGGTGACGACCATCTCCTCGCGCTCGATCAGATCCTCGTCGTCGATGCCGTCGGCGGCGGGAGCGACGAGCGTCTTGCGCGGCGTCGCGAATTCGTCGCGCACCGCGACCAGTTCCTCGCGCATCACGCCATAAAGCTTCACGCGATCCGCGAGGATCGAAAGCAGTTCCTCAATCTCGGCCGCCAACTCCCCGAGTTCCTTGCCGATTTCATCGCGGCCGAGCGCGGTGAGGCGGTGGAGGCGGAGGTCGAGGATCGCCTTCACCTGCACTTCGGACAGACGATAGGTGGCGCTGTCCTCCATCTCGCCATCGATCGCTTCGACGAGGCGGATATAGGGCGCGATCTCGCCGATCGGCCATTCGCGCGCGAGCAACGCTTCGCGCGCCGCGGCGGGCGAGGGCGAGCCGCGGATGATGCGGACGACCTCGTCGAGATTGCTGACCGCGACGACGAGGCCGAGCAAGATGTGCGCGCGGTCGCGCGCCTTGGCGAGTTCGAATTTGCAGCGACGGGTGATCACCTCTTCGCGGAAGGCGATGAAGGCGGTGAGAATGTCCTGGAGCCCGAGCATCTCGGGGCGGCCGCCGCGGATCGCGAGCATGTTCGCGGGGAAGCTCGACTGCGCCGGCGTATGGCGCCAGAGCTGGTTGAGCACGACCTCGGCGGTCGCGTCGCGCTTCAGCTCGATGACGACGCGCACGCCCTCGCGGTTCGATTCGTCGCGGATATCGGCGACGCCCTCGATGCGCTTGTCGCGCGCCGCCTCGGCGATCTTCTCGACGAGGCCCGACTTGCCGACCTGAAAGGGAATCGACGTTAAAACAATCGACTGGCGGTCGTTCCTGCCTTCCTCGATCACATGCGTCGAGCGCATCATGATCGAGCCGCGGCCGGTGGCGTAGGCGTTGCGCGCGCCGCCCTGGCCCAGCATCATCGCGCCGGTCGGGAAGTCGGGGCCGGGGACGATCGCCATCAGCTCCTCGAGCGTGATCGGCGCGCCGCCTTCGAGTTGGCGGTCGATCATCGCGAGGGTGGCGTCGACCACTTCGCCGAGGTTGTGCGGCGGGATGTTGGTCGCCATGCCGACCGCGATACCGCCCGCGCCGTTGACGAGCAGGTTGGGGAAGCGCGCCGGGAGCACGGTCGGCTCGTCGCGGCTCGCGTCGTAATTGGGCTGGAAGTCGACGGTATCCTTGTCGAGGTCGTTCAGCAGCACCATCGCGGTCTTGGCGAGGCGCGCCTCGGTGTAGCGCATCGACGCCGGCGGATCGGGGTCCATCGAGCCGAAATTGCCCTGGCCGTCGATCAGCGGAACACGGAGCGACCAGTCCTGCGTCATGCGCGCGAGCGCATCGTAGATCGCGCTGTCGCCGTGCGGGTGATAATTACCCATCACGTCGCCGACGATCTTCGCCGATTTCTTGTACGGACGGCCCGGAACGAAGCCGCCTTCCTGCGCCGCGTAGAGGATGCGGCGGTGCACCGGCTTCAGCCCGTCGCGCACGTCGGGGAGCGCGCGGCTGACGATCACGCTCATCGCGTAATCGAGGTAGGACGTCTTCATTTCATCGACGATATTGATCGGCGAAACGCCGTCCTCGGACGGCTGCACAGGCGTATTTTCTTCGGTCAAGACCCGGCCTTTTTGGTTCTTTCGGGAGGTGGCACCGGACTAGCCGATGGCGGGGGAAAAGGCCAGCGATTCGGCCTGATTCGGGCAGATTTTTTCGCGGGTGCGGGTGCGGTAGAATCGCGGCTTCTTCGTCGCGTTTCATGGCGTCATGACGGCTGACAAGCGGCTTGCCAATCGCGGATGCCGCCGTAAAGCTCTCGCGCGATGAGAGCTTTTCCGCCCGGTGCCGCCCCATGGCCCTGATCGCGCTGGTCGGCGCCAGCGAAACCTTGCCCGACGGAGGGCTGCGCGCGCTCGTTTCGATCGCGGGCGAGACGCTGATCGAGCGGCAGGCGGTGCGGCTCGCCGACGTCGGCGTCACCCATATCGCGGTCGCGGTGGGCGCGGTGCCCGCCGAACTGCTCGCGACCTGCGACCGCATCCGCCGCCGGGGGATGCGGGTGACCTCGGTACGCACGGCGTCCGACCTGATGGCGCTCGTCGAGGAGGACGACCGGATCATCCTAGTCGCCGACGGGCTGCGCGCGGGCGGAACGCACTATGCGGCGATCGCGAAACCCGGGACGCCGGCGATCCTCGTTACCGGCGACACCGTGTTGACGCAGGGGTTCGAGCGGATCGACGCGACGCGACGCTGGGGCGGGCTCGCCTGTATTTCTCCGCCGATGGTCGCCGAGCTCGCGGCGATGCCGGGCGAGTGGGACATGATGCTGACCTTGCTCCGCCTCGCGGTGCAGGCGGGTGCGCGGCGGCTCTATTGCGAACCCGCCCTGTTCGAACAGGGCGAGATCGCGATCGTCGCCGACCGTCCGACCGCGGCGCTGATCGAGCAATCGAGCCTGCAGCGGGTCGAATATGGCGGGATGGGCCTGGGGCGGTCGGCGATCATGATGCCGCTGGTGCGGCTCGCCGGGCCGCTGCTGGTCAAATCGCCCGCGACCGCGCGCTATCTGCCCTATGTCACCGGCCTTCTGTGGGTCATCGTCGCGTTGCTCGCTGCGAGCGGGCTCGCCGCCGCGGGCGCGCTCGCCGCGGTGTTCGGCGGTCTCGGCCTCGCCGCGATGCGTTTCCTGTCGGCCTTTCGCGCCGAAAGCGCGGGCCAGGACCGTTGGCGCGAGATCATCCGCACCTTCGCCTGGGTGCTGCTCGCCATCTTTCCCTGGCTGCTGTCCCTGGCCGGGGCCGAGCACAAGGCGCCGCCGTTCGCCGAGGCGGCGCTCGCCCCATGCCTCGCCGCCGCGATCCTGCTGGCGCGCTGGCTCTATGAGGATTCGGGAGAGAAGCGTCGCTTTCACTGGCTGCTGCCCGATGCCGACCAGGCATGGATCATGCTCGCGCCATCGCTGCTCTTCGGCTTCGCGGCGCCGATGTTCGCGATCCTGCCGCTGCTCGCGCTGCTTCAGATCCTGCTGTGGATCCGCCTCGCGCGGCGGCCCGAAGCGCGTTAAAACAACGTCCTTGAAGGTTTAGAGCGCGTTAACGCCATGCTGCTATTGGCGATCGTGCATGCGTGATCTCCTCGCCTCGCCCGGCACCGGACTGCCGTCGCTGCCTCTGTCGGCGCGCCTCAAGGAAATGGCGGATTATCTCGCCGCTCCGGGCGCGGCGCGATTGACCGAGGAACAGCGCGCGCTGGCGCTCGGCATCGCGCGGCGGCTGGTTGCCGACGTCGCGGCGCGGCTCGATGCGGCGATCGATCCGGCAACGCTCTGGCTCGATTGGATCGAGGGCGGGCTACCGGGCGCCGAGCGGCTTGCCGCCCCCTGTTTCGCTCGCGCCGAGGAGCATCGCTGGCGCGAGCAATCGGCGCTGCGCGCCGCGCCGCCGCGGATTCCTTCGCCCGAAGAAACGGCCGGCGCGGACGAAGCGGACGGCATGCCGGCCGTGGACGCGCCGATGACCGATATCGATCGCGGCTATCTGGCCTTGCAGATCGCCGACCGGCGCCGCACCGACGCGCTGGGCAATCCCTGCATCGCGGTCGCGGATCTCGATGCCGACCTGTTTCGCGCGTTGCTGCTCGATATCGCGGCCTGGCGGCTGGTCGAGCTGGGAAAAGCCGGGGCGGAAGCGGCGCGGCTCGGCGATGCGGTGCGTGCCGCGCTGGCCGCGCAAGCGGGCGAGGCCGGGATCGACGCGGCGGCCGCGCGCTGGCATCGCGCGCTTGAAGCCGAGGGCGCGCTCGCCGAGGCTGCTGCGGCGACGATCGCGCGGCACGACTGGCCCGCGCTGATCGCGCTCGCCGCGGCCGCGCATCGCCGCCGCTATGGCGAGATGGCGCTGACGCTGCTGACCGCGGAAACCGCGGCGTTGCCGTCGCTGCTCGCACCGCTGCGCGTCGACCGGATGGCGCTCGCGCCGCTCGAGGCGTCGCTGACGCTGCTGCCCGGCCGCACGATTTCGGGCGGCGGGGCGGCGGATGAGGATTATGCGGCGCTGCTCGCAGCCCGCGCCGAGCGCGTGGCGCCTCCACCGGATGGCGAAGCATGAGCGCGCGCATCGTTCGTGGCCGGATCGACCGAGCGGGCACGCTGGTCAGCGCCGATGCGCCGCTGCTGCGCCTCCAGCAGCGCGCGGGTGCGGGACTCGAAAAGCCGCTGGCGCTGCCGCATCTTGCGCGGCTCGTCGCGCTCGCGCAGCGGCTCCAGCGCGACATCAGCCGGCCACTCCACGCCGCCGACGATCACAGCGACGTCCACGCGCTCGTCCGCATCATTCCCGACGCCGACGGAGCCAGCCTCGAAATCAGCGATTGGCGAACGCGTCCGGTAGCGCAGCCGCAGGCCCCGCCCCATGGCACGCCGCCGGCCGCAGCCGGCGGCTGGAGCTGGGAGTGCGACGCCCGCCTGCGCCTGATCGCGCTGCGCGCCGGCGTCGAGGCGCCGCCACCCCCGGCGGGCTGGGAAGGACGGTCGCTGTCCGAGCTGTTCGAGCTTCAGCCCGATGGCGACGGCCATTTCGCCGTGCTGCGCGCGCTGGCGCGCCAGGCGCCTTTCGAAGCGCAGTCCGCGCGTATCGACGCCGCTGGCGGCCGCGCCGCGACGACGCTCTCCGGCGATCCGTTGTTCGATGCGGCGGGGGGCTTTACCGGGTTTCGCGGCGTGGCCATGCCCGCCGATTCGCGGCGAGAAGATGCCTCGGGGCGGTCGCTGGCCGACCCCGCCTTCGGGTCGCTGCCGCTGTCCGATCCGCAGTTCGGCCGCCGGATCGACGGCGCGCTGCGCGGACCGCTGAGCCGGATCATCGCGACCGCGGAGACGATCTCGGGGCAGTTCGACGGCCCGATCCGCGCCGATTATGCGCGCTACGCCGGCGACATCGCCCATGCGGGACGCCATCTGCTTGGCCTCGTCGATGATCTCGCCGATCTTCAGAATATCGAGCGCCCCGGCTTCAAGGCCGCGCGCGACGAGATCGACCTTGGCGACCTCGCGCGCCGCGCGGTCGGGCTGCTCGGGATGAAGGCGGAGGAAAAGGGCATTCGGATCGACGCGCCGCGTACCGACGATCAGGCGCCCGCTTATGGCGAGTTCCGCCGCGTGCTGCAGGTGCTGCTCAATCTGCTCGGCAATGCGATCCGCTATTCGCCCGAAAATTCGCTGATCTGGATCCGCGTCGACCGCGAGGACGACCGGGCGACGGTGACCGTCGCCGATCAGGGGCAGGGGATTTCGGTCGATCAGCAGGCGGTGGTGTTCGAAAAGTTCGAACGCCTCGGCCGCACCGACAGCGGCGGCTCGGGCCTTGGCCTCTACATCGCCCGGCGGCTTGCGCGCGCGATGGACGGCGACCTTGTCGTCGACAGCGCACCGGGGCAGGGCGCGCGATTCACGCTGAGCCTGCCGGCGCGGGATTAGGCAATGAAAGCCTTCTCCCCTTCAGGGGAGAGAGCACAATATTTCTTATGCCGCTCAGCGCTTCTCCACCGGCACATAGGTGCGCTGCGTCGGGCCCGTGTAGAGCTGGCGCGGGCGACCGATCTTCTGCGCGGGGTCGGAGATCATCTCGTTCCACTGCGCGACCCAGCCGACGGTGCGGGCGAGCGCGAAGAGGACGGTGAACATCGTCGTCGGGAAGCCGATCGCCGACAGGATGACGCCCGAATAGAAGTCGACGTTCGGGAACAGTTTCTTCTCGATGAAATAATCGTCGTTGAGCGCCATGTCCTCGAGCTGCAGCGCGACGTCGAACATCGGGTCGTTGACCTTGAGCGCGGCGAACACTTCGCGCACCGTCTTCTGCATCACCGTCGCGCGCGGGTCGTAATTCTTGTAGACGCGGTGGCCGAAGCCCATCAGGCGGAACGGATCGTCCTTGTCCTTCGCGCGCGCGATATATTCGGGGATGCGCTCGGGGCGGCCGATCTCGCGCAGCATATTGAGCGCCGCTTCGTTGGCACCGCCATGCGCCGGGCCCCACAGGCAGGCGATGCCCGCCGCGATGCACGCGAAGGGATTGGCGCCCGACGAGCCCGCGAGGCGGACGGTCGAAGTCGACGCATTCTGCTCGTGATCGGCGTGGAGAATGAAGATGCGGTCGAGCGCGCGGACGACCGCCGGATCGACCTCATATTCCTCGGCGGGAACGCCGAAGGTCATGCGCAGGAAATTATGCGTATAGCCAAGGTCGTTGCGCGGATAGACGAAGGGCTGGCCGACCGAATATTTATACGCCATCGCCGCGATCGTCGGCATCTTCGCGATCAGCCGGTGGCTGGCGATCATGCGCTGGTGCGGGTCGTGGATCTCGGTCGAGTCATGATAGAAGGCGCTCAATGCGCCGACGACGCCGCAGAGGATCGCCATCGGGTGCGCGTCGCGGCGGAAACCGCGATAGAAGGTCGCGAGCTGCTCGTGAACCATCGTGTGGCGGGTGATGGTGTTGTCGAACGTGGTCAGCTCGTCGGCGCTCGGCAGTTCGCCGTTGAGGAGCAGATAGGCGACTTCCATGAAGCTCGAATGTTCGGCGAGTTCGCCGATCGGATAGCCGCGATGGAGCAGCACGCCCTCGTCGCCGTCGATATAGGTCAGTTTCGACTCGCAACTCGCGGTCGAGGTGAAACCGGGATCGTAGGTGAAAGCGCCGGTCTGGCCATAGAATTTGCGGATGTCGACGACGTCGGGCCCTACGGTTCCCGACAGTATCGGACTCTCGACGCTCTTGTCTCCCAGGGTGATCTTGGCGGTCGTGTCGGTCATGTTTCTTCCCCTGTGTGGAGGGCCAAAGGCGATGTGGCTACGCCCCTGCCGGATAATTGTGCGCTGCGTCAAGTCGCGCCAGGCTGGCGTCGCGGCCGAGCAGTAGCAGCACGTCGAAAATCCCCGGTGACACCGCGCGCCCCGTCAGGGCGGCGCGCAGCGGCTGGGCGAGCTTGCCGAGCCCGAGCTCCGCGGCCTCGGCGGTTTCGCGCACCGCGGCCTCGACACTCTCGCCGGTCCAGTCGTTCAATCCCCGCAGCCGCGCCGTGATATCGGCCAGCAGCCCCGCGGGCGCATCCCTTAGCAGTTGGCCCGCCTTTTCGTCCATCGGCAGATCGTCGGGCAGGAACAGGAAGACGGCGCCCTCGGCGATCTCGTCCAAGGTCTTCGCGCGCGGTTTGAGCGCGCCCATCGCCCGCGTCAGCAGCGCGCGGTCGGCCGCGCCGAGCGGCCGCCCGGCCAGCATTTCGACGCGCGGAGCGACGAGACCCGCGAGCCGCGCATCGTCGGCCTCGCGGATATAATGGCCGTTCAGATTCTCGAGCTTCTTGAAGTCGAAGCGCGAGGGCGAGCGGCCGACATGCGCGAGGTCGAACCATTCGACGGCCTGCGCGCGGCTGATGATCTCGTCGTCGCCATGACCCCAGCCCAGGCGGAGAAGGTAATTGTTCACCGCCTCGGGCAGATAGCCCATCTCGTCGCGATAGGCGTCGACGCCGAGCGCGCCATGGCGCTTGGACAGCTTGGCGCCGTCGGCACCGTGGATCAGCGGGACATGCGCATAGACGGGCTCGCGCCAATCCATCGACCGGATGAGCGCGAGCTGGCGGAACGCGTTGTTGAGATGGTCGTCGCCGCGGATGACGTGCGTCACCCTCATGTCGTTGTCGTCGACGACGACGCTCAGCATATAGGTCGGCGTGCCGTCGGAGCGGAGCAGGACGAAATCGTCGAGCTCGGCATTCTGCACCGTCACCTCGCCCTGGACGCGGTCGTGGATCGTCACCGCGCCCTCCTGCGGCGCGCGCAGCCGGACGACGTGCGGCGCCGCGGGATCGCCGTCGTCGCGGTCGCGCCACGGGCTGCGGACGCGGAAGGGCTGGCGCTTTTCCTGCGCTTCGGCGCGCATCGCGGCGAGTTCGTCCTGGGTCAGATAGCAGCGATAGGCCTCGCCCTTCGCGAGCAGGTCCTGCGCGACCTCGGCATGGCGGGCGGCGCGCGCGAACTGATAGACGGTGTCGCCGTCCCAATCGAGGTCGAGCCACTTCATGCCGTCGAGGATCGCGTCGATCGCCGCGTCGGTCGAGCGCGCACGGTCGGTATCCTCGATCCGCAACAGGAACTTGCCGCCATGGTGGCGCGCGAACAGCCAGTTGAACAGCGCGGTGCGCGCGCCGCCGATGTGCAGGAAGCCGGTCGGGGAGGGGGCGAAGCGGGTCACCACGGCGGCGCCGGTCGCTTGGGTCGTATCGATCTGGTTTTCGGTTGCCACCACGAAGTCTTTCACTCACTTTGCCGGTCCCGGCGGGGGGCCGGGAACGGGGATCGGGGGTGCCCCTAGCATGGCGACATGGCCGCTTCAAACGCCCATTGGCCCGCGCGGCGTGCGATGGCTGCGCCGGCTGGCCGGTGCGGTCGAGGCGCAGCTCGAGGCCGAACGCGAGCGGATCGCGCTCTGGCTCCCCGTCGCGCTCGGCGCGGGGATCGCGGGATGGTTCGCCTTGCCGGCGCGCGTGCACTGGATCGGCCTGTTGCTGCTGCTCGCGGGCGGCATGCTGACCGGCCTGCTCGCCGGGTGGCAGCGCCGGACCGGGCGCATCCTCGTAATCGGCTGCGGCGTGGCGGCATTGGGCGTCCTGCTCGTCTGGGGCCGCGCGCTGTGGGTGGCCGAGCCCGTGCTCGCCTATCCGGTCACCACGACATTCTCGGCACTGGTCGAGAGCGTCGAGCCGCTGCCCGCGCGCGGACAGGTGCGGCTGATTCTGCGCCCGCGCGGCCGTGCGGACCTGCCGCCGCGCGTCCGGGTGACGCTGCGCGGCGAGCAGGATGCGGGGATCGCGCCGGGCGAATATGCGGGCATCCGCGCGCGGCTGATGCCGCCGCCGGTCGCGAGCCTGCCGGGCGGCTATGATTTCGCGCAGCGCGCCTGGTTCGACCGGATCGGCGCGGTGGGAACCGCGCTCGGCGAGGTAGTGCGCGCGCCGGGTGCGGGCCGGGCTGGGCAGCCGCTGCGCGCGCGGCTCAGCGCGCATATCCACGATCGGGTCGCGGGGTCGCCGGGCGGAATCGCGGCGGCGCTGGTCACCGGCGATCGCGGCGCGATCAGCGATGCCGATGCCGAGGCGATGCGTCGCAGCGGCCTTGCGCATCTGCTGTCGATCAGCGGGCTGCACGTCACAGCGGTGGTCGGCTTCGCAATGTTTTTCGCGATGCGGCTGTTCGGGCTGAGCCGCCGGCTGGCGCTCGCGGGTTTCGTGCTGCCGCTCGCCGCGGCAGCGGGCGCCCTCGCGGGGGCCGGCTATACCTGGCTCGCGGGCGCCGAAGTGCCGACGCTGCGCTCGCTGATCGCGGCGCTGCTCGTCCTCGCCGCCTTCCTGCTCGGGCGCGAGGCGATTACCCTGCGTCTCGTCGCGGCGGGGGCGCTCATCGTGCTCGTCTGGCGACCCGAATCGCTCGCGGGGCCGAGCTTTCAATTAAGCTTCGCGGCGGTCACCGCGATTATCGCGCTCCACGAAAGCCGCTGGATGCGGGCCTTTCTGGCGCGTCGCGACGAGGGCCTGCCGCTGCGATGGGCGCGGGGGCTCGCCGGCCTTCTGATCACCGGGCTCGTCGTCGAGGTGGCGTTGGCGCCGATCGCATTGTTCCATTTCCACAAGGCAGGGCTCTACGGCGCGCTTGCCAATGTCGTCGCGATCCCGCTCACGACTTTCGTCGTCATGCCTGCCGAGGCGCTGGCGCTGCTGTTCGACGCCGTCGGGCTCGGAGCGCCCTTCTGGTGGATCGCCGAGCAAGCGTTGCGCGGACTGATCTGGCTTGCGCACGGCGTCGCCGACGCGCCGGGCGCGGTCGCTGCGCTGCCCGTCTTTCCGCGCTGGGGCTTCGCGCTCGCTATTCTCGGCGGGCTATGGATGCTGCTTTGGGCGACGCGCTGGCGATGGGCGGGGGCGGTCCCGCTGCTTGTCGGAGTCGCCGTGCTCGTCGCGCAGCCGCGGCCCGATCTGCTGGTCACCGGCGACGGGCGCCATATCGCCGCGGCGATCCCCAGCGGCGGCTATGCGCTGCTGCGCGACCGCGCGGGCGATTATATCCGCGACATGATGGCCGAAGCCGCGGGAACCGACGCGCCGCTGGCGGCGCTCTCCGATCTCGACCATGTTGAGTGCAACCCCGATTTCTGCCGCTGGCGGCAGGGGCGGGAGAGCGCATCCTACGTCATTCTCGCCGCGCGCGGGCGCGACCGGATCGAAGGCCGCGACATGGCGGCGGCCTGCGCGGCGGCGGACGTCGTGATCAGCGACCGCTGGCTGCCGCGCGAATGCGCCGCGCGCTGGTTGACGGTCGATCGCGACAGCCTCGCGGAAAGTGGCGGGCTGGCGCTCTATCTGGGCGAGAGGCCCGAAGCCGTCGCCGCGCTACGCGCCGGCGACGAACATCCGTGGCGTCGCCCGTCTCAGGTCAGTGGTAACGACGAAGCAGTCCCGAAAGCCGCCCTTGCACCATGACGCGCGCCGCTTCGTAGCACTGCGGTTCATAGGCGCTGTTCGCGGGGTCGAGGCGGATCATGCGGCCTTCGCGGCGGAAATATTTGAGCGTCGCGTCCTGCCCGTCGACCAGCGCGACGACGATGTCGCCTTCGCGCGCCGTGTCGGCTTTCTGGATCAGCGCGTAATCGCCGTCGAGGATGCCCGCCTCGATCATCGAGTCGCCCGACACTTCGAGCGCATAATGCTCGCCCGAGCCGAGCAGCGCGGCGGGAACCGAGAGCTGATTGTGGTCCTCGAACGCCTCGATCGGCACGCCGGCGGCGATGCGGCCGTGGAGCGGAACTTCGATGATGTCGTTCGCGGCGATCGGGCGGAGCGCCGGGGCGGGCTTGCGCAGCGGCACCACGACATCGCGATCGTCGCGCACAACTGCCTTGGCCGCCTCGGGGAGCTTCAGCACCTCCAGTGCGCGGGCGCGGTTGGGGAGGCGGCGAAGGAATCCCCTTTCTTCCAAGGCGCTTATCAGGCGGTGTATGCCCGATTTCGACTTGAGGCCGAGCGCTTCCTTCATCTCCTCGAACGAGGGCGAAATGCCGCTCGCGTCGAGCCTTTGCTGGATGAAGTGGAGCAGTTCGTGCTGCTTCGCGGTCAACATCACTCGTTCTCCATGCTGCCATTGCCGGACATAAGGGGAACGATAGTGGAACAGAGCGGAACTTGTCAAGCGATGGCGATATAATCCGCCGATGCGCCCGCCGCGCGCGCGGGGGCGCCGGCCTCGCGGACCAGTAGGGCGTTGGCGGCGACGAGCGGGAAGGTCTGGCCACTGTCCTGCGTCGCGAAGGGCGTCAGGCCGCCCGCATCGAGGCGCGCGCGCAGATAGTCGCGCCGCTCGCCGCCGGCGGCCAACGGCGCGGCGAGCGGCGCCTGACGGAGCGCCGGCAAGGAATCGCGCGCGCCCGCGAGATGGCGAACGAGCGGGAGCAGGAACAGCGTCGCCGTGACGAAGGCCGAGGCGGGGTTGCCGGGAAGCCCGAGAAAGGCCGCGGCGCCGATCGTCCCGGCGATCAGCGGCTTGCCGGGGCGCATCGCGACCTTCCAGAAATCGACCGCGCCGCCGGCGTCGGCGAGCGCATTCTGGACATGGTCGTGGTCACCGACCGAGGCGCCGCCGACGGTTACGATGACGTCGTGACGTCGCGCCAACTCCTTGAGAACATCAGCAATAACCGTGCGATCATCGCGGGCGTGAAGCGGCAGGCCGACCGCGGCGGCCTCGTCGCCGAGCATCGCGGCGAGCATCGCGCCGTTGCTGTCGGGGATCTGCCCGATGCCGAGCGGATGGCCCGGCGCGACGAGTTCGTCGCCGGTGGTGAGGATCGCGACGCGCGGACGGCGATGCACGGCCGCCGCCGGGGCGCCGGCCATGATCGCTGCGGCGATCGCGCCGGGGGAAAGGCGCGTTCCGGCGGGCAGCAGAAGCGTCCCGGCGGCGAAATCGCCGCCGCGGGCGCGGACATGCTTGCCGAGCGATGCGGGGCCGTCGCCGGTGAGCGTCAGCGCCGCGCCGTCGGCGGCGACATCCTCCTGCACCACGACCGTGTCGGCGCGGTCGGGGAGCAGCGCGCCGGTGAAGATGCGCATCGCCTCGCCCGCACCGAGCGCGCGCGGCGGCGAGGCACCCGCGGCGACCTCGCCCGCGATCGACCAGGGGCCGGGGAGGTCGGCGAAGCGAATCGCGTAACCATCCATCGCCGACAGCGCGGCGGGGGGCTGGTCGCGAGTCGCCACGACATCTTGCGAAAGATATCTGCCAAGCGATTCGGGAAAGGCGATATTTTCTGGCGGAAGCGGCGCGCCGAGCGCGAGGATTCGCGCCTGCGCCTCCTCGACCGTCAGGAGCGCGCTCATGCTGCGCGCCAGTCGCCCGAGCGGCCGCCGCTCTTTTCGAGTAGGCGGATGCCCTCCAGCACCATCGCGCGGTCGAGCGCCTTCGCCATGTCGTAGAGGGTGAGCAGCGCGACCGAGGCGGCGGTGAGCGCCTCCATCTCGACCCCCGTCGGGCCGGTGGTCGCGGCGGTGGCACGGACCGAAATGCCGTCCGCCTCCCAGGTGAATTCCACCGTCACTTTCGTCAGGGCGAGCGGGTGGCAGAGCGGAATGAGGTCGGCGGTGCGTTTTGCCGCCATGATCCCGGCGATCCGCGCGGTCGACAGGACGTCGCCCTTGGGTGCGTTGCCACTGCGGATCGCGTCGAGCGCATCGGGCGCCATGACGATACGCCCGCCCGCGACCGCGCGGCGCTGAGTGGCGGGCTTGGCGCCGACGTCGACCATGTGCGCGGCACCGGTCTCGTCGAGGTGAGTCGGTTTGTTTGGCATCGCGGGAGAGCGAAGCAATGCGGGGCGGAAAAGGCAAGGGGCGGGAGCGGTTATCGACCGGTGGCTGTCATATCCGACGTGTGCCCCGGCGAAAACCGGGGCCCAGGGCGTCGTCACGCGGCGCCGGCTTTCTACCGCTCTGGACCCCGGCTTTCGCCGGGGCACAGAATGGAATGGAAACGCCCGCTTCCCACCTCAAATCCGTCATCCTGCCTCACCCCTCCAGCAGTGCCTTCGTTGCCGCCGTGACGTCGCTTTGCCGCATCAGGCTTTCTCCGACGAGGAAGGCGTGGACGCCGCTGGCCGCCAGCCGCCGGCAGTCGGCGTGGGTGGCGATGCCGCTTTCGCCGACGAGGAGGGTGCCTGGGGGCACCAGCGTCGCGAGGCGCTCGGTGACCGCGAGGTCGGTCTCGAAGGTGCGGAGGTCGCGGTTGTTGACGCCGATCAGGCGCGAGCGGAGCTGCGCGAGCGCACGGTCGAGTTCGGCCTCGTCGTGGACCTCGACGAGGACGTCCATGCCGCGCTCGAACGCCGCGGCCTCGATCTCGCCCATCGCACCGTCGTCCAGCGCCGCGACGATGACCAGGATCGCGTCGGCGCCGATCGAGCGCGCTTCGGCGACCTGCCACGGATCGATCATGAAATCCTTGCGCAGCACCGGCAGGTCGCAGGCGGTGCGCGCGGCGATCAGATATTCCTCATGACCCTGGAACCAGGGCGCGTCGGTGAGCACCGAGAGGCAGGCCGCGCCGCCCGCGGCATAGGCGCGCGCGTGCTCGGCAGGATTGAAATCGTTTCGAATCAGCCCTTTGGATGGTGATGCTTTCTTGATTTCGGCGATCAGCCCGAAGCCGCCCGCCGCGATCTTCGCTTCGAGCGCGGCGGCGAAGCCGCGCACCGGGCCGCCGTCGACGGCATCGAGCGCGGCGACCGAGCGCGACTTGCGCCGTTCGGCGACTTCGGCCGCCTTGGTGGCGAGAATTTCGGTGAGCTTGTTCATTTATAAGCGATCCAGCAGTTGAGCAGCGCGTTGGCGAGACCCTTGTCGATCGCTTCGGCGGCTTCCTCGACCCCATCTGTCAGCGTGTCGGCCGCGCCCGCGACGACGAGCGCCTCGGCGGCGTTGTAGAGCACCGCGTCGCGATAGGCGCCGTGCTCGCCCGTCAGCAGCGCGCGGAGCGCCTTCGCATTATAGGCCGCATCGCCCCCGCGGATGGCCGAAATCGGGTGTGTCGGCAGGCCGGCATCGGCGGCCGCGCTGCGCTGCATCCGCACGCCCTCGGCGGTGATCACCGCAACCTCGTTGCCGCCCGCGAGCGACAGTTCGTCGAGCCCCTCGTCGCCCGAGATCACGCGCGAATGGTCGGTGCCGAGCTGGTGGATCGCCTCGGCATAGACGGGGACATAGGCGGGACGCGCGATGCCGATGAGCTGGCGCCGGACGCGCGCCGGATTGGCGAGCGGTCCCATCAGGTTGAAGATGGTGCGGCGACCGAGCGCCTTGCGGATCGGCATGATGCGCTTCATCGCGGGATGATGATGCGCGGCGAAGAGGAAGCAGATGCCGAGGTCGGCGAGCTGCGCCGCGGCCATATCGCTCGCGCGCGCCATGTCGAGGCCGAGCGCCTCGAGCGTGTCGGCTGCGCCCGATTTCGAGGAAGCGGCGCGATTTCCATGCTTTGCGACCGGAACTTCGCATGCCGCGACGACGATCGATACCGCGGTCGAGACGTTCAATGTATGATGGCCGTCGCCGCCGGTGCCGCAGACGTCGATCGCGCCTTCGGGAGCGTCGATCGGGATCATGCGTTCGCGCATCGCTTGCGCCGCGGCGGCGATCTCGACCATCGTCTCGCCGCGGTCGGAAAGCGCGGCGAGGAAGGCGGCGACGTCCTCGTCGCGGCCGCCGCCGTCGAGCATCGTCGCGAAGGCGTGCGCCGCCTCGTCGTGATCGAGGAGCGTGGTGGGGTCGGGGAAGGGTCCGAAGCGGCTCATGCCGCCTGCCGCTCGGTAACCGGCAGCCCCGCGATCCGCAGGAAATTGGCGAGCATCGCGTGACCGTGCTCGGTTGCGATGCTTTCGGGATGGAACTGGACGCCGTGGATCGGCAGCTCGACATGGCGGAAGCCCATGACCGCGCCGTCGTCGCTCGTCGCGTTGATCGCGAGGACCGGCGGGATGTCGACGACCTCGAGGCTGTGATAGCGCGTCGCGGTGAGCGGCGAGGGCAGGTTCGCGAACAGCCCGCTGCCGTCGTGGCAGACGGGCGAGGTCTTGCCGTGCATCAGGTGGCCGCGTTGCACCGTGCCGCCGAAATGCTGGCCGATCGCCTGATGGCCGAGGCAGACGCCGAGCAGCGGCTTTTTCGCCTCGGCGCAGGCGGCGACGAGATTGAGGCTGATCCCGGCTTCGTTGGGGGTGCAGGGCCCGGGCGAAATGAGGATCGCATCGGCGCCGCTCGCCAGCGCCTCGGCTGCGGTCAGTGCATCGTTGCGCTCGACGCGGACATCGGCCCCCAGCTCGACCAGATAATGGACGAGGTTGAAGGTGAAGCTGTCGTAATTGTCGATGACGAGGATCATGGCGCCCTACTGCCCGTAACCCGGCGTGCCCGCAAGCCGCACCGCTTCGCGCGCCGCCGCGAAAAGCGCGCCGGCCTTCGCTTCGCATTCGCGCTGTTCATAGGCGGGATCGCTGTCGGCGACGATGCCGGCGCCGGCCTGGACGTGCATTTCGCCGTCCTTGACGATCGCGGTGCGCAGCACGATGCAGCTGTCCATATTGCCGTCGGGGGCGAAATAGCCGACGCCGCCCGCATAGGGCCCGCGCGCGTCGGCTTCGAGCTCGGCGATGATCTGGCAGGCGCGAACCTTGGGCGCGCCGCTGACCGTTCCCGCCGGGAAGCCCGCGAACAGCGCGTCGATCGCGTCCTTGCCCGGCGCGAGGCGGCCGATGACGTTCGACACGATGTGCATGACGTGGCTGTAATATTCGACGGTATAGCTGTCGGTGACGGTGACGCTGCCCCCGGTCGCGGCGCGGCCGACGTCGTTGCGGCCGAGATCGAGCAGCATCAGATGCTCGGCGCGCTCCTTCGGGTCGGCGAGCAGCGATTCGCGGTTCTCGACATCCTCGGCGCTTGTGCGCCCGCGCGGACGGGTGCCGGCGATCGGGCGGATGGTGATCTCGCCATCCCTGACCCGAACGAGAATTTCGGGCGACGAGCCGATCAGCGCGAAGCCGGGCAGGTCGAGGAAATAGAGGAAGGGCGACGGGTTGATGCGCCGCAGCGCGCGGTAGAGGTCGAAGGGCGGCAGGTCGAACGGGGTCGAGAAACGCTGCGAGAGCACGACCTGAAAGATGTCGCCCGCGGCGATATAGTCCTTCGCGGTGCGGACCATCTCGGCGAAGCGTTCGGGGCTCGTCGCGGCGTTGCGGACGATGGCGTCGGGCTGCGCGTCGGTCGCGGCGCGATCGGTGTGCGCGCTTTGGGTGGCGAGCCGCGCGGCGATGCTGTCGAGCCGATCCTGCGCCGCATCGATCATGCGGTCGATCGGCGCGCTGGCGTCGGGCCAGATCGGCGCGATCAGGAACAGCTCGTCGGCGAGGCGGTCGAAGACGAGGATCGTCGTCGGGCGGACGAAGATCATGTCGGGCAGGCCGAGCCCGGCGCCGGGCGCGCGCGGGACGCGCTCGACGAGACCGATGGTTTCATAGGCGAAGAAGCCGACGAGCGTCGCGAGCGCCTTGGGCAGCCCCGCAGGCACGTCGAAGCGGCATTCGGCGACGAGGTCGCGGAGCGCTTGCAGCGCGGGGGCCGCGATGGGCGTGAACGTCGCCTTGTCGTGACGCCAGTCGCGGTTGATCCGCGCGACGTCGCCTGTGACCTCGAACATCAGGTCGGGGTCGAGGCCGAGCAGGCTGTAGCGCCCGCGCGTTTCGCCGCTTTCGACCGATTCGAGCACCCAGTCGCCGCGTCCCGGCTCGATCAGCTTGAGCGCCGCTGACACGGGCGTCTCGACGTCGGCGATCAGCCGCTGCCAGACGACCGCGCCGCGCCCCTGCGCCAGCGCTTCGAGCGCCGCGGCCCTGCCTTCGAGCGCCGTCATCGTCCCTATTGGACCGGCGCCGCGCCGGTCAGTTCCTTGCGCAACTGTTCGAGCAGGTCCTTGTTGATCTTCACCCCGGCGCGGCGTTTCGCCTCGGCGACGAGTTGGCCGACCAACTCGTTGCCGAACGCGGGGCCGAGCGGCTGCGCGATCGCGGCGACGCGCTTGGGGTCGATATCCTTGGGGTTCGGGCGGTCGACCTCGCCGAGCGCGATTACCATCCAGCCGCGGTTGCCGGGGATTTCGAGCGTCTTCACGCTGCCCTGCGCCATCGAGAAAAGGAGCGCGAGCTCGGGCGGGACCGGCTGGCCGTTCTGGCCCAGCTCGGCGCGGCTGCCGCCGATCGTCTGGACCGTGCCGATGTTCGGGCCCGCCTCGCGCGCTGCGGCCGCGAGGTCCTTGCCGCCTTCGACCGCCTTGACGATCGCGCGCGCCTTGTCGCGGGCGACCTTCTGCCCCTCGGCGAGGCGCCAGTCGGCGAGCAGACCGCCGCGGATCTCGGCGAAGGGTGGCGGCGCGGCGGCGACGATCGATTTCACCGCGAACACCGCGAACTTCTCGTTCTCGACGATCGTCGCGAGCTGGCCTTCGCCTTCGGTGCCGCCCTGAAAGGCTTGTGCGATCATCGGCGCCAATTCGGGGGGCAGGGCGAAGGCAGGCTGCGCCGGCGCGCGGCCGCTGGGAAGCAGCGCGGGGGTCTCGACGAGCTTGAGCTTGCGGTCGTTTGCGACCTCTTCGATGGCGGCGCCGCCGTTCACCGCGTCCTGCAGCGAATTATAATAGTCGACGACCGCTTCGTTGGCCTTGTTCTTCGCGAGTTCCTCGCGGATCTCGCCGCTCGCCTCGGCGAGGGTGCGCGCGGGCTTGACGGTGACATCCTCGATGCGTGCGACGGCCCAGCCGAGCTCGGTCTGTGTCGGGCCGAGCAAGTCGCCCTGCTTCGCGGTGAAGGCGGTCTTGGCCACCGCGGCGCTGGTGGTCGCAGCATAGGCGGTCTGGGTGAGATCGCCGGTCGTCGCGGCCGAAAGCCCGGCGCCCTGCGCCGCGGCGGTGAGCGACGCGCCGCCGCGCACCTTGGCCGCGATCGTGTTCGCGGTCGCCTGGTCGGGCGCGATCACCTGCGCGAAGCGGCGCGTCTCGCTGGCGGCGTAGCGCGGCGCGTTCGCCTTGTAGGCCTCGGCGATTTCGGCGTCCGTGACCGCGGGCACCGCGACGGCGCTGCGGTCGAACAACGCATATTGGATCACCCGGCGTTCGGGGATGGTGTAGCGTGCCACATGCTGCGACAGATATTTGCGCAGCGCCGCGTCGCCCGGATCGCTCGTCGGCGCAAAGGGGCTCGCGGGAACGAAGGTCGCGGAGCCGCGCCGCTTTTCGAGCAGCAGCGCCGCATAGGGCTGCGCCATCGCCGCCGACACGCGCGGCATCCGGCCGATCGGCTCGGCGATCTGTTCGAGGAACAGTTGCTGGCGGATATCGCCGCGCAGCTGGGCTTCGCTGATGCCGTTCTGGCGCAGGAAAGCCTGATAAGCCGCCTGGTCGAAGCTGCCCGATACGCCGGCGAAGATCGGCAGGTCGGCGATACGGCCGTCGACGAGGCGCTTGTTGAGGCCGAAGCCCATATCGTTCGCGAGCTGCTCGAATGCCGCGCCCTCGATCAGCTGATCGAGCACCTGGTCGAGCCCGCCCGATTCGACGAAGGCCGCCATGGTGAGCCCCGGCTGTTGCTCGCGCGTCTGATTATAAGCGAGCCGCACGCGGTCGCGCAGTTCGCCGCTGCCGATCTCGGTGCTGCCCACTTTGGCGACATTGGCGCCGCCGAGCCCGCCGAAGGCCGAGTTGCCGGTGACGTCGCTCAGCGCGAAGGCGATGCCGACGAGAACGACGAAGGCAAGCGCGAGAAACTTGCCGAGCGCGGAGGAAAAGAGGCGGCGGATCGCGGTGATCATCGAACGGGCAATCTTTCGAATGGGCGCAAGGAAGGCGCGGTTCGGCGCTGCTTTAGGCGGGTGGCGAACAGGCTTCAAGGCGGGAAAGGCTTTTCCACCCGGCTTGCCTATGGCTGGTCCGCAAGGCTAGGGCGCTCGCAATCGAAACCAACAGCACGGAGTGGAGCGATGGCGCGGCGCAAATATGTGGTCGGCAACTGGAAGATGAACGGTCTGCGCGCGGCGCTCGGCGAGGCTGAGGCGATCTTTGCCGCGGCGCGCGGCCACGCCGCGGTCGACGTCGCACTCTGCCCGCCCTTCACGCTGATCGGCGCGATGGCGGCGACCGGCGGCAGCGTTGGCGGGCAGGACTGCCACGCGCAGGCCTCGGGCGCCTTCACCGGATCGGTCTCGGCGCCGATGCTCGCCGATGCCGGTGCGCGCCTGGTCATCGTCGGACACAGCGAGCGGCGCGAGGGATTCGGTGAGACCAACGCCGACGTGAAGGCGAAGGCCGAGGCGGCGCTCGCCGCGGGACTGGCGGTGATCCTGTGTGTCGGCGAATCCCGCGCGGTACGCGAATCGGGCGGCGCGATCGACCATGTGCTGAAGCAGGTGCGCGAATCGCTGCCCGACGATTTCGAGCGCGCGGCGCTCGCCATCGCCTATGAACCGATCTGGGCGATCGGCACCGGGCTGGTCCCGACGACCGAGGATGTGGCGGCGATGCACGGATCGATCCGTGCCGCGCTATCCGAACGGATCGGCGCCGGCGCGGCCGAGGTTCGCATCCTTTATGGCGGCTCGGTCACCGGCGACAATGCCGCCGAACTGCTCGGCGCGGGCGACGTCGACGGCGCGCTCGTCGGCGGCGCGAGCCTGACCGCGGCGAAATTCGTGCCGATCGTCGAGGCCGCGGGGATGCTGGGGTAGTTTGCCTGCTTGTCGGCTTGCGACCGATAGCGGCCATATCTTCTCCCCTCCCGCAGGCGGGAGGGGTCGGGGGTGGGCAGCGAGGGGGCAAGAGCCCACCCCGCTGCGGCTAGGCAGCAAGCTGCCAAGCCTCGCTGCCCCTCCCGCCTGCGGGAGGGGGCATCAAATCAACCTTCAGACGACAGATCCCCAACCCAATGCCGATGACGCGCTTCTTCCTTGAAGCCGCGCGGCTTCGTCTCTATGTGCGCCTGCGACTATGGCCTCATGCGGGGCTGTTCACGCTTTCGGGAAATTTCGATGTCCAGCCTCTTTACCTTCCTGCTCGTCGTCCAGGCCGTCGTCGCGGCCGCGATGATCGGCGTCATCCTGATGCAGAAGTCGGAAGGCGGCGGGCTGGGGGTCGGGGGCAGCCCGGCGGGCCTGTTGTCGGCGCGGGGCGCTGCGGATTTCCTGACCCGCGCGACGACGATCCTCGCCTGCCTGTTCGTCGGCCTGTCGATCGTTCTTGCCGCGATGGCGTCGGTCGGGCGCAGCGGCTCGACCATCGACACCTCGCTGTCGAAGACCGCGCAGCAGTCGAGCGGCACGCCCTCTTCGTCGCTGACCGGTCAGGCGCCCACGGCGCCGAACGCGGCGCAGCCCGCCGCTCCGGCGAGCGACGACCCGCTGGCGGCCGCGGCCGCGGCGGCGAACCAGCCGGCTCAGACGCCCGCTCAAAACGCTCCTGCCAAGAAATAAGCCGCTCCGCCTCTGAGGCGGCGCGCGCGTTCGCGCGGCGGAATTTTTTCCGCCGCATGTGATTCGACGGCTTGCGCCGTCACCCCTCCTTTGAGTAAGTCTTTCCTCCCATGGCGCGGTTCATTTTCATCACCGGCGGCGTGGTCTCCTCCCTTGGCAAAGGTCTGATGGCGGCAAGCCTCGCGGCCCTGTTGCAGGCGCGGGGATTTCGCGTGCGCATTCGCAAGTTCGATCCCTATCTGAACGTCGATCCGGGCACCATGTCGCCCTATCAGCACGGCGAGGTCTATGTGACCGACGACGGGGCGGAAACCGACCTCGACCTCGGCCATTACGAGCGCTTCACCGGCGTCGCGGCGCGGCAGAGCGACAATGTCACCTCGGGCCGGATCTATCAGCAGATCATCACCAAGGAGCGCCGCGGCGACTATCTGGGCGCGACGGTGCAGGTGGTTCCGCACGTCACCGACGCGATCAAGGCCTTCGCCCGCGCCGAGACCGACGACCTCGATTTCGTGCTGTGCGAGATCGGCGGCACCGTCGGTGACATCGAATCGCTGCCGTTCATCGAGGCGATCCGCCAGCTGAGGAACGAGGAAGGCCGCGAGAACACGCTGTCCGTTCACGTCACGCTCGTCCCCTATATCGCCGCCGCGGGCGAGCTGAAGACCAAGCCGACCCAGCACAGCGTGCGCGAACTCGCGTCGCTGGGCGTCCAGCCCGACATCCTGCTCTGCCGCTGCGAAAAGCCGCTCCCCGACGGCGAACGCGCCAAGATCGCGCAATTCTGCAACGTGCGGAAGGAAGCGGTGATCCCGGCGCTCGACGCCGATTCCATCTATTCGGTGCCGGTCCAATATCATGGCGAGGGGCTCGATTCCGAAGTCCTGCGCGCCTTCGGCATCCATGACGCGCCCGACCCCGATCTGACGGCCTGGTACGACATCATGGACCGCAAGCAGCACCCCGAGGGCGAGGTGACGATCGGCGTCGTCGGCAAATATGTCTCGCTGCCCGACGCTTATAAGTCGCTCAACGAAGCGCTGGTCCACGGCGGCATGGCGCACCGGGTCAAGGTCAATATCCGCTGGCTCGACGCCGAGATGTTCGAGCGCGACGAGGATCTGGCGGCCAATCTCGAGCCGATGCACGGCATCCTCGTTCCCGGCGGCTTCGGCGAGCGCGGGTCGGAAGGGAAGATCGCGAGCGTCCGCTTCGCGCGCGAACGCGGCGTGCCCTTTCTCGGCATCTGCCTTGGCATGCAGATGGCGTGCATCGAGGCGGCGCGCAACACGAGCGGGATCGCGAAGGCATCGAGCACCGAATTCGGGCCCACCGACGAGCCCGTCGTCGGCCTGATCACCGAATGGATGAGCGCCGAGGGGCTGCAGCAGCGCGGCGCCGACACCGACATGGGCGGGACGATGCGGCTCGGCGCCTATGAGGCGAAGCTGTCGCCCAACAGCCATGTCGCGAGCATCTATGGCGCGAACGACATCAGCGAACGCCACCGCCACCGCTACGAAGTCAACGGCGCCTATCGCGACGCCCTCGAAAAGGGCGGTCTGGTCTTTTCAGGCCTGTCGCCCGATGGCATGCTGCCCGAAATCGTCGAGCGGCCCGACCATCCGTGGTTCATCGGGGTGCAGTTCCACCCCGAGCTGAAGTCGAAGCCGTTCGATCCGCATCCGCTGTTCGCGGGCTTCATCGAGGCGGCGGTCAAGCAGAGTCGGCTGGTCTGACGCGGCACAGGGAAGGACAGGGGCAATGGATCACGCGAAACTCGCCGAACTTCAGGGCCCCGACAGCATCTTTTCGGGGCTGATCGTTGACGATTGGGCCGACATCGCGGGCCGCGCGGTGGAGCTCCGGTTCGTCAAGGGCAAGGAATTGCTGAGCCAGGGCGATACCGGCGACAGCCTGCTGATCCTGACCGAAGGCAGCGCGCGCGTCTCGCTGCTCACCGCGAACGGGCGCGAGATCGTCCTCGCCTACGCCGAGCCCGGCGCGGTGCTGGGCGAGATCGCCCTGCTCGACGGCGGCGAGCGCACCGCATCGGTGATCGCGACGAGCGCGGGCACGGCGCTTCAGCTCGGCCGCAACGCGATGCGCGATTTTGTGACCAGCCACCCCGATTTCGCCTGGTCGCTGATGCAGCAGCTCGCGCGACGGCTGCGCACCGCCGACCAGACGATCGAAAGCGACCGCGCCTACGCCTCGGGCCCGCGCCTCGCGCGCTACCTCAAGCGCCTGATCCGCAAGGACAGCCCCGACGCGGTCGCGCGCGTCGAGCTCAGCCAGACCGAACTCGGCAATTTCGCCGGCATGAGCCGCGAACATATCAACCGGCAACTGAAAAGCTGGGAAGAATCGGGTGTGATCGCGCTCGACCAGGGCCGGGTGCGGGTGCTCGATCCCGAGATGCTCGAGGATATCAGCGAAGTCGAAGGGTAGGGGCGAAGGCGGTTTCAGCCGAAGACAGAACTCTCCGACGTGTACCCCGGCGAAAGCCGGGGCCCAGGGCGGTAAAAAACCAGCGCCGCGTGACTACGCCCTAGGCCCCGGCTTTCGCCGGGGTACACAGTGGACGGGAAACGCCCGCTCCCCACTCTAAAGGCGTCGTAATGTCTTCTCTCGCACGACGGCCTGGAAATCAGTTCCGCAGCCGGTCGATCGCTTGCGCGAGCGCGACGTAGAGCTTGCCGATGTCCGACGAGAGCAGGGTGACGCTGATCGCCGAGCCGTCGCGCGCGCCGATGAGCAGGCGCAGCATCGCCTCGAAATCGTGGATGAACTGGTTGACCGCGGCGTGGAAGCCGTCGTCGGCCTGATAGAGGCGCAGGATTTCCTTCGCCTCGCTGTTCTCGACCAGCTTGACCGCGCGCCGCGCGAAGACGCCGCGGTCGCCCTTCAGATAGGCGTCCCATGCGGTGTCGCTGACTTCGCTCGACAATATCTTGGTGAGGTCGATCGCGGTCGATTTGAGCGCCTCGGTGAGCAGCCCCGCCTGTTTCGCCAGCGAATCGCGATCCGACGCGGCGATGGCCTGATCGGCCTCGCGCGCGCGCTGTTCGACGCTGGCGCTGGTGTCCATGATGGTGATGAGCTGGCGCATCAGCCGGTCGGCGGCGCCGTTCGCGGCCTCGACAGCGCGCTGCGAAGCTTCCTCGATCGCGCCGAGCTGCGCCATGATCTCGGTCTTGAACGCGGCGTCGATCGCCTCGGTCGCGGTCGCCTGCATCGCGTCGCGTGCGCCGGCGACGAGCTTGTCGAGCGTCTGCCGCGCCTCGTCGGCGGCGCTGTCGGCGGTCGTGCGCACCTCGCCCAGCGTCGCGATCATTCGCGCGCCGCCCTGTTCGGCGAACTCGTCGGCACCGGCGCGCAGCTTCGCCAGCGCGGCATCGGCTTCGGCGAGCGAGGCACTGAGGCGCTCGGCCAGGGCCTGCTGGCTTTCGGCATGGCCCGCCATCTTGCCCTCGTTCGTCTGCAAGGTCGATTGGACCGCATTGACGTGCGACAGGGTCGACTGCGCGACCAGCTCCGACGCCTCGAGCATCGGCTTGATCTGCGCCAGCGCCGTCTGCGTGGTCTGGCCGTGCGTCGCCATGCGATCGAGCGCATGCGGCAGCGTCTCGTCGAGCTCGCGCGTCACCGCGTCGAGCGCGAGCAGCAGCGATTCGGCATGGGTGATGAGCTGATGCGCCGAGCCGTTGCCGCTCTGCACCTCGGCCATGAAGGCCGCGAGCTGGCCCTTGGTATCGTCGATCGCGCGGCCGATGACGCCTGTGCTCGCCGACACGCTGACGTCGAGGACCTCGAACTGCTGCCTGACCTCGGCGACATGCGCCTTGATGCGTTCGGCGAGCGCTTCGCTCGCCGCGCCGTGACCCGCGATCTGCTCGCCGATTTCAGCACCCGCGGCGCGCGCCGCCGCAAGCCGCGCGTCCATGTCGGTGGCCGCCGTGTCGACACCTTCGCGGAACTGGCGCCAGTTCGCTTCGATCTGCTCGCCCATCGCCGCGACGGTTGCGCTCATCTCGTCGCGCGCCGACGCCGCCGAATGGGTGATCTGCGCGAGCGCGGTGCCGTGCGCGCCGGTGACCTGCGCCGACGCCGCGAGCAGCGCCGCCTCGGTCTCGCTGGTCCGCTCCTGGAGCGAGGCGATCGCATCGGAGAGGCTCGCGGCCGAGGCTTCGCCGGTCTGCGCAGCCTTCGCCGCTTCCTCGGCGAGCGCGGCGAGTTTGGCCTCGAGCCCGGCGCCCTGCTGATGCGCGACGAGCCCCGCCTCGCGGAAATTGACCGCGAGCCGTTGCGCGACGTCGTCGATCCGCGGCAATCCCGCGAGCAGTCCGTCCATGCGCTGCATCGCGACATCGCCCGACCGCGCAAGCTGGTCGTTGGCATTGGCGATCACCGACGCATTGCTCGCGAGCTTGTCGCTGCTTTCGTGCAGCCGCGCGACCGCGTCGAGCCCGAGCTGCTGGACGATCTTCGCCTGTTCGGCGAGCTGCTTTTGCGCATCGGCGAGGTGGAGGCTCAGCGAGTGCATCGAGAGGCCGAGCGCCTGGTTCTCGTCGCGCAGCGCCGCGGCGACGCGGGCGAAGCGCGCCTGTTCGGAGCGGCTCGACCGTAGCGCTGCCATCCACAGCACGAGGAGAAGGGTAAGCGGCATCGCAATGGTCGCGACGAGCGCCGGCCATTCGGCGAGCGTCGGCGAGCGGCTGAAGCGTGCGGTCGCGACCGTCAGCGCGAAGCCGGTCCACAGGAGGCCCGCGACGACGAGCAGCGCGGGAAGGCGGTCGCGCCAGGGGGAGGGTGACGGCGGTGCCTCGTCCGGTTCGTCGCTGTCGACCAGCGCCGAGCGGTCGAGCCAGTCGCGTTCGGCGGGCGCTTCGATCCCAGCCGCGGCCATCTCCTCCGCCGGCGCGCTTTCGGGCGCGGCGGTTTCGGCGGGCGCTGCTTCGTCCGCATCCTGGCTTGCTGCGGAATTCCGCCACAATCCGACGATCTTCTTGTCCCCCGTCATATCACCATCTTACCCATCAAACGCCCCGCGCGAAACGGAAACTTAACCACAATATGACAGGGCTGTGGAATGTCTTTCGACAGTGGCCCCCTCGACCGGTATCTCAGCGCCGCGGTCGGCGACGACGCGGCGATGGCGCTCGACCTGCGCGGCGCCTTCGCCGACAGCGCGCGCGACCTCAGCGACCTGATGCGCCGCGCCCGCTGCGACGCGAACTGGCATGTCGCGGCGCTCCGCCTCAAGGGGCTCGCCGCCACTTTCGGCATCGTTCCGCTGATCGAACTCGCCGAAGAGGCGATGGCCGGCGCGCCGGGCGATCCCGCCGTGCTGCGTCAGATCAATAAGGCGATCGAGACCCTCGCCTAGGCGCCGCGCGACAAAGCGGGTTCAATCCCCGTTCAGCCGCATCCTGACATCCGAATATCGACCACGGCCGTCTTGCCTTGGCAACGCTTGACGTTTAGCCGCGTTACCGAACCGCGGCCGAACCGGCGCATGTCCGGGCAAGGCGGCCATTTCATAGGAGAGATTCACAATGACCAAGCGTTTTCGCTCGATGTCCGCGACGGCGATGGCCGCTGTGCTGGGCCTCGCGATGATGACGACCGCCGCCGTTCCCGCGGCCGCGCGTGAAAAGCAGAAGAAGGAAGAGGCGGCCAAGGGCCCGCAGATCACCCCCAGCAAGGCGTTCATGCCAATCGTCCAGAAGATGGACGAGACGCTGAAGAAGAAGGATGCGGCGGGCCTGCAGGCGGCGATCGCCGAGGGCCAGGGCAAGGCGACCACCAACGAGGACAAATATTATCAGGGCTTCTTCACCCTGCAGCTCGGCATATTGAACAAGGATCAAGCGCTGCAGGAGCAGGGGCTGAACGGCGCGCTCGATTCGGGTCTCGTGACGGGGCCCGACACCGCGGTCTATAATTTCTTCGCCGGCCAGTTCGCCTATCAGAAGAAGGATTATGCCAAGGCGGCGCAACGGCTCGAAGCGGCGCGCGCCGCCGGGTCGACCGAGGCTTCGCTGCCCGACGCGCTTCTCGACAGCTATATGAAATCGGGCCAGACCGACAAGGCCGTCGCCTTCGCCAAGGAAAATATCGCCAAGTTGCTCGCCGCCGGCCAGCGGCCGTCCGAGCAGATGTTCGTGATTCCGGCGCGCGCGCTGCAGGAGGCGAACCGCACCGACGAGATGTTCGACCTTCTCGCGTTGCGCCTCCAATCCTACCCGAGCCCCCAGATCTGGCACCAGACGCTGATGATTGCACTCAAAGGCGCCGACAAGGATCGCACGCTCGATACGCTGCGCCTGATGCGCGCGACGAACTCGCTGCTCGAGCGCGGCGAATATGCCGAATATGCGTCGCTCGCGTCGCAGGCTGCCCTGCCGGGTGAGGCGGTCGCGGTCATCCGCGAGGGCAAGGCGAAGAAGGTCATCCCGGCGGCCGACGCCGATCTCGACGATCTGGCCAAGACGCAGGCCGAGCGCGCGGGCGACGAGGAATCGACGCTCGCCGCCTATGCGAAGAAGCCGGCGACACTTTCGAATCCGAAAGTCGCCGGCGTGACCGGCGACGCGCTCGTCGGCTATGGCCGCGCGGCCGAGGCGATTCCGCTCTATCAGGCGGCGATCAGCGCTGGCGGCGACAAGGAATTGTGGACCTATCGCCTTGGCGTCGCGCAGGCGCTGACCGGCGACACCGCGGCCGCCAAGGCGAGCTTCGGGCAGGTTGCCGGGCCGCGCAAGGTGCTCGCCAAATTCTGGCTCGCGAAGCTCGACACGACCGCTGCTCCCGCAGCCGCACCCGCGGCTGCACCGGCTACCGGCGGCTGAGGTCCGCGACCGCACGACAAAAGGGCGCCGCTCCTCCCTGGGACCGGCGCCCTTTTGATTCGCCAAACGGCGCTTCAGGGTTCGACCGGAATGCCCGCGAGCTGCTTGGCGGTGCGAATCGTCAGCGAGGTTTTGACGCTCGTCACATTGGGCGCCGAGGTCAGGTGCGCGGTCAGGAAGGACTGGAAGCTCTGAAGGTCGCGCGCGACGACCTTGAGCAGGAAGTCGATCTCGCCGTTCAGCATATAGCATTCGCGAACCTCGGGCAGTCCGCCGACATAGTCCTCGAACGCCTGCAGATCGGATTCGGCCTGGCTGCGCAGGCTGACCATCGCGAAGACGGTGATCCCGTAGCCCAGCTTCGCCGCGTCGAGATCGGCATGATAGGAGCGGATCACGCCCGATTCTTCGAGCGCGCGCACGCGGCGCAGGCAGGGGGGGGCGGTCAAACCCACCATCTGTGCCAGTTCGACATTGGTCATCCGCCCGTTTTTCTGCAGTTCGCCGAGAATCTGCAAATCGATCTGATCGAATTTTTGGCTCGCCATTTTGTAACTTCCGCTTTCCAAGCTCGCGGAGACCATAATAATATTTCAGGCGATTGCAATTGTCCCACAATGCTACGTCAGGGTTAACGCGCTTTCATGACCGGATGATTCACGCTAGCCGGTAATCCTACGCTAACCAACGAAGATGGGTGTGGGGCCGGCTCCGCGTGACTGCTGACACGATGATCGCAACGATCTTGCGCCAGACCCCGGCCGACCGCCGGGCGCGCATCGCTGCCTGGCGTCAGCTCTCCGATATTCTGGCCCAGCGCGGCAATCAACTGGATGATGACGATGTCCGCCGCGCGCTCCACGCGCTTGCGGTGCTGCGGCCCGAGGTTCCCGAAAAGGTGCGGCGCGATTGTGCGCGCGCGCTCGCGCGCCACGGCCGCTTCGCGCCGCTGGTGGCGCTTTACGCCAACGACGTTCCCGCGGTGTCGGTAGAGATGCTGCGCGACGCGCGATTGCCGGAGGCCGACTGGCTCGCCGTGCTTCCCGCGACGAACCCGATGGCGCGCTCGGTCCTCGCGGGGCGCGACGACCTGCCCGAATCGGTGCAGCGCGCTCTCGCCGCGCTCGGCAGCGGTTCGGTCGCATTGCCCCACCCAGCGATCACGGCGGAAGAGACCCGCACCGACGACGAAGGCGCGCCGAGCCAGATCAGCGAACTGGTGCGGCGGATCGACAAATTCCAGTCGAGCCGCGGCCAGCCACTCGGCTCGCCCCCGGCGGTGCCGGACGGGACCCGTCCGGAGGCGCGCGAGAGCTTTCTGTTCGAAACGGGTCCCGACGGCGTCATCCATTGGGTCGACGGCATCACGCGTGGTGCCATCGTCGGCCTCTCGATCGCCGAGGCGGCCTTTGGCGGTGAGCCCGGGGCCGACGGCGTCGCCGCGGGCGCCTTTCGCCAGCGCGCCGAAATGATCAACGCGCGGCTGATCCTCGAAGGCGGTGAGCATGAAGCCGGCGAGTGGCGCTTTTCGGCCCTGCCCTGGTTCGAGCCCGCGACCGGCCAGTTTCGCGGCTATCGCGGCAGCGCCCGGCGGCCGCGCCGCAACGAGACGCCCTATCGCGGCGCTCCCGCCGACGCGGCGGGCGATTCGATCCGCCAGCTGATCCACGAACTGCGCAGTCCGCTCAACGCCATTTCGGGTTTCGCCCAGATCATATCGGGGCAGATGTTCGGCCCGGTCAGCCAGTCCTATCGCCGGATGGCGAAGACGATCGTCGCCGACGCATCGGCGGTGCAGGCGATCATCGATGACCTCGAAGCGGCTGCGCGGGCTGGCGCGAGCCCGGCGGCCGAAGCCGACGCAGCGGCAGTGGCAGCCGATATCGGCGCGATCGTTGTCCAGGTCGAAACCGACCTAGGCGGATTGCTCGACGACCAGCAGGTGGGCGTCAGCATCGCGCGCGTCGGCGGGCCCTTTCGCGCGCGGACGAGCGATGCCGACGCGCGGCGCATGGTCGGCCGCCTTGTCACGGCGCTGGTCGACGTGTCCGAACCCGGCGCGGTGCTCGTGGGTCAGCTGGTCACCGAGCCCGCGCACGACGACATGCTGCAGCTCCGCATCGTCCGCCCTGCGGCGATCCGCTTCGCGAGCGCCGCCGAACTGCTCGACCCTGGATACAGTCCCGACGGCGAGGCGCCGGGCGCGGCGATCCTCAGCCTCGGCTTTTCGCTTCGCCTCGTCGACAGCCTTGCGCGCGCCGCGGGCGGACGGCTCGATATCGGACACAACGCCTTGACCTTGCATCTTCGCTCGGCCAACCCCGCGGAGACGGAGAAAGACGCGTCGCAGAGCGACTAGGCTCCGGGGGGCGAGGGGGAAAGCGCGGTGCAGCCTGCGGGCAATTTGTTCGATGTTCCGGCGGCGCCCGACCTGGTCGGGCTCGCGGCGGGCGAACGACCGCGTTTCTGGGTGACGATCGATACCGAAGAGGATTTCGACTGGTCGGCGCCGTTCAGCCGCACCGGTCACTCGCTCGGCTCGGTCCCCGCGCTCGCCGACTGCCAGGCCTATTTCGAGCGCGCCGGCGTCCGCCCGATCTATCTCGTCGACTGGCCGATCGTGACCGACGACCGCGCGGTCGCGATTCTGGGCGCGGCAGCACGCGAAGGGCGCTGCGAGATCGGGGCGCAGCTCCATCCCTGGGTCACGCCGCCGCACGACGAGGAGGTCAGCGCGCGCAACAGCTACACCGGCAATCTGCCGCGCGACTTGCAGCGCGCGAAGATGACGGTGCTACGCGACGGGATCCGCGACCGGTTCGGCATCGCGCCGCTCGCCTATCGCGCCGGGCGCTACGGCTTGGGGCCCGAAACCGCGTCGATGCTCGCCGAGCTCGGCTTTCGCTGCGACACCTCGGTGCGCTCGGGCTTCGATTATCGCGCGGGGCACGGACCCGACTATCGCAAGGCGCCGCTCCATCCCTGGTGGGTGCGTACGGGCGGGGGCGCGATGCTCGAAATGCCCGTCACGACGGTCTTCGGCGGCCTGCTCGGTGGCGCCGGGCGTTCGATCTATCACCGGATGGAGCATGGCGGAATGCGTGCTGCGCTCGCGCGCTTCGGCCTGGTCGAGCGGATCGCGCTGACGCCCGAGGGCATTCCCGCCGACCGTGCGCTGCAGGCGATCGACATCGCGATCGCTCAGCGCCTGCCGGTGCTCAACTTCTCCTTCCATTCGCCGTCGCTCCAGCCCGGGAATACCCCCTATGTGCGGAGCAGCGCCGATCTGGAGCAATTCTATCGCTGGTGGGACGTGGTGCTCGGGCATCTCGCGCGCCGCGGCATTGAACCGACCACTGTGGCCGACATCATCGCGATGGCCGAGCGGGTGGAGCCGTCCGCTGCTTGAAGCCGCTTGCCAATGCGGCGCAGGCTCCGCTATCGCCCGCTGACCCCTCGGGGGCCTGTAGCTCAATGGTTAGAGCTGGCCGCTCATAACGGCTAGGTTGCGGGTTCGAGTCCTGCCGGGCCCACCATTTGCAATAACCCCGTGAAGTCGGCAGCGCGTCCGTTTATTTCCGCTGCCGATTTGCTCCCCGCCTTTCGCGATGCCGGCTGCTAATTTCTTCGCTGACGGAGGCTCGCGGGGGAAAAGCCGAAACGTCCTTTGAAGGCGTTGGAGAGATGCGCCTGATCGGCAAAGCCGCACTGGTGCGCGATGTCGATCAGCGGCGTGCCACGGCGCGCGAGGTCCATTGCGGTCGACAGGCGGATGTCCTGCAGGAAGCCGTGCGGCGTCACCCCGACCTCACGCTTGAATTCGCGCGCGAAATGGGCGCAGGAATAGCCGAGCCGGTCGGCCATGTCCTGGACGCCGATCTTTCGTTCCAGATTGCGTTCGATCCAGGCGCGAAGGTCGGCGACCATATGGGGCGCGATGCCGCCCCGGGCCGAAGCGGCGGGCGAGGTGCGCGAGCGCTGGTGCAGCGCCAGGATGAAGCTGTCGATCAGCGACTGGGCGAGCGCCCGGTCGCCGCTGGTGTCGCGCTGCTCGTGGCAGAGCTGCTCGACCAGTGCCCGGAACAGCAGCGACAAGATCTGGTCATGCTCCGACCAGCCCGCGGTGTCGGCCGGACCCCGCCGCGAGTCCAGCGTCGGATGGTCGATGATCGCAAAGGCCCAGCGAGTCCACAGATCGTGCCGGATATTGAGCGGAGTGCCCGCGGGGTGGATGAACAATTGATGCGAAGGCAGCGCGGTAGGGACCCATTCGCCATTTTCATGGATTTCGACCGCGACCGGCTGGCCAGTGATCTGCATGCCGATCAAATGGCCTTGCAGCATCAGCGAGCGGACGTCGCAGCCGCGATTGTGCCCGACCTCGAGATGCAACCCGCGCCAACCCTTTTGGGCCGAGCAGCGCTCGACGATCAGATCCGACTGGTGCCGCGCATAAATGGCGCGATCGCTTTTAAAGAAGCTTCCCAGCATCCTCACCTCCCGCGAGGCCGCGCTTTGTTGCGTGGTCCCCGTCCGGTTATCGCGCCCGTTCTTCCGCGCGATAATATCTAGTCAGTCGATTAATTAGCAGGATTCTACTAAATAGCAGGATTCGTCAAGAGCCGCGCGTGGAGCCTGCCTAAGAGCAGGGCATGAGACCGGTGACCTTCCATTCCCCGCGCCTGCCTGCGCCCCCCCAGATGCTGACGCATCTTGATCGGCTGGAGGCCGAGAGCATTCATATTTTGCGGGAGGTGCTGGCGGACGCGATGCGTCCAGTGATGCTGTATTCGGTGGGGAAGGACAGTGCGGTGATGCTGCATTTGGCGCGGAAGGCCTTTTATCCGTCGCCGCCGCCGTTTCCTTTGCTGCATGTGGACACGACGTGGAAGTTCCGGGCGATGTACGCGCTTCGCGACCGGATGGCGGCGGAGAGCGGCATGGAGCTGATCGTCTACCGGAACCCGGAGGCGGAAGAGCGGGGGATCAACCCGTTCGACCATGGCCCCTTGCACACCGACATGTGGAAGACGGAAGGGCTGAAGCAGGCGCTTGATCTTCACGGCTTCGACGTCGCCTTCGGCGGCGCGCGGCGCGACGAGGAGAAGAGCCGGGCGAAGGAGCGGATCTTCTCGTTCCGCACGGCGAGCCATGGCTGGGACCCGAAGCAGCAGCGTCCCGAGCTGTGGAACCTCTACAATG
>NZ_NIWD01000006.1 GCF_002277025.1 Sphingopyxis sp. GW247-27LB
CGGCGTTCGCCGCCGAACTGCATAAGCAATGGCCTGCGCAGCTACGCCCTACGGGCTCCGCTGCGCAGGCCATTGCTTACACCGCGCTCATGCGCAACAAAGCTGCTGGGCTCTAATCCCGGCTGGTGGAAACTAGGGGGTCACGTCATTGGAAACTATAGACCTTGTCCCAATTCCATGCGGTCTGCGACGACAGCATCAAGCTGTCCGAAATATCGATATCGAGGTTCAGGGATAGGATATCCGAACTGGCACGATAACGAGGGTCACGGACGGACGCTATTTCGCGCAGGTTACGCGATTGCATTAGACCCCCGTATGGATCCTTATAACCGAGCAGTCCGACCTGAAGGTTAGTGGTGGGATCATAGCCTACAGGACCCAAAATATTAGCTACGTGCAAGCCGCTAATATAGGCAATCCCCAACCCGTTGGGGGTTCCAAAGGCTGCATCGTCATAGAGGCTGCCCGCCTTACAACCCGTGGAAAGATAGGCTCGCCGTACTTCGTTGTATGAACCATCGGCTGGACCTGTTGAAGTTGATCCAATCATATCGGGACTGTCATCGCGGTGACAAAGCTGTTTTCCAGTGCGTGAGCGGTTGTCGCTCTCGCGGAAGCGCTCCCATATGAAGTTACCACGGAGCCAGTCGTTCTCGAAACCGAGCGTCGTGCGGAGCGACCAAAGGTCGCGCCCGTTGATGCGGTTCTTAGTGACGGAATTATAGTCATAACCATCGCGGTCTGTCATCGAGCCAGCGATACGGAGGCCAAGTTGATCTGAAACGATGGGAATATTGAGCATCCCGGTCATGCGACGGCTGTCGTAATTGCCGACCTCGCCCTTGATGTTACCCTCGAACTTATTCAGCTTAGGCTTAGCGGTGATGAGGTTGATGACACCACCCGTGGCATTGCGGCCATAGAGGGTGCCTTGCGGGCCCCGCAAAACCTCGAGCCGCTCCATGTCGAAAAATTCCTGCTCGAAGAAGCGATTCTGAATCATCCCGATATTATTGAAGCTGACAGCGACGCCCGGATCGGTCGTTGCGGAGATGGCTTTGGTGCCGATACCTCGAATCGAAATATTGTAGCTTGAGAAATTCGATTTACTGAAAGTAAGGTTCGGCACCGCGCGCATAATGTCGGGACCGCCCTCAATCTTCTGTTCCTCCAGATTCTTCTGCGACAGCGCCGTGATGGCGATCGGGACGTTCTGAGCGGATTCGACACGCTTTTGCGCGGTGACGATGATTTCTTCGCCGCGATAGCCGTCATCGGCGGCGGGCGTCGCGGCGTTTCCCGTGTTGGCCGATGTGGCAGGGGCGAGCGCCCAAGTGCGACCATCGCTCGACACGATCCGCAGTCCCGCATCGGCCGCAACGCGCCGGATGGCCTGATCGACAGTCATCGAACCCTTGATCGCGCGAATAGTCTTGCCTCGCACCGCCTCTTCGCTGACCAGGATTTGCACGTCCGCTTGCATTGCCAGCGCCGGGATGCCGGTCGCCGCCGACTGTGCCGGAACGTCAAAGCTCTTGGTCTGGGCCATCGCGGGCGTCGCCACCGCCACCGCATAGATTGCCACCGACGCCGCGAGCGCCCCGCGAAGATCGCGATACCGCATAAACATCCTCCCCTATGTAGCGGCCTGATCATTCAGGCTCACATGGACAACGATGCTTGAGCGAAACTTTTTTGTAATTTTTTCTGAAAAAGTTTGTCAGTCCGACGACAGGATGATCCGGTCAGCGGTGATGACGGCGCGCGAATCCGTCAGCATTTCAACGGCGTGCGCGAAGGCGTCGGGTTCATTGGTGCGGAAGCGGCCGATCATCTTTTTTTGCCCGAGCGCCGCGTCGGATAGGGTGATCTTGCGGACGTTATAGCGGTTGAACTCGGCCACGGCCTCCGCAACCGTGTCCCCGTCGAACACGAGCTGGCCGGTGCGCCATGCCAGCGCCCGGTCGATTTCCTCGCTCGCAGCGACAACGGACACGGCGGCTTTGTCGGGGGCAATGAAGGCGCGCGTTCCCGCCTCGACGCGGCGGATATTGGTTTCGTCCCCGACGCGCCACACCTCAACGACGCCTTCGGTCACTTGCACATCGACGCCGTTCGCCGCCCGCCTGACCGAAAAGGCCGTGCCGACCGCGCGAACGCGCACATCGCCAATCTCCACGACGAAAGGCCGGTCGCGGTCCTTGGCGACCTGAAACCATGCCTCGCCCCCCTTGAGCGCGATCTGGCGCACCTTCGGCTTCATCGTCACGTCGAGCGCGGTTTGCGTGTTGACGACGGCAAAGGAGCCATCGCTGAGCGGCGCCCGGCGAATTTCGCCTATCGCCGTCTGGATTTGCTCATCCGGCGCAGCGAAGAAATCCATACGCGGAAGGCCGACCACCAATGCGGCGGCAGCGGCAGCGGCGGCACCGCCGCCCAGTATGACGCGCCGCCTTGAAAACCAGCCGCCGCCAGCGGCGGCCACCTCGTAAGCTGGCGGTTGTCCGGCGCGAAGGACGCTCGCGCGGTCGAGCATGTTCCATGCGACCTTGGCACGGAAATAGGCACCGCGACGGCGATCGTCACCCGCGAGCCACGCCTTGAGTTCGGCGCGCACGGCAGGGTCGTGGCCCTCGCGGTCCATGCGGGCGACCCACTCGGCCGCGCGGTCATTGATCGCTTGTGCTGTTTCGCGTTCGCTCATCATATCCCATTCTTGCCATTGCCCGCGCGGTCTTGCGATCGCCATCGGCTATCGACTGCAATATCAGCTTCATGCCCTTGGCAACCTCATTCCCGATTACAAATTCCGTAACCCCAAGCTGTTCGGCGACTTCGCGCTGCGACAGTCCATCGACCTTGCGAAGCTCAAAAATCCTTCGGCATCGGTCAGGCAGTCCCTCGATAAGACGCTGCACGCGTTCCAGTTCGCGCCGGGCGGCGACAACCCGTTCGGGCGTCGGTTCGTCCATTGCGATGCCTGTGTTCTCAATCTCTGAAACCGACTCCATGCTGACCACTCGCGCGCGACGCAATCGCATGAGAACGATGCTGCGCGCGGCGGTGAAGAAATAAGCGCGACCGCTGGCGATATGGCTCACGTCTTTCAGGCCCGCGATCTGGCAATAGGTTTCCTGTATCACGTCCTCTAGGTCGTCGGGATCGAGCGTGCGGAGAAGCCAGGCGCGCACGTCCGCTTCGTGGGGCATGATTTCCCGCCCCACCCAAGCCATGATTCTCGCGCGCTTCTCCCGGTTCACGTCATTCGACTTTTTCGCTCCCGTTCACCCCAACGATGCACGACGGAGGATTTCCCGTAAATTTTGTTCAAATAGTTTCCGGTCGCGGCGATGATAGCATGACTGCGCGCGGTTAGGATTGTCAGCGAAGCACAAAAAAAGGGCGGGAAAATCCCGCCCTTTTCTCTGATTTATCGTCGCTTAGCGGTTCGGATCGGCCGCAGCCTCGTCGCTCGCCGGTTCTTCCGCAGGCTCCGCCGCCGGTTCGGCAGCGGGTTCAGCGGCAGGCTCGGCGGCGGGTTCTGCCGCAGGTTCCGAAGCGGGTTCGGCCTGTTCCGTGTCCGTCGGCTGTTCGGCGGTCTGTGCGGCGACGACGGGCGCCATAGCGAAGCCGGCAGCGGCGACGATCGGGAAAGCAATTTTACGCATATCAGGATGACCCCATTGTGGTTGTTGCGCCTATAAGCATGAAAAGCGATTTGCAGATTTGTAACCATGCGATCGGGCAACCCGTCCCGCGCTTCGCCCGGTTCATCCGAAGCGCGAACGAAGCAAAACGCAATCTGACGTTAAAAAGTGACCCAGTAGCGAAACTTTGTTTCGCGAATGTCGCTGATTCGCTTGGCCGAAAAAAATGGAAAATCCACCTCCGCGCATCGTTGAAGGGAGAAGGAGAATGTGAAAGGCATGAGCGAAGAAGCAGCGGCGGTAACGCGACAGGATATTTACGAACTCGTCTGGCAGAAGCCGTTGACGCATCTCGCGGGAGAATTTGGACTCTCGGACCAGCGGCTTGCGCGATTGTGCGAGCGCGAGGACATTCCGCGTCCCCCTCCGGGCTATTGGAGCAAGCTCGCGGTCGGCAAGCACGCCGGTGCTAGGCCGCCGCTTCCAGCCGGAGAGCGAGCCGCGGACGCCCTAGTTATTTGTGCATCTGCCCTGTCAGAACAGACCCTCACGCCGAAGTCGCAAGTCGAGCGGCTAAAGGCGGAACTGCCCGCCATTCGGATTTCCGAGCGGCTGATTCAGCCTCATCCGATCGTTACCGAGCGGATCGCTGCCCGTAAGAAAGAGATTCGCGCCCGCGCAGAATATTATGATCGCGGCTCGCGCGAGTGGAAGAAGGTCGCGCCTTTCGATCGTGCCGATCGCCGGCTTCTTTGTGTCCTCAACGCCATTTGTCAGGCGCTCGACGCTCACGGGATCGCTGTGGGACACGATGAGCGCGGCGAACCAACGGCGCGTTCGGGCCTTGATGCGATCAAGTTTCAGCTTCGCTTTCGAATGAAGCGGGTCAAGATACCGACCGGCCCGAATGGACGGCGCGCGCCGCTCAATGGGCCAGCCGTGGTGCCAAGCAGTCTGGAATCGACCGGCGATCTCATATTCGAGGTGACGAGTTGGATGCCCGCAGGCTTCCGCCGCCAATGGCGCGAAGGATCAACCTATAGGCTCGAACAACTTGCAAGCGACATTGTGGCGACGGTGATGGTTGCGCTTCCGGCCATCGCGGCCGAGCGTGAAGCGAGGGAAGAACGCGCGCGCCTCTATGAAATGCGGGCGCAGCAGCAGCGAGAACAAGAGGCGCAGCGCCGCCTAGACAGAAATCGCTTTCGGCGGCTTGCCGAACATGCCGAAGCATGGCGCACAACCTCGCTCGTGCGCCGCTTCGTCGCGGCCGTGCGGAAAACTGACCTCGACATGGAAACGGTGATCGACGGCATGACCATAGCGCAATGGCTCAAATGGGCGGACGTCGCCGCCGATCGTCACGACCCGCTTTCGCGGTCGTTGGGCGTGATCGAATCCATCGCAGACGTGCATCGTTGGACCTACCCGACTGACGGTTAGCGCCAACGTCTTTCACCGACGACCAGCTTCACCGGCTCAAAGTCTTTCCGCAAGCGATCGAGTTCATCCGACCAAAATTGCATCATCTGAACGCGCTCGTCCCAATATTCGCCTCTCGCATAGGCGCGCCGCACCGCGTTGCCTTCGGCATGGGCGAGCTGCCGCTCGATCGCATCGGGGTTCCAGCGGCCCATTTCGTTGAGCAAGGTGCTTGCCATCGCGCGGAAGCCATGCCCGGTCATTTCATCCTTGGCATAGCCGAGCCGACGCAGCGCGCCGTTGATGGTGTTTTCGGACATGGGGCGGCTGGCCGAACGCAGCGACGGGAAAAGAAACCGGCTCAAGCTGGCGTCATGTTCCAGCGTGGCGATGATTTCCAAAGCCTGCCGGGAAAGCGGAACCTTGTGGACCCGGCGCATTTTCATCTTGCTCTCGGGGATGGTCCAAACCCCGTTGTCGAGGTCAAACTCCTTCCATTCGGCATAGCGCAGTTCACCGGGGCGGACGAAAACATGGGGCAAGAGGCGCAGCGCGGTCAAAGTGGACGGATGGCCTTCGTAGCCCTCGATCGCCCGCAGCAGCGCGCCGACCTCCGTTGGCGTGGTGATGGCAGCGCGATGCGTCACCTTCGGCGTAATCAGCGCCCCGCGCAGATCGGCGGCAACGTCGTGATCGGCTCGAACGGTGGCAATCGCATAGCGGAAAACCTGACCGCATATGCTTCGCAGGCGATGGGCGGTTTCGTGCTTCCCCTTCGTCTCAAACTTGCGAAGCAGGGTCAGCAATTCAAACGGCTTGATTTCGGCAATCGGCCGATGCCCGATCGACGGATACGAGAAGTCCAGCAACCACCGGTTCTTCTTCATAGTGGCGGGTGCAAGACCTTCCTTCTCGACTTTGGTAAGCCATTCCTCCGCGACCGCCCGGAACGTGTTTGCTGCCGCGACGCTCGCCGCCGCCTTGTCCAGCCTGGCTTGCTCGGCGGGATCGCGGCCCGTGGCGAGCAGGCGCCGCGCGTCGTCACGCTTGGCTCTGGCCCCCGCGAGGTCAACATCGGGCCAAACGCCAAAGGCCAGCGTCTTCTCTTTGCCAAGGAATCGGTAGTTCATTCGCCAGTATCGGCGGCCCGATGGCGACACGAGCAGATAGAGGCCGCCCGAATCACTCATCTTGTATTGCTTGTCGCGGCCCTTGGCCGCCTTGATCGCTACCGCCGTCAGTCCCATGAGGGTATCTCTCCATCACCGCTTGAGACATACCCCGATATATACCCTCAAATTTGCCGGGTGCGCCGAGATACGCCTGCATCAACAGGGACGGTTATAGCAGAAAAAATGGGAGAAATCAGCCGTTTTTTGGACGTTGCCGGACGTCCTCGGAAGGGCCTCTGGAGCGGGTAGCGGGAATCGAACCCGCCTAGCTAGCTTGGAAGGCTAGAGCATTACCACTATGCTATACCCGCATCTCCAAGGCTGGCGGCGATTGCCAGTTTGCGGCGCCAGCGTCAAGCGAAACGCCGCGCCGCGATTGAGAACATCGTGGCAACATGCTAGGCCACACGAGTGAGCGAGACCGAAGCCAGCGACGACGATGAGCCAGCGGACGCCCCGATCCGCAAGATCATCCATGTCGACATGGATGCCTTCTACGCCTCGGTCGAGCAGCGCGACGACCCGGCGCTGCGCGGCAAGCCCGTCGCGGTCGGCGGATCGTCGCGGCGCGGCGTGGTCGCGGCGGCCTCCTATGAGGCGCGCAAGTTCGGCGTCCGCTCGGCGATGCCGAGCATCACCGCGAAGCGCCAGTGCCCCGACCTGATTTTCGTGCCGCCGCGCTTCGAGGTCTATCGCGACATCTCGCACCAGATCCGCGCGATCTTCGGCGACTATGCCGACGAGGTCGAACCGCTCTCGCTCGACGAGGCCTATCTCGACGTCAGCCGCGACAAGGGGGGGCTGGGCAGCGCCACCGCGGCCGCACGACTGATCCGCCGCCGCATCGCTGAGGAAACCGGGCTGACCGCGTCCGCCGGCGTCTCCTACAACAAGTTCATCGCCAAGCTCGCGTCGGACCAGAACAAGCCCGACGGGCTGACCGTCATCCCGCCGGGCAAGGGCGCCGCCTTCGTCCAGACGCTCTCGATCCGCCGCTTCCACGGCATCGGCCCGGTGACCGCGGCGAAGATGGAGGGGCTCGGAATCTTCTCGGGCGCCGATCTCGCCGCGAAGGACCTCGATTGGCTCGCCGCGCATTTCGGCAACAGCGCCGAATGGCTCCACAATCTGGCGCGCGGGATCGACCATCGGCGGGTCCGGTCGAACCGGCCGCTCAAATCGCTGGGCGGCGAGCGGACCTTCTTCAACGACCTGATCACCGACACCGAAATCCGCGAAGCGCTCGCGCATGTCTGCACCGTGGTGTGGGACCGCGCCGCGAAAAAGCAAGCGCGCGGGCGCACGGTGACGCTCAAGCTGCGCTACGCCGATTTCAGGACGATCACGCGGGCGAAGTCGGTACCGTTCGCGATCGGAGACGGCGCGGGCCTGCTCGCGGCGGGCGAAGCGATTCTCGCGCCGCTGCTACCGGTGGAACAGGGCATCCGGCTGCTGGGAGTGACGCTGAGCAAGTTCGAGGGTGAAGAGGATGAGGAGGAAGCGGCGGGGCCAGCCGATCTGCTGAGCCTTATCTAGTCTCGTCATTGGGAGGAGCATAGCGACGAAGCAATCTCCAGCTATCGGAATGCACTTTCGATAGCTGGAGATTGCTTCGCTCCGCTCGCAATGACGGCCGATTTTAGCTCGTCGCCGCGAACCGCCGCTCTTTCGTCGCCGTGAAGCGGATCGCCGGATGCCGCTGGGTGACATAGCCCACCTCCCACGCATCCTTCGCCATGAACACCGGCGCGCCGTCGCGGTCGGCGGCGCTGGCGCCGCGGTGATCGGCCTGGAACGCCCTGAGCGCCGCCGGATCGTCGCTCGCGATCCAGCGCGCCGTGTCCCAGGGCGATGCCTCGAGCTTCGCCTCGACCTTATATTCGGCCTCGAGCCGGCTGATCAGCACGTCGAGCTGCAACTGGCCGACCACGCCCACGATCATGTTCGACCCGATTTCGGGGTAGAAGACCTGAATGATCCCCTCCTCGGCCATGTCGTCGAGCGCTTTCCTGAGCTGCTTGGTCTTGGTCGGGTCGACGAGCGCGACGCGGCGCAATATTTCGGGCGCGAAATTGGGCAGGCCGGTGATCGTGATGTCGGTGCGTTCGGACAGCGTGTCGCCGACGCGCAGCGTGCCGTGGTTCGGAATGCCGATGATGTCGCCGGGAAAGGCCTCCTCGGCCATCTCGCGGTCCTGCGCGAGGAACAGCATCGGGCGGCTGATCGCGATCGCCTTGCCGGTTCCCCCTTGGGTAAGGCGCATGCCGCGCTCGAACTTGCCCGAGCAGAGGCGCATGAAGGCGATGCGGTCGCGGTGCGCGGGGTTCATGTTCGCCTGCACCTTGAACACGAAGCCGGTCACCGCCTCGTCGCCGGGGCGCACCGGCGCGGGCTCGGCGGGCTGCGGCTGCGGCCCCGGTGCGTGGCTTCCGAGCGCCGCGAGCAGGTCGACGACCCCGAATTCCTTGAGCGCCGAGCCGAAATAGACCGGCGTCAGGTCGCCATTGCGGTAGGCCGCGACGTCGAACGGCGCGTAGCAGGCCGAGGCGAGCTCGGTCTCTTCCCTGAGATGCGCGAGCGCGTCGGCGCTGAGCTCGGCGGTCAGCGCCGCATCGTCCAGTCCCGCGACGCCGACGCGCTTCCCCTCATACATGCGCGAGGCGTCGCCGCCGGGTTTCATGATCGCGGGATCGACGAGGTCGTAGAGCCCCTCGAACTGCCCGCCCATGCCCGCGGGCCAGTTCATAGGACAGACGTCGAGCGCGAGCCGGTCGGCGACCTCGTCGAGCAGCTCGAACGGCGGCAGCCCCTCGCGGTCGACCTTGTTGACGAAGGTGATGATCGGCACCGAACGCAGGCGGCATACCTCGAACAGCTTCAGCGTCTGCGGCTCGATGCCCTTCGCGGCGTCGATCACCATCACCGCGCTGTCGACCGCGGTCAGCGTGCGATAGGTATCCTCGCTGAAATCCTCGTGCCCCGGTGTGTCGAGCAGGTTGAAGACGAGCCCGGCATGCTCGAAGGTCATCACCGACGAGGTCACCGAAATGCCGCGCTGCTGTTCGATCTTCATCCAGTCCGACCGCGCGCGCCGCGCCGCGCCGCGCGCCTTCACCTCGCCCGCCATGTGGATCGCGCCGCCCGCGACGAGCAGCTTTTCGGTCAGCGTCGTCTTGCCCGCGTCGGGGTGCGAGATGATGGCGAAGGTGCGGCGATCGGGGTGCTTCGGGGTCATGGCGCGGGCGCCTAGCAGGTGGGGCGGCAGGTGGAAAGGGGCTGGCATCCGCGGCGCGGCGCGCGCATGACCGGACGATGCGAACCCTGCTCCTGGCCGCTGCGCTGCTCGCTGCCCCCGCCGCCGCGCAGAATTCATCCTTCGTCGGCGAATATGGCATCGCCGAAGGCCCCGATGTCGGCGGCGGCCTGCTCATCCGCAATGACGGCCGCTTCCAATATATACTTGCCGCGGGAGCGCTCGACGAACGCGCCGAGGGCCGCTGGGAGGCGCGCGGCGACACGATCTGCCTGACCACCGAGCCCAGGCCGGTACCACCGGCGATGTCGAAGGGCACGCCCGGCGAGATCGACGGCGCGGTGCCCACCATCCTGGTCACCTGGCCCAACGGCCGGACCGTCGCGGGCGTCGATTTCACCATCGGCTTCGACAGCGGCACGCCGATCGACGGTTATACCCAATATGACGGCTGGACGATGCCCGACCACGACACGCGCATCCCGCGCTGGGTCGAGGTACGCGAGCCGATCTACGGCATCACCGCGCCGCGCTTCGTGCTGACCGAGGCCGACGGCGGCAAGCTGCACGTGATCATCGAGCCCAACGACATCGGCGTGGTCGATTTCGAAGGCGCCTGCGCCGAAAAGACCGAGCGCGGCCTGACGCTGCACCGCGCGGAGGGCGATATGCGGTTCGTGCGGCTGGGCGAGGATTAGAGAAGGCCAAGACTATTTTGGGGTGGGGAGCGGGCGTTGAAACTGACGATCCTCCCTGTCGCGCAGCGATGGGGAGGTGGCAGCGGCGTAGCCGCTGACGGAGGGGCCGAGCGCGAAGCGCTCGCTACGCTCACGGCCCCTCCACCATCCTTCGGATGGTCCCCCTCCCCACGGCTGCGCCGCAGGGAGGATCCTACGTCCGCACCCGGCCAAAAACAGACGCCGCACCCTCACTCGCCCTGCCCTCTTGCACTCACCCTCCAAATGCGCCAAAACTTTACGTGAACGTAAAGGTAAAGCACCCGCGAGAGGATTCTTCCCCATGACCGATATCCCCAGCTTCGACACGATCAGGCTCGAAGTCGCCGACAATGTCGCGACGATCACCCTGAACCGCCCCGAGCGGCTCAATTCGATGCCGCCGGCGATGGCCGACGATATCCGCACCGCGCTCGACTATCTCCCCCTGCTCGGCGCGCGCGCGCTGCTGATCACCGGCGAGGGCCGCGGCTTCTGCTCGGGGGCGGATCTGGCGGGCGACCGCAGCGCGTCGGCGGTCGGCGGCGGCGCGAACAGCCGCAAGGCGCTGCGCAACCACTATAATCCGATGCTGCTCGCGCTCGCGAACCTCGACATTCCGGTCGTCGTCGCGGTCAACGGCCCCGCCGCGGGCGTCGGCTGCAGCTTTGCCCTGTCGGGCGACTTCACCCTCACGGGCAAGAGCGCCTATTTCCTGCAGGCCTTCGTCAACATCGGCCTCGTTCCCGACGGCGGCTCGTCGTGGATCCTGCCGCGGCTGGTCGGCTTGCCGCGCGCGACGCAGATGATGATGCTGGGCGAGAAGATTTCGGGCGAGCAGGCGGCCGAATGGGGCATGGTTTACAAATGCGTCGAGGACGGCGAACTGATCGCCGAAGCGCGCGCGCTCGCCGCGCGTCTCGCGAACGGCCCGACCGTCGCGCTCGGCACGATGCGCAAGGTGCTGCGCGCCGGCCTGTCGCAAAGCTATGCCGACACGCTCGACGGCGAGGCGACGGGTCAGTTCATCGCGGGCAACAGCGCCGATGCGATGGAAGGCATTCTGGCGTTCCAGCAGAAGCGCAAGACCGAATTCAAGGGTCGGTAACAAGCCGTCGCCCCCGCGAAGGCGGGGGCCGTTATCGGCATAGCGTAAGATTGCCAGCGGCCCCCGCCTTCGCGGGGGCGACACTAAATCTACTCCGCCGCTTCCTCGACCATCACCTTCTTGTAGATGCTCGTGCGCGGATAAGAGCAGAGCCGCGTCACCATCGGCTCGAAAAACTCGAGCGGCTCGCTGTCATAATCGGGGTCGAACGCCGGCGCGTCGTATTTTTCGCAGAATTCGGCGCACGCCGCATAATGCGTGCTATCCTTGAACTGGTCGCGCATGTCGCGGTCGAGGCCGAGATAGTGGAAGAAATAATGGCCCTGGAAGATGCCGTGGTGCTGGACGATCCACAGATTTTCCTCGGACAGAAAGGGTTTCAATATCGCCGCCGCGACGTCGGGGTGGTTGAACGCCCCCAGCGTGTCGCCGATGTCGTGGAGCAGCGCCATCACGACATATTCCTCGTCGCGGCCATCCCTGTGCGCGCGCGTCGCGGTTTGCAGGCAATGTTCGAGCCGGTCGACCGGAAAGCCGCCATAATCGCCGCCGAGCAGCTTCAGATGGTCGAGGATGCGCTTGCCATTGTTCGGCGCGAACTCCTTTTGCTCGCGCGCGATAATGTCCCAATCGTCCTGCGTGCCGTCGATCATCGATCGGAATTTGGCGTGGTCGTGCGTCATCTCGTTCATGGCCGGCTCTCCCGATTGTCGCCGGCCAGTCTACGCCACGCGTTGCACTTTGCAACCTTCGACTGGACGCTCAGCCGCCGGCCGTGTCGCTGCTGTCGACGCCATATTTCAGCGCCTCCTCGTGCGTCAGGCAGCGGCGGGTCGACTGGTCGGGGCCGCTGCCCTTCACCGCCTTCTGCTGATACATCACGTCGGTCAGCAGCTTGCGCGACACGCCCATCCGGATCAGGAAATCATTGTCCTCGCTCGCGAGCAGCGCCGCGTCCTGCTCGACGTCGCCGATCAGCTCGGTCGTGGCGTCGGTGCCCATCGCGACGCTCATGTCGATCGCGCCGCGGTCGCCGGTGCGCGTGAACATGTGGACGATGAACAGCCCGCCCGGATCGACGTAGCGCGGAATGCCGCCCATGAAGACGAAGTTGCACGCGCTGAAACAGGCCCAGCCCGACGGGATCCGCGTCGTGATGCCCATGTTCGACCGGATCACCCGCCCCGCCGCATTGCCCGCGCGCGCATCGCCGCCCGGCGAACTCAGCCAGATTTCGGTGATGTCGGGATGCGCGGCAAGCGCCGCCGTCAGCCGGTCGGGCAGCCCCGCATCGACGCGCCCTTCGGCGAGCAGTACCTTGACGCCGCTACGCTCGACCGGGGTCAGCACCATCGTGGGGTTGGTCGACCAATTGGGGTGGAGCGGACAGGTCGGATTTACGGGATCCTTCGCGGGCGTCGCACCGAGCGTCGCCAGCGCCGCCAGACCCAGCGCAAGACGCGCCGCCCGCTTCATCACGCCTGCGCCAGCGTATAGCGCGGCTGGCCGGGTTCGCGGCACATGCGCTTGGTCGCCCGCGTCTCTTCGCCGTCGACGATGATGAAATCGGTGACGTTGATGCACTGGCGTCCGCCCGCCTCGTCGTTGCGCGCGATGATCGTCGACGAACCGCTGACGCCCTCGCGCGTTTCGCTGGTCCAGTTCGCGGTCGACCCGACCGCTTCGCCGCGCACCGCGTCTTCGGTCGCCTTGGCCGCCTGCACCTGTTCGGCGGGATCGAGCTTGCAGGCGATGGCGTTGGTCAGCGTGTCGCTGACCTCGGCGATCGGCACATAGCTGTAGACGCCCGCCTTGCTCGCGGCGTCGCCGATCGCCTCGTTCAATATGCCGCCCAGAATGTTGCGGCCCGCGCGGCTGCCTTTCTTGCCCTTGGGGCAGCCGCCATTGTCCTCGCTGCTGTCGGGGCTCGGCGATGGCGTCGGCGCAGGGGTCGCCACCTTGCGCAATATGCCGCCGAACTGCGCCTGCGCCGGCGTCACGGTCAACGCCGCGATCGCCGCCCAGGCGGGGAAGAAATAGGATCGTCGCATGCACCGCTCCCGGACCTGTTGAGGCCTTGCTTATAACGGCGAAACTAGTCGCCGCTGTGATTTCGATCAATGGCGCAAAAGATTGTCATGCCAGCAGGTTGAAATTGTCGCCGAACTGGCTCAGACAGCGGCCATGCTCTCGCAGAAGACCCGCTATACCATCCGCGCCTTCCAGCACCTCGCCGACCATTGGGGCAAGGGGCAGGTGCAGCTTGCGGACATCGCGGAGGCGCAGAACATCCCGCCCAAATTCCTGACCGTCATCCTGTCGGAAATGGCGCGCGAGGGGCTGCTCATTTCGCAGCGCGGGCGCGACGGCGGCTATCAACTCGCGCTGCCGCCGATCGACATCAGCTATGGCGATCTGGTGCGGCTGACGCGCGGATCGCTCGCGCTCGTTCCCTGCGCGAGCCGCAACGCGCACGAACATTGCAAGAATTGCCTGCCCGAAAGGGAATGCCGGATGCGCAGCCTGATGCTGAAGGTGCGCGACGACACCGCCGCGATCCTCGACCGCATCTCGCTCGCCGATCCGATCCGCATGGAAGCGCTGTTCGAAACGGAAGACGCCGCGCAATAGCGCGGCGTCGCCCTTGATCGCTCATTCGATCTCGTGTCGGGCCCGTCAGGGGCTGACCGGCGAATCGTCGTCGTTGCTCGCGATGATGATGATCGCGGTCACGCCCGCGAGCAGGCCGAGAAGGCCGATCAGCCAGCCCGAATTGCCTTCGAGCTGGTTCTGGCCGCTGCTCGCCGACACCGCGGACACATCCTTATAGGCCTGCGCCGCCGAGGCCGTCACCGGCGCGGCGACCATCGATGTCGCCACAAGCGCGAGCGCGGCTTTCTTGAACAGGGTCATGTCATTCTCCGTTTGTTGGAACCGTTCCGTCCGCCGAAGTAACGAACATATGTGACAGTCGATCCACGCCGCGGCCTCGACTCGACGGCAAATCGGCACGGCATGTGGCGGATGGGGACGAGCCACGATGATCCGGAGGGGGCGCTCTATCGCGCCAAGGGGAAATGGTGGAGCCTACCGGGATCGAACCGGTGACCTCTACAATGCCATTGTAGCGCTCTCCCAGCTGAGCTAAGGCCCCGTGCCATTTCGCATAATCGCCCTGGGTGGTGCGATCGGGACGCCGCCTTTACCAGCGCGCGTCCCATATGCAAGGGGCCAAATGCATCGCGCGATGCTTTTTTGGCCCCTCGCCCGTTCGGTCAGCCTTCGTCGTCCTCGTCGTCGCCGGTCGCGACGCCCAGATCGTCGTCGCCGCCAAGGTCAACGTCGTTGTCGGGCGAATCGCTGTCCTCGTCGACATCGACGTCCAGATCCAGATCGTCGTCCGATTCCGTTTCCTTGGCCGGCTTGCCGGGCTTTTCGGCCTCCTCGAACGGCATCGGCTGCTTCGATTTCAGCACCGATTCCGGGATCCAGGCATAACCGCAATTGATGCAGGTGACCGGATCATCGTTGGTCAGATCATAGAATCGCGTGGCGCATTTCGGGCAGCTGCGTTTCGTGCCCCATTCAGCCTTTATCATATAAGCCTCTTAAACATCTGAAAACAGGTAGGGAATTTTGGAAGAAAATCGGCACTTCGCGGCCGATCCGTCAAATCGGCGTGCGCCTTGCCAGATTGTCGGGCCGCTGTCAAAAGCGCCGCGCGATGACCCATCCCCACCCCACCCCGCGCCGCTTTTCCCTTTCCCCGCCGCTCACCGGCCGGATCGCCATTCCCGGCGACAAGAGCATCTCGCACCGCGCGCTGATGCTGTCGGCGCTCGCGGTGGGGACGAGCCGCGTCACCGGCCTGCTCGAAGGCCATGACGTGCTCGCCACCGCCGCGGCGATGCGCGCGATGGGGGCGAGCATCGAGCGCACCGGCGAAGGCGCCTGGAATATCGACGGCGTCGGCGTCGGCAGCCTCCTTCAACCGCGAGAGGCCCTCGACATGGGGAACAGCGGCACTTCGACCCGCCTCCTCATGGGCCTCGTCGCGAGCCACCCGATCACCGTCACCTTCACCGGCGATGCCAGCCTGTCGGGGCGCCCGATGGGCCGGGTCATCGACCCGCTCTCGCAGATGGGGGCCGACATCTCCGCCTCGCCGGGGGCCAAAGGGACCCAGACTCTGCCGCTGATGGTCCGCGGCCTCGCCCCCGCCATCCCCCTCGCCTATCGCCTGCCGATGGCCTCGGCACAGGTGAAGAGCGCCGTGCTGCTCGCGGGGCTCAACACGCCGGGCATCACCGAAGTCGTCGAGCCCGTCCCGACGCGCGATCATAGCGAGCGGATGCTGCGCGGCTTCGGTGCCGATCTCAGCGTCGAGACCGGCGCCGACGGCACCCGCCACATTCGCGTTCGGGGCGAGGCCGAGCTCAGGCCGCAGACGATCGTGGTGCCCGGCGACCCCTCGTCGGCCGCCTTCTTCATCGTCGCGGCGCTGCTCGTGCCCGGTTCGGACGTCACGATCGCCAATGTCGGGCTCAACCCCACCCGCGCGGGCCTCGTCGAGGTGCTGCAGGCGATGGGTGGCGACATCACCCTGCTCGATGCGCGCGAAGTCGGCGGCGAACCCGTCGCCGACCTGCGCGTCCGCCATAGCGTCTTGAAGGGCATCGAGGTCGACCCCGCGGTCGCCCCGAGCATGATCGACGAATATCCGATCCTCTTCGTCGCCGCCGCGCTCGCCGAAGGGCGCACGGTGACGACCGGCCTCGACGAACTGCGCGTCAAGGAAAGCGACCGGCTGGCGGTGATGGCGGCGGGGCTGGCGGCGATCGGCGCGCGCGTCGAGGAAAGCGAGGACGGCCTGATCATCGATGGCAGCGGCGGCGATCCGCTCGCGGGCGGCGCGACCATCGCCGGCCACCTCGACCATCGCATCTGCATGAGCTTCGCGATCGCGGGCCTCGTCAGCAAGGCGCCCGTCACGATCGACGACATGGCGCCGGTCGCGACGAGCTTCCCCAATTTCGAAGCGCTGCTCGAAGGACTCCAGGGGTGATCATCGCCGTCGACGGCCCCACCGCGTCGGGCAAGGGCACGATCGCGCGCGCGCTCGCGGCGCATTTCGGCCTGCCGGTGCTCGACACCGGGCTGCTCTATCGCGCCGTCGGCTATCAGACGCAGCTCAATCACGGCGATCCCGACGATGCGCGCGACGCTTTCGCCGCGTGCGATTTTCCGGGCAGCCTGCTCGATGATCCCGCGCTGCGCTACGAAAGCACCGGCAGCCTCGCGAGCCGCGTGTCGGTGCATCCGGAGGTGCGCAAGGCGCTATTCCAGCGCCAGGTCGACTTCGCGAACCAGCCAGGCGGCGCGGTGCTCGACGGGCGCGACATCGGCACGGTGATCGCACCGCATGCCGACGCCAAGCTGTTCGTCACCGCGACCCCCGAGGAACGCGCGCGCCGCCGCCATGCCGAGATGCTGGGCCGCGGGGTCGAGGTCACCTATGACGCGGTGCTCGCCGACATCCACGCCCGCGACGCGCGCGATACCGGCCGCGCCGACGCGCCGCTGCTCCGCGCCGAGGACGCGTTGCTGCTCGACAATACGGCGCTCGATCGCGCGGCGGCCATCGCCGCTGCGATCGCCTTCGTCGAAGGCAAGGTCGGCGCGCGCGGCTGAGTTTGCCGCTTTCGCCTTGCTCGCGGCGCCCGATGCGACTATATGCGCCGCGTCCAACGGGCGATTTCGCCGGTTGCGGCACAGCTTGGCCGCCGCTCGATACGAGCGTCGGGCGTGACGGGGCGCACCTGTCGCGCCCTTTTTGCTTTGCCTGTGTCCTGCCGCGACGCCGTCCAGCGGATGTCCCGCCCCGCATCCGGCGGACGGGACGGATCGGCCACAAGACCAGCGGACCCAACCGCTTGGCCGGAACAAATGAAGTAAGGAAGACACATCTATGGCCACTACGGCTTTTCCGACGCGCGACGATTTCGCCGCGATGCTCGATGAATCGCTGGGCGGCGCCGACGGCGGCTTTGAAGGCCGCGTCGTCAAGGGCACCGTGACCGGCATCGAAAACGACCTGGCAGTGATCGACATCGGCCTGAAGAGCGAAGGCCGCGTGCCGCTTCGCGAATTCGCGATGCCGGGCCAGAAGGCCGATCTCAAGATCGGCGACGAAGTCGAAGTCTATGTCGACCGCGTCGAGAACGCCAACGGCGAAACCATGCTGTCCCGCGACCGCGCCCGCCGCGAAGCCGCCTGGGACCGCCTCGAAGAAGAATTCAACAAGGAAGCCCGCGTCGAAGGCGTCATCTTCGGCCGCGTCAAGGGCGGCTTCACCGTCGACCTCGGCGGCGCCGTGGCGTTCCTTCCGGGTTCGCAGGTCGACATCCGCCCGGTGCGCGACGTCGGCCCGCTCATGGACCTGCCGCAGCCCTTCCAGATCCTCAAGATGGATCGCCGCCGCGGCAACATCGTCGTGTCGCGCCGCGCCATCCTCGAGGAAACGCGCGCCGAACAGCGTTCGGGCCTGATCCAGAACCTCGAAGAGGGTCAGATCATCGAAGGCGCGGTCAAGAACATCACCGATTATGGTGCGTTCGTCGACCTCGGCGGCATCGACGGCCTGCTCCATGTCACCGACATGAGCTACAAGCGCGTCAACCACCCGAGCGAAGTCATCAACATCGGTGACACGGTCAAGGTGCAGATCATCCGCATCAACCGCGACACGCAGCGCATCAGCCTCGGCATGAAGCAGCTCGAAAGCGATCCGTGGGAAGGCGTCGCCGCCAAGTATCCGGTCGGCGCGAAGCTCACCGGAACGGTCACGAACATCACCGATTACGGCGCGTTCGTCGAGCTGGAACCCGGCATCGAAGGCCTCGTCCACGTCAGCGAAATGTCGTGGGTCAAGAAGAACGTCCACCCCGGCAAGATCGTTTCGACCAGCCAGGAAGTCGACGTCATCGTCCTCGAAGTCGACAGCGAGAAGCGTCGCATCTCGCTCGGCCTCAAGCAGGCGCAGTCGAACCCCTGGGGTGCCTTTGCAGAGGCTCACCCGGTCGGCAGCGTCGTCGAAGGCGAAGTCAAGAATGCGACCGAGTTCGGCCTGTTCGTCGGCCTGCCCGGCGACGTCGACGGCATGGTCCACATGTCGGACATCGCCTGGGGCATCTCGGGCGAGGAAGCGCTGCACCTCCACCGCAAGGGCGAGCAGGTGCAGGTCGTCGTTCTCGACGTCGACGTCGAGAAGGAACGCATCAGCCTCGGCATCAAGCAGCTTGAAAAGGGCGCTCCCGCCGTCGGCGCCGGCGCCGGTGCGGGTTCGCTGAAGAAGAACGACGTCGTCACCGTCACCGTCCTCGAAGTCCGCGACAACGGCCTCGAAGTCCAGGCGGGCGACGATGGCGCGACCGGCTTCATCAAGCGCGCCGACCTCGGCCGCGACCGCGACGAGCAGCGCCCCGACCGCTATCAGGTCGGCCAGAAGTTCGACGCGATGGTCGCCGGCTTCGACCGCTCGAAGAAGCCGAACTTCTCGGTCAAGGCGATGCAGATCGCCGAAGAGAAGCAGGCCGTCGCGCAGTACGGCTCGTCGGACTCGGGTGCGTCGCTCGGCGACATCCTCGGCGAGGCGCTGAAGGCGGGCAAGAAGGGCTGACCCTTCCCTCCTTCGACGAAATGACGGAAAGGCCCGCCGAGTGTCCCTCGGCGGGCCTTTTTCGTCGCGGGATATATTTTGATCGAATCCCGATTCATGGTAGGTTCTGCGCGCGTTGGGAGGGGTCTCACGCAATCGAGCCGGCAACGACCGGATATCCCCGCGAAGGCGGGACAGGCGTGATAATAGGGGAAGCAGATGATCCGGTCGGAACTGGTTCAAAAGATCGCGAGTGAAAACAGCGACTTGCGCCTCGAAGAGGTGGAAAAGATCGTCGATGTTTTCTTCGATTCCATCGTCGACCAATTGGCGGCCGGCGGCCGCGTGGAATTGCGGGGTTTCGGGGCCTTTTCGACCCGCAGCCGCGACTCGCGCACCGGCCGCAATCCGCGCACCGGCACACCCGTCGCGGTGAAGGCCAAGAGCGTGCCCTATTTCAAGCCGGGCAAGGAAATGCGCGAGCGGCTGAACGACTGACAGTCGGTAATCTCGGCGTTTCAAAAATCGTCATTGCGAGCGCAGCGAAGCAATCTCCAGCCATAGAACTGGAGATTGCTTCGCTGCGCTCGCAATGACGATGGGCTGCACCCGCCTTAATTCTTCAGCCGGTACCCGGTCCGGAACATCCAGAAGATCACGCCGAGGCACAGCGCCAGGAACAGCGCGACCGCGCTCATGCTCACCTCGATCGCGACGTCGCCCTGCCCGAAGAAGGTCCAGCGAAAGCCGCTGATCAGATAGACCACGGGGTTGAACAGCGTCACCGCCTGCCACGCCTTCGGCAGCATTTCGAGCGAATAGAAGGCGCCCCCAAGAAAGGTCAGGGGATAGACGACGAGCATCGGGATCACCTGCAGCTGCTCGAAACTCTGCGCCCAGATGCCGATGATGAAGCCGAAGAGGCAGAAGGTCACCGCCATCAGGATCATGAACGCCGCCATCAGCAGCGGATGCGCGACCTCGACGTCGACGAACAGATGCGCGGTCGCGAAGATGATCGACCCGATGATCACCGACTTGGTCGCCGCCGCGCCGACATAGGCGATCAGCAGTTCGAGCGGCGACATCGGCGCCGACAGCATCTCGTAGATCGTCCCGGTCCATTTGGGCATGTAGATGCCGAACGACGAATTGCTGATGCTTTCGGTGAACATCGTCAGCATCATCAGCCCGGGCACGATGAACGCGCCATAGGGCACCGTGCTGACCTCGCTCATCCGGCTGCCGATCGCCGAGCCGAAGACGACGAAATAGAGCGCGGTGGTGATCACCGGCAGGATCAGGCTGGTCCAGAAGGTCCGCCCGAAGCGCGCCATCTCGAACTGATAGATCGCGCGAATGCCGCGGAAATTCGAAATCATGCCGCCTGCTCCGCCTTCGTCTCGTGCACCAGCCCGACGAAAATCTCCTCGAGCGAGCTCTGCTTCGTGTGCAGATCCTTGAAACCGATGCCGAGGTCGCTCATCCGCCGCAGCAGCGAGGGCACCCCGGTCGCCTCGGCCTGGCTGTCGAATTCATAGACCAGTTCGTGCCCCTCGCCCGCGAGTTCGAGCCGCCATTCGCCGAGCTCGGCAGGGATGGCCGTCATCGGTTCGGCGAGGTTGAGGGTCAGCGTCTTGCGCCCGAGCTTCTTGATCAGCGCGTTCTTCTCCTCGACCAGGATCAGCCTGCCCTTGCTGATCACCCCGACGCGGTCGGCCATTTCCTCGGCCTCCTCGATATAATGGGTCGTCAGGATGATCGTGACGCCGCGCTCGCGAAGCCCGTGCACCATGGTCCACATGTCGCGGCGCAGCTCGACGTCGACCCCCGCGGTCGGCTCGTCGAGGAAGAGGATTTCGGGTTCGTGGGAGAGCGCCTTCGCGATCATCACGCGGCGCTTCATCCCGCCCGACAGCTCCATGATCTTGGCGTCGCGCTTGTCCCACAGCGACAGGTCGCGGAGCAGCCGCTCGATGAAGGCGGGGTCGCGCCGCTTGCCGAACAGCCCGCGCGAAAAGTTGACCGTCGCCAGCACCGTCTCGAACGCGTCGGTGTGCAATTCCTGCGGCACCAGCCCGATCATCGAGCGCGCGGCGCGATAGTCGCGAAGATGGTCGTGCCCCGCCACCGTCACCGTGCCGGCGCTGGGCATGACGATGCCGCATACGATGCTGATCAGCGTCGTCTTGCCCGCGCCGTTCGGCCCGAGCAGCGCGAAAATCTCGCCCTTCGCGATGTCGAGATCGACGCCGCTCAGCGCCTGGTGGCCGCTCTTGTAGGTTTTGCCGAGGCCGGAGATGGAGAGCACGGGTTGCATGGCGGCATGCTCTACCCGAGCCCATGGGCGCGGGAAAGCCGCAAACAGCGCTTGACCTCCTCCGGCCCATCCGCTTGACCGGCAGCGGGTGCGCGGACGTGGCGGAACCGGTAGACGCAGCAGACTTAAAATCTGCTATCCATCTGGGTGTGCGGGTTCGAGTCCCGCCGTCCGCACCAAGTTACTCGTTTCAAGAAGTCTCATTCGGTCTCATTTTACTCGCTGTGTCGCCAAATTCTGGGAGTTTTATCGTCTCATATCGTCTCTGACATTCTATGGACAGCTACGGTATTTTACGGTAGATTTTACGGTATAGTTTCTCATGGATACCGTAAATGCTTTCTGACGCGAAAATCCGCAACGCGAAGCCCCGCGACAAGCCCTTCAAACTGAACGACTCATCCGGCCTGTACCTGTTCGTTGCGACGAGCGGCACGAAGTCATGGCGGTTCGACTATCAGTTCGCCGGCAAGCGCGGCACGCTGACCTTCGGCAAATACCCCCACATCACAATCCGCGATGCGCGCGACAAGGCAGATGACGCCCGCGGACGTCTCGAGCGCGGCCAGTCGCCCAAGATCACCACCGACACGATCACGTTCGACGACCTGGCCGACCAATGGTTGAAGGCGCAGCGCGCGGCATGGAGTGATCGGCACCACCGCATCACGAGCACGCGCATCAAGAAATATTTGCGCAAGCCGTTCGGTCATCGAAACCCGAACGACATCACACCGCAGGAAATCCTGACGGAAATTCGCAAAATCGAGAATCGTGGTGCGATCTATCTCGCGAAGGTGATCAACAACTTCATGTCGCGCATCCTGCGTTTCGGCATCCCCGAGGGACTGGTCGCGCGCGATACGGCGGGGGAAATCGTTGGCGCACTGAGCGCGCCGCGTCCGGTTCAGCACCGCGCGAAGATCGCAGCCGCAGAGATCCCGGCGCTGATCGGCAAGATGCGCGAGTATGATTTCGACCAGGAGACGCGCGACGCGATGCTGTTGACGATCCTTACCGTGGCACGCACCTCCGAGACGCGCTTCGCGCATGATGACGAGTTCGAAGGACTGGACGGCGACAATCCGATCTGGCGCCTTCCGCCTGCTCGCATGAAGATGCGCAACGAGCATCTGGTGCCGTTGTCGCCCGATGCGGTCGAGATCGTGAAACGGCGGCGCGGTCGCGGGTTGCTGTTCGCGAGTAACACGGTGAGCGGCGTCATCAGCGAGAACACGATGCTCTACGGGTTGTATCGGCTCGGATATCATGGGCGCGCGACGGTTCACGGGTTCCGCGGCGCATTCTCGACCGCTGCGAACGAAGCGGAGTGGAATGCGGACTGGGTCGAATATTGCCTCGCCCATGTTGAAGAGAAGAAAAGCCGGAAGGCTTATAATTCGGCGCTCTACCTGAAGCAGCGTCGCAGGCTGCTCGAATGGTGGGCGGATGTGGTGTTCGGAAGAAAGCCCGCCGATCCTTCGACCGACGGGCTCTGACGATTCTGTTGGGGGTTTGGGTTAGGCACCTTTGCGCATGTCATCCTCCATCGAATGTAGTTTTCGTGTTGCCATACGACCCTAGATGATTCTCCCTTGATTGTCACGCGAAACGTGAGTATCTCACCAACGACGTGATTCAATGGAGCGGACCACATGGCGGTCGATGAAGAATTCTGGCGCTTGCCGACGGTACTGAAGGTTACGGGCCTGTCGCGCGCTCAGATTTATCGTCGGATCAACGACGGTTCGTTTCCCAAGGCGAAGTCGTATCGGGGCGGCGGTCGTACCGTGTTCTGGTTGTCGTCCGATATCCGCAACTGGCAGCAGGAAGAGCTTGCGGCGTGCTGACGTTCGGTTCGGCATGTTCGGGTATTGAAGCGGCGTCCGTCGCGTGGCTTCCATTGGGGTGGCGCTGCGAATGGGTCGCCGAGATCGATAAGGACGCTTCGGCGCTGCTCGCATATCGTTACCCCGACGTGCCGAACCTGGGGGATATGACGCTGATCCCCGGTCTGATCGAACATGATCTGGTCGCGGCGCCGGACGTGTTTGTGGCGGGCACGCCGTGCTTCGCCGCAGGGACGTTTGTGACGACACCCGATGGGCTGCGACCAATTGAAGATATCCGAGTCGGTGATTTGGTGCTTACGCATCAGCGTCGCTGGCGGCGGGTGTTGCGCGTAGGCTCAAAGTTTACGTCAGAGACGATTGTCGTCAAAGGGCAAGGTCATCCGGGGTTGTTGACGACTCCAGAGCATCCGTTTTGGGCGTGCGAGAAGAATGGGTTCGCGACTCGGCGAAATGGCAGGTCGGTTTGGGACACCTGGATTGAGGGGCCATCATGGGTCGAAGCGAAGGATTTGCGGGGCAAGCATTGGGCGTCTGTCGCAGCCTTCCCCGATACATCCATTCCCCCAATCGTTTGCAACGGGAATGAACGGGCGTCAGCACCTTTCAATGAGGATTTCTTCTGGTTGATAGGTGCGTTCGTCGGTGACGGTTGGACCCGAATGACAGATCGACGTTCGTACATCTTATACGGCGTCAATGCCGCTAAGGCTAAATTGATAATTGAACGGGCCGAAGCGATCGGTTGGCACGTCACCGAGACGGAAACGAGGACAGGTGTCCGGTTGCAGATTTGTGTGTCGGCCGCAGCACGGTGGATTCGCGAACAATTTGGTCACGGTGCCGATGGAAAGCGCATTCCGGGATGGTTGTTCGGCATTCCCAGACACCTTCGTCGCGCGTGGCTCGACGGATATATTGCAATGGATGGAACAGCGAATTCCAGTGTTCGAGGGCATCGGATCGCCACGATCAATCGCGAACTCGCAATCGGAACGCGCATGGTGGCAAATTCGCTCGGCCACGCGAGCAGCATCGACCATATCCAACCGAACCGTTCAAAATGTATCATCGAAGGCCGCACGGTCAACGAGCGAGCTTACTACACGGTGACGATATCGAATTCGAACAGGTCATCGTTTGAGCGTGACAATATGCGCTTCGGATGCGTCCGTAGCGTCGAACCTGGCCCACCGACCCAAGTATTCAATCTCGAGGTCGAGGAAGACAACTCCTACTGCGCAGACGGTTTCGTAGTCCATAACTCCCAAGGATTTTCGCTCGCGGGACTGCGCGGCGGCATGTCCGACCCCCGAGGACGCCTCACCCTTACCTATGTGGAGATCGTCGATGCACTCGACAGTAAACGCCGCGAGCGCGGCGAGCCACCCGTCATTGCAGTATGGGAAAATGTACCCGGCGCACTCAGCATGCCAGACAACTCGTTTGGATCCTTTCTCGCGGCTCTCGCCGGCGACGATGTCGCTCTGGAACCGGGTGAACGACCTGCAACGGGCAAGGACAGCCAGTTCTGGAAGTGGGATCGCAAAACACAGCAGCATCGTCCAAAGTGGCCGGTGTCAGGTGTTGTTGCTGGACCCGAAAGATCAGTCGCGTGGATCGTTAGGGACGCTCAATATTATGGACTGGCACAGCGACGCCGTCGTGTGTTCGTTGTCGCAAGTGCTCGTGCGGACTTCGATCCCGGAGAGGTTCTACTTGAGTTGGATTGCGTGCGCCGGGATTTTGCGCCGAGCCGCGAAGCGGGGGAAAGTGTTGCCCATGATGTTGCACCGTGCCTTACAGGCAGTGGCAGTGGCAGGGGCATCGAGCGCACCGGAGATACCCGCGGCCAAGACTGCGTCGTCGCCGTTGCAGGATCTGATCGGGTAAGGTGGCCCGCTGAGATCGCGCCAACGCTCAACGCGCATTTCGGCACGAAGATGGGTCTCGAAGATCAACATATAGCGGGGGGGGGAGGTCTTTTCGTTCCCGCCACCCGTATCGCTCTGCCTCAATGCGGGAGCGATGGGGCGACAGGACGCCGAGACGGAGACGCTGATTCCTATTATCGGAGCCGTCTTCGATGATGCTCAGTTGCCCATAGCCTTCACCGCCAAAGTCTTTGGCGGTGATGCGAGCGTCGATCTCTTCCCCACCCTGCGCGCCGGCCAGTTCGACGGGTCACATGCGAATGGCGGGGTAATGCCTGCTGTGGCATATTCCATTATGCCGCTGTTCATCGGCAAGGACTTCAAAGCGCGCGAAACCGATATATCGCAGCCATTAATGGCTGCGGGGCCGGTCGGTGGCAACCAAGGCGGCGATTACATCGTGCAGCCCGCTTATGCAGTCGCGCTGCGCGGTCGGGAAGGTGGCGCAACGGCGGAACTCGGTGACGAAGTGGCGTTCACCCTGCGAACTGGCGGCGGCGGCGGTGATAAACCGCATGTTCTAGCGTCGGTCGAACCCCTCATCATTCGATGCGGCTGCGGCGCACAGTTTCGTGGCGAGATCAGCGATATCTGCTCGGAATGCGGCACGATACGCGATGCCCAAGTCACTTATCCTGTCTCGCGCGGTGGCGCACCCGAAGTCATCCCCTTCGACACGACACAGATCACATCGAAATATAATTACAGCCACCCCAAGGCGGGTGACCCGTGTCACCCGCTTGCTGCCTCGGCGCATCCGCCCGCGGTATGCGTCACGGAACCCGTGACGCATACCCTGACGAGCGAGGGATTTGACGCGAGTGAAGATGGCACGGGCCGAGGCAACCCCATCGTCTGTCACGGATCGCAAGACCCCGTAACATCGGACAACCTCGCCCTCCCCGTTCAGCGCAACAACGGGCTCGAGAATGACATTCTCGAGCCGCCGAGCAAGGCCGTGCGTCGATTGATGCCGCCAGAATGCGAACGACTTCAGGGATTCCCCGACGGCTACACGCGCATCCCGGTTCGCCACTACAAGCGAAAGAAAATCACCAAAACGCGCCCCGAGGATTATTGGGAACCCGACCCGAAGGACGGTTGGTGGCTGATGACCGCCGACAGCGTCCGCTACAAGCAACTCGGGAACTCGATGCCCGTGCCCGTGATGTTTTGGATCGGCCAACGAATCACGCGAAACGTGCTTCAACACTCGCTCGACGGGATAATCGGATGACCGACTTCGACGAGCTCATCGGCGTCGCGGCGCAGCCCGCACCTCCCCTGACCGACTCCAGCGATCGCCAACGCGCTGCCGCGCTACGTGCCGCGGCGAGCGGCGCAACATTTGTCCAGCTGCGCGATCTCAAGCGACCGGTGACCGCCAGCTTCCTCGCTTCCGTGTTCGACATGGACCCGGCAACGATCAAGAAGCGCCTCCTGCCGCTCGAACCTCTGGCGCAGGTCGGCGGGCGACAGGTCGTGGTGTGGGACTTCAAGGAAGCCGCGGCGTATCTCGTCGAACCGAAGATCGACCTTGAGAAATATATCGCCTCGCTCGACTTCAAGAAACTGCCCCATCACATCAACAAGGTCTTCTGGGACGCGAAGCGCTCGAAGCTGAAATACCTCCACGAAGCCGGCGAAGCATGGATGACGTCGGACGTGCTCGAGGTGTTCGGCCGCGCCTTCATGACGATCAAGGACCAAACGCAGTTGTTCGTCGAGACGATGCGCGAGCGCGGGAAACTCACCGACGAGCAGATGACGTTGTTCGAGTCCCTAGTCGACGGGTTTCAGGCGGATCTGCACTCGAAACTGGTCGAGGCGCCGCGGTTGCATCAGACGCAGTCGGTCGCGGGGCAGGATCGGGATTTGGATGAGGGAGTGGAGGGGTGAGTTGGGGACGCCTGCTCATCGGTGATTGCGTCGAACAGTTGCGCACGCTGCCTGATCGGTGTGTTCAGACGTGCGTGACGTCGCCGCCATATTTCGGCCTGCGCGACTATGGTGTCGACGGTCAGATTGGTCTCGAGGCGACGCCCGATGAGTTTGTCGCTGCCATGGTTGTTGTGTTCCGTGAAGTCTGGCGCGTGCTGCGCGATGATGGAACGCTCTGGCTGAATTTGGGCGATAGTTATGCTGCAAATCGCACCTACCAAGTCGAGCAGACGAAAGGTGGACCGAAGCATGGCACAGCACAGGCAGTAAGAGGTCGCGGACAGCGCGCATCCGAATATGGCCTCAAACCTAAAGACCTAATCGGCATCCCGTGGCGCGTCGCTTTCGCGCTTCAAGCCGATGGTTGGTTTCTGCGTCAGGACATCATCTGGTCGAAACCAAACCCGATGCCGGAATCGGTTCGCGACCGCTGCACGCGATCTCACGAATATATCTTCATGCTCTCGAAACGCGCCCGATACTATTATGATTCTGACGCGATAAAAAATCCCCCATCTCAGGCGCTGCTCGATCAAATTCGCGATGGTTACAATGGGATCGACACGAAGAATTTCGGCGAGGCGCGCGCAGTCGGCATCTGGCACGAAGTCACGAATCATCGAAAGTGCACGCAAGAAGCTCGACAAGCAACGCGGTCACGGTCGTCGTCACGCAGGGTTCAACGATCGATGGGACGCTATGTCGCGATCAGAGCAACAGATGCTCGGATCGAACAAGCGATCCGTTTGGAATGTCAGCCCGAAACCCTTCAAGGGCGCACATTTCGCCACCTTCCCAGTCGACCTGATCGAACCCTGCATTCTCGCAGGAAGCCGCGTCGGTGACGTCGTTCTCGATCCATTCATGGGCGCTGGCACAACGGCTTGCGCAGCCGTCAAGAACTTGCGCCGCTGGATCGGCTGCGAACTCAATCCCGACTACGCGCAAATCGCGACCGAACGAATCAACGCTTTCCCATTCCCCGGCGCGTTGTCCCACCCTCTCGCGTGGGACGCCGTAGCATGACCTTCATCACCCTCGAAGACATGATCGTCGCGACCGCCGAGGCAGTCCGTCCCCCGGAACGCCTGTCGATCAGCGAAGGCGCGCGCCGCACGCATTATGTGAATCTACCCGGCACGCACGTTGGTTACTTCGACTATGACAAGACTCCTTACCTGATCGAACCGCAGGACGAACTGTCCAGCCTTCAGTTCACGGGCCAAATCTATGTCGGCCCGGCGCGCGGCGGCAAATCGGCCGGCGCGATCAACTGGCTCGCGAGCAGCGCGCGATACGATCCTGCCGACATGATGTTCATCCACATGACTCAGGCGACTGCTCGCGACTGGTCGATCGGCGATCTCGGTCGCGCGATCCGCTACTCACCGGAAATCGCCCGCCGCATGACGCCCGGCAGGCAGAACGACAACGTCTTCGACAAGCGGTTCCTGTCGGGGATGCGGCTGCTCATCAAATGGCCGACCATCACCGAATTGTCGGGTAAGACGATCCCGCGTCTGTGGCTGTTCGATTATGACCGTATGCCGCAGGACATCGACGGTGAAGGCAACCCGTTCGACCTAGCGCGGAAGCGCGCGCAGACCTTCAAGCGGTTCGGCATGTGCGCCGCCGAAGGCTCGCCGGGCTTCATCATCGAAGATCCGAAATGGCTCCCTTCAACGCCGCACGAAGCACCGCCGACCAAGGGAATCCTGTCGCTCTACAACCGCGGCGACCGACGGCGCTGGTATTGGAGGTGCGTCAAGTGCCGTGAACCGTTCGAGGGTGACTTCAAGAATTTCGTCTGGCCCGATTCCGCCGATCTGCTCGACGCTGCGGAACAGGTTCGACTTCTCTGCCCGTCGTGTGAGTTCCCTCACGAGCATGAGATGAAATACGAGCTCAACCTTGGCGGGAAATGGATCAAGGAGGGGCAGGTCTGGCTTCCCGACGGCACGGTCGGCGGTGTCGCGCGTCGCAGCACCATCGCCTCATTCTGGCAGAAGGGGCCATCAGCTGCTTTCGCGACATGGACTGAACTGGTGTTCAAATTCTTGCAGGCACAGCAGGAATATGAGGCGACCGGTAGCGAAGAGGCGCTGAAAACGACGACCAACGTCGACCAGGGTCTGCCGTACATGATGAAGGCGACCGAAGCAGGTCGCCTGCCGGAAGAATTGAAGCAGCGCGCAGAGGATTGGGGCGGATCAGCCGAAGCGCCCGTCGTGCCTCATGGTGGCCGTTTCCTTGTCAAGACCGTCGACGTGCAGGCACGCGCGTTCGTCGTACAGACGCATTCGGTCGACGAATACGGCGACATCGCGATCATCGAAATGAAGAAGATCCGTCGTTCCGTCGTTGCCGACGAGAACGGAGAATGGCAGACGATCGACCCTGCATCGCGACCCGAAGACTGGGACGTGCTGATAGAGGAACTGCATCAAACCTATCCGCTCGCAGACGGATCGGGGATGCGGATGCGGATCAAGATCATGGGATGCGACTCCGGTGGTCGCGAAGGCGTGACGGCCAACGCCTATAATTTCTGGCGCAAGCTGCGCGACCGCGGCGATGGCGAGCATCTGCGGTTCCATCTGATCAAGGGCGATGCGTCGAAGTCCGCACCGCGCATCAGCACCATCTACCCCGACAGCGGTCGCAAGGATCGCTTCGTCAACGCGCGCGGCGAGATTCCGGTGCAGCGCGTCAACACCGATATCGTCAAGGATATGGCCTATGCGATGCTCGGCCGCACCGATCCGGGCGGCCGCGTCCGGTTCCCGCTGTGGGCCGAAGAATGGCTCTACAAGCAGCTGACCACCGAAATCAAAACCGCGAAGGGCTGGGAAAATCTCAGCCGGCGCCGCAACGAGGCGTGGGATTTGCTCGTCTACACGATCGCGCTCTGCCTGCATCGCACGGTGAATCTCGAGCGCATCGATTGGGACAATCCGCCCACATGGGCGCGCGACTGGGATGAGAACGACATGGTGTTCAATCCCTATGTCGAAGACGACGATTCCGCGCCCGACACCGCGCCGTCACTGGCCGATCTTGCATCGCGTCTCGCTTAGTCACTTTATACGTGACAATGCACCTCCAAACATGCTAGAGTCACGTATCGCTTGATTCTATGTCGCGTCGATGGCATTTCGCGAGCCAGTTCGAACTGGGAACGCGATGACCGACGCAGAACTTCTTGCCGAAGCGAAAACCGCATATCACGCCCTGATGACGGGGCGCAGCGTCGTCGAGGCTCGCGACCAGAACGGCGAAATGGTTCGCTACGGCATCGCGAACGCGGGACGACTCGCAGCCTACATCGACCAACTCGAACGCAAGATTGACCCGACCAAGGCATCCGGCCCCATGAGGCTGATCGGATGAGCCTGTCGGAATTCGACGATCTGATCGGCGTCCCCTCCCCGCCGCCGTCAGCGTCACCGCCGCCGCAGGTGCTGGTCCCTTCCAGCGGCGGCGGTGACATGGCGATGGGTGGGTTCGAAGGCGCTGACCAGTTCGATCGCACCCTGTCGCTGTGGTCGCCCCCGCTTCAATCCGCCGATGCCGACATTCTTCCCGACAAGGACGTCGGCGATGGTCGCATCCGCGCGCTGCTGAACGACGACGCCTATATTCAGGGTGTCGCGCGGCTGCGCAAAGACAATGTCGTCGGCCATCAGTTCTTGCTGAACGCGCGACCCTCGATCGGCTACCTGAATCGCGAAGCGCGTCGCAAGGGTATGCCCGCGACGTTCGACGAGAATTGGGAAGAAGAGTTTCAGGAGGAAGTCGAGGAACTGTTCGATCTGTGGGCCGAAAGCCCCGACAATTGGGTCGACAGCAAGCGTCAGAACAGTTTCACCGAAATGGTCCGCCTGATGATCGGCGTCCACCTGGCAGGCGGCGAAGTGCTCGCCACCGCCGAGTGGGACCGGGAAGGCTTTGGAGAATTCAAGACGGTCATCAACCTGATCGATCTTGACCGGCTGTCGACCGACCCTGATCACCGCAATGACAAGATGGTCCGTGCAGGTGTTCGTTTCGACAGCCGCGGTCGTCCCGTCGCGTATCAGATCCGCGAAGGTCATCCGAGCGACGTCCAGTGGACGTATCTGTATGACCTGCCGCGCTGGCGCGAGCATCCGATCCGCACCAAATGGGGTCGGCTGCAGGTTCTGCATATCAAGGAAGATATGCGCGTCGACCAGACGCGCGGCTTCTCGGATCTCATGTCGACGATCAAACCGTCGAAAATGGGTCACAGGCTGCGCGACGTGGCGTTGCAGCAGCAGGTTCTGCAGTCGCTCTACGCCGGCGCGATCACGTCGGAACTTCCTGCCGAACAGGTGTTCGCGCAGCTTGGCGGCGGCGAGATCAGCCCCGACGCCGTCGCGAAGGCGATCAACAGCTACGCGACCGGCTACCTCGGACAGATCGAGCAATATGTCGGGAACAGCCGCGCGCTGCAGATGGACGGCGCGCGCGTCCCCCATCTGTTTCCGGGCACCAAGTTTGAGCTCATGTCACCCGGCAAGGGTGGCGTCGTCGGCACGGACTTCGAACGATCACTGAACATGTATCAGTCGGTCGCGGCAGGTGTGTCCTACGAACAGTTCACCCACGACTATTCGAAGACGAATTATTCGTCGGCGCGCGCCGGCGAAGGCAACACCTGGAAGTTCATGCAGGCGCTCAAGCGCCTCATTGCCGAGCGCGCCGCGAACAGCGTCTATCGCCTGTTCCTCGAGGAAGGGGTCAACCAGAATAAGTTGACCACGTTCCCGAAGGCCAAGGCAGGACTTCTCTACACTGACGCGGGCCGCGATGGTCGCCTCAACATGGCGTTCTCGGCGCTGGCGCGCGCGGACTGGATCGGCGCGGCGCGCGGCCAGATCGACGAGCTAAAGGAAACCGAAGCCGCGATCCTGCGCATCGATAACGGACTCTCCACGCGCGAAGAGGAACTGGCGCGGCTCGGCAAGGACTGGCGCCGCGTCTACCGCCAGCGCGCCCGCGAGAAGCGCGAGGAAGAACGTCTCGGGCTCACATTCGGCGATCACGCCATGAACGGTGCCGCGCGCACCGAACCCCAATCACAGAGCGAAGAGGAATCCGCACCATGAATCCGCTCCTGACGCGGTTCGCGAACGAACCCGCGCTGATCAATCCTGAAATGCTCGGTCTCGTGCAGGGCAACCTGGTCGAAGCCGCGAAGATCGACCTGTCCCGCGCGGTCGATCTGGCGAGCGATGATGATGATTTCTGGCCGCAGCCCGACAGTTGGGCCGCGCGCTATCGCCCATATGTCGTCAAGGACGGCACGCTGCAGATTCCGGTCAAGGGTGTGCTCTTGCACGACTTCGGCTGGCAACTCGATTCGTGGGCGACCGGTTACGACTACATCCTGCGCGCGTTCAAGCGCGGCATGGAAGACGGTAACGTCCAGCGCATCGCGTTCATCGTCCATAGTCCCGGTGGCACGGTCGCAGGCTGCTTTGAAACGCTCGAAAAGATGCAGGCCGCGAAAGCCGAAGCGGGGAAACCCGTGGAAGCGTTCGTCGCCGAAGCCGGATATTCCGCCGCCTACGCGACGATGATGGTCGCCGACAAGATCACCGTCACCCGCACGGGCGGCGTCGGTTCGATCGGCGTCGTCACGATGCACATCGATCAGTCGAAGCTCATGGACGAATGGGGTCTCAAGATCACGTTCATTTTCGCGGGCAAACACAAAGTCGACGGCAACAGCTTCGAGGCACTGCCCGATGACGTGCGCGAGCGCATTCAGGCCCGCATCGACGACCTCTACCAGATTTTCGTTTCGGCCGTCGCGGAAGGCCGAAGCATGGATGAGCAGACAGTGCGCAAGACCGAAGCGCAATGTTTCACTGCTCCCGAAGCAATATCGAACGGGCTCGCCGACAATGTCGGTTGGCTCGACGATGCCCTGGCTGCGTTTGTGGCCGATTTGTCCAACCCCTCCAATGATGAAGGAGACGACGACATGTCCAACAAGACGGACAATTCGGCGCCGGAAGCCAGCGCCGAGAACACCCAGCCCGCACTGTCGCAGGCTGACATCGATGCGGCGGTGAAGGCTGACCGCGCGCGCATCGGAGCCATCACCGGCTGCGAAGATGCCGAGGGCCGTGGTGCGCTCGCGAACCATATCGCGATGAACACCGACATGGACCTCGACGCGGCCAAGGCGATGCTCGCCGCGGCCCCGAAGGAAACGGCGGCTGCACCCTCGGGCTCGCAGACCCCGTTCGACGCGGCTATGGACGGCAACAGCCCCGATGTCGCAGCCGAACCCGATAACGCCGACCCGAAGGCCGAGGACGACGGCTCCGACACGATCGCGCTCGCGCGTCGCTTCGGTCTCGCCTGCGTCAGCGCCGCCGCGGCCTGATCCAGATCACTTACGAAGGAGATTTTCTCATGGCTGATGTTACCACCAGCTACAAGAACGCGGACGTCTACGGTCGCGCCGCGTTCGAAGTGCTCGACACGTTCACGCAGGACAACCTGCTCGCAGGCAGCGAACCTCCGCTGCGTCCCGCACTGGTCCTTCCCGGCCTCGCATCGACCGACTTCGCGCAGTTCGAAGTCGTCGGCATCGACGCCAACGGGTTCGTGGCCCCTGCCGAATATGACGACGTCAATGCCGAATGGACGGTGAAGCCGTTCGGCGTGATCGCCCACTCCGCGTCGATCGGTGCGGGCGGCGCCAACGTCCACGTCTGGTACAGCGGCTGCTTCGCACTCGAAGGTCCGCTCGTCTGGGATGCCTCGATCGACACCGACGCGCTCAAGACGTCGGGTTTCATCGGCGCGCTCACCCCCTCGCAGATCATCGTTCGCTCGCGCGAAGCCTGATCACAGCACTCCCCTCCAATTAAGGATCAATGACAATGTCGGACAATCCCTACGAACTGTGGTCGACCCGCAAGTCGCTTGGCGTCATGCGCGACACCAAGTCGGAAACGGTCAACTATTTCCGCCAGTGGTTCCCGTTCCAGCATCGCTCGACCGAGGAATATATCGACTTCGAGAAGCTGCCGATTCGCAGCAAGAAGCTCGCGCCGTTCGCCCTGCCGCTCGGCGAGGGTGGCAGCGTCTACGACGACTCGGCCCGCGCCTATCGCGTGAAGCCCGCCTATGTCGTGCTCGACGACGTGGTCGATCCGCTGAAGCCGCTGACCTATCAGCCGGGTATCGACCAGAGCCGCTTCGATGTGACCAAGCTGTCGCCGAAACAGCGTCTCGAGATGCTGAAGGTGCAGATCGCCGCCGCGCATCGCAACGCTTGGGACCGCCGCATGGAATGGCTCGCCGCGCGCGCCATTATCGACGGTCAGGTGACGCTCTCGGGTCCGAAATATCCGACGACGTTGGTGAACTTCCAGCGCGCTGCGGGCCACACCGTCACGCTCGGCGCCGGCGACCGCTTCGGCGAAGCGGGGGTTTCGATCCTCGACTTCTTCAAGGCACAGATCGCCAAGATGTGCGCTGCGGAATTCGGCGGAATGCCGACCCGCATCACCATGTCGGGCACTGTCGCTGCAATCATCCAGGCCGATGAAGAAATTCTGAAGCACATGGACATCAATACGACCGGTGGTCGTCACCAGGTCGAACGCGGCATCCTCGCGGCCGACCCGAAGCAGCCGATGGTCTATCGCTTCGGCACGCTGTTCGTTGCCGGCAACAGCGGCGTCACCATCGAACTGTGGGTCAACGACGAGACCTACCAGAACGACGCGGGCGTGCAGACGCGCTACCTGCCGGCGCACGAGATCGTGTTCACCTCGACGCCCGACGCCGTGGCCGGTCACGAGTGCTTCGGTCGCATCGTCGATCAGGATGCGGACTACGAGCCGATCCCGCTGTTCCCGAAGAACTATCGCACCGGGGATCGCGTGAAGACCGAGCATGTCTCGCACACCTCGTCGCCGCTCGAGGTGCCGATCAACCCCAACGCAACGCTGAAGGCTGCGGTTATCGCCGCCGCCTGATTGTTCTGAAGGACCATACCGGCAGGTTTCAGCACCTGCCGGTATCACGTCAAAGGTGATTTTATGAGCAAAGACATGACCCTGGTTACCTCGATTCACGAGCTTCGTTACCGTGATGGCGACGAGCGCAAGATCGTCGAGCCGAACCAAACCGTCGAGATTCCTGCGAGCATCGCAGCGGAATTTCTCGCGCAGAAGGCGGCTCGTGAGCCGACCGAGGATGAAGCCGCCGTCTACGAGACGGTCGCCGCGCGTCGCGCCAAGACTGCCCCGACGGATGATGCGAAGGCCGCTGCGGATGCGAAGGCCGCTGCGGATGCGAAGGCCGCTGCGGATGCGAAGGCCGCTGCGGATGCGAAGGCCGCTGCGGATGCGAAGGCCGCTGCGGATGCGAAGGCCGCTGCGGATGCGAAAACTGGCGGCAAGAACCCCGCCGACGCCATCGGCTGATCGGTGCGTCGCTTCCGCGACATAAAGAACCAGATGCGCCGGGACCTGCATGACGAAATGCTGGTCCCGGCCTTCTACCGCGCGACTGCGGAATCCGCATGGGTTCCGGTCGAAGTCCGCGTTCATACCAAGATGAATCTCGTCGGTGACGACATGGAAGGCTACGGTGCCGACGGCGTCGGCGTCCGTGACATCACGCCCCGCGTCATTTTCATGCGCAGTCAGGTTTCGGTTCCGACACGCGGCGCCATTGTTTCGATCAGTTCCGACGAAGCATGGCAGATCGCCGACAGCGAGAAACCCGACGGCATCACGATCACTGCCATGGCAGCGCCCATTTCCGAAGCGAAGATCGCCGCGGACAACTACCCGGTGCGCGACGATGGCTGATCCCTACGTCGTCCTTGTCCAGTCGCAGACGCTCGACAGCATCACGAGCATCGGCGCGACGATCGAACGCAATCTCGCCCGCGCAATCAACACCGTCACGCGCAACGCTCGAGCGGAGGCCGCGCGCCGCATCCGGCAGCAGGTCGCGTTTCCGGCACGCTATCTCAGCGGCGAGAATGGGCGCCTCTCGATCACCAAGCGCGCGAACACGATGGACCTGACCGCCGCCATCACCGGCAGGCATCGCGCGACATCGCTCGCGCGCTTCGCGACGACACCGACGTCGAAGCGTTCCGCAGGTGTCTCCGTGCAGGTCGAACCGGGACTTGCGACGCGGATGCCGAAGGCGTTCTTCATTCCGCTCCGCAGCGGCAACACCGACACGCTCGGAAATGTCGGTCTCGCGATCCGTCTCCCTGAAGGCCAGACTCCGTCGCGAGCCTACAAGCCGAAGTTGCTCGGTCGGAACCTGTGGCTGCTCTACGGCCCGTCGATCGACCAAGTGTTCGACGACGTGGCTGACGAAATGTCCCCGGATCTCGCGGAACGGCTCGAAGTCGAATATCTCCGTTTGCAGGAGTTGGACCTTGACTGACCCCCTCCCCTTCCGCCTCGACGTGCTGCAGCGCCTCACCGAGACGGTCGAAGCTGTCTCCATCGCAGACGGTTACGCGCATAATCTAGCAGGTCTCGTGTTCCGCGGTCGCGCGCGATACGGCGAAAATGATCCGTTGCCGATGGTCAGCTTCATCGAAGACCCGCGACCGAACGATCCCGTCGCCGAAGCGCGCGGCACGCAGGCACACCTGGTCGACTGGCGCATCTTGGTGCAGGGTTTCGTCGAGGACGATTTCGCGAACCCGACCGATCCCGCATATCGGCTCGCAGCTGACGTCGCCAAGGTGCTTAGCGCGCTGCGCGCCGGCATGGATCAGCGCAAACCAATCCTAGGATTCATCGAGAAAGGGCAGCGGATCGACAATATTTCGATCGGCGCTCCGATCGTGCGACCGCCCGACGAAGTTTCGGACAAGGCCTATTTCTGGCTCCCCGTCACACTCTCCCTCGTGGAGGACCCCGCAAAGCCGTTTACCTCAACCTAGAATCACGCTAAACGTGATTCGCTTACCTCAGGAGTGACTCTCCCATGTCCAAGATCAATCGCGAAAACCTGACGATCGGCCGCGGCCGACTGTTCTTCAAGCCGACCGGTGAGACGGGTTTTCGCCCGCTCGGCAACACGCCGGCTTTCAACCTGAATGTCGCCACCGAAACGCTGCCGCACTTCGACTCGCGTCAGGGTGTGCGCGTTCAGGACGCCGATGTCCCGGTGCAGACGACCTACGGCGCGAATTTCACCGCCGACCATATCCAGTCGGAAAATCTCGCGATCTTCCTGCAGGGTTCGAACCAGGTCGTTGCGGTCGCCGCAGCCACCGAGGAAACTGAAGTGCTCGCCGCGATCACGCTCGGCTATATGTATGAGCTGCCCGCGAAGAAGGTCGCCAACGTTACCGCCGTCACGGGCGCCACCCCGCTCGTCGCCGGCACCGATTTCACGGTCGACCTGAACAACGGCACCGTCGAATTCCTGCTCGACGCGACCGCGGTCGGCGATGGCGACCCGGTGACCATCACCTACGACATCGTCGCGCACAGCTTCGAGCGCGTCTCGTCGGGCGCGGAAGTGGTCGAAGGCCAGCTTCGCTTCATCGCGGACAACCCGCACGGCGAGGACAAGAACTATCTGATGGGCGCGGTGAAGCTGACCCCCAACGGCGACTTCGGCGTGATCTCCGAGGAATGGCAGTCGCTGCCGTTCACGGTCGTCATCTCGACGCCGGTCGGTGGCAGCGCCATCACCTGCGACGGTCAGCCGTACACCCCGGCATAATCGACCATGAGCAGCACGGGACTTTCGACGGACGAGTTGGCTGCACTGAGCAGCCAACTCAACCCGTCGCGCCAGATCAAGATGCCGAACGGCGTCGAGATCAGCATTCGCGGCATCGCGCTCGACGATGCACTCACCATCTATCGCCGTCACGCCGGCGAACTCTCGGCATGGTTCGAACGCCTCGCGTTGCAGGCCATGGAGAATCCCGAGGCAGGTTTCAGCTTCGACGCCAATATCGCATCGGCACTGGTCGACACCCTTCCGACCGTCACCGCTGACATTGTCGCGATCGCCATGGGTTACGATGATCCTGCCGTGATCGGCATCGTGCAGCGTATGGCGCTCGCGCCGAAGATCGCTGCGCTCGAAGCCATTGCGGATCTGACCTTCACGGAGGACATGCCGCCAAAAAAATTGTTCGAGACCGTCATTCAGGCAGCGGGCCTGGTGCGAACCAGCACCCCGCAGAGCGACGAAGCCTAGCGCGGTGGCTGTGGGATCTGCGCAAACAGGCAAGTCTCTTGCGCGCGCATGGTCACACGAATGTCGGTCTCTACCCGATTCATCTGATCAGGGAGGAAGCGCGCATCATTGAAGAACGCCTGAGCATGGATCTCGCGTCGCATCTGACGGGAATGACCATGGTCGGCGCATCGCTGCTGGGAGGCAAGGAGGGGACGCGACTGCTGAACGATTTCATCGAGGGACTGACCGAGGAATAGTTTATGGCAACTCGTGACGTTCAATTGGTGATCAAGGCGCGCGACGAAGCCAAGCGCATCTTTGATTCAATCTCCGGGTCGGTCGCGACCCTCATCGGAAATCAGGATCGCCTGAAAACGAGCGGTGCGACGCTGTCGACCGAGATGTCGTCGATCGTGTCGCAGCTGAAGACGCTCGACACCGCCTACACGAAGATTGTCGGTGCTGCGGACCGCGCAGAAGCCGCGCAGAAGCGCCAGAGGGACGCGCTCGCCGCGTCGAAGGCGCAGTACGCTGCGACCGCCGTCGAACTGCGGAATCTTGCGACAGCGCAGGAGCGGTTGCAGGTCTCGATCGTCGATCAGCATCTCGCGGGTCAGGACACCGCAGGAACCATTGCGCAGTTGAAGGCGGTTAATGCCGCCATCGTCACGCAGACTGCGGCGCGAGGTCGACTGAAGGCATCCATCTCCGCGCAGGAAGCGTCGCTCGCCAGCGAAGCTGCCAGTTTCCAGCAACTCGGTTCGATCGCCATCGCCACGGAACAGGCGATCGAGTCTCTGACCGCCGCACAGGTGCAGCAGGCGCGCGCCGCTGATGCCGTGGCCGACAGCCAGGAGCAGGCTGCTCGCCGCATCGCGGCGGCGCGCCAGATCCAGTCGCAGATTGCATCGTCCACTGGTCTCGGCGGTGGCGGCAAATCCGCAGAGGATAGTGCGGCGGTGTTCGCCGCGGACTTCGATCGCGCCGCCGATGCGGCCGAACGGCTGCGCCAGCGCGTCGACCCGCTCTATGCGATTCAATCCCGGCTCAACACGGAACTCGCCGAGGCGAATGCCTTGTATCGCAAGGGTGCGCTCAGCGCCGACCAATTGGCGGACGCCGAACGCCGCCTGAAACTTGAAGCGGAGCAGGCCGCGACAGCACTGGGTCGCACTGGACGCGGCGAACGCGGTGCTGCGGGACTGTTCGGCCTGAAACCCTACGAGCTCACCAATCTCGGCTACCAGGTCAACGACGTCTTCACGCAGTTGGCGAGCGGCACTGCGCCGTTGCAGGTTATCGCGCAACAAGGTGGGCAGATTCTGCAGTTGCTGCCGAATATTGGTGCCCATCTCGTCAAGGCCTTCACGAATCCGTATGTGCTCGCAGGGATCGCGACGCTCGCTACCGTCGGCACGATCATGGTCAAGGCTGCGAACGATGCGCAGCGGCTCGACAAGGTTCGCGGTATTCTCGCTGGCGTCGGCGAGACGTCGAACGCTGCTGCGCGCGAATTGGAAGGTATTGCCGAGAAGCTTGAAGATATAGGGCTTACGGCCGAACAGTCGATTTCGACCCTACGAAATTTCGTCACGCAGGGGCTCAACACCGAATATCTCGTCAGTTTCGCGCAGATGGCTAAACAGGTCGCCGAAGTCACGGGCGATGATCTTCCCGAGGCGATGGAGAAGGTGCAAGACGCCTTCACACAGGGCTATGACGCCGTTGCGGAACTAGACGATGAACTGCAGTTTCTCACGGTCACCGAACGCGACCATATTCGCGCGCTGTTTGACTCGGGGGAGGCGGCGGAAGCGCGCGCAGAAGCAGTCAGGAAACTGGCCGAGCATTTGCGTGACCAGAAACGGGCCTCGGACGAAGCGAAAAGCGGTCTCGACTCGCTAACCGATGGCCTGGACAAATTTCTCGATCGTCTTGCCGATACTCGCGTCGTTCGAGGTTTCATCGACCTCCTGGACGAACTCGCCGACAAGGCAGGTCGAGGGTTGCGGATATTCACTGGCGATGCGAGCGTCGAAGATTACACCGCTGAAATTGATCGACTTCAGGGCAAACTCGACGAACTTAAAAAAGAACCGAAAACTCTGCTCGATGGCCCGATCGACTTCGCGCGCTACCAATATCAGGTTTCGATTCTAACATCGACGCTGGAACGCTTGCGGAAGGAGCGCGACGAAGCCGCCCGCCGCGCTACACAGCAACAGCCGACCGGCGACACCGTCAACGAGGAAAGCGCCGCCCGGCAGAAGCGCCGAAAAGATCGCATCGACGAACTCAAACTCGAAGATGATATCAACAAGGCCCGCGCCGACGCCGACAAGATTCGCCTCGCCGGCGAGAAGGCTTACCGCGAGGAAGTGGAAAAGACCGGCGATGTTGTCGTCGCGCAGGTCGCACGCCAAGTCGCTGAAGATAAAAAGCGCGAGGAACTGCGCAAAAAGAACGAACGCGACGCTCAGAAATCCATTCAACTCGATCTGCCCGTACAGGGTCGCATCAGCAGCGGGTTTGGATTTCGCACGCATCCCGTCACCGGCAAAAAATCCTTTCACGGCGGAATCGACATTGCTGCACCCAAGGGGACGGCGGTTGGCGCCGCCGCCGATGCGATCGTGGGCGAAGTCGGTTTCGATCCGCTGCTCGGCAAATATGTCAAACTGAATCACGGCAAGGGTCTGATCACGGTCTACGGTCATCTCAGCGACAACTCGCAGGTGGTCAAAGGCGACAGTGTCCAGCGGGGGCAGACCATCGGCCGTGTTGGATCGACGGGTCGCAGCACCGGGAACCATACGCATTTCGCGGTGCAGGAGAACGGAGCGTATGTTGACCCGCTGCGCAACGGACGCCGGTTCAAGGGAGGCAATGTCGGCGATGCGCAAATCGACGTCCAGAAGGAAATGGCGAAGCTGCAGAAGCAGCAGGAGGATTTCAACGCTGAGATCGACGCGGAGAATGAAAAGCGTCGCGTCAACATCGCGTATCTCGAGAAGGCCCGCACGCTCAGCGCCGAGGGGGTGATCGATGCGGAACGCCAGAAGGCGATCGATGAAGCGATCTTCGACGCCGAAACCAAGGCGCAGAAGAAGGGAATCGAACTCGACAAGGAGCGTCGCGACGCAATCGCCGAGACGGTCGGCCTCGAATATGACCTGATCAATGCTCGCGAGCGCGCAACCGCTGCAGTCGATGCGTCGACAGGTGAGCGTAGCGCACTGCTTCAACTGCTCGATCAGGCCAAAGAGTCACGCGATACGGGAGAAATTGACCGCCTCGAAGCCGAACTCGCGAAAGTCGAGGATCGACTCGAGGCCAATATCGCCAAGGCAATAGATTTCTGGAAGACCATGGGCGATACGCCCGAGGCGCGCACGGCCATCAATGGCCTAAAGTCGCTGCAAAACAGTCTCGTGCTCGACGAACGTCGCCGCGGTGTCGCGACCGTGTCGGAACCGATCGATCGCGTTCAGCAGCAGCGTTCGGCGCTCATGGAGCAAATCCAATTCTATCAGGATTTGGGCCAGGGTAACGTCGTCGAAGAACTCAAGGAGCAGCTTCGAGCAGTAAACGCCGAACTTCTCGCCGGCATCAACAATGCGATCGAATGGTATCAGGTCCATCAAGGTCCCGATTCACAGGCTGCAATTCTCGGTCTCGAAAACCTGCGCAACCAGGTGATCGCGACCAGTCAGGAATTCCAGATCAGCGCGGGTCAGATTCAGCAACTGTTCGCTGGCGGTTTGACCAACGCCGTGACGATGTTCACTGAGAAACTGGTCGAGACGGGCAACCCTCTGTCAGCGCTGCGCGATGCGGCGTTGAATTTTGTCGCTGATTTCCTCGAAGGCATCGCGCAGATGCTGCTACAGATGGCGGCGTTGCAGGTCGCTTCACAGATCGGATTCGGTGGCCTCGCAGGGGGTCTCACCGGACTCCTGAACGCGGGACCATTGATCGCAGCGAGCACTTCACTGACAGCAGCTGGGACTTTGGTTCAGACAGCGGGAACTACCATGTTTGCGAGTGCAGCGGCATGGTTGGGGACTGCTGCTGCGATTTCGACCGCTGCAACGTTGCTCATGGCCGCGAACACCGTCGGAAGCGCAGGCGTCTTCCATGGTGGCGGTATCGCAGGTGCAGCATCCCGCACGCGACGGGTTTCGCCCGCCTGGTTCAGCGCAGCGATGCGTTATCACACAGGTGGCGTTGCTGGGCTGCGTCCCAACGAAGTGCCCGCGATCCTCGAGCGTGGTGAGGAAATCATCACGCGCAACGACCCGCGTCATCGCGGCAACGGCGGACTCGATGACGGCGGAACGCCGCTCGCCGAGCGCGTCAAGGTGACGGTCAACAATCTGCTCGACAGCGGTGACATCGTCGAGCGCGGCCTGTCCACGCGCGCCGGCGAGAAATCGGTACTCAACATCATCGCGCGCAACCCGTCGGTCGTCCAGCAGGCTGCGGGAGGCAACTAATATGCTGCTTGATTATCGCCCCAACTGGTCTCGCGACGTCGAAGTCTCCATCAGCTTCAAGACCGAGATCCTGTCGTCGCGCGATGGCACCGAACAGCGCCGCGCTCTGCGCGCGAACCCGCGCAAGCAGGTCAGCTTCACGGCGATGAAATATGGCGCCGACCGGCAGCAGCAGATCTTCGGGACGGCCGATGCGCAGCGACAGGAAATCTCCCTTGCCGATCCGACGCGCTCGGTGACATGCAGCGCTGTTGCCGATGACGACATAACCCTCGACAGCATCCCCGACTGGCTGGTTGTCGGGGAATCCGTTGTTCTCGACCGCACTGTGGAAGTTACCGTGCTGTCTGTCGTCGGCAGCATCGTCACAGTGTCGGACTCGGTCGCTCTCCCCGAGCCGTTCGACGTGCGGCCCGCACTCCGAGGTATGCTGCAATCCGAAATTTCGCTTTCGTCGCGCACGTCGCGTCTGTGGGAAGTTCCGATTCAGTTCGACCTGACGCCGGGCAGCGAGTTGTCATACAACTATGATGCCGACCTGTTTCGTCATGCCGGGCGTCAGGTGTGGCACGCTGACCCGAACTGGGGATCGAACAACAGCTTCGGAATCAACCAGAAGCGCGAGACGATCGACTTCGGCCACGGTGCGACCTCCCATCTGTTTCCGGTCCCATATGCGGATCGGTTGCAGACGTGGGACTTCTCGCCGCTGCGCTCGGGGGCCGTTGGATATATCGAAGGCCTGTTCAACCATTGCCGCGGTCGCGCCGGCGAATTCATGCTGCCGACCTTCCATGAGGACGCGACACCACTGGCGGACCTCGTTGCGGGCGACGCGGATATTCTGGTCGAAGGAACGCACCTGCTCGGTATGGAGACGGACTGGGTGCATCGCTACCTGCTGATCGCGCTGAACGATGGGCGCATCTGGTATCGGACGGTCGTAGATTCGGTCGAGGACGCCGGTAACACGCTGCTCAGCGTGAACCGGAACTTCGTCGAAACCGTCGCGCCCGACCAGGTGAAGCATATTTCGCTGATGAGCGTCGCGCGCTTCGCGTCGGACGAACTCGTTTCTCAGTGGACCACGGATGATGTGGCATCGGTGCGGGTCAATTTCCTGTCGCTGCCCGTAACCGTGTCGGAAGAGGATGGGATGACGCTCGATCCATCGGCTGAGTTCATGCTGGAATTCTTCGGACGCGAAAATCCTGCTGGGCACAGCGATATCGTCGACATCCTTCTCAACATAAACTGGGCGGACACGTTCGATGAGTGAAAATCACTTTTCGCGTGACTCTGGATTGAGTTTCAACCATAGCGGGGCCGATAACGGAGATTCGCGTTATGGCGACGACTGAAGCCGAACTGCTTGCCGCGACGGACAAATTTGCAACGAACCTTGATCGCATCGATCAGATCGTCAACGGTGATGAAACTACTGATGTTGCCGTGGATGGCGGGCGAGAGATTCCTTCGTTTGCGAAGTTGGCGGCTGAGAATGAACTGTCGAATTCCGAGGCGCTAGGGGCGCGCGACGAGGCTGTTGCAGCCGCGAACGGGCTGGCATCTACGCTCGACTATTTCCCCGAGATCGAGAGCGCCAACCTGGCTGATCCCGCGCGCACCGATCCGGCGTTGGCGGCGACCGCCAACCAGCTCTGGCGCTTCTACCAGAATGCCGCTGGTAACATGACGACGCAGGACGAAACGGCGCGGGGGACGTTCGCGGTCCTGAAACGGCTTCCGGTGACGGCTGGCGCGCAGCGCACCCACTCGATGAAGCAGGGTCCGGCGAACTTCATTCACTATCCGGTGTCGGGGCAGTTGATGTTCCTGAAAGCCGACGGGACGACTCGCGTGCTTGCCGCAGCCGATTCCGGGCTCAACACGCATACGGTTACCTTCACCCCGCCCGCCGATGCGGTGTGGTGGCTGCCGAACGTTCGCAACATCACCAACTATGCGAACGGCACCGGCAAAGGCATCACGGCGGCGGCGCTGGCCCAGGTCGAAGCCACGGCGATGTTCAATGCGGGCGCGACCGCGCTCGACTATGAACCCTATGCTCCTGCCGGTGCCCGCGCACCCGATACGGCGCAGTTTCAGGCGACGGTCGACGCGCCGATCACGCTCGAAATCCGCAGCGATTACACCTATGTGGGCCGCGCCGCTGGGGCGAGCGCGACCTATGATGTCGTCGACCGGCTGCTGACCAACGAACAGCCGGCGCCGACGCTGCCCGCTACGCCCGCGAAAACCGGCGTCATCGACTTTCAGGGACGGCGGCGCATCGCGAAGGGGCGGCGGCAAAAATATATGGTGCCGGACTTCGCCAGCGGCGAGGTGATGCAGATCGGCACCGACGAGCGCACGCCGATCAGGATCAACGGCGTCTTCCTCGGAGCCAGTCACAAGCCGAGCGGATATCGGCTCAATTTCGCGGGCACGTCGCCGTTCGTGCACGACAAGACCAACGAGGATATCGGCTCGACCTATACCGACACGGCGGGCAAGAGCTGGATGATCGTCGCGCGCGAGAGCGCATCGGCGCTGGTCGTCATCGCGACCAACACCGGCCCCGACGACGACAAGTGGATCATCGGCGGCACGCTGACGGGCGCGACGCTGACGCACGCCGCCGACGGCACGAACACCGGGGCGATGACGGGCTTTGTCGCGACGGCTGGACACGAACCCTGTCCGCCGATCATCCGCAACCTGACCAAGGAGATTTATGCCGACGGGGTGAAGATCGAGATCGACGCGGTGGGCGTTTATCCCTGCTCGTCGCTGCGCATGATCGAAAGCTACGAGATCATGAACGTGGCGGGCCAACTCGCCTATTTGAAGGCGAATGCGGGCACGGCGACCGATCCCGACTATACGAACGCGGCGATCGGCACGCAGGTCATCATCACCGACGTTCACGAGTGGGATCGCTATGGCGCGCGCGTCTCGACGCGGACGGTCAGAGAATTGGAAAACTATCGCCGAACGGCTTTCGGCAATCCGGGCGACTATTTGGCGGCGACGCAGGCGCAACCTGCGGCGCTGACTGGCGACTCTCCACCCGGATTCGCAACGAAGAAGATTGTCTACGTCCCCCGTCTTTCCGTCACGGTAGGCGGTTATGATCTTTCGGCGCGCGCGGACCTCACGGCGAACGTCGCGGCCTTTGCCGTTCCGAAATCGGCCGCATCGGACCCCGCAAACCCGCCAGACTATGCCGCGTCGATCGGCGCGGACGGCGGCGGCGACCTTCACGGCTATATCATGGGCCTGCGTCCCAACGCCGGACTGGGCAAGCCCGAAACACGCGCCGCCGCCACCAATACCCTTTTCTATATTTCAGGGGCGGAAAAGCTCTACGGCGTGGCCAAGGACGCGGCTGCGGGCGACGGGGTCGCAGGAGATATCGACCAGATCGTCGGGTTCATCGCGCCGTGGGCCGAGGCGGACGACGACCTGACCGTGCCGGGCGCGCTCGTGCCCAACGGCAAGGGAGGCTATTATTGCTACGTCGCCACGACCGCGACGCTGAGCGGCAAGGCGATCCCGCTGCCGCCCGAACTCGCCGGCCTGTCGGTGTCTGAACATCAGAGCCATCCCAACATCACGCTGCTGACCGACGCGGTGGGCAAGGAAGGCCTGATCCTCTCGGTAGCTGCCGGCGGCGGCGACGCCATCTTCGAGATCGGCGCATCATGACCTCCCAATCCGAACTCCACACTCAGGAAGGAGTCGGCGGATGACCTTTGCCACCCAAGAGGCCAGCCGCACGCTCGGCACGCCCATTGAACTCTACCTGTTTCGTTACGCCACCGACTCTCAGTCCTATTTCGCCTACACCGATCACGACGAACCACTGGTTTTCGACGATCCGCAGATCGGCGAAGAAATCACATATCTCCCTGTGCCGGTCGAGCGCGACTCAATCGAAGTCAGCGGTAAACTCGAGCGCTCCGAGTTGAAGGTCACGCTTCCCATCGCGCTGCCGATCTACAATCTGTTCAAGGACTATCCACCCGGAGAGATCGTGCAGTTGACGATCCGCCAGGGTCATGCGGACAACCCGGAGTTTCCCGTCGCATGGACGGGCCGCGTCGTCGGGTTCAACGGCAAGGACGAAAATCTCGTCACCTTCCGATGCGAGCCTATCGCGACGATGCTGCGGCGCGTCGGGCTGCGACGCCACTTCCAACTTGGTTGCCCACATGTCCTCTACGGCGATCAGTGTGGAGCCAGCAAACCCGCAGCAACACTAAACAAGATCGTCGTCGGCGTGCTGCGGAACAAGATAAATCTCGGGATCGACTGGTGGGGAGCCAAAACGCTCGAAAAATTCGTGCAGGGCATGATCGAATGGACGCTCCCCGATGGTCGCACCGACAAACGCTCGATCCTTTCCGTCGAGGAAAACGGTGACGTATTCCTGACCTATGCGCCAACAGGTCTCCATGCAGGAGATGCGGTCAACATCTCGCTCGGCTGCAACCATCAGATGAACGATTGCCGCACGGTTCACGAAAACATCCTGAATTTTGGCGGATGTCCTTGGGTGCCGAACCAGTCACCCTTCGGCATCCGCAACAACTATTATTGAGGCACGCACATGATCGCCGGTTGGATCATCGCAATTGTCATTTCGGTCGCATTGCAGGCCGTGTCGATGTTGCTGCGCCCCAAGGCGAAATCGGCTCGTGACGCGTCCGTCAAGGAACTGGAAGCGCCCACCGCCGATCGCGCGAAGCCTGTCGGCGTCGTTTTCGGCCGCGTCATCGTCAAGGACCCCAATGTTCTCTGGTTCGGCGACAAATCGTCGCGGACGTATCAGGTGAAGGCGTAACGCGATGCTGCTGAGCGACGTCACGATTACGATTTCCGACATCCGCAAGCTCTACTGCGCGGCCGGCGCGCGTCGCTGGTTCCAGCAGTACGGGCTGAATTTCACCGATTTCCTGCAGAACGGCATCAGCGCGCCGGATCTGCTCGCGACCAATGACGCACTCGCTCAGAATGTCGTCGCGGCCAAGATCGAACGCGAAGGACTGACCATCGATGGGTAAGCCTTCAGCCAAGCAGGAAATCACCGACTATCGCGCGTCGATGCACGTCGGACTATGTACCAGTGGTGCCAAGGTAACCCGCATCTTCTGCGGTGAAAAAGTCGCATGGACGGGCAATGTTTCGACATTGACGGCGATCGACATCAATCGAGCAAATCTTTTTGGTGGTCCGAAGAAGGAAGGCGGTCTCGTCGGGACGGTCTATTTCCTCCCCGGTGCAGCGGACCAGCTGCTACCCGAGACGCTTGCGCGCCGCATGGGACTCGCGGCGAACGACTGTCCCGCTTATCGCGGTCTCACGACGATGTTCTTCATCGGCAACGGGGCGTCGGGCGGTCAGTCCTATCTGAGCAATGTCAGCAGCGGCGGCTTCCTCTGGTCGTCCAACAGCCCCTTCATTCAGGATATCTGGGTCGAGCTTGATCGCACGCCCGAGGGACTTGACCCAGATATCGCGCGCATTGGCAACGACGCGAATCCCGCGCACATCATCTATGAGGCGATGACCAACAGCGATTGGGGCATGGGCGGCTCGTCGTTGTTCTTCAATACCGCGAACTGGAATGCTGTCGCACAGACGCTCTACGACGAAACCTTCGGCCTGTCGCTGCGCTGGACGCAACAGGCCGAGATTGAGAACTTCATCAACGAAGTACTCGGCCATATCGCGGGCAGCGTTTATGTCGACCCGCGCGATGGCCTGTTCAATATCATGCTCTATCGCGACGATTATGACTACGAAACCCTCCCCGTAGTCGATGTTTCGAACGCGCGGCTCGTCAATTTCGAGCGCAAGATGTGGGGTGAAGTCACCAACGAGATTTCCGCGACTTGGACCAATCCCGAGAACGGGAAAGAAGAGTCCGTCACGGCACAGGATCTCGCGAGCATTGCGATCCATGGTGCGCCAATTAGCGACAGCCGAGACTATTTCGGCGTTCGCAACCCGGATCTCGCTATGCGCCTCGCGTTGCGCGACCTTCGCATCGCCGCGACGCCGCTTGCGATCGGCGAGATCGAATGCGACCGCAGCTTCTTCGACAAGGTGCCGGGCGGCGTATTGCGCTTGCTCTGGAACGACCCATCGATCGACCTAGAACTCGACATGGCGATCCGCATCATCCAGATCGACCGCGGTCGCAAGACGAACGCGAAAATCAAGATCAGCTTCGTCGAGGATGTGTTCGGTCTCAGCAAATTCTCGTCCACGGGATCGCAAGGCTCGGAGGCGACTCCTCCCGAAGAACCGCTGCCGCTGAGCAACGAGAAAATCATTTCCCTCCCCGCGTTCTTCGCGCTCGGATCGATTGACCGCACGACCATTAACGAACTCGCCTATCCTGAGACGTTCGCCGGCGTGCTCGGAGCCAGCGACCAGGCGGATGCGCAGTCGTTCGACATTTTCGAGGAACGTCCGAACGCCGCAGGTGTACTCAACTGGACGAACATCGGCACCAAGTCTCTGGTCGGCGTCACCGAAACCGATGGTGCACTTGCCGCGGAAGCCGAGACACCCATGTCGGGCTCGCCGTTCGTCGGAGTCAGTCGCGGCCCGCAGATCGGCGGCTTCGTCATCTTCGGAGACACGACAGACGATGAAATGGAAATCGCGCTCGTCAAGGATTATGACTCCGTCAACGACGAATGGATTTTGGCGCGCGGCGTGCTCGACACTATCCCTCGCGAATGGCCGACCGCGACCGTCGTTCGCTTCATGCCTGCCGGATTTAACGTCACGGACGACACGTTGCGTTCGGGCGGCGAGGATGTCGACCTGCGGATGCTGACGCGCACGTCGCTCGGCACTCTGGACATCGACGACGCGACCACCGTGACGGCGACGCTCGTCCCGCGCGTCCATGGTCCGCTGCGGCCGGCAAACGTCAAGATCAACGACCAGGGTTTCGGAATTATCGACGCGACAGCCGCGACCGACCTGGTTGTAACATGGTCGAACCGCAGCCGCTTCTATGAAGACGGCATCGCTCTCGCATGGGACGCCGCATCGGTGCCGCCAGAATATCTGCAGGAAATCCTCATCACCGTGTTCCGCGAAAACGGCGACGAGATGTTCGTCGTACGCGGACTATGGGAGGAAACGACCTACACGATCCCGATGGCCTGGGTGGAGGAAGAGACGCGCGTCTTCGTTCGTCTCCACTGCATTCTGAAGGGGGTTTCGTCGCTGCAGGCGTTCGGTCTGTTCGTAGATCTTCCCGTGGTAGGATCGCCGGGTCCGCCTCCTGCTGCACCTGTCGTTATCGGTCCACCTCCCGATCCTCCCGAAGAGCCTGAGGAACCGACCCCCGGAGATCCCGGTGGTGGCACGATCGAACCTCCGACGATCGAACCGGGACAAGGTGGTGGATTCTGCGTCACCGACGATACGCCGATCCTGCTTGCCAACGACCTGCTGGATGGACCGGGTGTCGAGATTTCGGCATCTGACGTCACGTCCGACCATTGGGTTTGGACACGAGACGAAATCAGCGGCGAATGGGGCGCGTTCAAGATCCTCAATGTCGCGTTCGCCTTCGAGCCGGTGTTCCACTGCATGCGTGATGGCTGGCGCGAACCGATCCGTGCGACGGCGCGTCACCGCTTTGAAGACGGTTCTGCGAAATGGATTCGAGCCGAGCAGTTTGGCGAGCCCGCAGGCATTGCACGCGTCGCCAAGATATCAACCGCCGCCCGCACCTATATATCGGCCGGCGTGCTCAGCCATAATATCAAGATTACATAGCAATGCGCGGCACGGCACGCCTCATGCTCTGCCTACTGCTCACCATCGAACTCTGCCGCATCCGGTTCGACGCCGTGACCTATATCCAATTAGCCTTCATCGGGGGCACCGTGACGGGATTGCTATTCTCGTCGTTCGTGGTAAAAATCACGCGAAACGTGATTCGCACGCCAGAGCGAGACGGCCCATGACCCTCCCCCACTGCATCAAAACCGCTTGGAAACGCTGGTCGGTGCGGCTCAACGCGATCGGGCTCGCGATCCTCGCCTGGGTCAGCATCGACCCGAGCGTCGCGATCGTCGTGCTGAACATGATGCCCGATGTGGTCCGGGAATTCTTCCCGGCGCAGTGGATCATGGTCGTCTCGTGGATCATCTATGCGCTCTACTTCGTCAAGATGATCGTGAAGCCTGCGACGCCGGCACCGAAGGATGATACGGCGTGACGGCGTCGAAGCCCGCGCGCGGCAAGAAGGTTGTCGCAGGTGGCGCGTTCGTCGCCGCACTCGCCATCGCAACGCCGTTCATCGGCGGATGGGAGGGTAAGTCGAACGATCCTTACTTCGACATCGCCCGTGTCCAGACGGTCTGTTACGGCGAGACGCGCGTTGAGATGCGCCGTTACACCGACGCCGAATGTCTCGCGATGCTGAACGATGCGGTCGCAGATTTCATGCAGCCGGTCGCCGAGATGACCCCGACCATTGCCGACAATCCGAAGGTGCTCGCCGCCGCGACATCGCTGGCCTACAATGCTGGCGCGGCGAACTATCGTGGCAGCACCGTCCACCGCAAGTTTCTGGCGGGAGATTTCAAGGGTGGCTGTCTCGCCATCGCGGCATGGAACAAGTCGACCGTCTCGAGCGCGACAGCGCGCAAGCTGTCAGCGAAGGGAGAGACCTGCACCCGAAAGGCGAACGGCGCCTGGCTCTGCACGATCAAGGGTCTGACGAACCGTCGAGCCGATGAAATCAAGCTATGTCTCGGGGGTTTGTCATGATCGCCGCCATCATCATCATGCTCTGGTGCATCATCGCCGCGGCGCTGCTCTACTGGTTCGCTGACGACATCTGGTTCGCCGCCGATGACCTGGACGACCTGTTCGTCGCCTTCGCAATGTTCCTCTACTGCATATTCTGGCCCGTGACGATCGTCGTCGTCTTGACCACCGTTGCACGCGACCTGTGGCGGGCGCACCGATGCTGAACCGATATATCTATGGCGCTGTCGGAGCTGTTCTGCTCGCCGTGACGCTATGGGGTGTTCGCGTCAACCATTTGCGCGACCACTGGAAGACATCCTATACCGAGCTTCGGGATGAAGCAGGCGTCGTGCTGCTTGCCGTCCGCAGCGCGTCTGGCAACCCCGATCTCGACTGGAAGGACACGGCGCAGCAGGTCGCCGAGATCGACAAGTCGCTGACCATCTGGCGCGACACCGCGAAGTCGCAGTCCGTCACCATCGACACGCTGGGACGCGAATCCGCGCGGCTCCGCAAACAGAATGCGGAACTCGCCGCAAAGGTCGCCGCCGCCAACGCGCGGCGTGATGCGGCTATCGCACGCCTCGAGCAAGACAGTCTCAAACCAGGTGACGTCGCCGATTGTTGGGCGCAGATCCGCGCGGCCGATGATGCGCTGAACACCCTGTATCGAGAGGGGTTCTGATGCGCCGAGTGACGATCGCCCTCCCCATCCTGCTCACGGCGTGCAGCACACCGACGATCGTTCGTGACCGTGTGACGCCCGTCTCGGTCCCGGTGATCCAGCCCTGCGCATCGGAGAAGCCGGGACCCATCGCACCCATAAATCAACGCAATTCGCAGGAGCAATGGAACGCGATGAGTCACAAGCAACGCGCCGAAGTCGCAGCCGCACAGGCCCTGCGCCGTCTCAACCATGGTGCGGCGCTCGCCGCCGCAACATCGGCCTGCTGATATGCCCGTCGACCAGTTCGCCCGCGACGCAGCGCGGAAGGCGCAGAGCGATATCGAATCGCACGAAGAGATCTGCGCGGAGCGTTACAAGAATATCAACACCAACATTTCCGACCTGAAGACCGAAATCCGCCGTGGCGGATCGATCGCGCTGACGATCATCATCGCCCTGCTCGCATGGTTCGCGGTGAACTATATCAGCGAGTTCAAGGACAATATGCAGTTGCGCCGCGCGATGGTCGAGCAACAGCAGGTCAAATAATGACCGGTTACGTCCGACATAGCGACGAGGATATCGCCGCAGTCTACAACGATACGGCGACCTATCCCCGCATGGCGGATGTCCGCGATGCGCTCGGCTATCGCAACGCGCGACATCTTTCCAAGCGTCTATCGGCCCTTCGCGCGTTGCGTCCCGAATTGTTCACCGTCGATCGTAGCACGTATCGACCGACCAAGATGCCTGAACCGGGTCGTTACCTGGTGCGCGTCAATCCTCGCGTCGATCGCTGGCTGCTCACGGCGGCTCAGGACGAAACGGCGATCCACGAGCCCTTCTGGCGCAACCTTCATCGCTATGCGGAGCACCTCGGCGCCGAAGTAATGGTCGGGGGCTTCACCTACAACAAGGCACTGTTCGAGGATCATGCAGCGCGTACCGGCGTGTTCAATTCGGCAGTACAGCCCTATCTGGTCCACGACGACGTCAATCTAGGACCGTTGCTGTTCGCGGCGAAGATGAACATCCTGCCGACCGCGGTGCGACCCTTGTCGGGTCTCGACGGTTATAGTCGCGGTCGATGGGCGGTCTATCCGCACGCGAAGGTGCAGTTGGTGTCGGTCCCCTCGCTGCCCGGCACGCACCCGGCGATGATCATGACGACCGGATGCTGCACCGTTCCGAACTACATCGAAAAGAAAGCCGGGCTGAAGGCCGAGTTCCATCATCAGATCGGCGCGACGATCGTCGAAGTCGACGAGGATGGACGCATCTTCTGCCGCCAGATCGGTGCCGCGACCGACGGCAGTTTTCAGGATCTCGACATCGTCGTGCGCGGCGGTGAAATCGTCACCGGGCAGCGCATCGAGCAGGCGACATGGGGCGACATCCATATTCCGAAGATCGACCCGGTCGTCGCGCGCACCATCTGGGGTTACGACGTCGAGACAGGCGAAATCGCCACCGACGGCATGTTCCACGCGCTGCGACCGCGCCACCAGGCCTTCCATGACTTGTTGGATTTCTCCGCGCGCAACCATCATCGCCGCGGCGATCCACATTTCAATGTCGCGATGACCGCAGCCGGCAAGGACCGCGTCGAGGATGAAGTGCGCGCCGTTGCCCGCTTCCTGCGAGCCACAGCGGCCGACTGGTCGACGTCGGTGGTCGTCGCGTCCAACCATAATGATGCGCTCGTCCGCTGGCTGCGTGAAGCTGATCCGCGCCTAGACGCGACGAACGGGCGCTACTGGTGCGAGCTCAATGCGGAATATATGCGCCGGCTCGAGCATGGCGATCATGACTTCGACATCATCGAATGGGCGATCAAGCGTGCTGCGGCCGATCCGCTCGACGATATCGTGTTCGTCCCCCGCAATGGTTCATACCTCGTGTGTCAGGCTGCAGGCGGCATCGAAACGGCGCTGCACGGCGACGAAGGTCCCAATGGCGCGCGCGGATCGGCGTTGAATATGAATCGCATGGCGATGCGGATCAATCGCGGCCATGATCATACCGCGTCGATCGTCGACGGGGTTTACACGTCAGGTCTCGTCGGATTGATGGACCAGGGTTACAACAGCGGCCCTTCTTCGTGGAGCCATACTCAAACGCTCACGTACCCTTCAGCGAAGAGAACCCTGGTCACAATAATAGACGGAAAATATCGAGCCTGACCTCAATCGGTCAGCGCAGATCCGATTTTCCGCCAGAAGGCTGCAATCGCATCATTCTGATACGCTCCATAGAGCATAACACAGGCGGTCATCGCGACATTGACATGGGCGAGCAGCATGTGAGCCTGCTCGTTGGAACGCATGTAAGCGATGATCTGCCGCGCCCGCTCGCGGCCAATCTCGCACGCATCACTATAGGAAATTTCCTTTCCAACAGCCGGCCATAGCTCAGGCCGATGAGCATTATCCTCCGTAACATACGGAATTTCAGTCAATTTATGTTGCATTTCCATTGTAACAGTCCCTCGAAACGAATCAGTTGTTCCCTCTCTGTTCACTTAGAACAGGAAATTTCCTATTTTAGAAATCCTATTTTCCTAGCCAATCAAATCCTCCAAGTTATCGTGGAGACCCCCACCGATGAGCGATTCCAGATCATCCGTTTCGCCAGTGTTTACGGGCGCGGGAATCCCGCAGCGCAGTCGAATGTCGCGGCAGAAGTCGGGGTCGGCTTCCATTAGGATCGCATCGACCCCGATGTTCTGCGCGGCGCGACCAGTCGTACCTGTTCCGGCGAAGGGGTCTAGGACGGTTCCACCTGGCGGCGTGACGAGCCGCACGAGATGTTCCATCAATCCTTCGGGTTTGACCGTCGGATGGGTGCGGATATCGGTCGGGGTGCAGCCGCAGTCGGGTTTCGCGCCGGCCACGTGTTGCCCGCAGGTCCGACACTCGTAGATGCGATCACGCTTGGATGCCTTGGCATGGTAGTAGATCGCTTCGGCGTCGAGCGGGAAGGCGTTGAAGAAGCGTGCTGCGCTGGTGTCGGAGTCGGACCGGACGGGTGTCGGTTCGCGCGCGCCATATTCCCCGTAGCAGGCGGTCCCCGCCTGCCCCGTTCTGGATGGTTCGGTGCCGCGGATTGCGGCTTGCTGCCCTTTGCTGTCGGGGAATAGGGCGCGGACGGAGTCGGATCTGTCGGTGATGAGATTGGCAGGGTGACGTCCGACTGGCTGCAGGAACGGCTGACCTGTAGAAGAGTGGATGGTCCCTCCGTGTTTCACCCAGTCGGAATCGCTTGGCTTACGTTCGTCGGAATATGCACCGCCGTTCAAATCATCATCGGTCTGCACCCGACACCCATCGATATTAACCGCCCCAACCCCATGTTTCAGCAGGTTGAGCGCGCCATTCTTCTCCGAGAAGGGCTTCTGTCCGACGTATATCGGCTCGAGCGCTGGCTTCAGTGCCTGGGCGCCGTACGACCAGCCGTCCCATGCTGCGGCTTCGTCGGTCGCGGGCATATATTGCCCCGGCTGATACTGGCGATCGTCGGTCTTGGTCCAGTCGCCGGTCGCGTGCTGCTGTGCGCCGGGGATCATCCGGCGCACAGCAGCACCGCTCGGAACCACGCTACCTTGTGCACCCAACGCCTTGTCAATCGCCTTTGCAGCGTCATGATCCTTCGGGAAACCCGACCCGAAAACCCATCCAAGGAACGGGTGCATCGTGAAGCCCGCCATCTCCATCGCGCAGGCCTGCCAATGGCCGGTCGATGCACCACTGAACGCGACGCAATACCCGCCCGGCAGGAGGATTTCGTAGATCAGCGCCCAGAATTCGGGGTCGCGCTCGATGCCGGTGCCATCCCACTGCGAACCCATGAAACCTGCGGACTGCCGCGCAAACGCCCCGTCCTTGCCGTGTTTCGCCGGCGCAGCATTCTTCGCTCCGAACCGCTTCTTGATCGACACCAACCCATAGGGTGGGTCGCAAACGACAGATTGAACCCGCACCCCCTGCCTGATCAGCCGCCGCAGCGTTTCGCGATTATCGCCTTCATGGAGGGTAACAACACTCATCCGATCAAATCCTCCATCGACCCCGTCGCACCCAACAGATCCTCAATCTCCACCTGGTCGGGATCGCGAGCCGCAGCGTCACACCTAGACATGTCGCGCCTCAGCCGGTCACCCTCGACCAGTGCAGCCTTCAAAGCCGCGACGGGGTCCACATTCGATCGCTCGACGTGGAATGCCCCCTGCCGCCCGCGAACCGTCGCCGATGCCAGCGCGCCGCCGAACGACTGCGGCCAGACATGCACCTGGGAACCCGCCGCAACCGCAGCACGGATCATGTCGGCAAGGTCCCCGGCCACGCCCGTCACCCGATCAGATGGTCGAGGCCGAGCGCCGAGGCGTAGACTTCGTAGACGGCGCGGAATTCCTTCACGTCAGCGACGTTCTTCTTACGATCGCGGACGATCTGGCGCATGATCTTCGGGTCGTAACCCTGCGACTTCGCTTCATTGTAGACGTCGCGGATGTCGTCGGAGACGCCCTTCCGTTCTTCCTCGAGACGTTCGACGCGCTCGATATATTGGCGCAGCTGCGCATCGGCCGACCCGTTGTGGCCCTCGCCGGCAATCTCGTCTTCATCATCCATGGAATCACTCCTGAATTGCTATACTCACGTCTTACGTGAGTCTTGGTTAATGGTCAACTGGCGGCGGGCGCGCCTCAGAATATCGCTGCCACCTTGAGGGGAAATGCCGAGCGCATGGCCGATTTCGGTCGCGCTCATCCCGTCGACCGCCGACATCAGAATCGCGTTGCGCTGCTTTTCGGTCAGCTGCGACATGGCACGATCGACGAAATACAGTTCCGCCGCAGACTCTTGCCCCGGCGCAACATAATCCTCGAACTCCACCACTGGCTTCGGGGCTCGGATCGACCGGATAAACACATAGTGGAGGACGCCGTGCAGCCACCCCAGCACGTTTCGAACCGCACCCGGATTCCTCGCGGCCTCGACGAACGCATCCTGAACAAGATCCTCGGCATTCATCGTGTTTCGACAGAGATTTGCGGCGCGCTTCAACAGAGGGCGTCGATACAGTCTGTAAGCTGCGTCGAGATCAATCGACATCCAATTCGGCCTCGATGTCGCTGGCCAACGCGCGAAACAACGTAGCAGTGCCGCGGTGGAACGACGCCTTGTCCTTGTCGCGCGTCGCCTGCACATCGTGCCTGTCGGCGCGCTTGTTGATGTATTCGACGATGCGCTGTCTATCGGTCGGCAGTTCGGCGGGCATAGGTGTTCCTTGTGGCGGTAAAGGTTGATGAAGGTGGGAGATCAGTCGTCGCGGCGCGAAAGCCAGACCGTTTCGATAGGTGAGACTACAGACGCGCTGCCTTGGCAGAGACGTTCGATAAGGAACTCTGCGAAGTTGACAGCGTGCCGGTGAATCTGCGCGTTAGATTGCGGGAAACGCGGATAATTGATCAGATTGACCGCGAAGCCGCTCTCCATCCCCATCGTGAAGACGAAGTCGCACGGAACGATCGAGACGCACGCTCCTTGAAGGCACCATTCGCGCGAGGCCTGAACAATCTGGTCGCGCGAACCGGCGATGTAGATGGTGGCGACGAATGTCGGCGACGAGACAGCTTTCACCCGATCATCTCCTGCATTTCACAGAGGAATCCGCACCCTCCAAAGTTGACTCCCTTCATGGTGGTCGGCCAGTCGCCAGGGATCTCATCTGGGAAGCAGCGAATATTGCGTGTCTTGCCATCGGGACCTTTCTCGCGTCCGATGATCACGAGACGCGCGCCGAAGCGCCGACACTGCTCCGAACGTCGTTTGAAGACTTCGGGGAACCATTTTCGGATCAACGACCAATAGTTCGGCGACGATGCTTTGACGCATCCGAGGCAGTTGCCATTCGGCATTCCGATTTCGTAAACGAAAGGTCGACGGATGCCGTTCTTCTTCAGAATTTCATGCGTGTCGCGCTTTTTGATCCCCATCTCGATGAGTGGCGCGCGCTGGTGTAGATTGGCGTGGTTCGCAACCATGCGGTCGAACCGCTTCGCGTCGAGTTTGTCGGACGTGTACCCCCAGAAATGAATGTCAGACGGCAACTGAAAATTCATGCGCGGCACGACCTTCATCGCACCTGTGCACGGCGCGCCGAGCATTCCCGATAGATATTTCTTGTGCTCGAATACCTCGTCGACGTTCGCATATTCTTCGCTGCGAATTCGAATGATGTCCTTGCCGAACCATTTTTCGAGATCATCGATGAAGCGACGGCTGTCCTCATGGACAGAATCCCCAAGGTCACAATGGACGGGCTGCGCGCCTGGATCGTTCAGCAGAACGAGATGTGCCATCACGGCACTGTTCGCTCCGTCGACCCAAAGAAGTCTGCGACCATTCATATTAATGTACCCAACCTCGGCGAAATAATCACGTTTCGCGTGATTTACAGGGAATGAAGAAGCGCGTCGACCTTCGCGGTGAGATCCGCGATCGTGCCGTCGTTGTGGATTTCAGCCATGCGCAGATGGTCGAGTCCGCCTTCGCTGGTATGCGACGCCGTGACGGTGACACCGGGTCGAACGACGCGATAGACTTGCGCCCCGAGACGATGCAGCGCGTCGAGCTCGTTTTCGTAGCGGAGATCGTCGACAATGATGCTGTTGCCGGTGCTGAGCAGGATTTTGCACCGCTCGACCGTGATGTCGGTCCAAAGATTTTCGCGCAGGGCCTTGCGTCCCCACTCGGTTCCGAGCGTCTGCATGACGCGACGCGCCGAAACCCCCATTTCGGGGATGTCGATTTCCTTGGCCTCACCCTCGACGCGCGCCTCGACTTGGTCGTGCGAATAACCGAGTTCGTAGAGCAGCGCGCGCGTCATCACCTTCAGCGGTCCGGCGAATTTCACCAGTCGAAACTGATGTCGGAACACCAAATGATCGGCGATGACCGATTTCCCCGACCCCATGGCCGGCGAGCAGAGCGCGATGATTATCGGGTGACAGGCTGACATGGTCGTTTCCTCGGAGTTGCGAACCAATCGGTCCAACGGAAGAGGTTGAGCAGGAACGTGATGCGCGCCGCGGTGGTCGTGTCGATGCAGTCGGCGACATGTCGCCTGTCGCGGAGCACCTGTTTGCCGTTCTGGTGGTAGCGGCGTGTCATGGCAGCATATCCAGCATGTCGCGCATCGCGAAGACGCTGACGTCACCCTTCGCTAGGTCGAAGGCTTCCATCGGCCATTGCTTTTCGGGATGGTATTCGTTTGACCCGAAGAAGATCTTCATAGGACGCGCTTCGCGTTCGGATGTTTCGCCTCGATGGTTGCGGTAGACGAAGCGGAGCGGATAGGTGTCGTCGCTGAATGCAATCAGCTTGAGGGTGCGTTGGTCGGTCATTGGTGGATGTTCGCGAGTGCGTCCCGCGCCGCCGCTATGCTTCGCCCGAGTTGGAACAACGTCGAACCGCCGAGCGCGGTGCCGGGCTTCGCATTATAAGCGTCGACCGCTGCAAGGACTGCAGTCGCGTCGCGATCCAATATCCTGATGGCGTCAGCCAGCATTCGCCGCTTCTCAATAGCGACATTGTTCGCGGCGAGCAGTTCGGTGACGCGGGCGTTGTGTATCTGGTCGAACGTCAATGCGACGTCCAGCGTCTGAAGGGCAGGTCCCGACGCCCAATCGTAATCTTCGTAGAACGTCCCCTCGCGAATGCGTCGAACGACTTCATGCAACGAGGTATATTCAGACGGATTCTGAGAAAGACCGAGACGCCGATACGCCGCACAAACCGCCTTCGCCTGCGTGATCGCATCGTCGAGTGCATTGTGAAACGTGCCGGTCGCGAAGTCTTCCAAGCACTTGCGCGGGTCCATGCCCGCCGCCTCGAAAATGGTCCGCGTGTCGCGCGGCGCGCGATAATGCCACGGCGCCGGCAGGTCGACGGCATGGTAGGCTGCTTCGAGGATCGACACGTCGAACGATGGACCGTGCGCCCAGATGCGGATGTTCCAGGGGCCGACGAATTTCACATCGTCACCCTCGTAATCGGCGCCGACCAATCCGCAGAGCCATTCAGCGAACCGCGACAGACCGTAGGCGAGATCGACCGGATCGTTGAACGCAGCCTTCGCATTATCACCCTGGTCGTTCCACCATTGGACGGTCTCGGGGTCGCGGGTCATGGGGTATCGGCGATCCTTCTCGCTTTTCGCAAGATGGGTTTCGAAAATCCCGTTGCGCCAGCGACCTTTGGGATTGTCGACCGCCACGTGGAAGAACCCCGGTTTGTCGGGCGACCCAATCTGCCCCGTCTTCGGATCGAACACCGTCGCGCCGATGCTACGCAGGTCGCAGCCGGCTCGCTTGCCCCATGTCTCGAGGTCGACCATGACGTGCAGCGCGGTCACGACTGCACCTCCACCACATTGAACACAGGCGCATCAATCGAACCGCCCGCATCCTGAATCGTCACACCATCGGCAGTCCTTCGCACGATAAAACCTCGCGAGTCGGCCCAATCGACCAGTTCGTTCGCGAAGCGCGTCTTGCCGCACCCTTGCGGGCCGCTGAGCAGCACGTCGATGTGCAGCACGTCGAGTTTCACCGGTAGCGGTTTCGGAAGCCGAGGCGGCTGGCGCGGGGAGGCATCAGACACAGATAGCGACGCCGCATGGCCGACGACGAACCCCGTCACGACACCATCTCCAATCCCGACACATTGATCGTGATCGACTCGAAATCCCGCCCGCGCGGGTTCGGCGTCAACGATCGCACGATGCGCCGGCCTTCCATGATCGTCACGCGATGCCCTTCGAGCGATGCGGTGACGCCGATCTGATGGGCGACATGGTGTGCCGCAGCGAGATCCGCGGTAGTGATGTCGATGATCATCTGCGGGGTTCCTTCTCGAATTTGACGGTGATGCGCGCGTCCTGCTGCGCGTCGATTGCGGACTGGCGGTAACCGCCCCTCTGCAGGACAAGATCGACCATGCCGGCGATCTGCGACTGCGCGGCCTTGTCGGCGATGCTGTGGAGGGTGACTTGGATCATGGTTGAAGTTCCGCGAAGCGCGCAGCAAACCGTGTTTTCGCCGCGCTAGGGACCAGACATTCAACAGTCACATCGGCAGGCTCACCCTCGATCTGCCAGGGTGCGGGTGGCGATCCCATGATCTGCTGCGCCTCGGCAAGCAGAACGGCGTTGTCCGCTTCCTTGATCGACGGATGCAATTCCTCGGGCACACCGAAGCGTTCGGCGATGACGCGCCAGAGCACGTCTTCCATTTCGTGATAACCGCCGAGATATTTCTTGATCGGCCGCGGCACGTCGACGAGGTATGCCTCGGTTGCATCGTGCAGCAACGCTTGCAGCGCATGTTCAGGCGGCACGACGAGCGAGACGAGAACGCTGTGCTCGGCGACGCTATAGAACCGCGAGCAGTGGCCGGCATACCGGCACATGTTCGACAAGGCATGAGCGATGTCGACGATTAGCACCTCGCCTGGTCGCGGGTCGAGCGGCCAGAACTGGACGCTCGAATAGGTCTGCATCCAATTGCCACGGCGCGTCTCGCCTTCGGCGCGATTATCATATGTTTCGCTGACGTTCGTCATCCTATCAAATCCTCCAATTCCGGCGCCGCACTCACAGGCGCGCCGATCAAATCGTCGAGATCCACGGCGGTGACCGCCGATCCATCCAGCAGCGCGCGATGCGCAACTGAGACAGCAAAACCTTCTGCGAGAGCCGCGTCGAAACAGGCCAGAACAGCGTCGATCACACCGCGACCTTGGCCGCGCGCGACGACGATCCGCTGGTAGTTGTCGGGACCGCTGCGGCGCAGGGTGAACGCCATGCAGCGATATCCCCTCCCCTCGCGTTCGATGTCGTCGAAGTAGAGGCCCTGCTGGCCGCAGCTGGCGTGGAAGTCCGACCATCCCTGCACCTTGCGCGCGGCCTCGATCTGTGGATCGGATTTCCACATAGTGACGTTGCGGGATTTATGGATCTGGTCGGCCATTGTGGTTACAGGGCGACGAAGCGCCGCGGTCCGGTGATCACGGTTTTGCGATATGCGGGATTGTCCGACTTGGACGGACGCACCACTAGGGAGCGCGCCATGCGAGCCTTCGGCAGCATACGCCGAACATGATCGGTTGCCTCGATCTCGATTTCCGCGACGGTCTTGCGCAGTGCGGGCAGCACGTTCGCCTGTGCAACGGCGATGAGGGCTTTTTGTCCCGAAATCGCTGCGCCGATGCGCCGATTGGCGATCGGCGTGAAGCCCTCGACCCGATCAAGCTGCCGCTCGCGACGTTCCTTCATGCGACGGCGATGCGTGTCGCGACGTTCCGATTTTTCCATGTTCCGAGTCCCTTCGAAAATTGACAACTCACTTATGACGTGATTCTTGCAGGAGGCAAGACATTTTATCACGTTTGACGTGATTAAGGGCGACGGTTGCTATTGGCAGTTCATCCAGCGATCAGCGGTGGCCGCATCTCTGAACGGTAACCAAACCCCGGATCGGTTGTGGAGGAAGTAGTTCCACCCGGCGCATCCTGGCAACAACTTGCACCGGCAGCGACGATTGTGGAGGCTGTAATCAGGACCGACCTTCGCGATCAGCATCTCGATATTCAGGATGCGTTCGCACTGGCAGCGGTTGCACTCCACCTTGGCGCCGACTCCGTTACGGAGCATGTCGCCCAGGGTTGGTCGATAGAATCGGTTGAAGCCGCTGCGGTCTGCCATGCGGCGGCGGTATTATGTTCCGGTTATGTTCTCAACGGGTTTGGGTTTGCCTGTCCGCCGACGATTGCGCTCATCCTCACACCGAACGATGTGGCGCGCGACGCGATGGAGATCGTAACTCGAATAGCGGCAATATGGACAGCGATGGGCGGCGTGCATCAAGTTAACTCGATCTCATCGCCGCATGGCCCGTACAGCGTCCAAGCGCGCAGCCGCCATATCTGCAGGCCCGCGATGTAAGCCTTCTGCAGCATGTCGGCCGTTCCAGGTCCGCCGTCGGTCCCGAGAATTCTCGCGGCACCGCGCGTCAGCAACTGCGAGTTTCGCTTAAACCCCGCGAGCGCGTTGTACTCGCGCCCCGAGCGATCATATTTCACGCGACATGGCGGACTCATATCGTTCCAGTCGGCGGGCAGTGGGTCACGCGCTACACCTTCCCGCTTTGCCCACTGGTCGGCGATGCGATCAGCGCCTGTCAGGCAATCGCCATGGATGATCAGCGTCGGACGCAGATAGTCCAGTGCTGCGTGCAGCTGCGCGACGCCGTTGAACGCGCGCCCTCCTGTGACGATCAGTTTCATGTCAGGTATCCCGCAGCTGCACCGCCACCCCGTAACCCGCGATTCAACGACACGCGGTCGCCGGCAGCAACACCGTCACGATATCCGCGATCCAGGTCGCGCGAGCCCCGCGCCCTCCCGTTCCGCAGCCGATGACCAGCGTCCTCCATGGCCTGCTTCACGAGCGCGTCGTGCAGCACGATCAATCCTTTCCCCGTCGGCGCCGTCGGTTTCATCGCGCGGATGCGTGACGCGAGACGGTCGGACATGCCGTCGAGGAACGGTCGCACGCGACGCCTGGCTTGCGGCGTCCAGATCCCGACGTAAGACGGCGACGGTGCCGCGCGTCGCATCGCTGCGGCGCATATCTCGAGCATGTATTTCGCGACTTCGACTTCATGGTCGAACCCGAAGAACGAAACGGACGGGATTTCTCCGGGACGATTCGCCCACGACTGCGCGCCGGTCAGCGTCGCCACCGCCTCGCCGATCTTCCATAGTTGCTCGCCGACCGGATCATCGTGACGCTCGCGGTGCTCCGTGAACGGCGAGGCGCGCATCTCGGCTTCGTCGAGCGTCATGTTATATTTGGCGAGCAGCCGGGCGAGTGCTTCGGCCGCTGCAAGTGCCTCTGCCTCGGTGCAGCCATTCTCGACGGTCTTTGCGGCCAGCGCGCGGATGCGACCGGATATGGTGGCGCGGTTAGCCTGCGACATGCTGCACCTTGGCGATGGCGCTTTCGGCTATGGCCCTCACGGTCAGGCAAAGGTCCTGCGCCGTATGCGCGTTCGCCGAATTGGGCGTCAGCTTCGCGAGACGGTCAAGTGCCTCCCGCAGTTCGGCCGTGGCGGCTTCGCGGTGGGCTGAGATGGCTAGGGTGGCGGCGAGCATCGTAGGATTGGCGAGAATGGTCCGGGCGCACATTACGTCCGCCTCCGTCACGGTCGGCTGGTTAAGGTTGGTCATGGTCTCGTCCTTTCCACAAACAGAGCAGGGATTGTTCTCGCCCTCGGGCCGATCCTCGCAGGCTATGCAGGAAATGCTACGCATTGCTCCCTCCTTCCGGTTCGGGGAGGTGGTCGAAGCTAGAGTCGGCATCGCACCATTCACCGACGTAATCCGCCGCAAGTCTCGTCGTCCGCTCTATCGCGGCGATGGCGGACTGAACACCGTACCAACCATCATGACCACCGTTTATGATGGCTCGACCAACTTCGTCTTTGCTGTGCGCTGGCAACACGCTGGCAGCGATCTCCCGCGCCATCGCGAGAACCTTGGGATGGGTCATTGCTGTTGCTCCTGTAGGTAGGCGCGGACGGCGAGGCCCCGCTTGAGCAGTGGATTACCGATCTTCTTTCCGCAAAGGCCCATGTCAACGAGCCGACGGCGAACGTCATGGCGTGTTCCCCTGCGCATGAACCATTCGCCTAACACGCCGCTCTGCCATGCTCCCTCAATCGCTTTCCGCTGGGCTGGGCTAAGCCCCCGTGCGATCCTCTCCACCTCACCCGACATGCGCGCCTCCTGTCCACCGATACCCGCGACGCCAGACGGTCTCGAACGGCACGGCGATCCCCTCGCCCGCCAATATTTCCCTGATCCGGTGGATCTGGATTCGCACCGCGGCAGAGACGTCTTCCGCATCAGAATGCCGCGCGCCCAACGTCTCCGACGACACGATGCGTCCGACATCCTTCGCGAGCGAGTGCAGGATTCCGACCTGCGTTTCGGTCAGCCCTTCGATCAGTTTGCCTCGGCATGTGACGCCGTCGCGCGGGTCGATCACCCAATCGTCGACGACGAGCACTTCGTCTTTGCGTAGGTCATAGCCGCAGTTCGGGCAGAAGGGAGGGATGGTGTAGTGGGGTCGCATGTCAGGCGTCCCGCGTCCAACGACCGGCGTCGTGCAGCGCGCAGTTCGGGTCTTCTCCGAAGACTTCGCCGCAAGTGCAGGTCGGCTTCACCTCACCCACGATCATTCTCCCCGGACAGCAGGGCATCGAGACCGGCGCGGATTTGCGCGATCGTTCCATTTGCTTGCTGCGTTGCGATGCCGAGCGCATCCTCGGGCGTGTCGGCGTTCACGATGAATTGCAGGACACTGCCCCGATCACCGATGCCCTCGAATTCAATCCATGCGGCGTAACGATCGCTGGTCATGGAGGGGTGGCAATAGATTTTCGCGGGGCCTTTCTCGACGCGATAATGCCAGCCGCTGTTTTCCCAAACGTGAGGTTTCCAGCCATCGCCCATTCGGGCGGCAAGCGCGGCGCAGTTACGGGTCGCGACGTCGAACGCCATCTTGCTGCATTTGTGTCCGCAGCGAGGCGAGCAATACACGGTTCCGTCATCGCTCAAGACCGGCGTCCATCCGTCCGAGCGGACCTTTTCCATCGTGGTAGTCACCGATCATTCTCCCCGGTTGATTGAGCGCGGAGGGCGGCGTCGATCGCATCGAGCGCGGATTGCGACATGCCGATCCAGTCAGCGTCGCGGTGCTCCTTTGCGTCGTTCAGGTCGGCCTCAATGATGCCGCGCGCGATCGATAATCCGTCGACCGCCTCCCGCAGCCGCTCGGTCTGTGACTGGTCGGTGGTGAGGGCGGCGAGAGGCGTTGCGACATACCGATTGCGTCGAGGATCAGCGGTGATGTCGTAAACCGACGAACAGCGAGCAGTGCGGGTTTGAAACACGCCCTTGTCTCCCGGCGTCCACCCTTCCGCTTTGTAGATCGCTGCGATGAGGTCGTCGGCGACCGCTCGTTCAATGACGCGGCGCTGCACCGCCCCGCCTTGCTCGATAGCTGCACCGGATGCAGAAGCGCGGTCGGCCGCGTAAAATGCAGGCATTAGAGCCGGGATTGCGTCGATGATCTCGTCAACCTTGTTGGCGGCCGCTTCAATCGCGGAGATACCAGCACCCGTGCGCAATGCTTCATCGTGCTCGATGCGCAGCCGGGTCAGTTTGGAAATTTCACCAAACAGAGCCGCCATTTCGACGGACATGTGCTTACCCGCCCCACTCTCCCGCTCGGCATTGCCTGATTGCGAGAGGCGGTGGCGGAACCGGTCGCACATTATATCGAACACTTCCTGCGCAGTGCGGCTTTCGATGCCGATGATCGGGCGCAAAATGTCAGCCTGCGTCGGCTTTAGCTGGCTATCGGGGGTCATATCCGTTCCCCATCGATATCAACTTCAACGAGCGGTACCGCGACTTCCTTGTGGCAAATTTTCTCGGGGTACTGCCCGCCGAAGTGGACGGCGAAATTCTCGTCGAGCCGCACGCGACATTCGAGATAATGTCGCGGATTGCTGACGAATTGATGCGTGTGACGTGGCGTCGGTGAGAAATTCAGCCCGCCGCCAACGCTGCATTCTTCCTTTCTGCCGTTCCACTGATGGTCGATCGGCGTCGAACCAGGCTCGTAGGTCGTGCCCCATTTGGAACGATACCCCTCGCCGACCGCCTTGTAGACGATCGCGCAGCCATCTTCGACGCGGACACCGTAGAAGTCGCACCAGTCTTGTGGCGTTTCGAGTTTGATCTGAAACTGCAGACCACCTTCGATTTTCGCATTTCCCTGAACACGAATGATGACGTTCGCTGCGGCCTTGCCGGTGAGACGGTCGCCGCGGGTGAACACATAGGAGAACCCGTTAGCATCCAAGCACGGCGCGCTGGTCCCCCTCGTCACGATGCGGGGCGCGCTGGTCTCCCACGTCTCGATGCACGGCGCGCTGGTCTCCCACGTCTCGATGCACGGCGCGCTGGTCCCCCTCGTCACGATGCGGGGCGCGCTGGTCCCCCTCGTCACGATGCACCCTTGCACGTCGGTGGTCGAGATTTCGACGTCCGCCGCCACTTGGATGTCCACACCCGTCAGGCTCACCAGAGCGAGAGCGAACGAACCGCCCACAATCCGAACCGGCTTACCAGCCTTGATCGCCTTTTCGGCAGCGGTTTTCGTTTTGACTTCAACGCGTTCCATTACACAAACTCCCACTCACAGGGCTCGCCAGGGCAAGCGCGAAAAAACGCCACGATCAGGTTCATCAGGGACGGCGCGCGCTGCGGCAGCTGCGACAATCCGGTGCCGAGCCCGTCGCGTGGCACGTAGACCGTCAGACCCCGCACCAGTGCGGCCGAGACCAGCGACAGGTCGAACGTCACGCTCTGCAGCGCCGCAATCGAACCCTCATGGTAGAAGTCGCCATCACCCATGCCTGGCGCGAACTTCGTCGCGATACCGATTGCGTTCGGCTCGCCGCGCATCGCCGCGGCCTGCCCGCCCATACCGACGCGCTGGCAGTTGTCGCCGAACACGAACCGCGCACCGGGCTCCGCGCGCAGCATGTCGCGCGTCACCCATTCCAAATATTTCACCTGGCCGACCATTTTCTCTGACGCCTCCACTACGAATCACTTTTGACGTGATATTTCCCCGAGAAATATTTGTCAACTGAAACGTGTCATAACACGTTTCGCTTGCATCGTGCAAAGAATCACCTTATACGTGATTCGTTCGCTGATCCCGAGTTGATTGCACCGCCCTGCGATCCTCCATCCACGGTCGGCGAACAGCACCGAACCCCGCAGCGTTTTCCTCCCCTGGCGCTGCGGGGTTTTTGGTGTGCGAACGGTCGGGTTTTTTGCTATTTCTCCGAGAGGTGTGTATTTCTCTGGCTTGTTATTTCTCTGGGGCGAGGGAGACATGTATCATGCGTCGTTATTTCTCTGCTGTCGGCATGGTGGCGCTGTTGCTGGTGGCGGGTTGCGCGTCGGTCGGGACGAACTACAGTGCCGCCGCGGTTGACCAGTTGCGAGCCGGCATGTCGCGCGCTGAAGTAATATCGATCATGGGTGAGCCCACGTCCCGCGCCGTGCGACCCGATGGCCGATATGTTCTAGGCTGGTCCCATGCGCGCTCGAGCGCGTTCGGCGCCACGACTGCCAAGGCTATATTTTTGGGGTTTGACCCTGACGGGCGCTATACCGGCGCGCTGTCTGAATCGGAATCGGACTCAAAATGAAACCTATCATCGCTCTAGGCGCACTTGCCGTTCTATGCGTCGCGGCGTTCTTCGCGCTGCTAAATCATTCTCCCATGCCGCGTATCGCCCATGGTGCGAATGAGTGCCGCGACCTGGCATTAGGTGACTGCCTTGAAAAGAAACGCGTCGATCGGAATCGTGAGCGTTACGCTAAGGCGATGCGCGCTGAGCTCAGCGAGTCCGAACGCGAGCAATACGGTTTCGAGTAAGGAACGCCCCGCCGCGACCATGTCGCCGACGCGTCGGCTTCGACTGACACAAAAAACCCCGCACGATGGCGGGGCTTAGTGACTGTAGGCGGTGGCGCGGCTCTATCTCCCGCGTATCACCTCGAGCAATGCCAGCCATAGCGGCAAAGCGATTATCAGGCACGCAACCAGAAATATGCGACCCCACTGGTCGACGCGCGCCGCGGCTAGTGCTTTCTGTTCAGCTGTCGCGCCTTTCGACGCGATCCAGGCGAGACCGACAACTAGGGCGATCATCATTAGCATGGCCGGTTTCATACCGCCTGAAGGACGTTGAAACCAGCATCACGCAAGCAGCGATCCCAAGTCCGACCATCGTCCTGAATCAGACTGAAACGAAACACGCTTATATGTGCTTGGTTCTGAGCTTTCGATTTTGTGCCTCTTCCTGGAATATCCGTATCAAGTTTCCGCGCTGCCGCTTCCACCGCGGCGCTCGCCTTGTCATAGCCACCGCCGTCGGCATGTCCGCGCACCATTTCAACGCCTATCCAGTGGAGATAAGCAGTAACGCGTCCCGATGCGCCGAATTTCATCGCCACGGTTGCGACGCACTCGCCATCCTTCAGGATGACATGTGCAGAAACTTGCGCGAAGGCAGCGTCATGCTGCTCGTAAATCCGAGTCATAATCAAATATCCCCTTGTAATTCAGCCGCGATCACGCGCGCCGCGATCGAAGCGACGGCGACGAATCCGGCCAGTGAAATCAGATGAATGCCGGTCATCACGAGTGACCGACGATCGGGAAGATGACGCGTCCGCGGCGGCGCAATTCCGCCCATGGGTCGCGTATCTGGTAGTCAGGGAAGCCCCATATCGGGCACCCTTCCCCGTCCCATGCGCGATTTTCCTCAGCGTCCCATGTCAATCCGCAGCTGAACGCCGGCATGTCGGTGAGTCCGAGCATTTCAGGCGGGACAGGCTCGAGTCCGTTGCCGCCAATGTTCTCGCAAACCTCGGACTCCGCGCGGTAATACCCGCCGTCTGCCGCCGCGCTTGCCAGATCCGCGCGCCCGGCATTCGAGGCGGTGAATAGCAACCCCGCATCGGTGATGCGGGCGGCGATATAGTTGTTTCCCCATATCATTGCGTGATTCCTACTCGTTTCACGTGATTAACTGGCAGGCCGGACGCGCCGAACGGTAACGCCGCCCTCTTCGCCACAATTGAAATGCCACCCGGCCCCGTTCTTGATCATCTCGCGGACTTCGCGCCGCGTTTCGGCGGCCGACATGTTGCGCGGTACGCTGACGGTAACATTCATGGTCACCTGCTTGCGCCGCTTGTCCCACTCTCTATACATTACAAATCTCCCGTTTCGCGTGATTTATGCCGAAACCAGCGCGGCCAATCTCGTTCCCATGGCGACCGCGGCGGCGCGCGCTGCAGCATCGCATTCATCAAGATAATCGTTGGCGGTTTCGGTCAGATAGTCGCCAGCGTCGGACTCGATACCCCATAGAGCATGGTCGAATTCGCCGGTTAGCGGCAGATCCTCTACGAACGCTTGCACGGCGACACCGGCATATTGCCATTGATCATCGCACCATTTCCGCAAGCGGTCATAGTCTGCCATGGCAGCAGCTGCAGCGTATTGACGCGGTGTCATGGTCGCGCGGTGCGCGTCATGTAGAGCGGCGACCGCTTTGCTTTCGCTGTCGAAGCCGCCGACGTTGCAGCCGGGCGCATGCCCGTTGCCAAACCAAGCATACCACTTGCCGCCGCTATTCTGTAATGCTGTCATGGGATCGGGGATGTAACCCCACCCGTCGCGCCGCGCGATCTTGCACGCTTCAGCAAAGTCATAGAAGCGCGCCCGACCATGGTAGACGCTGCCGCCATCGTCGCACAATTTGAGATCGCCCGGCGCCTTATCGTATCGTCCCGCATAGTTGCGGGCCCGCCAATCCGACACCGGACCATGCCCGTCTTCGCGCTCCCATGGTGGCGTCATATCGTCATCGGCGTGCAACGTAGCAACGAAACGGATTCCGCCCCGCTCGCATTCGATCGTTTCGCCAGAATAGCCGCTGAATCTATCGGTAAACATCGTCCCTACCCTTTCCGAATCACGTCTAACGTGAGTTTATCTTAAACCTAATAACTCACGTTTCAAGTGTTATTTCACCCTATCAGTGACTCTATCAGCCATGAATCCATCCCGATCGCCTCGCGCGGCAGCGATCCGCCATTGACGCAACGCGCGCACGCGCCTGTTGACACGTATCGGACGCCATCGGCATGACCATGGCGGCAACTGGCGCCGGTGTAATATTTCAGGCGGGCACGGCGTGCCTGGTCGCGTGCGGGGGATTTGGGGCGGGCCATTATACCAGTCGTTCCCCGTCGCAGTACGCCTCGCCGGACGCGACACAACTGGTCTCGAATTCATACGCGCTCCACCAATCATCGGCGAGGTGATATTGGCGAGCGTGACGTTTCAGCGCACGTCCCATTGCTTCATTCGCTTCGGACTCCGTGCTGCCGTAGGTGAGGAATTCGAAGTTTTCCGTTTCCAGACGAACAATCCAGATCATGCTGCTGTCACCTTCGTTACCGTAGCGTGCCGCGGCAAATCGAATTCACCCCTATCGGTGACCAGTAACAGCATGTTGCCTGGCCGATTATGGACGTCGACAACGCGGCGCGGGCCATGGAATAAGATGCGATCGCCGACTCTCAGGTCGCGGACTAGAGTTTGCATATCATGACCTCTCTCTCTATCTCAATGAACCGTCGCCGCGGTCATCTCGCGGCATATCAGCGCGTCAATAGCCCGAGCGCGCTCCGCGACGTTCGACGGGATGACGGGCGGCGCTTCGCCGGCCCCGAGCAACAATTCAGGCTCTTCCAACATCGTCATGATCCAGGCGACATCAAACCAATCGTCGAATTCGGAGTCCCTCATCCCGTCGATATTCATCGGGAACGTGAGGCGGGCGGCGAGCTCGCGCGTCATGGGGTCGGTGTAGGTCATCGGATGTTCTCCCTATTCATCTTGTCCGCGACGCGTTGCGCCGCTTCCCATGACCGGAACAAGCGCAACCGCCCGCCCTTCCCTTCGGACTCCAAAAACGTCACTCCGGTTGCCGCGACGCGCTGATAATCAGGGTGGGGTGGGAAGAATTGACGCGTAACGCGCCACCCTTTCGGATGGCCGCTGCTCGCCTTCCATTGTCCATGGTAGAGCGCGTCGGCGAGAGTCATGGCGGGGCGGTTCAGAGCGGCGCTCACGTCGCCGACTCCTGCCCGACGATGTAAAGCGCGCCATCGTCGCCGACATATGTCTCAAGCGACGGGTGGCGCGCGACCAGGTCCGACAATGCTCGGCCGATGCGGCGATTCAGGTCGCGGTCATCACAAGCCCATATGTCGCGGTCGCGAAACCCTGCACCATGGCCGGCGCGTTCGAGATACAGATCGCTGCCGATTTGCTTGCGAACATGATTCCATGCCTGATTGCAAAACGTCGCCAGATTGACGTCATCGGTTACGTTCACCGCGCGCGCCGCAGTTATAAACTGGTCGCATTCCGCGATAACAGCGCGCAATGTCGCGTCGGGGCAATCGTATATTGTGCCGGTGTCGCGCGCTTCGCGTTCCTCGCTGCACGCTTCGTCCGCTTCGCGGTATTGCGCGTCCTGCAGCATGGTGGAGAGGAATCCCTCGACCATGGGATTGGCGCTGAATATATCTTGCCTTTCGGCATCCGGACTTCGCATCTCAACGATTCCTTTCAATCAGCCCGCAGCCCGCGGGAAAATCAGACGAGTCCATCGCGAACAGGTCGCCGCCGGCGCCGTCGCATTCATGGGCGATGAATTTCGGGATTGGCGGCGTTGCGGCGATCGACACCGCTAAGAGGGTGACGGCGACGCCAGCGGCTAGGCCGGTGAGGTAGTAGCGGATCATTGATCCACCTCCCTCACGCCAACAGCGACAATCGTATTCCCGCTGCGAAACGTGCGACCAGTCGCCATATGCACGGCCATGATATCCAGCTGCTCGGCGACCATGCGGTCGCGGCTTGCTTCGCTGACACAGTGAGCGATTGACGCCGTGCCGTCGCTAAGTTCGGCGATGACGTGATACTTGACGCGCTCGAAAGTCCTCCGGAGTACGGCGGGCGTATTGTCGGGCAGATCCATCGTTATTCCCCTTCATGGGTGACCCGCTGCGCGAATCACTTTTGACGTGATTTACCTTAGGACCGCCGCGTGAATAGTCAACTCTCGCGTGAGTTTTTTTGGGAGTAAATCTTAGGACGCGTCGACCATGGTGCGGCGCCAGCTGGCGCCGCTGCAGGCGACGGCGCTTCATCCGTCATTCTAAGTTTTACATGGGCGGGAACGTGAGGGGCGGCGTGCCTGGCCGCTTCGGGTGACGTGTTGTGGTGATACAGTTTAGCTTAAATCAGGTGTATTAGTTGCACGATACAGTTTAGCTTAAAATAACGCAGTTGTATGACAACTTTGTTTTAACTTAGACACGCGACTCGTGACATATCGGCTCTAAGGTTAACTCATTTGTCAAGTAAAATCAGCACCTTGGGTCCCTCTCAGCGAGTGCCGGCAGGGCGAGTGGCGCTGAGCCCCGGTTTCGGACAGTTTTCATTTAAGCTAAATAGGCTTAGAGTTTACCTTAGGAACGGACGACATGGCTCATAAGTCGTTGATATTGCATCGGAAAAATCTTGTTCCAGATCTTGTTCCGTTATTTCCGTTTGATTTCAGTAATTTAAGCTAAACTGGAACAAGGGCCTAATTCTTGTTCCACGTTCTTGTTCCAAATTTTTTGCGGTTTTTCAGCCATTTGAGCTAGGTGGAACAAGAATCAGCCATTTTTCCCTAGAAACTATCCTTGGGGGTAAATGGAGCGATCAATGGTAGGTATCGACGAAGCACGAGACAGAAAAAACGTTCTGCGAGACGACAAGTCTTTAGGAAAAACGGCCTGTTCCAGTTCCACTTGGCGCAACACGTTGAAACTACTTCGAAATTCTGGAACAAGAAGGTGGAACAAGAATTTTCGATCTTGTTCCAGTTCCACCCTGAATTTGCTACTAAGTTTTATTCGGAGCCCGAAATTAGCGCCGCGGCGTTCTAAGGTTTATTCGCCGATGATCGCGCACCTAGTTGAGCGTCATCTAAGATTTATCCACCGAGACACGTCGCGCCGTTTCTAAGTTTTATTCCGCGGTGCGGTCGATGGTCGCTCGGGATCACGATGCGCTTGAGTGCGTCGCGCTATCACGCGAGACGTGTTGACTCCAATTGCATACTCACGTATCAGGTGATTCTATTTCCACGGGAGGATCGCCGACATGGAAGACGCCACTGCTCGCATCACCCGCATCCACGTCACGCGGATATACGAAAGCTGCGAGCGCATCACGTTCTTCGTCCAGGTGACGACCGACGAGGGTTTCGAGATGACGGTCGTCAGCCACGCGACTGGCTCGATCTACACCGACGGCAAAGGTCTCACCGTCGACGAGGCACGCGACCGCGCACTGACCGACGCGGCCGATTGGGGCGACTTCCTGCGGATCGCGCCAGACCCTTTCCTGGTCGACGGGTACATCGTCGATCCGAAGTTGCGGTTCGAGCGATTCACGACGCGGCGAGTACTGGCTGAGCGTCGCGCGCAGAAGCAGACCAATGTCTGACCTGATCACCCTATTCCGCGACATCTTCATGACCATAGGCACGATCGCCACCGGCCTCACGCTGCTGTGGCTCGCCGCATTGGTCGTGCAGGTCTGCCGGGCGATATTGCGATGAATCACCCTCATCACATCATCTGCCAGCGTGTCGGGATGAGCTATTGCCCAGACCGGGCAGGCAACGACACCGAAGTCGTGCGACTGGCCGAATGCGTACGCATGGTCGACAAGATCAAGAGCAATCCGACAGCCGTCGCCGATGAGATCACGCGATATCTTAACGACCTAGAAGAGAACCCATGACCGCCAGATGCGCGACATGCCGCTTTCGACACCCTGACCTACGGCCCGGCTACGAAGGCGCAGGCGAGTGCCGCCGCTTCCCTCCGACTCTGGCTGTGTGGACCATGACAGGCCACGAGCAACCATCACAACCCGGTTTCGAGCAACATTTTCCCTGGATGCAGGCCGACGCTTGGTGCGGCGAGCATCAACCCTCAGGAGACCCCGTGACATGACCGCCATAGCCGCCATCACCCACAACGGCGTCGTCACCATGGGAGGCGACAGCGCGAGCGTCGGGGATTCACACTATCTCAAGCACAGCGCGACGCCCAAGGTGTTCGAGGTCGGCCCGTTGTTGATCGGCTACACGTCATCCTTCGCGATGGGACATGCGCTGCAGCATCGCCTGACGTTCAGCGTCGAAGAGATATCGGACATTCCCGCGGCGAACGACGCCGCCGCGCTCGACAAGTGGATGGCAACGATATTTGCCGACAAGGTCCGCGCGTTGATGCGTGAGGTCGGCTTCATGTCGAACGACAAAGGTGCAGAGCGCGGCGGAACGTTCCTGGTCGGCCTCAAAGGGCATATTTATTGCTTCGACTCCGACTATCACGCGCTTCGCTGTCTAGAAGGTTACGCCGCCTGCGGGTCGGGCGTGACAGCGTGCATGGCGGCGTTGTGCGTGCTCACGAAGATTAAGCCGGCGCCGAGCGTGACGATCATCCGCACGAGCAGTCGAAAGGCTCGGCCGTTCGAGCCCCTGCCGGAAGGTGACATGGCTGTGGAAATGATCGAACTAGCATTGGAGGCAGCGCATTCGTGCGTGACGACGGTGCGACCGCCGTTCCATATCATTCAGGGAGGACGGGCGTGATTATCAATCCCAACATCATCTCCGAAGTCGCTGACACCCTGACGGACATCGAGACGCGTGCGATCGGCGAACTCGACACGTTCTACGGCCACGGCCCTGGACATCTCGCCTCCAACCTGCAGATTTCCATATCGGAAGCGCGCGACACTCTGCGCAGCCTCCGTGCTAAAGGGATCGTAGCCTTCGGTCACCTGATGGACGAAGACGAAGGCATGATGCGAGGCAAGGGTTACTGGCTCGACAACTTCGGCAAGGCGGTGCGCAAGTTCATCGGGTTGGACCCTTGCGACATGGTTGAATCTCGCTGATTTCCTAATCGCGCCCGGCCATCCCGAACCCCGCGCAGCTCCTAGAGATTTTACCGATTTCCTCCCGGCCCCGGCCACCCTACCCGATCAACATATCCGCCATCATTTGCACCGCGCCCATGCGTCGATAAGTGCGCTGCTTCCCGTGCAGTTTGAAGCGGAACTGCTCATCGGATTTCTCCCATCCGGGGATGCGATTCATGCAGCGCCCGACCATCGCAGCCTTGGCAGCATCATACTGCTCCTGACGCCCGCCAAGACAGTCGATCCATATCTCCCGCAGACACGTCACGTCACGCGGCTGACCGTTCTCAGCGTCGAACACCCCTTCCGCAGGTATCGACTTGTCGAGCCAATCGGCAATGATGCCAATGGTCGCATCGTCACTCGTCTCGACGCGCCGGCTTTCCTGCAGGTGCGACGCGATCGTGCGGGACATGGGGTCGGTGAGATATAGCGGCAGGATGCCGCGCGGCTGCTTCTCGCGCATCTGCCGGTACAGCGTGACCGCTTCGGCCCATATCTGGTCAAGGTTCGCCTCGAGCGCGCTGATGTCGATCTCGGAGACCGCACACATGACAGGCCAGAAGCGGCGCCCACCCGTGTCGTCCTTGAGATATTCGCGGTCATTGGTCGAACCGATGAAGATACACTGGCGAGGGTATTCCCCTGCCCGCCTCGCGTAAGCCAGGCGCACGCGATCTTTCTGCCTGCTGATGAATGCCTTGATCGAGCGCACGTCGCCGCGGTTGAAGCCCGACAGTTCAGGGATCTCCATGATCCACGCGCCCTGCATCAGTTCGACCATCTGCTTCTGGTCGTGGAAATCACCGTCGAGTTCGGCGAACCAGCTGCGGCCGAGCGTCTGGATGAAGGTCGATTTGCGCTTCCCCTGAAGACCCTCAATGATCACAGCGAAGTCGAACTTGTGGCCGGGCTCATAAATCCGGGTGACCGCGGCGATCAACATGAGGCGCGCTATGTCTCGATTATAGGCGTTGTCGGTCGTACCCAGATAGTCGATGAACAGTCGCTCTGCGCGCGGTACACCGTCCCACTCGACCGATTCCAGATATTCCTTGATCGGATGGAACGGGTTGTTGTCCGCGGCGAGGACAATGGAGGATTTCAGGTCGCGATCAGTGACCTTGGTTGAATAGCCGCCTTGCGTCTTCGGCGCCTCGATCACGGAACGGATCGCGAAGTCGCGGTCATCGCTCCACAGGTCGCCGTTGATGCCGTCGCGGACGGTCCACATGCGACCTTGAAGCTGTTTCACCGGTTTTGCGGCGCGGGCGCGCTGGAACATCTTACCTGGTTCGCGGCGCTGCACCGTCTCATGGGTGAAATCGTTGAGTTGCGGCACGCCTTCGAAGCGCGGATCGTTCTTCAGGATGAGTTCGACGTTGTGGAGCGTCGAGCGCAGTCCCCCTTCCTCGTTGAAGTCGAGCAGCGAGATCCAGTCGAGGTTGCGCGGCTCGTCGTCATCAGCGCCGCCGTCAAGCGCCGCCAACGTCTCCTTGATATCGTCCTCGGTGACCGCGTCGTCGTCGGATTTGGCTTCGGGATCGGTGTCACCCGAGGCAAGGAACTCGTCGAGATCGCCAGATTCGTCATCCGCATCGTCGAAAGCCGTCGAAGGCTCGAGATCGTCCAGATCGGAACCGGCGAGCAGCATGTCGGTGATTTCGGACTTGCGCTGGTCGATGATCCACGCGCGAACCGACGCCATCGTGACCGGCGCGCGGCGGTTCCGCCCGAAGCTGCGCCACTTGCGCGGCATTTCGCGTGCATCGAATTTTTCGCTGCGCTGACTGTGCTTGAGCCAGAGGTCGTAACCTTCCTGCGCGCCTCCGAATTGGTGGTGAAGCGCCTGACCGAGCGTCACCCAGTCGTGATAATCGTCGATCCTGGCATCGGAGAGCGCGTCCAGTTCATCTTCCAACTGACCGGGTTTATAGGAAAGGGGTTCGCGGGTCTCGAAGCCATAGGTTTCCTCGTGCGCGACGGTCAGTTTCTCGAGTCGCTCGGTGCTGATCGCAGGAGACACGCCGAGTTCGAGCATGTCGAGATCGAATGGACGTTTCCAGGTGTAGCGTTCGCCCGAGTCGGGGTGAATCGAAGGGGGCATCGCGACCTGTTTGTCGGTGCCGAAAATCTCGATTTCCCAGTCATAGTGCCACTTGCCGTTGGCGCTGCGATGTTTCCCCTCAGAGACGGCGATTTTGCGGCTGCGATAGGAGCGGGAGCAGGTGAAATACAGGTGGCGCGATGCACCTCCACTGCCCGACTTGACGCATGGCAGCGTGTCGAGCGCGACATCGGGGAATAGTTCGCGCAGCTTGTTCCATGCCTCTGTGGCGAGCTGGGGCACGCGAATGTCGACGTCGATGACATGGAGATACGTGCCGTCGACCAGGCGAGACGGCTCACCGAGACGCACACCGACGTTCAGGTCGGGATTGTAGGTTTCGCGTAACCTGTCGAATGTTGGGGGATCGATGCTCGTCCAGCGGTTCTCGACAGGCTTTTTTGTGCGCGGTCGCAGCCAGTGGATCGCGAAACCCGCGGCGCGAAACGGCGCAATAGTCGTCAGAATATCTTGGCCGTCGTCAGCCATCGGCCACCACCCTCAATCGAACGAGAATTATTCGCAGAACTCGTAGAATCGTTCGAGCGCGGGAGGGGTGGCGGCGATTGCCTGAAGGGCCGCGATATTGGTCGGCGCGTTACAGAGACGATGCAGCGTTCGCGCGTTCGTGGGCGTCACCACGCCTCGGCGCAGCCACTTGTAGATGCCTTCGGCGGTCAGGCCGACATCCTTGGCGATTCGAGGCACGTCCAGCAGGCCGCGTTTTGAGCGATATGTGGGGAAATTCTCGAAGAGAAAGCGATAAAAGGGCTGATCCCGCCATGGGTCGCGACCCTGTATTTCGGTGCTGTGCATAGGCTGCTCCGGTGAAAGATGATGGCGTGGTAAACCTGATTGGAATAGAAATCAACCGAGACGTGTTGTTTCACGTTTCAGTTGATTTTAGTCGCGCGATGTGGTGAAACGCGGCGACTCGCATGGTGCGAGCCGTTACCGCACAAAGGGACACGAACATGAGCATCGAAGCCTTGCTCAAGGCGCACACCGAGGCGCTGGAAGCCAACACCGAACAACTGAAAATTCTCAACGCCGGTCGCGCCGAAGCGATCGAAAAGCTGACCGCGAACGATGCGGGTGCGACGGCGACGCGCAAGCCGCGCGCATCGAAGAAGGCCGAGGAAGCGACTGCAGCGGCCGAACCCGCGTCGGCTCCGAAGGACGACACTGCCCCGGCGTCGTCGAAGACTGGGAAATGGAACCCCGACATCAGCGACGACGGACTCCGCGCGCTCGCCGGTAAGCTCGTTGCCAAGGTCGCACCCGACCAGTCGAATAAGGCCGAGATCGCCGGCGCGCTCACGTCGATCAATCAGGAACTCGGCACGCCGAAGCTCGTCGGAGCCGACAGCACGCTCGACGACGATGGCAAGCGCAAGGCCGCGTTCTTCCTGACGCGGTTCGTCAACGACATGTCGGTCGATTTCAACGCCGACTATGACTTCGGCGAAGATCCGCTGCGCCAGGCGGTCGAGCCTGCCGCGGAAGAAGCCGCTGGCGACGACGGCTTCGACATCGGCTGACGGACAGCCGATCACCAATGCTAAGGGACTCCCTCCACGCCAAACTCGCGCCGTCCGCGGCAAACTTCTGGGCGAATTGTCCAGGGTGGGTTGAAGCGTGCGAGGGCATCCCGAACGACACCAATCGTTACGCCGCCGAGGGCACCGTCGCACACAAATATCGCGACTTCTGCCTGAAAACCGGCACGTTTGCCGAGCAATTCATCGGCCAAACCGAGATTTACCAAGGGACGGAGTCGCGCTGGAACGGCGAATCGTTCGACGTCGCACCTGTCACCTACGAATTTACCTGGACCGAGGATGACGCGCGCTTGCTGCAATTCGGCATCGACGAGGTTCGCATCTTCGAGGGTGAATTCTTCGGGGAGTATCGCGTCGATATATCGAAGTGGCTTGGACCTGATCAGTTCGGCACGCTCGACGCGGCGATCGTCTCCGATGACCTGATCGTCATCAACGACCACAAATGGGGTCGCTACATCCCGGTCTCGGCGGTGCAGAACAAGCAGATGATGCTGTATGCGCTCGGCTTCTGGTGGAACGTCGCGCGCAACGTGTCGTCCGCAAAGGATTTCCTGATCATCATTGATCAGCCGCGCTGCTACGGCGGTGGCGGTCGATGGCACGTCACCCTCGACGAGTTGCTGGCGTTCGGCGAGACGATCGGCGCGCTTGCCGAAGCAGCCCTGACGCCGGGCGCTCCGCGTCGCGCCGGAACGCAATGCGGATATTGCCTGCGGCTTCAGCACTTCGGGTGCGACGCGCACGACAATCTCATGAAGGATCTGACCATGGAAGCTGAACAGGTGCGCGAGATTGGTCGCGCCGTGACGCCCGAGCAGCGCAGCCGCCTGATCCTCCATAAAGGGATGATCGAAAAGTGGCTCGACGAACTCGCGAAGAATGCACTGGTCGATTATCTCGACGGGAAGCAGGTTCCGTTGCTGAAGGCCATCGAAGGTCGCGCGAACCCGCGAAAATATGTCGACGATGAGGCAGCGACAGTGCGTCTCACCGAAACGCTCGGCGACCGCGCCATGGCGCCGCCCAAAGTTCTCTCGCCGACGCAGCTGGAAAAGCTGATCGGCCCAACGCTCACGGACGCCGCATTCGGCGATCTGATCACCCGCAAACCTTCGACGCCGGTTCTCGTCCCGGTGGAGGATAGCCGCCCGGCAATACCCGTCGTGACGGCGATGTTCGACGATATCGAATAGGAGTACAATGATGTCCGCTGACATTGATCCCGCGCCGACCGAATTTTCGGAAGAACAGATCGAGTCCGACAAGATCCTGTATTATTTCCATTACAGCCATCTGCCCGACCACCTGCAACGCGCCTCGCGACCATTCTGCGATCTGGCGCGGCACATCGTCGAAACCATCCCGCGCAACGCCGAACGCACCGTTGCCCTCCGCAAACTGCTCGAAGCGAAGGACGCCGCCGTCAGGGCGAACGTCGGATAATCCACACGAATAGGAGAAATTATCATGGCAGAACAATTGAACGTTCCCGACAAACGCGTTGTGAAAATGAATCGCGTCCGCCTGTCGTGGACCGACAGTCTCAAGACGAAGTCGCGACCGAAAGGCGTCGACGACGGCAAGGAAAAATATAACTGCAACATCATCATTCCGTCCGACCACCCCAAATTCAAAGAATATCTGCAGGCCTGCGTGGGCGCGATCGAGGAATCGGGCGCGCAGCAGTGGGGCAAGAAGGACGCATGGAAGACGATTCAGGAGGACAATCCCAAGCGCATCTGCCTGAAGAAGGGCGAGCGATTCAAGAACGAAGACGGTGAAATCTATGACGGCTACGAAGGCAATTACGCTTTCCCCGCCACAGGTCCGAAGGGTGGCGACGAACGTCCAAAACTGCTGGATCGCCACAAGCGCAACGTGGAAGAAGCCGATATTCTCGACGTGTTCTACAGCGGTAGTTACGCCGACGTGATCGTCTCGTTCTTCGGCACTGACAAGGGGGGTCGTGGCATCTTCTGTCAGGTCAACGGCATCCGCTCGCACCAGGAAGGCGACCGTCTCGCGGGCGGCGGTATCACCGTCACCAACGACATGTTCGACGATCTCGAAGACGACAATGCGTTCGACGACGCGCCGGCCTCATGTGACGGTGAATCGTCATCGTCCAGCGGCGGCGACGATTTCGATATCGGCTGATCCGCGAATCACGCGAAACGTGACAATGCCGCCCCACAGTGGTCGTGGGGCGGCATCCAACTGACCAGAGGAAGCAGGATGATCCGCGAGCAAATCGCCGTCGATATCGAGATCATGGGAAAATCCGGCCTATCACCGGAATTCCAACTCGGCTTCAAGCGCCGTCACGACGGCAAGGTCATCCAGTACCGCACCCGCACCCGTCTTACCGACGCCGAGATTGCTCGCATCCGCGCGATAATGACCGGCTACGAGATCGTGTCGTTCAACGGCAACAATTTCGACATTCCGCTGATATTCCTCGCGCTGCAGGGCGCAACGGTCGACGAGATCAAGGAAGCGTCGAGCCGCATCATCAACGGCAAGCTGAAATATTGGGAGACGCCGCGCATCCTCGGGATCGACATTCCGCGGCTTAACCACATCGACCTGATCGAACCGCAACCGAACGCATGGGCAAGCCTCAAGATGCTCAATGGTCGCCTGCACGGACAGAAGATGCAGGATCTCCCCTATCACCACGACGCGGAGATCACCGACGAGCAGTTCGACGAGATCGCCGCCTATAACGTCAACGACCTGGACGCGACGCTGCTGCTGCTCGACGCGCTCGAAGAACCGCTCAAGATGCGCGAGGCGATCGGCGCCGAATATGGCATGGATTTCCGGTCGAAGTCCGACGCGCAGATCGGCGAGGCCATCATTCGCAAGCGATCCGAGGAAGCGCTTGGTCGACGCATCGAAAAGGTTGATCTGAATAAGGTCGCCGGCACCAAGTTCCGATATCAGCCGCCCGATTATCTGCAATTTGAGACGGAGCAACTGCGCGCCATTCTTGAGCGCATCCGCGAGACGGATTTCTTCATCAACTATCAGGGCAAGGTCAGCTTGCCGGATTGGTTGGGTGATGCCGACGTCATCATCGGCGATACGCGCTACCAGATGGGCATCGGCGGGCTACATTCCACCGAAAAGAATCGCTCCGTCTACGCCGACGACTACGCGAAGTTGTTCGATTTCGACGTTGCGTCCTACTATCCGGCGATCATCCTCGGATCGGGCCTCTTCCCACAGGCCATCGGCCCCGTGTTCCTCGATATCTATCGGAAGATCCGCGAAGAGCGCATCATTGCGAAGCGCGAGGGTAATAAGGTCACCGACCAGGGGCTCAAGATTGCCCTGAACGGCACCTTCGGCAAGATGGGATCAGTCTGGTCCATCCTATACGCCCCGCACCTGATGATCGCCGTCACGCTCACCGGGCAGCTTGCCCTGCTGATGCTGATCGAGCGCGCCGAACAGGTCGGAATCCCCGTCGTCAGCGCCAACACCGACGGCGTCGTATTCCGCTGCCCGCGGCACCTCGAGCGCGAGTTGTTCGAGTTGACGCGCCAATGGGAGAGCGATACCGGCTTCGAACTCGAGTCCACAGAGTATCTGTCGCTACACAGCCAGTCGGTGAACACCTACATCGCGATCAAGCCCGACGGCAAAGCGAAGCGGAAAGGCGTTCTCGCGAACCCGCGCGCCGAGGGTGACCTTCGCACGCAGATGATGAATTCCCCGTCGATGAACGTCTGTGCCGACGCGGCAGTCGCTCACATCCTGCACGGAACGCCCGTCGATCAGTTCATTCGCGAGTGCCGCGACGTGCGCGACTTCGTAACGGTGGTTCAGGCGAAGGGTGGCGCCACCTGGCGCGACGAGTATCTCGGCAAGGTCGTCCGTTTCACCTGGTCGACCGACGGCGACGACATTCTCTATTCCGAACCGCACCCAGAGACGGGCAACTTCAAGAAGGTGTCCCGCAGCGACGGTTCGCGACCGCTCATGGAACTGCCCGACGAGTTTCCCGACGACATCGACTATTCGGCCTATGTCCGCACCGCAAACGAAATCCTGCTCGACGTCGGCTACCTGAAACGTCCACCTGTCGCGCCGAAGGCCAAGGTATATAGCTACAACCGCAGGGGCTGGCTGATCGCGTCGATCGCGGCGTGATGCGGTGATGATGTGATGCACGTCGTCGAAGCGCGTCAATGGCTTGCGCTAAGCGTGGCCGACTCCTTCCTCGACAGCCCACCTGTTCCATTTTCGTCGTTCGATGTGTCGCCCGGCGCGCGCTGGTTCCAGTTGCTCATTATCGAAAAGCTGGAAAAGCTGATCGCTCTCGGGTTTAGGCGAATTCTGGTGGTGCTTCCGACAGGTGGGGGGAAGACCCGCCTCGCGATCGAACTGTTCAAATCGGCGCTGAAGCACGGTCACACCGCGCAATTCGTCGTGCATCGCAAGGAACTGACAGATCAGACGTCCGAAGCGTTCGTCGAACAGGATCTTCCGCACAGCTTCATCACGTCGACCGACCCTTATGACCCGTCCTTCGCCGCGACGATCGCCGGCGTTCAGACTCTCGTGTCGCGTCTGGCGCGTCTCGCCGCGCCGGATCTGGTCATCATTGATGAAGCGCATCACGCCGCCGCGGGATCATGGTCGAAGGTGATGACGGCGTACCGCGGCGCGGTGCAGATCGGTCTGACCGCAACACCGCAGCGCCTCGACGGCAAGGGTCTCGACGGCCAATTCGACGCGATGATCATCGGCCCGACGGTCCAGCAGTTGATCGATGAAAAATTCCTGTCCCCCTATAGTTATTATGCGCCTGACATTCCCGACGTCTCGAAGATCCCGTCACTAGCGGGCGATTACAAGCGCGACAGTCTGCGCGAGCTCATGGACCGTCCACATCTCATCGGTGACATGGTCGAGCACTATGATCGCCTCGCGCGCGGCAAGACCGGCATCCTGTTCGCGACATCGATCGAGCATAGTCGGAACCTCGCGGCGGCGTTCAGTGCCGAAGGCTTCAGGACCGCCCACATCGACGGAACGACGATGGACCGTCACGAGCGGCGCCGCATCATGGAGGATTTCAAGGCCGGATATTATCCGTTGCTGTCGGCAGTCGATCTGATCGGCGAAGGGCTCGACGTGCCGGGTGTCGTCTATATCGGCGGCGGTCGCCCGTCCAAATCACTCGTCTTCCACAAACAAAGCATCGGTCGCGCGCTGCGCATGTTCCCAGGGAAAGATGAAGCTGTCATCTGCGACCATGCGGGCAATTTTATGCACCACGGCGGGCCGACGTCTGAATATGACTGGTCGTTGCAAGGACGCGCTACCGCAGCCGGCGCGCGCGGCCCGTCAGACGCGATACCGGTACGCCGCTGCCTGCAATGCTTTCAGGTCAGCTTCAGCCCGGCGAAAGTCTGCCCGTGCGGCGCAGAGTTTCCGGTGCAGAGTCGCGAGATCGAGACGCGCGAGGGGAAACTGACGAAGGTCGACGCCGCCGCGGCGAAGGAAGCGAAACGCAAGGCGCAGATCGCCCGCGTCCTCGAAGAGAAGGAATGCACCCGCTGGTCCGACTTCGAGGCGCTTGCACGGAGGCGCGGTTACAAGAACCCCGGAGGATGGGCGCGCCTCAAGATGAGTCTCAAATCAGGAGCCGGTAAATGAGCGAATTCGACGATCTGATCGGAGTCCCATCCCCGCTGCCGCGCCGCAAGCAGTCCGAAAAGGCGATCCAGAACGAAATTCTGGTCGCCGTGTCGCAGCAGCCCGGCGCGCTCGTCTGGCGCAACAACACGGGCCAGGCGTGGCAGGGTCAGCGCCTGCGTCTCCCGGTCGGGCAGAAGTTCGAAATGCTGCCCGGCATGGTGGTGCTTGCAGAAGCGCGACCCGTTGATTTCGGCTGTCCGGGTTCACCTGACATCATCGGCTCCGTAAAAGGTCGAGCGGTAGGAATTGAGGTCAAGGCGGACGGTGGTTACCAATCTCGTTTACAAAAGAGATTTGAAGCGGCCTGGAGCGGGACAGGCGCATTGTATGGATGCGCCAAATCGGTCGCCGAGGCGTTAGGAATCATTGACAGATCACGCTAAAAGCATACATGTCACCCCTAACGTGAATACTCACCAGTTAGGAGTGATACTTTATGAGGGCCAGGAACGCAAAGCTGCCTCGCGGCAAAGCGAAAAAGACACCTGTCCATCAGGGCTTCGCTGAGCGGTTGACCGCGGCTGCAGACAACAACCCGAACTTCCCTCCAATGCACCAAGGACGCTACGTCTATCTTGTTGAACAAATGGAGAAGTATGATGTCTCCATCACGATGGAGACCGCTCGGAAATGGTTCAAGGGTGAAACGATCCCTACACAGGAGAAAATGGTCTATCTGACCCGGATTATGAATGTCGATTTGAACTGGCTTTCAATGGGTGAAGTGGCCGCGAGCGAGGCCGCTGCCCGACGTCATCTCAAGGACGAAGCAGACTCCACGGTGAATATCGTATACGACTTGCTACTCGCAGCTGGTGCGAGGGCTCGCTTCGCTGACGGCGATGATGCGAAGAAGCACGGTGTCGATCTCCATGTCGTGATCAAGGGGGCCAGTTATAAGTTCTGCGTCGTGACGGGTGAGTATGTCGATAAATCGTCGGCACGCTTCATGCAGCGCGAGGCCGGCGAAGACGTGATCACCCTCGGCGTCATTTCCGAGGATGACGATTTCCGGTTCAATATTTTCGATCTGTCACAAGCAACGATCGCAGCGGGAAGCGACGGTTGGAGCGCACCGATGGCGGTGTCTGATTTGGAAGAACGTCGCATTCGGTCGTTCGCACAGCGAATCTGATTTACGGTATTTTTTACGGTATTTTCTAGCTGCCGTATATTTTAAAGAGTTTTATGAAGCGATTACAGTGATTGTTCGAGTCCCGCCGTCCGCACCAGCGGCAGGAATGGGCGCAGGAGTGGCAGACGCATGAAAGCCGGCAGCATCGGGACGCGGATCGCTGCGACCGCCCTGCTCGTGCTGAGCCTCGGCAGTTGCGGCCTGTTCGGCGAGCGCGGGCCGGTGCGGGTCGCCGCGATCGGATCGCTCGATCCCGCCGCGAACCCGGCGAACGGCGAATTGTCGGCGCCCAACGCCGCGCTGCTCGAGGCGACGTCGCAGGGGCTCGTCAGCTACGACGGCGAAGGCCAGATCGATGTCGGCCTCGCCGAACGCTGGACGGTCACCGCCGACGGGCGCAGCTATATCTTCCGCGTCCGCGAGGCCAAATGGTCGAACGGCGACAAGGTGACCGCCGAGAATGTCGCGGCGATCCTGCGCGGCTATCTCGGCTCGCGCAGCAAGCATGTGCTGCGCGACGATTTTCCGGAGATCGAGACGATCAAGGCGATGACCGACAGCGTGATCGAAATCCGCCTGTCGGTGCCGCAGCCCGACATCCTGGAGCTGCTCGCGCTGCCGTCGATGGCGATCGTCAACCGCGGCATGGGCGGGGGGCCGATGCGGCCGAAGAAACAGGGCCGCGCGATGCTGCTGACCCCCGTGGCCGACCCGCTCGCCGAAGACCCCGAAGAGGCCGAGGCGGCGGCTGCCGATCCGGCGGCGTCGATCGAACTGGTGGGGGTTACCGCCCCGCGGGCGCTCGCGCGCTTCAAGAACGGCTATGCCGACGGGGTGCTCGGCGGCCGCTTTTCGTCGCTGCCCTATTTCGTCGCCTCGAACATCGGCCGCTCGCGCCTGATCGTCGATCCGGTGCCGGGGCTTTTCGGCCTCGCCTTCGTGCGCGCCGAGGGATTTCTCGCCACCGACGCCAATCGCGAGGCGCTGTCGCGCGCGATCCGGCGCGACCGACTGATCGACGCCTTCGGGCTCGCCGAATGGCAGCCGCAGGTGACGCTGCGTCCCGCGCTCTACTCGCGCGACGGCGGCCCGGCGCCGCTCATTCCCGCTTGGGCCGACTATGACGATGCGTCGCGCCTCGCGCAGGCGAAACGGGTGGTCGACGCCTGGAAGGCCGCGGGGCGCACGCTGGAGCCGCTGCGCATCGCGGTTCCCGATTCGCCCGGCGGCCGCATCCTCTATGCCTATGTCGCGGCCGATTTCGCGCGCATCGGGGTGCCGAGCCGGCGCGTCGGGATGGGACGCGAGGCCGACCTCAAGCTGATCGACGCGGTGATGCCCAACGACGACGCCGTCTGGGGGCTGCGCCGCCTGTCGTGCCAGCGCGACACGCTGTGCAACGCCGAGGCGCGGCGCAAGATCGACGAAGCGGTCGCGGCGACCGACCCCGCCGAGCGCGCGCGCCTGATCGGCGAGGCGGAGGCCGTGCTCGCGCGCTATGCGCCCTTCATCCCGCTCGCGACGCCGCTGCGCTGGTCGGTCGCCTCGCAGCGGCTGACCGGGCTGCGCGCGAACGGCCGCGCGCGCCACCCATTGAATCACCTGATCGCCGCTCCCAACTAAGCTGTTGCGCGCCGCCCTGGCGCGCTTTTGGAAAAGGACGCCAATGGCCCCCTCCACCCCCGACACCGATGCGATCTTCGACGCGCTGATCCAGAATCGCCGCGACCCGGCCGCGCTGCGCAAGCGGGTCGAAACGCTCGAGATCCTGCTCGAACGCAGCTTCACCATTCCCGGCATCAACCGTCCGGTCGGCCTCGATGCGATCGTCGGCCTCGTCCCCGTGGTCGGCGACGTGATCACCGCGGTCATGGGCGCCTATCTGATCTGGGAAGCGCGCAACCTCGGCATGCCCCAGTGGAAGATCTGGCGGATGATGGGGAATCTCGGCGTCGACACCGCGCTCGGCGCGATCCCGCTCGTCGGCGACGCCTTCGACCTATTCTTCCGTTCGAACAGCCGGAATCTGAAGATCATCAAGCGCCACCTCGACAAGCATCATCCCGGCACGATGATCATCGACCAATAGGCCAGTCCCGCTAAAACGTCAGTGTCAGCGTCACCATCGCCCCCGGCCCGGCGTCGCCGATCTCCATCCGCCCCTTGTGGAGCGCAACGATCGCGCTGACGAGCGCGAGGCCCAGCCCGGTGCCCGGCTCTCCCGCCGTAGCCGGAACGCGAAAGAAGCGTTCGGTCACGCGGTCGCGATATTCGGGGGCGATGCCCGGCCCCCGGTCGGCGATCGCGATCCGCACCCCCTCGCCCTCCCGCCGCGCCGCGACGCGCATCGCGCCGGCCTCGCCGCCATATTTGATCGCGTTGTCGAGCAGGTTCGACACCGCCTGGAAGATCAGGTTGCGGTCGCCCTCGATGACGAGCCCCGGCGCGATGTCGCTCTCGATCCGCTGCCCGCGCGCCTCGGCCTCGGGCATGTGGAACTCGATCGCGTCGGCGAGGAGCAGCGTCAGGTCGACGGGCTTCATCCCCGCGAGATGCCGGCCGCTTTCGATCCGGGCGATGCGTAGCAACGCATCGAAGATCGACTGCAGCCGCTCGGCCTCGGCGAGCGCCTGTTCGGTCAGGCGCTCGCGTTCCGCCGCATGGTCCGCACCGCGAAGCTCGTCGAGGTCGGCGTGCAGCCGCGCCAGCGGCGTGCGCAATTCGTGCGCGACATTGTCCGAGACGCGCCGCACCGATTCGACCGATTCCTCGATCCGGCCGAGCATCATGTTGAGCGTCGCCGCGAGCTCGTCGAAATCGTCGCCGGTGCCGCGCAGCGGGATGCGCTCGGTCAGGCTGCCCGCCATCACGCGCCGCGCGGTGCGCGTCACCGCGTCGATCCGCTGCCCGACCGCCGAGCTCATCGCGATGCTGCCGCCGATCGCGAGGCAGGCCGCGACGACGATCAGCCACGCCGACCCGATGGTGAACAGCTCGTCGCGGTCGTCGATGCTCTCGACGTCGCGCCCGACGATCAGCCGCGCGCCGTCGTCGAGCCGGTTCTCGACGACCAGCGCCTCGTAATCATGTTCCTGCCCCGCCTGATAGATATCGGCCTCGAGCAGCGTCCAGCCGGAGACCGGATCGTCGGGCCAGCTCGGCAGGTTGGCGATGACCGGCTCGCCGTCGGCCGCGATCAGCGCGTGAAACGGCTTTTTCGGCCCCGTCGTCTGCCGCGTCACCAGCGCGCGGATCAGCGCGTCGCGCCCGCCCGCGCGGTCGATCGCGGCGAGGTCGCCCATTTCGCTGCGCACTGCCGCCGCTTCCTGCTGCAACGGGCGATAGACCGCCATCCAGTATGCGGCGCCGAACATCAGCGCGGTCGAGGTCAGGAACAGCGCGACATAGATGACGCCGAGCCGCAGCGTCAGGCTGCGCCACAGCCGCCCCCGCGCGGGCGCGCTCATCCGCCCGCCCGCATCATATAGCCGGTCCCGCGCACCGTATGGATCAGCGGCGTCTCGAAGCCGCGGTCGACCTTTTGCCGCAAGCGGCTGACATGCTGGTCGATGATGTTGGTCTGGGGGTCGAAATGATAGTCCCACACATGTTCGAGCAGCATCGAGCGCGTCACCACCCGCCCCTCGTTCTGCGCCAGATAGGCGAGGATACGGAACTCGCGCGCGGTCAGGTCGACGGGCCGGCCGCCGCGGCGCACCGCCTGGCCGAGCAGGTCGATCTCGAGGTCACCGACGTTCAGCTTCGTCTCGGCGACGATCGCCGGCCCGCGGCGGCTCAGCACGTCGATGCGCGCGAGCAGTTCGGACATGGCGAAGGGCTTGGTCAGATAATCGTCGCCGCCCGCGCGCAGTCCGGCGACGCGCTCGTCGACCTCGGCGAGCGCGCTCAGGAACAGCACCGGCGTCGTGTCGCCGGTCGCGCGGATCGTCTGGACGATGGTCAGCCCATCGACATTGGGCAGCATCCGGTCGACGACGATCAGGTCGTAGGTCTCCGCCGCCGCGCGGAGCAGCCCGGCGCGCCCGTCGCCTTCCAGGTCGACCAGATGCCCGGCCGCCTTCAGCCCCTTGCCGATATGCTCCGCGACGCGCGCATCGTCCTCGATCACCAGGATGTGCATGGTCCCCTCGATAATCGCAGATCGCGCGCGCGGCCATCCATTCGGCCAACATGACGAAAAACAAATGAAGACGCCATCGCCGCGTCAGTTCGCCCTGTCATGGTCGCGGCCTGGAAGGAGCAGGCGATGGCGCAGCCGCAACGAAAGGTCGAACCCGCCGCACGGGCGGTCCCACCCCCTGTCGCCCTGTCGGTCTTCGACCTCGACCGCACGCTGACGATCCTGCCGACCTACAGCCGGTTCTTGCTGTTCGCGGCGCGGCACCGCGCGCCATGGCGCCTGCTCCTCCTCCCGATCCTGCTGCCCATCGCGCTTCTCTATGCGCTGAAGCTCGTTCCGCGCCGGACGATGAAGCAGGCGATGCACCGGCTGGCGCTCGGCCGCGCGCTGCCGCAGCGCGACGCGGCGCGCCTTGCCGACCGCTTCGCGCGCCATCTCGTCGCCCGGGGCCTCTATGCCGAGGGTATCGCGCTGATCGAGCGCGAGCGCGCCGCGGGGCGCCGCATCGTCATCGCCAGCGCCGCCCCGCATCTCTACACCGCCGCGCTCGCGCGCCGGCTCGGCATCGCCGACGTGATCGCCAGCGCCTCGACATGGCGCGACGGCTGCCTGACCCCCGCGATCGGCGGCGCGAACTGCTACGGCGCCGACAAGAGGGGGCGAATCGAGGCCTTCCTCGCCCAATCGGGCATCGCGCGCGACGCCGCGCATATCCGTTTCTATTCGGACCATGTCTCCGACCTTCCGGTCTTCGAGCTCGCCGACGAGGCGATCGCGGTGAACCCGTCGCGCGCGCTGCGCGCCGTCGCGGCCGAACGGCGCTGGCCGGTCCTCGACTGGAGCGCCGCCGCGCGCTGACGCCCATGCACATCGGCTTCCTCTTCAACCACAGCGGCGGGCACCAGGTCGCGCATGCCCTTCCCGTCGCGCTCGCGCTGCTCCGCCGCGGCGCGGGCGCGCGCGTCAGCATCCTCGTCTCCGAAGGCAGCGAGGGCGAAGTGCGCCGCCTCGCTGCGGCGAGCGGCGGGCCGGTGCCCGAGATCGTCCGCCTCCGCCCGCCCTCGGCGCTGGCGCGCGCCGCGAACCGGGCGACCGGCCGCGCGATCCCGGCCGATATCGTCTCGACCCTCCACCGCAACCTCGATCGCTTCCGCGCGCTCGACGCGCTCGTCGTGCCCGAAAAAACCTCGCTGCTCCTGAAATCGCTGTTCGGACTGAAATCGCTCAAGCTCGTCCACACGCGTCACGGCGCGGGCGACCGCGCGATCGGCTTCGACAAGGCGAGCGGCCAATTCGACCTCGTCCTTCTGTCGGGCGAAAAGATCCGCGACCGGCTCGCGCAGGCCGAGCTGCTCAAGGAGGACGGCCACGCGATCGTCGGCTATCCGAAATTCGACCTGCCCCCACGCACCGGCGGCCCACGGCTCTTCCCCAAGGACCGGCCGACCGTCCTCTACAACCCGCACCCCTCGCCCGCCCTCTCCTCCTGGTATGCGATGGGGCCGCAGATCCTCGACTGGTTCGCGGCGCAGGACCGCTACAACCTCATCTTCGCGCCGCATGTCATGCTGTTCAAAAAGCGCGTGACCGCCTCGCTCTCCCCCTTCGCGCTCGGCTGGAACTACGGCCCGCGTCCCGACCATTACGAGCACGACCATATGCTGATCGACACCGGCAGCGCCGCGAGCCTCGACATGAGCTATACCCACGCCGCCGACATCTATCTCGGCGACGCGAGCAGCCAGGTCTACGAGTTCATCCGGAGCCCGCGCCCCTGCCTCTTCCTCAACCCGCGCCGCCTGCGCTGGCAGGGCGACCCCGACTTCGCCCACTGGCGCGCCGGCACCGTCGTCGAGACGCTGGGCGAGTTGGACGCGGCGCTCGCCGAGGTCCCGCGCCTGACGCCCGCGATGCACGACCGGCAGGAGCAGATGTTCCGCTACAGCTTCGACCTCGCCGAGCGCCCCTCGTCCGAACGCGCGGCCGAGGCGATCCTGTCCTTCATGGCGAGAGCATGACCATGGCCCCGACCCTCCACCAACCCTCGCCGCTCGCCGCCTTCCTCGACTATGGAGTGCGCAAGACGCTGCACAAGGCGTGGGTCCGCACGCGCGCCGCACTGCCGCGATCGCACGCCGACGGCGTCGTGACGTCGCGCTATGGCGTCAAGATGCGCGCCAACTGGGGCGACCGCACCTTCCAATATTGCCAGGCCGCGACCTATGGCCGCGACCTCTCGGACTATCTCGCGGCGCAGGACCGGCGCTTCGCCTTCGTCGACATCGGCGCCAACCAGGGGCTCTACAGCCTGCTTGCGGCGCAGAACCCGCATTGCGCCGCCGCCTTCGCCTTCGAGCCCGTCGCCGCGACCTTCGCGCTGCTCGTCGACAATATCGCGCTCAACGGGCTGACCGGGCGGATCAAGCCCGTCCACGCCGCGGTCTCGCTCCACTCGGGCATGGCCTCGATCGCGACCGACAGCGCGCACAGCGGCACCGCGAGCCTGCGCGACGCGGCGCCGGAAAGCAGCGAAGCGGGCGAGGAGATCAGTATTCTCGGCATTGCGGGAGTCGACGCGCTGCTGGAGGGGGATGAACCGCTGATCGTCAAGATCGACGTCGAAGGCCATGAAGAGATCGTTGTCGAGGCGCTCGCCGCCTCGCGGCACCGGGGCCGCATCGCGGCGATCTTCTACGAGGTCGACACCCGCTGGACCGACGCCGCCGCGATCGAGGCACGCCTGCGCGCCGCTGGCTTCACCCGCTTCGACCGTTTCGGCTTCGGCCGCCACTATGACATGCTCGCGCGCCGCTGATAACGCCCGCCCGTCCGGATCGCGCCGCCGCCGTCATTCGCCGGTCTGGGCGTGGGGCGCCGCCACCGGCTTCGATTCGGGCGATTCGCGCTGGCGGAGGAAGATCGACAGCACGACGAGCACCGCGGTCGAGAGAAATTCGCTCTGCCAGTTCTGGAAGGATTCAAACCAGAACTGGGGGTCGCCGAGATAGGCGATCAGCGTCGGCGCCGCTTCGCCATGGTCGAGCGCCTCCTCGGCGGCCGCCCTGGCGCTCTGCGTCCAGTGCAGCACGAACGAAAGCAGGAACAGCAGCGCGAGGACGATCCCCAGCGACCGTGCATAAAGCGCGCGCGCCAGCCGGCCGGCGCGAAGGGCGGCGGGCGCCCCCGGCTTCTGCGCCTGCGCCGCGAGGTTCCGGTCGCGCGGCGGCGTGTCGGGGTCCTTCGATTCCGACGAACCGCGCTGGATGAGAATCGCGGTCAGCACGACATAGGCCGACATCTGGAGAAACTCGCTCTCCCAATTCTCGAACACGCTGGAAAGGAACCTCGGGCTGGCCGTATAGGCCGTAAGCGACAGCGCGGATCGGCCGTGCCGTGCCGCGTCTTCGATCGCGACGTGCCAGCCGGCGATCCACTGGCCGATGATGGTGCCCGCGAACAGCAGCATCAGGACGATCGTCAGGCTATTGTCGCGGATCAGGCGCATGAATCGCTCCGTTTCAGTTTTCCGAAATGGTTTCATCCTCGATCGCGGCGTGGATCATTCGGTCCCAGACATCGGCGTCGCCGACCGCGAGCATCCGCCCGCTCGGCTCGCGCAGCGTCTTGAGGATGGCGAGCGCGGCGTCGCTATACTCGGGCCACAGCGCATCGACGCTCGCGCCCGCGGACGCGAGATCGCCTTCGGCGTTGCGGCTGAGCGCGTGGCCCGCGAGCGTGCGCGCGATCCGCTCGACCGGCGCGGTTGCGGCGCGATCGAAATCACCGTCGTCGGTCATATCGGCCTCCATCATCCCGCCCCGAACGGGAACTCGCCGAGCGCCCATCCGGTTGCACCCGGCGGATCGGGCGCCCTCGGCCCTTCGGACCGAAGCCCCGCCGCTCGGGGTCGCGCTCGCAGCGGAAGCGATTCTTGATATGCGCGTTGAAATAGCGGCCGGCCGACGCCGCCGCGCACAGCCCGTCGAAGAGCGCGGTCGGCACGTCGAAATAATAATAACAGCCCGCCTCGCGGAACCGCAGGCACAGGACGCGCGCAGCGTCATCATAGGCCGCGCCATCGATCAGCGCGGAATCGGCGAAATCGCATGTCCGCATGCCCGACAAGCGCTCAAGCGAAGCTCAGGGTTCCCGGGACTTTTCCCGAAGGAAACCCGCATAGCAAAAGGGCCGCCCTCGAGGGCGGCCCTTCCATTGTCTTGGCCGATGCGGAAAAATCAGGCGAACCGGACCCCGCGGACGGAGGCCATGCTCATCTGATCGGCCGCACACGGCATTGGACAATGAGACATTGGACCACCTCCTTTCGCTTGTTGACGATGACCATCATATGGGCGCTTTCGCCGCCGCGTTCAAGGGAGCGGGCGGCGGGTGCGATCGACCATGGCCTGCGCGGGTCGGCATCGTTGCGGTGATGGAAGGAAGATGGCGGACAGGGCTGGATTCGAACCCGCCCCGCATCGCTTGCCGATGCGGGCCAGCCAGGAAAAGCTGGTTCGGTTACGCCATGCTGGAAGGTGGTGGACAGGGCTGGATTCGAACCAGCGTACGGAAACCCGGGCAGATTTACAGTCTGCTGCCTTTAACCACTCGGCCACCTGTCCATGGGGCCCCTGCGGGGAAGCGGTCCAATGGCGAAACGGCGCTTGCCTGTCAATGGCAGTCATGGGAAAGGCGCGCCATATGAGACAATTTTCCCGCCATCGCCGCCCCGGCGGCCAATCGCCCAAAGGGCAGGCCACCCGTTTCTGGGGCCGCCACGCCGTCCTCGCCGCGCTCGACAACCCCGAGCGGCGCGTCAAGCGCATCTGGGGCACGCGCGAGGCGATCGGCCAGCTCGAGCTGCCGTCCGCCCTCCCCGTCAGCTATGCCGATGTCGTCGACCTCGCGCGGCTCGTCGCGCGCGATGCTCCGCACCAGGGACTGGTGATCGAGGTCGACCCGCTCGACAGCCCCTATCTGGGCGATATCCTGCAGGAGGAAGCCGACGCCGGGAGCCGGCGCCCGCTCGTCGTGCTCGATCAGGTCACCGACCCGCACAATATCGGCGCGGTGCTGCGCTCGGCCGCGGCGTTCGACGCCGCCGCGATCGTCACGCAGGACCGGCACAGCCCGCCCGAAAGCGGCGTCATCGCGCGTTCGGCATCGGGCGCGCTCGAAACCGTGCCGTGGGTGCGCGTCGTCAACCTGTCGCGCGCGCTGGAGGAAATCGCCGAGGCGCAATATTGGCGCATCGGCCTGACCGGCGATACCGAAACGACGCTGGGCGAGACGCTCGACGGCAGCAAGGTCGCGCTCGTCCTCGGCTCCGAAGGCGACGGGATGCGCCACAATGTCATGGAGCATTGCGACGTCCTCGCGCGGCTGCCGATCTCGCCGCGGATGGAAAGCCTCAACATCTCGAACGCCGCGGCGATCGCGCTCTACGCGGTGGCGACGGCGGGCCGATAACAATGAACGTCGCCCCTGCCTGCGCGGGGGCGGCGTGATCAATCCTCCTCGGCGATCCGCACCTTCAGCCCGTCAAGCGCGTCGCTGAAGGGGATCTGGCACGACAGGCGCGAATTTTCGTCGCGGTCGCTGGTCGAATCGAGCAGATCGTTCTCGTCCTCGCTCATCGCGGGCATCGCATCGGTGCTGCCCGCCTCGACATGGACGTGGCAGGTCGCGCACGAACAGCAGCCGCCGCACAGCGCGAGCAGCTCGTCGAAACCCGCATCGCGGATATTCTCCATCACGGTCAGGCTGGTGTCGCCTTCGATCTCATGCTCGGTCCCGTCGCGCGTCACCACAATCAGCTTGGCCATGCTCGTCCTCATCTCGTTCGATTCGCTTGGCGCTATGTCCCGCGTTGCACGTCAAATCAAGCGTTGCTAAGAGAGACGAAGGGAACAAAAAGGGAATATCCGATGGGTCTGAGCCAGGAACAGTTGAACGCCGGAATCGACGCGCTCGCCGGGGTCGAACCCCATTTCGCACGCGCGCTCGGCCACGCCGGTTATCCCGAACCGCGGATCCGCGAGCCGGGCTATACGACGCTGCTCCGCACCATCGTCGGCCAGCAGGTCAGCGTCGCCGCCGCCAATTCGATCTGGAACAAGCTGGAGGCCGGCTTCGGCGCGGGATGCCCCGCCCAGGTGATGGCCGCGGCCGAGTTCGACACGCTGCGCGCCTGCGGCCTGTCGGCGCAGAAGCAGAGCTATGCGAAAAGCCTCGCGCAGCTCGTCCTCGACGGCGATCTCGACTTCGCGTCGCTCCCCGCCGACGACGAGGAGGCGATCGCGCTGCTCACCAAGGTCAAGGGCATCGGCCGCTGGTCGGCCGAAATCTACCTGCTCTTCGCCGAAGGACGCCCCGACATCTGGCCCGCGGGCGACCTCGCGGTGCAGGAAGCGGTCGGCCGCATCCTGCAACTGGGCGAGCGCCCGAGCGAAAAGCGGGTCCGCGCCCTCGCCGAAGCCTGGCGCCCCCACCGCGGCGCCGCGGCGATCTTCAGCTGGCATTGCTATAATATGGACGTGATTTAGGGATGCGGCGCCGGCGCCCTCCCCTCGTCACTCCCGCGAAAGCGGGAACCCAGTAGCTACGGCAGATACAAAAAGGCCGGGCGGAGCGTCCTCCACCCGGCCTTGGGTCTCTTGCGAAGCGAAGAGGCTTATTTCTTCGCCGCCGCCTTCTTGGCCGGAGCCTTCTTCGCGGCCGGCTTCTCGTCCGCAGCCTTCGCCGGAGCGGCCTTCTTCGCCGCGGGCTTGTCCTCGGCCTTCGCCGCGGCAGCCTTCTTCGCCGGGGCCTTCTTGGGCTCGGCCTTCTCTTCGGTCACCGCGTCCTTCTTGGCGGCGGGCTTCTTCGCCGCCGCCTTCTTGGCCGGCTTGTGGTCATGATCATGGTCGTGGCCGCAGCCCGGGCCGTGGACATGGTCGTCGTCGGCCTCGATCGCCGCCTCGATTTCCTCGCGGGTCACTTCGCGGTCGCTGATCTCGGCCTTCTCGAACAGGAAGTCGACGACCTTGTCCTCATAGAGCGGGGCGCGGAGCTGCGCCGCGGCGAGCGCGTCCTGCTGGACATATTCGACGAAGCGCTGGCGATCCTCGGGGCGATACTGCTGCGCCGCCTGCATGATCAGCCGCTGCATTTCCTGGTTCGACACCTGCACGCCGTGCGCCTGGCCGATTTCCGAGAGGAGCAGGCCCAGGCGGACGCGGCGCACCGCGATCGAACGATATTCGTCACGATCCTTTTCGAGCTCGGCCTTCGCCGCCTCGGGATCTTCCTCGTGGCTCGCTTCGTGCTCGAGCTGCTGCCAGATCTGGTTGAACTCGGCCTCGACCATCGTCGGCGGCACGTCGAAGTCGTGGCTCGCGGCGAGCTGGTCGAGCAGCTTGCGCTTCATATAGGTGCGGGTCAGGCCATTGAGCTCCTGCTCGACCTGGTCCTTCATCAGCTCCTTGAGCTTGTCGAGGCTTTCGAGGCCGAGCGACTTCGCGAACTCGTCGTCGATCTTGGCGTCGGCGGGCACCTTGATCTGCTTCACGGTGACCGCGAACTCGGCCTTGGCGCCCTTCAGCGTGTCGACCGGATATTCCTCGGGGAAGGTCACCTTCACGGTCTTCTCGTCGCCGGTCTTCACACCGACGAGCTGATCCTCGAAGCCGGGGATGAGCTGGCCCGAGCCGATCTCGACCGCCATGTCCTCGCCCGTGCCGCCGTCGAAGGCGACGCCATCGACGCTGCCGGCGAAGTCGATGATGACCTGGTCGCCGGCGGCCGCCTTCTTCGTCTTCGGCGCATCGTCGAAGCGCTTCATCTGCGCCGCGAATTCCTCGATCTTCGCCATCACCGCCTTGTCGTCGGCGGGAACGGTCAGCCGCTCGAGCTTCAGCCCGTCGATCGACGGCGCCTCGATTTCGGGCAGCACTTCCAATGCGACGGTCAGTTCGGCATCCTTGCCGCGTTCGTAGCCGTCGGCGAGGCTGACCGCGGGCTGCAGCGCCGGGCGGAGCTTTTCGTTCGCCATCAGGTCGCGCACGCCCTGGTCGATCGCCTTGTTGAGCGCATCGGCCGACAGCGCCTCGCCGTGCATCTTGCGGATCAGGTTCGGCGGCACCTTGCCGGGGCGGAAGCCGGGCATGCGCACCGTGGGGGCAATGCTCTTCACTTCGTCATCGACGCGCGCATCGATATCCTTCGCGGTGATGGTCAGGCGATATTCGCGCTTCAGGCCTTCGTTCAGCGTTTCGACGGTCTTCATTGCCTTGGTCTTGTCCTTGCTCAAAAACTCGTATGTTTCCCGGCCTTGCGTCAGCGGAACTGGTGCGGGCGAAGGGACTCGAACCCCCACATCTTGCGATACTGGTACCTAAAACCAGCGCGTCTACCAATTCCGCCACGCCCGCGTGAGAAGCTGTCAGCCGGGTGCACGAAGCCATGCGCTGTGCCGCGCACGCCCGTGCGGGCCGGGCGGCGCTATAGCAGACGGGCAGCCGAGGGCAAGGGCGAAGGCCCGATAATCCGGGGGCCGGAACGCGCGGCGCGCCCGTTCGTTGATCGGGCAAGGAGATTTGCCATGTCCAGCGCCCCCGATCCGCTGCCCAAGCCGAAACCCGACACCATCGAACCGCAGTCGCCCCCCGAAAAGCCGGTGCAGCCGACCCCGCTCGAGGACCCGGCGGGCCAGCCGCCCGAAATCCCCGGCCATCCCGGCGGCGGCGACATCGACCAGCCCGGCCGCGGGCCTGACGAGCTGCCGCCCAGTCAACCGTAAAGCCCCCCATTCGTCACCCCGGATCAAGTCCGGGGTGACGAATGGGGATTACGGGGCAGTCGCCACCAGACCAGATAGGTAGCAAAGAGAGACTTGACCTCCTCCCTCCTTCCCCGCCACGGCTTGGGCGAGGGAGAGACCTATGAAATCCATCGCCACGCTCGCGGCGCTGCTGCTGCTTGCCGCCCCCGCCGCCGCGCAGGACACCATCCTCTACCGCGGCGGCCCGATCGTCACGATGGACGGCGATACGCCGCAGACGGTCGAGGCCGTGGTGACGAAGGGCGACCGCATCGCCTATGTCGGCGACGAGGCCGGCGCGCACGCCGCGGCCGGGGCGGACGCCGCGGTCCACGACCTCCACGGCGCGACCATGCTACCCGGCTTCGTCGACGCGCACTCGCATTTTTCGGCGATGATGCAGATGGCGGGCGGGCTCGACCTCGACGATCCGTCGCTGCCGCCGGTCACCGACATCGCGTCGCTCCAGGCCGCGATCCGCAGCTTTATCGAGGCGCGCGCGATCCCCGCGGGCGGCTGGGTGGTCGTCTGGCAATATGACAATGAGGCGCTTCCCGAAAAGCGCCACATTACCCGCGCCGAGCTCGACGCGGTGGCGCAGGACCGCAAGATCGTCGTGCTCCACCGTTCGCTCCACGCGCTCGTCGCGAACAGCGCCGCGCTCGCCGCGGCAAAGCTCACCGACGCCAGCCAGCCGCCGCCCGGGGGCATGTTCCTGCGCGACGCCCAGGGTCGCCTCAACGGCGCGCTGCTCGAAAACGCCGCCTTCCTGATGGTCGCGGCGATGCCCAAACCCGACGAGGCGCACCGGCTCGCCGCGCTCGACGTCGCGCAGCAGCGCTATTTCGCGAAGGGCTATACCCATGCGCAGGACGGCGCGACGATGCCCGCCGATCTCGCGTTCATGACGGGCCCCGCGGTGCGCGAGCGGCTGAAGATCGACCTCGCCCTCCTCCCCTTCTTCACCGGCCTCGACGCTTTGCTCGCCGACCCCGACGTCCACTTCGGCGAATATCGCGGCCATGTGAAGCTGCAGGGCGTGAAGTTCGTCCTCGACGGGTCGGTGCAGGCACGCACCGGCTATTTCACCCGCGACTATGCGCGCGGCAGCCCCGACGGCGCGCACCCGTGGCACGGCAAGGCCAATCTGACCGACGAGGCGTTCCTCGCCGCGGCGCGCAAGGTGAACGACCGCGGCTGGCAGATCTTCGCCCACGCGAACGGCGACGCGGCGATCGACATGGCGATCCGCGCTTTCGACGCGCTCGGCATCACCGCCGCCGACGACCGCCGCCCGATCGTCATCCACTCGCAGTTCCAGCGCCGCGACCAGCTCGCCGCCTATCAGCGGATCGGCGTCGGGCCCGCCTATTTCACCAACCACGCCTGGTACTGGGCCGACGTCCACCGCACCAATTTCCCGGCCGAGGTCGTCGACTTCATCAGCCCGATGAAGTCGGCGAAGGCCGCGGGGCTGGTCGTGTCCAACCACAGCGACTTCCCGGTGACGCCGATCGACCCGATGTTCATGCTGTGGACGTCGATGGCACGCGTCTCCCCCACCGGGGTGGTCAGCGGCGCGGGCGAGCGCGTCGACGCCTACACCGGCCTCCAGGCGCTCACCACCGGCCCGGCATGGCAGGCGTTCGAGGAGGATCGCAAGGGCCGGATCAAGCCGGGCCTCCTCGCCGACTTCGTCATCCTCGACCGGAATCCGCTGACCACGCCGTTGGACGCGATCAGGGACATCGAGGTGCTCGAGACGGTGAAGGAGGGCGCGAGCGTGTGGCGGAAGACTCCGTAGACGGCCGCTCTCCTCCGCTTCCTATTCTCCGGCGGGAGTCGCCGACGCGGCCGCGTCGTCGGGACCGGCCTCTCCCGCTGGCGTTTCGGCGGGCACCTCGCCCGGATCGGCGGAAGCAGCCACAGCCGCTGGCGGCGCGGAATCGTCGACCTGCTGCCCCCGCACGTACCGGAAAATGCCCGGCATCGGCATCACCCGGTCGACTTCGGCCCCGGCCCAGTTGGGCCGCGTTCCGGCCGGCTTGAACGCCGGGCTTACGATCGCGTCGGCGGGCAGACGCGGGTCGCCGACCTCCGCCGCGCGAAGCAGGAACTGACTGGTCCCGGCGGGCAGGTCGAGCGAGGTCTTCGGCCGGTTCTCCTTGGGCGCGTCCCGAATCGCGTCGACCAGCGACAGCCGCAATTCGACGGGAACGATCTTGCCGGCCGGCGCCTCGAAAGAAACCGTCCCCAGGCAGGCGCAGACGTTCGCCTGACCATAGAAGAGATATTCGCCCGGCGGCACTTCCTGAAGATAGACCGAGCCCCCTTCCTTGCTGAACCGGTTCTGCGGCCCGAGCATCACCGAATGAACGCGCTCATATTCGGGAAATCCGAAATTGGCCTCGGTCGGTTCGACGGGTTCCTCGGGTTTCTTCATTCCCTTTGTCCAGCGCTTCATCTCGGCTTCCCAGCCGGCATGCCGCTTGACCCATTTGCCATGTTCCTTGGTCAGCGCCTCGGCGCGCCGCCGCGCGTGCGCCGCCGCCTGTTCCTCGCTGGGCAGCTGCATCAGCGTCGGCATGATCATGGAGTCGGCCTTGATCAGGATATAGGCCTTCGCCGGGTCGAGCGTCAGCGGCGCGGGCTTGTCGGCGACGGCCCGCGTCTGCCATTTTTCCTCGGGTTCGTCGGCCCAGACCGGCGTGACGGCGGCGAGGGCGACGGCGAGCATCGCCAGCGAACGAAGCGCGCTCACAGCCCAAGCTCCTTCGCCGCCGGGCGCGGGCCCGACGCGACCTTCGCCTGCTGCGCCAGCATCGCCTGGCGCTTGCCTTCCTCCTCGGCCGAAAAGCCCTCCTCGAAATTGAATTCCTGCCACAGATCCTTTTGCAGGCCGTAGCGGGCATAATCCTTGTAACCCATGCAGCGGCGCATATTGACGCGGCGCAGCCGCCGCTTTTCGGCCGAGCCGAAGATCGCGCTCATCATCGCGTTGGCGATCAGCCCGCCCGCCACGCCGGCGGCGGTATAGGTGTAGGGATAGGGCGCTTCCTGATAGCGATAGCCGCTCGACAGGCCGCGCGCGAAGCCGTCGCAATCGCGTAGGTCGGCGAGCGCCTCCTCGAAACTCGTTCCGTCGCGATGAAAATAGAAATATTTATCGTAATCGGCCGCGTCCTCGGGCGTTTCCGCAAAGTCGAGTTTCGGCGTCGCCACCGTCGCGGGATCGGGAACGACCGTCATAGGGTCGATCTTCGCTTCCTGCGCAGCCGCGGTTTCCGCCAGCATGGCGACCATCGCCACGCTCAGCACCATTTTCCTGATAGTCATCGTGCGCCCCCTTCGCGGGGGCACGGCCGAATACGAATCGGCGCCTCCCCAACCCCCGTCAGGAATCGGAGCTGCAACAAGGGCGACCGCGACGCAAGCGCGATCGCTGCCATTTATTTCCTTTCACCCGCAGCGCCTTGACCCGCTATTCTCAGCCGAGCGCCTTCTTCAGCAGCTCGTTGACCACCTGCGGATTCGCCTTGCCCTGCATCGCCTTCATCGTCTGGCCGACGAAGAAACCGAACAAGCCTTCCTTGCCGCCCTTATACTGCTCGACCTTGTCGGCGTTGGCGGTCAGGATCTTCGCGATCTCGGCCTCGATCGCACCGGTGTCGCTCGTCTGCTTGAGGCCGTCGCGCTCGACGATCACGCCCGCGGCGTCGCCGCTTTCGAGCATCTTCTCGAACACCTGTTTCGCGATCGTGCCTGAAATCGTGCCGTCGGCGACCAGACCCAGCAGTTCGGCCGCCTGCGCCGGACTGACCGGCGATTCCGAAATATCCTTGCCCAGCCGGTTGAGCGCGCCGAACAATTCGCTCGTCACCCAGTTCGCCGCCGCGACGGGCTTCGCGCCCGCTTCGAGCAGCGCGTCGAACCAGCGCGCCGCCTCGACCTCGGCGGTCAGCACGTCGGCGTTATACGCCGAAATGCCTTCGCTCAGATAGCGCGCGCGCTTGGCGTCGGGCAGTTCGGGCAGGCTTTCGCGGCATTCGGCGAGAAACGCATCGTCGAGCTCGAGCGGCAGCAGGTCGGGATCGGGGAAGTAGCGATAATCATGCGCATCTTCCTTCGAGCGCATCGACCGCGTCTCGCCCCGGTCGGGATCGTAGAGGCGCGTTTCCTGCACCACGGTGCCGCCGCTCTCGATCAGTTCGACCTGCCGCTTCGCCTCGCCCTCGATCACCGCCATCACGAAACGCACCGAATTGACGTTTTTCGTCTCGGTGCGCGTCCCGAACTCGTCGCCGGGCTTGCGCACGCTGACATTGACGTCGGCGCGCATCGAGCCCTCTTCCATATTGCCGTCGCACGAGCCGACATAGCGCAGGATCGAGCGCAGCTTGCGGACATAGGCGCCGGCTTCGGCGGGCGAGCGCATGTCGGGGCGCGAGACGATCTCCATCAGCGCGACGCCCGAGCGGTTGAGGTCAACGTACGACATCGTCGGATGCTGGTCGTGCATCAGCTTGCCGGCGTCCTGCTCGACATGGATGCGTTCGATCCCGATGCGCTTCGCTTCGGGCAGGCCGGCCTTTTCGTCGGCTTCGATCGTCAGCGAACCTTCGCCGACAAGCGGATGATAAAGCTGAGAAATCTGATAACCCTGCGGCAGGTCGGCGTAGAAATAATTCTTGCGGTCGAACCGCGACCATTTGTTGATCTGCGCGTCGATCGCCATGCCCGTGCGCACCGCCTGGCGGATGCACTCGCGGTTCGGCACCGGCAGCATCCCCGGCATCGCGGCGTCAACCAGCGACACCTGCGTGTTCGGCTCGGCCCCGAACGCCGTCGCGGCGCCCGAGAACAGCTTGGCGTTGGAAGTGACCTGCGCATGGACCTCGAGGCCGATCACGACCTCCCACTCGCCGGTTTCGCCCTTGATGCGATAGTCAGACATCTTCCGTTCCCTTTTTGTGTTCCCGCGAAGGCGGGAACCCAGAGCGGGGCAGCGCAAGGCCGCCCTAGGCTCCCGCTTTCGCGGGAGCACACCGCTGAATTACCACCATTTCTCCGCCCGCGCCGTAAAGCCCGCGCGTTCCTCGATCGCCAGCCCGGCGTTGAGCACGCCCTGCTCGTCGAACGCCTTGCCGATGATCTGCAGCCCCAGCGGCAGCCCTTCGCGGTTCAGCGCCGCGGGGACCGACATCGCGGGCAGCCCCGCGAGGCTCGCGGGCACCGCAAACACGTCGTTCAGATACATCGCCAGCGGATCGGCGGTCTTTTCGCCGAGCCCGAACGCCGCCGACGGCGCGGTCGGCGCGAGGATCACGTCGCACGACGCAAACGCGGCCTCGAAATCGCGCGCGATCAGCGTCCGCACCTTCTGCGCCTGCGTGTAATAGGCGTCGTAGAAGCCCGCCGACAGCACATAGGTGCCGATCATGATGCGGCGCTTGACCTCGGGCCCGAAGCCGTCGGCGCGTGTCGCGGCATACATGTCCTGCAGCCCCGCCCCTTGCGGCAGGTCGCGCAGGCCATAGCGCACGCCGTCATAGCGCGCGAGGTTCGACGACGCCTCGGCGGGCGCGATGATATAATAGGCCGGCAGCGCATATTTGGTGTGCGGCAAGCTGATTTGGGCGACCTCGGCCCCGGCATCCTTCAGCATCGCAATGCCCGCATCCCACATCGCGTCGATGTCGGGATCGATGCCCTCCAGCCGATATTCCTTGGGAATACCGACCGTCTTGCCCTTGAGATCGCTCGACAAAGCCGCTTCCCAATCGGGCACCGGCAGATTCAGGCTCGTCGCATCCTTGGGATCGAAGCCCGCCATATTTTCGAGCATGATCGCGCAGTCGCGAACGTCGCGCGCCATCGGCCCCGCCTGGTCGAGCGAGCTGGCGAACGCCACGATCCCCCAGCGCGAGCAGCGGCCATAGGTTGGCTTGATCCCCGAAATGCCGGTGAACGCCGCGGGCTGGCGGATCGAGCCGCCGGTGTCGGTTCCGGTTGCCGCGGGGCAGAGCCGCGCCGCGATCGCCGACGACGATCCGCCCGACGAGCCGCCCGGCGCGAGCGCCGCATTGCCGCCATCGTTGCGCTTCCACGGCGAGATGACGTTGCCGAAATAGCTCGTCTCGTTCGACGATCCCATCGCGAACTGGTCGAGGTTGAGCTTCCCCAGCATCCCCGCGCCCGCGTCCCACAATTTCTGCGACACGGTGGACTCGTAGCGCGGGACGAAGCCTTCGAGCATATGGCTCGCGGCGGTGGTCTGGACGCCGTTGGTCGCGAACAGATCCTTCATCCCGATCGGCACGCCCGACAACGGCTTCAGCGTCCCAGCCGCGCGGTCAGCATCGGCCGCCTTCGCCGCCGCGAGCGCATGGTCGGGCGTCTCGACGATGAAGGCGTTGAGCGCCTTCGCGCCCGCGACATTGGCGTTGAATGCCTCGGCGACCTCGACGGCGCTGAAATTGCCCGCGCGGTGCCCGTCGCGGATCTGCGCGACGGTGAGATTCGTAAGATCGGTCATTATTCGATCACCTTGGGAACGCCGAAAAAGCCGTGCTGCGGCGCAGGGGCGTTCGCGAGAACGTCGTCGCGGCGGTTGCCGCCGGTCAGCGGGTCGGCGTCGACGACATCGTCGCGCAGCCGCAGATTGTTCGGGATCACCGCCGTCATCGGCTCGACCCCGGTCACATCGACCTCGCCGAGTTGCTCGACCCAGCCCAATATGCCGTTCAATTCACCTTCCATCGCGGCGGCCTCCGCATCGCTGATCGCGATGCGCGCCAGCGACGCGATTTTCCTTACCGTTGCCTGATCGATTGCCATTGAGTCCTGCCTTTGCGGGAGAAACTGCGCCGCTAGCACCGCGCTTGCGGCGCTTCAAGGTGGGACCCGAAAACCTATTCGAATGCGTCGCCCATCGGCTGGCCGTCGACGAAGACCTGTCGCCGCGTCACCGGCCGCACCTCGACCGTCGCGGTTTCGAGATCGGCGGAAGGCGCACGCCTTTCCTGAGCCACGCGCACCGCCCCATAATCCTCCTCCCATTCGCCGCTCTTCGCGTTGCGGGCGAAGAAGCGGACGTCGGAGATGGAAGAAACCTGCGCGATGCGGCCATCGGCCAGCACATAGGCGACGCACATCGACGCGCGGCACGACGCGCGCCGATCGAACAGCGCGTAGAGCTCGGCGGGAAGCGTCTGCCCCGCCGGCAGCACGCGCACCCGCTCCTCGATCCGCTTCGCGGCGAAGCGCGCCTCGTCGGGGGTCCGGATGCTGTCGGTCGACAGATCCCAGCGATTCTTCGCCGCCAGCGCCCATTTCGCCAGATTCGCCCGCTCGGCGCGCGGCGATCCGGCCAGTTCCTTCAGCGCCCGTCGCCCGCTCGGCCCGAAATCGAAGGCGAGCGCCGCCCAGTCGAACTTTTCCGCCTTCACCGCCCCGCTTTCCAGCCGCGCGACCTGATCGCGGGTCGAGATCGCCCCGAAATCGAGGATCGGCAGCGCCAGGAACGCCGCGAGCAGCATCAGCCCGATCGCGAGCTTCTGTTGCAAGGGCCGCAGCGCGTCGTCGAAATCCCAGCGCCGCCGCGCGAGCGCGATCACGCCCGCGATTCCATAGGCCAGCGCGATCCCGACCGCGATCACCCCCCAGATGCGCTCGGGCGTCCAGCCATATTGCCCGATCCGCACCTGCATCGACACCGCGGCGATGATCGCGAGCGGCAGCACCGCGACCGCGAGCACCGCCGCCGCCGCGTGCAGCACGCGGTTCGCCGACCGGTCCTCGGCGCCGTTGCCGATCACCGCATTGGCGAGCAGCACCGCGAACGCCGAAATGCCGAGCATCAGCGCGGCGGTCGAGAAACCCGCGTCCCACAATTTCTGCAGCCCCGTCCCGATCAGCGACAGCAGGAACAGGACCAGCGCCGCCGCCAGCACCGGGGCGAGCACCGCGAGCACGATCATCACCAGCCGCTGCAGCGTCGAAACCAGCTTGTCGCGCTCGCGCAGCAGGCCGACCGCGCCGCCGAACGCCGCCCCCGCGAGCATCCAGCCGAACCATTCGCCGCGCAGCAGGTCGCGGATCAGGTCGATGCCGATCAGGTGGAACATCTCGCCGATCAGCATGACGAGCAGGAAGGTCACCCCGACGAAGGCCAGGCTCGCGGCGCCGATCACCGCGTCGGTCCACGCATGGCTGTGCAGCCGCGCATAGGGCATCTGCCACAGCTTCCAGAACCGCGCGTCGGGCGCGACGTCGCGCCGCGTCTGAAACAGCGGCGTCGCGACGAGCACCGCGAGGATGCCCGACCAGAAGGGCCATTCGATCGGCGACCCATTGAGGTTATAGCCCGCCGAATGCCAGGTGATCAGCCCCATCACCGCGCCCCATGCAACCGCGAAGCCCGCCGCCCAGTGCCAGCGGCGCAGTTCGACCCCCAGCACGAACACCACCGCCGAAATCGCGACGAACGCCGCCAGCGCGTCGCGCCACGCCGCGGCGGGTGCGTCATAGGATCGGTCGATCAGCAGATGAAATACCAGCCCCGCGACCGTGCAGATCGCCGCCATGATCCACGGCCGCAGCGGCCAGGGCGCGTCATTGTCGTCGAGGCGGGCCGAGACAGGCCGGGGCGACTCGGGGGCGGGCGGAGTTGCGGACGGTTCGGTCATGCCCCACATCTACCCTCTAAATTCGTCATGCTGAACTTGTTTCAGCATCCATGGCCTGCCCCCTCGGCCCGCGCTGCATCTCGTTCAAGAGTGGGCCATGGCCCCTGAAACAAGTTCAGGGTGACGCCGATTTGAACGGCGGCTAGAGACATGCCACACCCTCTCCCCGCCCCGCATGGAGCCCCGCTTGGCCCGCAAATTCCTCTACCTCATTGCCGCGATCATCCTCCTCGTCCTCGGCGTCGGCATCGCCTATCAGCTCGCGCCCGGCTGGTTCGGCCGCGTCGCCTTCGTGCCGTCGACCGAGTTCGAGCCGCAGGCGGCGATCGCGCCCAACGCCTATAACGATCCGGCGATGTGGCTCGCGCGCCCGGGGCTGGATAGCGATCCAACGGCCTGGCGCCCCGAACTCGCCGGAACCCCAGCGGCGCCGCCCGACAGCGCCGCGGCGCAGTCGCGCGATCAGCTGATCCCGCCCGCGAACGCCGCCCAGACGGCAGCGGCTCCCGCGGCCCAAAAGGGCGACGCCGCGGTCTTCTTCGTCCACCCGACCAGCTATTACAGCAAGTCGAGCTGGAACGCCCCGCTCGACGACCGCGATGCCAATTACCGCGCCGACCTCTTCATGCGCGGCATGGCGAGCGCCTTCGCCGACGCGGGCGAGGTCTGGGCGCCGCGCTACCGCCAGGCGACGCTCGGCGCCTTCCTCGCCACCGACCGCGTCACCGCGGGCAAGGCGATCGACGCCGCCTATCGCGACGTCGAGCAGGCGTTCGACGCCTTCCTCGCCGCGCAGCCGAAGGACCGGCCGATCATCCTCGCCGGCCACAGCCAGGGCGCGCTGCATATCGAAACGCTGATCAAGAACCGCATCGCCGGCACCCCGCTCGCGAAGCGCGTCGTCGCCGCCTATGTCGTCGGCTGGCCGATCAGCCGCGACACCGACCTCGCCGCGCTCGGCCTGCCGGCCTGCGAGACGCCCGAACAGGCGAACTGCATTCTCGGCTGGGCGAGCTTCGCCGAGCCCGCCGACACCTCTATGGTCACCGGCGCCTATGACGGCACGATCGGCTACGACGGCCGCCCGCGCCGCGAGACGCGGATGCTCTGCACCAACCCGATCACCGGCATCCCCGACACCGAAGCCCCCGCCGCCGCCAATATCGGTACGCTGAAGCCCGAGGACGGCTTCAAGAAGGGCGAGCTCGTTCCAGGGGTGATCGGCGCCCGGTGCGACGACACGCGCGGTTTCCTGATGATCGGCGATGCCGAGGTCGCAAAGGATTATGCGCCGAGCTACGTCCTTCCCGGCAACAATTACCACGTCTTCGACATCACCCTCTTCTGGGCGAACGTCCGCGCCGACGTGCTGCGCCGGCTCGCGACTTTCGAAGGCAAGCCCTCGCCGGTCCCGCCGCCCGCGGCGCCGGTGGCGACGCCCGCACCGGACGCCGCGACGCCCAAATCCTGAGATCGTCATTGCGAGGAGCGAAGCGACGCGGCAATCTCCAGCCCTCGACCTTGCGCGCCGTTGCCCGCTGGAGATTGCTTCGCTTCGCTCGCAATGACCGCTAAGGGGCGAGGATGATCACCACCGCCGCCCCCGACTTCGCCGCCGCACTCCCCGATGGCGGCCGCCTCGCCGGGCTCGATGTCGGCACCAAGACCATCGGCGTCGCGCTCTGCGACGCGGGGTGGAGCTTCGCGACGCCCGACAAGACGATCCTGCGCAGGAAATTCGCCGCCGACCTCGAGGCGCTGCGCGGGCTCGTCGCCGCGCAATCGATCGTCGGCCTCGTCGTCGGGCTGCCGCTCAACATGGACGGCAGCGACAGCCCGCGCACCCAGTCGGTGCGCGCCTTCGCCCGCAACCTCGCTCCCCTCGCCCTCCCCGTGCTGCTCTGGGACGAGCGCTGGTCGACCGCCGCGGTCGAGCGCGCGATGATCGCCGCCGACGTCAGCCGCGCCAAGCGCGCCGAGCGCGTCGACAGCGCGGCGGCCGCCTTCATCCTGCAAGGCGCGATCGACGCGCTGACGCGCTGATCCTCCCCGGAACGGGGAGGGGGACCACCCGCAGGGTGGTGGAGGGGCCGAGCATATTCTTTCTGCTTCGTCACCCCGGACTTGATCCGGGGTCCCGCTTCTCGACGTTGCTGAGCGGGACCCCGGATCAAGCCCGGGGTGACGAGGAGAATAACCGAACCTTCCAAAGCCAGACGACGACATCGCCGGGAGGATCATCGCTTGCGATTTTCGCATCTCCCGCCTAGACGCTCGGCTTTAATGACAAACGCAACCACCCGACCCGCCAGCGACTATCCGCCCGGCGGCGATGCCTTTCGCCATCGCCACCTGACCGGCATCGCGCAGCTCACCCCGTGGGAAATTTCCTACATCCTCGACGCCGCCGAACAATGGGTCGATCTCAACCGCTCGGGCGCCGCCAAGCATGACGATGCGCTCGCGGGGCTCACCATCATCAACGCCTTTTTCGAAAACTCCACCCGCACGCTCCTGTCGTTCGAGATCGCGGGCAAGCGCCTCGGCGCCGACGTCGTCAACATGCACGCCGCACAGTCGAGCGTGAAGAAGGGCGAAACGCTGATCGACACCGCAATGACGCTGAACGCGATGCGCGCCGACGCGATCGTCATCCGCCATTCGGCCTCGGGCGCGGTGCAGCTCATCGCCGACAAGGTCGACTGCCCCGTGCTCAACGCGGGCGACGGCCGTCACGAGCATCCGACGCAGGCGCTGCTCGACGCGCTGACCATCCGCCGCCGCCTCGGCAAGGTCGAAGGCCTCACCATCGCGATCTGCGGCGACGTGCTCCACAGCCGTGTCGCGCGCTCGAACATCCTCGCGCTGACCCTGCTCGGCAACGAGGTGCGTGTCGTCGCGCCGCCGACCCTGATCCCGCCCGCGATAGAACGGATGCACGTCGCGACCTTCACCGACATGGACGAGGGGGTCGCGGGCGCCGACGTCGTGATGATGCTCCGCCTCCAGAACGAACGGATGGACGGCGCCTATCTTCCCTCGGCGCGCGAATATCACGCGCTCTACGGCCTCACGCCGCAGCGGCTCGAAAAGGCCAAACCCGACGCCATCGTCATGCACCCCGGCCCGATGAACCGCGGGGTGGAGATCGACAGCAGCGTCGCCGACGACCCCGCGCGCTCGACGATCACCGAGCAGGTCGAAATGGGGGTCGCCGTCCGCATGGCGTGCCTCGACATATTGACGCGCCGCAAGCGGGGAGTGCCGGGATGGAACTGAACCCGCTCCTGATCCGAAACGCGCGCCTGCTCGGCGGCGAGAGCGCCAGCCTGCTCGTCGCCCACGGCCGCATCGCCGCGCTGAACCCCGCCGAAACGCCGGAGGGATGCGAGACCCTCGACGCGAAGGGCCAATGGCTCGCCCCCGGCATCATTGACCTCGGCGTGTTCGCGACCGACAAGCCCGCCTTCCACTTCGGTGGCATCACCTGCGCCGCGCTGATGCCCGACAGCGGGCCGCTCGACAATATGGGGCTCGTCGAGCGCGCCGCGAAGGGCGGCAAACCCGACCTCTGGGTCCACCCGCTCGCCGCCGCCACGAAAGGCCTCGAAGGCCGCGAACTCGCAGAGATCGGCCTGATGAAGCAGGCGGGCGCGCGCGCCGTCGCCACCGGCCGCGCCCGCATCGCCGATTCGGGGGTGATGCGCCGCGTTCTTTCTTACGCCGCGTCGCTCGGTCTCACCGTCATCGCGCACGCCGAGGACGAAGGGCTCACCCACGGCGCGGTCGCGACCGACGGCGAGATGGCGACGCGCCTCGGCCTCGCCTCGGCGCCGCCGATCGCCGAGGCGATGGCGATCGCGCGCGACCTCTGCCTTGTCGAGGAAACCGGCGCGCCGATCCATTTCCGCCAGGTCACCACCGCGCGTGCGCTCGATCTCGTCCGCGAGGCCAAGGCGAAGGGCCTGCCCGTCACCTGCGGCATCACCCCGGCGCATCTCTTCCTCTCCGACACCGCGATCGGCGATTTCCGCACCTTCGCGCGCCTGTCGCCGCCGCTCCGGTCGGAGGACGATCGCCACGCCTGTCTCTCGGGCGTAGCCGACGGCACGATCGACGTCCTCGCCTCGGGCCACGACCCGCGCGGGCCCGAGGACAAGCGCCTCCCCTTCGCCGAGGCGCAGCCCGGCATGGCGGGCGCCGAAACCCTGCTCGCGATGGGCCTCCAGCTCGTCCGCGACGGCCATGTGACCCCCGCGCGCCTCTTCGACCTTCTCGCCGCCAATCCGGCGAAGCTGCTCGGGCTCGAGGCCGGCCGCCTCGAAGCCGGGCTCGAAGCCGACCTGATCCTGGTCGACGAAGGCACCCCGTGGCAGGTCGATGCGAAGAAAATGGCGGCGTGGGCGGGCAATACCCCGTTCGACGGCATGCCCATGCAGGGCCGCGCCACCGCCATGTGGAAAGGCGGCCAGCGCATCCGCTGATTCCCTCGATGGGCGGATTGCGGCCGGTTGCGGCCATACCTTCTCCCCTCCCTTCTAGGGAGGGGCTGGGGGTGGGTAGCCGCACAAGGCGGCGTTCTTTTTCCGGGCTCGCTCCGCTCGCGCACCCACCCCTAACCCCTCCCTAAAAGGGAGGGGAATGGCTCAAATCCACCCCAAAAGCCGACCTCCCGCCAGCCTTCGCAACCGATACGATCGCCCATCGAAAAGGAAGCCCGCCGGACGAATCCGGCGGGCTTCAAGAAGCACGAATTGGCCTTGTGAGCCTCCCCGTACTTGGGTCGCGTTCAGGGGATGAACCTTCTCCCGCCGTCTTTCGCTACCCAACCGGGTAGGAGCGGCGAATTTTTCCGTCGTTTTGCGGCTTGGCAGCACCGAAGCATCGTCTAAATCAGCAGATGGAAGAGTGCTCAGCCGGGGGACCTGCGTGCCGATCGATCCCGTTCCAAGCCCATCGCCCAGCCGCGCCGACGCGGCCGCCGAATGGGAAATTCTCGACACGCTGATCGGCCATATCTACGACTCGGTCCTCCACCCCGAACGCTGGAACGAAACGCTCGCCCGCATCACCGGCGCGCTCTGCCCGCTGCGCTGGGAATCGGCCTTCATCCTGTGGGAAAGCAACAGCCCGCCGCGCGCGCGCTTCGTCGCCGCCTCGGGGCTCGCGGCGGGCATCCAGGAAATCTACACCGCCGTCTATGCCGGCAGCCACCCCTGGTCGCGCAAGTTCACGCGCTACGCGAACGGCAGCGTCGTCGACAGCTACGACATCATGACGCAGGAGGAATTCTGGGAATCCGAATTCTTCCGCAATTTCCTGCGCCCCTACGGGATCGACCGGCTCGTCGGGGTGCTGCTCGACCGGCGCGGCGGCGAGCGGCTGGGGCTGATGCTGCCGGGGCCGGGCGACCGCGACGTCGCGTCGCTCAAGCGCGGGCTGCGCATCCTCGCCCCGCATATCCAGCGCGCGATGCGGATCAGCGACCGCATCGCCTCGCTCGAGCTCGCCGCGGGTGCCGCGCGCGCCGCCGCCGACGCCGCGCCCTTCGCGATCTTCAGCCTCGACGATCAGCTCAATATCCTCGCCGCGAACAGCCGCGCCGCGCGCTACGAGCGGGCGGGCTTCATCACCCTCGCGCAGGACCGCTTCGCCTTCACCCATCCCGCGAGCCACAAACGGCTTCTCGATCTCACCCGTGAGGATGCGCCGGCGGGGCTCGCCTTTCAGGCCGCGAACGAGGCGGGCGCCGAATGCCCGGTGCTCGCGGCGCGGATCGCGCGCCAGTCGGCGGCGCAGATCGGCGGCGTCGCGCTCGGCGCCTCGCTGATCGTCACCATGGGAAGCGCGCCGGGCGAGGCGCCGGTGGTCGAGATCGACCGCGTCGCGCAATGGTTCGCCCTCACCCCCGCCGAAGCGCGCCTCGCGGTCGCGCTCGCCGCGGGCCAAACGCTCCCCGCCTATGCCGCCGAGCGCGCCGTCAGCCTCAACGCCGCGCGTTTCCTGCTCAAGGGCATTTTCCGCAAGACGGGAGCGAGCAGCCAGGCGCAGCTCGTCGCCACCCTCGCGCGCCTGCCGGCGGCGTGAACGGATAGCAGCGAGGGGAGGAAGCCGGCCGGGACCGCGCTTCCTCCCCTCTTGCTGTTTTCGATGGAGCGGAATTCAGCGCGAAGCCATCCGCACCGGGCTTGCCTTCGCCGCCCACTGGATGCTCTCGCCGCCCATCTGGCGGATGAAGCAACGCTGACCCTGCGCCTTGAGCTCGCCGCACAGCCTGCTGGCGTCGGCGCGGCTCTTCAGGCCGTTGACCGTCAGGCGGTAATAGGTGCGGCCCTTGACTGTCGCCGAATGGCTCGACGCCGGAAAGGCGGCGAGCTGGCCGTTGCGCTTCTTGAGCACGCCCCATTTTTCCTTGGCGATGCCCAGGCTGTCATAGGCGCCGAGCTGGACCGCCCAGCCCGAGGGATTCTTTGCATCGAACGCCTGCGGTGCCAGCCGGACCGCAGCCTCGGCGGCCGCGGCCTGCGAAACGGAGGCGCTGTCGCCCGCAACGCGCGGCGCGTGGCGATAGGGCGCGGCGTCCGCGACGATCACCGGTGCGGTGGCGCTCGGCGAGGGCAGCTCGGTCACCGGCACCGCGGCGCCCGCGACGCGCTGCGGCATCGGCAGTTCGACGGTGCGGATCGGCGCGTCGGCACCGCCCGCATCGATCGCGACCGGCGGCGGCGGCGCATAGCTGTCGACCGACGCCGGATCGGCGCTGGCGAGCACCGTGCCGTCGGCCGGGGCCGCGGCCATCTGCGTGTCGGCGAAATTGGCGAGCGCGAGGCGCACCGGCATGCCGGCATCGGTCTGCGCCTTCGTGCCGATCAGGCTCGCGACGCGAAGCTGCTGGTCGCCCGCTTCGGCGAGCTTCGCCCATTCGGTCATGCGGGTTTCGACCTTGGCGGGCGACAGATCCTGCGACGCGAGGATGCGCGCCTGCGCCCAGCGGCCCGACAGCGCGAGCGCGAGCGCGAGATTCTGGCGGGTGCGCGCGCCGGCGTCGGGCGCCCGCGCCGCGGCGGTCAGCACATAGATCGCCGACTCGCTGTCGCCGGCGAGCGCGAGCGCGAGGCCCGCGTCGGAGGCGGGAACGACATCGCTGTTCGCCTTGAGCAGCGCGAGCGCGTCGGCGCTGTTGCCGCGCGCGATATGCGCGAGCGTCAGCGCGATGACGGTGTTGCCGTCCTTCGCGCCCAGCTCCATCGCCTCGCCCAGCGCCGCCTCGGCCGAGGCGAAGCGGCCGTCGTTCAGATAGGCCTGGCCGAGCAGCGCGCGATAGCCCGCGTCGCGCGGGCTTCCGGCGACGGCGGCTTCGGCGAGGCCGACCGCCTTGCCCGTCTTGCCCTTTTCGAGCGCGGCGCGCGCCTTGTCCGCGGCCTTGGCGGCGGCTTCGGCCTTGGCTCCGACGTTCGACGAAGCGGTCGCGAGCGGGCCCATGCCGCTGCACCCCGTCGCCGTGATCCCCAGAACGAAGCCCGACATGGCGAGTTTCATCAGCATTTTGCGGTTCATGGAAGGTCCCCCCATTTCATCCGGTGCTAGGCCGTCCGGCGCGCCGGGCGCGCCGCCGGCAGGCGGCTCGCCATCGCGTCGATTTCGGGCAGCGACGACAGATATTCATCGAGCAGGTCGGTCAGGATGACCTGCGCGGAGCGATTGGTGACCGCGCTCGCGAGCCGCAGCCGCAGATGGCGCTCGGCATCGAGGCGCAGCGTGAAGGCCGCCTTTTCGCGCGCCCGCAGCGCGCGCGGCGCCTTCGCCTTCGGCGCGGGGCGCTGCTCGACCTTGCGCGCGACCGCGGCGACGCGGTCGATCAGCGATTCCTGCTGGCGCACGATCTCGGGCACTTCGGGAACGAAGGATTCGTCGGGCTCGGCCGCGAACGCCGCTTCAGCGATCGCATGATCGGCGCTTTCGTCGACCGCATGTTCGGCCTCGGGGTTGTGCGCGAGCACCGATCCGGTCAGCAGCGGCTTCAGGTCGACCATGTGCGCCGGTTCGGACGTCTGATCGGGATCGACGTCATAGCCCATGTCGTTCCAGCCGAGATCGTCGTAGCCGGTGCCGGCGAGCGGCCCGGGGCCGCTGCCGAGCGGCTGGCGGCGCATGGCGGGCCGCGCGCCGCCCTTGCGGGCGAGCAGGCCGGCGCTCAGCGATGCGAGGGGTTTGGGTTCGCCCATCGTTCAAGCCCTCCCCTTACTGGCCGGCGATGCGGCGGCCGAAGCCCCCGCCCATCGGACGAACCGCGCCGTAATTGCCCTGGGTGGGCAGCGGCGATGCGAAGACGGTGCGGCGGAAATTCTTCTCCAGCCGGTCGTTCATATAGGTCCAGAGCTGGCGGATTTCGTCGGCCGAACGGCCGTTCGGATCGACCTCCATCACCGTGCGGCCGTCGATCATCGACGCGGCGTAATCGGTGCGGTGGTGCAGCGTCACCGGGGCGACGGTGCCGTGCTGCGACAGCGCGACCGCGGCCTCGCTGGTGATCTTCGCCTTGGGCGTCGCGGCGTTGACGACGAACACCAGCGGCTTGCCCGCGCGCTCGCACAGGTCGACCGTGGCGCCGACGGCGCGCAGGTCGTGCGGGCTCGGGCGCGTCGGAACGACGATCAGTTCGGCGACCGAGATGACGCTCTGGATCGCCATGGTGATCGCCGGCGGCGTATCGATCACGGCGAGCTTGAAGCCCTGCTGGCGCAGGATTTCGAGGTCGGAGGCGAGCCGCGCGACGGTGGTCTGGGCGAACGCCGGCAGGTCGGTTTCGCGCTCGTTCCACCAGTCGGCGAGCGAGCCCTGCGGATCGATGTCGATCAGAACGACGGGGCCCGCGCCCGCAAGCTGGGCCTGCACCGCGAGGTGCCCCGACAAGGTCGTCTTGCCCGACCCGCCCTTCTGTGAAGCCAATGCCAAAACGCGCACGACTGTCCCCCTGAATATCCAAAATCGGCCGGAGGAATGACATGCGGGGCGCTAAAATTGGGTTAACGATGATAAAAAGAGGGTGAACGGCCCGTTGGCATATGTGGTAAACAAACGGCTAAGAACGAACTGTGCCATCCCGGATCAAAAGCGGGATTGCCGCGCTCTTCGCTAACGGGGTGTTAGCCATTTGGGGTTAGGCGGCTTTTTCGGGGACTGGTCACTCGACGGGTGACAAAGGTCATTGGAGAATTTCGATGCGCTCATTCCGCACCGCCGTTTCGCTCGCCCTGCCGCTGCTCGCGGCCGCAACGCTCGCGGTTCCGGCCTTCGCCGACGTCAAGGATGGCGTCGATGCCTGGCAAAAGGGCGATTACCAGGGCGCCGTCGCCCAGTGGCGCCCGCTCGCGGTCGCGGGGGATCCCGACGCGCAGTTCAACCTCGGCCAGGCCTACAAGCTCGGCCGCGGCGTCCCCTCCGATCTCGATCAGGCCGAGGCCTGGTATCGCCGCGCCGCGAAACAGGGGCATCTCCAGGCCGAGGATAATCTCGGCCTCGTCCTCTTCACCGCGGGGCGCCGCGACGAAGCGATGCCCTACATCGTCCATTCGGCGGCGCGCGGCGAACCGCGCGCGCAATATGTCCTCGGCACCGCGCACTTCAACGGCGACCTCGCGTCGGAAGACTGGCCGCTCGCCTATGCGCTGACCAAGCGCGCGAGCGACGCCGGGCTCCAGATCGCCTCGGCGCGCCTCGCCCAGCTCGACCATCTGATCCCGCTCGAACAGCGGCAAAAGGGCCTCGCGATGCTGCCCGAGATGGAAAAGGCCGAAACGCGCGCGCGCCTCGCCGCGGTCAGCGCCGCCGCGCCGCCCGCGCCGAAGCCCGCCCCCTCGCCGGTCAAGACCGCGAGCCTCCCCGCCTCGATCCCCGGCGCCAGCTACACGCCGCCGCCGGTGATCGCACCGGCCCCGGCACCGGCCCCGCTGCCGCCGGCGCCGAAGCCCGCGCTCTCGCCCGCCGCCGAGAGGGCGGCCGCCGCGGCCGCCGACACCGCCGTCAGCATCGCCGCCGAGGAAGCCACGCCGCCGGCGTCGGTCCCGGTGAAAACCGCCGCCGCGCCGCCGCCGTCAGCGCCGGGCACGACCTATGCCGCGCCCCCGGAGAGCGGCCCGCTCCCGCCGGTCGCCCCGCCGCCTGCTCCTGTCCCCGCACCGGTCAAGGCGGCCGGCCCGGCCCCGAGCCCCGCGAAACCCGCCGCCGCCCCGGCACCGGTCCGCAGCAGCGCCGCCACCGGCGCCTGGCGCGCCCAGCTCGGCGCCTTCGGCGTCGAGGGCAACGCCCGCAAGCTGTGGACCAGCCTCGAAAAGAAATATCCCGCCTTCGCCGCGCGCCAGCCCTATCTCGTCAAGAACGGCAAACTCACCCGCCTCCAGGCCGGCGATTTCGCGAGCAAGACCGAGGCCGAAGGCTTCTGCGCGACGGTGAAGAAAGGCGGCCAGGCCTGCCTGGTGGTCGATCAATAGGCAACGACAGCTTTGGGGTGGGGAGCGGACGTTTCCATTCCATTGTGTACCCCGGCGAAAGCCGGGGTCCAGGGCGGTAGAAAACCAGTGCCGCGCGACGACGCCCTGGGCCCCGGCTTTCGCCGGGGTACATGTCGGATATGGCCGCTTCCGATCGAAACCCGTCTTCGCCCGCCCTATCCCAGCACCCACTGCCGCCGCGAATAGCCTTGCGCCTGGGATCGCCCTGCCAGACCGAAAGGGACGAACGCGCGGCGTGGTTCTAAGGTTTGTGGCAATCCGATTGTCCAATGCAAATCATGCGGTCGCAAGCAAACTCCGCAAAATCGGCAAGCAGGCCCATTTCGTGTAACGCACGCCTCTTCACGTTGACGTCGCACGACTGGCCCCAGCGTTCATCGGCCCCGCAAAATTTGGGGATATCATTCAACCGATCATATCTTGAGTACGCCCGAGGATCGAGCTTCTGACCAAAATCGTCCAGAAGATCGGACTCGACGCCGGGAGCAAGCCAATCGAGTCTATGCCGCAAGCATCGACCCTTCCAAGCGTTGTCCCATTCCACACGCGCGAGCTTCACCGAGGCGATTTCGGCTTCGTTCGCAGTCGGTGCCGTTAATGCTGTCGGGCTACCGCACCCTCCAAGGATCGCTACCATGATACAGGCCGATGATCTCATGGCCGCAGCTTACCTCAACTGCGAACGACCGCAACCGGTCGAAACCCGTCTTCGCCCGCCCTACCCCAGCACCCACTGACGCCGCGAATAGCCCTGCGCCCACAGCAGCGCGGTCAGGTCGTGGTGCCGGATCACCGCGTCGGCGGCGTCCGCCGCCGCCTGGTGGGGGTGATAGGCGATGCCGAGCCCCGCCGCGGTGATCATCGGAATATCGTTCGCACCGTCGCCGATCGCGAGCGTGTCGGCGAGCGGCAGGCCGTGCTTCGCGGCCTCGCCCTTCAGCGTCTCGAGCTTCGCGTCCTTGTCGACGATCGGTTCGGCGACCTTGCCGGTCAGCTTGCCGCCTTCGAGCAGCAGCTCGTTCGCCACCACCCGGTCGAAGCCGATCGCCTCGCCCACCGGGTGCGCGAAGGCGGTGAAGCCCCCGGTGACGAGCACGCTGTGCGCGCCATAGGCCTTCATCGTCTGCACCAGCGTGCGCGCGCCGCGGGTCAACCGCACGCGCTCCATCCGGCATTCGGCGAGCACCCCCTCGGCGAGCCCGCCGAGCAGCGCGACCCGCTCCATCAGCGCGCCGCGGAAATCGACCTCGCCGCGCATCGCCTTCTTGGTGATCGCCGCGACCTCGGCCTTGATCCCGGCATAGTCGGCGAGTTCGTCGATGCACTCGCAGCTGATCATCGTCGAATCCATGTCGGCGATCAGCAGCTTCTTGGTCCGGTCGCCCAGCGGCTGGACGACGACGTCGAGCGCGCCATGGTCCATCTTGGCGAGTTCGCTGCGCGCGCTGACCAGGCTGCCGTGAAAGACGATATCGGCGGCGTCGCCCTCGTCGAGCCAGTGCGGCGCGCCGACTTCGTGCCCCGTCGCGTCGAGACGGTCGATCGCCTCGCGCACCACCTCGCCCGTCAGCTTTCCGGCTGCTATCAGCGTCGCAACGAACATGGCATCTCCTTCTTCCTCTTCGGGGCGCAGGCCTCCGCTCGCGCTTATCGCCGGGCCCACCGCGAGCGGCAAGAGCGCGCTAGCCGTCGCTTTGGCGCAGGCGGTGGGGCGCGCGCAAGTGGTGAATGCCGACGCGAGCCAGGTTTATCGCGATTTGGCGATTCTCTCCGCGCGCCCCTCCCCCGCCGAGATGGCCGGCGTCCCCCACCGCCTCTTCGGCCATGTCGACGGCGCCGAGGCCTATAACGCCGCGCGCTGGGCCGCCGACGCGCGCCGCGCGCTCGCCCGCGCGTGGGAGGACGACGACGTGCCGATCCTCGTCGGCGGCACCGGCCTTTATCTGCGCACCCTGCTCCACGGCATCGCCCCGGTGCCCGACATCGACCCCGTCATCCGCGCCGGGGTGCGCGCGATGCCGGTCGCCGAGGCGCACGCCGCGCTCGCCGCGCTCGACCCCGCCGCCGCCGCGCGCCTGTCCCCCGCCGACGCCGCTCGCGTCGCGCGCGCGCTCGAGGTCGTGCGCTCGACCGGCCGTCCGCTCGCCGATTGGCAGCGGGCGCGCGAGGGTGGGATCGTGGACGAGGTCGCGCTCGTCCCGCTCGTCCTCCTGCCGCCGCGCGACTGGCTGCGCGCGCGCTGCGATGCGCGGCTCGGGGCGATGTTCGACGCGGGCGCGGCGGACGAAGTGGCGGCGCTCCTCGCGCGCGATCTCGACCCCGATCTCCCGGTGATGCGCGCGATCGGCGTGCCGCAGGTCGCGGGCTGGCTGCGCGGCGAAATCTCCCGCGAGGAGGCGCTCGACCGGGCGCGGGCGGCGACGCGGCAATATGCGAAGCGGCAATATACCTGGTTCCGCCACCAGCTCCCAGCCGATTGGCAGCGTCACGACGAGTCATTATCCGTCGATTCTATCAATAAAATAGCAATAAAATTACATGATAGACTGTTGACAGGATAGAATCATACACCTATTGCCCGCCGTCTGTTGCAGCGCACAAGCGCGCCCCGGCGTGCGGGCGAAAGAGGAAGGAAGGAGCAAGGTCGTGACGGAAATGAGTGGTGCCGACATGGTGGTTCAGGCGCTGGTCGACCTCGGGGTCGACACGGTGTTCGGCTATCCGGGCGGCGCGGTCCTTCCCATCTACGACGCGCTCTACAAGCATCCGACGATCAAGCATGTCCTCGTCCGCCACGAACAGGCGGCGACCCACGCGGCGGAGGGCTATGCCCGCGCGACGGGCAAGCCCGGCGTCGTGCTCGTCACTTCGGGCCCCGGCGCGACCAACGCGGTCACCGGCATCACCGACGCGCTGCTCGATTCGATCCCGATGGTCGTGCTCACCGGCCAGGTGTCGACCGCGCTGATCGGCACCGACGCCTTTCAGGAATGCGACACGGTCGGCATCACGCGCCACTGCACCAAGCATAATTATCTGGTCATGGACCCCGACCGGCTCGGCGCGGTCATCCACGAGGCGTTCCACATCGCGACCCACGGCCGCCCCGGCCCGGTGGTGATCGACATTCCGAAGAATGTGCAGGTCGCGACCGGCGATTATGCCGTGCCCGAAAAGATCGCCCACAAAAGCTATCGCCCCCAGGTCGAGCCCGACGCCGACGCGATTGCGACGGCGATCGACCTGATCGCCGCGGCCGAGCGCCCGGTCTTCTACACCGGCGGCGGCGTGATCAACGCCGGCCCCGACGCCAGCGCCGCGCTGCGCCAGCTCGTGTCGCTGACCGGCGCGCCGATCACCTCGACCCTGATGGGGCTCGGCGCCTTCCCCTCGGACGATCCGAAGTGGCTCGGCATGCTCGGCATGCACGGCACCTATGAATCGAACATGGCGATGAACCGCGCCGACCTGATCATCGCGGTCGGCGCGCGCTTCGACGACCGCGTCACCGGCCGCCTCGACGCCTTCGCGCCGCACGCGAAGAAGATCCACATCGACATCGACCGCAGCTCGATCAACAAGATCGTCCCCGTCGACGTCGCGGTGCTCGGCGACGCCGGGCGCGCGCTCGATGCGCTGATCGCGGCGTGGCAGGACAAGGGCCACAAGGCGCGCGACCTCGGCGAATGGTGGCGCCGCATCGATGGCTGGCGCGCGACGCGCTGCCTCGACTTTCCCGAGAAGAAGGAGCCCGGCGCCGACATCATGCCGCAGCGCGCGGTCAAGGCCTTGTTCGACGCGACGCGCGGCCGCGACCCGATCATCACGACCGAGGTCGGCCAGCACCAGATGTGGGCGGCGCAGCATTTCGGCTTCTCCGCCCCCAACCGCTGGCTGACCAGCGGCGGGCTCGGCACGATGGGCTACGGCTTCCCCGCCGCGGTCGGCGCGCAGATCGCCAAGCCCGACCGCCTCGTCATCTGCATCGCGGGCGAAGCCAGCCTGCAGATGAACATCCAGGAAATGGGCACGGTCGCGCAGTACCGCCTGCCGGTGAAGATCTTCATCCTCAACAATGAATGGATGGGGATGGTCCGCCAGTGGCAGGAACTGACCTACGAAAGCCGCTATTCGAACAGCTATTCGGACAGCCTGCCCGATTTCGTGAAGCTCGCGGACGCCTACGGGTGGACCGGGCTGCGCATCGACACGCTCGGCGAACTCGAAGAGGGCATCCGCACCATGATCGACACGCCGGGCCCGGTGATCGTCGACTGCCGCGTCGCCAAGCTCGCCAATTGCTTCCCGATGATCCCGTCGGGCGCGGCGCACACCGACATGATCCTCCAGCCGAACGACATCACCGGCACGATGGACGACGAAGCGAAAGCGCTGGTGTGATGAATGATTTTACGTTTCAAGCCGCGAGTATTTCGCGCGGGGCATTGACTTTGTTTGAGCGCGACAATGCCGCCGCGGCTCTCTCGGAACTGAAGCAGGCGGGACTGCGAATCCTGGGTGCGGACAAGTTTATTTTATGGAACGATGGCGGGTTTCAGCCGATCGACCAAATAGACTTGTCAAACCAAACGGATTTCAGCTTGGCCTACGACGCCGTAGGCAGCTTCATCATGGCTCCGGATGAGCGCCCCGGAATCCTATTCGAGCTTGTCTGGAACTGACATGAAAATCACCACAGAAACGGGCGAGCGCCATGTGCTCGCCGTCACCGTCGACAACGAGGCCGGGGTGCTCGCCAAGATCACCGGGCTGTTCACCGCGCGCGGCTATAATATCGAAAGCCTGACGGTGGCGGACATCACCGCCGACCATGCGCTGTCGCGCATCACCATCGTCACCTCGGGCCCGCCGCCGGTCATCGACCAGATCATCGCGCAGCTCGACCGGCTCGTCCCCGTCCACAAGGTCACCGACCTCATCGACGCGGGCGCGCATGTCGAGCGCGAGATCGCGCTGGTCAAGGTCGCGGGCACCGGCGACAAGCGGATCGAGGCGCTCCGCCTCGCCGACGTCTTTCGCGCCAAGGTCGTCGACACGACGATCAACAGCTTCATCTTCGAGATCACCGGCAACAGCGAAAAGGTCGACCGCTTCGTCGCGCTGATGCGCGAATGCGGGCTGGTCGAGGTCGGCCGCACCGGCGTCGTCGCCATCGCCCGCGGCGCGGAGGCGGTTTAGGGTTTACGCATTGGGTTTCAATCGTCGTCACCCCGGACTTGATCCGGGGTCCCGCTGCTACCGTTGCCTAGCGGGACCCCGGATCAAGTCCGGGGTGACGGAAGAAGAATAGGGAAGAATGACATGCAGGTTTATTACGATCGCGACGCCGACCAGGAACTGATCAAGGGCAAGAAGGTCGCGGTTCTCGGCTATGGCAGCCAGGGTCACGCCCATGCGCAGAACCTGCGCGACAGCGGCGTGCGCGAGGTCGCGATCGCGCTGCGCCCCGGCTCGGCGACCGCGAAGAAGGCCGAGGGCGCGGGCTTCCAGGTCATGACCAACAAGGACGCCGCCGCCTGGGCCGACGTGATCATGATCGCCGCGCCCGACGAGCATCAGGCGAAGATCTATTACGACGACCTCGCCGGCAATCTGAAGCCCGGCGCCGCGCTCGCCTTCGCGCACGGCCTCAACGTCCATTTCGGGCTCATCGAGCCGCGCGGCGACATCGACGTCTTCATGATCGCGCCCAAGGGCCCCGGCCACACGGTGCGCAGCGAATATCAGAAGGGCGGCGGCGTTCCCTGCCTGATCGCGGTCGACCAGGACGCGAGCGGCAACGCCAAGGCCATCGCCCTCTCCTACGCGTCGGCAGTGGGGGGAGGCCGCAGCGGCATCATCGAGACGACCTTCAAGGAAGAGTGCGAAACCGACCTGTTCGGCGAGCAGGCGGTGCTCTGCGGCGGCATCACCCATCTGATCCAGGCGGGTTTCGAAACGCTGGTCGAGGCGGGCTATGCCCCCGAAATGGCCTATTTCGAGTGCCTCCACGAAACCAAGCTGATCGTCGACCTCCTCTATGAGGGCGGCATCGCCAACATGCGCTATTCGATCTCGAACACCGCCGAATATGGCGACATCAAGACCGGCCCGCGCATCATCACCGACGAGACCAAGGCCGAGATGAAGCGCGTCCTCGCCGACATCACCTCGGGCCGCTTCGTCAAGGATTTCGTCCTCGACAACCAGGCCGGCCAGCCCGAGCTCAAGGCGAGCCGCAAGGCCGCCGCCGCGCACCCGATCGAGCAGACCGGCGCTGAACTGCGCGCGATGATGCCGTGGATCGCCAAGAACAAGCTGGTCGACAAGGCGGTCAACTGACCGCCACCCACCAGCCTACACCTACCTCGTCATTGCGAGGAGCGTAGCGACGAAGCAATCTCCAGCCATCGACTTTGCACATGGTCGATAGCTGGAGATTGCTTCGCTCCGCTTGCAATGACGAACGGAGGGAAATGATGAGGCAGCCCTTCCACACCCACCGCGCCGACCTCGCCGCGCTCGCGGCCGACGATCGCCGCCGCGCCCTCGTCCCGCGCACCGGCATCGACTTCGCCTCGAACGACTATCTCGCGCTCGCCGGCTCCTATGCGCTGGGCGAAGCGCTCGCCGCCGGGCTCGAGCGCGGGCTTCCCGCGGGCTCGGGCGGCTCGCGCCTGCTGCGCGGCAATCATGCGGAGCATGAGGCGCTCGAAGCCCATGCCGCGCGCCATTACGGCAGCGAGGCCGCGCTTTTCTTCCCGACCGGCTTCGCCGCCAACGCCGCGCTCTTCGCGACGCTGCCGCAGCGCGGCGACCTCGTCGTCCACGACGAGCTGATCCACGCGAGCGCGCACGACGGCATGAAGCTCGGCCGCGCCGGTCATGTCGACGCGCGCCACAACGACGCGCAGGCGTTCGAGGACGTCATCCGGCGCTGGCGCGCGGGCGGCGGCACCGGCACGCCGTGGATCGCGGTCGAAAGCCTCTATTCGATGGACGGCGACAGGGCCCCGCTCGCCGATCTCGCCGCGGTCGCCGACCGCCACGACGCGATCCTCGTCGTCGACGAGGCGCACGCCACCGGCGTCTACGGCCCCGCGGGGCAGGGCCTCGCGCACGGCCTCGCGGGCCGCGAGAATCTCGTCACCCTCCACACCTGCGGCAAGGCGCTCGGCGCCGAGGGCGCGCTGCTCTGCGGCCCCGCGATCGTCCGCGACTTCATCGTCAACCGCGGCCGCCCCTTCATCTTCTCGACCGCGCCCTCGCCGCTGGTCGCCTGGCTCGTCCGCCACGCGCTCGAAATCGTCGCCAACGAGCCCGAGCGCGCGGCACGGCTCCACGCCCTCGTCCGCCGCGCCGAAGCGCGCCTCGCCGCGCTCGGCATCGCGGCGAGCGGCAGCCAGATTCTCCCCATCCTCATCGGCGACAACGCCCGCACGATGCGGATCGCCGCCGCGCTCCAGGCGGCGGGCTTCGATGTCCGCGGCATCCGCCCGCCCACCGTCCCGCACGGCACCGCGCGGCTGCGCATCGCGATCACCCTCAACGTCGGCGAGCCCGAGGTCGACGCGATGGTCGACGCGCTCGCCGCCGCGATGGCCGCGGCATGACGCGCCGTTTCGTCGTCACCGGCACCGACACCGGGATCGGCAAGACCGTCTTCAGCGCCGCGCTCGCGGGCGCGCTCCACATTCCCTACTGGAAACCGATCCAGTCGGGCCTCGAAGAGGAAACCGACAGCGCGACCGTCGCCAGACTCCTCCCTGCGCGAAGCGTGGGGAGGGGGACCGCTCGCGAAGCGAGTGGTGGAGGGGCAACGACGGCGCCAGATGGCCCCTCCGTCAGCCCTCCGGGCTGCCACCTCCCCACGGCTGCGCCGCAGGGAGGATCGATCCTCCCCGAAGCCTACCGCCTGAAAACCCCCGCCTCCCCCCACCTCGCCGCCGAGATCGACGGCGTGACGATCGACCCCGAAAAACTCACCCCGCCCGAAGGCGACCTGCTGATCGAAGGCGCGGGCGGCGCGCTCGTCCCGGTGACGCGCACCCTCCTCTACGCCGACCTCTTCGCGCGCTGGCAGATCCCCGTGATCGTCTGCGCGCGCACCGGCCTCGGCACGATCAACCACAGCCTGCTGACGATCGAGGCGCTGACATCGCGCGGCGTGCCGATCCACGGCCTCGCCTTCCTCGGCGACCGGCAAGAGGACAGCGAGGCGATCATCGCCGACCTCGGCGGGGTGCGCCGGCTGGGGCGCCTGCCGATCGTCGATCCGCTGACCCCGGAAAATCTCGCTGCCGCCTTTGCGAGCAATTTCGAGCTTGCGGATTTCCGCTAACCAATTCGCGCTCCCCGGCGAAAGCCGGGGTCCATATAGGGCCGACTGGACCCCGGCTTTCGCCGGGGAGCACAATCGACGAGAAGAAATGACCGAAACTCATCAATCCCCCATCTGGCATCCCTTCACCCAGCACGGCCTCGGCGATCCGATCCCGCTGATCGCCCGCGCCGAGGGCGCGCGTCTCTACGACGCGCAAGGCAACTGCTGGATCGACGCCATCTCGTCCTGGTGGGTCACCACCCACGGCCACGCGCATCCGCGCATCATGGCCGCGATCCGCGCCCAGACCGAAAGGCTCGACCAGCTCATCTTCGCCGGCTGGACGCACGAGCCCGCCGAAGCGCTCGCGGCCGAACTGATCCGCATCACCCCCGATCCCCTCACCCGCGTCTTCTTCTCGGACTCGGGCTCGACCAGCGTCGAGGTCGCGCTCAAGATGGCGCTCGGCTACTGGTTCAACATCGGCGAGGCGCGCAGCCGCATCCTGGTGATGGAGCACAGCTATCACGGCGACACGATCGGCGCGATGTCGGTCGGCGCGCGCGGCGTCTACAACCGCGCCTGGCAGCCCTTGCTCTTCGACGTCGGCACCATCCCCTTCCCCGCGGAGGGCCGCGAACAGGACGCGCTCGACGCGCTCGAAGCCGCCTGCGCGGCCAAAGAAACGGGCCACGCGCCCGCCGCCTTCATCGTCGAACCCTTGATCCTCGGCGCCGGCGGCATGCTGATCTACCCCGCCTGGGTGCTCGCCGAGATGCGCAGCATCTGCGCGGCGCACGGCGTCCTCTTCATCGCCGACGAGGTGATGACCGGCTGGGGTCGCACCGGCACCCGCTTCGCCTGCGACCAGGCGGGCGTCATCCCCGACATCCTCTGCCTGTCGAAGGGCCTGACCGGCGGCGCGATGCCGCTCGCGGTGACGTTGTGCATCGAACCGGTGTTCGCCGCGCACCTCTCGACCGACCGCGCGAAGACCTTCTATCATTCGAGCAGCTATACCGCGAACCCGATCGCCTGCGCCGCCGCCAACGCCAATCTCGACATCTGGCGCGACGAGCCCGTGCAGGCGCGCATCGACGCGCTCGCCGACGCGCAGGCCGCGCATCTCGCGATGCTGTCGACCGATGCGCGCGCCCAGAACCCCCGCCGCCTCGGCACCATCGCCGCGCTCGACGTCGTCCAGCCCGACCCCGGCTATCTCTCGACCCTCGCCCCGCGCCTCATCGCCTTCTATCGCGAACGCGGGGTCTTGCTCCGCCCGCTCGGCAACACCATCTACGTGATGCCGCCCTATGGCATCACCGCCGGCGAACTCGCGCAGGTCTGGGCGGCGATCGCGGCGTCGCTCGACAATCTTTCTTGACCCGTCATTGCGAGCGGAGCGAAGCAATCCAGCGTTGAGCAGACCGCCCTGGATTGCTTCGCTTCGCTCGCAATGACGAAATCGGGGTGTGGTCTTCACTTCGGACGAAACAAAGTTCGGCTGCGGTTCATCTTCACGCGCTATATGGGCCGGCGGGGACAGTCGTCAGGGAATGCGCGCGATGAAAAGACCTGCCCCGTTTTTGCTTCTCCTCCTCACCCTCGCCGCCCCCGCGTTCGCGCAGGACGACGAAAGCCTCGCCCAGACGGGGCATCCGCCGCAAAAGACGTCGATCCTCTACACCTATGGCGACGAGCCCTGCCCCGAGGCCGAGGGCGACGAGATCGTCGTCTGCGCGCAGCGGCCCGAATCGGATCGCTACCGCGTCCCCAAGGAATTGCGCGAGGAGTTGAAGGACGACACGCCGGTCGGCGGCGGCAGCTGGACGTCGGCGGTCGAAGGCTATGAAAATGTCGCGCGCGCGACCCGCCCCGACAGCTGCTCGCCGATCGGCAGCTACGGCTTCAGCGGCTGTTCGGCCGCGGCGCTGCGCGAATGGCAGGCCGAGCGCCGCGCGATCGAGCGCGCCGCCGACGCCGCGGACGATTGACGCCCCGCCGCCGCTTCGCATAGCCTGCGCTCCCCAGAACAGGAGCCCCCGCCATGCGTATCGCCGCCCCCCTCCTCGCCCTGCCGCTGCTCGTCGCGGTCCCGCTGCTCGCGCAGATGCCCACCACCGCGCCCGGCGCGAAGGACGCCGCGCGCGTCACCGGCGGCACCTATCAGGCCGATCCCCACCACACGCTCGTCGGCTGGCGGGTCAACCATCTCGGCTTCAACGATTATTTCGGCATCTTCGGCGACGCGACCGGCACGCTGACGATCGATCCGAAGAACCCCGCCGCGGCGAAGCTCGACGTCACCATCCCCGTCGCCAGCGTCACCGTCGCCAGCGCCGGGCTCAAGGATCACCTCCTCCGCCCCGCCGCCGAGAGCGGCGCCAAGCCCGATTTCTTCGGCGCCAGCCCCGCGCCCGCGCGCTTCGTCTCGACCGCGGTGGTCGTCGACGACGACGGCGACGAGGCGAAGGTGACCGGCAACCTCACCCTCAACGGCGTGACCAGGCCGGTGACGCTCGACGTCGATTTCACCGGCGCCGGCCCCGCGCCGATGACCAACGCCGAAACCATCGGCTTCGAGGCCGAAGCGACGATCAAGCGCAGCGATTTCGGCCTCGGCTTCGGCGTCCCGCTCGTCAGCGACGAGGTCGAGCTGGAGATCACCGCGGCGTTCGAGAAGAAGTGACGCGCCAATCTGTCACACGCACCGCGTAGAATCGGGGGCGGGACCGGCCTGGTCCCGCCCTTTGCGCGAGGAGCCCGTGTGATGAGCGAACTGGTACGCGAAATTGTCGAGGTGCACGCCTTCATCGGCGGCGACGAGGAGAATCCGCTGCTGACCGTCGAGGCCGAGGGCCTCGCCGCGACCGCGGGCTGGAGCCATATCCGGCTCGAACCCCACACCTACATCACCCCGCCCGACGACGGCGTGCAGGATTTCGACCTCGTCGGCGACCGCCCCGCCGCCGAAGCGCCCGGCGCGACCGGCGCGCTCGCCGACGTCGAGGCGGCGTGGGAAGGCCCGCTCGAGGACTGGCTGATCGGCGTCCGCGTCCACGCCATCGACAATATGATCGAGGCCGAAGTCTTCGACGAAGACGACGAGGACGACGCGGACGACGCGGACGACGACCGCATCGAGGACAGCGAGGCCGCCTGACCGCCACCGCCGCCTTTTCCAAAAGGCCCCTGACCTGCGCCGGGCGGCAAATCCGCTTTGCCGCCCGGCGACATTTTCTTCGTCACCCCTTGCCAAGCGCGACATTTTGCATCACTAGGGCGGCCATGCACATGCGCGGCCTTCTTCTTCTGCGACTTACACGCCCTTGGGCGTGAGCTCCGGCCTGCGCGACTAGCGGCGGGCCGAACGCCCAAGGGCCGACCGACACCGCACCGACATTCGAACCGCAGAAGACACCAGACCCATGACCATGCTCCGCGACCCCTCGGCCAAATACCGCGCCTTTCCGCAAGTCCCGCTCGAAAACCGCGAGTGGCCCGCCCGCACCACCACCCGGGCCCCCATCTGGCTCTCGACCGACCTGCGCGACGGCAACCAGGCGCTGATCGACCCGATGGATGCCGAAAAGAAGACGCGCTTCTTCGACCTGCTCGTCAAATGCGGGCTGAAGGAGATCGAGGTCGGCTTCCCCGCGAGCGGCGCGACCGACTTCGACTATATCCAGAATCTCGTCCGCTCGGGCCGCATCCCCGACGACGTCACGCCGCAGGTGCTGACGCAGGCCCGCGCCGACCTGATCCGCACCAGCTTCGACAGCCTCGAAGGCGCGAAGACCGCGATCGTCCATCTCTACAACGCGGTCAGCCCCGCGTGGCGCCGCATCGTCTTCGGCATGGAAATGCCCGAGATCAGGCAGATCGCCATCGACGGCGCGAAGCAGCTTCGCGACAATGCCGCGCGCCTGCCCGGCACCGACTGGCGCTTCGAATACAGCCCGGAGACCTTCTCGACCGCCGAGCTCGATTTCAGCATCGAATGCTGCGCCGCGGTGATGGACATCCTCCAGCCCACCGCCGACAATCCGATCATCCTCAACCTCCCCGCGACGGTCGAGGCGGCGACGCCGAACATCTACGCCGACCAGATCGAATATTTCTGCAAGCATCTGCCGAACCGCGACCGCGCGATCATATCCCTGCACACCCACAACGACCGCGGCACCGGCGTCGCGGCGGCGGAGCTCGGCCTGCTCGCGGGCGGCGACCGCGTCGAGGGCTGCCTGTTCGGCAACGGCGAGCGCACCGGCAACACCTGCCTCGTCACCATCGCGCTCAACATGTACACGCAGGGCGTCGACCCCGAACTCGACTTCTCGGACATCGACGAGGTCATCGCGACGGTCGAATATTGCAACAACCTGCCCGTCCACCCGCGCCACCCCTATGGCGGCGAGCTGGTCTACACCGCCTTCTCGGGCAGTCACCAGGACGCGATCAAGAAGGGCTTCGCCGCGCGCGAGCGCCAGAATGACGAAAAAKGGGAAGTCCCCTACCTGCCGATCGACCCCGCCGATCTCGGCCGTAGCTACGAAGCGGTGATCCGCGTCAACAGCCAGTCGGGCAAGGGCGGCGTCGCCTGGGTGCTCGAACAGGACAAGGGCCTGAAACTGCCCAAGAAGATGCAGGCGAGCTTCAGCCACGTCGTCCAGGCGGTCGCCGACGCGACGAGCCGCGAGCTCGGCGCCGACGACATCTGGCAGGCGTTCGAGGGCCATTATCTGGCGACCGACGGCAAGCGCTTCCAGCTCGTCGACTGGTCGGAGACGCACGCTGCGGGTTCCGGGGGCACCGACCGCATCTTCGCCGGCAAGCTCACCATCGACGGCACCCCCCGCAGCGTCAGCGGCCGCGGCAACGGCCTGATGAGCAGCGTCATCGCCGCGCTCAGCGAAAGCGGCGGCCCGGTGATGGACATCGTCGACTACAGCGAGCACGCGATCGGCCAGGGCAGCAACGTCCAGGCCGCCGCCTATGTCGAATGCCGCACGGCGGACGGGAAGAGCCTGTTCGGGTGCGGGCTCGATACCGACGTGGCGACGGCGAGCGTGCGGGCGATTTTGTCCGCCGCCAACGGCGCGTAACCAATCCTCCCTGTGGCGCAGCCATGGGGAGGTGGCAGTCCGAAGGACTGACGGAGGGGCCAGCGCCCTCAAATGCCAGCGCAAGGCCGCCGCCCCTCCACCACTTCGTGGTCCCCCTCCCCATGCCCTGCGGGCACAGGGAGGAACCTGGACCGCAAGCGCAGCGCCAATCCTCCCTGTTGCGAAGCAATGGGGAGGGGGACCGCGCCCGAAGGGCGTGGTGGAGGGGCCACTAGCGCGACGCCAAAATCAACCGAACCACCCCGTCCACAACAGCCTCCACATCCTTGAGCACATCCACCGCCGCCACGCGCACAACCACAAACCCCTGCCCCCGCAACCAGCCATCGCGCGCGGCATCGCGCTCCACCTGAAAATCATGCGCCGCCCCATCCACCTCGACGATCATCTTCGCCTCGGGCGCATAGAAATCCGCCACATACACCCCCACCGGATGCTGCCGCCGAAACTTCACCCCGCCCGGCCGCAAGCGCAGCCGCTGCCACAGAAGCACCTCGGGCGGCGACATCTCCCGCCGCAACCCTCGCGCCCTTTTGACGGTAGCCTTAGAAGTCTGCCGCACCCAAGCCTCCCAACCCAATCCTCCCTGTGGCCGAAGGCCATGGGGAGGTGGCAGCCGCAAAGCGGCTGACGGAGGGGCCAATAGCGCCAAAGCCCCAGCCCCTCCACCACGCCCTGCGGGCGCGGTCCCCCTCCCCATCGCTACGCGACAGGGAGGAAATCAAAACCCCAAACCCGCCCCCCCAAACCAGTCCCGCCAAATTCCCCCGTGCTGCAGGCATGGGGCGGGAGACCGCCGCGAAGCGGTGGTGGAGGGGCGCCTGCTAGCTTTCGCTTTTTCCCGGTGAAATCAGCCTCGGAAGAATTTCCACTGCCGTTTGTGAGGCATTCCCTTGTCCGGCCTTTGAAAATCCGCTGTCTTGCGGTTCAAAAACGCAGGCCGAAGCATGTGTGAGCACTACGTCTCTTATTTGGTCCGATGATGCCGCCTCTGCCAGAGCATTGAACGTAAGCAACGCATTCTGTCGGTGCTTATTTACGACGGCGTTATGCCGATGTGCTGCCAAGGTTCTCGTACATAAAAACAACATGGAGGCGATCGTCGAAAATATGAGAACCTTACTCAACGCTAACTGGATCGATTGATAGGTATCCTCCGGTACGAGGAAATATTTTCCGGCGAGAACAGACACCGCAGCGAAGATGCCTAGACCGATAGCCGTTCCCACCGCGTACCTCTGCCAAGTATCTGCCTCAGTAGCATGAGACGCGGACTCATCTCCAAAATATGTAGCCTGTTGTGAAACGCCCGCTTCAGCTGCCACCGCACGAACCTCAGTCAAAATGCGCTGCGCCGTCGATTTCATCGTTTCCATCTCGGCTTGAAAAGTCTCAGCCTCCGATTTCACATGAGCAATTGATGCCTGTGCCTCCCTTTCGATCGCCGCGATATCCGTTTGAAGCGAGGTCAGATAATTTACGACTGGAAAAAGGTTATTGAAAACATCGCGCCATCTCGAAGAAAATTCGCTCATCAACCCCTGACGTTCTCCAGCAGCATTTGCTGTCGCAACAGGGTTAAATGACATTACTCTCTCATAAAGAGAGTATGTAGAGTTGGCCTCATTCTCGATAGAAGCACGTAAATTATCAGGAATACTCATCAAACCTTCAGAAGGAATTCTTTTAAAAAAATCGATTATTTTCTTCAAAACTGAAACCGACTCTGAAAAGTCAAAAGCCTTTCCGAGCGTCTCTGTCCGAGAAATGGAAGCGGGATCAATCGTTTGAATGCGCTCAAGCGCCAGTACAGCGCTTTCTATTGATTCTTCCATATCGCCCCCCATACCTCTTCCGATTGCTGATCTTACCTCGGCGGAGGGCAGAGAACAATTGCTGCCGGATAGGCAAAACCCCTTTCCTACATTTCACCTATATGGTTCACTCTATCGGTTTCACCTAACCGAAAGGACGAATCGATGGACGACGCCACCCCCAATCCCGCCGACATGTCCGCCCCCGGCAGCTATCACTGGACCCCACGTCTCCAGCGCGAATTCCTCGAAAATCTCGCCACCACCGGGTCGGTGAAGATCGCCTGCGCGTCGGTCGGCATGTCGGGGCGCGCCGCCTATGATCTTCGCCACAAGCCGCAGGGCGCGGCGTTCCGGCTCGGCTGGGCGGCGGCGGTGCTGATCGCGCGGCAGCGGCTCGCCGACGAGCTGCTCGACCGCGCGATCTGGGGGCATGAGGAAACCACCACCATCATGCGCGAGGAGGATCGCCGCTTCGTGAAGCGCCAGCGCGCCGACGCGCGCCTCGGCCTCGCGATGCTCGTGCGGCTCGACCGCATGGTCGAAATCCGCGCCGACGCGGGCGAGGATCTGCTCGCGCAGCTGATCGCCGGCGACTGGGGCGGCTTCCTCGCGCTGTTCGACGTTGCGGAGGCCGCGCGCGGCGGGGTCGGGCGCGCGCAAGGCGGCGCGGAGGATGCGCCGCACGGCCTCGCCGCCGCGCTCGCGCTCTGGCTCGCGGGGCGCGACGACCGGACGAACCCGCTCGCCGCGCTCGGACGAGACAACGCGATCACGAATGAAGTTTCCCAGATTTCCGCGGATTTCGGCGAGGATGGCGAAAACCCCGAAACGCCGGAGGAGGCAGCCGCGGCGATGACCGTCTGGTTCGACAACCGCGCCGACGACTGGCGCACCGACTTTCCGCCGCCCGACGATTTCTATGGCTATGAGGAGGGCCAGTTCGGCGACCCCGCCTATGTCCGTGAACTCGAGGACGACGAACTCGCCCTCTACGGCGCGCTCCGCGACGCCGAGGTCACGCCCCTGCGCATCGCCGGCGAGGCCGCGCGCCGCGCCTTCTTCGGCCTCCCCGCCCCCGCCAACGACCCGGCGCCCGCGGGCGAGGCGACGCGCGGAGCCGCCGAAAAGGCCCGGAAAATCGCGGGCGGTTAGGAGGGCCGGCAACGGCAGTGATGCGGCTTGAAGGCAGGCGCGCAGCATGATTGCGCCGTCACCCCCGATCAAGTCCGGGGTGACGAAGAGAGCAAGCGCGCGCGCCCCAAAACCGCCCCCATTACCGCGTGAAAGGCTCGCATCCTTGACTTTTCGCGGAAATGCGCCATATTCGGAAGGCTAACGTCGCCTGCGACGGACATTTGATACCCTCCGGGTGGATTCTTGCCTTCTCACGCTACCAGCTCCGCCGGTGCTTTTGCCGGTGGATTTTCCGTTTCGTGAAAGGAAACACCCATGCCGATCGGCACCGTCAAATTCTTCAACACCGACAAGGGCTATGGCTTCATCGAAAATGAAGACGGCTCGGGCGACAGCTTCGTCCACATCACCGCCGTCCAGGCCGCGGGAATGCAGACGCTGAACAAGGATCAGCGCATCTCCTACGAACTGGAAACCGGCCGCAACGGCAAGGTGTCGGCGATCAACCTCCAGTCGGCCTGATATTTGGCCAAGGAAGAAGCCCTCACCTTCGATGGCGTGATCGACGAGATCCTGCCCGACGCCCGTTTCGGGGTCGTGCTCGAAAATGGTCATCGCATCATCGCCTATACCGCCGGCCGGATGCGGCGTTTTCGCATCCGGTCGGTCGTCGGCGACGCGGTTCGCGTCGAAATGACGCCCTATGACCTCAGCAAGGGCCGCCTCGTCTATCGCGAGCGCGGCAGTGCGCCGGTCACCGGACAGCGCCAGCGGCGCTGATCCCCTCTAACGATATGAAAATACAGAATAAAGATAAGACAGCAAAGATAAAGATGATGACATTGTTTCAGAATAACCCGATTTTCCCTGCGCTGCGCGCGCTTCCGATGGCTGGCAAGGCGATGGCGACCCCACCGCGCCGCCGCCGGGCGACGCTGTCGCGCCGCGAACTTCGGCGCCTGATCGCCGATATGGTCGATTGACCCTGCACTACTGAGGAGCCCGCCCGTGTCGGCCACCATCGAATTCTATCTCGCCCAGGCCGAAAAATGCACCGACGAGGCCGCGGCCTCGTCGCTCGTCCAGGTCCGCGAGCGCAACCTGCGCGCCGCAGCGGCGTGGCAGGGGATGGCCGACAAGCTGATCCACACCGAAAATCTGCGCGCCGAAAAGGAACGGCTAATCGCGGCCGCCAAGGGCTGACCGGGCGGCCGGCCGGATAGCGTAGCGGCGTCATGCTCACCCACCGCCTCGCCACCCCGGCCGACCTCGATGCCCTGCGCGCCGTGATGGCGCTCGCCATCGCCGAATTGCAGAAGGGCTTCCTCGATGAGGCCCAGATCGCGGCGAGCCGCGCGGTGATGGGGCTCGATACCCAGCTGATCGCCGACGGCACCTATTTCATCGTCGAACGCGGCGGCCAGATCGCCGGTTGCGGCGGCTGGTCGCGCCGCGCGACGCTCTACGGCGGCGACCACAGCACCGATCTCCGCGACCCCGCGCTGCTCGACCCCGCGACCGACGCCGCCCGCATCCGGGCGATGTACACCCACCCCGGCCATGCGCGCCGCGGCGTCGGGCGGCGGGTGATGACGCTGTGCGAGGAGGCCGCCCGCGCCGCGGGTTTCTCGCGGGCCGAGCTGATGGCGACATTGTCGGGCGAGCCGCTCTACCGCGCCTGCGGCTATGCCCCGATCGAGCGCGTCACCGCGACCGCCGAGGGCGTCGCCGTGCCGCTGATCCGGATGGGAAAGCCGCTCGGTTGAGGCGGGCGCCCGCCCGCTCAGCCGCCCGCCTTGCGCGCCTTCTTCACGCCCTCGGCGAACTGCGCGGCGGTCACCTTCACCGCGAGCCCCGATTTCGCCAGGAAAAAGGCGGCGCGCGGCATGGTGATATCGCCCTCGCCGGTCGACATCACCGCGCCCTGCGGGGTCAGCGCCTTGATCTTGCCGAGCACCGCGGCGCCATCGGCGCTGCGCACCTCGGCGCCGACCTTCAGCGCCGCCTCGACCGCCGCGGCGTCGCGTTCGGCCTCGTGCAGCACCGCGAGGATCTTGGCCTTGGTCGCCTTCAGCGCCGGCCCCTTGTCGGTCTGGACGAAGGCGGCGCGCGGCACGACCAGGCCGTTGCCGTCGATCGCCACCGCGACCTTGTCGCCCGCCACCTTGGCGACGGTGCCGACCTGCTCGCCCGCCGAGTCATAGACTTTGGCGCCGGGGGTCAGCGCGGTCGCGGGAACCGAGGCGCCCTCCTGCGCGGCCAGCGCGGGGGCGGCGGAAAGGGTGGCGGCGGTCAGGCACAGCAGGGCGGCAAGGCCCGGGGTTTTGGTCATGGGGCGACTCCAAGGGGGCAATCGCGCCCTGATGAACCGCGCCGCGCCCGCCCGCCAACGGCCTGCGGACGGGTCGTGTCGCGGACAGGATGGACCGAAGGCGTCAGCCGACCGCCAGAAAGGCGGTCACCGTCAACCGCCCCCGTTTGGGGTCGGCCGCCAGCACCGCGTCGGCGGCAATCGCGCCGCTATGCAGGTTGCAGCTCCGATAGAGCAGCGCCCGGTTATAGCGGGCCTCGACCGTGCGGGTGCAGGCAAAGAGCTCCGTGTCCCCCGCAACATAGCCCGGCGGCGGCTCCGCCACGGCGAGCTCGGCGTCGAGCGCCGCGAAATAGGCCGCGCGGCGATCCTCGCTTACCGTTTCGAAGCCGGTGGCGCGGTGGCGGAAAAAGGCAGTGCCGTCGCCGCCCTCCGGTGCCAGATAATGGATCAGCGCGATGCGGTCGGGGGTGAAGGCGTCGCAGTGCGGCAGCCGCTGCGCGACGCTCAGCGCGGCGGGCGGCGTGGTGACGATCGAGAAGCTCGCGTCGAGGATGCGCACCTCGCCCGTCCGGCCGAAGACGTGCCGAACCGTCGCCGCGATGATCGGCAGCTGCGTTTCGAAATATCCGGCGGGCAGCGCGGCGCGGAGGCCCGGATAATGGTGCCGCGCCGGCCCGAATGCGGCTGCAGCCGCCGCGGCGCGCAGCGCATCGGGACGCGGCGCGAAATCGTCGAGGATGCACAGCGGCTGCGCCTCGTCGCCGATCGTCTCGACCGTCAGCGGCATCAGCCCGGCTTCCCCACGCAAGCAGCGGCGCGGGCGAGCAGGAAATCGCGCTCGCGCTCATTCCCCGCCAGCGCCGCCGCCGCCTCAAACGCCGCCTTCGCCTCGGCCGCCCGCCCGGCGCGCAGCAGAAAATCCCCGCGCGCCGCCGGAAGCGGCGCATAGTGGCGGAGCGCCGCTTCCCCGGCGATCATGTCGATCAACGCCAGCCCCGCCTCGGGGCCGAACGCCATGCTGTGCGCGACCGCGCGGTTGAGCTCGACCACCGGCGAGGGCATTACCCGCCCCAGCCGGTCGTAGAGCGCGGCGATGCGGCGCCAGTCGGTCTCTTCGGCGCGGCGCGCCCGGGCATGGCACGCCGCGAGCGCCGCCTGCAGCGCATAGGGCCCGTCGGCGCCGCCCAGCGTCTCGGCCCGGTCGAGCGCGTTCAGCCCGCGCCGGATCAGAAGCTGGTCCCAGCGCGCCCGGTCCTGCTCGGGCAGCGGCACCAGCGCGCCGTCGGGCGCGGCCCGCGCCGGCAGCCGCGACGCCTGAATCTCCATCAGCGCGAGCAATCCCAGCACCTCGGGCTCATCGGGCATCAGCCCGGCGAGGATACGCCCGAGCCGCTGCGCCTCGGCGCAGAGCGGCGGCCGCACCAGATCGGGTCCGCTCGTCGCCGCATAGCCTTCGTTGAAAATCAGGTAGATCACCTCGAGCACCGACGCGAGCCGCGGTGCGAGCGCCCGCCCGCGCGGCACCTCGAACGCCACCGCCGCCTTGGCGATCGCCTTCTTGGCGCGGGTGATGCGCGCCGCGATCGCCGCCTCGTTCGACAGGAAGGCGCGGGCGATCTCCTCCACGGTCAACCCGCCCACCAGCCGCAGCGTCAGTGCCGCGCGCGCCTCGGGCGATATCGCCGGATGGCACGCCGCGAAGATCAGGCCGAGCAGTTCGTCGCCCAGATCGTCGTCGAGCCGTGCCTCAAGGCTCTCGATGCTCATGTCGCGCTCATCGTCCCGTTCGCGGGCGATCTCGGCATGTTTGCGGTCGTGCATCGCCGTCCGCCGGAAACCATCGATCGCGCGCCGCTTCGCCGCCGCCATCAGCCAGGCCCCCGGCCGCTCGGGAACGCCCGACGCCGGCCAGTCGGTCAGCGCCGCGAGCAGCGCCTCCTGCGCCAGCTCCTCGGCGCGGTCGACGTCGCGGGTCAGCCGCGCGAGCCCGGCGATCAGCCGTGCCCGCTCGATCCGGAAAACCGCCTCGATCGCCCTGTGGATGGGGTCCGCCGCCATGCTCGCCTTGTCCGCCAGATCGGCGGGCGAGGCAAGCATAGCGGCGGCCATTCGCGCTTATTGCCCCGCGAGCTGATCGCGCAGCTTCTGCTCACGCTCGGCGAGTTCGGGCGTCAACGCGTCACCGAAATCCTCCATCTCATAGAAGGGCCGGATTTCGAGCTCGCTCGGCCCCGGCATCGGATTGGGGCAGCGCTTCGCCCAGGCGACCGCTTCGTCCATGTCCTTGACTTCCCACACCCAATAGCCCGCGACCAGCTCGCGCGCTTCGGCGAAGGGGCCGTCGATCACCGTCCGGCTCGCGCCGTCGAAGGCGATCCTTTTGCCCGCCGACGAGGGTTTCAGCCCGTCGCCGTCGATCATCACGCCGGCCTTCACCAGCTCTTCGTTGAACGCCCCCATCGCCTCGAACATCTCGGTCATCTCGGCGGTGGGCGGCAGGCCCTTTTCGCTGTCCTCGGTCGCTTTCACGAACACCATCACACGCATCGGTCGTCTCCTTCATCATCGGGGGCCGGCATGGCCTCCTGTCTAGACGACGAACGGGCGATCGCGAAATCGACAGGCGCGCGAAATTTTTTCCATGCCCCGCTTTTGCGGAGCCGCCGATTGGACAGCCCCGCCCCGCGTCCTATATCGAAGCGATGGAATCGACCCGGCCCAAGCTCGTCATCCGCAACTCCGAAACCCGCGATGCCGCCGCGATCGCGCGCCTGACCGCGAAGGTCTATGGCCGCGCCGAGGCCTATTCGGCGGCACAGATCCGCGGCCAGATCAACAATTTCCCCGAAGGCCAGTTCCTCGCCGAATATGAAGGCCAGGTCGTCGGTTTCTGCGCAACCTTGATCGTGCCCGAGGCGGCGGCGCTCACCGATCATCGCTGGACCGCGATCAGCGGCGGCGGCTTCGGCACCCGCCACGACCCCGACGGCGACATCCTCTACGGCATGGAGGTGTGCGTTGACCCCGACTACCGCCGCCTGCGCATCGGCCAGCGCTTCTATCGCAAGCGGCAGGAACTGTGTCAGGCGCTCGAACTTCAGGGCATCGCCTTCGGCGGCCGCATGCCGGGCTACGCCCGCCGCCGCCGCAAATATCCCGAGCCCGAGGCCTATCTCGATGCCGTGCTCGACAAGCAGCTTCGCGATCCGGTCATCAATTTCCAGGTCAATCAGGGCTATCGGGTCAAGGGCGTCCTCCACGACTATCTGCCCAGCGACCGCGAAAGCGGCGGCCACGCCGTACTGATGCTCTGGGAAAACCCCCTCGCCCCGCCGCGCGAGACGGCGAACGCGCGCACCCGCGGCTCGGCGCCCGACCGCCTCCCTGCCTCGGTGCGCGTCGCCACCGTCCAGTTCCAGATGCGCGGTATCGACCGCATCGAACAGTTCGAGGAACAGGTCGAATATTTCGTCGACGTCGCCGCCGACTATGCCGCCGATTTCGTCGTCTTTCCCGAACTCTACACGCTGGAGCTGCTGTCGATCGACAAGAACAAGCTGCCGCCCGAAAAGGCGATATTGAAGATCGCCGACTATACCGAGCGCTACCTCGCCTTCATGGAAAAGCTCGCAGTCGGCTATAATATCAACATCGTCGGCGGCTCGCACCCGACGCGGGTCGACAATGGCGACATCCGCAACATCGCCTATGTCTTCCTGCGCGACGGGTCGGTGCACCGTCAGGAAAAGCTCCATCCGACCCCGTCGGAGCGCCGCTGGTGGAACATCAAGGGCGGCTACGGCGCCGACGCGATCAACACCGACTGCGGGCCGATCGGGGTGATGATCTGCTACGACAGCGAATTCCCCGAACTCGCGCGCCACCTCGTCAACCAGGGCGCGATGATGCTGTTCGTTCCCTTCTGCACCGACGAGCGCCGCGGCTATCTGCGCGTCCGCTACTGCTGCCACGCCCGCGCGGTCGAAAATCAATGCTATGTCATCACCTCGGGCGTCGTCGGCAATTTGCCCAACGTCGAGAATATGGACATCCACTATGCCGAAAGCGCGATCCTGACCCCGTCGGACTTCGCCTTCGCCCGCGACGGCGTCGCCGCCGACACCGCGCCGAATACCGAGACGATCGCGATCGCCGACTTGAGCCTCGCCGACCTCCTCACCAGCCGCCAGAGCGGCGCCGTCCAGAACCTGCGCGACCGCCGCTTCGACCTATACCGCGTCGACTGGAAGGACCCCGCCACACCGGGGATCGGGTCGCGCTGACCAGCAGGAGCCGCTCATGGATACGCCTCCCTTTGCGCTGCGTGGCCTCGATCATATCGTGCTGCGCGTCGTCGATCTCGACCGGATGCGCAGCTTCTACAAGGAGGTTCTCGGCTGCACCGACGAGCGCGAGCAGCCGGAGATCGGCCTCTATCAGCTTCGCGCCGGTCACGCCTTGATCGATCTTATCACCATCGCGGGTAAGCTCGGCGCGATGGGCGGCGCGGCGCCGGGAACCGGGGGCCGCAACCTGGATCATTTCGCGCTCGCTCTCGACGGCTTCGACGACGCCGCGATCCGCGCCCATCTCGCCCGTCACGGCGTCGCGATCGAGCAGGAAGGTCCGCGCTATGGGGCTGGGGGCGAAGGACCTTCGATCTACATCCGCGATCCGGAGGGCAATATCGTCGAACTGAAGGGTCCCGCCGGTGCCTGACCGGCCGCTCACGCATCCCCTTGCCACACCTTCCGTTTACGTTAAGGTCACCCTCAAATCCGCAACTGGAGAGTGATTCATGGCCCTTCCCGCGATCTTCGACCGCCTGCGCCTGCCCGTCATCGGCTCGCCGCTCTTCATCGTCTCGGGACCCGATCTCGTCATCGCGCAGTGCAAGGCGGGGATCGTCGGTAGCTTCCCGGCGCTCAACGCCCGCCCGCAACCGCTGCTCGACGAATGGCTCCATCGGATCACCGAGGAGCTGGCGGCGTGGGACCGCGACAATCCCGACCGGCTCTCGGCGCCCTTCGCGGTCAACCAGATCGTCCATCGCTCGAACGACCGGCTCGAAGCCGACATCGCGACCTGCGAGAAATGGAAGGTGCCGATCACCATCACCTCGCTCGGCGCGCGCGAAGAGCTCAATCAGGCCGTCCACAATTGGGGGGGTATTACCCTTCACGATGTCATCGACGACCGTTTCGCGCGCAAGGCGGTCGAAAAGGGTGCCGACGGGCTGATCCCCGTCGCCACGGGCGCGGGCGGCCACGCGGGCACCCAGTCGCCCTTCGCGCTGGTGCAGGAAATCCGCACCTGGTTCGACGGCCCCGTTGCGCTGTCGGGCGCGATCGCGCACGGCCGCTCGATCCTCGCCGCCCAGGCGTGCGGGGCGGACCTCGCCTATATCGGCAGCGCCTTCATCGCGACCGCCGAAGCCAATGCCGACCAAGGCTACAAGGACGGCATCGTCGCGGGGCGCGCGGGCGACATCGTCTATTCGAACCTGTTCACCGGGGTGCACGGCAACTATCTCCGCCAGTCGATCGTCGCGGCGGGGATGGACCCCGACAACCTGCCCGAGGGCGACCTCAAGACGATGAACTTCGGTTCGGGCGGCAACACCAAGGCCAAGGCGTGGAAGGACATCTGGGGATCGGGCCAGGGCATCGGCTCGGTCTCGGGCGTCCGCCCGGTCGCCGAATTCGTCGCCGAACTTTCCGCCCAATATCGCGACGCCTATCGCGAGCTGCAGGACAAATATATCGGCTAGAGTGTTTTCAAGTCAGGTGGAATCACCTGACGACTTGGAAAACACGGTAAAACAAGAATCTAGAGTGCGTTCGGTTTTGATTCCATCAAAACCGAACGCACTCTAGGCGGCCGTGAGCGCCGATCCTCCGAACAATCGCTCGATCGCATCGTCCAGATAGGGCCGGTCGGCGAACAGCCGCATCGGGTCGCGCCGGTTGAGCCAGAAACCGCCGCCATGGCGGTCGGTCAGCGCACGCCGCATCGTGTCCTGCAGCAGCCGCAGCCGCATCACCGCGGTGCGCCGCGCCGCACGCGGATCGCCGGGTGCCTGCGCAACGAAATGCGCGCGGACGCGCTCGACCCGCGCGGCGATGACGTCGCTATAGGCATAGTGCGGCCCGCGGTGCAGCGCATGGCCCGATTGCAGCGCGAAGCGCTCGCACGCGGGCAGCATTATCCCGTTGAGATCGAAGCGGTGGAGCGTGAAATCCTCGGCGCGCAGCGCGTCGAACAGCGCCGTCATCTGCGGCTGGCGGAGCAGCGCGACCGGGATCAGATGATGCCGCTGAAACCCGTCTCGCGGCGGCACCGCCGCCTGCCAGCCCCGCGAACGCGGCACCCGGCAGAAGCGAAGCCCGGTCATCCGTGCCGGCCGAAATCGACGCGAACGGTCGCCGGCGCCCCTCCGTCGCCTGGTAGGGGGATCAGCCGGATGACCTCACCTCCTTCCAGCCCACGCGCATTTTGCGCGCTTGCGACCGGACCGTGGAGCATCACATCGAGCGCGAGCCGCGCAAGCCGCTTCACCATGTCGGCCATCGTCCAGCCCGCGGGAATACCCGCCTCGAGCTCCTGGCCGCCGAACAACGCGAGCCCGCGCGTCGCGACGCGCTCGTCAGATCCCGCCCCGCGCCGGCGGAAGGCGACGAGATGGAGCACCGGCGGCATGCCGCTCGTCAACATCTCGGCGATCGCGGCGCGGAACTGCGGCGCGTCGGACCAGAGCCGCGCCGGCGACCAATGGATGTGGCTCGCATCGAACAGGTCGACCAGCAGCGCGACGAGCTTGAAATAATCGCGCATCCAGGCCGCCGGCGCTTCGACAGCGCTCCCGTCGCCCGGCCGCACGATCCAGCAGCAATCGCCATCGCGCCAGTCCGCGGGCAGCGCGCATGCCAGCGAGCTGTTGGCCGAATCGGCCGGATCGGCCGCGGCAAGCGTTGCGGCGTCGGCCCGCCCCGCGATCGCTGTCGTCGATCCGAAGGCCAGGCGAAAGCGGGGCGCATCGCCCGAAGCCGGGTCGATGCGTTGCGGCTGCAGCCCCATGCGGCGGATCGCGGCCTCGGCCGCGCCCGGCGACGCCAGCCCGCGCGGCGCCCCCGCGATCAGGACGAAGGGGTCCGGCAGACCCGGTGGCATCTGGGCATCGCTATCGCCGGCTGGCATGGGCAGGTAGACCTTTGTCCGTTGCCCCGTGCATCGCAAGACGGCCCGGAATGTTCAAACGCTAATTATGTCCGTTTCGGAGTGGCGCGTGGCGCTCAGATCGCGACCTGGCTGCCCAGTTCGACGACGCGATTGGTCGGCAGGCGGAAATATTCCATCGCGCTTTCCGAATTGCGTAGCATCCACGCGAACAATTTCTCGCGCCAGATCGGCATCCCCGGCGACTTGGCCGCGATCAAGGTCTGGCGCGACAGGAAAAAGCTCGTTTCCAGCATCTTGAACTCGCCGCCGCATCCCCCGACGCGGTTCAGCGCCGCGGGCACGTCGACCGGCTGCATGAAGCCATATTTCAGGATCAGGCGGTGAAAACCCTGCCCCAGATCGTCGAGCGCGCAATGGTCGGCCTCGCGGACGAAGGGGACGTCGGCGATCTTGATCGTCAGCAGGATGATGCGCTCGTGCAGCACCTTGTTGTGCTTCAGATTGTGGAGCAGCGCGTGCGGGACTCCGTCCGACGACGAGGTCATGAACACCGCGGTCCCCGGCACGCGCGTCGCGCTGTTCGCCGCCGATTTGACGAACACCGGAATCGGCATCGCGCCCTCGGCCATCTGCTGCTGCATCAGTTTGCGCCCGCGCGACCAGGTGGTCAGCATGGTGAAGATGGTCAGGCCGATCGCCAGCGGCACCCAGCCGCCGTCGGGCACCTTGATCAGATTCGCCCCGAAATAGGCGATATCGACGACGAAGAAGATTGCGAGCAGCGGCAAGGCCTTCCACGCCGGCCATTTCCACAGCGCGAACAGCACGACCGACATCAGGCAGGTGTCGATGAACATCGCGCCGGTGACCGCGATGCCATAGGCCGCGGCGAGGTTGCTCGACGATCCGAAGAACAGGACGAGCAGGATCACCATCACCATCAGCCCCCAGTTGACCACCGGGATATAGATCTGCCCCTGCGCCGACGCGCTCGTATGCTCGACGCGCAGTCGCGGCATGAAGCCGAGCTGGATCGCCTGCTGGGTCAGCGAGAAGGCGCCCGAAATCACCGCCTGGCTCGCGATGATGGTGGCGAGGATCGCCAGCAGCACCACCGGTATCCGCCACGTATCGGGCATCATCAGGAAGAAGGGGTCCTGGATGATGCCGAGCCGCGCGCCCATATCGGCCTCGAGCACCATCGCGCCCTGCCCCATATAGTTGAGCATCAGCGCGGGCAGCACGAAGCACAGCCACGACAGGCCGATCGGCGCCCGGCCGAAATGCCCCATGTCGGCGTAGAGCGCCTCGGCCCCCGTCACCGCGAGCACCACCGCCCCGAGCGCGATGAAGGCGGTGAAACCATCGAGATAGAAAAACCGCAGCGCGTTGACCGGGTTGATCGTCGCCCAGATGATCGTCGGGTGATCGACGATGTGCATCACCCCCAGGACCGCGAGCATCAGGAAATAACAGAGCATGATCGGGCCGAACAGCGCGCCGACCTTTGCCGTCCCGTGCGACTGGAGCGCGAACAATCCGATCAGGATGGCCAGCGCGATCGGCACGATATAGGGCTGGAATCCGTCGTTGACGTAGCTCAGCCCTTCGGTCGCCGACAGCACCGACATCGCGGGGGTGATCATGCTGTCGCCATAGAAGAGCGCGGTCGCGAACACCCCGAGCAGGACGATCGGCCACGTCCAGCGCGCGCCGCCCGACGAACGGCTGATCAGCGCGAGCAGCGCCAGGCTGCCCCCCTCGCCCTTGTTGTCGGCCTTCATGATCGTCAGCACATATTTGAAGGTGACGACCAGCATCATCGACCAGAAGACGAGGCTCAGCACGCCATAGATGTGCAGCCGGTCGGCGTCGATCGAATGATGCCCGGCAAAGGTTTCGCGAAAGGCGTAGAGCGGGCTGGTCCCGATGTCGCCGAACACCACGCCGACCGCGCCGACCGCAAGCTTCAGCTTGCCGTCGCCGTGATGGGCGTGGCCCGAATGGCCCGTATCGGCGGCGGTCGCGGCGCTGTCCGCGCCTGCCGCCACCTGTTGCGACTCAGCAGTCATGGCGCCGCGCTTTAGACGAGCCTGCGCAAATAGAATAGAGCTCGTTCACGGCCCGCGCGGAGCCTCGGCGGGAAGCTCCGGTCCCATCGCCTGGCGAAGCTGCGCGAGCCGCATTTCGAGGTCGGCGCGCCACGGCGCGTCGGCGGGACTGCGCGCGAGCAGGTCGCTCCACACCGCATTCGCGCCCTTGAGGTCGCCGCTCTGCGCCATCGCAAGTCCGGCGAAGAAGGGCGGCGCCGGGTGCGCGGGATCGCGCTTCGCCGCCTCGTCGAAGGCGAGCGCCGCCGACGGCGACATCATTCCGCCGCCATGCGCGACGAGCGCGTTGCCGAGCCCGACCCACAGGTCGACATTGTCGGGATATTTCTCCAGCCCCTTTTCCAGCGTCTGCGCCGCGAGCGCCGTCTTGCCGGTCCGCGCGAAACCGTCGGACATGGCGAGCCACTGGGCGGCGGGACCGAAGCGTTCGCTCATCCCCTGCCGCCGATCGGTAATGGCCTCGCCAAAACCTTCGGGTTCCTCGGGCTGTATCACCGGCTTTCCGGGCAGCGCGGGGCTGCCTTGCAGCGCATAGCCGGCGAGGCCGAGCATCAGCGCCGCCCCCGCGAGCGGCCGCGCCGCCGCGGGCAGCCGCCCCAGCCACATCATGCCGCCGGCGGTCAGCGCCGCGGCGAGCGTGACCCACAGCCAGATCACGCCTCCTCCTCCGCGCCGCCGCGGCGGAAGCGTCCGAAGGCGAGCCAGCCCCCCGCGCCGAGGAACAGCAAGGGCCCGAGCCACAGCAGCGCCGTCGCCGCGTCGAAGGGCGGATCGTAACTCACCCAATTGCCATAGCGCGCGACGAGCCATTTGCGGATCGCATCGGGGCTTTCGCCCGCCGCGATCTTGCTGCGCACCTCGTGCCGCATGTCGCCCGCGAGCGGCGCATCGCTGTCGGCGATCGACTGCCCCTGGCAGACGAGACAGCGCAGCGTCTCCATCAGCGCCTTGGCCTTCGCCTCCTTCGCGGGATCATTGAGCTGCTGATAGGCATAGGGCGCCGGCGGCAAGCGGTCCTGCGCGGCAAGCGGTGCGGCGACCAGCGTCAACGCCGCCGCGATCAGCAGCCGCGCGCTCATTTCATCGCCTCCAGCTTCGCGATGATCCCCGGCACGTCGTCGGCCAGGATCACGCCCTGAATCTGCTCGCGGATGACGCCCTTGCCGTCGATCAGGAAAGTCTCGGGCACCCCCGACGATCCGAGCGCGATCTGGACGCTGCTCTGCTGGTCGGATCCGATACGGTCGAACGGATTGCCGAATTCATTGAGGAAAGCGGCGACGTCGTCGGGCCGGTCGCGGATCGCGATGCCGTCGATCGGCACCCCGGCCTGCTTCAGTGCTTCGAGCTGCGGCGCCTCGGCACGGCACGGAATGCACCAGCTCGCGAAGACATTGACCAGCCGCGGCCGCCCATCGGCGAGTTGACTGCTCTTCAATCCCTCGACCCCCGCGGTCGCGGGCGGCAGGTCGAACAGCGGCATCGGCTTGTCGATCCACTGCGATTGGATCAGCGTGTCGTTGGGGGTCGTCAGCCGATAGATGAAGGCGCCGAACAGCAGCGCCATGATCGCCAGCGGCACGAACAGGATCCAGCGGTTCCTCATGGCGCGAAACGCTCCTGTGCTTTCCTCGACCGGTGCGCGCGCCAGATCGCGAGCAACTGCGCGCGCCCGAGCATCGACAGCGCCGCGCCGATCGCGATCAGCGCCCCGCCGAGCCAGATCCACCACACCAGCGGCTTCCACCACAGGCGGAGCTGATAGCGGTCGGCCGATCCATCGGGCGAGGTCACCGGCTGCCCCAGCACCGCATAGAGCTGTCCGCCCGGCCGCGTCAGCAGCGCCGCCTCGTTGGTTTCGGTCGGCGCGCTGCCCATCAGGCCCGGGAAGGTGCGCGCCTCCGGGCGCAATGTGAAGCTCGCACCCGATCCGGTGGTCGCGACCAGCGTTCCTTCGATCGCGGTATAGTTCGGCCCGGCGACCGGCCGCACGCCGACGAACTTCACCGCAAAATCGTCGAGCTTCACCGTCTCGCCCGGCGCCGCGGCGACGAGCCGTTCCTTGATGAAGGCGCTTTCCGCCGCCATTCCCGCGAGCGCGACCGCGACGCCGAAATGCGCGATCACCATGCCCCAGGTCGGCAGCGGCGTGCGGCGGAGGTTGCGGCCCCACAGCGGCGCGAGGCTCGCGACCGCCACCACCGCCGCGACCGTCATCCCGAGCAGCGGCAGGATGCGCACCGACCCGCCGAACAATATGAGCCCGAACAGCACGAGCGCGCCCGCCAGCACCGCGAGCGGAAGCCGCGACCACAGCCGCTTGCCGTCGTCGCGGCGCCAAGCGAGCAGCGGCCCCGCGACCATGACGAGGCACAGGATCAGCGCGAGCGGCCCCGCGACCTTGTTGTAATAGGGCGGCCCGACCGAAATCTTCTCGCCCATCGCCTCGGCGACGATCGGATAGAGGGTGCCCAGGAGCACGAGCGCGAGGATCGTCGTCAGCAGCAGATTGTTGATGACGAGCGAGCCCTCGCGGCTCAGCAGCGCGAATTTCTTGCCCTCGGCGACGGTGCCCGCGCGCAGCGCGAACAGCGCCAGCGCCCCGCCGATATAGATCGCCATCAGCACGAGCAGGAAGGTGCCGCGCTCGGGATCGACCGCGAAGCTGTGGACGCTGGTGAGCAGCCCGGATCGCACGATGAAGGTGCCGACCATCGACATCGAGAAGCCGATCACCGCGAGCATCACCGTCCATGCGCGCAAGGCATTGCGCGTCGCGGTCACCGCGACCGAATGGAGCAGCGCCGCGCCCGCGAGCCACGGCACCAGCGACACATTCTCGACCGGGTCCCAGAACCACCAGCCGCCCCAGCCGAGCTCATAATAGGCCCAATAGCTGCCCGCGGTGATCCCCAACGTCAGGAATATCCAGCTCCCCAGCACCCACGGCCGCATCGCGCGCGCGAAGGCGGGTCCGATCTCGCGCGTCACCAGCGCCCCGACCGCGAAGCTGAAGGCGACCGACAGCCCGACATAGCCGATGTAGAGCGTCGGCGGGTGGAAGGCGAGGCCCGGATCCTGGAGCAAGGGGTTGAGCCCCTGCCCGTCGGGCGGCGCCACCGGCAGCCGCTTGAAGGGGTTGGAGGAGAAGAGGAGGAAGGCGAAGAAGCCGAGGCTGAGCGCCGCCTGCGCCGCGAGGGTCGCGACCAGCGTATCCTGCCGCAGCCGTTTCTCGAAGATCGCGACGAGCGCGCCCGACAGGCCGAGGATCGTCAGCCACAGCAGCATCGATCCTTCGTGATTGCCCCACGCGCCCGCGACCTTGAACAGCATCGGCTTCAGGCTGTGGCTGTTGCGCGCGACGAGTTCGACCGACATGTCGGAGCGCACGAACAGCGCGATCAGCAGGCCGAAGGCCGCGGCGGTCAGCACCCCCTGCGCGACGCTCGCCGGCCGCACGAGCGACGCCAGATCCTTCGGTCCGCCACGCAGGAACAGCGCCCCCGCGACAAGCGACAGGCACGCAAGCGTCGCCGCCATCCACAGGAGCGCAAGGCCAAGCTCGGCGATCATATCGTCGTCGCCCCCGCAAAGGCGGGGGCCGCCTTCGTTTTACGCGGCGTGGCCGGATCAGATCGCCAGCGGCCCCCGCCTTCGCGGGGGCGACGGATAATCTTAGCGATCATTCCCCCGGCACCAGCTTCATATTCTTCGGCATCTCGCCCATCTGCGGCGGCATGTAGCGTTCGTCGTGCTTGGCGAGGATGCGGTCGGCGACGAACACGCCGTCGGCGCGCATCCGGCCGTCGGCGACCATGCCCGAATTTTCGGCGAACAGGTCGGGGACGATGCCGGTGAACTGCACGGGAACGGAGGCCTTGCCGTCGGTCGCGACGAATCGGATCGTGACGCCGTCGGCCTGCCGCGCGATGCTGCCCGCCGCGACCATGCCGCCGAGCCGCATCGGCTCGCCGACCTCGGCCTTGCCCGCCTTGACCTCGGCGGGGGTGCGGAAATAGGCCGCCTCGTCGCGCAGCGCGCTCGCGCCGAGCACGCCGGCGCCCGCGACGCCCGCCAGCGCGACGAGCGCCAGGATCAGCCGCTGATGCTTGGGCTTCATGTGCGATCCCTTCGCAGCGCATCGCTGCGCTTCTCGGCCTTCGCCATCGCCCGCCAGCTATGCCACAGCACCATGCCGGTCAACAGCGCGGTCAGGCCATAGGCGGCCGCCACATAGGCCCATTGACCGCCCCCGCTGATCACCCCCGTCATGGCCCTAACTCTCCTCGTCGGCCATTCGCCGCAGCCGCGCCGCAACGCGATTGTCGGCGATGATCCGCCGCATCCGCATCAGCACGATGGCGCCGAATAACAGCGAAAAACCCAGCAAGGTCAAGCCCAGCGGCCACAGCAGCGCGCCGTCGATCGACGACCCGCGCAGCGTGATGCTCGGTCCCTGGTGCAGGCTGTTCCACCACACGACGCTGCGGTTGATGATCGGGATGTTGACCGCGCCGACCAGCGCGTAGACGGCCGCGCCGCGCGGCAGCGTCCCGCCCTGCCGCTGGCCCTCGTCACCCATCGTCAGCGCGACGAAGCCGGCGTAGAGAAAGAGGAGGACGAGCATCGAGGTCATCCGCCCGTCCCATTCCCACCAGGTTCCCCAGGTCGGCTTGCCCCAGATCGAGCCGGTGGCGAGGCAGAGCGCGGTGAAGACCATCCCCGGCACGGCGATCGCACGCGCCGCGATCCCGGCGAGCGGGTGGCGCCACACGAGCTGGACGAGTCCCGCGACCGCGAGCGCGGTCCAGCCGCCCATGCCGAGCCAGGCCGACGGCACATGGACATAGAGGATGCGCGCGGTCTCGCCCTGCTTGTAGTCGCCGGGCACCAGCGCCAGTCCCGCCCACGCGCCGACAAGCAGCAACGCGATCCCCAGGCCGAGCAGCCAGGGGGTCAGCGGGCGGGCAATGGCCAGGAAACGGGTCGGATTCGCATAGGCGTGCATCGCGCGCGAAGCCTTAGGCGACACCGCCCCGGCGGTCCAGCATTATGGCAGTCACGCCCCTTGTCCCCACCGCRAAATATAATGCCAACAACCGCCGCAAACGCTGTTGCACAATTACCACAGCTATCGCCAAAATGTAACATTTCGCCGCCCACTCGTCGAAAAGGGGTGGTCATAGCGGACTCCGGGGCGGACTTTAGGTGCGGGCTCATTCGCAAAAACAGGGAGCTTAGCATGCGAACCTCACATCCCCTCTCCATCCTCGCCATCACCACCGCGCTCGCCACCACCGGCTGGGCGGTGCCCGCCGCCGCGCAGGACGCCGGCGCGACCGCCGACGACGCCGACTCGCTGATCATCGTCACCGGCACCCGCCGCACCGACCGCACCATCGCCGACAGCAGCGTGCCGATCGACGTCATCTCGGCGGATTCGCTCGCCAACAGCGGCACCACCGAAACCAACCGGCTGCTCAATCAGCTCGTCCCCTCGTTCAACTTTCCGCAGCCGTCGCTGACCGACGGCACCGACGCGCTGCGCCCCGCAACGCTGCGCGGCCTCGCGCCCGACCAGGTGCTCGTCCTCGTCAACGGCAAGCGCCGCCACCTCTCGTCGCTGCTCAACCTCAACGGTTCGGTCGGCCGCGGTTCGTCGGGTGTCGACATGAACACCATCCCGCCGATCGCGATCGAGCGGATCGAGGTGCTGCGCGACGGCGCCTCGTCGCAATATGGCTCCGACGCGATCGCCGGCGTGATCAACATCCAGCTCAAGAAGAGCGTCGGCGGCCAGGCGCAGGTCACCTACGGCAAGTACATCACGACGATGGAGGATGTGAAGAACGTCGCCGGCGTCGCGCCGACCACCGGCGCTTCGGACAATCCCGTCGTCACCCTCACCGACTCCGACCGCAAGCGCCGCGACGGCGGCACGCTGACCATGGCGACCAACATCGGCCTGCCGGTCGGCGACAGCGGCTATCTGAACCTGACCGCCGAATATAAGGACCGCTCGCCGACCAACCGCTCGGGCGCCGACCTGCGCCGCAACTATGCCGCGGCGGGCGACCCGCGCGAGACGACCATCGACCGCTTCTGGCACCGCTTCGGCGACGGCGAGTCGAAGGACATGAACTTCTTCTACAACGCCGGCATGGATGTCGGTGGGTGGGAGCTTTACAGCTTCGGCAGCTACGGCGTGCGCGACGCCAATGCGGCGGGCTTCTATCGCCGCGCGCTCGACGCGCGCAACGCAGACTGGGACAATGGCGGCGCGCCGATCTACGAGGACGGCTACCTGCCCTTCATCACCAGCACCATCCGCGACATCGCGCTCGCCGGCGGCCTGCGTGGCGAGGCCGGCGGCTGGAACCTCGACCTGTCGGCGAGCTACGGCTCGAACCGCCTCGACTATGGCGTCGAGAACACGATCAACGTCTCGCTCGGCAGCGAGCACAGCCCGCGCAAGTTCGACGCGGGCGGGCTGCGCTATGGCCAGACCGCGGTGAATTTCGACGCCCAGCGCGACCTCGACCTCGGGCTCGGCGACACCTCGCTCGCGCTCGGCGCCGAATGGCGGAACGAGAATTACAAGATCGTCCCGGGCGAGGAGTCGAGCTATATCGCAGGCCCCTATTTCTACACCAACGGCGCTGGTCCCGGCTCGCAAGTGTTCGGCGGCTTCTCGCCGACCACGGCGGTCGACGCCTCGCGCGACAGCTTCGCGGGCTATGTCGAGCTCGACGCCGACCTCAGCGACATGTTCAACGTCCAGGTCGCCGGCCGCTACGAGCATTTCTCCGACTTCGGCGACACGGTGAACGGCAAGGTCGCGGCGCGCTTCGAACCCGTCGACGGCCTCGCGCTGCGCGGCTCGGTGTCGACCGGCTTCCGCGCCCCCGGCATGGCGCAGCAGTTCTTCTCGACCACCTCGACGGTCAATCTGACCGGGGTCGGGCTGGTCGAGGTCGGCACCTTCCCGGTCGGCTCGCCGATCGCGGTGGCGCTCGGCGCCCAGCCGCTCGAGCCCGAGAAATCGTTGAACTTCGGCGGCGGCGTCGTGTTCACCATGGTGCCTGGGCTCAACGTCACGGTCGATTACTACCGGATCAAGATCAAGGACCGCATCACGCTGACCGAGAATCTGCAGGGCGCCGACGTCCAGCAGATATTGGAGGACGCGGGCGTTCCGGGTTCGTCGGCGCGTTTCTTCATCAACGGCATCGACACGCGCACCCAGGGGCTCGACGTCGTCGCCAGCTATCGCCTGCCCGACATGGGCATCGGCAAGCTGACGCTGACCGCGGGCTACAACCTCAACGATACCAAGATCACCGACCGGCGGACCTTCAGCGGTTTCACCGCCGGACGCCTGTTCGCGCGTGCCGAAAGCCTGCGGCTGACCGACGGCCAGCCGTCGAACAAGCTCAACGTCGGGCTCGACTGGGAATCGGGTCCGGCCGGGCTGACGCTGCGCGGCAACCGCTACGGCTCGGTGTTCATTCCAGGGCCGAGCGGCGACATCGCGATCGCCAAGGGCGACGCGCCCGGCGACATCACGCTGTCGCCGAAATGGGTCGTCGATCTGGAAGCGCGCTTCCGTCCGGTCGAGGCGGTCCAGCTCGCGGTCGGCGCGAACAACCTGCTCGACGAATATCCCGACCGCATGCCCTACGGCGTCGTGGGCGGCTATGACTATGGGCTCAACAACGCCTATCTGCCCTATTCGTCCTTCTCGCCCTTCGGCTTCAGCGGCCGCTTCGTCTACGGGCGCGTGTCGGTCGATTTCTGACGCGGCGAGGGCATGAAAACGGCGGGGCCGGGAGCTATGCTTCCGGCCTCGTCCATATCCAGCTTCCGGTCACCGCGGCGGCGATCACCGGCGCCATCACCCACGGCCACGGCGAAAAGATCGCGGCGAGAATTATGCTGAGCGCGAAGGCGGCGGTCGCGGCGATCTTCCCCTTGCGGCTGATCGCGCCCTTCTCGCGCCACGCGATGATATGATGGCCGAACTGCGGATGCGTCACCAGCCACGCCTCGAGCCGCGGCGACGAGCGCGCGAAGCAGAAGGCGGCGAGGATCACGAACGGCACCGTCGGCAGCAGCGGCAGGAACGCGCCGAGCGCGCCGAGCCCGAGCGACGCCCAACCACTGACGAGATAGAAATGCCGCTTCATGCGGCAACGGGCTTAGCGGAAATCATGATCCGCGCCAGCAAGCAAATATCGTCGCCCCTGCGAAGGCAGGGGCCGCTATCGGCGCAGTGCAAGGCTGCTGGCGGCCCCTGCCTTCGCAGGGGCGACGTTCCCTACCCCCGCCCGATCCGCGCCTGCGCCATCCGGTCGGCCACCGCCGCGGCGGGCGTGCCGCTCGTCCTGCTCTCGGCCCAGATCTCGGCGAGACGGTCGGGGATCAGGCCGATCCGGCTCTCGACCTCTTCGCGGCTCCCCTGCCCCAGATATTCCAGCGCGACGTTGATGATGCCGCCCGCGTTGATCACATAGTCGGGAGCATAGACGATGCCGCGGTCATGGATGCGCTGGCCGTCGGCCGCGGTCGCAAGCTGATTGTTCGCCCCGCCGGCGACGATCGGCACGCGCAGCCGCTCGATGCTCGCCTCGGTCAGGATCGCACCCAGCGCGTTGGGGCTCAGCACGTCGGCCTCGATCTCCATGATCGCCGCCGAATCGGCAAGCTCGGCGCCGAGCTCGTCGGCGAGCGCCTTCGCCCGCGCGAGGTTGACGTCGGCGAGGGTCAGCGTCGCACCCTCGGCCGCGAGCCGCCGCGCGACCCCGCCGCCGACGCTGCCCACGCCCTGGATCGCGATCCGCACGCCCTTCGCGCTGTCGGTCTTCAAACCCTCGCGGATCGCCGCCTTGATGCCCAGATAGACTCCGAGCGCGGTCAGCGGGCCGGGGTCGCCGCCCGCTTCGCCGCTCGCCACCGGCAGGCCGCTGACATGGCTGGTGTGCTTCGCGATCTCGACCATGTCGGCGTCGGTGATCCCGACATCCTCGGCGGTCACATAGGCGCCGCCGAGCGACTCGACCGCGCGCCCGAACGCCGCGAGCAGTTCGGGGGTCTTCGCGCCGCCCCCATTCGCGCTGTCGTCGGCCAGGATCACGCCCTTGCCGCCGCCCATCGGCAGGCCCGCCATCGCATTCTTGTAGCTCATCCCGCGCGACAGGCGCAGCGCGTCGGTGATCGCCGCCGCGCGCTGCGGATAATGCCAGTAACGCACGCCCCCCGCGCCGGGGCCGAGGTGGGTCGAATGCACCGCGATCACCGCGGTCAGCCCGCTCGCCCGGTCGCGGAACATGTGGACATGCTCGTGATCGTCGAAATCGGCGAAATCCCAGACTGCGGACATGGCTTGACCCTTCGCGTTCAAAAATTACGTGATGACGTAATAAAGCAACGCAGAGGCGGAGTCACGCCAAAGCTGCAAACACTCTCGTATGACGGGAGAAATGGGGCGATCAACGGGGCTCGAACCCGCGACCTCCGGTACCACAAACCGGCGCTCTAACCAACTGAGCTATGATCGCCACACGCCGGGCGGACAGGCCGCCGACAGCGCGCGGCGATAGGCGCACATCGCCCTGTTCGTCAAGCATTGTTCGCCCGCGCTTCCCTGCTAAAAAGCGCGCCATGGCCGGGAATGAACATGTCGACATGGCGACATCGGGCGCCGATCGCACCGCGGGACGACTCGCCGCCGTCCCGGGCATCCGCCGCGCCCCGACGCCGAAGCTCGAACAGTTCATGCTCGCGCGCTTCCTCGACGCCGAAACCTGTGCCGCATTGATCGCGCAGATCGACCGCGACGTCCGGCCGTCGACGATCGCCGATCCCAATGGCGACGAGGCGTTCCGCACCAGCACGACCTGCGACCTCGACCACCGCGACCCGCTCGTCCGCGCGGTCAATGCGAAGCTCCACGAGTTGACCGGCATCCCGATCGAATATGGCGAGCCGATGCAGGGCCAGCGCTACGACGTCGGGCAGGAGTTCAAGGCGCACACCGACTATTTCGATCCGCACGGCGCCGACTGGGACACCTATTGCGCGGTGCCGGGCCAGCGGAGCTGGACGCTGATGGTCTATCTGAACCAGCCCGCCGCCGGCGGCGCGACGCGCTTCCTCGCGACGGGCAAGATGCACCAGCCCGAAACCGGCAAGCTGCTCGCCTGGAACAATGTCGGCGCGGACGGCGAACCCAACGCCGACACGCTCCACCACGGGATGAAGGTGCGCAAGGGGCGCAAATATATCATCACCAAATGGTTCCGCGAACGGCCGTGGCCGTGGGCGGAGGGGGAATTGGGATGAACCCTGTAGATCGTCACCCCGGCGAAGGCCGGGGTCTCGACCTGGCGTCATAACGCGGCGGCGAGATCCCGGCCTTCGCCGGGATGACGAGGTTCGTGCTTACCGCACCAGCCGATACTGAAAGCTCAGCGTCAGCGTGTTGCCGACCTGTCCCGGCTCGACCGGCGTCGATTTCCCGGCCGCGTCCATCGCCTGCATCCGGACCATCGGCATCGGCGGCTGCGGCCCGCCGAAGCTGCCCTCGCCGATCGACACCAGCTCGGCGCCGCGGAAGCCCGCGAGCTTCGCATAGTCCTGCGCCTTCGCCTCGGCCGCCTTGATCGCCGCGCCGCGTGCGCCGACCAGCATCGCATCGGCGTCCTTCATGCCGAACCACGGCCCGTCGACATTGGTCCCGCCCGCCGCAACCAGCGCGTCGAGCAGCGGCCCGATGTCGGCGATATTGCCCGTCGTCGCGCGCACGCTGTTCGACACCTGATAGCCCAGGAAGCGCGGCGGCTGGCCGTCGCCACGGTTGTTATAGTCGTACTGCGGCGACAGGTTGATGCCGCTCGTCTGGATATCCTCGGCCTTGATGCCCTTCGCCTTGGCGGCCGCGATCAGCTTGTCCATCGCCGCGGCATTGGCCTGCATCGCCGCCACCGCGGTCGGCGCGGTCGTGGTCACCCCGGCGCCGACGGTCGCCTGGTCGGGACGCGCGCGCACCTCCTCGTTGACCGTGAAGCTCAGGATCGGGCCCTGCTGCGTCGCTGTCGTCACCGTCGTTCCTCCTTGCTGCGCAAGCGCGGGCGTCGCGGCCAGCAGCGCCAGCCCGCCAGCCATAGCGGTGAACATGGACTTCGTCATTTCAATCTCCTGTGCGCCGGACTTCGGGTCCGTGATGATCTCCACCCCGTAACGCTGACGGAGCGGAGCCGTTCCGCCCTTTGCCGCGACGGCGCTTGCATGATGCTGAACGCGCCAGTAGCGAGCCGTTCATCATGGCAGCACCGATCTTATCTTATGAAGGCCTCGGCCTCGTCCAGGGCAGCGGCTGGCTGTTCCAGGATCTCGACATCTATGTCGGCGAGCGCGACCGGCTCGCGCTGATCGGACGTAACGGCGCGGGCAAGACGACCCTGCTCAAGCTGCTCGCCGGGCAGATCGACGCCGACAAGGGCAAGCGCGTCATCGTCCCCGGCACCCACGTCGTGCTGCTCGAACAGGAACCCGATTTCACGCCCTTCGCGACGCTGATGGATTTCGCCGTCGCGCCGCCGAACGCGCCCGAGGAGTTCGAGGTCGCGGCGATCGCCGACCAGCTCGGGATCGACATGAGCCGCGCCGCCGCCAGCGCCTCGGGCGGCGAGCGCCGCCGCGCCGCGCTGGCGAGGGCGTTGGCGCAGAACCCCGACGTGCTGCTGCTCGACGAGCCGACCAACCACCTCGATCTCGCCGCGATCGACTGGCTCGAAGCCTGGCTCGCCCGCTACACCGGCGCCTTCGTCGCGATCAGCCACGACCGCACCTTCCTGACCCGCCTGACCCGCCAGACCTTGTGGCTCGACCGCGGCCGCATCCGGCGCAAGGAGATCGGCTTCGGCGGCTTCGAGGAATGGAGCGATGCCGTCGCGGCCGAAGAAGCGCGCGCCGCCCAGCGCCTCGATTCGAAACTGCGGCTCGAGGCGCACTGGCTCGAACGCGGCGTCACCGCGCGCCGCAAGCGCAACCAGGGGCGGCTCGAAAAGCTGAAGGAAATGCGCGCCACCCGCGCCGCGATGATCGGCGGCCCCGGTGTCGCCAAGCTCGGCCTCGCCAACGATGACGTCCGCTCGAAATCGGTGATCGTCACCGAGGGCGTGTCCAAGAGCTTCGGCGACCGCACGATCATCAAGGATCTCGATTTCCGCATCCAGCGCGGCGACCGCATCGGCATCGTCGGCGCCAATGGCGCGGGCAAGTCGACCCTGCTCAAGCTGCTCACCGGTGAGATCGCGCCCGACGAGGGCAGCGTCACCCTCGCCCCGACGCTCGACGGCATCGTCATCGACCAGCAGCGCAGCCTGCTGTCGGCCGACAAGAGCGTGCGCGACATCCTCGCCGACGGCGGCGACTGGGTCGAGGTGCGCGGCGTCAAAAAACACATCCAGGGTTATCTCAAGGAATTCCTGTTCGACCCCGGCGTCGTCGAGGCGAGCGTCGGCGCGCTGTCGGGCGGCGAACGCTCGCGCTTGCTGCTCGCGCGCGAATTCGCCCGCGAATCGAACCTCCTCGTCCTCGACGAGCCGACCAACGACCTCGACCTCGAAACGCTCGACCTGCTGCAGGAAGTCATCGCCGACTATGCCGGCACCGTCCTGCTCGTCAGCCACGACCGCGACTTCCTCGACCGCACCGTCACCGTGACGCTCGGCCTCGACGGATCGGGCAAGGTCGATATCGTCGCGGGCGGCTATGCCGACTGGGAAGCGAAACGGGTGAAGCCCGCCGCGACGCGAGCGAAAGCATCGGCCGCCGCGGCGCCGCCGTCACCCCCGCCCCAACAGCGCCGGAAGCTGAGCTACAAGGACCAGCGCGACTACGACCTCCTCCCCGCCCGCATCGAGGCGATCGAGGCGGAGATGGCGGGGATCGAGACCGAATTGTCCGACGGCAGCCTGTTCGCGCGCGATCATGCGAAGTTCACCGCGCTGACGGGGAAGCTGGAGGCCCTACGCAGCGAAAAGGCGGCAGCCGAGGATCGCTGGCTGGCGTTGGCGGAAGAGGTCGAGGCGCTCGGCTGATTTGGAACGACTCTTGGCAAGGTGGCGGTGGTCGGGCAAACTCCCGCAAGGGGGAAACATGACAGACGAACCGATGCCGTCCGAATTGCGAGGCACTAAAGGCTGGCTAGCATTCCTGATCTTCACGCTCGGTATCGTGTCACCGATTCGAACGATCATGCAGACGGGCCAGAACATCGAGTTGGTTCAGACTGCCTCGTCTGCGCTCGGTCCCAATACAGAAACCTATATTACTATCAGTTGGATCCTCACTGTCGCTATCATCGTCGCTTGCCTTTACCTCGCTTGCATATTGACGATGATCCATCGCTGGTCGACCGTGAGAATAGCAATTGTCGGTTTTTGGTCACTTGCCTTACTGCCCACCGGCCTAGACTTGTTGGCTGCGGCCATATTGTTTCCGTCTCTCGCGGGCAGCGTATTTCCAGACGTACTGATCGACGTGGGCAAATCGTCGATCTGGGCAACGATCTGGACCGCTTACCTTCTGCGGTCGAAGCGCGTCGCAAACACATATATCAGGAATGCGTCGGAAACGGTCCGTATCTTCGGCTAGCTCACCCCGTCCCGTAAAACCGCGCCAGCCGGTCGAGCGCCAGCCCCAGCACTAGCTTGCCCGACCGCGCCGGCCAGCCGAGCCCCTTCTCCGCGCCGCCGATCCCCTCGCCCGCGCAGATCACCCGCCAGCAGATATCGGCGAGCCCCGGCCCCGCCGCGTCGAGCGCCGCGTGAAAGCGCCGGTGCGCGTCGATCCGCGCCAGCGACGCGTCGGAAGCGCGCGCACCGCCGCGGTTCTTCGCGGGCGGCGCCGCGTCCCAGCGCATCGTCACCCGCGCCGCCAGCCCCCCGCGCTCGTAATCGGCGCGCAGCCGCTCGCCCGCGCCGAACTGCGCCGCGCTCAGATGCCCGCGCGCCGCGAGCCACGCGATCGGGCTTTCGGCGACGTTGACCGTCACATGCCGCATCACCTGCGGCCCCCGCTTGCCCGGATCGAGCCGGTCGTCGGGATGGATACGGGTTTCGAGGCGGCGTGCGGTCATGCGATTCTCCTTTGTGGGACAACCCGCTTGACATTGGATCATAATGTAGGAAAGAAGAAACCAAATTGGTTATGTGAGAAAAGCGATGATCAACAGCATCCGTGCCGTCCGCCGCGCCAAGGGCCTGACGCTGGAGGAGGTCGCGCTCCGCTGCGACCCGCCGACCACCGCGCAGACGATCGGCCGCCTCGAAACGGGCACCCGCACCCTGTCGCTCGGCTGGATGAATCGCATCGCCAAGGCGCTCGGGGTCGACGCCGCCGAGCTCGTCCAGCTCCCGCAGGATACTCAGCTCAGCATCACCGCGCTGCTCGGCGCCGATGGCGCCACCGCGCCGACGCGCATCGAACAGGCGCTGACCGCGCGCCCGACCGAGGACATGATCGCGGTGCGCGTCACCTCGTCGATCGGCGACTATCGCGCCGGCGACGAAATCTGGTGTCGCCGGATCGAGGGCGACTGGACGAGCGCGCTCAACCGCGACCTCCTCGTCCCCCGCCCCGCCGGCCGCTTCGTCTTCGCGCGGCTGCTCAACGTCGACGGCGAAAAGCTCCACTTGCTCCCGCCCGGTACCGGCCAGCGGCAACAGGTGGTCAGCAATCCGCCCTGGGCTGCGGTTGCGGTGCGGCTGATCCGGACGCTTTAGGGCCACTGCCCGACGTGCCCTCCCTCCGCGTCCTCTCGATCGCCACGCTCTTCCCCGACGCGGCGCGCCCCAATTTCGGGCTGTTCGTCGAAAAGAGCCTGCGCGCGCTCGCCGCCCAGCCCGGCATCGCACTCACCATCGTCGCGCCGGTCGGCCTGCCGCCCTTCCCCCTGTCGCTGCACCCGCGCTACCGTGCGCTTCGCGCGCTGCCGCGCCGCGAAGACTGGAACGGCCTTTCCGTCCAGCGCCCGCGCTTCGCGCTGATCCCGCGCCATGGCGCGCGCTTCACCCCGGCGCAGGTCGCGCGCGCGGTCCTGTCGGCGGTGCGCGGGCAGGCGTTCGACGTCGTCGACGCGCAATTCTTCTATCCCGACGGTCCCGCCGCGATGCGCGTCGCGGCGGCGCTCGGCCTGCCCTTTTCGGTCAAGGCGCGTGGCGCCGACATCAGCCATTTCGGCCATGATCCCGCGAGCCGCCCCCAGCTTCTCGCCGCCGCAAATCGCGCTGCTGGAATGCTCGCCGTGTCGGACGCGATGCGCCGCGACATGGCGGCGATCGGCATCGACGCGGGGAAGATCGCGGTTCACTATACGGGCATCGACACCGCGCGTTTCTCGCCCGGCGACCGCGCCGCCGCGCGCGCCGCGCTCGGCATGGGCGAGGCTCCGGCGATCGCGACCGTCGGCGCGCTGATCCCGCGCAAGGGGCAGGTGCTGGTGATCGAGGCGCTCGCCGCGCTGCCCGGCGTCCATTACTGGCTCGCCGGCGCGGGCGAAGAGGAAGGTCGCTACCGCGCGCTCGCGCAGCGCCTCGGCGTTGCCGACCGCGTCCACCTGATGGGCCCGGTCGCCAATGCCGACCTGCCGCAGCTCTATCGCGCCGCCGATGTCGTGGTCATGCCCTCGGTCAGCGAAGGCCTCGCCAACGCCTGGGTCGAAGCGCTCGCCTGCGGCACCCCGATCGTGATCAGCGACGCGGGCGGCGCCGCCGAACTCGTCGCCTCACCGGCGGCGGGCCGCATCGTCGACCGGAATCCCGAGGCGATCGCCGACGCCGTGGCGGCGATCCTCGCCGCTCCGCCGCTCCCCTCGGCGGTCGCCGCAAGCCTCGCCGGCCGTTTCAACTGGGACCGCAACGGCCGCGAACTGGTCGAGCATCTCCGCCGCTGCGCGGGCCTGGCTTCGGCTTAGACCACCGCTCCATCGTCCGACCGCGCGACGCGCTCCGCACCGCCGTCGGCCGTGCGCGGCACGAAGCTGTGCGGGCCGACCTTCAGCCAGACGAGCACCGGGGTCGACATCAGGATCGACGAATAGGTGCCGACGAACACGCCGAGCAGCATCGCCGCGGTAAAGCCGAAGATCACGTCGGGACCGAAGATCAGCAGCACCGCCAGCGCCATGAGCACCGAAACGCTCGTCATCACCGTGCGCGACAGCGTTTCGTTGATGCTGAGGTTGAGCAGCGGGACGATCTCCATCTTGCGATATTTCTTCAGATTTTCGCGCACCCGGTCATAAACGACGATGGTGTCGTTCAGCGAATAGCCGACGATCGTCAGCAGCGCCGCGACGCTGTTGAGGTCGAACTGGATCTGGGTCACCGCAAAGAAACCAAAGGTCAGCGCGACCTCGTGGAACAGGCGCCCCATCGCGCCGACACCGAACTGCCATTCGAAGCGGATCCAGATATAGATGGAAATGCCCAGCATCGCGAGCGCGAGGCTGATCGCACCGGTTCGTAACAACTCTTCCGAAACCTTGCCGGACACCGTCTCGACCGCGCCGGTGTGCGCCGTCGGAAACGCCTTGCGGATCCCGTCGACCAGCTTCTGCCCCGCGATCTCCGCCGCGGCCTTGTCGCCATCGGGCAGCGCGGTACGGATCGACACCGCCTTGTCCGACCCGAATTGCTGGATCGTCGCTTCGCCCAGGCCGATCTCTCCGACCGCCTCGCGGATATCCTGGATCTTGGGCATGTCCCCGGTGAATTCGACATGGACCGACTGGCCGCCGACGAAGTCGATCCCCAGGTTCAGCCCGCGCACCGCGACCAGCGCGATCGAGACGACGACCAGGATAAAGCTCATGAAGGACGCCAGCTTGCGCCACTTCAGGAAATCGATGTTCGTGTCGTCGGGGACGAGTTTCAGCAAGCGCATCGTTTCGCTCCCTTAAAGATGGATCGCCGCCGGGCGCTTCGCGCGCAGCCAGTGGGCGGCGAACATGCGCGTGACGGTAACGGCGGTGAAGACGCTGGTGACGATGCCGATGGTCAGCACCACGGCGAAACCCTTGATCGGGCCGGAGCCGAACCAGAACATCAGCGCCGCGGCGATGACGTTGGTGACGTTGGCGTCGAAGATCGCGCGGCTCGCCTCGGTATAGCCGAGTTCGACCGCCTGGAACGGCCTTCGCCCGCGTTTCAGCTCTTCTCGGATGCGTTCGTTGATCAGCACGTTGGCATCGACCGCGGCGCCGATCGTCAGCACGAAGCCGGCGATGCCGGGCAGGGTCAGCGTCGCGTTGAACGCCGCCATCGTCGCGATGATCAGGAAGACGTTGAAGATCAGCGCGATGTTCGCATAGACGCCGAAGCGGCCATAGACGACCAGCATCAGCACCAGCACCGACACGGTCGCGATGATGCCCGCGATCACGCCCTTCTCGATCGAATCGGCGCCCAGTTCGGGGCTGACCGTCCGCTCCTCGACCACCGTCATCTTCACCGGCAGCGCGCCCGAACGCAGCGAGATGGCGAGCGCATTGGCGCTGGCGACCGAGAAGCTGCCCGAAATCTGCGCGCTGCCGCCCAGGATCGGTTCGTTGATCGACGGCGCCGAAAGCACCTGCCCGTCGAGCACCATCGCAAAGCGCTTGCCGACATTCTGCGCCGTCACGCGCGCGAAGGTCGCCGATCCGCCCGAATCGAAGCGGATGGTGACGACCGGCATGCTCGTCTGCGGGTCAAAGCTCTGCTGCGCGTCGATCAACTGCTCGCCGTTGATCATCACCTCGCGCCGCAGCACTTCGAACGCCGCGCCATTGCCCTCGCCGGCGGCATAGGGGACGATCTCGCTGCCGACCGGCGCCTGGCCGGCGGCCGCTGCGGCGGGGTCGGCATTGGCATCGACCATCCGGAATTCGAGCTTCGCGGTCTTGCCGATCAGGTCCTTCAATTGCTGCGGATCGTTGAGCCCCGGCACCTGGACGACGATGCGGTCGTCGCCTTCGCGGATGATCGTCGGCTCGCGCGTGCCGAGCGCGTTGACGCGGCGGTCGATGATATCGCGAGCGGTGTCCATCGCCCGGCTGACCGCCTGCTGCTGGCCGGCCCGCGTCGGCGTCATCACGATGCGCGTCGTGTCGACGATGCCGACATTCCAGTCGCGCTGGCCGGTCATCGCGGCGCCCTGCGTCTCGCGGAACATCCGCTCGCGCGCCTCGTCGAGCTGCGCCTGATCGCGAACCAGAAAGCTGACCTGCGTGGCGGTGCGCCGCAGGTCGCCGATCGCGATATCGTCGTCCGCCCCATGGTCGCCGCGCATCGCGGTGCGCACCGTCTTTTCCATGTTGCCGAGCTGCGTCTTCTGAAGGTCGGCCAGATCGGCCTCGAGCAGCAGGTGGCTGCCGCCGGCGAGGTCGAGCCCCAGGTTGACCTTCATCTGCGCGAAGGAAGGCAGCTGGTTGAAGACCCGATCGGGCAGAAAACTCGGAATGGTAAAGAGGATGCCGAGCAGCAGGATGATGCTGATGCCGATGGTCTTCCAGCGCGGGAAATCGAGCATAGGGTGATTCCGGTTCGGAGGGGCGGACCCGCGGGCGCGGGCCGCGCCGCGTCAATCGTTGGCGGGTTTGGCGCCGGGCTGGAGGACATCCGACAGGGTCGACTTGACGACCTTGATCTTCACGCCCTGGGCGATTTCGACATCGACGAAATCATCGTCGACGCGCGTGACCTTGCCGACGATGCCGCCGCCCGTGACCACCTGATCGCGCGGCTTCACCGCCGCGACCTTGGCGCGATGCTCCTTCATCCGCACCTGCTGCGGGCGGATCAGGAAGAACCAGAAAACGACGAAGATCAGCAGATAGGGGACCAGCATCAGGAATCCGGCCGCCCCGCCCCCGGATCCGGCCGCCTGGGTCAGAAGCAAGTTCGTCGACATGAATGAAAGACTTTCCGTTGAAAGCGCGGCCATTCCCCAAGGGAAGCGGCGCGCGAAAATATGGCGCGGCGCCTATCACGCAGGAAAGCGTGGCGCAACCGATGGCTGCATCCCGTCCCCCCGGCAGGCTTCGCGCAAATGGGGTGCGCCGCGGGCAGGTCAAGGCGCCGCCGCACGATTATTCCGCGGCCCGCGCGCGCCGCGCGCCGCCTTCACTCAGGATGGCCTTGCATCGCCCGCGAAGCCGCGCTAGGGGCCTCGCCTGCCCAATCGGGCCGGTCGGGACGTAGCGCAGCCTGGTAGCGCATCACACTGGGGGTGTGGGGGTCGGAGGTTCGAATCCTCTCGTCCCGACCAATATTTTCCCTTTATTCCAACAGAATCGCCGACCGACGGGCCCGGCGGGACGCTGCGCGCGCGCCGCCATCGTCGAGCAGGCGTTTGCAGGAAGGCCGAAACAGGAATATCATGAGACGTTAAACGAGTCGAAAAATTCCAGGAACCTTCCGCTGGGTCGACGGATGTGTTTCTTAGGTGGGGTAGACCAATGGAACACAGGGAGCCGTCGTCGCGCACGGTCGTGGCCGTGCATCAACCGCTGATTCGCCAGGGCGTCCATGACCTCGTCGCCCATGCCGGGCTCGATCCGCATTCGAATGAAATCTTCGATTTCGATTCGCTGCTCGCATTCCTCGGCAAGATGCCGGTGCTGGCGCTCATCATCCTCTGCTTCGCGCTTCCCGGCCTGAACGGCGTGCATGGCATGCAGCGGTTGCGCGCGCGCTTTCCCAACCAACCCGTCCTCGTCATCGTCGAACAGCCGCGGCGCGACACCATCATGGAACTTATCTCGGCCGGCGCCGACGGCGTGGTTCCGCTGGCGACCGATTCGGACACCATGATCCGGGCGATGGTCGCGGTATCGTCGGGCGCCATGTATGTGCCGCGGTTTTCGGAAACGGAGTCCGCCGATGACGCGCTGGCGCCGCCCGGCACGGCCTCGCCGTCGAGGATCGCGTCGGTCGGCGGCCTGACCGACCGGCAACGCGAGGTGCTTCACTGGCTGGCGGCGGGGGAATCGAACAAGACGATCGGCCGCCGGCTCAACATCTCGCCGCACACGGTGAACATGCACATCCGCGCGGTGTTTCGCGCGCTGGGCGTCCACGGCCGGGTGGAAGCCGTCAACAGGCTCGCGATGCTTTCGCTCGACACCGCTCCGCCGGCATTCGGCGGCTGGCGGCGCTCGGACGATCGCCGGTCGCCGTCGGCGTCCGACTATCCCGGCGCTCCGGACGAGCTCAGCTTCAACTTTTCCTGAACAGTCCTGTCGCCAAAGGCGGCGCGGCTTGCCGCGGGCCGCGAGCCCTTTTGCGCGCCCGCTCCAGGCCGCCCCACCTAATTGAGTTACCCTGCCCGCGCTAACCCATGAGATGATCTGTTCGCGCCGAACGATAAGTCGAATGATGAAGCCAGATTTCCGAGTCGGGTGATCCGGCCACGGGAGCAGGGTGTCGGGGCGGGTCCCTTCGAAACCATCACATCGCGATTTCGCATCTCGCAACGCGTCGCGCCGAAACCTTCGGCGTGAGCCCTTGCCGGTGCCCATTCGGAGAAGCGGACATGGTTGACTATATCAGGAGCGATCTCGAGTTCATCCTCAAGCAGATCAAGATCGCGGAAGCGCACGCCGCCGGACAGCCCCTGTTCGGGCCTGGCGGACTGATCCCGTCCTACAACCTCGCCTGGGGTTTGCGCACGGTCGACGGGACCTACAACCATCTGCTCCCCGGACAGGAATATTGGGGCGCGTCCGACCAGCCGTTCGTCGAACGGCTCGGCACCGATTATCGCACCCTCCTGGTCGATCCCGACGGCCCCGGCGGTTCGCCCCCGATCCCGATCGAATATACCCCCGGCTTCGACGCCGACGGCCCCGGCACCTTCGCCGAACCCGGCGATGTCATCGATCCCCAGGTTCGCACGATCAGCAACCTGATCGTCGACCAGACGCTTGCCAATCCGGTCGCGATCATGGTCGCGCTCGGGCGGGCCGGAGTCGAAACGCCGGCCGAGCAGATGGCGATCGCGGCGACGATCACCGCGGCCTTCGAACCGATCGAGGGCCTGTTCGCCGCGGTCACCGCGGCCCAGGTCGCTTCCGCCGCGGCGACCGCCGCCGCCAATGCCAATCCGGGCGATCCCGATCTCGCCCTCGCGGCGGCCGCGGCGCTCCAGGCGCTTGCCGATGCCGAAGCCGCGCTGGCGACCGCCGACGGCGCGCTGACCGCGCTGCTCACCGCCAACGGCATCGAAATGGACGGCGAAAACGTCAAGCTGACCAACGTCGCGCCCGACGAGGGTCTTTCGGCCTCGTTCAATTCCTGGTTCACCCTGTTCGGCCAGTTCTTCGACCATGGCCTCGATCTCGTCGGCAAGGGCGGCAGCGGCACGGTGATGATTCCGCTGCAACCCGACGATCCGCTCTACGATCCGGCCAGCAGCACCAATTTCATGGTGCTGACCCGCGCCAGCGTCGCGCCGGGCGAGGACGGTCTGTGGGGGACCGACGACGATGTCCGCCCGGTCAATCACACGACCGCCTATGTCGACCAGAACCAGACCTATACCTCGCACCCGTCGCATCAGGTGTTCGTGCGCCAATATGCGCTCGACGCCGATAACCGCCCGGTTTCGACCGGCAAGCTGATCGAGGGCGGCAACAGCGGCATGGCGACCTGGGCCGACGTCAAGGCGCAGGCGCTGATGCTCGGCATTCAGCTGAACGACGTCGATGTCGGCAACGTGCCGCTGGTGCGCACCGACCAATATGGCAATTTCATCCCCGACGCGAACGGCTACGCCCAGATCGTCGTCGGCCTCGGCGACGACGGCATTCCGAATACCGCCGACGACGATGTCGTATCGGGCACCCCCGGCAGCCCGGTCGACCCGACCGCGGTCTTCGCGATCCGCACCGGTCACGCCTTCCTCGCCGATATCGCGCATAATGCCGTGCCCGAAGGGCTCGCCGACGGCGACATCGAAATCGGCCTCGACAACGGCGACGGTTCGCAGACCGACGGAAACTACGACAATGAACTGCTCGACGCCCATTATATCGCCGGCGACGGCCGCGCGAATGAGAATATCGGGCTGACCGCGGTCCACCACGTCTTCCATTCGGAGCACAACCGGCTGGTCGAGCACACCCAGGAAGTGACGCTCGCCGATGCCGCGCAGATGCTCGCCAATGGCGCGACGCAGGCCGAAGCGGTCGCCTTCCTCAACGAATGGCTGATCGACGACGTCACGTCGGTGCCCGTGGGTGCCGCCGCGATCGACGCGCTGGTGTGGGACGGCGAACGGCTGTTCCAGGCCGCGAAATTCGGCACCGAGATGCAATATCAGCATCTGGTGTTCGAGGAATTCGCGCGCAAGATCCAGCCGGTCATCAACGCCTTTCTCGTCCCCGACGGCTTCGACACGACCTTCGATCCCTCGATCGTCGCCGAATTCGCGCACGTGGTCTATCGTTTCGGCCACTCGATGCTCACCGAATCGATCGACCGCTTCGATCCCGCCTTCGCCGCGGACCACATCAGCCTGATCGAGGGCTTCCTCAATCCGCTGCAGTTCGAAAATAACGGCGGCACCTCCACGGTCGACGCGAACATCGCGGCCGGCGCCATCGTCCGCGGCATGACCCGCCAGGTCGGCAACGAGATCGACGAGTTCGTGACCAGCGCGCTGCGCAACAACCTGCTCGGCCTGCCGCTCGACCTCGCGACGATCAACCTCGCGCGCGGCCGCGACACCGGCGTGCCGTCGCTCAACGAGGCGCGGCGCCAATTCTACGACGCCACCAACAACGCCGCCGAGCTGAAACCCTATGAAAGCTGGGTCGAATTCGCGCAGCACCTCAAGAACGAGGCGTCGATCATCAACTTCATCGCCGCTTATGGCACGCATGAGTCGATCACGAGCCAGGACACGATCGAGGGCAAGCGCGACGCCGCGCTGACGCTCGTCACCGGCGTCTCGTTCGGCGGGCTCGAGGTTCCGGCCGACGCGCTCGACTTCCTCAACGCCACCGGCGCCTATGCCGGCGGCGACCTGGGCGGGCTCGAAAATGTCGACCTGTGGATCGGCGGGCTCGCCGAGGAGATCATGCCTTTCGGCGGCATGCTCGGCTCGACCTTCGGCTATGTGTTCGAAATCCAGCTCGAAATGCTGCAGAGCGGCGACCGCTTCTATTATCTGCAGCGCCTCGACGGGCTGCACCTGTTCAGCGAGATGGAGAACAACAGCTTCGCCTCGATGATCATGCGCCACACCGACGCGACGCACCTGCCGTCCGACGTCTTCTCGACCCCCGGGCTGATCCTCGAGGTCAATCAGGCGGTGCAGTTCAATCCCGAACTCGGCTCGCTCGATCCGGTGGGCGCGAGCCTGCTCACCCCGCTCGTCATCCGCAACGATCCCGGGACGCCCGGCGCCGACACCAATTATCTGCGCTACACCGGGGGCGACCATGTCGTGCTCGGCGGCACCGACGCCAACGACGTCATCATCGCGGGCATCGGCGACGACACGCTCTATGGCGATGGCGGCAACGACAATATGGAAGGCGGCTTCGGCAACGACATCATCAACGGCGGCGACGGCGACGACATCATCCGCGACCGCGGCGGCGACGACAATATCAAGGCCGGCGCGGGCAACGACGTCGTTCACGCGGGGCCGGGCCTCGATCTCGTCCTGGCCGGCGACGGTCAGGACTTCATCGTCCTCGGCACCGACGAAGGGTCCGAAGTCTTCGGCGGGACCGGCAACGACTTCATCCTCGGCAACAAGAATGCCGAGCGCATCCTCGGCAACGAAGGCGACGACTGGCTCGAAACCGGCACCTTCGACGGCGCGCCCGGCGACAATTTCGACGAGATCTTCGCGCACGACGGCATCGACGGCAACGATGTCTTCCTCGGCGACGGCGGCTTCGACGAATTCATCGGCGAAGGCGGCGACGACATCATGGTCGGCAGCCTCGGCCGCGGCAAGATGGCCGGCATGTCGGGCTTCGACTGGGCGACCTACAAGGACAACGCCGCCGGCGTGAACGCCGACCTGTCGATCCCGATCGTGTTCGACGAAAGTCCGGTCTTTCCGTCGGATACCGCGCTCGACGAATTCGAATCGCTCGAGGGCCTGTCGGGAACGCGCTTCAACGACGTCCTTAAGGGCTCGCACGAAGACGCGACGACGCTCGCCCCCGCCGATCAGGGCGGTTCGACCGGCTATCTCGGCAGCGGTCTCGACGCGCAGGGCATCGCCCTCATCGCGGGGCTGCAGGATGTCCTCGGCGCGGGCGTCACCTCCTTCGCCGCGGGCGACATCATCCTCGGCGGCGACGGCAGCGACCTGATCCAGGGCAATGGCGGCGACGACATCATCGACGGCGACAAATGGCTCAACGTGCGGATCAGCGTCCGCGCCAATGCCGACGGCACCGGGCCGGAAATCGCGACCGCCGACAGCATGACCCAGCTGATGACGCAGATGTTCAACGGCACCTACAATCCGGGCCAGCTGGTCATCGTTCGCGAAATCCTGACCGCCGACGGGACCGGCGACGTCGATACCGCCGTCTTCTCGGACATTCGCGCGAACTACACGATCACCAACAATGACGATGGCACGGTCACCGTCGCGCATGTCGGCGGGACGCTTCTCGACGGCACCGACACGCTCCGCAACATCGAACGGGTCCAGTTCGCCGACCTTTCGTTCGACATCGGCACGCCGGTGATCGGCGACCTGACCCCGACCGAGGGCCAGCAGCTCACGGTGAACACCGACGCCATACCCGTCCCCGAACCCTTCACCTATCAATGGCAATCGTCGGCGAACGGGACGGTCTGGACCAATATCGGCGGCGCCACGGGCGCGACCTTCACCCCGACCGATCTCGCCGGGACGGCCTTCGGTCCGCAAGCCGGGTTGCTGCTGCGGGTGGTGGTCAGCGGCATCGCCTCGGGCGCCACCGGTCCGGTCGGGGTCGACTGGGATGCGGCGGTTGCGTCGACGCTCAACGGCACCGCCGGCGATGACATCGGCGACGGGTCGAACCAAGCCGATACGCTGAACGGCAACGCCGGCGCCGACCTGCTCAACGGCAATGGCGGCAACGACACGCTGCGCGGCGGCGCGGGCAACGACACGACCAACGGCGGGCTCGGCGACGACATGCATTTCGTCGACGCCGCGGGCGATGTCGTGGTCGAGGCGGTGGGCGAAGGCAATGACCGCGTCCTGACCGGCGTCGACTATGTCCTCGGCGCGGGCGCGGAGGTCGAGCTGTTCACGACCGACAACCTCAATGCGGTCACCGCGCTCAACCTGACCGGCAACGAGCTTGCCAACCATATCCAGGGCAATGCCGGCGCCAACACGCTGATCGGCGGCGGCGGCAACGATATCCTGATGGGCCGCGTCGGCATCGACCGGACCGAAGGAGGCCTCGGCAACGACATGCACTATGTCGACAATGCGGCCGACGTGGTGATCGAGCTCGCGGGCGAAGGCACCAGCGACCGCGTCCTCGCCGGGGTCAGCTACGCGCTGGCCGCGGCGGCGGAGATCGAGCTGCTCACGACCGACAATGCCGCCGCGACCACCGCGATCAATCTGACCGGCAACGGCTTTGCCAACATCATCCAGGGCAACGCCGGCGTGAACACCCTCATCGGCGGCGGCGGCAACGACAGCCTGTCGGGCTTCGCCGGCAACGACACGCTGAACGGCGGCGCGGGCAACGACACGACCAACGGCGGGCTCGGCGACGACATGCACTATGTCGACGCCGCGGGCGATGTCGTGGTCGAGGCCGCGGGCCAGGGCAACGACCGCGTCTTTGCGAGCGCCAGCTACACGCTGGGGGCCGCGGCCGAAGTCGAACTGTTCACGACCGACAATATGAATGGGGTCGCCGCGATCAACCTGACGGGGAACGGGCTCGACAACCATATCCAGGGCAATGCCGCCGCCAACACGCTCGTCGGCGGTGGCGGCAACGACATCCTCAACGGCCGCGTCGGCGCCGACACGACCAACGGCGGCCTCGGCAACGACATGCACTTCGTCGACGATGCCGGCGACGTCGTGGTCGAGGCGGCCGGTCAAGGCAGCGACCGCGTCCTGACCAGCGTCAACTATGTCCTTGGCGCGGCTGCGGAGATCGAGTTGTTCACGACCGACAATGCGGCGGGAACCGGCGCGATCGACATGACCGGCAACGGCTTCGCCAACATCATCCAGGGCAATGCCGGCGCCAATGTCATCGACGGCGGCGGCGGCAACGACACGATCTCGGGATTCGGCGGCAACGACAGCTTCGTCCAGACCGGCGCGACCGGCGGTCGCGACCGGATCGACGGTGGCGACGGCGTCGATACCTATCAGCTCAACGGCGTCGCCGGGGCGGAGAGCTTCACGATCTTCACCCGTGCCGAAGCGGTTGCGGCGGGGATCACGGGCCTGCTCGCGACGACCGAGATCGTCGTCACCCGCAATGGCACCAACAATGCCGCGGTCGTCGCCGAACTCGACAATATCGAGGAGATCGTGATCAACACGCTGGCGGTCACCGCCAACGACGGCGGCGGGCTCAACCAGGGCGCGAACGACGGCGACACCGTATCGGTCGTCGGCGATTTCACGACCACGAGCCTCGACTACAGCACGATCACCGTCAATGCGGGCAGCGCCAACGACATCGTCGACATCTCGCGGCTCGCATCCGACCACCGGCTCGTGTTCAACGGCGGCGGCGGCAGCGACCAGGTGGTGGGAACGCTGCGCCCGCAGGACGAAGTCGATTTCGCGACCGGCGTCGCGGGACAAGCGGCAGACACCGGCTTCCTCCTGTCCGAACAGGATCTGAAGATGATGATGCGGCTTCCCGACAAGGGGAACTGGGACTTCGACGATCTGGGCAGCCGCTTCCGCGGATCGCTCACCGGGATCGACAGCCGGATCGATGCCGGGGGGAACCTGGTCGAGCACAGCGTCCGCGCGAACCCGTGGTCGATGATCCACGAAGAGGATTTCGACGGCGACGTCTTCTTCGCGTCGAAACTCGAAAGCCTGCGCAGCGAGCTGCCCGACGTCAGCTGCTACCTGATCCCGTAGCGGGATCGAACGCCGAACCGTCCCCCCCGCCTCCCCGGCCCGCGGTTCGGCGTTCGTCACACAGGATCGAGGGGGGATGGGGGGATTGGGGGGATGGCATGCGATTGTTCTGGATGAAGGCCCCGGCGCCGCTCGAGCCGGCCATGCGGGCGTGCCGGCGCCATTTCGCCATCGCGGCGGCGTTCAGCGCGCTGATCAACATCCTCTATCTCGCGCCCACCATCTACATGATGCAGGTCTACGACCGGGTGGTTCCGACCGGCGGGCTCTTCACCCTGCTGTGGATCACCATGCTGGTCGCGGTCGCCATCGCCACCCTCTCCGCGCTCGAGGCGGTGCGGTCGCAGCTGATGGCGCGCGTATCGCTCCGCCTCGATCGCCTGCTCGCCGGCGAGATCCTCGACCGGCTGCTCGCCCGGCGAAGCGGCACCCGCGCCGCCGTCGAATCGGGGCAGGTCATGCGCGAATTCGACCAGCTGCGCGGCGCGCTTTCGGGGCAGGCCGCGACCGCGATCTTCGACACGCCCTGGACCCCCATCTATCTCGTCGTCGCCTTCCTGATCCATCCCGTGCTCGGGCTGCTCGTGCTCGGCGGCGGCGCTGTCCTGGTTGGGCTCGCGGTCGCCCATGCCCGGCGGTCGAAGCCCATCGAGGACGAAGCGCGGGCCGCCAACGGCCGCGCCTATGCCAGCCAGGATGCGACCTTCCGCCGCGCCGAAGTCGTGCGTGCGATGGGGATGCGCACCGCGATGATCCGGCGCCACCTCGCCGATCGCGGCGGCGGGCTCGACGCCACGACGGCCGCGCAGGCATCCGACAACCGCTACAATGCGATCGTCAAGTTCACGCGCATGTTCATGCAGTCGCTCGCGCTCGGCGTCGGCGGCTGGCTCGCCGTCGCGGGGCAGATTTCGATGGGCGCGATCATCGCCGCCTCGGTGCTGCTCAGCCGCGGGCTGCAGCCGGTCGAGCAGCTCGTGCGCCTCTGGCCCGCGATCGTTCAGAGCCGCCAGGCGATGCAGAGCCTCGCGGCCCTCTTCGATCAGACCGAGGCGGAGGCCGCGCCGCGCCTGCGCCTGCCCGACCCGACCGGGCGGCTGACGCTCGACCGCGTCGTCGTGCGCAGCCCCGACGGGTCGGCGTTGCTGCTCAAGAATGTCTCGTTCGGCCTGACGCCCGGCGAGATCTGCGGGGTCATCGGCGCATCGGGCGCCGGCAAGACCACGCTCGCGCGGGTTGCCGCGGGCGCGATCGCGCCCGATCTCGGCGAGGTGCGGATCGACGACGCCAGCGCGCGCGACTGGGATGCCGAAACCCTCGCCCGGCACATCGGCTATCTGCCGCAGGACAGCGCGCTGCTCCCCGGCACCGTGGCGGAGAATATCTCGCGCTTCGCCTGCGACCGCGGCGACGAGCCCGACGACGTCGGCCGGCGCACCATCGCCGCGGCCGAGCTCGCGGGGGTCCACAAGCTGATCCTCGCCCTCCCCGGCGGCTATGAAACGCGCATCGGCGACGGCGCGCACCAATTGTCCGCGGGGCAGGCGCAGCGCATCGCGCTCGCCCGCGCGCTCTATGGCGACCCCGCGCTCATCGTCCTCGACGAGCCCAATTCGGCGCTCGATGCCGAGGGCGAAGCCGCGCTGATCCACGCCGTGTCGACGCTGCGCGCGCGAAAGGCCGCGGTGCTGATCGTCGCGCACCGGCCCCAGATCCTCGCGAACGCCGACCGCCTGCTCGTGCTCGCCGCCGGCGAAATCGTCCACCACGGGCCGCGCGAGGCGGTGCTCGAGGCGCTGCGCGAGGCCGCGGCGCGCGCCAATGTGGTGCCGATCAACCGGGAGGCAGGAAAATGAACGACATGACCCCAGGCCGCTGGCACGACGCGCGAGCGGACGGCAACGCGCTTGCACGCAGCGATTCGGTGCGCCGCGAGCTCCGGATCGGCGGCGGCATCGCGCTCGCCTTCTTCGTCGGCCTGCTCGGCTTCGCCGCGCTGATCCCCCTCGACGCCGGCGCCTTCGCGGAGGGCGTCGTCGCGGTTTCGGGCAACCGCCAGGCGGTCCAGCACGAACAGGGCGGCATCGTCACCTCGCTCGCGGTCGTCGAGGGGCAGAATGTCGTCAAGGGCGAGGAGCTGATGCGGATATCGGCGTCCGAGCTGCTCGCCGCCGAACGCGGCCTCGCGGGCCAGGTCGTCGCGCTGCTCGCCGAGCGCGCGCGGCTCGTCGCCGAGCTGACGGGCGCGTCCGCCGTCGCCGCGCCGCCCGAATTCGCGGCGCTCCCCGCCGGCGACCGCGCGATGGCCGCGCAGTCGCTCGAGGGGCAGACCCGTCTGTTCCGCGCGCGGCGCGAGGCGCTGGCGACCCAGCGCGGCGTCCTGACCCAACGCATTCGCCAGCAGGACGCGCAGAGCGTCGGCATGCGCGACCAGATCGCCTCGAACCGCGAGCAGAAGCGGCTGATCGGCGAGGAGCTCGACGGGCTCCGGAGCCTCGTCGATCGCGGCTTCGTCTCGCTCAACCGCATCCGCGCGATGGAACGCGACGCGGCGCGTCTCGACGGCGATTACGGCGCCTATCAGGCCGACATCGCTCGCACCGGCGAAGCGGTGGGCGAAGCGCAGTTCGAGATCGCGGGGCTCCATAAGCAGATGATGGAAGAGGTGGCGACCCGGCTGCGCGAGGTGCAGGTCCAGCTCGACAGCCTTCAGCCCAAACTCTTCGCCGCGCGCGAGCAGCTCACCCGCTCGGTCGTCCGCGCGCCCGCCAGCGGGCGCATCGTCGGGCTCAAGATCTTCACCGTCGGCGGCGTCGCGATGGGCGGCGACACGCTGATGGAGATCGTCCCGCAGGACCGCAATCTCGTCGTCGTCGCCAAGGCCTCGCCGACCGACGCCGACGACATCAAGGTGGGCATGGAAACGCAGGTCCGCTTCCCCGCGCTTCAGGAGCGCAGCCTCCCCGTCCTCAAGGGCCGCATCGCGAAGATCTCGGCCGACAGCCTCGAGGACCCGCGGACGGGCCTTCGCTATTTCTCGCTCGAAGTCGTCGTCCCGCCCAGGGAGACCGCGAAAGTCCAGGCGGTCCGCCCCGATGGCGGCCTCCGCGCCGGCCTGCCCGCCGAGATATTGATCCCGCTGCGCAAGCGCTCCGCGTTCACCTATTTGTTCGAGCCGCTCACCCAGACCCTGTGGAAGGCCGGGCGCGAACATTAGGGGGGATCGGATCAGGCGGCCGCCGCGTCCGCGTCGGTTGCCGGACGCCGGGCGAAGATGCCGAACGCCGCGATGACCGCATAGCAGAGCGCGGGCAGCGTCAGCGCGAGCGCGAGATTGCCCCCGGTCGCGTCGGCGAGCGCCCCGGTCGCCACCGGCACCACCGCGCCGCCGAAGATCGCGACGTTGATGATCCCCGACCCGTCCGCCGCGCGGCTTCCGAGCTTCTCGCAGGCGAGGCTGAAGATCGTCGGGAACATGATCGAGTTCATCAGGCCGATGGCGAGCAGCGAATAGGCCGAAACCGCCCCGCTGCTGTTCGCCGAGATCAGGATCAGGACGATCGCCCCGACCGCGTTGAAGGCGAGCAGCTTGCCGGGGCTGACCCTGAGATACATCAGGAGGGATCCGATGAAGCGGCCGATCATCGCACCGCCCCAGTAAAGAGCCACCATCCAGCCGACGACCGATTCGGGCTGGCCGAGGACGCGGTCCTGCGCCAGATAATTGATGATCAGCGACCCGATCGACACCTCGGCGCCGACATAGAGGAAGATGCAGAGCGCGCCGAAACCGAAGCGGCGCCGTTTCAGAAGATCGTTGCCGTACAGCCAGATCACGGGCGCGAGCAGGATGAGCAACAGGCCGACGACCGAATTGACCCGCGTCGCGACGATCGCGCCGCCGACGATCAGCGCGAGGCCCGCCGCATAGCGCGGCAGCCGGACCAATTCGCCCCCTGCCATGCTCGCTGCGTCGTGGGGCAGCCTGTGGCGGAATTTCCAGACCATCGCAGCCACCACCGCGAGCGCCACCGCGATCCCCAGATAGCCGTGAACGATCGCCTGGCTTTCGGCCACGCGGTAGGCATCCAGCGCCGGCCCCGACAGGTCCGCCGCCTTCACATCCTTTAGCGAGCCCAGAATCAGGCCGGCACCGACAAGGGGAAACAACCATGTCCCGAACGAGTTGAAAGCTTGGGCGAAGGTCAGCCGGCTGTGCGCGGTTTCAGGCTTTCCGAGCAGCGAAATCAGCGGATTGGCGACCACCTGCACAATCACGACACCGCTCGCGACGACGAACAGGGCGAGGAGGAAGAGGCCGTAGACTGCCTGCTGCGATGCCGGGATGAAGAGCAGGCAGCCGACCAGCATCGTCAGCAGCCCGGCGACCGCGCCGCGCATGTAACCGATCTTCTTGACCAGCTTCGCCCCCGGAATGCCGATCACCAGATAGGCGGTGAAGAAGCAGAACTGCACCAGCATCGCCTGCGTGTAGTTGAGCGTGAACAGTTCCTTCAGCTTGGGAATGATCACGTCGTTGAGCGAGGTGATGCCGCCGAAGATGAAGAACAGCCCCATTACGAACAGGCGCAGTTCGGGCGCGTCGACATGGACGCCGTCGTTGGCGACAGGGCGCGGGTCGGTGCTGCTGGCGGTATCGGGCGCTAGGGCCATGATCGTCTCCCCGGATCTCTCGTTTGCCGGGCGCTCCAGCGCCCTCTTATGGCGTGAAGATTAGCTGCGCCATAAGCCGCTGACCATCCGCAAAATCACCCGCATAGCTATGCAGGAGAACGCTCACAGCCGCGCGTGTCCGCGGGTCGAAACCTATGGCTTGAGGATGACCTTCCCCACCGCCTCGCGCCGCTCGAGCATCGCGAAACCCGCGCGCCAGTCGGCGAGGTCGAGCACCGCATGGACGTGCGGGCGGATGCGCCCCTCGGCCGCCAGCGCGTCGATCGCGGCCAGATTTTCGGCGCCGCGCTCGGGAAAGCGGCGGCCATATTCGCCCGCGCGCACCCCGACGACCGAAAAGCCCTTGATCAGCGGCATGTTCACCGAAACCTCGGGAATCCGCCCCGAAGCGAAACCGACGACGAGCAGCCGTCCGTCGAAGGCGATGCAGCGGGTCGATTCGTCGAAGACGTCGCCGCCCACGGGATCGAAGATCACATCGGCGCCGCGCCCGCCGGTCAGCGCCTTCACCGCCTCGCGAAAGCCCGGTTCGGCGGCGATCACCGCGTCGGGCGCGTAAAGACCCTCGATCGCCTCGCGCTTCGCCGCGCTGCTCGCCGCCGCGATGACGCGCGCGCCGAGCGCCTTGGCGAGATCGACCGTCGCCAGCCCGACGCCCCCCGCCGCGCCGTGCACCAGCACCCAGTCGCCCGCCGTCACGCGCCCGCAGCGCACGAGCGCGACATAGGCGGTCAGATAGGCGACGCCATAGGCCGCGGTCTCCTCCATGCTCAGCGCCGCGGGCTTGCGGCGCAGCGCGCGCGCCGGGACGACGCAATATTCGGCCATCGCGCCGAAGCGGTTGCCGCCGACCACCGCGTCGCCGACCGTCCAGCCCTCGACGCCCGCACCGAGCGCGTCGACCTCGCCGGCGAATTCGAGCCCCGGCACGAACGGCAGGTCGGGTTTGAGCTGATAGCCGCCGCGCGTCATCAACAGGTCGGGAAAATTCACCCCCGCCGCGTGCACCCGCACCCGCACCTCGCCCGGCCCGGGTTCGGGCACGGGCAGGTCCACCAGGCCGCAGCCGCCATGATCGGGCGCCAATTCGCTCACCTCTAACGCCCGCATGGAAAAAATCCTTTCCTACATTGTTCCTATATGGTTCGCCGTTTCCATTCAACCAACCATAGGAGCGACTCATGCCGAACACCGACCCGCCCCGCGCCGACATCGACGCGCTGATCGACGCCGTCATCGACCGCGAAGGCCGATATGTAAACCACCCCGCCGACCGCGGCGGCGCGACCTGCTGGGGGATCACCGAGGCGGTGGCCCGCGCGCAGGGCTATGCGGGAACGATGCGCGACCTGCCGCGCGACGAGGCGGCGGCGATCTACCGCTGCCTCTACTGGCGGCGCCCCGGCTTCGATCGGGTCGCGCTGCGTGCGCCCGCGATCGCTGCCGAGCTGTTCGACACCGGCGTCAACATGGGCACCGCGGTCGCCGCGGGTTTCCTCCAGCGCGCGCTCAACGCCCTGAACCGCGCGGCGCGCGACTATCCCGACATCGCCGTCGACCGCGCCGTCGGCCCGCGCACGCTGGCGGCGCTCGACGGCTTTCTGCGCACGCGCGGCACGGCGGGCGAAACGGTGCTGCTGCGCGCGATGGAGGCGCTGCAGGGCGAACGCTACATCGCGCTCGCCGAACGCCGACCGAGCCAGGAGGCCTTTCTCTACGGCTGGCTCGCCAATCGCATCGGCCCCGGCTGACGCTTCACGGCGCGCCATTGGGCTGAACTTACCTGAACTTTGAACACAGGAGCACCAAAATGAGCATCATCGAAGGCCTGATCGGCCCCGTCGCCAAGCTGATCGACAAGATCATCCCCGACCCCGAAGCGCGCGACCGCGCCAAGCTCGAACTTCTGAAGCTCGAGGGCAGCCAGGAAATGGAGGCGATCAAGACGCGGATGACCGCGATCGTCGCCGAGGCCGGCAGCGCCGACCCCTGGACCAGCCGCGCGCGGCCGAGCTTCCTCTACGTCATGTACGCGCTCTTGCTCTGGGCGATCCCGATGGGCCTGATCGCCGCCGCGCGCCCCGACATGGCCAGGGGGATCGCCGACGGCATGAACGCCTATCTCGCCGGCATCCCCGAACCGCTATACGCGCTCTTCGGCACCGGCTACCTCGGCTACACCGCCGCGCGCGCGTGGGGCAAGGCAAAGGGTGTCGAGGGGTGAGCCACACCCCCTCTCTCCCCTTCAGGGGAGAGATACGGAGGCTTGCGAGCTTGCTCGCTAGCCGGAGTTGAGGGGGGGGAAGATGGCGCCGCCCCTCCCCCTCTCCAAGCTCCGCTAGCTCCTGGCGGAACAAGCTATGCTGTCCTCTCCCCTTCAGGGGAGAGGGAGAGGGCTACATGCCAACCATCCCCGCCCGCTCGACCAGCCAGTCCGCGAACACCCGCTCGGCCGCCCGCTCCGCTCGCGCCAGCGGCCGCGTCAGCCAATAGGCCCCGACGTCGACCTCGCAAGCAAAGGGCTGCACCAGCCGCCCGTCGGCGAGTTCGGGCTCGAACATCGCCGCGGGCGCCAGCGCGACGCCCTCGCCCAGCAGCGCCGCCTGCACCATGATGATCGAGGTGTCGAACTGCGCCCCGCGCGCCGCGACCGGCGGCACTCCCGCGGCGGCGAACCACGCCGGCCAGTCCTGCGCGCGATAGGAGCGGAGCAGCGGCCAGCGCGCGAGGTCGGCGGGATGGTGCAACGTGTCGGCGATCGCGGGCGCGCAGAGCGGCGTCATCGGCGCGTCCATCACCCGCACCGCCTCGACGCTGCGCCACGCGCCGTCGCCGAAGCGGATCGACAGGTCGAGGCTGTCGGTCGAGGGGTCGGGCTTGTTGTTGTTGGTGAGCAGCCGCAGCTCGATATGCGGAAAGCGCCGCCGGAAATCGGGAAGCCGGCGCATCAGATGCCCCGCCGCGAAGGTGCCGACAACGCCGACCGTCAGCAGTTCGCGCGCCACCCCGCCGCGCACCAGGTCGATCCCCTGCTCGATCCGCGCGAGCGCGTCGGCGACCGTCGGCGCGAGCAGCAGCCCCTCGTCGGTCAGCACCAGGCCGCGCGAGGTGCGATGGAACAGACTCTTGCCCAGCCAGGCTTCGAGCGCCTTGATCTGGTGGCTCACCGCCGCCTGCGTGACGAACAATTCCTTCGCCGCCTCGGTAAAGCTCGCCTGCCGCGCCGCCGCGTCGAAGGCGCGCAGCAGGTTGAGCGAGATTTCGGTGATCGCCATATCGCTTGCCTTAGAAAATCTAATGCCCCTTCTGACCTAACATCGCTTGGACGCAAGACCGAACTGGCGAAATATCGCCTCGCCAACCCAAGCCCATGAGGAATATCGATATGACCATCGCTTCGCTGTCGCGCCGCCGCCTGCTCTCGCTCGCCCCCGCCGCGGGCTTCGCGGGCTGGACCCTGCTGTCGGGCTGCACCCCCGAGGCGAGCGACGCGCCGGCGAAGCAGCCGCAAAAGCCCGACCCGATCGCCGGGCGCCTTGCGGCGCTCGAAAAGCAGTCCGGCGGCCGGCTCGGCGTCGCCTTCCTCGATCCGGCGAGCGGGCGGACGACGGGGCATCGCGCCGACGAGCGCTTCGCGCTCTGCTCGACCTTCAAATGGCCGCTGTCGGCGGTGGTGCTGAAGGCGATCGACGAGGGCAAGCTGACGCTCGACCGGCGCGTTCCCTATGGCAAGGCCGATCTGCTGCCGAACTCGCCCGTCACCCAGAAGAATGTCGCCAAGGGCGGCATGACCGTCGCCGAACTGATGGAGGCGACGATCACCGCGAGCGACAACGCCGCCGCCAATTTGCTGTTGCCGCTCGTCGGCGGGCCCGAGGCGGTGACGCGCCAGTTCCGCGCCTGGGGCGACCCGGTGACGCGCCTCGATCGCGCCGAGCCGCACCTCAACCTCGTCGGCGAAGGCGAGGTGCGCGACACGACCACCCCCGCCGCCATGACCGCGCTGCTGCGCACCACCCTCCTCGGCGATGCGCTCAGCCCCGCCTCGCGGACGCGGCTGATCGATTGGGGCGTCGCGACCACGACCGGTCCCCAGCGCCTGCGCGCCGGCCTGCCCGCGGGCTGGCGGATCGGCCACAAGACCGGCACCGCGATGGCGCCCGGCATGATGAACAAATATAATGACATCGCGATCGCCTTCCCGCCGAAAGGCGCGCCGCTGCTGATCGCCGCCTATTATGAAGGCCCGGTCGCCACCGACGCCATGCGCGATGCGGATCAGGCCGTCCTCGCCGCCGTCGGCCGCCTCGCCGCCGAATGGGCGGAAGGACCGCCCTCATAGCGGAACGTCATAAAACAACCGTTCGCCCTGAGCTTGTCGAAGGGCCGTTCTTTCTTTCTGCGCCGCAAGAAGAAGAACGGTGCTTCGACAGGCTCAGCACGAACGGAACTGGAGAAGGATTACGCCGCCAGCGCCGCCTTGACCGCAGCGACCGCCGCATCGGCCGCGCCGCCATCCGGCCCGCCGCCCTGCGCCATGTCGGGCCGTCCGCCGCCGCCCTGTCCGCCGAGCGCCGCGACCGCGGCCTTGACGAGATCGACGGCATTGTGGCTGCCGGTCGCGTCGTCGGTCACCCCGACCGCGACCGAGGCGCGGCCGTCGTTGACCGCGACGAGCATCGCGACGCCGCTGCCGACCTGCTTCTTGAGCCCGTCGACCGTGCCGCGAAGCTCCTTGGGGTCGAGCCCGTCGACGACCTGCGCCAGAAAGGCCGTATCGCCGACCTTTTCGACCGCCGGGCCGCTCGCCGCGCCCGCGCCGCCGCCCCCAGAACCGCTAAGCGCCAGCGCCTTCTTCGCCTCGGCGAGTTCGCGCTCGGCCTTCTTGAGCGCGTCGGCCAGTTGCGCGACGCGCGCCGGCACCTCGTCGGGCGAGGTCTTGAGCGCCGCCGCCGCGGCCTTCAGCGCGTCGTCGCGGCCATTGAGCCACGCCCGCGCCGCTTCGCCGGTCAGTGCCTCGATGCGCCGCACCCCCGACGAGACCGCGCTTTCGCTGACGATCTTGAGCAGCGCGATGTCGCCGAGCGCGCGGACGTGCGTGCCCCCGCACAGCTCGACCGAATAGCTTTTGTCATCGGCCTGCCCCATGCTGAGCACGCGCACCTCGTCGCCATATTTCTCGCCGAACAGCGCCATCGCCCCCGCCGCGATCGCATCGTCGGGGGTCATCAGCCGCGTCGACACCTGTTCGTTGCCGCGGATCTGCGCGTTCACCTCGGCTTCGATGTCGGCGATCTCATCGGCGGTCAGCGCCTTGGGATGCGAAAAGTCGAAGCGCAGCCGGTCCTCGGCGACGAGGCTGCCCTTCTGCGTCACATGCCCGCCGAGCCGGCCCCGCAGCGCGGCGTGCAGCAGGTGGGTCGCGCTGTGGTTGGCGCGGATGCGGTCGCGCCGCGCGGCGTCGACGGTGAGCTGCACCGTGTCGCCGACCTTCAGCGTCCCCGCCTCGAGCTTCGCCTGATGCGTATGCAGGCGGCCGAGCGGCTTGCCGGTGTCGCTGACCGCGGCCTTCGCGCCCTCCAGCGTCGCGATCGTCCCCGCATCGCCCATCTGGCCGCCGCTCTCGCCATAGAAGGGCGTCTGGTTGGTCAGCACGACGACCTCGTCGCCGGCCTCGGCTTCGTCGACCGGCTTGCCGTCCTTGACGAGCGCGATCACCGTGCCTTCGCCCGCGGTCGCGCCATAGCCGGTGAATTCGGTGCTGCCGTTCGCTTCGGCGAGGTCGAACCAGATTTCGTCCGACGCCTTTTCGCCGCTGCCCTTCCACGCCGCGCGCGCCGCCGCCTTCTGCTGCGCCATCGCGGCGTCGAATCCGTCGCGGTCGACCGCGATGCCCTGCGCGCGCAGCGCGTCCTCGGTCAGATCATAGGGAAAGCCGAAGGTGTCGTAGAGCTTGAACGCGACGTCGCCGGGCAGCGTCGCCCCCTCGCCCATTCCCACCGTCGCCTCGTCGAGCAGCCGCAGCCCCTTGTCGAGCGTCTGGCGGAACTTCGTCTCCTCGCGTTCGAGCGTCTCGGCGATCAGCGGCTGGGCGCGGATCAGCTCGGGATAGGCGGCGCCCATCTCGGCGGTCAGCGCGGGCAGCAGCCGGTACATCAACGGATCCTTCGCGCCGAGCAGGTGTGCGTGGCGCATCGCGCGGCGCATGATCCGCCGCAGCACATAGCCGCGCCCTTCGTTCGACGGCAGCACCCCGTCGGCGACGAGGAAGCTCGACGCGCGAAGGTGATCGGCGATCACGCGGTGGCTCGCCTGGGTCGCGCCCTCGGCCGGAACGCCGGTCAGTTCGACCGATGCCGCGATCAGCGCCTTGAAGGTGTCGGTGTCGTAATTGTCGTGGACGCCCTGCAGCACCGCCGCGACGCGTTCGAGCCCCATGCCGGTGTCGATGCTCGGCCGCGGCAGGTCGACGCGCTCGCCGCCGGGAAGCTGCTCATACTGCATGAACACGAGGTTCCAGATCTCGACGAAGCGGTCGCCGTCCTCCTCGGGCGATCCCGGCGGGCCGCCCCAGATATGATCGCCATGATCGTAGAAGATCTCGCTGCACGGCCCGCACGGCCCGGTGTCGCCCATCGACCAGAAATTGTCGCTGGTCGGGATGCGGATGATCCGGCTTTCGGGCAGTCCCGAGATCTTCTTCCACAGGTCGAACGCCTCGTCGTCGGTGTGATAGACGGTCGCGGTCAGCTTCTCCGCCGGCAATCCCCATGTCTTGGTGATCAGCGTCCAGGCGTGATGGATCGCCTGTTCCTTGAAATAGTCGCCGAAGGAGAAATTCCCCAGCATTTCAAAGAAGGTATGGTGGCGCGCGGTGAAACCGACATTGTCGAGATCGTTGTGCTTGCCGCCGGCACGGACGCATTTCTGCGACGAGGCCGCGGTGCTGTAGGGGCGCTTTTCCAGCCCCGTGAAGACATTCTTGAACGGCACCATGCCCGCGTTGACGAACATCAGCGTCGGGTCGTTGTGCGGCACCAGCGGCGCCGACGGCTCGATATGATGGCCCGCGCCCGCGAAATAGTCGAGGAAAGAGCGGCGAATGTCGTTGGTCGATGTCATGCGCGCGAATTAGGGATTTTATCGGAATGCGACAAGCGCGGAAACAGGATCGATTAACGGAATCCGGTACCGGCGTCAGAAAGCGGTCGCGATCCCCTTGCCCAGATAGCAGGGAAGCTGGTGGAGGACGTCCGCCTTGGGCACCCCGTCCTCCATCATGTCGGGCGGGACCTCCGACACGTCGGTGCGAACGACGGTGAAGGGCGCAGCAGGTTCGGCGCGGTGGACGACGACATAGCCGCAATCCATCGTCCCGTCCTTGCGGTCGCCGCGAAAGTCGAAGGCGGCATAGACGCCGGGCGGCTGCCCCGCGGGGTCGAGATACCAGCTCAGCCGCACGATGCGGATCGTTCCGTCGGCCCACAGCGCGGCGCGCTTGCGCAGGTTCATCTCCCATTCGAGCCGCGGGCTCGACGCCTGCAGCGACAGGCGGAGCATGGCATAGGCTGCGTCATAGTCACGCTTGGCAAGCGCCGCCGTATAGGCGGCGAACCGGTCGATAGCGCCTTCCTCGTCGGGCGCGGCGGGGGTGAACGTCCTGCCCTCGGGCGCGATGACGTCGCGTTCGACCTCGGGCCCGACTTGCGGCGGCGCCGCGAACGCAGCGCCCGCGATACCGAGAAGGGCAGCGGCCAGCGCGATCCGGCGAACGGCGAAACGCCGCTCAATAGCCATAATAGGCCCCGCCTTTCTCGCGCGCGCGCCGCCACGCCGGGCGGTCGTGGCACATGTTCACGAACCCGGCCAGTCCGGGATAACGCGGCGCCATGCCCTGCATCACCGCGATCTCGGCGGGAAAGCTCAGCATGACGTCGGCCGCCGACAGGGCGTCGCCGACGAAGTGGCCGCTCGGGCGGAGCCGGCTTTCCATATAGGCGAAATGCGACTCGAGTTGCTGGGTGATCCGCGCCTCGAGCGGCGCCGCCGCCGCGCCGAGCCGCGCGGTGTAGACGCGCAGCAGGATCGGCGTCATCGCCGACCCTTCGGCGAAATGTATCCATTCGAGGTGGCGGATATGATCGTCGGTGCCGCGTTCGGGGACGAGAGAACCGCCACCGTGGCGCTCGCAGAGATATTCGACGATCGCCCCCGATTCGGTGATCACCCGGCCGTCATCCTCGATCACCGGCGACTTGCCCAGCGGATGCACCGCGAGCAGCTCGGGCGGCGCGAGGTTGGTCTCCGGATCGCGATCGTAATATTTGATCTCGTAAGGCGCGCCGATTTCCTCGAGCAGCCACAGGATGCGCTGCGAACGGCTGTTGTTGAGATGGTGGACGATCAGGCTCATTGCGCTCTCCTGGGCTCGCGTCGGGTTGAATAGCGGTTTGGAGCGGACCCGCCCAAAAGGAAAGATGGTTCGCAGAATCCGCTATGTCGAGTGGGATTGCCGAACGCGTTACCGTCAACCCTCGCGCGTTCGCGGCATCCAGAGCCGGGAAAAGACAGCGCGATCATGCCAGGCCAGCGACGCGAACCAGATGGGCCATATGCTGCCCCAGAGGAGTTTGCCGGTCAGGAACCAGTGGAAACCCGCAATGACAACGATCGAGGGACCGAGCAGGATCAGGCCGACCGGAGCGCTCCGCTCGAACAGCAAGGCGCCGCCGCCCGCCAGCATCGTGCCGATGATCAGCGGATTCATGAACCCCGTCCTGTCGAGCGCCGATGCGAAGTCGCTGGCCGCCGCCATGGTTTCGGGCGGATTCTGTCCGCCGAACTGAACGATCACCATCAAGGGCGCGTAGAGGAAGAACAGGCCGAACAATATCCGCGCAGCGGCCCACCCCCGGTTCGTCCATCGCATGGCGTGATCCTTCCGCGCCGGTTCTTGCCACAGCTCGCGCGCGTCTGCCAGCGATCGGGCGCTTCGTCGGGCTCTCCGCAATTGCGCTAGGACATGGAGCGTGTTGCGCGGGTCATCCCCGCCCGAATCCAGTCCAGCGCCGACTTCGCAAGGGTTTGGATTTTCAGAACGGATCAACGGCGGGCGGGCCGACCTGCGAGAGGGAGAGAGCAGGTCCAAGGGGCATGGGGCCCGCCGCCGTCGGCCAGCCGGTCAGGAGGGGCGGGACCGGCCGGATGGCGAGGGTCGGGATCGCGCGGCGATCCCGACGCCTTAGATGTCGTCGTCGCCCTCGTCGTCGGGGCCGGTCATCATTTCCTCGGCCACCGCGTCGGTGCGGCCGCGGATCGCTGTTTCGAGCCGTGTCATCAGTTCGGGGTTTTCGGTGAGGAAGGTCTTCGCATTCTCGCGACCCTGCCCGATGCGGATCGAGTCATAGCTGAACCAGGCGCCCGATTTCTCGACGAGCCCGGCCTTGACGCCGAGGTCGAGAATCTCACCGATCTTGGAAATGCCCTGCCCGTACATGATGTCGAATTCGACCTGTTTGAACGGCGGCGCGACCTTGTTCTTGACCACCTTGACGCGCGTCGTGTTGCCGACGATCTCGTCGCGGTCCTTGATCTGGCCGGTGCGGCGGATGTCGAGGCGGACCGAGGCATAGAATTTGAGCGCGTTGCCGCCCGTCGTGGTTTCGGGATTGCCGTACATCACGCCGATCTTCATGCGCAGCTGGTTGATGAAGATCACCATGCAGCGCGAACGGCTGATCGAGCCCGTCAGCTTGCGCAGGCTCTGCGACATCAAACGCGCCTGAAGCCCGACATGGCTGTCGCCCATCTCGCCCTCGATCTCGGCACGCGGCACCAGCGCCGCGACCGAGTCTACGACGAGGATGTCGATCGCGTTCGACCGCACCAGCGTGTCGACGATTTCGAGCGCCTGTTCACCGGTGTCGGGCTGCGACACGATCAGTTCGTCGATATCGACCCCCAGCTTCTTCGCGTAGACGGGGTCGAGCGCGTGTTCGGCATCGACGAACGCCGCGGTGCCGCCGGTCTTCTGCGCCTCGGCGATCGCATGCAAGGCCAGCGTGGTCTTGCCCGAGCTTTCGGGCCCATAGATTTCGATGACGCGCCCGCGCGGCAGTCCGCCGACCCCCAGCGCGATGTCGAGCCCGAGCGACCCGGTCGAGATTGCCTCGACCTGCATCGCCTCCTTCGAGCCCAGCTTCATCACCGAGCCCTTGCCGAAAGCGCGGTCGATCTGCGCCAATGCGGCGTCGAGCGCCTTCTGCCTGTCCGTTCCGTTCACTGATTTCCCCGATTCGACGAGTGACAATTGTCCGGCCATTACCGTCCCTTTCCTGCTCTAGAGCGAAGGCAGAAGCATCGCAACGCCCGACCTCTGTACGGCATTTGTTCTCAAAGAACAAGAGGGGAACATGTGATATCGCGATGCCGGGCTATTCGCCGAAGAAATCCTTCAGAACCGCCTCGATCTCGCTGAGCCGGAACGGCTTCGACACCAGCTGGCGGTGCGCGTGCGCGGGCGGGATCACGTCGCCGCCGCCCGAGGTGAAGGCAAAGGGGATGTCGCGCTCGGCTAGCGCGTCGGCGACGGGCCAGCCCTTGGTCTCGCCGAGGTTGATGTCGATGAGCGCCGCCGCGACCGGCTCCGCGTCGATGATCGCGAGCGCGTCCTCGACCGCGGCGGCCTGCGCCGGTTCGGGAAAGCCGAGGGCGTCGAACATATCGGCCAGCATCATGCCGATCAGCACGTCGTCCTCGACGAGGAGGATCAGGCGATCATCCGTCATGCGACGCCCGATGCGCCGCGGCGTCGAGCGCCGCCGACGCCGCCTCCGCCAGCTGCGCCACCGAAAAGGGCTTGGGCAGGAAGGCGACGTGGTCGATGTCGATCGATTGGCGCAGTTGCTCCTCGGCATAGCCCGACATGAACAGCACCGGAAGATCGGGCCGCTTGGCGCGCATCGCGCGCACCATCGCCGGCCCGTCCATCACCGGCATCACCACGTCGCTGATCACCAGGTCGATCCCGTCCATCGTTCCGAATCGTTCCAGTCCCTCTTCACCCTGCGCGGCGGTCATGACGGTATAACCCGCGCGGACCAGCGCGCGTTCCGCGACCGCGCGCACCATGTCCTCATCCTCGACAAGCAATATGGTCCCGGTGCCCCACTGGCTCTTCCGCGGCTTGACCGCGGGCGCTGCCGCGACGGCGACACCGCTTTCGGTGCGATGGACCGGCAGGTAGATGGTGAAGCTCGTCCCCTGCCCCGGCTTGCTGTCGGCGAAGATGAAGCCCGCCGACTGCTTGATGATGCCATAGACGGTCGACAAGCCGAGCCCGGTCCCCTTGCCGACATCCTTGGTGGTAAAGAAGGGTTCGAAAATCTTGGGCAGCACGTCGGCGGGAATGCCGGTGCCGGTATCGCTGATCTTGAGCGCGCTATAGTCGGCGGGCGGCATGATCTCGCTGCCCATATGGCGCACGTCCGCGGCCGGCACCGGATAGGTCTCGATCGTCAGCGTGCCGCCGCCCGGCATCGCGTCGCGCGCGTTGACCGCGAGGTTGATGATCACTTGCTCGAGCTGGCCCGGATCGGCGCGCACCGCGCCCAGTCCGCGGCCGTGATGCACCGACAGCTGCACCGTCTCGCCGATCAGCCGCTTCAAGAGGTGCGAGACCTCCGAAATCACGTCAGGCAGCTGCAATATCTGCGGCCGCAGCGTCTGCTGGCGCGAAAAGGCGAGCAGTTGCCGCGTCAGGCTGGCGGCGCGATTGGCGTTGCTGCGGATCTGCTGGATATCGTCATAGTCGCTGTCGCCGGGCGTGTGCCGCATCAGCATCAGGTCGCACGCGCCGAGCACCGCGGTCAGGATGTTGTTGAAATCATGCGCGACGCCGCCCGCGAGCTGGCCGACCGCCTGCATCTTCGACTGCTGCGCGACCTGGCGCTTCAGCCGCGATTCCTCGCTCGAATCCTTGAGGCTGAGCAGCACCGCCGCTTCGCCGAGCCCGCGCACGCCGACCACGCGCATCGATACCGGCTCGTCGCCCTGGTCGGCCAGCCGGATCGACAGGTCGCCGCCGACCTGCTGTCCGCTGCTGTGGCGGCGGATCATGTCGGCGAGCGGCCCCTTGTCCTCGCCCACCACCAGGTCGCCCGGATAACGCGGCATCCTTCCGTCGGCGATGCCGGCGGCGCGGATGAAGGCGCGGTTCATGTAAAGGAAGCGCCCGTCACGATCGACCATCGCCAGCCCGAAGGGCAGCAGCGACAGCAAGGTCTCGACATAGGTCTGCGCGGTGCCGCGGTCGGCGGGCCCGATCTCCTCGTCGATCAGCGCGAGCAGCATCGGCCCGCCCGCGCCGGCGGGCGCGAGCGGAATCTGGATCATCCGCACCGGCGTCGTGCGGTCGCCCTCACGCGCGAAATAGAGCGCACCGGCATCGTCGAGGCGCAGCATCGCCGCCGCGTCGCGTCCGGCATAATGGGCGCGGTCGCCCTCGCCGAGCGCGCGAAGCAGGAACGCCTCGTTGGCGGCGCGCAGCCGCCCCTCGGCGCTGACCAGCGCCGCCATGACCCCCGCCTGGCCGAGCGTGCGCCCGGCCGGGCCGTCGAGATGGCGGACGATCTCCGACGCGAGGTCGAGCCGTTCGTGCGCCGCGAAACGCCAGGCCAGATAATCCTCGGCCTGTCCCGTCCGCGTGACCTGCGCGCGCAGTTGCAGGCCGCCGATCGCGATCTCGTCGGCGCGCCCCTCGCCGTCGCGCCACGCGGCACGCCCGGCATTTTTAAGCAGCTCGGCGCCGCGGCCTTCGAGTGGCAGCCCGGGTGGGGTCACGAAGCCCCCCATCCAGGTCGCGAACAGGTCGTTGGCGCAGACCATTCGCCCCGCGCGATCGGTCACCGCGATGGCGACGTCGTCGTGCGCGACGGCCTGCCGCAGCATCGTCCAGTCGAACGCCCCCGCTTCGCCCGCCGCAGCGGCGGGAAACAACCGGCGGGCGAGAATCACGCCGCCGACGGCGATCGCGATCCCCGCGAGGAAACCCGCCGCCAGCACCGGATCGCGCGTCGCCCAGAACAAGAGCGCGACCGACAGCAGCGCGAGCCCGGCGAGCAGCCCCGCGTCGACCCGCGACAGGCCGCCAGGCGCCGTCCCGGCGAGGCCCGCCCCCCTGCCGACGTCGGCATCAGCGGAAGGCAGGCGCGTCGCGTTCAATGTCGGCTTTCCTTATTCGCGCATCACCAGATGCGGACACGATCCTTGGGCGCCAGATAGAGCTTCTGGCCTTCCTTTACCTGATAGGCCTTATACCAGGGGTCAAGGTTGCGCGAGACCCAACTCCGCTGGATCGAGGGCGAATGCGGGTCGGTGGTGATGCGCTGCGAGAGATTCTGCTCGCGATAGTTGCGCCGCCACACCTGCGCCCAGCCGAGGAAGAAGCGCTGGTCGCCGGTCATCCCGTCGATCACCGGCGCCTCCTTGCCGCCCAGCGACTTCTTGTAGGCATCATAGGCGATGGTCAGCCCGGCGAGGTCGCCGATATTCTCGCCCAGCGTGAACTCGCCGTCGAGATGCTCGCCGGGCAGCACTTCATAGGCGCTGTATTGCGCGACCAGCGCCTTGCCCGCCGCCTCGAACGCCTTGACGTCTTCGGGAGTCCACCAGTCGGCGAGCTTGCCGGTTTCGTCATATTTGGCGCCCTGATCGTCGAAATGATGGCTGATCTCGTGACCGATGACGGCGCCGATGCCGCCATAGTTGATCGCCGGATCGGCATTGGGGTCGAAGAAGGGCGGCTGCAGGATCGCGGCCGGGAAGACGATCTCGTTCATCCCGAAATTGGCGTAGGCGTTGACCGTCATCGGGGTCATCCCCCATTCCCAGCGCCGGATCGGCCCGCCGAGGCGGCTGATATTGTCGTCGTGCGCGAACTGGTTCGATCGCAGCGCGTTGCCGAACAGGTCGTCCGCCTTGATCTCGAGCTTGCTGTAGTCCTTCCACTTGTCGGGATAGCCGATCTTGGTGGTGAAATTGGCGAGCTTCCTGCGAGCCTTCACCTTGGTTTCGGGCTGCATCCACGTCAGATTGTCGATGCGGCTTCCCAGCGCCGCGATGACATTCTTCACCAGCTCGTCCATTTCCGCCTTGGTTTCGGGCGTGAAATATTTGGCGACATAGTCCTGGCCGACGGCCTCGCCCATATTGTTGGTGGTGAAGTCGACCGCGCGCTTCCAGCGCTCCTGCATCTCGGGCGTGCCCGACAGCGCGGTGTCGTAGAAGGAAAAGGCTTCCTTCGCCACCGCGTCGGGCAGCACGTCGGCAAAGCCATCGAGGCTGCGGATGATCAGCAGGTCGCGGATCACGCTGATCGGCGCGTCGGCGATCAGCTTCGCCTCGCCGGTGAAGGCGCTCGGCTGTGCGACGAGGATCGAATCCTCCTTGACCCCGACCCCACGGATGAAGCCCGTCCAGTCGAAGCCCGGCGCCGCCTGCGTCAGCTCGGCGATCGTCATCTTGTTATAGACCTTGGTCGCGTCGCTGCTGTCGTTCTTGTCCCAGTGGACGGTCGCGATCTGCTTTTCGAAATCATAGATCGCCTGCGCGCGCGCCGCGGCATCCTGTTCGCCCGCCAGCGTCAGGACGTTCTGCAGATGCTGGAGATAGGCCGCCTGCAGCTTGGCGTTGCGCTCGCCATCCTTCAGATAGAAATCGCGGTCGGGCATGCCGATGCCGCCCTGATAGAGCGAATAGATATAGACGTCGGGATTCTTGTCGTCCTGCCCGACATAGCCGCCGAAGAAATGCTGGATGCCGTTGCGGTCGGCCTCGGCGAGCAGCTTGGCGAGCCCCGCCTTGTCGACGCCGCGCACCTTGGCGAGCCACGGCTCGATCGGCGCCAGCCCCTTCGCCTCGACCGCCCCGGCGTCGAGATAAGAGGCATAGGCGCGCCCGATCATGCTGTCCGGATCGCCCTTCGCCGCTTCCAATATCTCCTGCGTGCGCTTCTGCGACAGGTCGGCGAGCGCGGTGAACATGCCGTAGTTCGACTTGTCGGCGGGGATCGCGGTATTTTTCGCCCACGTGCCGTTGGCATAGGCATAGAAATCGTCGCCCGGCAGGACGGTCGTATCCATGCCCGACGCGTCGAAGCCATAGTCGCCGATTTCGGGCTTGGCGGACGCTTTTGCGTCGGCGCTCCTGGTTTCTTCCTTCGCGGCGAGCTGCGCCGCGGGCGCCGCGCCGAGCAGAAGGGCGCCGAGCGCCGCCGTCGCCACAAGGCGCGAAGAGAGTTGCGGTCGAATCATGGTTTTCCCCAGTTTGAAACGGAACAGGATCGCGCCGCGCGGGCGCGGCACGGGCTGATGATGCGACAGCTATAACCGGACGTGGAGGCCGTTCAACCGGCCGCGGCGTCGCTCGTCGACGCCTCAAGTCGTTTGTCGCGCGCAAGCTGCAGCTTGCGCCGCCAGCGCAGCCGGATCCAATTGTCCCAGATCAGCGTCGCGAGCACATAGCCGACGAGCGCGGACACCGCCGAAATGACGAACAGCCCGGCAATCAGCGCTGGCGCGGCATCGGAGAGCAGCCAGCGCAGCCATTGCGCGACCGTCGCCCCTTGTTCGACCATCACCGAAAAGGTCGCCACATTGGCGTGGAGCCCGAACATGCGGTCGCCGAGCCATACCGATGCGGCGATGATGAACGGCGTCGTCACCGGATTCGACAGAAAGGTCATTGCCGCGCCGATGGGAATATTGGCGCGAAAGGGTAAGGCGAGCAGCGCGACGCCCAATATCTGCACGCCGGGGATCAGCAGGAAGATGCCGACGAACAGGCCGAGCGCGGTCCCGCGCGGCACCGACGTGCGCGTGAAGCGCCACAAATGGCTGTGCGCGACGCGATGCGCGAACGGCCGGACGAAGCGGCTCGCCAGCAACTCCTCGCGCGTCGGCGAATTGCGGCGGATCCAGTTCATCACCGCCGCCTTGTCGCGGACTTTGGGGTCGCGAGGCGCGTTGCCGCTCATCCGCGCTCCTTCATCAATCTTTGCTTGTCGCGCTTCCAGTCGCGTTCCTTGATCGATTCGCGCTTGTCGTGTGCCTTCTTGCCCTTGGCGAGCGCGAGTTCGACCTTCGCGCGGCCGCGGCTGTTGAAATAGACCGAGAGCGGCACCAGCGTCATGCCCTGTCGCATCACGCCCGCGTGCAGCTTGTTGATCTCGCGGCCGTTGAGCAGCAGTTTGCGCGGCCGCCGCGGCTCGTGGTTGAAGCGGTTGCCGTGGCTGAACTCGGGAATGTTGGCGTTGATCAGCCACACCTCGCCGCCCGTCACCTCGGCATAGCTTTCGGCGATCGTCCCCTCGCCGAAGCGCAGCGATTTGACCTCGGTCCCCTGCAGTGCGATTCCCGCCTCGAACACCTGCTCGATGGCATAGTCGAAGCGCGCGCGCCGGTTCTCGGCGACGACCTTTTTCTTGTCGAATTCGGCGGCGGACTGCGGACGGGCCATCGGGAAACCTAGAGAGCTCCCGCCGCTTCGAGCGCGGCGTCGACGGCGGCGCGCGAGGCGGCCGATGCCGGAATGATGGGCAGGCGCACTTCGGGATCGAACCAGTCGTGGATGCGCGACAGCGCATATTTGACAGGCCCCGGCGACGCGTCGGAGAACATCGCCTTGTGCAGCAAAAACAGCCGGTCGTGCAGCGCCAGCGCGCGCGTCCAGTCGCCAGCGGCGGTTGCAGCTGCGAAATCGGCGCAAAGGCGCGGCGCGACATTGGCGGTGACCGAGATGCAGCCCACGCCGCCCATCGCGGCATGCGGCAGCCACAGATCGTCGTTGCCCGAAAGCTGGCAGAAACCGGCGCCTGCGCCCGCGCGGTGGATCGTCACGCGGGCAAGATCGCCGCTCGCATCCTTAATCGCGACGATTGAAGGAATTTCGGCAAGCTTGCACATCGTCTCGGCGCCGATGTCGGTCACCGTGCGCGCGGGAACGTTGTAGACGACGATCGGCAGATCGCTCGCCTCGGCAAGCGTGCGGAAATGCGCGAGCAGCCCGTCCTGCGTCGGGCGGTTGTAATAGGGCGCGACGACGAGCGCGGCATCGGCGCCCGCCGCCTGCGCGTGGCGCATGTGGCGGATCGCGGTCGCGGTGTCGTTCGACCCGCAGCCGGCGATCACCGGAACGCGCCCCGCCGCCGCCTCGATGCAGCAGTCGATCACCCGATAATGTTCGTCGAAGCCCAGCGTCGGGCTCTCGCCGGTGGTGCCGCACGGAACCAGCGCGCTCGTCCCCGCGTCGATCTGCCAGTCGACCAGCCGTTTGAAGGCGGGAGCGTCGAACGCCCCACCGCGAAATGGCGTCACCAAGGCGGGAATCGACCCCGAGAACATGCACCGCTCCTTTACAAAAATCGCGCCGCGACCGATAGGACAGCGACGGCGCGCCGCCTAATGAACGTCTATTCAGCGCCCCGCAAGGAGTTTGCCACTAACATGGCCGGCATGATTTCGCTGCCCCCTATTTCCCGCCTCGCGCTCGCCGCGGCCCTCCTCATTCCCAGCATCGCATCCGCCAGCGAACTGACCCCCGAGCAGATGGCCTGGTACCGCGCCCAGATGGGCCTCGCGTCGGTGTCGACCAGCCCGCCCACCGCCACCAATTCGGTCGGCGACGCGGTGCTCGAATGGCGGCGGCTGACGCAGGACAACAACGCCTCCTTCGACCGGCTGTCGCGCTTCCTGATGGCGAACCGCGGCTGGCCCGATGCCGACAAGATGCGCGTCCGCGCCGAAAAGGCGATCGCGATCGACAGCTTCGACCCCGCGCGCACCCTCGCCTATTTCACCGCCTTTCCGCCCAAGACGCCGAGCGGCGAATTGCGCATGGCGCTCGCGCTCAACGCTTCGGGCCGGCGCGACGAGGCCAATGCCGCCGTGCGCCGCGCCTGGACCGGTGGACCGCTGACCCAGGACGAGGTCAACCGCGTGCTGACCTTCTTCCCCGGCGCGATCACCCCCGCCGATCATGACGCGCGGATGGAACGGCTGCTCTGGTCGAACGACACCGGCGCGGCGGCGCGCCAGCTCGCCTACACCTCGCCGCAGAAGCGCGCGGTCTTTTCCGCCCGCCTCGCGATGCGCAGCGGCGCGGTCGACGCGGCGCTGCAGGCCTCCGCGGCCGAGGCCGCCAACCCGTCGCTCGTCCGCAGCGACCCCGGCTATATCACCGCCAAGGCGACCTGGCTTCGCGCATCGGGCCGCGCCGGCGAGGCGCGCGCGTTGCTTGCCGGCCCGCGCGCGCTGGCGAGCGCGCCGCTCGACGCCGAGGAATGGCTCGAAACCTTGCTCACCAACGCCCGCCTCGCCGATGCGGGGGGCGACAAGACGACCGCCTATAATATCGCGAAGCAGCTCGACGACGCGCTGCCGCCCGGCACGGTGGTGCGCGAAACCGCGCTCGGCGTGCGCGACGACTATACCTCGCTCGCCTGGCTCGCGGGCCAGCTCGCCTTCCGCGACCTCCATCGCCCCGGCGAGGCGGTGCGCCTGTTCCGCGCCTATGGCGACGCCGCGCGCTCGGCGCAGACGCGGACGAAGGGCTATTATTGGGCCGGGCGCGCGGCGCTCGCCGCCGGCGATACCGCGACCGCCAACGCTTATTTCTCCGACGCGGCGGAGCATTATGATCAATTCTACGGCCAGCTTTCGCTCGAGCGCCTCGGCCGGCCTCAGCCGCGGCCGGCCGCCACGCCCAGCATCCAGGTAACCTCCTCGGAAAAGACGGCGTTCGAGGACGACCGGCTCGTCCGCGCCGCGCGCGCGCTCGGCGAGATCGGGGCGTGGCGCGAACAGTCGCTGTTCCTGCGCGCGCTCGCGCAAAAGGCGACCTCACCCGCCGATCACATCCTCGCGGGCCAGCTCGCGTCGCAGATCGGCCGCCCCGACCTCGGCGTGATGATCGGCCGCAGCGCGCAGGCGAACAGCCTCGACGCGGTCGAGGTCTCGGGTTTTCCGACGGTGCGCGTCCCCGCGGGGCACGAAAGCAACTGGACCTTCATCCACGCGATCACCCGGCAGGAGAGCCAGTTCGACCGCGCCGCGGTCAGCCACGCCGGCGCGCGCGGCATGATGCAGCTGATGCCGGGCACGGCGCGCGAGGTCGCGGGCAAGCTGGGGCTCAGCTACGATGCGAGCTCGCTGACCACCGACACCAATTACAATCTGACGCTCGGGTCGACCTATTTCCAGCAGATGCTCCGCTACTTCGGCGGCAGCTATCCGCTCGCGGTCGCCGCCTACAACGCCGGGCCGGGCAATGTGAACAAATGGCTGCGCGCCAACGGCGACCCGCGCGCGGGCGGCATAGCTATGGTCGACTGGATCGAGGCGATCCCCATCTTCGAGACGCGCAATTATGTGCAGCGCGTGCTCGAGAACGCGGTCGTCTATGACACGCTGCGCCAGGGCGGCGGCTCCCAGCCCAAGGCGCCGCTCAGCTTCTACCTTGGCAAGACGACGCCTGGCTAAGGTCCGGCAGGCCATGAAGACGGGGGAACGCAGCAACATCATCAGCCCGGCGGGTTTCGCCGCGCTGCGCGCCGAATATGACGCGCTGCTCGGCGGCGAACGTCCGAAGCTGGTCGAGGTCATCAGCTGGGCGGCGGGCAACGGCGACCGCAGCGAGAATGGCGACTATATCTACGGCCGCAAGCGGCTGCGCGAGATCGACCGGCGGCTCGCCTTCCTCGCGCGGCGGATGAAGGCGGCGCGCGTCGTCGACCCCGCGGCTCAGCCCGACAAGGAACGCGTCTGGTTCGGCGCGACGATCGAGCTCGCCGACGAGGAGGACGCGCGCCGCACCGTAACGCTGGTCGGCGACGACGAGGCCGACGCGGGCGCCGGCCGGATCGGCTGGAACAGCCCCCTCGCCCGCGCGCTGCGTGGTGCCGCCGTCGGCGACCTGCGCACCGTCGTGCTGCCCGCGGGTCCCAAGGAATGGGAAATCGTCGCGATCGCCTATCCCTGACCGCCTGTGAGCGCGATCACAGCGGCCGCTCCCGCAATGCGATAGCCATGGGCGGTTCCTATCGGGTCGCAGGAGGGGGATGATGCGCTATCTGCTGGCTTTTCCGGCCGCCGCCATGCTGGCGGTCGGCGCGCAGGCGGGCTCCGTTCCCCGCTATGGCGATGCCGAAATCGCGGCGGAGCTGAAGCCCGGCGAAGAGGTCGAGGCGCGCATCGACGGCGATTTCAACGGCGATGGCGAAACCGACACCGCCTGGATCGCCGCGGGTCCCGACCGGCGCACCGTCCACGTCGTCTTCGCCGTGCGAAGCGAGGTCGACCTCGGCCATGTCCCGGCGGGAAGTTTTGCACTGCCGCCCGACCGTCTCGGCCCCGCCGAGCTGTCGGTGACCAAGGACGTTCTGGCGATCAGGGATCTGACCGGCGGCACCACCGCGCTGGGGGCCACCTATCGCTTTCGCGGCGACCGGGCGGCGGCGCGCATGCGGCTGATCGGTCTCGACGCGACGCTCTACAGCCGCACTTTCGCGCATGACGGGGCCAAGATGAGCTGGAACCTGCTGACCGGCGATCTGATCACGTCGCGGCTCGCGCTGACGGGGAGCGGCGACGATGCGGGATATCGGGAGGTCGGCACGAAACGCATGCGGCGGCCGATCAGCGTCGTCGATATGGAAGCTACCCCCGACGCCGAGACCGAGCTCGCGGCGATGGTGCCGCCGCCCGGCTAGTCTGCGATGGGTGGATCAGGTCCGCAGCAGCGCTGGGACGATCCACACCGCCGAAAGCACGATCACCGCAAGGACCAGCGATATCGCAAGGACATAGCGAACGCCCTGCCCCTTGACGGCGCTCGTCGCCTCTTCATCGGTGACTTCGATATGGTCTTCGACGACTCTCATCTTTCGTCTCCCTATCGTCTACCCGTCAAAACGCGCCGCGTCGGCAAGCGGTTCCCGCGCGCGGCGGAGGGGGGAGAGGCGTGCCAGAGGGTCTGTAAGCCGGGTTCTGTCCACCCCTTTTGACGGGGGATGGGCGATCATTCCTCTAGGCGAACGGTTGCCCGAACGCTCAAGCAGTCAACCCGGACGGCGGGGCCGGAACCAACCCTGAGTTTCCTCTTGCCATCCCTATTCGACCTTGCTCCCGGTGGGGTTTGCCGTGCCGCGTCCGTTACCGTCCGCGCGGTGCGCTCTTACCGCACCCTTTCACCTTTCGCCGGACCGAAGCCGTGGGCGGTCTCTTCTCTGTGGCACTTTCCCTAAGCCCGCCCGAAAGCGGACCCGCCGGACGTTATCCGGCACCGTGGTTTCCATGGAGCCCGGACTTTCCTCCCCCGGCAGGATATCCCACCGGCGGCGATCGCCCGACCCTCTGGCAGAGGGCAATATAGCGCGGGTCACGGAGGATTGCGAGAGTGTGTGATCAGGTCCGCTTTGGGGTGGTGAGCGGACGTCATGTTCGAGACGAAAAGACGGTCGCTAACGCCAGCGCTCAGGCTTTCGAGATCAAGTGTCGGCCCGCCAGAAAGATAACAAGTGCTATCCAGCTTGCTACCCAAGCCCAAAGAAAAAAGGGAAAAGTGGTCCAGCTATAAATGCCGTAGGCCAACCATATCGCCTGCAAGGTCAGGGTGAAGCTATGCTTGTCTATCCATGATCGGATGTTCTGTGACATTCACGATCTCCCTGCGCACCGAACTCATCTCAGTTCCACTTTTAGCTCAATACCGGACGTCCGCAACCGGTCGAAACCGACCGTCAACTCCCCTCGGGCTGCGGCAGCAGCAGCGCCAGCAGGATCGCCCGGCACTCGCCATCGATCGTGCCGTCGATCAACTCGGTACGAAACCGCCGTTGGAACGCCACCGTCGCGGCAAATCCGTCGGTCACGTCATAACCGAAACGCTCGAGCGCGAGCAGGAAACCCGCGTCGGTCCACAGCGGATCGGTCAGCTTCTTGGTCGGGCGCGGCAGCGCGAGGCGGCGGCGCGCCAGCTCCTCCCACGGGAACAACTCGCCCGGGTCCTGCTTGCGGGTCGGCGCGATGTCCGAATGGCCGACGACATTGCCGCGGGTGACCGCGTGACGGTCCTTGATCATATGGACCAGCCGCACGACCGAGGCGACCTGCGGGTCGGGAAAGGGGACGTAGCCCCATTCATGACCCGGATTGACGATCTCGATCCCGACGCTCGCCGAATTGATGTCGCTGATCCCGCGCCAGTGCGACTTGCCCGCGTGCCAGGCGCGCTTGTCCTCCGCGACCATATGGGTGATCTGCCCGTCCTCGCTGACGACATAATGCGCCGAAACTTTCGCGGCAGGATCGGCAAGCCGATCAATGGCTTCGGCCCCGGTCTTCATACCGGTATAGTGAAGGACGATCATCGAGACAGGCAGCGAGCGCTCGTCGAAATTCGGAGACCAGCGTTCGATAAAATCGCTCATGCCTGTCGCTGCCCATTTCCTGCGAACCCCGGTCCCGCTTGCGCCAGCGGGGGTCAAATTGCAAGGTTGGAGCGGCCTTCAGGCCGCGACGCGCCGGACTTGCTGGTCGGCGGGTTCATAGAGGCCGCGCAGCCGCGGGCTGGCGACGAACTGGTCGGTCTGGCCGAGCACCGTCTCGCCCGCTCCCAGCACGAGGAAGCTTTGCGGCGCCGCGACCGCGCGCAACCGCGCGAAGGCCTTGAGGCGCATCGGCGCGGCGAAATAGAGCAGCAGATTGCGGCAGAAGATCAGATCGGCGGGTGTCGCGAGCGGCGGCCGGTCGACGAGCATGTTCTGCACCGAAAAGTCGATCCGGCGCCGCAGGTCGGCCTTCGCGAGCCAGCCCGCCTCGGTCTGGTCGAACCAGCGCACCATGCGTTGCACCGGCAGGCCGCGCTGGATCTCGAACTGGGTGTAGAGCCCGACCCGTGCGCGCGAAATCGCGTGATAGCTGACGTCGGTACCGACGATCTGGACGTTCCACCCCGCCCACCGCTCGGCCTGTTCGGCGATCAGCATCGCCATCGAATAGGCTTCCTGCCCGGTCGACACGCCGCAATGCCAGATCGTGACGCGGCGCGAGAGCGCGTTGACCTCGCGGATATGATCGAGCGCCTTGGAAGCAATATCGTCGAACACACTGTGTTCGCGATAGAAAAATGTCTCGTTGTTGAGCATCGCGTCGACCGTGTCGTCGAGCAACTGGCGGCTCGTCGAGGTGACGAGCGCCGCGACGAGCGCGTCGAGGTCGGAGAGGCCGTGGCGCTGCATCACCGGCTTCAGCGACATTTCGATGCGCCAGATCCGGTTCGGCGACAGCGTCTGCCCGGTACGCGATTCGAGCACGCCCATCAGCACCCGATAGGCCGACTCGCTCGCTGTCCCACCCGCCATCACGGCTTGCGCCCCGGAAGGAAGCTGCCGAGCATCAGCGCGATCGCATCGGGGTTCAGCGTCGCCGCGGCGATCCCCGTCTTGCTCACCGCGCCGGGCATGCCCCAGATCACGCAGCTTTCGGGCGCCTGTGCGAAGACGGTGCCGCCCGCGGCCTTCAGCCGCGCCGCGCCGTTCGCGCCGTCGCGCCCCATGCCGCTGAGCACCACGCCGACGCCGCCCTTGCCATAGGCCTCGGCCACCGAGGCGAACATCGGATCGGCCGAGGGACAGCAGCCGTTTTCGGCCGGATGCCGGTCGAGCGCGATTTCCCGGCGACGGCCGTTCGCGACGACGACCAGATGTGCGTCGCCGGGCGCGAGATAGATATGCCCGCGCTCGACGGCCATTCCCGCCGCCGCCACCCGCACGCGGCGCGGGGTCATCGTCGCGATCTGGCGCGCGTAGAATTCCATGAAGGCGTCGGGCAGATGCTGGGTCAGCAGGATCGGCGCGGTGATCCGGCGGTCGAGATGGGCGATGAAATTGGCGAAGGCGGGAATGCCGCCGGTCGAAGCCGCGACCGCGATACATTCGAGCGGCTGGCCGGTGTCGATCGCCGCCACGGGCGCGGGCGGCGCCGAAACCTGCGCGGGGCGCGAAACCGCCGGGACCGTCAGCGGCTGCTGCCCCAGCGTCATGATCCGCTCGGTCAGCACCTCGGCGAAGCGTCCGGAGAAACTGCCGCGCCCCGGCTTGGCGAGCGTATCGCTGGCGCCCAGCGACAGCGCGTCGATCGCCGCCGGCCCGCCTTCGAGGCAGTTCGAGGAGAGGATGAGGACGCGGGCACCCTGCGCGCGCTCCAATATGTGCGGCAGCGCGTCGATGCCGTTCATCCCCGGCATCTCGATGTCGAGCACGACGACGTCGACCGGCTCGCACGCGAGATAGGCGAGCGCCTCGTGCGCCGATGCGACCGAGGCGCAGATCTTCAGCTCGGGCCGCTGCTCGACGATACGTTCGAGGATGCTGCGCACGACCAGGCTGTCGTCGACGAGCATGACGCGCACCGTGCGCGCCGAGGGCATGGTGGCCGCCTCGCGGCCGGGGAGATTGAGCTGCGGCTGACTCACCTTCGTCCTCAGGCGACGCCGACGAGCTGCAATTTTCCTTCCAGCGTTTCGCGGTCGAACGGCTTCATCACATATTCGTCCGCCCCGGCCTCGATCGCGGCACGGATATGGTCGATGCTGTTCTCGGTCGTGCAGAAGACGACGCGCGGCCGCTCGTCGCGCCCTGTCCGTCGTCAGATAAATTGAGACACGCTTGTGCTTTGGCTTAGCGAGTGTTTGGTCTCGTCTGGTTGGTATGTTTTAGGCGGCTAGCTTACGATGAAGCAAGCGCCTTTGCTCGAGTGTTTGCTGTTTGATCCTTTCTCGTTGTT
>NZ_NIWD01000019.1 GCF_002277025.1 Sphingopyxis sp. GW247-27LB
GGCAAACGTGCAGGGGCGAACCATCAGAGAGACCGGAGCCAAGGGCGCGGTCCTGGTTGCTGTTGACGACGGCGAGGTTGCCTCCGTCGAGCGGATCGAGCTCGACGTTATCCGATGGGTGCGTCTCGACGTGAACTGCGCCGAAGCGCGAATGGATGAGGTCGGGGATCTGCTGCGCTCTGCACTCGTGGGCTTCACGGCGCGAACGCCTCGGGTCGGCCGTTAATCGCGCGCGTGACGCTGTGCGGCGAGACGGTCGAGGCGGGCGCGCTCCATGATAATGCCCCGGCGCTGCGCGACGAAGTCCGCGCGCTCGCATCTTCGATATCCCCGGCCCTGTTCGTCGAGAAGGTCCGGGTCGAAGTTACCGAGCCGGCGCGCACGGGCCTCGTCGTCGGCGACGACCTGGGCGCCATGATCGACGAGGCGGCGAGCGACCCGGACCTCATCGATGCGCTGAGCCGCGACCTCGAGCGCTTCATGCTGGCGGCCAGCACGTCCCTCGGCGATCCCGATGAGGGCGAACTTCGACTAGCCGCCGCCCGCGGCGACTGGTCGGGCGTCCTCCGTACCGCGTCGACCGCGTTGCGGTCGCGCCTCACGGCGGAGGGCTAACCATGCGCCTCTCCCGCCTATCGCTCGAGCGCTATGGGCGCTTTGAGGACTGCGAACTGAACTTCCGCCCGGGCATTCCGGATCTCCACGTCATCTACGGCGAGAACGAGGCGGGCAAGACGACGTCGCTGGCGGCCGTCTCCGACCTGCTGTTCGGGTTCCCCGTCCGCTCGCCGTACAACTTCCTCTTCGACTATTCTCTGCTGCGCGTCGGCGCGGTGCTGGAGGATGGCGGCACGACGCTTGCCTGCCGCCGAAAGAAAGGTACCAGCGGCACACTGCTCGGTGCCGACGACGTCCCGATCGACGAGGCTCCACTCGCTGCGATGCTGCGTGGCCAAACCCGGGATACATTCGGCCTATCCTTCAGTCTCGATCAGGAGACACTCCGCTCCGGCGGAAAGGCGATGGTGGAGGCGAAGAACGACGTCGGGCGGACGCTCTTCGCCGCCGGCTCCGGGCTGACCGGCGTATCCGACGAATTGCGGCGCCTGGAGACGGAGGCCGACGCTATATGGGGCCCGACCAACCGCGGGAGCCGCACGTTCACGGTGGCCCAGCGTCAGCTCGCAGAATCCACGCGGTTGGTTCGTGACGACGCATTGAAGCCGAAGGCGTGGTCGGACGCGCGGGCCGCCACCGAGCGGACCCGCGAGGCGCTCGAGGCCGCGCGCCTCGATCGTGACGCGGTGCAGGCGGAATCCCGGGCCGCCGAGCGCGTTCGACGCCTCGCGCCGCTCGTTCGGCGGCGCGAGGAGCAGACCATAGCGCTCGCTGGATATGACGGTGTCGTCGACCTGGGCCGGCAGCGCGAAACGGCTGCGGAGGAACTAGTGCGCGAGGCCGAGGAGGCAGTGCGGGCGATAGCGGCCGCTGAGGGCCTTCGGGCCGACATCGCCAACCGCCGCGCTGCGGTGTTGACCGACCCACAGGTGCTGGGCGTCGCCGATGAGATCGATCGCCTGGTCGCCGATGCGGGTGCCGAGGTGAAGGCGAAGCGCGACCTCGTTGGCCTTGAGGCTGAGCATGCCGATGCCGCGGCGACGGTCCGTCGGCTTCGCGCCGAGGCCGGCCGGAACGCCGGCGCGACGCTTCAACGCGAACTGGCGGCCCTGCTGCGCGAACTCGCCCGCGTGCACAGCGAGCAGCGCTTGGCCATGCGTCAGGTCGAGGACGACCGACAGCGCGTCGAGGAGCGGCGTGGCCGTGCTGCGGCGGCGCTCGCCGCGACAATCGTCAGCGACGCCGTCGATGCGCTGACCTCCGCCGTCGATCACGCGCGCGCGCTCGGAGCCGATGCCGACGCACGCTGCGATGCGTTGCGGGTCAAGCTGGACGGTGCAACGCGCCGAGCCGACGCCGCCCTCGCGCGACTCGCACCCTGGACGGGCGACGGGGACGCGTTGGCCTGCCTCCCAAGGGTTGACGACAGCGAGGTTCACGACGCGCGCGACGCACTGGCGGCGCTGGTGGCTGAGGTCCGCCGGGAGGAGGAGGCAGCGCAGCGAGCCTCGGACCAGTCGGCGGCCGCCGCGTTGGAGATCTCTCAATTGGCGACCGGCACCGCGGTGTCGCCCGAGGAAATGGCTGAGGTACGGACCGAGCGTGACCGTCTCTGGCGACCGCTGCGCGAGCATCTGCTGAATGGCGCGGCCTTGCAGGCACCCGCTGAAGCCATTGCGGGATACGAGTCGGGCGTAGCGGCGGCGGACGACCGCGCCGATGCGCGGTTCGCCAGCGCAGATGCCTCGGGCAAGCTCTCGCTTCTCGAACAGACGCGGGCGTCGCACGACCTCACTCGTAGGCAGGCGGAAACTCGCGCGCAGTCAGCGAGGGATTGTCACGAGGAGACGGTCGCCGGCTGGAAGCGACGGCTCGCCGATGTGGGCCTACCGGCACTCGAGCCCGGCAGATTCCACTCCTGGCAGGCGGACCGCGACGTCGCTGAGGCGGCACAGGCCGAGGTGCGCAACCTGATAGCGGACGTCGAGCTGTCCGAGGCCAAGCGCGACGCCGCTCGGGCGGCGATGAGTGCTGCGCTCGGCGTCGCGGACGGAGGCGGTCCGATCGCGCCGGTGCTCGCCAGGGCGGAGAGGCGCCGCGCGGAATTCGAGGACGTCGCCCGCAAGCGGCTTCTGGCACAAGCCGAACTCGACCAGCTCGACGTCGAGACGGCGGCCCTCGATCGCAGGCAGAGGGTGGCCGAGGACGCGCTGGATGCGAACGGCGATGCGTGGCGCGCAGCGTTGACCGAGGCCGGTCTGGACATCGACGTGTCGGCTTGTTCCGCGGTCCTCGACCTGCTCGACGAGTTGCGCGAGGCGACGGCGTCTGAGGCGTCGATGCGGCGGCGCATCGAGGGCATCGGCCGGGACACGCGCGAGCATGCGGCGGCGGTGAGGCAGCTTGCCGATGCGATCGGCGTCCCGGCGGGCGAGGTCCAGGAACGCCTGCGCTCACTGCGCGACCGGCTCGCGGCCGCGCGGAGCGCCGCGACGGTGAACGGATCCTTGCACGACGAGGACAAGCGCCGCCACGGCGAGCTTCAGGAGGCGCAGGCCAAGCTCCAAGCGACCGAGGAGGCCCTAGCGCCGCTGCTCGCCGAGACAGGTTCGGCGGACAGGGTCGCGCTCGGCGCGGCGATCGAGCGGTCACGGGCCAAGCGCGGGTTGGCCGATGAGATCGCCGCGACCGAGCGCGCGATCTTGGAGGCAGGCGACGGCCTCAGACTCGACGAGCTGCTGGCGGCCGTTGGCGCGGCCGATCCCGACCAGGTTGCTGCGCAACTGGAGTCACTCGGCTCCCGGCTCGAAGAGCTTAACGCCGCGGTCGACGAGGCTGCTACCGCGCATGGCGATGCACGGGCGACGTTCGCCGCCCTCGATACGGATGGGACCTCCGCAGTAGACGCAGCCGCCGACGCCGAGCAGGCCCGTTCCGAGCTGGAGGTGCTAGCGGAGGACTACATTCTGAAGCGGACTCAGGCCGTGACGCTTAAGTGGGCGATCGAGAAGTATCGCGAACGGCATCAGGATCCATTGCTCCTGCGGGCGGGCGAGCTTTTCTCGACGCTCACCACGGGGCGTTACGCTACGCTCAAGGTAGACACCGACGCTCCCAGCCCGCGACTTCTGGGTATGCGCGACGACACGCGGACCATGGTCGAGGTTGACGCGATGAGCGAGGGCACCACCGACCAGCTTTTCCTCGCGCTGCGGCTAGCCGCGCTCGAGCAGTCTGTCGCGGCTGGGGTCGGCCTGCCGTTCCTCGCCGACGACCTCTTCGTGAACTTCGACGACCGGCGCGCTGAGGCAGGCTTCCGTGTCCTCGCTGAGGTCGCTCGGACCACACAGGTGCTGTTCTTCACGCACCATCCGCACCTGGTCCAAATCGCAAAGTCGGTGGTCGGCACCGAGCTTCATTCGGAATGCGCTCTCTCGTGATCCACGGGCGATGTAATGCGGGAGGATGACGCCCAACACCTGCTGCTCCGCTTGCGGCCCCGTTGTAGTCGACGGCAAATGCCTGGCGAGCTATTCATGGCAGCTATGGCGGCGCCCCTCGCCGAATCCTACCATTCCGTTCGCGGCCCATCCCGTCGCCACCCTGCGAGCCAACGGAGACGAACACGAGAAAATGCCGGGGGCGGCTTTAAAGCGCGCGTGACTCCAACTCTATCTGTGGAACGGCACGCCGCTTTGTCCCTAACATGTCCGAATTCTCTCAGACGATGACGACAGTCTGCTGATATATTTGACGTTCGACTTCAACAAATGCATCAAGAACCTGATGATTGCGCTGTCGCGCCGGTTACAGACTAGTTCGATCCCACCGAGCGACGTGAAAGTTGGAATGCGTGGTCGATGGTTTTCCGCTGTTTGTCCGAAAGCGCCATGGAAAAGCCGGCGATCCCGACACAGGTGCAAGTTGGCGGCGTCCGGGCTCAGATTGCTGCTGCGATGGCGCAGGTGCCGCCAGCCTACGACGACCGCGCTCATCATCATGTTGCCGCCGAGCTGACGATGTAGGAGCTCACGGCTATGCTCTCGCTGCGGTGGGTCGCGATCCTGCGGGGCTTGCCAAGATGGCCGATGCGGCTGCAACAGCCTCGGCTGGGGCTTGACCTCCGGCGGGTCTCGCTCGCGGACCAGGGTGTTCGCCTGGCGCTAGAAAGCGGCGACATGGGCCAAGCATCGCCGACAAGACCGGCAGGCCCACGCCAGAACATGCTGATATTTAACATAATCTTTGTTATCGAACAATTATTTATCCCACATTTGACAGACTTTGGAAATTGTGGGATAACTCCTCATGGACACCCTTCGCACCTTCAGCGATGAGCAATCCCGGCTTCTCGTCAACCTCCGGCAACGATATGAAGCCTGGGTCGTAACCGAACGCGCCCGGGCCGCGCTGCCTTATGATTTGCGCCGCAAGACAGTGGGCGAATATGAATATCTCTATCAGATCCATGATCGCAGCGGAAACGGCAAGTCGCTCGGTCGCATGGACGCTGCGCGGGAAGCCGAGTTCCAAAAATATCGCCAGCAAAAGGCGGAGCTGAAAGAACGTGGCGCACTACTGAGCGCCAAACTTGCCGAAAGCGCCGCTCTGTACCGGGCTCTGCGACTTCCCCTGCTTTCCAGCGATGCCGGTCCCATTCTTCGAGAATGCGATCGTCGCGATCTTCTTGGCTCGCACCTCCTCGTCGTCGGCACCAACGCGATCGCGGCCTATATGATAGAGGCCAATGGCTTCATTCTCTTGCCCGACGAAACCGAAGACTTCGATCTCGCCTGGGTCGCCGCCGAGCAAGACAATTCCGAACAAACCGTCTGGCAGATGCTGAAGACCGTCGACCCGACCTTCACAATCAACAGCGAGCGTGATTTCCAAGCACGGAATGCCCGGGCGTATGAGGTCGAGCTGCTCGTAGCGCCGTCTCGTGCCGAAACACTGAGCGACCGCGATCAACCGCGGCCGATTCCTTTGGAAGAGCAGGAGTGGCTGCTGCTTGGTCGACCGGTCGATCAAGTCGTCGGCTGCCGCGATGGGTCCCCTGCCCGGATCGTAGCGCCGGACCCTCGATGGTTTGCGCTCCACAAACTCTGGATGTCAGAGCAGGCCAAGCGCAACCCTCTTAAGCGTCCGAAGGACCGTAAGCAGGGGCTGGCGCTGCTCGACGCCGTCGTCGAGGCCATGCCACATTATCCGCTCGATGAGGCATTCGAAGCGGCGATCCCGCCCGATTTGCAAGAAATTTTCGAGAATTGGCAGAAAAATACCACGGCTGGACGCAAGTCCAATTGGTGATGTGAGAGCGCCTTTCGGAAGAGGTTATGCGGCTTTGTTTACGTCGTCGATCAGCGCCTGAACCTTCCCAATCGGTGTTTCGTCAATTGGCCGGATCGTCTCGCCGCAACCTTGGCATTCGACCGTTCGCCGCAAGCGCAACGTCTTGTAAGTGAGGTTCAGCACGAAACCGCATGCCGGGCAGTTCGCCTGCGCCCTGATGTCGTCCAGTTCGTTCGCCATAGGTCATAATACCACACTGATGGTGCCCCGGCTACGCAGCGATGTCCTCAGCCTTTGGTGATCTCGTTTAATTGCTTCTTTTCGTCGGGTGAAAGCTCCCAACGCTCAACCGTGTCAGGCTCGGAAAATTCTGCACCGATGCTGCACGTCGTGTTCGACCCGAGAACCATATAATGGGAAACTAGCAATATCCGACGCTTATCCGAGAGATTTTTCTGAAAACTGGCGATAAACGTCGTGCCGTCGAGATAGTAAGAATATTCACTACCCTTGGCTGTCTTGACGATTTCTACGCCCTTTTCCTTCTTCTGCTCGAAGGCTCCGAAGTCCTTCACGAGCCAATCAGCCGTCCGCTCATGGATGGCTCTACAATCTTCCAACGACATCTTCTGGTCCGGGTCGTCGATCATCTCGCGCTCGTATTTGAGCGAGATGTCGGTCAGTTTGTCAAACCGGTTGAAGGACAGCGCGAGCGTGTATGGGATGCCATCCACACTGGTGTAGGAGATAAGATTATTGTCGGGCGTAAGATAGCAGCCGCGCACGGCTAGTTCGAGCAAGCACCCTTTGACGGCTGCTGGATTGAAGCGGCTCAAGCCGGTCAGCCCGGTCGATTCTGCGAACGACATTCCAAACTTCAAATTGCCGTAGCCACCGATCCCGGAAGGTTTTGCGTTTTCCGATTGGGCGGCTGGTGCCGTGGACCCACAAGCTGCAAGAGCAAGTGCGATAGGTAACAGCCAACGAAAGCGGCGCGCAAAGCCCGTCACTTCCAATCCAAGCCTGCCGTGTCGAAGGCGAATTGCTGGTTACCCTGCTGGTAGAATTCGGCTTCGATGATGACCTTCTTCGACTTTTTCAGGTTGGCAAGAAATCCGGATTCGTTGCTGAGGAACGCGATGTCCGAACTCCCGTCGCTGGCACCGTCGCAAGCATAGCGCTTGATAGGCTGATCGTCGAACTTCACCGACACATGACCATCGCTGTAGCTACGGCAGAGGATTTGCCCTTTATCGACAAGGAACATCACGTTCAGTCCGTCAGTCGGGCGCTTGCGAACTTCAATATATCCGCTGACCGTTCCATACGGGAATTGAAGGTTCACTTCGTTCGAACTGGTCAGGCGCGCCGTTTTCGTGACGGTCCCGCGCATTTCGTCCATCTGTTCGTTGTAGGTCCACTTCGACGGCAGCGCAGAGGGCGCTGCGTCCTCACCCTTCGCGCTCGGCTCTGTCGTGCTGGCGACTGGATCACTTGCCGCCATTGTGGTGCTTGCCTTCGGATCAGCAAACGAGCCGACAAGGATCAGCGAGACGATCGCAGCTATGGCGAAATGCCAACGCTTGAGGCTCCCAATGTAGGGTTTGAAAACCCCGACGACAGCCGCCAAGAAAATGATCGCAAAAAGTCCTGACACATCCGCCCCCGCGTGTTGAATTCATCACGGAGCATTACCCGGACAGGCGTTAAAGGGCAATTACGTCGGCGACACAGATGCCGATGATCTTACAACCAGAATAGCTGTGTCCCGACGTTAAGGGAGGATCGGGAGGCACGAACGTTCCGGGCACGTATGTTTCTACCCGTGTACAATCGGATTACATCTTCAGCGACAGAAGCTGTTCACCAATTGCTGCTAGTGTGTGCCCATGATGGAACTTGCCGATCACGACCGAGCCTTTTGGGACGATGGCGAATGGGTCAGCTGGGACGAGATTAATCAGCAGATCGAATACAAGGAATGGCGGGCGAAATATCCAAACGCCGACATCTCCCTTGTCCCGATCTTCGAAAGCCTTCTCTCAACGGCATGTAGCTACAATGCCCACACCGGGAAGCATTTGCACGTCTACGGCGATATCGGCGAATTATACGGCGCGATCACCCACGGTATCCGGTTGAACCGAAACTACGCGCAAGGGTCCGACGGACGACTTGGCAACGACCTGATCGAAATCAAAACGATCACGCCGTTCAAGCGGACGGACACCGTTGAAATCAACATGGCGCGGAACTTCAGCAAGGTTCTGATCGTCCGCATCAACGACGAGTTCGATATCAGCGGGAAGCTGATCGACCGGAAATCACTCCCCAAGGCGAAGGGGAAAATCCGCGTAAGCTGGAGTGAGGTTTCCGGTCAAGCGATCATCTAGTCGAACACCATCTTCCGGGTGACAGACGTCGTTCCCAACGTCGCATAGGAACCGTCGTCCAATAGCTTGGCTAAGCCCACGCAGTTGAACCATTTGGCGCTGATGCCATTGTCCGCCAGATATTTGGTCACATACGCCTTCGACCAACCCTTGCTGGTCGATGCCAACCGGTTGCCGCGACCTACGATTGTCTCTTCCGGATTGCCGATGCCTATCGAAGAGCAACGGTAGGCGTCCGGTATGATCAACTTGTCGCCCTCGAAACCGATCCCGCTGATGTTGCCATCGTTCGGCAGGGTCTTCACTTCCCCCGCAGAGATGTCGATGGTCTGAGACATTTGCGCCGCATGAACGCATTCGTAGCCGTCTTTGATGGACCAGCAGCGGGTCAGCGCGTCAGAGAAGCCTCCGACGCCCGATTGCGCAACAAAGCTTCCATCCGCCATCTTCTCCCAAGTCACCTGCTTGCCAGCCGATGGCGGCATATCGACCGGGCGCGACAGGAAGTTCCAAGCGCCGTAACCGGTGGCGATGGTCGCGACGGCGGCTACGCCGATCCAAATCTTGCTCATTCAACTCCGTCCCTTTCCGAACCAACCATGGTGTCTTCTGCCGCTGTCGCCGCGATATTGTCCGCGCTTGCCAGCAACCCCAGTCTCATTCCGATCGAGCGATCCAAGCCAGCGCGAATGTCCGCGGCGGTGGTGCCAGTTAGTTCCGCAGCGGTAAGGCCGAGCAGTTTTATCATCAGCACCCGAAGTTTTGAGACATATGGCAGGAAGTCGCGATTTGCCCGATTGTTCGGCATCAGTGCTTCAATGGCGTCGAGCGCCCAAAGCGAGGTTACCCAGCATTCCATAAAGTCGACCGGCATTTCGCTATACTCTCGTGCCATCATGAGCCGCGAGATAGCTGGCGATTTACCGCCAAAGAATGCGACGAGCGCCCGTACGACCAGTCGGGGCCATGACTGGGGTGCGCTCGAGCAATCGAGCCCCTTGGGGAGATCGTTGCAGCGCGCCTTGAAGAGCAGGAGCAGGATCCAATAGCGAAGACGGAGGACCTCGGCTGATCCGATGGCATCCCCGTCATCTTCGATTTCCTCTGCATAGGCCCAGATATAATATTCGAACTCTTTGGCATCTATTTTCCGACGCTCGACGGGTTCCGGGTTGACCGAAGCTAGCGCTGCGGACTCGACGTCGGCATCCGGCACGTCATCTATATCATCCGTTTCTTCGCCCATATCGAGCCAGCCGTCATCGTCGCGATCGGCGCTGGGCTCACTGCGCCCGGTCAACAGATTGAGGAAATCGCGAATGCTGTCGGTGTAGGTGCCCGCGAGACTATTGGCTCCGTTCCCACTCCCCCGCGCACTGCCTGGGCGCGCTTCGGTGAATTCCTCATAGCTGAGATTTGTGGGGTCCGCCGCCGCCCCGACTTCTTTCGGTTCTCGCGGGCGGGCGCTTGCGATCGCGGCACCCTCTTTGCTCTGCGAGAAATCGGCCCGGACCAGCGTTTCGAATGCTTCGTGCATCCATAGCTCAAAATCGGTTCCATCGGTGAATTGAGAAAGCGCACGAGCAACGCGGCCGCTGGCTGCTTCCCGGCGACTTTCTCTCAGCGCCTGACGGTGCGAAACATGGGCCGTCGTTGACACAAATTCGCCGCGGACAATGCGCGCAAAGAACAGCTTCTGCTGAAGTTCCGAGGTGATCGGCACTGCTAGTCGAGAGCCCGCGCTTGCAAAGGACGCCGCTGGAATGTCGTCTAGCAGTGCGCCGGCACGGTCTAGGAGCTGGATGATACCGTCTCCCGCATCGCCGATAGGTGGCTGCCAGAACAGGGAACCTTGATCCGTTTCAAAGGAGCCAGGACGCCGCGCCTCCAAGATCGCCAGCGGGATTTCAGGCAGGTCTTCGCGGTCCGCCAATTGGGAAAGCTCAAGCCGATCAGCGTCGATCCAGCGATCGAGGCCCAATGCTTTGACTGCGGTCCCCGCGGGCAGCCGCCGATAGACGCAGGCCTCCGCGTTGCTGCCGGCGCTACTAAGCGCCGCAGTCGTGCAATTCGCGCTCCCAAAAAGGATATGGTCATGATGCTTCGTCAGCGCGACGAAGACTTTCGCATGAGTGAAGCGCGAGTTCGGGGAATTGAGATCTACGAGCCGAACCTTTTTTGCGAAGGCAGCTTCGGCGGGGAATTCGTGGTGTTCGCTGTCGATAGGAAGGATGATTTCTTTGGGCGAGAGCTCCGCCGCCAATTCAGAAAGGGCGCTGAGGTTGCTATCCCAATAAGGGCTGACAACGAGCAGCTTCCGCACCTTCTCGTTGCCGATCCATTCCACAAACTGGTTCGAAATTCCGCGATCGGTTGATGAAGGAAGAAAGCCAATCGCAGAGCCGTCGTCGAGTTCCTTGAGCGGCGCTCCGACCGGCCCTTCCAGCCACGGCGCCCGTTCGCGTGCCCAGCGCAGCGCATCTCGTGCGGGCGACGCTTCCTCTGAAACTAAGGAGTTCAGATACTGCCAGATGGCGCGTAGGATTTCACGTTCGGGTCCATCTTCATTGCCAGACTCGATCTCGATGGCGATTTCCACGTTTCCGCCGAGGCCGGCGCCGGTGGCGTTGGCCGAGCTGACAAATGCCCTTCCCGTTTCGCGACCGAGTTGCAGAATGATCTTCGGGTGGAAGATGCCGTCACTCGCTGGTGGGCTATGGAGTGCGTAATCGCGGCCGAGCGCGACGGGCAATCTCGAGCCGTCGGTAAGCGCCATAGCCGCCATGCGATCGTCGGCCACCAAGAGAAGATTGTTGGCGCCGCTGGCCCTAAGCTGCGGCAGCAGGATTTCTTCAACCGCCGCGAATTCGACCGCGAATGTGGTTGTGATGGCACTATGAAAAGGCTTGCGGGGTCGACGGCCCAACCGTTCAGGTAGTTTCATGCGGCTGCCTCCAGCAAGGGAAGCGCGCGCGAAGTCGGACCATCTTCATTCAAGAGGTGAATGTCTTCAAGAAACTGGATCGCAGGCATAAGGCGAGGTGTCGTCGCGACCGGCTGATAGTTTTTGAGATAGATCAGTCGGCCGTCCCGTACCTCGAACAGGAAGGTATAATCTCGCTGCCGGCGCAGCTTCTGCATCGCAACCCAGCTATGACGTCGAACTACACGTTCGATCATATAGTCGGCGATCTTCTCGATGACGGTCTGATCTTCCTCCGAGGCCAGCCAGTTTAGCTCGGTGCGCAGAGAATGCGCCATGCCGCGGAGAGGAAAGCCTCGATTGATCCGGTCAGCGAGATCGGGACGGTCCAAGGTCCGTTGATGGAGCGCCGCCATGAGCTGAACGGCCGCCATCGCCTTCTCATCAGGGGCGCCGCGCCAGTTTGTAATCTGGTTCCAGGTCTCTCTAAAGTCGTAGGTCTCGCGGACATTCCTAGACCGGAATTCACGCCATGATCCGGCGAATCCCAGCTCGGATTGCGACGTGAGCTCGTCGACGACTTGCGCGCGGATTTCGAGAATCGGCAATCCGCCGTCGGCGGAATTGAGCAGCGAGAGGGCCCAAGCCAGCAGGGACGCGGCCGCCACCTGCATCAGGTCCTGACAGTTGTAGACTTCCCAGTTCAGTCGTTGAGCCTCAAGCTCGGCGGGCAGAGGATCCGCGGGCACATCGAAGAGGTGCCATCGGACATCTTCCGGTCCGGGAGCCGCTTCGATGGCGCGCGCTGTATGGAGGACGAGCCGCAGCGATGCGCTTCGACTGTGCGCGTTCTCCGAGGCAGTGTCACCTTCGGCGAAAAGGAGCATTTCGTAAAATTCGCGCTCGGCGCCGTCTTCGTCGATTTCGGACGGAGCAATTGGGCTAAGGCGCTCGAGTTCGCGAGCACTCACGCTGGCGTCGGCGATCTTCTTCCTGAGCAGCTTTGCGACGTCTGGGCCGATCGCATCGGCGAATAGGGTCGCGGCTCGCTTGCCGAGTTCGCGTGTGGCGACTTGGATGCCATGCTTATTGTAGGTGAAGAGCCCCATCTCTTCCATCTGGGAAAAATATGCGCCTCCGAAGACGCCAAGCGCTTGGCGCAAATATAGCTTCTGCGATCGATCGGTTGAAGCGGCGGCGGCGAAGTCGATGACCTTCTTGTCTACGGCGAGCCGGCCATTTGCCCATTCCGTTCCGCCGACACCCGTCTCTTCGGCATATGCGGCGACGAGGGCGTAGAGCGCCTCAGCTTTGCGGAGCCAGGTTCGCCATGCCTCGAAATCGTCGGACGCTCCGCTACGCGCATAGGTTTCGCTGACCCAGCAATAATAGCAGTAATAGCGCATTCTGAGGGTAACATTGCTGATACCCGGCAAAAGGGCTTGGTAGAGCAGCACGCCGCTATTTTGGATGCCTAGGGGGTCTAGGCCGCGCTTGTCAGCCTTCTCCGTCCACTGCGGTAATAGGTCCAAAATTTCCCCCTATTGAGGGCTCCAAGACTTGGTCCCCCTTATCGTATAAGACGTCTCGCGCGCCGTTTTCCGGAAGTTAGATCGAGACTGTGTAATCTGGCGTAGCGCCCCCAGACGCTGCCTCGACATATCGAATTTGGATCGCAGCGCCATGAAGATTTGCGCCGTTGCGGAACGATATCGAGCGCGACGGTGCGGCCAAAAGGTAGTGCTAGCCCGAAGTGAGGTCAGTTGGTGATTGCAAGCTCAATCAGGTTTCGGCTGATATCCCTTGAATGCGCGACGAGGCTGCGCGTGTGTTCGCGCAGCATGAGCTGCCCGATGATCCCTTCGACATAGGCCGGGTTGGTCTTGTCGATGACTTCCAGCGCAGTCTTGCATTTGTCAGGCGGGCATTGCTTGAGGGCCGATAGCACGTAGTCGGACCCAAAATGCTCAGCGACCGCGGCGAGATCGAACATGTCTCGCGGTTGGAGACTCCAACCGCGATAGAACACCTTTTTTGCAATAATTTCTGCCGGAGTTTCAAGCGCGACAGCGTGACCTCGTACATCGGTCGCTGCGGTCGGGTCGAGCAGGATATTGTCGCAGCAAATGAAGTCGATTTCGCCCAACTCCTCATATGCGAGCTTTAAGACATCCGTGCCGGCCTGATAGCTATCGGGAGCCCGTTCGAGTTTGATACCCTGTGTTTCCGGGTTCAAAAACGGTAAATATTGTGGATCGTCCAGAAACAGATCGATGTCGTGACTCTCCCGATGGTCGATCTGCAGCATGAGCGCAGTCCCGCCGCCAAAACTCCAACTGGGTGAAAAGCCGTTCGCTTCGTTGAAGTGCTTCAGGATATCGATTGCGAGATCGAAAAGGGCCGGCCATTCGCTTGGCCGCTTCTCGGGCACGGCGTCAGGCCGCCAGCGGCAATGCGTAACCCGAAAGCTGGGAGACTTGCTCAGCGACTTGGCTCGCTAGTTGCTCATCCACATTCATGGCCCACATGAACTGCTTCTGGACCTGAAGCGGAACTTCGGAGAAGAATGCGAAAACTGGCGCATTAAAGCTAATCGCGCTATCGGAATCGACGATCATAGCGGCAAGCTGATGTGCAGAAACAGCCGCCCCGTAAGGGGCGTTCACCGTAGTAAGCGCTTGAGTTACAGCGTTTGCCATCATCCGACTCTTAACGCGACCCTCTCTGGATCGTTGCTCCTATATAGCTCTGAGCTGTTATCAAAACAAGAATGGCGGCTTTCCTGGGCAAACCCGGCTCAAATTCCGCTGCGTCGGAGCTTATCTGTAACCGCAAAACATGCAGAAACTTGCCGTTCTTGGGTGTTTCCTGTATGTTCGCATCGAAGGATTGGCCCATGAATGACGACGACAATTTCGCGAGGCGACTCTACGATCCGTCGCACCCGCTGTACGTTTCGTCAGCAGCGGAGGATGGACTCGCACGACTAACCAAGAACCGTGGCGACATGAAGGAGCTTGGGCCTTGGGGTGCGCGCCTCTTGTATGCCGGGCTGGCGGTAGTTGCCGCCTATTTCGGGTTCATCCTTGTCTTCGGAACACATTGACCACGGCCAGCGGTTAATTCCGCTGGCCGCGGGCGTCAGCGCTTGCGACCCTTCCCGCCACGCGGCTTTGGATCATGTTCGATGTGAAGATGATTGTTCGCCGGATTGTCGCGGAACGTCTCAAAATTGACGTCATAGTCCGGTCCGAGGCGTTCGCGAACATCGCGAGCCCACTGGCGGCCCTGCGCAATGCTGATGTCATTCCCGCGCAGATCAAGCCCCTTCCCTTCGGGATGCAAACTACCGCGAGAATGCTGACTGTCGCGGGCAGACGTTACGATGCGCTGCGGCAACCCGAGCGCGTGAGCCGAGGCAGCAGCGGCGGTCAACGCCGGCGCCATGCTCGAGTCCATTGAATTGAGATTTGCCCCGCCCTTAACGCCGAGGCCGGCGGCGGCGGCTACTCCTCCCAGATTTACCCGGTGCCCGCCGAGAGGCGCGTCCGCCGCGTTATCGAGCCCGAGCGCCCTCATCGCCGACGCCACGCCTGGCATGGTGCGGATGACCCACGAATCGTTCCGAGCCTCCGCCGTTGCACCCAGGCTGTCTGCCTGCCGCCGATCGCCGAGCAAGGTTGCCCTCATGCCGTGACCATATTCATCGAGGCGCGCGACGCTCCCATCGAGTCGACCGCTCACATTATCCTCGAGCGCTACGTCACGTGCCGTACCGGAAACATCGACCGCAGGGCCGCGCGCTGCGATCTCGGCCATACCGGCAGCGCCGATCGCGCGTATGTCGTCGGCGGTAGAGAACGAGGGTCCCACAATCGTGCCGGCAGGAGCGTCCGGAACCACGCCGAGGTCGCGGTGCATCTGATCAACGCGATCGTCCATGAACTGCTTCAGCAAAGCGTCTTGCGTCATCGCCTGCGTCGTCGTCATGTTGACCAGGCCCGGGTGATAGCTCTGATCGAGATGACGATTTTGCGGGTCCATCATTGCAGTTTGAGCATAGCGGACGAATTCCTGGCTCAAATTCTTGTTCAAGGCATAGCCGTCGCGCTCGAACTGCGAGAATTCGCTCGACCAACGCTGATACCGTTCTTCCGCGCGCGAAGCTTCCTCGCTGAGGCTTTGTGAGTGCCTCAGATCCTGCGATACTTCCTGCCCCAGACCACGGACCTGACTGTCGGTCGACGACGTGGTTGCACGATAGAAGCTCTCGCGCGCTTGCCGAGCAGCCTCCGAATTCGATTCCCTTTCAAGCCACTGATAGGCGTCAGTGTTTGCGTTCTGAGTTGAAACGCCCTGTTCTGTGTTCCTTCTGTCGCTCGAATTGCCGTCGATGCCGATCTTCCCATCGACTTGACCTGAGAGCGGCCCGCGTTTTCCACTTACCGCACCCGACGCACCAACTCCCGCCCTTCCGGTCAACACCGTATCACGAGCCAATTTATCCGCTTCGCTTTTCGTCATGCCAAATTGGGTCTGAAGCGTATTCGACCACTGTGACGAAAGATCTTGGACCTGAGCGATCGACGACTGCAGCGAGCGACCTTCTTCGGTTGTTGAGCTCGCCGACGTCTGCGCCGTGTCGAACAGCCGCGCCGATTCCGTGCGCGTCGTCGCCCAGCTATCGTTCGCCGCAACGCGCTTCTGCTCGACGACACCCGACCCTTGGCTAAGCCCCTTCTGCAGCTGCGACCCATAATCCTTGCTCGCCGAGATCGCGAAGCCAAGGTTCGAAATGCCCTGACTAGTGTCGTAAGCGAAACTTCCATCTTCGTTATAACGCATGAACGCGCCATCCCCGGCGCGCTGCTGGATGGTCGCGGCGCCAGTGCTGAAGCTCGGGGCTGTCGTGTACTGGTCCCGCTGCAGCGTGTTGACTTGCCGGTTCATCAGCGAAGCGTTGCCGTACGAATAATTGCCCGTGGTCGCTTCGGCCGCGGCCTGCTCAGCCGCATTCTGGCTTGGCGAGAGAAAGCTCGCGGAATGCGACGCGATCGCCATTGCGCCTTTCGCCATGCCGGCAGCGATGAACGGCACGGACATGATCATATAGCCGGCGAGCGCGCCGACGTCCTGGTTGACAGCCGAGATGCCGGAGAAGTTGGCGGCCGTCATCCCACCATTCGCGCCCCACGATGCAAGAGAATCCTGCCAACGCGACATGAAGATCATGTTCAAAATGACGAACAGCGGCCCCCAGGCAGCCAGATAGAAGAAGCCCGTGATATAGCCTTTGGCAACGGTCATGCCGTTGGTGGGCAGCAGCATCAGCAGGAACAGGATTGGGAAGAGCGAGTAGAAAACGACCGTCAGAACGATGTTCAGCAAGGGAACCCATTTCATCGCGCCCGACGCGATCGTCGAATAGGTATTGCGGGTCTGAATGTCCGCGCGAGTCTGCGCGAACGCATCGATCGAACCCTGCGCGGATCCGCTAGCAAAGCTGTCGCGCGCCTCCGTCAGCGCATTGATGAACATCGCCTGCCGAACGAGCTGACCGCTGCTCGAGCCCATTCCTGCGGCGTTCATATTACTGATGTCGTTGTTCAGGCGGGTCGACGCTTGCGCAACCGGAATGCCGGGGAAGAACTGAGCTGCAATTTTGGGAGCTGCGATGGCGTAGTAGTTGCTCCAGCCATTGCGAATGAAATTGTAGGCCGTCTCGCAGGTGACGATGCCCGATGTGCCATCGGGATAGATATACTGCTGCGAAAGCGCGACCGACCCCGGCCCCATCGCAGTGAGCAGATCCGAGGACTTCAGGGTGTCGTCATAGGTTTTGCGGCCGAGCAGGATGTCATAAAAGACGCACTGCTTGAAATGCTCGTTCAGGTTGGTCGCATAGACCGGATCGTCGATCCTCAGGCCCTGCGTAGCATCGAGCAACTTCGCGCCATAGATCATGCCTCCGGTCGAATAATTGAGCACTTGGGGCATGGCGAACACGGTCTCGGCGGCTCGCGTGAGATAATCGCCGATCTGGCTGGTGAAGCCGGCGACCAGGCCGAGGCCGACCGGAACATTGTCGACGACCGCCGCCGTCACGCCTGGGTTGGTGCGATCGGTAACTTTTACCGAGATCGTGGGCACCATGACGACCAAATACATCAGGGTCGCCTGCATGAACCATTTGAGGAGCGCCCGCGGATCCATATTCCACGCCGTGACGAGGAGCGCCCAGGTGAACGCCATGACCATGACAACGCGAATGAGGCCACGGTAACCACCGGAGCCTGACCACGACGCCACCGCGTTGAAGACGTTGACGAGATACTCCCCGCCCCCGACCGTGAACACCTCGATCATCGCACGCGCTCCTTCAGCCCGGAATCAGGGCCGCAAACCTTGCGCCGACAAAGCGCGGGAGAAATTCAGGGATGCCGCCATCCCCGGCGCCATGCGCGTCTGCAGGGTGCTTTCGATCATCATCGCGCGATCGACGATCTCAAAGGTCCGCGTCACGCGCTGGTTCACCGTGCTTTCGCGCTCGAACAGCCGCTGGCGCACGCGCGCAAGCTGTTCGTTGAACTGGCGCAAATTTTCGGAATCGGCTTGATTGCTGTTGTTCGACTGGCCCGAGGCCACCTGATCGAGCATCCGCTGGACGATCGAGTTGAGCAGGTCGATCGCGGTGACTTCGGCGAGCGAGTTGAGCTCGCCCGGCGACAGGTTGAAGCCCGAGGCCGCCTGTACGGCAACAACCTTGTAAAGCGGGATGCTGGCAACGCCGAGGAGGTTCTTCTCTTCGGTCGTCAGTGCCGCATTGCTCCGCACCTTGTCGCTCATCGACTGGATCAACATTGCAACACGAGGCCGCAATGCCGTAGCCCCAAGCGCCGGGATCGTCCGCTTGCCCGGATTGAGGCACTTGTCGGTTTCGTCACAGCCGAGGACGTCGATCTCCTTGTCGCCGTCAAGCAGCGCATCGAGGATCGCGGGATCGCCCTCCCCCCTATAGATGATCGGGAGCGGGTCGTTGTCCGATGGACGCTTGCCCACGACGATCGTGCCCGTAAGCGTCATGACGAGCTCGCGCATCTGCCGATCCGAGCTTTCAAGCGGCGATTGCTTGATCATGTCCCAGGCGTAGTTTTTCGGGCCCGGGGTCATTGCCGCAAGCGCCAGGTCGGTATTCGAATTGATCGTCGACGATCGCTCGCCGCCATTACCGCATCCGCGACGCGACTTTGCCCAGTCGGAGAAGCGCCCTGCAGACGTGCCGATCGACTGGCAAATTCGATCCTCCGCCGCGTCGACCTTCGGCCATACGGCGCCGACGGCCGCGGCGGCTGCCTCGCAGCTCTGCATGTTGAACTGGTTCACTTTGTTGGCGATGTCCTGCATCTGGTCGATCACGCCGCCGATTTGCGGACTGATGCTGTCGATTGCGAGCTTGAAGGCAAAGCCGATGGCGTTATTCGCGATCGCCTTCAGGTTGGCGACGAATTCCGACATGTTGATGAAGGAGAAGGAGCCCGAGAAGATGTCGATGCCGCCGCAGCCAGCACGGACTTTCGGAAGCTGGATGTTGGCGGGATAGACGCTCTTTTGCGGGAACCGGGCCCATACGGAGCCGAGCGAGTAATAGCCCGCGGACTGGCCCTGATAGGCCGTCGCCCCGGTAGCATTAGCCGACGCGCCCATATCGTTGAAGAAGTCGCTCATCTCGTCGCCAACGCCCGCCTGTGCCGGCGCCGCGGCTACGGAAAGCGCAATGATGCCAATCCCGATCCGGGAAACGGCCACGCGGATCCGCGCGATGAATTTGATGTCGACCATCAGAAGTCGCTCCCCACTTTGGTGCTCGTGAGCATGAAAATGCGTTCGGTGATTTCGTCGGCCGACAAGATGCCGGTGCCGATCGGTATCGGGCGACGAGTCACGGTGTCATAGAGCACCAGCGTCGGGGTGGCCTTGGTGGTGAGGCCCATCTTGGCGTGCTGCCCGACGTCGACGACGTAATTCGGGAATTCGCGGTTCGGTCCGCCGTCCATCGAGACGGCAACGACATTGAAGCCGCTGTTCATCGAAAGCGATTTCAGAATGGGTGCAAAGATCTCGCACGCGCCACAGCTCTGCGCGTAGAAATAGAAGATCCCGTAGCGTTTCGAGAGATTCCGGAGCGCCTGCTCCTGTTCAGCCTTGCGATTGTCGATCCAGGCGCGCTTGGCGAGCGTCGAAACGGGACGCTGAAGCGTATAGTCGAGCTCTGGGTTCTGCCACATCGACCGCTGCCAGACATCGGAGAACATCGAGGCCCGATCGAGCTGCTCGCGCTGGAAACGAATATAGGCTGTCACATTCACTTCCGACGGCTCGAGGATTGCCCGCGCCTTCAGCTCGTCGAGCTCCTTGGCGATCGCAGCCAGCCGTTCGCTCGCGGCTGTCGACGGCGGCGGCGGGGCATTCGGATTGGGTCGCGGTTTCGGTTTGTCGCAATAGAACCAAGTTCCGAGTTTGCGGGCGCCGCAGTAGAAGTCTTGGCTGGGAGAGGGCCTAGTCGCATCAGGAGAGCGATCTTCGACCGAAGATTGTGCTCGAATAGGTACGCCGGAAACGACGAGCAGTGCGCCGGCAAGAGCAATCGCGCTACGGATCGCCGTCTTCATCATTCTTCTCCGTTTTGAAAGGCTGCTTTGCCGCGATCGCAGCGCCGCCTTGGCGAGCGACGATTTGTGCATTTCGAGAACTTCGCGCCCGAGCGGGGTTGTCTGAACCTCGCGCTCCTCGCCTATGTGATCCACCGCTCTGACGAGGACCGAAAGCCGTCGGGATGGAATCATCTCGTCAATTTCCTCCCGGTCCATGCTGCTTATAATAGGCATCGATCTTCGCCTGGATGTCGCTCGCCATCTGCGCTTCATCGGGAAGCTTCACGGCTTCGAGGAAGTCCGCATAGATGTCGGAGAAATCCATCTTGCTGAGGTCGAGGCGCGAGAATTCGTCGACCGTGAAACCGGCGCATTGTCCTTCCTTGGGCTTCCCCCACGGCTTGTTGATTTGCGGCCGCCCCTGCTCCTGCAGGATCCGCGTCAACTTCGATTCAAAGCAACAATAGGCCTTCCGCTTCGTCTGGCAGACGCCGAGGAAGCTCGATGAACAATAGCTGCCGATCGAGACGCAAAGACCGAGGCGATCCTTTACGTCGAGCTGCTTTTCTTCATTCGAGCAAAGGAACGTGGTGAGAAACTGGGTGGCGACGCCTGCGAGCGCTGCAGGTCCGCCACTGAGCCCCGCCCAGGCGGCCGCCGCGGCGACGCCGCCGGAGAACAGGCCCGACACCTTACCAGCGCAGCAGTTGACCAAACCGAATACGGGCTTGTGACACGTCTCGCGCGTGCCCTTGAAAAGCCCCATCGTATCGGGATCGAATTCCTTGCCGACCTGATCGATCGCGCCCATCGCAACGAGCGCATCCTTGAATTCGTTCGAGGCTTCCTCCTCGATCTCGCTGCAGCTCCCGTTGATGCAATACATCGACCCGCCGCAGACATATTCCTTCACATCGGTCGGCGGAGAATTCGGAATCGGGCATTTGAAGGTGCGCTCGGTGACCTTGCAGGGGCCGTTCGGCTCCTCATCAAGGCACGTGTCCCGCACGTGACTGCATTTGGGATTTGACTCGAGCTCGGCGCACTCGCTCTGCCCCGCGCTCTCGCCGTAGCAGGTGCCATTCTGTTCGGTGGCGCCGGGCGGGCAGACCATCGTGACCCTCGCCGGCAGCGAGAGGGTCATTGAACAGGTCGTACCCGACAGCGTGTAATTCGCCGGGCAGCTATAGTTGGGCTGCGCCGGATAGGTCTTGGTGCAGGTCGTGCCCGAAAGGGTGAAGTCGGTCGGGCAGCTATAATTCGGGGTCGCAGGCTGCGTTTCCGTCTTGCTGCACATGTTGCCGCTGAGGCTGTACCCAGACGGGCAGGAATAGATCGGCGTCGCCGGCTGCGAGAGGACCGACTTGCACTTGTCCCCCTGAACTTCCCATCCGGTCGGACAGCTATATGTCACCTCCGCAGGCTGCGCGAGGTCGATCGTGCAAACCGAACCGGACAGCGAGCCGCCATTGGGGCAGCTATAGGTAACCGGCGCGCTCGTCTCATCGGTCCGCGAGCACGTCGTTCCCGAAAGATTATAGCCAGACGGGCAATAATAGACCGGGGTAGCAGACGTCGACGTGACGATCGTGCACGTCGTACCGTTGAGCGTGCCGCCACTCGGGCAAGTATGCGTGACCGTCGCCGGCAGCGAGCTGCTCGTATTACAGATGCTTCCGGCGAGCGTGCCGCCACTCGGACAGCTGTAAGTGACCGTCGCTGGGCTGCTCGAGCTCGTCTGGCACTGCGTGCCGTTAAGCGTCCCTCCGTTCGGACAGCTATAGCTTACGGTCCCCGGCGTCGCGGTCACCATCGTGCACATCGATCCCTCGACGACATAAGCGCCAGGGCAGGTATAATTGACCTTCGGGTGGAAGAAGCACTTCGTCCCGCTGTAACCCTGCGCTTTTCCTTCCTTATAGAAGCCGGTCCAGGTAGTCGGGCAGGTCTTGCCCGTCTTGGCGAAGCCGCAGTAGGGCGCATTTTCGAAGGTATAGAGATCCATCGGCAACGCCCAGCCACTGCACTGATAGACCGGCGTCCCCGGCGTCTGAGTCGTCGTCATGCAGTTGGTGCCGTTCGGCGTACCCCCGTTCGGGCAGCTATAGCTCGCTGTTGCGGCATAGCTCCCGGAGGTAACGCATTCGGTGCCCTGCAGCGTACCGCCGTTCGGACAGCTATAATTGGGTGTCGCGCCATAGCTTCCGGTTGCCGTGCAAGTCGTTCCGACGAGGGTATAGCCTGATGGACAGCTATAATTCGGAATCGCCGTATAGGTCCCGGTCTGGGTGCAGGTCGTGCCATTCAGATCGTAACCGGCAGGGCAGGTATAATCGACGTCAGCCGGCTGCGAGAGCGTGCGCGAACAGGTGGTGCCCGAAAGATTATACCCGGCGGGACAGCTATAGCTTGCCGTGGCGGCATAGGTCGATTTCGAGCGACAGGTTGTCCCTTCAAGGACGTAACCGGTGGGGCAGTTATAGTTCGGCGTCGCCGACTGCTCGAGCGTCCGCACGCAGCGATCGCCTTCGAGCATATAGTCAGCCGGGCAGCTATAGCCGGTAATCACCGCGGGCTCAGTCGTCGTGCGCGTGCAGTTCGTGCCCTGCAGGGTGAACCCGGCGGGGCAACTGTGGCTGGATACCGAAGCGGGCTGAGTCACGACGCATGTCGTTCCCTGCAGCACACCGCCGTCGGGGCACGTATAGGTAACGTCCGCAGGCTGGGTCAGCGTCTTCGTGCAGGTCCGACCGACAAGGGTATAGCCATCGGGGCAGCTCAGCTCCTCGACGCGATCGGGCGTCGTGACGGTGACGCCAACGTCGCACGTCGCGTCATAATAGTCCTGCTTCTCACCAACCTTTACTTCCTCGCAAGTGCCAGGCGTGTTGCTGATGTTCTCGCCGAGCTCGGAGCTCCCGGCGTTCTGATTGATCTCCTCGCCCTTCTTCATGATGTCTTCGAACGACGAAGGATCAACGGTCGCGCGATTGGCGTCCGCGCCCATCATGAATTCCCAGGCTTCGTTACCGACCGCATTGCCGCCCGCGGAATTGAGCGCCCCATCGTCGGTGCCGAAAAGGCTCGAAAGATCGCTCGGCGCCGTCGAATAGCCCGGAATGACGTCGCCGGTGACTTCCTGATCGGGAATCGAGGCGGCTCCCTCTTTCCCTGATTTGGCGAACGCTTCGCCATCCTTGCCGGCAGCCGAAATCTCTCCGGATGGCTGCGATGTTTGCGCCTGAACAACCGGGATAGGACCGACCACCATGGCGACCGCCGCGACGATCGCGACGAGTGAACGGCCCAAGCGCCGAACGCCGGCGCCAGCGACGCCTTCAGGTTCGATCGAAGTTGCTGGTCCAGAGCTGGCGTCGATCATGACCCCTGCCCTTTTTTCAGGCGCGCCAGCGCTTGGCCCGCGATCGCCGAACCGGGGCCACGACCGTCGACGAATGTCTCGAGTGCATATTCGAGCGGCACATTGCCGCTCATCCGATCATAGGGCGGCACGGACGTCCGGCAGTTGAACCCGTCACAAAGTTCGAATTCCGATGTCACGACGACGATCGCCGGCACCGCCGTCACGTCGAATGCGCGAAACAATCGCGGATCGATGCCGATGCTGCCGTAAGCATCCTGGTTGTCGACAACCTTCATGATCCCCTGTTGAAACGCCTTCATGGAATTCCCGGGGAAACCATTAAACACGACAGTGCCGCCTGCTTTCGCCGTATCGCGAATGAGCTGCTTCAGGCTTTGCTCCGGCATCGACAGCGATGCGAAAACGATGAGCTGAGGCGCGCCCTTGTCGCTGGCCTCAAGCTCTTTGGAGGCGGCCAGCATCTCGTCGAAATCTATCGCCCCGGTTGGCGCTCCCCCGAGCACAGCCTTATTCTCGCTGAGGTTGCGGTTCCCGCCGTCGGCCGCCTCGCGCGCATCGGCGCGCATTTCATCACCCCGGCGCGCCACTTCGCGGATGAGCGCCTCCGCGTCGGGATCGGCCGCTTCACCGCGGCTCAGGATATGCTGAATATCGAGGCCATCGACATTCTGCGCCAGCGCGATGCTGCCGCCGCAAGCCGCCAGCAGCACGGCCGCGGAAACAAATTTCCCTTTTCTGGAAAGGTTTTTCAAAGGACGCAGCAATTTCGCTTCCTCCACACGAGATAGCCCATGTCTTCGCCAACGGCGGGATAGGTGTTGCCGGAACCCGGCTTCATGTCGGAGGCGCCGATCGGCGGGCACGCCCAGCGGCCCTTGACCATCGGCGACGGCACCGTGGCCTGGAAGCGATATTGCTGCTTCTTCATGATCGGCATGATGTATTTGCCGCAGAGGCCTTTCTTGCCCATCGTGCCCCAGGCAATGCCTTGCCGGTGAAGCTTGAAGGCGAAGCGCGAGAGGGCCAGCCGGCTCGACTGGACGTGGCCGATGTGCCCCGAGATGTTTCCGTTCATCGGGTACATTGGCCCTAGGCAGCCCGCGCACCAGAAGAGCGGATCGAGCGGCAGCTTGCCGGTGGCGGCACCGCAGTCCGCCGCGCACGCCGTCTGCGCGAGCGGATTGGCGAAGAGCGCCACTTCCGGATTGATCAGCGCTGTCAGCGTATCATCCTGCCAGAGCGGGTCGATTTCAGTGACATAGGCGATGTCGAACGACGACTGCTCGAGGCAGGCCATGTCCGTCAAAATCTCCATCCAGTAGAGGAGCGGATAGACGTACCAATGGACATGCCATTTCGCGCCGCGATCGTGACCGTCGACACTATCGGCCGCGCGGCCGTGCCCAATGTTGAATCCCGGCGAGATCTTCTTGCCGCCGAGGCTGGCGAAGCACCACGGCTTCATTGTGACGTCCGCGAGCCTCACCGGCTCCCAAAAACCCATCGCAACGCCGATGCGCGGAAGCGGCGAGCCGCAAGCGCAGATCGGCAGATCGGGATTGTCGGTGTCGGGCCGATCGGACGGAAAAATCTTCAGCCCGCCAACCGAAAGGGGAAAGAGGCAAGACCAGCACACGTCGGTCACGGGGTTCACGAACTTGCCCGTGCACTTCCCTGGCGTGCCATCGATGCCGGCAGCGCTGGCAATAGCCGGCGCCGCCATTGCCACACCAGCGGCCGCGAGCGTCATGAACGCGGCCGACCGAAGTCGCCGCAGGCCCGACCGGAGCGAGGTGCGAATAAGGCCGATCATTTCCGCCCGACCCCGAGCGGAATTTCGGAAACCTTCATCGTCCTGCCATTCGGTTCCACGACCGCCGGCACCGCGCGGATCCCGAACCGCCCGACAAGAAATCCGCCCTGGTCGAAATAGAAGCGGCGCTGATGCAAGGTCATCGCGTCGAGCGGAGCGCCCTTCACCATGATGAGCTTCGCGGACTGATCATCGAACCGGCGCAAGGCCCAGCTCATTTGATCCTTGTCGTCGCCGTCGATGAAGACGAGCTTCTGGCGCACGGTCACGAAATCGAGCGGATTCACCCGCTGGCCCGCGCGGGCGATCACATTGCCCTTGTGATCGAGAATGTCCTGTTCAACGCGCATCGCCGGATCGAAGATCCAGCTCCGATCGCGCACCGCGAGGCTTATACCGGCGACGGGGCGTGGCCGACGAACACCGGCTTCGGTTTTGCGGGTCAACTCGGCATTCATCCGCTCGATGCCGCCGCTTGCTTCCAGCGTTCGAAGCTTCTGCTCGATAGTCCGCAGAAGATCCGGCTCGGAGATCCGGAATACGGCGCCCTGCTGACCATAATCCTTGGCGCTGGCGATCGGCGCCATGCCGATGATCGCCATTGCCACGACGAACGAAAGAGCCACGCGGTTCACAGCAACGACCACTTCGATACGCCGACAATCTGCCTGGCGCAGACAAACCCGATTGCAGCATAACGGCTGTCAAATCCGTCAGGATGGGGACTACCCATATAATAGCAGTCGTTCGGGATCACGCCTGTCGGCCCGGGCTCCAGTTCTTCGCCGGCAGACGACACGGGCTTGAGCTTTGCGACCAGCTGTTCCGACGGAGCTTCGTTGCCGGCGCCGGCGGCCCAGCTCACAACCACATCCGCTCCGCGATGCGTCACAATATCACCGGGCAGACCATAAACGATCTTGCCGAACACGGGCGGCTCGGCTCCAAAATGGGCATGGACGAGGGCATTGGACGGCGGCGCAAAAAACGCCACTTCGCCGCGCTTCACAGCCTTCCCGCGCTCGAAATAATAGGCCCAGTTCGGCAAGGAGGGCGAACGATTAATGAAGAACCCATGGCTCTGCGCGTAGGCGTCGAGCGACAACCACGCGCTCGTTCCTGCTACCAGGCCGACAGCAAACAGCGAATTTCGCAGCATGGGCGAGCGAATGCGTCCCATGATCTCACTGCCCGCCGCCGGGCAGCAGACCGCCGCCACCGAACACCGGATTCGCCGCTGGCGGCGCCTGCACCGGCGCTGTCGGCATCATTCCGGGCATCGCCGGTGCAGGCGCCGGCGCAGCGGTCGCTACGCGCGGCGGCGGGTTGCGCTTGATGAACTCGCCGACCGCCGCGCGGATCTCCGGTGTGATGTCGGGCATCGAGGCCGCTACAACTGCCTCGCTCACGACGATCGTCTCGCCGGCGGCCGCGCGCTCCTGAAGGGTGCGCTGCATGGCGGCCATGAAATGGCGCGTATCGGAATCAACCTGCTCGGGGCTCGCGCCCGATCGGGCCTCCGCCATGATGAAATCATTCGCCATCCCGGCGAGGCTGATCGACACGATCCGTCGTTCCTTCAGGATCATGAGCTCGCGCGTGGCCCATCCACCCCAGAGCAGTGCCGCGACAAGGGCGGTGCCGCCCGCAATTTGCCCCCATGAGAAGCCGGCGAAACCGCGGCGACGGGAAGGGGGCGCCGCCGCGGCCTCAGTCGGAGGAACGAGCGGTTCCCCGCCGATGGTCAAAGCCAGTTGCTCAGTCATTGGACATGTCCCCCTTGGATGTTGCGGTGCCCGAGAGCAGCGCAGCGCGCCGCGTGATGCAGAAGAACAGCACCAGACCGCCGAAGAGATACAAAAGGATCTCGGAGAATTCGGAGCGGCGCTCGCTGTCGGCCGCGAGATAGTGATTGGAGAGATTGGCCGTTTCGGCGAAAAACTGGTCGACGCTGAGATTGGCCATCAAGGCGAAGAAACCGAGCATCACCCCTGCAGCAGCAAGGCAATTGATCGCCAGCCAGCAACTGACCGAAACGAGCGAATAGGCGATGTCCTGGAACAACCGCCGAGGCGCGATAGCGGGCTTCCGCATCCGCGAGGTTGCCAGCGCCGTCATTCTGCAGCTTCCGCATAATCGGCGCGGACGCCCCGCTGTTCCTGCACCGATCCGGGGAAGGCGACTTCCTCGATCGCCTCCGCCATGCTCATGCCGGCGGCGGTCTTCGCGTCGATCGCGGCGAAGACCTGAGGGCTCGAGGAATAGAGCGTCGCCGAATAGGGATCGAGCACCAGACGGCCCATCGCGAGCATCTCGGGCCCCTTGATGAGCACGTCCGAATATTCGGTGCCATTTCGTTTCAGCGACCGCATCATCGCTTCGACCGCATCATTCATGTCGAAGCGGTCGAGCTTCTTGAAGTCCGCGATGGTCTCGGGCTTCTGCTGAAGGATCAGGAACCAGTCGCTGTTCTCGAGCGCCGCGATCGATCCTTCCGACTTGTAATAGTCGTTGAGCGATTGGGTGGCGGTGATGAGCGACGCGCCATATTTGCGGCAGGTTCGGGCGTAGGTCTCGACGAAATCGGCCATCGACCCGCCCTTTAGGAGCTGCCAAGCCTCGTCGAGCAGCAGTGCCTTGCGGGTGCTGCGATCCTTCCGCATCGCCTGGCTCGACAGGAACATGATGGCCGTCAGGACCACCGAACGCAGCTCTTCGCGCGCCGACAGGTCCGAGAGCTCGAACACGGTCAGATCGGCGCCGATCTTCAAGGTCGATTGCCCTGTGAAGAAGCGGCCATAGGTTCCGGCGCTGGAAAATGGTCGCATCGCGATCGCGAGCTCTTCGCCCTGGATATGCTGCCTTGCGATCAAGGCTTCGATCACCCCGTCGATCGAACCTTCGGCGCCATTCTTTTCCCATTCGGCGTTGACCGCGGCGTCGATCAGGCCGCGCTCGGTATCGTTGAGGCGGTCGATATGGCGACCCATCTGACCGATGATCGCCTTCAGCATGGCGATGCAATCGAGCCGATAATCTTCGTCGCGCTCCGCCTCCGCCGCGTCGATCATCGAGAAGGGATTGAGGCAGAAACCAGAGCTCATCGTGAACTCGACGAATGCGCCACCCTGCAGCTTGCAGCTATGCTCGAAGCTGCGGCCGTCATCGATCACGATGACCTTCGCGCCGGCGCCGACCAGCGCCGAGGTGATTTCCTGCAGGGCCACGGACTTGCCCGAGCCGGACTTGCCGAAGACCGCGACATTATGGTTGCCGGCGCTGTTCTCGAATGGCGACCAGAAGAAGGGCTGACCGCGGCGACCTAGGAGCAACAAATGGGGGATCGGCCCGCCATTATATTCGCCCTGCAGCGGCGCAATATTGGCAACCGTCGTGGTCAGCATCGTGCGGAAGCGTTTCAGCCGCTCAAAGTCCTTCGCGAGGCCGTTGGCCATCGTGAGCGGCATGACCGAGATCAGCCCCGCCATCTGCAAATAGCGTTCGTCCTGAAGCTCCCAACCCGCCGCCTTGTAGACCGCCTTGAGATTGCGTTCGTGCCGATCGCCCTCACCGTAAGGCGAGACGCTCATCACGCTGTAGAAGACGCGCACGAGCTTCTGTCCCTGCCGGAGCTGGTCCTGGACATATTCCCACTCGCGAGACTGGTCGCGGATTTGCGGAGTAAACTTCGCGCTCTGCGAATTCGCGAGGCTGGTGGTCCGCATGAACTTGAACGCCGCGCGCGACGTCGCCGCCTGTTCGTCGGGATAGGTGATGGTGAGCATCGTCGCCACCGGACAGGGCATCCGAAGCTTGTCGAAATAGGGATCGCCGATGAGCTTTACCGTGTCCCAAGGCGCCCAGCGCGGCGGGAGGTTGCGGATCGCGTAACAGCGAATGTCGAAGCGATCGGGCACGATCTCGCCGATGTCCGGCACGCCGTCCTGCAGCGCGCCGAGCGCGCGAAAACGCTCCGTTCGGATCAGGATGCGATTGGGATCGGTGACGATCTCCATATCGCGGCGCACCGCTTGGTCCGCGATCGGATCGAAGCGATTGTAATCAACGACATCTTCCCCCGACACTGTGGTTGGCGACGTCAGATCGTCGACGAGCTTCAGAAGGCCAACGGGATCGAGAATCTGCGCCTCGACGTCGATCGAGCGAAGCATCGACGCCATCGACTCCCGAAGGGTGATCAGCTCCTCGTCGCTGACCTTCGCGCCCTCCGGAACGCCAAGCGAAACGAAAACGCGGTGCGAACGGAGATGAAAGGGCGCGTCCGCCGACAGACTCGACCACACGCCGCCCTCGAGATAATCGGCGCGGTGCTGAGCAATCCGCTCATAGACGCCCTTCGCCATCTGGCGCGGGATGAACCATTGGACCATCCGTTCCGCGATGCGCGGACTCATCCATTGCAGGATCTGGATCGACGTCTTGTCCGGGATGCCTTCGGACAGAAACTGCGAAATGATCTCGCTCGTCCTGTCGTCGGCACCGACCAGCGGAGACACCTCGAGGATCCAGCCCCGCGATGCGCTGTTGTAATATAGTCCGTTCTTCTGGTCGAAGCTCCGATAGGGCAGCCAATCGGCGAACATCGGGATCGACGTCGACGGGACGGCCTTGTCGACCTTGCGCGGCCCGCCGAGCAGATCACCGAGCAGCTTGTCGAACCACCCCGCCATTACTGGCCATCCGGAGCGGGTTGAGCAGCCAGTGCAGGCGCAGACACGACCGCATGGTCGGCGGCTGCAGCGGCGGCTTCGCTTTCGGAGGGCGGCACCGCCACCGGCTCGGGACCCTTGCGACCAGCAGCCAGCCGGCGTTCAACTTCGGCTCGGAAATTTTCGCCTGAAACCGGCTTGCCCGACGTCGGTACCGACGCGCTCGCTATCTCGGCGGGCGCCGGCGCGCCCGCCGCGAGCTCGACCAGCGACAAGCGTGCCGGGGCCGAGGAAACCGAGGCCGCCAATCGGCGATCGTCGCTTGCTGCGCCGGCAAGCTGCGGTTCGACGTACACGACCGTTTCATCGCGCCAGCGACCGAACCGGTCGGTTCGCGCCGGCAGCACGACCTTCAACGACCCCGCCGAACGCGGCGCAGCGGGATCGGCGGTTACTGCACCGGCAACCGCACCCGATGCCACGCCGCCGGTCATCGAGGCGATCGCCTGGTCATCGATGTTCGATGTGGGCGAACAAATCCCGTCGGGCGCACGGCAAATGAAATTGCCTTTGACGTTGCCCCCCAGCGAGGCACACCCGCCGAGGCAAATGAGGCAAGCACCTGCAAGCAGACCCAAGCTACGCATGTCGTCAGCTCCTTCCGTTGCCGATTTCGAAAATCTGAACGCGCCTCGACCGAAGGGCCCGCAGCGCCATCGCTCCACCCGCCATGCTGGCGAACAGGATCATGCAAATCGCCAAGGCCTTGAAAAAGGCGAACATGAGAGCAAAGCGGCCAGCGGGTCCGAACTCCGCGAAGTAGGAATTGACGATGATGATCATCCCGACCTGGCTCGCGAGGAAGAGGACAAAGATCGCGCCGCCCAATCGATCGACCGGAGCCATCACCGGCCTCCCTTCAGCCAGGTCTCGAGGACCGCTCGCGGGCGATAGCCCTCGAGAACCGTTCCATCGGACCGGACGAGGACGGGCGTGCCGCTGAACCCGTTCGATCGGGCAAAATTCTCATTCGCATCGAGGCCGCTGGTGTCGCAGCTCGCCGGGGCCACTTCCGCGCCTGCATAGGCTGCCCTCAGGGCACGCGGCTTGTCCTTGGCGCAATAGACGCGATTGGACAGATCGCGCGTCCCGAGGGTCGAAATCGGCCGTTCGATCACCCGGACATTCATTTGCTCGAGCTCGTTCGCGAGCGCACGGCAGAAACCGCAATGAAGATCGGTGAAGATGGTGACGGGCGTGCCCGATGGATTACCCCAGACGATCGCGCCCGAGGCAGGCAGTTTCGAGAGGTCTACCTTCTGCGCGGCAGCCGGCGGCTGGGCCGCCCGTCCTGCAGGACCAGCCGCCGCCATCTGCGGGACCGGCGTTTCGCTTTCCTCCTCGAGACCAGCTTTCGCCGCACCACCGAGCAGCATGTCCGGATTCATCTCGAGCAGCTTTGCCGCCGTCAGGTCCTGACGCGACTCCATATCGTAGACGCGGCCGACGATCAGATACCGCGCGGTCCCGTCGACGTAGAACAATGTCTTGCCGGCAACGACCTCGCAGAGCCCCGCAACCTTGTCGCAGTCGATCTGCGAGACCTGCGTTTTCGGGAGGCGAGTCTTGAGGAGCGCCGAAACGCGGGTCGGCTCAAGCCGATCGGCGGCATAGACTGCGGTCGCTGCGCCTCCGAGGAGCAATGCGGCGACCAAACCAACTTTGAGCTTCATGTTCAGCCCTTTCCTCAATTGCGAATGAAGGCGCCGTCGAGAAACACGATCTCGACTTCAACGCCGGTGGGCATCTCGATGACGGGCTGATATTGTTCAGCGCGCTCGATCAGATATTGGGAGAGCATGTCGCCGGCCTGGCTTACGCCTTCACCGATACCGCCCTTGGCGATGTCGCCGGTCGACAATTTCTGGCGCTCGCCGTTGACGACGGTCGTGGTCCCCGAGAGGAAGCTGTTCGAGTTGGCCGAGAAGCCGCGACCGATCCCGCCGACCAGACCGGCGAAGAATGCTTGCATCGTCAAACTGCCTTCGCGGCTCACCACGCGGCCACGGACCCCGGTCTTGCCGCCGAACGCGATGAAGCCCTTGACCTCGCTTTCGGCATAGCGGCCACCCGGTTGCGGGCAGGTCATCTTGGCGAGCTTCACATAGACTTTCTCGGATGAGAGATCGCCGCGCGCTGCGCCGTTGACCAGACACCCATCGATGCGCGTCGTCAGCACCTTGCCGTTCTGCGCAACCGACCGCGCGGGCCCCACGATACGGAGGACCACCGGAAGCGGATCCGACTGCGATTGAACATTCGACGCTGCATCGACCCCGACGATGACCCGGGCTTTCGCATAGCTATTCGCCGGGAGATAATTGGGGCTGTCGGACGCGAAGAGATTGCTGGTCGGCGCAGATTTGCTGCCGCCACCGGTCGCTGCCGGCGTCGCCGCGAAACTGATCACCTTGAGCTCGCGCCGCGCTTGCGCCCCCGCGATCGCACCGCCGCCGGCTGCATCATAGGCTGCAGGACCACCGGCACCATAGAGCGCCGTCGGGCCAGCGGAGGGCCGCGACGACGCTTGCGCCGCCGCGAGCTGTTCCTTCAGCTGGCGATTTTCATCGTCATAGGCCGAAAGGACCCGCGTACCTTCCGATGCCATGTTGGAATTTTCAGAGCGCAGCGCGTCAATCTGTGCCTGCATCTGCTCGAGCTGATCGCCCTGCCCTTGCATGCGGCGAAGCTGGTTATCCTGGCTGTTCAGCCGGTTCTCCGACATCGACAGCCATTCCTTTTCGGAAAGGTTGCGCGCCGCCAGATCGTCGGTCGAAACCTTGATATTCTCCGATGCCAGATCCTTGCCCGGCGCATTCGGACCCTCGTCCGTATTGCCGGTGAAGAACAACCAGTAGACCGCTGCGGTCAGGAGGAGACCGCCGACACCGAACAAAAGCATCCGCTGGCGCTTTTCGACGCCTTCGTTGACCGACAAGCTCGCGCCTTCGGGAACTGCCGGCGCTACGGCCGCCTCACCGCGCGGCGAACCGCGTTTCAGGAATGACCCCAGACCTGTCATGATTAGCTCCCTTGCTTCCGGGTGACGACGTAGGCCGACGTCGCCTGTCGCGGCGCCAGCTTCGGGTTGGCGATCGACACCGCGATCGCGTCGACGGGGGCTATCCGCCCCTCAGTGATTTCGACGGGAGCGGGCGAGCTGTTCTCGATCCGGACGACGCGGCCGACGACATCGAGGCCCTCATATTCGGCGACGAGCTGCACGGTGAGATCGCCGGCCTGGACGGGGACAAGAGCGGAGCGACGCATCCGATAGCCCGGGACGATTTCCTGCGACGCCATCGCCTGGATGAGGCGCACTGCCGTCTCGTCCGCGTCGGGCGCGTCCTCTTCTGATTCCGTGACCGCCTCCGCCTTTGCCAAGGCGAGCGGGTTCGACACGAATATCTGCTGGGCCTCGATCGCCTCGATCCGGCAGCCGAACTTGTAGACATAGCCCTTCTTCGTCGTCCCGAAGAACGACAGGACTTTCAGGCGAAAGCCCTCCGGGACCGACAAATAGATGTCGCCGCGCGTCGGCTCGTTGACGACCGAGAAATCATCCAGCGGGTTCGTCGGCTGTACCTTCGACACGCTCGCGAACTCGTCACCGATAAGGCTGATGCGCGTCAGATCCTTTTCCGACGCGACGCACGCGACACGGGAATTGTCCTCGACCATCACAGTCTCGTCCGCGCGGGCGCTTTGCGCGGTTAGGATAGCCGCGCCGATCATCGTCACGCCGAGAACGCGCTGGAGCCGATCCATTGGGCGCGACGTAAACAGCACGCCGCCGGTGCCGAGTGCCATAGGCATGAGCATCTCCATCATTGGGGAGCGGGTTCAGTGGCGCCAATGGGCGCGTCTTCACCCGGCTTGTTCGGGACCACGATGCCGAAGCCGATCAATCGGAGCTCGACGCCCGTGTAATTCCAGTCGAAACGGAAGGTGCGCTTGACCGCGCCAACCTCTTGACGGCCGACCATCGTGTGGAGCGTGCCCGTCGTCTCCGACATCAGGCTCTGCGGATCCACCCGCATCGATTCCATCGTGAAATATTGCGACACACTGGAGCCGCGCTGGTCGTTGACGATCTTGAGCAAATCGCCCTTGATCCGACCGTAGGCGGAGGGGTGAACGATCTTGAGGACCGAATCCATCCAGTAATCGAGGTTCTGCGGACTGCGATTGAGCATCATCACGGCCGCGTCGCGCGTCACCAGTTCCAGATACTCTCGGCTGACGCCCGCGCTGCTCAGCTCGAGCTGCCGCGTCAGGACCGGCTGCAGAACAATCGCCCGATCACGCTCGGAGGCCGCGATCAGCGAGAAGATGGTAACGATCGCAAGGCCCGCGCTCGCCATCACGAGCATATTGCGCTGTTTGAGAACGCGCTGCGCCTGCGCCTGGCTGAATCCCGCTTCCATCGCTTACCCCGCCATCAATCGAAGATATGAAGGCGGGACGGCCCGGATGCCCATGACACCGCTGGGAAGATACCAATAGGCCATATGGAGGAGCCACGAACCAGCACGGCCTGCTTTTGCCTTTCGCAAGACCCACCAACCCAGGATTCCGAAACATATGCCCCAGATGATATGCTGTGCGAGGATCCCGATAAAAAAGGGTCCGGCCATCGCGACGAACTCGTCCATGGTCCAGAGCCCGATCCGTTCGGGTTCATCCAGCTTCCCGGGAATCACATAGCGATCCATAACCGCCCCGCCCCAATTGCCCGGTTAAGCGCGCTTGGCGCACTCCCGGGACGCCCACATCAGATGATCGCAGTCACAGCCGAGGTGACGATCGGAACGCCCGTGCCGACACCGATGCCGACGCCGACGGGAAGAGCGATCTGACCGAGGCTGAAGCGGCCCGAGGCCATGCCGGCGAGGCCGAGCGCCAGCGAGATGATCGTGATGATCTTGCCGCCCGAGCCTTCGAGAAACGCGGTGAATTTGTTAAACGCGGTGTCGAAGGTCGTATCGGTGCCGGCGAACGCCGGCCCTGCGAGCAACACGAACGCAAGGAGCGTTACCGCGGCCAGAAGCGGAAGATGATCGCGACCGAACGCCCCCTCCCGGTCTTTCATCAGTGACATGGTTTGCATGATTTTTTCCCATCTTGTGAACGACGCCCGGAACGGGAGCCGCTCAGAAAGGGAAACCGTGGCAAATGCTGGTCAAGCCAGCGCTGACCGATTATTACCTGATTTGCGTGGATATGGGTATTTTTGCTTCAAAAATCTGTATAAATGCGAACGAAATATTCGTCAGTTTGACCATGAAATTCGTTACTCGGATGAAGTTTCTGCTCGCGGCAACGAAAATTTCAGGCACTTTGGACTCGAAGACTGTGTGTGAAGATCGAAGTGCATAGTTACGAGGCCATCGAAAGCTTATGGAATGCCAAAGACTCAAACAGTGACCCTGCGCTACAGGGCTAGCGAGGCGTTCTGGGAGATACAGTGTCGGGCGATATGCGAATTATCCATATGCGAACGACGGGCCTACTCCCTGCCAAGCCTGCTAGCGCACGTGGCCGAGAAAAAGCTTGGTGAATTGGGAAAACTAACCCCGAAGGACCTGCTATATTTTGCGAGCACGGACTCGGTTTGTGGTGATATCCCAATCAACATCGGGGTAGATAAATGGGTCAACGACCGGCTCAGGAGGGTCCGGTGGCGCCTCTCTGAATCGTCTGGCACCCGCGTTACCAATATTCAGCTACATCGACTCGCATTCTACATCATCACAGGGGCATAATATTCAAACCAGATTTGGGGCTTTCTCAACTTGACATTTCAGCGCTCTGTCGCTGCCCTATATAGGAACGAATTAGTTCATATGATGGAATTTATTCATTTCTCTGGGGCACCGAATGTCATTGTCAAATCTCTACCGTTCTCTTTGTCAGGAGCAACAATCGAGGACCGGTCTGTCGATCCGGCAGGTCGCCAGCACCGCAAGGTTGAGCCCTGGAACAATCGATCATTTTTTGGCGCACGGCGGAACGCCGAGTTATGATCGCCTGCTAGCGATCAGTGACGCTTTGCGGATTGATCGACTTAGAGCCCAGATCGCTCTCCAGGTGCTTGGTTGCCCGGGATCATATTACGCGCCAGGCACCATATTGGCTTCGCGCTTGGTAGCCAGACTAGCCGAAGCGATTTCTCACCCGGACAATGAACCCGAGGAAGAATTGAATAGCTGGCAGACGGAAGCAATTCTAAATCAGGCCGAGCAAGCGGTTTGCAAAGGCCTTGAGGCAAACAGACAGATTAAACAGCGCTTCCTGGCCCTCGGTCGATGAAACGATTTCTGCTTACTTCGACTGCATTGATCTTCGCCCTCCAAACAGGAGTGGCAGACGCGGAGGAAATGGTAGTCCGACAGGCCCAGCTGATCGACTTTGCTCGACCTCTGCCACAGAAAGAGAATATTCCCGCCGTCGAAAACGATATGCGGAACCAATTCGCAGCGATCGCCCCAGAGGAGATGAATCGTGACCCCGCCCGCCTGCGCCTTGGTCGGATCAAATATCTCCGGCCTTCGCGAGGAGCACCAAGAGCACCCACGCATACCCAGTCGCCGCCCCTAGGAATTTCAGATCGCTTCGCGGCCGGAGATTGCGCGGTCAAGCCGTACCGCCCATCTCCAATTCTGGGTCAACGCGCCGATCGACGTAGGGAGCTGCTCTACCCTTTAGTGCGGCGAGCAGCGTGCGAAGCACGCCTCCCGGTCGGACTGATAGACGCCCTCATCATGCAGGAGAGCCGTTACAATCCGTCAGCTCTAAGTCCGAAGGGTGCCTTTGGACTCGGTCAGCTCATGCCGGCGACAGCGCGGCAGCTTGGCGTTGACCGCTACGATCTGATGCAGAACCTTACCGGAACAGCAATGTATCTCGCGCAGCAGCTCGATGAGTTTGGCAGGGTCGACTTCGCGCTTGCAGCATACAATGCGGGGCCTGGCCGGGTACGATCAGTACGACGCATCCCAAGAATAGCAGAAACACAAAACTATGTTCGCCAAATCATGGCCAATTGGCGTTCCATTGAAGCTGGCGGCGCAATACCAAATCAGCCCTCCATCGTTCGGGCTGCGGGGATTCTCTCTTTTCTCTCAGCCCCGCAACTTGTCCAAAGTCATAGCATGTCTGGTCGCAGCACCGAATTCTCAGAAGGGACATAGCCTGTGCCGGCGAACACTTCGAGAAGAACGATGCGCGATCCCAGAAAGATCAGTTCCTGATCTTTCACCAGCGTAGACAAGCGGCCGCTTTCGATCGGATCGGTCTGCGAGCGCAGCGTCAGGTCTCGCACATCGCGCGCACCACTTGTCCTCGGCCACCAATGCCCGACGGTCGAGCCGATTCTCAGCGGTGAAGCGCTCAAACGCGCCGGCGCATCTGCCCAGCAATCCAGATCATACGGTTTTTCGAGATAGGAGCCCATCAAAGGCGTGTGATACCCACCGTCCAGCCGTAACCGGCTTGCTCGAACCGCCATTCCTCCCCGCTTGTCGAGTGTAGCCAGAAAATCAACCATCAGCGCCCGGGGGCCCACAAAATCCATGACGCCTACGTTTCGCCGGTCCTGCAAATATATGCCCCCGTCAAACTTCTTGCGAATCAACTCGAAAACCTCTTCGACTTTCCAGTCCGATTCCGAGAAGTCGATGCAGCATGCGCTAACCCCCTGCTCGCGATTCCGCAGAGCATGATTTGCGACTTCGAGATTCAGGTCGGCAACCTCGGCAGGGAAACTCGATGCCGTGAAAATCTCGGCTGCGAGCAACCCGGGCTGTATACCGCCCGAATATCCTAAGATGCCAGTGATATCGGGGCGCTTCAGCAGCAACGCGCGAGCGAGCATAGTGTAGAATGCATATTGGAAGTGGTAGATTTGGAGTGGGCTGCGCGCTTTTTGATGGCCGCCCGCGAGCATTTCAGTAACCCTGGTCCCGTATTTCGCGACCGTCGATGCATCGGAGGCCCGAATGACAGGGTCTCCTTCGTAGGCCGAGAGGCCGTCAATCCATTTCGGCGACGCCTGGATTGCTTCGCGTGGGCCAGCTGCGATGAAGCCGATGAACAGGATCATGTCGGTATCTTGTTTCGCCCCATAATATGTTCCGCATTCGCGATGGCCGCGGATACATAAGCTTCCGCGCCGGACTCACTGAGCATTGATGCCGCCGGTTCATAACCTCCCTCGCCATAATGCTCACGTGTGGGCAGATACCCGACATAGTCGTTGGCATAGCTCACGACCAGACAGTCTCCAACCGCGCTTTCGATTATTCGGGCGGTGTCGAAAAGACACTCTCCGCCCATCGCCACGAAAGGCATATTGCCCAGCCGGAGCACCTGACTTTCGACATACAAGCCCCCTTCCTCGCTGGTTCGCAGCCGCTGCTCCACGGTCAGGTAGGGGTGCGATCGCTCTTCATAGACTCCATCGAGAATTCGCGATCCCATAGTCTCGACTGCGAACGGACGCGCCGAATTCAAGGCTTGCTCAGCGCAGTCCGCCGCGGCGCGCGCAACGCTGCACATTGCGTCATAGTTGTTATGACCGCTCCATATCTTCGGGTTGTTGTCCCCTGCGGCGCCGTTCAAAAACAGCCAGATCCCACCCGCTCGCGTGCCAAGCTCTGCCATCGCGATACCGCACCAGTCGCCGCTAATCGCGTGGCTGTCCGCGCCGAGAACAACGGGGTGCATTGCTGCATGAACGATTCCTCCGAGGCTGCGATCTCCCGCAGAAAATTGGAGTATCGACAGGCGCTGGTCGGTATGACCCATTTCATATGGCAGGCGATAAATTTGTCCGTCCACCGGGCGCCGTCGATTGACAGCGAGATCGAATCTGGCCTGGCCTCTGACCGCAGTGCAATCGTCAACGTTGTTTAGGGCAAGGTACACGGTGCTCGCGACCATCTGCGCTAGCCATTCCATCCACCAGCCGGCTATCGGCGGCGCGAAGGCATACCAGTTAAGTGTGTCGGGCCCGGAATGTGTATGCGTGCATGCAATCATCACGTTCTCGGGACGAATGGCCGAGGAACGCGAAATTAGGTCCCGAACCTTGCGAATGAAGCGGCGCGGTAACCAGATGAGATCGAGCGAGACGATCGCGTAGAGGGTATCACGGTCGGAACAAACCAACGCTTTTGCTAACAAATCGTCGCCAATCGAAGTGGCCATGCGCGGCCCGCGATGTCCTGCCAATTGGATCGGCAGCGGCGGCGTGATTACTGATTGGGCAAATCCCGCCTTCATCTCCATATCCTATCGCTGAAGCTTACACGCTTTCGCTGTCCGGCAACCGAAGCGCTGCTCGAAATCTAATTTGCGATTTTGTCGGGGGTCAGTTGATCGCGCAAGTCGATCGGGGCGCGCGGGGGGCGCGGCTTTCCCGACACTTTGAAACAGGATGCGCACAGCGAAAATGATTGGCGCCCGTCGATTTCGAGCCGCTCTCTAAACGCGGACGCTCTGCCGATGATAGCATCCATGGAATCATTGCGGAGATTGCCAAGGAGCGCCTCCGGATTGGCAATTTGCGTGAGGATGCATGGCGACACGTCCCCCGTCGGCGACACGGATAAGCTGTAGCCGGCCCAAAAACAGGCTCCATTGGGCTGCGGGCCGCGCGCGTCCGCCTGCCAATGGAGCGTCGGATCGAGGCTGTCGTTGTAGGTGGGATCGGACCCATTTGCCACGATCGGGGTGACTCGCTGCCAAACGTCGCATTGCGCCGCTAGGTTCAGAAATTCCGCATCGTATGTAGCTTCGTCGACCCCGAGATCGAGCTGATAAAGGCTGACGTGCGGCCACGCGCTTTCGCCACGATGACGGAGAAGGCAGTGCCCCCCCCTTACGGCTCGCCGGAAACTGTCCTTTCCACGATTGCTGTCGTGCGCCTGCTCGTTGCCGCCGTCTATCGACAGATAGACATGGTAAGGCTGCCGAATTCTACATAGGCTTTCAGCCACTCGATTGCCGAGCAGCATGGCGTCACCTCAAGGTTTGTGCGCCAGACAACGATTTGGCGGACATAATGAGAACACTGGCTATGCCACGAGTTTGAGGCGGGCCATGGGATCGTTGAGGGTGCGGAACTCGCCAGGGGAGAGCCGGTTTGCCCTTTGCCACAGATAGTCGCCGGTCAAACTGATATGCACCCAGCCCATCGGCGAGAGATGGGCAAGCAGCGCATCATCGAAGGTGCCGCCGGATGATTGGAGATGCTGGGCGGCCCTGTCCATATAGACGGTGTTCCAGTAAGAAATCGCCGCGATCAGCAGATTGAGGCCCGATGCCCGATATTCCTGATTCTCGATCGAGCGATCGGTGAACCGCCCCTGTCGGTTGGTGTAGATCGCGGCGGCAAGGGTATGACGTGCTTCGCCTTTATTGAGGCCGGCCTGGCAGGCGCGACGCAAGTCGGGCTGTTCAAGCCAGTCGAGCGCAAATAGCGTCCGCTCGATGCGGCCGAGTTCGGCCAGCGCAAAATCCAGCCTGTTCTGGCGCTTGTAGGCGGCCAGCTTGCGCAGGATCGCGGAGGGCGCAACGGCTCCTTCCTTAATGGAGGCGACGATCCTGACGATGTCATCCCAATCGGCTTCGATCGCCGCCGTCTTGATCGTGCGGCCCATGAGGCTTTCGATGCCTTTGTAGGTCGAAGGCGCGGCGATCGAGCCGAGTTTCCGGTCGGCGATGTCGCGCAGACGGGGCACGAACCGGAAGCCGAGAAGATGGCAAAGGGCAAAGACATGGTCCGTCGCGCCGCCGGTATCAGTGTAATGCTCATGCAGCGGTAGCGCGCCGGCGCCGAGCATCAGGCCATCCAGCACGTAGGGGGCCTCGCCGGCGGTGGCCGACATGATCCGCGATCCGAACGAGGCAAAATGATCGGACAGGTGGGAGTAGATCTTCAGGCCCGGCTCGCTGCCATATTTCGCATTGATGTCGGCCGCCGCCGATCGGTTGCGGCCCGAGCGGAAGAACTGCCCATCGGAGGATGAACTAGTGCCGGCTCCCCAATGGCGCGTGAAAGGAAGATCATGGTGCGCGGCAACGATCATCCCCAACGCGGCCTGATAGTTTTCGGGCGACAAATACCAGTTGTGGGTCCAGGCAAGCTGGGCGTAGCTCACCCCGTCGCTGGCGTTGGCCATGCGCTCTAGACCCAGATTCGATCCATCAGCGAGAATGGCGGCGAGGATCGCGTGCGGGTTGTCATGCTCCTTGCCGGACCGAAGATCGCGAAATGCGCTCAGGAACCCGGTGCGCTCGGCCACCTCGACCAGGAGTTCGGTGATCCGCACGCGCGGAAGCAAGGCGTCGAGCCTGCGATCGAGAGCCTCCGCCTCGGGTGGAGTGATCGCCGGCATGGGTTGCAGCTTGAGCCGGTCGCGTTCGAGCGCCACGCCCGCGAGCCTGTTCGCCTTGAGTTGCTTGGCGAAACGGCGCAGCCGCCAGTCGAGCGTCCTTGCCCGCTCCTCCAGATAGGCGGCCGCATCGGTCTGGAATGGCAGGCTGTCGGCCACCTTATCGGCATCGCGTCGACTCAGCAAATAGGTGTCGAAGCGGCGATAATTGCGGGTTCCTTCGACCCATATGTCGCCGGCGCGCAACCGATCGCGCAGCGTGGCCATGATGGCCGTCTCGTATCGCCGGCGATCGACCTGGCCACCTTCGGTGATGAGGCGCTTCCACTGCCGGTTGGCGAATGGGAGCGGAACGCCCTCGGGCAGGCTGCGGGCCTTGCGGGCATTGGTATCGCGGATGACCTCGATGGCCTTGACCAGTTGCGATCCGCTCCCCGATGCCTTGAACGTGAATGTATCGAGGAAAGCCGGGCTGAACCGCCGCAGCGTCGCATAGCGACCAGTCGCCGCGACAAGCGCATCTTCGCCCGCCAGCTCGGCCAGCGCATCGACCTGCGATTTGGCTGCGACCAGTCTGTGCCAGCCTACCGCTTCGTCGATCAGTTCGAGCGGATTACCGCCATGTTCGACCGCCTCTCCCAGCGCGGCGATCGTCGCGCCGAACAGCCGCATAAGTTCGCCGACCGAGCGGATGCTGTCCTGATAGCGCCTTTCCCGCCCGCGCCGCGCCCGTGTGAACAGGCTTCCGACAAGCCTGTCGAACATCTGGATCGCACCATCGGCGAGCCTGGCATCGAGGTCGATGACCGCCGCGATCAGCGTCGCGCGGCGCCTGTTAAGGCTATAATCGGAGAGCAGGAACGCCGGCGCAACGCCACCTTCGCGCATGAACTGCGCGAACCGGAAGTCGGGGATTTTCGCGCCGATCGCCGGGTCGATGCCGATTCCGCGCACATAGCGTAGCCGTTCCAGCAGCCCGTTGATGTTCGCCGTGGTGGGCGCTTCCTCGAAATTGCGCAGCCAGGCCAGCGGCGTCATGCCGAAGTCGCTGTTGTTGACGATCAGATCATCGATCCGCGCCAGTTCGGCATGACCCAGGCTTTCGACAATGAGCGCCGCCGCGGCTTTGCGGGCGCGTGCCCTGCCGGCGAGGCCCGCACGTTCGAGCGTGTCTGCCGATGGAAGAATGAAGCGTTCCTGCTTCAGCCCCTCCATCAATGCGCGGACAATAGGTTCGCCCCGATCGGTCCGCTCCGCAGCTCTTGCGGCGAGATCGAGCGCGAGCGGTATATCCCCTCGCCGAAAAGGGTGTAGCCCCAGATGCCGTGCCGCAATGTCGGCATGATCGTTACGTGTTTGCGCGCGCTGGCCATAGTCGGCGAACGCATCAACATCGACGAAGAGCTGGGCGGCGAGATAGTGAAGGACCGCATCGGGGACGTCGACGTCGGGCTGCAAACCGAAGCCGGGATGCCGCATAAGCGCGATCTGCGTTGCCAGACCGAGGCGGTTGGCAGGGCGATAGCGGCGACCGACCAGTTCGAGATCCTCGGCGGCAAGGGTATAGTGGCCGACGATCGCGGTTTCGTCATGGGGGATATCGAACAGGCGACGCCTTTCTTCTCCGGTCAATAATCGCCGCCGCGCCATCCTGCCTCCATCCCGAGTCGAGAGCGACAGGCTAGCGTCAATCTGGAGTATAGCCTAACCGGACGTCAGGATGCAGCGGCGGTTTCTGTCAGGATAGGGTTATGGCAAGCATTTATTGACGCATGTTCCGCCGTGTCATAGAATTCAACCTGACATTTTGACCGGAGGCGGCGATGAAAGGCCAGAGGATCGGTTACGTCCGGGTGAGCACATTCGATCAGAATGTCGATCGCCAGTTGGACGGGCAGTCGCTCGACCGGATTTTCACCGACAAGGCATCGGGCAAGGACATCAACCGCCCCGAACTCGATGCCATGCTCGCCTTCGCCCGCGAGGGTGACACCGTCGTGGTCCACAGCATGGATCGATTGGCGCGTAATCTCGACGATCTGCGCAAACTGGTTCAGTCCCTCACCAAAAGAGGCGTCCGGATCGAGTTCGTTAAGGAAAGCCTGGCCTTCTCGGGCGAGGATTCCCCGATGGCCAACCTGATGCTCTCGGTCATGGGTGCGTTCGCCGAATTCGAGCGCGCCCTGATCCGGGAGCGGCAGCGCGAAGGCATTGCGGTCGCCAGACAACGCGGTGCTTATCGCGGGCGGAAACGTTCCCTCTCCGACGAAATGGTCGCCGAGCTGCACCGCCGTGTTGATGACGGCGAGCGCAAGGCCGTCATCGCCCGTGACCTGGGGATCAGTCGCGAAACCCTCTACCAGTATCTCCGCGCTGCCACCTGAGCCGGTTTCACCCAGCCTCGCTCACCCTTAGGCTTGTCTGATTGATACGACCAATGTCACGTCTCTTGAATTGCTTGAATCATATCAATGAGGATTGGAGGTCTCCTTCGTCAAACGAATGGCAAGAGCGCGACCGATTGCCGCTGCGGCGACTGGCTGGACGGCGCTTGGCGGAAATGGTGCAACCGAACTAGCATTGATCTCGCAAAGCGCATAGGAGCCATCGCTGATGGCTTCACCAGGGCGAAATAGGAAGTCGGCGTCCCAAAGAAGCGGAAGATCGTGGTCGGCGATCGACAGCAACCTTTGCATCTCTGGAATCCAGCGATCCTCCATCGCTTTCCGTAAGGCTACGAAGCGCGTCACCTCCGGTCCGAACATGGCGCGGCCCATCGGCTGTGGGGTTGACGACGTTGTATCAATGGCCGTTGGCGTCATCAGCGCAGTGATCAGGTTGTGCCCAAAGCCAACCACTCGGTGCCCGCACACGTAGCAGCGGACCATGCCCTCGGACGACTGCGGCTGATAAGCCTGATCGATCAGCACGCCGCCGTCGTTTAGAAACGGCACCCACCTTTCCAAGCACTCGGCTAGGCTGATGCGCTCCGATTTGCTTCCTTGGCGGGCCTCTTGAACTTTCACCGACGTTTTCAAAGCCGGAGCGTTTCCCGCTTCGTCTAGTTGGACACGCCATACATTCCTGCCGCCGTTGCCGTAGTTCGGCTTCAGCACGCGCGGGCCTGCGGCAAGATGTTCGGGGAAACGAGCGCGAAGGCCTTCAGCGTCCACGTATCGATCGACATCGCTGCCCCATTCCATGGATCGCGTTGTGTAGAGCACTTCCTTGACGCCGATTTTGGCGATCACGTCAGGATGCGCGCTGACGACAACGCCGCACCCCGCGACTTCGCGCAGCATTGGATCGAGCTGCGAGCGGTCGCCTGAAATGTCCAACGGATTCACCCAGACCAGCACTGCGTCGCACGACAGCAGCTCGTCCCGAATCTCGCGAACCGCCTCGTCCCTGTACAGTACAGGCCTTGCGGTCGCCCCGAGCGCCCGCAAGGCCTGCATTATCGGCCACTGCCGGGCTTCATGAAAGCGATGCGTCCACTCGGCTGCTTGCCCACGCCAAAGAAGAGCGATGTACGGGCCGGATGTCATTGTTGCATCTCCCCATCGGACCTGTCCCCTTTGTGGTCGCGAACTCAGGTGTCGCGCAGCAGTGGGTGTTAAGCCACGGCGGTCGGGTTCAGCCGCCGCCGCGCAAAGCCGCGGCATAGCGCCGGTCGACCACTTCCCAGTCGATGTTGCGGAAGAAGGCGTCGACATATTTGGCGGCGGCGGTGCCGTAATCCATGTGGAAACTGTGCTCGTACATATCGAGCGCGAGCAGCGGCACGCCGGCAATCGCACCGTGCATATGATCCCACGCCCAATGGTTGTGCAGCGAGCGCGTGTGGAGATTGTAGACGAGCACGCACCAGCCCGATCCGCCGGCAAGGCTCATCCCGGTACGGCGGAAGTCGGCTTCCCAGCGGTCGAACGAGCCGAACGCCGCGCCCAGCGCGTCGCGGATGGAACCGGCTGCCTGGCCGTTGCCGCCGAGCCCGTCGAAATAGACCTCATGGAGCACGACCGAGCCGGTGCGGTGCAGCTCCTCGCGCTTCAATCCGCCATAGACCACCGGCGGCAGGTCCGTGTCAGCGAGCGCGGCGGCAAGTCGTGTCTCGATCATATTCAGGGCCTTGACCGAGCCCGCATAATTGTTCTCGTGGTGCGATGTGATCAGCCTTTCGGAGAGGCCGTGAAGCCTGGCGGGATTGAACCTGAGCGGCTTGACCTGATGATTTCCGGCAAAGGCGGGGACAGCCGCCGGCGCTGCGGCCGGCGTCTGCGCAGAGGCTTCGTTGATAGTCATGGCGGCGGCTCCGATGCCAAGAGTTGCGATTGCACTGCGTCGGGAAAGATGGTCGATCGTCACGCGTCACTCCTTCAGATGATCATTACATATGCGGCCCCGAGGACCGAGCAGACGCCGAGCACCGGCAGCATGCCGGCCTTGAACCGGAACATGGCGAGTATCGCACCCACCGCGAGCGCCAGCGCCGGCCAGTTGACGGACGTTAGGACTGGGAGATCGATGGTGCCGGCTGCGAACGGCACTTCGCGGACTTGCTCGAACAGAGTGTGGATACCAAACCAGACCGCCAGATTGAGGATCACGCCGACCACTGCGGCGGTGATCGCCGAAAGCGCGGCCGACAATGCGCGGTTGCCGCGCAGCCGCTCGATGAATGGCGCGCCGGCGAAGATCCACAGGAAGCATGGCAGGAAGGTAACCCAGGTGGTGAGGATTGCGCCGAAGGTCGCGGCGACGAGCGGCGGCAGCCCGGTCGCTTCGCGGAAGGCCGCGAGGAAGCCGACGAACTGCGTCACCATGATCAGCGGCCCGGGCGTGGTCTCGGCCATGCCGAGCCCGTCGAGCATCTCGCCGGGCTGGAGCCAGCCATAGGTCTCGACTGCCTCCTGCGCGACATAGGCGAGCACCGCATAGGCGCCGCCGAAGGTCACCACCGCCATCTGGCTGAAGAAGGTGGCGATGCGGCTGAACACGTCGTCGGGGCCGAACGCGAACAGCAGCGCTGCGACCGGCCCGAGCCAGAGCAGCAGCAGGACGCCGGAGATGCGCAGCGACCAGGAAAGGTTCGGCCGCGCATGGTCGGGAAGGCCCTCGCCAAGAGCGGTGTCGCGGTCGTGGATTATCTCAGCGCCGGCGGGACCATGTCCGCCGCCGCCCTTGAATGCGGCGTAACCAGCGCGGCCACCGAAGAAGCCGATCAGCGCGGCGGCAAGCACGATCAGCGGGAAGGGCACGTCGAGCACGAAGATCGCGACGAACGCCAGCGCGGCAAAACCGCGCATGACGTTGTTCTTCAAGGCACGCGAACCCACCCGGACCACCGCCTGTAGCACCACCGCCAGCACGGCGGCCTTCAATCCGAAGAACAATCCCTCGACCAGCGGCACTTCGCCGAGCAGCACATAGACATAGCTGAGCCCTAAAATCGCGAGGAAGCCGGGCAGCACGAATAGCGCGCCCGCGACCAGGCCGCCCTTGGTCTTATGGAGCAACCAGCCAATATAGACAGCTAGCTGTTGCGCTTCAGGGCCGGGCAGCAGCATGCAATAGTTGAGCGCGTGGAGGAACCGCTCCTCGCCGATCCAGCGCTTCTCCTCGACCAGGATGCGATGCATCACCGCTATCTGGCCCGCCGGTCCGCCGAAGCTGAGCAGCGCGACCCTGATCCAGACGCGCACCGCCTCGCCAAAGCTGATGCCGTGCTCGTGCAGCGTCTCGACTGCGATTTCAGCGCGTGCGCTGGCCTCCATCTTTAGTCCTCTTTTCGCCGGGTGAAGTGAGCATAGAATCCGTCGAGCGCGGTCGATCCGCGCGCGATCCGCTCCTCGTCGTCGTCGGTGCCGGCACAGATGCCGGCGATAAGCGCGCTCACTCCCGGAGTTTCCGGGCGCTCGAACCGAGCATCGGCAATATCAAGGTCGTGAACAATTTCGCCGAGCGCCCGCAGCGCGGGGTCGGTCTCGAGACCGGTGAGGAACACCAAGGTCTCGAAGGAGCAGCGGTCGCCTTCGTGGGTGAACTCAGCGTCCGCCATGTCGAACCTCAGTTCGTCAGGCTCCGGCACATATCCTTTGCCCTCGACGAACTTGAAGCTCGCCTCGGGGTCGATGAAGCGGCGAATGAGCCAGGCGGACGCGATGCGATCGACATGGACATGGCGGCGCGTCACCCAAACGCGGCGCTTTAGCTCCGCCGGGGTCAGCTCGGGCGCACCGGGGCCGCTCACATCGGGATGTTGGTGAGAGCGGCGGTCCGCCTCGGTGATGGCGGCCTGTGCCGCCTGCCGACCATGCGCACCGAAAAAGTCGATCGCGGCGACCTCGTTCAGGCGTTTGCGCAGGCGGCCCACATCCGCCGCCGCGACATACTCGCCCTCACACAGCGCGCGCGCCTCGCGTGCCAACTCCTCATAGTCGGCGTCACGCGCAGCGTCGAACACTCCGCGCAGCTCCGCATCGCCCATGCCGCCGACAAGGCGCGCTTCGAGGATCAGCGCCTCGCCGCCATTTTCGGTGATCTCGCGATGCAGTTCTTCGAACAGCGCGCGCGTGTCCTCGCGATTGGGGAGCGCATGGACGGCGTTCTTGAGCGGCGCGGCCCCGATCGCCTGCAAACGCCGCCAGACCTTCACCCGCAAATAGGCAGGCTTAGCCGGAAGCTGCGGGATCAGGAGCAACCAAGGGGAAGCTTGTGTGTTTGTCATAGTTGTATCGTCACTAGCCTACAAGTGTAAGGGTTGCATCACAAGCCTCATGAGCATAGGACTGCTTATCCCGAAGAAAGAAACCGGAGCGCAATGTCGCGGCTCGCCGGCGGCGCGCTCGCATGACGTGAGGCTTTCCGTGTCGAGTGCGCTGATGAAGGATCAATTATGCTGAAAAAGACCATCGCCTTGGGATTCGCCAGCCTCCTGCTGGCAAGCCCGGCATGGGCAGCGCCGGACTGGTCGGCTGTCGACCGGGCGATAGGACGAGCGGGGGCCGAACAGCCGGGGGGCGTTCACCGCTACAGCTTCCCGCGTTCGGACCTGAGCGTCACGCTGGATGGGGTGACGATCAAGCCCTCCCTCGCGCTCGGCTCTTGGGCGGCGTTTCAGCCGATGGGCGACGAGGCGATGGTGATGGGCGATCTCGTGCTGACCCACGACGAGGTGAACCCCGTTTTGAGCCGCCTGCTCGCAAGCGGTTTTACGATCACCGCGCTCCACAATCACCTGCTCCGCTCTTCGCCTGCGACCATGTACATGCACATTGCCGGCCACGGCGACCCGGTGAAGCTCGCGGCCGCGCTCCGGCAAGCGCTATCAGCCAGTCGGACCCCGCTCGCCGCGCCGCAATCGCCTTCGGCCAGCGCAGCCGCATCGCGGCTCGACCTCGATGTGGCCGCGCTCAACCGGTTGATGGGCGGTGAGGGCAAGACGGCCGGTGGCATCCTCCAATACAGCTTTCCGCGCGCCGAGCGGCTGATGGACGGCGATATGGAGACTCCGCCGACGATGGGCACGGCGACCGCGATCAACTTTCAGCCAACCGGGGACGGCCGAGCCGCCATCACCGGCGATTTCGTACTTGTCGCAAACGAGGTCGATCCGGTCCTGCGCGTGCTGCGGACGAACGGGATCGAGGTCACGGCGCTGCATAATCATATGCTAAACGACGAGCCGCGGCTGTTCTTCATGCACTTCTGGGCCAACGACGACGCAGCCAAGCTCGCCCGTGGGCTGCGCGCGGCGCTCGACAGGATGAACAATCAGAGGAGTTGAACTCGGACGACGGCTCATTGGGCCGTAACCGCCGCCCGCCCGACCCCACGGCCCTTATGCAGGAAGTGGAATGGAACATGGCTAGCAAACGAACTCTCACTGTTGTCGCAGGCGTGGGCGCGGCCGCGCTGGCGATCGCGGGCGTGGCGATCGCGCAAAACCACGAGGCGAACGAAAACCGGATAATCGGCAAGCACAGCGAACGAGACATCCCGCTTGCTCAGGTGCCCGAGGCCGCGATGAACGCGGCACGCGCGCAACTCGCGTCAATAAGCAAAGCGGAGCAAGTCACCCGAAAGGCGGACGGAAGCACGCTCTATGAAATCAAGGGCAAGAACAGCGACGGAAAGACGATCGAACTGTTCGTCACGCCCGAAGGCCAGGTGCTCGGCCGCGAATGATGGATCAGCACGGGGCGCCGGCCGTCGAGGGCCGTGCGCCCCTTCCGAAATGATACTGCGGAATAGGAGACGAAAATGCGGCCAAGGCGATGGATATTGTTATGCGCCGCTTTGGCCGCCCTGCCTGATAGTGCGATCGGCCAAACCGAACCCGCGTCGGCGACGGGCTCGGCGTTGTTCGTAAGCTGTCAAGCGAATGAGCCGCGATGCGGCGCTTACCTCCAAGGCGTGCTCGACATGATGATCGTCGCGCGAAAAGCGGAATGCCGCGCTCCACGCTATGACCGATCGGCGCTGCGCGCGGCATATTTACGCTGGGCGGAGCAGAATAGCTATTTTATGAGTGTTCATATGGTGGCCGGAGCTGAACGCTCGTTAGCGAAGGCTTGGCCATGTCAGTAGCATCGTACCCCGCGGCGTAGCCTGCCCGGCGGCTGCCTTTGAGGGCAGGCGGAGCGTCCGCCTGGCGGTGAATTCCGCCAGCTCAACGATCCCATGTCGCGCCTCAAGCTCGCTAATTAGCCGATGTTCGCATTATGTCTGCCAAATCGTTGTCTGGCGCACAAACCTTGAGGTGACGCCGAGTCCGAAGGGTGATTTCACAAGCGATGGCGCTGCGATTGATCGCCGCCGAATAGTTGCCCGGGTTGCCTTTCCTGGAGAAGCCGAAGTAGGATCCTGACCATGTCCTCGCCCAAGCAATTCAAGATCATTCTGCGCCTCTATAGCGGAGTGGAAATTCCGATTGGGCCCGGGAAAGCTGACTTGCTCGACGCCATCAGGGGATTCGGTTCGAGCTCGGCGGCCGGCCGGGCTTTTTGGCCTGCTCCCGATCGGTCGGCACGACAGTAGAAGGAAGAGCATGATGCACCACGAAGAGTCAGCACTCGAGCCCAAACTGGCAGCCACCATTCTGCTTCTACGCGATGAGCCTGAGTTTCAGGTGCTGATGGTCAAGCGGCACCAGCAGATAGATTTTGCCTCAGGCGCGCTCGTCTTTCCTGGCGGCAAACTGCACGACCGGGATGCAGATCCTGCCTGGGCCGAACACTGTACTGGGTGGCCCCAATTCGACGAGGTGCAGCGGAAACTTCGGATCGCCGCGATTCGCGAAGTATTCGAAGAGGCGGGAATTCTCCTTGCCCACCACCGTGACGGCAGGCTTTTCGAGCACAGCTGTGAACCAGCGGTGCGCAGCGCCGTAGATCGGGGAGATCTGGCCTTCCTCGACGTTGTGCGCGACCTTGGTGTACAATTGCGGCTTGATGCATTGAGGGTATTTGCGCGCTGGATCACGCCGCCAATCATGCCAAAGCGCTTCGACACCTTTTTCTACGTCGTCCATGCCCCCGCCAATCAAGTCGCCGCTTGCGACGGTCATGAAACCGTCGATGCCGAATGGATAGCTCCAAGGGATGTTTTGCGCCTAGCCGGAAGCGGCGAACGAACGGTCATTTTCCCGACCCGGATGAATGTGCAGTTGCTTTCCGAAGCAAGCGATGCGTCGGACTGTCTGCGTCGCGCCGAAGAGCGGCCACTCGTTACCGTGCTTCCCCGGCTTGAAGAACGGAACGGCCAGCGCGTCCTCGTCATACCCGACAATGCTGGTTATGGTCCCGTTGTTGAAATTGTCGGTTGAGGCCTGACCATCGCATGATCAACAGTCTTGGAACTTGGGTGATTCCGAAGCCTCCTCACCTCAGTCCGAAGCGGCCTCATGCCATTGAGCCAGCAAAGCGCGCACGGCGGTCACAAAAGCCAGCGGCTGATCGAGCATCAGGTGATGGCGTGCTCCCGGAACAGCGATTATCTGGATGTCTTTTCCGCCAAGATCGTGCACGAAATCCCTCGAGTCACGTGTGAACAGCAAGCTTTCCTCGCCATGGATGATCGCCTTGCGGCCTGGCGCCGCCACAAGTTTCGTGCCGATTGTAAGCCAATCGGTGCGCGCATTGTCGCGCTTGAAAACTGCGGGTGAGAACTTCCAACTCCAACCGCCTTCGACCCTTCGCAACGAATGATAGGCCATATAGTCGAACAGGAACGGTTCCCCGACTTGCTGCGGCGGCGATAGCTTGTAACGGCCGCGCGCAGTCGCAAAGTCCGGGTAGATGCGGAGCGGCTTGTCGGGATTGCCTGAACCCGGGCTGGTGTGGCCGCCCGCCCAGAATGCTTCAAGCATGGCGGGGCGCAGGGTCATCATGTCGCAAATGGCTGCACCGGCAAAGCCTCCGGGCAATTGTTCGAGCGCTTCCAGCGCGACGCTGGCACCGAAGCTGTGCGCGACGATCGCTGGTTTCGGGGCGCCGTCGAACAGACCCAGCGCCCGCGCCACCCCGATCATTTCGCGGCCTCTCGCCGCTAAGTCGCAATTTTCGCGCACCGCGCTGTCGCCCATCGCAGACAGGTCGTAGGCCACAACGTCGTAATCCTTTGCGAGGAATGGCGCGATGAATGCGAAACAGCGGGCGTGGGCGAGGAAGCCATGGGTCATCAACACCGGTGGCGCTCCGCGGCGGCCCCACCGGAAATAGTGGATCCTGGTGCCATCGACCTCGACGAAGCCTTCATCGCGGGGAACGGCAAGGGCATCGACAAACCATCGGGGCAATTCTTCAGGGTTCGGCGCCCACTCTGGATCGATATCGCCAAGGCCGTTCGTTATGTCACTCGACAAGGTAATCTCCGATAAAATTCACGACCCCAGCGTGAAGCCCCGATAGCCATTCGCGGTGACGTCCGCGCAGATCTGGGCATAGGTTGACACACTCGGGAAGTTGATGAGCTGGCGCTTCTTGCCCGGGATATTGTCACCCATGTACCAGGACCTGGCTTTGGGAAAGAGCGTCATCGCGCCGATCTGTTCGACCATTTCGGTCCATTCGCATTCCGCCGCCGGGTCGGGCTCAAACCGCGTGAACCCCTCGTTCCTCAGGTGAAGGAGGAAATCCGTTGTCCAGTCACCCTGCAGCTCGGCAGCAGTCGGACCGTTCGAAAATCCGGACGGGCTCAGCGGGCCGTAGTGAAAAAGCATGTTGGGGAAGCCGGTAACCGAATAGCCTAGATAGGCGCGCACCCCGTCCTTCCACGCCTCGCCCAGGTCAAAGCCTTCGGTGCCGCGAAGCTTCATGTCGATCAGTCCGCCGCTACCGGCATCGAAGCCTGTAGCGAACACAATAATGTCGCATTCGATCAGGGCGCTCGCGGTCTCGATTCCTGAGGTGACCACGCGCACGATCGGATCGTGCTTGAGATCGACCAGCGACACATTGCCCTGCGCGAATATCTCGTAGTAGTTCTGTTCGAGCGATGGACGTTTCGTACCGAAGGGATGCGGCGGTTCCATCGGCGCCAATGCCTCGTGAAGCGAGGGATCGGCAATCCGCGCGCGGACCCTGTCGCGCCAGAAATCGTAGGCGAAGCGGTTGGCCCGTTCATCGGTCAGCAGGTCGGAGAAATTGTTGTACCAGAACCGCAGGCCGCCGGCTCGCCATAGACGTTCGAAAGTTGCGGTACGTTCGACTGCATCGACGTCGAGCGCGCTGATTTCCATTCGATCGGCGTCGAAGCCGCCGTTCGAGGTCTGCCGTTTGGCAAAGATCGCGCGATAGGCAGCCTTTTCCTGCGCTTGCTGCTCAAGGCTCAGTGGCTGCTGCTGCATCGGCAGAGCCAGGATCGGGGTGCGCTGGAACAAGGTCAGCTGCGCGGCGTCGCGCGCGGCTTCCTGCGCCACCTGGACACCGCTTGCCCCGGTTCCGATAATTGCCACCCGCTTTCCGGCGAACGAAAGTCCGCCCTGCGGCCAGTGCGCGGTATGGTGCCGTTCGCCTGCAAAAGACTCAAGGCCGACAATGTCAGGAGTATAGGATTTGGCGGCGAAGCCAGCGCACGGTAGCAAGAACCGCGCGCTGATCTGCTCGCCTTGCGGCGTATCGACACGCCAGACATTGTTGTCGCCATCGAAGCGGGCACCGGACACCCGCGTCCCCATGGCCATGTCGGCCCAGAGCTCCAGCTTGTCGCAAACATAGCGGAAATATCGTCGCAACTCACCGCCGCCGGGGAACCGTTCGCTCCAGGTCCAGTCCTGCCACAGCTCGGGCAGCGAGAATTCGTAGATCGGAACGTGCGAATCGACCCGGGCACCGGGATAACAGTTCCAGTACCAGATCCCGCCTGGCTCCGCGGCGGCGTCGATCAGCTTTGCGCGAAACCCCGCCTCACGCAGCCGATGGAGCAGATAGATGCCGCTGAAGCCCGCGCCGATTATCAGCGCATCGCAGTCAGGTTCAGGTGTGCTCATCGCGCGTCGCTCAGCTTGGCAGCGATTTGCGCAGCACCCTTGTAGTCCGCCTTGCCATTGGGCGCGCGCAGCGCCATCGCGGTTGCGAAAACGGCCTTGGGGGTCTTGTAGCCCGCCAGCTTGCTGCGGACGTGTTTCTTCACCTCCGTTTCATTGAGCGTTTCGCCCGCTGCGAGGTGAACCACCGCAGTCACCGCCTGGCCCCACTTGTCATCGGGCACCCCCACGACAAGCGCATCCTCGATCGCCGGATGGGTCTTGAGCGCTTCCTCGACCTCTTCGGGATAGACCTTTTCGCCCGCGGTGTTGATGCAGACGCTGCCCCGGCCGAGCAGGGTCAGGCTGCCATCGGGCTCGACCGTGCACCAGTCTCCGGGAATCGAATAGCGGACACCGCCGATGGTCTTGAAAGTTCGCGCCGATTTTTCAGGATCCTTGTAATATTCGAGCGGGATCGGTCCCTTGAGCGCGATGAACCCCGGTGTGCCGCTGCCCGGAAGCACCAGCTGGTCGTTCTCGTCGAACACGTCGCACATGCTGCCGATGGTGAACTTGGCGGTTTCCGTAGTCCCCGCAGCCGTGGTCACCGAGCGGCCGAAACCCAGCCCTTCGGAAGCCCCGAAGCTGTCCATCAAGGCCACCTGCGGAATGTGCCCGATCAGCCCCTGCTTGACTTCCTTGCTCCACATCACGCCCGATGAAACGATGGTGATCAGGCTGGACATGTCGAACCGGCCGGGGTTTTCGTCGAGCACCTTGAGCATCGGCTTGGCGAAGGCATCGCCAACAATCGCGATCGATTGCACCTTGTTCCGCTCGACCGCATCCCACAGCTCGACCGCGTCGAGCGATGGGTTGTCCAGCGTGACAAGGCATCCGCCCGAAGCCAGGGTGCCGATCGCGGTGATGAACCCGGTTCCGTGCATCAGCGGGCAGGCCGGCAAGGTCATCCGCCCGGGTCCGTCGGTGCGGATCATCGCGACCGCCTCGTCAAGGCTGTCGGGCACCGGCGCGAGCAGGCGCTGCGCATCGAGCTGCGCTTCGCGCATGTCGGTGTGGCGCCAGACTACGCCTTTGGGCATGCCGGTGGTCCCGCCAGTATAGATGAACAACTCGTCGTGCGGTGACCGTTCGATCCCTAATGGCGAGCCATCCCCCGCTGCTGCCAGGTCCTCGTAGGCAAGCGCAAACGGTGCCTTGGCCGCCGCATCGCCGATTTCGACGAAGATCTTGGCCTTTGCCAACCGATCCTTCAGTTCGACGATGCAATCGCGGAATTCGGCGCTGTAGAAAATGGCCTCGCTGTCGGAATCGTCGAAGATGTAGAACACCTCCTCGGGGCGGTAGCGATAGTTGATGTTCACATGGGTGAACCGGCCTTTGAAGCAGGCCGCCATCAGTTCGCCGTATTCGGGGCGGTTGCGCATGTAGAACGCCACCTTGGCTCCCGGCGAGAGGCCATGGGCCGCGAGCGACCGGGCGATATTGTTCGACCGCGCACCCATTTCGGCCCAGGTGATGACGCGCGCGCCGTGGATCAGAGCCGGGGTGTCTGCGGGAAGCGCAGGCTCGATCGCATCAAGAATGTCACCAAGATTCCACTGCGCCATTCGAACTGTCCTCTCGCTCTGTCAGGCCGCTCTTGCGGTCCAGCCTTGCAATATCGCCGCCTCTTCCCGGACTGCTTCGGGCCCACCCAGAACCTGCCGGTCAAAGCCGATCCGCTTGAACCAGTAATGCAGCCCCAACAGGTCGGTGAAGCCCATGCCGCCATGCACCTCGGTCGCGGTGCGAGCGACAAAGAGGCCCACTTCGCCGGTGTGGGACTTGGCATGGCACGCCATCAGGGCCGCCTCTTCCGGCGCCGCATCGAAGGCGTGGGCTGCATACCACACCAGCGACCTGCATGGTTCGTTCTTCGCGGTCATTTCGGCGCACATGTGCTTGACCGCCTGGAAGCTGCCGATCACCCGGCCGAACTGTTCGCGCTGCCCGGCATAGGCAACCGCCTGGGCGATCATCGCATCCGCGGCGCCCAAGCTGTCCGCCGCGAGCAAGATCCGCCCCGCCGCAATCACCCGCCGCGCCGCTGCGCCGCCATCGTCGGACAGAGCTTCCGCCGGGGTCGAAGCAAGCCGCAGTTCGCCGACCGAGCGCGTCGCGTCGATCGTCTTGAGGTCAATCAGCTGCAACCCGTCTGCCTGCACCGATACGATGTGCAGCCGCCCGGTTTGATCGGCGACCAGGAAGTAATCGGCGCCTTCGCAATCGAGCACGAACAGCGCCGCGCCGGTCAACTTTCCATCAGTGCAGAGCAGGCCTGAACCATCACGGTTGCTGACCAGCTGTTGCACGCCAACGCCGAAACGCGCTTCACCGGACGCCATCTTAGGCAGCCATTGCGCCTTCTGCGCCTCCGTACCGGCCTCGATAAAGGCGAGCGGCGCCATCACGTTGCGACCGGCAAAAGGCACTGGGGCTACCGCCTCCCCCAGCGCCGCGGCGACGACCGCTGCATCGAGCATCCCCATGCCCAGGCCACCATGAGCCTCTGGCACAACCAGCCCGGGCAATCCCATCTCGGCGAGCGCAGCCTGGGTTTGCGCGCTGACTGCGCTTGCGCCTTCGGCGACGTGCCGGACCTCATCCAGCGGGCAGAGCTCGCGCAACAGGCGCGTCACGCTTTCCGCCAGCATCTGCTGTTCTTGCGAAAGTCCGAAGTCCATCACTGCCCTCCCTGTGCCGACGGGCCTTTGGGCAGGTCCAGGCGCGGCTCGCGCGGCATGTTGAGGCCTCGCTCCGAAATGATGTTCTTCTGGATCTGGGCGGTCCCCCCGCCGATGATCAGGCCGAGCTGGAACATGTAGTTCCATTGCCAGCTGCCGTGCTCGCGCTCGTGGACGCTTCCGTTGTAGAGGATTCCCAATTCGCCCATAGCGTCGATCGCCAAAGCGGAAATCTGGTGGGCCAGCTCGCAGGCCTGGAGCTTGACGATCAGCTTGGCCAGGCCGCCCGGTTCGCCCTTGATCTGGTTCGAGAGGATCCGCATTCCGTTGTATTTCATCGCCGCGACTTCCGCCTGGAGAGCAACGAGCCGATCCCGGAAGGCCGGAAGGTCGATCGCCCGGACACCGTCAACCTGTTCCACCTTCATCAGCGCGATCAGGGCCAAAAGGCGGTTTTCGAGCGCGTCGGGATCGCCCAGCATCCCGCGCTCGTGTCCCAACGTGGCGTTGGCGACGAACCAGCCTTGCCCGCGTTGCCCCACAATCTGATCGACTGGCACGCGCACGTCGGTGAAGAAAGTTTCGTTGAATTCCGCATGGCCGGTCATGGTCCTGAGCGGGCGGACTTCGATCCCCGGCGTGGTCATCGGGAAGATCAGATAGCTGATCCCCTGATGCTTGGCGGCGTCCCCTTCGGTCCGTACCAGGCAGAAGATCATGTCCGCTTCCTTGGCGGTGCTGGTCCAGATCTTCTGGCCGTTGATGACGAATTCGTCGCCTTCGACCCGTGCGCTGGTCTTGAGACTGGCGAGGTCCGATCCCGATCCGGGTTCGGAATAGCCCTGGCACCACACCACATCGCCCGCGAGCGTCGGTTCGATCCAGCGCCGCTTCTGCTCTTCGGTGCCAAGCTCGAGCAAGGTCGGCACCAGCATCGAAATGCCCTGGTTGGCAAGTCCTCCGGGCACCCCGGCGCGCGCAAACTCCTCGGCGATGATCCGGGATTTGAGTATGTCTGGTTCGGCCCCGAACCCGCCGTATTCGCGAGGAATCGTGCGCGCGGTGTAGCCGTGCTGAATCAGCAGCTTCTGCCAGGCTACGCCTTCTTTCGACGGGCGCGCCGCGCGACCGGCATTCGTTGGTGCGAGATGACGATTGGCGGCGATGAAGCCGCGCACTTCCTCGCGGAACATCTCATACTCGGGGCCGTAACTCAGGTCCATTGCACAGCGTCCTTTCAGGCCGGCCGGAAGACGGGCAAGCGGAAGTCTTCTCCGATGGTCTCGAACGCGAGTGTCACCGGCAGGTCGAGACGGACAGCGTCAATCGGGCAATCGACCAGACGGGTGGCCATGCGGACCCCCTCGTCGAGTTCGACCACGGCGGCGATATAGGGAATGTCGGCCGCGAAGGCGGGATGTAGCGCTTGATGGACCACGGTCCACGAAAACACTGTGCCCTTGCCGCTGCTCTGCTCCCAGGCGAAGTCCGGCGATCCGCAGCGCGCGCACATGTAGCGCGGCAGATGCCGCCACGAACCACAGCTCTGGCACTTCTGGAAATGGAGGTGCCCATCCTGACAGCGGTCCCAGAACTCCTGTTCGACCGGGTCCTGCGGTCGCGGCAGCGGCTTGGGCGGGGCTGCGACTGCAGCGCGGGCCTTGGGGGGGAGATCTTCGTTCATCAGTCGAACCTCCGCAGGATGGCGATGCTGCCGTCGCCCAGATCGCCCCACCCGGTGACCAGCCCGGTCCGGGCGCCTTCAACCTGGCGTTCGCCGCAATCGTGGCGCAACTGGCGGACCGCCTCGATTACGTGGTTGAGCCCCCAGACGTGGGCTTCGCTGAGCAGGCCGCCATGGGTGTTGAGCGGATAGTTCCCGCCAAGCTCGATCTGACCGTCCTTGACAAAATCGAGCGCGCCGCCCGGTTCGCAATAGCCCATCGCTTCGAGCTGGAGCAGAACGACATAGGAGAAACAGTCATAAACCTGGAGAAAATCCATGTCGCTGCGCGATACTCCGGCCATTTCGAAAGCCTTGGGGGCGGCATAGGACAGGCCGATTCTGAACGGGTCGGGCCGGGATGGAATATCGTCGGCAGGGTACGGGTGCCCTTCGGCCGCGCCCGCAATCGTTACCGGAACGTGCGGCATGTCGCGCGCAAGATCGAGGCGCGATACCACCACCGCACAGGCGCCATCGGTTTCAAGGCAGCAGTCGTAAAGCCGGAACGGTTCCGAAATCCACCGCGCCGAATGATAGGTGTCCCAGTCCAGCGGTTTGCCATGGGTAAAGGCCTTGGGGTTGAGCTGGGCGTGCTTGCGGCAGGCCAGAGCGATTGCCGCAGTCGCTTCCGGGCCTACCCCGTAGAGCCGCGAATGCCGCATCGCCAGCCAGGCATACATCTGCACCGGCAGGAACACACCATAGGGAATGTAGTAGCCCTGGATGGTGTTGGTCAGGGTGTTCATGTTCATCGGCCGGGTCGGCGGAGCCCCGGGTTTGGGCCGAAGTGCCGAAAACCCGTTCCACCCGAGCGTGACCAGCACATGATCGCACAGCCCGGAGGCAATCGCCATCGCCGCGTTCTGCAGCGCTGTGGTCGGGCTGGCGCCGCCCATATGGACGGTCGCAGCATAGCGCAGCACCTCAATCCCAAGATTAGCGGCCAGCTCCTCGCTGGTGGTATAGATCGGCGGCGGCACCATGCCGTCGATGTCCGAAGGTTTCAGGCCGGCATCGGCAATCGCCTTGCGCGATGCTTCCAGCATCATGTCAACGGCAGTGCGCTCGGTTCCCTTGACGAAGTCGGTTTCGCCGACGCCGGTGATAGCTGCTTTGTCGGAAAAGCTCATGCCGGTTCCAGGTTTCTTTCGCGTTGCAATGCCAGTTCGCGGCGGACCTGGAATTCGACCTCGATCCGCTTGGCCTCGGGCTCAGCCGCGCGGTATCGGGGCGCGGGAGCCAGAAGTAGCGCTGCGCGAACCTCTTCGAGTGGGCGATCCAGAAATTCTTCCCACTGGATTTCGGAAAAGTTCCTGGCGGAGCGACCACGCCGCCAGGCTTCGATCATCGGACCCAATACCGGCAATTCGGGGTGCTCGCGCCTTGATTTGAACAGCCCAAGTAGAAGCAGGAAGGCAATTCCGTGATTGTAGAATTGGGCGTTGCCAAAGGTCAGCACGCAAATTTCGCCCAGTCCGTCACGGCCATAGCCGGTGACAATGTGATAGAGATCATGCGAATCTCTCATCCGGTTGCGGAAAAGGGCAACATCGGGGTCAACGAACGACCGGACACCACCTACTTTGCTCGCCTCGACCAGACCGTCGGCGCTCAGCCCTTCGCCATAGACAAATGCCAGATACCGCTGCCCCAGGCTTCCGATCGGGCAGCGTGCCAGCCGTTCGCGGTCGCGCAGGTGTTCGAGCAGATTGCTGCGGCTGGCCAGGATGCGCCTTCCGCCTTCGGATTCCGCAAATCGCCTGAAATGGTGATAATAGCTGTTTCCGGCCAAGGCCTCGACGATCCTGAAAACCTGAGCTGTGTCTTCCTTGTCGCGGAGCAGGACCTTCATCGCCGAGAAGGCTTCCACCGGTCGGATTCTGCGCTTCAGTTCTAGACCCTGCATCTTCGCCTCGCTAGCCATGTTGCCGCGGCCTCTTCACCCAAATCGCTTGGCCCCGGCCAAGGCCTTTTCGGCATCGGAGACCAGATCGCGCATCACCTCGGCCGCGGGCCGGACCGACTTGATCAGCCCGATGCCCTGTCCCGCAAAACCGGGAAGCACATCCATGCGCTTGTCGCGGATCGCCGCTGCCATGACCGGGCCGGCGACCATCGATTGGTACGGCATGGGTAATGGCTCTTTGCCGGCCTCGATCCAGGCATTGGCCCACTTGTTGGCGATCATCCGGGCCGGTTTGCCGGTAATCGATCGACTGACCACCGTGTCGCCATCGCCGCCTTCGGCGATGGCCTGCTTCTGGAAATCCTCGATCCCTGCCTCGTCAGTTGCCAGGAATGCCGTTCCTACCCAAGCCCCTTCCGCACCCAACATGAAGGCCGCTGCCACGCCGCGACCGTCAGTGATGCCGCCAGCGCCGAGCACCGGAACCCGATCGCCAACGGCATCGACCACCTGGGGGATCAGCGATATCGTCCCGACCGGCGAATTGTGCCCGCCGCCATCGTGGCCTTGCGCGACGATCATGTCGATCCCCGACTCTACAACCTGCAATGCATGTTTGACTTTGCCCACCACTGCCATGACGATCGTGCCGTTGGCGTGAAGGCGGTCCATCCACGGTCCGGGATTGCCCAATCCCGCCGCATAGACGGGCACCTTTTCCTCGATCACCACTTCCATCTGCGCCTCGAAGAATTCCTTCGAGAACAGCGGCGGGCCGCCCTCGCTTTCCGCCCCGGCGGCGGCGCGCATCGCTGCGATGGGATCGACCTCATCCAGTCCTTCGCTGGACATGAAATCGCGAGCGAACTGCTGGTATTCGCCGAACACCGCCATCGGATCTGCGGGGGCTGCACCGGTTTCCGGAGCTTTGCCCCGGCGGACCGAAGCCGGCAGCAAGGTATCGACGCCAAAAGGTTTGTCGGTGAGCGAGCGCGTCTCGCGGATCCAGCTGCGCAGGCGTTCGGGTGAGCAGGCTGCCGCTCCCAGCACGCCCAGACCGCCTGCATTCGACACGGCGGCCGCCAGGGCGGGGACACTTGCTCCGCCCATCCCGGCCAGGACGATGGGATGTTCGATCCCGAGCATTCTGCAAATTCGACTGTTCAGTGCCATTGCCCTCTCCATCCAAACCCGTTTGGCCGATCTAAGCCACCTCTCCCCACTGCACCTTTTGCGCCACAAGTTCGGGGCTTCGTTCGGCCAGATATTCGGAAGAACCCTTGACGAGCCGCTCCATATGGCGGCGGGCGGCGTCGGAATCACACAGGCGAACCGCACTCAGAATGCGGGCCAGGCAGCGCAACTGGTTGGCCCGTTCCTGTGCGGAATAGCCAAGCTCCACCGCCATGTCGCGGGTCAGCAGATGCAGAGCTGAAGTGAGCAATCCAAAGGTCGGGTTGCCGCTGGCCCAGCCCAGCAGGTCGTGAAAGCGGCGGTTGGTTTCCTCGAAAGCAGCAGTTTCGCTGTCACGTTCAAGCTGGGCATAACAATCAGAAAGCGCGGCCAGATCGGCATTGGTCGCTCGCTCTGCCGCCCGCGCCGCCATGTCAGGCGCAATTGCTTCGCGCAATTCGAGCAGCGCGCGCAGATCGGTGTCCATAAATTGCAGGATCAGCGAGAGCGAACTGGCGAAATCCCGGGTTTGCGGTCGCGATACCACAGGACCACCGCCCCTGCCCAGCTGGAGATGAATAACGCCCTGGAGTTCGAGGAACCTGAGCGCCTCGCGCAACGTCGCGCGCGCCACCTCGTAGCGCGCGAGCATGTCTTCCTCTTGAGGCAGCCTGTCACCGATTTCCCGTGCATTCGACTGGATGTCCAGAACGATTGCCTGTGCAACCTGCAATGCGCGCTTGGCCTTGATTGCGGCAACCGTGCCGGGATTTAGTGAGGCGTTCGATTTCGAAATCATAAAAAGGGTATAAGCATTAATTCATTGCGATGTCTAGGCTCAAATCATCCATCGGGCATTGGCTTGAATACAGCAGAAATCCGGACGCTCTCGCCTTGACCCCTACGTTAGGCAGTTCATGCTTGAGGGAAAGGCGTAAAAGCTGATAATCTTTATTGACTCGTGCGATCCATTTGGCTAGCAGCTGACGCATCAGGAAAGGGCAGATGCATGGCAACCTCGGCAGTCCATAACCAAACCGTCGATTCCATTCCGCTTGGCGAGATCAATGTCGCCAATCCGTACCTCTTCCAAAATGACACGGTGGGGGAATATTTTTCCCGGCTTCGCCGCGAAGACCCGGTCCACTATTGCGCAGAGAGCCGGTTCGGACCCTATTGGTCGGTGACCAAGTTCAACGACATCATGGCGGTCGATACCAACCACAAGGTCTTTTCGTCGGAAGCCAAGCTGGGCGGCATCTCAGTCCAGGACATGCACAGCGACGAAAGCGCGCTTGAGCTTGAAATGTTCATCGCGATGGATCAGCCCAAGCACGATCAGCAGCGCAAGGCTGTAAGTCCTGTTGTCGCACCTTCCAATTTGCTGCTGCTCGAGCCGGTCATCCGCGAACGTGCAGGCGCCATCCTCGATGCGCTGCCCATTGGAGAAGAGATCGACTGGGTCAAGCTGGTCTCGGTCGAACTTACCACCATGACGCTTGCGACGATCTTCGATTTTCCCTGGGAAGAAAGGGCCAAGCTTACGCGTTGGTCGGATGTCACCACCGCGTCCCCAGAGACTGGCATCGTTGAATCGTTTGAACAGCGCCGCGAAGAACTCATCCAGTGCGCGATGTATTTCAAGGGCCTGTGGGACCAGCGGATCGACCAGCCCGGCGGCAACGACCTGATCTCGATGATGGCGCATTCCCCGGCCACCCGCGATATGCCCTTCCTGGAATTTCTCGGTAATCTGTTGCTGTTGATCGTGGGCGGTAACGACACCACCCGCAATTCGATCAGCGGCGGGGTCCTGGCCCTCAACCAGAACCCCGGCGAATATCAGAAATTGCGGAACAATCCGGCGCTCGTTTCAAGCATGATCCCCGAGATCATCCGCTGGCAGACCCCGCTGACCCATATGCGCCGCACCGCGCTTGAGGACGTGAAGATTGGCGGGAAGCAGATCAGAACAGGTGACAAGGTGGTGATGTGGTATCTCTCGGGCAACCGCGACGACACCGTGATCGACCGGGCCGAAGAGTTCATCATCGATCGCCAAAATCCGCGCCACCATCTCTCGTTCGGGTTCGGTATCCACCGCTGCATGGGCAACCGTCTGGCCGAATTGCAACTTCGCATCATCTGGGAGGAAATCCTCAAGCGCTACAGCTTCGTCGAAGTTGTCGGCGAACCCGAGCGGCTACTGTCGAATCTGGTGCGCGGGATCACCCGGCTGCCGGTGAAGCTCCACGCGCACTGAAGCCTTGATTTCGCTTGAAATACGGAACATCGAAATGATCAAAGTGACTTTTGTTTCCGCCGATGGCACCCGTCGAACGGTTGAAATAGACGAGGGGCTCAGCGCTCGTGAAGCCGCCCTATTCAACAGTGTGCCGGGGATCGACGGCGATTGCGGCGGGGTCTGTGCCTGCGCCACGTGCCATGTCCATGTCGACCTGGCCTGGATGGATCGGGTCGGGCCGCCGGAAGAAGGCGGCATGGAGAGCGATCTGATCCAGTTCGCTGAGGGGACGACCGAGACTAGTCGCCTCGCCTGCCAGATTTCGATGGTCCCCGAACTCGATGGCTTGGTGCTGCATCTGCCAGAACTTCAGCACTGAGCAATACGCCATGCACATGACGTTTGACGGAAGCGGCGGCATCTCCATCGCCGCAAGCCTTGTCGGCGATGGCCTTGGTCGACCGCCAGTCTTACTGGCGCATGGCGGGGGGCAGACCCGGCGAACCTGGCGCAAGACGATGCAGCAATTGGCGCAGCACGGTTATCATTCGGTGGCGATCGACATGCGCGGCCACGGCGAAAGCGACTGGGCAGCCCCTGACCAATACCGCTTTACCGATTTCGGCAAGGACATCCTTGCGGTCTGCGACAGGCTGGATCAGCGGCCGCATGTGATCGGTGCATCGCTTGGCGGATTGGCCGCACTTGTAGCGGAAGGCGCGGTGCGGCCGGGCAGCTTTGCGTCGCTGACGCTGGTCGATGTTACGCCGGAAATGGACCCGGAGGGCGTTTCGCGAATTGTCGGATTCATGAACGCCCATGTGGAGCGCGGCTTCGCGTCATACGACGAAGCCGCGGAGGCGATCGCAGACTATATGCCGAACCGCGAGAAGCGAGGCGCCAGCGAGGGTCTGAAGAGCTATCTCCGCCTCGACGCTGACCAGCGTTACCGCTGGCATTGGGATCCTGGTTTTCTGAATCACATGGCCGCGCGCCGCGAACAGGACTATGCCCAAGCCCAGGCGGCTGCATGCGCCCTCGCGCTACCGGTCCACCTGGTGCGGGGCGGATCGAGCGACCTGATCTCCCTTGAGGCTGCGAAACGATTTGTCGCGACGGTGCCCGGCGCGCAGTTCACCGATGTCTCCGGCGCGGGACACATGGTCGTCGGTGACGACAACGACGTCTTCAGCAGGGCAATTCTCGAATTCCTCGAAAGCCAGGCCGAACCGGAGACAATCGCGTGACACTCGAAGATCTTAACCGCACACTGTTGGTCGCGCCGTTTCACCGGTGGCTGAACCTGCGAATGGTCAAAGCGGATGCCGAACACATTCTGATCGAAATGCCGTGGCGGGACGAGATGATCTCCAACCCGACGCTGCCGTCAATGCACGGCGGAATTCTTGCCTCGCTGATCGATCTGACAGGTTTCTACACTGTCCTCGCGTCAGGAAGCATGTCCAAGTCCACCGCCGATCTGAGGGTTGATTACCACCGGGCGGCGAGCCGCCAGACGCTCCTTGCCGAAGGGCGCCTGATCAAGGCCGGAAGATCGTTAAGCGTGGCCGACGTACGCATTCACGATGAAGCCGGAACACTGGTCGCCAGCGGTCGCGGGGCATACAATATGTAGTTGGCATTGTCGCACGCTCAAACCGACTTCGGTCGGGGTCGAGATCACTGATATTGGCTAACATCCTGGAGAGCATGGAGCGCATTTTGATCTGATCCCGAAAAGCTGGATCATTTTGAGTTAGAGTTTTTCGCCGTAGTCTCCCCTGGCTGGGAGGAGCGAAGGATGATGAAGGCATCCAGATTCTCAAACGCGTAGAAGGCGTTCATTCTGAAACAGGGCGCGGATGGCGTTCCGGTGGCAGACATCTGCCGCAGGGCCGGGATCAGCCAGGCGACCTGCTTCAACTGGAAGAAGAAGTATGACGGCATGCTGCCGCCGGATATGCGTCGACTGAAGCAGTTCGAGGACGAAAATGCGAAGCTGCGCAAGCTCGTGGCGGACCTGTCCCTGGACAAGGAGATGCTGCAGGATGTCATTCGCCGACAACTGTGAGGCCTGCTCGTAAACGCGAGCTGGTGAACGGGGTTCGCAGTGATTGGGGCGTGTCGAACCGCCGGGCTTGCCAGGTTCTGGAGATGGACACCTCAACCTACCACTGCAAATCCCGCCGCCGCGAGCAGGCCGGCATTGAAGCCCGCATCCGTGAGATTTGCGAGACCCGCGCCCGCTACGGCTACCGGCGGGTGCACGTTCTTCTTCGCCATGAAGGCTGGGAGATCAAAATGAAGCTAACGCACAGGATTTACAACGAGTTGGGCCTCCAACTGCGTAACAAGACGCCCAAGCGAAGGGTGAAGGCGAAGCTGAGGGAAGACCACTGCGCGGCCTCCCGCGAGAATGGTGTGTGGGGCATGGATTCGTCCATGACCAGTTGGCGACAGGCCGCAAGATCCGCGTACTGACGGAGGTCGTCCACCACATCACGTCAGCGCTTCAGCTAACGTGGCAAAGACGTCGTCCAGACCCTCGAGGTGACCTGCGCCATGGTTGGCTATCCGAAGACGATCCGGGTCGACCAGGGCTCCGAGTTCATCAGCCGCGACCTGGACCTGTGGGCCTATGCCAACGACGTCACGCTGGACTTCTCCCGGCCCGGCAAGCCGACAGACAATGCCTACATCGAAGCGTTCAACGGGCGGTTCCGGGCGGAGTGCCTGAACACACACTGGTTCCTGACGTTTGCAGATGCCCGCGAAAAGTTGGAGGAGTGGCGCAGATACTACAACGAGGATCGGCCGCATGGTTCCATCGGCAACAAGCCCCCGATCACGCTGGTAAATCCCGGTGGCGCACCCAGCCCGTCACCGTGATCAAGGCCGGGAAACTCTAACCCCGGGTGGTCCTGAGAATGGTGTAGGATCAGCAAGGCGGAAAACTCTAGACCGGAACGGTCCAAGGTTGGGCAGTAGTGTAGAAGGAGCCGGACTCTACCTCTGAATGGTAACAATCAGGGGCGCACGTCATCTGGTCCGACCGCCTCGACCTCGATGCCGAAAGCCACCTGCCGCTGCACACAAAACTGCAACTGTGTATCTGTGTCCGAATAATGCACAGGGGCCTATCCGAATAATTCAGCGCGGAAACCACCGTCGCGCGAAACGCCTCGAAATCAACAACCCGCGCCAGCACTTCCAGCGAATCGCCATCCGCCGACAACATCATCTTGTGGTCCGATAAGCCGAAAAGCCCCGATTGCCGCATCATTCGATACCATGATACGGAGCGATTGAATCATCCGTCAGCCAATTGGCGAGCGTTGAATAGAAATGTTCATTTGTGAAAAAGTTTCATACTATCTGCTAATAATATCGCCTGGACGCGATTTTTAACTCCAAACTTGGAAAATATGTTGTGGACATGCCATTTAACTGTGTCTTCGCTAATTCTGTGTTTTAGGGCGATCTCGCGATTTGAAAGACCTTCTTTGATCTTCTGGAGAATTGCCAATTCCTTTCTCGTAAGGATAGCATTTTTGATTTCTTTTGATGTGAAGGCAGGATAATCATTTAACTCGATGCGGTGGCTGCCAAAATCCTGATCGCCTGGCAGGAGATCGAGCAGCGGTATCGAGCTTGGTCCTAAAAATTCCAGATATTGACGCTCGTCAAGCAACGTTCGAAAACATCCCTTTCGTGCGGCGATATCGATGGCATCCGCTACGCGTTGCTCGGCAACCGCCAACCTTTCTGTTGCCGCATTGGCGCCTGCGAGGCACATCAGAGCTGAAATTTCCAGCCTGTTCGATTGGCTGCGACGCGCGTGATCCAACGTGGCGCTCGCTAACCGGCTCGACAGATGATGCTTCCCTTTTCGCGCTGCGATACGAGCTTCCGCGAGCGACCTCATGGCGCGTAAACATGGGCCGTGTGATGTCTGAAAAACAGGCTCGCTTTGCGCCGGCAAGATCGCAATGGCCTCGTCGGGGCCATCCAGGACCAGTAGATTGGCCAGGGCAAGACGCGCGAGCACATCAAGACGCGGGAAGGTGCATTCCCTTGCGATCAGGCGCGCTTCCCAAAGGAGTTCGCTGGCGACTCTCCGGTCGCCTTCGCGATTGGCGATGGCTGCCGCAGTACGAAAGGCCGAAAAGAGGAAATCGACCACGCCGTGTTGACGTACGAAATCCAGAATATTATCAACCCGCGAAGCGATACCGTCAAGTTGGTTCGTCTCGTATCGTAGTTCAAGCTCCAGTATTTCCAGGAGATTGGCAGAGAACGGTGTGGCATTGATCTGGGCTATGTTGTCGTTTCGCGCACATCTAAGGCGCTCGGCGGCGCCTTGCATATTGCCCCGCGAAATGTCGCTGTAGATTATCGCGCTGTGAAGCCAGCCGAGCGCATACCGATGGTCGGCGACGATGTTGACGGCGGATGCTTCAATACTCAATTTTTCCAGGTCGTCAAACCGCCGTTCGCTGGCCGCAATAAAACACAGGCATGTGAGGATTGCCCCCCTGGAGACGAGATCAGCATCACCATTCAACTTTATCCATAACTCGCATTGCCGTCTGCTTTCGGCAAGATTGTCCGCGGTTGCTTCGCCGATCGCGGCGACGAGATCGCACCACCACTTCGTCCGCCGCCGGGCCGTTTCGTCGGAAAGGCCGGCGCTGAGGGCGCGAAGTTCCGTCAGCAGCGCGGCCGCCTGTTTCTGGTCGTGACTGAAAATCTGCGCCCAGGCCGATCCGACAATGATCGTTGGGTCAGAGACAGCCTCGGAGAAGCTGCGCCGCCATAACTGGATCTGATCCACCTCGCCTTGGCGCAACGCGATGTCTATCATGCTCGTTGACGCGACCTCGGCCGCAGCGTCCAAATCGCCCGCTCGCAGATAGAGGCTGATACTTTCGCGACTATGACCGCTTGCCCGCTGCCATTGAGCAGCCCGGGCGAACAGTTCCGATTTCAGGCCGTGAAGCTCTACCGCAAACCTGTGCTCGAGAAATTCGCGGAGCAGCGGGTGAAATTCATAACATAACTGTGTTCGGTCCTGTGGGGTAAGCAGCATGCGTTCGGCGGAGAGCTTTTCGATGAAGTAGGCCCCATCGCCCCTGTTGAAAACATGGTTGAAGTAGTCGGCGGAGATCACCCCAAGGATCGAGGCGCGGATGCAGAACTCCCGCACATCACTCGGGAGACTGGCGAGTATGGCGCTGCGAAAATATCGATCCAGATCGCTATCGCGACCGGTAACACGATCGACGACCAGACGTCCCGCAGTTGCATGATTCGTTGAAGCGGCCTGTAACAAAAGGCATAGTGGTTCCGCCCAGCCTAGTGTTCGTTTCCAGAGCAAATGGATGTCCGGTTCCGAGATGAGAATTCCGGGCTCGCCACGCGCGACTGCATTCGCTTCGACAAGCGAGAAGGCGAGCGCATCCGTCCCGACTTCCCGGAGCTGTCGCCGGGCGGCGATGCGCGCAAAGCCGATGCCCGCAGTCGTTGCTGCCACGATCTCGACGTCAGCCGGCGCAGTCAGCATGAAGTCCTCGATCTCGTCCGTCAAATCCGGATGAAACCCGATGTCGTCAAAACAGAGGAGAATAATCGATTTCGTTTGATCAATGAGTTCCTGCAACCAGGCGGCGAGAGCGTGGAGCGTCTGAGGAACGGCGCCCGGAAGCGGTGGAGGGTCATTCCCGGTGGCGCGGTATGCTGCGACTATCTGCGCATGGATGCGCTCTGCGAGCAGACGGGGATTATAATCGCATTCCTTGGCGGACGTCCAGGCCACATAGGCCCCGCCTTGACGGCGATTGGCCCAGAACTGGGCCATCGCGACACTCTTTCCATAGCCAGAAGGCGCGCGAAGGAGGTGGCGGCGTCTAGCTTCATCAGCCATGAACAGGCGCGGGCGCGGAAGGCATCCAGACGCGAGCCTCGCTACCCGTTCATTGACACCATCCATGATCGTCGAACTTCCTCTCCTGCTCTAGCCTGCCTTTTCCGTCGGCTCTCAGCGGCACAACCGAACTCCTATATTACAGAGATTGTCATTCCTGCCAAACCCAGCCGGAACGCTGGTGACCATTCCCCCGCAACGCCTCCGCCGGCGATGTGCAAGGCGGGTCAGATGACGGCCTCCTTCAAAGGGATGGCGGGATTGCTCAGCTTGCTAGGGTCGATATTCGTGCGCGCGCTGATGAATTGCTTACCAACCAGGAAATCCTGTGGCGAATTGATCGCTTCGACGCACTGGATCCGATCGCCCTTCAAATGGAAAATCGCAAAGCCTGCGGCACACGGGGTGCCTCGCAGAAGGACATTGTCGACATCGGTCGCCTGGCCGGCGATCTGCAGTTTCATGTCATATTGGTCGGACCACTGCCAGGGGACTTCGTGGGTCGACGAGGGGCCGCCGACAATGGCGTTGGCGGCCTGTCTGGCTTGTTCGAGTGCATTGGGCACGCTCTCGAGACGAGCGACGTGGGCGTAGTGGGGGATGGGGCGACGGGCGACGTCGCCGATGGCGAAGATGGCGGGATCGGATGTGCGCGCTTCAAGATCGACGAAAATGCCGGCGCCTGTATTCAGCCCGGCATCCCGCGCGATTTCATCATTGGGAACGGCGCCGACGCCGACGAGGACGGCATCGCACGCGATCGTTCGACCATCGTCGAGACGCACACCGCTTACACGCCCATCATGACCTTCGAACCCCGACACGGTGACACCCAGTTCGAAGTGGACGCCCTGTTTCGCATGGTATTCGTGAAAGAAGGTGGAAAGTTCTGGGCAGGCTACGCGGGCGAGCAGCCGCAGGTCGCGCTCAATCACCGTTACTTCCGCTTCAAGCGCTCGTGCGGACGCGGCCACCTCCAGGCCGATGTAGCCGCCGCCGACTATGGCAAGGCGCCGGCCGGCTCGCAGGGCGTTTTTGAGTCGTTCCGCGTCGCCCGCCGTTCTCAATTCCATAACCCCGTCTAGGTCCGACCCCTCTACCTGCAGCTTGATCGGGCGAGCGCCCGTCGCGATGATGAGATAGTCATATTGCAGAACCTCGCCGGTCGAGAGTGTCACCGTCCTGGATTGGCGTTCCAGCTTGTCCGCCCGAATACCCAGGCGCAGGCCGATCTGGGATGCTTCGTAGAACCCGGCCGGTTTCAGGAGTGTCGGAGCTTTACCCGGTTCGGCCCGGAGCGAAGCCTTGGAAAGCGGCGGACGATGGTAGGGAAGGAGGGATTCTTCACCAACGAGCGTTATCAGCCCCTCGAATCCAAGCTGGCGAAGGATGGCTGCCGCCGTTCCGCCCGCGTGGCCCGCCCCCAGAATCACGACATGTTCATCCGCTCGGCCCATAGATGCTCTCTCCTGAAACGCTGTGGTTTGACCGGCAGGGCGATCATTCTGATCTTCAGGCTCATTCGATAGAAAATTCGGATAGGGATAAAACCCCACTTTAGTTGGGTTGTTCCACGAGATGAAGTAGCCAAGAATACAAAGCGGCACGACTTGCCCAAAGTTAGAGACGCAGGAAGTGCGTGCGCATCGAGAGGAAATGTCCATGAGCACAACCATTTTGAGTGACGGCGCGCCTGATCGCTATGTCGACAGGAAGCGTTATCTTTGGGTATTGTCGGTCGTTTGGCCGGCAGCACCGCTAATCGGGCTTTATCTCGTCCACCTGACGGGATGGAGCATCTTCTACGCATTCACTCTGTTCGTCTGGTACGGCGCAATCCCGGTCTTCGACGTCCTCTTCGGCAAGGATCCGAACAATCCTCCCGAAGCGGCAGTTGCCCGCCTCGAGGCAGACCGCTATTATCGAGTTCTCACTTGGCTTACCGTTCCGGTGCACTATGCTTCGCTGATCGGCTGTGCATGGTGGATCACGACGCAGCCGATCGCGTGGTGGGAGGTAGTGGCTCTCGCTTTCTCCCTGGGGATCGTCAACGGGCTGGCGCTGAATACTGGCCACGAACTCGGGCACAAGAAGGAACCCTTCGACCGCTGGATGGCCAAGATCGTTCTCGCCGTGGTTGGCTATGGGCACTTCTTCATCGAGCACAACAAGGGCCATCATCGCGACGTAGCGACTCCCGAAGACCCCGCCACTTCTCGCATGGGCGAGAGCATTTACAAATTTTCGCTCCGCGAAATTCCGGGCGCGTTCCTGCGCGCGTGGAATCTTGAAAAAGTGCGGCTGGAACGTGTCGGAAAGGGTGTCTGGAGCCTCGACAATGAGATCATCCCCCCGCTAATGATTACCTTGGCAGTCTACACCGCGCTTGTTCTGGCTCTCGGTCCCAATCCGAAGTTGCTGGTGTTCCTGCCCATTCAGGTCGCCTTCGGCTGGTGGCAGCTCACCAGCGCGAACTATATCGAGCATTACGGACTGCTGCGCCAGAAGATGGCGGACGGACGGTACGAGCGCGCTCAGCCGCGTCACTCGTGGAACAGCAATCACATCGCGTCGAATCTCATCCTCTTCCACCTTCAGCGGCACTCCGATCACCATGCTCATCCGACGCGCAGCTATCAGTCGCTGCGCGACTTCAAGGGCCTGCCGGAACTGCCCACGGGATATCCGGGCATGTTCTTCATGGCGATGATCCCGCCGATATTCCGGTCAGTAATGGATCCTCGCGTTGTCAAATGGGCCAATGGCGATATCGACAAGATCCAGATTGATCCGGCGCGCAGAAAGCGAATCGCCCGCAAATACGGTGCATCGCAGGGTAGCCGGCTTCCCGTAACATAAGTTCATACCGCAGGCGATCTGACTCGACTCGATCGCCCTTCAGAAGGTCGGACGTTCCTCCCAGTAGCGATGCTGGATGCAAGACCTGGCGACGGCGCCCCAGGCGGCGTCGCCTTTTCTCCGGAATTCGTCCACCGCTTAACGCAGGAAGAAAGCAGCGCGATGACCGAATATAAATGCCCAGACTGCGGCTACATCTACGACGAAGCCAAGGGCAACCCACATGAGGGCTTTGCACCCAACACGACATGGGCGCAAATTCCCGACGATTGGGCATGCCCTGACTGCGCCGTTCGCGACAAGGCGGACTTCATCCCTCTGCTGGCGCAGGGCGCGAGTGCGACGGCGATCGAGGCTTCAACAGACGCCGAACCGTTCGCGAAATGGCACTGCGTGACCTGCGGTCACATCTATGACGAGGCGGTCGGCGACCCGGCGACAGGTCTGCCGCCTGGAACCCGATGGTCCGATGTACCTGCGGATTGGTACTGCCCTGACTGCGGCGCGACGAAAGAAGATTATGAGCGTCTCGACTTCTGATGGGCGCCGGGTGCCGCGCTGTGGCTCTGGTCGCTGCGTCAGCTTGAGGGGAACTCCATGAATATCCAAGCATTCACGCGCGCCATTTCCGACTCGGGCGGCGGCATGAAGGAGGTTCAGTCCCTTTTTGCCTGTCAACGCGAGGCAGCCGAACGGGACAGAGCGCGGTTCGGCCTGCAGGAACGCCTGGATAGCCTGACGCGGCTGAAGAATGCGATCAAGCGGCGCGAAGGCGACATCATCAGGGCGCTAGATGCTGATTTCAGGAAGCCGGAACCTGAGGTGCGGCTGACCGAACTCTTCCCGGTCTATCAGGAGATATCCCACGCCCGGCGGAACCTGAAGTCCTGGTCGAAGCCGCACAGCGTTCGAGGCTCGCTCGGCATGTTCGGCACGACCGCGCAGGTTCGCTACCAACCCAGAGGCGTGTGTCTGATCATCGCGCCCTGGAACTATCCGGTCAATCTGACCTTTGGACCGTTGGTATCCGCCTTGGCCGCCGGTAATACGGTCATGCTCAAGCCGTCCGAGCTGACGCCGGCGACATCAGCCGTCATCCGGCAGATCGTGGAGGAAACCTTCCCGGCGAATCGGGTTGCCGTCTGCGAGGGCGACGCCTCGGTCTCGCAGGCACTGCTCGACCTGCCTTTCGACCACATTTTCTTCACCGGTAGCCCACAGGTCGGCAAGATCGTGATGGCGGCAGCCGCAAAGCACCTGACCTCGGTGACACTCGAACTCGGCGGCAAATCCCCAACGATCGTCGATTCGACAGCCGATATCGACGATGCAGCGCGCAAGATTGTCTGGGGGAAGTTCTCCAACAATGGCCAAACCTGCATCGCACCCGACCACATCTATGTCGCACGCGATCAGGCGAAGCCCCTGGTCGATGCCCTCCGCCGCGAAATCCGGGGCGTATACGGGGAGACGGAGCGCGATCAGAAATGCGGTGCGGATTACGGGCGGATCGTAAATTCTCGGCATTTCGATCGCCTCAGCGCGCTGCTAGACGATGCAACCTCGCGTGGCGCGCTGGTCCTCGAAGGCGGGGTCCGCGATCCGGATCAGAAATATCTCTCGCCAACGCTGATCGGGGGGACCGACCCCGAAATGGCAATTTCGCGGGAAGAAATTTTCGGGCCGATTCTGCCAGTGATCGAATATGACGATATCAGCCGCGTTATCGATACAATCAACACCGGCCCCAAGCCGCTCGCTCTTTATATCTTCAGCAAGCATGCCCCAGCTTGGGAATCAATCATCGAAAGGACCAGTTCCGGCGGTGTTTGTATCAACCAGAACGTCGTCCAGTACCTGCACCCCAATCTGCCGTTCGGAGGGGTCAACAACAGCGGTATCGGAAGCGCGCATGGCTTCCACGGCTTCAAGGCATTCTCGCACGAACGCGCAGTGTTGAGGGACAGGTTCTCTGTTTTGCGGCTTCTGTTTCCGCCCTACACGCCCGCCGTGAAGCGATTGATCGATATTACGGTTCGCATTCTAGGCTGAGCGCCCAGACAGAGAGTGGTCTTGGCACTACAGATCGGAGACATGGATGTTTGATTATATCATAGTGGGTGGGGGATCCGCTGGTTGTTTGCTAGCAGAGCGCTTGTCGGCAAACCCTGACATAAAGGTCTGTCTGCTCGAAGCGGGGCCGCCGGACCGCAGCCCGCTGATCCACATGCCCATCGGGATCGCGCTTCTTTCCAAGAGCAAGACGCTCAACTGGGCCTACGAGACTGAGCCGCAGCCCAACCTCGGCAACCGGAGACTGTTCTGGCCGCGTGGAAAGACACTCGGCGGCTCAAGCTCGATCAATGCAATGGTCTATATCCGTGGTCATCGCGAGGACTATGACGCCTGGGGAGAGGCGGCCGACCCAATCTGGTCCTTCGATAATGTCCTTCCGTTGTTCAAGGCGATGGAGGCGAACGAGCGATTCGGATCCGACGCGCACCACGGCGGTTATGGCGAGCTTCATGTCAGCGATCTTCGGACCGTCAACCGGCTGAGCGAAGCATTCGTGGAGGCTGGGCAAGAAGCGCAGTATTCGCACAACGCCGATTTCAATGGCGACACGCAGGATGGGATCGGCTTCTACCAGGTTACGCAACGCAAAGGGCGGCGTTGGAGTTCCGCCCGAGCCTTTCTGTCAGGCGCAAAAGGGCGGCCTAATCTCCGAATAGTAACCGGAGCGCGGGCAACGCGGATCATTCTGGAAGGGCGCAAAGCTGTCGGGGTGACCTATGCGTCGGGTGACAAGCTCACCGACCTGCGCACCAGGGGCGAGGTCATTCTGTCGGGCGGTGCGATCAATTCACCACAGTTGCTGATGCTTTCCGGCATCGGCGACGCGGCAGAATTAGGGGTGTTCGGCATTCCGGTCGTCGTCGATCTGCCGGCGGTTGGAAAAAACCTGCAAGATCATCTCGACATCACGATCATGCACGAGGCGAGCGATCGCACGCCGATCGGGGTTGCCCCATCATTCATCCCGCGAGCGCTGGCTGGCGCATTATCCTATGTGTTCCAGAGGCGGGGGTTTCTGACGAGCAACGTTGCCGAATCCGGCGGATTCGTCAAAAGCTCACCCTCACAAAGTCGCCCGAACCTGCAGTTTCACTTCCTTCCTACTCTGCTGAAGGACCACGGCCGCCAGATCGCCTTCGGCTATGGCTACACGTTGCATGTCTGCGATCTGTTGCCGAAGAGCCGGGGACGGATCGGGCTAAAGAGCCGGAATCCGCTCGACGATCCCTTGATCGATCCCGCCTATCTCTCGGCTCCCGAAGACATCGAGACGATGGTCTGGGCGGTAAGGATCGGGCGTCAGATCCTGTCGGCGCCGTCGATAGCGACCTTTTCGAAACGCGAGCTGGTTCCCGGATCGTCAATCGAGAGCGAAGCTGACGTCATAGCGGACATCCGCCATCGGGCCGAAACGATCTACCACCCGGTTGGGACATGCCGGATGGGAAGAGATCCGCATTCCGTCGTCGATCCGGCGTTGCGCGTCCGCGGGGTGGAGGGCCTTCGTGTCGTCGATGCCTCCATCATGCCCACCCTCGTCGCCGGGAACACCAACGCGCCAACGATGATGATCGCGGAACGGGCCGCCGAACTCATTCTCGGGAAAACAAGGCTCATGGCGGGCACGGAGGAGGGATCATCCTCCACCGTATCGCTAGGTGCCAGGCAGCGAAGTCAGGTCGGATGAACGGGCATTCCGACGGCTGATCTGGCCGACAAATTACAGACGACGTCCTGCAGTGGCGGCGCATCACAAGGAGAGGAGAATAACATGACCTTCATTCGTAAGCCTGCGGATCCAACGGCTTTGCCGCTTGCCGGAGCATTGTTCCTACTGAGTGCCGTTCTTGCCACGCCCGCTTCCGCGCAGGACTCGCCGAAACTGAAGCGATGGGCTGTCACTGTGAATGCGACCGAGGTTTTTGTGGATGAGAACGCCCCGAACATCACTCTGGCGGGCGCACCTCTACCCGGCTCTAACGTGCGAATTGGAAACGCGACTACGCCGACTCTGGACGTCGGGTATTTTTTTACGCCGAACATCGCCGCCAATGTGTTTTTGGGGGTGCCCGCACCTGCCGAAATCGACGGCACCGGCAGCATCGGACCGCTCGGGACACTGGCCAAGGTCCATTATGGACCAGTAATCCTTTCGGCTCAGTATCATTTCAATAGCCAGGGCAAGCTTCATCCCTATGTGGGAGTAGGCGTCGGCCGTGTCCTGTTCTTCAACAAGCACGACGGAGCATTGAGCGATTTCAACATCCGCGACAGTTGGGCGCCGACTGGGCAATTGGGCGTTCGGTACGAACTCAATAAATCATGGATGCTGAACGCTGACGTTCGGTATGTTCCATTCTCCACGCACGCGTCAGGTTCGCTAGGTGGAGCGCCCGCGCTGACCCGGCTCGACATCGACCCCATTCTGACGAGCGTTGGGGTTACCCTTCGTTTTTGAATATATATTCGAATACATCGCATGGAAAACTATATGTTGACCCTAATGATGCACCGCCCATTGCGTATCCCGCAGGTCATTCAACATATGACGGAGTAAAATGACGATGGTGGAATTGTTGCCTAGTCGATCTAAGGGGGTTGTCAATGGTCTGGGTGAGGAGGCACAGGCCGTCACCTTTAAGATTTGATTTGTGCTCGCCCCGGCAAGCCCCTGCGAAACTGATCTTCCGAGAATGATACTATGACTATTTATACCGCTCCCGTCGCGGATATCTCCTTCCTGCTGCGGCGGGTGTTCGGCTTCGACGCGATCATGGCCAGCCTACCTGGCTATGAGGAGGTGAATACAGAGCTCGCCGTCACTATTATGGAGGAGGCTGGCAAGTTCGCAACCAGTGTACTGGAGCCGCTGAACCGCCCAGGTGACGAGGAGGGCTGCACGCTCGAAAACGGTGTCGTCACCACCCCCAGCGGCGTTGCTGCCGCTTACCTCGCTTTCGCGGAGGCTGGCTGGTGCTCGCTCTCGGGCGACCCTGCCTATGGTGGCCAGGGTCTGCCGCGGGTGCTACAGATTCTGCTCGACGAGATATTGTCCTCGGCCAACCTGTCCTTCGGACTGTTTCCCGGCCTCACCCGCGGGGCGGCAGAAGCCATCGGCCATCATGCTTCAGCGGAATTGAAGGCAGCCTTCCTGCCGAAGATGATCTCCGGCGAGTGGACTGGCGCCATGGCGCTGACGGAGTCCTCCGCCGGAACCGACCTTGGCTTGCTTTCGACCCGGGCCGTGCCGAACGCTGACGGCTCCTTCGCTATCACCGGCACGAAGATTTTCATTTCCTCCGGCGATCAGGATTTCGGCGGCAACATCGTCCATCTGGTGCTTGCCCGCCTGCCGGACGCGCCCAAGGGCGTGAAAGGCATCAGCCTGTTCCTCGCCCCGAAATTCCTGGTGAATGCCGACGGCAGCCTTGGTGCACGCAATTCCATGAGCGTCGGTGCACTGGAGCGCAAGATGGGCATTCATGCGCAGCCCACCTGTTTGATGAACTATGATGGCGCTACCGGCTGGCTGGTGGGACAGCCGGGCCGCGGACTGAATGCCATGTTCACTATGATGAACGCGGAACGGCTGTTCGTCGGCATCCAGGGCCTCGGCATCGCCGAAGCAGCCAATCAGAAGGCCGTCGCCTATGCCAAGGAGCGCCTGCAGGGCGGCGGCAGCGACGGCACGCCAGGCCCAGTGGCAATTATCGACCATCCCGACGTGCGCAAGATGCTGCTGTCGGGGCGCGCCTTCGCCGAAGGCGCGCGCGCCCTCGCGATATGGACGGCGCTGCAGATGGATATCGCCGACCGCCATACGGATGCCGCAGTGCGAAAGGAGGCTGACCTCCTCGTGGCGCTCATGACGCCGGTGGTAAAGGCCGCCTTCACCGATTTCGGCTTCGAGACCGCGGTGGCCTCCCAGCAGGTGCTGGGGGGGCACGGCTACATCCGCGAATGGGGAATGGAGCAGTATGTGCGCGATGCCCGCATCGCCCAGATCTACGAAGGCACCAATGGCGTTCAGGCCATGGACCTCGTGGGACGCAAGCTCGCCCTCGACGGCGGCACGCTGACCCAACGCTTCTTCGCCCTGATCCGCGCAGAACTCGACGCCGCGCTGCCAACCGCCGGTGAAGGGCTGGTGGCGCCCGTGGCGCAAGCCCTGGCGCGGCTGGAGCGGGTGACGCAGCGCCTCGCCGGGAGTGGCGGTGGAGCGGAACTGGGTGCGGCGGCCACTGACTATCTGCGCCTGTTCGCTCTCGTCTCCTTCGGCTGGATGTGGGTGCGCATGGCCGCCGCCGTGCCGGCCCTGGACGAGGCGACGGCTGTGGAAGTGCGCAAGACCGCCCTTGCCCGCTTCTTCGTAGAGCGCATGCTGCCGCAGACGCTCGGCCTGGAAGCCGCACTCGCCAGCGGCGCGTCCTCGCTCATGGCGCTCGACGCCGACGCCTTTTGAAGATCTGGCCGAGACGACCGACGCCCGGAACCCACGCACAAGCACCAAATAATCGGAGGGAAACAATGCTCGGAACCATGATGGACGTGCCGCTGCTGGTGTCAGGGATACTGAGGCATGCTGAGGCGTATCACGGTGACGCCGAAGTCGTATCCGCCACGATGGAAGGCGGCCTCCACCGCTACACCTACGCGGACCTCGCCCGGCGCAGCCGACAGCTCGCGAGTGCGCTCGCGCGCATGGGTCTGGAGACCGGAGACCGCGTCGGCACGCTGGCGTGGAACGACTATCGGCACATGGAACTGTATTACAGCGTGTCCGGGTCCGGCTTCGTGTGCCACACCATCAACCCACGGCTATTCCGCGAGCAGATAGCCTACATCATCGAGCATGCTGGTGACAGCGTGCTGTTCTTCGACCTCACCTTCCTGCCCGTCATCGAGGAACTGGCGGACCAGTTGAATGGCCTGAAGGCGGTGGTGGCGATGACAGACACAGCGCACATGCCTGAATCCGACATCCTCGCGCAGAAGCTGCCAGACCTGAAGTGCTACGAGACCCTCATCGACGGCGAGCAGGACAGCTTCGACTGGCCAAGCTTCGACGAGAACACTGCCTCCGGCCTGTGCTACACCTCGGGCACCACGGGTGACCCCAAGGGCGTGCTCTATTCCCACCGCTCCAGCGTGCTGCACGCTATGGCCATCACTGCGCCGGATGCGCTGGGGCTCTCTGCCAATGACGTGGTGTGCCCCATCGTCCCCATGTTCCATGTAAATGCATGGGGCCTGCCCTTTGCAGTGCCCATGGTGGGCGCCAAGCTGGTACTGCCCGGCGCGCGGCTCGACGGGGCGAGCCTGTACGCATTGTTCGAGGCGGAGGGCGTCTCGTCCACCGCCGGCGTGCCCACCGTGTGGCTCGGCCTCTTGGATTGGATGGACGGCCACGCCAAAGAGTTTACCTCTCTCAAGCGGGTGATCATCGGCGGGTCGGCGGTACCAGCCATCATGATCAGTCGATTTCACCACAAGGGGGTGGAGGTGCGACAGGCCTGGGGCATGACGGAGACCAGCCCTCTGGGCCTTTCCGCGGCGCTGAAGCCCAAGCACCGTCTCCTGCCCGCAGAGGATCGTTTGGCGCTGGAATGCAAGCAGGGCCGGCCGGTGTTCGGCATGGAGTTCCGTGTGGTCGGCGGCGAAGGGCGCGAGGTGACGCACGATGGCAGGAGCTTCGGCTCGATGCTGGTGCGTGGACCGTGGGTGGCCGCGGCCTATTTCAACGCCGCCGCTGGCTCCGCCCACGAGCAGTATCCAGGCTGGTTCGACACCGGCGACGTGGTGACCATAGACAAGGACGGTTTCATCCAGATTGTCGACCGCACCAAGGACGTTGTGAAATCCGGTGGCGAGTGGATCTCCTCAATCGATCTGGAAAACATCGCCCAAGCTCACCCAGCCATAAAGGAGGCGGCCATCGTCGCCCGGCCGGACACCCGTTGGGGAGAGCGCCCGGTGCTGGTGGCAGTGCTGAAGCCCGGTGCCGAATTTAGCCGTGCCGAAATGCGTGCCCATTACAAGGGCAAGACCTCCAAGTGGTGCGTGCCGGATGATCTTATCATCGTTGACGAACTGCCGCACACCGCCACCGGCAAGCTCTCCAAAAAGGACATCCGGCAAATTGTATTGGAAGACCCTCGTACCTTTTCCTCGGAGTGGCGAACATGAGAACGGATTACTTGCAACGTTTGGTGTCCGCGCCTGACGGCGGCGATGTTTGATCGGAATCGGCTTTCTAGACGAAGGGGTGCGGGTCATAGGTGTTGTTCCGAGATAAAACAGTTGATGGCGTCCTGCAGATCGACGACGGAGTGGAATATGCCGTTTTTCAACCGCCGTCGGGTGAGCTTGGCATAGAAGCGTTCGACAGCATTGAGCCATGAGCAAACGTTAGCAAATCCTATCCCGGTTTCCACCAACCCGGCCGCAGGCCAGTCAGTGTCTCCCTCAATCCGAGCGCTTGGTGGTCAGTTCGTATCAATTGCCGGATTTGCCGGTGACGACGCGCCATCGAAGATCCGGGGCGCTTCATATCCGCAAGAACCTCTCGTAAAGAAGGGGTACGACAAAGATGGTGAGCGCGGTCGAGGCAAGCGTACCGAAGATAAGCGAGATGGCGAGGCCGCCGAACACGGGGTCGGGAAGCATGATGGCCGAGCCCAGCACAATGGCAAGCGTAGTCAGCAGGATCGGGCGCAGGCGCACGGCGCCGGCCATGCGGGCAGCCTCCGCGAGAGGCATGCCATGCTTCTGGTTGTCCTGAATGAAGTCGATAATGAGCAGCGAGTTACGGATCACCACGCCGGAGAGTGCGATGATGCCGACGATCGAGGTCGCGGAGAAGTCGGTACCCAGCAGCCAGTGCCCCGGAAAGATACCAATGATCCCGAGTGGCACAGCGGACATCGCGATCAGCGGAATGAGGAACGACTTGTAATAGGCGACGAGCAGGAAATAGACTGCGGTCAGCGCAGCGCCGAGCGCCATCAGCATGTCGCGGTAGATATCGAGCGTCATGCGCATTTCACCATTCCAAAGAAGTTGGTAGCCGTTGATGATATCAGGCGCGGCCTCGCTGAGGCTGAGATTACCGATGGCGAGTGGCTGGCCGTCGGGCGCGTGCATCCTGGACAAGCGGCGGTTAAGATCGAGCACGGCATAGACCGGCACGCTGTGCGAGAGTTCTCCCCCGATGAAGATCACGCGCTCATTGTCCTTACGCTGGATCGGCTTGTCGGCCTCGGTCGGAGTGCGTCGGACGAGTTCGGCCAACGGAATCTGACGTCCCTCCCGACCGGTCACATAGAGACCCTCGAGTTGGGACGGCGCAGGCTGCTCTGCTCGCGGCACATAGGCCCGGATCGGAACGGGATTGCGCTCAGGATCGATATGCGCGCGCCCGACTACCTGACCATCGTAGACGAGGCCCAGGACATTAGCGATATCCGCGGCCGATACGCCGGAAAGTGCCGCTTTTTCACGGTCTGGCACGAAGCGCCATTGCGCCACGTCGGTGGGCTCGCTGTTTGAGATATCGACCATGTCGTAGGTCTTGGCAAACTCGGCTTCGACCTGTTTAGCCAGTCGACGCAGGCCTACCAGATCCTCGCCGTGTAACTCCGCCAATACCGTGGCGCGCACAGGCGGCCCCGGCGGATCTTCGACCAGCCTCACCTGGGCGCCCGGATAACGGGCACGGATGGCATCGACCTTCGTGCGCAACTCGCGAACAAGCATGATCGAACTTTCCGAACGATGTTGCTTGTCCACAAGGTTGACGCGGATTTCGGCGACATTCTCGCCCGTTCGAAGCGAGCTGCCCTGCATCAGCCCATTGAAATCCGGGACGCCGGCCTGTCCGATCCAGTTCTGATAGTTCGTCACCAGCGGATCAGCGGCAAGAAGTCCGTCGATCTCATGGACCATCCTGGCCGTGTTTTCGACCGGGCTGGCTTCGACCATGGTGATGACGATGTTGAAGGTGTTCTTGTTGTCCTTGGGCAGAAAGCCCATGGCGACGCCGAGCGGGGGCACTGGCCCGCCCACGCCGGATGGGCGGATGAACTGCCAACCGCCTTGCGCCGCCGATAGGAGCAGAGCGAGGATTGCACCGATCATCAGGGCCCGGCGCGCGCTCGAACGCTCCTGCAACGGCTTGATCAGCCAGAGATAGACGTCCCGCAACTTGTCGGGCTTGCGCTCCTCATGGGTGTTTGCCTCTGATTCTGCCTCGCTTCCATCATCCAATATGCCGCCGGTCGGAGCCGGTCGCTTGACCCAGCGGTTCGCCGCCCATGGGGTGACGATATAGGCGACGACGATGGAGGCGAGCATCGCGATCGGGACATTGTAGGCGATGGGGTAGAAATAATCGCCAGCCATGCCGGTCACGAGCAGCAGCGCCGCGAACACCAGCATCACGGCAAAGGTCGCGAGATTGGTGGCGCCGCCGATTTCGTTGGTGGCGAGGACGGTCACGTCCTCCTTCGCGGCCGTAGAGTGGCCATGATAATGGCGGTGGATGTTCTCGATGACGACGATCGACGCATCGACCAGCAAGCCCAGCGCCAGGATCAGCGCGAACAGAGTGATGCGGTTGATCGTCACCCCGCCAAGCAGATCGGCGCCAAGGGTGATCGAGAAGATGACGGGCACCGTCACCGAAACGATCAGCGCCTCGCGCCAGCCGAGGAACAGCAGCATGATGAAGCTGACGGTGATGAGCGCGATCGCCAGATGCTCCATCAGCCCGTCGACGGCCTCGTCGGCTTTCTGGCCGTCGTCCCGGGTGGTGACGACATGGACCGCGCGGGGGATGAAGCTCGCCTGCATCCGTTCGACTCGGTTGGCCACGGCTTCGGACACGGTGACGGCATTCTCACCCTTTTTCTTCGCCACGGCGATGGTGACCGCGGGCATTTCGCCTTCGCCCAGCTTGGCGCGAGGGTCGCCAGCCGCGAAGGCGAAGCGGCTGAGATGCATGATCTCGTCGCGCGGGCCGTCCGACACCGTGGCGACATCGCCGATCTTGATCGTGCGGCCGTTGCGCACGCCGATCACCAAGTCACGAACCGCTGCCGCCGATCCCAGTTCGCCGGCATAGCGTAGTCGTTCGAGTTTGCCCGCCTCCACCGGTCCCGACAGGTTAAGGCCTACATCGGAGGCGGCCAACGCTCCACGCGCTTCGGCGAGCGATATCGAGAAGGCTTGGAGCCGGACCGGATCGAAGGCGACATCAATCTCGCGGTTGCGGCCACCATAGACGGACACCACCGAGACGCCTGGCGTGCTCCGAAGCCGTTCGGCCACCGAATCCGCCAGTCGCTTGAGCCCGTAATCGTCATAGGTGGGGGAAGCGAGCGTCACGGTGACGATGGGCACGTCGTCGGCGTCGACGGCCTGGATCAACGGGATACCCGCGTCCGCTGGAAGCCGGCCACGGTTGGCGATCACCCGGTTGTAAAGCTTGACCAGCGAATCTTCGGGCGGCTGGCCGACCTTGAACTGGACCTGCACCATGCCGACGCCGGGCTGGGCCACGCCATAGCTGTGATCGACGCCGGTCATTTCGCTGAGCACGCCTTCGAGTGGAGCGACCACCAGCCGGTCCACCTCCTCGGCAGTCGCGCCAGGCAGCGCCACTGTCACCATCGCGCCCGGTACCACGATTTGGGGATTTTCCTCGCGCGGGGTCAGCGCTACGGCCAGCGTTCCCAGCAGCAGCGAGGCGAGCAGGAAGACGATGGTCAGCTTGGAAGTGATGAACGTCTTTGCGAGGCGGCCCGCGAGATTGAGCGGGGCTTCTGTCATCGCGCCGCTCCGTCGGCAAGGCGCGCGCCGTCTCGGACAGTCGGGTCGACGCGGGCCAGGATGCGCTCGCCTGTCGAGAGGCCGGAGGTCACGACGACACGATCACCAACAGGGTCGCCCAGCCGCACCCATCGGAAGGTGACGCGCTGGTCCTTGCCGACCACGAACACGCCGGTCAGCCCGCCGCGATCGGCGACCGCGGCGGCAGGGACGGAAACAGCGCTTCCGCTATTGCCCTGGTCGCCCACCGAAGGAAGCCGGACACGTCCGAACATGCCTGGCATGATCCCGCTATCGGCGGGAAGGACGACCTCAACTGTATAGCGCCGCGTCGCGGGATCGGCCGAGGGGACGACGCCCCGGACCCGGCCGGTCACGGGGCGATCCTCTCGCCCGTCGAGCAGCACCGGAACCGTCGAGCCGGGCGCGAATAGCCCGAGGCTCGCCTGGGGAGCGGCAAAGCGGAACAATAGTCGACCCCGGCTTTCCACGGTCACCAGCGGCGAACCGGGCATCACCATGTCGCCGTCGTGAATCTGCCGGGAGACGACGACACCGTCGATCGGGCTGACGATGGAGGTATAGCTGCGATCCGCTTGCGCTGTGGCGAGCGCCGCCTGTGCTTGGGCGACTCCGGCCACCGCCGCGTCGTTGCGGAGCTGCTCCTTGCGATAGGCATCCGTTGCGAGGGCCCCGCTCTGGGCGAGTGGTGCATCGCGCGCGACGTCGCCACGTGCGTCATGCTGCTCGGCGAGAGCCGCATCCAGCCCGGCGCGTGCGCGGCGAACCGCGGCCTCGGCTTGCCGGGCGTCTATGGTCGCCAGGATCTGTCCGCGCCTGACAGGCTGGCCATCGTAGAGACCTGCCGCACGGATCGTACCCGAAGCGCGAGCGACGAGTTGTGCCCGGTCATCGGCTTCGACGGTGCCGCTTGCCGTGGCGCCGTCCATCGATGCCGCCGGAGAAGCGGTCGTCACCGGAAGATCGACCGCCGGAGGTTCCGCCGATTGCGACGCTTCGTGTCCGCTGCCGCAACCTGCGAGCAGCAATGGGAGTGACAGGGCAAGCGCCTTCATCGGCGGGAAATCGCGGCCCATGTCAGGCCTCCACCGTCGCGGGTTGGATCAGGGCTAGGAACCGCGCCACCACCCGATCCACTGTGTCGGCTGTCTCGCTTTCTCCGGTCAGCCCGGGCGCTAGAGGCAGAACCAGTACTTGCCCCAGGGCGAAGCCGACTAGCGACAGCGCGACTTCCCTGGCGGGCACGTCCAACCTGCCTTTCCGCACTGCCGCGACGATGGAATGAAACGGCTTTTGGAGCACTGTGCGCGAAAGGGCGGCGATGCGGGCTTCGTCCCCGTCCAGCAATTCCCGATAAAGCAGACGGGCGAAGATCCGGTCGGTCATGAGCATCTGGACGAACCATCGAACGAAGGCTTCGATCTGGTTCGAGGGATGCCGGGCCAGCCACGCATCCAGCTCCTGGGCGCGGGCCTCGAACACCGAGGCAAGCGTGGCCTCGATCAGGTCGGCCTTGTCCCGGAAATGGTAATAGAGGTTGGCCTGCGTCACGCCGACCAGCTTGGCGATGTCCCGCATCGACACGGCCTTATAGCCGCGCTCCGCGAACAGGCGGGCGGCTGTGTCGAGCAGTTGGGATCGCATATCGGACATCAGAAAAGCTCACTTGTTGAACGACCGTTAAGTGCGCTAGTAAGCGATTCGCCGATGGCTGTCCAGCGGGCTTGTGCCGAGGCGATCCGAACCGGAGATTCTGCCAATGCGTGTGCTTCCTCTTGTCCCGCCGCTCCTGCTGATACCGATGCTCGGTGGATGCATGATGGGGCCGAATTTCCATGGGGCACCGCCGCCGCCGGCTTCGATGAGCAAGACCTTCGTGCGCGCCGATCAGGCCGCGATGCCGGTACCGCCGCAATTGACGCCATGGTGGCGGACCTTGAACGACCCGCTTCTCGATCAGCTGATCACACGCGCGCTGTCTTCGAACCCGTCCATCGAGGTGGCCGAAGCGCGCGTCCGACAGGCGCGATCCCAGATGCGCGGCGCGCGCGCGGCCCTGGCGCCGGTTGTCGGCGCCGGGGCCGGTGCGGGGAATATCCAGGCACCGGGGTTGGTGACGGGCGGAGAGGCCAAATCCTCGTCGCTGTTCCTCGCGGGGTTCGACGCGCTGTGGGAGATTGATCTCTTCGGCGGCGCGCGACGGAACATCGAGGCGACGCGCGCGCAATTCGGCGCGGCGCAAGCCGATGCGGACGATACGCGTCTCACTCTGACTGCAGAGATCGCGCGCCAATATATCGCGCTGCGCGCAAGCCGGCAGCGTCTGGAGATTGCCCGCTATTTGCTCACCAACCAGCAGAAGATCGCCGATCTCACCGCGCAGCTCGAAGGGGCGGGCAAGGTGTCGCGTATCGAGCGCGAGCAGACCGACCGCGGCGTGGAGGCCAGGCGACAGACGGTTGCTGCCCTGGAAGCGGAAGTGAACGATCACAAGGACGCGATCGCCGTGCTGGCGGGAGAGGCACCGGGTGCGCTCGACACCATGCTCGATGGGCCCGGCACGGTTCCGCTTCCTCCGGTCGAGGTGGAGGTAGGCGATCCTGCGGCCATGCTTGCACGGCGTCCCGACATCAGGGCAGCCGCGCAACGTCTTCACGCCGCAAACGCCGGTATCGGCGTGGCGGAAGCTGCCCGGATGCCCAGGGTCAGCCTTGCCGGCGTAGTCGGTCTTGGCGGCGCGCTGAAGGGCGATATCACGAGTGCGGACAATCTCTGGTCGGTCGCGGGCCCGACGATCCAGTGGAATCTGGCCGACTTCGGGCGCGGGCGGGCAGGTGTGGATCAGGCTGTCGCCGGTCGCGATGAGGCTGCAGCAGGGTATCGCGCCACGGTGCTCGCCGCCCTCCAGGATGCGGAGGGCTCGCTCAACCGGTTCGGCGAAGCCCGCAAGATGTTTGCGATGCAGGCGCGCAATGGCCTATCAGCCGTTCACAGCAATGACCTTGTCCAGCAATCCTGGCGCGTGGGGCGATCTTCCGCGCTCGTGGCTCTGGCCGCCGAAAATGAGCAATTGGCGGCAGAAGATCTCCTGGTCCAGGCTCGCATGGCTCTGACAACGCAGTTTGTTGCGCTCCAAAAGGCGTTGGCGATGGGGGTGAACTGATAACCGTCGAGTCTGGGAGATGATAACGGATTGTATATCATCTTCTCTGGCGGCTGCATGTTACATGGTATTTGATGCGGGTGATCTCGTGTTCGTCGGCTTTTGCATCGTAAGAGCGGTGTCTCACACCCACCTTGTGCGTGTGGGGGTGAGTGCTGTGGCGCGTCGCCATGGGTTGGATCCGTCGCAGATTTGCGCCTGGCGCAAGAACTTGCATCGGCAGTTGGTGGACCACAGATTGGCGCCGTTAGCGGCAGAGCCGGTCTCCGAAACGTTTGTGCCAGCACTGATCGAACCGACCGTTCCACCGGCACCTGCCGCTTCTCCAACTCCGGCGCGACGCGGCAAGCGGCGACGGCCATGGAACTGGAGATCGACGGCGTTGCGGTGAAGATCGCGAGTGGCGCCGATGCTGGAATGATTGCGGCCGTGATCGAAGCGGAGGGCATAGCGTGGAAAGTACGCTAAACAACGCTAAGCGAGAACGCATGGCGAACGCTCGATGCGAACGGACGGGCGCTTAATCAGGCGGGCCGTTCGATTCCCATCCTACGCATTTCGCGATAAATGGTCGATCGGCCGATGCCGAGTTGCCGCGCTGCTTCGGTAGGCGAGATACGAGCTTCGACCAGCTTGATGGCCGCATCCACTTTGGACATGTCCAGCGGCTGACGGCCAGGCTGTTTGCCCTTAGCACGGGCGGCGGCAATACCATCTCTGGTTCGCTCAGAAATCAGCCGTCGCTCAAAATGGGCGATGGCCCCAAACACATGGAAGATGAGCTCGCCGGCAGCTGACGAAGTGTCGATCTTTTCTTCAAGGCTCAGGAGCGCGATGCCCTGACCGCGTAGCGTCTCAACCGTGGTGAGAAGTTCGGCAAGCGAGCGCCCAAGCCGATCGAGGCGGACCACCGCCAGCGTGTCACCCTTGCGGGCATAGGCGATTAGCTCAGCCAGACCGGGCCGTTCCATGCTCTTACCTGAAATGACATCGGTGAAGATTTTGATGGCGCCAGCCTTCTCCAGACGCATGGTCTGGCCCGCAACGTCCTGATCGCCGGTGCTGACGCGGGCATAGCCCAGAATATCACCCATGCCGCACGTCTCCCAAACGGTCGTTCTGTGGACGCTATGGAGGGCAGCCGCTGCGCCCCACCCATATCCGTCCACATACTATGTCTCTTTACTCCTCGCTGTCCATAGGCCCAGATGACCTTTTGTGGACAGGAAACGGCATGACGAAGCGCAAGCATCAACTCCTGACCGAGAGCGAACGCGATCAGATACTCGCCATCCCGACCGATCGCGACCATTTGGCCCGGCTCTATACCTTCGAGCCTTCCGATATCGAGATCATCGGCGCGCGACGGGAGCGACGGAACCAGTTGGGCGTGGCGCTGCAACTCGCGCTCCTGCGGCACCCGGGCATCACGCTTGCGCAGTTGATACAGGACAGGGGAGCAATACCCCATGATCTCGCCGCTTTCGTCGCGGAGCAACTTGGTCTGCACGTAACCGAGCTGGCCAACTATGCGGCGCGGGATCAGACAATGACGGATCATGCCCGTGAGCTGGCGGCGCGTTTGGGGCTTCGGGGGCCAACCCGCGCCGATATTCCCTTCATGGTCGAGGCGGCCGCGAGAACGGCATGGGCGACCGACAAGGGGATGACGATTGCGATGGGCGTGGTCACCGCCCTGCGCGAGGCCCGGATTTTGCTGCCGTCCATCTCCACCATCGAACGCGCCAGCAGCGCGGGACGTGCCCGCGCGCGCAAGCAGGCCGCCCACGCCCTGATCGCCGATCTCAGCGCCGAACAGGTCCAGGCCCTCGATCAGCTCTTCGACGCCGCCGGCGGCATGAGCCATCTCGCCTTGCTTAAGACCATCCCCGTCGCGGCCAAGCCCGATCACGTCCGCCAGATCCTCGACCGTCTGAGGCAGGTGCGGAAGATCGGCATTTCCCCCGACGTCGCGGGCCGCATCCACGCGGACCGATTTCGGCAATATGTCAGGGAAGGCCGTGCGTCGCCTGCCTATATGATCGAGCGCTATATTCCCTCCCGGCGACGCGCCACGCTCGTTGCCTTCCTGCTCGATCTTGAAGAACGGCTGACGGACAGCGCCCTGGAGATGGCGGACAAGCTGATCGGCGGCATCTTCACCCGCGCGAAGAACGCCCAGGCGCGCAGCTATGCCGCCACGTCGAAGAACGTGGCCCGGCTGATGCTGATCTTCCGCAGGACGATCGACGCGCTCACCGATGCAGTCGATACTGGCGAAGATCCTATGGAGGTCCTGGATGCCTCAGTAGGATGGCACACCCTCCTGAAGGCCAGACCGGAAGTGGCGACGATCGCGGAAACCGCCAATCTTGATCCGCTGAGGGTCGCGGCCGACCGCTATGCGACGTTGCGCAAGTTCGCCCCTGATCTGCTTGAAGCGCTGCAGTTCAGGGCCGGAAAGGGCAGCGCGAAAACGATTGCCGCTATCGAGATGCTGCGCGACCTCAATAGGTCGGGCAAGCGCGATCTGCCTGCCGACGCTCCGATGCCCTTCCGCAAGGAATGGCAGAAAATCGTCATGGGCGATGACGGCAAGATCAATCGGCGGCTCTGGGAAATCGCGACTATCGCGCATCTGCGCAACAAGCTGCGCTCCGGTGATGTCTGGGTGGAACGATCGACGGGATACCGCCAGTTCGACAGCTACCTGCTAAGCGAACCGAAGGCCAAGCCGATCGTGTCGGCTCTTGGTCTGCCACCCACAGCCGGCGAATGGCTCGAACAGCGGGGCCGCGAACTGGACTGGCGGCTGAAGAAATTCGCCCGGAGCCTGAAGCGCGACGCTCTGGAGGGTGTGCGATACCGCGACGGCCGCCTCCAGATATCCCCCGTTCGCACGATCGCAACGCCCGACGCCGAAGCCCTGGCCGACCGGCTCGATGCGATGATGCCACGCATCCGTATCACCGAACTGCTACATGAGGTGGCGCAGGAAACTGGCTTTCTTTCGGCGTTCACCAACCTGCGCACCGGCGAGCTATGTCCCAATGAAAATGCGCTGCTCGCCACGATCCTCGCCGACGCCACCAATCTCGGCCTGTCGCGCATGGCCGCCGCGAGCCAGGGCGTCACGCGCGATCAACTCCTATGGACCCATGACGCCTATATCCGCGACGAGAGCTACCGCGCGGCGCTCGCCGTCCTCATCAACGCGCACCACCGCCTGCCATTCTCGCGGGTATGGGGCGACGGCACAACGTCCAGTTCCGATGGTCAGTTCTTCAGGGGCGCGAAGCGCGGCGCATCGGGCGGCGACATCAACGCCCGCTATGGCGTCGATCATGGCTTCAGCTTCTACACCCATGTTTCCGATCAGCGCGGGCCCTACCACGTCAATGTGATCTCGGCCGCCACGCATGAAGCGCCCTATGTCCTCGACGGCCTCATCAGCCATGGCACCGATCTCAGGATCGTCGAGCATTACACCGACACCGGCGGAGCGACCGATCATGTCTTCGCCCTGTGCGCGATGCTGGGATTTCGCTTCTGCCCGCGCCTGCGCGACTTTCCGGACAGGCGGCTTGCGCCGATCGCGCCGGTTTCGGCCTATCCGTCCATCGCCCCGTTGTTGGGCAAGCGTATCCGCACCGACATCATCAATGAACAATGGGACGACGTGCTGCGCCTCGTGGGGTCGATCAAGGCTGGCCACGTCGCGCCGTCGGTCATGCTGCGAAAGCTCGCCGCCTACGAACGGCAGAACCAGCTCGACGTCGCACTACAGGAGATCGGCAAGATCGAACGGACCCTGTTCATGCTGGACTGGCTTGAAAATCCCGATCTGCGCCGGCGATGCCATGCCGGCCTTAACAACAGCGAGCAGCGCCATGCCCTGACGCAAGCGATCTACACCTTCCGCCAGGGCCGCATCATCGACCGCAGCCATGAAGCTCAACAATATCGGGCATCAGGCCTCAACCTAGTCATCGCGGCGATCGTCTATTGGAACACGATCTACATGGCCGACGCCGCCCAGCATCTGCGATCGGCAGCGGCCCCGGTCCCCGATGATCTGCTTGTCCATACGTCGCCGGTTGGCTGGGAGCATATTGCCTTTTCCGGCGATTTCCTCTGGGATCGAGCCGCCGCTTCCGCTGGCCGCAAGGCCCTCAATCTTCCGCCGGACAGCCGCGCCGCCTAAGCGTTCCTCGGTTGTTCTCCCTTAGCGTTGTTTAGCGTACCTTCCACGCTATGCCCTCACCCGGGGCATGAAGTGGAAGACCCGCGCGGCCACGGCCTCGGGCGTTATGCTTCTGATTTTCGCCGGCGGTGTGCTCCTCGATGTCGGACGCCGATATCTTCAAGGCAGCGAACCGATCGGCACGACGATGATGATCATGTCTGCGGTTGCCGCTATAGTGAACTATACGTGTCTTCGGCTATTGCAACGCATCGAGAAACCCGACGTAAATCTTCGGGCCGCCACCACATTCAGCTTCAACGATTTCATCTCGAACGGCGGCATCCTGATAGCCGGCGTGCTTGTCTGGTGGCTGGGAACGAACTGGCCCGATTTGCTTGTGGGGTTCGCAACCGCCCTCATCGCCATCAAGGGCGGCATAGAAATCTTGCGGGATGCACGCCGTGAAAGTCAGCAAAAGGCGGCAAAATGACGGCTTCGCGCCTTTAGAAGTTACGGCACCCTCACAGTATCAACGGGAGGCGCCCGACGACTCTGGCCGGTCCCTTTACCTTCGCTGCCGGAGGCATTAGATTGCAGCCATGGCAAGCGTAACAACCCCTCGCGAACAGGCAGAGACCTCGGAAGCCGCCCGCAAGGTCGGCGGCTATGTCGAGCTCTTGCGCCTGCAGGACGAACGCACCGCGATCCGCCGGCGCGGCCTGATCGCGAAGCTGACCAAGAATCCCCAGACTGGCCGTTTCAAATATATCGCCGCGAGCTGATTCATGACGCTCACGCTGGCCGTCCTCGCCAGCATGCTCATTCTGCTACCCGGCCTGACCTTTCTTGGCTTCTGGAATCTGAAAGGTGCGCGTAGCGGCGCTGCACGGCCCGAATTGCCTCTCGGATCTGCAACAACACTGCTGCTCGCCGTGGGGATATCTCTCATGGCCCATTTTCTCGGCTGGGCTTGCGTCGAGTTAGCGCGGAACCTCTTCATCGCAATTCCAGATATTTTGCCCGCGACTGGGATGATGTGGACGCCGATCGAGACGCTCCTTCGCCCCGCGGGGACGTATCAGCCGATCGTCGCAAACCCAATCGAAGCAATGGTGCGATATGCCGACGGCGGGCATCTCCAGATGCACGAGCTTGCCATGTTCAGCGGGCTGGTTGTTCTTGAATCGTTTCTCGTCGCCAAGTTCGTCTCACATGACGGATTCGACCTCGTGTTCGACGGCACCGACCTTAATGGCCAGGGGTGGGTCTATCACCATTACCTCAGGCCGACCCAGCATGGCTATCGGCCCGTCTGCCATGTGCTCACCACCTTTCAGCAAAACAACCTGGGGATCGGCTATATCGGCGCGATTGCCGACATTCGGCATAGCGAGAAGGGCGAGCTGCTCTCGCTGGCGCTGCTCAATCCCGACCGGTTCCTGTTTCAACTGAAGCCCGCCGTCGCCGGGAAGAAATGGCAGGAGCCAGGTGAGAAGCCGAAATTCGACAGCTATGGCCGTGAACGGATAGGCGGCGTCGTTGCTCTTGACGGGAAGTCGGTCGCAAATCTATTGGTGCGGACACTCGACAAGGCCCTGCTCGATGACATCGAGACCGAGTCAAAAAACACCCCAGACCCAGAGCCGGAGTTCGAGGACACCGCTGCCCTGCCCGTGGCCGAGCTATGATTAAACTGCTCGCCTTCCTCGCGGCGCTGATCACATTCGCTGCCCTGATCTTCGGTCTAACCGTACTAATTTGTGCGCCTTTCCATTGGCTCGCGATTGCCTTCATGAGTTATTGCCGACCGCGTCTGGTGCTGGCGCGCGCTGCCATATGCTTCATGACAATCTGGCTGCTTGCGATCATTGCGCTACCGCCGGGCACCGGCGCCCTAATCGGTATGCTGCTCGCTATCTTTTTAACTCCCTGGCCCGCCCGTGTTTGGGCGAACCACGCTGCGTTTCGCGCGGACGATTCCGAGCAGCGGTCCGCAGCCGCCGACATCCGGAACATGAATTGGGAACGCGAAGGCTCCCGGCTTCGCGTGACGGCTGACAAGCCTTGGCGCGAATATATCACCGACAGCGAACGGGCCCGTTTGATCTCTACCTATCAGCTGCCGGCGTCGTTCCCCCGATAATCAGCCAACTAAAACTGAACGCCATATCGCATCGCGCGATCAAACTTTATTGGCCACGCAAGCGCATGTTGATGAAAGGTTCGAGAAATGACTACACCGGGAAGCTGCTTGTGTCGTGCGGTGCGATACGAGATCGATGAATTGGCAAGCCCCATCGGATTTTGTCACTGCCAAACTTGCCAAAAGGCCCACGCCGCAGCGGCTGCCCCGACGGCCCGGGTCCGACGCGACAACTTCCGTTGGCTTGCGGGTAGTGAGCTCGTCAAAGGCTATGAATCATCGCCTGGCAAGGTGCGCCATTTCTGCAGCCAGTGTGGATCGCATATCGTTGCTACACGCGTTGGGCACGACGAATGCGTTCTGCGCGTTGCCACCCTCGATGCCGATCCGGGAGTTCGCCCTGCGGTGCATATCTGGACATCTCATGATGTTTCCTGGCTGGTGAGCGACAATCTTCCGATGATTCCCGAGGGCCTTTCGTTGCCATGATTTTTCATCCCGCTTCCTGGTTGTTATTCTGCTCCGGTATCACATAGGTAGGCACGCATGGACAAAACACCGACAGACGAATCCGCCCAGGTTGGCAACGCCTTCGCCAGCGCGCAGGACTTAGCACATGACATGATCGAAAAGGGCTATGACCCGCAGGCGATAGCCGAAGGCCTGTTAGAAGGCGCTCGCTCCGTGCTCGCGAACAATGAAGAATTTGAGGCCGTGCTCGGCCGCTGGAAAAAATTGCACGGCCAGTGATCGGCGGCGCGAATGATCCTCATGGGCTCCCAATAGCAGCAAACTATGCCTTCGCTTCACCGCGCCGCATTCGCCCGATGACGCGCGCCGCGGCATTGCTACCGGCAGCGAGCTCGCGAGCGTAGCCGAGCGCGGTCGTCGGCGACGACCAGCGCAGCGCCAGCGCGATCCCGGCGCCGTCCTCGCCGGCGGCGAACAGATCCTGCGTGAGCCCGACCCGGAACGAATGCGCGCTCAGCGCCGCCACCGCATCCTGACCGGGTTCGACAACCGCATGACCTTCCTCGATCGCCGCGGCCGCGCGGCGCCGCAAGATCGAGACAACCCCTTGCCGCGTCAGCGCATGGCCGCCGATATGATGGCTCAGAACCGTCTCGCCTTCATCAGCGCCTTTGTGGGTCAGGATATTGATGCGGCGGAACACCGGGCCGTCGGCGATCCCGCTCGCGGTCAGCCAGGCCGAGAGCCGGTCCATCGTCTCGGCCGAGAGCCAGACGATAGCCCCCGCCCCCTCCTGGTCGGTTTTCGAGCGCGGGATGGTGAGGCGGCCGCTGCCGTCGGTCATCAGCCGCAGATCCGCAACCGTCGCGGCGACGAGCTCGGAGACGCGAAGCCCCCCATCATAGGCCATCGAACAGAGCGCAGCATCGCGCAGCCCGACCAGATCGGTTGAACATGCCGCGAGCAGGCTTTCGATCGTCAGCCCGCCGGGTTCGCCCTCCCCGTCCGGCTCGGGCTCGGCCGACGACGGCGCGCCGGGCTCCGGCATGGCGCGGCCGAGGCGCAGCGGCGCGGCCTGGCGCTGGCGGACGCCCGCCTTGCGCCGGATGCCCTTGAGCGTGTCGCGGACCATACCCGCCTGCGTCGGCAAGGCTTCGCTGTCGCCGAACCCGAGGATCCGGTGAACACGCGCGATGCTCGCGAGGCGCCGCGCCAACGTCGCCGGCTTTGCGGCCGCGCGCGTCTCGGTCGATCGCGCCAGCCAGCGCAGATAGAGGACGAGGGTTTCGGGGGCCGCGGGAACCGCGGTCGCGATCGGCCGCTGCAGCAGACACCAGCGCAGATAGCATTTGAGGTCGGCGACGATCGCTGCCTTCGTCGCCGGCGCCATTGCGTCGGCCGCGGCCTCGATCGCCAGCGGCTTCGCCTTGCTCCAGTCGACAAGGCGGCCATGCGCGGACAGCACCAGCTCGAGCGACGAAGGCAACGGCGCGAGCTCGGTCATCGGCCGTGACCCGGCACGTCAGCCGAAAGGGATTGAGCAACGAGCGCGGCGCCCTTGGTCGACAGCTGCCAGCCCGCCCCGCCGCGCGGGCCCGGACTGTCGTCGACCAGCCCGCGCGCTTCATAATCCCACATCAGATCGAACGCAGCCTCGCGCGCGCTGACGCGGTTCGCAGCGACGCTGCGCTGATTGAGCGCACGCGCGATCGCGGCGGCCGAGCGGCGCGCGCCCACGTCGGCACCGAAGAGCTGGCGAAGGTCGGCCGCGATACGGTGATCGATCGTCATGGCGCGCCCTCCTTTTCGCGGCTCCGATGGCGCGCGATTCTCGGCCGAACGGCTCGATTTGGCAAGCCTGGTTTTACCATAATGTCCGATTATGGAAAGTCCGAAGAGTTCACGGGGAATAGATAGGATACTAAAATGCCATTTCGGTAAACTCTCGTTTTGACGCCGATTCCGCCCACGGCTATGATTGCCGCGCCACCCGGAGCCGCCATGTCCCCCTCCCCTCACACAGTCGCCATCGCCTTCCGGCAAGGTCAGATCGATGCGCTCGCGCGCACCCTTTTCGCCTCCCCTGCCCTCTATCCCGCGGAAATGCGCCAGTGCTTCGCGCTTCGCACGCTTGTCCGCGCCTGGTCGCAGTACCGCGAGGACCGCGCGGTCATGATGGGCGAAAACCTCATCGGCGGCGAATGCGCCGCCGAACGCGACGCCTTTCTCACCCTACTCGCGGCGGCCCTCCCCGACCCGCGTTCGGATCTCGCCCGGGCTATCCAGCGCGTTCGACAAACCGCCATTAGGCCCCTTGCCGCGGAGGCCGCAGCGACCGCGGTCATCGTCGACGCCGGGCTTGAAGAACTCGAGGCCGTCCGCCTGGTCGCCGCGAGCCCGAACCTGCCTGCCGACCCAGCGGCCCGTCTGCTCGCCATCGTTCGCAGACTACGGCGATCGGCCGACGTCGATGGCGATCCCCTGTCCGCCACCGCGACGTCGCCCTGTTGGGCGGTCAACCTGCTTGCCGTCGCCGAGCCCGCTCTGTTCGGCCTCACACCGCATCCCCTGCCCTTTCCCGGGCTCGTGTGCCGGCGATTGTTTCGCGCCGATCGCGACGCCGATCGCGATCGCGACGACATCGCCGTACTCGTGCTCGAGGCATTGCATGAGTCGCTCTGCGACATTGCTCGCATACCGCGCGCTGCGGCGGCGTTTGGCGAGGCGTTTCCGGCGTTGAGAGAGCATTCGCGGCTGCATTCCGTTTGGATGCTGCTTTTCGCCTACGGCTCTATAACACCTGCTCAGCTGGCAAGAGCACTACCCTGCACGAAGGCCGGTGCTGCAAAACTCCTTCGCCAGCTCGCAGGCCAAAGCTTCGCCGTTACGCACGGGAGATATGATCCATATGTCTGCAATTTGCGCTTTTCCGTGGATTACTAGTCCATCGCCAATCACAGTTTCGGGCCGCTTGTAGCACGGCGGCCCAAATGATGCAGTCGCCTCGATAATGGCAGGCGCGCAGCCCCGCTTCTTATCTCGCCGCGCCGCGATAGCCCTATGCGTCAATCCATGAACCGAGAGCCTTCTATTTAGGTCACAGTGCCGGGTAGCGCCTTGTCGCCCTCCCGGCGCTGCTGGTGCTCGTCCGGCGTCATTCCCTGGCCCACAATCATTCGCAGATCGGTTCGGGACGAGCACCGCCGGGGTGAGCGAGCCGGAGGCCCGGCCTGCTGGCCGAGATCACCAACCGAATTGCCCGCTGGCGTCAGCGTGCTTCGAGTATTCCCTCGATAGCCCGTAGCAATTCCTCCCGCGACGCTCCCGACTTCGGAAGGATCTTCAGCGTCATTCCGCCCCTCGGGCTGTGGCTGTAACGCAAGATCGCCTTGTCGCCCTTCCCTTTCACCTCGATTTCGCCGCCGGCCTTCTGACGCTGGCTGACGGTCGCCCTGATCAATCGCTTTGCGACTTCGGGACCAGTCAAGCGAATACCGAGATCATCGCGTTCGGCGACTATTGCCGCAGCCTCTTTCACCATCAGCTTCATCGGGCGATCCTCGCCGCAAAGCGGCTTGATGTCCCGCGCAACGCGTACGGTGATATCATGACGATCTGCGAACGCAGCGATGATAGCCTCAGGGAGTCGAACGACATCGAGTAGACGACTGAGCCAAGATCTCGAGATTTTGAGATGCTCGGCCATCTCATTCTGGGAGCCATTGTAGAACTCTGCCAGAGCCCGCGAGTATTCAATCCCGCGCTCCCAGTCAGTAATGTCCTTCCGAGATCTGTTCTCGACGTCTGAAACGCGGAACGCCTCTTCGTCGGTTACACTCTGGATCGTTACCAAATAATCATATTCCGGGTGATGATGGTCGCGGAGCCACTTGACCGTCCACCAGCGCCTGACGCCGGCGACGATTTCGAAGTCAAAATCCGGGTCGCCTTGCAAACGCCGGACGATTGCCGGGATGCGCTGCTTCTTAGCCGCGAGGAATGCATCGATGAGATCCCGGCAACTCTCCTCCGTCAGATGATCGAGGTCACGATTGTGAAGGCGCCAAGGGCGGCACCTAGCGGGATCGACCCATTCGGTTCGGTCGGTCACCATCTTTCCTGACGCAATCCGGGCAAGCGTCTGGCTCCTGCTGGCCATGATGCTTTCAGCGGGCGCGGTAACATCCAACTCCGCCTCATCGTCCAGACCTGCAGTGAGGCTGCTGCCGAACCCTTTGTTACCCTTTGCCATTATTCATCTTCCTAGTTTCTCTTCTCGAGCGAGCCAAGTTGCCACGTGGCAACTCGTGCTCAATTCCGCCCGTCACGAGCTGACGGACAACCCATTGAACGATCAGCCAGCTAAGACACCACCGCCAATTGCCTAAACGACTGAATTCGACTGAGAGCGGAGCATCAGATTGTTTTATAACGGCATTTTGGCCTAGCGTGTCGCTAGTTGCCACGTGGCAACTCACCGCCGATCGCCTCCCGCCCTGCTCTCCCAAGTCCGCAGGACCTCGACTTCGATGTCCTGACAAACTTCGGTCAAAAGACGGACGCTGCGCGTGTGAACCCCGTGCGACGTGACAGGCCGATCGAGTTCGAACACCGTTTTCATGCGGGAACTCGCATTGTCGATTTCGGCGCTCGTCCGAAGCACCGAATTGATCATCGATCCGCCGAAGACCTGCCGCATCATCGAGAGAATCTCCCGGTGCATTGACTTGCTGTCATCCACGCGGCTCGCGACGATCTTAATGAAATTATAGGCTGGCTTGGCCCTCCCCCCAAGGCGCTCAAGCTGCGCCATGGTGGTCCGCGCCATATCGATGAAGGACACAGTCGAGGCAAAGTCGATCACGCTCGGCGGCATTGGAATAACCATGGCGTTGGCAGCTTGGAGCACCGCCATCGACACCATGCCAAGTGCCGGCGGCGGATCCATGATCACGACGTCATAATCATCGACCACGTCTTCAATCGCCTGTGCGATCATATCGATGATGTCGAAGCTTTGATTCTGCGCGAGATAGCCCGCAATCTCGTATTCGAGATTGTACAGCTTCAGATTGGCCGGGATCAGATCCAGGCCGTGGAAGTGCGTCTTCCGGATGATCTTCCGAACGCCGAGCAGCTCCGGGTTATGGAAATGCCCGTAAAGAGTATCGTCCTCGCCAAGATCCACGTCGGGCCGATAGCCAAACATCATGGTCGTGCTAGCTTGGCTGTCGCAGTCAACGAGAAGCACGCGATATCCCCGAATTGCAAAGTGCTGAGCCGCGTGCAACGCCAAGGTCGTCTTTGCGACGCCCCCCTTGAAGTTCGAAATCGAAATGATCGCGGGCGTGTCGGTTGCCGCTCTCCAGGGCCGCGTTCCGAATACCTCGCGCATCTGGTCGAGTTCCTCGAGCGAATAATGCACCCGATGCCCCGATCCGGTACGGCCCCGCTCGGGCAGGCGGCCATCCCGTTCGGCTTCTCTGATGGCAGAAGCCGTGCGACCGACCAGCGCCGCGGCCTTCGAAATCGGGAATGTCGGACCCTTCTTAGCGCCCGTTTCCGGATCGATCGCGCCGTCCCGAATGCGTTTAAGGATCGTAAGCGCTTTCCGGTGGAGGGTACCGAGATCATCGCTCATGAGATCATCAGTTTGCGCGTCGAAGGTGGGTTCTGTCGCCATTTCTGCCATTTCTTGTGAGATTGGTGCCCCACATTAGCGTTGTTGGCAGTTTCGAGCAATAATTGACCACCAATCCTACAACTCGACCGATGATCTCCGAGCCGTTTTCGAGCATGACAATCACTCTCTCCCCGTCAATGGATCCAAGACCGATGATGTTGGAGCCGCTTGGAACACCCGCCAGCTGGAGGATTGGACGAGGGCGATGTCATGGTGATCGGCTAGGCCGTTGAGCAGCAAAGTGAGCGAACGACTACCGATGATCTCGGTGCAAGCCGATGATTACGGTGCGTTTTTCCGATGAACTCGGTGCGAGACAACCGATGATGTCGGAGCGCATACCTATACTCTCTGAATCCCTATAGAAATCCGATTCGCGAATCGCTTTTTCAATTTTCGGGAGGGAAGGGGGTTCGCCTGCACAAACTGCTCCGAGTTCATCGGTCAAGTTGGAGGTTTCACCCCCAGATTACCGCCAAAACTGCCAACATGCTTGCTTTCCATCACCAAACCTGTTGATACCGAGGTCATGGAAAGGCCCCGGACTCGGGGAAGGGCGGCGCATAATGAATGGGGATAGCTCGAAGCCGATCGGACACCAATACGCGCTCGCCATGCTGGATGGCGGCGAGGAGAAAGTCCGCTCGGTGGCGCTCGCTGCCGGATCCCAGCTTACCATGGACGCCTTCCTCCGTGTCCACGACGAAGAGCCGGTTCCGGCCTTCCTCCACTCAGCGCTTTGCGCGATGTCGCTTCCAACCAAGCGACCAAAGGATGACACGCTACCGATCGTGCGCGAAGATGGCCGCTACGCCTTGGCTATCAACCCGCGTCCGGTTCTCCAAACGGTGGACGGTAAGTCCGTCATGCGCAGCCTGGGCGTGCCTTACGGTGCTTATCCGCGGGTGGCCCTGATTTATCTCCTTTCACAGGCCGTCTCGAAACAGTCTCGCGATGTCTATCTTGGGCGCAACTTCACCGAGTGGATGCGACGCCTTGGATATCAGACGATTTCCTACGGTCCGCGCGGTACGGCCAACCTAATGCGCGAGCAGGTCGACAGACTGCTTGCTTGCGAATGGCAGATCCGGTGGGACGGTCAGGACGCCGGCGACAACGCATTTGCCGTCCGCGACGTCAAGATTTCAAACGAGTATGCTGGCTCGCTCGACAAGAATGGCGCCTTCGCTCGCGAGATTCGCATGTCGGAGGCGTTCTACAGCCATTTGGTAGATCATGCCGTGCCTTTGAACGAGGTGGCAATTCGCGAGCTCAAGGGTATCCCTACCGCGCTCGATCTCTACACCTATCTCGCCTACCGTCTGCCGCGGATCACGAGTGAGAGGGGACAAATCATCTCTTGGGACCAGCTCGCAAAGCACCTCGGCAATGAAGCGGATAGCAAGCGGTTCCGGCAAACTGTTCGTGAAACCATGCAGATCGTCTCGGCCGTGTATCCGAACGCGAATGTGGATCTATCGGGACGGAAGGTGGTGCTGCACCCTTCGCACGCGCCGATGGAGCGCAAGCTGGTCGGTCCCCATCTGCGACTTGTGGATTCGCGCCCAGCCAAAACGGCACCGAGATCATCGGTGTCTAAAGCAGCGGCGAAAGCTAAGCTCGACTCAGCCGAACAGCTGCTGCCATTTCCTTCCGGATCGTTGACCTATGGGAGCCGGGAAGCAGCCTTCCGGGCGATCGGTCTTGATAAGGGCAGCCCTTGGGCCGTCGATACCATGGCCGAAGCGTTCCGGGCCGGATTCCCGGATATAAAAAAGCTCCGGACGGACGCGGAGTGGCTGAGGGTCTGGGAAGCCTTCGTGCTCCGCTATGCCGAACGGCGCAAGTATTCCGGTGATTGACCGATGAACTCGGAGCGGTTTCAGCCCGCTTGACGGCCTCTGATCGCCGGGATTGAGGAAAGCGCGCCGAACTCGAATGGCCAGACCGGGCAAATAATTAGACCCCAAAAGGACAGGTGGCCACCGGAGCGCGGTACTTCTCCCGAGACCGGATCCCAGCATTTGCTAGCCAGTTTTGTGCAAATTCCGGTCGGTGTGCGAAGCTTTGACGACGAACCGCCGATACCTGCCCAGGGGAGACCGAGTTACGCCCCCAATCGGTCAGGATGAGCGCCGGACGGCGCGAACGTGGGTAGTCCCGAGGCGATCGGGCTATAGAAGCATCGCCGGCTTCCCACCTGAGGGCCAACCGAGCCATGGCTCGTCGGAAGGCGTGATAGCCACGAGCTCGCTAGGAAACGCGCGTTCCTGGAATGCGATTAGATCGTCGAAGCTGCCATGAAGCCACTGGTCATATTCGTGCTCGTGGAGGAGGACTGGCATCCGATTATGGACTTTCGCTGCGACCTCGTTCGCATCGGTCATCGCACCCGAATAGACCGGACCCCATTCGGCACTGTCGCGCCACAAGCCGCCCCATGCAAAAATCGGACGGTCTTTCAGGGACAGCCAGGTTCGGGTCTTACTTCCCTTGATCCCCGCGGGTTCCGCCCAGGCCGTTAGCGGAATCAGGCAGCGCCACTGCGGTTTACGGGCGAGGCCCACCCACATTGGTTTGCGCAGATCCGCGATATTATTAACCGCCTTGGGCTTCGAACCCGGCTTCATCGAGGCTAACTTCAGAGGAAATCCCCAACCCATCGATTGAAGAATTCGTCGACCGCTTTCAGCGCGGACCACCATACCGGGCGCGCCGGGGTGAACTGTCGACGGTGCATTAGTTGCAACGATGTCGGGAACGTCTACGCCAAAGTGGGCTGCGACTTCAGCGGCGCTGAGGCGCTCCGTATAGAGATTGCACATGGCTTGCGGCCCTTTCCGAGCTGGGAACGCTGCATAGGAAGGTGCGTAGCGCTAAAGCGCCGGAGGAGGAACGCCAAAGATCCCCGCATTCTGCGCTTACGGGCACTTCAATAAGGCGCAACAAGCACGGCACCGGGCAGGGGATCGGCATGACCCCAGAATTGAACAACGGCGCGTGCATAGCGCCGAAGTTCGTCCTGACCGATCCGCAACTCCTCACTCGTCGGCACCGGCGCGGGGGCGATATCGTCATAATCGAAGGATATCCGAGTCCAGAGTTGCGGGGCCTTCGCGAGCAATTTCGTGCAGGCGCCGCCATCGCCATGCCTGGCGACATTGGCGGCGAGGTGCATTTCGTGGAGATCGCTTGCCACGCCGATCGCACCCACATCGATCGCAGCGATTTCCCGCGCTGCTCGTGACAGATCGGTTGCGCCAGAGAACTTCACGCCGTGCGCCCGAGCCCACCGCGCGAGCTGGCGTTCGAACAGCCCGTCGAGCGTGAGGACAAAGGCCTTGGCGGCCTCGTTGACCGTGTAGTTGTCGATTTGCGCGGCGCACCGATCAAGGAATTCATCCATATCTGACGCTTCGCCCACAACCAGCGTTTCGTGCGTCGGAAGGTCGCCAAGCGTCTTCAGGATGACGCGCTGATAAAAGCGGTCAACGTTCGCCTGGAACGTGCGCGGCAGCATGTCTCTATCGGCCATTGTCATGCCCATAGCGGCGAGAAGCCTCCCGCGTGAGCATCCAACGTGCCATACGATCCCCGTCTCATTGCAAAGCGAGTTGCGGCTCGGGTGGCCCTTTGCCGCTGTTCCAGCGATCATCGGTCGGCTCGACGATCATTCGTTCGGCGGCGAACGGCGGGCGGAACTGGAACCCAATTACTTCGCGAACGGAGCCACGAAACCACTGATCCCACTCGGCGCGCTCAAGGAGCACCGGCATCCGGTCGTTAGTCGGCATGACCGCCGCATTCGCACCCATCGTCATGCCGGCATAGACAGGCCCTTGGTCCGGGAGGTTCCGGCAGAAACCCGCCCACGACATGATCGGCTGATCCTTCACCGAAAACCAGGTCCGGGTCTTCGCGCCGGGGGTCCCGTCGGGGTTTCCGAAATGGGTCAGCGCGATGAGACAGCGATAGCGCGGCTCCACCACCATCTCTTCCCACATCGGATTGGTGAGGTCGGCGACAAGCCCGATGCGCCCCGGCGGCTCGCCGCGCTCGCGCATTTCGCGGGTCAGGCGCGGAAAGCCCCAGGTGACGGGCCGCAGCAATCTGCGACCGCCCTTCTCGAAGATGACGAGACCGGTCAGCCCTTCCTTGATGTCGCCTTCGGGCACTGTGAGGGCCGCCGGCGATTCGGCTTCGAAATAAGCCGCCACATCGCTCGCGCTCGCCGCGATGACATGAAGCCGCGACATGGCCTCAACTCACCACGGAATCTCGTCATCGGTGATCGGCTCCAGATCCGGTGTCTGGACCGCTGCCGATTCGCCCGAGTCGCGGTCTCGCATGGCGCTCTCCGCTGTGCCAACAGCCTCCGAAGGCGTTTCGCCCGACAGGCGAAGTTTGAGGGGCTTGCGCTTCTCCATCCCGTTTTTCCTTGATCTTTCATGCCATTAGTGGGGCCACCGCGGTCGCGGCGACTCCGGCCCGTTGACTCTCGGCCTTTATAGAACAAAAATAGAACATAACCAACCGCCAAAGCCATGGAGGCCCTTCATGACGGAGAGAGGGCCGCGCCCTCATCTGACGACGCTACGCGCCCGGATTGCCCGGATCGAGGGGGCTGAACGGCGTTCGTCGGGCACTTTGCCGTTTGGGCTCGACGCGATCGACAGGCGCTTGCCCGGTGGCGGGCTGGCGCTCGGCGCCCTCCACGAAGTGGCCGGCGGCGCGCAGGGCGCGACCGATGCGGCCGCCGCCGCCTTGTTCGCTGCCGGCATCCTCGCGCGCGTCAAAGGCAAGATACTCTGGTGCATGACGCAGTCCGACCTGTTCGCGCCGGCCCTCGCGCTGGCCGGTCTCGACCCCGACCGGGTCATCTACGTCGAGGCTCGCGACGAGACTTCGCTCCTGAGCTGCTTCGAAGAGGGGCTTCGTCATGGCGGCCTCGGCGGTGTCATTGCCGAAGCGGCCCGGCTTTCGATGACGGCCTCGCGTCGTCTGCAACTGGCGGCCGAAAGCACCGGCACCATCGGCATCGCCATCCGCCGCTGGCGCCGGGCGGCCGAAGCTTCCGATTTCGGCCAGCCGACTGCGGCCGCGACCCGCTGGCGCGTGACCAGCGTGCCGACCGTGCCGCTCCCGGTTCCCGGGGTCGGGCGGCCGCGCTGGTTTGTCGAGCTCATCCGGTGCCGGGCTGGCGAGAGCGCCGATTTTCTCGTGGAAGGCTGCGATGCGACAGGTCATCTCGCTCTTCCTGCCGACCTGGCCGACCGATCGGCTGCGTCGCAGGCTTGGCTCCAGCGCGCCGCCTCCTGACACACCGCTGGTGCTGGCGGCGATGGAAGGGCAGCGCGGTCTCCTGACCGCGGCGAATGCGGCGGCGCGCGCAATCGGTCTTGTCCCCGGTATGACGGTCGCGCAGGCTCAGGCGCTCGTTCCCGATCTCCAGATCCTCGATGCCGAACCGGATGCCGATCGCGCCGCGCTGGAGAAGCTCGCCCGCTGGTCGCTGCGCCGCTACGCGCCGATCATCGCGCCCGATCCGCCCGACGGCCTCATGCTGGATATCACCGGGGCCGCGCACGCCTTTGGCGGACCTGAAGGAGTCCTTCACGATCTCATCCAACGCCTTGCGGAGGTGGGGACGGCCGCGCGCGCGATCTGTGCGCCGACCTATGGCGCGGCGCACGCGCTTGCGCGCTACGGAGCCGACTCCCTCCGCGTCGTCGATCCACTCGACTTTGCCGCGGCGATCGGCGCGCTGCCCATTGCGGCACTGCGCCTCGACGACGACATGGTGCTCACTCTCGGGCGCCTCGGTCTCGAAACGATAGCCGACCTTGAGGCGATGCCGCGCGCCTCGTTGGCCCTGCGCTTTGGATCGGCACCCGGCCAGCGCCTCGACCAGGCCTTCGGCCGTCTCGCCGAACCCTTCGAACCGATCCAGCCGCCTGAACCCATCACCGTCGAGCGGCGGTTCGCTGAGCCGATCGGCGCGCCCGAGACACTCGCGCGCTATACGGGCAAGCTGGTCGACGAACTGACCCGGCGTCTGGAGGAAGAAGGCGTCGGCGCCCGCCGGCTCGATCTCAGCTTTCACCGGGTCGATAATCGGATCGAGGCTATTCGGGCGGGCCTTGCCAAGCCGAGCCGCGATCGCACGCAGATGACGCGGCTGCTCTGCGACCGGCTGGAGACTGTCCATCCGGGGTTCGGTATCGAGCGGATGCAGCTCACCGTCCCGTTGGCCGAGCCCTTGACCTTCCACATGGTTTCCAATCTCGGCGAGGCCCCCGTCCCCGACGTCGCGGCCCTCGTCGACCTGCTCGGGAACCGGATAGGGGAGGGGCGGCTCTTTCGGGTCGCCGCGCGAGAGAGCGATATTCCTGAGCGTTCGGTTGCCCGCATCGCGCCGATGTCCGATCCGACTGAGATCCGGTGGCCGGCAGCCTGGCCACGCCCGACGCGGCTTTTCGCACGCCCCGAGCCCGTCGACACCATGGCCCTGCTGCCCGACCATCCGCCGGTGCATTTTGTCTGGCGGGGCGTCCGGCGCCGGGTGACGCGCGCTGACGGTCCTGAACGCATCTATGGCGAATGGCATTTGAGCGACGCCGAATTTCTCGGCGTTCGCGATTATTTCCAGGTCGAGGACGAAACCGGCGCGCGCTATTGGCTCTTCCGGAACGGCGACGGCATGGACAGCGCCACCGGCGGCCAAGGCTGGTTCCTGCACGGGCTATTCGCATGAGATATGCCGAACTCCAGTGCGCGTCGCATTTCTCGTTCCTGCGCGGGGCGTCGTCGCCTGACGAACTCTTCGCCCAGGCCGAAGCCTGCGGCCTCGACGCACTTGCGATAACCGACCGAAATACGCTCGCCGGCATCGTGCGCGCCCATGAAGCGGCCAAGCTCGCCGGGGTTCGGCTGATCGTCGGCTGCCGCCTCGATCTCTCCGAAGGCCAGTCGCTGCTCGTCTATCCGATGAACCGCGCCGGTTATGCCCGTCTTTGCCGCCTCCTCAGCCAGGGAAAGACGCGGGGAGGGAAGGGCAAGTGCGTGATCGGGTGGGCGGATGTCGAGGCGTTCGCGGACGATCTGCTCGCGATCTTCCTGCCCGACGAGGTGGCTGACACCGAAGCCGTGTTGGGCCGTTTCGCGCGGATTTTCGAGGGGAGGGGCTATCTGGCCCTGACCCTGCGCCGCCGTCCGGGCGATCAGCTTCGCCTCCATGATCTGACGAACCTCGCGGCCCGCCATCGGGTGCCCACCGTCGTCACCGGCGACGTCCTCTATCATCATCCGCATCGCCGCGTGCTCCAGGAGGTCATGACCTGCACCCGTCACCGCTGCACGATCGACGCGCTCGGTGCGCGGCGTGAACGCTATGCCGACCGCTTCTTGATGCCCGCGGCCGAAATGCACCGGCTCTACCAGCGCTATCCCGCGGCGCTCGCGCGCACCCTCGACATCGCCGATCGCTGCCGCTTCTCGCTCGACGAACTCAAATATCAATATCCCGAAGAAGCCGGCATCGAGGGTATCACCGCCCAGCAGGCACTCGAACGCATGACATGGCAGGCGGCCGAGGATCGTTATCCCGAAGGCGTGCCCGACAAGGTCCAGCGGCTGCTCCGCCACGAACTCCGATTAATCGGCGAACTCGATTACGCGTCCTATTTTTTGACGGTAAACTCGATCGTTCGCTTCGCGCGCAGCCGCGACATCCTCTGCCAGGGCCGGGGATCGGCGGCGAACAGCGCGGTCTGCTACGTCCTCGGTATCACCTCGATCGATCCCGAACGGTCGGATCTCCTTTTCGAGCGTTTCGTCAGTCAGGAGCGCAAGGAGCCGCCCGACATCGACGTCGATTTCGAGCATGCGCGGCGCGAGATCGTCATGCAGTGGGTGTTCGACACCTATGGTCGCGACCATGCTGCGCTCTGCTCGACGGTCATCCGCTATCGCACGAAGGGCGCCATCCGCGATGTCGGTAAAGCGCTTGGCCTGTCCGAGGATCTGATCAAGGCGCTCTCGAGCCAGGTCTGGGGGTGGAGCGACGAGGGCGTCGACGAGAAGCAGGCGGCCGAGCTCAATCTCAACCTGGGTGATCGCCGGCTGCGGCTCGCGCTCGATCTCGCGCGTCAGCTCATCGGCACGCCCCGCCATCTCTCGCAACATCCCGGCGGCTTCGTCCTGACCCATGACCGGCTCGACGAGCTCGTCCCCATCGAGCCCGCCGCCATGCCGGATCGCCAGGTGATCGAGTGGGACAAGGACGATATCGACGCGCTTAAATTCATGAAGGTCGACTGCCTCGCGCTCGGCATGCTCACCGCGATGAAGCGCGGCTTTGATTTGCTCGCCGAGCATAAGGGCATCACGATGAATCTCGCGTCGATCCCGCCCGAAGATCCGCGCACCTATGCGATGATCCGCGCGGCCGACACGCTCGGCGCCTTCCAGATCGAGAGCCGGGCGCAAATGGCGATGCTGCCGCACATCAAGCCGCGCACTTTTTACGATCTCGTCATCGAGGTCGCGATCGTCCGGCCCGGTCCGATCCAGGGCGACATGGTCCATCCCTATCTTCGTCGCCGCGCCGGCACCGAGAAGGTCGAATATCCGAAGCCCGAACTGGAACGCGTGCTCGGCAAGACGCTCGGCGTCCCTCTCTTCCAGGAACAGGCGATGCGCGTTGCGATCGAATGCGCGGGCTTCACGCCGTCTGAAGCCGATCAGCTCCGCCGCGCTATGGCGACTTTCAAGCACACCGGCGGGGTCTCGAAGTTCAAGGAGAAGCTGATCACCGGCATGGTCGAGCGCGGCTATACGGCCGAATTCGCCGAGAAGACCTTCAGGCAGCTCGAAGGCTTCGGCAGCTATGGCTTTCCCGAAAGCCATGCGGCGAGCTTCGCTCTCATCGCCTATGCGTCCTGCTGGCTCAAATGCTGGCATCCGGAGATTTTCTGCGCCAGCCTCCTCAACGCGCAGCCGATGGGATTCTATGCCCCCGCCCAGATCGTCCAGGATGCGCGGGCGCACGGTGTCGAGATGCGACCGATCTGCATCAATGCCTCGCGCTGGGACTGCACGCTCGAACCGATAGGCGAGGATCGTTTCGCGGTGCGCCTCGGCATGCGGATGGTGCGCGGCCTCAACGAACAGGATGCCGCGCGGATCATCGCCGCGCGCGCTGACGAGCCATTCGCCAGTATCGAGGAGCTATGGCGTCGCGCCGACGTCGGCATGGGCGCGTTCAACCGGCTGGCCGAGGCCGACGCTTTCCGTGTGGCGATGCGCCTTGCGCGCCGCGATGCGCTCTGGGCGATCAAGGCGCTGCGCGACGAGCAGCTTCCCTTGTTCGCGGCGGCGGACGCCCGCGAGAACGGATTTGTCCATGAAATCGTCGAGCAGCCCGTGCGGCTCAAGCCGATGCAGGAGGGGAGGGAGGTCGTCGAGGATTATGGCCATGTCGGCCTGACCCTGCGGCAGCATCCGGTTGCGTTTCTGCGGAGCGAGCTTGCCGCCCGCAAGATGGTTCCCTGCAACGCGCTCGATGGAATTCGCGATGGCCGCTATGTCTGGCTCGCCGGGCTCATCCTCGTCCGTCAGCGGCCTGGATCGGCGAAAGGCGTCATGTTCATCACCATCGAGGACGAGACAGGCATCGCCAATCTGATCGTCTGGCCGCGAATGTTCGAGGAAAACCGCCGCGTCGTCATGGGTGCGCGGCTGCTCGGCATTTATGGCCAGGTCCAGCGCGAAGGTGAGGTCGTCCATGTCATCGTGAAGAAGCTCATGAACCTTTCGGACGTGCTCGACACACTCACCCAGCGCGACGCATCGTTCCGCCTGGCCCTGGGACGCGCCGACGGGGTAATGAGCGGCGGCGGACCCGATCCGCGAGCGGAGAAGGGGAGGGTGGAGATGCCCGCTCCCGAGCTCGTCAAGAGCCGTAACTTTCATTGAGCCGGCGGGCGTCGGCCAATTACTTAACGGTGGGCTCCACCACGTCGAGATAGAATGCCCCGCCTTTCCAGTCGCGCGTGACACCGGCTTCCTCGGCTTCCTCATATTTCGCCTTGCAGAAGCAGCGAACCTCACCGTCAACCTCGATCTTGACGGCAAGATCTTTTCCCTCCGGTTCGTCATCGCAAAGACCGATGACCCGGCGCTCCAGCATGATCGTGCCATCATCGAGACGGCTGCCGCGAATACGATGGGACGCTATCGGTGGAACTGGGCCGCGTCCGTACGTTGCTGTCTCCGGATAGAAGCCGATCACGATATCTGCGGTGAGCAGGTTGGCAGGCAGGCCGAACGATCGCCGGAGGATTCGCCGCGCGGTGATCTTGCCCCACTCGCTCAGGTCACCGTACCGCTCAAAACCGTGACGCTGCCAGAAGGTCCACGAGCTTCGCGGCGAACATTCGATCGACAAGACATTCACATTGTCGTTCATTGCCCGCTGCAACGACGCCGCAAACAACGCGTCGCCGAGCCCCTGACGGCGGCAATCCTTGCGGACGCTAACAATGTCGGCCGCATAGTCGCCCACTTGCACGGCTACGGCTTCAACGCCGCGGCGAATGACCCAAAGGTCGCCATGCTCGAGGGCATTCTCGATGATCCGCCGATTGCACCAGAAGCCCTCGCCATCCTCCGCATACTCTCGTTCGAGCCACGCGAGAACTGCGGCGAGATCGGTCGGCGTTGCCTTGACCACATCCATGAATCAAATCTCCCACGGACCACCGGGACGCCAGCGCCCCTCAAAGCCCGCGCCGCTGGCGAGGGCTAAGGCTGGCGGCATCACCAAACGCTCGATCTGCGCCTGAACATCCGGAAACGGCTCTGGCGCGAGTACTATCTCGGTGCGCCTGAGAAAGGCCGCCCACTGGGCTTGCCTCTCGTCCGCATAGGCCGCGGTGAGTGCGGCCGGAATCTGAGCCGGGACTTTCGTCTGGCGCCGCTCGAACGTCGCCGCAATCGCGCGCGCCAGCACGGTGCCGTCAAACTCGAAAGCATTCGCGATCGCCCAAAGGTCATAGAAATCCTTCAGGCGGGTGTTGATCATGTCGAGCGCCACCATCGCCTGGAATTTCTCGGCAACAACCGTTTCCGGCGGATAGGCGCGCAGTTCCGCCATCGGCTGGTCGAGCATCGACGGATAGCGGATGTCGACAGGCGCCGGGGTGACGGCATCGCCAAAGCCGATGTCGACGTGCATTGGCAGCCGTGCGCCCGCGAGTTCGGCGAGAAAGTCGATCCGGACGCCAGCATATTCATCCTCCGCGCGCGCGGCAGCAGCCCTTAGCGTGTCCGGCCTGAATAGGATCCCATCATCCTCAACCTCCACCGCGAAGATTTCCTGAAATATGGAGGCGAGCTTGTCTGGCGTGTTCTCACCCGCGCCAAGCAGATCAAGATCGCCGGTCGCGCGATACGGCGCGTCGGCCCACAGGCTGAAAAGCATCGCACCCTTCAGGATGAAGCGGTCGCGGTGCTGAGAACGACTCAGCCGATAGAGCAGCCGCTCGATGACATAGTGTGTCATCAGGAGCTGCGCATTTTCCCGCCGGCTGCGCGCCCGCGCGACGAGCCGGTCGCGGACCGAGATCGCGACATTCTTGGGTACTGCGCTCACACGATCGCCTCAAGATACGGCCGCATCACCGATTGAACGCGATCGAGCTGCGCATAGCGGTAAATCTGGTTGAGGTCGCGGCGGGAACGGATCTTCATGAAGTCGCGCAGCGCCTCGACCGCCACGTCGATACCGATCTTGTTCCGATGCTTGAAGCAGTCGGCGACCGTTTTTGCCGGGTCGGTGATCGGAACCGGCACGCCATCGATCATGTGGGTCTCGACACCCGCAGTAAGCGCTTCACCGCTCGCGCGCACGATCTTGAGCGCGACCGATGCGTTCACGGGAGCCCAGTCTTTCTGCCCTAGCATCATCCAGACCATATGTGGCGTCTGGGTAGTCAGCTCATGGAACTGCAGCGCCGAGAGGAGGCAGATGACGCCCCTCGGCTGGATCCGGGCAGCCTCCGCCAAGCTGGTGCCGCTATCAATCGGCGCGTCGGCGAGTTTATAAAGTCCACGCCCGATCTGCTGAAGTACCCCTTGGTCGCACAGCCGTTTCACGGTTGCGCGCGTGACACCAGCCGCGTCGAAATCGCGGCCGCGTGCGATGCCGCACTGACGTGCCACCTCAAGGGCCCGATCGCGGTGACTCACTGCTTCCATAGCAGTGATATAGTTCCTTGGTATTTATGCGCAATGACCAAGGATTTGTATCGCGGTTGCGAGTGCGATGCTATCGCTTCCGCATGATGGGCTCAGCTTCATTCTCGGAACGCCACGGCTATCACGGCGCCGATGTTGAAATCACTACCAGAGGAGATGCCCCGGAGGAGGTTCGAGCTGCTGTTCTGATGCACGGTTGTGCCGCTGGCATTGGACCAGGCGGCATGCGCGGCATGGCTGCTAGGCGCTGCTCAAGCGACCCGATTCCAATAATTGTTCGCCGGGCAATATCGAGCATGAGGTCCATCGGCTGATCGACGATGCGCCTTGGTACAAGGTCTACGACATCGCCGAGCGCATCCACGCCGAGCTTGCAAGCCAAGATTATACGGGCGCCAAACAGGTGCTTGCTCTTCATCGCACTGACGTTATTCCCTTCTGAGCCATGGAATGCTTCCGGATCGACGAAAGCGGCTACACCGGGTTCGATCTCCTGAACCGTGACCAGCGGTTCCAGGGTGCCGCCGCCATCGCAATCGAAGATGAGGAGGCCGCCCGGCTGATCAGGGAATATTTCCCGCGATTACAGGCTGGCGAGCTGAAATATCGCGCACTTTCGCGCCGTGCCGGCAACCATCCACGCCTGCTTGCGCTCCTCGCCGAGCTGCTGCGCACATATAAATCTGTGACCTATGTCTGCGACAAGCGGTTCCTGCTGATCCTCATGTTCTGCGACTATGCCGTCGAGCCATGGTATTATGAGCGGGGCTGCAATTTCTATGAAGACGGCCAGAATTATGGGATGGCCTCGCTGCTGGCGACGGCAGGTCCCACGCTGCTCGGCAAGCCGGAGTTCGAAGCGATGCTCGCCGCATTCCAGCGCGCCACGAAGGAAAAGACGCGTGCGGCTCTTACGGACCTTGTCCAAGCAGCGCGCAAGACGAAGTGGGAGGAATTTTCCGAAGCCATCGGTCCGCTCGCCCAATATGCCGCCCCGGAATGCCTGTCGGCGATCGCGACCGAAGGTGTAACGACCGATGCGGCATTGGTTGTCCTGCAATCGCTCATCACCCGCATGGAGGTGATGAGCGATGGTCCCTATCGCGTCGAGCATGATCAGTCGAAGAATCTCGCAACCTATCATGATCTCCTGTGCAGCTTCATTGACCATGAGGGCGAGATCGAGCTTCGCCAATCCGAGATCGCCAGCTTCAAATTCCCGCTGAAGCTGACAGAAGTCGTCCAGGTCGACTCAAAGACGAGCCCGGCCGTCCAATTGGCAGATGTCATGATCGGTGCGGCACTCGAGGCGGCCAATGTCATGACAGGCTTGCGAAGCGAGGGCTTGGACCCGGAGAAGCTGATGCCGCTCTATGCCGAGGATCAATTCATTCACCTGATTCCAACCGTCGACTTCGCGGCGCAGAAACAGTTTCGGCGTGGCACCCAAGCGGCCCAAGTGATCGACTATTTTGCCGCGAATTTCGTGCCAAAAAAGTGACGCCTTAAGGCGGTCTGATGGGAAGAGCGAACTCGATGAATCCCCTCTCGCAGGCGCAAGCGACATTACGCCGATCCAGCAACGCACCGTGACTTGTTGGCCACCACGCGCTGCAGGTGATCCTGATCTTCTACTATGCTGAGGACCGGAGAGCGAATAATAACCGGGGTCTCGACATCGACATGCTGGCTTCGTGATCGGAAGGTCCACATGCTCCGTCACGGCGTCTGAACCAAATTGACGCGGCCGTGCAGGCGGCTCGAAACCCTGCCAGGTCAAAGGGGCGGCTCACAACCGGGTCGTGCATCTCCAGAGGGCGACGATGCGGTATAAGCAAGTGTCCATCTCGGACATGTCAGCCAAATTCATCATGCACTTGTCCCCACGCGACTTGACCTTCCGCTTGCCGTTGCTGCGCCTGCAGCCACTGCCAGGCACGAGCGATGCAGTTGTTTCTCAACAATGCGGCGGTCCATTTCCCTTGCTCGTTGTCGATGAGCGCCAACTCAATCCGAGCCTTGGCGGTCCGGTGCCCGCCCGTGACCTCGACCGTCAGGATGTAGGTCTTGTCGAGGAGGAAGGTTGCATCCCCTGCGGGATGCGTCACGCACCATCCCAACGCGCCATCGCTTGCCAGCGACGCGATTTCAAATTTATCGGTAGCACCGGCAGCCAGCACGAAATCAACTGATAGAGGCGCTTGGGTCTGCGACCGGTGTGCTTCGAGGGCACCTTTTGTCGAAAGTTCGAAAGGCGGAAGCGCTTGGACCGGGAATGCCGGGACCTCAGGTTCGACCCGCGTCAAGTGTGTCTGGACGCCCTCGATCTTTGTGCGCGACCGGTTCTTCACGGTCAGCCAAAGGGCGCTGCTGCCCTGACTGGGGGTGTCGATGGCCACTTCGAGCGCTCTGATCATTAATGGCGAGCGGAGGCCTATATAGGCAGCGATGCCGCCGACCGCGATCAGCGCCATAATGATCCAGCCTGCGTGATCGACGAGTCCGGAAGCAATGTGCAGAGGCGGGCTATCCCCGCCTGCCCGCCTTAACCACTCGGCCAAGTTTTGATCAGCGTCCCGCAGGAACGCGGCGGGCGACGTGCGTGCCAACCAGATTAGGCCTGAGAGCGCCGCTGACAGCCCGACGCAAGCCGCTGAAATATATTTCCACACCGGATTCCCCTTTGATCAAGTGAAACTAAGTTCCGCGCGTCGCGCAACAATTTCTGCCCGCGCGACCATCGATCAAGCGGGCTCGCGGAAAGGGGCGGGTGAAGGGGAACCGAGCCCCGGGATTACAGGATCAATCCCCAGCATTGGCCTGTTCATGCTTTACCGAGCAACTGCAGCGTCATCGGGTCGCGCGCACCGCTAAACCAACGATCAAGCGCAGCGCTGAACAGCGGATGTGGATAGGCTAGCTCGAAAAGGGTGAGCGATGAGCGAAGCTTCTTGGCGTCAATCTCTCCGAAGACTGCATCCGCATCGCTGGTATTGAGGTCCTGCAGAGCCGTCACGCATTCCAGATAACGTGGCCCTAGAATCGGATGGTCCAGATAGGCCTGAGCCTCCTTCACAGAATGAATCGCAAATTGCTGCGCTGTCGAGCTGCGACCTAGCTTCGCAAGCTGAGGAAAAATCCACCACATCCAATGCGTCCGCTTCGCCCCTCGCCGTAATTCGGCGAGCGCAGGCGCATAGGTGAGAATTTGAACCTCCACAAAGCGATCGAGCGGAAATTTTTCAGTCATGCAGACCCCAACGCACCCTGCCTACATCATCGGATGAGGCAGACCCCCAAGGATTTCAGCGTCCATATGGACGCGAAGAAGGGGAGAGGGAAGCGAAAGGCCGGGTCAGTGGAATGTCGAGCGAGTTTGAGCCCGGCGTTCCGGTGACTGCGCGTCATATCCCAGGCTGACCCGTACAGCTTTGCGAACGGTCGGTCGTTCCGAAGGGCCCATATCATGATCACCCGCAAAATATCGGAGCTTCTCCAGCAACTCCTCCATTCTCTGCAAAACGGCGAACTCGTCGGAATGGGATTCCAGCGCCGGGCACGAAGGCGAGAACTCGCCGCACGCGTGGCAGAGGAACTGAAGCGCCTGACGGCACCCCCGCATCCAGCAATCCGGGAAGCTCGCGAACGATGGGCGACGACATCGTTCCTCCGAATTGATCAGGATGAGCGGGTAATCGAGGTCAACCCGGACGGAACGACTTGGGTTCGTGCCTGGGTGAAAATTTCAACTGTATTTCCCGCCCGAGCAGATACGCCGGATCGTCGACGCTTCGAAGCTGCGGTAGCTGACATGCCGGAGGAGATGCGCCAGATATTTCTCGCACATGCGCTGGACGGATTGCCATATGAAACAATCGCTGAGCAACTGCTTGTGGGGGTTGCGGAAGTGCAATTGCAGATGGGACTGGCATTGGCCCGACTGGACGAGGCGGTCGCACATGCCGGGGAGAAATCCCCATAGAAAATGGTCCAGAGATTGCAGTTCAACGGAGAAAGTCGCTCCAAAATTGAGGACTGTTTCTTTTGACCGCACGGTTTTTGCTGATTTATTCTGCCCAAGCCGTTCAAAGTACCACGAGAAGAATCGCGAAACTGATTGGATGCCTGCCCAACCCACCTCCATTTGCGATCGCATCCGGTATTTGAGCGATCGCGGCGGCAAGATTGGGCTTTCATCATGATGCTCTCGAGCCCCGCCACATCATCTCGTGTATACGCGCTCCTGAAGGAAGATATCCTTCGTGGCCGCTTTGCACCCCGCACCACGCTGATCGAGCGATCGCTGGCCGATGACTATGGCACGAGCGTAACGCCGATCCGGAATGCCGCTTCCCAGCTTGTTGGCGAACGCCTGCTCTCACTGCACGCCGGAGGCGGCTACGAAATACCAAATGTCGGTGTGGCCGAACTGAGCGACCTATACTTTTGGCATGGCCAGCTCGTTCGCAGCGCCCTGAATCCGAAGCGCATCGATGCCAAACCAGCCGTGCAGTTGATCATCGATCCTCTGCCGGAGCTGACCACGCCGATCAGCATTGCGACTGCCACGGCTCGATTGTTTTCAGCAATCGCGGCCGTATCTTCAAGTAGCGAACTTGCATGCGCCGTCGCCTCTGCAGGGGAGCGACTCAGCGTAGCGAGGTTGAGGGAGCCCGCGGTTCTCAACGGCGTGGCGGACGAGCTACGGGCGGTCCAGGCCTTGACCGTACGCGGTCGATGGTCAGACCTCGTACGGTCAATTTGGGCCTATCATCGCAGGCGTCAGCGACGCGTTGCTGAAATCGCCGCGGCCATCGGGAGTCCTAGCCGGGACGAACGTTCGTACTGATTCCCAATGAGAATGAAGTCGCTCCCCTGAACTGATCCAAGTTACGCGCAAGGCCCAACCGAGAGTGCCCTCATATGCGGGGGCTTATCGCATCGCTGATCACCGGCAGCGGCACTAGCCTTCGAATGCTGCGTTCCGCAGCGATCGAAAGCGAATGGAGAGAATCATGAACCACGAACAGAATGACGATCTCATCGATCTCGGCGGCGTCACCGAGGAAACCAAAGGCCCGGGCCTTGTCGACAATGACAACATCGGCGGCAAGCTGCCGTTCGCCGGCCTTTCGGACGACTGAAGGGGAGGGCGCGCGACTGCCAAAGATCGCGCGCCCAATCCTTCTCTGGCCGCATCATGGCGTTTGAGATTCAAGATGGAATCCACCTCTGCGTTTGCGGAGATCAGGTCATTCTATTAGACCTTCAGGCCGAGCGATACTTCGCACTCCCGCACAGCCAGAACGATATCCTTCGTCGTTGGCTGACGAACCAGGCGATCGGCGATCACGAAGCCGCCGCACTTAGACGGCTTGAGCAACTCCGGATCCTTCGCTCCACGGAAGGCGACTGCGATGGAACCGATCCGAAAATCCCGGAGGTGCCGGCACCGGTGGCGGGCTTGGACACGATGGGAGTGCGTTCCTCGCTACTGGGAATTATCGAGGCCCTCTTTGCAAGGATGGTCTGGGCGTGGCGCATCAAACACTGGCGATTTGATCGACAGATGCGTCGTCTTCGCGAGCCTAGAAGACGCGCGACCTCGCGCAGACCGGCAGATGCGCGCCAAATAGTCCGAGCGTTCGAGATTTCGGACTTACTGCTCGGCAGCCATGACAAATGCTTGGAGCGATCCTTTGCGCTCGCTTCCGTGTGTCAAAAAAACGGTCTGACCGTGCAAGCAGTCATCGGCGTCCAGAAAGCGCCATTTGCCGCGCATTGCTGGGTGCAACACGGATATACGATCTACAATGAGAAGCCCGACCGAGCCAAATTGTTCACGCCGATTCTGGCGATATGAGGCCGCTCCGATACCTCGCAATGGCTTTCGACCCGCGACATTGGGACGATGACCGCCTCCATTCGCTCGCAGTACAGGCGGCAATGCCAATTGCATACCGAACGAATAGGCTGATCGTGATGGTCACCGATACCGGAGAGGTGAACCGAAATCCGATCGGAGACGGAGTAACCATCGGAAAGATTTTTCGGAAAAAAGGCTCCAACCCGAAATCACCGTCGGGGATGCGTCAGAATGCTCGATCTTCGGAGGAGTTGATCTCAAACTTCTGGGGAAGTTACGTCCATGTTGCCGATGGCCCAACCGGTGTGGTTATCCTGCGCGACCCTTCAGGCGGGCTACCTTGTTATCAAGTCGCCGGTACAGGTTTTGCGGCCTTTGCTTCGGACGCCCCGCTCCTTGTAAGCGCGGGACTCCTGCGACCATCCGTGGATTTAGAGGTGGTTGGCCAGACGCTCTATTTCAGTCAGCTCCCGCGAGTTGAAACGGCTATTGCCGGGATAAAGCAGCTGCTTCCTGGCCATATGCTGACATGGGATGGTCAAAGGGAAGAGATTTCGCAGCATTGGAATCCCTGGAGCCACGTCGAAACTGATTTTTCGAAAAGCACGGCGGAGCGAAGTGACCGGCTTGGACAGATTCTCCGAGATACGCACGCCACGTGGGCTGCCTGCTATCCGCACTCACTGGTTGGGCTGTCGGGTGGCCTCGATTCGTCCATCGTAGCCGTCTGCCTCGCTGAAGCTTCTCAGAGGTTGGAGTGCCTTACTGCTGTCACATCCGATCCTGTCGGCGACGAGCGGCTGTATGCGCGTCTGGTATGCGAGCAAATCGGGGCTCAACTCTTCGAATGCGAATACGTTAGCGACGCCATCGATCTCGATCGTTCAGTTGCTGAAGCTGTGCCCATTCCTAATGGAAAATCTCACGAGAGAGCTTACAACCGAGCCGTCCGCGACGCGGCGCACCGTTTGAATGTAGATGCGTTCTTCGTGGGTGCCGGCGGTGACAATGTCTTCTATCTCACACACTCGGCTAGGCCGATCGTCGACAGATACAGAACCGAAGGTCTGTCCAAGGGTTTGATAGACACAATCTCGGATATCTGCACCATTACGGGCGCCAGCATTTGGCGCGTCCTCCGCGAAGCCATTCGCGTTGGATCTCGCGGAAGCCGTGGCGCAACAGGCTGGCATGCCGATGTCGACTATCTCGACCCCGATTTTTTGGCTGACAAAGCTGCACGCCCTGTCGAGCATCCGTGGTTGAATGCGCCGGCTGAAGCGCCGCTCGGCAAGGTCGGCCATATTTCCATGATCTTGCGTGCGATGAACCACATCGAGCATCGCGACAAGGAATTGGCCGTGCCGATGATCAGCCCTCTTCTGTCGCAACCGGTCATTGAAGCTTGCTTGGGAATTCCATCGTGGGAAGCCTGCGAAGGCGGGGTGGACCGCTCAGCGGCTCGCCGGGCATTCTCAGGTGCTCTTCCGCCGAGAGTTGTCGGACGCCATGGAAAGGGTAGCCCCGACGGGTTCGTAGGGGACTTCATCCATCGCCATCGCGCAGGAATCGCTGATCGCCTATTGAACGGTCAGTTGGCCGCGAACCGTCTAATCGATCGCAAAGCGCTTGAAGCAGCATTGCGTGACGGTGCGCCCCTTCAACGAAATGACTGCGCCCGGATCATGGAGCTGGTCGATACCGAAGCATGGATTGCTCATTGGTCTTCGCCTTCCTTACTTCCCGCCTGAGCATTTAGTGCGCCGGCATGGCCCAGCCAATATTTGCGCATCTCTTGCCACCGCTCGACTTCTGTCCTTCGAGTTGGGTCCGACGGGATCTCGTCCTTGAGCCAGAACCCAAACCAATCCAAATTTCGGCGGTAAACGGCGAGCCTGTGCGCCGGCTGGGATTTGATATGATCCTCATCAGGAAAAACAAAAAGGTCGCTCGGCATTCCCGACTGTCGAAGAGCGGTATGGCTGCCGACCATCGCCAGATACTCGTTCTCGGCAGCTTGAAACAACAAGGGAAATCTAACACGTTGAGGCTGCGGGACAAAAGCTATCTGTGACCAAATGCCCGCGGCATTGTCTATAAGCCGAGGCCATCCACTATCGTGATACGTCTGAGCGATCATTGGTCCGAGAACTGCATCTTGATCTGGCTCGAGGCCACAGCCTGAGACGGAGCCAGCGGCGAACTTGTCACTGTTAATCGCGGCAAATTTTGCTGTTGTGCAGCCGTCGCTTAGACCGGTGATGCCGATCCTGTCCTTCGCCACGAGATTTCTGTCAGCAAGGATTTCGATCGCCGATTCGATTGCGGAAAGGATGTGCTTTCTACCGGCAAAGTCACGGTTGAATGCAGCAGTTCGCTCTTCGGCAGTCTTTTGTCGGCCGACAATGTCCTCATAGGTCAGATTGTCCACGCTCAGCACGAGAAAGCCCTGGTCGGCGAGCGTCTGAATAGGGACCTCGTCGCCTGTGCCGCCACGTAAAAATCCCCTAGTGCGATACTGGACGACCACCATCGGGTAGCGAGTGCCGCGCTGATAGCCGACCGGATAAATCAGGTCGCCGTACCACGGCACGCCCCGCGCGTTGCGCCAATGCAGACGCTCAACGCGACCCAAGTTCGATTTTCCTATTTCGGGGTTGGGATCAAACAGCTTTTCCGATGCTCCGTTCCGGAAATCGAACTTTACGAAGTGGCGGGGTTCGAGGGAGCCTTCGCGCAGGCAGAGCAGTCCGGCCCCCAGGGGCTGACATTCGATGAGAGCATCACCCGTCACCAAGACCCGCTTTGGCAACTCGTCGCCGGGTTTCCACGTGTAAATTCCGGTCAGGCTGTTCGCCCAGCCTTCCCGGCGTGTGAAAATTACCTTCTTCCCGTCGCCGGCCCACCAGACATTCGAAGATCGATCGAGTTTGCAGATTGTCGATGGGCACGAGAGATTGGCCTGCCCGCTGCTGACGACGAGGCGATAATCAGGCGGATAGATCGCCGTATTCTCCGGCTCGCTCCATGCTTCTTGCCTCTCGATATTGACGGCCCGTGGTTGTGATTCGTCGCTCGAAGCAAGTTCATGGGCTTCATCGTCAGTCGCAGCCCTCTCTCGCCCGCTCTCGATGTCTTTCAGCACGAACTTGGTGGAGGCCGCCGGAACTTGAGGTCGAGCCCCTCGAACGGGAAAAGCTCTCTGGTCGTAGCGCCAGCCTGTGAGCCCCTCGACATCGATCTGCCGCTGCAGTTCCGGAATCTCCGGGCGCGTCGCATAGACGATCGAACGCCCATCAGGAGAGAGACGGAAGTCGTCGACGTCGGTAGCAGATTGAGAAAATTGCTTGGCACCCGAGCCATCCACGTTCGCGAGCCAGACTTGGGTTAAGCCATCGGCGCGTTTCAGATATGCAATCCGCCGCCCTCCTGGAAGCCACCGCGGGGTGATTGTTGCCGGCGTGCCTATTGGGAACGCTGACCAACCGTACCAGGCAGGCCGGTCCATAATGAGATCATGACTGATGTCGATCAGGCGAGGCCGCCCTCCATTGCGGGTCGGCAGGACGACCAAACCGACACAATAGCTGTTCGTCGAAGGGTCAGCTCTGTGAATTTGGAACGAAATTGATTGTTCGTCGGGAGAGAATGTGAAGAGATGGCGCCTTGGATCTCCGCCATAGGCTTGCCCAATATCGCGAAGTTTCAGGAGCTGCTCGGGCGTGACGCCGGAGCGATTATCAGCCACGTTACTCGGCGGCAGAAGCTCTCCGCACTCCGAGGCCTTCGCTGTTCCAGCTAAGGCACAGAGCGCGCAGAATATCATCGACGCAGTCGTTGCAATTCGCTCGGCCATTCTACCAAGCCTTCGATAGCGTCAGGCTGAAAGTTCTCCCGAGCGTCGATTGGTTGACAGAGTCGTACCGAAGCGCGGCGGGATCCACGAAGCGGATCGGAGACGGCTTCTCATTAAAGATGTTCTGGATGCTAACCGTGAAACCCAGCCCCCCGAGGAGGCCGCTGTTTCGTTCGGTAGTAAGGTGCAGAACCGTGTCGACGGTTACGAACGCTGGCACCGAGGTAATCGGCTGAAAGCGATCGTCCCGCACGGGGCCGATATAGCTTCCTATCGCGGTGATGCTGACATTATCCTTTTCCCAGCCTCCGCTCAATCTCGCGCGCCAATGGGGTGGCCGGAAGATCAGGCCCGACTGCGCCATCAGGGGCAAATCCGCGGTAATCCGACGGGTGCTATCGAGATAGGTTACCGTGCCGTTGATCTGTATTTTCCCGCTGTCGCCGAAATCGTGCGAATATTTCACTGCGGCGTCCATGCCGCTCAGCGATTGCAGCGAAATATTCTGAAGCCGATTATCGAGTATTGCCGCCACGCCGGCTGGGTCGAAGGCTTGGCCCGACGAGTTTTCGAAGACGCCCGAAATGTCGTCGATTGCACCATTCACCTGAGCGGCGCTCGGGTTCAGCCGCACGAAAGCCGCATAGACCGGGAGCAGGGCGCTCGTAATTGGAGAAAAGGGAGAGCTCACGCGGTTACGGTAGCGAATATGGAAATATCCCAGCTCCGCGCGCAGACCTTCAAAGGGCTCGACTGTCAGCGACGTGGTAAACGTCGTAGCGCGCTCGGGGGTGAGATTCGGATTGCCGCCGAAAAGATAGAGCACAGGGTTGCTGCTCGTCGGTGCGGGCGAGAAAATGAAGCCCGGAAGGAGCTGCGCATTCGACGTCTGCCCGGTCTGATACAAGGTCGGAACCTTGAACGATTTGCCCCAGCTCGCTTTGAAATCAACGCCGTTCGATGGAGAATAGACGACACCAACCTTGGGCGTCGTCACCTGGTCGATACCTCGATGATCTTCGAACCGAAAGGCTCCGACGAGTTGAAATTTGTTGACGAGTGGCAGCGAATTGCTCGGGGATACAAACGGCAAAGAGAGCTCGCCGTAGCCAAAGGTGACCTTTCGCGTCTCCGTGAATATGTCGATCGGCGTTTCGATCCCACCGACGACACGCCGGGAATCGACTGTCAGCTTGTTTGTGCGGACACCGCCACCAATTGCGAGCCTTGCTTCGCCTCCTGGAAGTGGAAACAAACTTCCTTCGGCGCCGAATTCAAAGGACCTCAACGCATTTGCATAATTGGGCAACGCAAGCGAGGCCTCGGCCCGGTTGAAAAAGACACGCGTTGCTATCGACGTGTCACTTTCTCCGTACGTTCCGGAAAAACGAAGCGACCAGTCGCCGCTCAGTCCAACTTCCAGAGACGGCGATACCGACCAACTGTCAGCCGTCGATGACACCACACTGCCTTGGCCATAACAGCTTGGCGATACCGACGCCGTGATGCACCGTGCCGTAGAGCGATGCATATAATGCCCGTCGATCTCGAACTTGATGCCATCGCCCAGGATCTGGCGACCAGCTGCCACAATGCTGACCTGCTTTTGACCCGGTATAAGTGTCGCGTCCGGGGGCAAGTTGCCGGTGTAAGCGCGTTGGCGGGCGGTGATTTCGTCTGCTTTCTGGAAATCGGCGGCCGCCATCAAGCTTCCAGAGCTCCAGGAAGGACCACCCACTAAATTATACTGTTGCGTAAAGCCTCCGCCGTCGGTCGTTCCCGCAAGGCGCACAGACGTGACGACCTCTTCGACCCGGCGCCGCAGGATCACATTCGCTACGCCGGCAACCGCATCCGACCCATAGAGCGCTGACGCCCCATCAGTTACGATGTCGACCCGCTCAATAGCGGACAGCGGAATCGCCGAAATGTCGATACCTTGGCTCACAGCGTCAAAGGCAACCCGATGTCCGTTGAAGAGCGTCAGCGATGCGTCTGGCCCGAGACCGCGGAGGTTGAGGGCGGACGATCCGGAGACGTTCGTGAAACCACCTTGGCCTGCCGCAATAATTGTCGGGTTCTGGCCGCCCGAAAAATTCTGCGGGATATCACGAATGACCTGACCAAGGTCGGTCTGTCCGGCTCGTTCCGCGTCGCGGCGCGAAATTGTGGTCACGGGCGACGTAGCCGGGCCTCCTCGAATGCGCGATCCGGTAACGATAATCTCGCTTTGACCGCTGCTGTCGTTCACCGTCGCTTGCGACGCGGGAAATCGCTCGCGGAGAATGATCGCCCCCCGCCGTTCGAGGATGACGAGGTTCGTCCCTTGGATCAGAGCTTCTACGGCCTCGCGAGGCGTGTATTGCCCTCTCAGGGCCGGCGCTCGCTTCCCGTCTACGATGTTTGTCTCGAAGAATATCTCGCTGTTCGACGTTCGCCCGACCGCGCGCAATGCAGTACCCAAGTCCTGGGCTTCGAGTTGATAACCGCGGCGCTGCTCGGTTTGCGCGGCCGCGGGTGTGCACGCCAGCGCCGCGCTGATCGCGATCGCGGACGTAAAGATTTGGTCCCTGACTGACATGAATTTCGCCTCCCTGTCCCGGCGAGCGCGCCGGTGTTGGGGAAGCGACGAGCGAGGCTCTCGAATTATGAGGGCGGAGTGCAGTTTTCCTTCCGCGGTGATGGGCACGTCTTGACGAGAAGCAGCTGATTGTTTCCGCGAATGAGAGCCAAGCGAAGCATATCGGCGAGATTCTCGGCTAGCCGCTCGACATCTCGAAGGCGGTACGTGCCTGAAACTTTTCTGTCGCTGACGTCTGCGGCCGCCACCAAAATAGGCCCGGTCGCGTAGCGGTTCGCTTCCCCGACGACATCGCCGAGCCGCACGCCGTCATACTCCCTGACCCCTTCGGGCCAACGCCGATCGGTAACGGGCGCATTGGTCACCTGAATCGGGGCCGCCGCTTTCTCGGCCCGGAAAATCAGCTGCTGACCAGGGGCAAGCCGGACTGGCGTTTCAGCCGCAGACAGATCTCTTCGAACTCGGACGTCGACCGAGCCTTCGAAGAGTTGGACCGTGACCCGCTCGTCGCGAGCCAGGCCAACGTCGAAGCTTGTTCCCAGCGCGGTTATGGTCCCATTTCCCGCTGCCACGACGAACGGCCGATTGTCCTTCTCTACATTGAACCGGGCACGGCCGCGTACTAACCGAACATCACGCAGGTCCCGGTCAAATTTGGTCAGCACAAGGCTATCGGTATCGAGCGTCACGCGCGATCCGTCTGGCAACTGCACTTCCCGGATTTCACCGAGCTTGCTCTGCAGCTGGCTCGAGTTTCCACCGGCGGTGCCCCCATTGGCGATCTTGGGGCCATCCTGCTTGAGCGTGCCGGGCGAAACCACGCCGAGATAGAGCACCGCCGCCGCGCCGACGAGGCACAGTGCAAGCCCGGCCATTTTCAGTATTCCGGGCTTCTGACTGGCAGGGCTCGGCGCGGCAGAGCCAGCGTCGTCCGGCGCATCCTCCTTCAGCCCTTTGCCGATACTGAAGGTCTCCGCGATTTTGTTATAGGCCGTGCGATGCAGGGCACCTCGTGCGAGCCATGCTTCGAACTCTTCGCGGCGCGCATCGGCATCCGGGCCGCGCATGATCGCAAACCATTCAGCGGCCTCGTCCCTCAGATTACCGGGCCGCTTTGGCGTATCATTATCTTCGTTCATTCCCGCTCCAGGGCCGCGTCGATGTGGGCGAGAGCGCGTGCGACATGATATTGCACCGTGGGAATCGAAATCCCGAGCTTTTCCCCAATCTCTCTGTAGGCAAGCTCGTCAACACGGTGAAGCAGAAATACTTCTCGCGTGCGATCGGGCAGCTCGGCCAAGGCGCGGCGATAAGCTCGCATCACGTCCTCAGCTTCGATACCGTGATGCTGATCGGGCGAGACAGCCGGTTCGCATCCTTCGCCGATCGGCACATGAAACGATGCCAGTCGCGCCTCCGCGCGCTTGCTGCGGTCGTAAAGCAAATTGCGGGCGATGCGTTGCAGGTAGGCACCGGGTGTCGGCATCGCTCGCTGCGCCAACGATCCCACGAGACGAACGAAGGACTCCTGGACGAAATCGCCCGGATCGTCGCCGTCGCGAAGCCGCGCGCGGAAATACCGCGTGAGGCGAGGAGCTTCCTTCCGGAACAGTGACTCAATATCTTCCTCGATCGCGGCCTTGCCGTCGACAATGGACGAGTCCTCTGCATTCAGCCCGCCCGTCGGGCTGCGGAGATCGCGGTTCGGTGACATGAATGCACTTGGCCTCTCGGGCCGACAGATGTCGGGCGCCCGGGATCGCCGGTGCCAAACTGATGCAAGGTGTGCCGCATCGATAATTTCGACCGCGACCGCTCGACGCAAACAACGAGCGTAGTGATACCCGGCAGGATAATCCCATGGAGCGATTGCCGGCTCTGTCCGCCCCACAGCCATATCCATAATCGATCGGGGCGATGCTTCAAGTCTATGTCGAAGCTCGGTCAGACTAATTCATCTTCAAAGGATCCCCAGTCTCGAAATAAGGAAAATTCCTTGCTGAGGCTCTTTCCACTAAAGAGACGTCGAGCGAGCACGGGAGGTTAGCGACGAAGCCGAACATGAACCGGGATCGGCTCCGAAGGCGGGCGGGGTGGGTGGCTCAGTGGGTCATCCCACACGAACATCGTGTGCGCGCTTGGCTTCGCGCATCGCGCGCCTCGCCGGAAGAAGCCGACGAAATTGTGCAGGATTGCTACTGCCGTTTTGCTACGATCGAGAGCGTCGAGCATATCGAGCAGCCGAACATTTATTTCTTCGCTATGGCCCGCAACCTGCTCATTCGTACGCGCAAGCGAGCGAAGATCGTGCCGATCGAATCGATTGTGGACCTGCAGGACGCGTTAGTCGATGACCTTCCCGATCCCGAGACAGTGGCCGCTGATCGGCATGCTCTGGCAAAGCTCATCGCGTTGCTACCGGATCTTCCGGAACGATGCAGACGCATTCTCGAAATGCGAAAATTCGATGGTCTCTCCCAGCGTGAGATCGCAGCGGCGTTGGGGGTAACGGAATCGGTTGTGGAGAATGATGTGCAATTTGGAGTTCGGTATCTTCGCGCCGCATGGCGCGATGCTGAGTATCGGGCGGACCAAGCCATGCAACGGTTTGGTGAGGGAGGCGCGCGCCGATGACCCAAACCAGCGCCTCTATCGACGCAACCGCCGCTCAGTGGGTTGCGCGTATGGACTCCGAGAATTGGACCGAGGCCGACGACGTCGCGCTCGAGGACTGGTTGAACCTCGACATTCGCCATCGGGGCGCGCTCGTGCAAGCTCAGGCGCTATGGACCACGCTATCCGATCAGCGTCCGTTTCAATCGATCAATGAGGATGTCGAACAACCTGTATCCGACCCCGGTCGCCGAAGCCTGCTGCTATGGGCTGGCGGAGCACTCGCGGCCTCGATTGTCGGTGGTCTCTATCTTGCCGATGCCGGCAGCTCGTACTCCACCGAAATTGGCGAAGTGCGTCGCGTCGCGCTTGATGACGGCTCAACCGCGGCCCTTAACACGGACAGCAAGGTCGAGATCGCCTTCGCCAAGAAGGCCCGGGTCGTTCGCCTCGATCGCGGCGAGGTGTGGTTCGAGGTTCATAAGGATACCACTCGTCCCTTTGAGGTCGAGGCTGGCGACATCCGGGTTCGAGCTGTCGGAACGGCCTTCGCGGTAAGGCGCCGCGCAGATGGCGCCGAGATAGGCGTCACCGAAGGCGTCGTTGAGGTTTGGAAGATCGGCAACGAAAGTCCGCGCATGCGCCTTCGGGCGGGCGAGGCCGCTATCGTGAGTGACAGCTCTGCTGTCGTTCGCGAGCAATCGGAACCGGACGTTGTCGAACGTTCGCTTGCGTGGCGCACTGGGAAAATTGATCTTGTCGGAACGCGCGTGAAAGACGCCATTGCCGACATCAATCGCTATAATAAGCGGAAGGTCATCTTGGCGGATCCGAGCTTGGCGGGCGAGGAGTTCGACGGAGTATTCCGCACAAACGATCCCGAAGGCTTCGCGCGGGTCATTGCTGGAAGCTTCGATCGGTCCCTCGACCTCACAAACCCCGAGGAAATCAAGATTGTTGCCCGCTAAAGAGACATCGTTCTGAGGGAATAAATAAGGAAAATTCTCTTGGAAGGCTCCTTTCAATGACAGGGCTTCAACGGCCCGTGAATGAGGGGGCAATTCAATGAATTTCGGGACCAAAAGCAGCATTCTTCTGGCGTCATCGGCGTCCATCTGTGTCGTGGCGATGCCAACGCCCGCCGCTGCCCAAACACGTTCATTCGACGTTCCCGCGCAGCCAGCCGAGACCGGGATTCCGGCGCTCGGGCGCCAGGCGGAGATTCAGATCGCAGCCGCCAGACGATTTACCAAGGGTCTTCGCACAAACGAAGTCCGCGGAACGATGACGGTGAAAGAGGCTCTCTCGAAATTGCTCGCCGGAACGGGGCTGACCGTAAGATCGACTGGACAGCGGACCTACATGGTTGTGCCTTCCCCAGTGCGGTCGACGGCGGAAGAGCTTTCCTTCACCGGCGAACCTTTGGCTGCTCAAGACGAACAGATCGTGGTGACGGGCTCGCGGATTCGGGGTGGTCAGACGACCTCACCGATTACCACCATTTCGCGGCGCGATGCGGAGCGGGCGGGCCAAACCGATCTCGGTCAAGTGATCCGCGATCTCCCGCAGAACTTCTCGGGCGGTCAGAATCCCACGATCGCGCCGACCGGCCAAGGCAGTTTTTCGAACGTCTCCGGTTCCTCGACTCTCAATCTGCGAGGTCTGGGCCCAGATGCGTCGCTGACGCTATTGAACGGCCATCGCGTCGCATTCGATGCCATCAGTCAAGGCATCGATATTTCGGCAATACCGCTGGCGGCGATTGAGCGCGTTGATGTGATAACCGACGGCGCATCGGCACTCTATGGATCGGACGCCGTAGCCGGCGTCGCCAATATCATTCTCAGGCGCACCTTTGACCGGTTGTTCACTTCCGCGCGGATCGGCGCCGCGACAGAGGGCGGAGCCTTTGCACAGCAATATAGCGCTGTCGGAGGTCCTTCGTGGAACGGTGGTAGCTTTATGCTCGCCGGCGACTTCTCCCGAACTGGCGAAATCAAAGGACGGCAGCGACCCTATACCAGCAACCTTCTTCCCGACTCCACTGTCGTGCCCGGTCAAAAGCAATTGAGCATCGTCCTCGCAGGCAGGCAAGAAATCTCCGATACAAGTGTCCTTGAGATTGACGGCCACTTTACGCATCGCACGACGGCGCGCTGTATTTCGCCGACCAGCGCCGCCGTTTCGATCAGCTGTTACCGGCAAGGGAGTGTTGTCGCCTCGGGCGTCGACAGCTGGTCTGTATCCCCGGCATTCCGCTTTTCACTGCCCTCGGGTTGGAATCTGAATATCCTTGGAACGTACAGCCAGAGCAACAACACGATCTCGAATCTCACATATGCCGGCGGTGTCGAGACAATGCGCGCCTTGCCCAATTATGATAATAGTCTGAGGTCAGGCGAGATTGGCGCAGAGGGGCCAATTTTTAGTTTGCCCGGCGGCGACGCAAGATTGGCGATCGGGGCGGGCTATCGCTCCAACCGTCTTCGCGTCGATTCTCGCCGAATTGTCGGCGGCGTTGAGGCGCCAATCGATGTTTTTCGTGAATCGCGCGAAGTCTTGTTCGGTTACGGCGAAGTGTCGTTGCCGCTGATTTCAGAGACAAATGCGGTCGCCTTCGCAAGCAAACTGCAGGTGAATGGCGCAATCCGCATCGAGGATCATAGAGGAATCGACCGTGTTACGACGCCGAAGCTGGGGCTGATTTACGCGCCCATCCACGGGTTAGAACTCAAAGCAAGTTGGGGCAAATCGTTCAAGGTTCCGACCCTCTTTCAGACGGGCCAAACGACGAATGCACAGTTGGTGCCGGGATTCATTTTCAACCCCGCGCCCGCAAACGCGAATCCCGTGCTCTTGGTATTTGGCGGCAATGGGAACCTTCAGCCGGAACGTGCGACCACATTAAGTCTGTCATCGTCGATCGAGCCCGTGAGCGTTCCCGGGCTGAGGATCGACTTGGGATACTTCAGGATTCGATATAAAAATCGCGTCGCGGAGCCGATTTCTCCGGTGACAAGTGCATTGCTTCCGGTATTTGGCGACTTTGTAGCGCTCAATCCGTCGGCGACGGACGTGCTCTCGATCGTCGACGGCCTTACCGGCACATTCGCAAATTTTACAGGCGCCGCCTTCGATCCCGGCGCGGTCGCAGCGATCGTCAACGATCAGCTCCAGAATATATCTCTGCAATCGGCCGAAGGTTTCGACGGATCGGTGAGTTTTCTCCATGATCTTGGAGACGACAGGACTTTGTCATTCAAGGGAGCGCTGAGCTACCTCGATAGCTCTCGGCGGATAACGGCCAATCTTCCGACCATGCCGCAAGCGGGCTTGATATTTCAGCCGCCGCATTGGCGCGGAAGAATGAGCGCGAGCTGGGAGGAAGCCAATTTCGTGCTAAGTGCGTCCGGATCATTTGTTGGCGGCACCAAAGACAATCGATTCCAGCCAAGTGCGAGAGTCCAATCCTTTGTGACGTTCGACACTGTCGCGACCTTCCGAAGCGCGAGGGCGAGCGGCCTGCTGTCGGGCACGAATTTGACCATCGCTATTCAAAATCTGTTCAATGAGAAGCCCAGCCTCATTCGAACGGTCGATCCGGCGGCATTCCGATATGACTCGATCAATCATTCGCCATTTGGGAGGGTAATAAGCCTGACGTTGTCGAAGGCTTGGTGACGTGTCGTTCCCAAAGCGCTTCGCCGCGACATTGGTGGCCGGGGCAGCGGGCGTCCTCCCACATTCCGCGCTCGCCGCCGATGTCTGTGCGAGATTGGCGCCACCAGCACAGAAGGAGATTCGTACCGGTCTCGTCACGCCCGAGCTGCTTGCGCAGCTACGTGATATTGGGCCGGCGACGTTGCCAGACCGCCGCCGAAAGCTGTTCACCATATCGCCTGACGGAAAATGGGTGGCGTTCTTCCTCCATCGAGGATTTCCAAGCGAAAACGTGTACTGTGTCGGACTGGCTATTCTTTCGCTCGAGAGGCCGGCAAATGTTCGGATCCTCGATTTTAGCCGCGAACTCATCCGTGACGAACCGCCCAGATATGGGTGGGCGAAGTTTCCTATTGGAACTGCCGCGCCAGTTACGCCCCGTTGGGAACCGGCGGGGCGCTGGATCGCATATCTGAAACGCGAGCATGGTTTGACTCAGGTGTGGCGTGTCGATGTCGGCACGGGGGCTGCCAGTCAGGTCACGAATTCTCTCGTGAATGTCGATGACTTCCGGATTACCGAGGACGGACGAACGGTTGTTTATTCGTCCCGCCCAAAATTGCCCGAAAAATCAGCTGAGATTGATCGGGAAGGATTGAGGGGCTGGCGGTTCGATGCGCGGGCGTTTCCGGTGCGTGGCGCGAGGCCTCAGACGCCCGACGCGGATCGCTTCTTGGCGAGTGTAGATCTTGAAGAGGGGCGGGAACGAGAGGCGCGTGCCGATGAGGCCAGTCTGTTTGACGTAGCTCGAGGTCTTCCGGGAAACGCCACGGCGTATTCGAGAGCTGCTGGCGGCTCGGAAGCATGGGCGGAAACCATCGACACTCCACTCTTCCCTCCCCTCTATCGCTTGACGGCCAAACGTAACGAAAAGTCAGAACAGTGCCATTTCAGGGCCTGCGAATTCGATTGGTCCACTTCAGTCTGGTGGAATGACGATGGAACCAGGATTAGATTCTCGCGCCGCGAGGGTTGGGCAAACAGCCTCACTGCCATTTACGAATGGATTCCGGGTCAAGGTGAACCTAGACGCCTTCTCCTCACCAGCGACGCGTTGATCGAATGTCAGCCGATCGCAGATGATTTGCTCTGCCTGCGGGAGCGGTCGCGACGACCGCGCCATTTCGTGAGACTTCAGCTAGCCACCGGCCAAATCAAAGAGATATTTGATCCAAACCCGGAGTTCTCGAACCTATCGCTCGGGCGCGTAGAGCGGTTGAATTGGCTCAACGCTGAAAACGTGCCCTTTTATGGGGATCTTGTTTATCCAGTCGGGTACGAGCCTGGCCGCCGCTACCCGATGGTGATCGTTCAATATCGGACCAAGGGATTCCTTCGCGGGGGTATCGGGGACGAGGTGCCGATCCAAACGCTTGCCGGAAGAGGCTACTTCATTCTCAGCGTCGACAATCTGACGTATGAAGATATCGTCGGGAGAAGACAATCAATCGAGCAACTCGTAGCAGCCTTCAACGACGATTTCAGAGGTAGACGGAGTATTATATCGGCGATCGAGATCGCCACCCGTCGACTGATCGACAAGGGTCTCGTTGATCCGCAACGTATCGGAATCTCCGGACTGAGCGACGGATGCACCACAGTTCAGTTTGCCGCGGTAAACAGCCAGCTTTTTTCAGCTGGGTCAGTCTCGGGCTGTGGATGGGAGCCCTTCCAAGACGCGATCTTAGGGCCAATGATCGCGCAGAACTATCACGAAAGCGGGTGGCCTCGCCTCGCGGACGCGAACCCCGGGTTCTGGTCGAAGATCTCAATCACCCTTGATCCCCGGCGCGTGAGATTTCCGTTCCTTTTTCAGGCTGCGGACAATGAGTATCTAGCGATGGTCGGTAGCCACACGGCGTTAGTTCAAGCAGGGATTCCCAGCGATCTCTATATTTTTCCGGACGAAGATCACATCAAATGGCAACCCGCGCACCGGTTGGCAGTCTATGAGCGAAATCTCGCATGGTTCAATTTCTGGTTAAAGAACGAGATGCCGACCGATCCTGCCCAACTGGATGAAGCAGGCCGCTGGAAGGCGATGAAAGACAACTGGCCCCGCAAACCGACCGCGGATGAGCCGAGATGACTCCGGCGAAGAGCGCCGGCCCAAATCGATGTGATTTTCGTCTGGCGGGAGAAATCTGTTGGTCAGAAGATGATCGATTGCGTGCATACCGAGCTTCGGTAGTGTCGGTTCGTGCCAGACATACAGGAGGTCGTCATGCCCGAACCAATTCATGGCTCTTGCCTTTGCGGACAAATTTGCTTTGTCGTCGAAGGAAAATTTGGACCAGCTGGGCAATGCCACTGTTCAAAGTGCCGAAAAGTGTCTGGAACCGACGGCAACGCCGTTTTTTATACCGCAAGAAATGGCTTCCGCTGGATAAAAGGCGAAGACAATATTGGGACCTACGAAGTCCCCGGCCAAAATGGATGGCGCTCCAGCTTCTGCAGAACTTGCGGTAGCCCAACGCCTCACACCGACCGGGATGGCAAAATATTCTTCATCCCCGCTGGCTTGCTAGACGACGATCCGGGGTTTCGAGGTTATGCCGCACATATATATGTCGGTTCGAAGGCTCCCTGGGTGTGTATCACAGATGGAGCCCCACAGTTTATGGCGGGGTTGAACTCGGACAAAGTAGATAGCTAACGCCTCAGAGAAGACGGTCCGCTTCTTAGCTATGGTGCAAGCGAGAAAAGCGACGCCGATCAGTCGCCTCGAGATGGGGAGGATGCGTTAGCCAACTTTCCCTGCGCCCGTCGCTTGGCGAGCTTGGCCATGCGTGTGTTGACCTCGTCAGGACTGATATCGGCGGGATCGAAGACGCCGCCATACCATTGGATCATCGACGCGCGCTCCGGATGGCGCGGCTTCGCCATGGCCTTGAGAAAGTCTTCAAACCCCGGTGTGCCGCCGACATCTTCGGGCGGGGCGCGCCGTTCACCATCGACGAAGCGAGGATAGTCCGTTGCGGGAATTGCTGACGTCACCTCTTCGATCTCCACACGATGGCGCCAATTATCCCCGAAATCATAGGTGTAGATGAAGCTGGTGACCCCGCGCTCGACGAGCGTGCCGATGCGTACATTGGCGGCGTCGCGGGTGCGGATCATGTACGCATCATCGTCGCGGAAGCGGATGCCATAGGCAGCATCGCCGACCTCGAAGCGGAACAGATGATAGTTTTCGAAGAGCATGCAGGCTTGGATCGCAAGATGCAGCGTCTTTAGGCTGTTGGTCACGGGCAGCTCGACACGGCGCCAGATGGCTGGCTTCATGTCTTCGAGCGTGATGCGAATCCGGGCGATTTGATCAGTCATATTGCTATCGAGCCAACCTTAGTCGAAGAATGCAGGCTTTGTCGTATCGGTGGCATAGGCAAAGGCGGCGTGAATGTCGGCCTCGATCGTCCGCCCTCTCGACAAGGGCGGCAAATCGTCGATCCCGAAGAAACGCGCCTCGATGGTTTCGAGACCCGGTTCGGGAATGGCGTTATCAGTCCGGTCGCACAGGAAAAACATTTTGTAAAAGTCGCGGACGTCGGCGGGATAGCTTGAACTGGCTTTGTGTCGAACGCCGAATAGGCGCCGGGCTGAAACCTTCAACCCGGCCTCTTTTCTCATCTCCTTCTCGATATTGCGAGCAGGGGAGAGACCAACGTCGGCAAAGCCGCCGGGTAGCGTCCACAATCCATCGCATTCCTCGCGCACGAGAAGTATCATGTCCTCTTCGACGAGCGCCCCACGCACGTCCACCTTGGGTGTCGCATATCCGCGCGCAAAATCCGGCACGAGATCTGAGATTCGTTCGATCGGGACATTGCCGAGAGCGGACAGCATCTCGTTGGCGATCGTGGCGATCTCTTCATAGCGTTCCCGGTCGAACCGATCTCGCGTGAAGTGGAGCCCCGTCGAAGCGATGCTCTGAAGCCGTTTCCCGTAGGTGAGCCATTGTGGTTCCAAGGACCGATCCCCTTTTCTCCGCCAGGCAGAAATCCTGGCCAGGCTAGCGCCGACATGCCGAGCAGACAACGCCAAGTCGTGGAGCATTTCGGCAGATGTCTGCGTCCTCGACAATTCTCACGCGGAGCAGCGATGTTGGCTGGGGGAGGGGCGCCTCCCTTCGGGATCGCCGCTCTATCTCCGCTTCGCTTCGACCGAGCCCCGTTCCGGGTCTCGTCCGTTCCGGCAACGATCGGCTGGCGGGGCGCGGCGCTACAGCTATGCCTTTGCTTCAGCCTCCAGCGCGGCGATCCGTGCCGAGCAGATCTCATGAACACGCTGCCCGAGGATCTCGACGCGGCCCGACAGCCAGTCCAGCTCCTCGCGCGAAATCTTATAGTGACGCGAGTATCGCGCCTTCCGATAAGCGTCCTTGAGCTTCTGATACATTGCCCGCTCGGCGCGGGTGCCGCGTGGCCAGACATCATATAGATGGCGATCCAATTGCTCGGCCATGTCGCGCAGGAACAGGATATTGTGATCGTAGGGCGTGTAGAATTTGAGGACGAGCAGCAGGCCTTGGTAAAGATTCTCCACGGTCTGATGAAGGTCGAATGCGGCCTTCCTTAGGTGCTCGCGTGCTACCGCATCCCGATACCCATCGAAGAACGCAGTCGCGTCCGACATATATTCTGCGAAATACTCCTGCGCGGCCTGCAGAGCCATTTCAGGGGTCTTCGGCTTCGGCTTGCCGAGCTCCTTGTCGTCCGACTGGTAGAGGATGACGCCGTCCTTTACGATCTCCATGAAGAAGACACGGCCATGGGCGAGCGCGTCGTTCACTTCCTGAAGCGAATGGACGATGAAGTTCGCCGGCGTCTTGATCACCTTCTCGAGGAGATAGGCGTCGCTGATCCGGCGCTCCGCATCCTCCCAATAGGTCGCGCGGTCTGCGAGTTCATTCTGATTGACGATGACGAGGATGTCATAGTCCGAACGATATTGGTTGGCATCCTGCGGTGCCTCGACCCAATCGCCGCGGGCGTAAGAGCCGAAAAGGATGACCTTGAGAATCCTGCCGTTACGCCGTGCGCCAACGGCATTCTCCGTCGCGGCGCGTAAACCTTGAAACAAAATCTCGACGATAATATCCAGCTCGCGCTGCTTGCGATGCGGCAGGAAGTCGATCTCGGTACGCATCATGCGGTTCCGCGTGCGTTATAGGCGTGCTGCAGTCTCATCACCGGGCAACTTCGATGGCGACGCCGATTTCGAGATCCTTCCACGCCCGGTCCATGGTGATAGCCGTCGCCCCGAGGGAGTGTGCGAGCGCAAGGCAAGCCCGGTCGCCAAGCGAAAGGCCGGCGACCTTCGTCGATTGCCGCAGCTTGCCCATGAAAACCGCGCCCTCCTTGTCCAAAATGCGTGTGTCGAGGTCGAGCAATGCAATCAGCTCATCGATTTCGTTGTCGCCAAGCCCCCGATCTTGCAGCTTGCCCACAATCTCGGCCAGATTCACTGCGCTAATGCAGCCGGTGTCCAGATGCGCTTCGATCCGCTCCGCTCCAGGCTCTTCCTGAATCACGGCGAGGACGGCGGAGGCATCAAGCACATAATCAGTCACGCGCGGCCTCCGACCGGCGATCCGCGATCAATTCGTCGGCCAGCGAAGCGCTGGCAGGGACATGGTGGCGGACAAGAGCTCGCACACGGCCAAGCGCTGTCTGGAATGATCGGACGCGCAACTCTCCGTCGACAACCTCGAGGCGCACATCGTCCCCATCGGCGATCCCGAGCGCCTTACGCACGTCCGCCGGAATTTGAAGCCTGCCGCCCGACACGATACGAGCCTTGTGAACGCTCATGACGAAACCCCTATACGATGTTCAAGGATGCCAACAGTGTCGCTTAGCCACAGCCTGTAGGCAAGTTAAAACAGTCCATGTTTGGCCTATCATGTCTTAAACTTCCAGATTGGCACCATTAAGCCCGGGTCGCCGGTTTGCGAATATTGGCTTCTTGCCCTATTAACAGAGATGTAGAGATGTCCGGATCAACCGCCTCGCGCGATGTTTCGGACCATAACGATCGAATGTCGATCGAGGGGAGCGAGCGATGTTGCGCGCTAATGGTTCGTCCCATTCCGATGGGGCGGCGACGCTATGCCGTGGGGTCGGAAGGGCCACCATGGAATTTCCGGCTCGCCAGGTTGCCGGGTGCTCTCGTGAGCGATGAGGCCGACTTCGAGCGTTGGTCGCGGTTGACGAACAAACACCGCGCCTGCCTCGACCCGCTGCTCGAACGAAAAACTTCCAAGGAGATCGCGCGCATGATCGGCCTGGCGAAGCCGACGGTCGACCAGCGCCTTACAAAGGCTCGATCCATCCTTGGTGTCGATACGCGCGATCAGGCTGCAGTCGAGTACGCACGCCTCAAGAAAAAGTATGATCGGATCACATATGATCCGATACACATTCCCGACAGGACGGAAATAGTGCCATCTGACTTCGCGGAGGGAGACCCCTCGACCGTAATCCATCTGACCGACATGGCAGTCGCCGCTCGGAGCACGGATGGACCGGTGGAAGGACTTTCCGATCCGCTCGGGCTCATCTGGAGACGAGATCATAAAGGTTTGGCGCGCCTCGCGCTCATGATGACGATGCTGGTCGCTTTGCTGCTTGTCGTTCATGCAAGTCTGGGAATTTCCGAGACTCTGACCCGGCTCGTCTCCGGCTGAACTTTTGAAAAGCAACGCCAACAAATGCCCGGAAGTCCTTCGCTTCCGGGGAAGGAGAAGTTATGCCTGAGAATCTCAAAGCAATGACCCTGCGACTTCAGCAGGACGTTCCCCTTGCCGAAGCAAGCCTCGACAGCGCCCTCATCGCCGTCTCGACCCTTATGACGAGCGTCGTCACTGCCCGGCAGCGCGTTGGCGTGGCGCCCAAGGCCGGCCAGGCATCGATCATGCGTCTCGCAAAGGCTCAGCTTTCGCTGGTCGAGGTAAGCGGTGACGTCTTGCGTGTCCATGGCGAGCTCGCGGACATCGCGCAGGAGACCGCGGGTCTTGATGTGCACGAATGCCCAAATCAGGCCAAAGCAACCGGCGCGCAGCTTGCCCTTGTCGCCTGAAACTTGACTGGGAGCCATCAGCATGATTTCGAGGAAGAATGTTGCGGATAGTCATATTCTTGATCTTGCTGCTGATGGCTTCGGCCTACGCGCTATGGAAGGGAGGGGGCCCCGAACGTGTGATGGCGACAATCCTCCTGGGCATGCTCGTCGTCGACCAGCTGGTTCATCTTCTGATCCCTGCGCAGTTCGCGAGCGTCGATACCGCCCATCTGGCTCTCGACCTGATTGCGGCACTTTTGACCTTCATGTTGGCGATGACAGCACATCGCTTCTGGCCGATGGTGGCAGCTGTCCTGCAGACTTTGCCACTTCTGGCGCACTTCAGCCGGCTGGCGGACGTGGGGATGCATCCGATTGCCTATTTGACGATGCAGGTTGCTGCCTCCTGGCTTCTGCCGCCGCTCCTCGCCGCCGCAACCTGGAGGCATCAGACCCGGTTGCGGAGGAGCGGCAGCGATCAGTCCTGGCAGCCCTCATCGCTGCAGTCGCACCTTCCGAGAGTCTTCAGATAGCTGACCGGCTGCTCTGCGAATTCCGCAGCCTCGACCGCGTCCTGACACAGAAGCCCGAGGCTCTCCGGCGAACCCTGGGAGGCCGAGACAGCGTTGCGGCCCTCATATTCGCGGCACGCGCCGCCAGTGTCGAAGCACTACGCTCCAGCCTTATGGGCCGGACTATCACGCCGACTGATCCGAAACTCATTGCCTATCTCAAGACCTCGATGGGGAGCCTTCCCGAAGAAGTACTTCGGGTTCTGTTCCTCGACGGAGCCTGCCGTCTCATAACGGACGAGCAGCTGCAGCAGGGCAGCCTGGCCCAGCTCATCCTCTATCCACGCATCATATTCAAACGAGCATTGGAGCTCGATGCGGCATCGATTGTGCTTGTGCACAATCATCCCAGTGGTGATCCGACCCCAAGCGAAGCGGATATCTCGTCTACGGAAAGACTCGCGGCTCTCGCCAGCAACTTGGGAATCGAGCTCACCGAACACATCGTCGTCAGCCGATCGGGCCACGCTCTGATCGGACAGCGGCCACATGGCCGCGGCCTCATGGAAATGGTCAAAAACCACCTTCTCCGGGATTCTGGCCGGTCGACCGGATTTCCTGATCGTGACCTCGCGCTGTCGAATGCAAGGCGTACTGCACGGAGGCGCTTGCTCCGCAGACATATTGTTGGATCTAGGAAATACTTAGGCGAGCCGGCGTGGGACATGCTGATCGACCTCTTCATCCAGCATTGCGAAGAGAGAAAGATCGCCACCGGCGATCTATGCGTATCTTCCGCATTGCCGCTGAGTACGGCTCTCCGCCTTGTCCAGCGAATGTGCGATGACGGGCTCATTCGCAAAATAGCCGACACCACCGACGGGCGTCGACAATTCGTCGAGTTGAACCCCGACCTCGCGTGGCGTCTCCTGGCCTACTTCGGCACGCCAATAGATGACTGAATGCTCCACTGAGACAGCAACGCCCGGCGTAAAGGAGTGAGAGAAGGGGAGGGGCTTTCGGGGCCAATATTGGCCCGAAAGAGGAGACCCTTCCATGATCATCGAAACCGACCAGGCGCCTGCTGCGGCAGCGCGCCAATATGCTGCGGCGTGCCAGATCGCAAAGTCGCTTCAGAATGATGCGCCACTCCCGAGAAGCCTCGCCACCGAGGCAATGACCGCAGCGTATGGGAGTAGCTCGGCCGACGGAACCTGGACGCAACGCGACAGCTTCGTCGCGATCGAGGTCGGAACGATACTCGCGCTGCGCTCGATGATGCTTCCTGAGACGCCAACAGGGATCGTCGAGAAGCTCGAGGAATTCGAGAGGCGGCTCCCGACGCAAACGGTCCGGAGCGAGGAGCAAATCTCGACCCAGCATTTTTCCACCCCATTGGCGCTCGCATGGCTGGTGTCCCACCTCGCCGCGATCGGCGACGACGATATCGTCCTTGAACCCAGCGCAGGCGTGGGAATGCTCGCCACATGGGCGGATCGCGCCAAAGCTGTCTGTATCAATGAGATTGATCCGGTCAGGGCAGGGCTGCTCCGACACCTGTTTCCCGGAATCAGCGTCACGTCATTCAACGCGGCTCAGATCAATCAGCACGTATCGGTCGCACCGACTGTCGTGATAATGAATCCGCCGTTCGCTCGCAACGCAGCCGGCGCCGTGGACCCGTTCGCCGCTCACCGCCATTTCGCCGCTGCGCTCGCTGCCCTTCAGACCGGCGGCCGTGTCGTCGCCATCATGCCGGACAACTTCCACCCGGGCGGAAAGCACGGCTCGCTGTTCGATCGCGCGGTTTCCGGTTCCCATGTCCGGTTGATGCTCCGGCTCGACAAGGGCTTTACAGGGAAGGGGACATCGGTCGCGGTACGCATTATCGTTGCCGACAAAGGATCCGGGGGCCGGCGCCCGCCCTCGACAATCAACCGGGCATCGGTTCGCAGCCTTCTCGAAGCCATTCGCGAAGTCCCGCCCCGCGCGGTTATTCAACCGGCTCCCCTGCCGCCGCCGCCGGGGGCGGCGAAGCCTGCGTCGCTATTTGGTGCGTTCCGAGCAGTCCCCGCCAAGTCTTTCCCGCGGGCCGCGCGACCGCTTCCGAGCTTCGAGATAGCTACTGTCGATTATCGGGTTCACGATCCCGTCGCCGCGGCCCATGATGATGCCGCCCTATATGTTCCATGGCGCAGTCAGCGCCTAGAATTCGACAACCCTTCCGAGCACCCGAGCCCGCTGGTCGAGTCTGCCGCGATGGCGGCCGTCGCGCTACCGGCGCCGAACTATAGGCCGCAGCTTCCCAAACGGGTGCTCGACGACAAGGTCTTGAGCGCGGCCCAGCTCGAGACGATCGTCCACGCACTCGCCGCGACCGACATCGACCTCCCGGGCCGCTATCGCCTGCCGGATAAGGGCCTTGCCCTCATCCCCCACGCCGAAGGTCAAAGTTATCGCCAGGGCTTCTTCCTTGGTGACGGAACCGGGGCAGGGAAGGGACGCCAGATCGCGGGGATCATCATGGATCAATGGCTTCGCGGTAACCGGCGCCACCTCTGGTTAAGCGATAGCAGCGCCCTGATTGAGGACGCCCGCCGCGACTGGCAGGCGCTCGGCGGGACGCCGCTCGACATTCAACCCTTGGGCCGTGTCCGTGCCGGCGCCGGGATCGAGATCGGCGATTCCATCTTGTTCGCTTCCTACGCCACCTTGCGAAGCGAAGCTGGTGGCGATCGCCGACTTGACCAGATCCTGACATGGCTCGGCGACGAGTTCGACGGATTGCTCCTGTTCGACGAAGCACATGCCATGGGCGGCGTCGCCGGTGGGGAAGGGCGATTCGGAGCGACATCGGGGTCTCAGCAAGGCATTGCCGGGGTCGAGCTTCAGAACCGCTTGCCCCGCGCGCGCGTCATATACGCTTCCGCTACGGGCGCCTCTGACGTTAACAATCTGGCCTATGCGACACGGCTTGGCCTATGGGGCGAGGGCACGGCGTTTGTCGACCGCGAGGCGTTTACCGCGCGCATTCGTGACGGCGGCGTTGCCGCGATGGAGCTTGTCGCGCGCGAGCTGAAGGCCATGGGTGTCTATACCGCGCGCGCGCTTTCCTACGCCGGTGTCGAATATGACATCCTCGAGCATGAGCTGACGCCGGGGCAGATCAGAGACTTCGACACCTATGCGGACGCCTGGGCGATCATTCATCGGAATATGGAAGAGGCGCTTGCGGCCGCCAGCGTCGTCGACCGGCTGACTGGCGCTACCCTCAACGGCCAAGCCTTGTCGGCCGCACGATCACGCTTCGAAAGTGCGAAACAGCGGTTCTTCTCCGCGCTCCTTCTCGCAATGAAACTGCCAAGCCTGCTCCCCGCGATCGATGTCGCTCTGCAGTCCGACCAGAGTGCCGTCATCCAGCTCGTCACGACAAGCGAAGCCCTGCTCTCGCGCCGCCTCGCCGATCTCGATCCCGCAGATCGCGCGGAGCTGGCGCTCGACCTCTCGCCTCGCGAGCTCGTGATGGACTATCTTCAGGCCGCCTTTCCCACGCGGGCGATGGAAATCGTCAGCGATGACGACGGCAATGAACGGTCGCGCCCATTGTCCGACGCCGACGGCAATCCGGTGCATAGTCAGGAGGCGCTGCGAATTCGCGAGGACACTCTCGAGCTGCTTGGCGCTATGCCGCCGATCGCGCCCGCCCTCGATGCCGTCATCGAGCGATTTGGTACCGACGCCGTAGCCGAGGTGACCGGACGGACAAAACGTCTCGTGCGCCTTCCCGATGGCAGTCAGAAGTTGCAGTCCCGCTCGCCTTCGGCGTGCATGGCTGATGCCGACGCCTTCATGAACGGCGCCAAGCGCATCCTCGTTTTCTCGGACGCAGGCGGTACGGGCCGATCCTATCATGCCAGCCTCGATCACCAAAACCAGCAGCGCCGCGTTCACTTCCTCCTCGAACCGGGCTGGCGGGCCGATCGCGCGGTTCAAGGGCTGGGCCGAACTAATCGCACCAATCAGGCTGAACCTCCGATCTTTCGCCCGGTGACGACCGATTGCCGCGGCGAACGCCGATTCATATCGACGATCGCGCGCCGGCTTGATGCGCTCGGCGCGCTTACCCGGGGGCAGCGCCAGACGGGTGGGCAAAATCTCTTCGATCCGATGGACAATCTCGAAAGCGACTATGCCAAGGATGCGCTGCTGACCTGGTATCGACTGTTGCATCGCGGCAAACTGACCAGCGTCACCTTCGGTGATTTCTGTCACCGCACCGGCTTGCGCCTTGAATATGAAGGCGAGCTGGTCGAAAAACTCCCGCCCATCCAACGGTGGCTTAACCGCATTCTTGCTCTGCCGATCGCGATCCAGAATGCAATCTTTGACGAATATCTCGGTCTTGTCGAAACCCGCATCGATGCCGCAAAGAAGGCTGGCACCTTCGATGCCGGCGTCGAAACCATCCGCGCCGACAAGCTGACAATCGCCGACGAGATAACCCTCCGCGGTGGGGCGGACACGTCGACCTCAACACGGCTCCTCACCGTTGAGGCCGAATGGCAGCGCGAAATGCGCTCGCTGGCGGACGTGTCCGCCTTGGCGGAACGTTTCGGCGCGCGGGCACTCCACTTGCGCAATGCGCGTTCGGGAAAGGTTGCGTTGCAAACGCCGGCGCGAACCCGATTGACCGACGCAGGCGAAGCCGTTGCAACCTGGCAGCTCACCCGCCCCGGGAACCGTCAATTTATCACCGCCGGGGATCTCGAGGAAAGCATGTGGGAGCCGGTCGACGCCGGGACCTTCGCAGACTGCTGGACGGCCGAGTGCGACGGGCTCCGCCAAAATCCCAATCGCGAGCGCTTCTTCCTCGCCGTCGGCCGCCTTCTTCCGATCTGGAACTTGCTTGGTGATGATCCTGAGGTTCGACGCCTCGTGACAGCCGACGGACGCGCGCTGCTGGGCCGCATAGTTCCGCGCGGCGACGTAAACGCGCTGCTCGGCAAGCTCGGTATCGCCGGCGCGATCGAACTTGCGCCCGCCGAAATTGTCGCCGCCGCATGGGAAGGAAAGACCGTCCCGATCGGGAGCAGCACGGGTCTGACGCTTCAGCGCCGGCGCGTTAACGGAGAATCGCGCCTCGAGCTCAACGGGTTCGATCCGCGGTCATTGCCATCGCTGAAAGCCCATGGCTGTTTCACAGAAATCATCCAGTTCAAGACCCGTATGTTCATTCCGGTGTCGCGAGCTGCCGACATTGTCTCGGCGCTATCGGCTAAATGACACCGGCGATCGGAAGATAGTTCAGGAAGAATGGGTCGCCGAAAATAGAGGCGGTTTGTCGGGCAGGTTCGCGGTAGTGCTTGAAATGTCGATGTGTCTTCATTTGACGGCACTATAAGCTTACACCTTTGTAAGTTATTGAATGTCAAATCATGGCGCTTTCCTGCAGCCTACCTCGCAGGTATAATGAAAAAACTGCTTGCAGGACGGCTCTCCAGTGAGGATTACGGCGCCGGTCGCAACCAACCATCAGGAAAAATCAAATGAACGATATTCCCCAGGATACGGGTGATCTGCTCACCCTCACCGCAGATATTGTTGCCGCGCATGTGGGCAACAATAGTGTCGCAATTTCGGACCTGTCACTTCTAATCAACAACGTGCATTCCGCACTCTCTGCACTATCTCATCCCGCTGAAAAGCCCGAAGAACCTCTTGTGCCGGCGGTCTCAATTCGTTCGTCGGTGAAACCTGACTACATTGTATGTCTTGAGGACGGAAAGAAGCTTAAAATGCTTCGGCGACATCTTATGACCCATTATGGGCTCACGCCCGAAGACTACCGCGCAAAATGGGGACTGCCTGCCGATTATCCCATGGTCGCACCAAGCTATGCGGAAAAACGGCGGGTGCTGGCAAAAGAAATCGGGCTCGGCACGAAAGGTCGCGGTGGCGGTCGTAAGCCTGCCCGGAGTGCTGCCAAACCAGCGGTAAAGCGCACCTGATTACCAATCAGGGTGGCGGGGCGGCCTATGACGGAGCCTCGCCACAACTTCCTGCCATTCGGTCTCATCTCGAGGCCCAAATTCGATTGTAGGCGCTTCTAACGTCGCAGCGACCTCGACTGGTCGGCGACGGCATATTGTGCAGCGCATATGCTCGATGACGTCTGTCGGCCGACTATCCCAGTGGTGCAGAGCAAACCAGCGCCACAAAATTCCGCCGTCCACGACGCCCCGATGCTCACAGAATCCGCATCGCACCGCGACATTTGAGCGGTTTCGCCTGATCTCTTCGAGCGATTCAAAACTCCCAGCCACACGCTCTCCCATAGGAGGATAGCACAAGCGCGCAATAACCTGGGCTGCGCGGAGCCATGGCGCGCCTTCGGCGCGCCAGGAATGAGAGGGAAGGGGGAAGGAAGGGGGCGAGGCCCCTTGGGAGTTAAGCCCATGAACCGGGTCTCGGTTGTTACCGGAGATTCATCATGCAGAACCAGCCGATTCCTTTCAACAAGCTCCGTCTCTCGCCGGCCAATGCCCGCAAAACCTTCACCCAAGCCGGTATCGATGCCCTCGCGGTTTCGATCGACGCGTATGGACTTCTACAACCCGTCATCGTCAGCCCGGCTACCGACAAGAAGTCGTTCTTCGACGTTCATGCGGGCGGCCGACGCTGGCGCGCGATCGCGCAGCTCATCAAAAGCGGCGAACTGCCGAAGAATGCCATGGTCGATGCGCGCGTGTGCAATGACGAAAAAGCCGCGCTCGCTGAAGAAATCAGTCTGGCCGAAAACATCATCCGCGAAGCCATGTCGCCCGCCGATGAATGCCGTGGCTACCGCGCCGCCATGGACAAGGGCGAAAGCGAAGAGGAGCTCGCGCGGCGGATGGGCGTCACGGTCCGTCACGTTCAGGGGCGTCTCCGCCTCGCCGATCTTGCCGAGCCGATCTTCGATGCGCTCGCCGAAGGGAAAATTACCCTCGACGTCGCCAAGGCATACGGAAGCACCGCCGATCGCGACACGCAGCTCGCCGCCTGGAATGTTTTCAAGGATAGCTGGCAGGGCGATCAACCCCACACGATCCGGCGCTATCTCAACGAGAGCGCGATCGAGGCGAGCAGCGCCGTCGCGAAACTGGTCGGTGAGGAGGAATATCTCGCCGCCGGTGGTCGCATTGAACGTGACCTCTTCGCCGGTGAGGGGGAAGGCCAATGGCTTGATCGCCCGATCGCCGAAGACATCGCCCGCGGGAAGCTCGAGCAAGCTGCCGAAGCCATCATGGCCGTCGGCACACTGGGATGGATTCGCGTTCTCCTCGCCCAGCATGTTCCGCATTCGGCGACCGCAGGCCTGCACGACTATTACATCCGGCGTGGCGAACTGAGCGAAGACGATCAGGCCCGCATGACCGCGATCGAAGAGCGGCTGCAGTCGATTGAGGAGGAACTGGAGGATGCAACCGATCCAGACGTGATTTCGCGTCTCGAGGCCGAGAATGAAGCGTTGGACGCCGAGCATACCGAGATCGATAAACGCAGCTATGTGATTCCGGAGGACGAACGGCCGCACGTTGGCACATTCCTCTTGCTCGCCGCCGATGGCACTCCGAAGGCGTCGCACCGCTACTTTTCGACGAAGGCGCCCAAGCGCGAAAAGCAGTCCCAAAAGGCCACCGGCGCTGACCGCGCTGCTCTGGAGGACGCTCTTCCCCGATCGCTCGAGGAGCAGCTTGCCAAGGAACGGCGCGACGTCTTGGCGTTGCACATCGCCCATGATCCCGCACTCGCGCTCGATCTGACCATCTTCCGCCTCGCGCGGAAATTTACGGGCCACGCCGCTTACAACGACACCGGCGTCATGGTGACGATCGGCGAGCTCTTTGACCCCGCCGGCGTCCCCGCCGCCCATTCAACGGCCGCACAAGATGGCCTCGACGCGGTCCGCTCCGGTCTTCCGTGCGATTGGGCAGGCGCCGACGACAGTTTCAGCGCGTTCATGGCGTTCCGCGAACTCGACGAAACGGACAAGGCAGCATGGCTTGCGTTTGCCGTCAGTCAAAGCCTTCAGGCGAGCCTCGCCAGCGGCGATCGCGCTAACCGCTTCCAATCCGAGCTTGGCGCGCTGCTCGAAATCGATACCGCCGAACACTGGCGGCCGAGCGCGGATGTCTTCTTCGACAAGATCCGCAAGCCGCAGATTCTGTCGATCCTGGGCAAGCTCGATCCCGAGCTTCCGGGTCGCTACGCCAGCGAAAAGAAGGCCGCCCTATCGTCTGCGGCCGCAAAACTCTGCGCCGGCGAAGCCATCGTCACGCCTGAGGTGAAGGCGCGGGCGCAGAGCTGGATCCCGGACGTCATGATGTTTCGCGCTGCCGGGACCCCGGATGAACCGGAAGCGCCGCTGGTCGACGATGACAGCAGCGAAGAGCAACCTGCCATCGATGACGCTGATGACGAGCAAGCCGACGAGGCCAACCCTGCCGTGAACGAGGTCGACCAGACCGAGGCCATTTTGGCCGACGCAGCCTGAGGCATCGCTGGGCGGCGCGGAAGCAAGGGTCTCGACTTCCAGTTGGAAGCCTGCCTCCGCGCCGCTGTCGACATTCTGAAATTTCTCTATTGGAGTCAACAAGATGCCCGATTGTGCATTTGCATCGATCGTCATCGGCGGCCGCGTGTCCGCCGACGACTTTATCACGCTCTGTCATCTGATCGTCTGTGAGGGTCTTTCCCGCGAGGAGGATGGAGAGGAATTCTCGCCAGAACTTCGAAGTGAAGGCCAGCCACTTCGCCTGTTCGACCATCAAGCGATCGGCGGGCGTTTCGGCGCTCTGGAAGAATGGTGTGAGGATCGCGGCCTTCCGTTCACACGGACGTGCGCCGGCTATCCGGGAGGCTGGCGCGCCGAACGTGTCGTTTTCACGGGGCGCGGTCCCGTGGAAGATTATCCGGCGGACAACGATGGGAACGTCGTCGCTACCAGCGAGACTGTCAAAGCACATGAACACATCTCGACGCTGCGCGCCTGGTTCGCCGCCGCCGAATTCAAGATTCCCCCGCTGGTGATCACCTCCGAAGACGTCACGTCGCCCCGCGACATTTCCCGCGCGAGCGCGGGAAGGGAGGAAAGTGGGGGAGGAGGCGGCGAGCACCGCTCGCAGCTTCAGAAAGGACCAGCGACATGAAACCTCGTCACGATATCTATCAAACCATCACCGCCGAGCTAGCCGCTGCGATCGACGCCGGCGCCGGCCAGTGGCGTATGCCCTGGCACCATGACGGCGGGACGGTGATGCGGCCGACCAGTGCTGTCGGACGCGCATATACCGGCATCAACCGTCTCGTCCTTTGGGCGTCGGCCGAAGCTCACGGTTTTCAGTCCGGCACTTGGGCTACCTACCGTCAGTGGACTGAGGTCGGCGCACAGGTGCGCCGCGGCGAAACCGGTACGCACGTCATTCTGTGGAAAAAGCAGGAGCGTGACGAACCCACGTCGGCGGATTCCGATGGCGAGGAACGCAGCGCCCGCTTCTTTGCTCGGAGCTTTGTCGTCTTCAACCAATCGCAGGTCGATGGCTCGCCCGAACGGACACTGGCAAGCGCACGGCCGATCGGCGAAACAGCCGCCTCTGCGAAACTGTTCCTCGAAAGCGTTGGCGTCCCTGTGCACTACGGCCCTTGGGACGCGTATTTTCGGCCCGATGAGGACCGCGTCTACATGCCCGACCGCGAAGCCTTCGACAGCGACGAAGACTTCATTTCGACGCTCGGACATGAAATCGTTCATTCGACGGGAAGCGCGCAGCGCCTCGCCCGCGAAACGCTTCGGGACTATTTCAAGGATCGGACCATCCGGGCCCGCGAAGAGCTGGTTGCCGAGATCGGCGCCAGCTTCTTGATGGCCGACCTTGGTCTGGGCTATTCGCCAAGGCCGGACCACGCAGCATATGTTGCCAGCTGGTTGAACATGCTCGGGAACGATACGCGCGCGATATTTCGCGCCGCGGCGGCGGCACAGGCTGCAACCGACTGGATTCATGCCCATGCCGCCTCAGGTCTGCCGATTGCGGCTTGATCGATGAGTGCGCTTCCACCTCGAGCCCATCGGTTGCTCATCCTCGCCTGTTCCGCGACAAAGCGGCAAGATGACGGCTATATGCCCGCCATCGACCGCTATGACGGACCGCTTTGGCAAACGGTCCGTTGCCATGCGGGCGATCGCAAGATGCTGAAAATCACCGTGCTGTCCGCACGATATGGTTTCCTCGACTCCAGGTCGCCGATCCAGAACTACGGCACCCATTTTACTGGAGAGTTCGCGGATCGGATGATGGGCGGTGGACTGGGCCACGCTGGTCACGGCCGCCTCTTCCCTCAAGCCGGACAATTTCGGGATCGGCGCGGCTTGCGAGATGGCTTTGCTCAGGGCGCATGGCGATCGGCCTTTCACCGTTTTCCCCTTCGACTGGTATCAGTTTTAACACCAACTGCCGAACCTAACCTATGACCTAAAGCGTGGCGAGGCCATTGGAGGGTGTTTAGGCGTCGCGCACTCATGTCTGCCTATGACACAAAATCTACGGTTAGCGTTCAACGAACCGTAGATGCAGAGCGGGATAAACCCTATCCAAATAAGACGCCTACGCCGGGATCTCGACTCGTCACACGAGATGAGCAAGCGAATGGAATTGATGCTCAGCATAGCTGCTCATATTGGTATTGAAATGGTATATAACTGTGTTATTGTCGAGACAGGTTTGAAGAGGGGAGTGAGCAAAATGGGACGGATAAAAGGCGGATTCCTGCGTTGCGGGTCGGCGATAGCTTCAGCGATTGCGCTCATGTCAGCAAGTGCCGTGTTTGCGCAAGAAACCGATAGCACAACGAGCGAAGCGCGCGCGGAGACGGACATCATCGTCACCGGCACGCGTGTCCGTACGCCCGGCCTGACCTCCACCAGCCCGATCAGCGCGGTGGAGGGTGAGCAGATTTCGCTTCAACGGGCGGTCACGATCGAAGACTTCTCGGTCAAGATGCCGCAGCTCGCGGGCGGCGTGAACTCGACATCGGTGGGCAGCGACGCATTCGGCGCGCAGACCCTGGACCTGCGTAACCTCGGGCAGAACCGCACCCTCGTACTGATCAACGGAACGCGCGCCATTCCGTTCAGCTTCCGCAATGCGGTCGATGTCAACTCGATCCCGGCTCCCTTGCTCAAGCGCGTCGATGTGCTCACCGGCGGCGCTGCAGCGGTCTATGGCGCGGACGCCGTGGCAGGGGTCGTGAACTTCATCATCGATGATTCGTTTGAAGGGTGGCAGGCGAACGCAAATTATCGAGCGGTGTCGGGTGGAGCTTCGCAATTCGGTGGCCATGTGATGGGCGGCATGTCGCTCGGCGGCCGCGGCAATCTGGTGGTCTATGGCGAATACACCGAGCGCGACCCACTGCTGGCCGCGCACCGCGCCTTTGCGCGGCGCGGCGTGGCGACGTTGCCGATCGGCGGCAATTTCACCGACGTGGCGAGCGGTAGGACCTTTTCCTACGATGCGTTGGGCAATTTCACGCTGACGCCGCAATCGACCGACTACACCCCCGATTTCCTGCTCGTCCAGCCGTTGCGGCGCATCAACGCGAGCGCTTTTCTGAAATATGACGTGTTTGACAATGTCGAGCTCTATGGCCGCCTGATGTACTCCGACCTGCGGACGCGCGGCGGCAGCCGGTCGGGGCAGAATCCTCCGACCACAGGGGCCAATGGGATCAACGTCCAGATCGCCGAGAATAATCCATTCCTCGACCCCCAAGCGCGGGCGCGGCTGACCTTCGTCAACGGTTTCGCTACCGTCAACGTCCGGCGCTCGCTCGGCGAACTCGGTGTGACCTATGCGCAGAACAATCGCGAAACCATCCAGGGCCTGATCGGGCTACGTGGCAACATCACGCCTGCAATCAGCTGGGATGCCTATTATCAGCATGGCCAGTCCAAGGAATCGATCGTCGTCAAGGGCGACGGGACGCGGTCCGCCTTTGCCGGCCTAGCTAACACGACCGACATCTTCGGGCCGGGCGGTGACTTCACCAGCGTGCTGCGCGATTTCAATTTCGGCAACCGCAAACGCACGCAGCAGGTGGCATCCGCCTATGTTGCCGGCGATACGAGCGACTTCTTCGCTGGATGGGCAGGACCGATCGGCTTCACCGCAGGCTATGAATTCCGCCGAGAAACCGGCCGGTTTGTCTATGGCGCTGACCTCGGGACGTCGTTCAACCAGGGAACCGAATCGGCGCCGCTGGTTCCGCCCTTCGTCAAGGTGAACGAATTGTTCGGCGAACTAATCGTCCCCTTGCTGTCGGATTTACCGCTGGTCCAAAAGCTGACCGTCGAAGGCGCGTATCGTCGATCCTGGTATGAAAAATCGGTGGGCGCCGACCGGCGCTACGATACGAACAAGCTTGGCATCAACTGGATCGTCTCCGACGACCTACGGCTGCGCGGCACGCGCCAAACCGTCATTCGCGACGCCAATATTGGCGAATTCGCTAACCCAGTCTTTTCGATTCCCTTCGCTAATCTACGTACGGTTGCACGTCTTTTTCCGCGCTATGCCGGGGATCCGTGCGTGGGCGCGACCAATTCGGCGACGATCACGCAATGTACGGCGCAGGGATATCGGGGAGCCTATGATTCCAACAACCCCGCAAATCTGCAGGGCGGCTATTTCTTCGGTGGCAACGCGAACATCGAAGCCGAAAGGGGCAAAACTTACACGCTTGGCGGCGTCTTCACCCCGACCTTCCTGCGTGGTCTCAATCTTTCGGTGGACTGGTACAAGATCGATATTCGCAACGCGGTCGGCCAGATCCAACCCGTCGATGCGCTTACGAGCTGCTACATTACCGATCCAACGCCGGGCAATCCACTCTGCGCCGCAGTAACCAGGGATCCAACCACCGGTTACATCCTCAATGCCTTTGTCGATGATCGAAACCTTGCGCTTATCAAGCAGCAAGGCATCGACATCGACTTCCGTTATGGATTCGATCTCGATTTCGGTCCGCCGGAGAGCCGGCTCACCCTCGGCTATACGGCGAGCATCGTCACCAAATATTCGATCCAGCGTAACGCCGCGCTAACTCCCGTCGATTGCAAGGGAACCTATGGCGCTGCCTGTTCATCGGACCTTGTGACGCTGGTTGCACCAGATTTCCGGTCGCGCGCTACGATCACCTGGGACAGCAAGCCGTTGACGGTCCAGTTCGGATGGAAACGCATCGGATCGGTTCGCGATTCGACCGCGGGTAGCACCGGTCGGATTCCTGCTTATGATTATTTCGACCTGAACCTGGCGGTTCGTCCGCCCGTCGAGGGGCTGACCCTAGCCTTCGGGATCGACAATCTCTTTGACAAGAAGCCGCCGCTACCGGTCAATCCCGGGGCATACAATACATTCCCGGATACTTACGACGTGCTGGGAACCACCTTTGGCTTCTCCGTCACCCTAAGGCGGTGAGGGCGTGGAGTGGAGGCATTGTAGACACCTAGCCTCCATTCCACCAGGGCGAGTTGTCCAAGGCGCGGCGCATCAGACGATTTCTCAGGTCTGACGTCCGCGCCTCACCGCCATCCGGGGACATTATGCACACGTTACAATTTACTTCGCTGGATTGGTCGATTCTGATCGGATATGTCCTGATCCTCGCTATCGCCGGCTATGCCTCAACGCGGCGCAACATGCAGAATGCGGATGATTATTTTCTGGCCAGCCATCGCGCGCCAACATGGCTGGTTGCGGTGTCGGTTCTGTCGACCGTGCAATCGACAGCAACATTTCTGGGGGTCCCCGACAATAGCTTCAGGGGCAATTATACCTATCTGACGAGCGTGATCGGCGCGCTGATCGGCGCGTGGCTTGTTGCCGCCATCCTGATGCCGCGCTTTTATGCGATGGGCGCCACCACCGTCTATGAACTGCTCGAGGCCCGGTTCAGCCCGGCCGCTCGCCGAGCGGCAGGCGCCATGTATCTGGTCGGGCGGGTGTTTGCCAGCGGGGCGCGCCTCTATCTTGCTGCGATCGCCGTTTCGATGATCCTCTTCCTCGACGTCGCGCCCGAGCATATCATCATCGCCTCGTTTGTTTTGCTGGTCTTCGGCCTCGCCTTCACTTTTATGGGCGGCCTCAATTCTGTGATCTGGAGCGACCTGGTCCAAGTCGTGCTTTATGTCGGAGCGGCGATCTTCGTCGTCCTGTTCCTGCTGTCCAAGATTCCTGCGCCGGCCGCCGATATCTATACCGCGCTTGCGCATCCTCCCTCCGGAGCGAGCAAGTTGCAGGTCCTTGACTGGACGCTCGACCTCGGCACGCCCTTTTCGGTTCTGGCGGCAGTGACGGGGATGGTCCTGATCAACGCGGCGAATTCGGGTCTCGACCAAGATACGACGCAGCGCCTGCTCGCCTGCGATTCGGCGAAACAGGGCAGCCGCGCCCTCTACTGGTCCGTTCTGGCATCGATCCCCGTCATCCTGATCTTCCTCTTCATCGGCTCGCTGCTCTACATCTTCTATGAACGCCCCGACCTGATGGCGGCCATCCCGGGACAGATCGCGCCGACATTCCAGGGCGAAAAAATCACCGTTTTCATGAGCTTCATCCTGAGCGAAATCCCGCCCGGGTTGCGTGGGTTCGTAACGGTTGGCGTCATCGCCGCCGCCGCCATCAATTCGGGCCTGATCTCAATGGCCGCCGTAGCAATCAACGACTTCTACCGTCCTTTCATCGAGCGCAAGAGACCGCGCGACGAGCGTCACTTCATCCTCGCGGGGCGGCTTGCGACAGTTTTGCTGGGCGTCCTCCTCTTCCTGATGTCCATCGTCTGCTTCTATTGGCAGCGATACAGCGACATTCCCCTGCTCGAATTTGTCCTAGGAGTGATGGCATTCGCCTATTCAGGATTGCTAGGAGTCTATATAACAGCGGTGTTTTCAAAGCGCGGATCAACGGCGTCGGTCATCGCGGCCCTAGCGGTCGGCTTCATCGTCGTCATGCTGTTTCAACCGTTCACGATCGACGTGCTTGGCTTGCCCGAAGCACTAAAGAAAATCGCTTTCCCGTGGCACTTGTGCGTTGGCGTGACAGTTTCCACGCTGGTTTGCCTCATCGGCAACGCGAACAAGAAAGAGAGAAGCACAGATGCCGGGTACTGAAGCGATTGACCCACGTTATGCCGAAATCGACAATTGGCCGACGATCGACGCCGTGACCGCAATGATCGAGGGGCAACGAGAAGCGATCGAAGCCTTGAACAGCCAAGCGGATGCGATTGCCGCGGCGTGCGCAGCGGCCGCGCAGCGGCTTTTGTCTTCGCAAGGACGCCTGATCTATGTCGGCGCCGGGACATCCGGCCGCGTCGCGGTTCAGGACGGTGTCGAACTGACGCCTACCTTCGGCTGGCCGGAAGAGCGATTGCTGTATCTTCTGGCGGGCGGGCTCCCGGCACTCATCGAGAGCGCCGAAGGTGCCGAAGACGATGTTGCCGATGCCGAGAGGCAGATTGCCGAGCACGCCGTGAACGCGGCCGATGTCGTGGTAGCGGTGGCGGCGAGCGGGCGTACTCCGTTCACTTTGCGGGCAATCGAGGTTGCGCGGGCGCGCGGGGCGCTTACGATCGCGATCGCGAACAATGCATCGACGCCGATCCTCGAAGCCGCGCTGCACCCCATCTTGCTCGGCACCGGAAGCGAGATCATCAGCGGGTCGACGCGCATGAAGGCTGGCACGGCCCAGAAGGCCGCCGTCAACATCATCTCGACGACTATCATGCTGAAGCTCGGCAAGGTCTATCAGGGCCAGATGGTCGACATGATTGTCTCGAACGCGAAATTGCAGCGGCGGGCGGCCGGAATCGTACAGATGCTGACGAGTTGCTCCGAGGAAGAAGCCATGGCTGCCCTCAAACGGGGCGAAAACAGCATCTCCAAGGCGGTCCTCATCGCAAAAGGCAATACCCCCGAGGGGGCGGCAAAGCTTCTCGGAGACAACGGCGGAATATTGGGCAAGGCCATCGCAGCGCTCGGGGAGAAATGAAATGGCGCGATGTCGCAGAGCGATTTGACGGCATGCGCGGATCCTGACCGGCTGGTGCCATGACGCGATTGGCGCCCGCCCGCGACCTGCCGCTCGATTTCCTGCGGGGAGTCGATGTGATGCTGATGCTGCTGGTCAATTTCCTGGTGCCCGCGGCACCAGCGATCCTCCGGCACGCCGCCTGGCACGGCCTGACGCTAGCCGATATCGTCTTCCCGATATTTTTGTTCATTGTCGGCATCTCTGCATCGCTGGCTTTCGATGGACGTTTGCGGCGGCAGATGCCCTGGGGTGCGATTGCCCGGCGCGGGGCGTTGCTCTTCGCGATCGGCGTCGCGCTCAACTGGTGCCTGCGGCCTGGATTCGATTGGGATCAATTGCGGTGGGCAGGCGTGTTGCAGCGCATAGCCATCGTATATCTCGCTTGCGCGGTGATCGTCTCCGTCGGGCGCGGCGCGATCGTTCCGCTGGGACTGGGGCTGGCGATCATCGCCACTCACACATTCGTTCTGCTGAACATCGGTGCAGAAAATACTGTAGCCAGCCTCGCTCCCGGAGCGGGCATCAGCGGGTGGCTCGATCGGCAACTCCTGCCGGGATTGATATTGCGCGGCAGCTGGGATCCGGAGGGCATTTTGTCCACGCTGCCTTCCATGGCGAGCGGTTTCCTTGGCGTCGCGCTTGCGCGCTGGGCCAGCGCGCCGAGGCCCATCTGGCGCCTCGCGTTCGCCGGCATCCTCCTCGTGCTGACCGGGCTGCTGACGACGATCGTCATCCCGATCAACAAGGATTTGTGGACCGCGAGTTTCGTGCTTGTGACGTCGGGGATCGGCGCGTCGGGTTACGCTGCGGTTCGCGCCGCCTGGCCCGTGCTGCAGCCGCATGGGTGGGCGAAGCAGTTCGTCGCCGTGGGCCAGGCGGCGTTGACCATCTATGTGATCCATATGCTCCTGATCGCCCTGCTGCGCCTTCCGCCGGGCGGCGAGGACCGGCTCTGGGACAGCCTGCTCGCGGGGCTTCGGGCGTCCGGTCTGTCGGCCATGTGGGCGTCGGTGCTATTTGCCGTTCTTGCGGTAATTCTTTGCAGGTTGCTGCTGGCACCGCTTCAACGCCGCGGCCTTTTGCTGCGGGTGTAGGCGGGTCCGCATGACGCCGGCGTGGTCGTCGCGGGCCTGGCGGCTTTCGGCATCATGCTGCGAATATCTTGCCAGGATTGAAGATGCCCTCCGGATCGAGCGCCTGCTTGAGTTGCCGCATGATCTCGACGGAAGCCGTCCCGTTCTCGCGCAGCAGGGAGTCGCGCTTGCCCAAGCCGATCCCATGTTCACCCGTGCAGGTTCCGCCAACCGAGAGCGCGTGATCGATCATGGCATCGTTGATGACCGCCGCCTTTTGCCACGAGGGCTTGTCGTCGGGATGGAGAATGAAGAAGACGTGGAAATTCCCGTCGCCGACATGGCCCAGGATCGGAGCGAACAGCCCCGATGCTTCGATCATCGTTTCCGCACGCGAAATGGCTTCGGCCAATCGCGAAATGGGGACGCAAATGTCGGTGATCCAGGCTTGCGCCTCAGGAACCATTGACCGCGATGCCCAAAGCAGATGGTGCCGCGCCTTCCATAGCAAGTTCCGTTCCTCCGTCGCGGTCGCGGACCTGAGTGTCCCGCCGCCGTTGGCATCTCCCAGAACGCGAACGATTTCCAATTGCTCGGAGATGCTGGCGCCGGAACCGTGGAACTCCAGAAAGAGGGTTGGACATTCGGGGAGACCGAGATGGCTCTGGCGGTTGCACGCGATCATCGCGCGCGTGTCGAGAAGCTCCATGCGCGCGATGGCGATCCCAGATTGGATGGTCTGAATCACGGTATCGACCGCACCCTCTATGCTGGCGAAATCCCAGCTTGCGGAAACGATCTGTTCGGGTTGCCCATGAAGGCGCAGGGTCGCCTCCACGATTAGGCCCAAAGTGCCTTCGGATCCGGCGAAGAGATGAGTAAGGTCGTAGCCCGCCGCCGATTTGCGGGCCCGGGTCCCCGTCTGGATCAGATCGCCAGTTGCCGTAACGACCTTGAGGGCAAGCAGATTGTCGCGCATGTTGCCGTAACGTACAGTCGTCGTTCCGGACGCCCGGGTTGCGATCATCCCGCCGATGGTTGCGTTCGCCCCGGGATCGACCGGAAAAAAGAGACCTGTGGTGCGCAGCTCCTCGTTGAGCTGTTCGCGCGTTACGCCCGGCTGAACCACGACAAGTAGATCTTCCGGGGAAATCTCGACTATCTCGTTCATGCGCGAAAAATCTACGACGAGCGTGTCCGATGTGACGGCGGCCGCGTTCCCCTCGAGAGAAGTGCCGGCACCATAACCCACGATCGGGACGCCCTGCGCGGCAGCTGCGCGAACTAGCTGGCGAACCTCCTCGATCGACACGGGCTGTGCCACCAGTGCCGGAAGTTCGCCCGGATGGTGACCCTCGGTTTGCGTATAGGCGACGCGCGCGGTTTCAGCGGTGATCAGTCGGTCGCCAAGGAAATTCGAAAGCATGTCGCGCAGATGGGTCATGCCGCGAATATATCTGCCTTGCGGATCAAGGTAAACTGGTATTATACAGGTATTATAATGAACGCAGCCCGTCACCCCACCTCCACCCTGATGTTTTCCGAGGCCAGCGAGGCTGGCCAGATCGTGGCCAAGCAGTTGTCGGACAATGCTGTCTTGGCGAAGGAACTGGCGAAGCTGATACTGCGCCCCGCAACGCACACGATTTTCACCTGCGCCCGCGGCAGTTCGGATCACGCTGCCGCCTATGGGAAATTCCTGTTCGAGGCACATCTTCGCAAGACGGTATCGTCACACCCGCCATCGATGGGTTCGGTATACCGCGTACCGATGGAGCACATGGCGGGGCAGCCGTTTATCGTCGTGTCGCAGTCGGGTAAGAGCCCCGATCTGCTTGCGTCCGCCGAGGTGGCGCGAGAGGCCGGGGCGATCGTCATCGCGATGGTCAACGACGAAAGCGCACCGCTCGTACCTCTCGCCGACATCGTCATACCGCTCCGCGCGGGACCGGAGCGAAGCGTCGCAGCAACCAAAAGCTTCATTGCGACGCTTTCGGCCTTCGCCCAGATCATATCCGAATGCGCCGGCGGACAAGCCCTCGACCCCGTCATTGCTGCCCTGCCGGATCAGTTGTGCCAAGCTTGGGCCGTGTCATGGGACGAGGCTCTGGCACCTTTCTCGCAGGCACGCAGCCTCTTCGTCCTCGGGCGCGGCCCGTCATTCGGGATCGCACTCGAAGCGGCGTTGAAGTTCAAGGAAACATGCGGAATTCATGCAGAGGCTTTCAGCACGGCAGAGGTCGCGCACGGCCCGATGGCAGTGATCGATCGCAACTTCCCTATCCTGGTCTTCCCGCCGCTCGATGAAGCCCGGGCGGGGATGGACGCATTGCTTCGCCTGTTCCTCGAAAAAGAGGCAATCGTGGCTGGGGCCGGACCAGTCGGACATGGGGCCATCGAACTTCCCGTCGTCGCAGGCCTGCATCCTGTGACCGCGCCTATCACGATGATCCAGTCCTACTACCGCCTTGCCAACGCTCTTGCGATTGAACGAGGACTTGATCCCGACAGGCCGCCGTTGCTCAGGAAGGTTACCGAAACAATATGACTAGAAAGGCTTTGATCGGCGCGCGAATCCTCTCGGAAAGGGGATGGCGATCAGATCACGCATTGCTGATCGAGCGATCGGCGATCGTCGACATCGTACCCGATAGCGGCGTCCCGACCGACTTTGATCCAGTTCGCTTGGACGGCGGCATGCTCGTTCCCGGTTTTATCGATACGCAAGTGAACGGGGGTGGCGGCGTATTGTTCAACGAATCCCCGACGATCGACGGGATTAGGGCGATCACCGAGGCACACAGGGCATTCGGGACCACGGCCTTGCTTCCTACCCTCATCAGTGATGATTTCGACGTGATTGAGCGCGGGATAGCCGCAGTACGTGACGCTATCGCGATCGGGACCCCCGGCGTTCTGGGAATCCATATTGAAGGCCCCTTTCTGAACATTGAAAAGAAAGGCATTCACGACGCATCGAAAATCCGCAAGATGGATGAGCGGGCCGTGAATCTGCTTTCCTCGCTAGGTGCAGGAAAAACACTTGTGACCCTCGCGCCCGAAATGGTCGCTACCGGCCTGATCGCCGAATTGACGGCTCGGGGCGTCATTGTCTCTGCCGGACACACGCTGGCAACAAGCGAGGATATGGATCGCGCAATCAGCGAAGGGCTTCGGGCAATCACCCATTTGTTCAACGCTATGCCCCCGTTAGCTAGCCGGACGCCAGGAGTCGCAGGGGCTGGATTGGCGTCCCCGCTGATTTGTGGCGTGATAGTCGATGGCCACCATGTTCATCCGACCGCGCTGCGGGCCGCTTTCCGCGCGAAGGGTCCCGACGAATTGATGCTCGTAACGGACTCCATGCCGACGGTCGGCACCGATATCGATACATTCTTCCTTGGCGAGACCGAGATTTTTCGCAACGAAGGTGCACTGCGCTCGGCTGACGGAACCTTGGCCGGCTCCGACCTCGACATGGCTCGGGCCATTCGGAACGCTGTTTCGAACATGCACGTCGAACTTGCGGACGCTTGCAAGATGGCGAGCGCGACGCCGGCGGCTTTGCTGGGGCTGACCGGCACCTATGGATGCCTCGCGCCGCGCGCGCGCGCAGATATCGTGCACCTCTCCGAAGACATTGAGATCGTCCGGACCTGGATCGGCGGCGAGTAGCGAGCACCCTCCAGGCGGCCGACCTCACTTTAGGATTGCCAACGCCTCTTCCACTGCATCGGCAAGAGCGTCGACTTCATCCAGCGTGCTGTACATGGCGAACGATGCGCGGCAGGTCGAACTGAAGCCTAGCATTTGATGGAGCGGTTGAGTGCAGTGCGCGCCGGCACGGACGCAGATACCCTTGGCGTCCAGGATCGCCGCTATATCGTTCGCATGGGCGCCGGCAGAGGCGAACGTCAGAATTGGACCGGGCTTTTCGGCATCGCCGAAGACGGTGATGTTTGGAATAGCCGCGAATCGAGCCCGCGCGTGGCGACCAAGCGCTGCCTCGTGGGTAGCGATAGTCGTACGCCCCACGCCCTCGACATAGTCGAGGGCGGCGACAAGTCCGATCGCTTCCAGAATTGGCGGCGTCCCGGCCTCGAACTTGTGCGGCGCGGCAGCATATTCGACGTGATCGCGGCCGAAGGTTGCGACCATCTCGCCGCCGCCGAGCATCGGTGGCATGCGTTCGAGCCAGCCGGGCTTGGCATAGAGAGCCCCGATACCCGTCGGCCCATAAAGCTTGTGACCGGTGAGCGCATAGAAATCGACGTCGAGCGCCGAAACGTCGATTGCGTGATGTACCACGGCCTGGGTTCCATCTGCGAGCACAGGAACGCCCTTTTCATGGGCAAGCCGAACAATTGCCTCGAGCGGTGTCAATACCCCGAAAACATTCGACATGTGTGTGACCGCCACGAGCCGCGTGCGAGGCGTGATCGCGTCGGCGAAGGCGGTGGGATCGAGATTGCCGAAGGCGTCGGGATCGACCCAGCGCAAGACGATGCCGTGCCGCTCCCGAAGCATGTTCCCCGTCAGCACCCATGGCACAGATTTGAGGTTGTGATTTAAGGAGGGTTGGGGCTTCGTCGTAGTGACGAAGGAACGAAGATGAAGCCCCAACCCTCCTTGAAAAAATCGCCGGCAAAGGCCCCTGCTGAGCGGGTGGTGAAGGATATTCGGCGTCAGACCCGTCGCCACTTCTCGGCTGAAGACAAGATCCGCATCGTTCTCGATGGGCTGCGCGGCGAGGACAGCATCGCCGAGCTGTGCCGCAAGGAAGGCATCGCCCAGAGCCTTTATTACACCTGGTCGAAAGAGTTCATGGAAGCGGGTAAGCGCCGTCTGGCCGGCGACACCGCCCGCGCCGCAACCACCGGCGAGGTTCAGGATCTGCGCCGCGAAGCCCGTGCTCTGAAGGAATGCGTGGCCGACCTGACACTCGAAAACCGTCTGCTCAAAAAAAGCATGATTGCGGATGGGGGCGACGACGAATGAGGTATCCCGCATCCGAAAAACTCGAGATCATCCGGATCGTCGAGCAGTCGCACCTACCCGCCAAGCGTACGCTGGACCAGCTCGGCATCGCCCGCCGGACGTTCTATCGCTGGTACGACCGCTACCTCGAAGGCGGGCCGGAGGCGTTGGAGGATCGGCCGTCAGCGCCAAGCCGGGTGTGGAACCGTATCGGCGACGACATCCAGGACCAGATCATCGAACTCGCGCTGGATTACAGCGAGCTGTCACCGCGAGAGCTGGCGGTGCGCTTCACCGACGAGAAGCGCTACTTCGTCTCGGAAGCCACGGTTTACCGCCTGTTGAAGGCCCATGATCTGATCACCAGCCCGGCCTATGTCGTGATCAAGGCCGCCGATCAGTTCCACACCAAAACCACCCGGCCGAACGAGATGTGGCAGACTGATTTTACCTACTTCAAAATCATCGGATGGGGCTGGATGTACCTGTCGACCGTGCTCGACGACTTCTCGCGCTACATCATCGCCTGGAAGTTGTGCACCAACATGCGGGCCGACGATGTGACCGAGACGCTGGACCTGGCCCTCATGGCCTCGGGTTGCGACAGCGCCACGGTGCTGCACAAGCCCCGGCTGCTCAGCGATAACGGCCCCAGCTACATCGCCGGCGAGTTGGCCGAGTATATCGAGGCCAATAAAATGAGCCATGTGCGCGGTGCTCCGATGCATCCGCAAACCCAGGGCAAGATCGAACGCTGGCACCAGACTCTGAAAAACCGCATCCTGCTGGAAAATTACTTCCTGCCCGGCGACCTCGAAGCCCAGATCGAGGCCTTCGTCGATCACTACAACCACCAGCGCTACCATGAGAGCCTGAACAACGTGACCCCCGCCGACGCCTACTTCGGCAGGGCGCCAGCCATCATCAAACAGCGCGAAAGGATCAAGCAACAGACCATCGAGCATCGGCGCTTGCAACACCGAAAGCTCGCCGCATAATATCCACCCACAGACGAGGCCTGCACTCCGCTAATTTACGCCACGGCCTGTGCCAAATGTTCTGACGACGGACACCTTGCTCGGCCGAGGCGGCAGGGCCCGCGGATGGGAGTGGACGAAGCCGACCGCGAGTTGCCTGGTTTGCGCGAGCTTCGCAACACGCCGCAAATAGGGATGGTTGATTCGAACATTGCCTTCCCCCCAACCGATCTCGCCGGCCTCCGGAGTGATTAATTCAGCAAGTGTGAAAACCATTGACGTCGCCGTTTCGCGCATGCCGAACAAGGCGAATGCGCCGCCCTCCAAGGGATCGGGCGCATCTAGAACGGTCGCGATCAACCTTCCGAGCTCGGGTTGTGCAAGGCGCAGCAGCGCGCCGCCGTTCGCATTTGTCATGCCGCGCCGCCCATGATGAATTGGCGTGTCACGAGAAAACTCAACCCGTCGGCCGCGGCCAATGTCCCGTCGAGGGCGACTTCTTTCAGTCCGGCTGGCGTCTCAAGTTCGATCACGACGTTGTCCAGCGGGACCCCGGCCATTGCGGCGACTTGCGCGGCGGGAAGCGGCGCGCGCGAGATGTCGTGCGGGCGGTTGTTGATGTAAATTCGATATGTTGTTTCAGACGGCATTCAGAATCCTCCGTTCCGTCGCGCCGTTCGACTGCTTTCGCCCGTCGATCCGATGCATCTAATACCAGATTGTAACCAATTTTGGTAGCAGCGCAATCCGACGGAAAAGCGGCGACATCGAGCGGGCCGCGATGGTCGCGCCCCGGGATAGATTCGATGCGCCAGAATGGCCGGAATGGAAGGCGGGTCGCATAATTGGCCCTTGTATTGCGATCTGGGGCCGGGCATCAGCATGGCAATGCGGGGCCCGAAAATTGATACAATAGTATTTGACCTTGACGGGACGCTTGTCGACACGGCTCCCGATCTCATTGCTGCGCTCAATCATTCGCTGGAAGTCCTTGGCCGGCCTACTGTCGAGCCGATGCTCGTGCGCCCCCTTGCCGGCCACGGCGCGCGCGCGCTGCTGGATGCAGGACTGACGCTTAACGGAGATGCGCCGGAGGAACTGATCGCACGAGCCATTCCCGTATTCTTGGAACACTATGCCGACAATATTTGTACGTTTTCGGCACCCTATCCGGGACTGGAACTCGCGCTCGAAGAGTTGCGGATCGAGGGCTTCAGGCTCGCGATTTGCACCAATAAGCCGGAGGGACTTGCGAACCATCTGGTCGAAGCGCTCGGCTGGGCTGGTGTGTTCGACGCTATTATCGGTGGCGACACATTGCCTGTTCGAAAACCCGATCCACTCCCGTTGCTCACCGCAATTACGCAGGCCAAAGGGGCCAAGGCCATCTATGTTGGAGATTCGGCGGTCGATGTAGCGACAGCGAGAGCCGCGGCGATGCCGTCGATTGCTGTCGGCTTCGGATTTTCCGACGTGTGCGCCAGCCAGCTTGGCGCGGATTTGCACATCGATCATTTCGACATGCTCCCCGCCGCCGTGCGGTCGATCATTGCACCCGCCACACTGATCGCACAGCGCGTGAGTCTCGACCTTGACTCCGGTCAGGCGACCGTCGCCGTCTGAGCCTTGTAGAGCTTTCCGGCCGTGGTGAGGCCGGGCGCGCCCGTCGTGTTCGGGAAGGTCACCGGCAACCCCCGAACCGAGCGCGCCGCGATAAATCCGATGGCTTCGGCTTCGATAAAATCTCCGCGCAACCCGAAATCGTCAGCGCTTTCACAAGCGCCAAGCACTTCTCGCAAGGCCTCCATTATGACGGGATTATGTCGCCCGCCACCGCAAATGATCCATAGTTCCGGTTGTTCGGGGAGCTGGCGTGCGCCCAGCGCCACGGAATTGGCGGTAAACGCGACCAACGTCGCCGCTGCGTCGGCGGCCGAGAGATCATCCACGATATCGAGCGGAAAGTCATAGCGATCCAACGACTTCGGGCCTTCACGCTCGAAATAGGGATGCGCAAGTAAATGACTCAGCACTGCCTGATTGACCTCTCCGCTCGCGGCCAGCGCTCCGCCATCATCATATCGGCCAAGACCGCGCTTCTGGACCGTGAGATCGAGCATCCCATTGCCGGGCCCGGTATCGAGTGCGATGATTTGTTCATCGCTGCCAATGAACGTGAAATTCGCGACGCCGCCTACATTGAGAAAGGCGATTGGACCTGACTTCCCGATCTTCCGTGCCAGTGCGGCGTGATAGATGGGAACAAGAGGCGCGCCCTCTCCGCCAACGGCCATATCGGCCTGCCGAACGTCCGCGACAACGTCAACGCCGAGCGTATTGGCGATTCTTGCAGGGTCGCCAATCTGGATCGTCAACCCGCGGTCGGGCCGGTGAAGGACGGTTTGGCCGTGATAACCGATCAATTCGATCTTACCGGCCCCCGGTTTGGAGAGAAGTTCGCGCGCGCAGCGTACATGCGCGCTGACAATGATATCGTCAGCCTCCGCCAACAGTCTCGGTTCGGCCGTACCGGTCGCCACAAACTGTTCGGTGGCGTCTTTGACGATGGCGCGCTCTGCGGTCGAGAATGAGGTGAGGTGCGTCGGGCCGAAGTCGTCGATTGCTTCGCCATCGGAACTCAAAATGGCCGCATCAACGCCATCGAGCGATGTCCCGCTCATGAAACCAAGAATGCGCATCTCTCGTTCCCCTAACCGTAGTCGATGTTGCGCACCTGCTACCACTATGATACCACATCATCAAGCTGCGATATCGGTCGGCGCGCAGAAGGCCGGTCGCGCGTCTATTTAATGGAGCCGAGATGTTCAACGTCCGTTTGGCGGAGACTCGATCCGGAGCGGCAGCGAATGAGGATGTGGTCGGATATACGGACTTCGCGGCCTGGGTTATCGATGGCGCATCAGGCATTGGGGAGAACCTCGTCTCAGCTGTCAGCGATGCACAATGGTTCGCGCAGCGGGTCGATAGGGAACTCCGCGATCTACTGGCTAGCAAGCCGACGATGCCTTTCGAGGATTTGTTCGCGGCCGTCATACGTCACTGCCGGTCGTCCTATTCGACGCTGGCGCGGCGACCGCCCGCGGGGCGCCATGAACTGCCAAGCGCGGCGATAGCTTTTGTCCGCGCCCTGCCCGAAAAGGTTGAACTGGCAACACTCGGAGACTGCAGGATCGCCTACCGGTCCCTAGGCGGAGAAGAATTCGCCGAACATGGAGACGGCGGCAATATAGGCCCTTTCGAACACCGCACCAAGGCGTTGGCCCGATCGATCCTCGCCGAGCGACCTGAGATTTCGGCGGCCGAACTTTTCGAGGAATTGCGGCCACAACTCGTCCAAAATCGAGCCTTCATGAATGTCGATGGCGGCTATTGGGTGCTGGGTCTTCAAATGGAGGCAATCGAGCGCGCAGATCGCGCCGAACTGCCCGCCGGCGACTGGGCAATCGCGCTAGCAAGCGATGGTTTCCTGCGCCTCGCCGATATGTTCGCTCACCTTGGGGCCAGCGATCTGCTCTCAATCGAGAACCGCGCCGAATTCGAGAAATGCTATTCCGACCTTCGCAATCTCGAGCAAGTCGATGGGTCCCTTCGCCGCCACCCGCGCGCGAAAATTTCGGACGACGTCAGCTTCATAAGGATCGATGTGCATACCAATAGTGTGCCAAATGGTTGAAGCCGGCAACCTCAAGGTGCTATTGGACCTTTATCGGTCAGGCTGACGGGAACGAACAGGCGAAAATGCGATTGTTCCTCGGCCGCTTGCCGGATCGGAATATGTGCGGAAAGGACCAATAATGCGAGACAAGCTTGCCGGATTGAAGGAGAGCAACGCGCCTCTCTACCTTCAATTGGCGCGCAATCTTCGTGAGCACATCCAAAGCGGCGGCGTGGAACCGGGCGAGCCGCTCCCGTCCGAGCGCGAACTCTCGGAACGAATGGGCATGTCCCGGGTCACGATCCGAAAGGGCATCCAGAAGCTCATCGAGGAGGGCTTGCTCTTTCGTCGGCATGGTTCGGGAACATATGTCAGCGATCGTATCGAGGCGCGGGGTGCAATGCTAACGAGCTTTTCTGAAGATGCACGATCGAGAGGTGATGATCCTAGTGTCGTCTGGATGATGCGTAGCTACGCCAACGCCACCGACGAGGAGGCGGCCGCCTTGGAGATTCCGATCGCCACCAAGGTCGCAAGGCTCGCGCGTGTGCGCCTTGCGAATGGCGAACCGCTGGCGATAGAACATGCTGTCGTTCCCGCGGAGTTCCTCCCGGATTTGGATGCCGTGGGTGACTCGCTCTACGCAGCGCTTCAGAGTTCGGGGGTATTTCCTGTGTCCGGCACGCAGCGTATTCGGGCTGCCTTGGCCACTCCGACCGAAGCCGGGATGCTCTCGATTGCGCAGAGCTCGGAGATATTGCGCATTGAGCGCCTGACCCGTGATACGAAGGGTACGCCGGTTGAATTTACCAGGTCTGCGTATCGAGGCGATCGATATGAATTCGTCACTGACATCGCTGCCAGCACAGCGTCGGTGTCACGGCGCGATCCTGTTGGAATGCCGTGACGGAGTTTGAGGTGTGCCCACCACATCGCGCATATCTTGCTCGGTTCCGGGGCAGTTGATTCTCGATGGCGGCACGCCATCACCGGCCAGATGCTAAAGACCCGATGGGCAGGCCGGCGAGAATCAGGGCGCCGTCGAGCGCGTCGCCAAGCGGCGCACTCAGCTTCTCGACGACACGGGCGCGCAGCCATGGCTTGATCCGCGGTGCGAGTCCACCCATCAGCACGCAACGGCTCGCGCCCTTAGCGAATATCGTCTCGATGAAGCGCTCGATATGCTGCGCGGCGTCGCGAACGATCAACAGCGCAATCTCGTCACCTATCTCCGCATATTCCATCACCAGTGGGGCAAAGGCGGCATAATCGGCCGGCGCTGCATCGTCCATCCAAGCGATGACATTCGGGATAGCATGGTCGAACTGCTTGGTCACCGCCTGACTGAGCTGTGTCGGCCGTGTCCGTCCGTCGAGCGTGCGCAGGGCATGGCGGATTGCACTGAGACCCAACGCCGCACCGCTTCCTTCGTCTGAAATGGGAAAGCCGTAGCCGCCGATGCTTAAACTGTCCTCACCGCGCTTGATCAACCCGACGCTTCCGGTACCGAGGATCAAGATCGCACCATCGCCGCCCATATGTGCACCCAGATTGGCGATGATCGAGTCGCTGGTTAACTGAACATTGGCAAAGGGAAAATCGAGCGCCTGGATTTGCTGCTTCATCCCCATCCGATTGATGCCCGCAATTCCCATGCCGACCCGGACGCTCCCATAATCGCTGTCGGCGACACCACCATCCTTGAGCGCCTGGGTGCAGGCGTCGAGCAAGGATCTGTGCAGCGCGTCGAGCCCGATGCGCGTATTGGCGGGGCCGGCCTTCCCCGCACCCAATCGCAGGCCGTTCGCATCGACAAGCCTCGCTTTACTTGCGGTGCCGCCCGCGTCGATGCCTAGATATAAGACCATATTATCGACCCGCTGCCATTGTGATGGGAACCATGAAAGCTCAATCTAGCTACTGATAACAAATTCGCTACGTTATCTCCTGCTTTCCTCACTATGACTCCATGCGTGGATGGCCTCCTGGTCGCAAGAGCTTTTCTGCAGTGAAGACGGCGCGCACGCATCGACGAGGAGACCTGGGTCGGCATGGATGAACCCTGGCGGTGGAGTTCGCGGTTCAACCTGATAGTGCTCGATAGTCCTTTCTTTTCCATCTATATGACCTCGCGCACAAAACTACTGACAGGACCAAGCTCGGACGTCCTTCTTCGGCGTTGCGATCGCGATATCAGCCGCCAACTTCACACCCCGCGCCTCGGTACCTTCAACAATCTTGTCGACGATCGCTTCTATCTCGGCGGCCTCTGACATCCCGTTGGGAGTTCCTTCAGCTCGGCTTGCGGCTATCCTTGAGCACTCGAGGGGCATAACCGTCGCCCTGCCATGCCACCAACTCACGGAGGAGGCCCAGCGCCGATGAAGCCATGACATGCACCGCTAAGCACATCATCGTTTCGATTCAGCATCTCGACCGCAGCCTGCATAAGCCATTCTGCGGCCATCATCTTATCGACAATCGCCATCCAAGCCCCCTGGTGCGGAGTCTCAGTGGGCAGTTGATGTTCCCGCCACCTTTATTGGGGTCGAACCACTCTGCGCAATCTGCAGACAATCACCGGGTCGCCAAGTAAGATGCTCGACGCCTTGCGTCCGCATGAGCTGCTCGAGTGCCTCGTCATACCGCGGCTCAGGCAGGTTGTGTGCGAGATAGACCGCCGTTGCCTCCGCGCCGGTGTCGGTGAGGGTCAAGCTCGCGATCGGCATCTCGAGGCCGAGATTGACCCGCATCCCTTTCACGAAATGGCGCTTCTCTTCGATCGCTTGCGTGACCAGCATTCTCTCTTCGAGCCGCTCATAGGGGATCCATTCACGGGTGACCGGCATCACCGACATCTCGAATATCTGCGCGAGGCCTGACGCACCCATGGAAAAGCTCGCGGCCATGATCAAACTGCCGTCGCGATCGTCGGACCTCCAAAGCTCCTCTTCGGCCGCGAACCGCTTATGGAAGCGGCGCGCCATATCGGCATCCATGAGGAACGGTCGCTGAGGCATATGCTTGATCAGGATCTTCTCGCCATAGCGCGCACTCTCGATCGAACGGATCTCGCCGATCAGGATCATGATCCGGTCGGGCTCCGATCGGGCAATGGCCAGCTCCGCGTCCTGACGGCCCGCGATCGCGTCCTTGTCCTCAAGACGGAATGTCTCGGGCACGAACAGCCGCTGCGCGAGAGGGTCGCCCCGCACCTTGCAGCCGAGCGCTGCATTCAGGAGCTGCCGGCGAACAATGTACCAGTTGCGCTTGCCCGCCATGCGCGGATGCCAGTGGGTGAGCTGCGCTCGATCCCACAGGAAATGCAGCATCCCGCGCATCGACAGCCGCTGACCCGTCGCCTTCACATCGGGCTTGTCGTTCGTGAACGACGCCGGTGCCGCGCGCGCAGGACCCTTCGACAGCGGGAAGCCGAACTTGAGCGTTGTCACGCCATTGTCGATGTCGTCGACGATAGCGCTGCCGAGCACCTGGCCGAGCCCTGTCAGATGATCGGGCGCCTCATAATGATCGCAGTGCGGTGCGTGCCGCGGGCCCGTCCCGGGCCAGCGCGACAGCACATGCCCGCCATGTCGATGGGCAATATAGAGATCGAGCGCGATGTCGCGCCGGCAGAGGCAGCGTACCGCCTGCTTGAGCCTATAGGCTCGCGCCACCATCGCCTCGAACCCGTCTTCGCCTGCGGCCATTTCCCGGTCGAGTACATAGTAGCGCTGCATCGTCAGTCCTCCGGGAGCAATTCTGACGGCAGAAATGGCGTCCAATGTTCGCCGAGCTCGAAGCGATCGCTGAAAGTCGCCGGCGGTCCCTCTGGTCTTGTCGTCCAATAGGGATTGTCCGCCTTTGCCGGTGTCAGCCCTCGATCGTCAGCCTCGACCCAGAGCATCGCCCGAGCAGCCATCAACTTCTCGAGCTCGCCGAACGACGTCGCGACCGCGAGCGGATCGCGGCCCGCGACCGTATACCAGAGGCAGCGCTGGTAGTCGTCGCCGGCACGGCCGAGGATGCTCGCCAGTTGCGCCTTGCCGTCATTTTCGCCGCGAACGATCCGTTCCATTGCGGTGCTGAGCTCGATGACAGCGCGCAGTCCCGCGATCGGATCGATACCGATGCTCGCGCCCGCAAGCGCGCGCACTTCCCACGCCTGCGTGTCGTCATCGCGAATATCGTAAAGCGCCGCATCGACATCGATGCCTTCCAGCCATAGATCCTGCAGCGCCATAATATTCTCCTCGTTTCTCTGCCGAACACGATATGAAGATCGGCATCTTATCAATTGGATCGCATCTGCGAATCCCTAATTCGCATCCGGTCGCACTCGTTTTTTATCGTCCGCCTCCAGCCGCGCTCGCGCCCGTTCAAAGACCACCGGAATTTCGTTGAAGGCGTCCCAGCCCGCTAAACCGCAATAATCATAAAATGCCTGCTCAAGCGGTGTCACCAGTGCATGTCTGTCGTCGGCCGCAAAACCGATTACTGCGACCACCTCCGGGTCTCTGGCATCACTGCCCCCGATGTAGGGGTTCGGCGCATATGCGACGCGTGACTTCTCGATCACCTTCCGCCGAAAAATCTCGTAGACTGGCTCGATCGACTGTTCCCAATCCATATTCCCGATCTCGACCAGACGAGCCTCGAATGCCTTGCGTACCGTGTCCAGCTTGGCAACCTGGACACCAACGAGAGCTTCATAGGCGTCCTGTACAGCCGACCCATATTCGCTCCAATCGTCCTGGAGCGTTTCCCATCGCCTCTCGTCGTCGGCCATGTTCTTCAGGTGAGCCGAGATCGCGTCGCGCGCGATCTCGGATTTGCTGCGACCGGATTTTTTCGCGGCGGCGGCCAACTCCGCTTCATCCTCGCGCGAAAGCCGGACATTGAAAATCGTCATTCGCATCTCCCGATGACAAGTCGGCCATGCGTAAGACAGATTTGGAAGCCCTGCAAGTTTGTATTACGCCCTCCACGAATCGGCATCCGATGCACGGAAGGTGCGAAAATGACGGTGCGAATTTAGCCAGGGGCCTCGCCAAACTGGTCGCAGATCGTCCACATCGAGACGAGAGCGTCGGCAATGCACAATTCGACGGTGCTGACATCTACCCCGACGCATGTCGCAATCTGGCGATAACTCAAATCATGTACCCCGTTGAGGAGATAGACCGATCGCGCCAGCGGCCAAACGAGCTGGATCGCGAGCTTCACTTGGTCGCGGATGTCCGGCGCTGGGCCGATACTCCGCGCAAACGCGGGATAGTGCCTCAATCTGACGTGCAGCCAATAATTGCGCGCGATGCGGTGATGCAAGATCATCGACCTGCTGCCTTGCCTTCGCCGCCAACCAGGTGCGACCGAACCGCTATCAGCAACTGCGAGACCGCGGTTTTAGCCGCGCCGGCGTCAATCGTTCCGGCATCGATGTGACCACCCATCGCCGGCGATCGCCATCGTCCATATGGCGACAGCAACGGGACAATTCGCGCGAAGCTATCGGAATCGAATTGCAGCCCGCCGGCCTTCGCAAAGAAGTGAGCTTTGCCGACGTCCAGTCCGATCCGGCGGCGACAATCCTCGTCCGTCCAACCATCCGCCACGACACACGCCGTCAGGGCGAGCTGCGATGCAATGCCCAACTGATAGAGCAGGTCGCCGGCGCGAACGAATTCTCCCTTCGGGAAAAACGCTCTCGCATTCTGCAGCCGCCACCGCGCAGCTTTGTGTTTTTCATTGTCGAGCGAACTCGGTTCAGCCGAAAGAGAGATCACGCCGACCATACCCGCGGCGATCGGCAATCCGCCAACAAATGTCCGCCGTTCCATTTGGCGCCCTCCAAGCTACGCGCAAATCGTGCACAAAGGAACGATCAGGTTCGGGGCGGCGAAGTCACCCCCTGTAAATTGTTATTCGAATAAATGAGGGGTAACATGAGGGTGAAGTTACGTCGGTTTCGGGCCTTCATTCGAATTCCCGGCGGACCATTCTGACCGACCACAATGCATCAGCGACACAGCGTTCGACGGTCGCCACGTCGACGTCGACCGCGATCGCGATCACCCCATATGGCAGCTCGTCGACCCGGTGCATGAGAAACACACGCCGCGCGAACGGCCACAATAGATCCATCGCCAGATCCAGTTGATCCAGGACAGGCGGATCGGCGCCGAGCCGGCGAGCATATTGCGGATAGCGTTTCACGCGAATCCAGAGCCAATAGGCGCGCGACAAACTATGATGCCATTTCATCGCTCCGCCCCTTCGTTGCTTACCCCGGCGAGCCGGCGCCTCACCGTTCCTAGCAAGCCGTCAAGCGTAGCGGACACTCGAGACGTGTTGATCGTCTCGATCGCCGGTAGATCGGCCGCGAAAGGACCACGCCATTGCCCATAGGGCGAGAGCAGCCCGGCCAGCTCGAGCATGGCGGGATCACGATGATACAAGCCGGCCTCGTTCGCTATCGCCAATGCCTTGTCGACGAAGAGGCCGATCCGCTGCCGGCACCAATCGTCCGAAGCGCCAAGATCGAGCAAATATGCGCCGATGCCGAGCTGGGCCACGATCCCCGCCTGATAGAGAAGGTCGTGCGGATGCCGATATAGCCCCGCGGCTACGCCCCGGTAGAATTCCTCCGCTCGCTCGAAGCGATCGGCGCCGCGGCCTTGCAGTCCACGCCCCCCATCGCTCACACTGTCGTCGATCGGCAATATGCCGGTCAGCAAAAGTCCTCCGCCGGCGCGCACAAGGCCCCGGCGCGACAAGCTCGTTGTCACGATCATCGTCTTCATCCTGCTGTTGTTCGGCCGCTGCCCGGCGAGGGCCTCAAACGACCGAGGTCAATGAAATCAGACTTTTCGCTGTCGCGCTATACCCAGAAAGGGGGGTGTGTCTGACGTCAATAATACGGCTCCGCCGAAGCCTCACTGGCGCGAATATCCCCCGACATTTCGTCTGGAAAGTGCGGAATTCTGCGGCTGATGGATTGGGGGAGGGTGTTGATCGGAGAATTGGATCGCGGAAGTGCGGGCCACCGACCGGCATCCGCCGATCGGTAACCTGCTCTACTCGCTAGGGCCGCGATTCTGCGATCGCGACCAAGCTCGCCGTGCCCCTGCGGGTCTCGGCCCTTCGGGTAACGATCAGGGGCACGGGAAGATGGTCGGCCGCCTTTTGGCGCCCGCAGTCGTTTTCGAGGCCTCGCCACGCTATTCGCGTGCCGAGGCGCCAGGGTGCGCGCAAACCTGTCCCGCTCCCTTCTACGCCGCCTTTCAGGCTCCCGGCGTCGCATCCGGCGGCGCGCGGGGACGCGCCCTGCGGGCGCTCAAGCAGAAAACCGGCCCTCCGGGCCTACGGTTTCCACCGCTACGCGGCGGAGCCTCCGTTTTTCAGCTTGCCCCGCGCTGTCCCCCGTCTGCTTCTTGGGGCCTGCGACGGCGGCTCCGAAGGGGATAGACAGGTGAGGGAATCGCATCGCTTTCCCCTACCAATTTGGAACCGGCCCTCGTCGGGCCGGGAGATCTTCGCTGGCCGCGCTACCGCGCGTCTGTTTGTTGCTCCGGCTCACCAAAGAGGATCGGAATTTCGTCAAGAAAACAATGCGATAGACCGGATTTGACGGCGCCGCTATTAAGTAATGGTCAAGACGGCAACGCCGCTTTGACTTTCTGAAAAGGGGCATCGCCCTGAATTTATGGAGATACTTCATGGCTAATATTGGCAATCTCAAGAAGAACAGTGACGGCGTTTTCATTGGTCGTATCGATACCGTCGCCTTTTCTAACGTCGTTGCGCTGCGTCCGGTCATCAGCCAGAATGACGCGGCGCCCAAATATGAGGTCATGGCGCTGACCCCGGCGCGCACCTGGGCCAAGGTCGGGGCGATGTTCGAGCAGATCAAGAAGTCGACGGGTGAAGTCTTCTATCAGGGTCGCATCGACGATCCGAGCATGGCGAACCCGATGGACATTGCGCTGTGGCATGACCGCGAAGGGGGATTTGCCGTCCTTTGGAGCCGTCGCCGTCCGCGTCGTGAAATCCCCGCGGGTCAGGCCGAACAGGACCTGCCGCCCGTCGGGCAGAGTTCGGACGATGGGATTGGCGGCGACTCCGGTCTGGGCGACAGCACGGCACCCGATGCGCCGCAGACCGGCAAGGGCAAGGGCGCAGCAGGGAAGGGGGGCGAAACCGCCGACAAGGCTACCGCCTGAATGAAGGAGGCCGGGAGAGGGTCTAGCTCTTCCGGCCTCTCATGGCTGAACATTGGTCAATGTCCGCTTCGATGCTTATCCAGTTTCCGAAGCGGCGAACAGGAAATTTCATCATGGCCCGCTTCGATAACTTCGCCGACCTCGCAGAACATTATGCCAGCCTCACCAGCGCCGACGCCTTCGCGGGCGCTTTCACCAGCGAAATTGCCGCCAGCCAGCTTTCCATCCACGACGAACCCACGGCCGACGACTTGCCCGACGCCGATGCAGCGCGCGCCGTTGCTGCCCACGTCACCGGCGAGATTTTCAACCTCTTCGCCGATACGCGCCTTGCACCTGTCGCACCTCGCATCGCTTGGGGGATCGTCAACAGCTTCCACAAGGTGGCGCAGCAGCTTTCACGCCAAGAGGATGACGCCGCGCGCGAGCTTGGCGAGCTGGCGCGCATCATGGACCCTTCCGAAATCCACGCGGTGAAGGTCGAGGAGACGCAGCGCCTTTGCCAGTCGCTTCATGAAGCCGTCGCGGCGATCTGCGCGATGCGCGACCACGCCGCCGAGATTTACCGCGTCGAATGCGGCCAGCCTTGGTCCGCTACCACCGGCAGCCGAACGGGCCGCACCTTGACCGCCTCGCAGATCGACGCGCGCGACTTTCTCGCAGCGCGCGCGGTGGAAAAACGGGAAGCACACGCCCCGACTGGTCCGGTTGTCGTTTTGTCGGGCGGGCAGGACTGGACCGAGCATAAGGCGCTTTGGGATCGTCTGGACGCGATCAAGGCCCGCATTCCCGCGATGACGCTTGTCACGACTGCGCAGCACAAGGGCGCCGACGCCATCGGCGCCGCATGGGCCGCAGCGCGCGGGGTGCCGCTTGTCGCCTTCCGGCTCAATCGCCAGCTTGGCAACCGCGCCGCGTTCGAGCGTAACCGTTCTATTCAGCGATTGCTGCCAGTTGAAGCCGTTATTTGCGAAGGCAGCGGCGTCCAGATCAATCTCGCGCAGAATCTTCGCGCCGCTGGCGTCCCGCTCACCATCTTCAAACACGCAGATTTTGCGATCCGCGATCAGGCTCACGCCTGATCGCATTTCGCCCACCCGGAGAATTACGATGCGCCTCTATCTGACCAGCACTGGCGAATGGACGGGAAATCAAAGTGACGCAGCGGGCTTGGTCCGCGCGAACGGCGGGACCTGGGAACAGATCGACGTTCCGACCGACAAGCCGGGCCTGATTGCTTGGCTCACCCAGCAGTGGACGCGTTTTCCGACGATTGCGGCACCGTCGGCGCCGATAACGGCGCCGACCGAAACCGACGCGCAGCGAGCGGAAAGCCTCCGCCGGATCAGCATCGAGGAAGAGATTCAGAATTGCGACCTTCCCCACCTCGCAGTGCTCGCGGAAAATGTCGCTTGGCGCTTCCACGAACTGGCGCGGGCCTCGAAAGACGATTGACCCCAAAAACTGACGACATTCGATTTTCTTGATACACGGGCCGAAGGAGCCGAACCGATGAATGTAGAAATTCTCGCTCACCCCGAGTTGAAGTCCGCGCTTAACCGCCTGATAGACCTTGCGCGCGCCGACACCGGCCAATCGGCCCGCGTCACGAATTTTCTCCTCGCATGGTGGGACGGCGACCAGTGGGGAAACTTCCCGCTGACTGACCTGTTCGGCGTTGACCGGGACGTTGCCGCTGACATGGCTACCGTCTTTGCGTTTCTCGGTCAGCATGGCGGGGCCGTCTACATCGATGCTTTCGGCGACCAGTATCGCGGTCAGATGGCCGATCTGGTCGACCGTTGGCGCCCCGACTAGGGCGCCTGCCGTTCGCGGCGCCACTTCGTAATTTTCCCAGCCCTTATTGTCGCAGCAGCCGTGGGAGCATCCACCCCAGCGTGGCCGCGCTGCGTCGGATATCGTGTTATGCGCTTCACACCCCATCAGGGAATCTATGCCTACGAGCGGACGAACCGGAAATTGAAGGCGGCGGAACGCCGCCTGCGTCTGGATCGCGAGAAATTCCCGCTCTTCGCCGCCGAGATCGCCGAGAGCCAGCCCACACCGGAGGAATTGCTCGACGCGCGCGGCAGAGCATTCGTCGAGAACCAGCAAGCGAACCGCGATCGCGAGGCTCGAAACTGGTGGCGCGCGCGCGCCGAGCTGCGCGCGATCGCCGAACCGGATCGCGCCGCATTCATCCGCTATTGGGGTCGCTGCAAATGTCCCGGCAACGCGTGCTATTTGCTGACCTACATCAATATGTTTCGTGACGGCCGACTGATCGTTCACGAGGGCGAGGTACGTCCGCGTAGCGATGTCGAATGGGAGCGTGATCGCAAAGCCAAGATCGCGGCGATGTCGGACCTCGAACTGGACGTGATGATCCAGACGCACATCAGTCCGCTTCTTGCCGAATGGGGCCGCGTGGAACGTCGGCGCCGTGCGGAATTGAGCGCGGCCGTCCCGCCCGCGCGCTCCAGCTCGATGCGCCGCAAGCGGCGCGGCGTGCGGTGATGACCCCCCGCGCAGTTCCGCGATGTCATCTTGCTGAAGCACGACGGCGCCGAGCTGGTCGGGCGGCTGTTCGACTAGTCGTCGCCCGCAGTGGATCCCGGCGTAGAGGGCCGAGCCCTCATGCCGTGATCCAGCCCGCACACGGGCGGGGGTTGAATTCTCACATTCCGTAGATTACGTATGTTGGCGATTCCGATGATGATGATGACTTTCGAGACGATGAGAGCCGCAAGGTTCAGTTTGCCAGCATGACGATGAAGATGATGAGGGAATCATGGAACTGCCAATCGAAAAGGTCACTTCCAGTGAGGTTTCGAAGCGCTTCGGCTTCTATTACGACGAAGCCATGACGCACCCCATCGGGATCGAGCGCAACGGCGCCACCCGCGTCGTCATGTTGCCCGCGTCCGAATATGAACGCCTCGCGCGCCTCGACCATATCGCTGTCACGCCCGAGGAATTGAGTGATGAAGCAACCCGAAGCCTCCGGACCGCCACGGCGCGCCCCGAAGCCGTCGCCCTTAACGAGCTCATGGACTGAGCCGCTCCCCACTGACGTCATCCAGTACGTGTATCTCTGGCGCGCCGAAAAGGAGCGCGGGCTTGAGGACGGCCGCAAGATTCGGCCCTGCCTCGTTCTCAGCACGTTCCGGGCTCGGGGCCAGCTACGCGTCATCACCGCGCCGATAACGACGCGTAACTATGACCCTGGCCTCTCGATAGCGATCCCGCCCCGGGTGACGGAGCACCTGGGACTGGACGACCGTTCGCGGATCGTATGGAACGACCTCAACGAGTTCACCTGGGTTGGACCTGACGTACGAGGCGCAGCTGACGGCTCGCCCTTCATCGGCATCATGCCCGAGGCACTTTGGCGGCGGGTGCTCGATAATGTAATCAGCGCCCGCATCAATCCAACGCACCGCTCCGAATAGCCAGTCTGCCCGATACTGTCGAAGGCTGTCCGATGCGCTGCGTCGCGATCGGCGAAGATCAGCAATCCGGCCCGACGGGTTGGCCGCTGTGCCTCCGATGACCGTGCGGACCAAAGTGCGGCGGTTCCACTTTCGCCCCCATCGGGGATCGATGCGCCACCATAGGCAGGACCGTCCCGATCGATCTTCAGCGAGCGCGGCCAGCCTGAATGGCTCCCTGCAGCTCGCCTCCTTGGGCGGCCTCGTTGCTGTCTGACGCACGTAGACAGCTCGCCCGCCTTTCGCGGGACGGGTCTATCGACCCTCAAGCAGAAAACCAGCCCTTTGGGCCTACGGTTTCCACCGCTGCGCGGCGGAGCCTCCGTCTTTCAGCTTGCCCGCGGCGAGCGGCCGCCTCCTCGAAGTGCGTCAGCAACGACACCACCCAAGGAGACAAGCCATGAAACAGAAAGCCGACTTCATCATCACTGGCCGTATCGGAAAGATCGACGCCAAGGAGAAGGTCGCGCACATCGATGTCGCCACCAAATATCCCTACAAGGACAAGGATGACAACTGGAAGGATCGCACCGTCTGGAACCGCGTCACGCTCTTCAAGAAACAGCATGAACGCGTAACAGAAATCGGCGTCGGCGACCTGGTGACCTTCGAAGGTCGCGTTGGACAGAGCAGCTACGAGCGGAACGGCGTTCGCCACTATAACGTGGACCTGACCGTCAACGACTTCACCATCGAGCGCCGGAAGGGCGAACAGGCGACGACCACGAACGATACGCCGCCCGCTGAAGACGACGATCACGTTCCCTTCTGAACCTCTCGGGGCGGCTACGTCCGCCCCTTCAGTTTTCCCAGGAGACGCATCATGGAAACCGAACTCTACGACGATTATCGCGCGCTCGCATATGACGCAGGGATCAGATCGAGATGAATTTCGACGATCCCGACGAACAGCCAATGTTCGCCTTTGCCGAGAGTCTGGCAGTAAGGTCAGCCAACGGCGAAGATCTCCCGACGCCATTTAACGAACACCCATGTGTGGGCCGGCGACGACCGACCCTTTCGCTTTGCAAGCCGCGCGCCTGTGACCGCCTCGCTCACGGCGGGAAGGTGCCCGCCGGTTCGCATCGGCGGCACGCGGCCCTTCGCCATTTGCGCATCTCTCCGGGTATAGGCACGATCGCCTTCACTCGTTGCCTCGGTTTGCTCGCAACCAGCACATCGCCGATCGCCTCAGAGCGTGTCCAACTTCTCCGCGATCCTCTTTGCGCCATGCTTCTCGATCGCCTTCGCAATGGCCGTAGCTTCGCTTCGATCCATCCGGGCAATCTTCACCTTTCCCAGTGCGGCGAGAAGTACATCACGTCCCGCATCGCGCTCCGCTTCGCGGGCTCGGCGTTCCGCTTCCGTCACCCGCGCAAGTTCGGCTTCCAGCTCTGCGCGTCTCGCCGCAATCGCATCCAGATTGCCTTCGATCTTCTTCGCCCTTGGCATCGTTTTACTCCGCTTCAGCCTATCCAATCTTTGCGCACTGCTATCACGATACGGGCGATAATCCAGCACCGAAACAGGTACACGACGTCTGTCCGCGGCGTTACGAAATCGGACAGGGAATGGACACGGAAGGGTGCCGGTTTGACTCCCCGCCGGCGACAGAATGAGTTGCGTTTTGGGTTCACGCTTCGCGCTCCCAAAACGCAATGCGCTTGTTGGCGATCGGTCCAACAGGGCGTCGCGATCGATCGGTCATCCGACCAAGCGGATGATCCATATCGTGGTTCCAGCAGGCAACCTATTCGGCATCGTCAATCAAACGAGCGTTGCCGATTACGCTGCCCGCATGCGGACAAGCGATCAGCAAATGTCTGGCGGGGCTAGCGCCTCATGCAGGCCTGAACTCTCGTGCCCGAACCGGGCACGAATGTGCCCAGATTACAGGCAAGCTGACGGGCTATGCCCGGATTCCCTCCGATAAGCAGAATGAGAGACCCGCTTCGGGGATATCTCATTCTGAGATGCACACGGTATGCGGCGAGCTGCAATGCGCGAAGCTCAAGATCTGGCGGAAATGCAAGGAAATGGAAGGGTGCATAAAGCACCCGATGGGGTGCAGATGCCACCCTACATCGGGGTGCAATCGGCACCCCCCAAAAGTGGCGAATTCCGGTCGGTTCTAAGACCTGATCGGGGTGCAAAATACACCAGCAATATCAGCGAGGCTCGGCCACCTTGACCCTTATTCCAGTTGCTGATATCCAAATGTCGCCTTTCGCAAGAACCCACCGCCTACCCCTGAGAGGGAGGGTGGTTTGGAATTTCATCGTCGTTCTGTGGCGCTCTCGCCTTCGGCTTGGCTTGCTCTAAACGAGCTCGCCAAATCGGAAGGAATTACCAAGTCAGAGCTTGTCCGCCGCATCGTAAACAGCTTCCTGACGGACCGGGATCGTCCCCAGTTCAATCCGCAACGGATGGCCATCATATGCGAGTATGTGCAGCTCGTTGCCGATGAATGGGTGAGGAAGAACGCGCCTGATCGGCGTGACGAATTTCTTGCAATGGTGGATACACGATTGGACCGCCACCATGGCAGATAAGTCGTCACGCCCCCGCCATCCGCGCCCCTGGTCAAGCCACGGCGAGGCTAATCGCAACTCGGGAAACTTCACGCGCGGCTCGCAGCTCATCGGCCATCAATTCTCGATGTGGTGGCGCGGCGCGCGCGTGCCATTGTTCTTCTGGTTCGGTCTGCTGGCCGCATTCACTTGGCTCAAACTGACACTCATCCTCGACGACTATGAGTTCCAAATGCTCGGCACCAAGGCGCTTGCGGCAACGTGGGACTTCATCGGCCTCGACGAAATGAAGCGCGCCAACGTCACGCTTCGTGATGGAAGCATCTATCCAACCTACATGGGATATGTTCCCTATATCCCGGACGTGCAGGTTGCGTGGGCAAAGCTGATGAACGCCTTGTTCGGAAGCTTGTTCTTTGCGACCATCGGCGCCGGCGCTTTCGCGTGGTGGTTCATTCCGTGGGCACGCGACCGGGGAGAATCCATTCTTGCCGATCACCACGAACGCGGCGTGGAGATCGTCGAGTATGACGTCCTCAAGATGATGCTCGATCGTCATAACCTTGACCGCGTTCGGACTCGCGCAAAGGAGGCATTCCCCGATTTGACGCTCGCTCAGGTCGAAGCCTTGCCGCTTGCGGAGCGCAAGGCTGCGGGGGTCATCCTTCCGTACAAGATTGCGACGTTGCCGTTCCCTTATGGCTTCGAACAGAGCCATGTCATGCTCACGGGTACGACAGGCACGGGCAAGACCACGCTCATTCGCCAGCTCGTGGCACAAGCGATAGAGCGGGGCGACCGGTGCGTGCTATTCGATCTTACCGGCCACTATATGGAAGCGTTCTACGACCCCGATCGGGACCATGTTCTGAACCTTAATGACGCGCGCTGCGAGTCATGGTCGCTGTTCAATGATTGCGAATCTCGCAGTGAATTCGTGAACGCCGCGACTGCACTTATTCCCGCCGACCATGGATCGGACGGAGGCTTTTGGGAGAAGGCCGCGCGTACCCTGTTTGTCGAAATGTGCGATAATCTGAAGAAGAAGGGGAAGGGAACGAACCGGCACCTCTCAGATGAACTGTTGAAGGCGAGCCTCAAGAAGATCTACGAAAGCCTGAAGGGCACGGTTGCCGATCCGCTCATTTCTCCCGACGCGGCAAAGATGGCGCAATCGATCCGAGCGGTGCTCAACGCCCATGCTGAAAGCATCCGCTTTCTGCCCGATAATGGTGAGCCATTCTCGATCAAAGACTGGGTAGAGCGCGACGATGGCAACGCGTCAATCCTGTTCATCACGGCACGATATGCCGACCTCGATATGTCGAAGTCGCTGCTGACGCTTTGGATGAATATCGCGATCAATACGATCATGACGCTCCCCCATTCGCGCCAACTTCGGACCTGGTACATCTTCGACGAATTGGCGGCGCTCCACAAGTTGCCGGCTCTTGAGCGCGGGCTTCAGACAGCACGCAGTTTCGGCGGCGCGTTCGTTCTTGGGCTCCACAATTTTGCAGGGCTCCGGGTCCCATATGGTGAGGATGGTGCCCGCAACATCATCAGTTTGACCAACACGAAGATCATGCTTCGCACCACCGATCGGGATACGGCCGAGGAATGCTCACGCCTGATCGGGTTCCGCAAAGTTCGTACTATGGACGAATCCTACAGCTACGGCGCGCACCAAACTCGCGACGCGTCGACGATCTCGCCGACGACCAAAGAGGAAGCGCTGGTAATCGCCGATGACATCACAAGCCTTCCCAATCTCAACGCCTATGTTCGGTTCCCCGAGAAGTTTCCCGCGACCTTAGTGTCGTTCCCCTATGTCGGCTTCTCGCCGGTTGCCGAAGGGTTCATCAAGGCTCCGGCGCCGCCCGAGCTAGAGCCGATCGCAGAGGACGATGGTGAAGGCGATGGGGAAGAGGGGGGCGGTCAGGACATCGCGAACGACCGTCCCGAACCCGGAACCACTCCAGCGGCGGAACGGAGCGACCGTCCCGAAGTCGCGGGCCTGCAGGCGGGTCGTGAGGTCCGCGCGCGCGACGTACTGGATGTTGGTCGTGGGAGTTCGGATAGCCGTTCGGATCTGTTCGGGGAGCCGGTCAAACCGCATCCCGCCGGCTCATTGGCCAAGCGGTCGATCGACGACGTTGCCCCGAATGGTGCCATCCCTCGCAATGCAGCCACCGGCAGTAGCGGCCAGCAGGATGCGCTTTCCTATAAGGAGCGGCTTCGCGGCGCCAAGGATCCGACTGAAGAGCGAAGTGGCGAACTGGCCCGCCGCGAATCCCGGATAGACTTCGGGGAGAGTGAGCATCGCCGCGCCGGCGGTGCCGAACTCGGCGCTGACGGCATGGCGCGCGGCAGCGACGACCTCGGCATGGACATGGATTGAGCGCGATGACGGTTTCGATCGGAAAAGTGCATTCGGCGGGAGGGGCCGCGGCCTACTTCGCGGCGGACAATTACTATACGGCCGAGCAATCAGAAGCCGTGTCCGCGTGGGCGGGGGAGGGGGCGAAGGATCTAGGGCTGTCGGGGACCGTCGATACCGCCACGTTCGAACGCATCCTGAACGGCGAACTGCCTGACGGAACGCAGATCGGGGATCCAGACACACGCGACAGCGGTCGCGACTTCACATTCTCCATGCCGAAGTCCGCCTCGCTCCTTGCGCTGGTTTCGGGCGACAAGCGGATCCTCGCCGCGCATATGGAAACAGTCAAACAGACGATGGTCTGGGCGGAGAGGAACCTCGCCGAAGCTCGCGTTCATGTCGACGGGAAGGATGTCGCTGTCCGCACCGGCAACCTAGTCTACGCGCTATTTCCGCATGACACGAGCCGGGCGACCGACCCGCAGAGCCATATCCATGCCGTCATCGCCAATCTGTCCCGGCTTCCCGAACAATTCCGAAACCCCGATCGCGTCGACGAGAAGACCGGCGAAGTCATCCGCGACGATGGCTGGCGCGCCTGGCACAACGGAACAATGTACAAGGCCAGCGCGACCCTCACCTCGATGGCGAACGCCATCCTGCGCGAGAAGATCGAGGCGCTGGGCTATAAGACCGAGATCACGGGTAAACATGGCGCTTTCGAGCTTCTTGGTCCCAATGGGGAGAAGATCAACAAGGAAGCTCTCGATGGCTTCTCCAAGCGCGGTAACGACATAAAGGCCAAGGCCGAGGAACTCGGCGTGCATAGTCCGGAAGGCCGCCGCGCTATTACGCAGCGCACGCGCGATCCGAAGATGGATGCCGGCGATCGTGCGGAGCTTGCCGAGCGTTGGCGCGCCGAGGCGCGGGACTATCGCTACAATGGCGACCAGATCTACGCCATGGCGCTCGCGAGGTCCCGAGAGCGCAGTTCTCCGATCGAACGCGGCATATTGGCGGTCAGCACCGCCATTCGAGATAGTCGCGACCGACTTGTAGACTATCTGAAGCGGCCAGAGGATCCATTGGTCGATTCCGGCCTTGCCAAACTCACACGCACGCCGGCGACGGCCCGTACCCAATATGCGACCGCGAGCGCCATTCGCATATTGGGGGAACGCGAGGCGGTCTTCAGCACGGCCGACGTCATAAAAACGGCTGTGGATCTTGGCGAGACGGGCGTGACGCCTGAACGCATCGAACGCCGTATCGCCGAGCTCGTTGAAAAGGGCGAGATCGTCCCGGAAACTTCGCAGCGGCTCGATAAAGCCATCGACATGATCACTACCCGGGAGGCGATCAAGCAAGAGCGCCGCATATTGAAGGCGATGGACACAGGCGCCGGCGAGGCGCGCCCGCTCATGTCGGCCGAAGTCGCTCGAGACCGTCTGCAGGAGCTCGCCGCCCCGCGGGAGCTCAACACCGAACAGCTCGCGGCCGCGATCCAGATCGTCTCATCTCCAGATCGCATCGTGCTCGTCCAGGGCCGCGCCGGCGCGGGCAAGTCGACCATGCTTCAGCCCGTCGCCAAGGCCGAGGCGATCGATGCCACTGCGCGCTTGCTGGGAGCCGAAGATGCCAAATCGATCCTGCTAACCGCCGATATGCGCGGCGATGCGCAGGCCCTCGCTTTCCAGAACAAGATGGTCGCGGATCTGAGGACAGACACCGGGATGGAGGCGCGCACCGTCGACAGCTTCATCTATTCCAATGAGAAATTTCTGAATGGCGAGGCGTCGGCCGAAGCCTTCGCCGCGCGAAAGGCTGATCTCGCCGGCGCATATCTCGTCGTCGACGAAGCATCGATGATCTCAAACGAGCGCATGGACAAGCTCACCGCGATCGCGAATCTGATGGAGGTCGGCCGCCTCGCCATCATCGGCGACCGCAAACAGCTCATGCCCGTAGACGCCGGCAAAAGCTTCTCCGTCATGCAGGCGCGCGCGATCCAGGACCAGCTGCCGGTGAGCGAGGTCAAGATCAACATGCGCCAGAAGACCGAAGACATGCGTCTTGTCGCGGATCTCGCCGATGCCGGCAATGTCCGCGGCGCGATCGCGATCCTTGGCGAACGCGTCATCGAGAGCAAAAATCGTATCGCCGCCGCCGCCGGCGCCTGGCTCGCGCTGCCGGCAGACGAACGTTATAAGACCACGCTCCTGCCTTCGAGCCGTGACGGCCGCTCGGAAGCCAACCAGATCATTCAGGACGGGCTGAAAGCCGAAGGCACATTGAAGGGGGAGGGACGCGCATTCAATGTTCGCGAAACTCTGCAGCTTACCCGCGAGGAGTATCGCTATGCACGCAACTGGAAAGCAGCGCATTTACTCGAAGTAGGGAGCCACGATAACGGGCTCGGTCTGCCGAAGGGCGATTACCATATCGAGCGCGTCTTCGAAAACGGCCGCGTCCAGCTCCGCGATATGCGCGGACGCAAGCACCGTGTCGAACCGTCCAAGATCGACCCTAACGGCAAGCTTAATCGGCTGAAGCTCAGCAACGAAAAACGTATCGAGGTTCACGAAGGCGAGCGCATCCGCTGGACCGATAGCGACAAGCGCGATGGACGCGGGATGATCAACGCGACGATCGCCAGCATAGAAAAGGTCGATCGGGACGGCATCATCGTCAAACTCTCCGATGGCGAGCGCCGCGAGCTGAAGAACGGCGACCCGATGCTCAAGCGAATGGATCTCGCATATGCGATCAACACGCATATGGCGCAGGGTATCACGAACGAAACCGTATTCTCCGTGATGGGGGCGGGGGAGACGAACCTCTCCAATGCTCGCGCTTTTCTCGTCAATCATACGCGCCAGCAAATGGATGTCAGGCTGTTCACCGACGACAAGGCTAAACTGATACGTCAGCTGGAGAGCAACCGCGGCGACAAGACTTCTGCGCTTGAGGCAATCGGCGAACTGGCAGTCGAACGGATCCTGTCCGGCAAAGATGGTTCCCGTGACGCGGCGATCGGGGAAGATGCAAGCAAGCCGTCACTGGCAGACCTCGAACGCAAACTGGATCTCGGTAGCACCCCCGGTGTCGCCGCCGAGGAGATGAACGAAAAATCTGCCAGCAACGGAGCGGACACCGACATCGCCAACCCGAGGGGAGAGAATGGTGCTGGAAGGCCCGCGGCCCCGGCCCCGCGCGAAGAAACTCAGCTCGATCGGTCGAAAGGGCTTGAGTTGTGATTGCGGCAAACGCACCCGCCCCGATTGAACTCCGCCCGTATAGCGTTTGCGCTAACGATCCATTTCGGGGGCTGACGCTCTGCCTTCGCAAACTTCCACAGACTGTCATGGATGACACTTTACCCTCCGGCAAAGTGTCATCCATGACAAAGTGCCCGATTTTTTGGGCTGGGGGATTCACTTTTCGTTCTAGATGTGCATGATTCCTACATGCTTCAGAACCTTGCGCAGCACGGCGATAATGGGCCGCCAATCGATATGCCGAGCATGATGGAAGCGCTGGCGCAAAACTCCGCCCGCCCGCGCTATGCTTTCATGGTTCTCAACCTCATTGCGAGTATCGCCGGCCCGGATGGAAGGGCGGGGCCGCTCGTTGTCACCGATGGTTCGGCGGCGACCATTCGGGATTGGCTTTGCGACGCCTTGGCCCCCATGGGCTCTCGCGATCCGCGTCGTAAGGCGTTAGCTGATCGCGTGAAATCTGAACTTGTAAGCGATGGGCGCCTCCCCGCCGATGCTGTTGCCGCCAAGACTATAATCGACGATGAGCTACGGCAGCGCGTTCGTACGGCGGGAAGGGCCAACGTCAGCCGGGCAGTCTCGGATCTCGTGCGCGCGGGAATGCTGCATCGGCATTATCAAGGCTATCGCGTCGACCACTACAATCGCGGCGCGCGCCGTCAGGCGGTCTACACGCTATCGCGGGTTGCACGCGAATTGCTGCAAACGGCGACGGTGGGTCGTTCGACCTCCGGGACGCCCGGTGAGGACAGCTTGCCGCTTTTTTCATACGCCCGCTAGCTTGAGTAGTTGCAGCGAAAAAGGGTCACTTCGCACTTGCAGCATAATCCTGCGCTTCCCATATACAGATCGCCTTTCAGGCATCCTCTCCCAAAACTTATCCGGGCCGGCGAAAGCTGGCCCCCTTTTTATCTGTGAAGATTCAATAGCGATTTTCTAGGCCCATACAGGGGTCTGTTCTGCGGCCATATCGGTCGTTCGCGCCAGTTGAATTTGCCTGTTAGCAGGCCTACGTCAAGAGTGCTGGGTGATTGCTCCATCGTAATGATTGGCTACTAAAAGCGGGGGCTGCGCAAATAGGACGCAAGTTCCCTTGTTTGTTTCTGAGGGCGCATGACACCACATGATTTTCTCCAAAAATGGCAAAACGTCGAGCTGAAGGAGCGCTCAGCCTCGCAAAGTCATTTCAATGATCTGTGTGCGTTGCTCGGTGTCCTCGACCCGGTCTCCGCCGATCGCAAGGGCGAGTGGTTCACCTTCGAAAAGGGCGCGAATAAGGCCAGCGGCGGCAACGGCTGGGCCGATGTCTGGCGCCGCGAATGTTTCGGCTGGGAGTATAAAGGGCGGCACGCCAATCTCGACAAGGCCTATAGCCAGCTGCTGCAATATTCGGTCGCGCTGGAGAATCCACCGCTGCTGATCGTATCCGACATGAACCGGATCGTGATCCGCACCAACTGGACCAACAGCGTCCAGGAAACGCACGAGATCGCGCTCAACGACCTGACAGACGGTGCGGTGCGCGATCGGCTCAAGGCCGCATTTCTCGAACCCGATCAGTTCAAGCCCGCGAAGTCACGCCAGGATTTGACCGAGGAGACCGCGCGCGAATTCGCCGGCATCGCCCAGCGGCTGTGGGATCGCGGGCACGAGGCGCACCGCGTCGCGCATTTCGTAAACCAGCTAGTCTTCTGCATGTTCGCTGAGGATGTCGGCCTCCTGCCCGACAACTTGTTCACCAAGATGCTGAGCGCCAGCCGGGTGCGGCCCGAACGCTTCGAGGGCAATGCCGCCAAGCTGTTCGGCGCGATGGCGGAGGGCGGCGACATCGACTTCACACCGATCGACTGGTTCAACGGCGGGCTATTCAGCGACAATAGCGTGCTGCCCGTCAGCAGTGAGGATATCGAGCAATTGCTCAGCGCCGCTCAACGCGACTGGAGCCAGATCGACCCCTCGATCCTGGGCACTTTGTTCGAGCGTGGACTCGATCCTGCCAAGCGCAGCCAATTGGGCGCACATTACACCGATCGCGATAAAATCATGATGATCGTGCGCCCGGTAATTATCGAACCGCTCGAAGCCGAATGGGCTGAGGTCCGCGAGAAAATCGCGTCGGCTATGGATAAAGTCGCTGCAGCAAAAGCCCGCGTACCGAAAACGCAGAGTGAAGCGCGGAAAGTCTTTGCGGCCGCCAGGCGGGCCGAAGAGGCAGCGTATCGCGAAGCGCAAAGGCTGCGGAACGAGTTTCTGGTTAGACTAAAGGAGTTTCGTGTTCTCGATCCTGCCTGTGGGTCGGGCAATTTTCTCTACGTGGCGCTGAAAGCGCTCAAGGATATCGAACACCGCGCCAACATCGATGCCGAAACGCTCGGCCTAGACAAGGCCACTCCAGCTGTCGGGCCCGAAAATGTGCTGGGGATCGAGCTCAACCCCTATGCCGCCGAACTGGCGCGTGTTTCGGTCTGGATTGGTGAGATCCAGTGGATGCGCCGCAACGGCTTCGAGGCGGCGAAGAATCCAATCCTGCGGCCGCTGGACACTATCGAGTGTCGGGATGCGGTGTTGAATGCGGACGGCACGCGGGCGGAGTGGCCGGAGGCGGATGCCGTAGTGGGGAATCCGCCGTTCTTAGGCAATAAGAAGATGATCCGCGAATTAGGGGAGGATTACACACGGACGCTGCGAAACTCGTGGCCGGAGGTGCCGGGAGGAGTCGATCTCGTCTGCTACTGGTTCGCGAAGGCATGGGCGATGATGGCCGCCGGACGGCTGCACCGTGCGGGACTTGTCAGCACCAATAGCATCCGGGGCGGCGTAAATCGCGAGGTCTTGAAGCCAATAGTCGACGGTGGGCGCATCTTCGAAGCATGGAGCGACGAGGGCTGGACAGTAGAAGGCGCGGCGGTGCGTGTGTCGATTGTTTGCTTCTCACGGGGTGTCGTGGGACCGTCGGCTGGCCTAAATGGACTACCGGTTCCGCGCATCAATGCTGATTTAACCGGCGGCGCCAAGACGGTTGATTTGACGCAAGCAGCATCGCTCGCGTCGAACAAGAACCTCGCATTTCAAGGTGTTAAGTTCGGTGGACCATTCGAGATCACCGGCGATGACGCACGGCGTCTCCTTATGTCCAGGGGGAACCCGAACGGTGCCAGCAACTCAGAAGTTGTGTGTCGCTGGATCACGGGTCTTGATCTAACACGACGGACAGAAGAGCGCTGGTGCATCAACTTCGATGGTATTTCGTCAGCCGCCGAAGCGGCATTATTCGAAGCGCCGTATGAACTGTTTGACCAGCAATGGGCGGCTGAAAATGCCCGGCGTGCCGCTGAGAATCCACCCCTGCCACAACTTCGTGCAAACGAAGCTGCCTCGCTGGCGACGCGGTGGCTGCATCAGCGGTCGCGCCCCGAGCTTCGTGCGCGCATGTACGGTCTCGCTCGGTTCATCGCGACGCCGGAAGTTTCGAAACACCGAATATTTTCTTGGCTGGCCGGGGGCACCCTGGCTTCGGGCTCCGTTTATTCAATCACCCGCGACGACGACACCAGCTTCGGCATCCTCCACTCGCGCTTCCACGAGTTGTGGTCGCTGCGCACGGGCACATCATTGGAGGACCGGCCCCGTTACACGCCCTCGAGCACCTTCGAGACCTTCCCCTTCCCCGAGGGCCTGACCCCGAACATGCCCGCCGCCGATTATGCGGACGATCCGCGCGCGCAGGCGATCGCAGCTGCGGCGTCGAGGCTCAACGAACTGCGAGACAACTGGCTTAACCCCGGCGATCTGGTGATGCGTGAGCCTGAAGTTGTGCCCGGCTATCCCGACCGCATCCTGCCCAAGGACGAGGAAGCGGCAAAGGAACTGAAGAAGCGCACGCTCACCAATCTCTACAATGCCCGCCCGCAATGGTTGGCGAACGCCCATGCCGCGCTCGATGAGGCGGTGGCCGATGCCTATGGCTGGGGCGAGGATTGGCGGGCAGGGGTACTGCACAATGACGTAATCCTCGCCCGCCTGTTCTCGCTGAACCAGATCCGTTCGGCTCGGGGAATTTGACGTTGAATTGTTCTACCGGAAGCCAGCGGAGCCATCGGTTGGGTTCCGGTCAACTAAGCGAAGAAGCGGCTAAATTGCGCCTCATAATCGCCATTCGCATCTAGGCACGGAGGTCCTGAAAGCCGAGGTTGGTCTGGATACTTACAGGAACTTCTCCGCCAACTCGCGCTTGCCGCGGGGATCAACGTGCGTGATTCTGCGATCCTCGGGATAGTAGAAGCCGGTGACGTAGAGGTCGAACCTTCCGATCTCCACGCGCACCGAGATCTCATGATTGTCGTTCCACGTGTCCCTAAGCGACGCCTTGCATGTCTCGCCCCGCAGCTCGAAGTCGAACGATGAGTTCTCTCCATCCCAGTTTGCGACGGCGGTTCGGATGAGCGTTTCGCTGATCGCATCGCGCTTCTTCTGAGAGAGCATCTCAAGCGAGGACTCCTTGATCGGGCCGAACATGCCGCTGGCGTTCATGGCCTCCAAGATCTTGCGCATGTGCACGCCGGTGTGCTGGTTCACGAAAAGAGACGATCGCGATCCGTGCGGACTGCCAAGTATGAGTGAGCGGACGTTCCACCAGGTCTCAGCCACCTGCGCGCCGGTGGCTTCGGCGGCTGAGAGCTGCACAAACCAGGCCAGGGCGTCCCTGCTCTTGATGGTGCCGTCGGCCTCCAGCTCGACGTTGACGGCCACCACGACGACCGGATGGGCGCTGTCCGCATAGAGCGGCTGCTCTAGCCGATAGGCGTCTAGGCCCGGCACCCGCCGCACCGCCTCCACGAGCCTGTCGGCTCCTTCGCCGGAATAAGGGCAGGTCACGAAACCCCTCACGAATTCCGTTGTAGGGTCTGCCTCCGCATATGTTGCCACCTGGGAGAGGCTGCCGATATGCTCCGATCCGTGTCGAGGGGGAGCGGTAAGGATCGGATGCCAATCCGGGTAAGCGTCGACCGCGTTGCCCAGCTCTTCGATCAGGCCCTCGACTGCACGCCGGCCTGCCTCAGGATCCTTCAGGTTCTTCGTGAGGTAGTTGAGCGCCTTAGCGTTCTGCTGCGCGGCGACGGTAGGTGCGCGGAATTCCATGATTGATCCACCTTACGTAAGGAGTATATATTACGTGAATAGATCAATGCACGTAGTGTTGCAAGCGATGGCCGCGCCGGTACATTCAATTCGGCGCTTTCGTCCGGCGACATGCGGCCATTCGTCGGCTAAAGCTCTGCGCTAGGGGGGATGAGAATGCGGATAGTGCGGGCCAGAATTGAGAACTTCCGTCTTTTGCGGGATGTCGAAGTTGGGTTCGAGCAACGTACAACGCTCATCGTCGGGCGGAACAACAGCGGGAAGACTTCGATTGCGGAGCTGTTCCGGCGGCTCCTATCCGGCGGCAGTCTGGCGTTCCGGCTCGAGGACTTCTCTCTCGGGTGCCACGAGAGCTTCTGGCAGGCGCTGCAGACCTACCGCGCCGACCCGCAGGCCGCCGATGTCCTAGGGCAGCTGCCATCGATTCGGTTGGTTCTCGACATCGGATACGACACGGATGCGCCGGATCTCGGACCGCTGGGCAACTGCATCATCGACCTAAACGACGACTGTCACGAGGCCCGCCTGGAGTTTCGTTTCGGCCCGAAGGCGACAGCGCCCGAAGCTTTCTTTGCCGACCACCTGATACCGCTCGAAGACGCCGCAGACGACCGCTCCCGCTTCTTTCGGAACCTAAGCCAACGGCTCCCGTCCGCCTATGCGGGGACGCTTGAGGCCGTCGATCCCAACGATGCCACCAACCGCAAGTTGCTCGAGACCAAGTTGCTCACGACGCTGATCGGAGGCGGCTTCATCAACGCGCAGCGTGGTCTCGACGATGACACCATCCGCGAACGCGACGTCCTCGGCAAAGTTGTCGAGGTGCTGTTTCAGTCGGCTTTGACGGACGACATCAACCCCGAGAGGCGGACGACCGCGGAGCAACTTAAGGACGTGGTGGAGGCCATTCAGGGCGACGTCCACAACAGCTTCAATTCTGGGCTGACCTCGCTGCTGCCCACGTTCGATTTGTTTGGATACCCCGGTCTTTCAGATCCTGGGCTCGTGACCGAGACGAGCTTCGACGTGAACAAGCTCCTCAAGGACCACACGAGGGTTAGGTATCGGGGCGTCAACGGCATGACGTTGCCTGAGACCTACAACGGGCTGGGGACGAGGAACCTCGTCTATATGCTCCTTCAGCTACTGCGCTTCTTCCGGGAGTATCAGGCGACACCGACATCGGCCGGTGTCCACCTCATCTTCATAGAGGAGCCTGAGGCGCACCTTCATCCGCAGATGCAGGAGGTCTTCATCCGGCAGCTCGAGCGTGTCGCGGCCGCGTTCGTGGCGCAGCTGAACGCTGATCGGCCTTGGCCGGTGCAGTTCGTTGTGACGACACATTCCCCGCACATGGCGAACGAGGCGCGGTTCGAGAGCCTCCGCTACTTCCTCTCCATTCCCGACGGCGAGCGCATGCGCCGTTCGGTCGTGAAGGATCTGCGTCAGGGCATGGCGGGCGCCGAGCTTGCGGTGCGCGAATTCCTTCACCAGTATCTCACGCTCTCACGCTGTGACCTGTTCTTCGCCGACAAGGCGATCCTGATTGAGGGCACGTCGGAGCGGCTCCTGCTTCCCTCCATGATCCGCAAGACTGACGAGGCGGCGGCCGGGCAGCCGCAGCTCAGCAGCCAATACCTGACCGTAATGGAGGTCGGCGGTGCGTACGCGCACCGGTTCTACGACCTTCTCAACTTCCTCGAGTTGCGCACGCTTATAATCACCGACATCGACTCCGTGGCTCCCAATGCCAGTAACAAGCGCGTGGCGGTCCCCGTGGCGCAGGGGACTTTCACCAGCAACGCGTGCATCAAGGAGTGGTTCTCGCCCGACGTGTCCCCGGCGCAGCTTCTGGCGAAGACGGCGGATGAGAAGATCAGCGCCGGCAGGCGCCTTGCCTATCAAATCCCTGAGGAGGATGGCGGACCCTCCGCCCGCAGTTTCGAGGACGCGTTCATCCTCGCCAACCCGGAGCTGTTTGAACTTGGCGAGGGGGATCGGGCGGATCTCGCCTATGAGCATGCGGCCGAACAGAAGAAGTCTAGCTTCGCCCTAGAGCACGCGATCGAGAGCACGGCTTGGAGGACGCCCAGATACATCGCCGAAGGTCTGCGGTGGCTCGCCGAAGGAAATCCCGCTCCGGTTCTACCGCCCGAGGCGGTGGCAGAGGAACTGGTCGCCGAGGTGATCGGGGTAGAAGTTGCCGACGGCGGACAGCCCGCCCATGGCTGATGGGGAGAGCCCAGCCGACGCCGCCGGCCGCGTTGCGTTGGAGCGCGTCTTCACTTGCTTCGACGATGGTCGCAGCTTCCGTCTCGAGGCCGGCGCCGGTGCGGGCAAGACCTACTCGCTGGAGAAGGCACTCCGCAGGCTTCTCGTCCTGCGCGGGACCGAGCTCCTGCGTAACCGGCAGCAGATCGGCTGCATCACTTTCACGAACGTCGCGAAGGACGAGATCACGTCCCGCATCCAGGCGCATCCTGCGGTACGACCAGAAACGATCCACGGCTTCTGCTGGTCCCTGCTGCAGGACTTCCAGCCAGAGATCCGTGCGCTGGTGCCGACGCTCGGGGGCTGGACCGATCGGCTCGCCGAGGCGGATGTCGCCGATATCGGTGTCCGTACCATCCAATATGAACTCGGCTATCCCCGTGTGACCGAAACGGAAGTGTCGTTGCGGCACGAGGACGTGCTCACGCTCATGACCGCGCTCCTCGCACGGACCAAGTTTCGGGCCGTGATGACCGCGCGCTATCCAATTCTGCTGGTCGATGAGTATCAGGACACTGACGCCGGCTTCGTGGACGCCTTGAAGCAGTACTTCCTCGACACAGGCACCGGCCCTGTCGTGGGCCTCTTCGGCGATCACTGGCAGAAGATCTACGGCGAGGGATGCGGGGCGGTTGACCACGCCGCGCTTGAGGTAATAGACAAGAACGCCAACTTCCGGTCGGCCGGGCCTATTGTCTCGATGCTCAACCGCATGAGGCCTGCGCTTCCGCAGATTCCCAGCGACGCCGACGTGCCCGGCGAGGCGCGGCTCTTCCATACCAACGCTTGGCCGGGGCAGCGCCGCACAGGCCAGGGAGGCGGGCACTGGACCGGAGATACGAGCGCCGAGGCGGCCCGCGCCTACTTCGACCATCTCAAGGCCAGGCTCATCGGCGAAGGCTGGGATTTCTCAGTCGAGCGGACGAAGATCCTGATGCTCAGCCACAGCGTCCTCGCACGGGAGCAGGGCTATCCAACGATCCAGCAAATCTACGGTCAGTTCAACGACGCGTGGCTGAAGAAGGAGGATCCGCACATCAAGTTCCTCGCGGATCAGGTGGAGCCCGCGTGCGCCGCCTTCCGAGCGCAGCGCTACGGCGAGATGTTCGGATGTCTCGACGCCGGTCGGCCCAGCATCCGCCGTCATCAGGACAAGGCGGCTTGGTCCCAGTCCTTCCAGGAACTCATCGAGCTTAGGCAGAGGGGGACGATTGGGCAGGTAATCGACTTCATGAGGGCGCAGTCGCACATGCGCGTTCCCGAGGCGGTCGTCGACCGCGAGGATCGGCTTGCCGCCGTGGGAGCGGATCCGGTTGAAGACGAGCCGCGCCGGGTGACCCAGTTGCGGAAGCTCCGCGAGGTGCCCTATGCGGAGCTCATCGCCGTGGACGCCTTCATCGACGGCCACACGCCGTTCGCGACGAAGCATGGCGTCAAGGGTGCCGAGTTCGAGAACGTCCTCGTCATCGTGGGCCGCGGCTGGAACAAGTATAACTTCGCTCAGATGCTGGAATGGATGGATCCCGGGCCTCCCGAAGACAGGGTCGCCTTCTTTGAGAGCAACCGCAACCTGTTTTACGTGGCATGTTCGCGTCCGAAGAGGAGGCTGGCTCTCCTGTTCACGCAGGTGCTCAGCGCGGCAGCGCTAGCGAAGGTCAGTGAGCTTTTTGGTGACGAGAACGTGATCGCCTTGCCGGCTGACCCGAGCGCGGTCTGACTGACTTCATACGACCACCGACCGTCCAATGGGGCCCGATCCGTTCGCGGCCTTGTAAGTAGTGGTGAATTGCCCTCACATTCATCCTATTAGTGGCGGGGTTCCGAAAGTGAGGCGCCTATTCGTCAAAGGGGAATGAGCTTGACGAGCTTTAAGTTTCTGCACGCCGCTGACATCCATCTCGACAGCCCCTTGCACGGTTTGTCGAGATACGAGGGCCTGCCGGTCGACGAGATCCGCTCAGCGACGCGCGCGGCGTTTGACAACCTGGTGCAGTGCGCGATCGACGAGGACGTTGACTTCGTGGTCATCGCCGGGGACCTGTTCGATGGCGACTGGCGCGACATGGGGACCGGTCTCTACTTCGCGAAAGCGATGGGCCGCCTGGACCAAGCCGGTATTCCAGCGTTCCTGCTGGCCGGCAATCATGACGCGGCCTCCGTCATCTCGCGCACGGTCCCCTGGCCGCCGAACGTCCGGCTGTTCGGATCGCGGCGCCCTGAGACTCATCGCCTTCCCGAACTTTCCGTCGCCGTCCATGGCCAGAGCTTTTCGACGCCGGCGGTCACCGAAAACCTTGTACTGGCCTACCCGCCGGCCGAGCCGCACGCGTTCAACATCGGTATGCTCCATACAGCGCTGGCCGGTCGGCCGGGACATGCCGACTATGCGCCATGTAGCTTCGAGGAGTTGAAATCTCGGGGCTATGATTATTGGGCGCTCGGCCACGTCCACGAGTTCGAGGTGGTCAGCACCGAGCCCCACGTGATTTTTCCGGGCAACGTGCAGGGGCGAACCATCAGAGAGACCGGAGCCAAGGGCGCGGTCCTGGTTGCTGTTGACGACGGCGAGGTTGCCTCCGTCGAGCGGATCGAGCTCGACGTTATCCGATGGGTGCGTCTCGACGTGAACTGCGCCGAAGCGCGAATGGATGAGGTCGGGGATCTGCTGCGCTCTGCACTCGTGGGGCTTCACGGCGCGAACGCCTCGGGTCGGCCGTTAATCGCGCGCGTGACGCTGTGCGGCGAGACGGTCGAGGCGGGCGCGCTCCATGATAGTGCCGCGACGCTGCGCGACGATGTCCGCGCGATCGCATCTTCGATATCCCCGGCCCTGTTCGTCGAGAAGGTCCGGGTCGAAGTTACCGAGCCGGCGCGCACGGGCCTCGTCGTCGGCGACGACCTGGGCGCCATGATCGACGAGGCGGCGAGCGACCCGGACCTCATCGATGCGCTGAGCCGCGACCTCGAGCGCTTCATGCTGGCGGCCAGCACGTCCCTCGGCGATCCCGATGAGGGCGAACTTCGACTAGCCGCCGCCCGCGGCGACTGGTCGGGCGTCCTCCGTACCGCGTCGACCGCGTTGCGGTCGCGCCTCACGGCGGAGGGCTAACCATGCGCCTCTCCCGCCTATCGCTCGAGCGCTATGGGCGCTTTGAGG